>CAVTUD010000008.1:0-74967 GCA_963737845.1 uncultured Gemmatimonadaceae bacterium | reverse complement strand
GTTAGGCTGGGATGCCGAATTTCTCAATATTGGCGAAGATTTCCTTGCCCGACGAGGCGACCCGGTCTACCGCGCGATCCCTGCTGCTGAAGGTACCGACTGGACAGCCGATCGTGCTGGACGGTTTGGCGTTGGGAGTCCTGCCCGATGTCGCAGTGGAGCTTGCGAACAGGAACCCGCTGCTCGCATTGGTGCATCATCCCCTCGCATTGGAATGGGGACTATCTGCCAATCAGGCCGACGTCCTGCGCCGCAGCGAGCAGGCCGCCCTCGCTGCAGCGCGAGAAGTCGTTGTGACAAGCGCTGCCACCGCAAAGCTTGTCACCGCCGATTATGGCGTACCGGGGGCGCATCACGGTGGCAAGGCCCGGCAACGATCCCGCGCCGCGATCTACAGGAAGCCGAAAGCGAAATTCCGCATTTGCTGTCCGTTGGCTCCGTCGTGCCACGCAAAGGATTCGACGTACTTGTTGCCGCACTCGCGAGACTTGTTGAACTTCCGTGGCGGCTGACGATCGCCGGCGACCTCACGCGCGATCCGAATGAGGCAGCAAAACTTCACGCCAGCATATCCCAACACGGGCTTGCCAGCCGGATCGAAGCGCTTGGAGCTGTATCGCCCGAGCGGCTTGCCGCACTCTACAGTAACGCCGATCTGTTCGTTCTCGCCTCCCGTTTCGAGGGATACGGAATGGCCTACGCCGAGGCATTGTCGCGCGGCCTTCCGGTGGTCGGGACAACGGCAGGAGCCATCCCGGACACCGTTCCACATGAAGCAGGCTTGCTGGTACCCCCCGGCGACGTGATCGCGCTGGCGGAAGCCCTGTGCAGCGTCGTCGCTGATGCCGGTCTGCGCCATCGCATGTCCGACGCGGCATCGGAGGCGGCACGGATGCTGCCCTCCTGGCGGCAATCCGGCGCGATTTTTGCCGCTACACTGGAAAAGCTCGCATGAGTGGCTTCTCGGCGGAGTGGCTGGCCTTGCGGGAAAGCTATGACTTGCGCGCGCGCAATCCGATTGTGCTCGATGCGGTGGCCGCCTCGTTCAAATCGCTCGACGCCATAAGCGTCGTCGATCTCGCCTGCGGTGCCGGCTCCACCATCCGTGCACTTGGCCACACTTGCCGGTACGGCAGCGCTGGGACCTCGTGGACAACGACCCTCACCTGCTGACGGTGGCGTGCAGCGGAATTCTGTGACGATGTCCGGCTGAATGCCGTTCGCTCGATCTCAACAGCGATTTCGCCGCGGCACTCGACGGCACGAACGACCTGATCACGATCTCGGCGCTGCTCGATCTCGTCTCCGAAGACTGGCTGGATCGCTTCACGCGCCATATCGCCGCGCGCGCGTTGCCAGTCTACGCAGCGCTGACCTATGATGGCCGCGTTGAGCTTTCCCCGGCCGATCCGCTCGACACGGCCATCACGTCGGCGTTGAATGCGCATCAGCGCACCGACAAGGGCTTTGGGCCGGCGCTCGGCCCATCGGCTGCCACTGTGGCCATCTCCCAATTCAAGGCACTCGGATACTCGATCGTGCAAGGCAAGTCCGATTGGATGATCGGAACGGCCGACCGGGAGATCCAGACGAATTGCTTGGCGGATGGGCGGGCGCGGCGAGTGAAGTCAAACCGTTACCGCGCCGGACATCGACAATTGGCTGGTGAGGCGGAAAACCGCGGTCAGGGAAGGCGTTTCGACGATGCGTGTGGGTCACGTCGACTTCTTTGCCACGCCGAGCGTCACCCGCTGAGCCGACAGGTCGCAATCGAACAGCACATCGTCTTCGATCTTGTGCAACCGCACCGGCATGCGCTTGGCCTGGTCGGCCCGATCGAGCGGCGGTAACTCGATGCCGGGACCCCCGGGCCCAGCATGACGGGCGCAACGGTTACATGCAGGCGATCGAGACATCGGGCCGCGATAAACCGCGACACGGTGTCAGCGCCGCCCTCGATCAGCATGCGTCGCATCCCTATTCGTTTCAGCGAGCGACGATAGCTGACGGAGCTATGTTTCCGTCCTCCGCAGGCAGGGTGATGATCTCAACGCCGGGGGGCGGCGTGGCCCGCGAGCCTTCTGCCGTGATCAACAGACGGCGAACACCGTCCTCGGCAAACAATCTTGCCTCGGCTCCGAGGCGCCCTCTCGGATCGATAACGGCACGCGCCGGTTGAGGACCGGCGACATGTCTGACCGTCAATTGCGGGTTATCGGCCAGCGCCGTTCCAACGCCGACCACGACAATATCGACCAGCGCGCGGAGCCGGTGCAGATGTTCGATGCCGGCCGGACAATTGATGTACTTGGAATGACCGGTAGCCGTCGCGACCCGACCGTCGAGCGACTGGCCGACCTGCCCCACAATCACGAGATCGTCCACCGTCCCGGAGCACAACGGGCCGAACAGATCCGCCCAGGCTTGCGGCAGGGGTTGCTGTCCTGTACGAAAAAGCTCGACGAAGCTCTCCCAGCATCGGGAGAAGCAAATTTGCGGTTGGGGAAGTTGCCGAGCTGCACGGTAAATTCGGTTCTCGCGAGTTATCAATGCTACTATCGGCCACTCGATCCCAAAAATCCATCTGATTTCTAGCGGAATGATTTTGGACTTTCGGTGTTCCACGAACGCGCCCAGCAAAAAAGGTCCCGCGAATGAACGCCGCGCTATCGCCGGCAAACTCTGCCCTGTTTGGCAACACGGAACATCTCAGTGTCGGCCGCGCCTTGAGCGAACTGCAAGCGCGAAGACCGATTCGTGTTAACGCCCCTGGCGAGGTGCTGTTCGCTCTGCCCGTGGAGGGCCTTGACGACCAGCGGCTGCACGAATTTGTGGAGCTGTGCAGCCCGAATGCGCCGGAACTGATCGTCACCCAGCAGCGAGCGAGCGCGATCGGTATCGAGGCGTCAACGCCAATGGCGTTACCGCTTCCCAGGGAGCCCGCGCTGGCGATATCTTCGCCCTCGCAGCCAATGCCGAAAGCGAGGGTCATTTTGCAGCAAAGGCTGAGGCTGCGGGTCGTTCCGCCACGGCGGCAATCCGGCTCGTCAAGCTGAGCCGCGGCCTGCCGGCAGTTCTTGCGGCAAACGTAACGAACACCGACGGCGACTTGATACGTTCGATCGTCGCCGTCGAAGCGGAGGCGGTCGATCGGTTTGCCGCAAGCGCCACGAATGCATTGGCCATCGCAAGCGAAGCCTCAATTCCGCTGGCGTCGGGCACTGCGGCGCGCTTTGTCGTGTTTCGGGACGCTATCGGCGTCGATCAAGTCGCCATCATCATCGGCAAGCCCGAATTTTGCTGAGCCGGTTCCGGTTCGGCTTCATTCGGCATGCCTGACCGGCGACGTATTTGGCTCTCGGCGATGCGACTGTGGCGATCAGCTTCGGCTCGCGCTCACGCGCCTGGAAAGCATCGGCGGTGGCGTCATTCTGTACCTGGCCCAGGAAGGCCGCGGCATTGGCCTTGCGAACAAGATGCGGGCCTATCGATTGCAGGACGCCGGGCTCGATACGCGCGACGCCAACACGATGCTGGGCTTCGAGGATGATGAGCGCGACTATGGAACTGCGGCGAAGATGCTGCGAACCCTGAACTGCACGCGGATCGTGCTGCTTACCAACAACCCGGCCAAGCTCGACGGTCTCACAAAAGCGGGCATCGAGATCACCGCCCGCGTTCCGCTCGAGGCCCCAGTCAATTCCCACAACAGGCGCTATCTGACGACGAAAGCAGTACGCTCCGGGCACAAACTCGTTACTCTGAAAGCCTCTGCCAGCGAAAAGTCCTGATCGTGCAATGCCTCTATTCGCCTTGAGCTTTATCACGCCTTCTGCGGACAATCGTTGACATGTCCGGGCCGGCCCTGCGCCTCGATGACCGTTCGTTCCGGTTTCTGATCGTCGGAGCAGGTCTTTGTTGGTCCGTCGCATTCCCTGTCATCGCACTTTTTAACCAACTCGAACTCTATGGCGACGGCGCGATGTTTTCGTACGCTGTCGCGGTTCGGGATGTTTGGGCCTTCCATTGGCATAACATCTCCGGCCGAACGTCCGTCTTCCTGTTGACGCTATTGCCGGCCGAGGCGCTCGTCGGAATAACCAGCAATCCCTGGGCTGAAATCATCGCCTATGGGCTGCTTTTCTATATTTCTCCGTTGACAGGACTGGTCTTGACCTACGCGGCCGACCGCTCACCCGGCCGCCTCATCTTTGTATATGCCTGCGGCTCGACAGCCCTACTCTGCCCGTTGATCTTCGGCTTTCCCACGGAGATGTGGCTCGCCCATGCGATATTTTGGCCCGCGTTGGCGCTGAGCCACTATGCGAAGCCAACCAGTGCCGGGGCCTTGCTGGTGTTTGCCGCATGGCTCCTGCTGGCCTTCACGCACGAAGGCGCTCTGGTGTTGCTCTTAGCCATCGGAGCAACGCTGGCGCCGCGCGGCTTATGGAGCGCAACTTTCGTACGCGCAGCAATCAGCCTGATGATCATTGTGGTATTGGCCGCGGCGGCGAAGATTGTTCTTCCGCCTGATGACTATTACGCAGACGCCTTTTTGCGGGCTGCACTGCACTTCTTCGATCTCGAAATCTTCAAAGTAGAGGTCGTCGTGGTATTGCTGGCGGCGGTCGTCGCCTACGGCGCAATCCTGATGCTGTTGTCAATCTGGTTTCCGCGATGGGCATGCATCTGCGCTCTGGGCATTTTGCTCGGATTGCTGTCCATCTACTGGCTGCATTTCGATCATTCGGTCCATGCGAGCAGCCGCTACTATTTGCGGACCGCGCTGGTCATCGTCACGCCCCTGCTCGGCATGTTGGCGGCCTTGGCCGCCATGACCAGAGAAGGGATGGTCCCCAATCGATGGGCAAGGCTGCGGCACGCCCTGATCTCGCCCCGTGGCGGGCCGCTGTGCGCCCTCGCCTCAATCTTTCTCGTGGTGACCTTGATCCATGCGATCGAAACTGGGAAATTCGTCGCATCGTGGAGTGATTACCGTAACGCAATTGCGGTGCTGGCGATGAGCAGCAAGTCCGACCCTGCGCTGGGTAATCCGCGTTTCATCTCAGCCGAGCGGATTTCGCCGGCTCTCGCTCCCCTATCGTGGTTCTCGACTATCCCTTATCTGTCAATCATTCTCTCGAACTTCTCGCCGAATCGGCTGGTCGTCGATCCCACTGGAAATTACTTCTGGTTATCCTGCGGAACGGCAACAAGGAACAAGGATGCAGAGCTTGTCGTTCCGGCGCAGACACGCGAATTGGTCCGGGTTTATTCTTGCTTACATCGATAAGCCAGGGACGACATCCCATGACAGCACCGAGACCACCAACGACTAGGCGCCCTGTTGAGGCGGCCGCCGATCGCGTTATGCATCTCTGGTCATTGATTAGGATGGTGCCCGACTATGAGCTGAGCCCGCTTCGTTCCTCTCTGCTTGAGAACCTCTCCGAACTACAGCACCTTACCGAGGACGAACTCGTGATTGTCGGACTGAAATATCTGCATCAGAATGTTTCAATAAAAGAAAATGAACATGAATATGGACGCCATCATCGTCTTGAGAGAGAAGTCTTGAAACTAATCATCTTTGATTTCGACGGCACATTGGTCGACAGCCGCTCACTGATTTTGGAGAGCCATCAAATCGTATTTTCCGAATTTCAATTGCCTGCCCCGTCCCCCGTCGACAGTCTTGCGCTGGTCGGAAAATCACTTGATATCATTTTGACCCAGCTTGCCGGCCCGACAGCCCCTATACCTGAGATGGTCAGGGCCTACGATCTCTTGCTGCCGCAACTGAGAGCAGATCCCGCCATTCGCCGAAAAGCCATTCGACGGAGTTGGCGACCTTCTGTATGAGCTGAGTTCTACTTCGGATACCATTCTGGGCATCGCGACCGGGCACAGGTCTGACACTATCGCTCCCGCGCTGGAAGCGCTGCGATGGACAGGCTTCTTTCGGACCATTCAAGCCGCCGACATCGCGCCCTCCAAACCGCATCCCGGGATGCTCCTTCAGGCACTTGCGGCGACAGGGGTTACGCCCGAGGAATGCGATCTTCATTGGCGACACCACCTTTGACATGGAGATGGCTCAGGCAGCACAGTTGCGGTCGATCGGTGTCGGCTGGGGATATCATCAGGCGGACCGACTGATGGCGGCTGGGGCACATCGCGTCGTCCAAACCGTCGACGAGCTGAGAGGTTGTATTCGATCTGCCATGAGCGAGTAGCATCACCTCGGAACACGCCTCGTTCTCTGTCGGAAAAGATTTTGTCTGTCTCGCAAAAGGTGCCCGCTTTGCCATTTCATCGGATGGGACAGCAGTGCTGGCTTGAAGAGCATCGCCGCCAGTCACACATCATCCAGTCGCTGGGGATCGTTCGGCCCGAGACACTGGCAACGCACCTACCGCCTCATTGAAGGTCGCGTGCGTCCAAATGCGGGCGGACGCACGGGCTGCGTTCGAGCACCGCTCGACACAGTGCCTCTACGCAAATGCAACGGCACAAAGCCCCCGTGGGAGACCTTCGCGGCTTTTTGCATATGGGCCAAAATGCGAGGCCATGGCCGCCAACGGTAACCGAGCAGCTTTGGGAAATCGGTGATATTGTTGGGGGTGTTGAAAGTCGTGGAGGCCGCCTAAGTGAGGCGGTCTATCTGGGAGGACGGCCATGGAATGGTTTAGCCGGAAAACATCGATAGCGGGGACCCAAATTTCCAATTGGATACTCGTTCTAGCTAGCTAGTTTCTGTCGCGAAACGCCTGTTTTTGTGTCGAGGCATGCCATTTCCGCAATAAAACCGGGGTGAACTGACGTCGGATGCCGGCGTTTTTCTGCCAAACTGGACGCCGATTTTCGTCGCTATGTCATTATGCGCCCATTGGGGCGGGTTACAGACATGCAGAACGGCGTTTGACCGTCTTCCCGATCGCCGCCCGCAAGGATCCCATGGCCCGCGGCGCCGGCTTCAACGATCTCGCCGCGCGTGTCGCTTCACTGCGCGATTCTGTCGCGCGCGGTGGCACGCCCGCGCTCGTCGCCGCGCAGAAATACCAGGACGCGTCGGAACTCGCCTGGTGGATGCCCGGGCATCCTGATATCCTCTCCATCAACACCGGCTACCGCGCGAATCAGTACGATCTCTGGCGGCAGCTGCGCGATCGCGCAGAGAGTGGCAGCGCACTCATTGTCGTGGGGCCGGCGGACGGCGCCGATTCAGCGATCGCGATGAATCCCGGTCTCACGGCGCTCGCGCCGCACTACAAGCAGGTCACGCTGCTCGGCATCGTGGATCTCGGCCGCGGCGGCTCGGTCCGGGAACGGAAACGCATCTGGCTGCTCGATCCTCTCACCAGTCCATTGCCATGACGTCACAACTCGCCCCCGATCTCGAAGCGTTCCTCGCCAAGAACGACAAGAAGTCACATGAGGAATTGTTCGAACTGCTGCGCATTCCGAGCGTCAGCGCGCGCTCGGAGCACACGCCCGACATCAGGAAATGCGCCGAGTGGGTGAAGGCGGCGATCAAGACGGCTGGGATGAAAGCCGAGATCATGGAGACCGGCGGCCATCCGGTGGTGCTGGGCGAATGGCGCGGGGCGGGGGAGAAGGCGCCCACCGTGCTCGTGTACGGTCACTACGACGTGCAGCCCGCGGAGCCGCTCGACCTGTGGACGACGCCGCCCTTCGAGCCGGTGATCCGCGACGGCCGCATCTACGCGCGCGGCTCGGTGGACGACAAGGGGCAGCTGTTCCTGCACATCAAGGCGATTCAGGCGCACTTGACCGCCCGCGGCAAGCTGCCGGTGAACATGATCCTGCTGGCCGAGGGCGAAGAGGAAGTGGGCAGCGAGAATCTCGAGAAGTTCATCGAGAAACATGCCGAGCGTTTGGCGTGCGACTATGTGGTGATCTCGGATTCGTCGATGTTCGCGCCGGGCTTGCCGAGCATTCTGAGTTCGCTGCGGGGGCTCGCGTACTTCCAGATCGATGTGCAGGGCGCGGAGGGCGATCTGCATTCGGGGAGTTACGGCGGCGCCGTTGGGAATCCGGCCACCGCGCTGGCGCGCATTATCGCGAGCTTCCACGACGCCGACGGCCATATCGCGATCGCGGGATTCTATGACAAGGTGCGCGCCTGGGACGCCGCCTCGCGCGAGGCGCTGCGCAAGCTGCCGTTCAGCGAGAAGACCTTCCTGGAGGAAGCGACCGCGCCGAGCGCGGTGGGGGAGAAGGGCTACTCGACGCTGGAGCGCGTGTGGTCGCGTCCCACGTGCGAGGTGAACGGATTATTGAGCGGCTATACCGGCGAGGGCGCGAAGACCGTGCTGCCGGCGAAGGCGATGGCGAAGGTGAGCTGCCGCCTGGTGCCCGATCAGTCGCCCACCGAGATCGAGCAACTGATGAAGGCGCATATCAAGCGCGTGACCCCGCCGGGCGTGAGCGTGAGCGTGCAGCATTTGCACGGCGGCCGCCCCTGGCGCGCGGAATTGAACGGTCCATTGTTCGACGCCGCGCGCCGCGCGCTCAAGACGGCGTTCGCGAGAGATCCGGTGATCGTCGGCGAGGGCGGGTCGATCCCCGTGGTCGGCGATTTCCAGCGCGTACTCGGCGCGCCGGTATTACTCGTAGGATTCGGCTTGCCCGGGGAGAATGCGCATGCGCCGAATGAGTGGATGAGTGATGAGAATTTTGTGAAAGGAATGCGGGCGATTGCGGCGTTGTGGGATGAGCTGAAGAGCTGAACTGCACTACTGTCACCTGCACACTTAACATTGCAGTCAACAGCCAAGAGTGAATCAGTACACAACAGTCATCAGTCATCGGTCATCAGTCATCAGAAATCAGTGTGGTGCGAAAACGGGCCTCTCGATTCCGATTCAGGATCGAGAGGCCCGTCACTATCGTGATCTGTTTGCTGATGACTGATGACCGATGACTGATGACTGTCGTTTACTGATTCCCTGTTGACTCAGTACTGCAGAGTGAAGCGTGCACGTGACAGTAGTTCGCAGTGGTTAGAGCCCCGACAACAGCGCATCATTGTTCGTCGTCGCCCCGATCCGCTTGATCAACCACTCCATTGCCGCCTGCGGCGGCATTTGCCCCAATCCGCGGCGCAGAGTATACACCGCCTCGATCTGGTCGGCGCGGAATAACTTCTCCTCTCTCCGCGTGCCCGACGTCGCAATATCGATCGCCGGATAGATCCGCTTCTCCGCGAGCGAGCGATCGAGCTTGATCTCGCAATTGCCCGTGCCCTTGAACTCCTCGAAGATCACGTCGTCCATGCGCGAACCGGTCTCGACGAGCGCGGTCGCGATGATCGTGAGCGAACCGCCGCCGTTCTCCGGCGCCACGCAGCGCGCCGATCCGAAGAAGGCCTTGGGCTTCGCCATCGCCGTCGCATCGAGTCCGCCGGAGAGCGTGCGGCCCGTGCCGCGCTCGACGGAGTTGTACGCGCGCGCCATGCGCGTGAGCGAGTCGAGCACGATCACCACATCGCGTCCGCTCTCCACCAGCCGCCGCGCGCGCTCGAGCACCATTTCGGTGACCTCGGTGTGACGCTCGGCCGGCTGGTCGAAGCTCGACGCGATCACTTCGCCGCGCCCCCACGAGATCATCTCGCTCACTTCCTCCGGCCGCTCGTCCACGAGCAGAACCAGCAGCGCCGCCTCGGGATGATTGATCGCCACGCCCTCGGTGATCGCCTGCAGCAGCATCGTCTTGCCGGCGCGCGCGGGCGCCACGATCAGCGCGCGCTGGCCGTAGCCGATCGGCGCGATGAGATCGATCGCGCGCCGCGTGAGTTCCGGGCCGCCCTTCGCGGGCCGTCCGGTCTCGAGCGTCAATTTGCGCTCGGGGTACGACGCGATGAGCGCGGTGAAATCGGCGCGCTTGAGCGCCAGCGCCGGATCGCCCTCGTTGATCGTGAGGATCTCGGCGACCACGGTGCGGCCGCGATGATCGTGCCCGGTGCTCGCTTCGATCAGGTCGCCGCGGCGCAGCGCGAATTGCCGCACCACATGCAGCGGAACGAACGCGTCGTTCGGCGTCGGGAGGTAACTCTCGGCGGCGCGGCGAATGTATCCGCCGTCGCGGCCGGCATCGAACCAACCCACCGTGGCGCCATCCGCGACGATCGGCACCGGCGGGCCGGAAGGCACATGCTGTTGATTCTGGTTCTGATTCTGATTCTGCTGGTGATCGGGGCGAGGTCCGCCGCGCCCGCGTCCGCGCCGTCCGCGGCGCCCGTTGTTGCGGTCATTGTGCTGCGGTCGCTGCTGGTGCCGCGGGTGCTGCTGGCCGCCGGTATTCATCTCTCCACCGCCACCGCCTCCGCTTCCACTCTCCGAAGGCCCCGCGCCCTCGCCGCCGCCCGTCGCATCGGGAGCGCCTTGCTCCGTCCTCACGACGAATGGTCCACCGCCGCTCTCGCTGGACGGAGTAGGCTGGTCGTCGCGGTACGGACTCGATTCCATGTTCGGATCACGGTTAGGGTCGCGATTCGGCCGGTGCGGTCTATTCCCGCGGCCGCGCCGTGGCGGGCGTCTGCGTTCGTTCATGCTTCGTGGCTGTCTGCTGGAAGGTGTGCGTCGCGCAGCGCCGCGCCGTCCCGATTGGACGGATGCCGGCCGCGCCTCGTACTTCGATGTGTTGCTGCGATGTGGTGCACGGACTAAGGAACTGTGGGCCCGCGGGGCGCGGACACTACACGCGCGCTCCGGGTTGCGACCAGCCTTGGTGCATTGCGCGACGCTCACTCTGCGAGCGCCAGGCGGCACCTACTGGGCCCTGCGAATCTGACTGGGATGGCCGACGGTCACCAGCTCCGCGGCCCCCTCAATTCTCGCCACTCTCGCGCGATTCCGCAACACCCAACCGGTTCGAGCCCTCTCACCGAACAGGCACCGGAAAGCGCGCGCTACCTTGGTATCTTCTCTCCCACCGCCCGCTCGAGATCGCGCACCAGCCCGATGATGCGGCGCATGATGTCGATCATGCGGTCCACCGCCGCGCCCTGCTCGGGACCCAATCCCGGTTCGGTGCGCAGCAATTGCGCCTCGGCGAGGAGTGCGGCCAGCGGATTGTTGAGCTGATGCTGCACGAGTGCCGTCAGCCGTTGTAACTCAGGCGACGAGAGCGGCTCCTTCCCATCGGACGAGGCTTCTTTGGACGGCGTCACGCGCGGTGCCTCCTCACGGGTCACTACTATATCTTAGGGACACTCATGGGTTCCCCGAGGATACCAGGCGGCACGGCCGCCGAGATCGCCCGAGCCGTCGAGAGCTACCGCGAGACGAACGATTTCTCCGTGCTGCTCGACGAATTGCTCGCCATCTCCACGGGTGCCGATCTCGATGAACTCGTCGCGGCGGTGGAGCCCTACCGGACCATTCCGGAGATCGCCGGCCCGGTGTACGAGCGAGTGGTCGCCGAGCGGCCCAACGATGCGCGCGCGCTCGTGACGCTCGCGAATTCATACTGGCTGAGCGGCCGCGGTGCGGAGGCGACGGGTGAACTCGCCGCGCGCGCGATGGCCGCCGATCCGGAGAATCGCGCGGCGTGGCATCTGTGGGCCCTCACCGAGCCCGAGCCGCGCGAACGCATGATGCGCTGGAAGCAGGTGACGGAGCGCTTCCCTACTGACGATCTCGCCCGCGCGACGCTCGCCGATGCCGCCGCGAGTGTCGCCGGCGCCGAGCGCGACCGCGAAGCGCTGCAGTTGGCGATCCGGAGCTATGATCAGCTGCTACGAACCGCCGCCGCCCCAGAGCAGAAGGCGGCTCTTGAGGCAGCACTCACTACTCTGCGCGCTTGGAATCTCTGAACTGCAGACTGAGACTATAGACTGAGACGTTAGAATGCGGCGATAGACGCTCCCTGAGCGTGGAGTCGCTTTCTAAGTCTAAGTCTAACGTCTCAGTCTGTAGTACTCAGTGAAAATGGAAGATGAACGGCATCTGAACCCATTGCTGCACACGGCAACCGCCGGAGAGCGCCGGCGTCCAGCGATACTGCGCCACCGCCGCGATGACGGCGTCAATGTATTCCTTGTGCTTCCCCTCTACCGCGCGCACGCTGTCCATCACGGGGCGGCCTTCCTTGTCGACCAGCACTTGCACCACGACATCATCCTCGACGCGCGCGTCTTCGAGTTTCTTGGGCCACTTCGGGTAGATGTTCGTCGCGATGATGTGCGCCGGCCGGTCGATGGTGTTGAGCGGGCGCAGCGCGATGAGCCGCATCGGATAGAATCCGAGCGACGGATCGAGCGAGAGCTGGATGCGCATCTGCACGGTATCGCGCCCGTCGGTGGAGTAGAAGCTCACTTTGTCGGTGCCCATCGCGGCGGCAGCGTTGAGGAGCGCCGAATCGAATCGGGCGTCCGCGGTCGTGACTCTGAGATACACGCGGTCGGTGCGGCCGTCCACGCTCTGCGTAAAGCGCACCTCCCCGAGCATCGGCATGAAGCCGCCCGTCGCGCCGCCGCGCAGTTTCACCATTGTCGCGGCGGCCGCCTCCATGGAGCTCAAGTCCATCGGCTGGATGAAGCGCTCGACGTACTCCTGGAGAAGCGAACCGCGGATCCGCCGCAGATCGGCGCGCTCCGTCGTATCCTGCGGGATCGAGGCGTAGACGGTCATGAGGGTGCTGACGGCGGTTGGTCTGCCGTCTGGGCCGCACTGCGCCGGAGCCGCAGTGCTTCCCAGGCTCATCGCCCAGAGCGCGATCAGAGTCGAAACATGCAGACTTAGACGTTAGACTGAGACGTTAGAAGGCGACGTTAGACCGAGACGCGAGATGTGTTCGCAGTTGTATTCTAAGTCTAAGTCTTTAGTCTCAGTCTGCAGTTCAGGCTCGAGCCCGCTCGTTTCAGCGCCATGTCCCCGAGCGCGGAAAGCAGCGCCGTCAATCGAACGGCTTCGCGACCATCACGGGGCACCCGCACGCATTGATCAGGTCCATCGCGTGATCGCTCGCGTCGCCCGTCGTGAACACCGTGCGGCCGCGCAAATGGGGCTGCAGGCTCGACGCCAATTCGAACAGCACGTCGCCGCGCATGTCGGGCACCCGCAGGTCCACGACCATGAAATCGAAATGCTCGCTGCGCAGCAGCGAGAGCGCCACCTCGCCGCTCTCGACCGCGCGCACATTGTAGCCGCCGCGCGTGAATGCGATCGTCAGTGCACGGCAGATGGACGGTTCATCGTCCACCACCAGGATCCGCGCACGCTCATTGTACAGCCTCATCGTCCTTCGCTCCGTGACGGCGCATCATCGCCGTTAGCACTTCCATGAACCGATCGGGCGGCAACCGCTCCCGAAGGGTCGACGGGGAGTGGCCCGTCGTCGCCCGCACTTGCCGCGAGAAAACGCGCGGCGAGGCATAACCCAGCTTCCTCGTGATGTCTTCCAGCAGGAATCCCTTCTCGCCCAGATAGTGGTACGCCTGCGCCAGCCGGGCGGTGAAGATCAACACTCTCGCCGATGCGAGTTCCTGCTTCACCAGCCACCGGTCGAGATTCCGGCGCGTCATGCCCGCCGCGTGGGCGAGCGATTCGACGCCATCGATCAGGTGCGGCGATTCGTACATGCGCATGAGCGCCCGTTGCAGCAGCGGCATCGCGCCTTCCAGCCGGTCCATGATCGACTCGAGCGCCTCGCCGCCCAACCTTCGCGCGGGCAAGCGCTCGAGCAGATCCTTCAATCGCCGCGGTTCATCATCGAATCCGCGGAGCACCACATGACGCACGCCGCGCTGCGCGAGTGTCACGGTCGTCCGCAGCGTTTCCGCCGCGAGCGACGTGTACACCACCACCGGCAACGTCGGATATCGCTCCATCAACTCGTACAGCGGCTCGATCTCAGTGCTGCCATCCACCCGAGGGTCGACGACGAGCACATCCACCGGCGACCGTCGCACGATGGTGATGAGCTCGGACCAACCGGTGACACCGGTCAGACCATGCTCATCGCCCAACACGCGGCGGAGATAGACGAGGACGGAAGGAGAGAGGCGGGCGGCGACTTCCAAGGGGGGACACTAAGGTTGTCCTAAAAAGGCACCTTACTGTCCGAAAATGCGTGTTTGCCCCGCCGAATGCCACGGTACCTTGGGTGCGAGTGGAATTCCGCTCCAACTCTCACGCGAGGCCACCATGCTCCGTCGCCTGTTCGCCCTTCTCGTTCTCGCCGCCGTCGCGTCCACCGCTTCGGCCTGCACTTCACCCACCGCGCCCCACGCGGACTGTGCCGTGACGGGCAACAGTGGGAACTGCTCGGTCAGTCGCTGACCCCCACTCCATAGCACGACTCGAAGGGCCGCGGGCGCCAACCCGCGGCCCTTCGTGCATCGCTCACACTCTGATCCCGGCCAGTTCTCTCAATTTCTGAACGCCGGCCGCCGCTTCCTCCACCCTCGCGGACGCCGGCGCCGGCACCGGCGCACTGATCGCGACGCCGTCCTTCAAGTCCCCCAGCGCCTGCTCGGCGTGGAAGACGACCTGATTCAACTGATGCTGCTGCGCGATCTCGAGCGCGCGCTCGAATGCCGCGCGCGCTTGCTCCGAGCGGTCGAACATCCGGCAGCCCTGGCCCGCGTAGAAGAAATACCACGCCGAGAGCACCGGCGGCATCGGCGCCGTGGATAGCTCGCGGCGGTACTGCTCGAACACGGGCTCGAAGCGGTCCGCGGCCGCGAGCTCCATGAGATTGATCGTCGCCTGCCAGCGCGTGAACTGCTCCTGCGCCGTGGCCGCGAGCACGAGGTTCGCATCGCGCGCCGCCGTGCGCAGCCCGATCTCGAAGAAGCTCGCCGCGAGGTCGGCCAGCACGCGGTCGCGTGACGCGTCGCTGCGCACATCCTGCAGCGCCATGTACTGCATCGCGATCGCGGCGTCGTAATCGCCGCGACGGTGCGCGGTGTGCGCGCGGTCCTGCAGCGCCATCGCGCGGATCTCCATCATCCCGAGCTGCTCGGCGTCGAGGATCGTCTGGTCGAGGATCGACTCCGCCTCGGGCAGATTGCCGCGATCGGTGAGCACGTTCGCTTCGCCCATGCGCGCCTTGAGCATGCTCATGATGTCGCCGGTGAGCGCCGCCACTTCGCCGGCGCTGCCGTAGGCGGCCCACGCGTCATCCCAGCGCGCGAGCGTGCGCGAGCATGCGGCGATCATGAGATTCGCGTGGATCACCGAGTCGGCGTCGTTGAGCGGATGCGCGTGCGCGAGCACCGTGCGGTAGACATCCGTGGCGAGCGCCCATTCGCCGTCCAGCTGCAGCGCGCGCGCGTACGCCATGAGACGCGGCGTGACGATGCGCACGCTCGCGAACGCGCCGTCGGGATCCATCGCCTCGAGCACTTTGCCGAGCAGCGCGCGCCCGGTGGTGCCGGCCTCCATTCCGTCGACTGCCTCGCGCACCGCGCGCATTCCCCACGCGTCGGCCGCCGCGACATCAGGCCCTTCCATCACCCAGGCATCGACGAGACGCAGCGTGACGAGTCCCGCGCTCACGGCGCGGAACGATGGGCTGCCCTCCTCGAGTTCGGCGAGGCGCTCGAAGTAGGGGAGATGAGAGAGCGGGATCCCGGAACGATTCATGAAGCGCAAGCTTGGCGCGGGCGACATCGCCATCAAGCTCGAATCAGGACATCCGGGGGACGAATTAGGACATTTTAACTACGAGGGAAGCGGGAAGAGGGAAGCGCCGCGATGGGCGAGAACGAACGCTAGCCCCACGCGTGCCGCGTTCTCATCGCGGCGCTTCCCGCTTCCCGCTTCCCGCAGACACGTATCGATCGCCCTTGCGATCCAGCTTGTCGATCTCCTTCTCCAGTTCATTCGCCCACACTTCCACGCGCGGGATGGAGTGCGGATCCCACTTCGGATCGAAGGGGCTCTTCGCGGGGCCGCCGGCGACTTCGAGTACGGCGGCGTAATCGTACGCGAGCACTTTGCCCGTCTTCGGGTTCTTCCATTCGCCCTTCCAGGCGAGCGACCGGTTCTTGGGCCAGGAGCCGAGGGGCAGGCAGAAGGTGAGCACTTTGTTGCCCGGCACCGCCGAGTCGATCGCGAGCTGGCCGCGCGCGATCTGCTCCTGCACCACGGCGTCGGAATATTTTCCGAGCTGCGCATGCCAGAGCGTGTGATTGCACAGCTCGAATCCGTGATCGTAGAGCCAGCGCACCTTCTTGAACCGCCACGACGACTTCTGCCCTTCCACACCCGTGTAGCCGAAGAAATTGTGGCCGGCGTTCGCGCCGCTCAGCAGACAGAACGTGGCCTTGTTCCCCCAGTCGGGATGCGTCTTCTGGAACTCGATCCAGATGCCGATCGCACTCGACGAATCGATGACCAACTCGCCATTGCGCTCAATGTACCGGAACTGCGATGGCGACGCGTCGTCGAAGGTGAAGACGACGGGCGAGAGCCCCGCCGGAAGATCGATCTTCTTCGCGAGGAGATCGGAGACGTTCACGGGACGAAAGCCGTGGTCGTACATGAACTGGAGATCGCGTTTGAAATGCTCGCGCGACACGGTGAATCGGGCTTCGTAGGATCCGATCACGTGATATTCTAAGATCGGGATGCGGCCCATCTCATTCGGCGGGAGCTTCTGAACGGCGGGCTGTCGGCTGTCGGCTGTCGCCAGCACTACAACTACCAATGCAGCAATGGACTTCCAGATCACGTTCGGCTCCGAAATGAGAAGAGGGCAGGGAATTTTCCCCGCCCTCAAATCTATAGTCGTTCGCCTGCGACAGCCGACAGCCAACAGTCCGCCGTTAGAAGCCTACACGATGCCCACCGGAACGGGCGCGTATCCCGGAAACACAGCGGGGAGTGGAGTGGCTCCAAGGTGTCCAGTGAGTAGCTCGTAGAACACCGAACGGAAATCCGTCGTGAGCGCGAGATCACGCCCCTCGTACAGCTGCTCCTTCGCGAGCCCGGGCCACTTTCCGTGCACTTTGTGCCCCCTCACGTGGCCGCCCACGACGAACAGCGCGCCGGCGTGGCCATGATCGGTGCCGCCGTTCCCGTTCTGTCGCGCCATGCGGCCGAACTCGGACATCGACACGATCACCACGTCGTCCATCTTGTCGCCAAGGTCGGCGACGAGCGCCGCGATCGCCTGCGCGAAATCGGTGAGCCGCCCGGCGAGCTGTCCCGTCGCCGCGCCCTGGTTCACATGCGTGTCCCACCCGCCCACGTCGGCGAACGCGATCTCGAGCCCCACATTGCTCTTGATGAGCTGCGCGATCTGCCGGAGGTTCTGGCCGAACGGTGACTTCGGATATTCCGCGCCGTGCTCGGGCGCGTAGCGCTGTGGATCCGCCGAGCGGAGCATCTTCACGGCGTCGAACGTCTCGGTGCCGGTGCCGTGGATCAGATCGGCGGAGCCGGTGCGATAGAGCGCCTCGAGGCGCTGCGCATCATCGCCCGTGGCGCGCACGGTGAAATCGTTCACGCTCGACATCGCGATCGTCGGCGCCGGCCCCTGGAGGATGCGCGGCGTCTGCGGCGAGAAGGCCACCGCGCGGAACGGCGACGTGTTCACCGCGCATTCCGCGCACGTGCCCTTGGCCGCGAGGTAGCGGTTGAGCCACCCATCGCTCGTCGCCTTCACGTCGGGCGTGCCCGTCTCCATGTAGTCCTGCGCGTCGAAGTGCGAGCGCGTGTTGCTCGGACTGCCCACGGCGGTGACGGGCGCGAGCATCCCGCTCGCCCACAGCGGCTGCAGCGGCGCGAGCGCCGGATGCAGTCCGAAGAAACCATCGAGATCGATCGCGGCATTGGCCGGGATGCCGATGTTGGGACGCAGCGCGTAGTACTCGCGCTCGCCGTGCGGCACGAGGATGTTCAGTCCGTCGGCGGCGCCGCGCTGGAAGAGACAGATCAGCACTTTGCCTTTCTTCGCTCCGCTGATCCCCTGCGCGAACACCGCACGACGGAGGAACGTCGGCGACAAGCCCATCGTCACGAGCGCGAGCGCGCCCGACCGCAAGAATACCCGTCGCCGCATGATGCCCTCCCTCAGTACCGCTGGAATTCCGGTGCGCCGAGCGCGAGGCCCACGATCTGCGCGAACCCGGTGAGGTCCACCGGTCTCGCGAGCGGATCGCGGCCGCGTCCGACGCCCGTTTTCATCAATCCACCGCCGCCGCCTTTCGCGCCGGGCGCGCCCATGTCATCGCCGTTCCCCGGCGGCGCGGCCGCCATGCCATCGCCGGCCGACTGCCCGCCCATGCCGCGCATCGACGCGTCGACATCGGCGAGCGCCGCCAGCGAATCGGCGAGCGCCTCCGACACGCTATCGTGCTTCGGCGCGCTCGCGAGCATCGGATTCACGCCATTCATCAGGATGCCGCGCGTCTCGGGACCCGCTTCCCCCTGCAGGATGAGCGCGATCACGCCCTCCACCTGCTGTTCGTGTGACTCGCGCATGAGCGTTTCGCCCGGCGGCCAGTTCGCGAGCACCGCGCCCGGCACATGGCCGGCCGCGACGGCCAGGCCGAAGTTGATGCGGTTCAGGATCGCGCCGGTGTTGATCCAGCTGTCGCCCACGAGCGGATATCCATCGGGCGCTTGATGCAGATAGAGCGGCTCGCCCAGCCGCGCGATGATCTGCGCGGTGCGCGGCGTCGGATCGGGCGTGGCATCCACGGCGCGCAGCGCGCTCGCCACGAGCCGCAGCGGCGACTTCACCTTGCTGTGATACGCCGCGCGCGAATAGAACTCCGGGCTCGTCGAGGATCACGCGCAACGTCTCGCGGATGTCTCCGCCCGTCTCGGTGAACTTGGCGGCCGCGGCCTCCACCAACGCGGGCGGCGGCGTGTCGCTCACGAAGCGGATCGCCATCTGGCGCGCGATGTGCGTCGCGGTGTGCGGATCGTTCGCGAGGATGTCGAGCACGTGCTCACCATCCTCGAGCCCTTTGCCCGCCGGCAGATAGTGGCCGAGCACGACCTTCGATCCCGCGTCGTGCCAATCGGGATGGAACACGAACACGCCCACCTTCTGCGGCCGGTCGATCGACCAACCGGTGAATGCGCGCGCGACCTCGATCACATCTTCCTGCGTGTATCCGCCGTCCACGCCCAGCGTGTGCAGCTCGAGCAGCTCGCGCGCATAATTCTCATTGAGACCGCGCGTCGCGCCGCGCCGCGTGGAGTCGGCGCCGCGCGCCGCCGCGGGCGGACGCACTGCCGTTCCACCAGCCGCCGCGCTGACCGCCACCCATCCCGCCGCGCTGTCCGCCGCCCGTGCCGCCCGGATAGGCGCCGCCGGCGCCAGGTTGTCTGCCTCCGTAGCGCCCGCCGCCGCCTCCCGCCGCGGGCGCCGCCGCGAGGGTCGGTTCGTTCGCGTTCGCTCGGCTCTCCCAATTGTCCAGATAGAAGAGCATCGCCGGACTCTGTGCCACCGCGCCGAGCAGGCTGCGGAACTTGCCGAGCGCATATGGGCGGATCGCCATGCGCTCGTAGGCGGGGAGGTAGTACCGCTCCGGCCCCTTGCCCGCGAAGACGTTGAAATGATTGAACCAGAAATCCACCATCACTTCGTCCAACTGCCGCTCGCTGATCAACGCTCGGCCGACTTTCGCGGCCTGCAGGTCGGTGAGCAATTTCCGCGACCGCTCCGCTTCTTTCTTCATTGCCGCGGAATCGGCGGCCGTCGGCGCGGCGCCCGCAGCCTTCTTCTCCTGCCCGGGCGTCGGGATCTCCGCCAGCAGCGAAGGAATGCTCGTGGTGAGCAGCGGGAATTGCGCGACGAACTGGTCGGCGGCCGGGTCGTGGATGCGCGCGGGCTCCAGCTGCTGATACACCCAGCGGTCCACGCCCATCGCGCGCACGGTGTCGTACAGCCCCGGCCGCGGCCCCCACGTGAGCCGCTCGATCGCCTGCTTCACTTGCTCGTCGGCATTGAGTTCGCGCGCCGCGATCTGGTCGGCACTCGGCAGCGCCACATGCACAGCCGCCTCTTCCGGCGCCGGCAATTCCGGCGCCGAAGCCGATTCCGGCGGCGGCGCGCTGGAGCAAGCGCCGAGAATAAGGAGTGCAGCGATTCGTAGACGGGTCATTGTCAGATATGACGAGCGGGGAGGGAGTTCGTTAAGGGCAGAACGGCGTGAGTCGTGAGTCGTGCGTCGTGAATTGCATGAAAACAAATGGCCGGCTGCAGGAAACTTGGTACCCCGCACCCGGCCGTATGTTGTGATGCCCTAAGGGCACGACGGCGTGAGTCGCGAGTCGTGCGTACAAATGGCCGGCTGCAGGGAGTTAGGTCCCCCGCACCCGGCCATTTGTTGTTATGCAATTCACGACGCACGACGCACAACGCACGCCCTTTTATTCGTCCACAGTGTACCCCACTCCGCGGACAGTCTTAATGAGCGGCTGCCCCTTCGACTCCCCCAGCTTCTTCCGCAAATAATTGATGTACACATCCACCACATTCGTGAGTGGATCGAGCCGGTGCTTCCACACATGCTCGCCGATCATCTCGCGCGACACCGCGCGGCCCGCGTTCCGGATCAGGTACTCCAGCAGCAAGTACTCCTTTTGCGTGAGCGCGATCTCCTTGCCGCCGCGCTCGACGCGGCGCGTGATCGGATCGAGCGACACGTCGCGCACCGTGAGCCGAGCGCTCGCGGTCGCGATCTGCGAACGGCGCAGCAGCGCCTTCACGCGCGCGATCAGCTCCGCGTGCTCGAACGGTTTGGGCAGATAATCATCGGCGCCGGCGTCCAGGCCGCTCACGCGGTCGGTGACGGTCCCGCGCGCGGTGAGCATCAGCATTGGCGCGAGGAATCCGCGCGCGCGCAGGTCGCGCGCCACCGCGTGGCCGTCCTTGCCGGGCAGTCCGACGTCGAGGATCACGAGCTGCGGCGCGAAGTCCAACGCCGTCGCCACGCCCTGCTCGCCGTCCTCGGCGCGCAGCACACGATAGCCCTCGGCTTCCAGGATGCGGCGGAGCACCGATTGCAGGTCGGTGTCATCTTCGACTACGAGTATGGCGGCGGCGCGCGCGGTTGCTGGCGTCATCGCGCATAACGATACGCCCCGTGAGCGCCACGGCAAGTCGGCCGTTGCGCCGCCAAGTGCCTCCGCTAGACTACGGGCGTGATCCGCCAGACGATCCGCGACGGAGCGAGAGCCGGCGCCGTGGCAGCCGCGGCGATCGCGGGCGCGCTCATCGCGCTCGGCCGCGCGCACGGCGCCGCGATGCAGCCCATGAATGCGATGTCGCATATCGTCGTCGGGAGCCGCGCCTACTATATGGAGCGCTTCGGTGCGCTCACGCTGGTGGCCATCGTCATATTCGTCGTCGCGGTGATGGCGTGGGCGATTGCGCTCTCGTTGCTCACTGGCAGACTGCGTGGCCGCTCGCAGTTCGCGGCAGCGCTCGTGTTCGCCGGCGCGACATGGTTCGTCGACGCGCATTTGGCGACGGAAAAGATCAGACCTGGATTCGAAATGGTGCTCTCCGGCGCGGAGATCGCGTTCGTGTACCTGCTGCTCGGTGCAAGCACCGGGTGGGCGCTCGATCGCGAGCGGAACAAAACGTGACGCTTGCTCGCGCATGGTACTCAAGTCGTACTGTGCGATTGGAACCCGGGAACTAAGTTCACCGTCATGCATTCCAGTGGTGGACGCGCGCGATCCGTCTGGCACCGGACTTGCTCTTGAATGGAGCAGCCGCGGTCGAGCCTCACTGAACGAATGCGCCGCGCCTACAAGGAGGGTGTGAATGGACTTTCTTGTCATGCTGGAGGACCCCGCGGAGAGCGCGCCGCTCGCGCGGGTGGATTCGGTTCCCGAAGGTGAAGCCTCGTCGTCGCCGGTACGGGACGTGGTGACGCTGTACGGGACGCCAAGAGTAGAATCGCTGGCACTCGCGCTGGCGGCGGCGGTGGAGAGTCACCGCGTCGACAACGCGAGCAGTTCGGCGATGCATTTGGGGCTATGGCCGGAGCGGGGCGCAGTGGGCGACACGGCGTTCCGCGACAGCACGACCGGTGAGCTGGTCACGCGGGATCTCTTGATCCCGTTGGATGTGCTCACGGCGACGGCCGATCAGCTGCTCGTGGAGTTCGGGGCGTTGCTGCGAAAGCTCGTCGCCGGACTCGCGATGCCGGACTGGCCCGAGGGAGCGTGGCGTGCGATCTCCCTCACCCTTCCGCGACCGGTGTTGGCCGGCGCAGAAGTCGCACTCGATGACATGCGGCAGGCAGACCAGTTCACCTTCGAATACGAGGACGACTAGCGAGTCATTCCGCGTCAGAGTGTGTCGGGAAGTGTCCGCGGGGGGCGTCGAGACTGACGCCCCCCGCGTTCGCATTTAACTACCGGGAGTCGATTGCCGGGAGTCGATGTGGCATGAAAACAGATTTGCCCTGCCGGCAGTTCAACAGGATTGTGCAAGTGCCCACGTGCCGGTCGTCAAATGAGAGCGCAGGGAATCGCGCATTCTCGCAGACCCTTCGGAGGCAATCATGTTCCGCCACGCATTCGCAGCGCTCCTGTTCGCCGGCGCGGTGTCCGCGCAGACCCCATCTCCCACAGTGATCAGTGTCGGCAGTCGCGCGGAGGTGAAGCATCCCGGCGGACCATGCGACGCTCGTCATCGCCGTGGAGACGCGCGCGTCCACTGCGGCGGCGGCAGCGTCCGACAATGCGCGCATCAGTAACGCCGTCCTCGCTGCCGTGAAGGGTGCCGGCGTCGAGCAGAGCCAGGTCGGCAGCGCCGGCTACATGGTTCGGCAGAACTGGCGCTACGAGTCTTCCAACCGGCAGCCGAAGCTGGACGGCTACATCGCTGAGAACGCGATCCGCATCGAGATCACGAAGCTCGACCGCATCGGCTCGTACATCGACACCGCGCTCGCCGCGGGCGCGACACGCGCGAACGACGTCATGTTCAGCGCGACTTCCACTGAGCAGGCGCGCCGCGCGGCACTGGCGAACGCGATGGCGACCGCACGCGGCGATGCGGCCGTGATGGCGAAAGCCGCCGGCGGGTCGATCGGCCGCTTGCTCGATGCCAACACGCAGAGCATGGAGCCCAATTCCTACATACAGATTCGCGGGCTCCGCGCCATGAACTCGGCTGCCGCGGATGTCCCCGAACCCACCACAACCATCCTGCCAAGGGAGATTGTGGTGAGCGTGATGGTCAACACCCGCTGGCAGGTCGACTTCCCGTGACCGGCGTGAAGACTCCGCGCGAAAAGCGGGTTGCGAGGTAGTTCAGCGAGCGGAAGGAGCGGCGCGCGCCGTTGGCGCAGCCGCTCTCGCGAGAAGCGAGAGACTCGCGCGCAGTTCGCGCGAGGCTCGAAGCGGTTCGAGCGAAAGCGGCGGAGCCAATGGCCGCGCCGCGACGGCGTCCCGCGAACTACCTACTCACTACTCCCGCCAACGCGCGCCCATGCGCGCGATGAACTCATTCGCGATCTCCGGCCCCCAGCTCCCCGCCTTGTAGTTCGGAAAGTGATCCGGATTCTTGTGCGCCCAGTATTCGATGATCGGATCCACCGCGCTCCACGCGGCCTCCACTTCATCGCTGCGCGTGAACCGTGTCGCGTCGCCCAGCATCGCGTCCAGCAGCAGCGTCTCGTACGCGTCGTGACTCAGTGACCCGAACGCCTCGTCGTACCCGAAGTCCATGAGCACGCTCGCCGGCCGCATCCCCGGGCCCGGCGTCTTCACTTCGAAGCTGATCCCGATCTTCTCCTCGGGCTGCACGCTGATCGCGAGCACGTTCGGCGCGATCTCCTCGCCGTCGGCCAATGGGAACATGAGGTGCGGCGGCTGGCGGAACTGGATCGCGATCTCGGTCGTACGCCGCGCCAGCCGCTTGCCCGACCGCAGGTAGAACGGCACGCCCTGCCAGCGCCAATTGTCCACCATGAAGCGTACGGCCGCATACGTCGACGTGCCCGACGTGGGACTCACTCCCGGCTCCTGCCGATAGCCTTCGTACTGCCCGCGCACGACGTACTCGTGCATCTCGCCGGGGCTCGGACTCCGCAGCGCGCGCAGCACTTTCACTTTCTCGTCGCGCACGGCGTCGGCGCTGAACGTCACCGGCGGCTCCATCGCCGCGAGCGTCAGCAATTGCAGCAGATGGTTCTGGAACATGTCGCGCACGACGCCCGCCTGCTCGTAGTATCCGCCGCGATGCTCCACGCCCACACTCTCGGCGGCCGTGATCTGCACGTGATGCACGTGCTGACGGTTCCACACCGGCTCGAAGATCGAGTTCGCGAAGCGGAACATCAGCAGATTCTGGACCGTCTCCTTGCCCAGGTAATGATCGAGCCGGTAGATCTGCCGCTCCGAGAACGCCGCTTGCACTTCGCGATTCAGCGCGCGTGCACTGTCGAGGCTCGTGCCGAACGGCTTCTCAATGAGCACCCGGCGGTACGGCTTGTGATCGGGCCCCGATGTGCGCGGCGCGACGCCGCTCAAGGAGAGCTGCGCGAGGGTGGCGGCATAGAGTTGCGGCGGGATCGCGAGATAGAACGAATGACCGCTCCCCTCCGGCAGCGCGCAGCTCTCCAGCGCGCTCTTGAGCCGCGCATACGTGCCCGGATCGTTCAGCTCGCCCTGCACATAGAACAGTTGCTGCTCGAGCGAGAGCCAGGTACGCGCATCGGGCGTGCCGCCGCCGAATTCCGTGACGCCCTTGAGCATGGCGGCGCGGAAACTCGCGGTGTCGAGCGCTTCGCGTGCCACGCCGATCACCGCCATCTTCTCGGGCAGCACGCCGTCGGCGCGCAAATGATAGAGCGCGGGCATCAGCTTGCGGCGCGTGAGATCGCCGCCCGCGCCGAAGATCACCAGCGCGCACGGCTCGGCTTCACGCCGCGCGCCCGTGATCGCCGGCATCGCCGTCGTGACGCGCACCTGCACACTCGGACGCCCCGTCATGTGGCGGCGCGCGCCGTGGACCGCGGACGCGGCGCCGTGAGCCGGCGCCATGCGCGCAACGTCTCGGCCACGCTCCACGCCTGCGCGGGACAGCCGCGCGGCGTGTGCGGTGCGTCGCCATCGAAGATCTCGGAGATCTGCTCCATGCACGCCTCGTCGAGGTGTCGTTGCAGCCCGGCGAATTGCGATTGCAGCCGCGCGCGCCCGGCGGTGGTGTCGCCATCGCCATAGAGCGATGCATCCACGTAGGCGCCCATGAGCCACGGCCACACGGTGCCCTGGTGGTACGCCGAGTCGCGCGACTCGGGATCGCCGTCGCAGCGTCCAAGATATCGCGGATCCGACGGCGCGAGCGTGCGCAGGCCCACCGGCGTGAGTAAATGCTGCGTCACGAACTTCACCATGCGCGACGCCTGCGCGCGCGCGAGCAGCGGATAAGGCAGCGAGGCCGCGAAGAGCTGGTTCGGCCGGATGCTGAGATCGCGTCCACCGTCGGGCGCGATCACGTCGTACAGCGAGCCCGTGCCCTCGTCCCAGAACGTCGCGAGGAACGCCTCGCGCGTCCGCTCGGCGAGCCGCCGCGTCTTCGCGGCCTCCTTCTTCGTGCCGCGTCGCGCCTGGATGTCGCTGAGCACCCGGCGCGCGTTGTACCACAGCGCGTTGATCTCCACCGCCTTCCCGCGGCGCGGCGTGATCACGCGGCCATTCACACGCGCGTCCATCCACGTGAGCGCCAGGCCGTCGGCGCCCTGCGTGATGAGCCCGTCGGCATCCTCGCGGATCCCGAAATCCGTGCCGGCGGAGTACGCGAGCACGATGGCCTCGAGCGTGGCGCCGAGCGGTCCGTCGCCGACCGCCGGATCGCCGCCCGCGGCGCGGAAATGGTGCAGCGCCACCGCGAACCAGAGGCTCGCGTCCACGGTGTTGTACTCGGGAGGGCCGCCGCTGTCGGAGAAGCGATTCGGCAGGAGCCCATGGCGGATGTGCGACGCGAATGCCGCGAGGGTCCGCGCGGCGTCATCGATGCGATTGGTGGCGCGCGTGAGACCGGGCAGCGAGATCATCGCATCACGCCCCCAATCGCCGAACCACGGATAACCCGCGATCACCGATACGCCCTTGGCCCCGCGTTGCACGGTGAAGGCGTTCGCGGCCACCGCGAGACGGCGCGCGAACGCGTCGCCCTCCGGCGCCGGCGCGGCGAGCGCGGCACGGCGCTTCGCTTCCGCCGCCTCGAGCGCATCGGCGGCGGCCGGCGCCTTGTCCGACGCGGTATAGATGAGATCGCGCGACCGGCCCAGCGTGAGCGCCAGTTCCAGTACGAACGGCGCGAACGCATCCTCGCGCGGCGCGAGGCCGCGCTCGAGTTCGCGCAGGTATTCGAACTGCCGGAACCACTGCGGGTCGTCGCGCAGCTTCGCGTCGCCGTAGTGCAGCGTGAGCGCCGCGCCGCCGGCGGACGATGTGCACTTCGCGCTCGTCGTGCCCGCGGCGACGCTCAGTCTCCACCCGTCGGCCACGCTGCGCCGCGCATGATGATCGCGGCACACGAAGAATGGGCGCACCGCCAGCGTGCACGGCGGCCCGGCCAGCAACCGGTAGCGCACCACGGTGGTGTTCGCGCCGCGCAGCATGAACACGCGCCGCTCGATGCGTGTCGCGTCCAGCTTGTAGACCCACGTGGGGAATGGCGCGGCGCTGAATGACTCGATGTGCGTCCAGCCGTCGGGCGACACGGCGCCCGGATACTGGTGCGACGAGAGGTACGCCGGCGCATCGCCAACGATCCATTCATCGCATCCCGAGACGATGAGCTCGCGCTCCGCGGGTGACCCGGTCGCGGCCGCGAGCAGTCCGTGATAGCCGCGCGTGCCGGCGCCCGCGACGGTGCCCATCGCGTAACCGCCGAGGCCGTTCGTCTCGAGCCACTCGAGCGCGGCGAGGCCGGTATAGTCCGGGGGCAGCGTCACTTCGTGTGAGCGGCGGTCCGTCGCACCGCGCGCGGCTGGCGGCCGGCGACGCGCTCGAGCCCGCAGCGCACGCGCAGGTCCTGGATCACGTGCATGTAGTAGATGTACGCGTCATAGGGCGAGCCGTATGGGCTGAAGTATTTGTGCACGTCGCCATCGGCGAACCACTTGAGACACATATAGTAGAAATGATCGCTCGTGAGCAGGCGGCGCCACTCCTGCACGAGCGCCGCGTCGCCGAGCGCCAGCACCGGCGCGCGCAGCGCGTAGATCGCCTGCGCGGCCTCCGTTTGCAGGCTGTTCCCGAGCCAAGCGGTGAGATCGCGGTCCACGTCGGCCCACGAGATCCAGTCGGGACAACTCAGGACGCTGCGCGGCGTGAGATCGTGTACGAGCTCGGACGGCGTGGCGAAGCGCAACTCCGGGTACCGCAGGATCTCCGACGGCAGGTCGCGCAGGAATTCGAAGATGCCCGTCGCCTGCCACTGATGCTCGCCGAACGTCTCGTAGTCGAGGAAGAGATTCACCGTTTCCATCGAGCCATCGAGCGCGCGTACCCACGAGGCGAACTTGGGCGCCGTGAGCGGCCAGTCCTTCCAGCTCCGCTCCGAGAAGCGGAACGCGATGTCGTCCGAAAGCTGCGCGTGCTTGGTGAGCACCACCAATTCTTCGGCGCCCGCGGCGCGGAAGGCCTGACCGGGCGAGCGGCCCGCGAGCACGCGCGGCACGCCGTCGGCGAGCACGCCTCTGAAGCCGAGCTGAGCGACGCGCTGCGCGAGCTGATCGCTGTAGATGAGCTCCGTGTTCCGGAACACAGTCGGTGCGCTGCCTGTGAGTGCCGTGATGCGCGCCGTGTGCGCAGCCACCTCCACGTCGAACTCTTCCCAGTCGCTCAGTGCGCTCAGCGAATGGTCGTCGGTCTCGGCGAGGAACTCGACGCATCCGGTGCGCGCGAGCGCCTCGAAGCTCGCCACCACCTCGGGCGCGTGCGCCGCGAGCTGATCGAGCACGGTGCCGGTGACGCTGAAGCTCACTTTGAAGCGGCCGGCATGGCGTTCGATGAGTTCGAGCAGCAGGCGGTTCGTGGGGATGTAGCACTTGGCCGCGACGCGCTTCAGGATGCCGGCGTTCTTCTCCTCGTCGAAGTATTGCGGGCGCTTCCCCACGCCCACATTGAACGTTGAGAAATGCCGCAGCCGGTACGGCTGATGCACCTGGAAGTAAAAGCAGACGGCGGCCACGCTACCGTCCTCCAGCCAGCAACGGCGCGTAGAGCTCCGCGATGCGCTTGCCGGCGCGTTCCCAGCTCCATTTCTCCACGCTCGCGCGGCCGCGCGATGAGAGTTCGTGCCGCAGGGTGGGGTAGGTGAGCGCCGCGAGGATCCGGTCGGCCATCTGCCGCACGTTCCAAAAATCCACGAGCAGCACATTGCGCGCGACCTCGGTCACGCCGGCGCCGCGGTCCAGGATCACCGGCGTGCCGGCGCGCAGCGCCTCGAGCGCCGCGATCCCGAACGGTTCGCTCACGCTCGGCATCACGAACACGTCGGCGCTCGCGATGAGCCGCGCCGCGTCATCCGGCGGCACGAAGCCCGTGAACAGAATGCTCTGCCCCAGCTGCAGTCCCGCGACGTGCTGCATCAGGCGGCCGCGCATGTCGCCATTGCCGGCCACGACGAACAGCACATTGGGCTCGTGTTGCAGCACCAGGCGCGCCGCCTCCACGAAGTAGTCGGGGCCCTTCTGAAAGGTGACGCGGCCGAGGAAGAGCACCATTGGCCGGTGCGGCTCGTCGTCATCTTCGTCGGCGATCCACGGCGCCACCGGGTCCACGGAATTATGCACCACGCGCACGCGCGGGCGATCGACGCCGTAGCGTCGCAGGAGGAGATCGCGCGTGAACGCGCTCACGGCGATCACCACCGCCGCGCTCCGTACCGCCGCATGCTCGATCTCCAGCACGCCGGGATTGCCATGCTCGCCCGCGCGGTCGAACTCGGTGGCGTGCACGTGCAACACCCACGGCTTGTGATGTTCGGCGGCGATGCGCATCGCCGCGGGCGCGGTGAGCCAGTCGTGCGCGTGGATGATGTCGAATGGCACCGTGCGCGCGATCGCCGACGCGACCTCGGCGTAGCGCTCCACCGCGCCGAACATCCCGTAGCGCCCGGCGCCCGATCCCTCATAGCCGCCAGGCACGTCATCTTCGCCGTCGAACACGCCGTGGACGGTGAGATGCGGCGCGCTGGCCGCGCCCTCTGCGTTCGCCACCACGAGCTGCACGCCGAGCCCCGCGGCGAGCAATCCGCGCACGATCCCGGCCGTAGCCGGCGCCATCCCACCGGTCAGGTGGGGCGGATACTCCCAGCCGAGCATCAGGACGGTGGTCACGGCACGGCACGAAGGATGTCCGTGAGGCGCCCGATGCGCGCGGTCTCCTGGCCGCAGGTGGGGCACACGGAGAAACGTCCCGAGCGCACGATGTATTCGCGCACCGCGCGCACGTAGGCCGCATGGCTCCACGTGAGCGGCGAGACGGAGAGCGGCTCGCCGGTATACGGATCCAGTTGCTCGGCCATCACGCCCGACGTGAACGCGCGGTCCGCGGCCCACATCAGCAATTGCTTCGCCTTGGCCAACTCTTCTGTGTTGCGTGCCTTGAGCACGTGGTAACGCGCCATCCAGAGGGTGCAGATGAACCAAGGATTCCCGGGCACGCGCTTCGTGTCGGTCTTCTCCACCTGGTGGTAGTAATCGTTCTCGTAGCGCGCGAGCCCGCCGATGTCGGTCTTCACCCAGAGGCGCTCCTCGACTTGGCGCAGCGTGGACGCCACATACGGCGAATCGATCGCGAGCACCGAGAATTCGGTGAGCGCGTAGAGCGCCGAGTCGATCGTCATGTCGAGCTTGTAGCCCTGCGTGCCGGGAGTGGCCATGCGCGCGAAGCGCTGGTCGGACTCACTCCACATGATCGACATCATCGCTTCGAGCATCCGCTCGGCGCCGGCGTGGCAGCGCGCGGCGCGCTGCTCCTCGCCGAACGCCGACGCGACCTGCGCCGCGGCGCGCAGCCCCGAGATCACCGTGCACACCGTGTAGAAATGCACGCCCCAGCGTTCTTCCCAGAGGTCCCACGAGGGGAGGGGAAGGCCGGTGGACTGATCCACGTGACGCAGCAGGAAATCCGCGGGGCGCGTGACGAGCGCGCGATAGAAGGGCGCCGTCTCCTCCACGCGCTGGAAGAGCGTGAAGTACTGCCACATTGCCCATACGACGAGCGCCGTTTCATCCTCCTGGATGGGCAGCACCGTGTGGCCGTCGCGCATCGCGCCGTGCCATGAGCTCGCGACCATGCCGTCGGGATTGTACTTGTGGCGCAGGTAGCCCTCGGGCGTGACGGCCTTCGTGCAGAACTCGAAGAATTTCGTGGCGGCGCCCATGTGGCCCGTGCTCATCAGCGCCGACATTACGAGCGCGCCGTCGCGCGGCCACATGTACGCGTACGTGTCGCGCGCGATCTGCGCGATGTCGGAATCCGTCGCCGCGATCACCGCGCCGTCGTGGTCCACGTGCGAGCGGATGATCAGCAGGCTTTGCCGGTACCGCTCCACGACGTTCGCCGGGAGATCGGCCGGCACGCGCTGTTCGCGGCTCACCCAGAGCTGCCAGTAGTGACGCGTGCGGCGGAGCAGTTCCTCAGGCGACTTGGTGCGCAGCACCTGATCGATGGTCGTGACTTCCGCCATGTCGCGGCCCGCCGCCATCCAATAGAACACCTCGCGCTCGGCATTCGCGCCCACGGTGACCGAGATGCCCATCGTGGAATCCACCGAGCCCTGCGCGATCGCATTGCCGCTCAGATCGCCGTCTTCCGCGTCGCGCCACGTGCCCTCCGCGGAACCGACATCCTTCGTGCCGCATGCGTATGACGTCATCCCGAATTGATCGCCGATGCGGCAATTCATCAGGAAGTAGCGGTCGTCCTTGTAATGGATGAGCGAGCCGGTCTCCGGCGAGAACATTGCCGTGTCGCCTACTTCGTGGCCGAGGATCCGGAAATTGTGGTGGTAGAAGAGCCGGACCTCGCGCGGCCGGTCGGCGAGATTGTGCACGAGCACGCGGCGCACGAGCACGTTCTCGTAGAAATCCACGGCGTCGCAGCACGTGAGCGCGATGCCCAGCTCATTGCTCGTCGCCGTGACCTCCGTCGACATGGAATCCTCGGCATAGCGCATGTCGAGTTCCCAGTCGGGTCCCATCCAGCGGCATTTTCCGTCGACGAACACGCCGAAACGGAACGGACGGCCAACGGCGTGATTCTCCTTGCCGACGCGCGGGAAGTAAATGTCGCGAAGAACGTACTGGCGATCGAAGGCGACGTGCAGCCGGCCATTCGAGAGCGGAAGGTCACGCGGCATGCGCGGGGCGGTCTGAGAGCAGGCGCATCTTCGTGCCTAACTGCCGTAGTTCGAGGGACTCGCAATGTACCTTGCTCGCGGAGCGGGACGCTAGGACGGCCGTGACTACGCGGGAAGAGGGAAGCGGGAAGCGCTCCCCGAACAAAGGCCCCTTGCCGCCCGACCGGGGAGACGCATCTTCGTGTCCTCTGGGCGTACCGCGCATCCCCTGCCGTTGCGCGGCGCTTCCCGCTTCCCGCTTCCCGCGCCCGAAATGCCCTCCGCCCCCCTCCCCCTCGTTTACCTCGCCCGCCACGGGGAGACCGAGTGGAGTCTATCCGGCCGCCACACCGGGCTCACGGACATTCCCCTGACGCCACGCGGAGAGGAAGGTGCCCGCGCCCTCGCGGCGCCGCTCGACGGGATCGCCTTCGAACAGGTGTTTACGAGCCCGTTACAGCGCGCCAAGCGCACCTGCGAGCTCGCCGGGTTCGGCGCGAGCGCGATTCTCGATCCCGACCTCGTCGAGTGGAATTACGGGAATTATGAAGGACGGAAGACGGATGAGATCCTCGCCGACCGCCCCGGATGGCAGCTCTTTCGCGACGGCTGTCCGGGAGGCGAGTCGCCGGCGCAGGTGGGTGCGCGCGCCGACCGCGTGATCGCGCGCGTGCGCGCCGTCACCGGCAACACGCTCCTCTTCTCGAGCGGCCACTTCCTGCGTACGCTCGCGGCGCGCTGGCTCGGCCTCCCTCCGGGCGATGGCCGGTTGCTCTATCTGAGCACCGCCACCTTGAGCACGCTGGGGTACGAGCATAGTGTCACTGAACCGGTATTGCGCCTCTGGAATTCAATTCCCGCCACGCGGACGTGATCCAATGAAAGCCACCCAGACACTCCACGACCTCGGCCAGAGCCTCTGGCTCGACAACATCACGCGCGGCCTGATCTCGAGCGGCACGCTGCGGCGCTACATCGACGAGCTCTCGGTGACCGGCCTCACGTCGAACCCCACGATCTTCGATCTCGCGCTCAAGGGGAGCGCCGACTACGACGCCGACATCGCGAAGAAGCTGAGCGAGGGGAAATCGGGCGAGAAACTCTTCTTCGAGCTCGCGATCGACGACCTGACGCGCGCCGCCGATCTCTTCCGCCCGGTGCACGACAAGACCGCCGGCGTGGACGGCTGGGTGTCGCTCGAGGTGTCGCCGCTGCTCGCGTTCGACACGAAGACCACGCTCGACCAGGCGGTGCAGCTGCACAAGCGCGCGAACCGCCCGAACCTCTTCATCAAGATCCCCGGCACGAAGGAAGGCGTCCCCGCGATCGAGGAAGCCATCTTCGCCGGCGTGCCGATCAACGTCACGCTGCTCTTCTCGCGCGAGCAGTATCTCGCGTCGGCCGAGGCGTATCTGCGCGGCATCGAGCGTCGCATCGCGGCGGGTCTCTCGCCGAACGTGACGTCGGTCGCGAGCGTGTTCATCAGCCGCTGGGACGCGGCCGTCGCGGCGAAGGTGCCGCCCGAGCTCGTGAACAAACTGGGCATCGCGATCAGCCGGCGCTGCTACAAGGCATATCTCGATTTCATCCAGACGCCGCGCTACCTCGCCGCGCTCAACGCCGGCGCGCGTCCGCAGCGGCTGCTCCTCGCGAGCACCGGCACCAAGGATCCCAAGGCGAGCGACGTGATGTACATTGAAGCGCTCGCCGCGCCCTTCACGGTGAACACGATTCCCGAGGGTACGCTCAAGGCGTTCTACGATCACGGCAAGCCCGGCGCGACGATGCCGCGCGATGGCGGCGATTGCGAGCAGGTGCTCGCGCAGTTCGCGAAGGCCGGCGTGGACATCGACGCCGTCGCCGCGAAGCTGCAAACGGATGGCGCCGCGTCCTTCGTGAAGTCCTGGAACGAGCTGCAATCCGGTCTCGAGAACAAGAGCGCGGCGCTGAAGAAGGCCGGCTGAGATGGACGTGCTCGCGGTGGACGTGGGCGGCACGAACGTGAAGATCCTCGCATCGGGCCAAACGGAATCGCGCCGGTTCCCGTCGGGCTTGGGCCTCACGCCCAAGAAGATGGTTTCCGGCGTGAAGAAGCTCGCGCGCGGCTGGCATTTCGACGCCGTGTCCGTGGGCTATCCGGGCCTCGTCATTCGCGGCAAACCGATCGCCGATCCGCACAATCTCGCGCCGGGCTGGGTCGGCTTCGATTTCGAGAAAGCGTTCGGCTGCCCGGTGCGCGTCATCAACGATGCCGCGATGCAGGCGCTCGGCAGCTACAACGGCGGCCGCATGCTCTTCCTCGGACTCGGCACCGGCCTCGGCACCGCGCTGATCGAGAACGGCGAGCTCGAACCGATGGAGCTCGCGCACGTGCCATACAAGAAGGCCACGTATGAGGATTACGTCGGCGCGCGCGCGCAGGAGAAGTTCGGCAAGAAGAAATGGCGCAAGAACGTTGAAGAGGTGGTCGAGAACCTCCGCGGCATCTTCGAGCCCGACGACATCGTGCTCGGCGGCGGCAACGTGAAGCAATTGAAGACTGCCGGACGGATGCCGCGCCGGCGACAACGCGAACGCGTTCGTGGGCGGATTCCGGCTGTGGGAGGCGCGCAAATCATGACCGCGTCCGCCGAGCGCCCGTCCTGGAGCGCGCTCCGCGCGCACGCGGAGAAGGCGCGAGCGACCTCGATGCGCGAGCTGTTCGCGGACGACCCGAAGCGCGGCGAGCGCCTCACGCTCGAGGCGTGCGGGCTCTTCCTCGACTATTCGAAGAATCGCGTCACCGACGAGACGCTGGCACTGCTCGTGAGCTCGCGGAAGACTCGGCGCTGCGCGCGCGCATCGACGCGATGTTCCGCGGCGACAAGATCAACATCACCGAGAATCGCGCGGTGCTGCACGTCGCGCTGCGCGCGCCGCGCGACGCCGTGATCATGGTCGACGGGAAGAACGTCGTGCCCGACGTGCACGCCGTGCTCGACAAGATGGCGGCGTTCGGCGATCAAGTGCGCAGCGGCGCGTGGAAGGGTCACACGGGCAAGCGCATCAAGAACGTCGTCAACATCGGCATCGGCGGCTCGGATCTCGGCCCGGTATGGCCTACGAGGCGCTGCGATTCTACAGCGACCGCTCGCTCACCTTCCGTTTCGTCTCGAACATCGACGGCACCGACTTCGCCGAAGCGACGCGCGATCTCGACGCCGCCGAGACGCTGTTCATCGTTTCGTCCAAGACGTTCACGACGCTCGAGACGATGACCAACGCCGGCACCGCGCGCGACTGGCTGCTGCGCGCGCTCGGCGGCGACGCGAAGGCGGTCGCGAAGCATTTCGTGGCCGTTTCGACCAACGAGCGGAAAGTGCGCGAGTTCGGCATCGACACCGCCAACATGTTCGGCTTCTGGGATTGGGTCGGCGGCCGCTATTCGATGGATTCGGCGATCGGCCTTTCGACCATGCTCGCGATCGGCCCGGAGCACTTCCGCGCGATGCTCGGCGGCTTTCACGAGATGGACGAGCATTTCCGCACCGCGCCGTTCGCGCAGAACCTGCCCGTGCTGCTGGGACTGCTCGCGGTCTGGTACAACGATTTCTTCGGCGCGCAGACGGTGGCCGTGCTGCCGTACGAGCAGTACCTCAAGCGCTTCCCCGCCTATCTGCAGCAGCTCACGATGGAGAGCAACGGCAAGCACGTGCGCTCGACGGCGCGCGCGTCGACTGCGGACACGGGCCCGATCTACTGGGGCGAGCCCGGCACGAACGGCCAGCATTCGTTCTACCAGCTGATTCACCAGGGCACGCGCCTCATCCCGTGCGACTTCATCGTGTTCGCCAAGGCGCTGAACCCGCTCGGCCGGCACCACGACATCCTCATCGCCAACGTGTTCGCGCAAACCGAAGCGCTCGCGTTCGGCAAGACGGCGGAGCAGGTGAGCGCCGAGGGCACGCCGGAGTGGCTCGTGCCGCATCGCGTGTTCGAGGGCAATCGCCCGTCCAACACGATCCTCGCCGATCAGCTCACGCCGCGGTCGCTCGGCACGCTGGTCGCGCTCTACGAGCACAGCGTGTTCACGCAGGGCGTGATCTGGAGCATCGACTCGTTCGACCAGTGGGGCGTCGAGCTCGGCAAGGTGCTCGCGCAGCGCATCATCCCGGAGCTCGAAGGCGCCGCCGATCCGCAAGCTCGCGCACGACAGTTCCACCAACGCGCTCATCCGGCGCTACCGCAAACTCAAATAGTGAACGGCCACGCGCCGACCAAGGAGAATGTCATGCAACTCGGAATGATCGGACTCGGCCGCATGGGCGCCAACATGGTGCGGCGCCTGACCAAGGGCGGACACGACTGCGTCGTGTTCGACCGGTCGCCGGACGCCGTGAAGGATCTCGCCAAGGGCAAGATCGTCGGCGCCAGTTCGCTCGAGGATTTCGTCAAGAAGCTGAAGAAGCCGCGCGCGATCTGGCTGATGGTGCCGGCCGGCCGTGGTCGACGCGAGCATCGCGAGTCTCGCGCCGCTGCTCGCAGGACGGCGACATCATCATCGACGGCGGCAACTCCTACTACATCGACGACATCCGCCGCGCCAAGAAGCTCGCCGCCGAAGGGCATCCACTACGTCGACGTCGGCACGAGCGGCGGCGTGTGGGGCCTCGAGCGCGGCTACTGCATGATGATCGGCGGCGAGCAGAAGGTCGTGAAGCGTCTCGATCCGATCTTCGCCACGCTCGCGCCCGGCATCGGCGAAGATCGATCGCACGCCGGGCCGCGAGAAAATCGGCGGCACGGCCGAATCAGGCTATCTGCACTGCGGCCCGAACGGCGCCGGCCACTTCGTGAAGATGGTGCACAACGGCATCGAGTACGGCCTCATGGCCGCGTATGCCGAGGGTCTGGGCGTGCTGCAGCCGACGCCAACATCGGCAAGAAGACGCACGAGGTCGACGCCGAGACCACGCCGCTGCGCGATCCCGAGCACTATCAGTACGACCTCAACCTGCGCGACGTCGACCGAAGTCTGGCGGCGCGGCAGCGTGATCGCCTCGTGGCTGCTCGATCTCACCGCCGCGGCGCTGCGTGAAGGATCGCGAAGCTCGCGAGTTCGCCGGCCGCGTGTCCGATTCGGGCGAAGGCCGCTGGACGATCAAGGCCGCGATCGACGAGGCCGTGCCGACGCCGGTGCTCACCACCGCGCTGTACGAGCGCTTCAGCTCGCGCGGCGAAGGCCGACTTTCAGAATCGCTCCTGTCGGCGATGCGCTTCGAGTTCGGCGGGCATCTCGAGAAGCCGGCCGAGGCCGCACCGGCCAAGAAGAAGATCATGAGCGACCAGGTCCATTCGGACGCTCTCGTCTTCTTCGGCGCCACCGGCGATCTCGCGTACAAGAAGATCTTCCCCGCGCTGCAGGCGATGGTCAAGCGCGGGCATCTCGACGTGCCCGTGATCGGCGTCGCCAAAGTCGGCATGGAATCTGCGATCAGCTGGTCGCGCGCGCCAAGGACAGCCTCGAAAAACATGGCGGCATCGATCCAGGCCGCCTTCGCGAAGCTCGTGAAGCTCCTGCGCTACGTGGACGGCGACTACAACGACGCGAGCACCTACGAGAAGATCAAGAAGGAACTCGGCGGCGCCGAGCGCCCCGCGCATTACCTGGCGATCCCGCCGGTGCTCTTCGGCGTCGTCGTAGAACATCTGCGCAACGCCGGCCTCACGAAGGATGCGCGCGTGATCGTCGAGAAGCCCTTCGGCACCGACCGCGATTCCGCGCGCGCGCTCAACACGATCTTGCTGAGCGCCTTCAAGGAAACGTCGATCTTCCGCATCGACCACTATCTGGGCAAGCGGCCGGTGCACAACATGCTGTTCTTCCGCTTCGCGAATCTCTTCCTCGAATCGTTCTGGAACCGCGAGCACGTCGAGAGCGTGCAGATCACCATGGCCGAGGATTTCGGCGTGCAGGGACGCGGCGCGTTCTACGACGAGACCGGCACCATGCGCGACGTCGTGCAGAACCATCTGTTCCAGGTGATGTGCAACCTCGCGATGGAGCCGCCGGTGCGCACCGACAGCGAATCCATTCGCGACGAGAAAGTGAAAGTCCTCAAGGCGATCCCCACGCTCCAAGTGGCCGACATCGTGCGCGGCCAGTTCGACGGCTACCTCAAGGAAGCGGGCGTGAAGCCGGGCTCGGTCACCGGAGACCTTCGCCGCGGTGAAGCTCGCGATCAACTCGTGGCGCTGGCAGGGCGTGCCCTTCTACATCCGCGCGGGCAAATCGCTGCCGGTCACGTGCACGGAGCTCTTCGTGCGCCTGCGCCGCCCGCCGGCGCTCTTCCCAACGAACGGCCAGCGCGGGAACTACTTCCGCTTCCGCATCAGCCCCGACGTCACCACGGCGGTGGGCATGAACGTGATGGCGCCGGGCGAAGAAATGCGCGGCACGCTCGCCGAGATGGTGGCCAGCTCGCATCCGGCCGCCGATGAGATGGATGCCTACGAGCGCGTGCTCGGCGACGCCATGGTCGGCGACGCGACGCTCTTCGCGCGCGAGGACTACGTCGAGGAGGCGTGGCGCATCGTGGACCCGGCGCTCAAGGCGAAGACGCCGGTGTACCCGTACGAGCCGGGCACGTGGGGCCCGAAGGAAGCCGACCGCATCGCGCCCGACGGCGGCTGGCACGACCCCGTGCTCGACGCGCCCGCGACGTGAAGATCGAAGTCCTCCCCGACGACATCGCGGTGGCCTCCCGCGCCGCCGAGGTCGATCGCCGGCGATGCGCGCGCGGCGATCGGCGCGCGGGGCGTGTTCACGCTCGCGGTGAGCGGCGGCAATACGCCGTGGCAGATGCTGCGCGCGCTCGCGCAGCAGGCCGTGCCATGGAGCGCGGTGCACTTGTTCCAGGTGGACGAGCGCGTCGCGCCCGACGGCGACAGCCCGCGCAATCTCACCCACATCCGCGAGACGCTGCTCAGCGCCGTGAACATGCCGCCCGAGAACGTGCACCCGATGCCGGTGAACGATCCCGATCTTCCGGCCGCGGCCGGGCGCTACGCGCACGAGATCGAGAGCAGCGGCCGGCGCGCCGCCGGTATTCGATGTCGTGCATCTCGGGCTCGGACCCGATGGCCACACCGCGTCGCTCGTGCCGGGCGATCCCGCGCTGCTCGTGACGAACACCGAAGTCGCGCTCGCGGGTCCGTACATGGGCCACCGGCGCATGACGCTCACCTATCCGGTGCTCGACGGCGCGCGGCGCGTGCTGTGGCTCGTGACGGGCGCCGAGAAGGCGCGCATGCTCGCGCTGCTGCGCGCGGGCGATCGCACGATCCCCGCCGGCCGCGTGAATGCCGCGAACGCGCTCGTGCTCGCCGACCGCGCGGCCGCGTCGGCTCACGGATAACAGGAGAGCGAACATGCCATTCATGGCGCCGGCGCCGGCGAGCAATTCCGTGGAGCAGAAGCGCATGCAAGCGCTCAAGGCCGGCACCGAGCCATGGCGGCAATGGGGACCGTACGTGTCCGAGCGGCAGTGGGGCACCGTGCGCGAGGATTACAGCGCCGACGGGAACGCGTGGGATTATCTCACGCACGACCAATCGCGCAGCCGCACGTATCGCTGGGGCGAGGATGGCATCGCCGGATGGTGCGACGACCAGCAGCGCCTCTGCCTCACGCTCGCGATGTGGAACGGCGTGGATCCGATCCTCAAGGAGCGTCTGTTCGGGCTCACGAACAGCGAGGGCAATCACGGCGAGGATGTGAAGGAGATGTACTAGTACCTCGACGCCACGCCGACCCACTCGTACCAGAAGATGCTGTACAAGTATCCGCAGCGGGAATTCCCCTATGCGAAGCTGGTCGCGGAGAACAAGGCGCGCGGCCAGGACCAACCCGAGTTCGACCTGATCGACAGCGACGTCTTCGACGACGATCGCTACTTCGACGTGTTCGTGGAGTACGCGAAGGCGGCGCCGGACGACACGCTGATGCTCGTCACGGTGCACAACCGCGGCCCGGACGCGGCGACGATCCGGCTGCTCCCGCAGCTCACGCTGCGCGACACGTGGTCGTGGGCGCCGAACGCACACAAGCCATCGATGAAAGCCGAGCGCGGCGCGCATCGTCGATCGAGCACGAGACGCTCGGCGACTTCCGGCTGGACGCCGACGGCAAGCCGCAACTGCTCTTCATGCGAGAACGAGAGCAACGCGCCGCGCCTCTGGGGGCACACCGGCGTCGCCGGTCCGTTCAAGGACGCGTTCCACGAGTATGTGGTGAACGGCAAACTCGATGCGGTGAACCCGGCGCAGCGCGGCACGAAGGCGGGTGCGCTCTATCGCATGGAGATCCTGCGGCGGCGCGTCGGCGCAGGTGCGCGTGCGGCTTGCGGCCGGCGGCCGGCGTCCAATCGAACGCGTTCGCCGATTTCGACGCAGACGATGGCGACGCGGCGCCGCGAGGCCGACGCGTTCTACGATGAACTGCAGCACGGCCTCGAGGACCCCGATGTCCGCCTCGTGCAGCGGCAAGCGTTCGCCGGCATGCTGTGGACCAAGCAGTTCTACTGCTACGATGTCACGCGCTGGCTGCAGGGCGATCCCACGCAGCCACCGCCGCCCGCCGCGCGCAAGCAGGGGCGCAACAAGGATTGGGGGCACGTCGCCGCCGCCGAAGTCATCTCCATGCCCGACAAGTGGGAATACCCGTGGTTCGCGGCGTGGGATCTCGCCTTCCACTGCTACGTGTTCGCCGACATCGATCCGGAATTCGCGAAGCACCAGCTGATCCTGCTCGCGCGCGAGTGGTACATGCATCCCAACGGCCAGCTGCCGGCCTACGAGTGGGCGTTCGGCGATGTGAATCCGCCCGTGCACGCGTGGGCCGCGCACCGCGTGTTCCAGATCGACCAACTGCAGCGCCGCCGAGAGAACCCCGACGATCCGGGCGATCTCGAGTTCCTCGAGCGCGTGTTCCAGAAGCTGCTCCTCAACTTCACCTGGTGGGTGAACCGCAAGGACGAGCAGGGGCGGAACATCTTCCAGGGCGGCTTCCTCGGCCTCGACAACATCGGCGTCTTCGACCGCAGCCAGGCGCTGCCCACCGGCGGCTACATCAATCAGGCGGATGGCACGAGTTGGATGGCCGCGTACTGCCTGAACATGCTGCGCATCGCGGCGGAGCTCGGCGTGCACAACCACGCGTACGAGGACATCGCCAGCAAGTTCTTCGAGCACTTCCTGTCCATCGCCGCCGCGATCAACGGCGAAGGCGACACCGCGATGGGACTCTGGGATGAGGCCGACCAGTTCTACTACGATCACATCAGCCTGCCCGACGGCCGCAACATCCCGCTCAAGCTGGAATCGCTCGTGGGGCTCACGCCGCTGTTCGTGTGTCAGCCGGTGGATCCCGTGGTGCTCGCGAAGCTGCCGCACTTCACGCGGCGCATGGAGTGGTACCTCGCGAACCGCCCCGAGATGGCGACGATGGTCTCGAACTGGAAAGAGCCAGGCGTTGGCGACTGGCGGCTGCTCTCGCTCCTGCGCGCGCATCGCATGACCGCGCTGCTGAGCAAGATGCTGGACGAGCGGCACTTCCTGTCGGACTTCGGCGTGCGGTCGATGTCCAAGGTGCATGAGCGCGCACCGTACGAGCTCAACATCGACGGCGCGCGCTATGAGGTGATCTACGCGCCCGCGGAATCGACGAGCACGTTGTTCGGCGGCAATTCCAACTGGCGCGGCCCGGTCTGGCTGAACATGAATCTCCTGCTCATCGAGGCGCTCGAGAAATTCGATTACTACTACGGCCCCGATTTCAAAGTGGAATGTCCCACCGGCTCCGGGAACATGGTCACCCTGCGCGAGGCCGCGCACGAGATCGGGCGGCGGATCACGCGCATCTTCCTCAAGGGCGAGGACGGTGAGCGCCCCGTGCTCAAGAGCCATCCGAAATTGTCGGGCGATCCGCACTTCCGCGACTACGTGCACTTCCACGAGTACTTCCACGGCGACACCGGCCGCGGACTCGGCGCGTCGCACCAGACCGGATGGACCGGCGTCGTCGCGCGACTGCTCTGGCATGAGACCGGACGTCACGCCTTCGCACGCAGCGGGAGCCGACGCGGTGAGCACCGTCCTCCTCTCGCGAGGGCAGTTCGCGCTCACGATCGCATTCCACTTCATCTTCCCGCCGATCACGATCGGGCTGGGGCTCATCCTCGTGGTCATGCAGGGGATGCGCCTGCGTACGGGCAACGCGCTCTACACCGGCATGGCGCACTTCTGGACGAAGATCTTCGGGCTCATCTTCGCCATCGGGGTGGCCACCGGCATCCCGATGGAATTCCAGTTCGGCACGAACTGGGCGAACTACGCGCGCTTCGTCGGCGACATCTTCGGCAGCCCGCTCGCGATCGAAGGCGTGTACGCGTTCTTCCTCGAGTCGGGGTTCCTCGCGATCCTGCTTTTCGGGTGGAATAAAGTGGGCCCCAAGATGCATTTCCTCGCGACGTTCCTCGTCGCGCTCGGCGCGCATTTCAGCGCCATCTGGATCATCGTCGCGAATTCATGGATGCAGACACCCGCGGGCTACCACCTCGCGCGCATGGTGAAGGAGATCGCCAGCGGACAGCAGTTCCCCATGAGCGCCGACCTCGGCAACGCCGCGTTCACCGTGAAGGAGATCCCGCTGCCGGCCGGTTACATCGTGCAGCCGTCGGAGCTGGGCGATGTGCGCGCGGTGGTGGACGACTTCGCGAAGGCCATCCTCAATCCGAGCACGCTCGACCGGCTCACGCACACGATCATCGCGTGCTGGATCATCGGCGCGCTCGTCGTCGCGAGCGTGAGCGCGTACTGGCTGCTGCGCGGCCGGCACGTGCCCACGGCGCGCGTGTCGCTCAAGATCGGACTGGGCGTGGCCGCGGCGGCATCGCTCCTCCAGATGATCTCGGCCGACATCACGGCGAGCGGCGTGGCGCGCCACCAGCCGGAGAAGCTCGCCGCGATCGAAGGGCTCGCGGTGCACCACCGCGAATGCACCGATGGCGATCGGAGGCGTCGTGCATTGGCGGCGCGATTCGACAGGGCGCATCACCGGGCTCGATCAGCGGACGCTGAAGGTGCCCAGCCTGCTGAGCATTCTGGTGAGTGGCGATTTCCTCGACCCGGCGCGCGGTGCGAAGACCGTCGTGCCGGGGCTGAACGAGTTGCCCAGCGACTCGTTCCTGCTCGCGCGCCATCCCGGCGCGAGCGCGTCGGAGTTGGCGGCGATCCGGCCGAGCTATTGGCCCAACGCGCCGCTCGTTTTCCAGACGTACCATCTGATGATCGCGATCGGCGTCTTCCTCGTCGGCATGACGCTCTTCGGACTGCTGCTCTGGAGAACGGGCTGGCTCTGGGAAGCGGATCGGCCGAGCATTCGCGCTTTCCTGTGGCTTCTCGTATTCTCGCCGGCGCTCGCTGAGATCGCGACGCAGGCCGGATGGGTCACCGCCGAAGTGGGACGCCAACCGTGGATCGTGTACCAAGTGCTGAAGACGGCGGACGCGACGTCGGTCGTGGTGAGCAGTGGGCAGGTGGAGCGCTCGATCGTGCTCTTCTGTCTCATCTACGCGCTGCTCGCCGCGTTGTTCGTCACGCTCTTCACGCGTATCGTGCATAAGGGCCCGCCGCACGACAAACCCGATGCCAGCCTGCCGGAGAAATTCGAGCCGTTGTCGCTTAAGACGGAGCGCGAGGTATGATGGACCTCAACACCATCTGGTTCATCCTCGTGGGCGTGCTGCTCACCGGCTACGCCGTGCTCGACGGCTTCGACCTCGGCACCGGCACGCTGATCCTCTTCGTGAGAGATGACACCGAGCGGCGGATCTTCTACAATGCGATCGGTCCGGTGTGGAACGGCAACGAAGTGTGGCTCGTGACGGGCGGCGGCGCGCTCTTCGCGGCGTTCCCGAACGTGTACGCCACCGTGTTCTCGGGCTTCTACGACGCGTTCATGCTGCTGCTCACCGCGCTCATCTTCCGCGCGGCGGCCATTGAGTTCCGCGGGCAATATCCCGGCGCGCGCTGGCGCGCGACGTGGGACACGGTGTTCGCGGTGGCCAGCATCTCGGGCGCGCTGGTCATTGGAGTCGCGATCGGGAATCTCGTGTGGGGCATCCCGTTGGATGTGCGCCACGAATTCCACGGCGACTTCCTGCATCTCGATCAAACCGTACACGCTGCTCGTGGCCGTCACGGGGCTCGCGCTCTTCGCGATGCACGCGAATCTCTATCTTTTGCTCAAGACCGAGGGCACGCTCCAGCGGCGTCTCGCCGCCTGGACCAAGCGCACGATCCCCACCTTCCTCGTGCTGTTCGCCATTCTGAACGTCGTCACGCTCCTCGAACGGCCCATGGTGCACGAGGCGCTCCAGTCACGCCTGCCGGCGCTCGGCGCCATCTTCATCGTGTCCGTAGCCATCACGTTCAACATTGTGCGACTCGTGAAGCGCGAGCGATACGGCCTCGCGTTCATCAGCTCCGCCGGGACGATCGTTACTCTCATGATGCTGTTCGGCGCCGCGATCTATCCCAATCTTGTCTTCTCATGGCCCGAGCCGGCGAACAGTCTCAACATCGTGAACGGCGCCTCCACCGCGCCGTCGCTCAAGTTCATGCTCGTAGTGGCCGCCATTGGTGTGCCGATCGTGCTCACGTACACGGCGTCGATCTACTATGTGTTCCGCGGAAAGGTCGTGCTTACCGATCACTCGTACTGAGGGCACCATGAAGATCGGCATCGCCACGGATCACGGCGGATTCCCGCTGAAAGAAGCGCTCGTCGTGCGGCTCCGCGAGGCGAAACACGAAGTGGTGGACTTCGGCGCCCACGCGTTGAACGATGGCGACGACTATCCCGACTTCGTCGTGCCGCTCGCGAACGCTGTGGCCGCCGGACAGGTGGAGCGCGGCATCGCGTGCTGCGGCAGCGGCGTCGGCGCCAGCGTCTGCGCCAACAAGGTGCCGGGCGTGCACGCCGCGCTCATCGCCGACCACTTCTCCGCGCGACAGGGCGTGGAGGACGATCACATGAACATCATCTGTCTCGGCGCGCGCACGGAAGGCGTCGAGCTCGCATGGGACCTCGTGCAGAACTTCCTGGCCTCGCAATTCAGCAGCGCCGAGCGTCATCTGCGGCGCCTGGCAAAGGTCGCGAAGTTGGAAGCCAAGCATTTACCCAAGTGAATACCGTGGCGAACACCGATATCTCGCAGATCTCCATCAATACCATCCGCACTCTCTCCATCGATGCGGTGCAGCAGGCGAAGTCGGGTCATCCCGGCACGCCCATGGCGCTCGCGCCGCTGGTGTACACGCTGTGGAACCGCGTGATGCGCTTCGATCCGGCGGATCCCATCTGGCCCAACCGCGACCGCTTCGTACTCTCGAACGGTCACGCGAGCATGCTGCTCTGGAGCGTGCTGCATCTCACCGGCACGCGCGCGGTGAACGCGGAGTACGAACGGCTCGGCGATCCCGCCGTGTCGCTCGAGGACATCAAGCATTTCCGCCAGCTGGGCAGCAAGGCGCCGGGTCACCCCGAGTATCGGTTCACTTCCGGCGTGGAGACGACGAGCGGCCCGCTGGGGCAGGGGATCGCGACGAGCGTCGGCATGGCGATCGCGGAGCGTTGGCTGGCCGCGCGCTACGACCGGCCGGGCTTCGACATCTTCGACTACGATATCTTCGCGGTGTGCGGCGACGGTTGCCTCATGGAGGGCGTCGGCTCCGAGGCGGCGAGTCTCGCGGGACATCTCGCGCTCGATAATCTGTGTTGGATCTACGACAACAATCACATCACCATCGAAGGCAACACCAACATCACGTTCACCGAGGATGTGGCCGCGCGCTTCATGGGCTACGGGTGGAACGTGCTGCGCGTGGGCGATGCGAACGACCTCGGCCTCATCCAGAACGCGATCGCGACGTTCAAGAAGACCGTCGGCCGTCCCACCATCATCATACTCGACAGCCACATCGGGTACGGTTCGCCGAACAAGCAGGACACCGCCGCGGCGCATGGTGAGCCGCTGGGCGAGGAAGAGGTGAAGCTCACCAAGCGCGCATACGGATGGCCCGAGGACGCGAAATTCCTCGTACCCGATGGCGTGCGCGAGGATTTCGCGAACGGCGTCGGCGCGCGTGGCGCGGCGGCGAACGCGGCGTGGAAGGCGCTGTTCGCGCAGTACCGCGCGAAATTCCCCGCGCTGGCGGACGAGATCGACCAGATGCAGCGGCGCGAGCTGCCGGCCGGCTGGGACAAGAACCTTCCCGTATTCCCTGCGGATGCGAAGGGCATCGCCGGCCGTGACGCGAGCGGCAAGGTGCTCAACGTGCTCGCGCAGAACATCCCGTGGCTGCTCGGCGGATCCGCCGACTTGGATCATCCAACAAGACCACGTTGCTGTTCGAAGGCGCCGGCGATCAGGAGCCCGCGACGCCGCAGGGACGGAATTTCCATTTCGGCATCCGCGAGCACGCGATGGGCGCGGCGCTGAATGGCATGTCGCTCACCAAGCTGCGTCCGTTCGGCGCGACCTTCTTCATCTTCAGCGATTACTGCCGGCCTACGATTAGATTGTCGGCGCTCATGGAATTGCCCGTGATCTGGGTGTTCACGCACGAAGCGATGAGCGATGGCGAGGACGGCCCCACGCATCAGCCGGTGGAGCATTTGGCGTCGCTGCGCGCGATGCCGGGCATCATCGTATTCCGGCCGGCGGATGCGAATGAAGTGGTCGAAGCGTATCGCGTCATCATGGGCCTGCGGCACGAGCCGGCCGTGCTCGCGCTGAGCCGCCAGCCGCTGCCCACCCTGGACCGCGCGAAGTACGCGAGCGCTGCCGGCGTCGCGAAGGGTGCCTACGTACTGGCCGATGCGCCGGGCGGGAAGCCCGATGTGATCCTTATCGCCACCGGGAGCGAAGTGGTGCTCGCGACGCAGGCGCATGAGCAGCTCGACGCCGCCGGCATCAAGATCGCGCGTCGTCTCGATGCCGAGCTGGGAACTGTTCGATCATCAGACGCCTGAATATCGCGAGCAGGTGCTGCCGAGGGCGGTACGCGCGAGGGTTTCTATCGAGCAGGCGTCAACGATGGGATGGGAGCGTTATGTGGGCGACGGCGGAAGGATGATCGGGATGAAGACGTTTGGAGCATCGGCGCCGCTTAAAGAGTTGGAGAAGCATTTTGGGTTTGAGCCGGGGGCGATTGTCACTGTGGCGAAATCACTGCTCGAGTCGTAACTGCAGACTGAGACTTTAGACTTGGACTTTAGAAGGCGGGAGTGGTGGGGAGGCGAGGGATTTCGTGAGGCCGCCTAAGAGCCGCGCGACATGGCCGATCAGGGCAAGCGCCGGCGCGATATCTCTCGCAGTGAGGTAGCCGTTCATCATGGCGAGCTCCAAGTGCGTGTCGAGTTCCATGAGAGAACCGCGCGCGATCGATAAGTGCCGCGTGAAGGCTCGGCGATACAGCTGCCCGTTTCCCTCGGCAATATTAGCCGGAATCGATGACGCGGCCCTCCTGATCTGATTGGCGAGCGCGAAGCGCTCATCCTTCGGAAGGCGCCGCGCGAGCCGATGCGCTTCGCGCGCGAGCTCCATGGAACGCTGCCAAACAATCAGCGCCCGGTGTCCGCGCCTCGCGGAATCGTTGTCCATAATGCGAAAGATGACGGAAGACAGTGAGTCTCCCGCCACCATTCGAGCGCGTGTCGTACCGCCTTCTAAAGTCCCAGTCTATAGTCTCAGTCTGTAGTTACGACTCAGAAGTGAAACCCAAACGCAATCTCCGGCCCAAAGATATTCATGTCGTAAATGAACGTATCCGATCCACTCCCAGAACTATACGTCAGTCCCAACCACCGATACTGAACCGAAGTCTCGAACAACTTCGAGAACCGATACCCCACCGACGGCATCACCTGATACGTCCAATTATTCCCGCTCGTCGCGCCGATATCGGCGAACAACAGCACGTGCCACTTCTCGGCATCCACCGGCGTCCAGCGGAAGCCGAGCACCGGCAGCGCCCAGGTCTTGCTCTTGGTGGCCTCGCGCGGCGTGGGGCCCGGCGTGAGCAGTTCGATCTCGCCATGCGCCTGGATGCTGTTCATCAGGATCCCTGCGGCCACCTCGAAGCCGTGGCTCAGCTCCTTGAGGATGAATCCCTCGCCCGCGTACTGCTTCATCGTCACGGAGCCGGTCACCCAGAGCGTGCCCGGATCCGTGGGCTGATTCAGATCCATGTAGATCTGGTCGATCACGAACGACCACTGCCCCTTCCGCGCCTGCACGTAGAGCATCGCGCCGAAGTGCAGGTGCGAGAAGATGTCGTTCGCGCTCGCGTCCACATGCAGCAGCGGCATGTTCCCGATCCCCGTGGTCCCCTGCATGGTGGGCATGAGCAGATACGGCGCAACGGTCCACTGCCAATGATCCGAATCCGCCGCCGGCGCCCACTCACCCACCGCCGGCGCCAACGCATACCGAGTCCCCTGCGCCGCCACCGGCGTTGAAGCGGCGATGAGTGCAGCCACTAAGAAGACGCGATTGCTGTATGGCATGCGAACCTCACCGAGAGAGCAGTCCAACGTCTAAGTCTAACGTCTAAGTCTGCAGTACCGACTCAGAAATGAAGTACCACGGAAAGCTGCGGCCCATACGTAGTAGTTCTGTATTGCAAGTACCCCTCATCATGCGTCGTCGGCGTCGGCGGCGCGCCGGCGAGGAATTCAGTGTACAACACTCTGTACTGCGCCGACACCTCGACCGTGCTATTGAGGTGATAGCCCGCCGCCGGCAATAGTTGCCACGTCCAATTGTTGTTGCTCACGCCGCCCACGTCGCCGAACACGATCACATGCCACCGCGCGCCGTCCACCGGCGTCCAGCGCGCGCCCACGACCGGCGTGAGCCACGCATGCGGATAGTTCTCGCTCACGTCCTCCAATGTGACCAGATCGCCTTCGACCTCGCTGAACGTGCCGTTCAAAACCGTGCCCACGCGATGCCCGTTGACGCCCAGCGTCACCTCCCACGCCTTGGAAAGGCGACGGAAGAGATACGCGTCGAACATGGTCTGCGTGGTGGTCATCGTCCCGTCCAGAGTCTGGTCGCCATTGTTCACCAATGGGTACGGCTCAATGGTCTGCTTGAGCGACACGTAGCTCGCGTTCATCGCGAACGACCACGCCCCAGTACGCACCTCGAAGAGCACGCCGCCCCCCGCATGAAGATCCTTGAACGGCCCGGGCGACGACCGATTGACGCTCGCCGCCGGGAATTCCTCGATCGCCACGGTGCCGGTCATGCCCGTGAACATGACGTACGGCGCCACGGTGAATGTGTACGGCGCCTCCTGCGCCCCCGCCGCACCCGCGATTAAGGCGAGCGCAATACCGAAGATGACCGAAGATGAGAGCCTCATGTTCCTCTGGCTGAAGGTTTCGCCGAACTACGCCGTAAGAAGATGACAGACTGTAGCCGATGTTACAAAGGGGCCACGGCAGCTTAACGTCTCAGTCTAACGTCTAAGTCTGTGGTTGAAGCCCTTGCCCTCCGTTCCACCCCGAAGTACGATAAAAAAACACAATCCGCCGAGAGCACTGACCATGAAAGAATTCGGCAGCCGGGAGATCCGCAACGTCGCGGTCGTCGGACATGGTGCGAGCGGGAAGACCACATTGGTCGATGCGCTCGCTTTCGTTTCCGGCGCCTCCAAGCGGCACGGCACGATCAAAGAGGGATCGGCCCTCACGGATTTCACCCCGGAAGAGATCGAGCGCAAATATTCGATCAACCTCGGCTGCGCCTACGCCGAGTGGATGGACAGCAAGATCAATCTCATCGACGCGCCGGGCTACGCCGACTTCGCGGGCAATGCGATCGCGGGCCTCGCGGCCGCCGATGGCGCGCTGGTGGTGGTGAGCGCCACCGCCGGCGTCGAGGTGGGCACGGAGACAATGTTCCGCGAAGCGGTGGCCCGGAAGGATCCGGTGCTCTTCGTGGTCTCCCTGCTCGACAAGGAGCACGCGTCGTTCGACCACGCGTACGAGAGCATCAAGGCGCGCCTCACACCGAACGTCATCCCGGTGGAGGTGCCGATCGGCGAGGGTTCCACTTTCCGCGGCATACTGAATCTCTTCTCGCGAAAGGCGCACCTCTATAAGAAGGGCACGAAGGCCGGCGAGTACGACGAGACGGACGTCCCCGCCGACCAGCAGGCGATGTTCGACAAATACTACGAGCAGCTCATCGAGACGATCGCGAGCACGGACGACGCGATGCTCGAGCGTTACCTCGAAGGCAAGGAGATCGGCCGCGATGAAGCGATCGCCGCCATGAAGGAAGGCATGAAGCGCGGCGAACTCTTCCCGCTCTTCTGCGTGAGCGCCGAGCAGACCTTCGGCACGCGCGCGCTGCTCACGAAGATCGTGGAACTCATGCCCAGCGCGTTCGAGATGGAAGAGCTCCACGCGCTGAAGGGCGCCGAGGGCGACAAGACGGTGGAGATCCACGCCAAGGACGACGCACCCTTCGCCGCGTGGGTGTTCAAGACGCAATCGGAGCCGCACGTGGGCAATGTATCGTTCTTCCGCATCCTCTCCGGCGTGGTGGTGAACGGCGCCGAAGTGTTCAACGCGACGCGCAACGGCGTCGAGAAACTCGGCCACATTGCCGTGGCGCAGGGGAAGGACCGGGCCGAGGTGACCAAACTGCACGCCGGCGACATTGGCTGCGTGGCCAAGCTCAAGAACACGCACACGAACGACACGCTGAGCACGAAGGAACATCCCGTGCGCCTGCCGCCCGCGAAATTCCCGGAGCCGCTCGTGGAGTTCGCGGTGCACGCGTCGGCGCGCAACGATGAAGAGAAGTTGCAGGCCGGCTTGCACCGGCTGCACGATGAGGATCCCACTTTCGAGATGCACTACGATCCCGAGACGCACGAGACGATCGTCTCAGGATTGGGCGAGCGGCATCTCGAAGTGAACATGGCCAAGCTGCACCGGAAATTCGGTGTCACCGGCGAACTCACGAAGCCGCGCATCGCGTACCGCGAGACCATCCGCGGCAAGGGCGAAGGGCAGGGGCGCCACAAGAAACAGTCCGGTGGACGCGGACAGTTCGGCGACTGCTGGGTGCGCTTCGCGCCGCTGCCGCGCGGCGAGGGCTACGTGTTCAAGGATGAGATCGTTGGCGGCGCGATCCCGAACAAGTTCATCCCGGCCGTGGACCGCGGCATCCAGGAAGCCTCGGCGCGCGGGATCCTCGCGGGATATCCGTTGGTGGACTTCACCGTGGAGTGTTTCGACGGATCGTACCACTCGGTGGATTCGAACGAGATGAGCTTCAAGAATGGCGGGGATTCTCGCGTTCAAGGCGGTGGCCCCCAAGTGCAAACCGGTATTGCTCGAGCCGCTGGACGAACTCGAGATCAGCACGCCGGGCGATTGTCTGGGCGACGTGATGGGCGACATCTCCGCGCGCCGCGGGCACATTTTGGGCAGCGACACGCTCGCGGACAACCGCGGCACCCTCGTGCGCGCCGTGATTCCTCGTGCGTCGCTGCATTTGTACGCGACCGACCTGAGTTCGATGACGCACGGCCGCGCGACGTTCACGCGAAAATTCCGCGGCTACGAAGAGGCCCCGGGCGACGAGACGCAGCGCATCATCTCGGAGTCGGCCAAGAACACCGACGAGGTGATGGCGGAGGCGTAATCGAGATCACGACAGCTGCTTTCGACGCGGATCAGGCGGAATCAGCGGAATTCGCGGATGGCTCCCGTTACGGAGGGCGCTCCGCGCGAATGGTCGAGATCCTGTTTTTGTTGTTAACAACAAGAAAAAAGCCTGACTTCGCTCCGGGAGCCCTCACCGCTCCCGGAGCGATCCGCATCATCCGCTGATTCCGCCTGATCCGCGTCGAAAGCAGTTCTCGTGATCTCATCGCGCGACGAATGGCATCAAGGTAGAGGTTTCGACCGGATCAACCGGATGATCCGGATCGATCGGATACCTCCGCGACGCAGAGCGGTGCAACGCGCGCAGTCAGCTCTGTTGCGTTGTTGTTAACAACAAAACAAGAACTCGACTCTGCACCGTGAGAATCGCTCGCAACACGGGCGTATCCGATCGATCCGGATCATCCGGTTGATCCGGTCGAAACTTCAACCTTGATGCCGGTCGTGCGATCGCGAGCGCGACGGGCGCTCGGTGCGGATGTTGCCGTTATGATGCACACGAGCCATTTTCGGGGTCCGGAAAGCCGGCTGCATGAACCTATCAAATCAGGTATCGGATGACTCGTGATCTTCGCGCCCTCTCCATGCTCGCTCTCCTCGCAACGGTCACCGCGCTCGAGGCGCAGGCGCCGGCCAAGAAAGCCGATCCGCTCGCGGGCTTCGATGCCTATGTCGCGAAAGGGATGAAGGACTGGGACGTCCCCGGCATGGAGATCGCCGTCGTGAAGGATGACTCCGTCACCTTCATCAAGGGCTACGGCGTGAAGACGGTGGGCGGACACGATTCCGTGAACATCCACACGCTGTTCGCGAACGCCTCCACCACGAAAGCCTTCGGCTCGTACGCGGCGATGCTCATGGTGGACAGCGGCAAACTCTCGCTGGACACGCGCGTCGCCGACCGGATGCCGCAGCTGCAGCTCATGTCGCCCTACGTGACGTCCGAGCTCACCGAGCGCGATCTGCTCACGCACCGCAGCGGCCTGCCCGGAGGCGGGCTATCTCTGGTACGGCACGTCGTACGATTTCAACGAGATCGCGAAGAAGCTGCGCCTCGTGAAGCCCACGTACTCCTTCCGCGAACATTTCCAGTACCAGAACGAGACCTACGCCGCCGCCGTGTTCATCGCCGCGCTCGCCGCCAAGCAGGATTGGGAGGCGATGTTCAAGAGAGACATCTTCACGCCGCTCGGCATGAACGAGACGGTCACGAACACGCAGGCCGCGGTCGACTTCAAGAACGTCGCCACGCCGCACTTCCGCATCGACGACACGGTGCGCGCGATCGACCGCTATCAAACGGACAACATCGGTCCCGCCGGCGCAATGTATTCGAACGTCTCCGACATGACCAAGTGGCTGCGCTTCCTGCTCGACAGCACGCGCATCGGCGGCAAGCGCATGCTCACCGCCGCGAACTTCGCCGAACTCTGGCAGCTGCAGCAGATCGTCGGCCCCGATGAGTTCTATCCCACCGCGCGCCTCACGCATCCCAACTACACCGCGTACGGACTCGGCTGGTTCCTCGAGGATTATCGGGGCGAGGCGGTGGTGTTCCACACCGGCAGCATCGACGGATTCGTCGCGATCGTGGGACTCATCCCCAGCCGCAAGCTTGGCGTCGTGATCTTCGAGAATCTCGATCATGCCGAGCTGCGTCACGCGCTCATGTACACCGTGTTCGACCGATACATTGGCGGCGGCACGCACGACTGGAGCGCCGAAATGAAGAAGAATGTACGACGCGGCGCGCGCGCGTCGTGCGGAAGCCGTGGCGGCCGAGGCGAAGAAGCGCGTGATGGGCACCAAGCCCACGCTGCCGCTCGCGGCGTACGCGGGTACGTACAAGGATGAGTTGTACGGCACCACCGTGATCAAGCTGAAGGACGGCAAGTTGTGGGAAGACGATCCGTTCACCAGCGCCACGATGGAGCACTGGAACTACGACACCTTCGAGATGAAGTACACGAAGCGCTGGCTCGGTACGCAGCTGGTGACGTTCGTGCTAGGCACCGACGGGAAGGTGTCGGGACTGGATGTGGGCGACGGCGTGATCATCGCGCGCGCGCCGGACGCGAGTAGCAAGTAGGGAGGGCAAGAGACTTTGACATGATTAACATGATTTACATGATTGAAGTGCTGAATACATGGGCGCGCGGCTCCCATCATGTGAATCATGTTAATCCTGTCGAGAGGTTTTTTTGATCCTGATTGGCGTCGAGGAGATTCGAGCGCGCAGGGGACTCGACCGCGAAAATTTTAATGAGCTTCGGAGTGTCTTCGGTTTCTTGGTGCTACTATAGTAAAGTGTGAGGATCAGGATGCCCGTCTCCAAGCTGGCTGTGAAGATGAAGCTGAAGCCAGGGCATCGCGCCGCGTTAGTCAACGCGCCGAAGGGGTACGCGAAGGAACTGAGTCCACTGCCGGCCGGCGCGAAGATCGCGGCGAAACTCACCGGAGAGTTCGACTGGATCCAACTCTTCGCGCGCAATGAAGCTGAGCTGTGCCGGCTGGTGCCGGGCGCCGTGAAGGCGCTCAAGCCGGAGAGCATCTTATGGCTCTCATTCCCGAAGGGCGGCTCCAAGATCCAAACCGATCTCACGCGCGATCAGGGGTGGGACGCGCTGAAGCCATTCGAAATGAAGTGGATCACGCTCATCTCGGTGAATGACATGTGGAGTGCATTCGCGATCAGGCCGCACCGCGCGGGCGAGAAGAAGCAGGGGTTCCGGTGAACGTCCGGCTCGCTGCCGTCGCCGCTGTCCTGCTCTCCGCCGGCATCGCCTGCGGGCGCGACGCAGCGCGACAAGCCAAACCGCAGCCGACGCCAAAGTCGCCCGAGGAAGTCGTCTCAGCGATCCTTCGCGCCGTCGCGCCATCCTCGGCGGAGGATCCATCGGACTCGCTCTTCTCCGAGGCACCGAACTGCGATCAGGAATATGAGAGCGACGTGCTCGTGTTCCCCGCGAAATTCAAGATCACCGCTTCGCAGCTGCTGCACGACACCGCGGTGGTCCACACGCAGATCGTGTCCGTTGGCGAGCGGGTCGCGAACGCCAAGAACGACAGCGTGGTCGTTCGGCAGATCACGCGCGTTGGTGACGCCACCTGGACGCTGCTTCGCGACGCCGGGTCGGGCCGTTGGCAAGTATGCGGCGACCCGCGTGGCGTGGGCGTCTACTTCGGCGTGCTCGACGACCTCGACAGCGGCGTGACGTGGACCGGACAGACAACCGTCGCGCGACTGCGCGCCTCGGCCGACTCGGCGAACCGAACTCCGTAGGAGCGGCGGCGGCCGGTTTGTTACCCCAAGATTAGAAAATGACGCCGCGGGGAATCTCACGGTGTGGAGGCCGCGGAGTTCCCCCGGCATCACGACCACGTACGACGCGCTGAATCGGCCCATCATGAAGATCCTGCCTTCGATGAGCTTGGGTGGGCTCGCCAACTATACGTTCGGCAGTTCGACGCCCGTGGACACGCAGACCTTCGTATACGACGTGGCCGGCAACATGGTGCAGGCGAACAATCTCTACGCGCGCGTGTCGCGCGCCTGGAACGTGAACGGCACCCTCGCGGCCGACACCGAGCGCGTGCGCGCGAGCGTCGCGAGCGACCCCACGTATCCGAAGGTCTACGGCATCCGGTACGGCTATGACTTGGAGGGCCGCCGCACCTGGATGAAATATCCGAGCGCGCTCGCGGCGTCGGGGCACGACAGCGCGGCCTACGCGTACGACGCCCTCACCGGCGTGCTCACGAGCGTGACGGACCCCAACGGCCACCGCTTCGCCTTCGCGTACGACAACGCGATGCGACTGGCGACTGACACCGGTCTCGCCGAGTCGGCGAGTCCCCTGATCACGAGCCGCACCTACGACAACGAATCCCGCATCACGCGGCAAACAATGCTGCGCTCGGGCAGCCAGCTCGCCACGGACACGGTCAGCTTCAGCCAGCGCAGCACGATCCTGAGCGCCAGCTACTCGACGCCCAACACCAGCGGCACGCCCGTGATGAAGTACCACGCCCTGGGCCCCATCACCAAGACCAGCGATGTCGGCGTCTTCAACGACTCCACCGACACTGACGCCTTGGGCAACATGCACCAGAAGCTCCACTACTGGAGCACGACCGACGTCACGACGGCGTTCTACGATTCGCTGAGCTCGATCTTGAACATGACCACGCTGCAGCACGGTCTGGGCGCGCTCACGCCCGACAGCACGCTCTATACGTATGACTTGGCGGGCTCGGCGTGGCAGACCTCCGTCATCACCTTCCTCAAGGACTCGAGCTGCGGCGGGGTCTGCGTGAACCATTTGTATGCCCGCAGGATCACGAAGATGCGCTACGGGCCCGACCTCAAGATGATGATGAGCACGACGCACTTCGATGAGTACAACGAGTTCACGCACCTGACGTAGGGCGTGAGCACCTACGAGGAGCGCGAGGAGTACCGGATGGATGCGCTGGGCCGGCGGGTGTGGAAGCGCCTCGTGCGGCCCGACCAGTTCTGCGAGACGGTGAACCGTCCCTCCGGCTGCCTGAGTACGGTGGAGCGCGCGGTGTGGGACGGCGACCAAGTATTAGCCGAGGTGCGGGCCGACGGCGGCGAGACGGCGACGGCGGCGCAGATGGACTGCGACAACGGGTGCGGGTACCTGCACAGCAACTTGGAAGGGATCGTGCTGTACACCCTGGGCGGCGGGCTCGATCATCCGCTGGACATCTACCGCGGGGGCTACGATGATGTGGTGGTGCCCGAGTACAGCTGGCGCGGGCGGGCGGTGGATGGGGTGTGTGTGAGCGGGAGTTCGTTCTGCACGGACTTCGCGTGGCCGGGGCGGACCGAGGGGCCGATGTTCGAGCCGGCGCCGACGGACCCGGAGTATGGTGGGCCCATCGCGTGGGGCGGGAACATCATCGACACGCAACAGGACGGGAGTGGGCTGATCTATAAGCGAAACCGGTACTACGATCCCGCGAGTGGGCGGTTCACGCAGGTGGATCCGATCGGGCTGGGCGGGGGCTTAAGTGCGTATGGGTTTGGGGGTGGAGATCAGGTGAGTTTTGGCGATCCATTCGGTTTGTGCAAAGGCGTTGTTCAAGCCCCGACCGCGCCATGCGCGATGATCGCGATATTGCTCGGGGAGGATAATTCACACGGCAAGGCGGGCTATGACGCCGTCGCGAGCGTAATCATGAATCGTGCTACTGGAGGGAAGTGGGCTATCAAAGGGAAAACACTTCATGGAAAAACCGGTGACGCCGGGACCGTCAGCGCGGTAATCGCAGAGCCAACTCAGTTTGCAGGCACGGGTACAAAGGCATACAAGGCCGCCGTTTCGTATCCTACCAGCGGAAAGACGAATGGCCAATTTTCGGCGGAGCAATATGAAGCCGCCGCTGCTAGTGCCGAGGCACACTTCCAAGGGAACGAGGGCGATACGACCGACGGAGCGCTCTTTTTCTTCCAAGATCACATTCCCAATACATCTTGGGGTCAGAAGGCGATCGACAAAGGAAAGGCCGAAGTGAAGAATCCTACGGGCTATCAGAACGATAAGGCCCACAACAACATTTTCTGGGGCCCGATACAGTGAAGGTGGGTCGGGTGCTGCAGTCTCTTAGGACCGCGCTTCTCGCGGGAGCCGTTGCGGCGGCTGCATGCGATGGGCCGCACATTCCGCGAGGACGGCCGGCGGACCAGAGCCGCGAAAATCAGCAGTCTGCGGCTAACCATGTGCGCGATAGTCTTGCCTCATCCCGGGCGCTGGACACCCTATTCGGGACGGTCAGCGGCTCGCCTGAGATTCAGTGGTATGGCGCTCGGCGCTTGTCCGGAGTATCGGTGTTGGTCACTCAAGTCGAGGCTGAACACGGGACTGGTCTTTATCAGACAGCCTATGTTCTGCTCGTCGTCGATTCGCGAGGTGCGGCAAGATCGATCTGGGCTGCGCTGGCGAGTGAATCCTTTGGAGGCGTCCCTGTGACGCATTCGCCGGCCTATCGAATCAGCAGCTGCTTCGCCATCCTCGGCGACTCATTGGTCCTCTACTCCGCACTTGCTACCGACACGAATGCGGCTCGCGCACTCGAGGAGGCGAGAAGGAGACAACGCCTGCCCAGTGACACCATTTTTCGCGCTGCCGGAATTTATCGGCTGGACTCTCACGACTCTCTCCTGACTTTCGCAGGCTCGATCGATTCCTCGATGACCCGTCGTTGCACGACGGAGAGTCTCTCCCCCGCGCGATAGCGGAGTGTCGCGTCTAGTAAGGCGGGTTCCGTGCGCCACCGTGGCAAGGGCTCCAGTATTGCATGTGACGTAAGGTAGTCATATAATTATTTATGCCTACAAAACGTCATACTGGCAAACCACGGCCTTCCGCGCGGGCTCGCCTCCTCGCGCTGGCGCGCGAACGCGCCCTGCTCCGCTCGCGCGATCTCCAGAAACACGGGCTCTCGCGCGAGACGCTTCGCCGCCTTGTTGCCGACGGAGCCATCCAGCGACGCGGACGCGGCCTCTATGCGGCCGCCGACACGGAGTTCACCGAGCGAGAATCGCTGGCGCTCGCCAGCCTTCGCGTCCCCCGCGCCGTCGTCTGCCTGCTCTCCGCGCTGCGTTTCCACGACCTCACCACGCAGAACCCGCCAGACGTCTGGCTCGCCATCGACCGCACGGCGCGCGCGCCCGTCGTACGTGATCTCCCGCTTCGCATCGTGCGCTTCTCCGGCAAAGCGCGACTCGCTGGCGTCGAGAAGCACGTGATCGATGGCGTCACGGTTCGAGTCTACAGCGCCGCGAAAACAGTGGCCGACTGCTTCAAGTATCGGCATAAGATCGGCACGGACGTGGCAGTGGAGGCGCTGCGCGACGGCTGGCGAGCGCGGCGATTCAGCATGGACGAGCTGTCGCGATGCGCCACGATCTGTCGCGTGTCGCGCGTCATGAGGCCGTACCTCGAGGCCGTCGCGGCGAACGAGGACAGCTAGTGCCGCAGGCCAAGCCGAATGAAGCGCCGCGCGCCGGCCGACCTCGCGGCGTCGGTGCGGCAGCGCCTCAAGAACATCGCCGACGCGGGCGGCCAGGACCTGCAGCTCCTACTCACCCGCTACGGTGTCGAGCGGTTGCTCTATCGTTTGAGTCGGCTCGAAGCGGGCCGGGCGCTCGTGCTCAAGGGCGCAGCTCTCTTCTATCTATGGGACGGTGCGGCATCGCGCCCCACCCGCGATGTGGATTTTCTCGGCTCGGGCGATCCGTCCCCCGAGGCGCTCGCGAAACTCTTCCGCGCAGCGTGCGGCGTCCGCGTGGCCGCCGATGGGCTGGTCTTCGCTTCCGACACCGTTGTCGCCACAGTCATCCGGGGACGCAATGCCTATGGTGGCATCCGCGTAAAGCTCACCGGGATGCTTGGCACCGCGCGCATTCCCTTGCAAGTCGACATTGGGTTCGGTGATGCGGTGACGCCGGCACCTCGTCTCGCCACATTTCCCGCGCTCCTCGACTTGCCGGCTCCTCGTGTGCGCGCGTATCCAGCCGAGACCGTCGTCGCGGAGAAATTCCATGCGATCGTCGCACTCGGCGAGGCGAACACGCGCCTCAAGGATTTCTACGACCTGGCCCATCTCGCGAACAGCAGGGAATTCAAGGGATCGCTGCTCGCCAAGGCGATCCGCGCCACATTCGATCGCCGAGGCACGCCGGTTCCGACGACGGTGCCACTCGCCCTCGGCGACGCGTTTGGCCGCGACCCGGCGCGACAGGCGCAATGGGTCGCCTTCCTGTCCCGCTCGCGACTCATCGATTCGCCGGGATCGCTCTTATTGCTTACGGGACGCGTTGCGCAGTTCGTCATGCCGGCCGCGATCGCTGCGGCCGAGGAGAGCCCGTTCAGGCAGTCCTGGTCACCGGCGTCGGGCTGGCGAGCGGTGCGCGCGCGGAGGACCTGAGCGCCAGCTACACGACACCCAACACCGGCGGCTCGCCGGTGATGAAGTACCACGCCCTGGGCCCCATCACCAAGACCAGCGATGTCGGCGTCTTCAACGACTCTGACGCTGGTCCCATAAGGAGGCCGTTCGAAGCTAGAGTGCGGCCGCTTTTCGGATCCTGTCGACCTGGCCGTGAGAGGCGAATTCGCTCGGGGTCAGGTGGCCGAGCGCGCCGTGCGGACGTTGCTGATTGTAATCAATGCGCCACGCCTCGAGCTTGGCCTGCGCGTCGGCGAGCGAGTGGAACTGATGCACGTTCAAGCACTCATCCCGCAAGCGTCCGTTGAAGGACTCAATGTGGGAGTTGTCGGTCGGCTTTCCGGGCCGCGTGAAATCGAGCTGCACGCCGCGGTAGAAGGCCCACGCTTCGAGCGCCTTCGACATGAACTCCGTGCCGTGATCGACCGTGATCGAGACGGGCAGCGGGCCGGCCGCGGCGATGCGTTCGAGGGCCGCCACGACATCGCGGCCGGTGAGCGAACATCCCGCCTCCAGGATCGGACTCTGACGACTCCATTGATCGACCACGGTGAGCACGCGAAAGGGGCGGCCATCGAAGAACTGATCGTGCACGAAATCCATGCTCCAGCGCTGATGCAATCCCGTCGGCGCGGGCGCGGGGCCCCGGTGCAGCGCCATGTGCTTCCGCCGCCGCACGCGCGAGCGCACTTGCAAGCCTTCCAGCCGGTACAGCCGCCGCACGCGCTTCTTGTTCACCACCCATCCCTCCCGACGCAACAGGACATAAATGCGCAGGTACCCGAAGCGCGGTCGCGCCAGCGCCAGCTCGCGAATCCGCATCCGGAGCACCGACTGATCGCGCGCCGTGCTGGCGCGATACCACCCACTGCGTGAGAGCCCCGCGAGCCGACACGCCCGGCGCACCGCGATCTGGAAGGTCTCGCGCATCCAGAGCGCTCGCGCCCGACGGCGTGTCGGCGTTAGCGGTTTTTTCGGAGGGTCTCCGTGAGAATGTGCTTGTCGAGCGTGAGATCGGCGACGAGCCGCTTGAGGCGATTGTTTTCCTCTTCGAGCTGGCGCAACCGCCGCAGCTCGCTCACGCCCAAGTGCGCATACTTCTTCTTCCACACGTAGAACGTCGCCTCGCTCACCCCAAGCTGCCGGCACACATCGCCGACGGGAGTGCCACTCTCGACTTGGCGAAGCGCGTAGGTGACCTGCTCCTCGCTGAATTTCGACCGCTTCATCGTCCTGCCTCCAAGAAAAAGGGCGGACCCGAGAAGCGAACCTACTCTAGTTTAGACCTGTCCGCCTTTTCTGGGAGAACGTCAGACTCCACCGACACCGATGCCCTAGGCAACATGCACCAGAAGCTCCACTACTGGAGCACGACCGACATCACGACGGCGTTCTACGACTCGCTGAGCTCGATCCTGAACATGACCACGCTGCAGCACGGCCTGGGCGCGCTCACGCCCGACAGCACCCTTTACACCTATGACTTGGCCGGCTCCGCGTGGCAGACCTCGGTCATCACCTTCCTCAAGGACTCGAGCTGCGGCGGGGTGTGCGTGAATCACCTGTATGCGCGCCGCATCACGAAGATGCGCTACGGGCCCTATCTCAGATGATGATGAGCCCGGCGCAATTCGATGAGTACAACGAGTTCGCGCACCAGACGTATCGTGTGAGCACGTGCGAGATACGCGCGGAGCCGGCGACCGTCCGCTCGTGGGACACCCAGTCCCCACTCCGAACACTCACTCGCCAACCATCGGCCTACTCGCGGAGTCTAACCACCCGTTAGGCCGCGTTCTAAGCCGTCCCCGACTCCCGACCCCCGATTCCCGAACCTAAACGTTCACGGCACACGTCTTGCCATTAGGGAGGTGAACATCCGTCATGCCCTCAGCCCCAGGATAAGCAGTTGGACGTCGCTCGCGCCCCCAAGAAGAAGACCCCGAAGTACCTCGCCATCGGCGGTGGTATCTTCGCGCTCATCATCGTCACGGTAGCACTCGGCCGGCTCAAGCCCGCCGCGCCCTCTGTCGAGATCGCCACGCTCCTCATCGATTCGGTGAAGCAGGGCGATCTCTCGATCGAAGTGCGCGGCCCCGGCAACCTCACGCCGGAGCACATCCGCTTCATCACGGCGCAGGCCAGTGCTCGCGTCGATCGGCTCATCGCGCAATCCGGCCAGAGCGTTCCCGCCGGCGGCGTGCTGCTCACGCTCTCCAATCCCGACGTCGAGATCCAGGCGCTGCAAGCCGATCAAGCCTACAACCAGGCGCGATTCGATCTCTTCGCGATGCGCACGAACTTGAATGCGGCGCGCCTCGCGCAGGAAGGCCTGGTCGCCACCACGCGCACGAATTACATCGCCGCCACGCAGGACGCGGCGGCGGCCGAGTCGCTCGTCACGAAGAATCTCATCTCCCCCTTCGACGCGAACCAGAAGAAGGCCGCGGCGCAGGAATACGAGACGCGTCTGCGCGTGGAGAAGGAGCGCCTCGCGCTCATGACGTCGAGCGTCGACTCGCAGATCGCCGTGCAAACAGACCAGGTGAAGCGCCTCAAGTCGATCGCCGAACTCGACCGCTCGCGCGTGAATGCGCTGCAGGTCACGGCGCCCGACGCCGGCATCGTGCAAGACCTCACGATCCAGCTCGGCCAGTGGGTCACGGAAGGCACGACGCTCGCCAAGGTCGTGCAGCCCGGCACGCTCAAGGCCGTCATTCAGAATTCCTGAAACACAGGCCAAGGATGTCGCCGTAGGCCAAGAGGCCGACATCGACACACGCAACGGTATCGTGCACGGGCATGTCTCACGGAAGGACCCCAGCTCCGTGAACGGCACGGTCACGGTGGACGTGAAGATGGAAGGCGCGCTGCCCCCGGGCGCGGTGCCCGATCTCTCGGTGGACGGCACGATCAGGATCGCGTCGCTCAAGAACGTCATGTACACCGGCCGCCCCGCCTACGGTTCGGGCACGGGCATGGTGGGTCTGTTCAAGGTCGTGGAGAACGGCAGTGCCGCGATCCGCGTGCAAGTCCAGCTCGGCAAGAGTTCGGTCACAACGGTTGAGATCCTGAAGGGCCTGAACATTGGCGACAAAGTCATTCTGAGTGACATGTCTCAGTACGACAACGTGGAACGCGTACGCCTCAAATAACTCCGGAGCGCACAATGGCAACGACTGGCGATCAGGGCTTGATCAGACTGCAGGGAATCCAGAAGGTCTTCTATACGGACGAAGTAGAGACGCACGCGCTCTCGGATGTCCATTTGGAGATCATGAAGGGCGAGTACGTGGCGATCTCGGGCCCGTCGGGTTGCGGGAAGACCACGCTGCTTTCTCTACTCGGTCTGCTCGACACGCCCACCGGCGGCGAATACCTGCTCGAAGGCCAACCGGTAGCGAAGCTCGAGCCCGCCGAGCGCGCGCGCGTCCGCAACCGCCAGATCGGTTTCATCTTCCAGGCGTTCAACCTGATCGGCGATCTCACGGTGTACGAGAACGTCGAGCTGCCGCTCACGTATCGCGGCACGAGCGCGGCCGAGCGTAAGGAGCGCGTGCAGAACGCGCTCGAGAAGGTGGGGATGTCGCACCGCGTGAAGCACTATCCGGCGCAGCTCTCCGGCGGTCAGCAGCAGCGCGTTGCAGTGGCGCGCGCCGTGGCCGGCGACCCTGCCATTCTCCTCGCCGACGAACCGACGGGTAACCTCGACTCGGTGAACGGCGAGAGCGTGATGGAATTGCTCCGCGAGCTGCATCGCAACGGCAGCACCATCTGCATGGTGACGCACGACCAGCGGTACGCCAAGCACGCCGATCGCGAGATCGACCTGTTCGACGGCCGCGTTGTGGACGAACAATCGGCCGGCACTCACGCGTAGGAAGTTCTAACGGCTAACGTCTGACGCAGTAACACCCGAGGGCGACAATGGGAATGCTTCTGCAGGATCTGCGCTACGCCTTTCGCGCTCTGCGGAAGAGCCCGCTCTTCACCGCTGTCGCTGTCGTCACACTCGCCCTCGGGATCGGTGCCAATACCACGATCTACACCTGGCTGGAGGGCATCGTCCTCCGGCCCCTGCCGGCCGTCAGCGATTACGACCGGCTCGTGCTCGTGATCACGCGCGGGCCGAACAACGCGCGGTGGAGTTTCTCCATCCCCGATTGGCAGGACGTGGCGAAAAGTGCCACGCTCATCGATGGGCCGGCGATCACCACCGGCCAGCCGCTGAGCGTGCGCACCGAGGGCCAAGCCGAGCGCGCATGGGGCGAGATCGTGAGCGCGAACTACTTCAATGTGCTGGGCGTGCGCGCCATGCTCGGCCGCGGCTTTTTGCCCGCGGAGGACAGCGCGCTCGGCGGGCATCCGGTTGTCGTGCTCTCGTACAACTATTGGCGCCGGAAGTTCGGCGCCGATTCCGGCATCGTCGGCAAGGCGATCACGCTGAACAGTCATCCGTTCACGATCGTGGGCGTCATGCCGCCTTTCTTCACGGGCAAGACGGCGGCGCTCGCGTTCGACATGTGGGTGCCGCTCTCCATGGTGGGCGTCGCGAACGGTTCGCCACAGCAATACACGTCGCGCGGCTGGCAATCGTACGACGCGATCGCGCGGCTCAAGCCGGGCGTGTCGTTCGAGCAGGCGCAGCTCGAGATGCGGAAGATCGGCAAGGAGATGGCGGCCACCTACGATGCCGACCGCGGCATGGGGCGCGAACTGCTTCCCATGAACGAGGACTACGTGCAGGCGATGTTCAAGCCGGCGCTCATCGCGGTGCTCGGGATCACGGCGGTGGTGCTGCTCATCGCCTGCGCGAATGTCGCGAACCTCATGTTGTCGCGGGCGTCGGCGCGGAAGCGGGAGATGGGAATACGGCTGGCGTTAGGCGCTAGGCGCTCGGCGTTAGTGAGACAGCTGCTCGTGGAAAGTGCGATCATCGCGATTGCGGGTGGAGGGCTCGGCATCCTCATTGCTTCGTGGGGCAGTGGCATGCTTCCGGCGCTCATGCCGCCGGTCGCGTACCCGGTGAGCTTCCATACGACGCTCGACACGCGCGTGCTCGCGTTCGCGATGCTCGTCACGGTGGGCACGGCGCTGCTTTTCGGCGTGGTGCCGGCGATGCAAGCGTCCAAGCCCGATCTCGTGGTGTCGCTCAAGGATGGCGTGGGTGCCGGCGGACGCGGACGCGGCCTGCTGCGCGGCACGCTCGTGGTCACACAGATCTCGCTCTCCGTGATCGCGCTCGTGGCGGCCGGATTGTTCATCCGCAGTCTGAACGCGGCGCAACGCATGGACGCGGGATATCGCGAGCCGGAGAAAGTGCTGCTCGTGTCCACCGACCTGCTGCTCGCCGGCTACAACTCGGGCTCGGGACGCGTGGTGCTGCAGCAAATGCTCGATCGCGTGCAGGCGCTGCCGGGCGTGTTGTCGGCGACCACCTCCGGCAACGTGCCGCTCGGATTCGGCGGGAACAACTCGTCCAGCCTCACGATCGAGGGCTACACGCCGCAGAAGGACGAGAACATGTCGCTGAACAACGATGGCGTGGGGCCGCGCTTCTTCGAGACCGTGGGCACCCCGCTGCTGCAAGGACGTGATTTCACCGCGCAGGATGATTCCGGCTCGGCACGCGTCGTGATCGTGAACCAGGCGTTCGCGAAGAAGTATTGGCCGGGGCAGGATGCGATGGGCCGCTGGATCGATTTCGGCGGCGGCAAGCGCACGGTGGTCGGCGTGGTCGCGACCGCCAAGCAGAAGCAGCTCGGCGAGACGCCGCTGCCCTTCCTGTTCCTGCCGCACGCGCAGGACTACGACGCGGCGGTCACGATGTACGTGCGCACGAGCGGCGACCCGAAGCTGCTCACGGAGACGGTGCGCCGCACGTTCGCATCCATCGATCCGAATCTCCCCTTCCTCGACGTGCGCACCTTCGCCGAGCACATGGGAGCGGCGACGTTCTTCATGAAACTGGGCGCGATCATGCTCGGACTGTTCGGCGGACTCGCGCTCCTGCTCTCGAGCATGGGCATCTACTCGGTGATCGCGTACTCCGTGAGCCAGCGCACGCGTGAGCTGGGGATCCGCACGGCACTCGGCGCGGCGCGGCAGGACATCCTGTCGCTCGTGGTGGGAGAGGGAATGGTGCTCGCCGGCATCGGCCTGGGCGCCGGCGGCGTGCTCGCGTTCGGCGTGGCGATGCTGCTGCGCAGCCAGCTGCTGGGCGTGAGCGCGGCGGATCCGGTGACGTTCCTCTCCATTGGGGCGCTGCTCGCAGGTGTGGCGCTCATCGCGAGCTGGATCCCGGCGAGACGCGCATCGCGCACCGATCCCATGGTCGCGCTTCGCACCGACTAGGAGACCCCAATGGAATCGTTCTGGCAGGACGTGCGCCACGCGCTCCGGCAGTTCCGTACGCAGCGGCAATTCACCATCGCGGCTCTGCTCGTGCTCGGGTTGGGCATTGGCGCGACCGCCACGATCTTCACCGTGGTGGACCGGGTGCTGCTCACGCCGCTCCCGTATCGCGCGCCCGACGATCTCGTGATGATCTGGGAGCGCAACGTCCCGTCGAACTTCTCGCACAACGTGGTGAGCCCGCAGAACTATTTCGACTGGAAGGAGCGGAGCAGGTCGTTCAGCGACATGGCGGCGTTCACGTGGAGCCAGATGGTGCTGCTCGGCAACGGCTCGCCGGAACGCGTGTATGGCCGGTCGGTCACGCCGAATCTCTTCGCGCTGTTGGGTACTGCACCGGCGATCGGCCGCACGTTCAACGAAGCGGAGTCGCGGCCACACGGTCCGAACGTGGTGATCCTGAGCGACGGGCTCTGGCGCCGGCGCTTCGGCGCGGATCCGAAGATCGTAGGACAATCGATCCAGGTGTCGGGCGGGAATCCCACCGTTGTCGGCGTGATGCCGGCGAATTTCCGGCCGCTCTCCAATGAGGAGTACTGGGATCCGTTCCAGCTGCGACCGATCGGAGCGGCGCGCCATGGCCGCTACGCCATGGCGCATGGGGCGGTTCAAACCGGGCGTGACGCGTGAGCAGGCGGAGGCGGAGCTGATCGACATCGGCGGCCAGCTCGAGAAGGAGAATCCGGAGTTCGACACCGGATGGCGCGTGAGCGTCGTCGGCCTCGCGGATGAGATCGTCGGATCGATCCAAGCGAGTATTCTCATGCTGTTCGGCGCGGTGGCGCTCGTGCTGCTCATCACGTGCGCGAACGTCGGGAACCTGATGCTCACGCGTGCGGCGTCGCGCCGCCGCGAGGTGGCGGTGCGCACGGCGCTCGGCGCCTCGCGTTGGCGGATCGCGCGCGAGTGGCTCATGGAGAACCTGATGCTCGCGCTCGCGGGCGGCGCGATCGGACTCAGTGCTCACGTCATACGCGGTGGACCTGCTCGTCGCCTCCGGGCCGAGCGGCGTGCCGAGGCTGCATGAGATCGCTCTGGATGGCCGGGTGATCGGCGTGACCGCGATCATCACCGTGCTCGTGGGACTCGTCATCGGATTGCCGGCGGCGCTCGGCGAGCGCACGGGGCGGTTGGCGTCCGACCTGCACGGGGCGAGCACACGCACCACCGGCGGCGTGAGCGCGGCGCGCTTCCGCTCCGGACTCGTGGTGGCGCAGATGTCGCTCGCTGTGGTGCTGCTGCTCGGATCCGGGCTGCTCGTGCGATCGGTGGCGCGGCTGTCGGAGGTGAACCCCGGCTTCGACCCGCAGCATGTGCTCACGCTGGACGTGACGCTGCCCAGCGACAAGTATCCCGATGTCGCGCGACAGGCGGCGTTCTTCGGCACGTTGAGTACGCGATCGCCGCGCTGCCCGGAGTGCAGGCGGTGGGCGCGGTGAGCTTCCTGCCGCTTCAGAATGGCAACGCGGCCACTGGCTTCGTCGTGATCGGACAGCCCGAGCCGGCGCCGGGAATGGGACCGAGCGCCTCCGTGCGCGTGGCGGAGCGCCGGCTACTTCGCGGCGATGCGGATCCCAGTGCTCCGGGGTCGCGCGCTGAGCGAGAGCGACGCGAGGGCTCGCCGCGCGTCGTGGTCGTGAGCGAGGCGCTCGCCAAGAAGACGTGGCCCGAACGGCGACCGATCGGCCAGCGCATCAGGGTGTACTATGGGCGCACCGCCGACAGCTCGAGGTGGTTGGCATCGTGGGCGACGTGCGCCACGACGGCCTCGACGAGGACGTTTATCGAGACGATCTATTACCCGGCCGCGCAGTACAACTACGGCTCGCTCACATTCGTGCTGCGCACCGCGGGGCCGCCGGAGAATTCTGCGGCGTCCGTGCGCGCGGGCTGCACGAGCTCGACCCGAATGTGCCCGCGGAGGATGTGGCACGATGACGCACTGGGTGACGCGGTCGATGAGCGACCGCCGCGATCCGATGCTCGCGCTCACCATCTTCGCCGTGCTCGCGGTGACCATCGCGGCGGTGGGCGTGTACGCCGTGCTGAGCTTCGGCGTAGCGCAGCGCACGCGCGAGATCGGCGTGCGCATGGCGCTCGGCGCTCAGCCGCGCGAAGTACTCGCCATGGTACTGAGCGGCGGGCTGCGGCTCACGGCGCTCGGGATCGCGCTCGGCGCGGTGGGCGGCATGATCGCGAGCCGCGCGCTCGACAAGCTGCTGTTCCACGTGGAGCCCACCGATCCGCTGACGATGGGAGCCGTTGCGCTGCTGTTGTCCGTTGTCGCGCTCGCCGCGATGTACGTGCCCGCGCGCCGAGCGGCGCGCGTGGATCCCGTGGTCGCACTTCGTTCCGAATAGGAGGCGACATGGAAACGCTGCTGCAGGACCTCAAGTATGCCGCGCGCGCGCTGAGGCGGAACCTGGTGTTCACCGTCGCCGCGGTGCTCACGCTGGCGATCGCGATCGGCGCGAACACCGCCGTGTTCTCGGTGGTGAACGCGGTGCTGCTGCGGGCGATGCCGTATCCCGATCCCGACCGTCTCGTGGTGATCTGGGGAACGATGCCGACGGAGCCGCGCACGCTCGTCTCGCTGCCGAACATCGTGGAGTGGCGCACGCGCAGCCGCAGCTTCGACGAGTTGTCGATGGTGCGTTCACAGAGCGTGAATCTCACGGGCGTGGATGCGCCCGACCGTCTCGTCGGCAGTTTCGTGAGCGCGAACGCGCTTACCGTGCTCGGCGCGCGTGCGGAGCGCGGCCGCCTGTTCACGCCCGAGGAAGGAGGAGGGCAATGGTGCCGCGGTGGCCGTGCTGTCGCACGCGGTGTGGGCGACTCGCTTCGGTTCCGATCCGAACATCGTGGGGCGCACGCTCATCCTGAACGGCAAACCGCATGTCGGTGATCGGCGTGACCGCGGCGGATTTCCGGGACCCGATGGGTGGCGCCGATGATGTCTGGCTGCCGGTGACTTTCGGCGCCGGGCGCGAGCCTGACGACACGCGTCGATCCCACGGGGAATCTCTTCCGCGTATGGAGCGTCGGCGCGGCTCGAAGCGGGGCGTGTCGCTCGCGCAAGCGCAAGCGGAGCTCAGCGGCGTGGTCGCGGGCCTCGCGAAGGAATATCCCACGAGCGATGCCGGCCAGGGCGTGATCATCGTCCCGCTGCAAGCAGGAGGTCGTGGGATCGATCCAGCCGGTGCTCATCACCGTGTTCGCATTCGTCGCGGTGGTGCTGATCATTGCGTGCGCGAACGTCGCGAACCTGCACTCGCGCGCGCCGCCGCGCGCGAGAAAGAATGTCGCTGCGCGCCGCGCTCGGCGCCGGGCGCTGGCGCATCGTGCGGCAGCTGCTCACCGAGAGCCTGCTGCTCTCGCTCGTGGGCGGCGCGCTCGGCGTACTGATCGGCGTGTGGGCGATGCGCGCACTCGTGGCCGGAATTCCCGAGCGGATCGCCGGGCTACGCCGATGTCGGCCTCGACACGGGCGTGCTCACGTTCTCGATCCTTGTGACCGTCGGCAGCGGCATTCTTGTTCGGTCTCGCGCCGGCGCTGTACGCCTCGCGCGCGAACCTCCGTTCAGGTTTCGGTTCCGCCGGCAACAGCCCACAGCCGACAGCCCGCCGTTTTCATTCCCGCGACTTGCTCGTCGCCGCGCAGCTGGCCCTCTGCGTCGTCTCGCTCGCCGGTGCCGGCCTCCTCACGCGCAGCTTGATGGCGACTCGAGTCGTGTTGATGCTGGATTCGACGCGCGCAATGTGATCACCGGCGAGTTCCGGCTGCCGAGCACCAAGTACGATTCGCCGGCGAAGATCAATCTGTTCATGTCGCGCGCGCTGGCGGCGATCCGCGCGGTGCCGGGCGTGAAGGACGCCTCTCTCGGTGCAGGCCGTGCCGCTCAGTGGGAATTTCGGACTCGTGACGTTCGAGGTGGATGGGAAGGGGCCGTCGACTACGCCGCCGACCGCACTGCAGAACGTCGTGGCCGACGGCTATTTCCGCACCATGGGCATCCCGTTGCGCGCGGGCCGCGACTTCGACGCGCGCGACCGCGTGGATGCGCCGCCGGTGGCGATCGTCAGCGAGGGATTCGCCCGCGCCGCTTGGCCGGACGAGAATGCGGTCGGGCGGCGCGTGAAGATCTTCGGGCCGCCGGACGTGTGGGTGACCGTGGTGGGCGTCGTGGGCGATGTGAAGCAGCGGTCGTTCGACGATGCGCCGGGTGGCGGCCAGATCTATCAGCCATTGGAGCAGGGGATCGGCATCTTCAATTCGGTGGTCGCGCGCACCGAGGGCGACCCGATGCGCTCGGCAAGCAGGTGCGCGCCGCGATCTGGAGCGTCGACGCGGACCAGCCGGTGTGGAAAGTGCGGTCGCTGCAGTTCCTCGTGACGCGCGGCTTCGCGTCGCGACGATTCGCATTGACGCTCGCCGGCGCGTTCGCGCTGCTGGCGGTGATCCTCGCGGCCATCGGGGTGTACGGCGTGATGAGTTACATGCTCGTGCAGCGGACGCGCGAACTTGGGATACGGCTGGCGTTAGGCGCTAGGCGCTCGGCGCTAGTTGGACTCGTGCTCGCGCATGGGACGCGCGTCGCGCTCGCGGCCACGATCGTCGGCGTGATCGCGGCGTTCGGCGTGGCGCGATTGATGCAGAGTCAGCTCTACGGCATCAGTGCGGCCGACCCGGTGACGTTCGCGGCGGTGCCGTTGTTGCTGTTCGCGGTCGCATTTCTCGCCACGTACATCCCCGCGCGCCGGGCGGCGAGCGTGGATCCGTTGATCGCCATCCGCTCGGAGTAACGCGTGGACACACTCTGGCAGGACATCCGGTATTCCATTCGGCAGCTCGCGAAGCATCGCCAGTTCACGTTCGCGGCGCTGCTCGTGCTGGGGCTCGGCATTGGCGCGAACGCGACGATCTTCGGATTGATGCAGGGAATGCTGTACCGGCCGCTGCCGGGGGTGGCGCAGTCCGGCCGGCTGGTGTCGTACACCGAGAACGTTGTCTCGTATCCGGCGCTGCGCGACCTGCGCGCCGATGCGCGCGGCGTGGTGGACATTGCGGGTGCGAGCGGGCGGAGCATGACGCTGTCGGGCGACGGGCGCGCGACGCTCGTGTCCACGCAGGTGGTGAGTGGGAATTATTTCCCGGTGCTGGGCGTGCGCGCATTGCGCGGGCGGCTGCTCACGAACGAGGATGACGTCGCGGGCGCGGCGCCGGCGGCGGTGCTGAGCGCGAACTACTGGCGGAGCGAGTTCGGCGGCGACGCGGGCGTGATCGGCCGCACCGTCCTGCTGAACGACCGGCCGGTGACGGTCGTCGGCATCGCGGCGCCGGAATTCCGCGGGCTCTGGCTCGAGAGCTCGCCGGCATTCTGGGTGCCGATGAGCGCGTGGCCCGCTCTCGCGCCCACGAACATGGCGCGGCTGGGGCTCGAGAATCGCAATTGGGGATGGATCCGCACGTTCGGCCGGCTCGCGCCGAGCGCGACGCCCGCGACGGCGGCGAGCGCGATGACCGCGTCGATCGAGCGTCAGCGCCTCACCTATTCGCCTTCGGATAAACCGGATCCGCCGGTGGTCTTGGAATCATTGGTGCAGGCGTTCGCCGGGAACGCGCACGGCACCATCGCGGCATTCACCGGCGTGCTCATGGGCGTCGTCGGCATCGTGCTGCTGCTCGTGTGCGCGAACGTCGCGAACCTGCTGCTCGCGCGCGGCGCATCGCGCCGGCGCGAGGTAGGCGTACGCTTGGCGCTCGGCGCCACGCGCGCGCGATTGATGCGGCAGCTGCTCACCGAATCGGCCGTGCTCGCGCTCGCCGCGGTCGCGATCGCGTTCGGCGTCGCGAGCATGGCGGGTGACGCCCTTGGCCGCATGTCGTTCGCCGGCACATTGTTCGCGGGGCTCAACATTGCGCCCGATGCCGGCACGCTCGCCTTCATGCTCGCGCTCGCGCTGGGCTCCATGCTGATCTTCGGATTCGCGCCGGCGCGGCAGACGCTCGCCGTCGATCTCACGCCGGCGCTGCGCGACGGCACGGCGGGCGCCGGACAGCGGCGCACCCGGCTGCGCGGCGTGCTGCTCGCGTCACAGGTGGCGCTCAGTCTCGTGCTGCTCGTGGGCGCGGGTCTCTTCTCGCGTGCGCTGCAGCGCGCGCTCACGATCGACCCGGGTTTCGCCGTGGGGCACGTTGCCGTCGCGGCGGTGAACATGGGGCTCTCGCACTACGATGCTCCGCGCGCCGCGGCCTACTACGCGAGCGCGGGGGACCGTCTCGCCGCCGTGAACGACGTGACCGCCTTCGCCTGGGCGACCGACACGCCGCTCAGCGGTGGGATGGACAAGGAGTCCTTCAGCATTCCCGGTTACACGCCCCCCGCGGGCGAACGGTTGAGCGTGGAGAACGCCGTCGTGAGCGCCGGTTATTTCCGCGTGCTTCATGTTCCGGTGGCGTCCGGCCGCGAGTTCGACGAGCATGACACGCCGACGAGCGCACCGGTCGCGGTGATCAACGCCACGATGGCCGCGAAGTATTTCCCGGATGGCGCGGTGGGGCGGCACATTACGATGGGCGACGCGGACCTGACCGTCGTGGGCGTGGTGAGAGATGTCGCGTACCATTGTCTTGGCCGAGAAGCCGCGCCCGTATCTGTACGGCGCGCTCTCTCAGCACCTGGGCGATGTGGGCGTTGGTGGCAGGTGCTCCTCGCGCGCACGCAGGGCGATCCCAAGTTGGCCGGACCGGCGATCCGCGCCGCGCTGCTCGGTGCCGACTCCCACGTCACTCCGTTCGAGTTCGGGGCCCTCGATGACCGGCTCTCCGAAGTGCTCTTTCCCCAACGCGCCGGCGCGTTCACGCTCGGCGCCTTCAGCCTGCTCGCGCTCATCGTGGCGCTCGTGGGCGTGCACGGCGTGGTCAGCTACGCCGTGAGCCGCCGCACGCGCGAGATCGGCATCCGCGTCGCGCTCGGCGCGCGCGGCGACCGGGTGGTGCGCGAGCTCGTGCGCGAACATGTTCCGTACATTGCCGCCGGCGTGATCGCGGGGCTCGCGCTCTCGATCGCCGGCACGCGTGCGCTCGCGAGTTTCCTCGTATGGCGTGAGCGCCACCGATCTGCCCACGTTCGCCGGCGCGTCGCTCGCGCTGGCGGCCGCCGCACTGCTCGCGGCCGCGATCCCCGCGCGCCGCGCCGCCAAAGTGGATCCCATGACCGCACTGAGGTACGAGTAGATGATCTCGCTGAATGATGTCGAGAAGAGCTATCCCATCGCCGGCGGGCAGGTTATGTGCTCCGCCGCATCACGCTGGACATTAAGCAGGGCGAGTTCGTGACCATCATGGGCCCGTCAGGCGCGGGGAAATCACGCTTGCTCGCCGTGCTCGGCATGCTCGATGGCGCGTGGACGGGCGAGTACCGGCTGCACGAGCACGCTGTGCACAAGCTGGATGCCAAGAGGCGCGTCGCGCTGCACAAGCAGTACGTGGGCTTCGTCTTCCAGCAATACCACCTGCTCGACGATCTCACCGTGGCCGAGAATCTCGACATCCCGCTCTCGTACCGCGACATCAAGAAAACCGAGCGTCAGGCCTCGTCGCCGACACGCTCGATCGGTTCGGCATCGTCGCCAAGAAGGATCTCTATCCCACGCCAGCTCTCCGGCGGCCAGCAGCAGCTCGTCGCCGTCGCGCGCGCGGTGATTCACAAGCCGTCGCTGCTCCTCGCCGATGAGCCCACCGGGAATCTGCACTCGGCGCAGGGCCGCGAGATCATGGAGCTGTTCACAGCAGCTCAACAAGGCCGGCACCACGATCATCCAGGTCACGCATTCCGAGGACGAACGCGACGTACGGCAACCGGATCATCAGCCTCAAGGACGGGTGGCTGGACAAGGAGGCATGAACATGGATCTGCTCCTTCGGATCCGGATTCGCGGTGCGCCTGATGGTGCGCTCACCGGCCTTCACGCCGTCGCGGTGATCGCGACGCTCGCGCTCGGCATTGGAGCGAACACTGCGGTGTTCTCGTGGTGAACGCCGCGCTCCTGCGCCCGCTGCCGTTCCCGGGGAATCGGGGCGCGTGTACGCGATTTGGGAACACGTAAGAGCGCAGACCAATGGACTGTTTCGCCGCCGGATTTCTTCGACGTGCGCGCGCAGAATCACTCGTTCAGTGCATTGGCGGCGGCCACCGGCGGCGGAGCGACGCTCACCGGTGCCGGCGACCCCGTGACGCTGGCCGGCCTCCGGGTCACCGCGGATTACTTCCGTGTGCTGAGCGTGCAGCCCGCGATGGGGCGTTCCTTCGACTCCACAGAGTTCGAGAAGGGGCGTGACGCCGCGATCCTCTCGCACGGCGCGTGGAAGGACCGTTTCGGGCGGCGATCCCGCGATGATCGGACGCGTGATACAGCTGAATGCCGAGAGCTACTCCGTGATCGGTGTGCTCGCGCCGGGCGAGGCGTTCCCTGAGAGTGTGGACTACTGGTCGCCGCTGAGCTTCACCGCGGAGGAATTGTCCACGCAGCGCGGCGCGCACTATCTGCTGGTGACGGGGCGCCTGCGCGATGGCGTTTCGCCCGACGAGGCGCAGACGGACGTGCATGCGATCGGCGCGCGGCTGGCCGCGGCATACCCCAATACGAACAGCGATGGCGGCATGACCACGCAGAGTGTGCGCGAATCGCTCACCGGCGATCTCCGCACGATGCTCTTCGTGCTGCTCGGCGCGGTGACGCTCGTGCTCATGATCGCGTGCGCCAACGTCGCGAATCTGCTGCTCGCGCGCGCGAGCGGCCGCACGCGCGACGTCGCAGTGAGCATGGCGCTGGGCGCGCGGCGCGGCGATCTCTATCGCCGGTCGCTCGCCGAGAGTGTGCTGCTCACCGGAGCGGGTGCGGTGGTGGGGCTGCTGCTCGCGAGCTGGCTGACCGGCGCGCTCGCGGCCATGCGCCCCGATGCGCTGCGCAACGTGAGGAACATTGCGATCGACGCACCGGTGCTCGTGTACACGCTTCTCGTCACGTGCGGTACGGGGTGTTGTTCGGCCTCGTGCCCGGTGTGGCGCGCCGGGCGCGCGCGCGACGTGGACCAGCTGCTGCGCTCGGGCGGACGTGGCCTCGTGGGCGCGGCCGCCTCGTGGCGCGTGCGCGGTGGGCTCGTGGCCGCGGAGCTCGCGATCGGCGTGATGCTGCTCGCCGGCGCGGGGCTGCTCGTCCGCAGTTTCATACGGTTGCAGCAAGTGGACCCCGGCTTCGTGACGGCACAGACGTGGACGTTCGGCGTGTCGCTGCCCGATGCGCGCTATCCCAAGCCCGACAATGCATCGTCTCTTCGGTGCGTCGAGGAACGGCTCGCGGCGATCCCGGGCGTCGCCGGCGTGTCGGGGAGCGAGCATCGTGCCGCTCGACGAGTACAACTACTCCATCAAGCGTGCGTTCGCTCGACGGTGTCGTGATCGAGGATG
>CAVTUD010000007.1:0-143584 GCA_963737845.1 uncultured Gemmatimonadaceae bacterium | reverse complement strand
TCTCGATCGCCATTTCCAACGCGCGCACCGCCAGCGCCTCGATCTGGATCGTGGGCGCAACAATGCCCTCGATCGGGCCGACGGCGAATATCACATTACCGTCGAAGCCGGTGCCCACCGGGGTGATCCGCCGCGCGAGCGCGGCGGTCGCGGCGGTCGCGACCTGCGCGAGTTCGATGCGCGAGAGCTGTGCGTTGGTCGCGACCACTGCGAGCGTGGTGTTCCCCGCTCGCGGATTCCCGCCCACGCCGCTCGCGATGAGCGCGGACAGATCCGCGAACCCGCCGCCGTCGGCGCGCGCGCCGGCGATGATCTTCCCCGCCGCGTCGCGCACATCACCGAGCGCGTTCACTACCGCCATCGCACCGACGATCACCGCGCCGCTCCGCTCGACGTGCGCGCCGAATCCTCCCTTCATTGCGCGCTCGATCCCCGCGCCCTTCCCCACCGTCGCGCCGGTTCCCGCGCCCACACTCCCCTCCTCGAACGCGAACGCCGCGCGCTCGCAGGCGTCGTACGCCATCGCGGGCGTCGGCCGCGCCTTCGCGCTCCCCAACGGTCCGAGATCGAAGATCACCGCGCTCGGCACGATCGGCACTACACCTACGCGCACATCGAACCCGCGGCCGCGCTCTTCCATCCAGCGCATCACGCCGTCGGCGGCCCCCAGGCCGTACGCCGACCCGCCGGTGAGCACGATGGCGTCGATGCGATCCACGAGATGCTCGGGGTTCAGCGCGTCGATCTCACGCGTGCCGGTCGCGCGTCCCAGGATCGCCGCGGCGGCACGGAACGGGCCATCGCCGCGAATCACCGTAAGTCCGGTCGCGCCCGCCGTGTCGGTCGCGTGACCCACGCGCAGGCCGAGCGCGGTGAAGTCCGCGCTCACGTCGCGGCGGGTGCGGCCTTCTGCTTCGCCTGGCACGCCGCGCAAAGCGTCACGCCGCGCATCGTGCAGATAAGACAGATGAATGTGCCGCAGTCCGCGCAGGGATACCCCTCGGATGCGCGGTCCTCATTGCCGCAGGCGCGGCAGACCATCCCGTCGTGCTCCTTGAGTTCCGTCATGGGTGCCCGCTCCCTCTGGAAGTCCCGCCCTCTCCAATGGACGACCAAACGCACTCACGCATCACGCGCCACCTGCTCGAGCATCTCCGACACCGCGCTCAGCGCGAACGGCTTGGCCAGGAACGGCCGCCCGGTGGCGCGAAGGAATTCTCGCGCATCGTGCGCATCCACGTCGCCGCTCGCGAACACCACGCGATCCGCCTGCGCCGGATCGGACGCGCGGAGCCGTCCGTACAGGTCCACGCCCGACACATCCGGCATGCGCAGATCGAGGAAGATACCGTCGTACCGCCGCCGGCCCAGATGCGCGAGCGCTTCCTGGCCGCTCTCGGCGAGGTCCACCACGTGTCCGGCGCGACGCAGATACATCGACAGCGCTTGGCGGATCGCCGGTTCATCATCCACGAGCAGGAACGTGCGCGTGCCGGCGGGCGCCGCCGCCGCTTCCACCGCGCGCACCTCCGTCGAGGACCGCGGCGCATCGACGCGCGGCAGCGAGAGCGTGAATCGCGCACCCGCACCCATGCGCGATTCCACGCGGATCTCCCCGCCGTGCTGACGCGCGATGCCGTCGGAGATCGAGAGACCCAGCCCCGTGCCCTCGCCCACCGCCTTCGTGGTGAAGAACGGATTGAACAGCTGGTCGAGCTGCTCCGCCGGAATGCCGGGCCCGTTGTCGCTCACGCTCGCCTCGAGCCGCCCGTCCACGAACCGCGTGGCGAGCGTGATGCGCTTGGGACCCGTCATGCCCACGAGCGCGTGTTCGGCATTCGTGATGAGATTGAGGATGACCTGCTGCAACTGGAACGAGTCGGCCCACGTCGTGGGGAGCGCCGCGTCCAGCTCGGTGACCACTTCCACTTGCTGCGTGCGCAGTACGTAGCGCCGCATCTCGAGCGTATCGCGCATCACTTGGTTGAGATCCGTGCGGCCGCGTTCCGGGTCGCGTTGGCGCGCGAAGAAGAGGAGGTTCGACACGATCTTGGCCGCACGGCGCGCTTCGCGATTGATCGTCTCCACGGCGTCGCGCTGGTCATCCTCCATGGGCGACGCACCACTCAACAGCTGCGCGAACGCCATGATCCCGGCGAGCGGGTTGTTCAACTCGTGCGCTACGCCGCTCACCAACTGTCCGATCGCCGCGAGCTTCTCGCGCTGCACCAATTGCTCCGTGAGGCGGCGCTCGCCGGTGATGTCGCGCATGATCCCCACCGCGCCCGTCACCACGCCATCCTCGATGATCGGCGACGTGGTGATCGAGCCGGTGCGCCGCTCGCCGCCGCCCGGCATCGTGTACTCGAGCTCGGCGCGGCCGCGTTTGCCGGCCACCATGTCGGCGAACAGCAGATCGGCCACCACGAGTGTCTCGGGATAGAGATGATCGCGATACGGCGTGCCGAGCAATTCTTCCTTCGGCTTGCCGATCGCGAACTCCACCGTCTTGTTCACCGAGGTGAAGCGGCCCTCGCGGTCCACGCTGAAGATGGCGTCGGCCGCGGTGTCCACGAGCCGCTCGTAGCGGCGCTCGGACTGCGCCATCGCATCGCGCGCCTGACGCTCGTCGGTCACATTGAGCAGGCTCGCGATGCTGCCGGTGATCTTGCCGTTCTCCCGCAGCGGCGCATTGCGCACCGACACGACCCGCCGCGCGGCGCCGCCCGCCAGCACCACGGTCTCGTAGCGCTGCGGCTCGCCGGCCATCGCCTTCGCATGCCGGCGCGCGACTTCCTCTCGTGACTCGGGCGGCAGGAGCTCATCCGCCGAGCGCCCCAACAGTCCGCCATCGGCCACGCCGAACAGCGCGTGCGCCGCCGGGTTCGCGTAGAGCACGCGCCGCTCGAGATCGGTGAGCAGGATCGCGTGCGTCGTGGCCTCCACCATCGCGCGGTACCGCTCCGGATTGCGCTCCGGCACTAGAAGGTCCACTCGCGGAAGAGGTCGATGCCGTATTGTGCCGGCCGGCTGCCGATGTCGGTCGTGCCCGGCTTGCACTGCATTGAGGCGGATGCCGGCTCGCGCGATGCCTGCAGCACGTACTTGTCGCCCAGGCGCTGTTCCACCGACAACCCCAGCGATTGCGAGAAGCTGGTCGCGCTGCTCTGCGAGCCCGACAAGAAGCAGAGGCCCGCATTGGCCGCGACGTAGGTCTTGTCACCCAGCTGCTTCCCGACGCCGAGCCGAGAGCCGAAGATCGCGGAATACTGGTCGCTCTGCGCCGTGGTCGCCCCCGATTGGATGGTGATCTGGTCCACCCAGTGGAGTTGGCCCGACAGCGCGCGCTCGATCGCGGTGCCCACGCTCGGCAACAGCACCGACGTCGCCGTGCTGCCGGCGGAATTCGTCCCCTGCACGAAAGACGGCTGGCCGAAGATCAGGTAGCTCAGGATCTCCGGCTCCGATAGCGCGTACCGTTCGCCGCTCGAGAATTCCGGGCGCGGATCGTTCGTCGTGCCGGTGATGTGCGCCAGGATCTTCACATCCTCGCCCTGCCGATTCGCCTGCCGCACCGTGCTCGACGCCCACACATTGAGCAAGCCTCCCTTCTCGACGTCGCCGTAGAAGCGCACGCTGCCCGAGTCCACGGTGAAGGTGCGCTGCACGATCCCGAGGTCGAGACGGTAGGTGCCGTGCTGCACGAAGATCTTCCCGTTCAGACTGCGCGTGCCCGAGCCGGTGATCACCACCGCACCGCCCAGCTTGATCTCGGCGACGTCCGACCGGAGCCAAACCTTGTCGCCGAGCACGACGTCCAGGTTGTCCACCTGCAGGTTCGCGAGCGCATCGCGCACATCCGGCGGGATCGACGAGCCGAGATTGCGCGTCGCCGCGACGGCCGGGTCGGCGAACAGTTCGGGATCGTCGAGATCGACGACGGTCTTCTTCCCCGCGAGATCGGCGACGTAGAAGTCGGCGTTGTCCACCGAGATGTGTCCGCGCAGCGTGGTCGCGCTGAATTTACCGGTGAGCGTCACGTCGTCCGTCACCTCGACGCGCGCGATCTTGCGGCTGTTGAGGATCTGGAAGCTGTGCGCGACCATGTGGAGATCGAGCACGAGGGCGCTGCGGTCATCCACGAGGTCCCACAGATCCGGCGTGCGCAGCGTGCCGGTGAGCGACATGAAGTTCCCGCTCGCCGAGCCGCTCTTCATCGAGAGCGTGTCGATCTTGATCTCGCCCGGCGCGACGTTCACGGCCGCTTGCAGCGCGGTGAGCCGCACGCCGAACCGCGGCAGGCCCACCGCCGCATTGTGCAGTCTGAAGAATCCCGTGAACTGGGGATCGCTGCGCGTGCCCGACATTGTAAGGTCCACGTTCGCGATGCCGGTGGGCTGGCTGATGAACGGCGACATTGAGGCGAACACCGCCATGTCCACGCTGTCGGCGCGCAGACGGCCGGTGAGCGGTTCGTCCGGGAATCGCTCGGGAACGGCGTGCAGCGCAAGATCGGCGGGCAGCGAGAGCGCGAGGGTCGCGATGGTCTGGCTCTTGTCGAAGAAATCGGCGCGCGAGACGAGCACGCGCTTCGCGTAGTCGGCATTGAGACTGAAGTAGGGCAGCACGATGGTGCCATACTTCGCGTCGCGGAAGCGCGAGGTGAGATGCATGACCGGATCGTCGCGCGTGCCGGAGACCCGAAGTTCGGCGGCGAGGTAGCCGCCGAGCGGGCTCCGCACTTGCGCCATCTGCCCGAGGTCGCCGAGACTCACGCTGTCGGCGGTGAGGAGCGCCGAGATCGCCCCGGTCGCGGGGAGATCGGCGTGGATCGCGAGCCGTCCGCCGGGGCCACCGCTCAGCACGAGCGAATCGAGGAGATCGCCGTCCTTGTAGTGCGCGTAGTGCGCGGGCCTGAGGAGCCGCCACGTGTGCCCGCCCGCGCCGCCGGTCACGAGCCGCAGCGTGTCGAGCGTGAACCGCAGCGTATCGGGCGCGATGGCGTAGTTGACGAGCGCGCCACCGTGCATCGTGCCCGCCGGCCGCACGGTCGCGAGCGATAGCGTCACGGCGCCGCTGTCGAGTCCGCGCATTACGAGTTGCAGGTGTATGGTATCGATCCCCACGCCGGCGATGCGCGCGGAGTCGAGGCGCATCCAGAGCGTGCCCGCCGGCGACTTGGGCAATCCGCCGACGTCGAACCCACCCGCGAGGCGCGTCGCCATGTCGGCGCCGCGCACGAGGTGCTCGCCGAGGAAGGTCGCGCTGGCGGTGAACGAATCGGCCGCCGAGCCCGCAAGGAATCCCGCCACGCTGAACGTGCCATTGAGCGAATCGCGCCGCGCGCGCGCGAGCAGCTCGGCCGCGCTCATGCTCACGGTATCGCCCTCGCCGCCGCCCGGCGCGATGAACGGGCGCAGCCCGCCGAGCGAATCGATGTCGGCGGTGAACCGCAGCGTATCATGCGCGCCCGGCGCCAGGCCGAGCATGCCCGACCCCAGCGCCCGCACGCCCGTGGAGGTGAGCGTGAGCGAGTCGACGATCACGTGGCCATCCGCGACATGCGCGCGCGCGGTCGCGTGCGGCACGCGGATGCTCTTCACCCGCGAGGTATCCACCGTGAGATCGATCGTGCCGAACATTGTGGCGAGCGCATCGCCATGGAGATCGTTCGTCACCTGCGCATACAGCTGCGTGGTGGGCACGGACGGGCGGTCGAGCAGCTGCGCCAGGTCCAGTCCCGCGGCGCGCACGGTGCCGCGCGCGCCCTCGCCGCCCGCGGTGTCAATGTCGATCATCTCATCCACCACGAGCGTACCCGCGTCGCCGGTGAGATTCGTCGTGAGGGCGAGGCCATTCGTCGTGCCCTGCACGCGGAGCGGCCCCGACATTGTTCCTCGGAGCGGCATCGACGGGTATGAGCGCGCGAGCTCGCTGAAGGAGATCGGCGAGGCCTGGAGCGTCACATTGAATCGAACGGACGGACCGGTGCTCGTCACGCGGCCGCTGCCCGTCATGTGCGTCGGCTCCTCGGGCCCGTCGTGGTGCTCGATGTCGGCGTCGCTGAAGCGCACATTGGTCCACACCGAGTCGAGCGTCGCGCTGCCGGTGATCGTGCCGCCGAGCCGCGGGAAATTCGGGAACAGGTACGAGACCGTGCGCAGATCGAGCGCGTTCAGGTTCACGTCGAAGCCGCGGAACTTGGTGAGCGACGGCACGAGCAGGTCGAGCTCGCCGCTCGCATCCAGATGCGACACCGCGCCCGGCACGTGCGCATCGGTGTACGTGAGCGACGCGCTGTCCACGCGCCAGCGATTGATCGGCCCGCCCGGCGCCCAGAGGCTGCCGGTGAACTGGCCCCGGAAATCCACCGGGAAGGTGCCGCCGTTGAACGTGCGCAACAGATCGAAGTCGGCCGGCTCGAGACGCATCGCGACATTCTTCACGATGAGCACGGGTCCGCCCACGCCGACGGTCAGGTCGCCGCGGAGATGCGAGTTCGCGGTGCGCAGGTCCAGCCCGTGCAGCGCGTACTCGAGCACGCGCAGGTCCTTCGGGTCGTTCTTGACGGTGATGTCGGTGCGTCCGCCGCCGGTGCGCGGGAGTCCCGCGTACACCCAGGCGAAGTCGGCGAGCGCCAGGGTGTCGGACACCGCATGGAGGTCGAGCTGCACCGGCTTGTTCCCGCCCCACCAAATGCGCGCCACCAGGTCGCGCGCGTGCGTGTGCGGCAGTTCCACATTCGAGAGATTCAGCCACACGCTGTCGCCGTGGATCCGCACGGTGCCGCGGATATTGTGCACCTCAGTGGGCGGATCGTTCTCCACGGTGGAGAGCGACGCCAGCGTGATGACCTGCCCCGCGCTGTCGGGCATCGCGATCCGCGCGCGCGGCGCATCGATGTTGAGCTGTGTCCAGCGCCGCGTACGCTTGAGCCCCTCCTTCGTGACGCGCACCTCGGGCCACGCGCGCGCCAGCGCGAACTTCACCGCGCTGTCGCGCCGCGCGCCTTTCAGCGAATCATCCGGCTGCCACATCTCGGTGAGCATGAACGTCCCGTCGTGCAGCGTCACCGAGTCGGCCACGATGTAGTCGCCGAATCCCGGCGTATGGATCTTCGATTTCTTCGCCGGCGGGAAGAGGGTCTGATAGTTCCACATATCGTTCGCGTGGCGACGCAGGTTGATCGTCGGCCGCGCGATGTCCACCTTGTGCAGATGGATGCGCTGGTCGAAGAAATCGCGCGGATCGAACGTCAGCCGGAGCGGCCCCGTCGCGATCACGAGTGAGTCCTCGGCGTCGCGCAGCGACAGCGAATCCACCACGATCTCGGTGAACAGCGAGCCGGAGATCTTCCCGATGAACAGCTTCCCGCGCGTGCCGATCGCGAGCGACGCGCGCGCGAGTACGAGGTTCCGGATCCGCTCGCGGCCGAAGTCGGTCTGCGTCGTCATCAACACCGCGATCGCCGCCACCAGGATGATGGCGAGGAGCACGCTGGCACTGATGAGGGCGACGAGGCTGCGGCGTGTCACGGTCTAGAACGCCTGTCCGATGCTGAAGTTGAACTGCAAATGCTGGAAGAATCCCGGACTCGGCTTCGGCTGGTAGGTGAGCGGGCAGCTTTGGCCCGGCGTGACCACACCGCGGTCGAACGTATTACCCGGGCTCACGCAGAGAAGATCGAGCGTGACCGGCTCCTGGTAGTACGCGGCGCCGAATCCCGTGCCGTACCTGTTGTACGCGAAATCCACGCGGATCGGTCCGACCGGCGAAAGATAGCGGATGCCGATGCCGGGGGTGTACTTGATGTCGTCGAACTTCACGACGATCCGGTGGCCGGCCGAGTCCATGATCGCGCCGCGGTTCCAGACGAAACCCGCATCGACGAACGCCGCGAGTTCCACCACGTCCCACGGCTTCGGCATGGTCACACGCCACTCGAGCGTCGCCACGACCGAGGTGTTGCCCCCGGCCGCCGAGTACTGCTGCACGCTCGTTCCCGTCGTCGTCTGGTAGACGCGCTTCGCGCCTACGAATTGGCTGCTGTCGATGTTGAGCACGGTGTACACGATCGGGCCGAGCAGGTTCTGCCCGTAGCCGCGCACCGAGTTCGGCCCGCCGGCGTAGAGCCGCTCTTCCGGCGGCACGAATTGTGTGGCCGGATCGAAGAGCGTCCACGGCACGAACAGCCCCGCGATCTGGAGCCGTGCCGCGAGCACCGATGAGCCGAAGGTCCGGTACACCGCGCCCTCGCCGAGCAGGCGCGTCCACCGGCTCGGCGCGCCGGTGTCCTGCGCCGTCATTCCCCAGCGGAAATCCAGGCGCTGCAGGCTGCCGGTGGATGCGTCGAGCAGCGAGTTCGTATTGTCGTGCGTGAGGTTCGCGCCGAGCACGAGGAGCAGGCTGTTCTGCTGGAGCCGCGCGATGTCCTCTCCGCTGCAGACGTTGAACAGCTGACAGAACACCGCCGGCTGCGCCTGGGTGTGACCGTATTCGACGCGCGCCGAGAGCGAGAGCGGCAGTCCCGGGCGGAAGCCGCGGGGATCAAGGTCGCGGTTGAAGGCGAGCACGCTGCCGATGGGCGTGACCCGCAGATACGCCTTGTATTCCGAGGTGCGCTCCGTGAAGAGCGTCACCGACGGCTGGTTGCGCGGTCCGAAGAGCGTCGGCAGCCGCAGTGTTCCCGACACGTAGTAATTGAGCCCCTGGCTCGACGGATCGTCCTTCACCTTCCCCGGGCAGAGCGCGATGTGCGAGAGGCGCGCGTTGACGTCGAATCGTTCGGCGCCCTCGAACAGGTCGCGATCGGAGTACCGCATCTGCGCGCGCAAGCAGTCGAACGTCGCCCAGCCGCCGCCGACGCGGAGGCTGTGTTGGTTCGCTTCGGTATAGACGACCTTCATGTTGAGCGCGGTGTCGCTCGGTTCCACCGAGTCGGGGAGCAGCGTGACATCCACGTGGCGCACGAGCTCCAGCGAATAGAGTTCGCGCTGGCTCGCGATCACATTGGCCTGCGAGTAGATCTTGCCGGGCTGGATGAACAGGAGCTTCCGCACCGTCTCCGTCGACACCTTTCCGGAATCCGGCCCCGGGGTGGCTTCGACCTCGATGGACTTCACGCGCGCCTGATCGTGCGGCAGCGGCTCCGACTGCCCCAGGAATCGCTGGAAGAAGGTGAGTTCGATGCTCGCGCGATGCGTCGTCGAATCCACCGAGAAGCTCGTGAGCGGACGGTCGGCGTACGGATAGCCTTTGTTCCACAGTTGCACCATTGCCGTGTCGATCAGCGATTGGAGCAGCACGCGGGAGAACGGCCGCGTTCGGAATTTCTGGAAGGGCTTGAGAAACTGCGTCTTGAAGGGCACGGAATCGACGCCCAGCACCGTGATGCTGTCGACGATCGTGGGCGGCCCCTCGGTGATCGTGAAGCGCACGTTCACGGCCGCGGTGCTCAGCGGCGTGATCGACTCGTTCACTCTCGCGTTGTAGTAGCCGCGCAACCGGTAGTAGATCTGCAGGCGGAGCACGTCACGCTGCACCTCGAGCGTGTCGAGGCAGTGCTTCGCGCCGATCGGGATGCCGAGGCTGCGGCGGAGCCAGCTCGACGGCGCGGTGACGATCGCGGCCTCGAGATCCGAGCTCGAATATTTCCTGTTGCCGACGAACTTGACGTGCTGCACCTCGCGATCACCGAGGTCGCATTCGATGCTCTGGGCGGCGGCGAGCGCCGGGACCGACAGGAACGCGAGCGCGAGGAGGATACGATGCATCACGCGCGCGCACGTCCCGCGCGGGCGCTCCGCGCGTCGTGCCACACTCGCTGCTGCATCCGCGTGGTTCGCGCGTCCACCATTCGGTCCCGGGTTGAAGAAGGCCCCCGCCGCCCGGGGGCCCTCTAAAGTAGCGTCACACCGCCTGCACGAGGATAGTGCCGGGCCCCCGCTGTTTCGCGAGCCGCTTCACTTCAGCGGCGAGCGTCCCGATGTGGCCGGTGCTGACCCACTTCGCGGGGTCCACCCGCAGCACCGCCGCCGACAATCGCGCGATCGGGAATTCTCGGGGGACTCCATCGCGATCGAGCCCGGCGAACCGGCCGCGGCGCACCGCATTCTTCGCCCACGGCGCGCGCCGCCACCTCGACGAACCGCGCCGCGCACTCCCTGGCGATGGACTCCGCCGCCGCGTCGCCCGTCACCGCGAGGAAGTCGTCGCCGCCGATGTGGCCCACGAAGTCGCCGGGCGCGCCGCGCGCCTCCACCGCGGCGCGGATCGCGAGACCGAGCTCGCGAATGACCGAGTCGGCCGCGGTGAATCCGAACGTGTCAGCGAACGGCTTGAAGTGGTCGAGGTCCAGATAGCAGAGCGCGAACGGGATGCGCAGCGATGCGCGCCGCGTGATCTCCTCCTCGATCGCCTTCCCGCCGGGGAGCCCGCTCGTGGGATTGCGGTCCCCCTCGCGCCGCACGAGACGGAGCAGCGCCACCACGCGCACGCGGAGTTCTCGCGGATCGAACGGCACGCTCATCGAGTCGTCGGCGCCCGCTTCGAACGCCGCCTCCTTGTGCGCGATGTCTCCCTGTCCCGTGAGCATGAGCACCGGGATGCGCGCGGTGAACGGATTGAGCTTCACGGCACGGCACAGCTCGATGCCGCCGGCATTGCCGATCACGAGCAGTTCCGGCTCGCGCTCCTGGATCGCGCTCAGCGCGAACGTGCCGCCGGTGACGGCCACGGTCTCGTGCCCCGCGCCGCCGAGCGCATCGCGCACGACGCGCGTCGTCGCGTCATTGGTGTTGGCGCAGAGGATGAAGCTCACGAACGGCTAGTCATTCTTTTTGCCCGAACAGCGCCATGTTCGAGCTGTGTCCCGGATTGATCTTCTTCTCAGGATAGATCCAGTGCACGGCCTGGTTCACCGCGGTGCTCGCCTCGCCGAATCCGGTCGCGATCAGCTTGAGCTTGCCCGGATAAGACACCACGTCGCCCGCCGCGTAGATCCCCGGGCGCCCCGTGTCCATTGAGGGCGCCACCACGATCTCATCCTTCACGAGGTTCAATCCCCACTCGGTGATCGCGCCGAGGTCGCTCACGAAGCCGAGCATCGGGAGGATCGAGTCCACGTCCACTGAGCGCTCGGCCTTCGACTTGGTGTCCTTGAGCACCACGCTCGTGACGCGGCCGTTCTCGCCGTGCACGCTCACCAGCTCATGGAACGTCAGGATCGATGTGCGCCCCATTGCCTCGGCCTTCCGCACCTGCTGCACGGTGTGGTCGTGCGCGCGGAAGCGGTCGCTGCGGTGTACGACCGTCACGTGGTCGGCGACGTCGAGCAAATGATGCGCCCAGTCGAATGCCGAGTCGCCTCCACCCACGATCAGCACCCGGTGGCCGCGGAAACGCTCCGGGTCGGTCACGCGGTCGTGGATGCCGCGCCCATACCACTCGGCGGCGGAGGGCGCCGGCAGGGCGCGCGGCGAGAAGGCGCCGATCCCGGCCGCGATGATGATCGCCCGGGTCGGAAGCCGCTCTGTTTCCGTGACGAGCGTGAAGTGCCCCCCGTCCTCTTCCAGAGAGACCACGCGCTGGTTCAATTGGATGTCGGGATGGAACTGGCCGGCCTGTTCCGCGAGGTTGCGGACCAAGTCCTTCGCCAGGATCTTCGGAAAGCCGGCGACATTGAAGATGTACTTCTCGGGGTAGAGCGCCACGAGCTGCCCGCCGAGCTCGGGGAGCGCATCGACGATCCGCGCGGACACACCGCGCATGCCGGCATAGAAGGCACCGAAGAGTCCGGTGGGACCGGCACCGATGATGGTGATGTCCTTGAGTTCGTGCGCCATGCTGTGGGATGAGGAATTCGACGCCCGGCAATGACCGGGCAAAGGATCGCTGCCATATAATGCACTCAGACGACAACGTTTTGGAATACGCGGGCGCGTTCCGCCTCGTGCGCAAGATCGCACAGGGCGGCATGGCGACCGTCTATGAAGCCGAGCATCTCGGCCCCGCGGGCTTCGCGAAGAAGATCGCGCTCAAGGTGATCCATCCGCATTACGCGAAGGAGCAGACCTGGCTCCAGCTGTTCATCGACGAAGCGCGCCTCTCCGCCAACCTCGTGCACGGTAACATCGTGCAGATCTACCAGCTCGGCGAAGTAGATGGGCAGTACTACATGTCCATGGAGTTCATCAAGGGCCCGACGCTGCGCATGGTGATCGAGCGGCACCGCGAGCTCGGCACGCCTATCCCTGAGGTGCAGGCCGTGTACATCGCGAGCCGCGTGTGCCGCGCGCTCGACTTCGCCCACAATTTCGTGAACACCGACGGCGAGCGGCTCGACATCGTGCACCGCGACGTGTCGCCGAACAACGTGATGGCCACGTGGGACGGCCACATCAAACTCGCCGACTTCGGTATCGCGAAGGCGCGCACCTCCATCGATCCGATGGACAGCTCGCCGATGCTCATGATGGGCAAGAAGCACTACATGAGCCCCGAGCAGCTGCTCGCGCTCGAATGTGGACGGCCGCAGCGATGTGTTCGCGATGGGCGTCGTGCTCTACGAGTTGCTCACCCTCGAGCCGCTCTTCTACGAGGACGCCACCGAGCTGCTGATCGATGAGGTGACGTGGCGGCCGCTGCCCGACATCCGCGAGACGCTGCCCGACATCCCGCCGGCGATCGAGGCGATCTTGAACTCGGCGCTCGCAAGGGATCCGGCCAAGCGCCCGACGGCCGCGAAGATGGGACGCGCGCTCGATGACTGGTGCGCGGCGCAGTCGGTGGTCGCGACGCCGGACAAGCTGCAGGAGCACCTCGCGCTCATCTTCCCCGCGAGCTACTCACCGCCAACGGTCGCGAACGACGAGAAGACGCGCTTCTCGAATTTCCGCTTCGGTCTGAAGCGCGGCGGCGAACGCGAGAATTGGTTCTCGCGCACGTGGCGCCGGATGCTCGGATGAAGATCTACACGAAAACAGGCGACAAAGGGGACACCGGCCTGTTCGGCGGCGGCCGCGTCTCCAAGGACCATCCGCGCGTCGAAGCGTACGGCGACGTGGACGAGCTCAACGCGATGCTCGGCCTCGCGCGGTCCATCGAGATGATGCCACGCATCGACGAAGTGCTCGCGCCGATCCAGCGCGACCTCTTCTCGCTGGGCGCGCTGCTCGCCACGCCGCAGCCCGACAAGGTGAAGCAGCAGATGGAGAAGGCGCGTCTCGACGAGAAACGCATCGCCGAGCTCGAGCGCGCCATCGACGAAGGCGAGGCAGAGCTCGAGCCGCTGCAGGCGTTCATCCTGCCCGGCGGCACGCCCAAGAGCGCGGCGCTGCACGTCGCGCGCACGGTGTGCCGCCGCGCGGAGCGCCGCGTGATCGCGCTCGCGCAGCACCCCGACATCATCGTGCCGCCGATCGTGATCATCTACCTGAACCGGCTCTCGGACCTGCTGTTTGTCCTCGCCCGCGTCGCCAACCGGCGCGCCGGCGCGGCGGAAGTCACGTGGTGAAGCCCGAGACGATCACGCTCGGCGCGTATACGATCCACGTCGGGCGGAAGCTGATCGACCAGGTGGGCAAGATCGCGCGCGCCGCGGTGAGAGCGCACCGCTGGGCGATCGTGGCCGATTCCAATGTCGCGCCGCTCTATGCCGCGCGCGTCGTCGGCGTCGTTCGGCGACGCACGCGTGGACCTGTTCACCGTGCCTGCCGGCGAGGCGAACAAGACGCGCGAGCAGTGGACGCGCCTCACCGACGAACTGCTCGCCGCCGGATTCGGCCGCGATGGCGCGATCGTGGCGCTCGGAGGCGGGATGACCGGCGATCTCGCGGGCTTCGTCGCGGCGACGTACATGCGCGGCGTCCCGTTCGTGCAGGTGCCCACCACGTTGCTCGCGATGATCGACGCGAGCATCGGCGGGAAGACGGGAGTGGACACGAACGCCGGCAAGAATCTCGTGGGCGCGTTCCACGATCCGAGCGTGGTGATCGCGGACCCGGAAACGCTCGAGACGCTCCCGCTGCGCGAACTCGCTTCCGGCTCAGCGGAGGCGATCAAGCACGGCGTGATCGCGGACGCTGCCTATTTCGCGAAGACGGTCGAGGAATCTCCCGCGCGCGTTCGCGGACCCGGCCGGCGACGCGATGCATCGCCTGATCTTCGGAAGCATCCGCATCAAGGCGGCGTCGTCGTCGCTGCACGACGCGAAGAGCATGGCCTTCGAAAGACGTTGAACTTCGGCCACACGATCGGCCACGCCGATCGAGGCGGCGACCGACTTCGAGATGCTGCACGGCGAGGCCGTCGCGATCGGCATGCTGCATGGAGGCGAGCCTCGCCGAGCATCTCGGCATTGCCGAGGCCGGAACGAGCGCGACGATCTCCATGCGCTTCGCGATCGATCTTCAGCAGCGAGCCGGATCACGCTGGAGCGATCATGCTCCGCGCGGAATTCACGAACACGATGAAGCTTCTGCCGATACTACACGTCGACAAGAAATCGCGCGCCGGCGTCGTGGAATTCGCGCTCCCGAAACGCATCGGGATGATGGCACGCCACGGAAAAGAGTGGACGATTCCTGTGTCCGATGACGCGATCCGCGAGATGTTCCCGAACGCGTAAAGTTCCCTCGCGCGTAACCCCACCGTTACGCGGCGGGCGCATCATGAAAAATTCCTTACCACCCAACCCCATACTGGGCAACGAACTGCCCGAAATACCGAACACACACCGATACGAAAATAAGAATGTGACTCTTGACCGATTAGAAAGCCCGTCTTATCCTGCGCGTCCCCGACCTTCCAAACTGGCGACGAGCCGCGGAGCGGCTTCTCACTCGCACACAGGATGGGACGTGTTATGGAGCGTGCTACCGAAAGCAGGTCCAAAGGGTTCTTCCGTTCTTCCCCTTCCACCGCGTTCGATCAGTACCTCCACGACATTCAGAAGCTCCCACTCATAACCGATGTGCAAGAGGAGCGCCGGCTGGCTCGGAAGGCACAGAAGGGTGATGAGAAAGCCGCCGAGCGGCTGGTGACGGCGAACCTTCGCTTCGTCATCTCCTACGTGAAGAAGTATCAGGGGCACGGTCTCGATCTGAGCGAGCTGGTCGCGATCGGGAACGAAGGGCTCCTCAAGGCGGTCAAGAAGTTCGATCCCGACCAGGGCGTGAAGTTCATCTCGTACGCCGTGTGGTGGGTTCGCCAGGCGGTGCTCAAGGCGCTGGCCGAGCAGACGCGCTCGGTGCGCATCCCGCTCAATCAGAATTCGCAGCTGATCAAGCTCGCGCGCGCGGAGACGGTGCTGGCGCAGGTCCTCAAGCGCGATCCCACCGACAGCGAGATCGGCCGCCTCATCGAAGAGTCGCCCGAGCAGGTCCGCTCCTCCAAGCAGATGTCGGCCACGGAAGCTCTCGCTCGATGCGCCGATCGACCGCTCCGACCGCGAAGCCAGCACGCTGGGCGAGCGCTTCGTGGGCGTGGACGGCGTCGAGATCGAGGACGTGACCGACTTCAAGCTCATGCGCGAGTTCATCGACCGCGTGTTCCGCCGCTACCTCACGCCGCGCGAGCGGAAGATCCTCTATCTCTACTACGGGCTGGAAGAGGGCTCCGAGGCGCTGACGCTCGAGAAGATCGGCGCGCTCATGGGCGTGACGCGCGAACGCATCCGCCAGATCCGCGAGCGGGCGTTCGAGAAGCTGCGCGAGTCGCCCGACGGTTCGGCGCTCGCGGGATTCTGGACCGCGGCGTAATCACCGCGTGTTGGCGCGGGACGAACGGGCGGGAGACCGGCACCTCGGTCTCCCGCCCGTTTTGTCATAGATTGCGCACGTGACCGCTACCGCCCCTCTCACCGATCAGACGCCGCTCGCCGCCACGCTGGCCGCGATCGTCGGCGAGCGCGGGGTGATCGCGCGCCCGGCGGAACTCGAGGTCGTACGCCGCCGACGCGCTGCCCGACGCACCGCAGTCTCCCGCGGCTGGCCGTGTTCCCGCGCACGCGCGATGAGCTCGTGCAGGTCGTGCGCGCGATCGCCGCCGCCGGCCGCACCTTCGTGCCGCGCGGCGCCGGCACCGGCCTCTCCTCGCGGCGCGCTCGCCGGCGGCGATTCGGTGCTCGTTGGACTCAACAAGCTCACGCGCATCCTCTCGATCGACGTCGAGAACCGCGTCGCGGTGGTCGAGCCCGGCGTCGTGAACGCCGCGCTCACGCGCGCGGCCGGCGTGCACGGCCTGCACTACGCGCCCGATCCCTCGAGCCAGAGCGCGTGCACGATCGGCGGCAACGTGGCCGAGAACGCCGGCGGCCCGCACTGCCTCAAGTACGGCGTGACGCTCAATCACATCGTCGCGCTCCGCGTTCTCCTGCCCAGCGGCGAGATCGTGCACGCTCGGCAGTTCCGATGGCGAGCGCGAACGGCTACGATCTGCTCGGCGCCTTCGTGGGGAGCGAAGGATGCTTCGGCATCGCGATGGAGGTCACCGTGCGCCTCACGCCGAACCCGCCGGCAGTGCGCACGCTGCTCGCCGATTTCACCTCGATCGACGACGGCGCGCGCGCCGTGAGCGCGATCATCGCGAGCGGCATCGTGCCCGCCGCGCTCGAGATGATGGATGGCCCCACGATCCGCGCGGTCGAAGCCTCGATCTACGCCGCGGGCTATCCCGCCGACGCGGCGGCGGTGCTGCTCATCGAGCTCGACGGCCTCGAGGCGGGACTCGATGCCGACGTGCGCGCCGTGGAAAAGATCTGCCGCGAGTCGCGCGCGCGCGGCGTGCGCATCGCGAGCGACGACGCCGAGCGGGCGCGACTCTGGCAGGGACGCAAGAAAGCGTTCGGCGCGATGGGCCGCATCGCGAGCGCACTGCAGGTGCAGGACGCGGTGATCCCGCGCACGCGGCTGCCCGACGTGCTCGCGCTCCATCAGCGCGATCGCGCGAGCGGCATCGGCATCACGGTGTGCAACGTGTTCCACGCCGGCGACGGGAATCTCCATCCCAACGTGCCGTACGATGGCCGCGATCCCGACACCGCGCGCGCGCGTGCAGGCGGCGATGCGCGAGATCATGCAGGCGTGCGTGGACGCCGGCGGCACGATCACCGGCGAGCACGGCGTGGGCCTCGACAAGCTCGACTACATGTCGCTCATCTTCTCGCCGGCATCGCTCGAGGCGCAGTGCCGCCTGCGCGATGTGTTCGATCCCGCGCGTCGCGCGAATCCGGGGAAGGTCGCTGCCGCTGCATTCGTGCCGCGAGTGGACGGCGGTGCCGGCGGCGCGCGCATGAGCACCGCCGAGATCGCCGAGCGCGTTCGACGCGGCGCACGCGAAGTCGCACGCCGCTGCGCGTCGTAGGCGCTGGCACGTGGATCGGCGCCGGCCGGCCGGTATCCGGCGCGACGCCGCTCGACGTCGGCGCGCTCACCGGCATCGTCGAGTACGTGCCGGGCGACCTCACGCTCACCGCGCGCGCAGGCACGTCGCTCGCCGAGATCGCGCGCGTCACCGGCGCCGAGCGGCAGTTCCTGCGCGCTCGATCCGTTCGGCGATGCGCGCGGCACCCTCGGCGCGACGATCGCCACCGCGTCGGCCGGACCGCTCGCGCACGCGTTCGGCACGCCGCGCGACATGGTGCTCGGCCTCGAGGCGGTCACCGGCGACGGCAGCGTCATTCGCGCCGGCGGGCGCGTGGTGAAGAACGTCGCCGGCTTCGACATCACGCGGCTGCTCACCGGCGCATGGGGAACGCTCGGCGTGATCACGGAGGTGAGCGTGCGGCTGCGCGCGATCCCCGAGGCCGACGAAACGCTGGTGCTCGCGGTGCGCGATGACAGTGCGCCCGCGATCGAGACGCTGCTCGCGAAGATCGGCATGGCGGCGGTCGCGCCGTGGGCCATGGAGCTCTTGAGTCCCGCGCTCGCGGCGCGACTCGGCGCGGCGGCGCACACCGCGCTCCTCGTGCGCCTGGGTGGGAACGGTGAGAGCGTGCGTGCGCAGCGCGCGGCGCTCGCGGGCATCGGCTCGATCGTCCCGGCGGCAGAAGGTGTGTGGGATTCGCTGCGCACGGCGGAGCCAGTCGAATGCCGCGGTGCTCCGCCTCTCGTCGCGCCGCTCGAACGTGAGCGCCCTCTGGCGCGCCGCGCGCGATGCGGCGGCCGAGTGGCCTGGCGCGTTCGCGCATGCGAGCGTCGGCCGGGGCGTCGTGCGCTGCGTGCTGCCGGCGCCCGATCCGCAGCGCGCGCGCGCGTTCCTCGAGCGCGTGCGCGCGGTACAGTGCACCGTGATCGCCGAGCGACTGCCGGATGCCGCGTGGAGCGGCGTTCCTTCGGCGGTGAGCGATCCGCTCTCGCGACGCGCGCGCGAGGCGTTCGACCCGGCGGGGATCCTGAACGCCGGCATCCTCGGCGCCGCCGCATGACAGCGTCGCTGGCACTCCGCTCGCCGGCGCGCTGCCGGGCCTCATGCAGTGCGTGCACTGCGGCTTCTGCCTGCAGGCGTGTCCCACCTATCTCGCGCTCGGCGACGAGAACGATTCTCCGCGCGGCCGCATCGTGCTCATGCGCGCTGCGATCGACGGCACGCTCGCGCTCGACGACGACGCGCTCTCCACGCATCTCGACCGTTGTCTCGGCTGTCGCGCGTGTGAGACGGCGTGCCCGTCGGGCGTGCCGTATGGCGCGGCGCTCGAAGCGGCGCGGGAAACGCTGGGCCATCGGCGCGCGGCATCTGCCGAGCGCCGATGCCGGTGGTCGAGCGCGCTGCTGTTCTGGACGCATCGCGAGGCTCCGGGTTCTCGCTGTCGTGATGTTCTTCGCGCGCGTTCGTGCGCGCGAGCGGGTGCCGCGCGTTCTTCGCGAAGCTCTCGTTCCCCATGGCAATGCTCGAGGCGAGCGCGCCGACGGTGAAGAGCGAGCGCTACGTCGCGAGCGGTTCCGGACGCGCGAGGCCGCGTCGCGCTGCTGCGGGGCTGCATCATGGAGGGCCTGTTCGCGCACGTGCACGAGGCGGCCGAGCGCGCGCTCACGGTGAACGAATACGCGATGGTGCCCGCGCCCGGCGCCGGCTGCTGCGGCGCACTCCATGCGCACGCCGGCGACGCCGACACCGCCCGGCGCCTCGCGCGCGAAGCGATCGCGGCATTCGAAGCGAGCGGCGCGGACTACATCGCGGTGGATGCCGCCGGCTGCGGCGCCACGATGAAGGAATACGGCGCGCCTGCTCGCCGACGACCCGGCGTGGCGGGCGCGCGCCGCGTCTCTCGCCGCCCGCGTGCGCGACGTGAGCGAGCTGCTCGCCGCCTCGGGCCCGCGCGCCGGCGGCGCGCTCGCAGGCGTGGTCACCTACGACGCGCCCTGTCATCTCGTGCACGCGCAACGCGTGGCGGCGCCGCCCCTCACGGTGCTCCGCGCCATCCCGGGCATCACGCTCGTGCCGCTCGCCGACGCCGACCAGTGCTGCGGCAGCGCCGGCGTCTACAATCTCGTGCAGCCCGCGATCGCCGCCGCCGTGCTCGCGCCCAAGCTCGCCAACATCGCGGCGACCGGCGCCGCCATCGTCGCCACCGGCAATCCCGGCTGCCAAATGCAGATCGGCGCGGGGCTCCTCCGCACTGGTTCCCGCGCGCGCGTGGCCCATCCGGTCGAATTGATCGACGCGTCCTATTCGGTGTCTCACCGGCCCGCGAACCCGTAGCGCACCGCCCCGGAACGCGACTAGCTTGGAGTCATGACGGCCAGTTCCATTCTCTCCGGCAGCTTCCCTGCCCTCGGCACCGTCGCCGGCCATCCGGTGACGCTGCACTACGGCAATATCGCGGCCGAGTACAACGCGCTGCGCTCGGGCGCGATGCTCGTGGACCGCAGTGCGCGCGGGCGCATGCGGCTGGAGGGGCCGAAAGCCGCCGAGCTGGTGACGGGATTGGTCACGAACGATGTGGCGGCGCTGCTGCCGGGCCAGGGCATGTACGCCGCCGCGCTCACGCCCAAGGGAAAGATCGTGGCCGACGTCCGCATCTTCGCGCGCGAGGGCGCGCTGGTGGTGGATGCGCCCCCGCGCGCGTACGCCGGCTGGCAGGCGATGATCAAGAAGTTCATCAATCCGCAGCTGGCGCCGAGCAAGGATGAGACCGGTGCGCTTCGCGCGATCGGCGTGTTCGGCGCGACCTCGCGGCGGATCGTCGCGACGCTAGTGTCGCTGCCGTCCAATGCGCTCGCGGCGCTGCCGCTCTACGCGCATACGTCCGTGGACGTGGGCGGCCAGATCGTGATGATCATCCGCTCGCCGGAGCTCGAACTCGAGGGCTACGAATTGTTCGTGCCGAGCGATGGATTCTCGGGCGTGTGGCAGAAGCTGCTCTCACTGGGCGCGACGCCGGCGGGGCTGCACGCGTGGGAGATCGCGCGCATCGAGGCGGGCCGCCCCGAGTGGGGCGTGGACATGGACGAGAGCACGATCCCGCAGGAAGCGAACTTCGATTCGCTGCATGCGATCTCGTACACGAAGGGCTGTTACGTGGGACAGGAGGTCGTGGCGCGCGTGCACTTCCGCGGCCATGTGAACCGGCATCTGCGCGGACTCATGGCCGGGAAATCCGAGCCCGCTCCCGAAGGCGCCGCGGTGCTCGCGACGAACGGCGAACAGGTGGGCGAGGTGCGCTCCAGCGCGCTCTCGCCGCGGCTCGGCGCGGTGGCGATGGGCATGCTCCGCCGCGAAGTGGAGACCGGCACCGATGTCACGCTCCAGTGGGATGGAGGAAAGGTGAGCGCGAAGGTATCCGCGCTGCCGCTGCCGCTCTAGTGCGGCGCGCGCTGGTCACCGGCGCCACCGGCCAGGTAGGCGCCTATCTCGTAGAACGACTCGCAGCCGACGGCTGGCACGTGCGCGTGCTCGTGCGGGCGCCGGCGCGGGCAGCGTGGCTCGAGCCACTCGGCGCGACGCTCATCGGCGGCGACATCATGGACCGCACGCGCCTCGCCGCCGCGGCCGACGGATGCGACGCCATCTTCCACGCGGCGGCGCTCGTGTCGTCGGACGGCGGTTGGCCGCTCTTCGACGCCGCGAATGTCGAGGGCACTCGCAACGCGATCGCCGCGGCGGAATCGAGCAAGGCGCGGCTCGTGCACATCAGCAGCGTCGCGGTGTACGGCGGGGCGGCGCGCTATCGCGATACGCCCACCGACGAGGACACGCCGCTCGCACCGCTCGCCGAGGGCGCGCACTACGCGCGCAGCAAACGCGAAGCCGACTCCCTCGTGCTCAATGCGCATGCGGCCGGCCACATCTGGGGCTGCGCCGTGCGCCCCGACGTGATCTACGGGCGCTACGACCGCCAGTTCGTGCCGCGCGCCGCGCGCATTATGCAACGCGGCTACTTCCCCGTGTTCGGCGGCGGCGGCGCCGTGATGGCCATCGTGCACGCGGCGAGCGTGGCGGACGGCGCGGTGCGCGCCGCCGGAACGGATGCCGCCGGCGGGCGCGCCTACAATCTCGCGAACGATTTCGACGTGACCGCGGCCGAGTTCGTGCGGCTGGCGGCGATCGGGCTCGGGCGGCATCGGCGCGCGATCCCGGTGCCGCTCGCGCTCGCGCGCGCCGGTTTCCGCACCGCCGCGGCGGGGCTGCGCATGGCGAACCGGCCGACGCTGGCGCACGACCTGCTCAGCGCGCTCGACTTCCTCAGCCGCGACAATCCGTTCAGCTCCGAGCGTGCGCGCAAGGAACTGGGATGGGCGCCGCCGGTGCGCCCCGAGGTGGGCGTGCCGGAAGCGTTCCGCTGGTGGAAAGAGCGGCGCCGCGCGGCCGGAAAATAAAAAGGGCGCAGCGACGGTCGCTGCGCCCTTCGAATCGCTGAGGAACCGATCCGTTACGGCTTCTTCGCCGGCGGCGGCGTCGGAGCGGCCTTCGTCATCATCTTCTTGGCCGTATCGGCCATCTTCATCGCGGTGTCCATCTTCTTCATCGCGGTGTCCATCTTCTTCATGCCGCTGTCCATCGTCGCGGCGGCCGCGGGGGCCATCTTCGGGATGGAATCGATCGACGCAGCTTCCTTTCCTTTGCACGCGGCAACAGCCAACACCGCAGCGATAACGGCAACGCGCTTCATGAGACTTCTCCTGGAGAGGGGGCGGAACCAGCTTCGAACTACTTTCCGAGCACGCACGCTGCAATGCCGGGAACAATCGGCTCGAATACTACGCGAACGGGGGTAGCTGTCAAGACATTTCGCCTCTCGGCGCGATGGCCTGGACATCGCTCCGGATGGCAATCCCAAAAGCAATCCGGGGCAACAGTGTAATCTCAACTATTCCTGACAGTTACGCAAGCGCGCCGGCGCCTGTGTGGGGGCCATGGCGCGCCGGGTGGCCGCCGGCATTGCAGGTCGATAGTATGAAAGGCGACCCCGTTACCACCACGCGACCCCGCTTCCGGGCACCATGGCCAGTTCCGTCGTCCTCGATCCGTACGCCCCGCCCCCCGATTCGGGCGTCGTTCGCGCCGCCTGCCCCCACGACTGCCCCGACACCTGCGCCATGCTGGTGACGGTCGAGCACGGGAAGGCCGTGAAAGTCACCGGCGACCCCGACCATCCGTTCACCTCCGGCTTCCTGTGCGCCAAAGTGAACCGCTATGTCGACCGGACGTACCACGCCGAGCGGCTCACGACCCCGCTCAAGCGCACCGGGGCGAAGGGATCGGGGCGTTTCGAACCGTCACGTGGGATGAAGCGCTCGCGACGATCGCGAAGCGGCTCGGCGACGTGATCCGTTCCGTCGACGGCCCGCAGGCGATCCTGCCGTACTCGTACGCCGGCACGATGGGCATGGTGCAAGGGAATTCGATCGACCGCCGCTTCTTCCACCTGCTCGGCGCCTCCAAGCTCGACCGCACGATCTGCTCGATGGCCGGCACCGTGGGCATGCGCATGACCGTCGGGGCCAACATCGGCGCCGACCGGAGGGGATCCCCGAGAGCGACCTCGTGCTCCTGTGGGGGACGAACACGCTCACCGCGAACCCGCACCTCTGGCCGTTCGTGCTCGAGGCGCGCAAGAAGGGCGCGCTCGTCATCGCGATCGACCCGCTGCGCACGCGCACTGCCGAGCAATGCGACGCGTGGATCGGGATCCGTCCCGGCACCGACGCGGCGCTCGCGCTCGCGATGATGCACGTGGTGTACGCCGAGGGATTGCAGGACGATGACTTCCTGGCGAAGCACACCCTCGGCGCCGACGAAATGCGCGCGCGAGCGGCGGAGTGGACGCCGCAGCGCGCCGCCGCGATCACGGGCATCGACGTCGAGACGATCGTGTCGCTCGGGCAACGATACGGCCGGGCGAAAGCGGCCTTCATCCGCGTGAACTACGGCTTGCAGCGCCACTATGGCGGCGGCATGGCGGTGCGGACCATCGCGTGCCTGCCCGCGGTGACCGGTCACTGGCGGCGCGCCGGCGGCGGCGTGCAACTCAGTTCGAGCGCGAACTTCGAGTTCGACAAGGCGGCGCTCGAGCGGCCGGCGCTCTCGCCGCCGGTGCGCACGATCAACATGATCCGCCTTGGCGAGGCGCTGACGCGTCCCGACGCGGGCGTGGGCGGCCCGCCGGTGAAGGCGCTCGTCGTGTACAACTCGAATCCGGCCGCCGTCGCGCCCGACCGCAACGAGGTGCTGCGCGGACTCGCGCGCGAGGATCTGTTCACCGTCGTGCTCGAGCATTTCCAGACCGACACCGCGGATTGGGCGGACATCGTGCTGCCCGCGACCACGCAGCTCGAGCACTGGGACGTGCATCTCTCCTATGGGCATCACTATGTGACGCTGAACCGGCCGGCGATCCCGCCCATTGGCGAGAGCAAGCCGAACAGTGAGATCTTCCGCCTGATCGCCGCGAAGCTGGGCATCACGCACACCGCAATGCGCGACGACGACATCACGCTCATCCGTCAGGCGGTCGCGAGCGGCAAGGATAAACTGAAGGGCGTCACCTTCGAGAAGCTGCTCGAGAAGGGATGGGCGCGGCTGAACGTGCCCAAGCCGTATCTGCCCTTCGCCGACGGCAAGTTCCTGACGCCGAGCGGCAAGTGTGAGTTCAAGTCCGAGCGCATGGTGGAGCTGGGGTTCGACGCACTGCCTGATTTCACGGCGCCGCGCGAGTTCCCCGAGTCGGTTCCGGAATTGGCCGAGCGGTTCCCGCTTACGCTGGTGAGCTCACCGGCACATCAGTTCCTGAACACGACGTTCGTGAACGTGGATGTGCTCCGCCGGGCCGCGCGCGAGCCGGAACTCATGATCCATCCCGACGACGCGGCGCCGCGCGAGATCGCGTCGGGCGCGCGGGTGCGCGTGCACAACGACCGCGGAGAGTTCGTCGCGACGGCGAAGGTGTCGGACGCGGTGCGCACGGCCACGGTGTGGGCGCCGAGCATCTGGTGGGGGAAGTACGCGGTGGACGGGCGGAACGCGAATCAGACCACGTCGCAGCAGGAGACGGACCTCGGCCATGGTCCGGTGTTCTACGACAATCTGGTTGAGGTGAGTCTGGCTGACTGACTGCCGGACTGGAGCGCCTGTAGTCGTTGACCTGTGGCGCAGCGCCCTTGCTACACGTCAACGACCACAGGCGCCCTCAGCGTCGTCATACTCGCCCTCAGCGGCGTCACACTCGCCGTTCTTGTCGTCACGGCGGCGGCGGATGCTGATGCCGCGCCGTGAGGCGCTTGAGTTGATTCTCCTGGAACGTCGAGGCCAGCGTGAGCAGTACGCCGGTGCTCCAGGCGAAGCCGAGCAGACCCGCGGTCGCGATCATGCCCTACAGCAGCCGCCAGTCGATCGGCAGACCGAGCGGGCTCCCGACGGTCGTGTACTCGTCCAGCGCGAAGTACATCGCGATGCTCAGATTCGGGAAACATTGCTTCCACTGGAAGAACAGCGACCACACGAGCACTTCGCATAGGTGCACCGCCAGGATCATCCAGCTCGCGAGGATGAGTCCCACGATCCCTTTGGCGAGCGTGGGCACCTTGTCGAACCGGTCCATGTACGCGCCGTGGAATCGGAGCGTCGAGATCATCCCGATCGCGTGCATGGTCAGGGAGACTGCCACCAGCAGCAGCCCCCAGCCGATCTCGTGGGCCGAAGTGACGTAAAGGGCGGTGTCGTCCATCGGGGTACGTTCCGCGGTCGTGACGTCGCTGTCAATGCGGCCGCCGCCGTGGCGTCGCCACACGTCAACGACCACACGCGCGGTCGGCCGTTCCTCTAGCGCGACGCCGTGCATCCGGAGTAATCTGAATCTCCCCCGTCCCGCCGCTCCGGAGCCGTCCCGTGGTGCCTCTCCCGACAACCCTCGGCGCCCTCAAGCGCTCGCCCTTCGCCGCGCCGCAGCTCGCCTCGCGCTCCGTGCGCGACGAAGTGCGGGCGAACCTGCTCATCCGTCTCGCGAAGGGCGGACCGGTGTTCCCCGGCGTCGTCGGATACGACGACTCGGTGATCCCGCAGATCGTGAACGCGCTGCTCTCGCGCCACCATTTCATCCTGCTCGGCCTTCGCGGTCAGGCGAAGTCGCGGATCCTGCGCGGGCTCGCGACGCTGCTGGATGAATCGATCCCGATCGTCGCCGGCAGTGAGATCAACGACAATCCCTTCGCGCCCATCTCGAAGTACGCGCGCGAAGTGATCGAGACGCAGGGCGACGACACTTCGATCGGCTGGGTCGGCCGCGATCAACGGTACGTCGAGAAGCTCGCGACGCCGGACGTCACGATCGCCGATATCATCGGCGATGTGGATCCGATCAAGGCGGCGCGCGGCGGCCACATCTTGGGCGACGAGCTCACGATGCACTACGGCATGCTCCCGCGCGCCAATCGCGGAATCTTCGCGCTGAATGAACTGCCCGATCTCGCCGGGAAGATCCAGGTGGGACTGTTCAACATCATGCAGGAGGGCGACGTCCAGATCAAAGGATATCCCGTGCGCCTCCCGCTCGATGTGCTGCTCTGCTTCACGGCGAATCCCGAGGACTACACCGCGCGCGGCAAGATCATCACGCCGCTCAAGGACCGGATCGGCAGTGAGATCCTCACGCACTATCCGTCCGCGGTGGAGCTCGGCGTCGCGATCACGGCGCAGGAAGCGTGGACCAGCGCGGCGCGCTGCCGGTGCGCGTGCCGGCGTTCATGGCGGAGATGATCGAGCGCATCGCGTTCGAGGCGCGCTCGGACAAGCGGATCGACAAACGCTGCGGCGTGTCGCAGCGCATGCCGATCTCGCGTGCTCGAGAACGCGATCTCCAACGCCGAGCGGCGCGCCGCGCTCACGGGTGAATGCGATGTGGTGCCGCGTGTGTCCGATGTGTACGCCGCGCTGCCCGCGATCACAGGCAAGATCGAGCTCGAGTACGAGGGCGAACTGGTGGGCGGCCATGTGATCGCGCAGGAACTCATCCGGCGCGCGAGCGACGCGACCTTCCAGGAGAGCGCCGGCGGCAAGAACACGGATGACATCGTGATGTGGTTCGATACCGGCAACGCGCTGCAGGTGATGGACGATGTGTCGTCGGGCGCGATGGTGGAGGGCTTCGCGCGCGTGCCCGGGCTCATCGATCTCATCGCGAACGCCGGACTCGCCGAGGATGGCGATGCGCCCACGGTCGCCGCCGCGTGCGAACTCGCGCTCGAGGCGCTCGTCGCGCGGCGCAAGATCTCGCGGTCCGATTCGGGACGCTACGGCCGCGCCGCGCCGCCCGAACGCCGCCGGCCGCCGTCGGAGTTCTGACGTGCGCGAGCACAGCTACAACAAATTCTCTCCCGCGCACGCGGACGCCGTCGATCTGCAGTCGCTGCTCGATCAGCTCGCCGATTTCCTGCTGCAGTCCGGCTTCGCGGGCGGCGGACCGCCCAGCCCGTGGGGCGATCCGATGGAGGACGGCGCGGACCGCTCGCTCGATGCGCTGCGCCAGGCGATCCTGCAGGCGCTCATGGACAGCGGGCAGTTCACCCCCGAGATGCTCGACGCCCTTCGCGGCGACGGCGACGATGAGGGCGAGAGCGCCGCCCGGCTCGCGAAGCTGCTCGACGAGATCATCCAGCGGCTGGTGAGCGAGGGATTCCTCAACATGCAGGCGCCGCCGCAGGTGCCGTCGGGCCACCAGCAGGTGACCGGCGCCGGCGGACTCGCCCATGCCGCCTCGCGCGACGTGCAGTTCCAGCTCACCGAGAAGGGCATCGACTTCCTCGGCTTCAAGACGCTGCGCTCGCTCCTCGGCTCGCTCGGGAAATCGTCGTTCGGCAGTCACGACACGCCGTATCTCGCCACCGGCATCGAGTCCGATGCGTGGAGCAAGCCGTACGAGTTCGGCGACACGATGAACCTCGACGTCGCGGCGACGCTGCAGAACGCGCTCGCGCGCACGGGGTCGCTCGGCATCCCGCTCGACCTCGATTACGGCGATCTGATGGTGCACCAGGCCGAGTATCGCTCGAGCTGCGCCACGGTGCTCATGCTCGACACCTCGCACTCGATGATCCTGTACGGCGAGGACCGCTTCACGCCGGCGAAGAAGGTCGCGCTCGCGCTCACGCATCTCATCCGCACGCAATTCCCGGGCGACTCGCTGCGCGTCGTGCTCTTCCACGATTCGGCGGAGGAGATCCCGATCGCGCGGCTCGCGCACGCGCAGGTGGGACCGTACCACACGAACACCGCCGAGGGTCTCAAGCTCGCGCGGCGCATTCTGCTCGCGCAGAAGAAGGACATGCGGCAGATCGTGATGATCACCGACGGCAAGCCGAGCGCGGTCACGATGCCCAACGGGATGATCTACAAGAACTCGATGGGGCTCGACGCGATGGTGATGGCGCAGACGCTGCGCGAGGTGGCCGATTGCCGGCGCGCCGGCATCGTGATCAACACCTTCATGCTCGCGCGCGACCGCGCGCTCGTGGAATTCGTGAAGCGCGTGTCGCAGATCGCGCGCGGCAAGGCGTACTTCACCAACACCATGACGCTCGGCCAGTTCATCCTGATGGACTTCCTGCGCCGCAAGACGCGCAAAGTCTCCTGACAAGGATCACGTGACGAAGAAGCGCCAGCGCAAGCCCGACGCCTACATCGGCGGCAAGGAACTGCGCCCCGAGAGCCTGATGATGACGTACGGGTACGATCCGGCGCTCTCGGAGGGATCGGTGAAGACGCCGATCTTCCAGACGTCCACGTTCGTGTTCAAGAGCGCGGAAGAGGGCAAGGCGTTCTTCGAGATGGCGTATGGTCTGCGCGAAGCGGCGCCCGGCGAAGCGATGGGCCTCATCTATTCGCGCATCAACAATCCCGATCTCGAGGTGCTCGAGGACCGGCTCACGCTGTGGGAGGACGCGGAGGCGTGCGCGGTGTTCGCGAGCGGCATGGCGGCGATCACCACGATGCTGCTCGAGTTCCTCAAGCCGGGCGACGTGCTGCTGCACAGCGAGCCGCTCTACGGCGGGACGGACCACTTCATCAAGCACGTGCTCCCACGTTTCCAGGTGACGCCGGTCGGATTCGCGGCGGGTGCGTCGCGCGCGGATCTCGACGCGGCGCTCGCGAAGCACGGAAAGAAGGGCGCGCTCGCGATGGTGTACCTCGAGACGCCGGCGAACCCGACGAACGCGCAGGTGGACATCGCGATGTGCGCCGCGCTCGCGAAGGCGCACTCGTCGAAGGAGCGGCAGGTGATCGTCGCGGTGGACAACACCTTCCTCGGCCCGCTCTGGCAGCAGCCGTTCGACCACGGCGCCGACCTCGTGCTCTACTCCGCCACGAAATTCCTGGGCGGACACAGCGACCTGATCGGCGGCGCGTGCCTGGGACCGAAGGGTCTCATGTCGCGCGTGAAGGCGATGCGCACCTTCCTCGGCACCATGGCCAGCCCGCATACCTGCTGGCTGCTGCTGCGGAGTCTGGAGACGCTCAAGCTGCGCATGACCTCGCAGATGAAGAACGCGCGGTACGTCGCGGACTTCCTCGAGGCGCATCCGAAGGTGAGCCGGGTGTATTACCTGGGCCACCTCAAGACGGGAACGCCGGAGCGCGCGTTGTACGAGCGCCAGTGTCTCGCGCCCGGTTCGATGATCTCATTCGATGTGAAAGGCGGGATGCCGGAGGCATTCCGCCTGCTCGACGCGTTGCAGCTCATCAAGCTCGCGGTGAGCCTGGGCGGCACAGAATCACTCGCCGAGCATCCCGCGAGCATGACGCACGCCGACGTGACCGCCGAGGGCAAGGCACGCATGGGGATCACGGCATCAATGGTGCGGCTCTCCATCGGGGTGGAGCACTATGAAGACATTATCGCGGATCTGGAACAAGCCCTCAGAGCGATATAAACGGCGAGTGTGACGCCGCTGACGGCGAGTGTGACACCGCCGGGGCGCTTGTAACGTGTGAGACGTGTGGCAACGGCGTCGCGGTTGCTACACGTCTCACACGTCACAAGCGCCGTCAGCGTCGTCACACTCGCCGTTCGCGGTTCCAGTAACTACTTCGCCGTTGGAGTGGTCCACGTCTCCGGATGCTCGGCTTTCCATCGCATCGCGCTGTGTATCCGCGTGCGCCCGCTCGGGTGATCGTAGAAGATGAACTCCTCGAGCGGCCCGGGTTCCATCTTCCGGTATTCCGACAAATGGAGCGCCGCCTGCGCGAAGCCGTCGGGTTGGCGCGAGGCGTTCAGGCCGAACATGTCGGCTTCGTATTCCTGGGTGCGCACGACCGAGTTGAGCACCGGCGTCATCAGGAAGAAATAGGCGCCGAAGAGGAGCATGACGAGCGGCAGCCCCGCGACGTCGCCGATGCCGCGCACCTGCCACTTCGCCTCGTAGCGCACGCGCAGCCGCTCGAAGAGGAGATTCACGAGCGCGAAACCGACCACCAGGATGATCCCGATCTCCATCAATCCCTTGTAGACGTGATTGAGCACATAGTGCCCCATTTCGTGGCCCATGACCGCCTCGATCTCGGGCAGCGACGCGCGTGCCAGCAGATTGTCGTTCAGCGTGATCCGCTCGGTGCCGAGCAGGCCGCTCACATTCGCGCTCATGCGCTTGGTCTGCTTGGAGGCGTCGATCTGCCAGACCTCGGTCGCGTCGATCCCGTTCGCGCGCGCGAGCGTGAGGATCGGCTGGACGACGCGCTCGTCGGCGAGGCGCGTGGAGTGGTTGAAGATCGGCGAGATCGCCACCGGGAAGATCACGGCAATGAAGGCCGCGCCCGCGATCGAGGCGATGCTCCCCCACACCCACCACGTGCGCGGAATGCGGCGGACGATCCCATACAACGCCGTCACCGCGATGGCGCCGAGGATGAGCGCGACCAGGAATCCCTTGAGCTGTTCACCGAACCAGCCGGCCGCGGTCAGGTTCGACATGTTGTACTGATGCTCGCGGAAATAGTCCTGGTACATGTCGAACGGGAGCGACAGCACATCGAGCACGACCACGAACATCGCCCAGTACAGAATGGTCTGCAGGGGCTTGAACGACGTCGTCCGCTCGGCGCCGTCGCGCATCCGCGCGGAAATGCCGGTGTGGAGGAGCAACAGGTAGATCGCCGAGGTCCAGAGGAATCCCCACAGGATCAGCCAGTATCCGCCCTCGAAGTAGGCGTCCGACTTCGCTTTCTGCTCCGGCGTGAGGAGGTCGAGATACGCGCGCGTCGCCGCCGCGACATCGATGGAGCCCGACGCGCCGCTCGCGGCGGCCGGGGGAGCGGGGAGCGCGACGATGGTGCCGGTGGTCTGGGCGGCGCCCGATCTGGTTCCGAGCGCGAGCGCGGCGAGCACGAGCATCACGATGGAACTCCGGAACAATCTCATTGCGGCACCGGGTTAGGAGGGTCAGGATCGTGGCACATCTTCGCGCGTCAGACGTGATTCCGGAAGAGCGCGAGGCGTGCGTCGCGACCCGAACGCCGTGCTTGGTCCCCCGAACTCCGCGTGTGGCGTATGACGTGTGGTAAACGCGACGGCGGGGGTGGTACCAGCACCGCACTTGCAGGTACCACACGTCATAAGCCACACACGGAGTTCGGGTGACCAAGCACGGAGTTCGGGGTTCCACACGCGCCGTTCAGGATTTTGCGGTGTAGATTCTGCACGGGGAGCCTCTCCGCTCCCTGATCGGACCCTTTCGCACCGTGCCCATGCGACTCGCAAAACTCTCCCGCCCCTCCCTGCTCGTCCTCGCCGCCGCCACGCTGGCGCTCCCCGCGCAGGCCCCGCTCAAGTATCCCGAGACACGAAAGAGCGGGCAGGTCGATGACTACTTCGGCACCCAAGTCGCCGATCCCTACCGCTGGCTCGAGAACACGAACGATCCCGAGACGCGCGATTGGATCGTGGCCGAGAACGCGCTCACGTTCTCTTATCTCGCCGGCATCCCCGAGCGCTCGGCGATCCGCCAGCGTCTCGATACGCTTTGGAACTATCCGCGCGCGTACGTGCCGATCCGCCGGCAGAAGACCTACTTCTACGCGTACAACACGGGCCTGCAGAACCAGTCGGTGGTCTATGCGCAGCGCGTGTCGAACGGCGAGAAGAAGATCGTCATCGACCCCAACACGCTCTCCTCCGACGGTACGGTGGCCCTCAGCGCCTGGGCGCCCAGCCGCGATGCTCGCTACCTCGGCTACGCCGTGAACGTGAGCGGCTCCGACTGGCAGGAGATCCGCGTGCGCGACGTCGAGTCGGGCAAGGATCTCAAGGACACGGTGCGCTGGGCGAAGTTCAGCGGCATCTCGTGGACCAAGGACAACCGCGGCTTCTTCTATTCACGATACGCCGAGCCGGTCGCCGACAGCGCCCTGCTCGCGACGAGCAAGGGACAGAAGCTCTACTACCACAAGCTGGGCGATCCGCAATCGAAGGACGTGAAGATCTGGGAGCGCCCCGACGAACCGGAGTGGTACGTGCGCGGCGAGGTGAACGATGATGGGCAGTTCCTGATCATCACGATCACCGAGGGGACGAGTCCGAAGAACCGCCTCTACTTCATGGATCTCGATGATCCGGGCAGTCCGAACGTCCACAATCCGATCGTGAAGATCATCGACAAGTTCGATGCGCGGTATCGCTTCATCGACAATGCCGGCGACTTCTTCTTCGTCGAGACGGATCTCAACGCGCCGCGCGGCCGGATCGTGCTCGCCGACGTGGACCAGGGTCGCCGTCTCGCGCCGCGCGTGCTCGTGCCCGAGAGTGAGGACAAGATCCAGGATGTCGAGCTGATCGGAGGCCACCTCGTGGTGGACTACCTGCACAACGCGCACTCGGTGCTCCGGCTGTTCAACGCGAACGGCCGCTCGGTGGCCGAGCTCGCGCTGCCCGGGATCGGGACCATTGGCGCGCTCTCGGGGCAGCCCGACGAGCCGGAACTCCTCTACAGCTTCACGTCCTTTCTGCAACCGCCCACGGTGTTCCGCTACGATCTCGAGAAGAAGACATCGTCGGTGTTCTTCGAGCCGAAACTCACCTTCGACCCGAGCAAGTACGAGACGCGTCAGGTGTTCTACAAGAGCAAGGACGGCACGCGCGTGCCGATGTTCATCACCGCGCGCAAAGGCCTCTTGCTCAATGGACAGAATCCCACGCTGCTCTATGGCTACGGCGGCTTCAACCTCCCGTCGCTGCCGGTGTTCTCGGCCAACCGCATCATGTGGCTCGAACTCGGCGGCATCTACGCCGTCGCGAACATCCGCGGCGGGAGCGAGTTCGGTGAGACGTGGCACCAGGCCGCGATGTTCGAGAAGAAGCAGAACGTGTTCGACGATTTCATTGGCGCGGCGCAGTATCTGATCGACCAGAAGTACACCGAGCCGGCCAAGCTCGCGATCCAGGGCGGGTCGAACGGCGGCCTGCTCGTGGGCGCGGTGATGACGCAGCGTCCCGACCTGTTCGGCGTCGCGCTGCCGGCGGTCGGCGTCATGGACATGCTGCGCTACCAGAAGTTCACCGCGGGTTGGGGGTGGAAGGTCGAATACGGATCGTCGGATGATCCGGCGCAGTTCGAGTACCTCATCAAGTACTCGCCGCTGCAGAACATCCGCCCGGGCACGAAGTATCCCGCGACGCTGATCACCACCGGCGATCATGACGACCGCGTGGTGCCGGGCCACTCCTTCAAGTTCGCGGCCACGTTGCAGGCCGCGCAGGCGGGCCCCGCGCCGATCCTCATCCGCGTGGAGACGAAGGCGGGGCACGGCGGCGGCAAGCCGCTCGACAAGGTGCTCGATGTGACCGCCGACGAACTCGCGTTCGCCGTCGCCAATCTCGGGATGAAACCCACCACGCCGTGAGCGCCACGCTCACGCCGCCCGTGAGCGCCGCGGCGCCGGCGCGCAAAGCCGAGTCGCGCGATCCGGCCACGGGCGAGGTGTGGCGCAGCTTTCCTACCGCGACCGCCGCCGACGCGCGCGCGGCGATGGACGCGGCGCGGGCGGCGCAGCGCATCTGGGCCGCGGAGCCGCTGCGCTATCGCGCGCTCGCCGCCAAGCGCTTCCGGCGCATCCTCTTCGCGCGCCGCCAGGAAGTGGCGAGCGTGATCATGCGCGAGAACGGGAAGCCCGCGGCGGAAGCGATGGCCACCGAGATCATGGTCACGCTCGATCTCGCGCGCTTCTTCGCGCGGCGCGCGACCCGCGTGCTCGCGCCGCGCACGCTCACGCCCGGCAACATCGCGATGTGGCGCAAGCGAGTCACCATTTTCCATGAACCGATGGGCGTCGTGGGACTCATCTCGCCGTGGAATTACCCGTTCATGCTCGCGGCCGGCGTGCTGCTGCCGGCGATCGTGGCGGGGAACGGCGTGCTGTTCAAACCGTCGGAGTTCTCGCCGGCCACCGGCGTGTTGCTCGCCGAGTTGCTCGCCGCGTCGGGCATCGCGCCAGGATTGGTGCAGGTGCTCACCGGCGACGGCAGCACCGGCGCCGCGGTAATCGAGGCCGGCGTGGACAAAGTGTTCTTCATCGGGAGCGGGTCCAGCGGGCGCAAGGTGGCGCAGGCCTGCGCCGCGCGGCTCGTGCCGTGCGCGCTGGAGTTGGGCGGGAGCGATCCCGCCATCGTGCTCGCCGATGCGGACCTCGACGTGGCCGCGAGCGGGATCGTGTGGGGGCGGTTCAGCAACGCGGGCCAGACCTGCACGGCGCCCAAGCGGATCTTCGTCGAGAGCGCGGTGCATGATGCGTTCGTCGAGCGGCTCGCCGCGCGCGTGCGCGAGCTGCGGGTGGGTGCGGGTTCGGCGACGGAGACGGACATGGGACCCCTCATCCGCCCGTCGCAGGCCGACGCGATCAGGCGGCAACTGGAGGATGCGCTCGCGCGAGGCGCGACGGTCGCGGCGCAAGGCGCCTCGTCGCCGGGTGACGACTTCGTGGCGCCCACCGTGCTCGTGAATGTCGCCGCGTCCATGCAAGTGCTGCAGGACGAGACGTTCGGCCCGCTGCTGCCGGTGGTGCGCGTGCGCGACGCCGATGAGGCGGTACGGCTCGCGAACGCGAGCCTCTACGGATTGTCGGCGAGCGTGTGGGGACGCGGCACGGCGAACGCGCGGCGCGTCGCACAGCGCCTCGAAGCGGGCACGGTGGTGGTGAACGACAGCGTCGTGGCCGCCGGGATCGCCGAGGTGCCGCATGGCGGCGTGAAGGAGAGCGGGTACGGCAGTTCGCACGGCGACGAAGGACTGCTCGAGTGCACGCGTCCGAAGAGCGTGATCGTGGACCTGTTCTCCGGCTGGCGGCAGCCCTGGTGGTTCGGCTATAGCGCCGAGCACGCCGGGAACCTCGACGCCTTCCTCCGGTTCTGGCACGGCCGCACCATGGCGCAGCACGTGAGTGGAGTATGGCGCTCGGTGAAGATGCTGTTCGTGCACGAGCGGCCGATCTGACAGAAAAGCAGGAGCGCGTCTGGCGTTTGGCACGGCGACCGCGAGAGTAGTTGCTTTCTAAGTCTAAGTCTAACGTCTAAGTCTGTAGTCAGACCTTGCCCGATGGAGCGCGTCACGCGACCTTACGGATCGTGACCGATCCGATCCAGGTAATCGATCTCCTGATCCTGATGGTCGGCCGCGCGTTCGTCGCGCTGGCGGCAGTGCTCTTCGTCATCTTCGCCGTGGACTGGCTGGTGCGCACGCGGCGGATCAGCCCCTTCGGCGCGACCGCGCGATTCTTCCGCCGCGCGGTGGATCCCCTGCTCGAGCCCGTCGAACGGCGCGTGGTGCGCGCCGGCGGGATGCCCGCCGCGGCGCCATGGTGGGCGCTGGTCGCCGCCGTCGCCGGTGGCATTCTCATCATTCTGCTGCTGAAGGCGGCGCGCGACATCGTCGCCGAAGCGATGGCCGCTTCCCATTCGGCGCGCGGGCTTTATTATCTGCTCGTCGCGTGGACGCTCGGCATCCTGCGTCTGGCGCTCGTCGTGCGGGTGATCGCGTCGTGGCTGCGGCTCTCGCCGTACGTGTGGTGGCTGCGCTGGTGCACCTGGCTCACGGAATGGATGCTGCGGCCGCTGCGACGCGTGCTGCCGCCGGTCGGGATGATCGACATCAGTCCGCTCGTCGCGTTGCTGATCCTCTGGGGTGCCGAAGGCGTGTTGGTGTGGTTGTGGTAACCGGAGCTTAACGGAGCGACATGGCGACAATCCTGCTGATCGGGTCGAACGGCGCGATGCTCGAAGGACTCGCGCAATCACTCATCAACGCGGGACACATCACGCACCACGCGCACACCGCCGCCCAAGGGGTGGAGATCGCGCTCGCCGACCGCCCGCTGGTGGTCGTGGTGGAACGAAAAAGTGCCGAATCGGATCCGGATGCATTGCGCATCCCGCTCGCGAGCGGCGGCGCGGTGCTCCTCTGCCACGCCGAGGAAGACGCGCCGAGTTCGCTGCCGGCGGCCATGCATCGCTACGTGCTCGCCGATCTCACGCTGCCGCTCGAGCGCAACCGGCTGCAGGCGCTGATCTTCCGTCTCGCCGATCGCGCGCGCGTCACGGGACGCGAGATCGTGCAGCGCCCGTCGGCGGACCTACCGGAGGTGCCGCCCACGCTATAGGATTCGTCATAGAAGTACAACGGTTCCGTGGCGATTTCAGGCAACTTGCGGCCACGTTAAATATTCAGCTAAAGCGCCGGCCGGGTGCCTGTGCGCACCGGGCATTTTTTCTTGCGGGGGAGCAGCATCGCGATGGCTCGCCGATTCCCTTCACCGTACCTCGACGCGCTCGCGCGCGGCACGCTCGTCTACGACGGCGCGATGGGGACGAACATCCAGCGCGCACAGCTCAGCGCGAGCGATTTCGGCGGCGAGGCGCTCGCGGGCTGCAACGACAATCTGGTGCTCACGCGCCCCGATGTCATTCGCGGCATCCACGAGGCGTTCCTCGGCGTCGGCTGCGATGTCGTGGAGACGTGCACCTTCCAGAGCACGCCGCGCCGGCTCGCCGAATGGGGACTCGGCGCTCGCGCGCACGACATCAACGTCGAGGCCGCGCGCCTCGCGCGCGCGGCGTGCGATGCGGCGGCGCGCGATGGACGCCCGCGGTTCGTCGCCGGCTCGATGGGCCCCACGGGCATGCTCCCATCGAGCGCCGACCCCACGCTCTCGGCGATCTCGTTCGGGGAGTTGAGCGCCGAGTTCCACGCGCAGGCGGCGGCGCTCGTGGAAGGCGGGGTGGATGTGCTGCTCATCGAGACGGCACAGGACATCCTCGAGGTGAAGGCCGCGATCGCCGGCATCGAGCAGCTGTTCGCGGAAACCGGACGGCGCGTGGCACTGCAGGCGCAGGTCACGCTCGACACGAGCGGCCGCATGCTGCTCGGCACCGACATCGCGAGCGCGATGACGACACTCGAAGCGCTCGGCGTCGATGTGATCGGACTGAACTGTTCGACAGGCCCCGAACACATGCGCGAACCGATCCGGTGGCTCGCCGAGCACGCGCGGCTGCCGGTGAGCTGCATCCCGAATGCGGGGCTGCCGCTCAACACCGGGAGCGGGGATGCGGTGTATCCGCTGGAGCCCGAGCCGTTGGCCATTGCGCTCGGCGAGTTCGTGCGTGACTTCGGAGTGGCGATCGTTGGCGGGTGTTGTGGCACAACGCCCGAACATCTGGAGCACGTGGTACGTCATGTTCGGGACGCGGGACTCGGGAAGCGCCGCGGGACGCGCAACGACATCGCGCAGTTGGCGCATCCCGCGGCGCTTCCCGCGTCCCGCAGTCCCGCGTATTTCGAGCGCCATGCGCGCGATCACGCTGCACCAGGACCCTCCACCGCTGCTGATCGGCGAACGCGTCAACGCGCAGGGCTCGCGCGCGGTGAAGCGAATGCTGCTCGCCGATGACTATGAGGGCATCGCGCGCGTCGCGCGCGAGCAGGTGGAGTCGGGAGCGCACGTCCTCGATGTGTGCGTCGCACTCACCGAGCGCGCCGACGAAGCGGACCAGATGTCGCGCATCGTCAAGCTGCTCTCGATGACGGTGGAGGCGCCGCTCATGATCGATTCCACGGAGCCCGATGTGATCGCGCGCGCGCTCGAGCACGTGCCGGGCCGCGCGGTCGTGAATTCCGTGAATCTCGAGGCGGGGCGCGCGAAGATCGATGCGCTGCTGCCGGTGGTGAAACGCTTCGGCGCCGCCGTGGTCGCGCTCACGATCGACGAGACCGGCATGGCCAAGACGCGCGAACGGAAGCTCGAGATCGCGCGCCGCATCCACGATCTCGCGACCGCAGAGTTCGGTCTCGCGCCGGAAGATCTCATCTTCGACGCGCTCACGTTCACGCTCGCGACCGGCGAGGCGGAATGGATCGCGAGCGCGGTAGAGACGATCGAAGGGATCCGCCTCATCAAGCGCGAGATCCCCGGCGTGTTCACATCGCTCGGCGTGAGCAACGTCAGCTTCGGGCTCACTCCCGACGCGCGCGCGGTGCTGAACTCCGTGTTCCTGCATCACTGCGTGCAGGCCGGGCTCGACATGGCGATCGTGAACCCGGCGCACGTGCGGCCGTACGCGGAGCTCGACGAAGAGGAACGGGCGCTCGCGGATGATCTCGTGTTCAACCGGCGGCCCGACGCGCTCGCGCGATTCATCCTGAAGTACGAGAACGTCGGGCATCGTGCATCGGGCATCGGCACGACAGCCGCGGACCCGCTCGCGGGACTGAGTACGGACGCCGTCGTGCACTGGATGGTCGTGCACCGGCGGAAGGAAGGGATCGAGGAGGCGCTCGACGCGGCGGGCGTGCGCGTGGATCCCGTGCGCGTGCTCAACGAGGTGCTCCTGCCGGCGATGAAAGAGGTAGGCGACAAGTTCGGCGCGGGCGAGCTCATTCTGCCCTTCGTGCTGCAGAGCGCCGAAGTGATGAAGCGCGCCGTGAAGCATCTCGAACAGTTCCTCGAGCGCAAGGAAGGCTACACCAAGGGTACGATCGTGCTCGCGACGGTGTACGGCGACGTGCACGACATCGGGAAATCGCTCGTGAACACGATCCTCTCGAACAACGGCTACACGGTGGTCGATCTCGGCAAGCAGGTGCCGGTGAATCGCATCGTGGACGCGGCCGTCGAGCACAAGGCGGATGCCGTGGGGCTCTCGGCGCTGCTCGTGAGTACGTCCAAGCAGATGCCGCTGTGCGTGCAGGAACTCGACCGGCGCGGGATCGGCGCGCCCGTGCTGATCGGCGGCGCGGCGATCAACCGCCGCTTCGGGCGCCGCGCGCTGTTCGTGGAGGGCGAACGCGCGTACGCGCCGGGCGTCTTCTACTGCAAGGATGCGTTCGAGGGACTCGATATGATGGAACGCCTCGTCGACCCGGCGCGCCGCGCGAGCGCGGTGAGCGACAATCTTCGCGCCGCGCGCGGCGACGTCTTCCTGCACTCGGCCACCGGCAAGGACGCCGCCACGGGGAGCACGAGCACCACGCGCAGTGCCGTGGCCGCCGACGTGCCGGTGCCCGCGCCGCCTTTCTTCGGCGTGCGCGTGCTGCGCGACATCCCGATCGCGGAAGTGCTCGCGCTGCTCGACCTGGATGAACTCTTCCGCCTGCAGTGGGGCGGGCGCGGCTCGGGCGAGGAATATGACCGCGCCGTGCGCGAGGAGTTCACGCCGGCGCTCGAGCGGCTGTCGGCGTCCGCGGCGAAAGAACGATGGATCGTACCGCGCGCGGTGTACGGCTATTTCCCCGTGCAATCCAGCGGCAACGACGTGATCGTGTACGACCCAGCGGCGTTCGCCGCCGACGGCGGGTCGCGGCGCGAGATCGCGCGATTCAACTTCCCGCGGCAGGTGTCCCGCGAGCGGCTCTGCCTGGCCGACTATTTCCGTTCGGTGGAATCGGAGGAGACCGACGTGCTCGGACTGCAGATCGTGACCGTGGGCGACGCGGCGTCGCACCGCTTCGAGCAGCTCCAGGCACGTGGCGAGTACGCCGAGGCGTTCTATTCGCATGGTCTCGCCGTGGAAGCCGCGGAGGCGACGGCCCAGTGGATGCACGAACGCATCCGCCGCGAACTCTCGATCACGCCGCAGCAGGGCAAGCGATACTCGTGGGGCTATCCCGCCTGCCCCGACCTCGACGGACACGAGGCGGTGTTCCGTCTCCTCCCCGCCGGCGACGCGCTCGGCATGTCGCTCACGAGTGCGAACCAGCTGCTCCCCGAGCAGAGCACCGCGGCGCTGATCGTGCATCATCCCGCGGCGAAGTACTACGCGGTACGCGGCGAGGGCGGCGCATGACCGCGCGCGACCGGCAGGCGCTGCTCGACCCCGCGCGCACCATCGTGTTCGATGGCGCGATGGGCACGATGCTGTACGCGAGAGGCGTGTACATCAACCAGTGCTACGACGAACTGAACGTGCGCGCGCCGGAGCTCGTGCGCGAAGTGCACGACGCATACGTGCGCGCCGGCGCACAGGTGCTCGAGACGAACAGCTTCGGCGCGAATCGCGTGAAGCTCGCGCAGCACGGACTCGAGGCGCACGTCGTGGAGTTCAATCGTCGCGCCGCCGAGATCGCGCGCGAGGCCGCCGGCGACCGCGCGCTCGTGGCGGGCGCGGTGGGCCCGCTGGGCATTCGCATCGAACCGTTCGGCCCGACGAGCCGCGACGAAGCGCGCGCTCATTTCCGCGAACAAATGGAGGCGCTGCGCGCCGGCGGCGCCGACTGCTTCATCATCGAGACGATCAGCGATCTCGCCGAGATGGAGCAGGCGATCCTCGCGGCGCGCGACGTGGATCCGGCGATGCCGGTGATCGCGCAGATGACGATCGGCGTCGACGGGTTGACGGCATTCGGCGCGTCACCCGAGGACATTGCGCGTTCGCTCGACGCGTGGGGCGCCGACATCATCGGCCTCAATTGCTCCGTGGGCCCGCAAACGGTGCTCGAAGCGATCGAGAAGATGGCGCCGCTCACGACGAAGAAACTCAGCGCGCAGCCGAACGCCGGCATGCCGCGTGACGTGAGCGGGCGGCAGATCTACATGGCCTCCCCGGAGTACCTCGCATCGTATGCGCGGCATCTACTGCACGCTGGCGCCAAAGTCATCGGCGGGTGCTGCGGCACAACGCCCGAGCATATCTCCGCGATGGTGGCGGGCATGAAGGGCCTTACGGCTCGGGACTCGGGACTCGGGACTCGCGCCCACCGGCCGAGCACAAGCGAGTCCCGAGTCCCGAGTCCCGAACAGCGAGGCACTGAGCCGGTCCCCTTCGCAACGCGCTCAGCGTGGGCACGGAGGCTCGCCGCAGGGGAATTCGTCACGAGCGTAGAGATCGTCCCGCCCCGCGGTGTCGACGCCACCAAGATGCTCGAAGCCGTCGCCGCGCTCAAAGCCGCCGGCGTCCACGCCGTGAACGTCCCCGACGGTCCGCGCGCGCAGAGCCGCATGGGCGCGCTCATGACCGCGCTGCTCATCGAGCAGCGGGTCGGCATCGAGACGATCACGCACTACTGCTGCCGCGACCGGAATCTGCTCGGCATGCTCAGCGACCTGCTCGGCGCATCGGCGATGGGACTGCGCAATCTGCTGCTCATCACGGGCGACCCGCCGAAGATGGGACCGTATCCCGACGCGACCGCGGTGTTCGACATCGATTCCATCGGCCTCACGAATCTCGTGAGCCGCCTCAACCGCGGGCTCGATCCGGGCGGCCACGACATTGGCACGCCCACCCGGTTCGCGATCGGCGTCGGCGTGAATCCCGCCGCGCTCGACGCCGCGCAGGAGCGCAAACGGTTCGAGTACAAAGTGGAGGCGGGCGCCGAGTTCGCCGTCACGCAGCCGGTGTTCGATCCGGCGCAGCTCGAGCGCTTCCTCGCGTCGGTGCAGCATGTGCGCATCCCGGTGATCGCCGGCATTTGGCCGCTCACCACGGCGCGGAACGCCGAATTCCTCGCGAACGAGGTGCCCGGCGTCGTGGTGCCCGACGCGATCGTGTCGCGCATGCGGCGCGCCAACGAGAAGTCCAAGGACCACGCCGCCGCCGAGGGCGTCGCGATCGCCCGCGAGATGCTCGCGCGCGTGCGAGGCGCCGTGCAGGGGATCCAGGTGTCGGCGCCCTTCGGGCGCGCCGACCTCGCGATCTCTGTGGTTCGCGGAGGCGATTGAGGAATATTAGTTTTCCAGCATGACCGAGCCTATCAGAGCAGCCCTGTCGACCCTTTCCGGCGACGAGAGCGCATTCCAGGACGCCGTCGCGCAGTTCGCCGAGGCCGAGGTGCGCCCGCGCGCGATGGCGATGGACCGTGCCGCGAAGCTCGACGATGACCTGATCCCGAAGTTCTTCGAGCTCGGCTTGATGGGGATCGAGGTGCCCGAGCAGTACGGCGGCGCCGGCGGATCGCTCGCGATGGTGGCGATCGCGGTGGAAGCGATCAGCCGCGTCGATGCGTCGTCCGCGATCATGGTGGACGTCCAGAATACGCTCGTGAATTATCCGATCGCGCGCTATGGCAGCGACGACGTGAAGTCGCGATACCTCCCGCGGCTCGCGGCGAAGAGCGTCGGCGCGTACGCGCTGTCCGAGCCGGGCTCGGGCTCCGACGCATTCGGGCTCGCGACGCGCGCCGAGAAGAAGGGACAAGGCTGGGTGCTGAACGGGCGCAAACTCTGGATCACGAACGGCGCCGAAGCCGCGATCTATGTGATCTTCGCGAACGCCGATCCCGCGGCCGGCTATAAGGGGATCACAGCGTTCGTGGTGGAGCGCGGCTTCAAGGGATTCTCGGTGGGCAAGAAAGAGGACAAGCTCGGCATTCGCGCGAGCAGCACCACCGAACTGATCCTCGACGGATGCGAGGTGCCCGCGGCGAACGTGCTCGGTCCCGCGGGCCAGGGCTACAAGATCGCGATCGAGACGCTGAACACGGGACGCATCGGCATCGGCGCGCAGATGATCGGCGTCGCGCGCGGTGCACTCGATGCGGCGATCGCGTTCGTCAAAGAACGCAAGCAGTTCGGGAAGCCGGTCGCGGATTTCCAGGCGGTGCAGTTCCAGCTCGCGCAGGCGGCCACGGAACTCGAGGCGGCGCGCCTCATGGTGTACGACGCGGCGCGGCTCAAGGACAGCGGCGTCGAGTTCACGAAGCGCGCCGCGATGGCCAAGCTCTTCTCGAGCCAGGTGGCCGAGCGCGTGACGTCACTGTGCCTGGAACTGCACGGCGGTTACGGCTACACGAAGGATTATCCCGCCGAGAAGTTCTATCGCGACGCGAAGATCGGCACGATCTACGAGGGGACGTCGAACATGCAGCTCCAGACCATCGCGAAGTTCCTGCTGAAATGAGAACGCGCGGCGCCGGAGACCGGCGCCGCGCGTGGAACGGCTGGAACTCCCGACTCAGCGCTGGAACAACATTGACGCGCCCGTGCCGATCAGCCATACGATCACCGCCGCGATATACGCCTGCGACCGCGTGATCTTGCCGGTGACCGAGAGGCCGATCGCGAGCAGCACCGTCTGCCAGATCACGAACAGATCGATGCGGCCGGCCAGGATGTACATCGCGCGCGACGTGGTATCGGGATCGAGGAACTTGCCTACGCTCAGGCTCGCGCTGAACAGCCCGACCATCTTGGATGCATCCATCGTCGCACCCATCACCGCGGCGACCACGAACGCCAGGAGACGCGGGATCCATGCATAGGTCGCGACCATCACCGCGTCGCCGAACGCCTGCTTCGCGCCGAAGATCTTTCCGCAGAGCCACACGAAGAGTCCAGTGAAGAACATGCTGATCGGGATGCTGATCGCGATCGCGATGGGTCCGATCTTGGCGGCCATCGCTTTTCCCGACTCGATCTGGTCCGCGGTCATGCCCGGGTTCTTCGCGAACGCGCGTGCCATCTCCGCGTCGAAGATCGGCGTGAGGATGCTGCGCGTGACGAGGAACATCACGATGGCGAGCACGGTGAGCACCAGCATCTGGACCCACACGTTCGCGCCCATCCGGCGCTGGAACACTTCGGCCGGTGAGGTGAAGATGTCGATGAAATCCTCGAACACGGATGCCTTGGCCGCTGTCTCTGGAGCCTGACCGGTCGCCATATTCTCCTTACCTGAGGATGGGGAATGATCGCGTTCGCCTCCATACTAACCATGGTCGACCAACTGACAAGACCCAACTCGATGCGCATGCCCTTGCGTTCCTCGGTCCTCGTTCTCGTCGCGCTCGCCGGAACGCTCGGCGCGCAGGTCGCGCAGTCCGAGTACGCGCAGCGCCGCGCGGACTTCCTCTCCCGCCTTCCCGACACGGCCGTCGCGATCGTGCTCGGCGCGGGCGAGCCGCGCGAGGATTTCATCAGCTTCTTCCAGACGCCGCGTTTCTGGTACCTCACCGGCTATCTCGAACCGGACGCGTCGCTGCTCCTCGTGAAGCGCGGCGCACGATCGACGGCCACGATCTTCGTCGCGCCGCGAGATCCCGCGCGCGAAGCATGGACGGGCACACGGCTCGGCCCCGCGGGCGCCGCGGCGCTCACGGGCATGATGGCGCTCCCCGCGTCGAGCTTCCGCCCCGCGGTGGACAGCGCGCTCGCCGGCGCGCGCACGCTCTACGTGCTCGGCGACCTCGACGCGAGCGCCGTGCTCTCCGCCGATGACCAGCTCGTCGCTTCGATGAAGCGCACCCACCCCGGATTGCAGATCGCGGATGCTTCGATTCTCGAAGACTCGCTGCGGGCGCGGCACAGCGATGCCGAGTTCGCGCTGCTGCGCCACGCGATCGAGATCACGGCCGACGCGCAGCGCGCTGTACTCAAAGTCGTCGCGCCCGGCGTGGGCGAGTACGAAGTGCAGGCCACCATCGAGTACACGTTCCGGAGAGCCGGCGCCGAGCGGCCGAGCTTCTCGAGCATCGTGGGATCGGGCCCGAACAGCACGTCGCTCCACTATGACAAGAACGAGCGCGTGATGCTCGCGGGCGAACTCGTCGTGATGGACATTGGCGCGAGTTGGCGCGGCTACGCCGCGGATGTCACGCGCACGCTGCCGGTGAACGGGGTGTTCACGCCGGACCAGCGCGCATTGTACCAAGTGGTGCGCGACGCACAGGCGGCGGCGGAACGGCAGGCCGTCGTCGGGCGCGCGGCGCACATCATGAGCGACTCCGCGAACGCCGTGCTCGCGGCCGGCCTCGTGAGACTCGGCCTCATTGAGAGCGCGGATGCGCTGTACGATGCGCCGAGAGGAAGTTGCACGATCGAGGTGCGCGACGGCTGCCGGCAACTCTCGCTCTACTACGATCATGCGCTCGGGCATGGGATCGGCCTCGAGGTGCACGATTCGGCGCCGTGGTACTACCCGCCGTACCTCATTCTACCGGGCGCGGCGTTCACGATCGAGCCGGGACTCTATGTGCGCGGGAACGCGCTGGACATCCTGCCCGACACGCCGCGCAATCGCGCGTTGATCGCGAAAGTGCGCCCCGCGTTCGAGCGATTCAGAGACACCGGCGTGCGCATCGAGGACGACTATTTCGCGACCGCGACCGGCGTCGAGTGGATCTCGCGCGCGCCGCGCGAGATCGCGGAGATCGAAGCGGCGATGAAGCGCTGACCGCTAGGGGTGCATCAGCCCCGTGCGGATCGCGGCAGCCTTGGCGCTCGCCCTCGGATCGGCGTTGATCGTGGCGATCACGCGTTCGCGGATCTGCACGCGGGCCGGCAGCGAGAGCGTGGCGCCACCGCGCCGCACTCTGAGCGGCACGGTCTCACCCGCGGTGTGGTAGCGCGACATCGCGCCGCCGAGGAAGCCGCGGTCGCTCGCGGCGACATCGCCAACGGCCATCAGCAGGTCGCCCGGCCGCACGCCCGCCTCGGCGGCCATCCCACCCGGATCGATCGTCGCGATCACGATCGCGCCGACGCTGTCGCGCTCATAGGTGATACCGAGCGCGGGCGAACGCACCGTGTCGGCGCTGAGCGTGAGGCCGGCCAACGGAAGCACTGTGCCCCACGGATATGGATCGCGTCCTTCGATGTAGCGCGCGTTGAAGTCCGTGAATGACTTCCCGCCAGCGGCCGCGCTCACCGCGCTCCACCACTGCGCCGCCGTGAAACCGGCGCCCTTCTTGTACGCGTCGCGGTAGAGGTTGCGCATCACATTGTCCAGCGACCGCTTGTTGTCGCTCGCATCGCGAATGAGGATGTCGAGCATGAGGCCGGCGAGCGAACCCTTGTCATAGTAGATGTCATCCGTGCCATCCACCGGATGGATCCATGCGTTCAGCGATGCGTCGTTGAGCGCGACGATCCGCGTGTTCGCGACGTGCGCGATCTTCCCCGCGATGAGCTCGAAGAATCCCGCGCTGTCGATGAGCCCGGCGCGCACCTGGGAGAGGTCGGCATAGTAGTCGGTGATCCCTTCGCTCACCCAGAGCCAGGGCGTGGGCTGCTCGCGGGCGTAGTCGTAGGGCCAGAGGTCCGCGGGGCGCAGGCGCTTCACGTTCCAGGCGTGGAAGATCTCGTGCGCGTAGAAGCTCCCGAGGATCGGATCGCCCACCGCGAGCGGCGTGATGATGTCGACGTGCGAATTCTGGTGCTCGAGTCCGGAGAGACCGCCGAAGGACGAATCGGCGAGCTGCATCACCGTGTAACTCTTCCACGGCGTCTCGCCGAACACCGCGGACTCGACCGGGATCAGTTTCGCGATCTGGAAGATCTCGCGCGCGCGCTCGTTCGAGGGAACGCTCTCGATCGGATACCAGGCGAGCCGCGCCCAGGTGGCGCCCACGCGCGTGCTGTCGATGCCGACGCGCCCCACGAAGAAGGGCATGTCCACGAGGTCGTGATAGTTCGTCGCGGCGAAGGTGTTCGGCGCGCCTGAGGCCGTCATTCCGGTCACGATGCGCCACGCGGTGTCGGTCACGATGCGCACGAGCGCGGGAAAATCCGGGCTGCGCCCTTCGGGATAGAGGAAGAGGTTCGTCCCGTTGAACATCAGGAAGTCGGGGCGCGCCCACGCCATCGCGTTGTCGAGAGAATCGGCGCGGTATTCGAAGTCGACGCTCACCTGCGTCGCGCCGGCCGGCAGGATGCGCCACGTGTCGTAGTCCGTCTTCTCCCAGCTGAGCGGTTTGCCGCTCGACGTGACGGAGAAGTTCGTGACCCAGCGCGCGAAATAGCTGATCTCATACGCGCCGGGCGTCCACGCCGGCAGCGAAAGGATGACGGGCGCGTTCCCGCCGGTCTTGAAATTCATCTCGACCTGCACCGCGCGCTTGGCCGCGAGCTGCCGGTCGAACGTGACACGGTAGGTGACGTCGGACACCGGCGCCGACTGCGCGGCATTGTGCGCCGCCTGCGCGCCAAGCGCCGGTGCCGCCAGCAACAGAGCGGGAACGAAGAGACGACGAATCATTGATGAGTTTTTCGTGAGAGTGTGACCTCCAATATCCCACGCGCGCATCGCGTGTGCAAACCCCGGGCAATTTGGCGTCCCCTGTGCGGCTGTCACAACCGACCCTAGCACACGAGGAACACCATGCGCCGCACCATGATCGCCACGCTCGCCGCCATCGCACTCGTCGCCGCATGCAACGACGCGAGCAACAAGGCCGAAGATGCCAAGATGCAGAACGAACGCCGCGACGAAGGGGCGAACCAGCCCATGGGCTCGCCCGCGTCCGTGAACGCCCTCAGGGCGAAGGACATTTCGGTCGCGGGCCGGATGGCGGGCACCGCCAAGACCTCTCCCGAGGCCGATGAGGAGAGCCAATCACAGGGCGTCGCGCACAGCAATGCCGCGTTCGGTGCCGAGACTCTAGCGCCGACGATGATCATCCGCACCGGCAGCGCGTCGGTGCAGGTGGACACGCTCGCCGACGGCGTTGAGCGCGTGCGCGCGCTCGCGGCGCGCGTGGGCGGGTTCGTTGCGAACACGCAGATGCAGGCGGGCCCCAATCAGATCAAATCGGCCACACTCGAGATCCGGCTCCCCAGCTCGCGCTTCGACCAGGCGATCGACGGCCTCACGCCGCTCGGCCACGTCGAATCCGTGAACGTGCAGGCGGAGGACGTGGGTGAGGAGTTCGTCGATGTCACCGCGCGCGCTGCCAATTCGCGGCGTTTGGAGGAGCGGCTCATCCAGGTGCTCGAGACCAAGACGGGCAAGCTCAAGGATGTGTTGGATGTGGAGCGCGAATTGGCGCGCGTGCGCGAGGACATCGAGCGCATGGACGGCCGGCTCCGGTACCTGCGGGCGCGCACGTCGGTGAGTTCGTTGAGCATCACCGTGCACGAGGCATACCCGGTGGTCGGCCAGCGCGGCAGCGGGAACGTGATCGCGGATGCGTTCAGGCAGTCGTGGAGGAATTTCGTGACGTTCGTGGCGAGGTTCATCGCGGCTCTTGGGACCATCATTCCCACGATCGCCGTACTCGCAGGGATGGTCATTGGCGTGATCGTGCTCATCAAGAGGCTGGCTGCGAAGAAGGCGTGAGTCGAAAGGGGCGTGAGTACCGAGTCGTGCGTGTTGGACCACTGACGGCGTGAGTACCGAGTCGTGCGTGTTGGACCACTGACGGCGTGAGTGCCGAGTCGTGCGTGTTGGACCACTGACGGCGTGAGTGCCGAGTCGTGCGTGTTGGACCACAGACGGCGTAAGTACCGAGTCGTGCGTGTTGGACCACTGAGGGCGTGAGTGCCAAGTGGCGACGGCGCCTATGACTCGGTACTCACGCCGTTGGTGGCCGAACACGCACGACTCGGCACGCACGCCGTTGGTGGTCCAACACGCACGACTCGGTACTCACGCCTTTCGCCAGTCACGCAGTCCGGGCTTCTAGCAACTGGTTTGTCCGGGTCTCATATTCCCCCCCGCGCCAAACCTCTGGAGCTTTGATGTCCGCGCCTCACGCCTCCCGCTCTCCGTACGTCGCCGCCAGTACCCTCCTGCGCGAACTCACTCCCGGCGCGATCGTCCTGGGGATCCTGCTCGGCCTCGTCTTCGCGGCCTCGAGCGTGTACCTCGCGCTGAAAGTCGGACTCACGGTGAGCGCGTCGATCCCGATCTCGGTGCTCTCGATCACGATCTTCCGCTATCTCTCGCGGGCGTTCCGCGCGACGCCGGCGACGATCCTGCAGAACAACATGGTGCAGACCACCGGCTCCGCGGGCGAGTCGATCGCCGCGGGCGTCGTGTTCACGATGCCGGCGCTGCTGCTGCTCGGCTATTCGCTGCCGTGGACCACGGTCACCGCGGTGGCCGTCGTAGGCGGATTGCTCGGCGTGCTGCTCATGATCCCGCTGCGCCACGACCTGATCGTGAAGGAGCACGACAACCTCAAGTACCCCGAAGGCACCGCGGCCGCCGAAGTGCTCATCGTGGGCGAGGAGCGCGGCGTCCAGGCGCGCACCGTGTTCATGGGGTTCGGCCTCGCGTCGCTGTACAAGTTCGCGAACGCGCTGCTCAAGCTGTGGCAGGAGGTGCCGCGCCATGTGTTCGAGAAGCTCGTGCCCGGCAAGCCGGCGCAGCTCTTCGGCGAGATCCGCGCGGAGGTGAGTCCCGAACTCACCGGCGTCGGCTACATCATCGGGCCGCGGATCGCCGGCTATCTGTTCGCCGGCGGCTGCATCTCGTTCTTCGTGCTCATTCCGGCGATCAAGCTGTTCGGCGCGGGGCTCACCACCATCATCCCGCCGGCGACCACGCTGATCTCGAGCATGGACGCGATGACCGTGCGCGCGAATTATGTCTACTACATCGGCGCGGGCGCGGTGACCGCGGCGGGCCTCATCTCGCTCGGCCGTTCGCTGCCGACCATCCTATCGGCGTTGACGCGCGGCCTCCGCGGGGCGGCGGCCAAGGGCGAGAAGAAGGCCGACATCCGCACCGAGCGCGATCTCCCGATCGGCATCGTGGCCGGCGGCTCGCTCGCGCTCGTGATCCTCATGATGGTGCTGCCGCAGATCCACCTGTCGCTGCTCGCCGCGGTGCTCGCGGTGCTCTTCGCGTTCCTGTTCGTGACCGTCTCGAGCCGGATCACGGGGCAGATCGGCAGTTCGTCGAACCCGATCAGCGGTATGACCGTCGCGGCGGTGCTGCTCACCTCGCTCATCTTCCTCGCGATCGGCCACACCGGCATCGAACATCGCGTGCTCGCGCTGACCGTCGGCGGCATTGTGTGCGTGGCCAGCGCCGTCGCGGGTGCCACATCGCAGGACCTCAAGACCGGTTTCCTCGTAGGCGCGACGCCCGCGCGCCAGCAGATCGGCCTGCTCTTCGGCGTCACCACCTCGGCCGTGCTCATCGGCGGCATGATCTCGTTCTTGAACAACGCGAAGAGCACCGAGGTGGCGCGCTCGTATCCCGGCGTCGTCGTCACCGACATCGAGCCGGGCGCACGCGACTCGGTGAGAGGCGTCTGGTACCGTGTCGGTCACCTCACCGAACTGACCGGCGGCGCGCCCGCGGGCAAGTATCTCGTCGACAGCACGGGCGCGATCGCGTATCTCGTCGACCCCGGCATTGGCGGCCGCGAGCCAGTCGACGTGCGCGGCGTCACGAAGGACAAGCTCGACTCGCCCAAGGCGCAGATCATGGCGCTCGTGGTCGACGGCATCCTCACGCAGAGACTGCCGTGGGGACTCATCCTGATCGGCGCGTTCATCGCCATCGCCTGCGAATTGCTCGGCGTCCCGTCGCTGCCGGTCGCGGTCGGCGTCTACCTGCCGATCTCGACCTCGGCCACGATGTTCATGGGCGGTGTGGTGCGGTGGTTGGTCGAACGGAACCTGGATCCCGCTGCGAAGGCGTCGAATGCCGGCGATTCGGGACCGGGCGTACTATTCAGTTCGGGGCTCATCGCCGGCGGCGCGATCATGGGCGTCGTGATCGCGGCGTTCCAGGCGAAGGGCACCGACGCGGTGTTCGACTTGTCCAATGTGCTCCCCATCATTTCCAATAGTGCGCTCGCGGCGATGGTGATCTACGTGCTCGCGCTCGCATATCCGTTGTACCGCGTAGGAAGGAGAACGACATGAAGCATGCACTCATCGCCGCGCTGATCGCGCTCGCGACCGCGGCCCACGCGCAGCAGGCCGATCTCATCATCACCGGCGCGCGGATCTACACGGTGGACGATGCGCGCCCGATCGCTGAGGCGATGGCGATCAGAGGCGGCAAAGTGGTGTTCGTCGGTTCGCTGCGCGGTGCGATGGCGCTCAAGGGGGCGAACACCAAGGTCGCCGACTACGCCGGTCGCACGATCGTCCCCGGCATCACCGACGCGCACGCGCACATGCTGGGCCTCGGGATCGCATTGTCATCCGTGGATCTCGTGGGCACGAAGAGTTACGATGAAGTGATCGCGCGCGTGGTCGCGCGCGCGAAGAATGCGCCCACGGGATCGTGGATCACCGGCCGCGGTTGGGATCAGAACCACTGGGGCGACACGCGATTCCCCACGCAGGAGAAATTGTCTGCCGCCGTGCCCGATCATCCGGTGGTGCTCGAGCGTATCGACGGGCACGCCGTGCTCGCGAACGCGATGGCGATCAAGGCCGCGGGCGTCTCCGCGGCCACGCACGATCCCGACGGCGGCCGCATCGAGCGCGAGGCGAACGGCGCGCCCGCCGGCGTGTTCGTGGACAACGCGCAGGGTCTCATCGACCGCGCGATCCCGCCCATGTCGCGCGACCAGCGCAAGGCGGCGCTGCAGGCCGCGATCGCCGAAGCGAATCGCTGGGGACTCACCGGCATCGACGACGCCGGCGAGTCGCGCGCGACGATCGATCTCTATGAGGAGATCGCGAAGGCCGGCAAGCTCACGCTCCGCGCCTACGTCATGATCGCCGATGATTCAGCCGACATCGCCTACTACTTCGGTCTTGGCCCGCGCAGCGCGATGTACGACGGGCATCTCTGGGTGCGTTCCATCAAGCTCTACGCCGACGGCGCGCTCGGCTCCCGCGGCGCGGCGCTGCTCGATCCGTACAGCGACGATCCGGCGAACAGCGGGCTGCTCGTGTCGCCGCCGGAGCATTTGCGCGCCGTGAGCGTGCAGGCGCTCAAGCACGGATTCCAGGTCGCGACGCACGCGATCGGCGACCGCGGCAATCGCGTCACGCTCGACGCGTACGAGGCGGCGCTCAAGGAAGTGCCGGTGGCCGATCATCGCTTCCGCATCGAGCACGCGCAGATCCTGAACTTCGCCGACATCCCGCGCTTCGCGCAGCTCGACGTGATCCCGAGCATGCAGGCCGTGCACCAGACGAGCGACATGTACTGGGCCGCGAAGCGGCTGGGGCCGTCGCGCATCTACGGCGCCTACGCGTGGCGCGCGCTGCTCAATACCGGCGTGATCATCCCGAACGGCAGCGACTTCCCGGTGGAGCTGGTGAATCCGCTCTACTCATACCACTCCGCGATCACGCGGCAGGACGCATTCAACTGGCCGCCCGGCGGATGGCAGCCGTGGGAAGCGATGACGCGCGAAGAAGCGCTCAAGTCGATCACCATCTGGCCCGCCGTCGCCGCGTTCCAGGAAACGATGCTCGGCTCGCTGACGCCGGGGAAGTACGCGGACTTCGTGGTGTACGACCGCGACATCGTGCGCGCCGCGCCGGATGAGATCCTGAGCGCGCAGGTCGTCGCGACATGGGTGGGCGGCGTGCCGGTGTACGAACACAAGTGAGGCGCGAATGACGGAGCCACGACGCAGCGGCGGACCGCCAGCGTACGACCAGCGTCAACTCGCGCTGATCCGCCTCTCCTTGTTCCTTGGCGTCGCGATGTTCGTGGGAGTCACCTATGTCCTCCACCGCCAAGGCGGCATCCCCGCGGGCCCGTTGCCCGACGGCATCCGCTATCTGCCGGTCGCCGCGATCACGGCCGGTCTGATCGCGCTCTTCCCCCTGCGCGCCCTTTGGTCGCGCGAGACGAAGCCCGCGAAGCGCATCACCATCTCCGTCATGGGCTGGGCATCCGGCGAAGCCGCGGCGCTCGGGGGATGCGTGTACTACTTCGCCACCGACGACCCGAAATTCGCGATCGTCGGCATCTTCGTGCTCCTCGCGGCCTTCATGCTCTTCCCCATCAGGCGTCCCGACTAATGCTCTCCGAATCTTCGCTCACCTTCCTTCGCAAGCTCCTCGACACGCCGGGGCCGTCCGGCTTCGAGGCCGCTCCCGCGCGCGTCTGGCGCGAAGAGGCCAAGTCCTTCGCCGAGATCAAAGGCGACGCCCACGGCAACTCGCTCGCCACGGTGCACGCGAAGGGCGCGCCCACGATCATGCTCGCCGGCCATATCGACGAGATCGGCGTCATCGTGCAGCACATCGACGACGACGGCTTCCTCTATATCAGCGAGATCGGCGGCTGGGACGCACAGGTGCTGGTCGGCCAGCGCATCCGCTTCCTCGGCCCCAAGGGCGACGTGTTCGGCGTGGTGGGCCGCAAGGCGGTGCACCTGATGAAGAAGGAGGACCGTGACAAGGGCACGCAGCTCTCCGATCTCTGGGTGGACATTGGCGTGAAGAGCAAAGCCGAAGCGAAGAAGCATCTCGATGTCGGCGACTGCGGGGTGATCGACGCGCGCGCGATGGAATTCCCCAACAAGCGGCTCGTGTCGCGCTCGATCGACGACCGCATCGGCGCGTTCGTCGTGCTCGAGGCGCTCCGCCGCTACGCGAAGAAGCCGGGGAAGGCGCGCGTCATCGCGGTGGCCACCACGCAGGAGGAGATCTCCTGGCGCGGCGGCGGCGCCGGCGTGAGCGCCACGGCGAGCGGCGCGGCTATGGCGATCGTCGTGGACGTCACGCACGCCACCGACACGCCGGGCATCGAGAAGAAAGAGATCGGCGACAATCCGCTGGGCGGCGGCCCGGTGCTCTCGCGCGGCTCGGTCGTGAGCCCGGTGGTGCACCGCCTGTTGCGCGCCACGGCCGACGATCTCGAGATCCCATACACGCTGCACGCCGCCGGCCGCGACACGGGCACCGATGCCGATTCCATCCACGTGGCGCGCGAGGGGATTGCGACCGGCCTCGTGAGCGTGCCGAACCGCTACATGCACTCGCCGAACGAGATGGTGAGCCTCGAGGACATCGATCGCGCGGCCAACCTTCTCGCTGAAACGTGCCGGCGCGTGAGCGCGTCCACCGACTTCACCGCTCGCTAGCGCGCTACTCCAGGTCGTCCACGGTGGACGACCCGTTCTCCTCGGGCCACTGACCGTTCTCGCGCCGGCGGCCCATGATCACCCAGCTCGCCGCGCCGCGCACCGCTTTCTCCTTGTCGTGCAGCAGCGCCTGCAGGGCGCTGTGAGCGCTGTTGGTCTTCACGTCGCCGAGCGCGTGCACCGCCGCCACGCGCATGGGCGTGGGACGGCTGCGCGCGAGCAGTTTACGGTCGCTGCGCGCGATCTCGAGCAGCTTGTCCACCGCGGCCGGCGTGCCGAGCTGGCCGAGCGCCGCGAGCATCGCCATTTGCACGCGGCTGTCCTCCTCGCGGTCCACGGCGCGAATGAGCGAATCCACCGAACTGCCCTCGCGCGGCGACATCGCGTCCGACACTCTCTCGCGCACGGCTTCGCCGGCGAGTGACGCGCGCATGCCGCGCACCGCCGCCGTGCCGCCGAGCTTCGCGAGCGAGGCCGCGGCCGCCGTGCGCACGCGGTCGTCGCGGTGCTGCAGCAGCTTCGTGAGATCGGGCTCCGCCTCCATGCTCTTCATCTCACCGAGCAGTTCGGCGGCGTTGCGCACGACATACCAGCGCGGATCGCCCAGCATGAACATCAGCGTGCGGATGCCCGAGCGCAGTCGCAGCAGCGCGTCGTAGAACACGCGGCGGTCCTGGATATTCGGCGCGGCCACGAGCGCTTCCACCAGCGCCTCGACGCCGGCCTCGTCGCTCTTCTCGAACACCGCCATGTATTGGTCGTAATTCTCGCGGCGGCGCGGCAGCAGTTCCACGAGACATTGCAGCACGCTCGGCGTCGAGAGCCGGCGCATCGCCATTGAGAATTGCCGCTTGATCGACTTGTCCTCGACGTCGTTCTCGCGTTTGACGATGCCGTAGAAGATGTCGGCCACCATGTCCACGCGCTCCTTGCGCGCACTCTCGGTGGCGAGCTTCACGAGCAGCTCGAGCTGCTTCGCCGCGGCGGCCGAACTGGTGGACGCGTCGAGCGCCTCGAACATCTTCACCATCGTGCCCTTGGGCGTCACCGCGGTGTTCGCCTGCAGCACCTGTTCCGGATCGGTCCCGCGCATGATCTCGGGCTCCTCGAGCTTGAGCTCCGGGAAGGGCGCGAGCGGTTCGGCCGGCTCCACCGGCTCGAGCGGCGGCCCGATCATGTCGATGCGCGGCGGCGTCGGCACGGGCATCGCGGGGATCCCGCCCGGCGGCGTCGGCGCGAGCGGGCCATGCAACGGCAGGCTTGGCATCGTGCTCGGCGTCAGCATGCTGAGCGGCGCCATGCCGAGCTCATCGACGCTGTGCGTGCCGGTGAGCGACGCGGCGCCGTAGAGATCCTCCTCATTGCTGAAGACGGTGATCTCGTCGTCGTGCTGCACGATCATGTTCATCACCGGCGTGCGCGAGCGCGCCGGGGCCGGCGTGGGCGACTTGGTCTTCGGCTCTTCCGCGAACGCCGCGGGATCGATCTCCACCTTCAACGTGTTCGCGTCGAGCGCCGCGAGCCGCGCGATGACGTTCCGGCCGCCGTCGCCCGGCGCCGCCTCGCTCGCGAGCACGCGCGCGGCGAGCAGCAGATCCGCCGGCGACGCCCCCTGCGAAATGCTGAGGGCCAGCACCGAATGCCCGATCAGCTGCGCGACGAGATCCTGCGTTCCGGTGAAGCGATCGGGGAGCGGCTGCCCGTTGGCCATGAGCCGCCAATCGTTCGTCGTGATCTTCACCTCACCATTGCGCGACACGTTCACCAGCGAGCGCAGCGTGGCGATCTGCGCATTGAAGGCATGGCCTTCGTTGAGCAGCAGCCACACGAGCCGGGCGAAGTGACGTGCGAAAGTGAGCGAGTAATCCATGACGTTCCGAATGGCGCGCGCATGCTGCCGCTCGCGCGAAGATCGCGAACGACTAAGCATACGCGCCAGAGCGGTGGTCCCGCTAAGCGCGATAATCCCTGATAATCGACACCTGGCCCTGCGCGAGCGTAACAACTTGTCCGGCATGACGTTGGGCGAATGCGACGTCGTGCGTGATGACGGCCGCGGACCCCCGTTCGCGCTGGATCGCGAGCGCCCGGCCGATCCACTCCCGCCCCGCCGCATCCTGCCCCGCCGTGGGTTCATCCAGGATGAGCATTCGCGGCCGCGCCGCCATCGCCGCGGCGATCGCAAGCCGCCGCTGCGCCTGCGGCGTGAGATCGGACGGATTCGTTTCCATCTCGTCGGTGAGCCCCACCGCGTCGAGCGCCTCGCGCGCGCCCGCCAGCGCCTCGTCGCGACGGCATGCCGAGCACGCGCGGACCGAAGAGCGCTTCGCCCATCACAGTGCGCTCGAAGAGCTGCGCCGCCGGATTCTGGAAGACGAGTCCGACGTGCCGCGCGCGCTGCTCCACCGGCAGCGCATTGAGAACAGCATCGCCCACCGCAATACTGCCGCGCCGCGCCGGCACGAGTCCCATGATCGCCCGCGCGAGCGTACTCTTCCCCGCCCCGTTGTCGCCCATCCACGCCGAGATCACGCCGCGCGGCACTGCGAGAGTGATGTCGCGCAACACATTGTGATCGCCGTAGCCGGCCGCGAGTCCGCTGATGGCGAGCAGCGGATCTCCGACGGTCCGCTCCATTGCGACGCGCGCGGCAGGCCGTTCCACTGAGCCCAGCCGCGGATCGAGCGGCGGTTCGCTCGTGAGCAGATCCCGCGGATCGCCCTCGGCGACGATCGCGCCGTCGGCGAGCACCACGACGCGCGACGCGGCCGACGCGAGCAGGGCGAGATCCTGCGACACGAGGAGCACGCCATGCCCGTTCGACGCGAGCGCGCGCACCGCGTTCACGAAGCGGCGCGCGGCATCGGGGTCGAGCTGCGCGGTGGGCTCGTCGAGCACCACGAGCGGTGCATCGAGTGCGAGCGCCGACGCGAGCGCCACGCGCTGCAATTCTCCACCCGACAGTTCGCGCGGTATGCGCGGCGCGAGCGCACCGCCATCGGCGCGCTCGAGCGCGCGGTCGACACGCGCGCGAATGGCGTCGGGCGCGAGCGCCTGGTTCTCGGGACCGACCGCGACCTCCTCTTCCACCGTGCCGCCGAGTTCGGTGAGTTGCGTCCACGGATTCGCGAACACGAAGCACGCCGGCGGCGCGCCGCCCGCCGGATGCATCACGCGACCCGTGATCGTCGCGCGCGTCGCGCGCTCGAGGAGTCCCGCGGCCGCGAGTGCGAGGGTGCTCTTGCCCGCGCCTACGTGGCCCGCGATGCCCACGATCTCGCCCCGCGACACCGTAAGCGTGATACCGCGCAATGCCGCGTGCGCACCATAGCGCACTTCGTCGAGCTGAAGGTCAAGCACGAGGCCGTTCATCGGAGTGCGCCCCACGCGAGCAACGCGATGATCGCGATCCACATCGCCACGCGCAGCACACGCTCGCCGGCGGGATCCGCCACCGCGTTGAGCGCCGTTCGCCGCCGCCACGCCTCGAAGCCGCGCGCATCGAGCGCGAGCGCACGTTCGTCGCTCTCGGTCACGAGCGATGCGACGAGGGGACCGGCGAGCGGCGCGAGCGAGCGCATGCGTCCGGCGAGCCCGCCGCCGGCCGACAGTCCGCGGCACCGCTGCGCATCGAGCACTTCGCGCGCGCGCGCTTTCGCCTCGGGCGCCGCCTCGAGCGACGCGACGATGAGATACGCCGCCCAGCCCGGCAGCCCGCGCGCCGCGAGCGCGCGCGTGAGACGGCGCGGCGCCACGACGGCGACGAAAGTGCCGAGTGCGGCCACCGCGGCGCCCAATCGCAGCGCCACCGCAAGCGCGTCGCTCACGCCGCCCGGGTCATAGCGCAGCGCGCCGAGCGCCGCGGTCGGATGCTCGGCCGCGAGCACGCCGTTCGTGAGCGCGAGCAGCGCGAAGGTGGGGACCGCCACCGCGGCGGCGAGCGTCGTCACGCGCGGCCCCGCACCGCCCCACCACGCCGCGGCGAGCCCCAGCGCGATCACGATGGCGGGCGCCCACGGTGCGGGACCCGTGTATGCCGCGGCAACGAGAAGGATCGAACCCGCCATCGGCGTGAGCGGGTTCCACCGGTCGAAGCGCGCGTTCATTCGGCGCTCCGGAAGCGCGCGGTGATACGCGCGGGCAACCGCGCAAGGATGAGCGCGACGAGCACGCAACTGATCGGCTTGTCGATCACGTCGGTCGCGACGCTCGAGACTCTCGCCGCGGTCTCCATCGACATCGTGGTCGTCGCCCGGAGCACCATGGTCACGACGCCGGTGCCGGTGGGCGAGAGGCCGCCGTACAGTCCGATCACGATCGGCACGCTCGCCAGCGCCGCCGCGACGCCGATCACCACGCCCGCCGCGGCCGCGCTCCACAGCCGGCGGAACGCGCCGAGCCGCGCCGCGATGCCGGCGAGCACGCCGATCACGATCGTGACGGGGATGAAGGCGAGGAGCACCGGATTCACGAGCAGCCCGAGCACGGCGTTCGACAGCACGCCCGTGACGGCGCCGGCGATCGGACCGGCGAGCGCGGCCGCGAGGATGGTGCCCACCGAGTCGAGGTACACCGGCAGCTTGAGCGCGCTCACGATCGCGCCGAGCGCGAGATTGAGGGCCACGGCCCGCGGGATGAGGGCGAGGCTGAGCGTCGAGATCGAGGTCCAACGACTGGCCATGGCGCGCATCGTCGGATAACATACCATCCGTCGCATGCCGGTCACCACGTCTTCCACTCCACACATGACCCACGCTCATTTCTCGCGCGCCGCACTGTCCGGCGCGACGCTCCTCGTCGCTCTCACCGCGTGCAACTCCCAGTCGATCGCCCCCGCGCCGCGGTCGGCGCTGCAGGACACCGCGCAGATCAGGAAGGACATCACCTATCTCGCGAGCGACGCGCTCGAGGGGCGCGGCACGGGCACCGCGGGGAACGACAGCGCGGCGGCGTACATCGCGCGCGAGTATGCGGCGCTCAAGCTGCAATTGCCGCCCGACCAAATGAAGCGGATCGTGCAGTGTCCGGCGGGATTCACCGAGGGGTTCTTCTGCGCGCCGGACTATCAGCAGCGCTTCAATGCGAAGTCCGTCGCCGCGGCGCACGCGGGGCTGCCGTCGTCGCTGCCCACGCAGAACGTCGTCGCGATCATCAAGGGTTCCGATCCGGTGCTCGCGAATGAGTACGTGGTGGCCGGCGCGCACTTCGATCACCTGGGCCGCAACGCGTTCAATTCGATGGACCCCGATTCGGGAACCGCCATCCGCCACGGCGCCGATGACAACGCATCCGGCACTGCGGCGGTGATGGAGATCGCGCGGTTGTTCGCGAAACATCCCACCAAGCGCAGCATCCTGCTGCTGAACTTCTCGGGCGAAGAGCTCGGCTTGCTCGGTTCGCAGTATTTCGTCGAACACTCGCCGGTGAAGCTCGACAGCATGCAGATCATGATGAACTACGACATGGTGGGCCGCCTGCGGAACGACAAGCTGCTCGTGTACGGCGTCGCGACGGCCACCGAACTCAAGCCGCTCGTGGACAGCGTGAACGCAACCGTAGGACAATTCGCGCTCAGCGCGATCGGCGACGGCTACGGTCCATCGGACCAGTCGAGCTTCTACGGCGCCGGCGTGCCCGTGCTCTTCTTCTTCACCGACCAGCATGAGGACTATCATCGCGCGAGCGATGTCGCGAGTAAGATCAATGTCCTGGGAGAAGCGCGCGTGATCGACTACAGCGCCGCGCTCCTGCGCGAACTCGGCGACCGTTCATCGCGGCTCACGTTCGTGAAGAGCGCGCCGCCGATGCGCGGACCCGGCGGTAACGGCGCGTGGTTCGGCTCCGTGCCCGACATGGGCGCGGTAGACGTCGTGGGCGTGCGCCTCGCGGGCGTCACGCCCGGTTCGCCCGCGGAGAAGGCCGGCGTGCAGAAGGGCGATGTCATCGTGGAATTCGGCGGCCTTGCCGTGAAGGACATCTACGCGTACACCGACGCGCTCGCCAAACACAAGCCGGGCGACGTCGTCACGGTGGTCGTGATGCGCGATGGCCAGCGCGTGACGCTCACCGCCACGCTCGGCAAGCGCGGCAGTTAGCCAAAGCCGGGAGCGGGATGACCCTCTACGCGTGGAGTTCCGCCGCGTACGTCATTCCGCTCCCCGCCGGACATCGCTTCCCGATAGAGAAGTACGCGTTGCTCCGCGCGCGCGTGTTGGCGGAAGGGCTCATCGCGCCCGCGAATCTGCTCGACCCACCGCGCGCGACGCGTGAAGAACTGCTGCGCGCACACGACGCCGCCTACGTCGATGCGCTCGACGCCGGCACGCTCGACGCCGCCGCGATGCGCCGCATCGGATTCCCCTGGTCGCCGGAGCTGGTCGAGCGCTCGCACCGCGCCGCCGGCGGAACGCTCGCGGCCGCGCGCGCGGCGCTCGAGCACGGCATCGCGATCAATCTCGCGGGCGGCACGCACCACGCGTTCCCGGATCATGGCGAGGGATTCTGCGTCTTCAACGACGTGGCCGTCGCGATCCGCGCGCTGCAGCACGAGGGCCGCATCGCGCGCGCCACGGTGGTCGACCTCGACGTGCATCAAGGGAACGGCACGAACGCGATCTTCGCCGGCGACGAGCGCGTGACCACGTTCAGCATGCATGGCGCGCGCAACTATCCGTTCACGCGCGTCGCCGGCACGATGGACATCGAACTGGCCGACGGCACCGGCGACGAAGAGTATCTCGCGCGTCTCGCCGCCGCGCTGCCGGATGTCCTGCGCGCCTCCCGCCCCGACCTCGTGATCTACCTCGCCGGCGCCGACCCGCACGAGCGCGATACCCTCGGCCGGCTCGCGCTCACGTTCGCCGGTCTCGCGCGCCGCGACGCAATGGTGCTCGAGGCGTGTCGCGATGTGGGCATCCCGGTCGCCCTCACGATCGCCGGCGGCTACGGCGCCGACATCGCGGAGACCGTGGAGATCCATCGCAACACCGTGGCGGTGGCGGTCGGCCTGTCGTAGACTTCACTCTCGTGCCGAAAGAGATCCCGCCTCCGCGCGAATCCGGTTTCACCACGTCCACATCGCTCCCGCTCTACTGGGCGAAGTACGGTCCGCCCGGCGCGCCGCAGCTGCTGGTGCTCCACGGCGGTCCCGGCGCGCACCACGATTACATGCTCCCGCAGATGCTCGAGCTCGCGCACGACTACGAGCTCGTGTTCTACGATCAGCGCGGCGGCGGACGCTCGAAGGACGACGGCACGGAGACGATCACCTGGCGCACGCAGGTGCTCGATCTCGCGCTCGTCGCGCAGGAGCTGACGCCGGGCGCGCCGTCGATCATCGGCTATTCGTGGGGCGGCCTGCTCGCGATGCTCTATGCGATCGCCGCGAACGGCGGCGACGATCCGCCGCTCCCCGCGGGCTCGCTCGCGCCGCGCCGCCTCGCGCTCATCGCGCCCGCGCCGGTCACGCGCGAACTCCGCGAGGATTTCGAAGTGGAACTCGCCGAGCGCCAGGCGGGCGGCGCCGTGGAAGAACTGCGCGCACAGGTGGTCGCCACCGGACTGCGCGACCGCGACCCCGCGACCTACCGCCAGCGCCTCTTCGAGATCAGCGTCGCGGGCTATTTCGCGGATCCGGAGCGCGCGCGCGATCTCACGCCCTTCCGCGTCACCGGCCGCGTGCAGAAATCGGTGTGGGACAGTCTCGACGACTACGACATCACCGCCGCACTCAAGACCGTCCGCTGTCCCGTGCTCATCGTGCACGGTCGCGACGATCCCATTCCGGTGCAGTCGAGCCGCCTCGCCGCGCAGGCGATGCCGCACGCGCGCCTCGAGGTTCTCGACGGAAGTGGCCACGTGCCGTACGTTGAAGCCGCTGATGCACTCTTCGCGGCGCTCCGCCGCTTCCTCACGCAGACCGATCCGGCGACCATAGGCTCATAGCGCATGCGACCTTCGGAAGAATCGGTGCAGCCTCATATCGCGACGATCAGCGTCGGCGGCCAGCGGTTCGGCGTGTCGGTGCTGATCTCGTATGACGGCATCGAATACGTCGGCCGGCTATGGTACGCGGAAGAAGACTGGGAGGACGCGGGCATCCCCGATCGCGGCGTGCTGCCCGGCCGCAGCCGCAATGAGGTGGTGGCGCAGGCGCGCCGCCTTACCGGCGACGAGCTCGTCGCGCGCTACAAGCGCGCCGCCGCGAACAAGCGGCGCTTCATCGCGCTCCGCTCGGTCACCAATGAATTCCTGCGCAAGGTGCGCTACCTGAACCAGGTGGCGATCTCGATGCGCGCGGGCCTCATCGATCTCGACGGCGCCGCGCAGGAGATCGACGTCACCGAGCACCAGCTGCACGAACTGATCCGCCGCCTGCGCGAGGTCGCCGGCGTGGAGGACGGCCGCCCCTGACCGCCCGCATCACCCCGTATGAGCTGCTCATGGAGCCGCTCGCCGGCCATTTCTTCCCCGCGCTCCGCGACGAGAACGCGCAGCGCCATGGCGACGGCGCGGACCGCGATGCGTTCCTGCTCCTCGCGCACGCCGGCGCCGCGCTCAAGCAGATGCTCCCCGACGAGGCGCCCTCCGCCGCACTCGATCAGGCCGCCGAACTCCTCTGGCAGAGCTGGCGATTCTGGGACACCGGCGCGCGACTGTACGTGCTCTCCGATGCCGCGACGGCCCGCCTCACCGAGGCGGACTTTGCGATCGCCGGCTGGCGCTTCGCCGCCCCCGCCGCGGCGTATCTCCAGCTCCCGTACCAGCGCGTGTGGGCCCGTGTGGGATCCGACGCCGCCTACGAGCCGATGGACGGCTGCTTCCTGTGCGCGCGCGAGCTGCCCGGCGGCGCGCACGAGCTGCGCCTCCTCGCGGTGCTCGGCCTGCGCGCCGAGCGCCCGGGGGTGTCGCTCATCATGCATCACGCGACGTTCGACGACGCCGGCGCCGCCGCGCGCGCCGCGCACCCGTGGCGCGCGGATGCCGCCCCCTTCGCGAACGCGATCCCCGGCGGCGAGCGCATGGGGTACAAGACGATCGCGACCGTGAACGAATTGGAGGCGTTCGCCCTGCGTGCGCTCCACCGGCTGGAGGCCGATCCCCGCGCGCTCGTGCGCGCGGAGGGGGGCGGCCCGGCCGGCTCGACCACCCTCGCTCACGTGCTGGTGCCCTGAGGGGGAACCGGAGCTAGCAACGTTTGGCATGCCTCCAGCGTCTACTTATGGAGCCCCCGAGCGGCGCTCGGTGTGCCGCGTGCCCGGACCGCTAATTCGCACCTGGAAAGGAAGAGGAGAACATGCGCTCACGTTTCCCGATCTTTCGCGTAATCGCACTGGCAACGATCGTCGCGTGTCAGGCGTACGGCCCCACCTATCCGGGCTATGGCGGCGGTGGTGGTGGTGGTGGCGGCGGCGGGGGCGGCGGCGGCAATGGCGTCACCGTGAACGACAACAGCTTCGATCCGACGGCATCGGTCGTCGCGGTGGGCGAGACGGTCACGTGGACATGGGCCGGTGACAGCATTCACAACGTGACCTTCGCCGACGGCAACGGCACGTCGCCCGACCAGCAGACCGGCACCTTCCAGCGCACCTTCCCGATCGCGGGTCAGTTCCCGTACTCGTGCACGCTGCACCAGGGGATGGTAGGAGTAGTTACGGTCCAGTAACTGTCGGGAACCGCGACTGCCGGTAGTCGATTGCCGGGAGTCGATGAGGAAGAACGACACATTCCCTAACGGCAGTGCAGTTGTCGTTAGGGAATTTTTTGTCATGCCACATTGACTCCCGGCAATCGACGATCGGTAGTTGCCGTCAGGCTAGCCGCCGTTGTGCGGTCGGCTATCTTCCCCCCATGCAGCCCCGTGCCGCCGCGCACGTGCTTGAACAGATCGCCGACCTGCTCGAACTCAAAGGGGAGAGCGGCTTCAAGAGCGGCGCCTACCGCACCGCGGCGCGCGCCCTGCAGAACATGCACGACGGCGAACTCGCCTCCGCGATCGAAAGTGGCGCCCTCGCGCGCGTACGCGGCATCGGGCCGGCGACGCTCGCCGTGATCGCCGAGCTCGCGGCCGGCGGCGATTCCTCGCTCCTCACGCAACTGCAGGAAGACACGCCCGAGGGTCTGCTCGAGATGCTCCGCGTGCCGGGGCTCGGCACCTCCAAGATCCGCGCGATCCACGAGGGACTGGGCATCGACACGCTGCAGGACCTCGAGGCCGCCGCGCGCGACGGGACCCTCGCGGCGCTGCCGCGCTTCGGCGCGAAGACGGCCGCGAAGATCGCGCGCGGCATCGCGTACCTGCGAGAGACGAGCGACTTCATGCTGTACCCGCACGCGCTCGCGGAGGCGGAGCGGCTGCGCGCTCAGATCCTCGCAGTTCGGGGCGTCGCCCGGGCCGAGATCGCCGGCTCCATCCGGAGGCGTTGTCCGGTGGTGCGCGACATCGACATCGTCGCGGAGTGCACGCGCGCGCCGAGCGAGGTGGCGGCCGAGGTCGCGCGCGGCGAAGACGTGAAGGATGCCATTGGCGTGGGCGGCGACGCGGTGACGATCCGCTACGCGGACGGCACGCGGCTGGACCTGTACTGCGTTGCGCCCGACGAATTCGAATACGCACTCTGGCGCGCGACCGGGAGCGAGACGCACGTGCGGCAGGTCGAGGCCGCGACATCGGGTGGAAGCGCATCCTTGCCGCGCGTTTCCACCTTTGAAGCGCTCGCGACGAGCGCGCGCATCGCGCCCGAGTTGCGCGAGGGACTCGGCGAGGTCGAGGCCGCGGAACTCCCCGATCTCATCACGCTCTCCGACATCCGCGGCGTGCTCCACTGTCATTCGCAGTATTCCGACGGCTCAACGACCATCGCCGAGATGGCCGCCGCCGCGCGCGAGCGCGGTTGGTGGTACCTCGGCATCTCCGATCATTCGCAGTCAGCCGCGTATGCCGGCGGACTCTCGCCCGACGCGGTGAAGCGACAGCACGAGGAGATCGACCGGCTGCAGGAGCGGTTCCACGGCTTCCGCATCCTCAAGGGCATCGAGGCCGACATCCTCGCCGACGGCCGCGTCGATTACGACGAGTCGCTGCTCGAGACGTTCGACTATGTGATCGCGTCGGTGCACTCGCGCTTCGCGATGGACGAGCGCGCGATGACCGAACGCGTGCTGCGCGCACTGGAGAACCCGTTCGTCACCATCCTCGGCCATCCCACCGGCCGACTGCTCCTCACGCGCGAACCGTATGCGATCGACATGCCCGCCGTGCTCGCGCGAGCCGGCGGGCTCGGCGTGGCCGTGGAGCTGAACGCCGATCCGCACCGCCTCGATCTCGACTGGACGCTTTGCCGCGTCGCGAAGGAACTCGGCTGCCTCATCGAGATCGGCCCGGACGCGCACTCCGTTGCGGGACTCGATAATATGACGTACGGCATCAACACGGCGCGCAAAGGCTGGCTCGAGGCCGGCGATGTGCTGAACACGCAGCACGCGCACGACATTGTCGAGCGCGCGCGGAGTCGAAGGGTCACCCGATGAAGAAGAAGCCGGCGAAGAAGAACGTCACCAAGAGGAAAGCCGCTCCGCGGAAGCTCCCAAAGAAGCGCGCGATCAAGCGCGCGTCGCCGGAGGTGGCCGCCGAGTATTACCGGCGGCTGCACGCCGCGTATCCGGACGCGCACTGTGCGCTCGACCACGCGAACGCGTACCAGCTGCTCGTGGCCACGATCTTGAGCGCGCAGTGCACCGACGTGCGCGTGAACATGGTGACGCCGGCGTTGTTCGCGAAGTATCCCAACGCCGCCGCGCTCGCCGATGCCGACCGGGGGGCGCTCGAGACGCTCATCAAGAGCACCGGCTTCTTCCGCAACAAGGCCAAGAGTCTGGAAGGGATGGCGCGCGCCGTGATGGCCCAGCATGGCGGCGCGATCCCGCGCACCATGGATGAGCTCACGAAACTCCCCGGTGTCGGCCGCAAGACGGCGAACGTGATCCTCGGCAACGCCTTCGACATCAACGCCGGCGTCGTGGTGGACACGCACGTCGCGCGGCTCTCGCACTTGATGGGCCTCACGCGCGAGACCGACCCGGTGAAGATCGAGCAGGACCTGATCAAACAATTCCCGAACGCGGAGTGGACGATGCTGTCGCATCTCTTGATCGAGCATGGACGCCGGGTGTGCATCGCGCGGCGTCCGCAATGTGGCGAGTGCGTGCTCGCCGATCTCTGTCCGTCGGCGCAGCTATGAGCGGCGGCGAGCGGTTCTGGTTGGTGAAGACCGATGCCGAGAGCTTCGCGTGGGCCGATCTGTGGAAGCTGCCCAAGCGCACCACGCGATGGGACGGCGTGCGCAACTATCAGGCGAGGAACATGCTGCGCGACGGGATGAAGAGAGGCGATCGCGTGTTCTTCTATCACTCGAACGCGGATCCCGGCGCGATCATGGGCGAGTGCGAGGTGGCGCGTGAGGCCTACCCCGATCCGACGGCGTTCGATACGAAAGACGATCACTACGATCCCAAGAGCGATCCCGCGAAGCCGGCGTGGTACGTGGTGGACCTCAAGGCGGTCGCCCCGTTCAAGCGCCCGGTGACGCTCACCGAGCTGCGCGGCGTGAAAGGACTGGAGAAGATGGTGCTGCTCCAGAAAGGGAGCCGCCTCTCCGTGATGCCGGTGACGGAACAGGAATGGAAGATCGTGCACGCCATGGGCATGAAGTAGCCGCCGGGCGGCGCGCCGAGTAATTTCCCGTCTCGACCATCACTCCACTCTCACCGTGCCTCCCGTGAAGACAGCCACCTTCGAGACCAATCGCGGCCAGATCGTCGCCGAGCTCTATGACAAGGAAGCGCCGCTCACCGTCGCCAACTTCGAGAAGCTGGCGAACAGCAATTTCTACGACGGCGTGAAATTCCACCGGGTGATCGACGATTTCGTGGTGCAGGGCGGTGATCCGTACTCGCGCGACCTGCCGGCGGGCGACCGGAAGATCGGCACGGGCGGCCCGGGCTGGCACATCAAGTGCGAGACCAAGGGGAACCCGCACACACATCAATTGGGTTCGCTCTCCATGGCGCACGCCGGCAAGGACACCGGCGGCAGCCAGTTCTTCATCGTGCTGAGCGAGGCGAACACGAAGCACCTGAACGGCGTGCATACCGTGTTCGGCAAGGTCACGAAAGGCATCGACGCCGTGAAGCAGATCAAGGCGAACGACACGATCACATTGGTGCGCGTTTCGTAAACGCGCCCGCACACGTTCCCGGGAGGCACGCATGGCGGCACCGATGGAGGGAGACAAGGGAGCCGGATTCACCGGCTTGATCGTGGGAGCGCTCGTGCTGCTGCTGGCGCTGGGCGCGATCGTGTTGATGGTCAACAAGAAATACGAGGGCGAAGCGCCCCCGGCCGCGGTGGCGCGTTAGGGGCGCGTGTAGGCCCTAGCACCGCTGTAACGGCGCGTATGGCAACGGAGCGTATGGAACGGCAGGGCGGGAGTAACGCCGTTCCAACTCATACGCTCCGTTGCTAAACGCGCTTCTCAAGCGGCGCTAGGGCCTACAAACGCGGTTAGTGAGTAGGCACTTGATAACTGACGGGTCGGTCATTTAATTCCGGCGAATGTCACGCCGCAAGACCGCCGGCACCGCGCCGGCCGCACCCCCCGCCCGCGCCGACGCCCCGCGCTGGCAGCGCAGACCCGAAGAACGGCCCGGCCAGATCCTCGACGCCGCCCTCATCGAGTTCGGCGAGCGCGGACTCGGACGCACCCGGCTCGATGACATTGCGCGCCGCGCCGGCGTCGCCAAAGGCACCATTTATCTGTACTTCGCCACCAAGGACGAGCTCTTCCGCGCCATGGTGCGCCACGTCACCGGCCGCGGCATCACCGCCTTCGAGCAGAAGCACGCCCGGTCCGATGCCCCCGCCCTCGAACAGCTCCATGAGTACGTCACCGGCGTCTGGGAGCACGTGCGCAGCCCCGCCTTCCCGATCCTCTACCGCCTCACGATCGGCGAGCTCCCCGAGTTCCCCGACCTGCTCAAGTTCTACATCCACGAGACGGCCGAGCGCGCGCTGAAAGTCTGTTCCCAGATCATCCGGCGCGGCATCGCGCGCGGCGAATTCCGCCGCGTCGAGCCCGAAGCCGCCGCGCGCATGGTGCACGCCATGATCATCAAGCACGGCCATTGGTGCGCCCACCGCGACGTCATCCCGTTCGTCGCGAAGGCATCCGACGCCAAGATCCTCGCCGAGATACTCGACTTCGTCGATCACGCCCTGGAACCGGGCGCCGCTCCCACCACGCGATCCCGCCGGAGAACCACCGCATGACCAGACTCGCTCTCCTCGCGCTGGCGGCCGTCATGGCCGCCGGCGGCGCCCACGCGCAGGATTCCGCGATCGCGCACCCGCTCACGCTCGGCGACGCCGCGCGCCTCGCCGCGCGCCGCAATGCGCAGGCCGAGCAGGCGCGCGATCGCGCCGACGCCGCCACCGCGCGCATCACCCAGCGGAAGTCCGATCTGTTGCCGCAGCTCTCCGCCTCCGCACTCGAGAGCGGCGCGACGTTCAATACGGCCGCGCTCTTCCCGCCCCCGTTCACCTTTCCGGGCATCGATCCCAACGGCCAGGTCGTGGGTCCGCTCAATGCGCTCGACATGCGCGCGCGCCTCGAGCTCTCCGTGGTGGATGTCGCAGCCTATAAGCGCGTGTCCGGCGCCACCGCCGAAGCGGGCGCGAGCGCGGCCGACGCCGTGAACATCGGTGACGCGGCCGGCGAACTCGCCGCGCGCGCGTACGTGAGGCTCCAGCGCGCCGAGGCGCTCGTCGGCGCACGCGTGGCCGACTCGCTGCTCGCGGACTCGCTCCTGAGCATCGCGCGCGACCAGCTCAGCAGCGGCGTGGGCGTGGCGATCGACGTCACGCGCGCCAAGGTGCAGGCGAGCACGGTGCGCGCGCAGCTGATCTTCCAGCGCGCCGACCGCGACCGCTCGCGCCTCGACCTCCTGCGCGTGCTCAACCTGCCGCTGAGTACCCATCTCGAACTCGCCGATTCACTCGACCGTCTCCCTGCACCGGCCGAACTGCCGAGCGAGAGCGCCGCGGTGAACACCGCGATGATGTCGCGCGCCGACCTCCGCGCCGCGATGCTGCAGATCGAAGCGTCGCAAACGGCTGTGTCCGCCGTAAAGGCCGAGCGGCTCCCGTCGCTGGGCGTGGGCGCGAGCTACGGCGCGATCGGCAAGAACGGCGCGTCGTATCTGCCCACGTACACCTGGGGCGTGCAGCTCCAGGTTCCGATCTTCGACGGACTGCGCCGCGAAGCGCGCATCGAGGAGAACAAGGCCGCGGTGCGCGAGGCCACCTCCAAGCAGCGCGCGCTCGTGCTCCAGGCGTCGATCGAAGTGCGCGGCGGACTCGATGATCTCGCGGCCGCGCGCGAACAGATGGCCGCGGCCCAGGAGCGCCTCGACCTGTCCACGCTCGAGGTGACGCAGGCGCGCGAACGCTTCGTCGCCGGCGCTTCCGGCAATCTCGACGTGATCCAGGCGTCGTCGAACTTGAATACCGCGCGCAGCCAGCTCATTGAGGCGCTCGCGGCGTACCAGGCCGCACGCGTGCAGCTCGCGCGCGCTGAAGGCACCGTCACCGCGCTCCCATAGCCACCGCAGCTCAACCGTCTTCCCCGGTATACGTCCCATGGCGAATCCGAACGTCCCCGCAGCTCCCGACGCGCCGCTCTCCCGCAAGCGCCTCATCACGTATGGCGTGCTGGGCGTGGTGTTGATCGCCGCGTTGATCTGGGCGGATCCCCACCTGGTACTACGCGCACACGCACGAGACCACCGACGACGCGCAGGTGGACGGGCACATCATTCCCGTGCTCGCCAAGGTCGGCGGCTACGTCGAACGCGTGGCGGTGAGGACAACGACTCGGTGCACACGGGCCAGCTGCTCGTCTCGATCGACAGCGCCGAGTACCGCGTGAAGCTCGAGCAGGCCGATGCCGATCTCGCGGCGGCGCGCGCGATGGCGGGCACGCGCGGCGGCCAGGGACAGGCCGGCGCGGCGGTCGCGAGCGCGGCCGGACAGCGCTCGGCGGTGGATGCGCAGATCGATGCCGCGCGGGCGAATCTCGTGAAGGCACAGTCCGATCTCACGCGCGCCAAGGAACTCGCCGCGAAGCAGATCGTGAGCGCGCAGCAAGCTCGACGCGGCGCAGGCCGCGTACGATGCGGCGGCCGCGCATGTGCGCGCGCTGGAGCAGCAGGCCGCGGCGGCCAACGCCGGCGTGAGCGGCGCACAGGCCGGACTCCGCATGGCCGACGCACGCGTCGCTGCGATGCAGGCGTCGCGCGACAACGCGGCGCTCCAGCTCTCGTACACCTCGATCTTCGCGCCGGCGACGGGCATCGGTCGCGCAAGCAGCTCGTCGAGATCGGCCAGCTCGTGCAGGCCGGCCAGCCGCTGCATGACCATCGTCGCCGACACCGGCAGTTGGGTCACGGCGAACTTCAAGGAGACGCAGCTCGTCGGACATGCGCGTCGGCCAGCCGGTGGACGTCGAAGTCGACGCATACGGCGGCTGCACGGCGCAGGGCGAGGTCGAGAGTCTGTCAGCGCGGCGACGGGCGCGAAGTTCGCGCTGCTCCCGCCCGACAACGCGACCGGCAACTTCACCAAGGTCGTGCAGCGCGTGCCGGTGCGCGTGCGCGTCACCAAGGGACTCGGCCCCGCGAAACCGCTGCGCCCCGGCATGAGCGCCGTGGTGAGCGTCAAGACGAAGTAACCGGCCGGCGCCGGAGCGAACATGACGATCACCGCCGCACGCGCCGCCGAGATCGCGGCCGACCCGCGTTACAAGAATCGCTATCTCATCGCGATCGCGGTGACGCTCGCGGCGGTGCTCGAGCTGATCGACACGTCCATCGTGAACGTCGCGATCCCCGACATGATGGGGAACCTCGGCGCGACGCTCGACGAGATCTCGTGGGTCTCGACGGGCTACATCATCGCGAACGTCATCGTCATCCCGATGTCGGGGTGGCTCTCGGCCTGCTTCGGCCGCCGGCGCTATCTCACCGGCTCGATCGTGCTCTTCGTAGCTCGCGTCTTCTTCTGCGGCGCGGCGCGCTCGCTCGGGGGACTCGTGTTCTGGCGCGTGGTGCAGGGAATCGGCGGCGGCGCGCTGCTCTCCACGGCGCAGGCGACGCTCTTCGAAGCGTTCCCGCCGGAGGAAATCGGCATTGGCCAGGCGATGTTCGGCGTCGGCGTCATGGTCGGCCCGACGATCGGCCCGACGCTCGGCGGCTGGATCGTCGACAACTACAACTGGCCGTGGATCTTCTACATCAACGTGCCGCTCGGCATCCTCGCGGCGTTCATGGTGCTGGCGTATGTGAAAGACGCGTCGCACCAGGAGCGCGCCGACACGATCGACTTGCTGGGCATCCTGCTGCTGGCCACGTGCGTCGGTTCGCTGCAGTTCATGCTCGAGCGCGGCGAGCGCTACGACTGGTTCGACTCCAAGTTCATCACGGCGCTCGCGATCACTTCGGCCGTCGCCGTTCATCCTGCTCGTTGGCGCGAACTCACGGACGACGAACCGGTCATCAACTTCCGCGTCTTCAAAAGCCGGCAGCTCGCGGCCGGCGTCGCATTCGCGGCGTTCATGGGGCTCGCGCTGTTCGGCTCGGTGTTCGTGCTGCCGATCTTCCTGCAGAGCCTGCACGGATTCACGGCGAAGCAAACCGGCCTGGTGATCCTGCCCGGCGCGATCGCCTCGGCGGTGACGATGGCGTTCGTGGGCCGGAACGCCGCGAAGCTCGACGCGCGCGCCACGGTGGTGATCGGCTCGTTCCTCTTCCTCGCGTCGATGTGAAGCTGTCCGAGCATCACGATGGACGTCGGCGTGCGGCGACCTGTTCTGGCCGCTGATCCTGCGCGGCGTGGGGCTGGGCCTGATCTTCGTGCCGCTCACCGGCGCGACGATGGCCGAGCTCAAGGCCCGGAACTGCCGCAGGGCACCGGCATGTTCAACCTCACGCGCCAGCTGGGCGGATCGCTCGGCATCGCGATCATGGCCACGCTGCTCACGCGCTTCATGGTGGTGGAGAAGTCGCTGCTCTCGGAGCACGTGGTGAGCGGCGATCCGCAGGTCGTCGCGCGCCTCACCGGCACGGCGCACGCACTCGTGGCGCGCGGCATGGACCCCGCGCAGGCGCAACACGCCGCGCTCGCGATCCTCGACCGGCAAGTGCAGGCGCAGGCCAGCGTGCTCGCGTTCTCGAAGATCTATCTGCTCAGCGGCATTCTGCTCGTGGCGGCGCTGCCGGTGCTGCTGCTCTTCCGTACCGGCAAGTCGAAGCGCAACGCCGGCCCGGCGCACTGACCCCCGCCCTGACGCGCACGGCCCTACCCCTCTATCATCACAGGCATGACCGAAGCACTGCCCTCCCGGGACGACGCCCTGGCGATCGTCCACGAGTACACGTCCGGCGATTCGCTGCGGAAGCACATGCTGGCCGTCGAGGCCGCGATGCGCGCCTACGCCGCGAAGTTCGGCGAGGATGAGCACCGCTGGGGGCTCGCGGGGCTGCTTCACGATTTCGACTACGAGCGCTTCCCCAACGCGGCGCACGCGGCCGACGCCGAGCATCCCGCGGAAGGGGTACGCCTGCTGCGCGGCCGCGGCTATCCCGAAGATGTGCTCCAGGCGATCCTCGGCCACGCGACCTACACGGGCGTGCCCCGCGAGACGCGCATGGCGAAGACGCTCTTCGCCGTGGACGAACTGACGGGATTGATCACCGCATTGGCCCTCGTGAAACCCACCCGCAGCGTGCACGACGTGGAGGCCCCGAGCGTGCGAAAGAAGATGAAGGACAAAGCGTTCGCGCGTGGCGTCAGCCGCGAGGACGTGATCCAGGGCGCCGATGAACTCGGCGTTGCGCTGGATGACCACATTGCTTTCGTGATCGTCGCGATGCGCGGCGTCGCGCCCACGCTCGGCCTCGCCGGAACGCCGGCCGCCGGCTGAGCGGCAACGCTCCCGCGGCGCAGCGCGTACTACACATGGCAACGCACTCGATCTCCGGGCCGGGACATGCCGGTCCGGCATCGCCCGATCCGGCGTCCGAGCGTGATCTGGCGCTCGCGGCGCAGCGGGGCTCGTCGGAAGCATTCGCCGAGCTGGTGCGCCGCCACCAGCGCCGGGCGTACACGGTAGCGCGGGCGATCTCCGCCACGCACGAGGACGCCGAGGATGCGGTGCAGGAAGGGTTCCTGCATGCGTATCAGGCGTTGGAGCGGTTCCGGCCCGACCAGCCGTTCGCGGCGTGGCTGAGCCGGATCGTGGCGAACGCCGCGCTGGACATCGCGCGGCGCCGGAAGGTGCGGGTGGCGGAGGCGCTCACGGAGCAGATCGCGCATCCGTTCCGCGATCCGGGCATTGACGACGAATTGCGCCGACGGCTGGCCGAAGCGCTCGACACGCTGACGCCGCCGCAGCGAGCGGTGATGGTGCTGCACGATGTCGAAGGATTCACGCACGCCGAGATCGGCGGGCTGCTGGACATACCCGAAGGCACGGCGCGCGCGCACCTGCACCACGCGCGTGCGGCGTTGAGAAAGACTCTGAGCGACCTGCGAGGATGAAGATGAGCTGATGAATATCGGATCGGGCCCGAGGGCCGGGACGACGACGTGACCCGCGCTCTGCGCCGCATGTACGCGGCGCCGGAGGGCGAGGCCTATTGGAGCGAACTCGAGCGCCGCGTGCTCGCGCGCGTCGCGGGCGCCCCCGCGGGCGACGGCGCCGATTCATGGTGGCTGTCGCTCTCGCGCTGGGCGACGCCGGGCCTCATTGCGGCGGCCCTCGCCATGATGGTGGCCGGCGCCACGCTCTGGCGCGCGCGCGAGACGCGCGAGCGCACGGAGCTCGAGGCGCTGCTCCTCCATGAGAACCCTCCGCTCGCCCAATTGAGCGCCGTCGCCGGCTCGAAGCCGGACAACGAAGCGGTGCTCCGTTACGTCCTCACGCCCTGACCGGATACCGTTCATGCAACGTCCCAAAGAGATCGCGCTCGCGCTGCTGGCCGGCGCGCTGGTGACCGGCGGAGCCCTCGGCTTCGCCGCCGGCCACCTCATTGACGCGCGCGCCGACGCCCCCGGGGCGCCCGGCGCAATGCGCCATTACATTGCCGCGCAGCTGGACCTGTCCGCCGTGCAGACGGCGCAGCTCGACTCCATCCTCGACGAGCGGCGCATGGTGATGACCAAGATCGCCGAGCCCGTGAAGCCGCAGCTCGACTCCGCGCGCATCGCCGCGCGCAAGCAGATCATGGGCATTTGAACCCCGACCAGCAGAAGCGATTCCAGGAGTTGATGGCGGAACACGATCGCGCCTCGGAGGCCAATCGCAAGTGAGATCCCGCTATCTGGCGCTCGCGGTGTTCGCCGCGGCGCCCCTGTCCGCGCAGGCTGCACCCGATACCGGCGCACACCCGATCCCACTCAGCGAAGCGATCCAGTTGGCCGTGAAGAACAATCCGGCCACGGTCACCGCGCGCGGAGGCATCCAGAATTCCGAGGCCGGCGTGCACTCGGCCTGGTCGGCGTTCATCCCCAGCCTCACGGTGAACACGTCCAGTTCGTCGCTCAGCCCCGCCTCGAGCCGCGTGAACACCACCACCGGCCAGGTGATCTCGGGCAAGTGGCAGACCACGCAAGGCTTCAACTTCGCGCTCGATCTCTTCGACGGCGGCCGGCGCATCTTCGACATCTCGCAGGCGCGCGCGAATCTCGGCGCCGCGGTCGCGGGTGAGAATGCGCAGAACTGGCAGATCGCGTACCTCGTGAAGCAGCAGTACTACGCCGTGCTCGCCGCGCTGGAGGAGAAGCGCGACGCCGAGGCCGCACTCGACCAGGCCAATCAGCAGATGAAAATGTCCGTGCTGATGGTACAGGCGAAGACGGCCATCAAATCGGATTCGCTGCGCTCGCTCATCCAGGTGGGCAACGCGCAGCTCGGCATCCTCACCGCGAGCAACGATCTGCAAACGGCCAACGCCGCGCTCACGCGGCTCGTGGCCACCAAGATCACCGTGACGGCGATCCCGTCCGACACGCTCGGGCAGCCGGAACTCACGGCCGACAGCGCGCAGATCGCGCAGTACGCGGCCGTGGGCCCGCTCGTCCAGCAGGCCACGGCGTCGCTCGAAGCGGCCAAGAGCGGATCGCAGGCGGCGCGCTCGCAGTGGTTCCCCACGATCACCATGTCGTATGGCCGCAACCGCGTGGCCGCCGACAGCGTGTTCAGCTTCTCGCCGAGCGATTACTCGTACAGCGGGCAGCTCCGCTTCTCGGCGTCCTTCCCGATCTTCAACCAGTGGCAGCGTGAATCGAGCATTGTCGCGGCCGACGTCACCGCGATGATCGCCGATGCGACGCTGCGCGATACCAAGTTCGCGGCGCAGCAGAGCCTCGTGCAGTACCTCGGCGCGCTGCAGACGGCGCAGGAGCAGATCAGGATCCAGCTCGTGTCCGTCGCCGCCGCGGAAGAAGACCTGCGCGTGCAGCAGCAGCGGTACCAACTCGGCGCGGGGACGATCCTCGACGCTCTGACATCCCAGACCACTTTGAATCAGGCGCGCTTCCTGCTCATCCAGGCGCGCTTCAACTACCGCGTGGCCAAGGCGCAGCTCGAAGCGCTGATCGGTCGCGAACTGTGAGGATCCGCCACGTGAAGAAGCGCACCATCTCCGTCCTGGTCGTCGCGTTCGCCGCCGCCGGCTGCAAGAGCAAGGCGCCCACCGGCCCCGTCGTGCAGACCGCCCAGGTCATGCGCCAGGATATCGTCGTCGATGTCGAGGCGACCGGCGTCGTGACGCCGATCAATCCCGTGCAGGTGAAGTCCAAGGCCTCCGGCACCGTGCTCAAGATCTTCGTGGAGCTCGGATCGCTCGTGAAGCCGGGCGCGCTGCTCGTGAAGATCGATCCGCGCATCCCGCAGAACACGTACGATCAAGCCGCCGCCGCGGTGAAGGCGGCGCAGGCGAACGTCGCCGTCACGAGAACGCAGTACGCGCGCGACTCCGCGCTCTTCAAGAACGGCGTGCTGACCAGCACCGACATGGAAGCCGGCGAGCTCGCGTTCGCCAACGCGGAATCGCAGCTCGTGTCGGCGCGCACCAACCTCGACAATGCCTCGATCGCGCTGGAGGACGTCACCATTCGCGCGCCGTCGGCGGGCACGGTGATCGAGCGCGACGTCTCGGAGGGCCAGGTCATTGCGTCTGCCACCGGCAATGTGAGCGGCGGCACGACGCTGCTCGTCATGGCGAACCTCGCGCAGATCATGGACAGCACGCTTGTGGCCGAGAGCGACATCGGCAACGTGAAGGTCGGCCAGAGCGCGACGATCAAGGTGGATGCGTATCCGAACCGCGTCTTCCGCGGCACGGTGCAGAAGATCTCGCCGCAGGCCACGGTGCAGCAGAGCGTCACGATGTTCCCGGTGTTCATCAAGATCGACAATCAGGACGGCGCGCTCATGCCCGGCATGAACAGCGATGTCTCGGTGCTCGTGGAGCAGCGGGATAACGCGCTCGCCGTGCCGAACGACGCCGTGCGCAGCCCCAAGGACGCGCGCGCCGCCGCGAAGGCGCTCGGGCTGGACGTGAACGCCGTGATGGCCGCGCTCGGCGGCGGCCGCCGCAACGGCGACAGCGCGGGCAGCGCCGCCGCGGTGAGCGTGTCGCAGTCGCAGTGCGATTCGATCAACGCCGTGATCGCGAAGCACCCCGCACAGCAGAAGCAGATGCAGACGCTGCGCGATTCGATGCAGGCGGGCGGCGACCGGCAGGCGCTCGGTGCGAAGATGCGCGCGGTGTACGACACGCTGCATATCGACGCCGGCTCGGCGCGCGCGTGCGCGCAGCTCCGGCGCACCAGCGCCGGCGGCACGCAGCTCGCGATGGGCGGCAGCGAGGAGTCGAACCCGGGCAACACGCGCCCGCGTCCGGGCCTCGTGTTCGTCCAGCAGAACGGCACCTACGTGCCGAAGATCCTCACGCTCGGCGTCGGCAACTACGACGTGACGCAGGTGCTGAGCGGCCTCGCCGAGGGCGACAAGGTGGCGCTCATCAACGCCGCGATGCTGCAAGCGGCGCGGCAGGACCTCCAGGCGCGCATCCAGAGCCGCATGGGGCTGCCGGGCGTGAGCCAGCAGGGCAATGCCGCGGCGGCACGAAGACGGGCGGCGGCGGTCAGGGCGGGCAGAAGGGCGCCACGCCAGCGGCGACGGCTGCGCCGACCCAAGCCGCGCCACCCGCGCCGCCGGCGGCGCCTCGCCCGGGGAATCCGTAACATGATGCTCGGCGAAACGATCGCCGTCGCGCTCATCGCGCTTCGGGCGAACAAGCTGCGCTCGGCGCTCACGATGCTCGGCATCGTGATCGGCGTGGCGGCCGTGATCGCGGTCGTCGCGCTCGGCCGCGGCGCGCAGACAGGCCGTGAACGATCGCATCGCCGCGCTCGGCACGACGCTGCTTTCGGTGGTCCCCGGCCAGGTGTTCCTGGGTGGGATCGCGTCCAGCTCCGACCGCGCGCGACTGCCGGTGGACGACGCCACCGCGCTGCAGGAGCAAGGCACGCTGTTCGCGGCCGTGGAGCCGGAGATGTCGCGCACGCTGCAGGTGCAGTGGCGCCGCACGAACACCAGCACGACGATCATCGGGGCGACGTCGAATTACGGCGATGTCCGCAAGTACAACATCGCGCAGGGCCGGATGTTCACCACGCAGGATGACGAGGGCCGCAAGCGCGTCGCCGTGCTCGGCGCGACCACCGCGAACAATCTCTCGCCCGGCGCGCCGAACGCGCTCATCGGCGACAACATCCGCATCAGCGGCATCGAGTTCCAGGTCATCGGCATCTTCGAGCCCAAGGGCGCGGCCGGCTTCAACGATCCCGACGACCAGGTCGTGATCCCGATCAACACCGCGCGCTTCCGCGTGTTCGATACGATCTATCTGCGCACGATCAGCGTGGTGGCGCCGAGCGAGGAGATGATCCCGGAGACGATGACCGAGATCGAGCGCATCCTGCGGCGGCAGCACCGGATCCCCAGCGGGCGCGACGACGATTTCCAGATCCGCAGTCAGGCCGACTTCCTGAACACGCTGTCGTCCACCACGCAGGTGTTCGGCCTGCTGCTCGGCGGCATCGCGGCGGTGAGTCTGCTCGTGGGCGGCATCGGCATCATGAACATCATGCTCGTGTCCGTCACCGAGCGCACGCGCGAGATCGGCGTGCGCAAGGCGCTCGGCGCGACGCGCACGAACATCCTGCTGCAGTTCCTGATCGAGGCCGTGGTGCTCTGCGTGCTCGGCGGGACGTTCGGCATCATCCTCGGCGCCGGCGGCGCGGTCGCCATGCGTTGGGGGTTCCATTGGAACACCGACGTGGCGCCGGCATCGGTGGTGCTCGCGTTCCTGTTCTCGGCGTTGGTGGGAGTGGTGTTCGGAGTATGGCCGGCGCGACGAGCGGCGCAGCTGGACCCGATCACGGCACTGCGGTACGAATAGAAGGGCGGACGGCAAACTACCGGAAGTCGATTGCCGGGAGTCGATGACGCAGGACCACTTATTCCCTAACGGCACTACTCGCTGTCGTTAGGGAATGTGTTTTCATGCCTCATCGGCTCCCGGCAATCGACTCCCGGCAGTGTAGTTAGATGCCCCGCCCTTGCCCGCTCCGCATCCGGATACGCATCCTCCACCCGTGCCGAAACCCGTCCAAATCGAGGCGCCTGCGCGCTCCACGGCGCACGCCGCGTTCGTAGTGAATGGCGAGCGCCGCGAGATCGCCTTCGCTCCCAACAAGACGCTCCTCGAGGTCATTCGCGAGGACCTCGCGCTCACCGGCACGAAGCACGGCTGTGAGCTCGGCGAGTGCGGCGTGTGCACGGTGCTCGTGGACGGCGCGCCGGTGCTCTCCTGTCTCGCCCTCGCGAGTCAATACGCCGAACGCCCCATTGAGACGGTGGAAGGATGGCAGAGGGCGGCGTGCTGCATCCGCTGCAGCAAGCCTTCGCCGAACTCGGCGCGCGCAGTGCGGCTATTGCACGCCCGGATTCCTGCTCGCGGCGCAGGCCCTGCTCGCGGCGAATCCGCATCCGTCGCGCGAGGAGATCAAGGAATCGCTCGCCGGCAATCTCTGCCGCTGCACCGGCTACCTGAAGATCTACGAAGCGGTGGAGCTCGCCGCCGGTTGGATGGAGAGCGCGCGTGGCTGACGCGCCGCGCAAGTTCCAAGTGGTGGGCACGCCGGCCGCGAAAGTGGACGGCGGCGCGAAGGTCACCGGTCAAACATTGTTCGCCGACGATCTCGTGCTGCCGCGCATGCTGCACTGCAAGCTGCACCGCTCGCGCCACGCGCACGCGAAGATCATACGCGTGGACACGCGCCGCGCCTCCGCGCTGCCCGGCGTGATCGCGGTGCTCACCGGCGACGCGCTGCCCATTCCCTTCGGCATCCTCCCCATCACGCAGGACGAGCACGCGCTCTGCCAGGACGTGGCGCGTTTCGTGGGCGACCCGATCGCCGCCGTCGCCGCCACCGACGAGATGATCGCCGAGGAAGCGTGCCGCCTCATCGAAGTGGAGTACGAGCCGCTCAAGTCCATCGAGAGCGTGGACGACGCGATCGCGAACCCGGCGCCGCAGCTCCATGAGTACGCCGACCGCGGCAACATCCACAAGGAGATCGCGCTCGATTTCGGCGGCGTGGACGAAGCGATGAAGGACGCCGACTATATTGCCGACGACATGTTCTTCTACGAGGGGAACACGCATCTCGCGATGGAGCAGCACGCGTCGCTCGCGCAGTGGAGCACGGACGGCAAGCTCACGGTGTGGAGCAGCACGCAGACGCCCCATTACCTGCACCGCGCCCTCGCGCGCGTGCTGAGATGCCGCCCGCACACGTGCGCGTGATCGCCACGCCCAACGGCGGCGGCTTCGGCGGCAAGTCGGATCCATTCAATCACGAAGTGGTGGTCGCCGAACTCGCGCGCCGTACCGGGCGCCCCGTGAAGATCTGCCTCACGCGCGAGGAGGTGTTCCTCTGCCACCGCGGGCGCCACCAGGTGCTCATGCGCGTGCGCACCGGCGTGAAGAACGACGGCCGCATCGTCGCGATGGACTTCGCGACGTTCCTCGACGGCGGCGCGTACGGCAGCTACGGCGTGGCAAGCACGTATTACACAGGCGCGCTGCAAACAGTGACGTACGAGATCCCCGCGTACCGGTTCCGCGGCCTGCGCGCGTTCACGAACAAACCGCCCTGCGGCCCCAAGCGCGGCCATGGCACGCCGCAGCCGCGATTCGGCCAGGAAGTGCAGCTCGACAAGATCGCCGAGCATCTGCAGCTCGACCCCGCCGACATGCGCCGCAAGATCCTCCAGCCCGCGAACTCGGTCACCGCGAATTGGCTGCGCGTCGGCTCCATGGGACTCGGCCCCGCGATCGATGCCGCGGTGAAGGCCAGCGGCTGGCGCGAGAAATTCCGCAAACTCCCATTCGGCCGCGGCGTCGGCATCGCCTGCTCCAGCTACATCTCCGGCGCGAACCTGCCGATCTACTGGAACCAGCTCCCGCACTCGAGCGTGCAGCTCAAGCTCGACCGCTCCGGCGGCGTCACCGCTTTCTGCGGCAGCACGGACATCGGCCAGGGCTCCGACACGATGCTCGCGATGTTCGTCGCCGAAGTGCTCGGCATTGAAGTGGTGGATGTGCGCGTGGTCACCGGCGACACGGACCTCACGCCCGTCGATCTCGGTTCGTACTCCTCGCGCGTCACGCTCATGACGGGACAGGCCGCGATCCAGGCCGCCGAGCGTGCGCGCGATGCGGTCGCGGCTCCCGTCGCGAAGAAGCTCGGTGTGCCCATGGAGCGCATTGTCTTCTCGCACCGCCGCGTGTTCGACAGCGAGGATCCCGAGCGCGGCATGGAATTCGCCGAGGCCGTGCGCATCGCCGAGAGCGCGCTCGGCGCGATCGGATCCACCGGATCGTATACGCCTCCGAAATCGCCCGGCCGCTACAAGGGCGCGGGCGTGGGCCCGTCGCCCGCGTATTCGTATTCGTGCGCCGTGGCCGAAGTGGAAGTGGATCCCGACACCGGCATCGTACGCGTGCCCAAGGTGTGGATCGCGCACGACATTGGCCGCGCGATCAATCCGATGCTCGCGATCGGACAGGTGGAGGGCTCGGTGTACATGGGACTCGGCGAAGCGCTCATGGAGGAGATGACGTACCGCGACGCCGAGCGGAACGTGGTGCACCATCATCCGAGCATGCTGGAGTACAAGAGTCCCACGACGATGGAGATGTGCGACGTCGAGACCATCCTCATCGAGGAACCCGAAGCGGGCGGCCCGTTCGGCGCGAAGGAGGTGGGTCAGGGCCCGCTCTTGCCGATCCCGCCGGCCGTCGCGAACGCGGTGTACGACGCCGTGGGCGTGCGCGTGGACTGCGTGCCCTGCCAACCGCACATGGTGCTGCGCGCGCTGCGCGACAAGCAGAAGGGAAAATCGCCGCGGTTCGGTCCCACCAAGGTGCCCGAGTACAAGTTCCCCGACGCCGCGCCGATCCTCACGCCTGCGCAGGGCGGCGATGGCCGCGAGGCCGACGAGCGCGCGCACAGCGAAGTGGGCGGGCCGGCGGACGCCCCACTGGCCGCGGGATCGCGCTAATGCTGCGCCTGCCGCGTTTCACGCTCCTCGAGCCGCGCACGCTGACCGAGGCGGTGCGCGCGCGCGCCGACGCGGGCAACGACGCGATGTACGTCGCCGGCGGCACCGATCTGTGGCCGAACATGAAGCGCCGCCAGATGACGCCGGCTACAGTCATCGCGCTCTCGCGCATCAAGGAGCTCGGCGAGATCAGTATCGCGAACGACGGTGGCGTCACGATCGGCGCCGGTGCGTCGCTCGAAGCGGTGGCGCGGCATCCACTCATTCGCGCGAAATACGGCGCGGTGGCGCATGCGGCCGAGGTGGTGAGCACGCCCACCCTGCGCCACATGGGCACGATCGGCGGCAACCTGCTCCTCGACACGCGCTGCAACTACTACGATCAAACCGAAGAATGGCGCCGCTCCATCGACTACTGCATGAAGAAGGACGGCAAGATCTGCTGGGTCGCGCCGTCGAGCCCACGATGCTGGGCCGTGCAGAGCTCCGACGGAGTACCAGTGGCCGTCGCGATCGGCGCATCCGTGACGCTCGCGAGCGCGCGCGGCGAACGCACCGTGCCGGCCGCCGATCTCTACGCGAACGATGGGATCGCCTACCTCACCAAGCAGCCCGACGAGTTGCTCGTGTCGTACCACCTGCCCCCTCCCAACGGCTGGCGCGCCAGCTATCACAAGCTGCGCCGGCGTGGCTCGTTCGATTTCCCGGTGCTTGGCGTCGCCGCGTGGGTATCGCGTGCGAACGATGGCACGGTAAAGGCCGCCCGCGTGGTACTCGGCGCGGTGGCGTCGCATCCGCAGGAGATCCCCGAGTCCGCTGCTGCGATCGTCGGTTCGCGCCTCGACGAGAACGCGATCGCCGCCGCGGCCGACGCCGCGTATCGCCCCGCGAAACCGATGGACAACACCGACTACACGCTCGCGTGGCGCAAGGAGATGGTGCGCGTGCACGTGCATCGCGCTCTCGCGGAGATCGCCGCCGCCACATGAGCGAATCCACGCCAACGGGAACGCCGCCGGTCCCGCCGCCGGCGATCCCGACCACCACCGCCACCTTCCCGGTCACCGGCGCGTTCCCGAAGGCGTTCGACCGCCACCGCGTCGAAGCGAAACCGGTCGGCAAGCGGCTTGCCATCCTCTCGCTCACCGCGCTCGGCGTCGTGTACGGCGACATCGGCACGAGTCCGCTCTACGCGCTCAAAGAGTGCTTCGGCCACACGCTCGGCCTCGAGCCGACGCCGGCCAACGTGTACGGCGTGCTCTCGCTCATCGTGTGGTCGCTCATGCTCGTCGTGAGCTTCAAGTACATCCTGTACATCATGCGCGCGGACAACGAGGGCGAGGGCGGCATTCTCGCCTTGCTCGCGCTCATCCACCGGCGCATGGACGCCGGCCACAAGCGCGCCTACATGGTGCTCACGACGCTCGGCCTGTTCGGCGCCGCGCTGCTCTACGGCGACGGTGTGATCACGCCTGCGATCTCCGTGCTCGGCGCGGTGGAAGGCCTCGAAGTGGCGAGCCCGCTGCTCACCCGCGTCGTGGTGCCGATCAGCCTCGTGATCCTGGCGTTGCTGTTCGCTGTGCAGCGCCTGGGCACCGATCGCATCGGCAAGGTGTTCGGGCCGATCATGCTGCTCTGGTTCACGGCCATTGGCGCGTTCGGCGTGAGGGAGATCGCGCGTGAGCCGATGATCCTCAGTGCGATCAACCCACTGTACGGCGCGCGATTCTTCGCGGACAACGGCATCGTCGGCTTCCTCACGCTGGGCGCCGTGGTGCTCGTCGTCACCGGCGCCGAAGCGCTGTACGCCGACATGGGGCACTTCGGCCGGCGGCCCATCCGGTCGGCGTGGTTCTGCGTGGCGCTGCCTGCGCTGCTCCTGAATTATTTCGGGCAGGGCGCGCTCTTGCTGCGCGATGGCACGGCCGCCTCGAACCCATTCTTCCGCCTCGTGCCGGCCACCATGCTCTATCCGATGGTCGCGCTCGCCACCGTCGCGGCGATCATCGCGTCGCAGGCGCTCATCTCGGGCGCGTTCTCGCTCACGCAGCAGGCGATGCAGCTCGGCTACTCCCCGCGGCTCAAGGTGGTGCACACCTCCAAGCTCGAAGCCGGCCAGATCTACATCGGCGAGGTGAACCTCGCGCTCGCGGTGGGCTGCCTCGCCCTCGTGGTCGGCTTCCGTTCCTCCTCGAATCTCGCCGCCGCGTATGGCATCGCGGTCACGGGCACGATGGCGATCACGACCATCCTCTTCACCGTGATCGCGCGGCAGCAGCTCGAATGGCCGCGCTGGCGCGCACTTTTCTTCCTCGTCTTCTTCCTCACGATCGATTTGAGCTTCCTCGCCGCGAACGTCGTGAAGATCGAGCACGGCGGCTGGTTCCCGCTCGCGGTGGCCGCGGGCGTGTACGTGATGCTCACCACGTGGAAGCGCGGACGCGCCGAGGTGCAGCAGATCCTGCGCGAAGCGAGCCTCCCCATCGACCAATTCCTCGAGAGCGTGCGGCTGGGGAAACCGGTGCGCGTGCGCGGCACGGCCGTGTTCATGACGTCCGACACGCAGGGCGCGCCGGTGGTGCTCCTGCACCATCTCAAGCACAACAAGGTGCTGCACGAGCAGGTGATCCTCCTCTCGGTGATCACCGCCGGGACGCCCGAGGTCCCGGTGCAGGAGCGCACCGCCGTCACCGTGCTCGGCGATGGATTCTACCGCGTGATCGCGCGCTACGGCTTCATGCAGACGCCGAATGTGCGCGAGGTGCTCGGCCTGTGCGCGCCCGCCGGCATCACCATGCGTCCGGGCGACACCAGCTATTTCCTTGGACGTGAACAGCTCATTCCCACCGGATCGTCCAAGATGCCGCTCTGGCGCAAGAAGATCTTCGTGATCATGTCGCGCAACGCGCGTGCCGCCACGGAATTCTTCGGTCTGCCGCCCAATCGCGTCGTCGAGCTCGGCGCGCAGATCGAGTTCTGATGCGCCGCGGCGCGGCGCTCGCCGCGCTGATGGTGATCGCCGCCGCGGCCGGCCGCGCGCAGGAATCCACTGATCCGCACAGCGCGCAGCCCGAGCGCCCGACCGTGGCCACCCACGCGTACACCGTGTGGCCGGGATATTCGGAGGTGGAGTTCGGATTGGAACTCGACCAACTCGCCGGCACCGAGACCTTCTCCACGCCCACCACATACAAGGTGGGGATCACGCGTCGCACGCAGATCGAGGCGACGTTCTCGTGGGCCAGTCAGAGCGGCGGGAGCACAGCGCAGGGCTTCAGCGATCTCGTGCTCGCGTTCAAATGGCGGCTAACCGATTCACTGCCATTGTTCGGCGCCTTCGCGATCCAACCGGCGCTGCGGCTGCCCGTCGGCGCGGCCGCGTTCAGCTCGGATGACTATGTGGGCTCCCTCTTACTCATCTCGAGCCAGAAGATCGGACCGGTAGAACTCGATCTCAACTTCGGCGCGTTCGTGCCGATCACGAGCGGCGATTTCCCGCACCTCGCGACGCTGTGGACGGTCTCAACGGGCGGACCAGTGCGCGGGAATTTCGGCTGGACCGCCGAGCTGTATGGTTACCCGGGCACCAGCGGCGCCGGGAGCGAAGGGCCGCTCGTCGGATTGCTCGTGGCGCCCACGTTCCAGATGCACGATTGGTTCGTGCTCGACGCCGGCGTGATCTTCCCCGTGAGCGGCCCGCAGCCGCACTCGATATTCGCGGGGCTGACGTGGAATGCGGGACACTTCTAGACGACAACGGCGGGCTGTCGGCTGTCGGCTGTCGGTGACTGCGAGCATGGGTTCGCAGTTTCCGACAGCCGACAGCCAACAGCCCGCAGTTATCGTATGCGACAGCCGACAGCCAACAGCCCGCAGTTATCGTTTCCGACAGCCGACAGCCAACAGCCCGCAGTTATCGTATGCGACAGCCGACAGCCAACAGCCCGCAGTGGCAGTTAGTGCGCCTTCACTACCACCGTCGTCTTCTTCCCCTTCCGCAACACCACGAACGTGTTGTCCCGGCCTGTGTCGAGCGAGACCGACGTCGTCTTGTTCTTCACCACGGCGCGCCCGTTCAGCGTGAGCACGACGTCGCCCGTCTTCACCGGCGACCATTCATCGGACGCTTCGAGCACCAGCAGTCCGTTCTCACTCCCCGCGCCGAAATAGCTCGCGAGCTCATCGGTCACTGTCGTCATGCGCAGGCCGGGAAAATTGATGTCAGAGTCGCTGTTGTCGTCGCTCTGGATCGACGGCGCCGCTGAGGAGCCATACCCGTAGCTCGAGTTCGAGCGTGCGCGCGCGGCGGCCTTCGAGTTGCCGCCGCTGCTCCGGCAGATCACCGTGCCGTCCCCGATCGTGTTGCACGTCATCGTGGAACCCGGAGCGTAGTCATAGTTCATGCGCATGGGCGCCATCGGAGCCATCGGAGCCATCGGCGCCATGGGAGGCATTGGCGGCATTGGCGCGATCGCGACGTTCACCCGCCGCGACATGTTCGCCATGTCCTCCGCGTACTTGCTCCATGCGTTCGAGTTCTTCCCGTACAGGTCGCTCGACTTCACGGTCGTGACCTTGAAGGTCTTGTAGCTGCCGTCCGTCCACACCTTCAGTTCCACGACGTCGCCGGGATTCAGCGCGCTCAGCGTGCGCGTGAAGCGACCCTGCTTCGCCCATACCAGCGAACCATCCTCGGTGTCCGCGGCATCCGCGGCCGGCACGCGCATGTCCACGCCGTTGATCGCGGCGATGCGCATCCCTTCCTGGATCCCCGCCTTGTCCGACGGCCCGCCCGCGGTCACGCTCTCCACGAACAGTCCGAGCGTGTCGCGCACGCTGCCGCCGCCGAAGCCCAGGCCCACCGCCGCGCGGTCGCCGGACTTCTTCTTCATGCCGCCTTCGTTGAGATCGTCCATCGCGATGGTCTTCACCTTCACCGTCTTCGAGCTGCCGTTGCTATACACCACGAGCGTCACTTCATTGCCCGCCTTCAGGTCCGACATCGTACGCACGAGGCGGCGCGACATCAGGCCGTTCATCTCCGGCTCGCCCGCATCCGCCGGCGCGACCTTGAGCGACGTGCCGTTCACCGAGACGATCCGGTCGCCCTCCGTGAGCCCCGCCTTCTCCGCGGGCCCGTTCGGCGTCACGCTGGTGATGAGCAAGCCGAGGGTGTCGCGCTTGCCGCCGCCCGACGTATTGATGCCGAGCACCGCGCGGTCGCCCATGTCGTCGGAGCGCACGAACCGGTAATTGGAGGAACGGGGCGCCGGCGCCGGTGTCGCGTCGGGCGTCACTTGCTGCGCCTGCGCGCCCAGCGCGACGGTGAACAATCCGAGCATCAGTGCGGTGGACCGCATAGGAGCCTCTCGAGCAGTGGAAGGAAATGGCGTGCGTTGTCGATGATAGGTCACCGGCAGGCCGCCGGGGGTTGCCGTTGGTCAGTTGCCCCGTTCCCGGCCCTTGGCGGCGGTGCGATATTGCGCCATGCCCGAGCCCACGGTCCAGCCCGACCTGCACACCTTCGCCCACCATTGGCAGGACGAAGCCGACGCCGCCTTCCTCTATCGCATCCTGAGCGGCGCGGAATCCGACGCGAAGAAGAAGGACCTCTACCTGAGACTCGCCGAGGTGGAGGAGCGGCACGTCACGATCTGGGGCGACCTGCTCACGCGCGGCGGAATGCCGCCCAAGCCCTTCCGGCCCAGCGGCCGCGCGCGCGTGCTGGCGTTCCTGGGCCGGAGCTTCGGGCCCAAGTTCCTGCTGCCCATGCTGCTCGCGGAAGAGGGGCGCGAGGTGAAGGGCTACCTCGCGATGCACCGCGAGACGCCGGCGGGCGTCGCCGGCAAGAGCGAAGCGCTCACGCTGGCCCGCGAGAGCGCGGACCACGCGACCACGCTCGGCACGATCGCCGGCCGCGCCGGCGAGCCCTGGCACCGCGCCGAGAGCGGCGGACTGCTGCGGAACGTCGTGTACGGGTTCAATGATGGGCTCACCGCGAACTTCGGCCTTGTCGCCGGGCATGATCGGCGCCACCGCCGCGGCGCAGCACGACACCGTGGTGCTCGCAGGCGTGGCCGGCATCATCGCCGACGCGCTGTCGATGGGCGCGAGCGGCTATCTCGCGGCGAAGAGCGAGCGCGAGGTGTACGAGCACGAGATCGCGATGGAGAAGACCGAAGTGGAGCTGATGCCCGAGGTCGAGCGCGACGAGCTGGCGCTCATTTACGAGGCGAAGGGCATGAACCGCGCGGCGGCGCACACGCTCGCGTCGGAGGTCATGAAGGATCCGCAGCGCATGCTGCACGAACAGGTGCAGGAGGAATTGAAGATCGGCGAGATGACGTTGTCGCCGCTGCGCGAAGGCTGGATCACGGGCATGGCGACCGCGGTGGGCGCGCTCATTCCGGTGCTGCCCTTCCTGTTCTTCACCGGGCTGCCCGCGATGATCACGTCGTTCGCCGTCGCAATGCTGTCGCACTTCCTCGTGGGCGGCGCGCGCTCGGTGTTCACCGGGCGCGGCGTATTCCGCTCGGGGTTCGACATGCTCGTCGTGGGGCTCGGCGTCGCGGTGATCGGCTACTACGCGGGCGAGTGGGTCGCGCGAATGCTGTGAGGCGGTCGTTGGTCGTACGCGTTTAGCACGGCAGCGCGGGTTACAGAAAACTCCACCGCTACGCATATTGCTGGCACTCACTCCGGAGCGATCCACGCAGTGACCGAAGGCCTCATGTCCCAGCTGCAAACGGCGCTGGGCGACACGTACCACGTGGAACGCGAGATCGGCGGCGGAGGGATGAGCCGCCTCTTCCTCGCCACCGAGGCATCGCTCAACCGCCGCGTCGTGGTGAAGCTCCTCCCGCCGGATTTCGCGAGCGAAGTGAGCGCCGCGCGCTTCAAGCGCGAGATCGAGGTCGCCGCGCATTTGCAGCACCCGCACGTGTTGCCCATCCTGGCGGCCGGCTCGAAGGACGGACTCCTCTTCTACGTCATGCCGTACGTCGAGGGCGAGTCTTTGCGGCACCGGCTCACGCGTGAGCGGCCGCTGCCGGTGAGCGATGCGGTGCGCATCCTCACCGAGGTCGCCGACGCGCTCGATTTCTCGCACGCGGCCGGCGTCGTGCACCGCGACATCAAGCCCGAGAACATCCTCCTCGAGGGCAAGCACGCGGTGCTCGCCGATTTCGGCGTGGCGCACGCGCTCGATTCCGCGCGGAGCGGCGGAGCGCTCACCGGTACCGGCATGGGCATCGGCACGCCGGGCTACATGAGTCCCGAGCAGGCGAGCGGCGACAAGGGTGTGGACCCGCGCTCCAATGTGTACGCGCTCGCGGTGGTGGGCTACGAGATGCTCGTGGGCGTGCCGCCGTTCAGCGGCCCCACGGCGCAGGCGGTGCTCGCGGCGCATCTGCGCGACGCGCCCCCCGCGGTCACGTCGCAGCGGAAGGAGGTGCCGGCGCACGTGAGCGCGGCGATCGCGAAGGCGCTCGCCAAGGATCCGGCGCAGCGCTTCGCGACGGCGGGCGCGTTCCGCGACGCGCTCGCAGCCGACGCGGTGAGGCCAATGTCCTCTTCGCGAAAACGGCTCATGGGCGGCGTCGCCGCCGCTCTCGCGGCCGCGGTCGCCGCGCTCGTGGTGACCGCGCGCTCCACGAAGACGCTCGATCCCGACGTGATCGCGGTCGCGCCATTCCAGGTGCTCGACCCCGCGCTCGCGCTCTGGCACGAAGGGCTCGTCGATGTCCTCTCGCGCAACTTCGACGGCGCCGGCGCCCTGCGCGCGGTGCCGCCCACGATCGTCATTCGGCGGTGGTCCGGCCGCGACGACGCCGCGTCGGCATCCGAGCTCGGCCGCGCCACCGGCGCGCGACTCGTCGTCACTGGTTCGCTCGTCGCGAGCGGCAGCGACTCGGTGCGCATACGCGCCTCCATCGTGGACGCCAAGAGCGGCCGCCCTATCGCCGAGATCGAGCGCAAGGATCTCGCATCGCAGAATGGACCGGCTCACGGATTCGCTCTCGGTGGGATTGCTCCGGGAGCTCGGCCCGTCGCGCGGCGGCGCGAAGCTCTCGTCCATCGGATCGTCGTCGCTCCCCGCGATCAAGGCCTTCCTGCAGGGCGAGCAGTTCTATCGTCACGCGCAATGGGACTCGGCCACCGTCGCGTACCAGCGTGCGATCGCGCTCGATTCCACCTTCGCGCTCGCGCTGGTGCGGCTCTCGATCGTTGGGGGTTGGACCAAGGGCGTGTCCGACGTCGCGTCGAACGATCTCGAGATCAGGGCGGGACGATACAACCACGGATTGGCACCGCGCGAGAGTCTGCTCGTCGCCGCCAGCGCTCTCTTCGGCGCCATTGGGAATAACCCGCCCGATTACTTCACGCGCAGCAGGGAGCTCGTCAAGCTCGCGAACGACGCCGTCCGCCGTTACCCGGATGACCCCGAGACGTGGCATGGGCTGGCCGAGGTGCGCCAACACGTCGCCATCGGCGGCGACATCGAGATGCCGCTGATCACGGTGCTCGATGCGGAGCAACGCGCGATCGCGCTCGATTCCGCGTACGCACCGGCGTATATCCATGCCATCGAAGTCGCGTTCGCGACGGGGCAGCCCGCACTCGCGCGGAAATTGCTCGCCGACTTCGCGGTCGTCGCGCCGAGCGGCCAGCAGGCGGATGCGATGCGCGTCGTGGCCCTCGCGGCCGATCCGGCCACCGCGTGGAAGCCCGCGATGCGCAGCGTGGTCGACACGCTCAGCGCCTTGACGGCGGTTCTCGCCAGCCAGAGTTCCGTCGACATGCTCGACGCGAACGAAACCAGCCTGCGTTTCGCCCGGCACACGCTGCCCTCGGTCGGGGGGCTGCCCACCCCGGAACGGAACGCCGCTCTCTTCGCGCTCGCCTCCGTGTTCGCCGAGCGCGGACACGTGCGCGAGTCGGACTCGCTGGTCCGCCTCGCGATCGGTCGCCTGTTCAGCGACGCCGAGCTCAGCACGCTCCATTTCGTCGAGTGGTGCGTCGCCGGAGCGGTGCCCGCCGCCGAATGCGACGCGGGAGCTGGCGCGGCGCTCCGTCGTTCGGTGATTCGCACCTACATCCCGTGGTGGGGGATCCGGAGGGACACGACGAGTCTCAGGACCGCCATCCGGACGCTCGACTCGGCGGCGAAGGCGGACACCACCGCGTTCCGCGGCGCGCGCTCGCGCTTCCTGTCGAGCGCCGCGAGCGCGATGCTGTCGCTCGCGCGCAAGGATTCGGCAGCTGCGCTCAAGGCGCTCGACGCGCTCCCTGATACCGCATGTCGCGAATGCCTGGTGCTTCGCCTTACGCATGCGCAGCTCATGGCGGCGCAGGGCCGCCCGCGCGATGCGCTCACGCTCGTGAATCGGCGCACATTCACGTCGAGCAGCGCGAGTTCCGGCCTGCTGCAGTTCGAGCGCGGCAAGCTCGCCGAGCAACTCGGCGACAAACAGCAGGCTATCATCGCCTATGGCTTGGTCGTCGATATGTGGGTGAATGCCGATTCATCGCTCCAACCGATCGTGAACGAGGCGCACGCCGGCCTGAAACGGCTCGGTGCGGAGAGCGCGTCACGCACGAAGATCCCCACCGGACAATGACCATGCGCTGGTTCGCGGCTGTCATGCTCTGCGCGGCATCCACGGCCGCGTCACAGTCGGTATTGATCGAGGGCGCGCGCGTGCTCGACGGCACGGGAGGCCCCGCGGTCATCGAGGATGTGCGGATCATTGGCGACCGCATCGCCGACGTCGGGCAGCTCCATCGGCGTCAGGGCGAGACGATCATCTACGCGAGCGGCCTCGTGCTCGCGCCGGGATTCATTGACACGCACAGCCACGCCGACGACCAGATCTTCGAGCACCGCGACGCGCTCGCCGATGTCAGCCAGGGCGTCACGACGGTCATCGTCGGCCAGGATGGCGGCTCCGTATTCCCGCTGGCCGGATTCTTCGAGAAGCTCGAGAAGACGCCCGCCGCGGTGAACATCGCGAGCTATGTAGGCCACGGTACACTGCGCGAGAAAGTACTCGGCGCCGATTTCCGCCGCGTGTCCACGCCGGCGGAAGTGCGAGAAGATGGCCGAGATGCTCGACCAGGAGATGAAAGCCGGCGCGCTCGGATTGTCGAGCGGACTCGAGTACGATCCGGGCATCTACTCCGACAGCACCGAGCTGTTCGCGCTCAACAAGCCGCTCGGCAAGATGAACGGCCGATACATCAGCCACGTGCGCAGCGAGGACCGCTACTTCTGGGCGGCGATCAACGAGATCATCTCGATCGGGCGGCGCGACTCCATCCCGGTGCAAGTGTCGCACACCAAGCTCGCGATGAAGGCGATCTGGGGGATGCACGACACGCTCATCGCGCGGCTCAATCGCGCGCGCGCGGCAGGGATCAACATCACGGCCGATGTCTATCCATACGCGTACTGGCAGAGCACGCTCATGGTGTTGTTCCCCGCGCGCGATTTCGACAACCGGGCATCGGCGGCATTCGCGCTCGAGCAGGTTTCGCCGAGCGACGGCCTGTTGCTCACGCACTATGGGCCGAACCGTTCGTACGACGGCAAGACACTGCAGCAGATCGCCGTGCTCCGCCACGAGGACGACACCACCGCGCTCATGACGCTGATCCGCGACGCAGAAGCGGCGAGCAAGGTGGCCGGCGGCGACGGCGAGGAGACCGTGATCGGCACGAGCATGATCGAGCCGGACATCGAGGCCATTCTGCAGTGGCCCTACAGTAACATCTCGTCCGATGGCGAACTCGACGGCAAGCATCCGCGCGGCTACGGCGCGTTCACGCGCGTGCTCGGCGTGTACGTGCGCGAGCGGCACGTGTTGTCGCTCGAGGAGGCCGTTCGCAAGATGACCACCCTGGCCGCCGCGAACATGGGGATCAAGGATCGCGGGCGGCTGAGCGTGGGGATGTACGCGGACCTCGTGCTGTTCGATCCCGGCACCGTGGCCGACCGCGCGACGCTCGCGGATCCGCATGCGGTGAGTTCGGGGATCCGCACCGTATGGGTGAACGGCGTGGTCGTGTACGACAACGGGAAGGCGAGCGGGGCGTTTCCCGGAAAAGTGATCAAGCGAGAGCCCAAATAACTGCAGACCTAGACGTTAGACCTAGACGCTAACGCTCGGGCTTGTGCAAGATCGATGAGGGCAATCGTTTAGGGATATGCATCTCGTCGCACTCGCATTGATCCTGCAGGGCGTGGCGACGCCGCCCACCATTCCCGTCGTTGGCTGCAATCGCTTCCAGATCACATCACGCAGCCGGCGGTGGTCAGCGTGCGCGGCGCGGGAGGTCTCGGCTGCGGACCGCTCAGCATCAGCGTGGATTCCGGCGCGCGATACGATCTGCAAGTCGCGCACACTCACGCTCTCCGTCGCACTCAAGAACAACTGGAATCGCGCGCTGGTCGCTCCTGCGCAGACTCATCTCGTGGCCGGATAGCTTCTTCCTCGCGACATATGGCGGTGTACTGCCCAAGGGACGCGAGTACTACATCATCCCGTCGAACGCGGACTCAGCGCTTGGCACGCCGTCGATGCGGAACGGCAAGTCGTACTTCTGGCGGTACGACTCGCTCATCGGCGCTTCGACCGCACGCCGGCACGCTGCTGCCGGGCGAACGATCGCGGTCGCGAACGATCAAGATCAAGCTCGAGGAAGGCAGTTCATCGGACTTTCACGATCGTGCTGCACGCCGAGGCCTGGAATCCGCATGTGTTTCCCCGTGTATCCGCCGGTCGTCTCCGCGAGCGACTTGCTGATCGGTGCGCCCGTCGTCGTGGATGCGGAAGGACTGCCGGGACGCGTCCTGTCGGACGTTGTCGCCGTGCGGATCCCGTCCGATGTGCCGTCGCCGAGCGACAGACTCGTTCTCGACAGGCTTCGGGGCGATGTGATCGGCGCGACGGCGCCATCCGGAAACGATCCGCGCACCTACTACGTTCGGCTTGCGACCCGACACGGGAGCGGCGCCGATCCTCTCGCGCCGCGACCAGTTCCACTTCGGCTGGAGGAGCCGCCGACGAGAGTTGGACGGGAGTACGACCGATCTTCCTCGACTCGTTGCTCGCGCCCGATCAGCCGCGCACGCCGCTATTCCTCTCCGCGGTTCGCGGATGCGCGACGGTTCGCGTCAATCTCTCTGCGACAGGCGCGGTCGGGGACGTTGTGCCGGGAACCGGCTGTGGCCCGATCGCGCCAGTGATGATCAGCCTGGCAGAGTTCGATCATGAGAAGCGCATCGTGCGCATTGGCCTCGTGCTCACGAACGAATGGAAGCGCGAAGTGGTCGCGCCCCTTCGCGCGCTGCTGTGGAACGACAGCATCGACGTGACGCTTCCTTTCCCGCCATCTCCCGCGCCGACATGCCGCCGAGGCCTCCGCTCACTCCCGGAGGCGACCGCCGCCACCGCCGCCGCCCCCTGTTCCACGGTCCCGCTGGGCTCCGCGCGAGCCAGATCCGCGCGTCCAGCTTTTCAATCCGGATTCGGCGATCGGTGAGGGCGCGCTGGCACTCGCGAGCGCGAAGATCTGGCGCTTCGACACGCTGCTGCCGGACAGCGGCGGCCGCCCGACGCTGATGCCTCGCACCATGAGCGGCGAACGCGTCGTGGAGTTCCAACTCTCTTCTGCACCGGTCGAGGAGTTCACGTTCCGTGTGCGAGCAATGGCGGAGAACGCGCATCCCGTGCCGCCGGTCTCGCCGTCGAGCGGCGATCCGCCGACGCATTCGACCCAAGGCATTGGATCCGCCGGACGCGCAGGATTCGGTGCGATGCCCGTTCTCGACGATCTGATCGATGTCACGTTCTGGCCCGAACGCGGCGCAAGCGGAAATGCAGGCCCCGGTCGACTCGATCCATGGCAGGTCGTTGGCGGCTTCCGACGACCGCCAGTCCAGAATGGCACCGTATGTCGTTCGCATCCCAGGCCGATACGACGGGCGAGACGCTCGCCGCGGCGCTGAAGACGCTTCCGGCCTTTCGAAAAGGTTGATAGCCATGCCGATCGAGGCAGAACGCGGCGCCGCGCGTTACGATCAGAGATTCCCACTTGATTGTCGGCGGATGTGCCACGATCCGCGTCGATCTTCGGCAGTCGCACCGGCACTCTACAGATGCGATTCACCTCACCGTACTGCGGCCCGATCGTCCCGCTCGTCGCGGGTCCCGTCACCTTCGATTCGGCCACATCGACGGTGCGAATTCCCGTCGTGCTTCGAAACCATTGGACGCGCGCGGTCGGAGCGCCACTTGAGCTGTACGCATGGCCGGACAGCATCACCTCCGCAGACGGCAGCCAGCGCCATGTTCGGGATGACTATCTGGATGCTGCCACCCACACCGGGCTGGAGCGACAATGCGACGATCAGCAGCGGTTCGCGATGGAGCTTCGATGCGCTTGTGACTCAAATGCGCGGAAACTATGCCGCCTTCGTGCCTGGAGGTGCGAGCGGAGTGCAGAAGCTTGCCGTGGTGCTGCGCCCAGTCGCGCCGCGCGTGTTCGACATGCGCCTCCGCGTCCAGGCACGGCACCTGGAATCCCGATCTCGATACCTCCTATCGCGCGGGTCCGAGTCCGCAGCTGATCACGAGAAGTTCGCGGACGGATTCTACAAGTATGTCATTAGACGTGGTCTTCCGCTTCGGCGCATCGCGCTAGGCGATCCAAGCGGCGCTCGACTCGGTTGGCGGAACGGTAATAGGTCGCGACAGTCCGCTTGGATTGGATACTACGTGCACAATCTCGACGGACGGCTACTCGAGCGGCACATTGACCAGGCGTTAGACCGCCTCAAGAGTCTGCCGCAATCAGCGATGCCTCGATTACGCAATCGACTTGCAGATGACCACGGGAGGCACGGGCGATCCCGGGACGCCTACACCACGAGATTCAACAACCGCCCCGGCACGAACACCACCTTCTTAGTCGCCCCCGTCACGAACTTCGCGATACTCGGGTCGCTCATCGCGAGCGCCAGCGCATCCGCCTGCGCGATGGTCTTCGCCACGCGCACGGTGCCGCGCAGCTTGCCGTTCACTTGCACGGCCAGCTCCACTTCGTCCTCGGTGGCCATCTGCGCGTCGAACGCGGGCCACGTGCCCTCGAACACGCTCGTCTTGTGGCCGAGGAACTCCCACAGCTCCTCGGCGATGTGCGGCGCGAATGGCGCCACGAGCGGCACCAGCGGCTCCACTTCCGCGCGATGCACGGTGCGCTCGCCCGCGCGCAGGGTGTTCATGTACTCCATCATCGCCGCGATCGCGGTGTTGTAGCTGAGCTTGGGAATGTCCTCGCCCACCTTCTTGATGGTCTGGTGCAGCTTGCGCATCACCGCCGCGTCGGGCGCGCCTGATTCGGTCGCGCCATCCACCGACGCCCACAGCCGGTCCAGGAATCGCGCGACACCTGAGATCCCCTGATCGCGAAAGTCGCCGCCTTCTTCGAACGGTCCCAGGAACATCAGGTACGTGCGGAACGCGTCGGCCCCCCAACGCTCCACGTACTCGTCGGGATTCACGACGTTCCCCTTGGTCTTGGACATCTTCGCGCCGTCGCGGATGATCAGCCCGTGCGCGCGGAACTGCTTGAACGGTTCCTCGAACGCGAGATACCCCGCGTCGTGCAGCACCATGGTGATGAACCGCGTGTACAGCAGATGCAGCACCGCGTGCTCGTTGCCGCCGATGTACGAATCCACCGGCAGCCACCGCTTCATCCGCTCCGCGGTGAACGGCACGTCGTCGTACTCGGTGCACGGATAGCGCAGGAAATACCACGCGCTGTCCAGGAACGTGTCCGACACGTCGGTCTCGCGGCGCGCCATCTTCCCGCACTCGGGACAGGGCACGCGATACCACTCCTCGTGCCGCGCGAGCGGGCACACCCCCGAGTCATCGGGACGGAAATCATCGATGTGCGGCAGCACGACCGGCAGATCTTTCTCCGGCACCGCCTGCATGCCGCACTCATCGCAATAGATGATCGGGATCGGCGGACCCCAGTACCGCTGACGCGAGATGCACCAATCGTGCAGCCGATAGTTGGTCACCGCGCGCGCCGCGCCCCGCTCAGCGAGCCACGCGGTGATCCGCTTCGCGGCCTCGCCGCTGGACAGCCCGTCGAACTCCGCCGAGTTCACCACGCGCCCTTCGCCCGCGAACGACTCGTCGAGCGGCGTGCGCGCGTCGTCGCCCTCGCCGGCCACGACGCGAACGATCGGCAGCTTGAACGCCGTCGCGAACTCGAAGTCGCGCTCATCGTGCCCGGGCACCGCCATGATCGCGCCGGTGCCGTAGTCCATGAGCACATAGTCCGACGTCCACACCGGGATGCGCGTGCCCGTCGCGGGATTCACCGCGTACGCGCCGGTGAACGCGCCCGTCTTCTTCTTGTTGGTCTTTCGCGCGATCAGATCCTGCATACCGGTCTGCGCGCGGTACGCGTCCACCTCGGCGCGATGCGCCGCGGGGGTGATCGTCTGCAGCAGCGGATGCTCGGGCGCGAGCACGAGGTACGTCGCGCCGAAGATCGTGTCCGGCCGCGTCGTGAACACCTCGATCGCTTCGCCGCCGTCGGTCGCGAACGAGATCGCCGCCCCCTCCGAGCGGCCGATCCAGTTCCGCTGCGCGGTGGTGGTCGTCGCCGACCAATCGATGGTGTCCAGATTCTTGAGCAGCCGCGGCGCGTAGTCGCTGATGCGGAAGAACCACTGCGCCAGCAGGCGCTGCTCTACCTTGGTGCCGCAGCGCTCGCACAGCCCGTGCTCCACCTGCTCGTTCGCGAGCACGGTCTTGTCGAACGGGCACCAGTTCACCGCCGCTTCCTTCTTGTACGCGAGCCCGCGCCGCAGCAGCTGCAGGAAGATCCACTGCGTCCACTTGTAGTAGCGCGGATCGGTGGTGGACAGCTCGCGCGTCCAGTCCACCATGAGCCCCACGCGGCGCAGCTGGCGCCGGAAGTTCGCGATGTTCCGCGGGATCAGGTCGCCCGGATGCGTGCCCGTCTTGAGCGCGTGATTCTCCGAGTGGATGCCGAACGCATCGAAGCCGATCGGCTCGAAAACGCTGTGCCCCTGGAGCCGCTGGAATCGTCCATGGATGTCGTTCCCCGTGAACGCGAACACGTTGCCGACGTGCAGTCCTTCGGCACTCGGATAGGGGAACATCATCAGCTGGTAGTACGGGCGCGGCGCGCGGTCGAGGTCCGGCGAATTCGTGCGCGCTGCCTCCCACCGCGCCTGCCATTTCGCTTCGATGGCGGCCGGCACGTACGGATGCTCGTTCTCTGGATCCTGACCGGACGCGGAGTGTGTCATGGTGGGCCGTGAAATCTAGCCGCACGACCAAGCCCCACAAGCGAGCGCGCCTCCATAGCGGCATCCAGGCGCGCATCGCCGCGATGTTCGGCATCGTGTCGCTCGTCGTGGTCGGCACCCTCGCGTGGGGCCTCATGCGCTGGGTGGACGCGCTGCTCGCCGGACGCCCGATCGACGAGTACGATGCCGCGCACGATCGCATCATGCTCGGCGCCGCGGTCATCCTCGCGCTCATCCAGCTGCTGCTCTTCTTCGTGAGCCGCTACGTGGCGCGGCGAGTCACGCGCCCCGCCTCGGTGCTCGCCGAGAGCGCCGAGCGAATCGCGGGCGGCGATCTGTCGAGTCTTCCGGACGCCACGCGCGACGACGACGGAGATGGGCCGCCTCTCGCGCGCCACCGAGGCGATGGTGCTCGAGCTCCGCCGCCTCGTGATGGCGATCCGTGAATCCGCGGCCGAAACGGCCGCGATGTCGGTCCAGATCACCTCGGGCACGGAGGAGATGAGCGCCGCCGCGAGCGAGATGGCGCAGACCTCCGCGGACTTGAGCCATCAGTCCTCCGAGATGGCGCGCTCGATCGCCGAGAGCGCGGTGGATGCCGCGCTGCTCATGCGGAATTCGACGAGCCTCACGAATGGCGCGCGCGACGGCGTCGCGCGCAACGCGAAGCTGAGCGTGCTCGCCGCGCAGAACCGCGAGCGCCTCGACGCGAGCAACGCCGCGCTCGCAACGGTCGGCGCCGACGCGGCGCGCTCCGCCGAGAGCGCCGAAGCGCTCGCCGCCGCGTCGCAGGAGATCGGCGCGTTCGTCACGCTCGTGCGTCGCATCGCGCGACAGTCGAAGCTGCTCGCGCTCAACGCCAGCATGGAAGCCGCGCGCGCCGGCGAACAGGGCGAGGGGTTCGCCGTGGTCGCCGCCGAGATCCGCAAGCTCGCCGCGAGCTCCGCCGACGCCGCGGAGCGCACCGCCGCGACGGTCGCTGGCGTGCTGGCGCGCGTCGAGGAGTCGCGCGAGGCCAGCCAGCGCACGCGCGAGACGCTCGGCACAGTGCAGCTCGCCACGCGCAGCGCGCTCGAGAGTTTCGCGCAGGTGGAGCGCGCCGTGCGCGACGCCGAGAGCTGGACCAAGGAGATCGAGCGCACCGCCGGCGAGAGCACCGAACTGATCCTGCAAGCCACCGTGCGGCTCGACGGACTGGCGCATGGCACCGAGAACTTCGCCGCGTCCATGCAGCAGGTGGCCGCCGCGAGCGAACAGCAGAGCGCCACGACGCAGGAGATCACCGCCGCCGCGAGCGCGCTCGCCGAAGCATCGCAGCGGCTGCTGGGTCTCGTATCCGCGTTCCGGTTGGCCGAGAGCATCGAACGCTCCGGGCAAGCGCCCACCACCGAGATGCCCGCCGCGGGCCCGACGTTGGAGATGCCGGCGGGCGGCGCGACGAGCGAGATGCCGCTGCCGGGCGCGCTCCTCGCGGGCGCGTAACGCACCGTGGCCAACTCATGCACAGTGATCTGGCGCGTCACCCCCGCCGAGCATGTGCGGGCGGTGAGCGCATTGCAGGCGTACCACGCGAAGAAGTTGCGGCGCATCACGCGCGAGCTCCGCCTGGTGGCGCTCGTGTTGCTCGCCCTCGCCGGCGCCGGTGCGATCGCGTGGCGTTGGTGGACCACCAAGCAGCCGCCGGTGGAGCTGATGATCTGGATCGGCGTACCGGCCGCGTTCCTCGCGGCGCTGCTGCTGTGGCGCCGGGGCCGCGTGGAACGCGCGGCGCGGCGTCAGCTGCTGAACAATCCACTCACGCTGCAGGAGCGCCGATACACATTCGATGCGCGCGGGCTGAGCATCGCGGGCGAGACGTTCGAGGACAAATTCGCGTGGCGTGATGTGAATCTCACGACGGAGACGCCGGAGTTCTTTCTCATCTTCGCGAATCGATCCGCGTATTATCTGCCCAAGCGCGCCGTGGTGTGGCCGGAGACGCTGGAGGGGTTGAGAGAGGTATTCGTCGAACGAATGGGCGGGAAAGCGAAGGTGCGTTAACCGCCAACGGCGTGTGTGACACCGCTGACGGCGTGTGTGACACCGCGGACGGCGCGTGTGACGTGTGAGACGTGTAGCAACTACACGCGCCGCGGCCGTTGCCACACGTCTCACACGTCACACGCGCCGTCCGCGGTGTCACAAGCGCCGTTCGCGTCGTCACAAGCGCCGTCAGCGGTGTCACACTCACCGTTATGCGGTGAGTTCGATCCCCTCGATGATCGATTCTTCCAGTGCGCCCAGCAACGCCTCAGTCTCCGCGACCGTGTGATCCCCCATGTGCCCGATGCGGATCGTCTCGCTCGCGAGCGCGCCGTACCCCGACCCGATCACGTACCCTCGCAGTCTGAGCCGCTCCACCAGATCAGCACAGTCACCGCCGAAGCGCAAACAACTCACCGTCGGTGCGCGCAACTCCTCGGCCGCGAGGAACGACACCGGCACGTGCCGCGCATGTGTCGCCGCCACCCATTTCGTGACCGCCGCTCGCATGGCGGCGTGGCGCATGAATCGTTTCTCGAGCCCCTCCGCCTCGATGCGGTCCAGTTGCTCATCCAGCGCGAACACGACACTCAGCGCCGGCGTGCCGAGCGTCTCGCCTCGCCGCCACATCTCGTCGTAGCGCGCGAAGTCGAGGTACATCCCCCGCCCCGGGAGCGAGAGACAGCGCTCCATCGCACGCTCGGAGCACGCGGCGAACGCGAGCCCTGGCGGCACCGCCAGCGCCTTCTGCGAAGCGAACACCACCACATCCGCGCCCCACGCGTCCATGTGCACCGGCATCCCGCCCGCGCTCGCCACCGCGTCCACGATGAGCACGAGCTCCGGACGCTCGCGCGTGATGCGCGCGTATGCTTCCACGTCGGACACCACTCCGGTGGAAGTCTCCACGTGCACGCACGTCACCGCGTCGTACGATCCGTGTTCGAGCGCGATCGCCAATTGCTCCACGGTGACCACATCGCCCGGCGGCACGGTCACACGCGTCACGTCGCGCCCGCATGCCTCCGCGATCTTCGCGAAGCGCTCGCCGAACGCGCCGCACACCAGCGCGAGCGCACGCTGCCGCGTGCCGCAGCGCACCGCCGCTTCCATCATGCCGGTGGCGGAACTGCTCGCCACGTACACCGGACGCGCGGTGCCGATGATCGGCTGCAGTCTCGGATGCACGCGCGCTAGAATTTCGCGCATCGCGCTCGAGCGATGCGGGATCATCCGCCGCCCCATCGCCGAGAGGATCTCCGGCCGCACTTCGGTGGGCCCCGGGAGGAAGAACCTCCCCGCTACACCACCCGGCCGCACACCACGTCCTCCGTGGAGACGATCTCCACTTCCTGGCGCTTCCATTCCTCCACGAGCGCGGCCGTGCGCTCGGGATGGATCGCGCGCGTGGCGTCCAGCACCAGATGGATCCGCGGCACGCCGCGTTCGATGAATCCGTCGATCGCGTACTTGTCGCACACGTCGAGCGCCACGCCGTACACCACGATCTCGGTGGGATCCCACGCCTCGATCAGGCTCTCGGTGTTCGGGTTCGTGAACACATCGAACCAATGTTTCCGGATGAGCACATCGCCGGCGTAGCCCCACAGCGTGCGCGCGAGTTCCTCGTGCGGCACCGCCGTCGGCTCGAGGATGTACGGCGACACGAGCGCCGTCTCCGCGATCTTCTCCGCGCCCGGCGTGCCGCGCATGCAGTGCTCGGGGAACGTCTCGTTGAAATCGGGCGACGCCGAGAGCTCGCGGTGCCCCGCCACGTGATCGTCGCTCGACGCGACGATCTGGATCTTCTTCTCGTGCGCGTAGTCGGTGAGCCGCTTCAACTGCGGCTTGATCTCTTCCGCGCCCGGCACGTACAGCTTGCCGCTCGGCGTCCATGAAATCGTGCTGCGTGTCCACATCCCAGAAGATCACCGGCCGCTTCATCTCAATGCGCTCCCCCGTTGGTGCCGCTCAACCATTGGTCCCGCCGCGCGATCTGCGCCGGCGTCGCCGCCGGATCCTCCTCCACGACGAACTCGCGCGCCGCGCCCTCGCCTTTCTCGGTCACGGTGATCCCCACGGCCGACAGCGACGCCGCGAACGGCGGATCCTCGGTGCCGCCCACGTACCGCTCGAACCACGCGTGCAGGTCGCGCCCGGCCACCTCGCTCGCCGCGCTCTCCACGTCGGCCTCGGAATATCCGCGACCCTGAAGATAATAACTCGCGCTCTTCGCATCCCACGACCGCTTCTTGAGCGCGCGCAGCACGTCGTCCAGCGACTTCGTGCCGCCCGTCATCTCGCGGATGTCGAGATCCAGCACCAGCGCGAGCGCCTCGCCCTTCGTGTAGTAGGAGATGAAACTCTCCTTCGCCTCCACCTGCATCGGCGTCGCCGCGCCGTCCCAGAATGGCGCGATGGTGCTCGACATGCGCGCCGACACCGTGCGCCGAGCCGGCAGGGTGAGATTGTACGTGATCACGCCGCCGAGTTCCTTGTAGTACGCCGCGCGATCGCCCACCCCGGCGCGCACCAACCCAATGTTCCCGTAGTAATTGGTCCATCCCTCCGCCACCCACAGGCTCGGCTCGTATTGCGCGTGCTCGTAGTCGAACGGGCCGAGCGCCGCGGGGCGGATGCGCTTCACGTTCCACACGTGGAAATACTCGTGGCTCGCGGTGCTCACGCCCGCGAGCAGCGCCGCGGTGTCGCTCCACGTGCGGGAGTTGATGATCTGCGTGGACGCGAGGTGCTCCATGCCGTCGCCACCGCCGAATCCGATGTTGAACAGGAAGGTGTACATCGGGATCGGCGGCGGCGCGATCACGCCGTTCTCATAGCGCACGATCTTCTCGACATCGTGCACGAACCGCGCGCGCTGGGTCGCGTCGTTGGCGCGGCTCAAGTGCGTCACCGCGCGGTACAGCCGGCCATCCACCGTGAAGCTGTCCACGTTGAACGACGGCGCGACCTCGGTGGGCGTGTCGATCAGGATGTCGTAATTGGCGAACGTGAATTCCGTCTGGTCGTTCGTGGTGCTCGCGCCGTTGATCACGTGCCATCCGGCGGGCGGCACGATCGTGAGCCGCACCGGATCGGGCTTGTGCCCCACCACGTACGCGAACAGCGAGGCGCCGTTCCAGTTGAGGTGCGCCGTGTCCGCCACGCTGAACGTGCCCGACAGATTGTTCGCGAACACCAGATACGACACGCGCACGCTCTTCACGCCGTGCGTGTGCAGCCGCCACCGCGATCCCGTCACCAGATCGTACGCCACCGGTTTGCCATTCGCGTCGGCGACCTCGAAGTGCTGCACGTTCCGCGCGAAATCCATCTCCGCGTACCGTCCGGGCGACCACACCGGCATCTGCAACAACAGCGAATCGTCGGCGATCCCGCCCACGCTCATCTGCACCGCGAACCGGTGCGCCGACGGATCCGGCGCCGCCACCCAGTATCTGATCTCGAGCGGGCGCGGCGCGTTGCCGCCGTCATAGGCCGCGAGCGCCAACGCCGCCGCCACGATCGCCGTCAGCCTTCCAGTTCATCATAGCCCCACCGTCGTTTCAGGATCGCCCGCGCGGCCGCGCACGATCGCCTCGATCGCTTTGCGTCCATACCGTTTGAGTCCGAGCGCGATGCCGAGGATCACGAGCAGCACTCGTCGTGTAGAATCGCCAGAACAGCAGCAGCGTCTTGTATCCCGTGCCGAGATTCCCCACCGCGCCGCCGAGGAATCCGAGCTCCACCGCGCCCGCGCCCGACGGCGTCGGCAGCAGCAGCTGCGCGTAGATGAGCGCGAACGACGCGAAGAACAGCGGCCCCATTGGCGGCGGATGCGGCAGCGTGAGCGCGAGCACGGGCAGGATCGCGATGCGCGCCATCACGGACACGCCCGACATCACCGCGCACGTGATGAGCGGCCAGATCGGCATGCGCCGCACGTACACCGACGCGCGCTTGGTGCCGCGCCGCATGGAGTGCGACAGCGCCGGCGCATAGCGGCGCACCGCCCACCACGCGAGGACGCCGGCGATCACCATCACGATGAGCCATGGCCACGCATTGTCCACGGTGTCCTCGAGCGCGGGGCCGGCCGTGTGCCACCATTCCGGCGCGTAGAGCACCGCGAGCGTTCCCGCGATCAGGAGATTCACCGGCCACATCACGATGGTCTCGATCGCGATCGCCACCACGCCCGCCGCCACCGGCACGCCCGAGAGCACCATGCCGCCCAGCCGCGCGGGCTCGCCGCCAATGCGGTTCGGCGTCGCCGCCGCGGCCACGTCGCCCACGCAGTTCAGCACCACCGAATCGTAGAACGAGATCCGGTGATGCGTGCCCCACAGGATGAACTGGATGCGCCACGCCCGCGCCGCGAGATCGAGCGCGACGAGCGCAATGCAGAGGAGATTGGCCGTGAGCATCGACATCGGACGCTAAGGATGCCCCGCGCGAGTGTCTCCCCGCCAGTGTACGAAAGGCCGCCGCGCGCGCTTGCCGAGTGCCGAACGCGGGGCTACCCTACCCCGTCATGTCGCCCCGAAACCGCCCGCGCCTCGACCCGTCGGTGTTCAACCTTCCCGTGGAGCGCATGCGGGAGGGGTACTACTCCGACAAGTATTTCGTGCGCGCCCGCGAGATCCTCATCGCCGACCACCACGCCCCGCGCGTCATGATGCAGGTGTTCGGCAAAGCCCCCGGCTTCCTCGGCGGCATGGACGAGGCGATCGCCATTCTCAAGTTGTGCAGCGACGATTGGCGCGCGCTCGAGGTGCACGCGCTGTTCGACGGCGACGAGATCGCGCCCTGGGAGACCGTGATGACGATCGAGGGGCCGTACGCCGCCTTCGCGCATCTCGAGACGCTCTACCTGGGCGTGCTCGCGCGACGCACGCGCGTGGGCACCAACACGCGGCTCGTCGTGGATGCCGCGCGCCCCAAGACCGTGATGTTCTTCCCGGCGCGGCACGATCACTGGCTCGTGCAAACGGGCGACGGCTACGCCGCGCACATTGCCGGCGCGATCGGCGTTTCCACCGACGCGCAGGCGAGCTGGTGGGGCTCGTCGGGCACCGGCACCGTGCCGCACGCGCTGATCGCGGCGTACGATGGGAACACCGTGCTCGCCACCGAGAAGTTCGCGCGCTACACCGATCCCGCGATCCAGATCATCACGCTCGTGGACTACGACAACGACTGCGTGCATACCAGCCTCGCCTGCGCGCGCGCGCTCGGCGCCAAGCTCTGGGGCGTGCGGCTCGACACGAGCGAGAACATCGTGGATGAATCGATCGTGCGGCAGATGGGCACCTTCCGCCCCACCGGCGTGAATCCGCAGCTCGTCTGGAACGTGCGGCGCGCGCTCGACGCCGAAGGGTTCGGTCACGTGAAGATCGTCGTGTCGGGCGGCTTCACGGTGGAGAAGATCCGCGCGTTCGAAGAGGCCGGCGTGCCGGTGGACTCGTACGGCGTGGGTTCGTCGCTCTTCGGCGGACGCTTCGATTTCACCGCCGACATCGTGCGCGTCGCGGGCAAGCCGCAGTCGAAGCGCGGCCGCGAGTACCGGCCCAATCCACGGCTCACCAGAGTCGACTGAGCGCGGTGCGCGGCGGCGCGCCCCCTCTGGCGTGACGCCCCTCCAGTCTATTGATTTGACCGCGGTCGCGGCGTAGTTTCGCTGCGTCATTCGCCTCTGGGCGCCCTCCGTGCGGCGTCCCCTCACGCTCAGCAAGGATCCGGGATGACAGGTCACCCCCGCGCGCGCAGATCCGGTTTCGCCGCGCTCGCCGCCTTACTGGTTCTGGCAGTCGCCGCGTGCGACACGCATCTGCCCAATACGATCTGGGGAGCCCATTCGCAGTTCGGGCACAACGTCGACGATCTCACCATGGGCATGGTGTACGCCGGCCTCGGGGTCTTCATCCTCGTCGAAGGCGCGCTCGTCTTCGCGATCTTCCGCTTCCGCCTCCGGCCAGGCAACACCAAGGCCGTCCAGTCGCATGGGAACACGAAGCTCGAGATCGCGTGGACCTTCATCCCCGCGGTGATCCTCGCGTTCATCGCGGTGCCCACGGTCCGTATGATCTTCGTGACGCAGGCGCCGGCACCCGCCGGCGCGCTTGAGGTGGAAGTGATCGGCCACCAGTGGTGGTGGGAATTCCGCTATCCCGAGTACAAGATCGTCACCGCGAATGAACTGTACCTGCCGGTGGGCCGCCCCGTCACGTTCTCGCTGCGCACGAACAATGTGCTCCACTCGTTCTGGATCCCGCAGCTGAACGGAAAGCGCGACCTCATCTCGAATCACACGAACCACCTCTGGTTCACGCCCGACTCGATCGGCGCCTACAACGGGTTCTGCGCCGAGTTCTGCGGCACGTCGCATGCGAACATGCGCTTCAAGGCGTTCGCGGTAAGCGCGGAGCAGTTCGCCGAGTGGGCCGCGCACGAGCAGACAGGGGCGGTGTTCCCCGCGCCGGTGGACACCACGCCGCCGCCCAAGCCCGCAAAGGGCGCGCCCGCCGCCGCGCCGGCGCCCGCGCCCATGCCGGTCGCGATGACGACCACCGGCACGTGGCCCAAGGACAAGCTTCCCGTGTGGGTCGTCCCCGCGACGCCGACGCCGCACGAGCTCGCGGATCCCATGAACGGCGACGCCGCGCGCGGCGCCGCGTTCTTCAAGACCGCGCCGTGCATCGCATGCCACACCGTGCAGGGCGTCTCGGCCGGCATCATCGGGCCCAACCTCACGCACGTGGGCAGCCGCACCTCCATTGGCGCCGGCCTCTATCCGAACGATCCCGCGCATCTCATGGCCTGGATCAAGGACGCGCCCATGATGAAGCCCGGCTCCCGATGATGGCGCTCGGCGCCGGCTTCATGCCCGCGGGCGGACTCACCGATCAGCAGATCGCCGATCTCGCGGCGTATCTCACCGCCCTGAAGTAACCGGAGACGGCCATGGCAACCACCCTCACGCCCCCCGCGATCGCCGCGCAACCGGAGAAGTCGCGCTACGACTCCGGCGTCTGGAGCTGGCTCGCGACCACCGACCATAAGCGGATCGGCAAGCTCTATCTCTACACGTCGCTCGCGTGGTTCATCATCGGCGGCATCGAAGCGCTGATGATCCGAACGCAGCTCTGGGGCCCGAACGGCCGCCTCGTCACCGCCGAAACGTACAACCAGCTGTTCACCATGCACGGCACCACCATGGTGTTCCTGGTGATCATGCCCTTCTCGGCGGCGTTCTTCAATTTCCTGATCCCGCTGCAGATCGGCGCGCGCGACGTCGCCTTCCCGCGCCTGAATGCGTTCAGCTACTGGGTGTTCCTGCTCGGCGGCGTGTTCATGAACGTGTCGTGGCTGCTGCACGCCGCGCCCGACGCCGGCTGGTTCGGCTACGCGCCCCTCACCACCAAGGCGTACAACCCGGGACTCAACATCGATTTCTGGGTGCTCGGCTTGCAGATCCTCGGCCTCTCATCGCTCGCGGCCGGATTCAATTTCATCACCACGATCATCAATCTGCGCGCCCCCGGCATGTCGTTCATGCGCATGCCGATCTTCACGTGGATGAGCTTCGTCACGCAGTTCCTGATCGTGCTGTCGTTCCCGATCATCACCGTCGCGGTCACCTTCCTGATGTTCGACCGCTTCTTCGGCACGAACTTCTACACGATCGCGAACGGCGCCGATCCGCTCCTCTGGCAGCATTTGTTCTGGCTGTTCGGGCACCCCGAGGTGTACATCCTCATCCTGCCCGCGTTCGGCCTCGTTTCCGAGGTGCTGCCCGTGTTCTCGCGCAAGCCGATCTTCGGCTACTCCGTGATGGTGTACTCGGGCATGCTCATCGCCTTCCTCGGCTTCGGCGTGTGGGCGCACCACATGTTCGCCGTGGGCATGGGCCCGGTGGCCGACTCGATGTTCTCGGTGATGACCATGCTCATCGGCATCCCGACGGGCGTGAAGATCTTCAACTGGCTGGGCACGCTCTGGGGCGGCACGCTGCGCTTCACCACCGCGATGAAGTTCGGCATCGCGCTCGTCGCGCTCTTCACGATCGGCGGCATCTCCGGCGTCATGCACTCATCGCCGCCGAGCGACCTGCAGCAGACCGACAGCTATTTCATCGTCGCGCACTTCCACTACGTGCTCTTCGGCGGCTCGATGATGGGGCTCTTCGCGGGAATGTATTTCTACTACCCGAAGATGACCGGCCGCATCATGAGCGAGAAGCTCGGCAATATCCAGTTCTGGGTGACGTTCATCGGCATGAACCTCACGTTCTTCCCCATGCACTTCCTGGGACTGAACGGCATGCCGCGCCGCACGTGGACGTACGACGCGAACCAGGGCTGGGACAGCCAGAACAAGATGGCGACGATCGGCTCCTACATCATCGCGTTCGGCGTCCTGATGTTCGTCTACAACTGGTTCAGCAGCATGAAGCGCGGCAAGATCGCGGGCAACGACCCGTGGGGCGGCGCCACGCTCGAGTGGAGCATCCCGTCGCCGCCGCCCGACTACAATTTCGCCACGCTGCCGAACGTCACGTCGCGCACGCCGAATTGGCACGGCGACCCGGGCCCCGGTCCGGAGACGTATCCGGCGCCGTCGGTGCCGCAGGAGATCAAGACCGCCGCCGAACTGCACATCCCGATGCCGACGGCCACGATCAAGCCGCTCATCGCGGCCATGGGACTCGGCGTCGCGTTCACCGGCGTGATCTGGCACAAGAACATGATCTGATCCTGCTCGGCGGGATGATCTTCGTCGGCTCGCTGTACAACTGGCTGCTCACGCCGCTGGAACCCGAACACCACTAGAGAGAGACACTCGTGGCCAACGCCGCAACTGCCGACGCCCACGCTGGCGGGCACTACACCAGCACCGGGCTCAATAGCAACAAGATCGCGATCTGGGCGTTCATCGGCTCGGAGTGCTTCTTCTTCGCGTCGCTGATCTCCACCTATCTCATCTACAAGGGACGCTCGCTGGTCGGCCCCTTCCCGCACGAGGCGTGGACCAATCCCGCCACCGGGCAGGTGATGAAGCCGATCCTGAACATCCCCGTCACGTCGGCAAGTCACGTTCGTGCTGCTCATGTCGTCGCTGTTCATGGTGCTGGCGCACTCGGCGGTGGTGCGCGGCGACCGGAAGTATTCCAAGATCTGGCTGCTCGCCACCGCGATCGCCGGCGCGATCTTCCTCGGCTGCCAGGCGTACGAGTTCACGTCGTTCGTGCACGAAGGTCTCACGATCACGACGAACCTGTTCGGCTCGACCTTCTTCGTGCTCACCGGCTTCCACGGCGCGCACGTCGCGGCGGGCGTACTCTGGCTCGTCACCATGCTCTTCATCGACATCAAGCGCGGGCTCGGGCCGCGCGATGCGATCAACGTCGACATCTGCGCGCTGTACTGGCACTTCGTGGACGTGGTCTGGGTCGTGATCTTCGCGCTCGTCTACCTGATCAAGTAGAGGCTTCCGATGCACGACGAATCCAAGGTCGACTCGCACGATCAGACCCACATCGGGTGGGAGACGTACAAGTGGATCGCGCTCATCCTGTTCGTGATCACCGTGTTCGAGGTGTGGGTCTACTACATCCCGGCGTTCGTCGCGACGCGCTATTTCGTGCCGGTGCATCCTGATCCTGGGCGCGATCAAATTCGCGATCGTCGTCGCGTTCTACATGCACCTCAAGTACGATAAGAAGCTCTTTCGCGCGCTGTTCGTCGGCCCGCTCACGATCGCGATGCTCATCATGATCGCCCTGCTCTTCCTCTTCGGGCATTCGTCGATCCACGTGGGGTGAGTCGGCCCCTGCGCCCGCGGGAGGCGTGATGTTCGCGACACTGCTGGCGCTCCATCCGCTCACGTCGCTCGGGCTGGGCTTCAGCATCCACCCGTCGACCGTCATCGGCATCGCGGCGCTCGCCGCGCTCTATGTATGGCGCGCGCGCAAGGGCCCGGCCGGCGGCCCCACCACTGCGCAGCGCGCCGCGTTCACGAGTGGACTGGCCGTGCTGTTCTTCACGCTCAACGGCCCGTTCCACGACTTGAGCGACGGGTATCTGTTCACGGTGCACATGGCGCAGCACCTGGTGCTCACCATGCTCGTGCCGCCGCTGCTCATCGCCGGCACGCCCGGCTGGATGCTCCGTCCCGCCATTGAGCATCCGCGCGTGTTCGCGCTCGCCCGCTGGATCACGCGGCCCGCGGCGGCGTTCGCGATCTTCAACATCACGCTGGTCGTGTGGCACCTGCCGCCGCTCTACAACCTCGCGATGGCGGAACACCCGGTGCATATCGTGCAGCACCTCTGCTTCCTCGTCTCGGCGACGATCATGTGGTGGCCGCTCATGAGCACGATGCCGGAGCTGCCGCGCCTGTCGTATCCCCAGCAGATGCTGTACGCGATCACGATGGCGCTCCCCATGTCGGTGCTCGCGATCGTGCTCACCTATGCCGACAGCTCGCTCTATCCCGCGTACGCGAGCGCGCCGCGGATCTGGGGGATCACGCCGATCGAGGACCAGCGCTACGGCGGACTGTTGATGTGGATCCCCGGCGGGATGATCTTCTTCGCGTTCGCGAGCGTGCGCTTCTTCCAGTGGGCATCATCGGAGGGGGGAGACTGACCATGCAGACATCGGCGCCGATCAACGAGATCGCTCACGTCATCCAGCTCGCGGTCGCGCCTGTCTTCCTGCTCTCGGGCGTCGCGGCGCTGCTCGGCGTGCTCACGAACCGGCTCTCGCGGATCATCGACCGCGCGCGGAAGCTGGAAGACCGCGAGCGCGCGGCGCCGGGCGGCTCGGCGCCTGAGTTGCACGCAGAGCTGCGGCATCTCTCCGAACGCGCGCGGCTCATCAACTGGGCGATCAGTCTCGATACGCTCTGCGCGCTCTGCATTTGCGCGCTCGTCGCGACGCTCTTCATCGGCTCATCGCTCTCGGCCGGCGTCGCGACCCTCGTGAGCGTGCTCTTCATCCTGAGCATGATCGCGTTGTTCAGCGCGCTGCTCTGCTTCCTGCGCGAGGTCTATGTCGCGACGCTGCACCTTCGCATCGGCCCGCCGTAGCCTGCGCGCGGCGCTCGGCTCAGTGGTGGTAGCCGAAGGCGACGCCGATCTGGAACATGGAGACCTTGGCGTTGCCCTGGTTCTGCAGGTACCCGTTGAGCCCCGACGCCGAGAACTGGGTGAAATAGTTCGCGAACGGGACGAGCACGTAATTCGAGTGGCCGAGGCGGAAATCATATCCGGCCCCGATCCCGCCGGCGAACCCTGACTCGCTCGAAGCACCGGTATATGAGGCCGTCACCTGGAGCTTGCTCCACCCGAGATTCCCTTTGACCCAGAACTCCTTGGTGAGACTCGGATAGTATGTGACCGCGGCCGACAAGAAATCGATGCTCCCGTTCTGTCCGTCACCGACATCGGCGCTGAACAGATTCGTGACGAACACGTGATTCCACTCCCCGCCCACCCGGAAGTGCGGGTTCAACGCGACACCGGCTCCCAGATAGATGCTGATGCCCGTCTGCGTGTCGGAGATCGATGACCCGTTCACCGTCGCCTTGGTGGGCGCCGAACCGTAGGCGGGCCCGATGCTGCCATAGGGTCCCTTACGCAGATCCGACGGCCGGGACGTGTCGGCCGCCTGCGCGTGCAGCGCCAGACTGGCGGTGAATACAAGTGCCGCCGTGCCGATGCCCGATGTTCGATGTCCGATGAACGTCATCCCCCTCCCTCGATCGCGTTCTCCAATTCCGACCGCAGCGCCGGATGCGCTTTCCACAGATACCAACCCATCGCGACCGACGCGAGCACGTTCCCCGCGGCGATCTGATACCACGCGAGCGATTTCATTCCCGCCTCGGCGAGCAGCGCGACAAGTCCCACCGATCCGAGTTCGAAGATGATGAAGAGCAGTACGAAGATCACGAGCACGCTGGGCTCCGTCTCGGCACGATGGAAGATCCAGGCGAGCAGAACGCCTGCCGCCATGAACGCCGCGAAGTGGAACACCGTATAGACCGCGACGTTCCAGAACATCCCCGGCAGCGCCGCTCCGCCCAGGATGCTGGCGAGGCCAGCGCCGAGGATATTGGGCGTGTAGAAGGGGTGAGCGGCGATGATATCGACGATGAGGAACCAGACGGCCACGGTCATCGCCCCGACGAAGCCGGCGATGATGCCTTCTTTCATGATCCCATTTGTCCCGGCCATGGTTCGTGCTCCGAGGGGTGGATTTGCTACTATCATGTCATCTGCTCGCGGGTCTGCCTAGGGGTGGATTACGACAATTCATCACCAGGGCGTTTGTGCATGAAGTCAACAGTCAACAGTGATCCAGTAGACGACAGTCATCAGTCATCGGTCATCAGTCATCAGAGATCGGTTCAGCGCGCGGAGAGGGTCAAGTTCACCGGAACGGAGCGGTATGATGCTGACGCGCGAGTAGATCTGTTTGCTGATGACTGATGACCGATGACTGATGACTGTCGTCTACTGAGTCACTGTTGACTGTTGACTTCAGCTTCAAGCACCCTGGTGATGATGTGCAGTTGACACTAGATGTTAGTCCATGAGCGACACACCAAGACAGCGCCTGGCCGCCCTCGATGTCTTCCGCGGCCTAACCGTCGCCGGCATGCTCCTCGTGAACGATCCGGGCACCTGGGCGGCGATCTATCCTCCGCTCGAGCACGCAGAATGGTTCGGCTGGACTCCCACCGATCTCATCTTCCCCTTCTTCCTCTTCATCGTCGGCATCACCACCCACCTCTCGTTCAGCGCCCGGCGCGCGCGCGGCGCCGACGATCGCGAATTGACCAAACAGATCCTCCGGCGCGGCGGACTCATCCTGCTCGTCGGTCTCCTGATGACCGGTTTCCCCTATCACCAGTTCTACCTCACCCTACCCGGTGGCTGGGTGTTCGATTCGCGCACGCCGCATCTCGACGTCGCGCATTGGCGTCTCACCGGCGTGCTGCAACGCATCGCGCTCTGCTACACTCTCGGCGCGCTGCTCACGCTGCGCACCACGGTCAAACAACAGGTCGTGATCCTCGCGACGCTGCTCCTCGGCTATTGGTTCGCGATGACGCTCATTCCCGTCCCCGGCTACGGGATCGGCGCGCTCATGCTCGGCGTGCCCGACGGCTCACTCGCCGCATGGCTCGACCGCGCGATCCTCACCCCCGATCACATGTGGGTGGGCTCGCACACGTGGGATCCCGAAGGTCTCCTGAGCACCGTGCCCGCGATCGGCACCGTGATCCTCGGCGATCTCACGGGCCGATGGATCGCGAGCGACCGTCCGATCGCCGAGAAGCTCAACGCGATGTTCACCGCCGGCGCGCTCGGCATGATGACGGGACTCATGTGGCACTGGAGTTTCCCGATCGCGAAGAACATTCTGGACGAGCAGCTACGTGATCTTCACCGCGGGCATGGCCGCCGTATCGATCGCGGCGTGCATGTGGCTCATCGACGTGCACAAGATCACGTGGTGGACCAAGCCGTGGATCATCTATGGGACCAACCCGCTCTTCGCCTTCGTCGCGAGCGGATTCCTGGGGCGTTTGCTGTATACGTTGATCAAAGTCCCCACGGCCGCCGGCCTCGTCCCACTCGAGACCGCGATCTACAACGGCGCCTTCGCGACCTGGCTCGAGCCCAAGGATGCGAGTCTCGCCTTCGCGATCTGCTGGGTGATGCTGTTCATGGGATTGCTGACGATCCTGTATCGCAAGAACATCATCATAAAACTGTGATGCGTTGCCGTTGCTGATGACTGATGACCGATGACTAATGACTGCAGTGTACTGGATCACTGTTGACTGCTGACTTCATCTGAAACGGCTTGGTGGCTGGGCCCTTCTCGACTGCACTCGTCTGCGAGTAAGCATGAAGTCAACAGTCATAAGTGATCCAGTACACAACAGTCATCAGTCATCGGTCATCAGTCATCAGGAACTGCGGTAGCATGAGGGTCCGGAATGCCGAGCACCTGATTATCTTTCCCCGTGACCTTCCGAGCTCGCCGCTCGTAAGTGCTTGTACGGCCACAACCTCCAGCAGTCCCAAAAGCATGCACCACGTCCGCCGCCAACTGACTACCCTTTTCGCCCTGACCGCCGCGATCTGCATCTTCGCGCCGGCAAGCCTCAGCGCGTCCACCGACAGCGCGGCGAAAGCGGTGAAGAACGCGAAGGTGGTCGACGGCACGCCCACCACGCGCCACAAGAAGAAGCGCAAAGCTCCGCCCGCCCCCGCACCGGTCCTCTTCTTCACGCCCACGAGCGCCGGCGCACTGAGCACCGATATCGCGTCGCTGCTCGACCATGCGCAGCGCGGCGGACGCTGGGGCGTGATGGTCATCTCGCTCTCGCGCGGCGACACGCTCTTCTCGCTCAATGCCGACACCGCGCTCCAGCCGGCGTCGAACATGAAGCTCTTCACGAGCGCGCTCGCGCTCGATCAGTTCGGGCCCGGGCACCAGTTCCGCACCGAGGTCCTGCGCACCGGCGACATCGCCCCCGACGGCACGCTGCACGGCGATCTCGTCCTGCGCGGCGATGGCGACCCGGCACTTTCCCCGCGCTTCGTAGAGGGCGGCCCCAACGCGCCCATGCAACGCCTCGCGCAATTCGTCTCCGACGCGGGGATCAAGCGCGTCTCAGGCCACCTCATTGCCGACGCGAGCGCATTCGATCCGCAGCGGATCCCCGAAGGCTGGAGGCGGCGCTATCTGAGCGCCGCGTACGCCGCGCCGGTATCCGCGCTCTCGCTGAACGAGAACGTGATGCAGGTCGTGGTCCGCCCCGGCAAAGTGGGCGGCAAGGCCGACGTCTTCCTCGAGCCCGCGAGCGACATCCCGCTCAGCGTGAGCGTGAAGACGATCGACAGCCACGGCGCGCGCGTAGGCGCGTGGACCACCAAGGGCGGCGCCATTGAAGTGCACGGCTGGATCGGCACGCGCGCCGGCGAGCGACGGTATGAGCTCGTCGCCGCCGACCCCACCGCCTTCACCGCCGGCGCTTTCCGCCGCGCGCTCGCCGACCGCGGCATCAAATTCGACGGGCCCACGCAGTTCGCCACCGCGCCGGTGCACGGCACCAGAGTCGGCGACCTGCCGTCGCCGCCGCTCGGCGCGATGCTCTCCGTCATGAATCGCGAGAGCATCAATCACTTCGCCGAACTCATCTTCCGCGACGCCGCGCGCAACGCCGCGCCGGATTCCATCGGCTCCGCGGAATCGGGCAATGCGCTGCTGCAGCGATTCCTCGTGGGCAAGGTGGGCGTCGATTCCGCCGCCGTGATCGCCACCGATGGCAGCGGACTCAGCACGCTCGATCGCGTGACGCCGCGCTCGCTCGTGCAGTTGCTCGCCTTCTCGCACCGCACCCAGTGGAGCGATGCCTTCCACGCGTCGCTGCCCGTGGCCGGCGAAACGGAACTCCTCGCGCACCGCATGCGCGAGACGCCGGCGCAGGGCAACCTGCACGCCAAGACGGGCACCACCAACACCGTGATCTCCCTCGGCGGCTACGTCACCGCGCAGGACGGCGAGCTGTTGGCGTTCGCGTTCATCTACAATGGCTGGGACCGCGGCAACGCGAAGGCGACCATCGATGCGATGGGCGCTACACTGGCTTCCTTCGTGCGAGAATAAAATAATTCATTGTTTCGCGTGCCTCGTGCCTCGTAAGTGCGAGAAGGGCTCCCGAGGATCGGGAGCCCTTCTCACTTCGGAGGCTTGGCCTGGCCGGAGGAATCGGCGGGCGCGGTGTACTCGCGGCCATCACGGATGGCGTTCCACTGCGCCTCGTTGAAGTCGTCCGTGAAGATCATTCCCAGCTCCACGCCGGCCGGTGAGAACATCCACGTGTAGTCGTACGAACCACGCGGAATGAAGTATCGGTGCTGCATGACCATCAGGTCACCGCGGTAGTCGCCGGCGCGCACGACATTGAATTCGAGCGCATCGGTGATGAATCGCTCCTTGCGGCTTCTCACATTCAACGCCGTGAAGCGACCCGCTGGTGACCCACGCCATGCTCATGAAATAGATCCGGTCGCCTCGCGGGGCGAAGCTGACGTGATCCATTCGGGCGATGGCATACCGCGAATCGTCCGCCGCGCGTCCGCGCACGAGCCGGCGCGCACCGGAGCCGTCTGGCCGGATGACCCAAAGCTCCGTGGCCTGATCGACACCGAGCGCTGTCTCGACAGTATCTCCCGGCGTGCGCCGCACGAAGGCGACAAGTCTCTTGTTGGGCGAGAGCACCGCCTCCGTGTCGCGGCCGAGGGCTGTGAGTTGGCGGGGCGCGGCACCCGAGCCGGGGACATAGAACACGTTTCCGTCGCGCACTTCCACCGATTGACTCGACGCCAGCGAGCCAACGATCAGCAACGAAAGCCCGAGACTCAGCGCCCGCACGCTCTTTCACTTAAAGGGGAGCGCAACAATACAAGTTCTCGCGAGGAATGCAACGGCGTCGTACGATGCTGCTACCATAGGCCTATTGGTGCGGCAGCCTGATCGCCGACAACCAGCTCAACGCGCCAATGAGTATCACGAACGTCGAGAGCGCCTTCTGGTCCGGCTCAGTCGCGATCGGCCTCTGGAACGCCTTGTAGATGGCCACCACGCCGATGATCGCCACCATTGGCAGATTCGTGGAGTACCACGCGATCCCGAGCGCCGCCACGACGACCCACCGCTGCCACATCACGAGCGCGTGGAATCCTCGCGACCCGTCGAGCTGCCAGATCGGGATGAGATTGAAGAGATTGATCCAGCCGCCGAGCTGCGCGATCGCGCCCCACACCGGATCCCGTATAGAGGTACACGGCGTACGCCGCGAGTGCCGCTCCCAGTCCCCACACCGGCCCGGCGAGTCCGATCCGTGCGTCGACCTTCGGATCGGTGATGTGCGTCCTCAGCATGATGAACGCGCCAAGACCCGGCACGAACAGAGGCGCCCCCGCATCGATGCCCTCTTTGCGGATCTCCGCCACGTGTCCCATCTCGTGGATGTAGATCGAGAGGAGAAGACCGATCGCGAGCGGCCAGCCATAGATCGCCCAGTACACCGCGAAGAATCCGAACATCGATACCAGCGTGCCGATCTTCGTGAGGCCGAGCAGGAGGAATTTGAGCTTGCTCAGCGCCAGCACGACGATCGCGACGAGTCCGGCCGCGCCGCGCTTCCACCATGGCCGCGTATCTTGTGGCGCCGCGGCCGGCGGCGGCACCGCGCCTTGCTTGGTGAGGTCCGCCACGTGCTGCTGGATCGCGGCGTACTGCTGTGAGCCCTGTGGCAGCCAGCGCAGGGCATCCTCCCACGCGGCGCGCGCGGCGCCGAGGTCACCAGCCGCGGTGGCGCGCTCGGCGGTGGCCGCTAGCTCCTTCAGCTTATCGGCATACACGAGCGTGCCGCACACGCCGCAGCTCAAGGCATGCGGCGGCAGCTCCGTTCCACAGTTCGCACAGCGCGACGCGCTCAGCGGATCGAGTGTTGGCACCTGCTACGTTGTCGCGGCGCGCGGCGCCGCCCCGATCTTGTACGGCCCGCTGATCTTGAACACGGCGCCCGCCGTCATGCGCCATGCCTGCATGAGTCCGACGCCGATGATGATCGCGGTGAGAATGCCCCCCGCACCTGACTTGAACACCACCATGAGCGGAAGCGCCGGCGATATGATCGAACAATTGCGTGATCATGGCTGAGCTGACTTGTGAATCGGCCGCGATCTCGTGGACGCCGAGTGCGGCGTACGCCCCCGCGACCGAGAGATACGTCAGCACGACCGCGATGATCTGATAGCGGCGTCCACCGACGCCACCGGTCGCCTTGCGCATTGCCGAACCGACCATGTATCCGATCGCGACGGCGATGATCCCGATCTCGAGATGCGCATACGCAGCCACCGCGAAATAGACGACCGCACCGGCGATCGCCGCGCCCACTCCGAAGAGCACCGCTTTCGACATCGCGCCCGGGCTGGTGCCTCGCGCTTTGATATCCGCGATCTGCGCGTCGGCTTTCACCTTGCACGATGCGCAGATGGGCCTGCCGTTCAGCTGATAGTAGGCGTCAGTAATGCTCGACTTGCACATTACGCACGTCATCGAACCGCCGCCTTCCACCTTGTCGAACTGCAGCCCGGATGGCCCCGTCATGAAGATCTCCGATTGAGTTGGGTCGCGGGGAGCTTGCCGCTCCCCTCTAAAGGAAGCAAGAAGGGCCCCCGAAGTAACTCTGGAGGCCCCTAATGTCCCTGCAGCCCGACAGCCAACAGCCGACAGCCTGCAGTTAGAATTTCATCTCCTCGGATGTGCACCCCTCTCTTGTCCAGCTCAGAGATGTACTTGTCCGCCGGCACGCACTCGTCCGGCGTATGCACGCCCGCCGGCTTGATCTCGCCGCGCGCCTGCATCTGCCCGGTGATCGAGAGCGAATAGCCAGTCGTCTGCATCATCGCCGAGATGCCGCGCGCTTCGTCGTAGTACGCGATCAGCTCCCAGCCCACTCTTCGCGGGCTTGCCGGCTCTCATGCCGTCCACCACCACGCGCAGCGCCACGAGATCGCGCCCCGTCGGCTTCGTGAGACGCGGACCCATCGTCGCCACGGTCACGTCGCGCGGGATCACTTTCGTCCCCTTCACATCCACCGGCGCGAGGTCGAGCAGGCCCAGCTCGCGAATGGCTTCCATGATGTGCGCGTGCCCGGGATACCGGAGCGTCTTGTACTCCATGCTCGGGATCTTCCCCTCATAGCGCCACGCCATGGTGGACAGCCCGCCCGCGGTGTGGAACGCTTCGAGCATCCCCACCGGATTCGGCGAACTCCACCGGCTCGCGCTCGCTACAGCGCCTTCACCTGCGTGCGCTTGCCGTCGCGCACGACCCACGAGAGCGTCGTGTAGTAATCGAGCACGCCTTCCAGCGAATACACGATCTGATAATTGAGCGGCGGCTCCGGATGCTGCGGCAGCCCGCCCACGAAGATCTTCACACTGTTCACGCTGTCGAGCTTGCTGATGCCGTGCTGCGCCAGGATGTTCACCATGCCAGGCGCGAGGCCGCAGTCGGGGATGATCGTCTTCCCCTTCGCCGCCGCCTTCTCGCTCAACTGCTTCTGCTGGAAGACGATCTCGGTGTTGCCGCCCAGGTCGCAGAAATTCGTGCCCGCTTCCACCGCGAGCTTCGCGAGATCGAGATTGAAGTAGTACGGGATCGCGCTCATCACCGCATCCGACTCCTTCATGAGCGCGAGCACGGCCTCGCGGTCGCGCACATCGAGCGGCGTCGGGATGAGCCGCTTCCCCGAATACGGGCGCGAGGAATTCCGGCAGGTGCGTGATGTGCAGGTCCGCGAGCCGGACCTCTCTCACATCGGGATTCTGGAGCAGATCATAGGCACAGGCCGAACCCTGAAGGCCGGCCCCAAGGACGAGCATTCGCATTTTTGGGAGTCTCTTGGTACGAGCTTAATGTGTTTGTTGCAGAGCTTTAAATCTAACCAACTGCAGACTTGGACTCTAGACTGAGACGTTAGACCACGAGAACGACGGGCTGTCGGCTGTCGGCTGTCGCCTGCCGGGCGGCAAGCGGTTCGCACGCGACAGCCGACAGCCAACAGCCCGCCCTTCCGCCGTCGCCGTTCGCGCCATAGCGTATCCCCCCATGGACCCCTACATGTTGTTGTTGGTCCTCGGCGGACTTGGCCTCGCGGCCATGGCCTTCGTCGGCGGCGCGCGGCACGGCGGCGCCCGCGGACACGCGAGCCACAGCGGCCACGCCGGCCACGGGCACGCGGCCCACGGTCACGCCCACCCCGGCGCGCACCATCCGTCCATAAAGGAATCCGCCTCCAAATCGCTCTCGGCGCTCGTCTCGCCGCGCATCCTGTTCGCACTCTGTCTCGGGATCGGCACGGCCGGCGTGTTCGCGCACCGGTATCTCAGTGGCACGCTGCTCCTCGGCGCCGCGATCGTGGGCGGGCTCATCTTCGAACGCCTCATCGTCGCGCCCCTCTGGAATCAGGCGCTCCGCTTCGAGTCCGCGCCCGCCCTCACTCTCGAGAGCGCGCTTGGCAGCGAAGCCACGGTCGCGAGCAATTTCGACAAGAACGGCCAGGGTCTCGTCGCCATCGAAGTGGATGGCCAGCTCGTGCAGATCCTCGGCACGCTCCAGAAGACCGATCTCGCGCTCAACACCCGCGTGCCGGCCGGTACGCGCGTGCGCATCGAACAAGTGGACGCCGCGCGGAATCGCTGCACAGTGTCACTCGTCTAACCGTCTCACTCTCAGGGAGCTCCCAGTATGGATTCGCTCATGTCGAGCGGCGTGATCATCGCCGGCGTCCTCGTCTTCGTGCTCGTGGCCGTGCCCCTCATCGTGTCCAAGTTCCTTCGCAATGTGGACGCCGGCACGATCCGCCTCGTCAGCTGGCTCGGCGGCGGCACGGTCATCTATCGCGGACCCGGCAAATCCAAGGAGATCCCGCTCCTCACCACCGGCACGACGATCTCGAGCAAGGTGATCAACGTCGACCTCGACATCACCGACCAGACGGCCGACATCGACGACAACGGCACGCCGCGGCCGATCAAGGTGCGCGTGCTCGCCAGCGCGATCGTCTCCGTGGGCGACACCGACGTGCTGATCAAGACGGCCGCCAATCGCTTCTTCTCCAAGCGCGACGCCGACCAGCTCAGCACGCTCACCGATCTGCTCTCGAGCTCGGGCCGCCGCGCGATCAACCTGCTCACGCACGACCAGCTCTTCTCGGCCAAGGCCACGCCGAGCGCATCGCGCGCGCTGCTCCCGGGACCCGCCGGCACCGCGCCCGTGCGCGTCGCGCCGCCGCCCGCGCCGGTGATGCACACCGACGCCAGCGGCACGTCGCATCGAGGACGATGACGATCCGCTCGCCGTGATCATCCGCAAGGCGTGCTCGCGCGAGCTCACCGACCTCGGCCTGATCTTCAATTCGCTGAACATCAAGATCGTGCAGTCGGAAGTCGCCGAAGCGCGGCGCCGCAGTCGGCCGCCGAAGCGCAGGCGAACGCCGACATCGTCGCCGGCGCATGCAGTCGCGCCGCGCGAAGGAAGCGCAGCTCGACGCCGAGCGCGCGATCTCGCGACAAGCAGCGCGAACTCGAGCAGACCAAGGCCAGCAACGCCGCGCTCATCGCGCAGGCGGAGGCGAAGCGGCAGGAGGCGCAGGGTCTGCAGCGCGATCGCCGAGCTGGACGCGACGCAGATCGCGCAGGCGAAGGCCGACGCGGCGCAAGGTGCGACTCGAGGCGGAAGCGAGCGGCCGACGCCGAGGCGATCCAGATCCGGAAGGTCGCCGAGGCGACCGCCGAGAGCATCCAGAAGGTGAACCAGGCGATCCAGGCGGGCGGCGAGAGCTACTTCCGCTACCGGCAGATCGAGATGCTGCCGCACGATCTGCCCGCGATCGCCGCGGCGCTGAACGACGCGAAGTTCATCACGTTCTCGAGCGGCGAGGGAAGGGCGCGCCGGAGACCACCACGAACAACATCACGCAGGTGATCCAGACCGTGCTCGCGGCGCAGATGGTCGCGAAGGGCGGCATGCTCGACAGCGACTCCGACTCCAAGGGTAAGAAGTGAGCCAAGTGTGGAAATGGCTGCGCATCGCGGCGACCAGCGTTGTCGTGCTCGTGATCATCGTGTGCACGACGATCTATCTGATCTCCGAGAAGAAGATCAACAAAGTGTGGCCCGAGCCCGCGGCGGCCGCGCTGGTGCTGCCGACGGACTCGGCCTCGATCGCCGAGGGACACCGGCTCGTGCTCGTCCTCGGCTGCGAGGGGTGCCACGACACGAAGTTGCAGGGCTCGCTCTTCTTCAGCGAGAAGGGAGTCGCGACGCTCATCGCGCCGAACCTCACGCACAGCGTCAAGCGGTACAGCGACGCGCAGCTCTCACAGATCATCCGTCACGGCACGCGCCCGGGCGGCCGCGGCGTGTTCGCGATGCCGGCCATGACGTTCCAATTCCTGACCGATGCCGATCTCGTGCACGTCCTCGCGTATGTGCGCAGCGTACCGACGGTGGATGGGTATGAGCCGGGTCTCGCGATGGGCCCGCTCGGCCGGTTCGGTGTCGTCGCTGGGAAGTTCAAGACGCAGCCGCAGATCATTTCGGAGAAGGGACCGCTGCCCCCGGCGCCGACTCGTTGGCCGAACGCGGCCGATACCTCGTTCAGACCACGTGCACCGAGTGCCATGGCGCACAACTGCACGGCGACGGATTCATGCCGACGCCGGACCTCCGGATCGTGAAGGGTTTCTCGGTGGAACAATTCTCGACGCTGATGAAGACCGGCGTCGCGCCTGGCAACGCGGCGATCCCGAACATGAGCGAGATCGCGAAGGCGCGATTCGCGAACTTTACCGACGCCGAGGTGGCGGCGGTGTACGCGTATCTGCACGGGCTTGGAAGCTGAACTACAGACTGAGACTTTAGACTGAGACTCTAGACTGCCGTGCCGTGCGCATTTGTATTCTAACGTCCCAGTCTAACGTCTCAGTCTGCAGTAATTGACGCGGAGTCTCGTCGAAGCCATTGTCGATGGAATCCCATGGAGGCTATCTCATGCGCTACGGAAAGTTCTTTGTGCTCTCCGGTGTCCTGGCCCTCATGGCGGCCGTGCAAGCGCCCGCCGCGCCGGCCCCGACCATCATGGCGGACGTCGTGGTCGGCAAGACGCTCGAGAACCGCGCAGTCACCGACACCGGCTCGACCTTTCCCGCGAGCGTCGGCATGCTCGTCGCTCTGAGCAACGTCAGCGGCGCGTCGGGCAGCAAGATCATGCATGTCTGGAGCCACGGCCCGCACGCCGACACCGTGACGCTGAATGTGGGCGGCTCGCCCTGGCGCACCTACAGCCGCAAGACGATCCCCGCCGACTGGACCGGCGAATGGAAGGTGACGGTGCTCGACGCAACGGGAGCGGTACTCGCGACGAAGACGTTCACTGTTGGGGGATAAACTGCTACGAACTGCGGGCTGTCGGCTGTCGGCTGTCGCCCGCGAATACGAAGGGCTCCCGGAAGTGGGGAGCCCTTCGTCGTTGAAGGCAACAGCCAACAGCCGACAGCCCGCTGTTAGTTCGCCGCCACCCCCACCGAATCGATCACGACCGCCCCATGGCGCGCGTCAAAGGTCCATTTCCCCACGCGGAAATACTGCTGCACGTCAGGATGGCCCACGGGGAACATCGTGTCGCCCTTCACGACCATCACGCCGTTCTTGCCTGAGAATGACGGGATCCGCCAACCCGGGAGCGTGCTTCCCACTCGGCCGCCCTTCCGCACCATGAGATAGCCCACGCGCGGATCGAACGTCGCCGCGAGTGCGCCGAACACGTCGAGCCCGATCAGCGCGTTCCCCGGCGTCTTGAATCCCTGGAAGCGCGCGGGCGCATTCACGAAGGTGACCTCGCCCATCTTCACTCGCGAAATGACGCCGTACACCTGCGCGGGATCGCGTGATCCCTTGGGCCCGAACCGTTTCACCGACGAATCGCGCCGCATCCATGTCGTGTCGAGCACGAGCCCATGCACGCGCGCGTCGATCACGGCGAACACGGTGTCGTTGCCGATCGCGAGCTTCACGCGCCCCAGCAGATGGCTGTCGCTCACGGTGTACATCACGATCGACGAATCGGGCCCCAGCATGTCGGGCGGCGATGTGTGCAGATAGTCGGCGCGCAGCCGCTCGCCCAGTGGCACCGCCGCGCTCGGGAGCGCGGCGAGCGCCGCCCAGTCGTCCGGGCGTTTGTGCAGCGAATCGGCGATGCCGAGCATCGCGTACACGGGCGCGATGTCCGCAGCGACGACCGCCGGATCCTCGCCGAAGTGGCGCGCTTCCTCCATGGCCACCGCCGCCACGCGCCAGCCGCCGCGCCCGAACATGTAGCGGCCCAGGGCCATGCGCACCGCGCCATCGTGCGGCGCGAGCCGCGCCGCCGCGTAGTAGGCCGAGTCCGCGCCGAAGAGCCGCCCCGCGAGCAGCATCGTGTCGCCGCGCGCGACGAGCGCATACGCGCGCGTGGTCGCCGCGGATTGTTGTGCAGGCAACAGCCGACAGCCGACAGCCGTCGTAAGTACTGCGAGGCCGAAGGCCAACACTGCGCGCCGGTCAGTTTTCAATGCGACCCCGAGTGAGATTAGTCCGCATATACCCCGCTCAGCGCACTCGGCCCCGCCGGCATGTGTTCGGCGCGGCTCGTCATCGCCTCCTGTTCGGCCGCGTCCACCTCCGCCTCCACCGATCGCTCCGCCTCGGCCAATCGTTCGCGGCTGATCCCGGTGCGCATGAGATGCTCCTCGAACATCGCGACCGGATCGCGCTTCCCCCAATACTCGAAGAGCGACGCATTGAACGTCTCGCGCGCCTCCGCCTCATCGTGCGTCGCGTGACCGCCCATGCGGAACGTCTCGGCGACCAACAGCGCGGGTCCGTCACCGCGACGGCAGCGATCCACCGCGAGCGCCGTGAGCGCGTACGCGTCGAGCACATTGTTGCCGTCGAACACGCCGCCCCACATGCCGTATGCCTTCGGCCACTGCGCGAACTTCTCGCCCTTCGCCGCGAGATGGTGCTGGTCGAGCCGCGTGCCGAGGGCCACCTGATTGTTCTGGATGATGAAGATCACCGGGAGCTTGCGCACCGCCGCGAAGTTGAGCCCTTCGTGCGCGACGCCGGCCTTCACGCTGCCATCGCCGATCCACGTCATCGCCACGCGGTCCGTGCCGCGCGATACGAAACTCATCGCGATCCCGGCGACCACCGGCACCACGTCGCCCACGTGGCTGATCGGTGAGAGCACGCCGTTCGCCATGTCGCCATAGTGTCCGTCGCGTCCGCGCGCGGGGCCATCCATCGTACCCATGTACGCGCGGAGGATGTCCGACACCGACATCCCCATCTCGAGACAAGCGCCCGCGTTGCGGATCATCGGGGCGACCACGTCGCACGACTCGCGCGCCGCGGGCGTGGTGGCGGTGCGCGGACGCCGCAGCGCGTGCACGGGGCCGATCGTGGCCGCCTCTTCGCCCGTGCCGAGCCACGCCTTGGAGATCACCCCTTGGCGCACGAGACGCTTGAGTCCGATGTCCGCGAGCCGATTGCGCACGAGTCCGGCGTACATGTCCAACAGCTGCACCGGACTGAGCCGCCGGATCACCGCCGCGCGCTTGGGATCCTTCTCCAACGTGGCGCGATACTCGCCCAACAGCACGTCATCGGGCTGCCAGTTCAGATACTCAGGCGGTTCGAAGGGAGGGTGACGCTTCATGGATTCAATTTCAACCTCGCACACACTGACGGCAACGCCCTACTCAGCAAGAGACGTGGGTACCGAGTCGTGGGTGTTCGACCACCGAGGGCGTGCGTACCGAGTCGTGCGTGTTCGACCTACCGGCGTGCGTGCCGAGTCGTGCGTGTTCGACCACTGGCGGCGTGCGTGCCGAGTCGTGCGTGTTCGACCACCGAAGGCGTGAGTACCCAGTCGTGCATCGCGACGTACGAGGTTCGTGACTGCTACACGACTCGTCACGCACGTCGTGCGTGGTCGAACACGCACGACTCGGTACTCACGTCGTGAGTGGTCGAACACGCGACGACTCGGTACTCACGCCGTTCGCAGTTACTTGAAGAACCGACTCATGATCCCCCCTCCTTCCTCCGCTGCATCCTCCCCCGCCGCCGCCTTCGAGAATGCCTCTCCGAACTCGAGCGTCCCGGGTATCGGCCATCCGCTTCCCTCGCCAGCGCTTTCGCGAGCACCTTCTCCACGCCCGCCGGGAAATTCAGGTCGGGACGCTTGGTGCGGATCGGGATCGGGTCGCCCTTGAGCCGCGCGATCATGATCTCCTGCTGCGTTCTCCCTTCGAACGGCAGCTTCCCGGTGAGCATCTCGTACACCATGATCGCGAGCGAATACACGTCGGTGCGCGCGTCCAGCTGCTTGCCGCGCAGCTGTTCGGGGCTCATGAACTCCGGCGTGCCGAGCACGATCCCGGTGGCGGTGAGCTTCTGCACCTCCGGCCGCATTGCGCGCTCCTTCGCGAGACCGAAGTCCATCACCACGGCGCGCTCCGATCCGTCGGGGCGCCGCGACGATCATGATGTTCTCCGGCTTCAGGTCGCGATGGATGATCCCGAGCTCGTGCGCCACGTGCAGTCCCGCGCACATGTCGCGCACGAAGCGCCGCGGTCACATCGAGCGGCAATGGCCCAGCCGGCACGGTGCGGTCGCACAGCAATTCCCCCTGCACGAACGGCATCACGATGTACACGAAGCCCGCGGTCGTCTCGCCCAGGCGGATGATGTGGCAGACGTTGGGATGCGCGAGCTTCCCGCCGAGCGCGGCCTCGCGGCGCAGGCGCGCCATGGCCGTTCGGGTCCTTGATCAGCGCCGGCGACAGGATCTTGATCGCCACCTTCTCGCCGGTGTTCGTGTCCTCCGCCAGGTACACGAAGCTACATGCCGCCCTCGCCCACCTTCTTCACGACCTGATACCGGTTGTCCAGCAGCTGCCCGGTGAGCTTGCTGAAGTCCACAGTGCGCGATCCGGCGAACGGTGGCGCCGGGCTGCGCGGCGCGGGGGGCGGCGGCATCACCGCCGGCGTCCCAATGGGCGTCACGCCCAGCGGCGGCGTCGCGGGCGTCGGCGACGGAGTGCTCGACATCAGGAGTTTCGTGCCGTCCTTGGCGCAGAACTTCACGTCGTCAGGATACACGGTACCGCAGGAAGGACAGCGTGCGCTCACGTGCAGACCCGGTTGCGCCCTTCGGCCTTGGCGCGATACAGCGCCTCGTCCGCGAGAGCCAGGAGATCCTCCGGCGAATTCACGCGCGCCGAAGGCACTGCGGCCACCCCGATGCTCACCGTCACCCGCGCCTTATCATAGCTCGCGCCGGGCAGTATCGCTTGCTCCGAGATCCGATGCGGATGCGCTCCGCCACCGCCACCGCACCTTCCTCCGCCGTCTCCGGCAGCATGACGACGAACTCTTCGCCGCCGAACCGCGCCACCGCGTCCACGGTGCGTGCCTCCCGCTGCAGCACGCGCGCCGTGCTGCGCAGCGCCTCGTCGCCGATCGGATGCCCGTACGTGTCGTTCACCAGCTTGAAGTGATCGAGGTCGATCATCAAGAGGGACAGAGTCAGTCCGTACCGGCGCGCGCGCTCCAACTCGGCGCTCAGGAGCTCCATGAGTGCGCGCCGATTGTGCGTCTGCGTGAGTGGATCGGTGCGCGCGAGGATCTCCAGCCGCTGCTTGTCCGCCTGCGTGTTCTCGATCGCCTGCGCGCGCCGGATCGCCGCGACGGCCGCGCCCACCACGGTGTCGGCGAATTCGACATCCGCGGCGCCGAGCGCGGGCTCGCCCTGCACGGTGCGCAGGAAGATCACGCCGGCCTGCTCGCCGTCGAGGCGGAAGGGGAGCGCGATCACGGAGCGGAAGGGCACGAGCGTTCCCGCCGCCGCCCACTCGTGGCGCAGCTGGCTGTACATGGGGCTCACGTCCACGTCCTCGATCAGCACCGGCGCGCGCGACTCGAGCGCGGTGCGGATCTCCGGATACCGCTCGAGCCGTATCTCGGATGACGCAGCCCCGGCGTCTCGTACGCGGCGGCCACTACGCCCACCGCATCGCCGGGACTCGCGAGCACCAAGGAGCAGTGCGAGATGTCGAGCGCGCGCGCGACGCGCCGCACGAGGATGTGATACAGCTCCTCGCTCGAGAAATCGCCCGTCACCTCGTGCAGGATGTCCACCATCTTCCGCCGGCTCTCGGCCTCGCCGCGCGCGCGCTGCAATTCTTCCTCGGTGCTGCGAAGCGCCGAGCGTGCGTTCGAGCAGCTCGCGCCGCGAGCGCAGCTGCACGCGCACGCGCGTGAGCAGGTCGCGCACGTGGAACGGTTTCGCGATCACATCGGACGCGCCGAGCGCGAGCATCTGCGGCGCGACATCCTCCGCCGATTGCGACGACATCGCGAGCACCGGCACGTCGCGCCAATGCGCATCGCCGGCGAGTCCCTCGAGCACGGCGGCGCCATCGCTCACCGGCGACGGCACATCCAGCAGCAGCAGATCGGGATGCATCGCGCGCACCTGCTCGAGCACGCGCTCCACCACGCCGCGCACGATCGCCACGTCGTAGCCCTGCTCCTTCAGCAGCCAGGACAGCGTGCTGGCGAGCAGATCATCATCGTCGGCGATCAGGATCCGCGACTTATCCATGACCGAGGATCGTGTGCAGGCCGTCCCACTCAATGTTCCCGCCGCTCAGCACGGCCACCGTCGGGCCCTCCGCGCGTACGAGCCCTTCGCGCAGCGCCGCCACGGTGATCGCGCCGCTCGGCTCCACCACGAGCTTCATCCGGTCCAGCAGGAATCGCATCGCGCCGCGCAGCGACGCATCGTCCACCAGCACGACGTCGTCGATGTACGCGCTGTGATGTGCGAATGGGATCGTGCCGATCGCCGTCGCGAGCAGGCCGTCGGCCAGACCCTGCGTGTGTTCGAGCACCACGGGCGCGCCGGCGGCGCGCGCACGGGTGAGCTTGGGCGCGCCCGCCGGCTCCACACCGATCACGCGCGCGTTCGGGCGCAGCAGCTTCACCGCTGTCGCCACGCCGGCGCTCAGCCCTCCGCCGCCGACGGGCACGATCACCGTGCCCACGTCGGGCAGATCCTCGCAGATCTCGAGGCCGGCCGTGCCCTGCCCCGCGATGATCGTCGCATCGTCGTAGGGCGGCACGAGCACGCCGCCCTCGCTCGCGACCAATTCCTTGGCGCGCTCCATGCGATGTGCGGTGGTCGTGCCGGCGAGCACCACGCGCGCGCCGAATCGCTCGGCGCCCGCGCGCTTCGCGGGCGTGACTGTCGTGGGCATCACCACCGTGGCCGGCACGCCGAAGAGCTGCGCCGCGAGCGCGACCGCCTGCGCGTGATTGCCGGAACTCGGCGCGATCACGCCGCGCGCGCGCTGTTTCGGATCGAGGCGCGAGATGAAGTAGTACGCGCCGCGCAATTTGAAGGCGCCGCCGCGCTGCAGCGTCTCGGGCTTGAGCCAGATCGCGGGTCCGAGCTCCGGCGCCGGCAGGAGTGGCGTGCGCACGACGACACCACGCAGCACCGCGGCCGCGGACTTGAGATCCGCGAGAGAGACCAACTCGAGTGTCGACACAGGACTAGGACTCTGCACCGCTCGATCTCCGCGCGCCAAATGGACTAACGGCCCCTACGAACTACTCACGGCGCTTGTGACACCGCTGACGGCGAACGTGGCACCGCTCGAACTGCGCGTGTGACGTGTGCGACGTGTGGCACACGCGCCACCAACGCATTTCGCAGTTGCCACACGTCGCACACGTCACACGCGCCGTCAGCGGCGTCACCGTCGCCGTCAGCGGCGTCACCCTCGCCGTCAGCGGTGTCACCCTCGCCGTCAGCGGTGTCACAAGCGCCGTCAGCGGCGTCACCCTCGCCGTCAGCGGCGTCACCCTCGCCGTCAGCGGCGTCACCCTCGCCGTCAGCGGCGCCACCCTCGCCGTCAGCGGTCGAGTTACTCCTCCGTCGCCTCCACCGGCTCCTCCTCAACGGCTCCCACTTCCCCTTCCTCCTCCGGCACCACCCGCGCGACGTCACGCACCACGTCGCCGGAATGCAGCTCCACGAGCTTCACGCCCTGCGTATTGCGACCGCTCACGCGGATTCCCTTCACCGGGCATGCCGGATGATCACGCCGCTGCTTGGTGATCAGCATCAGCTCGTCGCTCGGGGAGCACTTCCTTGAGCGCCACCACATCACCGGTCTTCTCGGTGCGGTTGCAGCGTGATGATCCCCTTGCCGCCGCGCTTCTGCACGCGGTACTCGTCGATCGGCGAGCACTTGCCCATGCCCTTGCTCGTGACCACGAGCAGCGTCGCATCGCGCCGCACCACCACCATCCCCTTCACCACATCGCCCTTGGACAGCTCCACGCCCTTCACGCCGGTGGTGTCGCGGCCCATCTCGCGCACGTCGCTCTCGTGGAAGCGGATCGTCAGGCCGTGCGTCGTCGCGAGCACGATGTCGTTCGTTGCCGCTCGTCACCTGCACGTCGATCAGCTCGTCGCCGTCCTCGATCTTGATCGCCTTGATCCCGCTCGACCGCGGGTTCGAGTATTGCGAGAGCGCGGTCTTCTTCACCGTGCCCTGCTTCGTCGCGAACAGGAGATACTCCGTCTCGCCAGAACTCGCGCACCGGCACCATCGCCTGGATGCTCGTGTCGGCGGTCATGTTGATCAGGTTGACCACCGGCTTGCCCTTCGCCGCGCGGCCGGCCTGCGGGATCTCGTGCACCTTGAGCCAGAAGCACCGCCCGCGCTCGGTGAAGAACAGGATGTAATCGTGCGTGCTGGCGATGAAGAGATGCTCGACCAAATCCTCCTCCTTCATCGTCTGCCCGTTCACCCCGCTGCCCGCCGCGCCGCTGGCGGCGGTACGTGGTCACCGGAGTGCGCTTGATGTAGCCGGAGTGCGAGATGGTCATCGACCATGTCCTCTTCGGCGATCAGGTCCTCGATCGTGAACTCGCCTTCGTCCTTGAGGATCTCGGTGCGGCGCTCGTCGCCGAACTTCTCGGCGAGGGTCTCGAGCTCGGTCTTCATGATCTTCATCCGGCGATCGCTTCGAGCCGAGGATCCACTTCAGCTCCTTGATCTCGGCGCGCACTTCCTTGAGCTCGGCTTCCAGCTTCTCGATCTCGAGGCCGGTGAGCTTCGCGAGGCGCATGTTGAGGATCGCTTCGGCCTGGCGCTCGCTCAGCTTGAAGCGCTTCTGCAGCTGCTCGCTCGCCGTCGGCGTGTCCTCGGCGGCACGGATGATCTTGATCACCTCGTCGATGTTGTCGACGGCGATCTTGAGCCCTTCGAGGATGTGCTCGCGCTCCTGCGCCTTGTCGAGATCGAACTGCGTGCGCCGGACGATGACTCGTGGCCGGTGCGCGATGAAGTGCTCGAGCACTTCCTTGAGCGGCATCACCTTCGGCCGAGCTGGCGCGTGTTCACGTCCGGCACGAGTGCCAGCATGATCACGCCGAACGTCGCCTGCATCGCGGTGTGCTTGTAGAGCTGGTTGAGCACCACGCGCGGGATCGCATCGCGCTTGAGCTCGATCACGATGCGCATGCCGTCGCGGTCCGACTCGTCGCGCAGATCGCCGAGCCCTTCCAGCTTCTTCTCCATTGGAGCTGCGCGATCTGCGTCTTGCAGACCGCTCGTCGTCACCTGGTACGGGATCTCGGTGATCACGATCTGCGACTTGCTGCCGCGCTCGTTCTCCTCGATCACCGCCCGCGCGCGCATGATGATCCTGCCGCGTCCCGTCTCCTGATAGCTGCGGATCCCCTCGCGGCCGTAGATGTAACCGCCCGTCGGGAAATCGGGTCCCTTGATGAACTTGCGGATCTCGTCCCGGCGTCGCGTCGGGCTTCTCGATCAGTTCGCGCGACCGCCGCGACGACTTCGCGCATGTTGTGCGGCGGGATGTTCGTCGCCATGCCCACCGCGATCCCGCTCGACTGCCGTTCACCACCAGGTTCGGGATGCCGCTCGGCAGCACCGTGGGTTCCTGCGGCGGTCGTCGAAATTCGCCGTGAAATCCACGGTGTTCGGTCGATCTCCGCGAGCATCTCCATCGCGATGGGCGCGAGGCGCGACTCGGTGTAGCGGTATGCCGCCGCGGGATCCCGATCGATCGAGCCGAAATTCCCCTGGCCGTCGATCAGCGGATAGCGCAGCGAGAACGTCTGCACCATGCGCACGAGCGCGTCGTACACGCTGGAGTCGCCGTGCGGGTGGTATTTGCCGAGCACGTCGCCCACGACCGTGGCCGACTTCTTGTAGGGCCGTCCGGGCACGAGGCCGAGTTCGTTCATCGCGTAGAGCACGCGCCGGTGCACCGGCTTGAGCCCGTCGCGCACATCGGGCAGCGCGCGCGATACAATGACGCTCATCGAGTAATTGATGAACGACTGCTGGATCTCCTCGTCGATCAGTCGCGAAAGGATCCGTTCGCGGTAGTTCGGTGCGGTCATTTTGTGGGGGCTGGACGGGGCGAAAACACCGATCTCAGGACCACGAAATATAACCCCGCGGAGGAGTCAACCGAAGGGCAAAATCCACTCTTCCCAGAGGAGATTCTGCGACCCATAATGGTCGCCATGCCTTGCCTCGGATCCCTCTGGAAAACGGCCTTTTTGACCGTCAGCTTGGCCGCCGTCGGGGCGGCCGCCAGCGCCCAGGAATTCACGGGCCTCATCGGCCCGCAGTTCGACCAGTCCGCCGCTGCCAGGACCACCTACCAGTGGCGGCTCGACTACCAGCAGGGGATCAGTGAACACTGGTACTTCGAGACCGGCTGGGTGAACGACGGCCACATTCCCGGACACGCGCGCGACGGCATCGCGGCGCAGATCGGGCTGCGCTCGACCTTCGGTACCAAGCGCTTCACCTTCGGGATCGCCACCGGCGTAGACCGCTTCTACGACACCACGAACGACACCTCGAATGCCGGCAATTTCTCAGACGTCCAGGGCTGGCTGTGGCTCACCACCGCGCAGATCTCCTACTTCGGCAAGGACCGATTCGTCTACCGGATCCAGGTGAACGAGGAGCTCGCGCCGCCCAAGACGTTCGACGCACTGAGCGTGCTGATTGGCATCGGCTACCAGCTCCAGGCACCCGTGGGCGACGTCTACAATCACGCGCCGATCGCGCAGACGAGCTTCACCACCGGCAATCAGATCACGGCGCTCATAGGCCAAACGGTGCCCAACGGCGGGTCGGCCGATCCCAAGGGCGTCTCCGGCATGGGCGAATACCGTCACGGCGTGTGGAAGTATTTCGATCTGACTTTCAGCTACATCTACCAGGGCGACAACGCGGTCCTCTCCCGGAACGGGATCGGCGTTCAGATCTGGCCCACGCGAAAATTCGGCCCCGTGGCGCTCGGGCTCGGCTTCGGCGCCTTCTTCGCGGTGGATTACGACTACTCACCGCCCCCTGGCACCAAGAAGAAGGACGCCGTGGCAGGCCTCGTCTCACCCACCGTCGCCTATGACATTGGCGACCATTGGCTCGCACGCTTCATCTGGAATCGGACCGTCACTACCTACAATGAAAATACGGACTTTTTCGGTGTGGGGCTGGGGTACCGGTGGCACTGAGAGCACCAGTCGGTACAGCAGACTGAGACTGTTAGACTGAGACTTGAGAAAGCGGGCGCCGTTGCATTCTAACGTCTCAGTCTAAAGTCTCAGTCTGCTGTACCGACTGGTGCTCTCCCTGCCTCAAGGCGCCGCGGAAGGCGCCGGGAACACGATTTGATCCGGCGTAAAGCTGCGCCGTTTCGCGACGCCGCCGACCTGGCCGAACGAGTCATCGCCCCAGCAGTAGCCCACGTGCTCGGTGGTCACGGCGCACGCGTGCTGGCGTCCCGCGCTCACGGACACGAAGCGCGACGGGCTCTGCACGATCGTCGCGAGCGGCGAGTCCGCGCCGGCGCCTGTTCCCGTCTGTCCCTCGTCGTTCGTGCCCCAGCAATACAGATCGCCCTCTTTGGCGAGGCCGCACGAGAACGCCGCGCCGGCGGCGACCGCGGAGAAGTGGAGCTCGCCCGCGATCGATGACGGTCCGGCCGAGTCGCGGCTTCCGGTCCCGAGTTCGCCCGACCCGTTCGATCCCCAGCAGCGCGCGGTCCCGCCGGGCGTGAGGGCGCACGCATGCTCATAGCCGAGCGCGGCGTGACGCACGAGCGAATCGCCCGCGGTGCGCCGCAGCGAGAGCGCGCACAGGTTCGTCGCGACACCGCCTTCTTCGCACAGCGAAGTCGCGAGGTAGCCAAGCGCGCCGCCGTTATCGAGGCCCCAACAGAAGAGGCGCGCATCGGTGGTCACGGCGCACGTCGCATGGCCCGCGAGACTCATCGACCGGAACGCGACCCCGGGCGTCACCGCCACCGGATGGTGCGACGCCAGCGTGTCGCCGCGCGCGAGCTCGCCGTGGCGGTTGTCGCCCCAGCACCAGAGCGCGCCGGCAGCCGTGAGACCGCACGAGTGATTCTCGCCGCTCGCGATCGAAGTGAACGGCGGCACGGTCGTCACGTGGATCGGCGTCAGCGATTGACCGATGGTGTCATTGCCGATCTCACCGTACACTCCCGAGCCCCAGCAATACGTGGCGCCTTTCTCGGCGAGCGCGCACGTGTGCGATCCGCCCGGCGCGACGGCCATCCATTTCTGCCCCTTCCCCACGGGAACCGGCAAGAAGCGATTCTCCTGGGTCCCGTCGCCCAGCTGCCCCAGATCGTTCCGCCCCCAGCAGTACAGATCGCCCTCGCGCACGACCCCGCACGTCGCGTCGCCTCCGGCGGCAAGCGTCAGGAACGGCGGGGCCGGCGTCGTCGCCCCGAGCGCGGGCGTCGATGCGTCGCCGCCCGACATCGGACCGGGCGGCGGCGACTCGCGCAGCTTCGTGTCGTTGCACGCCGCGGCACAGAGAGCGAGCACCACGAGCGGCGCGAGTCTCACGCGATGGAAAAAGCTCATGGACCAGACCTCCTGTTTCGTGGTTCCCCTCACGTCCGTGTCCCCCGCTTCACGTCGAAGATGGCACTGCGCCGGCACTGCGGACAAATGTACCACTGCCGGCGGCGGGCGTAGCCCAGGCCGAAACTGCCACCGCCGATCGCACGCTCCGTCATCGTAACCCCGCATCGCGGACACTCCGGCGCTCTCCCCGCGGCGATCGCATCGCGCAACGCCTTTTCCTCGTGCGACTCATACCGCGCGTGCTCGGCCACGATCACACCGCCGCGAGTTGCGCACGGAATGCGTCCGGGATCGGGATCGTCTTCCGATTCGCATAATCATACATCACTTGCACCGTGCGCCCTTCCGCCACCACCCGCTGGTCGCGCCGGTCGCGAATGGTGTACGCCCATACCCACGCCTTCGTGCGTACCTCGGCCGTGACCATCTCGATCTCGAGCGGATCGCCGATCATCGCTTCGCTAAGGTACTTCACCGTCGCCTCCGCGATGATGAAGGGGAAGTCCGCGCCGCCACCCATCGAGTCGACCCACGCCGCGTGCCGCGCCATCTCGAAGTACGTGAGATACACCGCGTTGTTCGCGTGGCCCTTCGTGTCGTAGTCCGCGTAGCGCGTCGGCAGCGGCATCTTCATGAGGTGGCCACCGTCACCACTACCTTGCCGAACTGCTGGCCGCTCTCGAGGCGCGCGAACGCGGCGCGCCCATCCGCGAGCGGAAAGACGGAGTCCACGGGAGGCACGAGCGCACCACCCGCGAGTGCGTCAACGATCGCATCGAATTCTCGCTCGTTCCCCATCGTCGATCCCATGAGCGTGAGTTGGCTCCAGAACATCCGGCGCACATCGGATTCCACCAGCGGCCCCGACGTGCCGCCGCAGGTCACGAGCCGCCCGCGTTTGCCGAGCGCGAGCAGCGATCGCTGCCACGTCGCCTGGCCCACATTGTCCACCACGACATCCACCCCGCGCTTGGCCGTGAGCACGCGGATCTCCTTCGCGACATCCTGCGCGTTGTGATCGAACGTCTCGTCCGCGCCCAGCTCCCGCGCGCGCCGCAGCTTCTCGGCGCTCCCCGAGGTCACGAACACGCGCGCACCGATCCGCTTCGCGATCTGCAGCGCCGCGAGCGCCACGCCGCCGCCGATCCCCCAGATCAGCACCGTCTCGCCGGCGCGCAGTTGCGCGCGCGACACGAGCATTCGCCACGCCGTGAGCGTCGCCAGCGGGAACGCCGCCGCCGTCTCCCAGCTCACTCCCGACGGGATCACGCGCGCGTTCACGGCCGGCACCACGACATGTTCCGCGAGCGTTCCCGCGCAATGCTCCCCCAGGATCTTGTACTTCACGCACAGCGGCTGATCCCCCTCGCGGCAATACTCGCACTCGCCACAGCTGACGCCGGGATTCAGCAGCACGCGGTCGCCCACCTTCACATTGCGCACCGCCGCACCCACCGCATCCACGACTCCCGCGCCGTCCGCGCCGAGGATCCAGTCCTTGGTGATCGTCACGCCCGGCACGCCGTGCACCACGAAGAGGTCGAGATGGTTCAGCGCGGCCGCGCGGATGCTCACGCGCACATCCGCCGGTGACGCGATCTCGGGCGTAGCCAGGCCGGTCTTGTACTCGATCTGCTCGAGTCCGCCGTGCGCGGAGATCGTAAGTGCTCGCACCAGTGGTGGCCCAGGTTATATTGAGTCGCTGAATCCTACTGGCCCGCCGCGCAGCCAGCAACGCGCGCCGCACCCGCACACCGGCCCATGATCTCGATCAAGGTACCGCCACTCGGAGAATCGATCGTGGAAGCCACGATCGCCCGGTGGCTCAAGAAGGAGGGCGACGCCGTCGCCCAAGGCGAGACGCTCGTCGAGCTCGAGACCGACAAGATCACGGTCGAGGTCCCGGCCTTCAAAGCCGGCGTCCTCACGAAGCGCGCGCACGCCGAAGGCGACACGGTGAAGGTGGACGACGAACTCGGCACCCTCGACGAGACCGCCGCCGGCGCCGCCGCGCCAACGCCTACTCCCGCCCCAGCTCCGGCTGCCACGCAGTCCGCGGCGCCGGCCGCGGCGAAGCCCGCGGCCCCGCCGTCAAAGCCGGCGACAGCCGACAGCCCACAGCCCGCCGCCAGCAGTCCGCCCGTCGGCACTTCGCCTTCCGTCCGCCGCATCGCCCTCGAGACCGGGCGCGATCCCGCTGCCGTCGAGGGCACCGGCCCCAAGGGCCGCGTCACGAAAGACGACATGCTGAACGCCCCGGCGGCCGCCCCACTCACGCCCTCGCCTTCTCAAGTCCAGCGTCCAACGTCTCAGTCTGCAGTACCGACTGGAGACCGCGAGACCCGCGAGAAGATGACGACCCGCCGCAAGCGCATCGCCGAGCACCTCCTGGAATCCCAGCACTCCACCGCCCACCTCACCACGTTCAACGAAGTGGACATGAGCGCGGTGATGTCCGTCCGCGAGCGCCTCAAGGAACGCATCGAGAAGGAGCACGGCGTGAAGCTCACCTTCATGCCCTTCTTCGCGAAGGCCGCATGCATGGCGCTCCAAGCCTACCCGCGCATCAACGCGCAGGTCGACGGCGACACGATCGTCTACAAGCATTACGTGAACCTCGGCATCGCCGTCGCGAGCGACCAAGGCCTCGTCGTCCCCGTGATCAAGGACGCCGACCGCATGGGCATGCTCCAGTTCAGCCGCGAACTCGCCGCCACCGCCAAGCGCGCGCGCGACGGCAAGCTCACGATGGATGATCTCACCGGCGGCACGTTCACGATCACGAATGGCGGCGTCTTCGGGTCGCTCGTCTCCACGCCGATCCTCAACTCGCCGCAATCGGGCATCCTCGGCCTCCACAAGATCCAGGAACGCCCCGTAGCGCTCGATGGCCAGGTGGTGATCCGCCCCATGATGTACGTCGCGCTCTCCTACGATCACCGCATCGTCGAGGGACAGCACGCCGTGCTCTTCCTCGTGCGCATGAAGGAGCTGCTGGAAGACCCGGCCTCCATGCTCGTCGAGTAGCGCCATGGCCGAAACGCAATGTGATGTGCTCGTACTCGGCGGCGGACCGGGCGGCTACGTCGCCGCGATCCGCGCCGCGCAGCTCGGCAAGTCCGTGGTGTGCGTCGAGCGCGACAAGACGCTGGGCGGCACCTGCGTGAACGTCGGCTGCATCCCGAGCAAGGCGCTCCTCGAAAGCTCGCACCACTTCGAGTTCGCCGGCCGCGACGCCGCCGCGCATGGCATCGTGCTGAGCAAGCCGACGCTCGACCTCGCCACGATGCAGAAGCGGAAGGACGCCGTCGTGCTCGCCAACACCAACGGCGTCGAGTTCCTGTTCAAGAAGAACAAGATCACGTGGGCGAAAGGCACCGGCACGCTGCGCGCCGGGAACCTGGTGGACGTGAAGGGCGCCGACGGCGCCGTCACGACGTACCGCGCGACGGACGTGATCCTCGCGACCGGCTCCGTGCCCATCGAACTCCCCTTCCTCAAGTTCGACGAAGAGCGCGTGCTCTCGAACATTGGCGCGCTGAGACTCGCCGAGGTGCCGCGCCATCTCGTGGTGATCGGCGGCGGCGTGATCGGCCTGGAGCTAGGCTCCGTGTGGCGGCGGCTTGGCTCGCAGGTCACGGTCGTCGAACTGCTGCCGAACATCCTGCCCGGCTATGACGCCGACGTCGTGAAAGAGGCCGAGCGCCTGTTCAAGAAGCAGGGGCTCGATCTGCGCATGGGCACGAAAGTCACCGGCGCGAAGATCGAGAAGAAGAAAGTGACCGTGACCATTGAGAAGAACGGCGCCGCCGAAACGCTGGACGCCGACTACGTGCTCGTGGCCGTGGGCCGCAAGCCGTTTCTCCTCGGCGTGGACGCCGCGGCGCTTGGCATCGCACTGGGACCGCGCGGCGAGATCGTGGTGAGCGATCAGATGCGCACGAGCCTCCCGCACGTCTACGCGATCGGCGACGCCGTGGGCGGCATGCTCCTCGCGCACAAAGCCGAGGAGGAAGGCGTGATCGCCGCCGAAGTGATCGCCGGCCAAAACGCGCACATGCACTATGGCGCGATCTCCGCGATCGTGTACACATGGCCCGAGATCGCGAGCGTGGGTCTCACCGAGCAGCAAGTGAAGGAGAGTGGCGTCGCCTACAAGACGGGCCGTTTCCCCTTCTCGGCGAACGCGCGCGCGCGCACCGCCGGCGAGAACACCGGCTTCATCAAGCTCATCGCGAGCGCGGCCACCGACCGCCTGCTCGGTGCGCAGCTCATCGGGCCGAACGTTTCCGAACTCGTTGCCGAGGCCGTGCTGGCGATGGAATTCCAAGGGTCGAGCGAGGACATCGCGCTCACCGTGCACGCGCATCCCACCCTGAGCGAGACGATGAAGGAAGCCGCGCTCGGCGTGATGGGGCGGGCGATCCACATCTGACCCTCGCCGGCGCGGCGGGCATTCGTCCCCTCGCTCCGGAGGACCATCGCGCAGCGCGCGTCCTGCTCACGGGCGATGTGGTGCTCGCGCGCTACTTGGCGAAGGCGCGCGAACGGCTCGACCACACGCCCGACATTGCGCTCGTGTTGGAGGAGCGTGGCGACCTCGCCGGCGTGATCCTCGCGGAAGCTGTGGCCGGCACCCAGGGAACGGCAGCGCTCGTCGGAGTGAGCGTGCACCCGTCACGGCGGCGCAAAGGCCTCGGCAGCGCGCTCCTGGCGGCCGCCTGCGAGACGCTGCGCGCCCGCGGCACGCGCCTCTTCGTCGCCGAACTCGCCGGCGACCCATCGCTGGCCCCCGCGCTCAAGCTGCTGCTCGCGTGCCGATTCACGGAATCGGGGCGGGTGCGTGATCTTTACCGGCCCCGCGTCGACCTGATCATCCTGGAGCGAAGGCTGTCTCGCTGACTACGCGGGAAGCGGGAAGCGGGAAGCGCCGCGATGAGCGATAACGGCGCGCTGGGCCCACGCGTCCTTCGCGCATCCCGCGGCGCTTCCCTCTTCCCGCTTCCCGCGTAGTTGCTCCTCAAACGAAAACCGGCCCCCTCTCGAGGGCCGGTGATCGAACAGAGAACTGTACGGCCGTTCAGCGCGCGTAATAGATCGCGACGCCCGCCAGCAGGCCGAACAAGAACAGACCGATCGACGTCGCGGCCGCCATCGAGACCGTCATCGTGACGTTCTTCGCGTACCACTTCGACGCCGCAGCCGGGCTCGCAGTGCCGATGGCGCTCATGATCCGGCTCTGCAGGTCGGCCGGCGCGCTCATCTGACGGCGCGCCTTCAGATCGCCTTCCAGGCGCACCCAGAAGTCCACGTCGCGCGTCACGTCACCAACACGCGCCGCGCTCTCGGGCATCTCGCCGTCGAGCCACGCGTGCAAGGACGCAGCGCCGGCGCGGCCCGTCAGGGGCACTTCGCGGTCGGCAAGGGGACGCGACTCCGCCGGCGTTTCACGGGTCTTCGGCAGGCGCGGTTCGTTTGGATCCAGGTTGTCTAGCATTATGCGTACTTATCCTCGAGAAGGGCTTGGAGAGCTTCACGCGCGCGGTGGACGCGCATTTTCAGCGCTCCGACGGTCGTGCCCAGCAGGTCGGCCACATGCCGGGCGGCGTCGCGGTAGTCGCCGTAATAGCCCGCCGTCTCTCCGGTCAGCAGCACATGGAAGGCGTGGTGATCATCGTCGTTCCATTCGGGCGATATTTGCCGTGCGGCGGATCGGCGAGCGGATCGAGCAGGCTCGCCTGGTCGGCGTCGTTCTCCAGCACGAGGTGGATTTGGCGCCCGGTCATTCGTGGCCAGGTGCCGACCGCCTCGCTCATCTCGGGGAGAAGCGCGGCTCGTCCCGGCTGGGCGATCGCATGGACGGCGTCGAGCCGCAGCCATCGAACCGGTATTCGTTGAGCCAGTGCAGCGCGTTCTCGAGCGCGAAGCGCCGCACCTCCGGCCGCTCGTAGTCGATCGCGTTGCCCCATGGCGTCCGCGCCGCCGTGAAGTACTGCGGCGCGTGGCGGCCGAGGTGATTCCCCTCCGGCCCGAAGTGGTTGTAGACGACGTCGAGAAACATCATCAGACCGCGCGCATGAGCCGCGTCGATCAGCGCCTTCAGATCCTCCGGCCGCCGTAGGGCTGTCCGGCGCGTACAGCAGCACGCCGTCGTAGCCCCAGTTCCGCGGCCGAAGAACGGCAACCGGCATCAGCTCGATGGCGGTGATGCCCGCGGCGGCGATGTCGTCGAGCTTGTCAGATGACGCCGCGAAAGGTGCCGTCTTTCGATGAAGGTGCCGACATGCAATTCCAGAAACACGCATTCGTGCCACGGCCGGCCGGGCCACGCGCGGGTCTGCCAGTCGAACGCGTTGTGATCGATCACTTCGCTGGGGCCGTGAACGTCTTCCGGCTGGAAGCACGACGCCGGGTCGGGCACCTCGGCCTCGCCGTCGATGCGGAATTTGTAGCGGTCGCCGGGCCGCGCGCCGGGGATGGTGAGCTTGAACCAGCCATCATCGGTGCGCCGCATCTCATGGTTCTGGTGATGCAGCAGCTGGACGCGCTGCGCCCCCGGCGCCCAGAGGCGGAAGATGACGTTCTCGGGGGTGATCAACGGGCCGAATGGATTGCCCTCGATCATGGCTTTCCCTGCGAACGCGAAAATCGCAATCGGCGGGGCGATCAGCTTGGCTCCGGGCGGCTCGGCCTGCTCGCTGTTCGGCGCCGCATCGGCGGCGGTGTTGAGCACGCGGTCCCACTTCGCGACGTTCGGCCATTGCGGCAACGTCAGGTCGACGCCGTTCTCGGCGGCGTTGAAGACGACCAGCAGCGGCTCGCCGCCTTCGTCGGCCGCGGCAAGCACATAGGCGAGAAAGCGCCCTTCCGGAAAATTCCAATCCTCGTCCTTCATCACCTCGCCGTCGGGACGAAGCCGCAGACTGTCGTGGGAGCCATCGGCCTTCTTGCCTTCGAGCCAGTGCCGCGTGCGAAGCTGGCCGAAGCGCTGGCGCAGCCGCGTCAGGCCGCCGACGAATTCGGTCATGTCGTCGGCGCTGCCGAGATTTGCTCCCACGTCACCCAGCCGATCTCGTCGTCCTGGCAATAGGCGTTGTTGTTGCCGCCCTGGGTGTTGCCGACCTCGTCGCCGGCCAGGATCAGCGGCAATCCCTGTGCGATCAGCAGCGAGGCGAGCTGGTTGCGGCGAAGCTGCCGGCGCCGCTCCAGAATCGCCGGGTCGTCGGTTGGCCCCTCGATGCCGCAGTTGAGGCTGTTGTTGTCGTCGGAGCCGTCGCGGTTGTCTTCCTTGTTCGCTTCGTTGTGCTTGTGCTCGTAGCTGACCAGATCGTTCAGCGTGAAGCCGTCATGGACGGTGACGTGGTTGACGCTCGCCTGGGGACCTCGGCCATCGTGCCGAAATTTCTCGCCGAGCCGGTCAACGCCATGGGCGAGATCGCCGAGGATGTTGGCATCGCCGCGCCAGGTGCGTCGCATCGTGCTGCGATAGGCGTCGTTCCGGCTCCCGACCATCCGGGCGGAAAGCTTGCGCGGCCGATAGCCGCCAAGGCCGATGTCCCACGGTTCAGCGATCATCTTGACGTTGGCGAGCACCGGGTCCTGCCGGACCGCCGCGAGGAAAGGGCTGTTGCGGTCGAACGCCGGCGTGCGGCCGAGCGTCGAGGCGAGGTCGAAGCGGAAGCCATCGACGTGGAACATCTCGACCCAGTAGCGCAGGCGAGACCATCACCATCTGCAGCACACGCGGATGCACGAGCTTCAGCGCGTTGCCGGTGCCGGTGTAGTTCTCGTAGAAGCGCGGCTTGTCCGGGGGTGAGCCAATAGTAGGCCGTGTTGTCGATGCCCCTTGTAGCAAAGCGTCGGGCCGAGGATGATTGCCCTCGGCAGGTGTGGTTGTAGACCACGTCGAGGATGACCTCGATGCCGGCGCTGTGCAGCTCGGCGATCGTGGAGCGGAGTGCGTTCTGGGTGTTGTCGGCGGAGTAGCGCTGCTCGGTTTCTACTCTCGGCAAGCGTGTTATAGCCCCAGTAGTTCTTCAGGCCGTTGCCGAGCAGATGCGGCTCATCGACGAAGGCGTGGATCGGCAGAAGCTCAATCGCGGTGACGCCGAGCTTGTTGAGATGCTCGATCATCGCCGGCGCCGCCAGCCCGCGGTAGGTGCCGCGCAATTCCTTCGGGATGTCCTCGCGCGTCTGCGTCAAGCCCTTTGACGTGGGCTTCGTAGATGATGGTGTCCTGCCACGGCACCTTTCGGATGCCGGTCGTCGCTCCAGGTATAGGCCTGGTCGACCACCACCGACTTCCACGTAGATCGCACGTTGTCGCGACGGTCGAACGACAGATCCTCGCGCTTGTTGCCGACCCGATAGGCAAGATGCGCGTCGGTCCAGGCGAACTGACCGCCGAGCCGCTTGGAGTACGGGTCGATCAGCAGCTTGTTGGCATTGAAGCGGTGGCCGTGCTCGGGATCGTAAGGGCCATAGACGCGGTAGCCGTAGAGCTGGCCCGGCTGCGCGTAGGGTAGGTAGCCGTGCCAGACGTCTTCCGTCCGCTCCGGAAGCACGATGCGGTCCCACCTCCTGCCGCCCGCTCTTGTCGAACAGGCAGAGCTCGACATTCTCGGCGGTCGACGAGAACAGCGCGAAGTTGGTCCCGCGACCATCCCAGGTGGCGCCGAGTGGATGCGGCGAACCCGCCGCGATCCGGCGGTCACTCTTCAGGAACGAGATAGACGGCAGCAAGCGGCGGAAGGACAAGGTGCAACTCCGGGCTTTCCCGCGTCACAACAGCGGACACCGAGCCCTTCGTTCCCGATATTGCTTCCGCCATAATGGGCGGCGTCCGTGTTGAGCACCTCGCGCCAGCGGCCGGCGAATGGCACGCGCACCCGGTAATTGCGCCGCGGCTCCGGCGTGAAGTTCACCACCACCACGCATCGCGCCTTCGGGTCGTGGCCCTTGCGGAGCCATGCGAACACGCTGTGGTTTGCGTCGTCGGTGACCAGCCATTCGAAGCCGGTCTGGTCGCAGTCGAGTTCATGCATTGCCGGCGTGTCGCGATCAGAGCTCCTTCAAGTCCCGCACCAGCCGAGTGCACGCCTTGATGCGGCGCCTGGTCGAGCAGATGCCATGGCAG
>CAVTUD010000006.1:0-15172 GCA_963737845.1 uncultured Gemmatimonadaceae bacterium | reverse complement strand
CTCGCGCGCGGCGCGGCGCGCCGGCGCGAGGTAGGCGTTCGCTTGGCGCTCGGCGCCACGCGCGCGCGATTAATGCGGCAGCTGCTCACCGAATCGGCCGTGCTCGCGCTCGCCGCCGTCGCGATCGCCTTCGGCGTCGCGAGCATGGCGGGTGACGCCCTTGGCCGCATGTCGTTCGCCGGCACATCGTTCGCGGGGCTCAACATCGCGCCCGATGCCGGCACGCTCGCGTTCATGCTCGCGCTCGCGCTGGGCTCCATGCTGATCTTCGGATTCGCGCCGGCGCGGCAGACGCTCGCCGTGGATCTCACGCCGGCGCTGCGCGACGGCACGGCGGGCGCCGGACAGCGGCGCACCCGGCTGCGCGGCGTGCTGCTCGCGTCACAGGTGGCGCTCAGCCTCGTGCTGCTCGTTGGCGCGGGTCTCTTCTCGCGCGCGCTGCAGCGCGCGCTCACGATCGACCCGGGTTTCGCTGTGGGCCACGTCGCCGTCGCGGCGGTGAACATGGGGCTCTCGCACTACGATGCCCCGCGCGCCGCGGCCTACTACGCGAGCGCCGGGGACCGTCTCGCCGCCGTGAACAATGTGACCGCGTTCGCCTGGGCGACCGACACGCCGCTCAGCGGTGGAATGGACAAGGAGTCGTTCAGCATTCCCGGTTACACGCCCCCCGCGGGCGAGCGGTTGAGCGTGGAGAACGCCGTCGTGAGCGCCGGTTATTTCCGCGTGCTCCATGTTCCGGTGGCATCGGGCCGCGAGTTCGACGAGCATGACACACCGACGAGCGCACCGGTCGTGGTTATCAATGCGACGATGGCCGCGAAGTATTTCCCGGATGGCGCGGTGGGACGCCACATCACAATGGGCGACGCGGACCTGACCGTCGTGGGCGTGGTGAGAAATGCCGCGTACCACCGCCTGGGCGAGAAGCCGCGCCCGTATCTCTATGGCGCACTCTCTCAGCACCTGGGCAATGTGGGCCTGGGCCGAATGGTGCTCCTCGCGCGCACGCAGGGCGATCCCACGTTGGCCGGACCGGCGATCCGCGCCGCGTTGCTCGGTGCCGACTCTCACGTCACTCCGTTCGAGTTCGGGGCCCTCGACGACCGGCTCTCCGAAGTGCTCTTTCCGCAGCGCGCCGGCGCGTTCACGCTCGGCGCATTCAGTCTGCTGGCGCTCATCGTGGCGCTCGTGGGCGTGCACGGCGTCGTCAGCTACGCCGTGAGCCGCCGCACGCGCGAGATCGGCATCCGCGTCGCGCTCGGCGCGCGCGGCGACCGGGTGGTGCGCGAGCTCGTGCGCGAACATGTTCCATACATCGCCGCCGGCGTGATCGCGGGACTCGCGCTCTCGATCGCCGGCACGCGCGCGCTCGCGAGTTTCCTGTATGGCGTGAGCGCCACCGATCTGCCCACGTTCGCCGGCGCGTCGCTCGCGCTGGCGGCCGCCGCACTGCTCGCGGCCGCGATCCCCGCGCGCCGCGCCGCCAAAGTGGATCCCATGACCGCACTGAGGTACGAGTAGATGATCTCGCTCAAGAGCGTCGAGAAGAGCTATCCCATTTCGGGCGGGCAGGTGTACGTGCTCCGCCACATCACGCTCGACATCAAGAAGGGCGAGTTCGTGACCATCATGGGTCCGTCGGGAGCCGGGAAGAGCACGCTCCTCTCCGTGATCGGCATGCTCGACGGCGCGTGGACGGGCGAGTACCAGCTGATGGAGCACGCCGTGCACAAGCTGGATCCCAAGCGCCGCGTCGCGCTGCACAAGCAGTACGTGGGCTTCGTCTTCCAGCAGTACCACCTGCTCGACGATCTCACCGTGGCGGAGAATCTCGACCTGCCGCTCTCCTACCGCGACATCAAGAAAACAGAACGTCAGGCCGTGGTGGCCGACACGCTCGACAAGTTCGGCATCGTCGCGAAGAAGGATCTCTATCCCACCCAGCTCTCGGGCGGCCAGCAGCAGCTCGTGGCCGTCGCGCGCGCGGTGATCCACCAACCGTCGCTCATCCTCGCCGACGAACCCACCGGGAATCTGCATTCGGCGCAGGGGCGCGAGATCATGTCGCTGTTCAAGCAGTTCAACGCCGCCGGCACCACGATCATCCAGGTGACGCACTCCGAGGAGAACGCGACGTACGGCCACCGGATCATCCGCCTCAAGGACGGCTGGCTGGACAAGGAGGCATCGTGAACGACATCAAGCTCGCATTCCGCCGGCTGATCAAATCGCCGCTCTTCACCGGCGTCGCGATCCTCACGCTCGCGCTCGGCATCGGCGCGAACAGCGCGGTGTTCTCGGTGGTGAACGCCGTGCTCCTCCGGCCGCTGCCGTATCCGGACGAAGGGCAAGCTGATGATGCTCTACCCGCACGACGCCGGCGGCGAGGAGACGTTCTCTCCAGCGGACTTCGTGAGCTTCGAGCGCGACAGCCGGCTCATCACGCCTGTGGCCGCTTTCCGTCGTGGACCTTTAACGTCGGCGCGGGCGGCCGCCCCGAGAAGGCGGACGGCGCGATGGTCACCGCGGGATTCTTCAAGACGCTGGGCGTTTCGCCCGAGCAAGGCCGCTGGCCCGAGGAGACGAGCCCGGGCCGGCTCAATACGGGCGAAGTCGTGATCTCGGACGGCTACTGGCGCAGCAGTCTCGGCGGCCGCGCGAACGTCCTCGGCACGGTGATCGAGTTGAATGGCGAGCCGGTGGCGATCGTGGGCGTGATGCCGCCGGGCTACGACTTTCCGGTAGGCGCCGAGATCTGGCGGCCGTCGCCCTTCGCGGTGCCGCCCACCCCGCTGCGGCCCACGGAGGACGTCTCGACCGAATCGGACACGCACTATTTCGAGTCGATCGGACGCGTCCGGTCGGACGTTTCCATCGAGGCCGCGCGCGCCGAGGCGAGCGGGATCGTGAATCGCAACGCGCGCATCGAGAATGGCAAGCCGGAGTTCGATGGCGCGACGCTCATCACGATCCACGAGGACCGCGTAGGCGACAGCCGCGCGGCGCTGCTGCTGCTCGTCGGCGCGGCGGGCGTGCTGCTGCTCATCGCGAGCGTGAATCTCGCGAATCTGCTGCTCGCGCGCGCGGCGTCGCGGTCGCGCGAATGGCTCGTGCGCTCGGCGCTCGGCGCCGGCCGCTGGCAGCTGGCCAAGGAGCAGCTCATTGAGAGCGTGATGCTCGCGCTCCTCGGCGGCGGGGCAGGGCTGCTCATCGCGACGTGGGGCGTGGCGTCGCTGCGCTCCCTCGCGCCGTTCGACCTGCAGTGGCTCATCAATGCGTCGCCCGACTGGCGCGTGGTGGGCTTCACGATGGCGGTCGCGATCGCGACCGGGATCGCGTTCGGCGTGGGGCCGGCGCTGCAGACCGCGCGCGGCGACATCGCGACGGGCATGCGCGAGGGCGGCCGGGGCGCGGTGGATTCGCGCGCGCGGCGCCGCGTGCGCGACACGCTCGCCGTGAGTGAAGTGGCGCTGGCCTGTGTGCTGGCGGTGGGCGCCGGATTGCTCGTCAAGGCGTTCGTATCGGTGCAGAACGTGAGCGAGGGATTCGAGACGCACGGCGTGGTCACGATGGCGCTCATGCTCCCGCAGGTGAAGTATCCCGACGGCGACCGGCGCGCCGCATTTGTCGACCAGATGGTGCCGGCGATCGCTGCGCTCCCGCAGGTGACTTCGGTGGGCGTGATCAGCCGCCTGCCGCTCAATCCGGGAGCCAGCCGCAGCGACCTGAAGATCGAAGGCCGCGAAACACGGCCGGACGACCCGAATCCGGATTATCTCGTCGCGTCGCCGGGCTACTTCAAGGCGCTCTCGATCCCGATCGTGCGCGGGCGCGATTTCGACGAGCGCGACCGGTTGAACGCCGCGCAGGTCGCGATCGTCACCGCGAGCACGGCGCAGCGATTCTGGGGGAAGACCGATGTCCTCGGCGCGCGGATCCAGATCCGCGACGACCGGTGGCGCACGGTCGTGGGCGTGGTGGCCGACGTGCGCCAGCATGAGCTCGATCGCAAGCCGATCCCCGGCGTGTATCTCCCGTACGATCAGGATGCGTGGGCGAACTTCACGATCGCGGTGCGCGGCACCGGCGACGCCGCGTCGATGACCGGCCCGATCGAGCGGGCGATCCATGCGCTCGATGCGGATCAGGCGGTGTTCGCGATCCGCACGATGGATGAAGTGGTGTCGCGCTCGCTCGCGGCGCGGCGGTTCACGCTGATGCTCATCTCATTGTTCACCGCGGTCGCGCTCGCGCTCGCGGCGGTGGGCGTCTACGGCGTGATCGCCTATGGCGTGGCCCAGCGGACGCGCGAGATGGGCGTGCGCGTCGCGCTCGGTGCGCTGCCGAGCGATGTGGTGCGTCTCGTGGTGCGCGACGGCATGCTCGTCGCGGGCGCAGGCGTCGCCGCGGGATTGCTGCTTGCGCTCGCGCTCGCGCCCGTGCTCAAGGCGATGCTCTACGCGGTGCAGCCGCGCGATCCGGTCACCTTCCTCGCGGTGGGTGGCATGGTCGCGGTGGTCGCGCTGCTCGCGAGCTGGATCCCCGCTCGGCGTGCCTCGCGCGTGGATCCGCTGGAGGCGCTGCGCGAGGAGTGACGCTCCGCCCTCGCGGGCGATAATCTTAGCACCATGCGCTCCGCCTCCGCCCGCCTGCTCGTCGCCGACGACGACGCGCGACGTCCTCGACGCCCTCGAACTGCTCCTCCGCAGCGAGGGCTACGAGGTGCAGACCGCGGCGATGCCCCGCCGGCCGTGCTCGCGGCCGTCGAGGAGCGCGATTTCGACGCGCTGCTGATGGACATGAACTACATGCGCGACACCACCGGCGGCACGGAGGGGCTCGATCTCCTCGCGCGGCTGCAGCATCTCGATGCGACGCTGCCCGTGATCGTGATGACCGCGTGGGGAAGCATCGAAGGCGCGGTCGAAGCGCTGCGCCGCGGCGCGCGCGATTACATCCAGAAGCCGTTCGACAACGACGCGCCTCCTGCAGGTGCTGCGCACGCAGGTGGAACTCGGCCGCGCGCTGCGCCGCAGCCAGCGGCTCGAGAGCGAGAACCTCGCGCTGCGCCCCGCGGGCGCGCCGCAGCTCATCGCCGAATCGCCGGCGATGCAGCCGGTGCTGCGTCTCATGGAGCGGATCGGCCCGTCGGACGCGAACGCGCTGATCACCGGCGAGCACGGCACCGGCAAGGAAGTGGTCGCGCGATGGCTGCACGCCGCGTCGCCGCGCGCGGCGCGCGCCGATGGTCACGGTGAACCTCGGCGGACTCGCCGAGGGCGTGTTCGAGAGCGAGCTGTTCGGGCACACCAAGGGCGCGTTCACCGACGCGAAGACCGATCGCGTCGGGCCGCTTCGAGCTCGCCGACGGCGGCACGCTGTTCCTCGACGAGATCGCGAATCTCTCGCTGCACGCAGCAGGCGAAGCTGCTGCGCGTGCTGCAGGCGGGCGAGTTCGAGCGCGTGGGCTCGTCGCAAGCACGCGGCGCGTCGACGTGCGCATCTCGCGGCCACGAACGCCGACCTGCGCGCCGAGGTCGCGGCGGGGCGGTTCCGCGAGGATCTGTTCTTCCGGCTGAACACCGTGGAGCTCCATCTGCCGCCGCTGCGCGACCGCCGCGAGGACATCCCGCTGCTCGCGGCGCATCTTCCTGCGAGCAGTTCGGCGTCGCGCTACCGGCAGCGGCGTCACGCGGTTCGCGCCCGACGGCGATGCGCGCGCTGCTCGCGTACGCGCTGGCCGGGCAACGTGCGCGAGCTGGCGCACGCGATCGAGCGCGCGACGCTGCTGGCGACGGCGACCGCGATCGCGCCGGCGGACCTGAGCTTCCGCGCCGTGACCGACGCGGCCCGCAGCTCGATGAGATGAGTCTCGAGGAAGTCGAGCGCGTGCTTGATCACCAAGGCGCTCGCGCGGCACGACGGGAATGTGACGCCTCGCGGCGCGGCGCTGGGACTTGTCGCGCAGCGCGCTCTACCGGCGGCTGCAGCGCCACGGGCTGTAGCGCCCCGCATGGCGGGCAGTCCACGAGCGCAGCGTCACGACCATCGCGGTCGCCGGCAGCTTCCCCGCGCTCGCGCTCGCTCTGGTCCTCCTGTGGACCGGCGACTTCGCGCCGCGCACGCAGTGGACGCTCACGATCATCATCGGCCTCGGTTCCTCATCGGCGATCATCGCGCTCCGCGAGCGCGTCGTGCGGCCGCTGCAAACGCTGAGCAACATGCTCGCCGCGATCCGCGAGCAGGACTATTCGCTGCGCGCGCGCCGCGCGAACGCCGACGACGCGCTCGGCCTCGCGATGCTCGAGCTGAACTCGCTCATGGCCGAACTGCGAGCGCGCCGTCTCGGCGCGCTCGAGGCTACGGCACTGCTGCGCCGCGTGATGGAAGAAATCGACGTCGCCGTGCTCGCCTTCGACGACGCGGGCGCGCTGCGCCTCGTGAACGCCGGCGGCGAGCGGATCCTCGGGCAGCCGGCGGAGCGATTGCTGGGCAAGCGCGCCGAGGAACTCGAACTCGCCGAAGCGCTCGCCGGCGATGCGCCGCGCGTGCTCGATCTCGCGCTGGGCGGGAAATCGGGGCGCTGGGAAGTGCGCCGCGGCAATTTCCGCCAGGACGGCAAGCCGCACACAGTTCCTCCTGCTGGCCGACGTGAGCCGGGCGCTGCGCGAGGAGGAGCGCCTGGCGTGGCAGCGGCTGATTCGAGTGCTGGGCCACGAGATCAATAATTCGCGTGACGCCGATCAACTCGCTCGCCGAGCGGCTGGGCCAATTGCTCGGCCGCTCGCCGCCGGAGGGCGAGCTGCGCGAGGACTTGAAGAAGGGGCTGAGCGTGATCGCGAGCCGCTCGCAGGGCTTGAGCCGATTCCTGGCGAGCTACACGCGATTGGCGAAACTGCCGCCGCCGAAACTGGCGCCGGTGAGAGTGCGACACGTGGGTGCAGCGCGTCGTGCGCCTGGAGACGCGATTGCCCGTCGCGATCGAGCCGGGCCCGCAGATGACCCTGCGCGCCGATGGCGATCAGCTCGACCAATTGTTGATCAATCTCATCGCGAACGCCGTCGATGCCGCGCAGAGCACCGGCGGCGGCGTGCGCGTGCGCTGGACGCGGATCGACGGCAATTTCGAACTGTCCGTACTCGACGACGGCCCCGGCCTGCCCGAAATCGGCGAACCTGTTCGTCCCATTCTTCACGACCAAGCCGGGCGGAACGGGGATCGGACTCGTGCTCTCGCGCCAGATCGCGGAGGCGCATGGGGGACTAGTCACTCTCACGAACAGGCCCGATGCGAAGGGATGTGAGGCGAGTCTTACGCTGCCGCTTGCACCTGTAGTGCTCGGGATTCGGGATTCGGGATTCGGGAGCGAGTAGAACCTGGGGCCCGTATTCTGATGACTGATGACTGTGAGCGGTGATCGTGCCGCATCTCGTTGCCGCGATCCCAGGTGAGGGAGCGCATGAGCCCGGCCGGCAGTCGCTGGACTTCACGGATCAGCGCGGTGACGACACTCTGGGTGTCTTTGCCGGTCACGTGCACCAAATGCACATAGCGGGATTTCCGTTCGACGAGGGTGGCAATGTGCGAGTTCCGCGATCCCGCGAGCAGGTCGCCCTCCCAATGACCCGGCACGCGCGGTCCGCCACCTCCGCCGGGCGCGCGGCAATCGACACCAGATCGGGAATGCGACTCGCGCGCGGCGCGGCCACCGCGCCGCGCCGGCGGCGCAGGCCATGCCGGTGCCGCAGATGCGCGATCAGTTCCTTCTTCAGCACGCCGCGCGCTTGGATATACACACTCCGATAGATGGTCTCATGCGAGATCCGCATCGTCGGGTCGTTCGGATAGTCGCTCACGAGGCGGCCCGCGATCTCGCGCGGCGACCACCGTGCTTCGAGCTGCGCCGCACTGATGACTGCCGTGTACTGAATCACTGTTGACTGTTGACTGCAATTCTAAGAGAGCAGGTGGCATTAGTTAGCAGTTCCGCAGTGACGGCACGACCTATGCATTACATCGCGCCCATGCGCCTCCCCCCTCTCTCCGCCCTCGCCGCCCTCCTCCACATGTCCGCTTCCGGGATGCACCGTCCGCCAGCGAACAGCGAGGCCCTGAAGCCAACCATCTACTCCCCAAGCCTGTCCAACGTGCGACCGGAGCGTGCCGCGGGCGCCGAAGCGTGTCTCGAATCGCAGGACCACGAAGCCGCAAACGAGGTGGCGAAATGAGCGACTTGCTGTTCGACCTGAAATACTCACTCCGCCGCCTCACGAAATCCCCCGTATTCTCCGCGATCATCATCCTCACGCTGGCCCTCGGCATCGGCGCGAACTCCGCGATCTTCTCCGTCGTCAACACCGTCCTCCTGCGTCCCGCCCCCTATCGCGAACCTGACCGCCTCGTCGAAGCGTTCCATTGGTATGACGGGCTGAAGCTCCACGCCAACGTCTCCGCGCCGGGCTTCAAGAGTTATCGCGACGACGCACACCTCTTCGAAAGTGTCGCCGTCACGACGGGCTGGGGCGTCAATCTCACCGGCGCCGGCGACCCGCAACGGCTGAACGGCATCCGCGCGAGCGGCGATTTCTTCAAGGTGCTCGGCGTTCCGCCGGAACTCGGACGCACCTTCGGGCGCGACGAGGATGAGATCGGAAAGGAGCGCGTCGCTGTCATTTCCGATGGGCTCTGGAAGCGTGTCTTCGGAGGCGACCCCGCTGATCGTGGGCAAGATCGTTTCGCTCAATGGCGAGAGCTACACGATCGTCGCGGTCATGCCGCCGTCGTTCGTCGATCCCTGGAATGCCAACACCGAGATCTGGCGCCCGCTCGCGCTCGCGCCAGCGGTGTTCGCCGCGCAGAACTTCACCAACGAGAACCTGCGTCTCATCGCGCGGCTCAAGCCGGGTCTCACGGTGGAGCAGGCGAACCGCGACATGGGAGCCTTCGCCGCCTCCTTGGCGAAACAGTACCCCAATTTCCTCGGTTCGTGGTGGACGGTGCGCGTCACGAGTTACGCGGAGTCCACCACCGGCAAGGTGCGCGCGCCGCTCCTCTTCCTGCTGGGCGCGGTAGCGGTGGTGCTCCTCATCGCCTGCGCCAACGTCGCGAACATGCTTCTCGCGCGTGCCGCCTCGCGGAATCGTGAAGTGGCCGTCCGCACTGCGCTCGGCGCGGAGCGCTGGGCCCTGATGCGGCAGTTCCTCGTGGAGAGCGTGACCTTGGCGCTGGCTGGCGGCGCGCTGGGACTGTTCATCGCTGACAGCAGCCTGCGCGCGTTGGTCGCGATCAATCCCGCGAGCATTCCCGGCGCAGCGAATCTCCACATGAACTTCGCCGTGGTCGCCTTCACCATGGGCGTCGCGGTCGTCACCGGCGTGCTCTTCGGCCTCGCTCCGGCGCTGCACTCTTCCACCGGCGATCTGCACGCTGCGCTCAAAGAGGGCGGGCGCGGCGGGACGACCGACAAGCGGGGCCAGCTCGTGCGCTGGTCGCTTGTCGTCTCCGAGATGGCGATGGCCGTGGTGCTGTGCTTCGGCGGCGGGCTGATGCTCAAGAGTTTTGCGCGGCTCGCCGATGTCGACCCGGGCTTCGATCCGCACAACGTGCTCACGTTCAACCTCTCGCTGCCGAACTCGCAGTATCCGTCGGACACGGCGATGCGCGCCTTCTATGCGGGCGTGATCCCGGCCATCGAGCAGGTTCCCGGCGTGCTCGCGGCCGGCGTCACCTCGGTACTTCCCTTCGGGGGCGGTTGGGCCACGGGGAGCTACAGTGTGGAGGGCTTCATTGTTCCGCCGCGCGGCGATGCGCCGTGGGGCGACATCCGCTACGTCTCTCCAGGGTTCCTCGCGACGCTCAAAGTGCCGTTGCTCGCCGGGCGCATGTTCGATTCGCGCGACGTGCACGCGGCGCCCGCGGTCATCATCGTGGACGACGAATTCATTCACAAGTTCTACGGCAAGGACAAGACCGCCGAGTTCGCACTCGGAAAACGGATGACCTACTCGAGTCCGCCGTTCAATGACTCCACGCAATGGAAGACCATTGTGGGCGTTGTCGGCCATACCAAGCATGAAGGACTCGACGCGACGCCGCGCGCCCAGCTCTACCTCCCGGTGGACCAGGCGAGCTTCCCCCTCAACTTCATCAACGTCGTCGTGCGCACCTCGGGCGATCCGCTGGCCTCCGTGAGCGCCGTACGGGCCGCAGTGCAGCAGGTGGACCGCAACATGGCGCTCTCGGCCATCAACCCGTTCGAGAAGCTGGTCGACAATTCGCTCGGACCGCGCCGGATCGCGGCGATACTGCTCGGCGTCTTCTCTTCCCTCGCGCTGCTGCTCGCGTCACTCGGGATCTACGGCGTCATGAGTTACATCGTCGCGCAACGCACGCGCGAGATCGGCGTGCGCGTTGCGCTCGGTGCGAGCCGTCGGAACGTCTTGCAGCTCATCGTCGGCCAGGGTGCCGTGATCGCCGCGATCGGCGGCGCACTCGGGATCGGCGGAGCGCTCGGCGGCGCATGGCTGCTGCGCTCGCAGTTGTTCGCCGTGCAATGGTGGGACCCGGGAACGCTGCTCGCGATCGTCTCCCTACTCGCGACGGCGGTGATCGTCGCGAGCGCCATCCCCGCTATGAGAGCGGCGAGCATCCATCCGACTGAAGCGCTGAGGGAGGAGTGATGACCACCGACGCGGGAAGCGGGAAGCAGGAAGCGCGACTGTTCAACCAAATTCGGCAGGACATCGCCTACGCGCTCCGCTCGCTGCGCAAGGCGCCGGGATTCGCGGTGATCGCGATCGCGACGCTCGCGCTGGGCATCGGGGCGAACACGGCGATATTCTCCGTCGTGAACGGCATCCTGCTGCGGCCGCTGCCGTTCCAAGACCCCGACCGCCTCGTGCTCGTGGCCGCCAGCTACGACGGCCGCCGCGCCGCGCCCGCCTCGCCCGCCAACATCGCGGACTGGCAGACGCAGAATCATTCGTTCACCTCGATCGCCGTCGTGGGCGGGCACTCGGTGGTGCTCACCGGCAGCGGCGATCCGGAACGCTTGCGCGGTGCCGATATCGGCGCCGACATGTTCACGATCCTCGGCGTGAAGCCGGTGCTCGGCCGCGTCGCTTTCTCGCCGCAGGAAGCGGCGTTCAACGGCTCGAAGGCGGTGCTGATCAATGAATCGCTCTGGAAGACGCGCTTCGGCAGCGATCCCGCGCTCGTGGGAAAATCGATCATCCTCGACAACGAGAGTTATCTCGTCGCTGGCATCGTGCCCGCGGCCTCGGCGTGGCCGGCGAACGCGGTGGTCTGGATGCCGTACAGCTACGACCCGGCGCGGCTCGCGCAGAGCCGGGGCGCGGTCTATCTCAATACCATCGCGCGGCTCAAGCCGGGTGTGTCGCTCGCGAGCGCGGCCGCCGACATGCGCGCGGTCCAGGAGCGCCTCGACAAGGACTACCCCGAGGCGAACACCGGCGTCGGGTCGAAGGTCATCACCATGCAGGAGAGCATCACCGGCGACCTGCGGCGCCCGTTGTACGTGCTGTTGGGCGGTGTCGCGTTCGTGCTGCTCATCGCCTGCGCGAACGTCGCGAACCTGCTCCTCGTGCGCGGCGTCGCGCGCGAAGGCGAGATCGCCGTGCGCACCGCGCTCGGCGCCGGCCGCGGCCGCTTGATCCGCCAGCTCGTCACCGAGAGCGTCGTGCTGTCGCTGCTCGGCGGCGGGGCGGGGCTCATGCTCGCGCTGTACGGCACGCAATTGCTCGTGAGTCTCGCGCCGAGTAGCATCCCGCGCCTCGAATCCATTCGTGTGGATGGCATCGTGCTGGGATTCACTCTGCTCGTGGCGGTCGCGACCGGCGTGATCTTCGGTCTCGTGCCATCGCGCCAGCTCACGCGCCCCGATGTCGCGAAGACGCTGCGCGAGGGCGGGCGCGGCGGCGGGCGGGCCGGAACGCATCGCGCGCGCAGCGCGCTCGTGATCGCCGAGGTGGCGCTGAGCGTGATGCTGCTCGTTGGCGCCGGGTTGCTCATTCGCAGCTTCGAACAGCTGACCGCGGTGGACCCGGGATTCCGCACGGAGAGCTCGATCGCGTTCAATCTGAGTCTGCCTGACACCAAGTACGACACGCCCGAGAAGACGGAGCTCATGCTCTCGCAGATCATGGAGCGCGTGCGCGCGATCCCCGGCGTGGCGCAGAGTGGCGCGGCGTTCGGCCTGCCGCTCACGAACTTCATGTTCGGCTTTTCCTTCTCCATCGCGGGACGTCCGCCGGCGAAGGCTGGAGAAGAGCCGGATGCGCAAGTGCGCATGGCGACGCCGGACTATTTCTCCACCATGGGCATCAAAGTGCTGAAGGGGCGCGGCATGACGACCGAGGATCGCGCCGGCGCGCCAGTCGCGTTGCTCATCACCGAGACCGGGCGCCAGCGATTCTTCCCGAATGAGGATCCGATCGGGAAGCACATCACGCTCGGCATCGGCCGGAACGGTCACAATCTTGAAGGAGACATCGTAGGCATCGTCGCCGACACGAAACAGATGTCGCTGGCGACCGTCACGCTGCCGCAATTCTGGATCCCGTACGCGCAGTGGCCGATGAACACCGTCACCGTGGTGATGCACACCACGCGCGACCCATTCGCGGCCGTCGCCGACGCGCGGCGCGCGATCAAGGAGCTCGATCCCGATCTCGCGCTCTCGGGCATCAAGACGCTGGACCAGGTCGTGAGTGAATCCGTCGCGCAGCCGCGGTTCTACATGGTGCTGCTGGCGGTCTTCGCGGGCGTCGCGGTGCTGCTCTCCGCGATCGGCATCTACGGCGTGATCGCGTACCTCGTGGGCCAGCGCTCGCGGGAGATCGGCATCCGCCTCGCGCTTGGCGCGAGCCAGAGCACCGTGATCCGCATGATCGCCCGCGACGGCGCGATGATGACCGCGACAGGCATCGCCGTGGGGCTTGTCGGGGCGTTCGCGCTCACGCGCTCGATGACGGCGCTGCTGTTCGACGTGAAGCCGAGTGACCCGATCACTTATCTGGTGGTGACGGCGTTGCTCGCGGCGGTGGCGCTCGCCGCCAGCTGCATCCCGGCGCTGAGAGCGGCTCATGTAGACCCGGCACTGACGATGCGAGCGGAGTAGGGAACTCACTGCGCTCGTCGTTTTCCTTGTGCTGGAACACACGAATCACGGTTCATGTTCAAGGGGATGCGGCGGAAACTTCACGGATTGACTCCGAGGGGCGGATCGGCGCATCGCTCGCGGTCGGCGCTGTGTGTTGTTGTTAACAACAAGAACACGACGCCGACTCTGTCGCGAGAGACCATTCCCCCACTCGGAGTCGATCCGTGCCGTTTCCGCCGCATCCCCTTAAACATGAACCGTGATCCATGTGTTCCAGCGCGATGAAGGCGACGGGCGCGCGGGCGCATGGGCGCCGATTCTTGCGGCCCCGGTCGCAAAGGCGTACCTCACAGCACCCTTTTCGAGTCCGGAGCCCTCATGCGTCGCGTCGTCGTAGCTGTTCGCTGTCACATTGCTCTGGTTCTCCCTTCGCGGCGCGATCGCAGGATACCGCGCTCGCCGCGAAGATCACCGCCATCACCAGCCGGCCGGAATTCCGCCACGCGATGTGGGGCATCAAGATCTATGATCTCGACGCGAAGAAGACCCTGTACGAACTGAACGCCAACAAGCTCTTCTTCCCCGCCTCCACCACGAAGCTCCTCACGGAGGGCACCGCGCTCGCCCTCCTCGGCCCTGACTTCCGTTTTCGCACGAACGTCTACGCCGTGGGCACCTGGGGCCCGAATGGCACGCTCAATGGCGACCTCGTGATCGTCGCCAGCGGCGATCCGAACCTGAGCGGTCGCATTCGCCCCGATGGCACGCTCGCTTTTGAGAATGAGGACCACGCCTACGCCGGCAACGACTCCATGGCGCGCGCCGTCCCCGGCGATCCGTTGCTCGTGATCAAGGAGATGGCCAAGCAGGCCGCGAGCAAAGTGAAGACACTCAATGGCCGCGTACTCGTGGATGTCTCGATGTTCCCGGAGGGGCAGGCGGAGGGCGGCTCCGGCGTCATCATGTCGCCGATCATGGTGAACGACAACATCATCGACATCACCATCACGCCAAGCGCGACGGCCGGTGCGCCGATGACGTTCGTCGCCTCGCCCATGACCGCGTACGCGACGTTCGTGAACAAGACCGTCACCGGCGCGGCCGGCTCGGCGAATACGATCACATTGGCGAGCGACAGCGTCACGCCGGAGGGGAATCACGTCGTGACCGTCACCGGCTCGCTGCCGGCGCACGGCCCGGCGATGCTCTTCCCCTATGACGTTCCGCTGCCGAGCCGCTTCGCGGCGGTGACGTTCACGGAAGCGCTCACGGCCGCGGGCACCAAGGTGATCGCGCCTGCGGCGCCGGCGAAGCCGGACTGGTCGAAGCTGGCCGCGAGTTACACGCCGGCGAACGTCGTCGCCGAGCATGTCTCGCCGCCGTACAGCGAAGAGGTGAAGGTGACGCTCAAGGTGAGCGACAACCTGCACGCCGCGGTCACGCACTACATCCTGGGCGCGGTGATCGGGAAGAAGGACACCGCGAAGACGGGCTTCGATCTCGAGCGCGAATTCCTCACCAAGGGCGGGCTCGATCTGAGCGGCGCGCAGCAGGCCGACGGACTCGGCGCGGACGATCACTTCACGCCCGACTTCATGGTGAGTTATCTCAGCTGGTACACCACGCTGCCGACGTATCCGGTATTCCTGAAGGCGCTGCCCATTCTCGGGCGCGACGGCACTCTGTACAACATCCAAACAACTTCCCCGGCCGCCGGCCATATATTCGCGAAGACGGGTACGTTCGCGAGCGGCGATCCGCTGAACAAGGATCTGCTCGTGACCGCGAAGGGCCTCGCGGGTTACATCACGACCGCGACCGGCCGGCATCTGGTGTTCGCGGTATACGTGAACAACGTGGCCGTGCCGGGCGGGGACGACGTGACGAAGATCGTGGGGCAGGCAGTGGGAGCGGTGGCGGCAGCGGCGTACTGACGACCTAACTGCGGACCGCTAACTACCGGGAGTCGATTTTCGGGAGTCGATGCGGCATGACAAAATATTTTGTTATTCCTCATCGACTCCCGGCAATCGACTCCCGGCAGTCCG
>CAVTUD010000005.1:0-24778 GCA_963737845.1 uncultured Gemmatimonadaceae bacterium | reverse complement strand
TCCCGGCAATCGGTTCCCGGCCGTACCGCCGTTACTGAGTCGCCAGCTCGAACGCGTAATTCACCGAGTTCGTGTACTCTCCCACCACCACTCCCGCATCATTGATGCCGTACGCCTGCGTGGCCGAGGAGTTGGGCGCCTGGATGATCTCGAATGTGGTGCCCGCGAGGAGGAATCCATACGACACTCCCGAGACGCTGCAGCTTCCGACGATCGTGCCCGAACTGTTGATCCCGTAGGGAACGATCTGGTCGACGCCGCTATGCGTGATCACCGTGGGGGCCGTCGCTCCGTGCAGCCACACGTATCCATGCTGGCCGGCGTTGTCGGTGTACTCGCCAACGATGTCGCCGAGCGAATTGATCCCGAGCGCCACCGACGAGGTGACGGAAGGAGGTTCGATGTTGGTAGGGGTGCCCGCGGACAGCTTGAAGGCGTGCCCATTCGCGGACCCGGTGACGAAGTACGCGCCCACGAGGGTGCCGGAGGAGTTCAACCCGTAGGCCTGCGTCGAACTGGCGCCTGGATAGTTGAAGGTAGAGTACGTGGAGCCGTCGAAGATGAAGGCCTGGGCCGTGCCGGCGACGAAGTAGAATCCTGCCACATTGCCGCTGTCGTTGATCGTCTGCGGCGTGGTGTTGGAGGAGCTCGGGATGGTGGCGGTGAGGTATGTGAGCAAGCCATTCTTGAGTTCCCATCCATACTGGATGCTCGTGACGGCATCCACCACGACGCCGACCACTGTTCCCGAATCGTTGATGCCGGCCGCGTACGTCAGGCTCCCGCCGGGCGGCCCGATGGTGACCGCGCTGTCGCCAATGACGGTGAAGTTGCTCCCGGGCCCCGTGGAGGAAGTGCTGCCGCACGCGGCGAGCGCGGCGGCGAAGGCGGCGATCAGCGCGACGCGGGGGGCTGGGATCACGGGATCTCCTGGAGTGTGTCGTGGGATCTCTTACACTATACGCGGGTGAACGGCCGCGCGCTGTGGTGACGGCAAGGGCAACGGCCGATATTCGATTGCCGGGAGTCGATGAAGCATGACAACTGATTCCCTAACGGCATTGCGCAGTGTCTTTACGGAATTAGTTGTTCATTCCTCATCGACTCCCGGCAATCGACGACCGGCCGTTGGTCGTATAGCGCGATCCCCCCGCCGTTCATAGTTTGGGCACATGGCACAGGTAAGACCCCGCCGCTGGCCTCGCATCGTACTGATCGTACTCGCCGTGCTCCTCGCCCTCTACGCGATAGCCGGTTTCTTCGTCGCGCCGGGCATCGTAAAGGGCGTGCTCGTGAAGGAGGCGAGCGGGATCTTCCACCGCACCGTGACCGTCGCGCGCGTGCGCGTGAATCCCTTCGCCCTTTCACTCACGGTGGACAGTCTGCGCGTCGCCGACCGGGACACCACGACGCTCCTCTCGTTCGACCGCTTTTACATCAACTTCCAACTCGTCTCGCTCTTCAAGCGCGAATTCACTTTTGCCGAGTTGCGCCTGGTGGGGCCGTACGCGCGCATTGCGATCCGCGCGGATGGGCGGATGAACATCTCGGACATCATCGACTCGCTGAACGCCGCGCCGAAGGAACCGAAGCCGGCGAACCCGAAGACGCCGCCGGTGCTCGCGATAACCGTCCTGCACATTGAGAACGCGCATGTCGCCTTCGTCGACAGCTCGGCAAGTCGCCCGTTCGCCACGACGGTCGGGCCGTGGTACGTCGACCTGCGCGAGTTCGCCACGCGCAGCGACAGTCACAATCAATATTCCTTCGCCGGGCGCACGGAGAGCGGGGAGAAATTCTCGTTGGCGGGCAGCTTCGCCATCGATCCCGTGCGATCCACGGGAGAATTCTCATTCGACAGCATTCGCCTCGCCAAGTATGCGACGTTCTATGAGCGCGCAGTGGGCTTCGACGTGGCGAGCGGCTTGGGAGCCGTGCGCGCCAAATACACGGTGGACCTCACGCCGAAGAGGGAGATCGTTCGGATCACGGAAGGAACGCTTGCTCCTCAACCAGCTCGCGCTCGCGATCCGCGGGCTCGCCGATACGGCGATCGCGCTGCGGCGACTCGAGATCTCGGGCATTGTCGGTGGACCCGCTGCAACACGATGCGCGCGTCGAGTCGGTCGCGCTCGCGGGGCGGCAGAGTGAACGTCGCGCGCGACGCGAACGGCACGCTGAATCTGAGCAAGCTGGCCGCCGCGCTGACACGACGCCGAAGCCCGCGCCGGCGGCGCCCGCTTCACCGTCGAAGCCTGCGGCCCCCTGGCGCTGGTCGGTGGCGCGCGTTTCGCTCGACAGCTTCGCGGTGAACGTCACCGATTCCGCCGCGGGCCGCCCCGCGCACTTCGCGATCACCGGGCTCTCGCTGCAGGCCGATGGCATCGCGAGCGACACGGCCGCCGCGACCCGCCTCCGCGCCGCGCTCACCTGGCAGGGCACCGGCACGCTCAGTGCGCAGGGCGCGGTGAACATCTGGCAGAAGCGCGGCGAGCTCGCGCTCACCCTCAAAGCGATGTCGCTCGCGCCCTTCGACGCATATCTCGCGCCGAAGGTGAAGCTCCTGATAAGCGACGGCGCGCTCAGCGCCATGGCGAAGCTGCGCGTGGATGTCGCCGACTCGAAGAAGCCCGACATCGTGTTCACCGGCGATGTGCGCGTCGACAAATTCGCGACCACGGACGATGTGGTCAAAGGTCCATTCGTCTCGTTCGCGTCGCTCAGCGTGAAGGGGATCGACTTCTCGCAGCGGAAATCCCAACTCGGCATCGCGTCTATCGCGCTCGACGCGCCGGATGTCGAGATCGCGCTGCTCGCGAATGGATCGCCGAGCACGAGCCTGATCTTCCCGGCCGACAGCGCGCCCGCGCCCGCGAAGCCGGATTCCGCGGCGCAGGCCGCGCCGAAGATGCACGTGTCCATTGGCGGCCTAAAGCTCACGAACGGCCGAGTGGGCGTGGCGGACAGCTCGATCAAGCCACCGTTCTCGGTGACCGTCAACAAGATGAACGTCACCACCGGAAAACTCTCCACCGACTCGATCGGCGTGGGCACGCTCGAAGTGACGGCGGCAGTGAACAACGCGGCGCCACTCACGGTGAAAGGGCGCATCAATCTCCTGAACCAGCGCGAAGGGAGCGAACTCACCGTTGGCATGCAGGGGATGGACATGGTGCCGCTCGGCCCGTACTTCGGGAAACACGTGGGATACGGGATCGCCGCGGGCAAGCTGACCCTCGCGATCAAGTACAAAGTGGCCGAACGCCGCCTCACGTCGCACACGAAGATCACGATGAACGGCTTCGAGTGGGGCAAGGCGACCGACAGCCCCGACGCCACCAAGCTCCCCGTGAAGACCGCGTTCACCGTGATGCGCGACCGGTCGGGACGCATCGTGCTCGAGATCCCAGTGGAAGGGAACCTGGACGATCCGAGCTTCCGCCTCGAGCAAGTTGTCTACGACCAATTCAAGAGCCTGATCATTCGCATCGCGACGTCGCCGTTCGCGCTGCTGGGACTCGAGCAAAGGAGGAGGCGACGAGGATCTCACGTACGTCGAGTTCGCGCATGGAGCCCACACGCTGACGGACGCCGACAAGAAGAAGCTCGACGCGATGGCGAGAGAGATGCACGAACATCCGGGGCTCAAGATCCAGATCGCGGGATCGGTGGATTCGACCGCGGACAAGAAGGCGGGCGATCTGCACGCACTGGCCAGTGCGCGGGCGAAGGCTTGTCTCGATTATTGGTTTCGACCGGCAAGATCGAGGGGGAGCGCGTGATCATCGCCGGCGGAACGAAGACTGAAGGAGCCAGGGCGATCTTCTTGCCGCAGACCTAAGGGCGAACTACCGGGAACCGGTTACCGGGAACCGGTGTGGAATACATTGATTCCGTTACTGCATGGCATCACGACTTCGCGCGATGTCGTGATGCCATGCGTTGTCATGCATCACCGGTTCCCGGTAATCGGTTCCCGGCCGTTCTGCCCCCTTGCAATTACCGATCCGCCCACGCAAATCGAATGTCATGATCAATCGTCGAGAATTCTTCGAAAAGGCCGCAATTGCGGGTGCGGCGCTTCCGGTGCTCCAGAGCGCCGAGTCGCATCTCGCGCGACTATCCCGTCTCGCGCGCGAGTTCGCCGCGGCGCCGATCACATTCGCGGCGCTGCCGTTCGATCTGCACGACGTGCGATTGCTTCCTGGGCCGCAGCTCACGGCGCTCGAGATCAATCGCAAGTACATGCTCGCGCTCGATCCCGACCGGCTGCTGCACGTGTTCCGCGTGAATGCCGGCATCGCGAGCGACGCGAAGCCGTACGGCGGATGGGAAGCGCCCAACAACGAGCTCCGCGGGCATTTCGTGGGCCACTACATGAGTGCCTGCGCGCTCATGGCGGCGCAGACGGGCGACGCCACGATCAAAGCGCGCGGCGATCTCATCGTCGCGCAGCTCGCGCCCTGCCAAGCGGCGCTCGGCGGCGGGTATCTGAGTGCGTTCCCGAAAGAATATTTCGAGCGCCTGGTTGAGCGCCGCCGGGTGTGGGCGCCGTTCTATACGTATCACAAGATCCTGGCCGGACTCGTCGACACGTACACGCTGGGCGGGAACACGCAGGCGCTCGCGATGGCGAAGGGGATGGGCGATTGGGTGATCGCGTACGCCGAACCCATTCCGGACACGCAGTGGCACGCGCTGCTCAACACGGAATACGGCGGCATGAACGACGTGCTGCGCGAGCTCGCGCAGGCCACGGGCGACGCCGAAGTATGCGAAGATCGCGAGCCGATTCGATCAGGAGACGTTCCTCGCGCCGTTGGCTGTTGGGCGCGATGAACTCAAGTCGGTCCACGCGAACACGAACGTTCCCAAAGTGCTCGGCGCCGCGCGCTGGCACGAGATGACGGACGACGATCGTCCGCGCGCGATGAGTGAGTTCTTCTGGGAGGATGTGACCGAGCGCCGAGCGTATGCCACGGGCGGCACGAGCAACGGCGAGGAATGGCAATTCGAACCGGGGCAGCTCGCCGGCGCGCTCAGCGGCTACACGCAGGAGACGTGCGTCTCGTACAACATGCTGAAGCTCACGCGGCATCTGTTCACGTGGCGCCCCGACGTGCGCTATGCGGATTATTACGAGCGCGCGTACTGGAACGGGATCATGCCCACGATGGATCCCGCGAATGGCGAGAAGATCTACTACACGCCGCTCGCCGACGGATACTGGAAGCTGTTCGGCACGCCGGAGCAGGGATTCTGGTGCTGCCAGGGCACGGGCGTCGAGAATTTCTCGAAGCTCGGCGACAGTGTGTACTTCCACGATGACACGGGCGTGTGGGTGAATCTGTACGTGCCGAGCGAAGTGACGTGGAAGGAGAAGGGCGTGAAGATCCGGCAGGAGACGAAATTCCCGATCGGCGACACGACGACGCTCACCGTGATCGCCGACAAGCCGGCGCGGTTCGCGATGCGCGTGCGCATTCCGTACTGGACGCGCGGCGGAAGTGCAAAGGTGAACGGCAAGCCGCTCACCGCGTTCGCGGGGCCGAGTAGTTGGCTAATTGTCGATCGCGAATGGAAGAACGGCGACATGCTCGAGGTGACGCTGCCGATGCACTTGCACACGCATCCCATGCCCGACGATCACCGCGTGCAGGCGATCATGTACGGACCGCTCGTGCTCGTGGGGCTCATGGGGAAGAAGGACCTCACCCCCGAGAACATCCTCGCGAAGCCCACGGCGCCACGCACGATCCCGGAATATCCGGACATCGCCGAGATCCACGCCGCGCCGATCAAGGCGCCGAGCGAAAACCCCGCGAGTTGGCTGTCGCCCCTCGCTGGAAAGCCGCTGGAGTTCACTACCGTGGGGCAGGGGGCGGCGATGACGTTCGTGCCTCTCGTCAATGTGTTTGGAGAGAGATACGCGGCGTATTTCCGAATCGAAAAAGGCTGAACTACCGATCGTCGATTGCCGGGAGTCGATGATGCATAACAACAAATTCCATCACTACCACGACATCGCGCGATGTAGTGATGGAATGTGTTGTCATGCCACATCGACTCCCGGCAATCGACGATCGGTAGTTATCTCTTGCCCCTAGCTTTCTCTATCGCCGCCATAAGCGTCGCGAAATTGTAATCCGCGTCGTGCCGCACGCCGTTGATGTAGAACGTCGGCGTGCCGTTCACGCCGCTGCGGATCCCGCTCGAGAAATCGTCGTGCACGCGCGATCGGTGCGTGCCGTCCGCCAGCTCGCGGGCCACGCGATCGGCGTCGAGCCCCACTTCGCGCGCGCCTGCCAGCAGCTCGTCATCTTCGAGCGTCTCCTGGTGCGTGTAGATCCAGTCGTGCATCGCCCAGAATTTCCCCTGCGCGTCCGCCGCCTCGGCAACTTCCGCCGCGTGCTCGGCGTGCGGATGGACCTGCGTGAGCGGGAAATTCCGGAAGGCGAAGCGCAATTTGTCGCCCAGGCGCTTCCGCACTTCCTGCACGATCGGGAACGCGCGGCCGCAGTACGGACATTCGTAATCGCCGTACTCGAGCAGCGTCACCGGCGCCGTGTCCGGCCCGATGAGGTGATCGCGCTTGGATACGGGCACCGTGAGCTGCACCACCGATGCGCGGCGCGTCATGTCGTCACCTTCGCGGTGAGCGCGTCGAGCGCTTTCAGGATGCCGTCGGCGCCGGGATTCACGTCGATCGGCGACACGTAGCGCCAGCGGATCACGCCTTTCGCGTCGATCACGAACAGCGCGCGCTCGCTCGTGCCGTCCTTCGTATGGTACACGCCGTACTGCCGCGCGACGGCACCCTTGGGCTCGAAATCCGCGAGCAGCGGGAACCGATATTTGCGGTCACCCGTGAATGCGCGATGACACCACATGCTGTCCACCGAGACGCCGACGAGTTGCGCGCCGTATTTCTCGAACTCGGGCAGCACTTCGTTGTAGAGAGCCAGCTGGTCGCCGCACACGGGGCTCCAGTCGGCCGGATAGAAAACGAGGATCACCGGTTTGCCCCGCAGACTGCGCAGCGTCATGCGCTTGCCGTCGGCGGTGGACAAATCGAAATCGGGGGCGGGGTCGCCCACCTTCGCTGATTGGGACATGGAATACTCCTGATCGAAGTCCGAGAGTATGAGTATATCGCCTCGACGCCACGGGCCAAGAGCCGATGGTCGGTTGCCGGGAGTCGATATGGAATGAAATCAAATTCCCTAACCGCAGTGCGTAGTGTCGTTACGGAATTAATTGTTCTTCCTCATCGACTCCCGGCAATCGATCGTCGGCAGTTTACGCTTCTAGTGAAGAGCACGCTTGCCTAATTCGCCTCGAGTCGTATCGTGGAGTCCCTCCCTTCTTGAGCGCTCGATGTCCAACGTGATCGATGAAGCCCGCCGAGATTTCCTTGTCGCGGCGGCCGCGGCCATCGCGGCCGCGAAACTTGGCGATTTCGATCTTGCCGGCAGCGCACGCCCCGTGCCTCCCGGCCCGACCACGCCGCTCGGCCCCGTGAAGCAGATCGATGCCGGCGTTCTCAACGTGGGCTACGTGGAGGCCGGTCCGGCCGGCGGCCGCGCGGTGATCCTGCTGCACGGCTGGCCGTACGACATCCACGCGTTCGACGATGTGACTCCGTTGTTGGCGGCCGCCGGTTTTCGGGTCATCGTGCCGTATCTGCGTGGATACGGCACGACGACGTTCCTGTCGAAGGACGCGTTGCGCACTGGACAACCGTCGGCGGTGGCGATGGACATCGTCGCACTGATGGATGCGCTCAAGATCCAGACGGCGATCATCGGCGGCTTCGATTGGGGAGCGCGCACAGCGAACATCATCGGCGCGCTCTGGCCCGAACGCTGCAAGGCGATGGTGTCCGTGAGCGGCTACCTGATCGGCAGTCAAGCATCCGGCAGAGTGCCGCTGCCGCCCGCAGCGGAATTGCAGTGGTGGTACCAGTTCTACTTCGCGACCGACCGCGGCCAGGCCGGATACGACAAGTACCGGCACGATTTCAACAAACTCATCTGGCAGCTCGCGTCGCCCAAGTGGCGATTCGATGATGCCACGTTCGATCGCACGGCGGCATCGTTCGACAATCCGGATCATGTTCACATCGTGATCCACAATTACCGCTGGCGGCTCGGCCTCGTCCAAGGCGATCCGAAATACGACGCGATCGACGCGCAGCTCGCCAAGTTGCCGACGATCGCCGTGCCCACGATCACGCTCGAGGGCGATGCGAACGGTGCGCCGCACGCGGACGCGAGCGCCTACGCCGGCAAATTCACCGGCAAGTACGCGCACAGAGTGATCGACGGCGGAGTTGGGCACGATCTGCCACAGGAAGCGCCGAAGGCCTTTGCCGACGCGATCATCGACGTGGCGGGATGGTGAACTGCGGAACTACCGACGGTCGATTGCCGGGAGTCGACGAGGAATGAGAACTGATTCCGTTACAACATCGACCGATGTAGTTATGGAATTCATTGTTATTCCTCATCGACTCCCGGCAATCGATTCATCGGCAGTTAAGGGTTACTGTCCCGGCTTCGCCATCTTCGACGGATCGTCCGCCGGATTCACGTACGTGAGCGCGAACGGTCCGGTCGACGTCACCTGCACGATCGTCGGGCCTTGGGCGCGTGCGTAGTGGTGCATGGTCGCCGGGATACTCCCGCTCTGGCCGACCATGAACATCTTCATGTCGGCGGTCTTCACCGTGTCTCCCATCCCGACCATGAACATGCCCGAGATGACCTGCACGCTTTCCATCGTCGGGTGGAAGTGCGGCGCAATCGTGTAGCCGTCGGGCAGCTTGAGCTGGATCACGAACGGTCCGGGCTTCGACGGGTCGCCCGACACCACGGCCATCATCGCGCCGGCGGGGAAGACTGGCGGCGCTGGTCCCCATTTGAGTGCGGGTGCAGCGGCGGGGGCGGCTTGCGCCGAGAGGGCGGCGCCGGCGAACAACAACGTGGCGGCGAGAATGGAACGTCTCATGGGAGCCTCGCGGTTGAGGTTGCGACAACACCTATTAATACCATATCTGGTAGGCGTTGGAAAGCGTCACTACTGCGAACTGCCGGGAGTCGGTTGCCGGGAGTCGATGTGGCATGACAACGCATGCCATTACGACATTGCGGGTGGCGGGAGGGCGTAAGGTGTCGGGGGTCATGGTTCCCGTTTCGAATGGAGCGCTCGATGAGTGATCGCTGGTCGCGACGGGATTGGCTCAAGACGCTCAGTGCCGCCAGCGCGAGCGCGTTCGTGCCGTTCAGCAAGATGGCCGCCGAACTCGTCGCGCCGCTCAAGCCAACCGTATCGGCGGCGCCGCGATATTCCTCAGGCGCGATCATTGATCTGCATTCCACGAGCGATGTGTTCATCCCGCCCAGAGGCGATTCGTGGATGAAATTCAGCTTCGACTTTCCCGAGCCGGCCGTCGCGTTCGGCGGGCATCGGTTCAGCTTCCTGCTATTCACGGCGGAGAACACATACGGTTTGCATTTGCCGAGCATGCGCGCAGAGGGGAACGGCGATGCGCTCGTGCTCACCTGCGACCGGCTGGTGTTCGCGGGCGGGCAGCAGGAAGTCGCGGGACAAGTGCGCGCGGAGTTCACGCGAACCGGGTCCACGATCGAGTGGACGATCCGCGCGCAGATGGACCGTCCGATCAAGAGTGTCACGACCGTGATCCGCGATGTGCCGCGCGGCAAGATCTCGCTCGCCGGCGGCGCGCTGAGAGGATCACGGCGACGACGACGTGGTTGGCGGATATCCGTTCTGCGCCGGCGATCTGCATGGCGACGAAGTGCCGGCGAGCATGAGCACGCCGGTAGCCGCGGTGCAGGCGGGGGATCGCGACGTGTGGTGGATCGATTCGCGCGACGATCGCGTTCGGCCCAAGCGGTATTATTTCCAGGCGGGCGAGCGCGCGTATCGCGTGGAAGCCGTGTACGAACACGACGGCTGGCGGGACGACGCGCAGGTGACCGTTCCCGCCTGGCGCATTGGACGCGCGCCGTCGCTGGACGCGGCGCTCGATGCGCACTGGGACCAGACCGAGCGCGCATTCGGTCTCGTGTCGTGGACACAGCGCACCGACGTGCCATCATGGATGCGCGAGCTCGCGCTCGTGGTGACGCTGCACGGCATGCACTACACCGGATTCATCTTCAACGATTTCGCGCAGCAGCTCGCGATCCTGAAATGGATCTCGGAGCGCATCCCGCCGGCGCGCGTGCTCGTCTTCCTCCCCGCATGGGACGGCCGCTACTACTGGGACTATCCGAACTACACCGTGCCCGCGCGCATGGGCGGTGAAGGGGCGTTCCGGGCGCTCATCACCGGCGCACGCGCACTCGGCTTCAGGATCATGCCGATGTTCGGTACCAACGCCGCGAACCGGAAGCAGCCCGTGTGGCGAAATATTGCCGCCGCGCAGACGCAGAAGATCGACGGCAACGCGTACGACATCTGCATGGGTGGACTGGAACAACGACCGGCACCAGGACGGATGGCTCGCGTACATGAACCTTGGCGCCGATGCGTGGCGGAATCATCTCGAGGGGCGGATTGCGGAGACGATCGAGCGATACGAGGTGGACGCGTATTTCCTGGATATCGTGGGCGGCCACGTGAACAGCACGAACGGCGACATGCACGAGGGCACGCGCCGCCTGGTGAAGAACCTGCGCGAGAAACATCCGAGCGTGGCGCCGGTGGGCGAGATGCCGTACGACGCGCTGCACGGTTTCATTCCGATGTACCAGGCCGGCTTCTCGCCGCGCTGGCTCAAGTACTCACGGTACTATCCAGCACCTGAGCAGCCCGGCGCCGGGGCGGGGCAGCAGCGGCGTGCACGAATCGGGATTCTCGAAGTTCGACGTGCAGACGTTGAGCCTGACGCCGGATCGGATCCCGACGCTGCAGGTGGTGGACGACACGTTCACCAAGCACCGATCGGAGATGGACGCGATCATCGCATTGGCAAAGATGCGGGCGCGAGTGGGTTAGATCATCGCGCCGCCGGTCGCGACGACGGCCCCGGCTAGGCCGCTTTCGCTCAAACCGCTTCGAGCCTCGCGGCTGAACTGCGCCGCGAGTCTCTCGCTTTTCGCTGCCGCGGCTGCGCCGGGGTCGTCGCCGCTCCCTCCCCTCGATCTCGTCTCGCGCGGGCTTTTCCCAAAGCTTACTTCCTCGCGCGCTGAAGCTCTTCACGCGGTCTCCGTCCCATCCGTTCCATCCGACGGATCCGTTCAAAACATGAACCGTGATCTCTCCCGGCCTCGTGGAGATCGATCAGCGTGTCGCGCTTCAGCCGTTCCCAAAAAAATCAGAGCCAGTCGCGCACACGAACCCTCCATGCGCAAAGAAGTATCCGGATGATCCGCATCATCCGGTTGATCCGGTCGAAACTTCAACCTTGATGCCAGTCCGGCCCAGAATGACGAGGCGGGCAACCGGCCGTTCGTTATTGCCCCGCGATCGGCGCCGTGAGGATCCTGAAGCCGTCCTTCGCGAGCCCATACACGATCACCACGTACCGGTGTCCGGCATCGACGGTGATCGATGTCGTTGGCCCGGGCTTCAAGCCGTTGCAGTTCAGCAGCCCGAATCCGCGCTTCGCCGTGATGATGCCCAGCGTGTGCGTGCCGGGTGTCACGCCGAAGTTGATGTCAGTGCCGAGACCCGTGGGATGCGTGTTCTTGGGGAACACCGTCGTGAGCGGGCACACGCCGTCGATCATGAGATACAGTCCAGGCAACGAATCGGCGTTCACATTCGATTGGAGCACCACGAGCAGCGCCTGGCCCGCGGGGATGATGCGCAGCGAGTCGCGATAGGAGTTCTTGCGCTTTCCCCCTTCGATGAGGTCCGGGTAGCCGATCGAGCCGGCCATTGACGTTGGCCCGGGCGCGACCGTGATCTGGTCGTCGGGCTCATAGAAGTGGTGGTCGATGTTCGTGCCGTATGGGAACGCCGCCTGCTTCGTGCCCGCGGGGAACATCCACAGATTGCTGGTAGGCGTCGCATTGGAATCGCCCGCGCGCGGCGACACGTAATCAGAGATCTGGCCGTACGCCAGATTCTTGATGAGCGGCACCGCCGCCGAGTCGGGGCGCGACACGTCGTAGAGATCCACCGGGCCGGCGGGCGTGCCATTGATCTCGATCATATTCGCGACGCGGATCTTGCCCGTGGGCGGCCCGTACTTGTGCGCGCCCGCGGCGAACGGGTGAAGCGTGTCCGCGAATTTCTTGTTCAGCGCGTCCATTGCCGAGTCGATCTGCGACTTCGTGATCGACTTGGCATCTTTCGCAGTCTTCTGCGAACAGGCGACGAGCGCGATGAGGGCCACCGGAAGCCATTTCATGCTTTTACTCTAAATGCGACTGGCGAATTCGTCCAGTGGCGGAAGCACAGCGACTACCGGGAACCGGTTGCCGGGAACCGGTGAGGCATGACAGCGGCCGAACGCGCATCAAGGTTCAAGTTTCGACCGGATCAACCGGATGATCCGGATCATTCGGATACTCCAACGCGACTGGTAAGGGGTCGCTCATGAAGGCAGCGATCGCATTGTTGTTAACAACAGCCCGGCGTCCGTCGCCACCAGCGATCCGAGATCAGGCACGAGGCGGTATCCGGAGCATCCGAATCATCCGGTTGATCCGGTCGAAACTTCAACCTTGATGCCCGTCCGGCCCCACAGGTGTATCATTCGGAACAGTCCTCTCTCGAACCCGGAGGATCACGAATGCAACTCCCTTCCACTGCCTATCAGCCAAGCAGAGCCCAGATCTGGGCCGGCCGGATAATCACCACGCTCGTCGTGCTGTTCCTGCTCTTCGATTGCACCACCAAGATCCTGCAGGTGCCGATGGTATTGGCCGCGTCGGCGAAGAATGGATTCTCCGCGAGCTATGTCTTCGGCATCGGCCTCACGCTGCTCGCATGTATCGTGCTCTACGTCACGCCGCGCACGGCCGTGCTCGGCGCGCTGCTCCTCACCGGATATCTGGGCGGCGCCACCGAAGCGAATTTCCATGCCGGCATGCCGGTGACGTTGTCCCTGCTGCCGGTCGTGCTCGGCATTCTCGTGTGGGCAGGACTCTGGCCGCGCGAGCCGCGGCTGAGAGAGATCCTTCCGATCAGGAGCTGACCCATGGCTCACATGCATAGCTGGCGCATCGCGGCACTTCTCCTCGTTGCCGCTCTGGCCGCGCCTGACGGCGATGCCTCGCACGACTGGCCCCGCTTCGGCTTCGACGTCGCCGGATCCAACTCGTCCACGGCGCCCGCCGGCATCTCCGCGAATGACCTGACGAAATTGCGCGCGCGACACATCACGCTGCCCGGCACGGTGGACGCGTCGGCCATGTACCTGCACGGCGTGCAGGTGCGCGGCGCGAAGCGCGATGTGTTCTTCGTCACGACATCGTACGGCATCACCGCCGCGATCGACGCCGATTCGGGCATGATCCTCTGGCAGCATTCGCCCTCCGATTACGACACGTGGGTCGGTACTGCGCAGGTGACCACCGCCACGCCCGCGGCCGACGCGAGCCGGGCGTTCATCTACGCGGCGAATCCCGGCGGCACGATCGAGAAACTGTCCGTGAGCGACGGCAGTGCCGTGTGGAGCACGTCGATCACCATGCTCCCGCGACGCGAGAAGATCGCGAGCGCCATCAACGTGTATCGCGGTCACGTGATCGCGACGACGGGTGGATATATCGGCGACGCGGCGCCGTATCAGGGGCACGTCGCGATCCTCGACGCCGCGAGCGGAAAATTGCTGAGCGTGTGGAATTCACTCTGCAGCGACAAAGCGGCATTGATCGCGCCGAGTTCGTGCGGCGAGAGCGGGAGCGCGATCTGGGGGCGCACGGGCGCCGTCGTGGATACCACGACCGGGAACCTGTTCGTCGCCACCGGCAACGGCCTGTGGGACGGCACATACCATTGGGGCGACGCCGTGATCGAGCTGTCGCCGGACGCGTCGCGCATCCTCGGCGCATACACGCCCACGAACACCGATCAGCTCGACAGCTCCGACCAGGACCTCGGCTCGACGAGTCCCGTGCTGCTCGACGGTTGGGTGGTGCAGACCGGGAAGGATGGCGACGTCCGCCTGCTCGATTGGAAGAAGTTCCGCGCATCGCCGCCGCACCCGGGCGGGGAAACGCAGACGGAGCGCACGCCGAGTGGCGCGAAGTTGTTTGCGTCGCCGGCGGTGTGGCGCAGCGGCGGCGCGACGTGGATCTTCATGGCCGACAAGGGCGGCACCGAGGCGTTCACGTTCGCGAACGAGAAGCTCGAGCTGAAGTGGAAGAATGCGAACGGCGGCACGAGCCCCGTGGTCGCGGGGGGACTGCTGTATGTGTACGACGCGGATGGCAAGCTGCGCGTGTACGAGCCTGAGACGGGCGCCGTGCTCGCGACGCTGGAGTGTGGCAAGGGACACTGGAACAGTCCGATCGTCGTGGACGGGCGCATCGCGATGCCGGAGGGAAGTTCGAACGGGCGCGCGACGAGCGGGACGATGACTATTTGGAGAGCGCGATAGGTCGTAGGTCGCGCCGCCGGTCGCGGCGTCGCCCCGGCTAGGCCGCTTTCGCTCAAACCGCGCGGGTGGTCGTCGCGCCGCCGGTCGCGGCGTCGCCCCGGCTAGGCCGCTTTCGCTCAAACCGCTTCGAGCCTCGCGATTCTGCCGCGAGTCTCTCGCTTTTCGCTATCGCGGCTGCGCCGGGGCGGCGCCGCTCCCTTGCTCGATCTCGGTTCGCGCGAGCTGTTCCCGATTCGCGTTCTTGTTGCGCGACGGCGCCCTTCATGCGGTCTCCGTCCCATCCGTTCCATCCGTCAAATCCGTTCAAATCATGAACCGTGATCTCTCCTCGGCCTCGCTGCCATCGATCAGCGCAGAGGCCGCCGGCGAGCCGTTACTTTTTTTTCGCGCCCTCCGACATTTCCTTATCCACCGCCTCTTTCGCTTTCGAGAGCGCTTTCGCGAATTCATCGATGGAGATCGCCGGAACGAGATGGGCCGGCACGGGCGCGAGCTGTTCCTGGTAGCTCATCTTGGTCGAGAATTTCTTCTCGTCCGCGTGGATGGTCAGTTCGATCAATCCCAGGGTCGCGAGTGGAAGAACCACGGCTGCGCCCCATCGCCACCATCGGCGGAGCGAAGAGGCCAATCCCAGCTCTGCGTACATCGTCACGACCAGGACCACCACGAACACAATGCCGAACCCCGCGTCCATGATGCTGCCCGGCCATAGGAAGGTGAACACGTCGTTCCCGTAGAACAGGATGACGAGAACGGCGACCGAGACGCTCGCGATCGCGAGGTGATGCGAGAAGAGCGCGGGGTGTCGCGCGAGCCGTGCGGCGCCAGCCCACATTCCCGCCCACAGGGCCAGCAGCAACAGCACCGCGATCGTCTCGCTCACCGTCTTGCCGGTGACCCCCGGTTCGAAGAAGGTCTGCGACTTGTGCAGCGCTACGACGATCAGACAGCCGAGTATCGCGGCCGCGCGGGCGAGCCTCGAGTTCAGCAGCGAGGGCTTCGAGAGCGGCGCGTTCCAGGCCGCCTGCCGGTCGCGTCGCGCGGCCGCCACGGGCTCGCCGGGTTCGAGATACCGGATCGTCGTCCGGCCGGCGTGGAGAGTGGTGCCGCGCTCGAGCACGATGCGCGCGGCGCGCTCGTTCGATCCATTCGCGCGCAACCCGTTCGTGCTGCCGACATCCTCCGCGACGAGAGCGGCCCCCTCTTCGATGATCCGGATGTGGACCGGGTCCATGAACGGATCGTCGACGATGAGATCGCATGCATATCCGCGGCCGATGGTCACCGGCAGCGTCTCGATCCGCGTGCGCGAGAGCAGCTCGCCGTGAGAGTCGAGCACTTCGAGAACGCAGCGCGCCGCGCTCACTGGATGCGCTCCAGGAACCGCTTCGTGATGCGCTCTCCGTTCTCGTAGCTGACGCCGGCGAGCGTCAGTTCCGCGAGGATGGCGGTGTCCTTGCTTCCGAGCACCGCGACGTGCGAGATCATGTCGTACACGCCGGGCAGTTTCTTGTAGGCGCGCAGACACGTCGCGATGCGGACGAGCACGGCGGCATGCTCTCCCGACTGCCGGCGCACGTTGCGCGTTCGGCACTGGAAGTTCGTGACTTCGCGCTCCCCTCCCTCCATCTCGCTCGCCATCGTCTTGAATCGTGTCGCGAGCAGCGAATAGAACTGGAGCGCGCTCAGCTCGTGCGTTGTGTACTGCAAGTACTTGAGGTACGCGTATCCGGTGGTCTTGTCATCGGAGAGAAAGATCGCGTCGTCGGTGGAGCAGGTGTGCGAGACGTAGTCATATCGCCGCTCATTCTCGCCGCGGGTGAGGTCGCCCCAGCACTTGAACGAAGCCTGGGGCAGCGTCGGCAGCGTGTGGGCGCCCATGGTCACGTTCGGTACCGAGTCCGAGAGGAGCGTCGAGAAGAATACGCTCTGATAGGCTCGCACCTCCTCCGCGATCTCCGGCATGAAATCCTTCGGCGGCGCGTAGCCGGGGGCGTGGACGCGCGCCAACAGCGCCGCCGCGCGGTCGACCGGAACGAGAAACCCGATACTGTTGCCGGCGGTCGCGACGTTCACGCCCACGACGCGGCCATCCGCCATGATCGCCGGACCGCCGCTCATGCCGGGATTGATCGCGCCGGTGAAATGGATCCTCGGATACAGCGTATACGGCAGGAAACCGTTGTACGTGCCCTCGACGATGCTCAGTCCGAGGTCATGCGGATGCCCGAGCGCGTACAGACGCGTGCCTTGCGTGATGGGCGAGGCCATGAGCTGGAAGAACTGCCCGGCCGGACGATCGCCGCCGACGACGGCGAGGTCGTGCACCACGTCGACGGCGAGCACGCGCAGCGGGTGCGCGGCGCCGCTCTCCTCGATCCACTCGGCCCGGTAGCCCTCCGGCTCGTTGATGAGCGGCGCGATGACGTGGAAGTTCGTGATGATGTCGCCGGTCGCCGAGGCGAAGAAGCCGGAATCCGATCTGCGACTTCGAGTTCGAGCTGAGCTCGATGACTTCGGATCTCCACGACCTGCTTCGCGACGCGCCGGTAGACATCCGACGTCTCGAGGCGCGGGCTCTGTGCGCGAGCGCTGACCGCGATGCCGCCGATCACGATCGCGAGCACCGTGCACGTGCGTGTGACGGACATTCGGATTGACCGGCGGTTCGAGTGAGAGGGCGCAGAGAGCGCTGGCGTTGCGGGCAAGCGCGCTGAACCTTAGACCCCTCGCACGCAATGTTCAAGGCGGCGCGCGCACTGTAGGCCGTAGGTCGCGCCGCCGGTCGCGGGTCGCCCCCGGCTAGGCCGCTTCGCTCAAACCGCGCGGGTGGTCGTCGCGCCGCCGGTCGCGGCGTCGCCCCGGCTAGGCCGCTTTCGCTCAAACCGCTTCGAGCCTCGCGATTCTGCCGCGAGTCTCTCGCTTTTCGCTATCGCGGCTGCGCCGGGGCGGCGCCGCTCCCTTGCTCGATCTCGGTTCGCGCGAGCTGTTCCCGATTCGCGTTCTTGTTGCGCGACGGCGCCCTTCACGCGGTCTCTGTCCCATCCGTTCCGTCCGTCAGCTCCGCGATCTCCTTGCGTAGCACGGCACAGTGCGGCCACACGGACATCAAGGTCCAAGTTTCGACCGGATCAACCGGATGATCCGGATCCTCCGGATACCTTGCCGCGCCCGATCACCGATCGATGGCGGCGATGGATGCCGTGCAGGTTGTTAACAACAATTTGATCACTGAACCATCGCGCGATCTCGCCTGGGGCATTGGAGTATCCGGAGCATCCGGATCATCCGGTTGATCCGGTCGAACTTCAACCTGAATGCGACTCGAGCATCAATGCGCGTGACGGGCGCGTGGGATCAGCCGAACACGTATCTCGGATAGGTCGCGCGCGCTCTCGACGGTGCCGCGAGATCGATCTCGACCGTCGCGAAGGGAAATCCCTTCAATGTCGTCGCGAGCGTCTGGCCGTCCGGGCCGATGATCCACCCCGCGCCGCCGGTCGCGCCCGAGGGGTCGACGCGGTTCGACGAGAGGCAGTACGTGCCGGAGCGCACGGCCGCGACGATGCCTGCAGCCATCCACTTGGATGTCGTAGCGGCGGCGGTCGCGCGCGGACACAGGATCGCGTGCGCGCCACTCTTCGCGTAGGCAGCATAGCTCTCGAGCGCCCACAGCTCCGTGCAGATGTTCAAGCCGAACTGGATCGCGCCAAAATGGTACGCCGGGAATTCGGTGTCGCCGCGGTCGAACCATTTTGCTTCCCAACCGCCGGGCTCATCGGGCAGGAAATGCTTGCTCCGCAGCGGCGTCACTGCGCCAGCCGCAGCGATATAGCCCTCGTTCAGTCGCCGATCGTCGCGCGTCACCGGGCGCGTGCACACCACGAACTCGGCGCGCAATTCGGGAAGTCGCGCGAGCAAGTCATTCCCGATCTTCTCGGCAGCGGTCCAGCGCGCCGCGTCGAATCGTTCCGTCTCCCACAACGGCTCGACCATCGCGAACTCGGGAAGCAGTACGAGTTCGGATTCCTGCCGATCGGTGTGCAGGCACAGCGCAGCCCACGCGGCGGCGAAGGCGGTTGGATCGTGAGGGAGCTCGCAGACGGTGACGCGCATCCGTCAGCTTGGCACGGATCGCGGCGTCACGCAACACCGCGACTACCGGGAGTCGATTGCCGGGAGTCGATGCGGCATGACAACGCATTCCATGACGGCATCGCGCGGTAGCTCCCCGGACTGGCATCAAGGTTCAAGTTTCGACCGGATCAACCGGATGATCCGGATCGATCGGATACCTGATTGCGCGGGAGCAGGAATCAGGAGGCGCATGGAGCCCGTACTTGTTGTTAACAACTATTCGATCACTCTCCCCACGCGCGGTGCTGAGTTGTGCGTTGGCGTATCCGATCGATCCGGATCATCCGGTTGATCCGGTCGAAACTTCTACCTTGATGCCGGCTTCGCCCCGAGATAGTCAATGCCACGCGGACATCACGGTTCAGTTCTCACGCGGATGGGACGGAGACCGCACCGACTGAATTCCTATCGACTATGCGTGTGAGCAACGCGACGACTGCGATCGTGCCGAGCGCCAGGCCGGCGTAGGCGTGGAGCATCCACAACGTCGCGCCGTTGTAGAGCGTCCAGACAAGGGGATGGGCCAGAGCCACCATCTGCTCCGGGGCGCCAGGAGCAGCACGCCGAACGTGACGCCGACGGTGGGGTCGGGTGCGAGCGCGAATATCTCGGCTTGTGTCCACGGCCGGCCGGTGAGTGGCGCCACGAGTGGGATACCCGCGAGCGCGATCAGGGCGAGTACGGCGCCAGTGCGCGACCTCGCATCGGAGGGTGGAAGTCTTCCCGCTGCGATCGCGAGCAGCAGCGCCTGAGCGACGAACGCGATCGCGAAACCGCGCGCCATTGTGTGGATGGTGCTGTACTCGTTCACGAAGTACACCCACGCGACGCTGCACCACGCTACGGCGATGATCGCGATCGCGATACGCTGGTCGCGCGCGCGTCCTCGCCACAGCCACTCGATCGCAGCGGCGCCGATCGCGATCGCCATGAGCTGCAAAGGCCAAATGCTCGAATTCTCCAGCGCGAACAGACCGTAATAGGCCCGCGCCGAGTACATGAGGAGATCGTGCGGGCGGTACGTCCACCATTCGCTCATGAGAGCGAGTCGACGTACGCCGCCATGCGTTTGCGAGTTTGTGCGTCGGGGAGTGCGCCGTACGCGGCGCTCATGTTCTCTTCGACGTGCGCGACCTGGCTCGTGGCCGGGATCGCGCACGTGACCGCCGGGTGCGACACGATGTAGCTGAGCAGGAAGCGCGGCCACGAGGGCGCGCCGATCTCGGCGGCCCAGGGCGGGAGCGGACGTCCCTGCAGCCGCTGGATGAGTTCGCCTTCCTGGAACGGACGGTTGGTGATCACGGCGATGCCGCGCTCTTGCGCGAGGGGCAGAAGACGCTGCTCGGGTTCGCGGTCACTGATGTTGTACGTGAACTGCACGAAGTCGATCGGCTGCGTGCGCATGATCTGTTCGGTCTCGTCGAGACGGCGATTGTGCGATGTGGTGACGCCCACGTATCGCAGCTGACCCGCGGCCTTCATCGCGAAGAGCTTTGGAAGGTGAAGTTCCCAGCTATCCAGATTGTGCACCTCGAGCAGGTCGAGCTTCGCAACGCCCCAGCGTTTCTCGGTCTCGGCGATCTGCGACGCGGCCTCGCTCGCCGACGAAGTCCACACTTTGTCGGCGGAGAAGATGGCACTCTTGTCCTTGAGCGAACGCAGCGCGTATCCAATGGTGGCCTGCGAACTACCGTACATCGGCAATGAATCGATGAGCCGGCCGCCGCGGTCGGTGAAGTGACTAACCACTTGAGCGCAATTCGTGAGCGCGTCCGGATCGTTGCCGACGTTGAAAGTGATCCAGCTGCCGAGCCCGAGCACGGGGAGCTTCTCGCCCGACTTCGGAATGGTGCGCGTGTTGAACGAGGCTGCCGCTCGTGCCTCGGCGAACTTGGGCGCGATCAATCGAGCCCGCGCCGATCGCGATGAGCGTCTGGATCGCGTTGCGCCGGCTGATGGACTCGGGATCTTCGGTATTCTGAGGCATGAGCTAAGAATACACGTCAATGGGGGAGATCGTTCGACCCGAAGGGTAAACTGCCGACTGTCGATTGCCGGGAGTCGATGAGGAATGACAATTAATTCCATAACGACACTGCGCAGTGCTGTTACGGAATAAATTGTTATTCCTCATTGACTCCCGGCCATCGATCATCGGTTGTCAGTCGTTCGGTCCTTAAGCACGCGCCGCAGGATCTTCCCCGACGGCCGATTTCGGGATCGCGTCGATGAACTCCACGCTGCGAATCCGCTTGTACGGCGCCACACGCTCGGCAACGAACTCCATGAGCGAATCTGCGCTCACGTCGCCCTTGAGTACCACGAACGCCTTCGGCGATTCTCCGGCGTCGGCGTCGGGCACTCCGATCACCGCCGCGTCCGCCACGCATGGGTGCGTGAGGAGCAGCGCTTCCAGTTCCGCGGGCGGCACTTGGTATCCCTTGTACTTGATCAGCTCCTTGAGCCGGTCGACGATCGTGAAGTATCCGTCGGCATCCGCGCAGCCGATGTCGCCCGTGTGCAGCCATCCGCCGGCATCGAGCGTTGACGCGGTAGCGGCGGCGTCGCCAAGGTACCCCTTCATGACCTGCGGACCGCGCACCCACAGTTCGCCGGGCGCACCGGGTGCGGCATCGATTCCGGTCGCGACGTCGATGATGCGGCATTCGGTGTTCGGCGCGACTTCGCCCACGGTGCCCGGGCGATTCTTGCCCGGGAGCGCGCTGGTCGCGTGCGTGACGGGGCTCGCCTCGGTCATGCCGTACCCTTGCATCACTGCACATCCGAGACGTGCGGCGCATGCGCGTTGCAGGCCGCGTCCATCGGCGCGGCGCCGGAGAAGAGGATCTTGAGATGCGAGAGATCGATCGTGCCGAGCGCGGGGTGCTTGGCGAGCGCGACGATCACCGGCGGCGCGACGCACACGTGTGTGATGCGATGCGTTTGCAGGTGCGCGAGGAAGGTGTCCATCTCGAACTTGGGCATGGTAACGAGCGTCGCGCCCTGCGAGAGGTGCAGGCCCATCACCACGACCATCCCATAGATATGAAAGAAGGGCATGAGGGCGATCGCGCGATCGTGTTCGCCGATCTGCAGCATTGCGGCGGATTGCAGCACATTGGCGACGAGGTTCCGGTGCGTGAGCATCACGCCTTTGCACAGGCCAGTGGTGCCGCTGGAGTAAGGTAGCGCGACGAGGTCGTTCGCGGGATCGAACGTCACCGCCGGGGCGCGGCCGTCGAATTCCGCGAGCGATGCGAATGGCGTCGCACTATCGGCGGTCCCGAAGACGAAGATCTCCTCGACGCCGGCGCGATCGGCGGCCGGCGCGGCGCGATCAAGGAACTGCGGGATCGTGACGAGATATCGCGCGCGGGAATTCGCGAGCTGCTTCGCGAGATCATCCAGTGGCGCGAGCGGGCTGATCGTGGTGATCACGCCGCCCGCGGCGGCGGCGCCCAGGTAAGCGAGCGCGAAGTCGGGACAATTCGGCGCGAAGATCGCGAACACATCGCCTTTCGCGAATCCGCGCGCGGCGAGTCCGGCGGCGACGCGCCCGACGCCGGCGGCGAGCGCGCCATACGAAAGCACGCGGCCGGATGGTCCGTCGATGAGCGCGGGTTTGTCGCCGAGCGCGCGCGCGCGTGCCAGAACGAATTCGTGGAACGGGACGTCGGGGATCACGACGTCGGGGTAGGGGCTCCTATGGATCATTTGGCGAAGATGCGGCTGCCGGTCACTCGCCACAAGCTAGAGGCGCGTGTAGGCCCTAGTACCGCTGAAACAGCGCGTTTAGCAACTGAGCGTATGGTACGGCTCGGCGCGAGTGGGCCTACTCCCGCAGAGCAGTACCATACGCTCAGTTGCTAGACGCGCCGTTTCAGCGGTACTAAGGCCTACACGCGTTTGAAGGAAGTTGGCCTTTCGGAATCGGAATCGTTCTTCCAATTTTCTTGCTTGTTGGACGTCTCTAGAGAGGAGGCCTACATGCTCAAAGCAATTTCCGGCTATGCGGCCATCGCGATGCTCACCGCCGCGCTGAGTGCGGGCGACCACGCCTTCAAGTTCGAGTTGAGCAGCACCGACGTGCACGAGGGGAAGATGATCCCCATGGCGAACGTCTACAGTGGCATGGGGTGCATGGGGCAGAACATGTCGCCCGAGCTGTCGTGGAAGGGCGCGCCCGAGGGGACGAAGAGCTACGCCGTGACCATGTACGATCCCGACGCGCCGACGGGGAGCGGGTGGTGGCACTGGGTGGTGTACAACATTCCGGCGAGCACCACGTCGCTGCCGGCGGGCGCGGGTGACGCGAGCAAGAATCTGTTGCCGACGGGCGCGACGCAGGGGAACACCGATTTCGGGACGCCGGGCTACGGCGGTCCGTGTCCGCCGGCCGGGATCCAAGGACCATCACTATCAGATCACGGTGTACGCGCTGAAGGTGGAGCATCTCGATCTGCCGGCCGGCGCGACGGCGGCGTACGTGGGATTCAATCTGCACGGGAACATGCTGGGGAAGGCGGAGTTGGTGGCGGTCTACAAGAGATAAATCCGCTTCCGGTATCGTCGGGCTCCTTGCGAATCGGAAGGCACAAGCTTGTTGGCGTTCGGGATTCGGGATTCGGGATTCGCCGCGGGATGCGGGAAGGGGACGCGAGTCCCGCGGCGAGTCCCGAGTCCCGAGTGCCGAGAGGTTGTAGCGTCTAGAGCAGTTTCTTGAATTCTTCGACGGTCATTCCGGCGTCGCGCACGATGCCACCCATCGTGAAGGCGTTCACCGGATCATGCCGTGGGATCGTGAGGATCCGCGCGCCATTCGTCATCACAATGTGTTTGCCTTGGCGTGCGATGCTGAATCCCGCCTTCTCCAGCGCTCTAACGGCCTGCAGGTGGCCGATGCCGGGAAGTCGCGGCATGCGCTAGCCGACATCGACCTCGCGCACGACGGACCCGCGCAGCATCTCGTCGCGGATCGCGAGGTATTCGTGGATCGCGTCCTTCACATTCTTGAGGGCCTCTTCCTCGGTGGCGCCTTGGGACCAGCAGCCCGGCAAGCCTGGCACGGACGCGCTGAAGCCCTCTTCGCTCTTCTTGAGCGCGATCTTGTATTTCACTTCTCACCTCCGGTGCCTCAGTATAGCGCGCTGTGAGTATAGGTCGGAAGCAATTCGTGGCGCGACGGTCCGATTCGCTTACCGTTACCTAATACCCGAGCTTCCAGGCTTCGCTTGCTCCGGATGGAATCTCCGTCCGAATGGCACAGGCTTCGGCGCCGTACGCGAATGGAGTCGCGATGAGACCTCATGGCCATCGACGCGCTCGCCAAAGCTATCGAGCGTGGTCACCTCGACGAACGCCCAGCGAACGCGCTGGCCGTAGATGTTTCGATACTCTATCTCCGCCGACCGGCCGAGCGAGAGGGCCCGCTTGAACGCGAGAGCGTCGGTTCGACCTCGGAAGACCACCACGGACTCATCGTAGTCATTACGGCGGCGCGGTTTCTTGCCGTCGACGAGGATCACGTGAAGCAGTCGCGCTGCATACCATTGCACCATGAGTCACCTATCCGGTCGGCTCTCGTCACTCGAGTGAACTCGAGCTGGCGGAATCTGATGTCGAGCTCCATGTATGGCCACCAGAGCCACCGATGCACCCAGGTATCGCCTTCCGCGCGACCCCACTCGTCATGCAGCGCTACCGATCTCAAGTTACGCTGATGCCTGCCAGGGCCGCGGCATTGAACGTTGCGATGTTCACGCCAATATAGGTCAGCTGCAAATCGAAGTAGCCTCGTTGGTTATCGCCGCAGCGCATGAGCAACCGCACGGTCTCGGCGGTTCGAATCGAATGACGACTGGCGGAGGAGGCCGTCGTGAATATCGATCGTCTCGGCGAACTCGCGAATTGCCTCCGGCATTTGTGGCAGCAGTACGGAGCGATGTGTCCGGTACGCCGTCTCGACCGCGTCGGATTCGGCATCCGAGAGGTCGCCTCTATGCCACTCCTTCGTCAGGAAGCGCAATTGCTCGCAACGGTGGCTCTCAAACCCGCGGCCGG
>CAVTUD010000004.1:0-394491 GCA_963737845.1 uncultured Gemmatimonadaceae bacterium | reverse complement strand
CCGATCCGGCCACCGTGCGGTGGCTCGCCGATCTGCTGATCACGAACGCGTACTCGCGCACCACCACGCAGGAGCGCATCGACGCGCTCCTGGCCGACCGCGTGATGAAGACGCTCTTCGATTTCCCCGTGATCCTGCCGCAGCACCTCGTGTACTTCGGGCGCACCGCGGCGCTCATCGAGGGCGTGGGCACTCGCTACGATCCGTACTTCCAGGCGATCCCGGTGGCGAGTCCGGTCATCCTCCGAATGCGGTCGCGCATCCTGCACTCGCTCGGCGAACCATCGACGCCGAGCGTCGCCGAGGTGGTCACGCTCCTTGGCGATGTCGCCGAGCGGCTGGCGCGATGGGTGGGCACGCTGATATCGTCGTGGAACGGCAATTCACATCAGAACGGGAGATCGGAGATGAAGAAGCTCACCGGCCGCGCAACGTTGGTGGTGCTCGCGGCTGCAATGCTGAGCGGCGTCGCGTGGTCGCAGACTGCGGCGGCGCCGCTGCCTACCGTGCAGCAGCAGATCGCGGCGGCCGTGCTCCCGCTCCCGAAAACCATGCGCGATTCCGCGACCGTGATGGGCTATCGCACCGCGGATGAACTGGAAGTGATCCGCAAGGGATCGAACGGCATGACGTGTCTCGCATTGTTCGCGATTGAGAAGGAATTCCACGCGGCGTGCTACCAGAACGGCATGGAAGCGTTCATGGCGCGCGGGCGCCAGCTGCGGGCGCAGGGCGTGAAGACCACCGCCGGCGTCGATAGTGTGCGCTTCGCCGAGGTGAAGAGCGGCAAGCTCAAGATGCCCAAGCAGGCGATGCTGTATCAGATCTTCGGCAGCGACTCGAGTTGGGACCGTGCCACGAACAAAGTGACCGGCGCGCAGATGCTGCTGGTGCTCTACATGCCCTTTGCGACCGAAGCGAGCACCGGACTCTCCGCCGTGCCATTGGCGACCGGCCCGTGGATCATGTTCCCGGGCACGCCCAAGGCGCACATGATGCTGAGCGGGAGCATGAATCCCTAGCGGTCATGTGCGCGCTCACGGGACGAAGGTGTTCCCGTCCCAGATCGCGATCGCCAGCCCATAGCCGGAGTTCTTCTGCAGGGAGTACGCGCGTGAGGCGAGCAGGCCCTGCGCGTTCGTGAGCGCCGTCGCGTTCGCATAGTGGAAGTAGCGCGTCGGCTCGTTCACCCAGAATCCGTTGGCCTGCTGCTGCCAGCCGTGCACGTCGGCGGCCACGTCGACCGCGGTGATCCCTGCGATACCGGAGAGCGCCTCGACGATGCCCGGACAGAAATCCGCGGTCTCGCGCGGCGATCCGCAGGTGAGCGCGAAGGTGTTCGGCTCGATGCGCATTACCGCCGCGTACCGAAGGCATCGCCATCTCCGACGCGCGCACGCGAGTGATGGTGATGCGTGCGTCCGTGATCTCCACGCGGAACGTGCTGGTATCACGATTCACGACGCTGAGCGAATAGCTCCCGTTCGCGAGCGCGACCTCCTTGCGGCCCATCGCCGGCGTGACCGTGGGCGGGCAGGGACCCGTGAGCGCGCGTGCGGTGAACGGTCCGAGCACGATCGCGCTGCCGCTCACGCTGAGCTTCACGTCGAGCGTCGCGCACTGATGGATCTCCACCGTTTCGAAGACGAAGCGCATGACCGGTGCGCGGCCCGGAGCGCCGCGCATCTCCGACAACTCGAAGCTCACCGGGCCTATGGCATCGGTGGATTGTGCGGTTCCCGCCCGTGCTTCGATGCCCAGCACTCCGACAAATGCGACGATCGCCCGAGCGTTCATGCCGATTCTCCATTTCGCGGCCCGACGAAGGGACGCGCGATACGCCTCACCTTGCACACGCCGTGCCGATCGCCGATGGCCGATGCGCCGAGGACCGCTAAGGATGAACCGTCGTCGTCCCCCCGATGTGATCGCGCACCCACTCCACCCACAACCGCGCGCGCTCCTTCGCGTTCACCGGGTCGCCCGACGCGTGCGCACGCCCGACGAATCCCACGAACTGCGTCTCCACCCCGTTGTCCTTCATCGCGCGGTAGAGCGCGAATGCCTGTGACGGCGGCACGCGGAAGTCTTCCATGTTCGACATCACGAGCGTCGGCGCGGTGATGTTCCGCGCATAGGTGATCGGCGACTGCTCACGGTAGGCCTTCTCACGCCCGCCCGTCCATGGCGAACCGCCGAAGAGGTACCGGATCGCGATGTTGCCGTCGCCCAGATTGTACATGTCTTCCCAGTTGGTGACCGGCGCGCCCGCCATCGCGGCCTTCCATTCGGACGGATAATTCCCGAGCAGCCAACTCGTCATGTACCCGCCGTAGCTCCAGCCGGTGACGGCGGTGCGCGCCTTGTCCACGTAGGCGCGCTGCCGAAGCATCGCGACGCCGGCCATCACATCCTTCCCGGGCCCGGACCCGGCGTCGCCGACGATCGCCGCCTGATACGCGTTGCCCAGATTGTCGCTGCCGCGATAGTTCGGCGAGAACACGACCCAGCCTTCGGCCGCCATCAACTGCGCGAGCGAACTGAAGCTCAGCTTCGATGCGCTCGTGGGGCCGCCGTGGATGAGCAGGACGAGCGGATACTTGCCCGACGGCGAGAATCCGGGTGGCAGTGTGATCGTCCCATCCTCGTCGAATCCGTTCGGTCCCTTCCAGGTGACGCGCTCCATCGCGCCCCACGCGACATTGGTCGCCCACGCGTTGAAGTCGGTCAGGCGCTTGGGCGTGCCCGAGGGCGAGATCATCGCGTAGAGTTCGGATGGCCGTCCGCCGCTCGTGGCGACGAACACGATCGCACCGGTCTTCGCGACGGTGAGCTCGTAACCGAACGCGCCGTTCACGACGAGGTCGCCCAACTCGAGGCGCTTCGCCGGCGAACCGTCCACCGGCTGCACCCACACGCCCACGCTCGTGCGGTCGTTCCCCGCCACGACGAGCGCCTTGCTGTCCGCCGTCCATTCCGCACCGTACAGATTCCGGTCGATCGCGCGCGTGATGCTCTTGCCCGTGCCGCCCGCGCTCGGCACCACGTGCACTTCGTTCACCCATCCCGCCTCGCCGTTCCCGTCGCGCGGCTGCCAGTAGGCGATCATCTTGCCGTCCGGCGAATACACCGGGTTGTTCTCGAAGCGGCGCGCGCTGGTGAGCGGCGTGATGGTTCCCGTCGCGACGTCGAGGATGCGCACGCTCACGGAATCGAGCTTTCCGCTCTCGGGCGCGGGCACGTGTGCGAACGCGATGCGCGCGCCATCGGCACTCCAGCTCAGTCCCGACGGCGGGCTGCCCGGCGGGAGCACGAACTCGAGCGTCCATGCGCCGCTCGTGAGCCGCTTCGCCTCGCCGCCGATGGTGGACACCAGCCAGATGTGCTGTGGCGTGAGCGGCTTCGTGAGGAACATGTCCTGCGCGCCCACGGTGAAGGTCGTGAGATACTTCGCTTCGCCGGTCCTCTTGGGCGACTCGTCGTCCGCCGCGAAGGCGATCGCGCCGCCGTCCGGACGCCAGGAGTACATGTTCACGCCCGTCGGCGAAACAGTGAGTTGGCGCGCTTCACCGCCGGCCGCAGGGAGGAGCCAGATCTGGCCGTGCATCGCGGAGTCGGGGGCGATGAACGCGATCGTCTTTCCGTCCGGGCTCCAGTGCGGATCGTGCGCCGCGTGCCGCGCGGTGAGCGCGCGTGGAGCGCCGCCGGCGATGTCCACTGCCCAGATATCGGCCTCGTTCTTGTCGGTCGTGAAATTCGGCCGCGAGACGACGAACACGACCGTCTTGCCATCCGGCGACACGTCAGGCGAGGAGACGCCGACGATCTTCGCGAACTGGTCGAGCGTGAACTTGTTCTGCGCACTCACGGGCGACCGGGCGGCCGAAGCGAGCAGCGCGACGGCGAGAACGAGGCGACGCGACATGGGCGGATCTCCGATCGGGTGAAGCCGCCGGCCGGCGGCGCTCCAACGATACGCCAAGTCGCTGTCGGCGGCGAGGAGCGCTAGATTGGTCGCACACTTCCTCCGGGATCTCCGCATGCGCCTGTACCGCTTCGCCATTGTCTCGCTCGCTCTCGCCGCCGCATCCATCGCGCGCGCGCAAACGCCCGCGCCCGCCGATTCCTTCGCGTGGCTCTCCGACGTGCGCGGCGCCAAGCCCATGGCGTGGGTCGAGGCGCAGAACAAGACGACGCTCGCCGCGCTGCAGGCGGCCCCGGTCTATGACTCGCTCTATCGGCGCATCCTGCAGGTGCTCAGCTCGAACAAGCGCATCGCCTATCCCGATCAGATGGGCAAGTACCTCTACAACTTCTGGCAGGACAGCACGCACCCGCGCGGCATTCTGGCGGCGCACCACGTCGGCCTCGTACGCGACCGCCGCTCCCACCTGGGAGACGATCATCGATGTCGACGCGCTCTCGAAGGCGGAGAACGCCACGTGGGCCTGGAAGGGCGCGAACTGCCTGCCGCCCGAATACCGGCATTGCCTCGTGAGCCTCTCGCGCGGCGGCGGCGACGCCGTGGAGGTGCGCGAGTTCGACGCGAACACGCGGCGCTTCGTCGCGGACGGATTCCACCTGCCGGAGGGAAAGAGCAGCACCGCGTGGCAGGATCAGAACACACTGCTCGTCTCCACTGACTTCGGCGACAGCAGCATGACCACTTCAGGCTACCCGCGCATCGCCAAGCTCTGGAAGCGCGGCACACCGCTCAGCGCCGCGACCACGCTCTTCGAGGGGAAGACCACGGACGTGTGGGTCTTCGTCGGCGCGAATTACGCGGGCGGTCACACGATCCCTGTCATCAACAACGGGATCACCTTCTTCACGACGGTGAACCGCGTGCTCCGCGACGGGAAGCTCGTGCTGCTCGAGATCCCGCAGGATGCGGACTACGGCTTCGTCGGCGATCGGCTCATTGTCTATTTGCGCACGCCCTGGACGGTGAGCGGCAATACATACGCCGAGGGCGCGTTGCTCAGCATCGGCGCGAACGACTTCTTCGCCGGCAAGCGCGACTTCACGACCATCCTCGCGCCCACCGATAAGATCGCGATCGACGGCTTCTCCACGACGAAGGATTATGTGCTCGTATCGCTGCTCAACAACGTGAACGCCGAACTCCATCGCTACGCGTTCCACGATGGCAAGTGGACCGGCGCGCGGCTCCCCGCGCCATCGTTCGGCAACGTGTCGGTGCGCAGCACCGATCCCGTGAGCGACGAATTCTATTTCAGCTACGACAGCTTCCTGAGTCCCACCACGCTCTACGCCGTGTCGCCGGCGGGAAAGAGCACGATGGTGAAGCAGCTGCCGGCGCTCTTCAATGCCAACGGCCTCGAGACGACGCAGCTCGAAGCGACGAGCGCCGACGGCACGCAGGTACCGTACTTCATCGTGATGAAGAAGGGACTCGCGAGGGACGGGAACAATCCCACGCTGCTGCGGGCGTACGGCGGTTTCCAGGTGTCGTCGCTGCCCAACTACAGCGCCACCACCGGCGCCGCATGGCTCGAGCGCGGCGGCGTGCTCGTGCTCGCGAACATTCGCGGCGGCGGCGAGTTCGGTCCGGCGTGGCATCGCGCCGCGCTCAAGGAGAACCGCCAGCGCGCGTACGATGATTTCCTCGCGGTCGCGCAGGATCTCATCACGCGCAAGATCACCTCCGCCGCGCACCTCGGCATCAACGGCGGCAGCAACGGCGGCCTGTTGGTTGGTGTCGCGCTCACCGAGAAGCCGGAGCTGTTCGGCGCCGTGGTCTCCGCGGTCCCGCTGCTCGACATGTACGGCTACACCAAGCTGCAGGCCGGTGCAAGCTGGATCGGCGAATACGGCGACCCGCAGATCCCCGAGCAGTGGGCGTACATCTCGAAGTACTCGCCCTATCAGAACGTGTCCGCCACCAAGCAGTACCCGCCCGTGCTGTTCACCACCACCACCGCCGACGATCGCGTGGGGCCGGTGCACGCGCGCAAGATGGCGGCGCTCATGGAATCGCAGGGACACAAAGTGCTCTTCTTCGAGAACACCGAGGGCGGCCATGGCGCGGGCGACACGCCGGAGCAGCAGGCCACTTTCTGGGCGGTGACCTACACGTTCCTGGTCACCACGCTGCGGTAGCGGTCAGTACTTCGCTTTCGCCAGCGCGGCGTCCACCCACCCGATCGCGTCGGGCGTGCGCGACCAGTCCACGTGCACGTCCGGCGGGATGCCGGTGCCGCGCATGCCCATGTACGGGAGATCGGGGCGCGCGGTGATCACGGGGTAGCCGAGGTACCAGCGCTTGCCGGTGTCGCCCACGCGCACGATCGTCACGCTCATGTAGTCGAGCGCGCCGGCGGTGTTCTGCCCGTAGACGATCACGCGCATGCTGCGCCGCGCCTCGCGCAGAAATACTTCCGCGGCGCTCACGGTGCCGCCATCGATGAGCACCGCGACGCGCGAGGGGCCGCGCTCCACGGTGTCCACCCACATGCTGTCGGGCTTGATGCGACTCACGGAATCCGTCGAGTCGCGCAGGCGGTCGAGGTCATCGCTGAGCGGCACGAGCCCGCCGGGGCTCGCCGCGAGTCGCGAGAGCACGCGCACGATCGACGTCGAGTCGCCGGAGATGTTCTCCGGAGCGCTGCTCGACGTACTTGATGTTGTCGGGCGACGAGAGCATCTGCGGCGCGTCGGGCGGCACGTGCGCCGGCCGTTTCTCCGTGCTCATGATCAGCGGCAGCACGGTGTCGGTGACCCACGACGAGCCGCCCTCGTTGCCGCGGATGTCGATGATCATCCGCGGCGCTCGGAGTATCGCGTCGCGATTCTTGTCCACGATCGCGAAGAGCGCCTCCCGGTACGTGGGATCGTTCGATGGGATCGAGAGCACGGCCGTGCTGCCGCGCCACGTGAGCGTCGCGAACTCGGGCTGCTCGAGCGACACGAGCCCGGAATCTGCGGCCGCCACCGGGAATTCCTTGGCCCACATTCCCGGATCGAACCGCAGCAACGTGTGCTTGTGGATGTGCGCGGTGGTGAACCGCTTCGAGAGGTTCGCGCTCCACACGCGTGCCATCGTATTTCGCGTCGCTGCGGCGCGTGAAGCGCGCCCGCACATTGCCGGCGTGCCACGTCGCGCTGTCCGGCGTGAGCACCACCGCCACGAAATGCCCGGCGCCGCCCGACGGAGCAGGGATCACCGCGACGCGCAGCGCGCCGTCCTCTCCAGATCCCCTCCACTGGATCGAGATGCTTCGCGTTCTTCGCGAAATAGCGGCGCAGCGTATCCTCGGAAACGGGCACCCGCTCGATGAACCCCGGCGTCGCCGCGCGCTTCGCGATCTCGAGCGTGTCGAGATACGTCTGCTGGAACACGAACACATGCGGATCGTGGAACTGCTCGGCGTAGGCGTTCAGCACGAAGTAGCAATCGTCGCCCTGCGCCGCTGCCGCGCGCACGCGCAGCGCCGCGAGCGTCGAGTCGTACTGCGGGCGCCGCCGCGACCGCTTCACCTCGAGCACGAACCCCGCATAGTTCGCCTCCGCCTTCGCCGCCATCCCGTCGAGCACCACGGAGCACGAGGACAGGGAGTCGGATCCGACGGTGGCCGCAAGAAGAAGAAGAGTTCCAAGCACGGTTCGATTCTCCGGTGATCGGCGATGAGCACTACGTCCCATCGCGGGCGTGGATTCAGCGTGCAGTCTAGCGCCGCGCGCCTAGCGCCCGCTCTTGCAGTGTGCAGTTCGTAGAGCCACATTCGCCCCGTTCCTCAACGGAGGCCGTCGATGGGCAAGATCAACATGGGCCGTGTCATCATCGGCGGTCTCGCCGCCGGGCTCGTGCTCAACATCAGTGAGACCATTCTCAATACGGTGGTCCTCGGCGCGGACCTCGCGTCGCAGCTCGCCAGGATGGGACTGCCGCCCGTCGGCGGATCGGCGATCGGTGTATTCGTCTTCCTCTGCTTCATGCTCGGCATTGTCACCGTATGGTTGTACGCCGCAATCCGCCCGCGGTTCGGCCCCGGCCCCAAGACGGCGTCGCTCGCCGGCGCCACCGTGTTCTTCTTCGCGTATCTCTACGGCGCGGTGGGGATGCTCGTCATGGGCTTCTTCTCGTCGCGCGTCCTGATGATCTCGCTCCCATGGGGATTCGTCGAAATCATGCTCGCGGCCAACGTGGGCGCGTACCTGTACAAGGAATGATCGTGCGCGCGCGTTGCGTGGCGCTGCTCGCCGTGCTGGCGGCGGCGCCGGCCGGCGCGCAGCGCGATGGCGACTGGACCATGCCCGCGCGCGACTACGCGTCGACGCGCTTCAGCGATCTCGCGCAGATCACGCCCGCCAACGTCAAGAAACTCCAGAACGTCTGGACCTTCTCCACCGGCGTGCTCGGCGGGCACGAGGGACAGCCGCTCGTCGTGAACAACACGATGTACGTGGTCACGCCGTGGCCGAACGTGCTGTATGCGTTCGACCTCACGCAGGAAGGGTATCCGCTCAAATGGAAATACCGGCCCGCGGTGTCGCCCAACGCGATCGGCATCGCGTGCTGCGACGCCGTGAACCGCGGCGCGTTCTACGCCGACCACAAGATCATCTACAACCTGCTCGATGGGCACACCGTGGCCATCGACGCGGAGAGCGGCAAGGAGCTCTGGAATACGCAGGTCGCCGATCTGAAGAACGGTGAGACGACGCCGATGGCGCCCTTCGTCGTGGGCGACCGTGTGATCGTGGGACCGTCGGGCGGCGAGTTCGGCATCCATGGCTGGCTCAAGGGGCTCGATCTCGCGAGTGGCAAGCTCGTCTGGACCGCGTACAACATGGGTCCCGACAGCATCACGCTCTCCAAACCCGGCTCCTCCAAGTTCTTCTATGACAAGGGCGCCGAACTCGGAACGAGCACGTGGGGCACCGATTCGTGGATGCACGGCGGCGCGCCGGTGTGGGGATGGTTCTCCTTCGACGCACAGCTCGATCTCGTGTACTACGGCGTGGGCAATCCCGCGCCGTACAATCCGGAGCAGCGGCCCGGCGACAACAAGTGGACCGCGAGCGTGATCGCGCGCCGTCCCTCCGACGGATCCATCGCGTGGGCGTATCAGTTCACACCGCACGACAGTTGGGATTTCGACGCCACCGCCGAGCTCGTGCTCGTGGACCTCGAGATCAACGGCAAGCTCCGTCACACGCTCGTGCAGTTCAACAAGAACGGATTCGCGTACACGCTCGATCGCGCGACCGGTGAAGTGTTGGTCGCCGAGCCGTTCGTCGAGACGAACTGGGCGAAGCGCATCGATCTCGCGACGGGCCGCCCGGTGCTCGATTCGACGAAGCTCACCGGCGCGAGCCGCGGCAACGTGAAGCACATCTGTCCCACGCTCGAGGGCGGGAAGACGCCGGCGGCGCCGGTCGCGTACTCGCCGCTCACGAAACTGTTCTACGTGAGCACGAACAATATGTGCATGGACTACGCGGCGACGCCGGTCACGCACATTGCCGGCACGCCGTACATTGGCGCGAATTCGCCGTACTACGCGGGCGCGGGCGGCCATATGGGCGCGTTCATCGCCTGGGATGCGGCCAGCGGGAAGAAAGTGTGGGAGATCAAGGAGCGGTACCCGGTGTGGAGCGGCGTCGTGGCGACGGGCGGCGGCGTGGTGTTCTACGGCACGCTCGACGGCTGGTTCAAGGCCGTGGACGCGCGCAGCGGCGCGGTGCTCTGGAAATTCAAGGTCGGCTCCGGGATCGTCGGCAATCCGATCACCTACCGCGGCCCCGACGGAAAACAGTATGTGGCCGTGTACGCGGGCATCGGCGGCGATTGGTTCCTGCTCTCGGGCGACGTGCGGAGCGACGATCCCGCCGACGTGCGCGACGCGGCGCCATTCGTGAAGGACCTCGCGCGCCGCACGAGCCAGGGCGGCATCGTCTACCTCTTCGCGCTCCAGCCATGAAGAACACGCTCATCGCGATCGCGCTCCTCGGCGCCGCTGTCGCCTGCGCGAAGAAGGATGCGGCCGCGCCGCACGCGTCTTCCAGCGACGTGCTGCAGACCGACCGCATCTACGCCGGCGGCGTGAAGCCGCCCGATCTGCCGTTCCCATTCCCGCGCGCGACGTCGACGCCCACGGCGGCGAGCGGCGCGAAGTTGTTCACCGCGATGAACTGCGATGGCTGTCACGGCGGTGGCGCGACCGGTTGGGTGGGGCCGAGTCTCATCGACGGCCGCTGGCGCTACGGCGGCACCGACGCCGAGGTCTTCGCGTCGATCTATTTCGGGCGTCCCAAGGGCATGCCGGCGTTCGGCGGCACGCTCGCCCCGGACGCCATCTGGGACATCATCGCGTACCTGCGATCGCTCCCGCCGCCCGAGAACGCACCGACGCAGCGTTTCTAGGGCGCGGCGTCGCGCTCCGAAAGATCGATCGCGCCTAGTTCCCACAACTCGGCCACGAACGATTTCGCATCGGCCAGAGCGCGCTCGTCGGTCACGTCGAACTCCACCGTGATCTCGTGCGCGATCGACGCGAGCGACCGCGTGCCATCGGCCAGCTCCCAGAGCCGCGCGCCCACCGCGTTCACACGCACCACCTCGCGGTCGCTCACGCGCAGCAGCGCCTCCTCACGGTCGATCGCTTCCCAGCTGACCGACGGCGTGCGCCGCGGGAAGACGTTCGTGGAGCGCTCCGACATCAGGGCGTGACCGCCATGTCGCCGACCTTCGGCGGGCCGTTCGTGCCCGGCGTGAGCGTGACTGTCGCGGAAGTCTCGTCCACTTCGGTCACCTTCGCCATGCCGATCTTCTCGGTCACCGTCTTGATCACGGCGCCCGTCGCGGGATCCTTCACCGTGCGCACCGCGCGGCTGATCACCAACTCGTCGCCCACCTTCACGCCGGCGGTGCTGCCCACGTTCAGGATGAGCGTGTTGCCGCTGACATCGGCCACGATCGCGTTGATCTTCACCGCGTGCACCGGCAGCGATGCGGCCTTCGTATCCAGCTGCAGGCCCACCTGATTCACCGCCTTGTGCGTCGCGTCGCCCAGCAGTGAGCTCGTGAAGTCCGAGCCCGTCATGTCGAGCGTGCCGCCCCCCGCCTTGCTGTTCGACGTCCCCTGCAGGCTCACGCCGCCGGAATGCGAACTCTCCCCTTTGCCCGTCGCCGCCGCGACGACCTCCTCGTTCGACACGTCGATCATGCGCGCCGTGATCTCCACCACCGCCTTGGAGTTCGTGCTCGACACGCCGCCGATCCCGAACCCCTTCACGCTCAGATTGCTCCCGCCGCCCAGCGTGGTCTGATTCGTCTCGGCGCCGAACTGGTTGACGCTGCCGATGATGATGAAGTCCACGTTCAGCAGCCGCCCGATCTTCGCGGCGGCGTCGGGATCCGTCAGTTGCCCCTGCGTGAGATTCTGCTCGGCGCCCACTTTCTCGAGCGCGGCGCGCTCGACGACGGAATACTTCCCATCCTCCACCAGCTTCTGGATGAGGAGGTCGGCGATCCCGGTGCCCACATCCTGGTTCGAGCCGCCCATCGCCTGCACGGCCTGCTGCACGGAAGCATCGTTGAACCGGAGCACGGCGACCTTCTTCTTCTGCGCGACAGCCGGTGCGGCCGCCACGAGCAGCCCGAGTGCGCCGAGGATGTACTTGTGCATGGCTCTGCCTCACCGAGTGCGGGGGTCGACGTCCTAGAAATACGGATGTCCGGCGGGGACGTCAACTACAGACTGAGACTATAGACTTAGAATACAGCGACTCCCGCATTCTCAGTCTCAGTCTAACGTCCCAGTCGGCAGTACCGACTGGATGCAAAGCAGCCTCGGAGGTTTCATATGTCCTCTCACACCAGACTGACGCCAGCGCTCCTGCTGCTCGCTGCGGCGTGCAGCGAGCCGGCACCTTCCGCTCCTCTTACTGCGCCGCCGACGCCCGTGCTCGGGTTCGTCAACGGCATGATCAGCGGCAATGCGATGACCACAACGTTCGTTCCGCTCTCCGGCAGCATTGCGGGCGTCACGGACGCGAAGATCAGCCCCGCGATCTACGGCCAACAAGGCGTCACGATCGACGTGCTCGGCGTGGTGGACAGCTTGCACAATGTGGTGGGCGTCGGCCCGGCGGGCAGCCGCACTTGGTTCACCCACGTAGAGCTGCGCAATCGGCAGGCGTTCGCGATCGGCTCGAACTACGGACAGGCCGCGGCCCCGGACACGTCGGGCGTCTTCGCTTTCTTCACCGTGGCGCCGAACGTGTCGCTGCCGGTGCCGTGCGTCGGCTGCGCGGTGAGCGTGAGCAATCAGTCGGGCACCGCGAATTTCACCGCCGCGAGCCAGAAATATTTCTACTACCGCAACCGGCCATCGGCATACTCGGGCGGCGCCGCGGGGAAGGACACGACGAATCGGATCGTCTGGTTGTTCAAGACGAGCAGCTGGAACCCGGGCGTCACCGACACCGTGCATGCCTTCTTCTTCACGCTCATGGTGAGCGCCGCCTGGCCGCCGCCGCAGGACTCAGCGCTGAAGGTCACGTACGACGCCACGTTGGACACGCTGCCGAACGTGAACGCGAAGCCGGTATGGAAGGCGTTCACGGGGCCGGTCGGAAGCTTCGCTGTCACGACGTGGATCCCGCGACCGAACTCGACATTGACGGTCCGTCCAACGCACAGGCGACCTACTACGCGCGCCACGACTCTATGGGCACCGGCTCCGCGTTCATGGACATCAGGGCGCGGGTGAGCGTGAATCAGAATAATACGGTGCAGCTCGTCTTCGGATTCGCGGAACCGACCGGCGGGAAGCAGGTGTTCATCGGTCTCGCGAGCAATCGAGTGGAGTTCGCGAGCTTCAACAACAACAATGGCCAATGGTCCATCCTGGGACTCATCAACTTCTTCACGAACACCGGCCAGAGCTATCACGACTATCGACTCCGGAAGATCGGGACTTCGAGCGTGGCGCTCTGCGTCGATGGAACGCAGCGGCTGACTCTCCCCTACGCCTCCCTTCAGGCCTTCAGGGGACCTTCAACACCTCCACCTCCGTCTTCGGCCTCGACGGCCGGGGCGGCTCCGGTGCCGACGCGCGCGTCTCATCCCGTCCAGGTCACGCTCGGCAGCGATGGCGGGGGATGCTGAACGACTTACTGCTAACTGCAGGCTGTCGACCGTCGGCTGTCGCCTATTCTCGCCGGCGACAGCCAACAGCCGACAGTCTGTAGTTACGGAACGCAAAACGGGCCCGGCAGATCGCCGGGCCCGTTGAGCGTTCTTAGAGCGTGAAAACTACTGGCACTTGATCACGCCATCGCCGACGCCGGCGATCGAGTCCGAACCGAAACCGACTTCACACGTGATCGCGGTCGCCGGGTGCGACGTGTTCGCCGCCCAACCCGTGCCCTTCGCATCCGTCACGGTCGCAACCACCGCCTGCGACGCCGTGAAGTTCATGTTCGCGAGCACCGTGGTGTACGTCTGGTTGTCGGCGAAGTAGCTCTCCTGCGCGGTCGCCATATTGCGGAGGTCCGACTTCATTGACGCGACGTAGGCCTTCTCCTTCGTGTTGGCGAACTTCGGGATCGCGATCGCGGCCAGAATGCCGATGATGACCACGACGATCAGAAGCTCGATCAGCGTAAAGCCCTTCTTGGCGGTGGAGCGCATGGTGACTTTCTCCTGAGATAGTGAACCGCGACGAGCGCGGCAGTGAGATCCAACGGAACGCGTTGGCCTTACATATGGCAGGAAGGAGGCCAGCGTGCCGTGGTTCGCCTAAGTCCTTTACGGGAAGGCACTTCGGTACGTTGCCACGCTGGAAGCCATGCCTGCGCATATCGCATGCCGCCATTCGTCGGGCGTTTTGCGATTCTAAAATGTGACCAGAATCAGCCTGGGCGTGATAGTAGCCATCATTCCATCGCGCTAGGAGCTATTCGCCGCAATTCTTGGTGATAGATGGGGCAGCGTGACTACCGACCGAGTACGGCGATGGCTGCCAGAAGAGGCGCCTGCGAGATCTGAATGAATCCGGCGAACGGGGAGTACATCTCCAGGATCAGCAGGAGCGCGCCCGCCACACTGAGTGCCGAAACGAAGAAGCTGCCGACGACCGTGAAATTGCGTGGCGCGAAGAGTCCGAAGCTGATGAAAATGAGTGTGAGCCACACGATGAGCATGACGACGAGCGGCATCGATACGCCCGTCACACTCTGCTCGTACATCAGAAACCGCGTGCGGCCCACATCGAGCATGATGCCGGATGCCTGCGACTTCAGCGTCCGCTGCGTGTCATCTCTCGGCTGCAGCGCCTCGATCTGGTCGAAGAGCGCATCGCCCTTGCTCGACGCCGCGGTATTCGCGGACGCGCTGGCGCCTTGCGGCGTCCAGAGGCGCTGCCGGAACGTCTCCGCCGCATCGCGCAGCATGGCGCGTGCAGGCGCGCTCTCCGGGCCGTAGTGCACGAGCACGCGATCGAGCAGCACCATGTTCGCCGAGATCTGCGTGAGCTCGTTCCCCTGCGTGTCGTAGGAACTCTTGGCCGACGCGACGAGCAGGCCGAGGACGAGCGCGACCATGGTGCCGACGAATCCCATCCCGACCTTGATCGAATCGCGCGAGTCGCTCTGGAGATGTTCCCCCGGCAGCGCTGCGCGCACGAACATGCCGGCCACTGCGCCGCCGAAGATGCATGCGAACATCGCGAGGCTGATCTCGACGGGACCCATGACATTCCTCTCGCGTGAAGTGTGCGACCGGAGCAATCATACTCCACGAATGCATCCGCTCACCACTCGCGCCCGCGGTGAACTGGTCGAAACCTCGCGTCCGGAGTTATCGTTCCCCTATCGTGACCAATCCCCCATCGCACGTGCCGGCCGCGCTCTCGGGGCCAGTGATGATCCCCGACGATTACATCCCGGAGCGCGCGGGTGTCACGTCGGTCATGTCCACCGTTGGTCGCAGCGGCGAGTGGGTGATGCCCCGGCTCTTCCGCGTCGTGGCGGTGATGGGCGAGGCCGTGCTGGACCTGTCCCACGTGCAATTGGGCGCCGGCGCGTCGGACATCGAGGTCGTGGCGGTCATGGGGCAGGTCACGATCCTCGTGCCGCACAACCTGCGCGTGCAGGTCGAGGGCCATCCCATCATGGGCGAGTTCAAACTCAAGTCCAAGGTGCCATTGGCGGCGCTGGTCGATGCGCCGATGATCCGCGTGCGCGGCACCGCGTTCATGTCGGGCGTGGTCGTAAAGGTGGTGGACCCGCTCGCGCTCGGTTGGCGCGACCGGATGCGCCAGCGCAAGCTCGCGCGGTTAGCCGAGGACGGAGAGCTGGACGGCTAGCTGCGCGGACGTTCGGCGCTTCGGAGCCCCGCGAGCGCCATCGCGCCGATGCCCGCGACCGCCACGATCATCGCGATCCAGAGCACCGCGGCGTGGCGCTCGGTCCACGGGCGCTCGTCGCCCCGTCCGGTGTAGGCGGCGTTCGCCGACGGCGGGCCCAGCGTCGCGAGCGCCGCGCTCGTGTCCTGGTGGAAGAAATTCGCGAAGTCGTAGCGCGGCGGCATCAACCGCGCATCACCATAGTAGAGCTTCAGGCCGGCGCGCGCGGGCGGATCGAAGTACACTCGGCGCTGCAAGACCTGCGGCTGTGCGCCCGCGATCAGGAGTGGTGGGTCGTCCCCATTGTCGATCGTGAGCGTGAGGTGCCCGGTCGAGTCGTTCGTGGCGCTCACCGCCAATTGTTCGGAGATCGCGGTCTGGCCGCCGCGCGTCATGCGTACGCGGGTGATAACGGACGCACCGAGCGCGGAGCCGCTGTCCATTCCGATCGTCACCAGCCGCCGGAAGTTCACCTGCGGCAGCGGCACCGTGAACATCACGCGATCCAGCGGCGCCCGAAGGGGAACGACGCACTTGATGATCGAGGTGCGCCCGCGGCGCTCCGGCGCTCCGCACTGTCCCGCGTCGGTCCACTTGGCGTCGCGCGCCTGCACCAGCGACACCGTCGCGCCGCGCACCTGATCGGGCCGGATGCCGGGCGTGAGGCGTACGTGCACGTAGCGGAACGTCCATGGGGGCACGGCGATCGTGAAGTTGTCGCCGAGATGCTCGCGCGAGAAATCGAACAGCGTGGAAGGCGCCGGCCACGTCGCGCCCGCCGCCTGCGCGCCCGGCGCATTGCCCGCGGTGGCGAATGCCGACGCGACGAAGTCTCTCGCCGAGAGTGAGAGCGTGATGCGGTTGTATTCCGGGATCTTGGCCAGATCGAGATCGAACTCCGTATGGTCGCCGCGGCTCGACACGTTGAGCACCTTCACCGGCGACTCCACCTGCAGGGCGCCGCCGCGCGCTTCCGCGAGCGCGTACGGTACCTGGTCATCTCCACTGTAGAGGCGCACGTCCGCGAGATCGGGGCGCGCGTTCGCCCACATGTCGGCGTCCACGATCAGGTAGTTCTGCGCGTCCGGCGTGGTGGTGACCACGTCGCGTACGCGCGTGAAGAACGCGAGCTTCGGCTCGGGATCGAGCGCCGCGAACGTCGCGATAAGCAGCAGCCAAACGATTCGTCTCATGGATGTGCCTCACCCTCGTCGTGCGGCATCTGGATCCAGCCGCGCTGGTACATGAACGAGACGCCGAGCAGCAGGGCGCCGAGCACGATGAAGCTCACGACGCGATAGCCACGGTCGAGCTCCGAGATGTCGAAGGCGAACACTTTGACGATGGTGACCGCGATCAGAATGAGCGCCATCCAGCGGAGATCGGCGTTGCGCTTCATGAACCCGGCGGTCATGAGTCCCGCGCCGTACAGCATCCAGAGTCCGGAGTACGTGAAGCCCTCTTGCATGCGCAGGCTCGCGTCGAACGTGGCGTGCGACCGCTCGAACGCGAAGTGATCGCTCACCTCCCGCGACAGCGCGAGGATCGCGAGGAAGTTCATGACCACCACGGCCAGGCGCGCGCCGTTGCGGCTGTTGTCGTCGTCGCGTCGCGCGCCATAGTGCGCGAACACGGCGAGGATCGTGATCACCACGGCGTTCGCGGCGAGGCGCGCATTCAGGAATTGCGTCTCCATGCGCACATCGTCCACCGCGATCAGCCGGCCCACGCTGAGCGCGAGCGCCGCCGCGCCCAGGCCGGCCACGAGGTCGGAGCGCATCCGCGTGCCCACCCAGAGCAGGGCGGCCGCTTCCACCGCCCAGCCGATGGTGATCCAGTGACCGTCGAGCCGGATCGGGATCGCGATGGTCACGAAGCCCACGGCGAGCGCGAGATGCACCATTGGCAGCTGGGCGCGAACCGGCGCGCTCGCGCGCGAAGCCGCGAGCGTGCGCGAGAGCGCGACGTAGAATGCGGCGAGCGCGAGCGCGACCCACGCGGCGGCCTGCGGGTACGGCTCCTGGAGCATCACGTAGATCTGCGCGAAATAGAGGATCGCGCTGCCGAGCGTGAGCAGCACCGGGAACGCCGGCAGGTCCGTCTGATCGTCGCCCGGCGCACGCGCGATGATCGGCGCGACCGCGAACACCAGGAAGAAGACCGTCGCGAACGCCGCCGTCGGCAGGAACTGCGTGACGTCGTAGAATTCCGAGTACCAGCCCGTATAGAAGAACAGTGTGCCGATGAAGCTGAGTGCGAGGAGGCGGCGCCAGGGACGCCGCGCCGCGAGCACGGCGCTCGCGATGTCGAGCAGCGCCACGTAGGAGAAGAGCTGCAGCTCGTGGTTCTCGCCGGTGGAGAGGAGCAGGGGCGTGGCGAAGCCGCCGACCAACGCGAGGGCCGCCAGGATCTCCTCGTTCTGCGCGAGCGCCATCGCGATGCCGGAGCCCGTCACGATCATCATCGCGATCGACGCGGCCGATCCCGGGATGAGATGGTAGAGCTGGAACGCGGCCCAGAGCGACAGATACAGCGTGCCGATGCCGACGGCCTTGAGCGCGATCGAGAAGTACTGATAGCCGCGCGTGCGGAATCGTTCGCTCCAGACGAGCACGCCGATCCCCGCGAGCAGGCCGATCGCGATGCGGCCCGCCGGCCCGATCCATCCGTTCGTGAACACGAGCTTGAGGAAATAGGCCACGCCCACGAGCATGGCCGCGATGCCGATGCGATTCAGCCAATGCGCGCCGATCCGGGATTCCATCTGCGAGGTCTCGCGCGCGAAACGCGCGACGCTCGGCGGCAGCGCGGCGGACGCGGACGGGCGGACGGTGCGCGGCGCGCCGGCGGCGGACTCGGCCGCGCCGGCGGCGCGCGAGCGGCGCATCGCCTCCTCCCACATCTCGCCCGGCGTTGGCACCGAGGTAGTGCTCGCGGCAGGGGCCGCCGCGACGCTGCTGCTTCTATTTGCTAGTGATCGTTCGAGACGATCCAACCGGTCGGCTAAAGCGCGCAACGCCGCGCGGATCTCCTTGATCTCAGCTGGTGCGTCGGCCACGAACTCCTCCCGGCAGTGGGTGGTCGCACATTTCGATTGTATCGCCGGAAGCCTGGGCGCGCTAGCTTAGCGGAGTCGATCCGCTGGCCCACCTCTTGCTATCGAGTCGCCATGAACAAACGTCCATGCCTCGCCGCTCTCGCCCTGCTCGCCGCGTGCATGTCGCACCCCGCCGCCACGTACGTGAAGTCGCCCGGGCCCGCCGCGCGCCCGTTCTCCGCGGCGGTCATCGTGAACGGGATGGTCTACCTCTCGGGCCAGATCGGCGTCGACAGCACCGGCACGAAGCCGGTGGCCGGCGGCATCGGCCCGGAGACCAAGGCCGCGATGGAGCAGATCAAAGCGCTGCTCGAGGCGAACGGTTCATCCATGAATAACGTCGTGAAGTGCACGGTCATGCTGGCCGACATTGGCGAATGGGCGCAGATGAATGCCGTGTACGTCACCTTCTTTCCCGAGAACAAGCCGGCGCGCAGCGCGTTCGGCACCTCCGGCCTCGCGATCGGCGCGCGCGTGGAGATCGAGTGTGTCGGCGCGGTGATCGCGAAATGAACGCCTCGCGCTCGGCCCGCGCGTCGTCGATCCTGATGTGGACCGGCCACGCCGCCGCGTTCATCGGCTTCGCGCTGGGCTACAACGAGATCAATCCGGTTCGTGGATTGCGCTGGGTGGCGCTGCTCAGCGTGGGCGTGTTCGGAGTGTGTATCTTCGCGAGCGAGATGCTGCAGAGCGCCGCAGCGACGCCGGCATCGAGGTGGGACTCGCGCATCTCGCGTGGGGCGCGGTCGCGATCGTGACCGTCGTGCGGCTCTCGACCGTCTCGGCGCAGGTCGCGGTGTGCGTCGTGGACGCCGCCTTCCTCGCGATGCTCGCGGTGATGCACGTCGTGGTGATGTTCAAACCGGTGGACCGTCCGGAGCGCAGCGCGATGGTCGCGCCGATCCTGGAAGCCGTGATGTCGTCGGCGATCTTCTGGTTCGCGCTCACGGCGCTGCGCGCGACGGTGCGGTAGGCCGAGCTACGGCGCCAGCGGTTTCGCGAACGCGGAGTCCCACGACGCCAGCGCGGGTTTCGGCTGCAGGTCGGGGCTCACGAGCCCGATCGTGATGAAGAGCGGCAGGATCGACGTGGGCGGCAGATGCAGTCCGGTGGTGTCGAGATCCGCGAACTCCAGCTGGAACACGCCGATCGCGCGGGCGTTCGCGAGCAATGTCTGCTGTCGCGTGATGTAGCGGGCCTGCTTCGCCGGATCGCTGGTGACGCCCGTGACGGCCGCCGAGCTCCAGCCGCCTTCCACCACCATGAGCGGCTGAGTGTGCCCCGACGCGATGCGCGAGTAGTAGTCATCGGGGATGTCCGCTGGATCGGCGTAGCCGGCGAGATACGGGTACGACGAGAGTCCCACCGCGCTCATGAACGGAAAGTCGGTGAAATCCTGCGCGACGCCGATGTACGTCCCGCTCGCGCCGCCCAGCCGGCCCCATGCGGCATCCACCTGCAAGCTCACATACAGCGGCCTCGCCGCGTCGCGCGAATGGATGTCCGCCGCCGCGTCGTTCGTCATCGTCACCACCGCAGCGTACACGTTCGCGGGCGCCGCGAGGCGAATGAGATTGGTCTCCGCCGCGAGACCGAGATAGTCGGGACCCAGAATGCTATCGATCGCGATCGCGTACTTGCGGTACAGTAGCTGCACCGCCGGCTCGGTGATGCTGCGCCCCAACGCGACCAATTCCGGCGCCTCGGCCGTGCGGTCCAGACCATCCGTCACGTCCAGTGTGATCCACACTCTGAACCCGCGCGAGCGATACAGTCCGACCTTCCACGCCTGGTCGGTGAGCACGATGGAATCGGCGTTCGCACCCGCGAGCAGCGCCGTCCATGGCGGCGCGAGATGCATGATCGCGCCGTCCGCCCGCTGCATCCACATGTTGAGCGTGTTCACGTAGCTCGCGGAATCGCCGCGCGGCGATTGGTCGTTGAACCCCATGCGGTAGGTGCGCGACGCCGCCGCGTTGCTGCTCGTACTCGAGCATGCCACGCCCACCGCGACCAGGACTGTCAACCGGCCGGCGACAGCCGACAGCCGACCGCCGAGCTTCACAGACATCGCCGCGTCACCAGCTCCGTCGCATCCTTCTGCATGAGCACGAGCGAGCGCCGCAGCTTGATCGCATTCTCGGGCGCGACGATCGAATTCTGCGCGAGATACCGGTCCGACTTCATGATCGCGTCCGACGCGAGCAGCACCACGCTGCAATTATGGATCTCCCACGCGGCGAGCAGCGCGTGCTCGCCGATCTGATAGGTGATCAAGCCCATCACGAACTTGGATTCGGGCGATGGGTGCAGACTGTCGGCGAAGGCAATGAAGCGCAGCGCGTCGATGTACTCATCGGCATCGTCCGAGAGTGCGGCGTGATTGAGCTGCGCGATGCCCGCGTCGAGCGCGATCTTCGAGGCATGCTGCTCGAACGGCGGCGGCTCGGCTACTGCCTGGAGCGCGTCGAGCAGGCTATCGGTCGCGTGCCGGCGCCGCGCGACGGACAGGCTGTCGCGCGAGCGCTTGTGCGGTTTCAATTCCTCGCGGGCCTTCAACGCATCCCACACATATCGCACGCTCCCGGCCGACGTGAACGCCGCCTGCCGCAGATCGATCGACGACAGGCTGTCCGGTAATGCGACGAATTCCGCGCCCGGTTGTTCAGGCGGGATCGTCGCGTTGCAGAGCGCGATCCCCTTGTCGCTCGGCGCGGTGCAGGGGCTCCCGGCGGGCTGGCGGGGCAGCTCACCGCACCGGCCGGCGTTGGCCGCGAGACTCATCGCCATGCAGGACTCGTATGCGGCCATGGCGGCGTAGTAGTCGTGCCAGGCGCCCGTTACCCGCATGGCGGCGGCGGTGTAAGCGGTCGCGCTCGTGCGGAAGCGGCAGGCCGTGCATCCGAAGGTCGTGTCGCGCGCGCGCGGGGCTGCGGCCTGCGCGGCCGCGGTGGTGGCGCACGCGATCGTGGCCGCGGTCGCCCACGCGCCGAGCATGCGCCACCGCATCATGGCGCCGGCTCCATGCGCCGGCGGTGCCGCGCGTACAACAGCGCCCCGACCAGGATCACCGCGAGCAGGATGATGAGTGAGGTGCGCCCGAGCACATGCTGCAGCCACGGCAGTTCGCTGCCGAATACGTAGCCCAGGGTCCCGTACACGCCGGTCCAGATGAGTGCGCCGATCGAACTGAAGAGCATGAACCGGCCGAACGGCATCCGGCTCGCGCCCGCGAGCAATGCCACGATCATTCGCAGGAGGGTGACGAAGCGCCCAATGATGGCGGTGCGCGCGCCGTGCTCGCGGAAGCTGGCCCGGGCGCGCTCGAGGCGCGCGGGCGCGACGCCGAAGCGCGACGCCCACCGGTGCAACCGCGCGTCGCTGAGTGAGGCGCCGATCCAGTAACCGGCGGCCGCACCGCCGATCGCGCCGGCGGCCGCCGCGATCATGACACCCGCGAGCGTGAGCCGCCCGGTGGTCGCCGCGAGCGCCGAACCGATGATCAGCGCGGCCTCGCCGGGCAGCGGCAGCCCGACCCCTTCCGCCAGGATGAGCAGCGCCACGATCGCGTATCCGAACTGTTCGATGAGATGCAGGACCGTATCGGACATGCCCTTTGGCCTCGCGCCCTTTTGTCTCGGCGTCGCCCACGGGATATATTGCGGCGCGATGCCAAACTCGACCACGACCGTTCTCGACGCCAAGGCGCTGGACCGCACCCTCCGCCGCATGGCGGACGAGATCATCGAGCTGAACGATGGTTCGGATAATCTAGTGATCGTGGGCATCCAGCGAAGGGGCGTGCAGCTCGCGGCCAGGCTGGGCGCGCTGATCGGCGAGAGCGAGAAAGCGGACGTGCCGCGCGGCTCGCTCGACATCACACTGTACCGCGACGACCTGCAGACCGTGGGGCCGCGCCCGGTCGTGGGGCCCACCGATCTGCCGTGGGATCTGGAAGGGAAGTGTGTGGTCATTGTCGATGACGTCTTGTACACCGGACGCACCGTTCGAGCCGCGCTCGACGAGCTCGCCGACTTCGGCCGCCCCGCGCGTATCGCGCTCGCGGTGCTCGTGGACCGCGGCGGCCGGGAGCTCCCGATCCACGCCGACGTGGTGGGCAAGAAACTCACGGTGGACGCCGGCGATCGCGTGGACGTGATGGTCTCGGAGCTCGACGGCAAGGATGCCGTGATCCTCGTGCGCGGCGGAGCCGAAGCGTGAGCGCCCGCGCGGCGTCGCCGATCGGCAAGGACCTCCTCGGTCTCGAACACCTCACTGCCGCGCAGATCCGCCTTATCCTCGACACCGCCGAGCCGTTCAAGGAGATCAGCGAGCGCGCGATCAAGAAGGTGCCGGCGCTGCGCGGCCAGACGATCGTCAATCTCTTCTTCGAAGCGAGCACGCGCACGCGCATCAGCTTCGAGTTCGCGGAGAAGCGCCTCTCGGCCGACACGGTGAACGTCGCCTCCTCGGGCTCCAGCGTCTCCAAGGGCGAGACGCTCGTGGACACGGCGCGGAACCTCGAGGCGATGCGCATCGACATGGTGGTGATCCGCCACTTCGCGAGCGGCGCCGCGCGATTCCTCGCCGAGCGGATCGAGAGCAACGTGATCAACGCCGGCGACGGCACGCACGAGCATCCGACGCAGGGACTGCTCGATCTGCTCACGCTCCGCGACCGCTTCAAGAGCTTCGAGGGGCTGCGCGTGTGCATTTGCGGCGACGTGCTCCATTCGCGCGTCGCGCGGTCGAACATCTCGGGGCCTCAAGAAGCTCGGCGCCGACGTCGCGGTGTGCGGTCCCAAGTCGCTCATGCCGAGCGCGATCGGCGAGTTCGGCGTGACCGTGTTCCGCCGCATCGAAGAGGCGATCGAGTGGGCGCAGGCGCTGAACATCCTGCGCCTGCAGCTCGAGCGGATGACCGCCGGCTATATCCCGTCGCTGCGCGAGTACAACCGGGTGTTCGGCGTGACGCGCGAGCGGCTGGATCGTGCGCCGCGCGATCTCGTGATCATGCACCCCGGCCCGATGAACCGCGGCGTCGAGATCGACAGCGACGTCGCCGACGGGCCGCATTCGGTGATCCTCGACCAGGTGACGAACGGCGTGGCGGTGCGAATGGCGGTGCTCTACCTGCTCGCCGGTGGCAAACCGGAGCTCGCCGAAGCCGCGAAGGGCGGGGGCGAACGATGAATCCCATTCTGCTGCTCAGAGGCGGGCGCCTCCTCGATCCCGCGCAGAATATCGACGCGCCGGGCGATGTGCTGATCATCGACGGGAAGATCGCGCGCGCCGGTGGAACGATCGAGGGCGGCGACGATGCGCAGGTGATCGACTGCACCGGCTCGTACGTCACGCCCGGGTTCGTGGATGTGCACTGTCATCTGCGCGAACCCGGTCGCGAGGACGTGGAGACGATCGCGACCGGTGCGCGCGCGGCGGCGGCCGGCGGATTCACCGCGATCTGCGCGATGCCGAACACGGATCCCGTGACCGACAATCAGGCCGCGGTGGGATTCATCATTCGCCAGGCGATGCGCACGGGCGCGGCGCGCGTGTATCCGATCGGCGCGATCTCGGTGGGGCAGAAAGGCGAAGCGCTCGCCGAGTTCGGCGAGATGGTGGGTGCGGGCGCGATCGCGGTGAGCGACGACGGCAAGCCCGTCGTGAGCGCGCAGCTCATGCGCACGGCCCTCGAGTACGCGCAGACGTTCAACATTCCCGTCATCGATCATTGTGAAGAACCGACGCTCGCGCATGGCGGCTCGATGAACGAAGGCTATCTCAGCGCGCGCCTCGGACTCCGCGGGATCCCCGCGGAAGCCGAGGAGATCATGGTGATCCGCGACATCCTGCTCGCGCGGCGCACCGGCGGCCACGTGCACCTCGCGCACATGAGCACCAAGGGGAGCGTCGAGCTGATCCGCTGGGGCAAGGAACGCGGCGTGCGCGTGACCGCGGAGGTCACGCCGCATCACCTCACGCTCACCGAGGACGCGGTGAGCGAGTACGACACGGCGGCGAAGATGAACCCACCGCTGCGCACGATGGCGGACGTCGAGGCGCTGCGCGAGGCGCTCCGCGACGGGACGATCGATCTCATCGCGACCGATCACGCGCCGCATCACTACGACGCCAAGGAACGCGAGTTCGCCGACGCGCCCTTCGGGATCGTGGGGCTCGAGACGGCGCTCGCGCTGGTGGTCACGGAGCTGGTGGAGCCGGGGATCATCGACTTCGCGACGCTCGTGGACCGGATGTCCACGCGTCCCGCGCGCTTGTTCGGACTGCCGGGCGGCACGCTGCGCGCCGGCTCGGTGGCCGACGTGACGGTGTTCGATCCGAAGCGCGAATGGACGGTCGAGCCGGGCGCGTTCCTCTCGAAGGGACGGAACACTCCGTATGCTGGCCGCCGACTGCGCGGCCGCACGATCGCGACGGTCGTCGCCGGGCGACTGGTCTTCCGGATCGACGCGTAGATAGCTACGGAACTCCAAGGCCCGTCGTATGTTACCGTTCGCAAGGGCGGAGTGTCTTAGTTAGGATATATTCATTGAAGCCAGACGTGGCTTCGGTGCGGTGCATGAGGCGCGGTGGATGGAGATGGCATGACGGAATCGCCCCAACAGTCGGCACAAGCGGTCGCGGCGCTCTTCGCCGAGCGCCGGCGTTTCGAGTCGTGGCTCGCCACGCTCGACGCGAAGCGCGCCATCACGCCGGCGCACATCTATACCCGCGTGCACGCCGACTACACCGCGCGTCTCCAGCGCGTGAACGAACAGCTCGGCCGTCATCGCGCCGCGCTGCGCGAGATGGAATCCGGGCTCGCCGACCGCCTCACGTCGCTCGACATTGACGAAGCCAAGCATCGCGATGAGATGGCGGAGGCCGAGCTGCGCGAGAACGTGGGCGAGCTCGAGCCGGAGGAGCATCGCGAGATCCTCGAGCGCACCGCGCTCGGACTCGAGCAGGTGACCGCCGAACGGCTCCACGTGACGGCGGAGCTGACGAACCTGCGTGCGATGCTCGGCGACGATGGCGAGATCGGTGTGCTCGAGATCGGCGCCGCGGACGTGACCGTGACGGAGACGCCGCCGGCGATGGCCGCGATCCCGCCGGCGAAGCGCACTTCGAAGGGTGCCGCCACGCCGGCCGCGCCCTCGCCGCCTGCTGCCGCTGCGCCGTCCGAGCGCGACGCGTGGGGCCTCGAAGCGGGAGACCCACTCGCGGTCACCGCGCGCGCATCGTCGCCCGAGCCGGCGGCGCCCGCGAGTCCGTTCGACGATCTGGAATTCCTGCGCTCGATGGTGGATTCCCGGAAGAGTGGGGATCACAACGCGGTCGGCAATGGCGCGAGCGCCGCGCCGGCGAAGGCGGCGACGCCTCCGCCCGCGGCTCCGCCCGCTCCGCCACCGGCGGCTCCGCCTGCGCCCGCGGCTGCGCCCGAGGAATTGAAGCGTCCTGCGGCGCAGAAGACGGAGGAGAAGCCCAAGGAGCCGGAGAAAGAGAAGGCTGCGCCGCCTCCGCCCGCGCCTGCACCTGCCGCGATCGTCACGGCACCGTTGATCGAGACCCTGGCGACGGCGCCGCCGATGCGCGAGTCGGTCGCGGCATCCGCTGCCGCGGAGGCGTCGGCCAAGTCGAAGATCATCGACCCATCGATCTCCATGGAGCTCGAACCGGTCTCGAAGCCGCGCGCTTCCTCCGACGCGATCCCATCGTATCTGCGCGATGTGCCGCCCGAGCAAGTGAAGACGCTCAAGTGCCAGGAATGCGGCACGCTCAACTATCCTACCGAGTGGTATTGCGAGCGGTGCGGGGCGGAACTCGCGGCGCTCTAACTGTCATGGCGTAAGGCGCTCGGCGCTCGAAAAAAGAACGGCCCCGCTCGCGGTTCGCGATCCGGGCCGTGCTGTTGCAAGCGTCTAGCGCCGAGCGCCAGTTGCTATTTCGCCTTCGCCAGCCGGCTCTTCCTGCGAGCCGCCGCATGTCGATGGATCAAGCCTTTGCGCGCGGCGCGGTCGAGCAGCTTCACGGCGGCCAACTTGTCGGCCGGCGTCGCGCCGGCAATGCTCGCCTTCTTGACGGCAGTGCGCAGCGCTGCGCGCTGGGCGCGATTACGCACCTCGGCGGCGCGCGACTTGCGCATGTTCTTCTTAGCGGACGCGATTCTCGGCACGATTCTCCAGAGCGAAATACAGGTCTGACGGAGCGCGAAAGCTACACGGCGCCGAGGCGCGATGTCAAGGCGCCGCAGTGCTTTGACACGTGCGATGCACGGCGATACTTTTCTCTTCGAGCCCGCGTCTGCGGCACGCGTTGTACGTGTCCCGAAACCGCCGAGCCCTATTGGATCCCGAGACGCAGAGCACGACCCGTTCCACGATGGGTGCGGCGTGACCGCACCCGGCATCTTCGGCCTCGACGCGCCGCCGTCCTTCGTCGTCGAGCTGGACGAGTTCTCGGGTCCCCTCGATCTTCTGCTCACGCTCATCCGCGATGAGAAGGTGGAGATCACCGACATTCCCATCGCGCGCGTGTGCGAGCAGTTCTTGAAGCGCATCCACGCGCTCGGACTCGGTGAAGCGGCGGAATATCTCGAGATGGCGGCGCGCCTCGTGCGCATCAAAGTGCAGATGCTGCTGCCGCGTCCAGGCGGCGAGGACGATTGGGAGGATCCGCGCGCCGAGCTCGTACGGCGGCTGCTCGAATACCAGCAGATCCGCGAGGTGGTGGACCTGCTCGAGCGGCGCGGCGAAGAACGCCGCAACCGTTTCGCGCGCGGGTACCTGCCGCTCGATCCGGCGCCCGCGGCCGGCCCGCTCGCGCTCTCGCTCGCGGAATTGCTCGCCGCGGTGGACCGCGTGCTGCGAATGGCGCGTGAGCCGGATCTGCACGACGTGATCCCGCGCGTGCTCGACGTGGATGGCGCCATGACAACGATCGCCGCGCTGCTCGCACTGCGCGAACGGTTCCGCTGGTACGATGTGGTCGCGCACGGTGCGGAGCCGTGGCAGGTGTTGTCCGGATTGCTCGCGCTGCTGGAACTCGCGCGCCGCGGAGATCTCACGCTCCGCCAGCGCTCACCCTTCGCCTCTGTGGAGATCGCGCGTGTCGCCGCTGGCCAGGCTGCTTGAAGCCGCGTTGTTCGCGAGCGGCCGGCCGTTGTCGGCGGAGGAGCTCCTGCTCCTCGATCCCGAGGCATCGCTCGCCGCGATCGCGATGGCGCTCGACGAGATCCGCGAGTGCTACGACACCGGCGGCCACGGGGTGGAGCTGCTCGAGGTGGCGGGCGGCTGGCAGGTGCTGACGCGCGCCGAATACACCGAGACGATCGAGCGCGCACAGCTCGCGGCGCGGCCGCATCGCCTCTCGGCGGCGGCGCTCGAGACGCTGGCGCTCATCGCGTACCGCCAGCCGCTCGGGCGTCTCGAGATCGAGGAGATCCGCGGCGTCTCGGTGGGCGGCATGCTCAAGACGCTGCTCGAGCGCGGCTTGATCGACGTCGTCGCGCGCGGCGAGGGACTCGGGCGGCCGCTGCTGTACGGCACGACGCCGCTCTTCCTCGAGCAATTCGCGCTGCGGCATCTCGGCGAGCTGCCGCGCGCCGACGAACTGGCGATCGCGCTGCGCACCGAACCGCGCGAGGTGTTGTCACCGTGACGATGCGCATCCAGCGCGCGCTCGCGCGCGCGGGCGTCGCGTCGCGCCGGAAAGCGGAAGAACTCGTCGCCGCGGGACGCGTGCGCGTGAACGGCGCGACGGCGCTGCTCGGGCAGATCGTCGATCCCGCCGCCGACACGATCATGGTGGATGGCGCTCCCGTGCGGCAGCCGGCGCAAACGCAGTGGATCGTGCTGAACAAGCCATCCGGGCGTGATGACCACGCGCAGCGATCCGTCGGGGCGCCGCACGATCTTCGAGTTCGTGCCCAAGATCCCGGGTCTCACCTACGCGGGGCGGCTCGACTACCTCACGGAAGGCGTGCTGCTGCTCACGAACGACGGCGAGGCGATCCACGCGCTGCTGCACCCGAGCCGCGAAGTGGAGCGCACGTACGTCGCGACGGTCACCGGCGACGCGGGCAAGGCGGTGGTGCAGGCGAAGCGCGGCGTGATGCTCGACGATGGCGTGGCGCGCGTGAACGACGCGCGCGCCGAGGCGCTCGGCGGCGGCCGCTGGGAGTTCACCGTGTCCATCACCGAGGGACGCAACCGCGAGGTGCGGCGGCTGTGCAAAGCGCTCGGGTTGTTCGTAGAGCGGCTGGTGCGCGTGCGCTTCGGGCCGGTGACGCTGGGCTCGCTCAAACCGGGCGAGTGCCGCGCACTCACCGCGAAGGAACTGGATATCCTCACGGCGCTGGCACGCGCGCCGAAACGTGAACGGGAGAAGCATGGAACTGCGTGACTCGACTGCGCTGATCCTCGGCGGCAGCGGACTGGTGGGACTCGCCGTCGCGCGCCGCCTGCTCGATTTCGCTCCGAAGCGGATCATCCTCGCGGGACTCCAGCAGCACGAAGCGGATGCCGCGGTGCGCGCGCTCGAGCCGTACGCGCGCGACACGACGCTCACGCCGCTCTGGGGGAACATCTTCCACACCGTGTCGCTCGCCGAGCGCGCGCGTGAGGACGTGCTGGCCGACGCGGCTGCGCGCCGCGAACTGGTGGATGACATGCTCGGCCAGCCCACGGCCGCATCGCTCGGCCGCAACGTGCTGCACGACTGGCTCACGACGCATCGTCCCGATCTCGTGATCGATTGCGTGAACACCGCGACCGCCGTCGCGTACCAGGATGGTTTCGCGAGCGCGCAGCGGCTGCTCTCGGCGGCCGACGCGGGCCACGTGGACCGCGAGACCGTCGAGCGGCACCTGCTCACGCTCTCCGTGCCGCAGCTCGTGCGCCATCACGAGGCGCTGTCCGACGGCATGCGCCGCGCCGGCACGCAGGCGTACGTGAAGATCGGCACCAGCGGCACCGGCGGCATGGGATTGAACATCCCGTACACGCACAGCGAGGAGAAGCCATCGCGCACGCTCGTCGCGAAGACGGCGGTGGCGGGCGCGCAGAGCATGATCCTCTTCCTGCAGGGGCGCACGCCGGGCGCGCCGAGCACCGTGGAGATCAAGCCGACGGCGGCGATCGGGTGGAGCGATATCACGTTCGGTCCCGTGAAGCGCGGCGGCCGCACGCTGGAGCTGGTGGATTGCGAGCGGCCGATGCGCGTGGAGGACGCGTTCACGCCGGGCGCCGGCGGCTGGACGCGCAGCGGGCAGCCGCTCGAGAGCGCCTTCATCTCGATGGGCGAGAACGGACTTTTCGCGCGCGACGAATTCGAGACCGTCACGTCGCTGGGGCAGATGGAGATCGTCACGGCGGAAGAGCTCGCCGACGCGGTGATCATGGAGCTGCGCGGCGCGCCGACGGGGAAGGACGTGATCGCCGCGCTCGACAGCGCGACGTTCGGTCCGACGTATCGGGGCGGCTATCTCCGGTCGCTCGCGGTACAGGCGCTCGACGCGCTCGAACGTGAGCACGGTGTGCGGTCCATCGGCTTCGAGATGCTCGGGCCGCCGCGCCTCACGAAACTGCTCTACGAGGCGCACATCCTGTCGAAGCTGTTCGCCACGGTGAAGGAACTCTCGGCCGCCGATCCGGCGAGCGCCGCGGCGCGCGCGGAGCGGCTCGTGCGCGAGCAGGATCCGGCGCTCCGGAAGCTCATCCTCTCGGTGGGGATCCCGATCCTCTTGAGCGACGGCCTGTCGGTGCTGCGCGGCGAGATCGTGGTGGTGCCGCCCGCCGGCAAGGGCGCGGAGATCGCGCCGCGCGGATGGGTGGACCTGCGCCCCTCGAACATGGCGCAGTGGGTGAAGCGTGCCGCGACGATCTCGGCGGAGGCGCGGCCCCTGGGCACGGGCTCGGCGGCGGCCACCAACTGGATCGGCGGCGATGCGCCCATCGTCCCGTCGCGGATGGCCGTATGGATATTCGAGCACGAGGACGGCGGCTACCGCATCAAGCGCTGAGCCACTCCCCGGGGCGCGCGACGCCCCGCATCATTCACATACCCCCGAGCATTCCGGAGCGAACGCGTGGCGACACGGGCAAGCACACCCACGGTGGACACGGCGCTGGTGCAGTCGATCCTCGAGCAGGTGGCGAAGCGTGTCGTCGGCCAGGACTACATGGTCGAACGGCTGCTTGTGGGCCTGCTTGCCGGCGGCCACGTGCTGCTCGAAGGCGTGCCGGGCCTCGCGAAGACGCTCACGGTGAAGACGCTCGCCGAGGCGATCCAAACGAGCTTTCACCGGATCCAGTTCACGCCGGACCTGCTGCCGGCCGACGTGCTCGGCACGCAGGTGTTCGATCCGGCCACCGCGCAGTTCCGCGTGAAGAAAGGGCCGATCTTCGCGAACATCATCCTCGCCGACGAGATCAACCGCGCGCCCGCGAAGGTGCAGGCTGCGCTGCTCGAGGCGATGCAGGAGAAGCAGGTGACGCTCGGCGGCACGACGTATCCGCTCACCGAGCCCTTCCTCGTGCTCGCGACGCAGAATCCGATCGAGCAGGAAGGGACGTACACGCTGCCTGAAGCGCAGGTGGACCGGTTCATGCTCAAGCTGCGCGTGGGCTATCCCACGCGCGTCGAGGAGAAGGAGATCATGCGCCGGATGGCCGGCGGCGCGCCGATCGCGGTGGACGCGGTCGCGTCGCCGACGGCGATCCTCGAGGCGCGGCGCCGCATCAGCGAGATCTACCTGGATGATCGCGTCGTGGACTACATCGTGGACATCGTGCACGCGACGCGCGAGCCCGAGGCGGCGGGGATCAAGAATCTCGCGCCGCTCATCGAGTACGGCGCGAGTCCGCGCGCCACGATCTTCCTCGCGCAGGGCGCGCGGGCGCTCGCCTTCCTGCGCGGCCGCAATTTCGTGACGCCCGACGACGTGAAGTCCATCGCCCCCGACGTGCTCCGCCACCGCGTGCTCACCACGTACGAAGCGGAGGCGGAGGAGGTGACGAGCGACGACGTCGTGGCGCGCGTCCTCGCGGCGGTCGAGAGCCCCTGATGGCGGAGCCGGTGACCGGCCCGCGGCCGCTCGCGAAGCGGGCGACCGGTCATCACCCGGCGGTCACCACCGGGGCGGTGCGCGCGCACACGCTCACTCGCGACCGCCGCACGGTGGTCGTCCCCGCCGACGTGCTGCGCCAGGTGCGCCTCGTGGAGCTGCGTACGCGCGGGCTCGTGAACGCGCTCTTCACGGGCGAGTACCACTCGGTGTTCAAGGGGCAGGGCATGGAGTTCGCCGAGGTGCGCGAATACGTCGACGGCGACGAAGTGCGCACGATCGACTGGAACGTGACGGCGCGCATGGGACATCCGTTCGTGAAGCGCTTCGTGGAGGAGCGCGAGCTCACCGTGATGCTCGCGGTGGACCATTCGGGCTCGGAGCGCTTCGGCACGGCGCAGCGATTCAAGAGCGAACTCGCCACCGAGATCGGCGCGGTGCTCGCGATGTCCGCCATCCGCAACAACGATCGCGTGGGCGCGCTGCTCTTCACCGACCGCGTGGAGCACGTCGTGCCCCCGGGCAAAGGGCGGCGCCATGTGCTGCGGCTCATTCGCGATGTGCTCGTGCACGAGCCGGAGGGAAGGGGCACGGACATCCCCGCGGCGATCGACTATCTCGCCAAGATGCTCCCGAACCGCGCGATCATCTTCCTCATCTCGGATTTCGTGGCCACGGGATTGGAGCGCCCGCTCAAGATCCTCGCGCAGCGCCACGACGTGGTCGCGGTGACGATCACCGATCCGCGCGAGCGCGAGCTGCCCGACATTGGTCTCGCGCGCTTCACCGATCCCGAGACCGGCGCGGTGGTGGATGTGAATACTTCCGATCCCGCGCTGCGCCGGAAATATGCCGAGCAGATGAAGGCGGAGGTCGAGGGGCGCACGCAGCTCCTGCGGCGCTTGGCGATCGATGAGGTCGCGGTGCGCACCGACGAGCGGTACGTCGATCCGCTGCTCCGGTTCTTCCGGCTCCGCGAGACGCGGCGCCGCCGGCGATGATCGCCGCGTTCGCGCTCGCGCTGTTCCAGGTCGCCGCGCCTGTTCCCGCGGCGGCGCCGGCGGCCGCGCCTGCCATCTCATGGACCGTGTCGCCCGACACGGTGACCATCGCCGAGCCGTTCGTCGTGACGATCACGATCCACGCGCCGCTGAAATCGGTCATCGCATTCCCCGCGGGCCCCGACACCGCGCAGACGCTCGAGGCGGTGGATCCGCCGGTCGTGAAGTTCGATCTCGACAGCGCGGGCGCGCCGGTGCGGATCGCGGTGTACCGGCTGCAAGCGTGGCAAACAGGCGCGCAATCGCTCACGGTGCCGGTGAATGTGGACGTCGGTACCGGCGCGCAGACGGTGGAGGCGCGTCCCACCGTCTTCGTGCGTTCGGTGCTGCCGGCTGATACATCGCTCCGCGTTCCGAAACCCGCGCTCACGGTGCTGCCGTCGCCGTTCGTTTGGTGGCCGTGGGCGCTCGGCGCGGCGCTCGTACTCTTCGGCGTCGCGATGCTCTGGCGCCGGCGGAGACGCCGCCGCGCCGCGAAGCCTCCGCCATCGCCGTTGAGCATCGCCGAAGCGGCGCTCGCGCGGATCGATACGCTCGGTCTGCTCGAGGCGGGCGAGCCGAGCCGGTTCGTCGCGCTGCACGCGGACGTGCTCCGCGGCTACTTGAGCAGCCGCGTGGCGGTCGTCTCGCGCTCGATGACCACCGGCGAGCTCGTGAAGGCGCTGTATGGCCGCGCGCTGCCGCTCAACCGGGTGGCGGCGGTGCTCGAGGAAGCGGATCAGATCCAGTTCGCGCGGCGCCCTGTGAGCGCCGTGCGCGCGAAGGAGCTGGCGAAGGAAGTGCGCACGCTGCTCACGCTCTCCGACGACGCGTTCGCGCGCGACGTGATCGTGCCGCCGGCGTCACCCAAGAGGGTCGCATGATCCCCGCGCTCCCCGATTTCTTCTTCGGCTCGCCATGGGCGCTCGTGCTGCTGCTCCTCCTGCCGGCGTGGTGGATCGCGCGGCGCTCGCGCCGGCCGCCCGCGATCGTCTTCTCGCGCGCTGATGTGCTCGGCCGGTTGCCGCAGCGGGGACGCGGCGTGGCGGCCGCGCTCTTCGTGCTCCGGAATCTCCTGCTCGCCGGGCTGATCATCGCGCTCGCGCGCCCGCGCACCGGCTCGCGCGCCGAGCCGATCACCACCGAGGGGATCAACATCGTCCTCGCGATCGACCTCTCGAGCTCCATGCTCTCGGAGGATTTCCAGCCGCAGAACCGGCTGGAAGTGGTGAAGGATCGCGTGAAGCAGTTCATCCTCGGCCGGCACAGCGATCGCATAGGCGTCGTCGCGTTCGCGAGCGAGGCGCTCACGCAGGTGCCGCTCACGGTGGACTATCCGGTGCTGCTGACGGCCGTGGACAATCTGCAGTCCGGCCAGCTCGACGACGGCACGGCCATCGGCACCGCGATCGCCACCGCGACGAATCGCCTGCGCGATGCGCCGGGAAGGTCGAAGGTGCTCATCCTGCTCACCGACGGCGAGAACAATCGCGGTGCCATCGATCCGCGCACCGCCGCGCAGGCGGCCGCGGCGATGGGCGTGAAGATCTACACCATTGGCGCCGGCACGCAGGGCATGGCACCGGTGCCCGTGGGCAAGGGACTCATGGGGATCCGCTATGAATATCGCCCCGTGGAGATCGACGAGGATCTCTTGCGCGATGTGGCGCGCACCACGGGCGGCCGCTACTTCCGCGCCGTGGATGGCGCCGCGCTCGAGCACATCTACCAGCAGATCGATCTCCTCGAGCGCGAGCCCGTTCGCGCGCGCACGTACGTGCACTTCGCGGAGGAGTACCACTGGCCGCTCGGCGCCGCGCTCCTCGCGATGTCGCTCGAGGTGCTGCTCCTCTTCTGGCGGGGGCCGCTCCCGTGAGCACGATCGTCGAGTATCCGTGGGCGCTCTTCGCCGCGCCGGCGTTCGCGCTCGGCATCGCGCTGCTGCTCTGGCTCGCGTTCCGCCGCCGCGCGAGCCGGCTCGCGCGTCTCGGCACCGGGTCGCTCGTCGCGCGGTTGCTGCCGCCCGCCGCGATGCACGCGCCGTGGCCGCGCATCGTGCTGCTCGGGCTCGCCGCCGCGTGCGGCGCCGTCGCGTACGCGGGGCCGCGGTGGGGCATGGAGACGACGGTGCAGCGCGCCACCGGCGTGGATGTGGTGCTCGTGCTCGACGCCTCGCTCTCGATGATGGCCGAGGATGAACGGCCGAACCGGCTCGAACGCATGAAGGAGGAGGCGCGCCGCTTCCTCGCGCTCGCCGGCGGCGACCGCATCGGTCTCATCGCATTCGCGGGACGGAGCTATGTCCTCTCGCCGCTCACGGTGGACCACGGTGCGCTTGAACTGTTCATCGACAATCTCGATCCATCGGTCGTGGGGCAGGCCGGCAGCTCCATCTCGCGCGCGATCGACATGGGCACGGAACTCCTGCTCGCCACTCCCGGCGCGAGCGACAAGGCGCTCATCATCATGAGCGACGGCGAGGCGTTCGACGGCGACGACGAGATCCAGGCCGCCGCGCGCCGCGCCGAGAAGTCGGACATCACCGTAGTGACGGTCGGCTTCGGGCGCGAGGCCGGCGCGACGATCCCGATGCCGGCGATCGGCGGCGGCACCACGCCGAAGCGCGATGCCGACAACAAGGTGGTCGTCACGCACTATACGCCGGCGACGCTGCAGGAACTCGCCGGCGATCACGGCACGTTCATCCCGGCGCAGGCGACGGACAAAGCGGCACGCGTGCGACAAGCGCTCGCCGCGTTGCGTGCGACCGGACGCGAGGCACAGCGCGCCACCGACCGGCGCGCGCGGTTCCAGCTCTTCCTCATTCCCGCTGTGCTGCTAGCGCTCTTCGACACGATGCTGGCGGAGCGGCGGGGCCGCCGCCGCCCAGCGGCCGCGGCGTCCACCACGGCCGTCGCGGCGGTGCTCCTGCTCGCGTTCGTGCCGCAGACCGCGTCGGCGCAAGCGCGCACGGGCGACAAACTCTACGCGGCCGGTCTGTATCGCGAAGCGGCGGACGCGTACTCGCGCGCGATGCAGGATGGCAAACCCACGCCCCGCCTCGAGTACGATCTCGGCACCGCGCTGCTCGCCGCCGGCCAGTCGGGACAAGTGGGGTTGAGCGACGAGGCCGCGTCCGCGCTGGAGCGCGCGGCCGCCGAGTCAAAGGATCTCGGGATCCGCTACAGCGCGCTCTACAACCTCGGCCTCGTGTACTTGCTCGCGGGGCGCGCATCCAAGGGCCCGGAGGAAGCATCGCAAGCGTTCGCGGCATCCACCGCGGCGTACCGTCGCGCGCTGCGCCTGCGCCCGGACGACGCCGACGCGAAGTGGAACTACGAGCTGGCGAACAATGATCGGAAGTCGAACGGCGGCGGCCAGCGTCCGAGCGGCGGACCGCCCAAGCCGAGCCAGGCGCTCGATCCGCGACAGGCGCAGCAACTGCTCAACAGTGCGCAGCGCGAGGAGCGCGAGGCGCAGGCGAAGAAGCAGAAGCAGAACGCGCCCGATCGCCCGCCGGGAGGAAAAGACTGGTGAGCGCGCTGCTCCTCACGTTGTCGCTGCTCGCGGGCGCCGCGCGCGACACGCTGCACCGGCCGGCGGCGGTGGTGCGCGCGCCGCTCGACACGGCGCAGGTCGTGAATTTCCGCACGATGATCGAGCCCGACACGGTGTTCGTCGGCCAGCAGGCGACGTACGAGTTCGGCGCGTTCGTGGACGAATCGGTGCGCGACCGGTTGCGCCGCATGGAAGAAGTCCCGCCCGAGTTGCGCGGCGTCATGGCCTACGAGCCGCCCGCGAACATGAGCGGATTCCCGATGCCGCCCGTGGGGCGCCGCCGCTACGAGGCGCACGTGAGCCTGCGCGCGATCTTCCCGCTGGCGCCGGGACGCTACGCGGTGGCGCCGGCGCGCCTCGTGTACGCGATGCCGCTCTCGTACAGTTTCTTCAGCCGCGAGGAGAGTTTCGAGCTCCGCAGCGACAGCGCCGTGTTCATCGCGATCGATCCGCCAACCGCCGGCCGCCCGGCTGACTGGAGCGGCGCCGTGGGCGTGCTGCGCGTGGACGCGCGGCTCGACACGCTCGCGGCGCGCGTCGGCGACGCGATGCATCTCACGGTGCGCGTGATGGGCATCGGCAACGTGAAGCTCTTCCCACGGCCGGCCATCGACATCCCGTGGGCCAACGCGATCCCGGCCGGCGAGCGCGTGATGCTCTCGCCCGACTCGATCACGATCCGCGGCACGAAGGAGTTCGACTGGGTGCTCACGCCCACGAGCGCCGGCCGCCAGTCGATCGCCGGCGTGCGGTATCCGTACTTCGATCCCTACCGCCGCCGCTACGACGTGGCGGCGAGCTCCGCGATGCCCGTCACGATCGCCGCCGGTTCGTTGGCGATGATCGACAGCGGCGCCGCGGCGCGGCCGCCGGTGTGGGCCGTGCGCGCGGAGTATCGCGGCGCACTGCCGGTGCCGATCTATCTGACGGTGCCGTATCTCATGATCATCGTGCTCCTGCCGGCGCCGGCCATCGCGTTCGCGATCGCGAATCGCCCGAAGCGCGAGCGGCGCAGCCGCCGGCGGCGCCCAGCCGAAGACGTGCTCCGCGAGCTCGCGCGGCGCCCCGATGGCACGGATCTGAGCGCGCTCCGCCGCGCGTTCCTCGACGCGGTGAGCGCCCGGTTGCGCGCTCCCGCGAATGCGCTCGCCGAGCCGGAGGCGATCCGCCGCGCCGCGCGCCGCGCCGGCACGTCCGGCGCGACCGCGGCGTCGGCCGCGACCTTCATCGCCGAACTCAACACCGCGGCGTTCGCGCTCGAGGGCGAGCCGGTGCGCGGTGCAGGTGCGCGCGCCCTCAAGCTCTACGGCGCGATCGATGCGGAGGCGCGGCGCTGGCGCGCGCGGGCGACGGTCGCCGCACTCGCGATCTTCCTCGTTCTCGGCGCGCACGGTCTCGCGGCTGCCGATCTCCCGGATCCCGCCGCACGATTCGCCGACGGCGTCTCCGCATACGCCGACCGCCATTACGCGGATGCCGCGAAGGATTTCGAAGCGGTCGCTACGGATCAGCCGCGCGCCGCTGACGCATGGGCGGACCTCGGCACCGCGTCATTCGCCGCGGGCGACACCGCCGGCGCCGTGCGCGGCTGGCAGCGCGCGCTGCGCCTCGAGCCGCTCGCGCCCGACATGCGCGAGCGCCTCGACATCATCTCGCCCGCCGCGGCGACATCGCCGGGCGCGGTACCACCGATACCGCCGCTGCCGCTCATCCTCATCGCCTCCGCCCTCTGGGCGGCGAGCTGGATCGCGATCGCGCTCCGCCTGCGCCGCCGCGAGCCGCTCAGCGGCGCCTCGATCGCGCTCACGGCTCTCGGCGCCGCGATCATCTGCGGCTCCGCCGGCGCGTTCCTCGAGCGCCGGTTGTCGCCCGCCGACCTCTCGGTGCTGCGTCATGATGCGCCGCTTCGCTTCCAGCCCGCACTCGGCGGCGAACGCGCCTCCGTGGTGCGTCTGGGCGAGACCGTGCGCATCCAGGCGCTCGACGGCGCATGGGCGCGCGTCGTCGTCGACCGCGACCGCGACGGCTGGGTGCCGCGCGACGCGCTCCTCCCGCTCGCCGGCGATTGATTTTCGCTCGGCGCGCCGGGTAGCTTTGGCGGATGCCCCGCATTGCCGTTCTGCCGAGCGCCGTGATCGATCAGATCGCGGCCGGTGAGGTTGTCGAGCGCCCCGCCTCGGTGGTGAAGGAATTGGTGGAGAACGCGCTGGACGCGGGGGCCACGGCGATCGAGATCGCGATCGATGAGGGCGGCCGCGCGCGTATCCGCGTCGCCGATGACGGCTGCGGCATGGAGCGCGCCGATGCGCTGCTCGCGCTCGAGCGCCATGCGACGTCGAAGATCCGGGCGACATCGGATCTCGTGGGCGTCGGCAGTTTCGGCTTCCGCGGTGAGGCGCTGCCTGCGATCGCGTCGGTGGCGGAGCTCGAGCTCGAGACCGCCGCGGCCGACGGCGCCGGCACGGCGCTTCGATCCATTGGCGGCACGCTTGGCCCGGTCACCGACGCCGCACGGCGGCGAGGCACGACGGTCACCGTCTCGCGACTCTTCTTCAATTCGCCGGCCCGCACGAAATTCCTCCGCTCGCCACGCTCCGAGTCGCGCGGCATCGCCGACATCGTCACGACGCTCGCGCTCTCGCGGCGCGACGTGCGCCTCAATGTGGTGCGCGACGGCGAATCGGTGCTCGCGCTGCCCGCGGCGCCATCGTTGCGCGCGCGCGTCGCGGCGCTCTGGGGCGCGAAGTTCGCCGAACGCCTCGTGGATGTCGACGACGTGAACGGCCCGGTGCGGGTGAGCGGTCTCGTCGAGCGGCCGCGCGACGTCGGCACCGCCGGCCGGCGCGTGTTCTTGTCCGTGAACGGCCGCGCGATCCGCGACGGCGGCCTCGTGCGCGCCGCCGAGGCGGCATATCGCTCGACGATCCCGGCCGGCACGCGGCCGTCGCTCGTGCTCGAACTCGTGGTGCCGGTGGATCGCGTGGATGTGAATGTGCACCCGACCAAGGCCGAGGTGCGCTTCCACGAACGCTGGCCGGTGGAGCGCGCGGTGGAGCACGCGGTGCGGAGAGCGCTCGGAGTGACGGCGAGCGCGGCCGCGTTCGGCGCGCGCGCGTGGCCCGAGCCATCCTTCGGCGGCGGATTGCCGGTGGACGTGGAGGCGCTTCGCCCGGCGCCTGGCGATGAGCCCGGATCGCTCGGCGCGTTCGACGAGGCGCGTGAACCGGAGTTTGGCGGCGCACCGGCCGCCGTGGCGGAGGAGGTCGTCGTGCCGCCGCTCACGCAGCTGCGCCGGACTTACCTCATGTGCGAGATCGATGGCGGCGTGCTGCTCATCGACCAACATTCGGCGCACGAGCGCGTGCTGTACGAACAGTTCATGCACACGCTCGCGAGCGGACGCGAGCCATCGCAGCGGCTGCTCTTTCCGCTCACGCTGCATCTCGGGCCGGCGGAAGGCGAAGCATTCGAGGAGAATCGTGAGATCTTCGAGAAGCTCGGCTTCGAGATCGACGGGTTCGGCGGCCATACGCTGATCGTGAACGCGGTGCCCATGCCGCACCCGCGCTTCGATGCGGAGCGATGTCTGCGCGACACGCTCGGCGCGCTCACCGGCGACCGCACCGCGTCCGGACTCGCGCGGCATGAGCGGCTCGCGGCGACCATTGCGTGCAAGGCCGCGGTGAAAGCGGGCGACGAACTCGCACCGAGCGAGATGCGCGCGCTCTATACGTCGCTCGCGCGCACGACGCTGCCCGCGCACGACGTGCATGGCCGAGCGACGATCGTGCAGCTGGGTTGGGATGAACTCGAGCGGCGCTTTGGCCGGCAATAGACTCCGCGTCATCTGCGGACCCACGGGGGCGGGGAAGTCCGCGCTCGCGATCGCGCTCGCCGCGCAGCGCGACCTGCTGATCCTCAGCGCCGATTCGCGTCAGATCTATCGCGGTTTCGACATCGGCACCGCGAAGCCCACAGCCGAGGAGCGCGATCTCATCCCGCATCGCGGGATCGATGTCGTCGACGCCGGGCGAACGTTTCTCAGCGGCGTCGTGGGCGGCGGCGGCGCGCGATTGGATCGCCGAGGCCGCGCCCATGGGGCGCACGCCGGTCGTCGTCGGCGGCACCGGCTTTTACATTCGTGCGCTCACCGCGCCGCTCTTCGAGGAGCCGCCGCTCGATCCCGAGCAACGCGCGAAGCTCGCCGGCGAATTGGCTAAGCTCTCCGTGGCCGAATTGCGGCGCCGCGTCGAGCAGGTCGATCCGGCACGAGCCAAGCTCGGCCGCGCACAACTGCTGCGCGCGCTCGAGGTCGCGACGCTCACCGGGACGCCGATCTCCACCTGGCACGAGCGCAGCGCCGCGGGCGCGCCCGGTGTGCCGGCGCGGTATCTTGTCGTGGACCCCGGCACCGTTCTGCGCGACTGGATCGCCGATCGCGCGGAGGGAATGTTCGAAGGCGGCTGGGTGGAAGAGGTGGCCGCCCTCGCCGAGTCGGTGCCCGACGACGCCCCGGCCTGGAACGCGACCGGCTATGCGGTGATTCGTGACGTGGTGCGCGGGACCATCGATCGCGAGGAGGCGCTGGCGCTCGTGACGATCGCGACGCGGCAGTATGCGAAACGGCAGCGCACCTGGTTCCGCCACCAGATCGCGGACCGGGATGTCACGCGGATCGATCCGCGCAGCGAAGATGTGCTCGAGCGCGCGCTGGCCTGGTGGGATGCGGACGAAGGAGGAACCGGCACGTGAAGATCGGCATCACCTGCTACCCCACCTACGGCGGCTCCGGCGCCGTCGCGACCGAACTGGGCATCGCGCTCGCGGCGCGCGGTCACGAAGTGCATTTCATCACGTACAAGCAGCCGTTCCGGCTCCCGTCGTTCCTGCCGCGCGTGTATTTCCACGAGGTGGACGTGCTGCGGTATCCACTGTTCGAGTTCCCGCCGTACGATCTCGCGCTCGCGGTGCGGATGCACGAAGTGGTGCGCGATCACGGCCTCGAGGTGCTTCACGTACACTATGCGATCCCGCACGCGACGAGCGCGTGGATCGCGCGCGAGATGCTCGAGGACCAGGACCGCAGCGTCCGCGTGATCACCACGCTCCACGGCACCGATATCACGCTCGTGGGGCAGGACCCGAGCTTCCAGGCGATCACGAAATTCTCGATCGAGCGCTCGGATGGGCTGTCGGCGGTCTCCGAGTACCTTCGCAAGGAGACGTATACGGCGTTCGGTTGTTCGACGTGCGCGGTGGATGTGATCCCGAACTTCGTGGATCCGCGCGTCTACGACCGCGCGGCGTATCCGCCGCTCCTGCGCGAGCAGGTCGGCGCCAAGAAGAAGATCCTGATCGCACGTGTCGAACTTCCGGCCGGTGAAGCGCGTGCGCGACGTCGTGCGCATCTTCGCGGGCGTGCAGCGCGAGATGCCGGCGGCCCTGGTCATGGTGGGCGACGGTCCCGATCGCGGTGCCGCCGAAGAGGAAGCGCGCGATCTCGGCGTGCACGCAGCACGTGCACTTCCTCGGCAAGCTCGATGCCGTCGCGCCGCTCCTCGCGAGCGCCGACCTGTTCCTGCTGCCCAGTCGAGAGCGAATCGTTCGGGCTCTGCGGCGCTCGAGGCGCTCGCGTGCGGCGTGCCGGTCGTGTGCTCGAACGCGGGCGGCATTGCCCGAGGTCGTGCGCGACGGCGTGACCGGCTCGCTGCGCCCCGCGGGTGATGTCGACGGCATGGTCGCGGCGGCGCTCGCGATCCTGCGCGATCCGGCGCGGTGGGCGACCATGAGCGCCGCGGCCGCGGCGGACGCGCGCGCGCGCTTCGCGCAGGATGAGATCGTCGCGCAGTACGAGCGGTTCTATGAAGGCGTCCTCGGTTAGCGCCTATCTGGAACTCGCGCGCTGGCAGAATTGTCTCATTGCGGCGGCGGGGGTGGTGGTCGGGGCGATATGGGCGGGCGGGCGGCATCCGCAGCTCGTGGCGTGGGTCGCCGGGTCGGCGATCCTCTTCACGTGCGCCGCGAATGCATGGAACGATGTCGATGACATTGAAATCGATCGCATCGCGCACCCCGATCGACCGATTCCGGCAGGAAAACTGACGCGCGTTCAGGCGGCGAGCTTCGCCTTGAAGTGCGTTATCCTCGCGCAGGTCCCAACGATCTTCGTTTCCCTGTGGCTCCTCGCGATCAGCGTGGTCGTAGGTCAACTGCTCCTGTTCTACGGCGGTGAGTTCAAGCGCTCGGGATTTCCAGGGAATCTCATTGTCGCAGCCCTCGCGTCGCTGCCGTTCCTGTATGGCGCGGGGGCGGTGGACAATCCTGACCGCGGGTCTCGTGCTCGTCGCCATTGCGGTGCCCATGCACTTCGCCCGCGAGATCGCGAAGGATGTCGATGACGTTCCCGGCGATCTCGGACATCGGCGCACCGTGCCGTCCGCTGGGGCCTGCCAGTCGCCCGCGCGCTGATCGTCGTCGCGCTCGTCGTGTTCGCGGTGCAGATTATCCCCGTCGCGCGCGCCTTCCCCATGCTCAAATGGCTGATCCTGCCGGCGCTCCTGCTCGCGGCGATCGGCGCCGGACGGTCGGTGCGTGGTCTTCCCGGTGCGCCACGCGCTCTGAAGGCCGCGATGATCTGTACCATGGCCGCATTCGTGATCGCTCGCGTCTGACTCACTCGTTCCCTTCGCAATGACTCTCTTTCAGTCGCTCGTGCTCGGCATTCTCCAAGGGCTCGCCGAGTTCCTGCCGATCAGCAGCTCCGCGCATCTCGCGCTCGCGCCGTGGCTCTTCGGGTGGCCGGAGCCGGGACTCTCATTTGACGTCGCACTGCATCTCGGCACGCTGGTCGCGGTGCTCGGGTATTTCCGCGCGGAGTGGGTGCGGCTCGCGAGCGCGGCGCTGAATATCGCGCGCACGCGAGAGATCGTGACGCCGGAAGAGCGTCGCGTGCTTTTCCTCATCATCGCAACGATCCCGGGCGGCATTGCCGGCGTGCTGCTGGACAAGTACGCCGAGCACGCGTTCCGCGCGCCGGCGCTGATCGCGGGCGCGCTCATGGTGATGGGCGTTCTGCTGTGGATCGTCGATCGCACCGCGCCGGTCACGCGTTCGCTCGACAGCATCCGCGGCCGCGACGCGCTGCTCATTGGTCTCGCACAGATGTTCGCGATCATTCCCGGCGTCTCGCGCTCGGGATCCACCATCACGGCGGGCCGCGCGCTCGATCTCGACCGTGAGAGCGCCGCGACGTTCAGTTTCCTGATGAGCATGCCGATCATCGCGGCGGCCGCGTTGTTCAAGGTGCCGCATCTGCTGCGTGAACATGCGCTCGCGCTGCCGCTCCTGGTCGGCGTCACCGCCGCGGCGGTGAGCGGGTGGTTCGCGATCGCGCTGCTGCTGCGCTTCGTCACGCATCGCAGCTACGGCATCTTCGCCGCCTATCGTCTCGTGCTCGGCGCGATCATCCTCGCGCTCGTGGCGTACCGTGGTTGATCAGCGCGGCATGTCGCGTCTCGGCGCGAACGACACGTACGACGGCCGCGCCGGCGCCTCGCTCATGCAGCTGCTCGACCTGCCGCGCGTGGAGGTCTTCGACTCCGTGACGTCCACGCTCAATGTCGCGCACGCGCTCGCGGAGTCCGGCGCACCGGCGGGCACGTTGGTGCTCGCCGAGGAGCAGACCGCGGGGCGGGGGCGCGGCGGCAGGAGCTGGACCTCCGCGCCGGGCGCCGGGATCCTGGTGACGTTGCTCGAGCGTCCACGCGACGGGAAGGCGATCGAATTGCTCTCGCTGCGCGTGGGACTCAAATCGGCGCGCGTGCTCGACCGGTTCGCCGCGGCGCCGGTGCAGGTGAAGTGGCCGAACGATCTCTATGTGGGCGGCGAGAAGCTCGCCGGCGTGCTCGTGGAGGCGCGCTGGCGCGATGAGAAGCTCGAGTGGGTCGCTATCGGCATCGGGGTCAACCTGCGCGCGCCGCGCGCGCTGCCCGCCGCGGCGCTCCGCGGCGGCACGTCGCGCGTGGAAGTGCTCGCGGAACTCATTCCATCGTTGCGCGCCGCCGCCGCTGCCACGGGACCGCTCTCGGCCAAGGAACTCGCCGATTTCGCCGCGCGCGATCTTGCGCGCGGGCGGCAGTGCATCGAGCCCGCCGTGGGCGCGGTCGCCGGCATCGATGCGAGCGGCGCGTTGCTCGTCACCAGCGCGGCCGGCACCATGGCGTGCCGCAGCGGATCGCTCGTTTTCGCGGAGGCAACTGCGTGATCATCGTCTTCGATGTCGGGAATACCGAGACCACGATCGGCCTGTTCGACGGCGCGCGCCTCGAGGCGCACTGGCGCATCAATACCGACGCGTCGCGCACGCCCGATGAATGCGCAATGCTGCTTGACGGGCTGCTCCGCTATCGCGAGGTGAAGCGCGCTGCCATCATGGGATCCGCGATCGGATCGGTGGTTCCCGCCGTCACGGGCCCGCTCTCGGATGCGTGCCGTGCGTTGTTCGGCGCGGCGCCGCGCATCGTGGACGCCACGTCGGGCCTTCCCATCGTGCTCGACGTCGAAGAGCCCGCCACTGTGGGCGCCGATCGTCTCATCAACACGCTCGCAGCGAGCCGCCTCTACAAGACGGACACCATCGTCGTAGATCTCGGCACCGCCACCACGTACGACTGCATCACCGCTGATGGTGTCTTCCTCGGCGGGATCATCGCGCCCGGGCTGCGCTCGAGCGCGGACACGCTCATTCGCCGCACCTCGAAGCTCCCCGCCACGGAACTCGTCGCGCCCAAGCGCGCGCTCGGCCGGCGCACGGAAGAGTGCATTCGCGCCGGCGTGATGCTCGGCACCGCAGAGATGATCGACGGGCTCGTGCGGCGGCTGAAGAAGGAATGGCCCGGCGGGCGCGTGCCGAAGGTGGTCGCGACGGGCGGCTTCGCCGAGGCGATCGCGCCGCTCACCGAGCAGATCGAGCTCGTGGAGCCCTTCCTCACGCTGTACGGCCTGCAGATCGCGCACGCATTGCTCGAGGGCGCCAAGAAAGCGTGAGAGCGGCGCGCGATCTGGGTTACCGCCTGCTGCCGGGCGACGGATTCAGCTATGTGCTGCATCTGCGCCCCGCCGAATGGCCGATCATGGCGGCGCACACGGCGCTGGGATTCATCCTCGCGGTGGGCGTGAGCGGTGTGGTGCATGGCGAGCAACTGGGCGCACTTCTCGCGGGACTGGCGATCTGGGTGATCCTCGGCAATGGCGGCACGCTCGCGATCAACAGTGCGTTCGACAAGGACGAGGGCGACATCGGTTATCTCGACGCGCCGCCGCCGCCGCCGGCGCGCCTCGCGCCCTTCGCGCTCGCGCTCATGGCCGTGGGGCAGGTGCTGGCCTTCGCGTTGCCGACCGGCTTCACCCTCGCGTACGCGGCGTGTTTCGCGATGTCACTCGTGTACTCGGTGCCGCCGGTGCGTTTGAAGGCCGTGGCCGGAGCCGACTGGCTGATCAACATGATCGGCTTCGGCACGCTCACACCGTACGCGGGATGGGCGATCACGGGGCGCCCGCTGCCGGGCGTGATGGCCGTGGTGTTGTGGAGCTTTTGCGCGTTGTTCGCATCGCTCTATCCGCTCACGCAGCTCTATCAGTTCGAGGAGGACAGCCGCCGCGGCGATTGCACGCTGGCGCTCATGCTCGGGATGCGCGGCAGCCTGATCGTCGCCGCGGCCGCCGCAGTGGTCGCCTTCGCGATGCTCACCTGGGCCGCCGGCGCGACGCGCATCGCCCCCTGGCAATGGCTCGGCCTCGCGATCGCGGCCGCGTCATGGAGCGCCGTTCTATTTCCTTGGATCGCCGCCCACCAGCGCATGACCCCCGCTGAGCATCAGCGGGGCATGTACGCCGCGCTGATCGCATGGGCGATCACGGACCTCGCCGTCATCGCCGCCTTCGCGATCTGAACTCACGCCGTTCGTAGTTAACCAAGAAAATTCGATCTCTACCTGCGTCGCGGCGCTCTCTTCGCCTCGCGGGCCGATCCGCATGATCCGCCGCATCCGCATAATCCGCGTCGAAAGCGGTTGTAGTTGTTTCGCGAGACCAGGCTTCAAGACAACTGCTTTCGACGCGGATTATGCGGAGTGGGGCGGATCATGCGGATTGCTCCGCGAGAACTTGAATGTCCTGAGAGCTACGTTGGGCGTCATTTTCTTGGTTAACTGCAACTGCATGTGTGGTGGAGAGTTATGGCGAGTACTTACAGTAACGCTTCAGCGCGCGATCGTGACGAGATCGTGTGTTGCAATGCGCTGACCGCCTCGATAGATTGAGGTGCTAGCACTCAAGGCAGGTGAGTGCTAAAGGAAGTCTCTACTATAATCATCACTTCCTGTTGAACCCATACGGAGGAGGACCAGCGATGGCCACGAAGAACACAGCAGCGGTGAAGGTCAATCCGCTCGCAGATCGAGTTGTGGTGCGGCCGATGGAGGAAGCGGAATCGATGCGCGGCGGGCTGTACATCCCCGACACCGCGAAGGAGAAGCCGCAGGTCGGCGAGATCGTCGCGGTCGGGCCCCGGCCGGTATGAGAAGGACAAGCGTGTGCCGATGGAAGTGAAAGTCGGCGACAAGGTGATCTACGGGAAGTACAGCGGCACGCAGTCACGCTGGACAACGAGCAGTATCTGATCATGCGCGAGAGCGACGTTCTCGCGATCGTTTGATCCGCACCCACTAACTCACTCCAGGCGAGAGACTACATATGGCCGCAAAGGAACTGCTATTTCAGCACGGACGCGCGCGCGGCGCTCAAGCGCGGCGTCGACCAGTTGGCCGAGGCGGTGAAGGTCACCCTCGGACCGAAGGGCCGGAACGTCGTCATCGACAAGAAGTTCGGCGCGCCGACGATCACCAAGGACGGCGTGACCGTCGCCAAGGAGATCGAGCTCGCGGATCCGCTCGAGAACATGGGCGCGCAGATGGTGAAGGAAGTCGCGACCAAGACCTCCGACCTCGCGGGCGACGGCACGACCACCGCGACGGTGCTCGCGCAGGCGATCTACCGCGAAGGCCTCAAGAACGTGACGGCCGGCGCGAACCCGATGGCGCTCAAGCGCGGCATCGACAAGGCCGTGGCCGCGATCGTCGAGGAGCTCAAGAAGATCAGCATCCCGACCGCCGGCAAGAAGGAGATCGCGCAGGTCGGCACCATCTCCGCGAACAACGACAAGGAGATCGGCGATCTGATCGCGGAAGCGATGGAGAAGGTCGGCAAGGACGGCGTGATCACGGTGGAAGAGGCGAAGGGTCTCGCCACCGAGCTCGAGACGGTCGACGGCATGCAGTTCGACCGCGGCTACCTCTCGCCGTACTTCGTCACCGATCCGGACAAGATGGAAGCGGTGCTCGAGGATGCGATGCATCCTGATCCACGACAAGAAGGTGTCGTCGATGAAGGACCTGCTTCCCGTGCTCGAGAAGGTCGCGCAGATGGGCAAGCCCCTGCTGATCATCGCCGAGGACGTCGAGGGCGAGGCGCTCGCGACGATCGTGGTCAACAAGCTCCGCGGCACGCTGCGCGTTTGCGCGGTGAAGGCCCCGGGCTTCGGCGACCGCCGCAAGGAGATGCTGCGTGACATCGCGATCCTGACGAACGGCAAGGTCATCTCGGAGGAGACCGGCTTCAAGCTCGAGAACACGGTTATCGCCGACCTGGGCAAGGCCAAGCGCATCGTGGTGGACAAGGACAACACGACGCTGATCGACGGCGGCGGATCCGAGGCCGATATCCAGGGCCGCGTCAAGGAGATCCGGTCGCAGGTCGAGAAGTCGACGTCCGACTACGACAAGGAGAAGCTCCAGGAGCGTCTCGCGAAGCTCGCCGGCGGTGTGGCGGTGATCAACGTGGGCGCGGCCACGGAGAGCGAGATGAAGGAGAAGAAGGCCCGCGTCGAGGATGCGTTGCACGCGACGCGCGCCGCGGTCGAGGAAGGCATCGTCCCCGGCGGCGGTGTGGCGCTCATTCGCGCCCAGCGCGTGCTCAAGACGCTCAAGGCGAACGAGCCCGACGAGCAGATCGGCGTCGACATCATCCGCAAGGCGATCGAAGAGCCCCTCCGCATGATCGTGCAGAACGCGGGCGGCGAAGGTTCGATCGTGCTCGAGAAGGTGCGCGCGAGCAAGGACGACAAGTTCGGCTACAACGCGCTCACCGATGTGTACGAGGACATGATGCAGGCGGGCGTTATCGACCCGACGAAGGTCACGCGCACGGCGCTGCAGAACGCGGCGTCGATCGCGAGCCTCCTGCTCACGACGGAAGCGATCGTCGTGGAGAAGAAGGAAGAGAAGGGTGGGATGCCCGCCGGCGGTCCCGGCGGCGGTGGCATGGGAGGGATGTACTAGATCGCGAACAACGGCAAGTCGTTGGCCTTAGTACCGCTGGAACGGCGCGTTTGGCAACTGAGCGTATGGTACAGCATGGCGGACGTGGGCCCTCCCACTCACGCCGAGCCGTACCATACGCTCAGTTGTATCGCGCTGTTCAGTGGTACTAAGGCCAACACGCGCAGCCGCGATCATATATTCACCTGACAATGAAAGTCGCGCTCGCTCTGCTCAGTTCTGCGCCGCCGCCACCGCTCCGCGCGCAATCGCTCCGCTTCCATGCGGATTCTCGGTCCCACGTCGCGGCGGTGCCGAGGGATTCGGTGCGCAATGCGAATGGGAGCCTGCGCGTCGCGAGCGCGGCGAACTACGAGTTCCTCGTGAAACATGTCGCGCCGCTCGCGGAGCGGTGGGGGCGAGACCCGCGGCTCGGCATCGATCCCGGGTACATCGTCGCGCTGCTCGTGAAGGAAAGTGCGGGCGATTCGCTCGCCGTCTCCGCCGCACCGGCGCTTGGGCTAGCGCAGCTCACCGCGCGCACCGATGCGGATATGCGACTCATGGACACCGAGTATCACTTCCAGTGGATGGCGCCCGAGGTCACCGCGTGGCCGCGGTCGCCGCTCGTGCACTCCGGTTCGCCGACCGCGTCCGACATCGACTCGCTGCTCCGCGCCGGCGCGATCACGTCGCGCGATGAGTACCTGTTCGCGCCAACGCACGCCACGCGCGCCGCGGTCTTCTGGATCCGCCTGCTCGAGAACAAATGGTCCACGGATTTCTGGCCCGGCGGTTACGGCTCGTTCGCGCGCAAGGCGATCAATGGCGGCGCGCCGCTCACGGAATCGCAGCTCATCGATCTCGTGACAGTCTGCTACAACCGAGGCTACATCCGCGTGCACGATCTTGTGAAGCGCCACGGCGCCGCATGGACCGACCATCTCTCCGAACTCGGCGCCGACAGCGCCGAAGCGCGCGACTACCTCGAGCGCGTGCGGGCATATACCGCGCTGTTCGAGGGAGTCGCGGTCCGATGACCGGCCGGTGACGCCACACCTGCTGCTGGTGAATCTCGGCACACCCACCGCGCCGACACCGGCCGCGGTGCGCGAGTTCCTCGACGAATTCCTCAGCGACCCCGCGGTGGTGGACCTGCCGCAGTGGCTCTGGCGGCCGATCCTGAGCACGATGGTCCTGCGCAGCCGACCGGCACGCGTCGCCGAACAGTATGCGTCGATCTGGACGCCCGCGGGATCGCCGTTGCGCGCCGGCACCGATCGCATCGTCAGCGCGCTGCGATCGCTGGCCGATAGCCGCTTCACGGTGAGCGCGGCGTACCGGTACGGCGAACCATTGCTCGACACGGAAATGCAGCGGCTCGCGGGCGCGTCGGCGGGGCCGATCACCGTGGTCCCGCTGTTCCCGCACCGCACCGACGCGACGACCGGCACCGCGTTCCGCCGCGCCCGCGAAGCCGCGGACCGAGCGGGGATCAGCGATAGGACCATCGAGCGCGTCCTCCCCGCGGACGATCCCGGTTTCGTGCGCGCCATGGCGGCGTGTTGGAGCGACGCGATCGCGGGCGCCGCGCCGCCCGATCATCTCGTGCTCTCGTACCACGGCATTCCCGCGCGTTACGATCGCCGCGAGGGACGCACCTACAGTTCCGATTGCGAGGCGACGACGCGCGCGCTGCTCGCCGCGCTCGATTGGCCCGCCGACCGCGCGACGCACGCGTACCAATCGAAGTTCGGACCTGAACCATGGCTCACGCCCGCGACGGCGGGCGTGCTCGAGGCATTGCCGCGCCGCGGCGTGAGGCGCGTCGCCGTGATCACCCCGGGGTTCCTCACGGACGGACTCGAAACGATCGAGGAGATCGGGATCCGTGGCCGTCACACGTTCACCGGTGCGGGTGGGGACGCCCTGCTCAGGGTGGCCGCCGTCGAGACCCACCCCTCGTTCATCGCAGCCTTGGCGGCGATGACATTCCTGTGACACACGACCTGCGCGCACCGATAGGATTCCCGGGTCACGTGCCGCACGCGGCGTGATCGGCCGGAACCGGGGGAGCGCATGCACCGCATTGGCGTCGTCGGCATTTCCTGGAGACATGGCACCGCGGACGCGATCGCATCGTTCACGATCGCGAGGGATGCACGCGCTCGCCGCCTGCCGAGCCTCGCGGCCGCGATCGGCGTCGCGGAGCTGGTCTATCTCGCGACGTGCAATCGCGTGGAGGTGGTATTCGCATCGGATGGACATACGCCGCTGGCGCTTCTGCGCCGGCGCATCTTCGCGGAGTTGCTGGGCCGCGAACCGCGCGCCGGCGAGGCCGAGCACACGCTCCGCGCCTGGCAGGGCGAAGGCGCGGCCGAACATCTCTTTCTCGTCGCCGCCGGCCTCGAGTCGGCCCGCATCGGTGAGAGCGAGATCGTCGGCCAGGTGCGCGAGGCCGTTGAATGCGCGCGGCAACTCTCACTGGTCGGCGCACATCTCGACGCACTCTTCATCGAAGCGCTGAAGGTGGCGAGGAGAGTGCGGCCAGTCACGGAGGGGCGCATCGGGCACGTCTCGCTCTCGCAGGTGGCCGCGCGATTCGCACGTGAGCGCCTCGCACAAACACCGGGGCCCGTCGCGCTCGTCGGCGTGTCGCCCATGACCGAGCAATGTGCGCGCGATCTCGCTGCCGACGGCGTGGAGCTCGTGATCGTGAACCGCACGCTCGCTCGCGCGGAGACGCTCGCGCACGCCACCGGCGGCCGCGCCCAGTCGCTCGAATCATTCCGCCGATCGCCGAGCGCCGTCGAGGTGATGATCGTCGCCACCGGCGCGAAGGAACCGCTCTTCGGACGCGCCGACCTCGAACGGATCGCCGCGCGCACGCCGTCGGCGGAGAGTCCGCTCATCATCGATCTCGCGATCCCGCCGAACGTGACGCCGGAAGATGCGATCGCCGCCAATGTGCCACGCATCGGCATGGATGACATCACGCTCGCCGCGGCGGGCGACCGGGAGCGGGTGATCGCCGAGTTCGCCGACGCGCGCGTGATCGTGGATGCGTCGCTCACCGATCTCCGGCGGCAAATGGCGGAGCGGCTCATTGGCCCGATGATCGCCGACCTTCACCGTCGCTTCCGCCACACCGCGATCGAGGGAGTCGAGCGCCTCTTCAAGCAGGAGCTGTCCGCGCTGGGCGAGCCCGAGCGCGACGCCGTGCGCCGCTGGGCCGAGACCCTCGCTCGCCGCTTCGCGCACGTGCCGTCGGTCGGGTTGCGCGACCTCGTATTCGAGGCAGGGCCGGCGGCGGTCGAGGCGTTCCTGTCGCACACGGAGCCCGAGCTCGCGAGGCAACTGCACGCGGCTGCCGGCCGATCGGGCGTGGGGCTGCTCATCGAGCAGGACCTCGAGGAATCATGAGACTCCGCATCGCGACCCGCGGCTCCGCGCTCGCGCGGGCCCAATCCGGTGACGTGGCGCGCCGCCTCGAGTCCGCCGGCCACACCACGGGAATGGTCGTCGTCTCCACGATCGGCGATCGGGAGAACGACCGGGCGTTCACCAATGTCGGAGCCTTCGGCGTCTTCGTGCGAGACATCGAGGCGGCACTGCTCGAGGGGCGCGCCGATCTCGCGGTCCATTCATATAAGGACCTCCCGTCCCGGAGTCCCGAGGGATTGGTCATCGCGGCGGTGCCGGAGCGCCTCGACGCCGCCAATGTGCTCCTCGTCCGCCCGGAGGCCGTGGACGCCGAAGCCAATGCGATCCCGCTGCGATATGGCGCGCGCGTCGGGACGTCGGCCGTGCGGCGCAAGGCGCTGCTCGCGGAGGCGCGCCCCGATCTCGAGATCGCACTCCTGCGGGGAAACGTGCCGACACGAATAGCCGCGTTGGTCTCCGGGAGGTTCAATGCGATCCTGCTCGCGGCCGCCGGCCTCGAACGCCTTGATCGCTCGATCGGGACGGCGACGGTCCCCGCTGGGATCGCGCGTACGCGTCTTGACCCGCGGCGGTTCGTGCCGGCCCCGGCCCAGGGAGCGATCGCCGTCCAGGTGCGCCGCAATGCACCGGCCGTCTTCGCCGCGGCCGCCGCGCTGGATGATGCCCGGACGGCGCACTCCCTTCGCGCTGAACGGGCGCTGCTGGAGCTGGCCGAGGCCGGATGCGCGCTCCCGTTCGGCGCGTGGTGCGACACGAAGCATGGGAAGCTTCATCTCTTCGCTGTGCTCGGGGTCGACGATGGAACCGTCTTACGCGTCAATGCGATCGGGCGCGACCCTGAAGTGCTGGCGGCGTCGGTGTGGGATGCGCTGTCGGCTGGAGCGGGCGCGTGATGGCTGCGACGCTCATGGGTCGGCGGATCCTCATCACGCGCGCAGCGGAAGACGCCGAACGCTGGGCCGACCGCCTGCGCCGACTCGGCGCGCAGCCGGTCGTCATGCCCTGTCTGGAGATCGCTCCTCTGGCGGACGCGCCGACCGCGCGCGCGCTGCGCGAGGCGGTCGCCGGAGCTTCATGGCTTGTGCTCGCTTCGCGCCGCGCCGCGGAGGCTGTGGCCGCGATCGTGGACGGCGATCTGCCCCCCGCACTCCGCGTTGCGGTGGTGGGCCCGGCTACCGCGCGTGCGGCGGCACTCGAACTGGGCCGCGTGGATCTCGTCGCGACGGAGAGTACCGGGCGCGGGCTGGTGCGCTCGCTTCTCGACCGCCTCGACGGCGGCCTGACCTCCGCGAGCGTCGTCGTCGCGGGCGCGGAGTTCGGCCGCACGGACGTCGAGCAAGCGCTCGCCGAAGCCGGCGTCCCTGTGGTACGCGTGAACGTCTACGCAATGATCCCCGCGCCGGCCGACCGGCCCAAGCGCGACCTCGCCGCCGAAGGGATCGACGCGATCCTGCTGGCCAGTCCCTCGGCGGCGGAAGGCTTCGTGAACCGCGCGGTCGTCCCGAAGGACGCGCGCATCATCACCATCGGACCCACGACGTCGGCGGCGGCGATCGCCATGGGGTTGCCGGTAACGGCCGAGGCGCGATGGCCCGGTCTCGATGGCATGTTGGAGGCGCTCACATGATCACCGACACATCGGAAGTCACGTCCATTCCCGGCCGGGCGCGTCCGCGGCGGCTGCGCCGCACTCCCGCGCTCCGCGATCTCGTCGCGGGTACCCACCTGCGCGCCGAGCAGTTGATCATGCCGCACTTCGTGTTGCCCGCGGCGCGCGGTGAGGAGCCGGTCGCATCGATGCCCGGGATATCACGATTGGGCATCGAGCCGCTCGTCCGCATGGTGGAGTCCGACCGCGAGCTTGGCGTGCGCACCGTGCTGCTGTTCGGCACGCCGGCGCCCGGCGAGAAGGATGCCGGACGGTTCGGCCGCGCGCGATCCCCATGGCACCGTGCCGCGCGCGATCCGCGCGATCAAGGACGCGCTCGGTTCGGACATCGTGGTCATGACCGACGTGTGCCTGTGCGCCTACACCGATCATGGCCACTGCGGCGTATTGCACGAAGGCGAGGTGGACAACGATCGCTCGCTCGCGCCGCTCGCCGCGATGGCGCTGCACACGCCGAAGCGGGCGCGGACATCGTCGCGCCCTCCGACATGATGGATGGCCGCGTGGCTGCGATCCGCGACGCGCTCGATCGAGCGCGGATTCGCGAATACGGCGATCATGTCGTACGCGGTGAAGTATGCCTCTGCTTACTACGGCCCGTTCCGCGAGGCGGCGGACAGCGCGCCGCATGCACGGTGACCGGCGCAGTTACCAAATGGACCCTCGCAACGGCGCCGAGGCGGTGCGGGAGGCGCTGCTCGACGTCACCGAGGGCGCCGATATGTTGATGGTGAAGCCCGCGCTCGCATATCTCGACATCATCCGTGCCGTGCGCGCGGCGACGAATCTGCCGCTCGCAGCGTACAATGTCAGCGGCGAGTTCTCGCAGGTGAAGGCGGCCGCGCGCGCGGGATGGCTGGACGAGGCGGCGGTGGTGCGTGAGAACCTGCACGCGATGGCGCGCGCGGGTGCGGACATCATCATCACGTACCACGCGCGCGAAGCGCTCGCAGGGGGCTGGCTGTGAGCGCCGGCGCATCGTCGCGCGCATGGATGGAGCGCGCCGCGTCGCGTCATTCCGGGAGGGGTGAGCTCGCCGGTTCGCGCCTACCGCGCGGTCGGGGGCACGCCGCTGGTCTTCCGTAGCGCCAGCGGCGCCGAGATCGAGGATGTGGACGGCCGGCGCTACGTGGACTTCGTGAACTCCTGGGGTCCGCTCATCCTCGGGCACGCGCATCCCGCGGTGCGCGCTGCGATCGCCAATGCCGCCGAACGCGGCACGACATTCGGTGCGCCGGGCGAGACGGAGATCGTGCTCGCGGAGCGCATCGTGTCGTGGTATCCCGGCCTCGACCAGGTGCGCTTCGTGTCATCGGGTACGGAAGCGACGATGAGCGCGATCCGCGTCGCGCGCGGCTTCACCGGGCGCGACACGATCGTGAAGTTCTCCGGATGCTATCACGGCCATGCCGATCATCTCCTCGTCGCGGCGGGTTCGGGGCTCGTCACGTTCGGCGTACCGTCGTCCGCCGGTGTGCCGGCCGCGTTCACGCGCGAGACGCTCGTCCTGCCGCTCGATGACGAGGCCGCGTTCACGTCGCTCTTGCGCGCCCGCGGCGATGAGATCGCGGCGGTCATCGTCGAGCCGGTGCCCGCGAACAATGGCCTGCTGCTGCAGCGGCAGGAGTGGCTCGCGGCGCTCCGGCGCGAGACGGAGCGCGCGGGCGCGATGCTCATCTTCGATGAGGTGATCACCGGCTTCCGGCTGGCGAGGGGCGGCGCCGCGGAAGTGTTCGGCATCACGCCTGATCTTGCGACGTTCGGGAAGATCATCGGCGGTGGGCTGCCGGTGGGTGCGTTCGGCGGACGGCGTGAGGTCATGCGCATGCTCGCGCCCGAGGGGCCGGTGTATCAGGCCGGCACCCTTTCAGGGAACGCGGCTGCGATGGCGGCCGGTCTCGCCACGCTCGACGTGCTCGAAGGCGAGGACGGTTGGCGGAGGCTCGAGGCCTCGGCGCGGAGTCGAAGCCTGCTCGCGCCGGTGCTCGCGGCGTGCGCCCGAGCCGGCGACGTTGGTGCGCGAGGGCTCGCTCTTCTGGATCTCGCTGCAGCCGGGTGCGGCGCCGCGCGCCGCGGAAGCGGTCGACGGCGGGCGGCCGCGCGGTATGCGCCGCTCTTCCACTCGCTGCAAGACCGGGGCGTCGCGCTAGCGCCGTCGGCGTATCGAGGCGGGCTTCCTCTCGCTCGCGCACACGTCCGCGCATCTCGCGCGTTTGGCGGCCGCCCTCGGTGCCGCGCTCGAGCGGCAGCCGGCGGAGGCGCTCGCATGAGCGGTTCCGATCCGATCCGCCGCACCCGCCGCCTGCAGCGCTGGTTCCTCGGGCTGCTCGCGTTCACCACCATCTTGCTCGGGTGGTGGCTCGTCGATCAGGTGCAGTATACGGGCGCGGTGCTCGCGCAACAGGAATCGGCCTTCGCCCGCGACAGCGTCGTCGCGCGCGCGCTCCTGCGTTCGGGGCGCCGGTGGGACGAATTGAGTGCGGTGTTCCCCGCGCTGACCATCAGCGCCGATTCGGCGACGATCTCCGTGTCGCCGCTCGCTCTCGAGCAGCTCGAAGCGCCAGCGCTTCCACCGCCTCAACCGTTACGCGTGGGAGGGGGCATTCTTCCTTGCCGTCCTCGTGGGCGCGATGGTCGTCGTGACGCGCGCGATCCGCGAAGAAGCGGAGCTGCGCCGGGGGCAGGAGCAATTCCTCGCGGGCGTGTCCCACGAGCTGAAGAGTCCGCTGTCGAGCCTGCGCCTCTCGGTGGAGACGCTCGCCATGCGCGATCCGCCGCCGGCGCAGCGCGGCGAGCTCGTGCGCCGGATGCTCGTGGAGCTTGGGCGATTGCAGGGGACGATCGCCAACGTGCTCGACACGTCGCGGCTCGCCGCCGCCGGGCGTCGCACACCTGAGCCGATCGCCCTCGCGGTGGAGATGACGCAGGTGATCGACGAACTGGCCGATTTCGCCGCGGAGTGCGACGTGGCGGTCGACGCCGCCGTCCCGGCGGGACTCACCGTGTTCGGCGAGCGCGATGGAACGCAGATCGTGCTCCGCAACCTGCTGCACAATGCGATCAAGGCCTCGCTGCCCGGGCGGCCGGTCACGATCCGCGCGCAAGCGGTGAACGGATCCGTCGTGCTGCAGGTGCGAGACCAGGGCAGCGGGTTCACCGGCGCGGAGGGCGAGCGGCTCTTCGACAAGTTCTATCGCATCGACCGCGAAGAACGCGGACGGATGGGCGGCACGGGGCTCGGGCTGTTCCTCGTGCGCCGCTATGTGGAGCTCGACCACGGAACGTGACCGCGGTGCAGCGCCGGGCCGGGGCGGGGCGCGACGTTCACCGTCACGTGGCCGCTGCCGGAGCGGTCCGCATGAACGCCGGCGCCGCGGATCCTGCTGGTGGAGGACGAGGTCAATCTCGCGCGCGGCATCCGCGAGAACCTCGAGGCCGAGGGCTACGACGTGGATGTGGTCGGCGATGGCCGCGCGGCGCTCACGAGGATCCGCCAGGAGGAGTTCGGTCTCGATCATCCTCGACGTGATGCTGCCGGGCATGGACGGCTTCACCGTGTGCGAGACCGATGCGCCGCGAGGGGCGCGATACGCCCGTGCTCTTCCTGACCGCGAAGGGCGGCCCGACGACCGGATCCGCGGCTCGAGGCCGGCGGCGACGATTATCTGCCCAAGCCGTTCCAGTTGCGCGAGCTGCTCCTGCGGGTCGCCGCGATCCTGCGCCGCCGCGTGCGCTACGATGCGGTGACCGCGCTCGAGCCGGTGGTGCGGTTCGGCGGCAACGAATTCGACTTCCGGACGTTTCGCGGCCGCTCGTGGGACGGACGCCGACCAGTTGCTCACGCAGAAGGAAGCGATGATCCTCAAGGAACTGGTCGCAGCGGCGCGAGCGGCAGGTGGTCTGGCGCGACGAGATCGCTCGAGAAGGTCTGGGGTGACGACGTGCTCCCGTCGACGCGCACGATCGACAACTTCGTCATGCGGCTGCGCAAGCGCTTCGAGCCCGACCCGGAGAATCCGCGCCATTTCCACACGGTGCGCGGCGTCGGCTATCGCTTCACGCGCCGACGGCGAGGGAGAAACGGCGTGAACGATCTCCTGCTGCGGGCGCTTCGCGGGCGAAGCGTACCGAGCGGCGCCCGCTCTGGATCATGCGGCAGGCGGGGCGCTACCTGCCCGAATATCGCGCGCTGCGCGAGCAAGCACACGCTTCGAGGAGCTGTCGGGCAACGCCGAGCTTGCCGCCGAGGTGACACTGCAGCCGCTCGCGCGCTTTCCGCTTCGACGCGGCGATCATCTTCGCCGACCTCATGAGCCCGATCCCGGCGCTCGGCATTCCACGTGCGCTTCGATCCGGGGCCGGTGCTCGCCCGCGCCCGTGCGCACGCGCGGCCGACGTCGATGCGCTGCGACGAGCCGCTCGATCGACGAGATCGCGCCCGGAGGTGATCGATGCCCTCGCGCAGCGTCGAAACGCGGGCTCGACGGCCGCGCGGCGCTGCTCGGCTTCGCGGGGGCGCCGTGGTCGCTCGCCGCGTATCTCGTGCAAGGGCGGAGCAGCCCGGGCTTTCCGGCGCTGCGCGCGCTCGCCGCGCGCGACGAGCGGCCTGCGTGCTGCGCGTTGCTCGACGACGACTCACGACGCTGGTCGATCGCATTACGTGCGGCGCCAGGTCGACGCCGGCGCCGAGGCGGTGCAGCTGTTCGATACGTGGGCCGGCGTCCTCTCGCGCCGCTGACTGGACGCGGCTCGTGCGCGCCGCACCTCGTGCGCTTGCTCGACGAGACGCGCGGCGCTCGGCGTGCCGCGCATCCTCTTCGTGCAGGATGCGCCGCACCTCGTGGCGCTCTACGGCGCGCTCGAGGCCGAGGCGCTCGCCGTGGATTGGCGCGAGGATCTGGCGGCGCTCCGGACGGCCTTGGGTACGCGCCAAGGCGCTCCAGGGGAATCTCGACCCGGCGATCCTGCTTGCCGGGCCCGATGCCACGCGCCGCGCCGCGCGCGCGCTGCTGGCGCGCGTGCCCGCGCGCGGGCACGTCGTGAACCTCGGCCACGGCATCATGCCCGACACGCCGCTCGAGAGCGTGCATGTGCTGATCGACGACCGTGCACGACGAGAGCGGCGGTCATGACGCGCCGATCGGCGCCCGGTCGAACGCGCCGTGACCGCTGGACTGCTCGCGCGCTACGACCGGCCCGGGCCCGCGCTACACGAGCTATCCCACCGCCGTGGAATTCCACGAGGGCGTTCACCGGCCGCGGACTACGAGCGGCCGCCTCGCCGACGCCGATGCGCTCGGCGACGCGCCGCTGTCGCTGTACGTCCACCTGCCGTTCTGCGAGGAGCGCTGCCTCTTCTGCGGCTGCCACGTGATCGTCACGCAGCACAAGGCGATGCGGCCGCGCCGTACCTCGAGCTGCTCGAAGCGCGAGATCGAGATGCTCGCCGAGCGGCTGCCCGAACCGGCGTCGCGTCGCGCAGCTGCATCTCGGCGGCGGTACGCCGACCTATTACACGCCGCAGCAACTCACCGATCTCCTCACGCCGCTGCTCGAGGCACTTCCGGCCGCTCGCCGGGCGCGGAGCTCGCGCTCGAGGCCGACCCCCGCGTCACCACCACGGCGCACCTCGACGCGCTCGCCGATCTCGGCTTCAACCGGATCTCGCTCGGCGTTCAGGACCTGACGCCGGCGGTGCAGCAGGCGGTCGAACCGCGTGCAGAGCCTGGAGCAGACTGCGGCACTGATCCAGCACGCGCGGAAGCGCGGTTTCCGCGGCATCAACGTGGATCTCATCTATGGACTTCCGCTGCAGACGCCGGAGACCTTCGAGCGCACGATCGAGTCGGTGATCGTCGCTCGGGCGCCGACCGCGCCGCGGTCTATTCGTTCGCGTTCGTGCCGTGGGTGCGCGGCAGCCAGAAGAAACTCGAGGCGGACCAGCTCCCGGATCCGGAGACGAAGATCGCGCTCTTCGCCATCGCGCGCGAGCGATTCCTGCGCGCCGGGTACGACGCCGATCGGCATGGACCACTTCGCGCGGCCCGACGACGAGCTGCGCGCGCGCCGGGAGAGGGCCGGCTGCGCCGGAACTTCCAGGGCTATGCCGTGATCCCGGGCGACGACGTGCTCGGCCTGGGCATCTCAGCGATCGGCGACGTGCGCGGCGCGTATGTGCAGAACGAGAAGAAGCTCTCGACGTACGAGGCGATCGATCATGACGGGCACGCTGCCGGTGGCACGGGGCGTCGCAGCGCAGCGCCGACGACGAAGTCCGGCGCACGGTGATCCACGAGCTGATGTGCAACTTCCGCGTGGATTCGCGGCGCGATCGAGCGCGAGTTCGGCATCGACTTCGCGCGGCTACTTCGCCGAGGACCTCGCGGCTGCTCGCGGTGCACGAACGTGACGGGATGGTGACGGTGACTGCCGGCGCGCATCGAGGCCACCGCCGATGGGCGAGCTGTTCGTGCGCAACCTGGCGATGTGCTTCGACCGGTACCAGCGCGAGAAGCATGCCGGCGCGGCGACGCCGGTGTTCAGCCGCACAGTGTGAGCGATGCGACGCGTCGTCGTCATTGGCGGCGGCATCAGTGGACTCGCGGCGGCGTGGGCCGCGCGCGCGACCGCGGGCGGGATCGATGGCGGCGTGGAGGTCCTCGTGCTCGAGCGCGCCCCGCACGTGGGCGGCAAAGCGCGCACGATCGCGCGCGATGGCTGGCTCGTCGAAGCCGGCCCCGGCGGATTCCTCGGCGGCCGACCCGACGTGGACCGCTTGATCGCCGCCAGCGGCATGGAGAGCGAACGCGTGACGGCAAGCGCGGCGGCCGCCCACCGGTTCATCCTCATCGATGGCGCGATGCGGGAGGTCGTGTCGAATCCGGTGTCGCTCCTGCGGAACGGCGTACTGACCGCGCGCGGGTTGCTGCGCGTGCTCGGCGAGCCGCTCATCGCTCGCGGTAGGGGCGGCGCCGAAGAGTCGGTCTGGCACTTCGCCGCACGACGTCTCGGCGCTCAGGTGGCCGACCGAATGATCGCGCCAATGACCCTCGGCATCTACGCCGGCGATGCGCGCGCTCTCTCGATGGAGGCGGCGTTCCCGCGCATGACGGCGCTCGAACGCGAGCACGGCTCGTTGCTGCGCGGGATGATCGCCAAGCGCGGCGTGACCCGCGCTGCGGTGCTCACCAGTTTCCGCGGTGGCATGCAGACGTTCCCGGAGGCGCTCGCGCGGCGCGGCGGATTCCGCGTGCGCTGCGGCGCGGCTGCGACGGCGATCATCCGTGGTGCACGCGGTTGGTCCGTCGCCATTGCGGGCGATCGTGAGACGGTACCGGCGGACGCGGTGATCATCGCCGCCGAACCGTTCGCCGCGGCGCCACTGTTGCGGCCGCTCGATGCGGAGCTCGCGGCGGAACTCGACGGTATCGATTGTCCGCCGGTATCCGTGGTCGGGCTCGGCTTCAGCCGCGCGGAGGCTCACCGCGTGCCGCAGGGCTTCGGCGTACTGATCGCGCGCGGCCAGGGGTTGCGCGCGCTCGGCAATCTCTGGGAGAGCCGGTTCTTCCCGGAGCGCAGCCCCGATGGCGGCGTGCTCATCCGCGCGATCTTCGGAGGCGGCGTCGATGCCGCTGCCGGCGCGATGTCCGAGGCGGAGGTGGTGTCCGTCGCGCGCACGGAGATCGCGCGGATCTATGGGATCACGGCCGCTCCCATGATGGAGGAAGTGCACCGCTGGCCGCGCGCCATCCCGCAGTACGTCGTAGGCCATATGCCGCGTGTCGAGCGCATCGAGCGCGGGGTGAGCGGGATGCCGGGCCTCTTCATCTCGGGGTTCGGCCTGCGCGCGATCGGGTTCGCGGATGCCGCCGTGAACGCCGTGCGATGCGGCGAGCGGGTAGGCGCGTGGCTGCGCACACCAGCCGCGGATCCCGCTCCCGAATTAGCGGCCGCGCCGCGCTAGTGCGTGCGATGCACTCAACTGCCGGCGCATCGCATCGTTGAGCGCCACGGAACGGCGGCTCATCGCGCGCTCGGTGGTCCTTCAGGAATTCGTCCAGCCGGTACTCGGTCATCGCCTCGCCGTCGCCCCATGAGAAGGGGGCCACGTAGCGTGGCGGCATCACGCTCCCGTACACATTCGATCCGGCGCCGATCACGGAGCCGGTCGTGAGCCGCGCGCCGATGCCCGTCTTCACGTGGTCCCCGAACAAGGTGCCGAGCTTCACGGTGCCCGTGTCGCGCACGCCTTGTGGCGTCCAGAGCGACACGGTGCCGTAGCTGTTCTTGAGATTACTGGTGATCGTGCCCGCGCCGAGGTTCACCCACCGGCCGAGCACCGAGTGCCCGACGAACCCCTCATGGCCTTTGTTCGCCTGTCCGGTCACGATGCTCTCGCTGATCTCGCCGCGCACCACGCATTGGTCGCCGATGGAGCAGCCCGATACGCGATCGCCGAGGATCTGCGTGTCGGCGCCGATCGCGCACGGCCCAACGACGCGCGTGAAGGCGCGCACCGTGCTGCCCGCGCGCACCATCACCGGTCCCGCGCTCACGTCGAACACCACCAGCGGCTCGATGGTCGCGCTTTCCTCCACGTACACGGGATGCGGCCCGATCACCGTGGCGTGGTCCACCGGCGAACCAGAGAGCGTCGGGCCGATGGTGTCGATGTCGTCGCGCAGAGTAGGCAAGAGGGTCGTGATGAGATGCCAGACCTCGTCCAGCCACCGGCCGGCGATCTCACTCGTGGTCGCAGCGGGCGCCGCGAGCGACTCGAGCGCCGCGCTCCCGTCTGCGAACGCGGCGAGCGGGATCTCTCGCGCGACGCGCACCGCCGCCACGCGCCCGCCGTTCGTCCACACCGCCGCGCCCTTGGCGAACGGCGCCTGCGACAGCGCCGCCGCGAAGCGGCTGTTCGCGATGATCGCACCCGCCGGGATCGCGCCGCGCACCGCGGGCGGCGCGCCCGCCTCGGAGAAATCGGCCAGGTGCGCCGCGACGATCGCGCCGCTCGCGCGCGCATCCTCTGCCGCGAGCGCCATCTCCCAGCGCCGCCGAATGAGTTCGGCGCCCGCGCGCAGTTCGCTCGCCGGCCGTGTGAGCGCGAACGGCTCGAACCCTCGCGCGTGTGCATTGTCGTACAGGTAGAGCGCCGTCATGACCGCTCGCGTACCTCCGGCGGCAGCGCATCCACCAGCTTCTTAAGGTCGGCGGCTCGCTCGCGCGTCGTCACGAGCGTAAGACCATCGCGCGCGACCACCACCAATCCTTCCACGCCGTACGCCACCACGGTGTGCCCCTCGGCGTGGATCACGTTCTCGCGCGCGTCCAACACATGCACGTCGCCCGCCGTCGCGTTGCCGGAGGCGTCTCTCGCGCGCACGCAATGCAGCGCCGCCCACGTGCCCACATCGTCCCACCCGAAATCGCCGCGCAGCACGAGCACTCGGCGGCTGCGCTCCAGTACGCCGTGGTCCACCGAGATCGGCGTGCACTCCGCAAAGAACGTCGCGATCTCCCCGGGATCGGAATGAATGAGCGCCTTCGACACCTCGGGGCAGTGGAGCCGCACCTCCGTGAGGAAATCGCCCGCGCCCCATACGAAGATGCCCGAGTTCCAGAGACATCCCTCGCGCACGAGCGCCTCCGCGGTCGCGCGATCGGGCTTTTCAATGAACTGCGCGACGCGCCGCGCGCCGCCGCGCGCCTCCTCGGCCGGCCGGATGTAGCCGAACCCCGGGTCGGGGCGCGTCGGCACCACGCCCACCGTGACGAGGCTCCCCGAATCCTCGGCCACGGTCGCGGCCGCGCCAAGGGCGGCGCGGAATCCATCGGCGTCGGCGATCGCCCAATCGGCGTGCACGCACATCATCACGGCGCCCACGCCATCGCGCCGGCTCACTTCGAGCGCCGCCCACGTGAGTGCCGGCGCCGTGCCCGCGGAGCGCGGCTCGGCGATGATGTTCTCCGAGGGCAGCAACGGCAGCAGCTTGGCGACCGCGGGCGCGAGCGTGGCGTTCGTGATCACGAGCGTGCGTTCCGGCGGGCACCAGCGGCGCGAGGCGCGCGAGCGTCTCGGCCAGGAGCGGGACGTCGGTCACGAGCGGCAGCAGCTGCTTGGGGCGCGCGGGCGTGCTCAGCGGCCAAAAGCGCGAGCCCACGCCGCCGGCGAGGACCACCGCCCAGCGGCTCACGAGTGCGGGTCCTCCGGATCCTCGGCGGCGACGCCGGTGAGTTCCGCGACGCGCGTGTAGAGTTTCTTGGGACTGAACGGTTTCGTGAGGAAATCGTTCGCGCCGAGCGCGAGCGCCTGGCGGTAGTGCTGCTCCTGGCCGGCGGCGGTGAGGATGATGCAGGGCACCGTTTTCAGCCGCTCGTTCTTGCGGATGTTCGCGAGTACATCGAGCCCGCTCATCTTCGGCATCATCACGTCGAGGAGGGCGAGTGCGAGGGCGGGCAATGCCTCGGCGATCCGGAGTGCCTCCATGCCGTCGTACGCGAGCGTCACGTCGAACGGGCCCTGCTCCAATTTCATCTTGATGATGCGGCCGATGTGCGGTTCATCGTCGGCCACGAGCACCTGGAGGCGGGCGCCGGGGTCGGGCACCGGGTCAGACGAGCGCCGCGATGTTCGCGCGGTTCCGGCGCAGCTCGAAGAGCAGCTGGCCGAGGTTCGCCGACGGCTGCGCCAGCACCAGCAGGATCGCGTCGGCGTTCAGCACGCAGACGACGGCGATGCCGTGCCCATACTCGAGGATGGCCGTCTGGAGTGCGCCGCGGCCGTCGTGGGCGCCGAATTCGTCCCCCGCCGCGACGATCTGCGGCACGAGCGCCGCCATGCTCTCGGCGTCGATCGCGGACTGGACATCGCTGTCGATGAGGAGGCCATCGCGGCCGAGAACGACCGCGGCCTCGACCCCGTCGCGCTGGCGTAGGACGCCGACGAGGTCACGGATGGTTGGCATGCGCGCTCCGGCGGGTTCGGGTGGTGCGAAGCTACTCGATGCGCTCGGGGCAAGTCAAGCCACGAGAATGGCTTGAACCTTCCCAGCCGGCGGGGTATTCTTCGCTGGATGTTCACTCGTTCGCTCCCTCGACAGGTGTCTTGATGAAGGTCCGTTTCATTGTCCTCGCGGCCGGTGCCGCCGTCGCATTCGCGACGGGCGCCTGCAGCGGCCCGACGCAGCCGATCGCTACGAGCGCGACCGTCTTCGACACCGGCGGCTTGTACGCGTTGAGCGATGCCCCGGTGAGTGGGCCCACCGCGATCGCCACCTTGGTGCTCCTCGGTGGCAATCTCTACGGACCACTCGCCGTGCGCGCGGTGCCCGGCGTCGACTTCGATGTCGCGTTCGACATCAATGGCGCGACCGCCATCGCGATGCCCACGCACGCGGTCATGTTCTCGCCAGTGTATTTCGGCGCGATCGAGGAGGAGACGACGCTGCCGTTCGACAGCATGCTCACCGCCCCGACGGTCGGCTATACGGATTCGTTGACCCTCACGCTCCATCCGGGGTCGCGCTTCTACGTGCAATCGTTCACGTCGAACCCGGCGTGCGCCGCCCAGCAGACGACGGCGCGCCACTACATCTATTCCAAGCTCATCATCGACAGCATCAACTACACCCCGTGGGACGCCGTCACGGCGCCGAGCGGCCATACGCTGTATTACCGGCTCGTGGTCGATCCGAACTGCGGATTCCTGGGGCTGGGCCCGGGCTTCCCTAAGGAATAGCGGTGCATGACGTCCGGCTGCTGCGCGAGAACCCGGAGGCCTTGCGCGAGGGGTTGCGGCGCCGGGGGGTTCTCGATGCGCACAGCGCCGCGCTCGCCGAAGCTGCGCAATTAGAGCTCGAGCGTCGCACGAAGATTCAACTCATCGAGGTTTCCAAATCCGAGCGCAATCAACTCTCGGAGGAAGTGGCGCGCCTCAAGCGGAACAAGGAGGACGCGACGCAGAAGGTGTCGCGGTCGAAGGAACTTGGTGAACGAATCGCCTTCGATGAGGCGTCGCTCGCGACCGTAGAAGAGCGCCTGAGCGCCATCTTGATCGCGATCCCCAACATCCCGCTCGCCTCCGTTCCCGAGGGCGGCGAATCGGCGAATACCGTGGTGCGCAGCTGGGGCGAACCGCGCCCCGCGGCGGGCGTGGCGCCCCACTGGGAGATCGGCGAGAGACTCGGCATTCTCGACCTCGCGGCTGGCGCGAAGATCTCGGGCTCAGGATTCATCGTGCTGCGCGGCGCGGGCGCGCGTCTCGCGCGCGCGCTCATGAGCTTCATGCTCGACATGCACACGAAGGAGCATGGCTACGAGGAAGCGTGGGTCCCGTTCGTCGTGAACCGCCGCGCCATGACCGGCACGGGGCAGCTGCCCAAGTTCGAAGAGGACATGTACCGCCTCTCCGAGGATGATCTGTTCCTCATCCCGACGGCCGAAGTTCCGGTCACGAATCTCGCGCAGGACCAGGTCATGGAAGCGAGCGCGCTGCCGATGGGTCTCACGGCGTACACGCCGTGCTTTCGGCGGGAGGCGGGCGCGGCCGGCAAGGACACGCGCGGACTCATCCGCGTGCATCAGTTCGACAAAGTGGAATTGGTGCGCTTCGTCGCGCCCGAGACGTCGGCGGAACAATTGGAGCTGCTCACGCGGCACGCGGAGACGGTGCTCGAGCGCCTCGGCCTCCCGTATCGAAGGTTGCTCCTCGCCGCGGGCGACACCGGATTCTCGAGCGCGATGACGTACGATCTCGAAGTGTGGGCGCCGGGCGTCGGCAAATGGCTCGAGGTGAGCTCGTGCAGCAACTTCACCGACTTCCAGGCGCGCCGCGCGAACATCCGCTATCGGCCGGCCGCGGGCGAGAAGCCTCGCTTCGTGCACACGCTCAACGGTTCTGCGCTCGCGTTCCCGCGCACGATCATCGCGCTGCTGGAGCATTACCAGCGCCCGGACGGCACGGTGACGGTGCCGGAGGCCCTGCGCCCGTATCTCGGCGCCGATCGGATCGGCTGACCGATGCGCGGCCGCGCGCCCATCGTGCTCTTCGGCCTCCTGGTCGTGCTGCTGCTCGGCGCGTACGTGCTCTTCTCCCGCCGCGTGGTCGCGGAGTTGCGCGCCGACGCCGGCCGCTCGGGGCAGATGTACGCGCGCGTCTTCCGCGCGCTCGCCGATCCGCGCGAGGAATCGGGGAACGCCGCACTGCTCGATCTCTCGGAGTCCATTCGCGCGCTCGGCGTCCCGGTGATCGTCACCGACACGGCCGGGCGGCCCACCGCGATCTCAAACCTCCCGTTCAAGGCGCAGATCGATGACCCGCGGGTGTTCGAATACCTCAAGGTGCTCGACAAACTCAACCCGCCGGTGGTGGAGCCGCACATCGGCGCCGTGCATTTCGGCGACAGCCAGCTCACGACGAGCCTGCGATTCATCCCGGCGCTCCTCGTCTCGCTGCTCGCGATCGTCCTGCTCATCGGCGTGTATTCCGTTCGCACGCGCAGCCGCGCCGACCGGGAGCATGTGTGGGCGGGCATGGCGCGCGAATCCGCACACCAGCTCGCCACGCCGCTCTCGAGTCTCAGCGGTTGGATCGAGTTCCTTGCGCGAGCGCGCCGGTGATGAGGTGTCGGTGTCGGCGATCGAGCACATGGAAGGCGATCTCGAGAGGCTGCAGCGCGTGTCGCACCGGTTCGAGCGCATTGGCCGGCCGCCGCGCAAGGAGAAGTTGGATCTCGGCGCGCTCGTGACGCGCGTGGGTGCGTACTTCCAGGCGCGCGTCCCCACGCTCGCGCATCGGGTGACGATCGTCGCCTCGGGCGGCACCGACCCCGTGGTGATCGAGGGCGACGAAGTGTTGCTCGAATGGGCGCTCGAGGTGCTCGTGAAGAACGGACTCGACGCGCTCGCCGGCCGCGGCGGACGCATGTACCTCACCACCAAGCGGCTCGACCCCGAGCGCGTTCGCGTGCGCGTGGCCGACGATGGACCCGGCATCCCGCGCGAGCTGCGCGCCCGCATCTTCGAACCCGGATTCTCCACGAAGGAGTCGGGGTGGGGGATCGGTCTCTCGCTTGCGGCGCGCATCGTCCAGGAGAATCACGGCGGGCGGTTAGTGCTCGCGCCCTCCGAGAAAGGCGCGACGTTCGACGTTATACTTCCGGGATGACCAGCGTCCTGCCCGGCCGCGAAGCGGAGATGCTCGCGCGCCTGAATCCTGCCCAGCACGAAGCGGTGATCCACGGCGACGGCCCCATGCTCGTGCTCGCGGGCGCGGGGTCGGGCAAGACGCGCGTGCTCACCACGCGCATCGCGCGCCTGGTGGAGCATCACGGCGTGGATCCGCGGCATATCCTGGCGGTCACGTTCACGAACAAGGCCGCGGGCGAGATGAAGGAGCGCGTCGCGCGCTTGCTCGGCGCGGAGCCGGCCGGCATGTGGGCGGGAACCTTCCATGCGATCGGCGCGCGCTTGCTGCGGCGCGAGGCGTCGTACGCGCAGCGGACGGTGAGCTTCACGATCTACGATGAGGATGACGCGCTCACCGCGGTCAAACGCGCGATGGAGCGCCTGCAGATCTCGGCCAAGCAGTGGGGGCCTCCCGCGATCCGCCGCGCGATCTCCGACGCGAAGAACGCGCTGGTGGGACCGGTGGAGTACGCATTGCTCGCGCTCGATCCGCTGAGCCGCGCCGCGGCGCGCGTGTACGAATTGCTCGACCGCACGCTGCGCGAATCGAACGCCGCCGATTTCGATGATCTGCTCGTGCTGCCCGTGCGCATCCTGCAGCGGAATCCGGAGCGGCTCGCCGCCTACCGCGCGAAGTTCCGCTATCTGCTCGTGGATGAATACCAGGACACGAACCGGGCGCAGTACCAGCTGGTGAAACTCCTCGGCGGCGAGCACGGGAACGTGCAGGTGGTGGGCGACGACGATCAATCGATCTATGGTTGGCGCGGCGCCGACGTGCGGAACATCCTCGACTTCGAGAAGGATTTCCCGTCGGCGCGCGTAGTGCGCCTCGAGGAGAACTACCGCTCCACGCCCGAGGTGCTCGCGGTCGCCAACGCGGCGATCGCCGCGAACATCGGCCGCCGCGGCAAGACGCTCCGCGCGACGCATCCGTCGGGCGAGCCGGTGACGGTGGCCGGCGCGCTCGATGAGCGCGATGAAGCCGAGTACGTCGCCGAGCAGATCACGGCGCGACGCGAGGGTGACCGCGGGCTCTATCTGCGCGACATTGCGGTGCTCTATCGCACGAATGCGCAGAGCCGCGCGTTCGAAGATGCGTTCCGCCGGCAGACGATCCCGTACCGCCTCGTGGGCGCGGTGCGCTTCTTCGACCGGCGCGAGATCCGCGATCTCATGGCGTACTTGAAGCTGGTCGCGAACCCGGCGGACGACGAGGCGTTCCGGCGCGCCGCGGCCGTGCCCAAGCGCGGACTCGGCGACACCACGCTCGATGCGCTCGCCGAGGGCGCGCGCGGGGCGGGCATCTCCATGCTCGCCGCATCGTCGCGCGACGATCTCACGGGCGCGCTGCGTCCCGCTGCGCGCACGGCGCTCACGTCCTTCGCGGCGCTCATCGCGCGCGTGCGCGATCTGGCCGCGAACGCCGGTGTGGACGAGATCCTGCGCGTCATCATCGACGAGACGCGGTACGCGGAGCATCTGCGCGCGGAAGGCCCCGAGGGCGAGGATCGCATCGAGAACGTGCGCGAGTTGATGTCGAGCGCGAGCGAAGCGGTGGACGAGGAGGGGGGCGAGCTGGGTCTCACGCCGCTCGACCACTTCCTGCAGCGCGCGACGCTCGTGAGCGAATTCGACAAGCTCGACCGCGACGCCGATGCGGTGACGATGATGTCGCTGCACAACGCCAAGGGCCTCGAGTTCCCGCTGGTGTTCATCACGGGGCTCGAGGAGGGATTGTTCCCGCTGCGGCGCGCGACCGAGGATCCGGACGCGATGGAGGAAGAGCGGCGGCTGTTCTATGTGGGGATCACGCGCGCGAAGCAGAAACTCTATCTCACGCACGCACGCAGTCGCCGGCGGAACGGCGAGACACTGCCCTCACTGCCATCGAGCCTGCTCGCGCCCATCCCCACGTCGATGCTCGATTCGCACAGCACCATTCGCCTGCGCGCCACGGGACGAGCGGCGTTCCTGGTGACGCCCTCGATGCGCCGGCCCGGCGCGCCGGTGGAGCGTCGTCCGGCCGATTTCGATTTCGCGCCGGAGGAAGCGTCGCAGGATGCGGCTCGCCTGGTGAAAGGCGAGCGCGTGCGCCACGCGAAGTTCGGCAGCGGCACCGTGGCCGAGCTGCAGGGTACCGGTCGCGACTGCAAGGTGACCGTGGACTTCGACGATGAGACGATCGGCCGCAAGAAACTCGTGGTGATGCACGCGGGCCTCGAGCGGGATTTCGAATGAATGGCCGTCGACCGCAAGGATGTGATGCACATCGCGGGGCTGGCGCGCATCGCCATCCCCGAGGAGCGCGTGCCGGAGTTGGTGGCGCAGCTCAACGGGATCCTCGCGCACATGGACGTATTGCGCGACGCGGACACGAGCGGCGCGGCCGGCGCCGCGCCCGCCGAGGAAGCGCTCCGCCTGCGCGAGGACCACGGCCCGCCGATCCCGCTCGCGGCGTCGCTCGAGTCCTTCGCGCCGAGCATGCGCGACGGATTCTTCATCGTGCCGCGCCTCGCGACGCACGAAGACGAAGGCGAAGCCTCGTGAGCGCCGTCGCCCGCGTCACCGCGAGCTTCGCGCGCATGGAGGAGGTGCACGCCGGCCGCGATGGCCTCAACTGCATCCTCTGGAAGGACCGCGACGCGGCGCTCGCCGCCGCACGCGAGCGGGATGCCCGGGCCACCCTCGGCGCGCTCGCCGGCGTGCCATACTGCGCGAAGGACAACTTCTCGACGATCGGCCTGCCCACCACCTGCGGCTCGAAGATCCTCGAAGGCTACATGAGCCCGTACGAGGCGACGTCGCTCGCACGGCTGAACGCGGCGGGCGCCGTGCTCGTGGCCAAGACGAATTGCGATGAGTTCGCGATGGGCTCGTCCAACGAGCACAGCGCGTACGGGCCGGTAAAGAACCCGCTCGACCCGTCGCGCGTGCCGGGCGGATCGTCGGGCGGGTCGGCGGCCGCCGTCGCCGCGGGCATCGTGCGCATCGCGCTCGGCTCGGAGACGGGCGGTTCCGTGCGCCAGCCGGCGTCCTTCTGCGGCGTCGTGGGCGTGAAGCCGACGTACGGCCGCGTGAGCCGCTTCGGCCTGGTGGCCTTCGCGAGTTCGCTCGACCACGTGGCGGTGTTCGGCGCTGCCGTGGACGATGCAGCGCTCGCGCTCGAAGTGATGTCGGGACACGACCCGCTCGACAGCACGAGCGCGGCGATCGCGCCGCCCGTACTGCGCGATGACGCCACGCGCGGCGGCGATCTCAAAGGCGTGGTGATCGGCCGGCCCAAGGAATATTTCCCCGCCACGCTGGATCCGCGGATCGTCGCGCATTGCGACCGCGCGCTCGACGCGCTCCGCGCGCGCGGCGCCACGGTGCGCGAGATCTCGCTGCCGCACACGGCGTACGCCATTCCTGTCTACTACATCGTGGCGCCGGCGGAAGCGAGCTCCAACCTCGCGCGCTTCGACGGCGTGCGCTACGGCATGCGCCTCGAGGGCGACGGGCTGCGCGGCATGTACGAGGCCACCCGCTCGCGCGGCTTCGGCGCCGAAGTGACGCGCCGCATCCTGCTCGGCACCTACGTGCTCTCCGCCGGCTACTACGACGCGTATTACCGCCGGGCGCAGGATGTGCGCGCGCTCATCCGCGACGACTTCCGCCGCGCGTTCGACGGCGGCGTGCAGGCGATCTTCACGCCAACCACGCCGTCGCCGGCGTTCACCTTCGGCGCCAAGTCCGATCCGTACGAGATGTACATGAACGACATCTTCACCGCGACGGCGAATCTCGCGGGCGTGCCGGCAATGTCGGTGCCGGTGGGCCGCGTGGATGGGCTGCCGGTGGGCGGCCAGATCATCACGCGCCACTTCGACGAGCGCACGATGTTCCGTGTGGCCTGCGGGCTCGAGAGCTCGCTCGGCAAGGCGGCGCACTCGTGAGCGCGGCCGCCGAGTTCGAGATGGTGGTGGGCCTCGAGGTGCACGTGCAGCTCAAGACGCTCACGAAGGCGTTCTGCTCGTGCAGCAGCGAGTACGGCGCGCTGCCGAACGCGAACACGTGCCCCGTGTGCCTCGGACTTCCCGGGAGCCTGCCGGCGCTCAACGCGCGCGCCGTGCAGCTCGCCGTGCGCGCGGCCCACGCGCTGCAATGTGAGGTGCGCGAGCGCTCGGTGTTCGCGCGCAAGCACTACTTCTATCCGGACCTTCCCAAGGGCTACCAGATCTCACAGTACGACAAGCCGCTCGCCGAGCATGGACGGCTCACGATCTCCGGCCCGGACGGCGAACCGATGGTCGTCGGGATCACGCGCGTGCACATGGAGGAGGACGCCGGCAAGTCGATCCACGATCGTTTCCCGGGCGTGAGCGCGATCGATCTCAATCGCGCGGGCGTTCCGCTCATCGAGATCGTGAGCGAACCGGACATGCGGAGTGCGCAAGCGGCCGGCGCGTATCTGCGCGAGATCAAGCAGCTGCTCGAGTACATTGACGTGAGCGATGTGAACATGGAAGAGGGCAGTCTGCGCGTGGATGCGAACGTGAGCGCCCGCCCGCGCGGCGCGACCACGCTCGGCACGAAAACGGAAGTCAAGAACATGAATTCGATCTCCGGCGTCGAGCGCGCATTGGAGAGCGAGTTCGCGCGGCAATGCGCGCTGCTCGCGCGCGGCGAGGCGGTGCACCAGCAGACCATGCTCTGGGATGGCGCGCGGGGCGAAGTGCGGCCGGCGCGGTCGAAGGAAGGCAGCCACGACTACCGCTACTTCCCCGAGCCCGATCTTCCGCCGCTCATCCTGACGCCTGCCTACGTCGATGAGATCGCGAGCGAGCTCCCGGAACTGCCGCGCGCGAAACGCGCCCGCTTCGCCTCGCAGTACGCGCTGGCCGCGTCCGACATCGACGTCCTCACGGCGAGCGTCGCGGTGGCCGATTACTTCGAGAACGTCGCCGCGAAGCACGGCGACGCGAAGGCCGCGGCGAACTGGGTCATGGGTGAGGTGCTCGCGTGGTGCAATGCCGCCGCGCGCCCCGTCACCGAATGCCAGGTCACCGCGAATCGGCTCGCGTCACTGCTCGATCTCGTGCGCGACGGCACGGTGAGCCACAATGCCGCCAAGCGCATCTTCGCGGCGATCGCGGAGCAGGGCGGCGAACCGCGCGTGATCGCGGAGCGCGACGGGCTGATCCAGGAGCGCGACTCCGGCGCGCTCGCGCAGTGGGTGGACGAGGTGCTGGCCGAGAATGCGGCGGAAGCCGGCCGATTTCTCGGCGGCGAGAAGAAGCTCCAGGGCGTGCTCGTGGGGCTCGTCATGAAGAAATCGAAGGGCCGCGCCGATCCGAAGCAGGTGAATCAGTTGCTGTCGGAGCGGGCCTCGCGCACGGGCGCGTAGAGCGGGGAAGGGAGGCCGGACGCGAACGTCAGCGCAGAATCCGGCATCGCGAATTCGCGCACTGCCTCTTCGGCCACACGGAATTCCAACCCGCTCGCGCGCGCGCCGCGACGCACTTCGAGCGCGCGGCGCAGCGCCACGTCGCCCGCGGGATCGAGCGTGTACGGCTCCGAGCGCTCCACGCGGCTCAGGAAATCCATCACGTAGTCGTACGACCGCTCCATGTAGCGCGCGACCTCCGGATCGCTCAGGTCCCACCGGCTCGCGTCGGCGGCGAACTGGAACACGCGCTGCCACGACTCGCTGTCGATGACGTGCACCATGCCGCGGAAAATCCGGCGCCCGGTCTGCGTGCTGAAGATGGTGGGGCTCAGGATCCGGTCGAGGTGCGTGTCGGAGCGCGAATGGTCGCGCTGGATGACATCGCGGGCGCGCCGGCTGTAGCCGCCGCCGAGGTGCGTCTCGAACCGGCTTTCCCAGTAGCTGTGGCCGAGGCCCGACGTGCGCGACGCGAGCGCGAGATACCGCGGCACGAAGAAATTGTGCGCCACGGCGTCGGCGGCGAGGTGCGACAGATAGCCGAGGCCGAACGCGCGCAGCGGCCCCTCAGGCGCGCGCTCGAAGATCTCGAGGCCGACCGCCCACGAATGACAGTGCCGTCCCGCCGGCGCGTACTTCTTGGCGATGCTCGTGTCGGCGGCGATGTTCCCGTACAGGAAATCGTACGGGAACGCGCGCAGCAGATCGGCCACGCTCGACGGCAGCTGCGCGAGCGCGCTCAGCACCGACTCGCCGAGGAAGATGTGCGTGCCGGGCGCCCACGCCCACGCGGCCGAGGGCAGCAGCACGATGCCGAGGAGCACGAGCGCGCCAAGCATCAGCGCGCGGCGGCGCCGAATGCGTCCGACTGCGGTCATTCGGCGTCCCGCGAGCGCTGATGGCGCGCGCGAGGTCCGCCGCGCCGCTGCTCCGCCGGTGGACGCGGCGCGGGATCCGTGTCGGCGTCATCGTCGTCGCGTCGCGCGGCGCCGCGGCGCCGGAACACCGAAGCGCCGGTGCGCACGCCGCGGATCACGCTCGCGGCGCCCACTACCGCCTCCTCCGCCTCATCGCGCGCGACACGTACGATGGCGTCGAATTCCTGGAAGCGCGCGTCGGCCGTCGCGACGGCATCGCGCAGGGTCACGTTCGCGGTGTTGATCGTGTCGGTCACACCGTCCACGGCGTCGTGCACCTTGGTGGCCGCTTCCTCGAGGTGCTCCGCGATCGCGTGCGTCTTCTGGGTGATGGGCAGGATGTCCGCGCGGAACCGCTCCACCGCATCCCCGATCCGGTCAAAGGCGCGGCTCAGGCGATAGGCCATCACGGCGACCGCGCCGAGGAGGCCAATGAGCATGACGGCGATGATGATCGCCACGATCCCCTCAACCGTCCACAGCCAGCCCGGCTGCATGCGCGTCACGACCTGTGTGGTATCGAGCGCGGAGAGGGGTACCGTGGCGAGGATCATCAACTGGTCTCGAGCTCCGCTTTGAGGCCGATCACACGGCTGACGGGCACGGTGAAGACGATCCCTTGCCCCGGGAGGTCAAGATTCCCGCAGATCTCCTGGATGAGCGCCACGGCGCGCTCCGCCTTCTCATCGTCCACGACGCTGAACACCGTTTGATTCGCCGGTCGGCTCTGCGCGCGCAACGCTCTGACCCCAGCGAAGATGGGCACATCCTGGCTGAGCACGTGTCCCATGCCTTCGCTGTCGATCACGGTCGCACCCGTGATGCCGAGCTCGACGAACGCCGCGAGGAGATCGTCCACGAGTTCCGCGTGATTGATGACGGCCACCAGGAGCTGCATACGGTATTCCCTAGCTGAGACGCGCGTATTCGGGATAACAAGGTTGCCTAACGGCGCGTGTGGCGACAAGTACCGCTTGAGGGGCGCGTGTGGCAACTGAGCGTATGGCACGGCTCGGCGCGAGTAGGCACCGCCGTGCCCCACTCGCGCCCTGTGGTACCATACGCTCAGTTGCCACACGCGCTTCTCCAGCGGAACTAAGGCCAACACGCGCCATTCGAGATCGCTTGACGGTCAGAGTGGTGAGTCGTCATTCTCCGTCACCGTCATTCACTCGGAATCAAATGGCCTCCCCGCATTACATCGTCGAAGGCGGACACAAGCTGTCCGGCACGATCCGCCCCTCGGGGAACAAGAATGCGGCGCTGCCGATCATCGCCGCGGCGCTCCTCACCGATCAGCCGGTGACGCTCGAGAACGTGCCGCGCATCCGCGATGTCGAGACGCTCGTGGAGTTGGTGCTCTCGCTCGGGGTGAGAGCCGACTGGACCGGGCGCAACACGCTGGCCATCCACGCGCGCGACGTGCGCGCCAGTGCGCTCGATCCGGCGCTGTGTTCGCGGATCCGCGCATCGATCCTTCTCGCCGCGCCGCTGCTCGCGCGCTGCGGCGCGGTGACGCTGCCCCCGCCGGGCGGCGACGTGATCGGCCGCCGACGCGTTGATACGCACTTCCTCGCGCTCGAGCAGCTCGGCGCCAAGTGCGACGTGGGGGCCAATTACGATCTCAGCACGAAGGGACTCAAGGGCGCCGACGTGTTCCTCGACGAGCCGAGTGTCACCGCCACTGAGAACGCGCTGATGGCCGCCGCCGCGGCGAGCGGCCGCACGATCCTCCGCAACGCGGCGAGCGAGCCGCACGTGCAGGATCTCGCGAATTTCCTCGTCGCGCTCGGCGCGCGCATCGGCGGCATCGGCACCAACGGGATGACCATCGAGGGCGCGAAGAGCTTCCGCGGCGCATCGCACCGCATCGGGCCCGACCACATCGAGGTCGGTTCGTTCATTGGCCTCGCGGCCGTCACGAACTCGGCGATCCGCATCGAGGACGCGGGCCTCGAGCATCTCCGCAGCGTGCGCTTCGGCTTCGAGCGGCTCGGTGTCGTCTGCCAAAGCGATGGCACGGCGCTCGTCGTGCCGGCCGGCCAGGACCGCGAGATCCGCAGCGACTTGGGCGGCCACGTGCCGAAGCTCGAAGACCAACCGTGGCCCGCGTTCCCGGCCGACCTCATGTCGATCGCGATCGTGACGGCCACGCAGTGCAAAGGGCTGATCCTGATGCACGAGAAGATGTTCGAATCGCGGCTCTTCTTCGTGGACAAACTCACGATGATGGGTGCGCGCATCGTGCTGTGCGATCCGCATCGCGCGCTGGTCGCGGGCCCGTCGCCGCTGCACGGGGCGACGCTCGAGTCGCCCGACATCCGCGCGGGCATGGCGATGCTGCTCGCGGCGCTCTGCGCGGAAGGCACGAGCACGATCAACAACGTCGGGCAGATCGAGCGCGGTTACGAGCGCATCGACGAGCGCGTGCGCGCCCTGGGCGCGAGAGTCACCCGCGTCGACCGCGCGTAGCATGCCGGTGCCGTGCGAGGAGGTCCCGGACTTCGCGGACCTCGGCGTGCGGGCATTCACGACCACGAGAGCAGCGGGGAGCTTCGCGTGGCAGAGCGCGGAGCCCGCGGGAGCAATCCTCGCGCGGTGGGATGGCCTTCGCGCCGAACTTCGCGCCGCCGGCGTCGAGCGGCTCGCGACCGCGCACCAGGTCCATGGCACGCGCGTACTCGAGCACGTCACGGGCTGGGACGGCCTGCTGCGCGCGAACGATGCCGACGGCCATTTCTCCTCGAAGCGTGGGACCGCGATGGCCGTCACGATCGCCGATTGCGCGCCCGTGTTCATCGCGCATGCGTCGGGCGCCGCGGCACTGTTGCACTCCGGCTGGCGCGGCACCGCGGCGCGCATCGTCGATCAGGGCATCGCCGCCTTCCGCCGCGCGGGGCACGCGCCGCGCGAGCTAGTGATCCACCTCGGCCCAGGGATCTGCGGCCAGTGCTACGAGGTGAGCCCGGATGTGTACGCCGAGCTCACGGGGCGTCGCGTCGCCGCGCCGACGCCGGTGGATCTCCGCCGGATCATCGCCCAACACGCGCGAGATGCCGGCGTGCTCCGCATCACGCAGAGCGCACGGTGCACGAAATGCGACAACGGCACTTTCTACTCCCACCGTGCCGGCGACGAAGGACGGCAACTCGCCGTGATCGCGGCACTCTGACGGCACGGCGCGTGTAGGCCTTAGTACCGCTGAAACAGCGCGTTTAGCAACGGAGCGTATGGTACGGCTCTGCGTGAGTTGGAACCGTCCCACTCACGCAGAGCCATACCATACGCTCCGTTGCCATACGCGCTCCTCAAGCGGTACTAAGGCCTAGATACGCCGTCAAAGCCACGACTTGACTGTGGTTTCGCCCCCGCTAGATTCACACTCGACGCTCGGGCTGTTCCTGCCGAGGGGAGCAGTGGGGTTTTCACCCCACGCTTTTTTTTGCCCTGTAGGCTGCGACGCAACGTGAACGACGACCTGCAACCGCTTGTCGAATCTGAACTTGACGCACTCGGCCTGGATCTGGTCGAGATGCGGCGCGGAGGCTCGCGCTCGCGTCCGACGCTCGAGATCCGGATCGATCGCCGGGATGGCGTGAAGGTCACGGTCGACGATTGCGCGGCCGCTTCGCGCGCGATCGAGGCCAAGCTCGACGCCGCGCCGGTGCTCGGCGAACGCTATGTGCTCGAGGTCTCGTCGCCCGGTGTCGAGCGGCCACTGAAGACGGCGGCCGACTGGCGCCGCTTTGCGGGACGCAAGGCGAACGTGTTGAGCTCGGCGCTCGGCGGCCGTGAAGAGGTCGTGATCGTGGGGGTCGAGGACGATGGGATCGGCGCATCCGCCGTGGTGCGCACGCGCAAAGGAGAGGAGAAGCGCATACCGCTGGCCGAGGTCAAGGAAGCGCGGCTGGCGTTCACCTGGTGAGTCGTACCTGAGAGGGAGCACGCGATGGTCAGTTCCGCATTGATACTCAGCGCGATCCGCGAGATCACCAACGTGAAGCAATTGGACCGGGAAGAGCTGCACAGTCTTCTCGAGGACGGCATCCTCGCGGCCCTCGCCAAGAAGTACGGGCCCACGGTCCAGGCCGAGGTGAAGATCGACGAAGAGACCGGCGAGATAAAGATCACGCGCCTCCGCGCTGTCGTGGAGGAAGTGACCGATGCGAGCCGCGAAGTCTCGCTCGAGGAAGCGCGCATCTACGACGAAGGGTTCGAGCCGGGCGACATGCTCGAGGAGCCGGTGGACTTCGCCGAGTTCGGCCGCACGGCCGCACAGGCGGCGAAGCAGCGGATCATCCAGCGCGTCCGCGAGCGCGAGCGCACCCGCATCCGCGACGAGTTCACGGATCGCGTGGGCGAATTGCTCTCGGGCGAGGTGCAGCAGATCGAGCGCGGCAAGCTCGTGGTGATGCTCAACAAGTTCCGCGAGGCGGAAGCGATCATCCCGTACCGCGACCAGAACCATCGCGAGCACTATCACCAGGGCGAACCGATCCGCGCCGTGCTCAAGCGCATCGAGGAGACGCCCAAGGGTCCGCGCCTCATCCTGAGCCGCGCCGACGGGCTGTTCGTCGTGGCGCTGTTCAAGCTCGAAGTGCCCGAGATCCAGCAGAACATCGTCGAGATCCGCGCGACCGCGCGCGAGGTGGGCAGCCGCACGAAGATCGCCGTGTTCTCGAAGGATGACGCGATCGATCCCGTGGGCGCGTGCGTCGGGCTCAAGGGTTCGCGCGTGCAGGCCGTGGTGAACGAGCTCGGCGGCGAGCGCATCGACATCGTGCCGTGGTCGTCCGACCCCGAGCGGTTCGCGAAGCTGGCGCTCGCGCCGGCGCGCGTCGCGCGCGTGTTCAGCGATCCGGTCGCGAAGACGATCCAGGCCGTCGTGGACGACGATCAGCTCTCGCTCGCGATCGGACGCAACGGACAGAACGTGCGTCTCGCGAGCGAGCTCACTGGCTGGAAGATCGATCTCTACTCGAGCCGCGAATGGCTGGAGCGCGGCGGCGATACGCCGCTCTTCGCGCCGCTTCCCGAGGAAGAGGCCGCGGTGGTGGATGTGCGCCTCTCCGAGATCGAAGGACTCGGCCCGGCGACGGTCGCCGTGCTCGAGGAAGCCGGCTACAAGACGCTGAACGACATCATGGATCTCGAGCGCGAGGATCTCGTGCGTCTCCCCGGCATCGCGCCGGAAGAGGCCGACCGGATCATGGCGATGATCGATGAACTCACCGAAGAAGGCGGCAGCGATGCGCCCGAGGGCGGCGCGGCGCCGGAGGACGGGAAGGGATCTTGAACGCGGAGCGGCGCGAACAGAAGCTCCTCGGTCTCATCGGACTGGGCGTTCGCGGACGCGGCGCGGTGATCGGAGTGGAGCAGGTACGGATGGCGGCGCAGCGCGGCACGCTCGCACTCGCGATCGTGGCGCCGGACGCCGCCGAGAACAGCCGGAAGAAGGTGCTGCCGCTCTTGGCAGCGAAGAAGATCTTCGTGGTGGAGGGCCCGCGTGCCGCGGCGTTGGGTGCCGCGGTCGGACGTGAGAGCGCGGCGGCAGTCGGGATCGTCGATCGAAATCTGGCGCGCGGCATTCGGGCCGCGGCGGAAACGGGCTCAGTCGAGCCCCGAGGGAGGAAGGTTTGATCAAGCTTCGCGTGCACGACCTCGCTGGTGAATTCGGCATTTCGAACGACGAGCTGATCTCGATGCTCCGCTCGATGGATGTGCCGGTACGCAGTCATCTCAGCCCGCTCACCGACGACCAGGTCGCGCGATTGCGCGCGCGCTGGGAGCGCGAGAAGCGCGCGCGTCAGGAGAAGCCGGCCGCCGCACCGGCGCGCCGTCGTCGTGGCGCGGGTGCGTCCGGAGAGACCGAGGTCGCGAAGAAGCCCGAGGCGGCGAAGAAATCGGCCGCGAAGAGTGGAAAGCCTTCGAAGAAAGCGCCCGAACCGCCGCCCGCGCCCGTCGCGCCGGTGGTCGAGGAGGCCAAGCGCCGCCGCCGTACGAAGGCGGACATCGAAGCGGGCGCCGCCGTGGCCGCGAAGGCCGCCGAGAAGGCCGCGTTCGCCGCCGCGGAAGCGGCCGCGGCCGCGCCGGTCATCGAAGCGCCTGTGCGCTTCGAGCCGCTCGAGAGCGAGCGCGTCGCGGCGCGTCCCGCGCCCGCGATGGAGCCGCGCACCGAGCGGCCCGCCGCGTCGGCCACCACGCATTCGACGCATTCCACGCCCGCCGCGCCCGAGTGGCAGCGGCCGCGTCCGATCGTGCCGGGTCCTCCGCGGCCGAAGCCGATCGCGAGCGGCGCGCCGTATCCGCCGCGTCCGTCGGCGTCGTCGGGTTCCACCGGTTCCGGCTCGGGCACGCTGCCCGCGCGCCGCGATGACAAGCGCGGCGGCAAGCGCGGCAAGAAGGGGAAGCGCGGCGCCGTGGACCAGGAAGCGGTGACGGCGAACATCTCCAAGACGATGACCGCGATCCGCGGGGCGCCCACGCGGCGTGGTCCGCGCCGGTCGTCGGATGAACCGTCCTATCGCGAAGAGGTGGAGTCGCAGCGCGCCGCGGAAGCGGAGCGCGAGCGCACCACGGTGCGCGTCAACGAGTTCATCACGGTGAGCGAGCTCGCCGCGATCCTCAAGGTGCCCGGTCCGCAGATCGTCGGGTTCGCGCTCAAGAACCTCGGGCTCATGGTCAGCATCAACCAGCGCCTCGACTTCGACCAGATCGAGCTCATCGCCAGCGAGTTCGGCTTCCAGGCCGTGCGCGAAGCGGAGTATCAGGTCTCCACGGCGGAGACCGACGATGCGGTCGAGCAGAGCGAAGATCTGCTCCCGCGGCCGCCCGTCGTCACGATCATGGGTCACGTCGATCACGGCAAGACGTCGTTGCTCGACTACATCCGCAAGGCGAGCGTGGTGGCCGGCGAGTCCGGCGGCATCACGCAGCACATCGGCGCGTACCACGTTTCGCTCCCGAACGGCAAGTCGATCACCTTCCTCGACACGCCGGGCCACGAGGCGTTCACCGCCATGCGCGCCCGCGGTGCGCAGGTGACCGACATCGTCGTGCTCGTCGTGGCGGCGGATGACCAGGTGATGCCGCAGACGATCGAAGCGATCTCGCACGCGAAGAACGCCGGCGTGCCGATCGTCGTCGCGATCAACAAGATCGATCTCCCGCAGGCGAACGTGCAGAAAGTGAAGTCGGACCTCCTGCAGCACGGCGTGGTGCTCGAGGAGTTCGGCGGCACGACGCTCAGCACGGCGGTCTCTGCCAAGAAGGGGACCGGCGTCGGCGAACTGCTCGACCAGATCCTGCTGCAGGCCGAATTGCTCGACCTCAAGGCGAATCCGAACAAGCGGGCGACCGGCACGGTGGTGGAAGCGTCGCTCGATCCGGGCAAGGGCCCGGTCGCGACGGTGCTCGTGCAGAGCGGCACGCTCAAGGTCGGCCAGGACTTCATCTGCGGCATGTTCTCCGGACGCGTGCGCGCGCTGCTCGACGAGCGCGGCCGCATCGTGAAGGAAGCGGGTCCCGCGATCCCGGTGCAGGTGCTGGGCATCGAGGGCGTGCCGATGGCCGGCGACCAGCTCGTCGTGGTCGTGGACGCGGCCGACGCGCGCGATGTCGCGCAGCGCCGTCAGCGCCTCGACCGCGAAGCGAAGAGCCGGCGCACGACACGCGGCGCGCTCGTCTCGCTCGAGGACTTCATGCAGCAGGCGCAGACGGACGAGCAGCGCCACCTGCGGCTGCTCATCAAGGCCGACCAGGGCGGGCCGGCGGAAGCGCTGGCCGACGCGCTCGCGCAGCTCACGCACGAGCGAAGTGATGGTCGAGGTCGTGCACCGCGGCGTCGGCGCGATCACCGAGAGCGATATCCTGCTGGCGAAGGCCTCGGGCGCGATCATCGTCGGTTTCCACGTGCGTCCCGACACGAATGCGCGCGCGGCCGCCGATCGCGAAGGCGTGGACATCAAGCTCTATCGCATCATCTACGAGGCGGTGGACGATGTGAAGGCGGCGCTCTCGGGTCTTCTGCGCCCCGAAGAGCGCGAGGTCATCCTCGGCGAGGCCGAGGTGCTCCAGCTCTTCAAGGTGCCGAAGGCCGGCGTCATCGCGGGCTGCATGGTGCGCAGCGGTCTGATCAATCGCACGGGCCGCGTGCGCGTGGTGCGCGATGGCGTCGAGGTCTACGATGGGCTCATCGGCTCGCTGCGCCGCTTCAAGGACGATGCGAAGGAGGTCCGCGAGGGCTTCGAGTGCGGCATCGGCATCGAGAACTTCAACGATCTGAAGATCGGCGACCGGATCGAGTGTTATCGCACGGAGCAGGTCGCGCGCACGCTGTAGCGTCGGCCGGCACCGGGGAGGCAGAGATGGCCAAGGACAATCGGCGCGCCGATCGCGTCGCGGAGGCGATCCGCGAGGAGGTCGCGATGGCGCTCATCGGCGGCGCGAACGATCCGCGCATCGTCGGCTTCGTCACCGTCACGGGCGTGGACGTCACGCGCGACCTGCGCCACGCGAAGGTCTTCGTGAGCGTCATGGGCACCGTCGCGGAGCGCGAGCAGACGCTCGAAGGGCTGGCGGCGATCGCGCCGGCCATCCGTACGCGCATCGCGAGAGTGCTCACGCTGCATTTCGCGCCCACGATCGCGTTCCACAACGACCCCACCATTGAGCGCGCGGCGCGCATCGAGACGCTGCTCACGCAGGTGAAGGAAGGGCAGGCGCCCGCCAAGCGCGAGGATGGCGTCGACTGACGGCGTGCTGCTCGTGGACAAGCCGGCCGGAGTCACCTCGCACGACGTCGTCGCCATCGCGCGCCGCGTCCTGGAGATCCGCCGCATCGGCCACGCGGGCACGCTCGATCCCTTCGCCACAGGACTGCTGATCCTGCTCACCGGGCGCGCGACGCGGCTTCTCCCGTACCTCGACGATGAGCCGAAGGTGTACGAGGCCACGATCCGCTTCGGCACCGAGACGGACTCCGACGACGCGACGGGCGCGGTGACGCGCCGCGCGCCGGCGCCCGGCGAATCCGCTGTGCGCGACGCGCTCCCCGCGCTCACCGGACCGCTCGATCAGCTGCCGCCCGACTATTCGGCGAAGCAGGTCGATGGGCGCCGCGCCTACGCCGCTGCCCGCCGCGGCGCGCCGCTCGCGCTCCAGCCCGCGCGCGTGACGGTGCACTCATGGCAATGGCGCGCGTGGCGCGACGGCGAAGTCGACGTCACGATCGCGTGCTCCGGCGGCACGTACATTCGCGCCCTCGCGCGCGACCTCGGCCGCACCACGAACAGCGCGGCGCATCTCTCGGCGCTACGCCGCACGGGTGCGGGCGCCTTCCGAGTGCAGGATGCCGCGACGCTCGACGCGCTCAAGGGCGGCGCGATGACACTGCGCCCGGCACGCGAAGCGGTTTCCTCGATGACCTCCGTGGCGCTGAACGCCGAGCAGGTGCAGCGCGTCGCGCACGGGATGCCCGTCGCTGCGGATGCATCGCTGAGCGCGCCACGCGCGGCGCTGCTCGACGATGCCGGCGTGCTCGTCGCCGTCGCCGAGCGTGAGGGCGGCGACTGGCGCGCGCGTGTGGTGCTGCGCGATGCGTGAGTCTGGCCTTCCGCCCAATGTGCAGGGCACGGTCGTCACCGTCGGCACCTTCGATGGCGTGCACCGGGGCCACTGGGATGTTCTCCAGCGCATCGCGGCGCGCGCACACGAGAGCGGGCTCGCGAGCCTGCTCATCACCTTCGATCCGCACCCGCTCGAAGTCGTGAATCCCGCGCCGCGCCGCCGCTCCTCTCGGTGGGGCTCGAGAAGGCCGAGATCGTCGCGCTCAGCGCGCATCGATTTCATGGCGGTCGTGCCGTTCACGGCGGACCTCCAGCGCTTCGACGCCGCGGAGTTCGTGGACCGGATCCTCCTGAGCCGCTTTCGGATGCGCGAACTGGTGATCGGGCACGATCACGGCCTGGGCCGCGGCCGCACCGGGGACGTGGACACGCTGCGCCGACTCGGCGCCGAGCGCGGCTTCGCGGTGGACGTCGTGCCGGCCGTCACGCTCGACGACGCGCAGCGCACGCCTGTGAGCTCCACCCTCATCCGCCGTCTCGTGGCAGGCGGCGACCTCACCCGCGCAGCCAGCGCACTCGGGCGGCTGTATCCGGTGAGCGGCGTCGTGCGGCCGGGTGCGCAACGCGGCCGCGGGCTCGGATTCCCCACGATGAATCTGCCCATGCCTGCCGGCCGCAAACTGCTGCCGCCCGAGGGCGTTTACGCTGTGCGCGCGCAGACGCCCGCCGGCGCCTTCGGCGGCATGATGAACATGGGACCGCGCCCCACCTTCGGAGATAGTGAGATCTCGCTCGAGGCGCACCTCTTCGGCGACCCACGGAGAACTCTACGGCCGTGCATGTGCGCCTCGAGTTCGTGGCTCGACTGCGCGGCACCGAGCGATTCCCGAGTCCGGAGGCGCTCGCGGCGCAGCTCAAGCGCGATGCGGAATCCGCACGGTTCGCGTTGACGGCGCTTGGCTAGCCGCATATCGTTCTAGGCTCTCCCGAACCACTCCCTTTCGAGTAATCGATGTCCAGCATCCGCTCGCGAATCATCGTCATCCTCGGCCTCGTCGCGCTCGCGGCGTTCACGCTGTTCCCGCGCGACGTCACGATCCGCAGCCGCGGCACCGACGGGGTCATGCACTCGACCACCGTTCGCCGCGTCCCGCTCAAGCGCGGACTGGATCTGCAGGGCGGCATGTACATTGCGCTCGAAGTCGATGAGTCGCACGCTGTCGTCGCGAACAAGAGCGAGGCGATCGACCGCGCGCTCACGGTGGTCCGCAACCGCATCGACCAGTTCGGCGTCGCCGAGCCGGTGGTGCAGAAGGTGGGCAACGACCGCATCGTCGTGGAGCTGCCGGGAGAGAATGACCGCGCGCGCGCCGAGGACCTCGTGCGCTCGTCCGCGTTCCTGCAGTTCCAGATCACCGACAAGACGAATGCGCTCGAGAAGGTGATGCCGCGCATCGACCAGCTGATCCGCGACCGCAGCGGCGCGATCGGGGGCGGCGCGATGCCGGGCGGTTCGGATACCGCGGCGGGCGGGAAGGGCGCGCTCGATCTGTTCACGAAGCCCGCGGACAGCACGGGCGCCAAGAAGAAGCCGGGAGACAAGAACGCGCCCAAGGCCGACACGTCGCTCTTCGCGACCGGCGCGGGACCGTTCTCGAAGCTCGTCCAGCCGGGCGGCATGCCCGGCGAGTACATCGTCGCTCGCGGCGGACGTGCCGATGATGCGACGCTATCTCGACAATCCCGAAGTGCAGGGCGCGCTGCCGCCGGGGAAGTCCGTGCACTGGGGCGTTGATGAGACGACGCCCGGCGCACCGCCGCCGACCTCCTCCTCGTTCTACGTGGTGGACTCGCGGCCGATCATCACGGGCGAGTATCTCGTCGATGCGAAGCCGGTCACCGATCCGATCGAAGGCACCGTCGTGAGCTTCACGCTCAACAACGAGGGCGGCCGCCGCTTCCGCGAAGAGACCGGCAAGCACGTGGGCGACTACATGGCGATCGTCCTCGACGACCGCGTGATGGGCCGGCCGCCCGTGATCCAGAGCTCCATTGGCACGCGCGGCCAGATCACGATGAAAGGCCAGCCGCTGCAGAAGGTGCAGGACCTCGCGCTCGTGCTGCGCGCGGGCGCGCTGCCCGTGCCGCTCAAGGTGGTGGAGTCGAGCACCGTCGGCCCGAGCCTCGGTGAGGACTCCATTCGCGACGGCGCACGGGCCGGCGCGGCCGGCGTCGCCCTCGTGATCATCATCATGATCGGCTACTACCGGTTCTCCGGCGTGCTCGCGGTCACCGCGCTCACGCTGTATCTGCTCTGGACGCTCGCGCTGCTCGCCGGACTCGACGCCGTGATCACGCTGCCGGGGCTCGCTGGACTCGTACTCTCGGTGGGCATCGCGGTGGACGCGAACGTGCTGATCTTCGAGCGAATTCGAGAAGAGCTCGATCACGGCAAGAGCGTACGCGCCGCCATTGACGAGGGCTTCAAGCACGCGATGAGCGCGATCATCGACTCGAATGTCTCCACCGCGCTCACCGCGCTCGTCCTCTTCGAGGTCGGCACCGGTCCGGTGCGCGGCTTCGCCGTCACCCTCCTCGCCGGCATCGCGGCGTCGATGGTCAGCGCCATCTACGTCGTCCGCACCTTCTTCCTGATCTGGCTCAGCCGCCGTCGGGACGCCCAGACTCTGAGCATCTGATGATCCGCATCCTGCATGGCACCACGATCGACTTCATTCGCCTCTGGAAGATCACGACCGCGGTCACGCTCGCGTTCATCGTGCCGGGTCTGATCCTCATCGCGATCTACGGCTACAACTACAGCATCGAGTTCACCGGCGGCACGTCGATGACGGTGGCGTTCCACAAGCCGCCGCAGGTCGCCGAGATGCGCACGGTGATCGACGGCGCCGGCGTGCGCGGCGAGGAGATCACGCAGTTCGGCGCCGACACGGTGTATCTCATTCGCGTGCAGGATTCGCGCACGGTCGCCGAGCTGGAAGCGGGCGCCGAGCGGATCGCCGACCGGATCGATTCGGCGCTCGTGCGGCACTACGGCGCGGGATCCTTCACCGTCGTGAGCACCGGCGCGGTCGGACCCAAGGTGGGAGGCGAACTCCGGCAGAAGGCGCTCCTCGCCATCCTCATCTCGTTCGTGGTCACGCTTATCTACCTGGCGTTCCGCTTCGAGACGCGATTCGGCGTCGCCGCCGTGATCGCCACGGCGCACGACATCCTCGCGACGCTCGCGTTCATCAAGATACATGAACCTCGAGGTGTCGCTCGTCGTCGTCGGCGGCATCCTCACGATGATCGGATATTCGTTGAATGACACGATCATCATCTTCGACCGCGTGCGCGAGAACCTGCATAAGATTCAAGCGCGAAGCGTTCTACGATACGCTCAACCGGTCGGTGAACGAGACACTGCCGCGTTCGGTGCTGACGCATGCCACGACGTTCGCGACGCTGCTCGCGCTCACGCTGCTCGGAGGCGAAGTGCTGCGCCCGTTCGCGCTCGTCATGCTCTTCGGCGTCGTCACCGGAACGTTCAGCTCGATCTACGTCGCGTCGCCGATCCTGCTGTGGATCGAGAACAAGTGGCCGCGCGCCATGGGCGAGACGGGCGGCGTCGGCATGAAGCCGCTCCGTGAGGTGGACAAGCACCACGCCATCGAACCGAAGCGCTCGCCGGCCGCACGCTGATCAACCCACCGCCGCCCTCCCGGGCGGCGGTGTCGCATCGGGAGCCATGTTCATCGACAGTCATGCGCACCTCGCCGATCCCGCCTTCGATCCTGACCGCGAAGCGGTGATCGAGCGCGCGTTCGCGGCGGGTGCGGACGCGATCGTCTGCATCGGGGAATCGCTCGCCGCGGCCGGGCGCGCCGGCGCGATCGCGCGGGCGCATCCCGGGCGCATCGCGTTCACCGCGGGCATTCACCCGCACGATGCCGCGGGCTTCGACGGCGCGCGCGACCTGCCGCTGATCGAGGCCTCGCTCGAGGCCGGTGCCGTGGCGGTAGGAGAGTGCGGACTCGACTACCACTACGATCATTCGCCGCGCGACGCGCAGCGCGCGGCGTTCCAGGCGCAACTCGAGCTGGCCGCGCGGCGCCGCGCACCCGTTGTGGTCCATACGCGCGAGGCCGAAGACAACACGCGCGCGATGATCTCGGAGGCCGCCGGCGTCACCGGCGTCCTCCATTGCTACACGGGAAGCGCCGCCCTCGCGGAGCACGCGCTTGCCGCCGGCTGGTACGTCTCGTTCGCCGGCATCATCACGTTCAAGAAATGGACGGACGTTGCGCTGCTGCGACTCGTCCCTGACGACCGCCTCCTCGTCGAGTCCGACGCGCCCTTCCTTGCGCCCGCCCCGCACCGCGGCAAACGCAACGAGCCGTCGTTCGTCCCGCTCACCATCGCGGGCCTCGCCGCCGCCCGCGGCCAGGCGGCCGATCATGTCGCCGCGACCACCGCCGCCAACGCACGCCGCTTCTTCTCACTCTCCTAGCGCCGCCTCGCGCCCGAAGGGTAGTTTCCCGTCTCCCGTTTCCCGTCTCCCTTCTCGCAGTGGAAGCTCAATGACGAAGCCCGTCCCCTCCGATATCGAGATCGCCCAAGCCGCCAAGCCGCGCCCCATCGGCGACGTCGCCGCCGAACTCGGCCTCGTCCCCGATGAGCTCGACCTCTACGGGAAATTCAAGGCGAAGATCGCGCTCGACGTCGTCGCAGCGGAAACCGCGCGGCCGCCTCGTGCTCGTCACCGGCATCAATCCCACTGCCGCGGGCGAAGGGAAGAGCACCACGTTGGTTGGTCTCGCCGACGCGCTGCGCCGCCGCGGCAAGAAGACGGTGCTCTGCATTCGCGAGCCGAGCCTCGGTCCGGTGTTCGGCGTGAAGGGCGGCGCGGCGGGCGGTGGCTACGCGCAGGTGATCCCGATGGAGGACATCAACCTCCATTTCACCGGCGACTTCCACGCGATCTCGAGCGCGCACGCGCTGCTCTCGGCGATGCTCGACAATCATCTGCACGCAGGGGAACCCGCTCGAGCATCGACTCGCGCCGCATCACTTGGCCGCGCACGATCGACATGAACGACCGCGCGCTCCGCAACGCGGTCATCGGCCTCGGCGGCGTCGCGAACGGCATCGTGCGCGAGGAGCGCTGGGTGATCATCCCGGCGAGCGAGATCATGGCGATCGTGGCGCTCGCATCGAGCCGCGACGATCTCGAGGCGCGCCTCTCGCGCATCATCGTCGGCGCCACCGCCGGCGCACTCGCGCAAGCCGATCCGCGCCTCGCGATCTCAAGGCGGTCGGGCGCGATGAGCGCTGCTGCTCAAGGACGCGATCCGCCCGAACCTGGTGCAGACGCTCGAAGGCGGCCCGGCGATCGTGCACGCCGGCCCCTTCGGCAACATCGCGCACGGCTGCAACTCGATCATCGCCACCAAGACCGGCCTCGCGCTCGCCGACATCGTGGTCACCGAAGCGGGCTTCGGCTCGGACTTGGGCGCCGAGAAGTTCTTCGACATCAAGTGCCGCTTCGGCGGACTGAATCCCGAGGTCGCCGTGCTCGTCGCCACGGTGCGCGCGCTCAAGCTCAACGGCGGCGCGGACAAGAAGCAGCTCGCGAACGAGGATCTCGGCGCGCTCGAGAGGGGCCTCCCCAACCTCGCCGCGCACATCGCGAACGTGAAGCAGTTCGGCGTGCCCGTGATCGTCGCGGTCAATCGCTTCACGAGCGACTCGGAGAAGCGAACTCACGATGGTCGCGGACTTCGCGCGCAAGCAGGGCGTGCGCGTCGCGCTGAACGAAGTGTGGGAGAAGGGCGGTGAGGGCGGCTCGAGGATGGCGAACGAGGTGATCGCTGCGCTCGACGCCGGCGGCTCCAAGTACGCACCGCTGTACGACGTGAAGAAGCCGATCCGCGAGAAGATCGATACGATCGTGACGCGCGTGTACGGCGGCGACGGCGCGGACTACGCGCCCAAGGCCGAGCGCGCGATCGAATACCTCGAGTCGATCGGCCTCGGCGAGACGCCGATCTGCATGGCCAAGACGCAGTACTCGCTCTCCGACGATGCCACGCTGCTCGGCCGCCCGAAGGGATTCCGGATCACGGTGAACGACGTGTATCCCGCCGCCGGTGCCGGATTCGTCGTCGCGCAGGCGGGCGACATCATGACGATGCCGGGATTGCCGAAGGAGCCGGCCGCCGAACGCATGGCGATCCTTCCCAACGGATCGATCACCGGGTTGTTCTAGACGCGCGCGCCGTCTATATCACAGAGCGTACGTGCGACGCCGACACTTCCACCGCGGGAGCCACACACCGTGAAGCCGATCAGCACCGACAAGGCGCCCGCCGCGATCGGGCCGTATTCGCAGGCGATCCATGTGCACGGATTCCTCTTCACCGCCGGACAGATCGCGCTCGATCCGGCCAGCGGGAAGATCGTCGACGGCGGCATTGAGGAGCAGACCAAGCGCGTGCTCGCGAATCTCTCGGCGGTGCTCACCGCCGGCGGCGCGACGTGGGCGGATGTGGTGAAGACCACCGTGTACCTCGCGGACCTCGCGGATTTCCCGGTGGTGAACGACCTGTATGGGAAGCACCTGGGCGCCGCGCGTCCGGCGCGCTCCACCGTGCAGGTGGCGGCGCTGCCGCGGAACGCACTCGTCGAGATCGACGCGATGCGCGTACGTGAAGACGAAGGATTGAGCGCCACGGCCGCGAGCATGACCACCGCCGGAGCCGTCGAGACGAAGGACACTTTCCGCCTCACCGCGTTCGCGAATTGCGCGGGCTGTGCGGCGAAGATGGGCCCCGGCGATCTCTCCCGCGCGCTCGCACCGCTCCCGGCCGATCTCGATCCCCGATTGATCGTGGGCCGCGGTTCGTTCGATGATGCGGGCGTCTTCCTCCTGAGCGACGACGTCGCGCTCGTGCAAACAGTCGACTTCTTCGCTCCGATCGTGGACGATCCGTACACGTTCGGCCGGATCGCGGCGACGAACGCGCTGAGCGATGTCTTCGCGATGGGCGGCGAGCCGCTCACCGCGCTCAACATCGTCGGATTTCCGGCGGGCAAGCTGCCGCTCGAGATCCTCACCGAGATCCTACGTGGCGGGCAGGACATGGTGCGCGCGGCCGGCGCGGTGATCGCCGGCGGCCACACGATCATCGATGAGGAGATCAAGTACGGCCTCTCAGTGACCGGTCGCGCGAATCCCAAGCATCTCCTCACCAACGCCGCCGCGCGCCCCGGCGACGTGCTCGTGCTCACGAAGGCGATCGGCACCGGGCTCCTCGCCACCGCCGGGAAGCTCGGCGAACTCGGCGCCGCGGATCACGACGCGATGATCCGCTCGATGACCACGCTGAACGCCGACGCGAGCCGCGCCGCGCTGGCGGTCGGCGTGCGCTGCGCGACCGACGTGACCGGCTTCGGCCTCCTCGGCCACGCGACGCACATCGCGCGCGCGAGCGGCGTCACGCTGCGCATTGACGTGCACGCGGTGCCGCTGCTGCCCGGCGCGCGCGCGGCGTGGAAGCGCGGCGCTCGCACGGGCGGCGGATCGCGCAACTACGACTGGCTCGAGGCTTCCGTGGACTGGGGCACCGTGGCCGACGCCGAGCGCGCGCTGTTGCTCGATCCGCAGACCTCGGGTGGACTGCTGCTCGCGATGGCGCCGGCAGTCGTCCCGGAGTATCTGGCGCGGGTCGACGGCGCCGCGGTGGTCGGCGCGGTGCAGCCGCGCGGGACGGTCGACATCGCGCTCGCGTGAACCGTGGGGACGGATGGGGCCTGGTGGCTTTCCCAGTCTTCAAAACTGGTGCGACCTGACTTCGTCGGGTTGGGTGGGTTCGATTCCCACACGTTCCCGCCACGCGGGCGCGCCGCAATGACCGCGGTCCGCGCCGCTGGTGTGGTCGCCGTCATGATCGGCGCGCTCGGCGCATCGCTCCGCGCGCAGGTCGCCGACAGCTCACGCGTCGGCCCGACTGCCGCGCCGCCGGCCACAGCGGACACGTTCCCGACCGCGCTCACGCAGCCGTCGCCGAAGCCGCCGGTCTCGCCCAAGCGAGCGCTGCTCCAATCGCTGCTCATTCCAGGGTGGGGGCAGGCGTCACTGCATCGCAGTACGGCTGGCGTGATCTTCGTCAGCGTCGAAGCAATGTCACTCGGCATGCTCGCGCAATCGAAGTCGGAGCTGCGCGCCGCGCAGCGCTTCGCCGGCGACAGTGTGTGGAACGGTTCGGGCTTCATTCCGAATCCGCTCCAGGAAGTGCTGGGCAAGCGTGAGCTCGCCGTGCAGGACTGGACCGTGCTGTTGATCTTCAATCACCTGATCTCGGCGGCGGACGCGTTCGTCGCGGCGCAATTGTGGAACGTCCCGATCGAGCTCGGTGCCTCGCCTACGCAGAAATCGGCCTCCATCGGCACGCACATCGCATGGTGAACGCACCCGGCGCGCGGTCGCCGATCGGCGTCTTCGATTCGGGGATCGGCGGCCTCACCGTGGTCCACGAGCTGCGCCGCCAGCTGCCCGAGGAGCGCCTCATCTACTTCGGCGATACTGCGCGCGTGCCGTACGGCCCGAAGAGTCCGGACACCGTGCGGCGCTATGCGGCGGAGATCACGGAATGGCTGATCGCGCAGGGCGTGAAGGCGGTGGTCGTCGCGTGCAACACGGCCACGGCGCACGCGCTGCCATCGCTCCGCGAACGCTTCGACATTCCGATCATCGGCGTGATCGAGCCGGGCGCTGCCGGCGCCGCGCGCGCCTCGCGCAGCGGCCGCATCGGCGTCATTGGTACGAGCGGCACCGTGGCCTCGGGCGCGTACGAACGCGCCGTGCGCGCGCTGCGTCCCGATACGCACGTGGTGTCTCGCGCGTGTCCGCTCTTCGTTCCGCTCGTGGAGGAGGGCTGGCTCGACACGCCGGCCACGCGTCTCATCGCGCACGAATATCTCGACGCCTTCGCGCCGGATGAGATCGACACGCTGGTGCTCGGCTGTACGCACTATCCGTTGCTCAAACCGTTGCTCGCCAATGTCGTCGGCGGCGGCGTGCGGCTCATCGACAGCGCGGAGGAGACGGCGGCCGCCACGCGCGACGCGCTCGATAAGGCGCAGCTCCGCGCGCCCGTTGGCGGAAAAGGGGATTGTCGATTCGTCGCGTCCGACGCCCCCGACCAGTTCCTACGGGTGGGGCAGCGCTTCCTCGGCGACGCGGTCGGCCGCGTCGAGAAGGTCACTCTCGGTTGATCCGGGGCGCCAGCGCCGCAACTCGACGCGCTCGGGCGTGATGCACAGATAGGTCGGGCCGTCCATCCACGCGCCGGGATTCGCGTACACGCTGCCCGTGGCCGACCGCTCGAGCGCCGGCACGTGCGAGTGCCCGTAGATCAGGAGCTGCGTTCGCGGATGCTGCGCGAGATGCGCCATCGCCACCGCCTGCAATCCGGCGCCGCCATCCCGCGCGCGATGATCGCGGCTCGCCCCCGACGATCCATGCGCGAGCTTGCTCCCCCAGTCGGGATGGATCCGCCGGAACGCGCGGATCGCCCACGGATGACGCAGCACGCGGCGCAGCCGCCGGTACGGGCGGTCCTCCACGTCGCGCAGGCCGTCGCCGTGCTCGATCGTGGTCTGCCACCCGGCGATCTCTCCGCTCCAGCCGCTCACGCGATAGTCGATGCCCACCTCGCCGGTGAGCACGTCGCCGCCCCAGCAGTCGTGGTTCCCCGCGAGCATCGTCACGGGCACGCCGGCATCCACGAGATCGGCGAGCGCGGCGAGCGCGCGGAAGTGTCCGCGCGGGATCACCGTTTTCCATTCGAACCAGAAATCGAAGAGGTCGCCGTTGATGAGCAGCGATCCGGCGCGCCCGGGCAGCTGGCGCAGGAATCCCACGAGCCGCCGCTCCAATTCCACATCGCCGGCGCCCAGGTGGGCGTCGGAGATCACGTAACAGGGCGAGGGCAGCATGGCCACATTCTAGCCTTCGCGCGTGCTCTTTACAAACTCCTCGTGCATCGTGCATCGTGGCTCGTGCATCCAGCCCCCCGCATCTCGTCCGTCGAATTCCGCGTGCGCTACGCGGAGACCGATCGAATGGGCGTCGTCTATCACGCGAACTATCTCATCTGGTGCGAGATCGGGCGCACCGATCACATCCGGCAAGTGATGGGCACATCGTACCGCGAGATGGAGGAGCAGGGGATCACGCTCGCCGTCTCCGAGGCGTCGCTTCGCTACGTCGCGGGCGCGAAGTACGATGACATGATCCGGGTCGACACCGTCCTCGCGCGCGTCACTTCCCGCACGCTCACGTTCGACTACACGGTGTTCAATGCCGCGACCGGCGCCAAGCTCGCGACCGCCAGCACGACGCTCATCTCGCTCGATCCCGCTGGCCGAGTCGCCGCGCTCCCACCCGACGTGCGCGCCCGGCTCGCGCGCGAAGCTGCGAATGCATCGTAACGCGCTCGCGATCGCGGCGCTCGCCCTCGCCGCGGCGTGCGCCGCGCAGACGCCCGCGGTGGACGCCTCGCGATACGCCCGGCTCCTGCAGATGGCCGACCAGCGACAGCTCGACACCGCGCTCGTGCTCGGCATTCTGCGTTCTGGCTCGCCGCCCGAGCGTGCAGCCGCCGCGCGCGCGGTGGGGCAGGTGCATGGCGCGTCGCTCGCGCCGCAGCTGCGCGAGCTGCTGGCCGACCGCGACACAGCTGTCGCCGCCAACGCCGCGTTCGCGCTCGGTTTGATGAAGGACTCCGTGAGCCTCGCCGCGCTCTCGCAAGCGTTGACGGGTGCGCCCACGGTCGCGGCGCAGGCCGCGTGGTCGCTCGGTGCCATCGGCGCGCGCGCCGCGGCGTCGATCGATACCGCTCTCGCCGCGCATACGCCGCGCCCCGCCGCGGTGAGCGCCGCGCTCCTCATCGCCGCGTCGCGGCTCAAGCCGGTCCCCGTCGCGCGCGTGACGCCCTGGCTCGCGAACGCCGATGCGTCGGTGCGATGGGCCGCGGTGTATGCGATCGCGCGCCCGTATGTCGCCGCCGGAGTGCGCGCCGTGCTTCCGCTCGTCCACGATCCCGACGCCGCGGTGCGTGCGATCGTCGCGCGGGCACTCTCGCATCAGGCGGCCGGCGACTCGCTCTCCGCGCTCACGCTTCCAGCGCTCGACTCGCTCGCGAGCGATGCATCGCCCAGGTGCGGGTGAATGCCGTGCGCGCGCTCGGCACATATGGCGTCGCCTCGCGCGCCGCCGTATTACGCGCGCTGCACGATCCCGATGCGAACGTTCGCCTCACCGCCGCGCAGGCGCTGGACGTCGTACTCGCCGGCGCACCGCGGTCGCTCTGGATCGATGCCTGGAACGCCGACACCACGTTCGTCTACCGGCGCGAAGTGTTGGGCCGAGCGCTTCGAGATGATGTGGTGCTCGCCGCTGCCGATCCGGACAACGCCGACGGTTGGCGGCATCTCCCCGATTGGCATCATCGCGCGGCCGTGGCGGATGCGGGCGCCGCGTCCAAGAACATCCAGCGCATGCGCGACATCTCGCTGCCGCTCGCCCGCGATCCGGATGCCCGCGTGCGGAGCGCCGCCTATTCGGCCATCGCCCCGTGGATCGACTCGGCCGCCGGTCATCCGTGGCGCCGCGAGTTCATGTACCACGCGCTCGACGATCCGGACAACGTCGTGCGCTCCGTCGCGATCCGTGCGCTGGAGGATCACGGCACCGTGGAGGAAGCCGTGCTCGTCGTTCGGAGTTATCCGCGGGCGTTGGCGGATTCCTCGAATGATGCGCGCATCGCTACCGTGAGTTTCCTCGTGGCCGTGTGGGCGCGCGACAGCACGCACTTCTCCGACTCGCTGCGCGCCGCGATCAGAGCGATGCCCGTGCCCGCCGACCAGGCTTCGCGCAATGCGGCGACCGGCTTCGCATTGCTCGCCGCCTGGGCATCCGCGCCGCCTCCGCCGTCGCCGCCGCTCGCATGGTACGAGGCGATCGTTCGCTCGCTCGTGATCCCGGCGCTCAACGGCCATGCGCCGCGCGCCCAGATCACCACCGCGCGCGGCGTGATCACGCTCGAGCTGGCGCCGGTCGATGCGCCGCTCACGGTGAACAATTTCCTCACCCTCGCTCGGGCCAAGTATTTCGACGGCACCGATTGGCATCGCGTCGTGCCGAACTTCGTCGCACAGGACGGCGACCGGCGCGGCGACGGCAGCGGGGGACCCGGCTATGCCATCCGCGATGAGCTCGACCGCCTCAGCTATGCTGCGCGGCGAACTGGGCATGGCGCTCTCGGGCCCCGATACCGGCGGCAGCCAGTATTTCATCACGCTGAGTTTCCAGCCGCATCTCGACGCGGGCTATACGGCGTTCGGCCGAGTGGTGGACGGATTCGGCCCGCTCGACGCGACCGTACAGGGCGACGCGATCATGTCGATCCGCGTGCAAGAGTGAGGACCGCCGCGCTCGCGCTGCTGATCCTCGCCGCCTGCAGCCCGCGCGCGCCGCTCTTCAACGGTCAACCGGTGCCGGTGAGCCTCCCGGCGACCTCGATGAGCGGCCCGCACCTCAAGATCGTGTACGGATTCGCGTATGAGGACGGCAACGTCAGCCTGAAAGGCGAAGCCGTCGCTCGCACGGCGCCGCCCGACTCCGTGCGCCTGGACTTCTTCGTCAACAATGAGACCGTCGGCGACGCGGTCGTGATCGGCGATTCCCTGGTCGCCGCGCGCCCGAAGGTCACCCGCCGCATCGTGCCGGCGATGCCGTTCGTGTGGGCCGCGCTGGGCGTCTTTCGGGTCCCGCCGGGCCGCGACACCGCCGCCCGCGTTGACGCGGACACGCTCCGCATTGAGATTGCAGGGTATGACACTTGGCGGGCGGCGTTCCTCGGCCCGGAGCTCGTCCGGCTGGACCAGATCGATGGCGGACGGATCCCGCAGTCGGCGACGCGTGTGCCAGGCAGCATCGTGCGATATCGTTCTTCTCACCCTCAGCGTACGCTCGAGCTCACCGTGAAACAGGTGGATACTCTTCCGCCCTTCGATGCTTCGATCTGGCGCTAGCGCGCTCGTGATCGCCGCGCTGGCGCTCGGCGGCTGCAACTACGGCTTCGCCGGCGGTGGACTGCCCCCGAAGATCAAGACCGTCGCCGTCATCCCCTTCGACAACGACACGCCGTCGCCCACGCTGCAGAGCGAGCTCAACACGCTGCTCTCCACGCAGTTCGTATCACGTCTTGGGTCTGCATCCCGCGTCGGAGAATCGCGCCGACGCCATCGTGCGCGGCCGGATCACGCGTTTCGACATCGGCATCCCGGTCGCGTATTCCGCGTCGCCGAATTCGACGTCGGCGCAACGTGAGCTGCGGATCACTGTGGACGTCGAGATCGTGGACCAGACCAACGGCCGCGTGATCTGGTCGCGCAAGGGACTCGTGGGCGTCGCCGATTATTCGGAGCGCGATGAGGCCGGAGGGCGCAAGGACGCCGTGACCAAGATCGTGAGCGACATCATCGCCGGAGCGCAGTCACAATGGTGACCCATCTGCGGCCGCGCGCCGGCAAGGTGCGGCTCGGTTGTCTCGTGTCGGTGCTCATCGTCGCGGCGCTCGCCTATTTCGCCTGGAACATCGGCACCGTCGCGCTGCGCTTCTACCAGTACCAGGATGCGATGGCGCAGGAGGCGCGGTTCGCCGCGCACAATCCGAACGATGTGATCCTCTCGCATCTGCGCGCGAAGGCCGATTCGCTCGACCTGCCCGAGGGCGCGAAGAAGATCCAGATCCGGCGGAAGGGGAATCAGATCTGGATCTGGGTGGACTACATCGAAGCGATCGAACTCCCGGGATTCGTGAAGGAGGTCGAGCTGACCCCGCACGTGGAGCGGGTGTTCTGACGCCCGTCGCGCCTCGCGCGCCCGCGAGCAAGGTGATGTCGTGGGCCGAAGCCCGGCGCTGGCGCGACGCCGTGAAGGGACGCGTGGTGTTCACGAACGGCGTGTTCGATCTCCTGCATCCCGGTCACGTCGACGTGCTCGCGGCGGCGCGCGCGGCCGGCGACGCGCTCGTCGTCGGCGTGAACAGCGACGACTCGGTGCGCCGGCTCAAAGGCCCCACACGGCCGGTGCGCAGCGCGGTGGAGCGCGCGCTGGTGCTCGGCGCGCTCGAATCGGTGGACGCCGTCGCCGTCTTCGAGCAGGACACGCCGCTCGAACTCATCGTCGCGTTGCGCCCGGATGTCATCGTGAAGGGCGGTGACTATTCCCCTGCCACCGTCGTGGGCCGCCGCGAAGTCGAATCGTGGGGCGGGTCCGTGATAATCGTTCCGCTCACGCCTGGACAGTCCACCACTTCCATCATCGAGAAGCTCCGTGACCACAAGTAGCGACGCTCCGCGCGCCGGCCGCGCCAACGATGCTCTGCGCCCGGTGTCGCTCGAACGCGGCGCCGCGCCGAACGCGGAAGGCTCGTGCCTCATTGCCTTCGGCTCCACGCGCGTGCTGTGCACGGCGTCGGTCGAGGACGGCGTGCCGGGCTGGAAGCGCGGCAAGGGCGAAGGTTGGCTCACCGCCGAGTACGCGATGCTCCCGCGCGCGACGCACACGCGCACCGCACGCGAGCGTGCGCAGCTCGGCGGCCGCACGCAGGAGATCCAGCGCCTCATTGGGCGCAGCCTGCGCGCGATGCTCGACGATTTCAAATTCGGCGAGTACACGATCAAGGTGGACTGCGACGTGCTGCAGGCCGACGGCGGCACGCGCACCGCCTCGATCACCGGCGCGTGCATGGCGGTGGTGGATGCGTTCGACTGGCTCGTGAAGCGCGGCTCGATCGCGAAGACACCGGTGCGCCGCCGCGTCGCGGCGGTGAGCGTCGGAATGATCGGCAAGGAGACGCGCCTCGATCTCGAGTACACCGAGGACGTGCGCGCCGACGTGGACATGAACGTCGTGATGACCAGCGAGCACCGCTTCGTGGAGGTGCAGGGCACCGGCGAGCACGGCACGTTCGATCGCGCCGCGATGGACGGGCTCACCGTGCTCGCGGAGCGCGGGATAAGGCAGCTCCTCGACGCGCAGGCCGCGGCGCTCGGGCGGTGACCCGCCGCCTCGTGCTCGCGACGCGCAGCCGCGGCAAGTTGCGCGAGCTCACGCCGCTGCTCGAGGACGCGGGATTCGAGGCCGTGACGCTCGATGAACTGGCGATCGCCGAAGCGCCGGAGGAGGAGGCGATCGAGAAGTTCGACACGTTCGAGGCGAACGCGCTCGCGAAGGCGCGCTATTTCCTGAAGCGCGCGAACGGCCTGCCCGTGATCGCCGACGATTCCGGTCTCGAGATCACCGCGCTCAGAGGCGCGCCCGGCGTGCGCAGCAAGCGCTGGAGCGGCCGCGCCGATCTCACCGGGCAGGAGCTCGACGACAGCAACAACGAGAAATTGCTGCGCGAATTGGCGAACAAGGCCGACTGGAGCGCGCGCTACGTGTGCGCGGCGGCGTTCGCTCACGGAAAGCAAGAACTCGTGTGCCGCGGCGAGACGTTGGGCGTCATCGTCGAGACGCCGGTGGGCATCGGAGGCTTCGGATACGATCCGTATTTCCTGTCGGATGATCTGGGAGTGACGTTCGGCGAAGCGGATCGCGCGTCGAAGGAGCGCGTGAGTCATCGCGGGCGCGCGTTCGCGGCGTTGCTGCGCGCGATGAGCGCCGGTTGACCGAGCGTCGCGTACCCGATAGCTTGTTGCGACTCGCGGGGCGTAGCGTAGCCTGGTAGCGCGCCTGCTTTGGGAGCAGGAGGTCGCCGGTTCGAATCCGGCCGCCCCGACCTCAACGTGGGTGAAGCGAGATCACGCGATCGAGGGAAGGCGCCAGTAGCTCAGGTGGATAGAGCAACAGCCTTCTAAGCTGTGGGTCGGAGGTTCGAGTCCTCCCTGGCGCGTGTGTACCGGACAAAGTTTGCGCCCTTAGCTCAATTGGCAGAGCAAATGACTCTTAATCATTAGGTTGAAGGTTCGATTCCTTCAGGGCGCACTAAGTCGAAACTCCAGGCCGCACCGGGCGATTCGTCGCTCGGTGCGGCTTTCGTTTCGCCCCGCGTCGCAGCCGTGGTGTGAATTCGCAGTGTGTATTCACCGCTCATTCACCGCCGCGCCCTGCCGTTCACAGCCCTCCAGCGCCGCTCACATTGTCACCTCATCGAAGCCCTGCGCTCACCTATGGATTGCTCGCTTCGCTTGCACTATGGTATCACGCTCGGCTGAACGCACTTCGTTAGAGGGCTACAGACATTGCAAGCAAAGAGAGTGAGCACACATTGTCGACGTAGGTGGGCCTGGCTTGGTTTGACGGTCTCGGTAGTGATCACGCTCTATTGCTCTTCGGGCGTGGTCATGAATGCGGATTTCTCAACAACGGGATCCGCCGCGCAATCAGCCGGGCATTTACTCCCCACGAAGATCTTCGCCGCGCTGACGATTCTTGGGCTGATCTCGACTCTGCTTTGCGGCGTCACCATTTGGCGCACGCGGCCATCACGACCAGCCATTTGATCGGAAGCCGCTTTCATCTCGCCACCGGTTTATAGCCGGTATGTGTTATTGAGAACTGTTCGAGAATCGATCGTAAGAGCGGCGCCGCGGCGTCAGAGCGACCGAAAGAGCCTGCCAGTCAGCCAATTCCAGGCGCGTTGCCACCGAGCGCGGAAGGCAGACGCGAATGGCTCCTTGCCGAACGCGCTTCCGGCGACGGCCCAGACTCCCGCGGCGATGACGGCGACAACAACGACCGTAAGGGAGAAGGCGACGTACATGCCGACCCACCCGAGAATATCGCTCATGCGCTAAGGTCGCACGGCTACTTCTTCACGCGCTGCTTGAGTGCCTCGTCGATCCCCTGCTGCATCAGCGGCGCCATCATCTCGTAGCCTTCTTTGTTCGGATGCACGCCATCGTACGTGAGCTCCTGTCGCAGTCCCTGCCGATCGTCGGCCATCGGCGTGTGGAAATCGACGTACGTCGCACCATGCTCGGCCGCATACGCCTTGATCCACGCATTCAGCGCGACGATCTTCGGCGCCGGCACCTGTTCCGGATTCCATGGATACTCGAATACCGGCAGCACGGAGCAGAGCACCACGCGGATGCCGTTCGCCTGCGCCAGCTGGGTCATGCTCGCCAGGTTGTCCTCGATCATGTCGAGCGTACTCGGTCCCGTGTTGCCCGCGATGTCGTTGGTGCCGGCGAGGATGACGACGACGGCCGGCTGCAGCTCGATCACATCCTGGCGGAATCGCAGCAGCATCTGCGGCGTCGTCTGCCCGCTGATGCCGCGCCGCACGTACGGCTTGTGCGGGAACATGTGCCGGAAGTACGGCGCCCACTGTTGGATGATCGAGTTCCCCATGAACACCACGCGTTTCTCGCCGGCGTGCGGCGGCCCGAGCCTCGCATTCTCCGGGCGAAAGCGCTCGAGGTTCGCCCAGTCCTCGTTCGCTGCCTCAGTCGACTGCGCGCTGATGCGCGCCGCGGAAAGCAGCAGAACGATGGCCAGCGCACTACGCACGGTTACGAGCTCGATGGGCACCAATGCTCAGGAGGTCGCGCTCGCGGGCCCGCCGGGCAGATCGTCGAGGAACGCGCTGAATTCTTCCTTCCGGCGCTCGCACTCGACCGCGATCCTCGCCAGAAGCGATGCCTGATCGGCGAGTTTCTGATCTGCTTCGTCGCCAGCCACGAACTCCCCGAGCCTCGAGTAATCCGCGGCGAGCGTTTCCAGCGTGCGCGACGAGGAGGGGTCCTTCAGTCTCGAGAATCTCGCCAGCGTGAACACCGCGGCGGCGATCTGTTCCTTCGACGCCGGAAGGTCGGAGACCCTCCGCATTTGCGGCGCCAGCAGGCGCTGGCGCTCGAGGACCGCGGCGTACTCGCGCACGAGCTCGTCGGCACGCTCGACATCCGCGTCGGAGAGGAGCTCGAGGTCGCGGCGCCAGGACACGATCGAGTCATGCCGGATCTTCGTGATGCGATTCCGGCGCGACGCGAACCACAGACTCACGCCGCAGGCGGCGGCCACCAGGAGAAGATAGGTCATCGCTTACGCCGAACGTGCGGCGATTCCTGATTTCGCGCAAGAGGGCACCATTGGTCCGTTACGCGGCTCGAACATTGCCCGTTGGACGCCGGTCGCCGCATAGCGGCCTTCGGCGTTCCGGCGCATACTTGTCCCGTCTCGCCCGCGATCCTCGCGGGCGCCCACTCATCGGAGGCACATCGTCATGATGCGTTCTGTATCGCTCCTCTCGCTCGCCGTATTCCTCGGCGCGGCGCTCCCCCGCGCCGTCGCGCCCGCGTCGCCATCCACAATCTCGACCGACCGCACGATCTGGGTGAACACGATGGGCTACATCACCACCGCGGCGGAACAGATGCCCGAATCGCTCTATTCGTACAAGCCCGTGGCGACGGTACGCTCGTTCGGCCAGCTCATCGGCCACATTGCCGGCTCGCAGCACATGTTCTGCGGCGCCGCGCTCGGCGAGAAGGCGAGCGCCGAAGATGATGTCGAGAAGAACGTGACCACGAAGGCCGGCCTCGTGGCGGCGCTCAAGGCGAGCACCGAGCACTGTCAGAAGGCGTACGCCATGTCCGATGCCGACGCGATGAAGCGCCCACTCAAGATGTTCGGCATGGATGTGAACGGGATGTGGGCCGTGCTCGAGAACACCGCGCACGTCAACGAGCACTACGGGAACATCGTGACGTACATACGCATGCTGGGAATGGTGCCGCCGTCGAGCCAACCGGCCCCGAAGTAGCCAACAGCCGGGAGTCGATTGCCGGGAGTCGATGAGGAAGAACAACTAATTCCCTAACAGCACTGCGCTCTGCTGTTAGGGAATTAGTTGTCATGCCATATCGACTCCCGGCAATCGACGATCGGCTGTTAGGGTCCCGCGCTTGCGGCCCGATCAGTGCCCCGCGACGGCGAGCTGGCCGAGCAGTCCCTCGGCGGCCGCGAGATACTCGGCCAGGTCGAAATGCTTCGGGTCGATCATTGCTTGCACGGCGCAGCCGTTGATGAAGCTGACGATGACGGCGGCGAGTCCCTCGGTCGTGACCTGCGGGAAGCGCGCCGGATCGGCCCGGATCACATTGTGGATGATGGCGCCGAAGGACTGCCGGTAGCGCTCGAGTTCGGCGGCGATGCGCGCACCGATCGCGGCGTTCCGGGTGCCGAGCACCCAGTAGTCGTAGAAGAGCCGGACGCGCCGCGGGTCGTTGCCGAGGCGGTCCATCTCCTGGCGCAGGAGCGCGCGCAGCCGCTCGAGCGGCGCGACGATGCGCGCGATCGCCGGCGCTTCGTGCAACTCGGAGGTGGACGCGAGCAAGCGGTCGAGCAGGGCGCGCAGGAGCTGATCGCGCCGTTTGAAGTGGAAGAGGACGAGCCCGTGACTCAGCCGGGCCTTGGCGGCGACGGCGCGCACGGTGAGTCCGTCGATCCCCTTATGGGAGGCGACGCGATAGGCGGCATTGAGGATCTGTTCGCGCCGCAATCCCTCCGGCGCCTTCTTTCCGGGCATTGTGGTCCTCCTGTTGACCTTTTGTCCAATATAGGTTAATATATGTTATCCGCTTGGACAATGGGTGGCTCTGTCGCCCCGGTGGTCGCGCCGCCATCACGCCATACTGATGGGCCGTTCCTGCACCGCACTCTACCGGAGTACCTATGACAATCCGCCGATCCCTCGCGTTCGTGGCCTGCGCCACGACCGCCGCGCTCTCGCTTGCCGCCTGCAGCGCGTTCCAATCCAAGCCCGCCGTGACGATGAGCGCGAAGGACGTGAACGTGAACGCGCGCTGGCACGCGAGCGTCGCGAGCCCCGCCGAGTTGGCGGGCGCGGTGCAGATGACCGGCAACGCCTCGATGACGCCGGGCAAGAAGAGCGGAACCACCGACTTGATCCTGAACGTCGCGAACTCGACGCCGGGCGGCGTGCATCCGTGGGCCGTGCATCTCGGTCAGTGCGGCAGCGACGATGGCGTGTACGGGACGCTCGCCGACTATCAGCCGCTGAAAGTGGGAACGGACGGGAAGGGCACGTCGACCGCGACCGTCGCGCTCGACACGCCGGCGTCGGGCTCGTACTACGTGAGCGTCAGAGCGTCGGCCGCCAATGGCGAGACCACCATCGCGTGCGGCAATCTCGCGGCGCCAACGCAGTGATCCGGAACTTCATCGTGGGCGCCGCGCTCGCGGCACTCGGCGCGGTGATCCTGTTGCGCGGCATCAACTACAAGACCACGCACGATGTCGTGAAGATCGGCGATATGCACATGACCGATACGGATCGCACGGCGTGCCGCCCTGGGTGGGGATCGCGACGGGCGTGAGCGGCTTGTTGATCATCGCCATGGGCGCCAAGAAGCGGAAATAGCGTCGCGGTGTGTGGGCGCTGGATCGTTCAGGCGATCCAGCGCATCACCACCGGTCCTGCGATGACGATCCAGCAGAGTCCCGTCATGAGCAGTGCGATGAGCACGGCGGTGCTGCCCAGGTCTTTCGCACGGCCCGCGAGTTCATGGTGCTCCAGGCCGATGCGGTCCACCGTGTTCTCGATCGCGGTGTTGAGGATCTCGACGAGCAGCACGAGGAGGAGCGAGAGCACGAGGATGAGGTGTTCGAGCGTGCCGACGGGGAGGAGGATCGCGACGGGCACGCCAATGGCGATCGCGACGAGCTCCTGGCGCACCGCGGCCTCGTGTGCGGCGGCATAGCGCAGCCCGACGAGCGAGTTCTTGAGCGCGGCGATGAGGCGCGGAACACCGGTGAGGCCTTTCGTGATCGGCGTGTCGGCGGCGCTGGAATCCATTGGGTCCGTGGGGGAGTGAGAGGCACGCGCGCACGAATGATATCTCGTCTGGCGGCGTGCGCGATTTACTCCTTGACGTTCGGGCTCCCTTCACCTACATTGGACGGCTCTCACCCCCTGTCGATTGCTTGCAATCGCGAATGAGTGGTGAGCAGGTAACCGCGATCGGGCGACGGATATTTTCGCAAAAGCCTTGACCAAGCAGGAACACGCGGTTTAAGTTGAGAGGCTGTCGGAAAAACGACACCGAAAATTTGAATTAACGCTGTTTGACAATCGAAAACGAGAGAACGGTTGTGCGAGGCGAACTCACTGATCCCGTGCTATTTCAGGGCGCGGGGGAGAGTTCAACCTGAACAATCAAAGTGATTCGGATACGCTGTCACGCGACAGCGTGACGGCGTTTCGAAGAGCCTTTCAATTCTTCAAAAACTATTGGAGAGTTTGATCCTGGCTCAGGACGAACGCTGGCGGCGTGCTTAACACATGCAAGTCGAGGGCAGGTAGCAATACCTGACCGGCGAACGGGTGCGTAACACGTGAGCGACCGACCCTAGGTGTGGGGGATAGCCGGCCCAACGGCCGGGTAATACCGCATACGCTCTCCGGGCTTCATGGCCTGGAGAGGAAACCCTTCGGGGGCACCAGGACGGGCTCGCGGCCTATCAGCTAGTTGGCGGGGTAATGGCCCACCAAGGCGACGACGGGTAGCTGGTCTGAGAGGATGGCCAGCCACATTGGGACTGAGAAACGGCCCAGACTCCTACGGGAGGCAGCAGTGGGGAATATTGCGCAATGGTCGAAAGACTGACGCAGCGACGCCGCGTGTGGGATGAAGCTCTTCGGGGTGTAAACCACTGTTGCCTGGGACGAACGGGCGGATCAATCCGCCGTGACGGTACCAGGTGAGGAAGCACCGGCTAACTCCGTGCCAGCAGCCGCGGTAATACGGAGGGTGCGAGCGTTGTCCGGAATCACTGGGCGTAAAGGGCGCGTAGGTGGCTTTGTAAGCGGGCGGTGAAAGTCCGGGGCTCAACCCCGGATCGGCCGTGCGGACTGCAAAGCTCGAGCACTGTAGAGGCAGGTGGAATTCCGGGTGTAGCGGTGGAATGCGTAGAGATCCGGAGGAACACCAGTGGCGAAGGCGGCCTGCTGGGCAGTGGCTGACACTGAGGCGCGACAGCGTGGGGAGCAAACAGGATTAGATACCCTGGTAGTCCACGCCGTAAACGATGGGCACTAGGTGCTTCGGGGAGCGACCCTCGGAGTGCCGGCGCTAACGCATTAAGTGCCCCGCCTGGGGAGTACGGCCGCAAGGCTGAAACTCAAAGGAATTGACGGGGGCCCGCACAAGCAGTGGAGCATGTGGTTTAATTCGACGCAACGCGAAGAACCTTACCTGGGCTTGACATGCACGGGAAACTTGCCAGAAACGGCAGGCCTCCTTCGGGACCCGTGCACAGGTGCTGCATGGCTGTCGTCAGCTCGTGTCGTGAGATGTTGGGTTAAGTCCCGCAACGAGCGCAACCCTCGTTTCCAGTTACCAGCGGGTAATGTCGGGGACTCTGGAAAGACTGCCGGTGCCAAACCGGAGGAAGGTGGGGACGACGTCAAGTCATCATGGCCCTTACGTCCAGGGCTACACACGTGCTACAATGGGCCGTACAAAGAGTTGCGAAACCGCGAGGTCAAGCCAATCTCAAAAAGCGGTCCTCAGTTCGGATTGCAGTCTGCAACTCGACTGCATGAAGCCGGAATCGCTAGTAATCGTGGATCAGCTACGCCACGGTGAATACGTTCCCGGGCCTTGTACACACCGCCCGTCACGCCATGGAAGCTGTGAGCGCCCGAAGTCGGTGTCGGAACCCGCAAGGGACCAAGCCGCCCAAGGCGAGCGCAGTGACTGGGGCGAAGTCGTAACAAGGTAGCCGTAGGGGAACCTGCGGCTGGATCACCTCCTTTTCGGAGCGACGAGTATGCCGGCCATCCTCACGGGTGAGCTCGGACGAAAGTCCTCGGAAGTCGCCGTCTCGGCAACCCTCTCTCGATTTCGATTGTATGCGCTCGCTGCGTCCCTCGGGAATCCGGCGCGCGTTTCAACGCTGTTTGACAAACGAAGTGGTGTAGATCGTGGGAAGCGAATCATCACAAGACGATTTTTATAATTTCGTCACTCGTGATAGAAACGCGCGTGCTTTGTATGAACAGAATTTGTAGTCAAGCGAATGAAAGCATATGGAGGATGCCTGGGCACACGAAGGCGATGAAGGCCGTGGTAAGCTGCGATAAGCCAGGGGGAGCGGCACACACGCATTGATCCCTGGATGGCCGAATGGGGAAACCCGGCAGCGTTCTGCGCTGTCATCCCGCGCAAGCGGGAAGCGAACCTGGGGAACTGAAACATCTCAGTACCCAGAGGAAGAGAAATCAACCGAGATGCCCTTAGTAGCGGCGAGCGAACGGGGCCCAGCCCAAACCGAGTCTCCTTGTGGGATCGGGGTTGTAGGAGCCACAGACGCCTGAAGCGACGTCAGCCGAAGTCCCCTGGAATGGGGCGCCAGAGACGGTGACAGCCCGGTACGCGAAGACAATGCACTTCAGGTAGTGGATTTCCTGAGTAACGCCCGGCACGTGGAATCGGGCGTGAATCTGGGGGGACCACCCTCCAAGGCTAAAGACTCTCGTGTGACCGATAGTGAACGAGTACCGTGAGGGACAGGTGAAAAGCACCCCTGTGCGGGGAGTGAAAGAGATCCTGAAACGATATGCTTACAAGCGGTAGGAGGACGGCGTGAGACCCTCGGGTCTCTCGTGTCTGACTGCGTGCCTTTTGCATTATGATCCGGCGAGTTACTGCTCACCAGCGAGGCTAAGCCGTTCTGCGGCGGAGCCGGAGCGAAAGCGAGTCCTGAAACGAGGGCGTGCAAAGTTGGTGGGCGTAGACCCGAAGCCAGGGCGATCTACCCATGAGCAGGGTGAAGCTGCGGTAACACGCAGTGGAGGCCCGAACCGGTGTGGGTTGAAAACCGCTCGGATGACTTGTGGGTAGGGGTGAAAGGCCAATCAAGCCTGGAGATAGCTGGTTCTCCCCGAAATCTATTGAGGTAGAGCCTCGAGAAGATGTTGGCAGGAGGTAGAGCTACTGGATGGGCGCGGGTGGTGAATAACCATACCAACCCCAACCAAACTCCGAATGCCTGTCCAATGGACTGCGGGAGGCAGTCGCTGAGCGATAATGTCCAGCGGCGAGAGGGAAAGAACCCAGAGCCACCGCTAAGGCCCCAAAGTGGACGCTGAGTATAGCGAAGGATGTGTTCGTGCCGTGACAACTGGGAGGTTGGCTTAGAAGCAGCCATTCCTTGAAAGAGTGCGTAATAGCTCACCAGTCCAGCGTGAACGCGCCGAGAATGGTCGGGATTAAGCGTCCCGCCGAAGCGTGGCCTTGCACACCTAGTGTGCGGGGTAGGGGAGCGTTCTGAGAGCTGCGAAGGGGCCGGGTTACCGTTGCCCTGGAGCGATCAGAAGTGAGGATGCCGGAATGAGTACGCGCTAAGTGGCGTGAAAACCTGCCCCACCGAAAGCCCAAGGATTCCTGCGCCATGGCAATCAGCGCAGGGTGAGGCGGACCCTAAGGCGAGGCCCCAGAGGCGTAGCCGATGGACAGCCGGCGAATATTCCGGCCCCGCCTGTAGAGCGTTATCACCCATTCAGGGACCATGGAACAAAGAAGGAGCGGCCATGTGGATCGGCCGTCTAACCGCGTAGGCGCAAGCCGAGACGGGAATGCGAGAGCTGAGTCGTCGGGACGACACCGAGTCCGTTATGGGAGTCGACACGCGAGAAAAGCTGAACTGGGGAGTGCTAGGACGTCCGTACCGTAAACCGACACAGGTGGGCGAGGCGAGTAGCCTAAGGTGAACGAGTGAAACGTGGTCAAGGAACTCGGCATAATGATCCCGTAACTTCGGAAGAAGGGATGCCCGGTTCCGTGCGGAGCTTCGCGCTCCAAGCGAATCGGGTCGCAGTGAATCGGCCCAAGCGACTGTTTAGCAAAAACACAGGTGTGTGCCAAGCCGCACAAGGCGCCGTATACACACTGACGCCTGCCCGGTGCCGGAAGGTTAAGGGGAGAGGTTAGCCGCGAAAGCCGGGCGAAGCTTCGAGCCGAAGCCCCGGTAAACGGCGGCCGTAACTATAACGGTCCTAAGGTAGCGAAATTCCTTGTCGGGTAAGTTCCGACCTGCACGAATGGCGTAACGACTTGGGCACTGTCTCGACCACGTGCTCGGCGAAATTGCAGTCTCGGTGAGGATTCCGAGTCCCCGCGACAGGACAAAAAGACCCCATGCACCTTTACTGTAGCTTGTCATTGGACGTTGCACTTCGCTGTGTAGCATAGGTGGGAGCCTTTGAGCCCCAGGCGCTAGCTTGGGGGGAGGCAACAGTGAAATACCACCCTGCGTTGTGCGACGCCCTCACCGCGCGAGACATATCTCTCGCCGGGACCGTGGCAGGTGGGCAGTTTGACTGGGGCGGTCGCCTCCGAAAGAGTAACGGAGGCGCGCAATGGTTCCCTCAGTGCGGTCGGTAATCGCACGATGAGTGTAACGGCAGAAGGGCGCCTGACGGTGAGAGCGACAGCTCGAACCGGCACGAAAGTGGGCCGTAGTGATCCGGTAGCCCGGTGTGGATCGGCTATCGCGCAACGGATAAAAGGTACGCTGGGGATAACAGGCTTATCGCGCCCGAGAGTTCACATCGACGGCGCGGTTTGGCACCTCGATGTCGGCTTATCACATCCTGGGGCTGGAGAAGGTCCCAAGGGTCCGGCTGTTCGCCGGTTAAAGTGGTACATGAGCTGGGTTCAGAACGTCGTGAGACAGTTCGGTCTGTATCCGTCGTGGGCGTTGGAGTGTTGAGGGGCGCGGACCCTAGTACGAGAGGACCGGGTCGGACAGCCCGCTCGTGTCCCGGCTGCTCCGCCAAGAGCAACGCCGGGTAGCGATGGCTGGCGCAGATAACCGCTGAAAGCATCTAAGTGGGAAGCTTCCCCCAAGATGAACACTCCCTGGAGCTTCGAGCTCCCTGAAGGGCCGAGGAAGACCACCTCGTCGATAGGCCGCCCGTGGAAGACTGGCAACAGTCTCCGAGCGCAGCGGTCCTAATCGCCCGTGAGGCTTGACTACTCCCAAATTGCAACACGCAGAGCATCGCGTTTCATTACGAGGACGATTTTCTTACCCACGATCTACACCATTCCGTTTCTCTCTTCAGCTTTGTCATCCGTATTCCATCAGATGAACGCTGGCGACTAGAGCGTAGGGGCCACACTCGTTCCCATCCCGAACACGATCGTTAAGCCCTACAGCGCCGATGGTACTCCGCCCGTGAGGGCGCGGGAGAGTAGGCCGTCGCCGGCACTCCTTGGAACCCCGGGTCGAGATCTTCTCGATCCGGGGTTCTTTTTTTGGACCGCAACGGCGGACTGTCGGCTGTCGGCTGTCGCCTGCGAATCCCGCTCGCGACAGCCGACAGCCGACAGCCTGCCGTTGAATTCCCCCTATATTCGTTCATGCCTCGCTCTGGTTTCGTCGCCATCGCCGGCAAACCCAACGCCGGCAAGTCCACGCTCCTTAACAAGCTCGTCGGCCAGAAGCTCGCCATCACCAGCGCCAAGGTGCAGTCCACGCGCGCGCGTACGCTCGGACTCCGCACCGAGGGCGACACCCAAATGGTGCTCGTCGATGCGCCCGGCCTGCTCGATCCCGAGTATCCGCTCCAGCACGCCATGCGCCGCACGGCGCTCCGCGCGATCGCCGACGCCGACGTCATCGTGTATCTCGCCGACGCGCAGCACGGGACGCCGCCCCCGCTCGAGCACGCGGCCGGACTCCAAGCGCCGCCGCGCGCGAGCGTCATCACGGTGCTCAACAAGTGCGACCGGCTCGACGCCAACGCGCGCGCCAAGCTCGCCCTCGAGAACGCGGGCGCCGCGCTCGTATCCGCGCGCACCGGCCATGGCGTGGACGATCTCATCGCGCGCATCGCCGCCGCACTCCCCGAGGGGCCGTTCCTCTATCCCGCCGATGATGCCGCGGCGCAGCCGGTGCGATTCTTCGCCGCCGAGCTCGTGCGCGAGACCGCGCTCGAGCAGCTCGATGAGGAAGTCCCGTACTCCGTCGCGTGCGAGATCGAGGAGTTCCGCGAAGAGCCGAAACCGGTGTACATTCGTGCGGTGATCTACGTCGAGCGCGACAGCCAGAAGGCGATCGTCATCGGCGAGAAAGGCGCGCGCATCCGCGCCATCGGCGTGACGGCGCGCGCGAAGATCGAGACGCTCATCGACGAGAAGGTCTATCTCGACCTGTGGGTGAAGGTGCTCCCGAATTGGCGGCGCGATGAGAACGCCCTGCGCCGCTTCGGCTACTCGATGCCCGAGGAGTGACGCCGTGACGCTTCCGCCGCAGCTGCTCGAACTGCTGGTCTGCCCCAAATGCCGCGGTGCGCTCGAGTACCGCGCGGCGGATCCGTCGCTCGTGTGCCCGAACTGCCGCCTCAAATACCCCGTGCGCGACGGCATTCCCATCATGCTGATCGACGAGGCCGCTCCGCTGTGAGCCGCTCCACCGCGAGGCGGCGCGCGTGAGGCATCTGCGCTGGCTCCTCGCGCTCGTCCCGTTCGCGATCGGCGCCGAGTGGACGGGCGCGTCGCCCATCGCGGTGTTCGCCCTGAGCGCCGGCGCGATCATCCCGCTCTCCGCGCTGCTCGGCGACGCCACGGAAGAACTCGCCGGCCACGCGGGGCCGTTGGTCGGTGGCGTGCTCAATGCGTCGCTTGGGAATCTCGCCGAGTTGATCATCGGCGTGCTCGCGATCCGCGCCGGGATGCTCGATCTCGTGAAGGCGTCGATCACCGGATCGATCCTCGGCAATCTCTTGCTCGTGCTCGGGGCGGCGCAGTTCGCCGGCGGTCTGAAATTCCAGACGCAGCGCTTCAGCCGGCAACTCGCCGGGCTCAACACCTCGCTGCTCGTCGTGGCGGTCGTGGGGCTCGTCGTGCCGGCGCTCTTCCACCTCGCGCATCCCGAACCATCGAGCCGGCTCACGCTCACGATGTCCGAGTTCGTCGCGGCGCTGCTCGTGATCGGCTACGCGCTCTCGCTCCTGTACTCGATGGGCACGCACCGCTCGGCGTTCGGCGGCGTGGGCGAGGTGGCGGGCGGGGAACATGCGCCCACGTGGTCAATGCGCCGCACGATCGCGATATTGGTCGCCGTGTCGCTGGGGCTCGCGTGGATGTCGGAGATCCTCGTGGGCGCGACGCGGGGCGCCGTGGCCGCGACGGGTCTCTCGGAGTTCTTCGTCGGCATCGTGCTCGTGCCGATCATCGGCAATGCGGCGGAGCACAGTACGGCGGTGATCATGGCGATGCGCAACCGGATGGATCTCGCGATCGGGATCGCGCTCGGATCCACGGTGCAAGTGGCGCTGCTCGTGGCGCCGTTGCTGGTGTTCACCGGACTGATCTTCCACCAGCCGATGGATCTCGCGTTCTCCGTGTTCGAAGTGGCGAGCGTGGCGCTCGCGGTGTGGATCGCCTCGGTGATCGTGCAGGATGGAGAATCGAACTGGTTGGAGGGTGCTTTTCTGCTCCTCGTATACGCGATCCTCGGGGTTGCGTTCTACTTTTTCTAGTCGTCTACGTACACCAGCCGATTTGCAAGCCACTATTGGACTTACAGAGGCGCCTGATCGAGTGACGCCGACCGCCCCGAGGACCGCCTAGCGTGGCCCAGCCCCACGCCGTGTACTTCTCCCCGGACGCGACGACGCCACCCGAGTATCTGCGCGGGTGGTTCGAGTCGCGCGCGCTGGGCATGGTGGTCTGCCAGCGGGTGGACGATCTCATGGCGATGGCGCTCCGCGGCCGCCCCTCGGTGGTCGTGTTCGACGCGCGCACCGCGGCCGACGCCGCGCTCACCGCCTGCCGCCGTCTCAAGGGCGATCCGTATACCGGTGTCGTGCCCGGTGGCGTGCTCGCGGCCGATGGCGGCGCCGGGCTCTCCGCGGCCTTCCAGGCGGGCGCGGATGAAGTGCTGTTGCCCGCCACGCCGGGTGACGAAGCGGTGCTGCGGCTCGACGTGATGCTCCGTCGCGCGGATCGCGACGTGCACGTGCACCCGTCGACGCGCCTGCCAGGCGCTCCGGAGATCGAGGCGGAGATCGGGCGGAGACTGGCGGCGGGGGAGACGTTCGCCGCATGTTACGCCGATCTGGACCACTTCAAGGAGTACAACGACCGGTACAGTTACTACGAGGGCGATCGCGTCATTCGGATCCTGGCGAAGATCCTGCACGACGTGGCGCGCGGCTACTGTCCCGAGGACGGATTCGTCGGACACATCGGCGGCGACGATTTCATCTTCATCGTGCCGGTGCGGTCGGCGCCGGAGATCTGCCAGGAGATCGTGTCGATCTTCGATGCGCTCGTGCCGTGCCAGTATTCCGAACAGGACCGTTTGGCTGGATATTTCTTCGGGAAGGACCGGCGCGGGCAGCTGCACCGGGTACCGCTCATGACCGTATCGATCGGCGTGGTGACCAACGAGCGCCGGGCGTTCACGCACCCGGCCCAGGTGAGCGAGCTGGCGACGGAGATGAAGAGTTACGCGAAAACGCTGCCGGGCTCGGTGTACGTGGTGGACCGGCGGCACGATCCGATCGTGGGCGCGCCCGTGGGCGCGTCCGAGCGCTGAGCTAATGGGAGAGGGCTGAGAAAGCGATGAACGTCATTTGCCCGGAGTGCGGTTCGATCTTTCGTGTGGACCCCGCCAAGATCCCATTGGGCGGAGTGCGCGCGCGGTGCTCCGTATGCGGCGGCGTGATCGCGATCGGCGAGTCCGGTTCGAGCCTGGGCGGGAACGCGGCGGCGGCGATGAGCGGCTTCGGGGCGGGGATCCCGGCGCCAGGCCCGATACGTCCCGCCTTTGCGCCGCTGGCTGCCGCGCCCGCGCCGGCACCGCCGGCAGCGCCGCAGCCACCGCGATTCTCCGGACCGGTGCGCGCTCCTGCGCCCGCCGCGCCGCCCGCCGCGCCGCCTGCGCGTCCGCCGATCGAGACGCCCGCGTTCATCTCACGCCCGCAAGCGCCCGCGCCGGCCGTCATGCCGACGCAGGTGCGTCCCGCTGCGCCACGTCCAATGGCGCCGCCGCCGGTCGCACCACCGCCCGTGGCTCCGATCGCGCCACCGGCCGCTCCGGCGGTTCCGCCGCCGTTCCGGATGAACGCGCCTGCGGCGGCGCCGCCCGCGCCTGCGGCGGCGGCACCCATGGCGCCGATGGCGCCGATCATGCCCGCCGCGCCGATGATGCCGCCGGTCGCCCCGCCGCCGGCACCACCCGCGGCACCCGCGGCACCTCCCGCGCGCACCAGCGGACCCGCGGCGCAGCGCGCCACGGCGGCCGTGAGCGGCGCGCGCGCGCCGATCAATCCGTTCCTCGCCAACGATCCCAACCAGAAGGCCAAGCGCCTCGCCCGCGCGCTCGTGTCGGACATCGTCGCGTACTTCCCCGAGAAGCACCAGGAAGGCGTACGCAACGGCACGCTGCGCGAACTCTTCCGTGAGGAGATCAAGAAGAGCTACGAGGAATACATGGATCAGATGGGCAAGGAGTTCGCGGACTCCACGACCCACTTCCAGGATGCCCTGAACGACGTATTGGCCCAGGGCAACAAGGTCTTTTGAGACGTTAGGTCTAACGTCTAACGTCTGTCATGGATTATACTTCGGCTTCGACACGAGCCGTCATGCCCTGGCTTGACGGCTCGCTCTTTTTCAATGCACCTCATCGAGAGCCATGGCCGAGACGGAACGCGCGCGGCGACTGCGCAAACATGAAGAGCGGCTCGCTGAGCTAAGGGGGTATCTTTGACCTGGACGCGAAGCGGCGCGCGCTCGGCGAGCTCGAATCGCGCATGGCCTCCGACGGCTTCTGGAACGATCAGGAGCGTGCGCGCAGCGTGATCGCTGAGGCGAACGCGATCAAGGGATGGCTGGAGCCGTACGACCGGCTGACGGCACGCGTGAAGTCCGACGTCGAGATGGATGAGCTGCTCACGGCCGAGCCCGATGAGGAAATGGCCGCGGAGCTCGAGCGCGACATCGAGGCGCTGGAGGTCGAGGTGCCTGCGCTCGAATTGCGCGCCCTCATGCAGGGACCCGACGATCATCGCGACGCGATGCTCGAGATCAGCGCCGGCGCCGGCGGCACGGAGGCGCAGGACTGGGCCTCGATGCTCATGCGCATGTACACGCGCTGGGCCGAGCGGCGCGGATTCAAAGTGGAGGTCCTCGACTTGAGCGAAGGCGAAGAGGCCGGGATCAAGGGCGCGATGCTCGAGATCCACGGGGCGAACGCGTTCGGCTTCCTGCGCGCGGAGGCGGGGGTGCACCGGCTGGTGCGCATCTCGCCCTTCGACTCGCAGTCGCGCCGGCACACGAGCTTCGCGTCGGTATTCGTGTATCCCGATGGTCGATGACGAGATCAACATCGAGTTGAGAGACGAGGACATCCGCATGGATGTCTTCCGCGCGTCGGGCGCCGGCGGGCAGCACGTCAACAAGACCAGCTCGGCGGTGCGGCTCACGCACATCCCGAGCGGCATCGTGGTGAGCTTGCCAGCAGGAGCGGTCGCAATTCAAGAACAAGGCGACCGCGATGAAGATGCTGAAGAACCGGCTCTACCAGCGCGAGGTCGAAGTGCAGGAGAAGAAGCGTGCCGAACTGAACGACACGAAGATGGACGTGTCCTTCGGCAGCCAGATCCGCAGCTATGTCTTCCAGCCGTACACGATGGTGAACGATCACCGCACCGAGTTGAAGATCACGGACGTCCAGAAGGTGATGGACGGCGCGATCGATCCGTTCATTGAGGCCTACCTGAAGCAGGGCGGTGCGAACCCGGTGACCAAGTGAGCACCGACGATCTCAACTTCGTGATGAAGGCGCGCCGCGAGAAGCTCGATCAGCTCGCGGCCCGGGGGATCGCGCCATTCGCGTACCGCTTCGAACGCTCGCACGCCGCCGCCGATGCGGTGGCCGCCGGCGCCTCGCTCGCCGAGGGCGCGGAGGGGGCGCACGTGAAAGTGGCAGGGCGCATCATGGCGTGGCGCGGCCATGGGAAGACTTCGTTCGCGCACATCGCCGATCCGAGCGGGCGTGTCCAGCTGTATTTCCGCAAGGACGCGCTGGGCGACGACGCGTGGGCGCTCGTCGAAGCTGCTGGATATCGGCGACATGATCGGCGTCGAGGGTCCGCTCTTCCGCACGCGCACCGGCGAGGTGACCGCCCGCGTCACGGCGCTCACGCTGCTCGCGAAATCGCTGCGTCCGCTGCCGATCGGGAAGGAAGAGATCGTGGACGGCCAGCTCGTGCGGCACGCGGGGTTCGCCGATCCCGAGCAGCGCTATCGTCAGCGCTACGCCGATCTCGCGGTGCATCCCGAAGTGCGCGCGCTGTTCGTGGCGCGGTCGCGCATGGTGAGCGCGATCCGCGCATTCCTGGATGCGCGCGGCTTTCTCGAGGTGGAGACGCCGGTGCTGCAGCCGCTCTATGGCGGCGCGGCGGCGCGCCCTTCGTCACGCAGCACAACGCGCTCGACACCACGCTGTACCTGCGCATCGCGGACGAACTGTATCTCAAGCGGCTGATCGTGGGCGGATTCGACGCGGTGTACGAGATCGGCCACGATTTCCGCAACGAGGGAATCGACCGCACGCACAATCCCGAGTTCACGATGCTCGAGTGGTACGAGGCGTACGCCGACTACGGCGACACGATGTCGCTCGTGGAGCGGCTGATCGTGGCCGCGGCCGATGCCATTCGCGCGCTGCCCGGCATGGCCGAGAAAGTGCCGGCGCTCACGCCGCCGTTCGCGCGCATCCAGTGGGTGCCGACGCTCAACGCCGCGCTCGGCGCCGATGCGCTCGCGATGAGCGACGCCGACCTCAAGAAGGCGGGCGAGCGCGTGGGCGTGCACAACGTCGCGACGCTGAGCCGGCCCAAGCTGCTCGACGAGATCTTCCAGGCGCTCGTCGAGACCAAGCTGGAGGCGCCGACCTTCGTGCTCGACTATCCGATGGAACTCTCGCCGCTCGCGAAGCCGAAGCGCGGCAGATCCGAAGCTCGCCGAGCGGTTCGAGCTGTTCGCGCGCGGGCGGGAACTGGCGAACGCCTTCAGCGAACTGAACGATCCGATCGACCAGCGCCGCCGGCTCGAGGCACAGGCCAAGCTGCGCGCCGCGGGCGATCACGAGGCCGTGGGCGTGGACGAGGACTACCTGCGCGCGATGGAGTACGGGATGCCGCCCGCCGGCGGCTGCGGCATCGGCATCGACCGTCTGTTCATGTACCTCACCGATACGCCGAGCATCCGCGACGTGATCCTCTTCCCGACGCTGCGCCCGGAATGACGCGGCTCGAGCTGGCCATCGCGTGGCGGTATCTGCGGAGCAGGCGCACCTCGCGACTCTTCTCGTTCATCAGCGTGATCGCGATCGGCGGCGTGGTGGTTGGCGTCGCGGCGCTCATCGTGATCAACGGCGTGATGACGGGCATGCAGGGCGAGTTGCGCGAGAAGATCCTGGTAGGCAGCCCCGACCTGCGCGTGCTGAGCTTCGGGGAGAATCTGCGGCTCGAGCATTGGGAGGGCGCGCTCGATACCGTGCGCGCGCAGCCCGGCGTCGTGGCGGCGGCGCCGTTCGTGCTCACGCAGGGCCTGGCCACGAGCGGCCACGACTATTTCGAGGGCGTGTTCGTCGCGGGGATCGAGCCCGAACTGCGCGTGCTGCAGCCGGTCACCGACATCCGGAAACACGCGGTGCAGGGCGATTTCCATTTTGCGAGCTCCGACGGCAAGACGCGCGGCGCGGTGATCGGGCGCCGGCTCGCGGAGCGGCTGAACACCTATCCCGGCGACACGATCACGCTGCATCACGGCCTCGGCGAAGTTCAACGCGGCGGTGGGCGGCATCGTGCCGCGGCTCTTCCGCTTCGAAGTCACGGGCGTGTTCCGCACGGGCATGTACGAGTACGACAATGCCTACGTCTACCTGCCGCTGGATGTGGCGCAGGAGTTCGGCGGACTCGGCGGCGCGGTGACCGGCATCGAGGTGAAGGCCGCCGACCGGTGGCAGGCGCCGGTGCTCGCGGCGAAGCTGCAGGACCGGCTCGGCTATCCGTATCGCGTGCAGGATTGGCAGGAGCAGAACCTGCAGCTCTTCCAGGCGCTCAAGCTCGAGAAGCTGGGCATGTTCGTGATCCTGCTGCTCATCGTGCTCGTGGCGGCGTTCAACATCGTCAGCACGCTCACGATGGTGGTGAAGGACAAGACGCGCGAGATCGGGATCCTCAAGGCGATGGGGATGCGCGCGCGGAGCGTGCGCCGCCTCTTCGTGCCCAGGGCGTGGTGATCGGCGCCGTCGGCACGCTGATCGGCGTGACGCTCGGCATTGCGATCGGCACCGTGGTGGACCGGTTCAAGCTCATCAGCCTGGACCCGCAGGTATATTTCATTGACCACCTGCCGGTCCGGATCGAAGTGCTGGACGTGGGCATGATCGTACTGGCGAGTGTGGCGATCGCCGTGCTCGCGACGCTCTATCCGTCGGCGCAGGCGGCGCGGCTCTTCCCGGTCGAGGCCATTCGGCACGAATGAACGCGATCTGAAGCGCGGCTGATCTCAGCAAGTCCTTCGTGGGCGGCGACGGCGGGCGCGTGGACGTCCTCGACGGCGTCTCGCTGGACGTGCGCACCGGCGAGTTCGTCGCGATCATCGGCGCGAGCGGTGCGGGGAAGAGCACGCTGCTGCATCTCCTCGGCGCGCTGGATCGTCCGACCGGTGGCACCGTGACGCTCGCGGGCGAGGCGGTCGCCGGCCTTAACGACGAAGCGCTCGCCGAGATGCGGAACCGGCGCGTCGGGCTTCGTGTTCCAGTTCCATCACCTGCTGCGCGAGTTCTCCGCGTTGGAGAACGTGATGATGCCGATGCTCATTGCCGGGTGGGAGACGCCGAGGGCGCGCGTGCGGGCGAAGGCGCTGCTCGATCGCGTCGGCCTGTCGTCACGCATGAGCCACCGCCCGGGCGAACTCTCGGGCGGCGAACAGCAGCGCACCGCGGTCGCGCGCGCGCTCGTGATGGATCCGGCCGTCGTGCTGGCCGACGAGCCGAGCGGCAACCTCGATCACGCGAACGCCGAGCGCCTGCACGACCTGTTCACGCGCGTGGCGCGCGATCTCGAGCTGGCGATGGTCGTGGTGACGCACAACCCCGCGCTCGCGGCGCGCGCGGACCGCGTGCTCGTGCTCGAGGACGGCAAGCTGCGCGACGCCCCGGCGCGCCGCGAGGTGATGGCCTGATGTTGTGCGACAATTGCCGTGAGCGCGATGCCGTGATCCAGGTGACGCAGGTGACCGAGCCGCCGTGAAGCAGCTCCACCTGTGCGAGAAGTGCGCGGCCGAGCGCGGCATCGAGACGAGCTGTCGCCGCCGAAGCAGCCGCTGACGGATTTCTCCTCGCCGTGCAGCAGAAGAGCCTGCCGGCGGGTGAAGCGGACGGCGTGCGCTGTTCGTTCTGTCAGGCATCGCTGCGTGATTTCAAGAACACCGGCCGCCTCGGCTGCGCGCACTGCTACGGCACGTTCGAGACGAACCTGCGCGACCTGTTGCGCCGCGTCCACGGGAACTCCAAGCACTCAGGGGAAGAACTACTCGCCGCCGCAGGGAACGCCGGAGCAGCGGGGCAGCGTGCTCTCGGCGAACTGCGCGACCGGCTCAAGCGGGCGATCGATCAGCGAGCAGTTCGAGGAAGCGGCCAAGCTGCGCGACCAGATCAAGGTGATCGGAATGACCCTCGACCTGTCGCTGCTGCCCGATGGCGGCGTGACCTGGCTCGACGCGAGCGGCGAGCACGCGGGCATCGTGCTGTCCACGCGCATCCGGCTCGCGCGCAATCTGGAGGGCTATCGCGTTCACCGGGCGGGCGCGTGACGGGGAGCGGCTGCGCGTCCTCGCGAGAGTGCAGGAGGCCGTGCCGGACATGCCGGCCTGGCGCACAGCGCTGCTCGTACGCGTCGACGAACTGGCGGCGACGACCGGCTGCTGCTGCACGAACGGCACCTGGTGAGCAAGCGAGCTCGCGGGGCTCGACCCGCAGCACCCCGTGCGGAGCGGCGCGGCGGTTTTCCTCGGGGACGGCTCGAGCGTCATGGTCAATGAGGAGGATCATCTCCGGCTGCAGGCGCTGCGCTCCGGCTTCGACGCTGGCGGCTGCGTACGCGTCGACGCAGCGGCTGGACGACGAGCTGGGCGCGCGCGTGCCGTACGCGTTCCACCGGGAGTTCGGCTTTCTCACCTCGTGCCCGACGAACACCGGCACGGGGATGCGCGCTTCGGTGCTGATCCATCTGCCGGGGCTCGTGCTCACGAAGGAGATCGCGAAGGTGCTCACGGGACTGCAGCAGATGGGCCTGACGTACCGCGGGCTGTACGGCGAAGGGAGCGAGGTCGTCGGGAATTTCTTCCAGATCTCCAATCAGACGACGCTGGGCCGGTCCGAGGACGAGCTGCTCGAGCAGCTGATGCACGTCCTGCAGACCGTCATCGAGCAGGAAGAAGAGGCGCGGCGTGTATTGTTGCGTGACGCTGGTTATATTATTGAAGACAAGCTTTGGCGGGCGTACGGGACGCTGCGATACGCGCGCAGTCTCTCGTTCGAGGAAGCGATGAACTTCCTGAGTGGCGTGCGCTTGGCCGTCGGTCTGAAACTGGTCTCCGGCCTCAGTGTATATACCCTCAACAAGCTCCTGATATTTTCGCAGTCGGCGCATCTCTCGCAACGGGAGGGACGGACGCTCACGGAGAGCGAGGCGAACATGGCGCGCGCGCGGTACGTGCGACAGACGCTCGCCGAGCGAAGCGGTGACAAAGCGGCTGACGACATTCTCCGGGTGCCCGTCATTGAGGGACCTATGAACGGCTACAACTTCACCGAGCGGGTCCGGAAAGTGCTGGCGATGGCGCGCGAAGAAGCCGCGCGTCTCCATCACGAGTACGTCGGCACGGAGCACATCCTGCTCGGCCTGATCCGCGAAGGCGAAGGCGTCGCCGCCGCGGTGCTGCAGAACCTGAGCGTCGACCTCGACGAGATCCAGCAGAAGATCGAGGAGACGGTCAAGAAGGGGAAAGCCGCGCAGGCCACCGGCCCCGACCTGCCGTACACGTCGCGCGCCAAGAAAGTGCTCGAGCTCGCCATGAGCGAAGCGCGCGAGCTGAACCATAGCTACGTCGGCACCGAGCACCTGCTGCTCGGGCTGCTGCGCGAAGAGAAGGGAATCGCCGCGCAGGTGCTGACCGACGCCGGCGTCAACCTCGACGCCGCGCGCGCCGAGACGCTGCGCCTGCTCGGCACCGAGATGCCGCAGGGGCAGCGCCGCAGCCGAGCCGGCGCCACGGCGCCGCCGCAGGCGCGCCGCCCAAGGGCGAGAAGAAATCCAAGACGCCGGCGCTCGACCACTTCTGCCGCGACCTCACGATGCTCGCCGCCGAGGGCCAGCTCGACCCGACGATCGGCCGCGCCAAGGAGATCGAGCGCGTGATGGAAGTCCTGACGCGCCGCAAGAAGAACAATCCGGTGCTCATCGGCGAGCCGGGCGTCGGCAAGACGGCGATCGTCGAGGGACTGGCGCAGCTCATCGCGAACGGCAAGTGCCCGGAGTCGCTGCGCGACAACCGCGTGCTCTCGCTCGACATGGCGGCGGTCATCGCCGGCACGAAGTACCGCGGCCAGTTCGAGGAGCGGCTCAAGGCGGTGATGAACGAGATCGCGCAGAACAAGAACATCATCCTCTTCATCGACGAACTGCACACGCTCGTCGGCGCGGGCGCGGCCGAGGGCGCGATCGACGCGTCCAACATGCTCAAGCCCGCGCTCGCGCGCGGCGAGCTGCAGTGCGTCGGCGCGTCGACGCTCAACGAGTACCGCAAGTACATCGAGAAGGACGGCGCGCTCGAGCGCCGCTTCCAGACCGTGTCGTCGAGCCGCCGAGGTGGACGAGACGGTCGAGATCCTCAAGGGCCTGCGCAAGAAGTACGAGGACCATCACCGCGTGACGATCCCCGATGCGACGCTCGTGATCGCGGCCGAAGCTCTCCGAGCGCTACATCACCGACCGCTTCCTGCCGGACAAGGCGATCGACGTGATCGACGAGGCGGGCGCGCGCGCACGGCTGGCGGCGCAGGCTCCGCCGCCCGAGGTCGCCGAGCTCAAGACGAAGCTCGAGGGCGTGAACGCCGAGAAGGAAGCCGCGGTGCGCGACCAGAACTTCGAGCGCGCGGCCGCGCTGCGCGACCGCGAGCGCGAACTGCAGGGCGAGATCCGGCAGCAGCAGGAGGAGTGGGAGAAGCGCCGGCAGTCCATCCGCGCCGGTGCTCGGCGAGGAGGAGATCGCGTTCATCGTGAGCCGCTGGACGGGCATCCCGGTGACGCGCCTGCAGGAGGCCGAGACCTCGCGGCTGCTGCGCATGGAAGACGAGATCCACGCGAGCGTCGTCGGCCAGGACGAGGCGATCAAGGCGCTCGCGCGCTCGATCCGGCGCAGCCGCGCGGGGCTCAAGGATCCGAAGCGGCCGATCGGTTCGTTCATCTTCTCCGGCCCGACCGGCGTCGGGAAGACCGAGCTGGCGCGGGCGCTGGCGAAGTTCCTGTTCGCCGACCCAGTCGGCGCTCATTCGCGTCGACATGAGCGAGTACATGGAGAAGTTCTCGGTGTCGCGCCTGATCGGCGCGCCCCCGGGCTACGTCGGCTACGAGGATTCGGGCACGCTCACCAAGGCGGTGCGGCGGAAGCCGTACAGCGTGGTGCTGCTCGACGAAATCGAGAAGGCGCACCCGGATGTGTTCAACATCCTGCTGCAGGTGCTCGACGAAGGGCACCTCACGGACAACTACGGCCGCGTGATCGACTTCAAGAACACGGTCGTGATCATGACGTCGAACGTCGGCGCGAAGGACATCACGAAGGGCAAGACGCTCGGCTTCAGCGCGCCGGCGACGACGAGCAGACGTTCGAGAAGATGACGGAGAAGGTGAAGGAGGAGATCGCAGCACGTGTTCAACCCGGAGTTCCTGAACCGCCTGGACGACGTGATCGTGTTCCACCCGCTCTCGAAGGAGCACATCGCGCAGATCGTCGCGATCCTGCTGCAGGACGTGCAGAAGCCGGCTGACGGAGGAGGAGCTCGACGCTCACGCCTCACCGACGCGGCGACGCGACTTCCTGGTCAAGCACGGCTACGACGAGAGCTACGGCGCGCGGCCGCTCAAGCGCGCGATCCAGAAGTTCATCGAGGATCCGCTCTCCGAGAAGATCCTGCTCGCCGAGTTCGCGAAGGGCGACGAGATCGAAGTGGACGTCGCCGCCGACGGCGGCAACTGGAATTCCGAGTCCTGACCGGACTGCCTGATCGCTTCCTCCGCCCTTTGACGGCGGAGCGGCCGAGTGACCCGTTGGAGGGCCATTCGGCCGTTTCGCGTGTATCTTTAGAGAATGTCTCGCGTTTATTCCGTTCCACTCGCACTGCTCGCCGCCCTCGGGCCACTCGTCGCCCATGCGCAAGCGGCCCAAGTGCGCCTGTGCCATCGCCGGATTCGATCGCGTTCTCGGGTAATTCCCGGCGTCTCGCGCAGCATGCATCGTCGCGGATGCCGGCGTGAAGCCGGGAGACACGCTCAACTATCGCGTCGTCCAGCGGGCGATCAAGAATCTGTTCGCCACCGGCCAGTTCGACGACGTGCATCGAGTGCACTGCGACATCAATCCGGTGACGAACAAGACGACGCTCGTCGTGCACGTGGTGGAGCGCCCGCTGCTCGACGGCGTCACCGTGATCGGCGCGACCGTGTTCGCGAAAGGGAGCATGCGCGACAAGATCGACCTGTGCCGGTGGGCCGCCCGGTGGACCCGGCGCTCGTCGCGGTCGCGGTCTCGCAGATCGACTCGGTCTATCAGCGAGAACGGCTACTACCTGGCCACCGTGAAGGTGGACTCGTCGATCACCGACGGACGGCCAAGCTCACGTTCAACATTCGACGAGGGCCATCGCCTCGCCATCTGCGAGCATCGAGTTCGTCGGGAACAAGTACGTTCCGACACGTCGACGATCATGGCCTCGTTCGACACCCAGAAGGAAGGATTCTTCTTCTGGCAGAGCGGCGAGTTCGATGAGGACAAGCTCGCGACCGACATCGGCGTGCACCTCGCCAAGCTGTACAACGACCGCGGCTACATCGATTTCCAGGTGCAGAACGACACGCTGATCGTGGACCCGGTGTCCGGCAAGGGGATCATCCACATCACACTGCACGAGGGCCCCAAGTACGTGGTGGGGAACTTCGAGATCGTCGGGAATCGCCATTTCTCCACCGAGGAGCTGATGGCGTACTATCCATTCACCGGCCAGGGCCCGTCGCTCACAGCGCGCGTCTCAGCGTCGTGAAGGGCGAACTCCCCGACCCGCACGCGTTCAATCTCGCGATCGTGGGATGACGCCACCGATCGTCTCCGTTCGCTCTATAGCAACGAAGGGTACATCTACGCGCAGATCCGGGCCGTCATCGACCGCGTCACGAAGAACGACTCGCTCCACGTCGTGAACCTGCGCTGGGAGATCGACGAGAAGTCCCCGCCACGATCAACCGCATCGACATCGTCGGCAACGACTACACGAACGAAGGCGTGCATCCGCGAGCAGCTCGTGATCCTTCCGGGAGACGTCTTCAACCAGGACCGCCTGATCCGCAGCTACCAGAACATCGAGAACCTGGGCTTCTTCGAGTCGCCGCTGCCGCCGCCCGACACGCGTCCGGCGAACGAGCAGGGCGACGTCGACATCATCTTCCACGTGAAGGAGAAGCGGACGGGCAACATCAATTTCGGCGCGTCGGTGGGACAGGGCACGGGCGTCGGCGGATTCATCGGACTCGATCAGCCCAACCTGTTCGGCAAGTGCAAGAAGGGCACGCTCCAGTGGCAGTTCGGGCGTTACATCAACGACTTCCAGCTCACGTACACCGATCCGTCGTTCCAGCACACGCGTATCTCGGCGTCGGTCGCCGCCTACCACTCGCGCACGCAGTACATCGTCGGCCGATCTCGGCAACAGTCGACGCGCACCGGCGGGTCGTTCCAGCTCGGTTTCCCGGTGGCGCTCGCCGTTCACGCGATTCTGCCTGTCGTACGGCGCCGAAGCCGTGCAGTTCACGGGGGGTGTCGGCCACGCGCGACACCGCGATCAATCAGAACGTGAACTTCCGGTCGACGCTGGGGTTCACGCTCACGCACGACAAGCGCATGGACATGCCGTTCCCGACGGGCGGCTCCATGCAGCACCATCTCGGCTGCAGCTGAACGGCGGCCCGCTGGGCGGCACCGCCGACTTCCAGCGCATCACGGGGCAGGTGAGCACCTACAATACGCTCGCGACGATCGGCGGCGGCTCGGCCACCTCGCAGCCGATGAAGGTCGTGCTCGGACTCACCGGACGCGCCGGCTTCGTGTTCGGGAACACCGGTCCGTTCTTCTATGTCGCAGGTCTTCGCGCTGGGCGGCATGCAGTACGGCGAGATGCTGCGCGGCTATCCGGCCTTCTCGATCACGCCGCACGGCTATGCACCGAACAGCGCACAGACGAGCGCAGATCGCAGTCGTTCGGCAATGTGTTCTTCTCGATGACGGCGGAACTCGGCCTGCGCATGGAGTTCGATGTCTACATGCGATTTCTTCTTCGATGCCGGCAACGTGTAGGCGCAACGCCGCGCGATTTCGATCCCACCCGGCTGTTCCGCGGCGCGGGCGTCGGCATTTCGATCGTCACGCCGCTCGGACCGCTCGGGCTGGACTGCGGGTATGGCTTCGACCGGGTACCGACCGCAGTGGCAATTGCACTTCCGCCTCGGCAATATCATCCAATAACCTTTCGGGAGATCCCATGTCCATTCTCTATCGGACCGCTCGTCGGCGTCTCGGCGCTCGTGCTGCTCACCGTGGCCGGCGCGGGCGCGCAGTCGGCGACGAAGATCGGCTACGTCAACTCGCAGCGCATCCTGCCCGTGGCGCCCGGCTTCGCCGACGCGCAACAGGCGATCGACATGGAGACCGAGGGCGTCAAGGCGACGGAGCAGAAGATGCAGGACTCGCACAGCGCCCTGGTCACGGCTTCACCAAGTGCAGGCGACGCTCACGCCGGCGCAGCGCACACAGCGCGAGACGGCGCTCAAGGACAAGCAGCAGGAGTACCAGCAGCGCGCGAAGCAGATGGAGGCCAGTGTCGCAGCGGCAGGCGCAGCTCGTGCAGCCGATCCTGGACCAGATCACGTGGCGTTCGACGGCCTGCGTGCCGAGGGCGGCTACGCGGTGATCCTCGACGTCGCGGAGCCAGAGCGGCGTCGTGGTGTCGGTGGATAAGAAGCTCGACCTCACGGACAAGGTGATCGCGCGCCTCGCGGCGCTCGGTCCGGCGAAGCCCTCCACGGCGACCAAGCCGGGTGCCGTGAAGCCGGGCGCGCCGGCGCCTGCGGCGACCACCAAGCCGACGGGCATCAGCCGGCCGCCAACACCGCGCGAGGCCGTGACGGCACCGGCACCGAGCACGGCGGCCCACGGCGCCGCCGGTGACGCATCGCCGTCGCTGACCGCGGCAGAAGATCGCGCAGCGCGTCGGCGGCACGCTGCGCGGCGACGCGCGCCATCGTGGTCGACGCGCATCGCGCCGCTCGACCGCGCGACGGCGCGCGACCTGAGTTTTCTCGGCAGCGCGCCAAGTACGCGGCGCTGTTCGAAATCGTCCGCGGCCGGCGTCGTGCTCGTCTCGCCGGAACTGGCGGCGCCGGCGGGCGCCGTCCGTGCCGCATCGTCGTGGACCGCCCGCACGAAGCGCTGCTCTCGCTGATCCCGCGCTTCTATCGCGCGCCCACGGCGCCGCCGGGAGTCCATCCGACCGCGATCGTCGGCCGCGGCGCGCGGCTCGGCCGCGAGATCTCGATCGAGACCGTACGTCCGTCATCCGCGACGGCGCCGAGATCGGCGATCGCGCGTGGATCGGTCGCACAGCGTGATTGGCCGCGGCGTGCGCGTCGGCGCCGACAGCCATCTGTTTCCGCAGTCACGCTGTATCCGGGCACGCGCCTCGGCGACCGCGTCACCGTGCACAGCGGCGCGCGGCTGGGCAGCGACGGATTCGGCTACGTGTTCGCGCGGCGGCGCGCATGAGAAGATCCCGCACGTCGGCCGCTGCCTCATCGGCAACGACGTCGAGATCGGCGCGAACTCGCGATCGACCGCGGCAGCATCGACGACACCGTGATCGGCGACGGCACGAAGATCGACAACCTCGTGCACATCGGGCACAACGTGCGCATCGGGCGGCTGTGCCTGCTCATGGCGCAGGTCGGCATCGCGGGGACGCAGCCGCGTCGAAGACGGCGCGATTCTCGCGGGCCAGGTGGGCATCGCCGGCCATCTCACGATCGGCGCAGGCGCGCGGCTCGCGGCGCAGGCCGGCGTGATCAGCGACATCCCCGCTGGCGAGACGTGGGGCGGGTATCCGGCGCGGCCGCACCGCGAGTCGCTGAGGGCGAGCGCCGCGCTGTTCAAGCTTGAGCGCACATGATGAAGCGGATCGAGCGCCTCGCTCGACGCGGGAGGAGAAGTGAGCCGAGCGCCGCGCACGATCGCGCGCGCGCGGACACTCGAGGGCGATCGGACTCCACCTGGGCGCCGACTGCCGCCTGACGTTCGTGCCCGCCGCAGCGGGCAGGGCATCGTGTTCCGGCGCATGGACCTCGCGGGCGCGCCCGAAACGCCGGCGCGCATCGCCGATCGCGCAGCTGCTCGCGAGCGCCGCACGCAGCTCGGCGAGGGCGATGGCGCGCTGCACACGGTGGAGCACGTGCTCGCCGCGGTTGCCGGACTCGGGCATCGACGATCTCATCGATCGAGATGGACGCCGCCGGAGCCGCCGATCCTCGACGGGAGCGCGCGGCCGTTCTTCGAGGCGCTCGCGGCCGCGGGGATCGTGCAGCACGGCGGCGATGCCGACGAGCTGCGTCTCATCGAGTGCGTGCCGTGTGCGTCGTCGATGGCGAGTCGCGTGTATATGGCGCATCCCGTCGCCGGTTCTCGACCTCGACGTGACGATCGACTTCCCGCACCCGATCGATCGGGCGGCAGGAGGGATGCTGCCGCAGTGACCGACGAGGAATGTTCGCTCGCGAACTGCGCGGCGCGCGCACGTTCGGGTTCGTGCACGAGGTCGAGGCGCTGCGCGCGCAAGGGACTGATCCAGGGCGCGTCGACGCGAGAACACGCTGGTGCTCGACGCCGACGGGCTCGGTGGAGACGACGCTGCGCTGGCCGGACGAGTTCGTGCGGCACAAGGCGCTGGACTGGTGGGCGACCTGGCGCTGGCGGGCGGCGCGTCAGGGCGCGCGATCTCGCGCATAAGCCGAGTCATCGTGGCACGGTGACGTTCGTGCGCGAGCTGCTCGCGCTCGCCGCAAAGGAGAGAAGCGTGATCGGCATCGAAGAGATCATGAAGGTGCTGCCGCACCGGTATCCGTTCCTGCTCGTCGACCGGATCCTCGAGCTCGAGGAAGCGAAACGCGTCGTCGGCATCAAGAACGTCACGATCAACGAGCCGTTCTTTCAGGGGCATTTCCCGGGGCATCCGATCATGCCCGGCGTGCTGATCATCGAGGCGATGGCGCAGGTCGGCGGCGTGCTGCTCATGGGCACCGTGGCCGATCCGCAGAGCAAGGTCGTGTACTTCATGTCGCTCGACAACGTGAAGTTCCGCCGGCCGGTGAGGCCGGGCGACCAGCTGCGGTTCGAGGTGGACATTGCTGCAGATCCGCGGCCCGGTGTGCGCGTGCACGGGCGTCGCGAACGTGGACGGCGAGGTCGTGTGCGAGGCCGACATGGCCGCGATGGTGCGCGACCAATGAAGTCGCACATCCACCCGACGGCGATCGTCGACAAGAACGCGCAGATCGCGAAGGACGTGGAGATCGGCGCCGTTCGCGATCATCGGGCCGCACTGCGTGGTCGGGCCAGGGCTGCGTGATCGCGCCGCGCGCGTCGCTCGAGCACTATGTGACGCTGGGCGCGAATGTGAAGGTGGGTTCGAGCTCGTGCTTGGCGGCGATCCGCAGGATCTCAAGTACAAGGGCGAGCCGACGCACGTCGAGATCGGCGACAACACCGTGATCCGCGAGTTCGTCACGATCAATCGCGGCACCACGAGTCGCATCAAGACCACCGTCGGGAAGAACTGCTTCATCATGTCGTACGCGCATCTCGCGCACGACTGTCACGTGGGCGACGGCGTGATCATCTCCAACGGCAACGCAGTTCGCCGGGCACGTGACCATCGAGGATCGGTGATCATCTCCGGGCTCGTGGCCGTGCACCAGTTCGTGAAGATCGGCGCGTACAGCTTCATCGGCGGCATTCGCGCGTGCAGAAGGACGTGCCGCCGTTCGTGAAGGCGGTCGGCAACCCGATCAAGCTCTACGGGCTGAACAGCGTCGGGCTGCAGCGCAACAACTTCAGCCAGGACGTCGTGCACGAGCTCAAGCGCGCGTACCGGCTGTTCTTCCGTTCGGAGCTGAACGTGACGCAGGCGATGGAGCGCGCCGAGCACGAGCTGCAGCTCGTTCCCGGAGGTGAAGCATTTCCTCGAGTTCGTCGAGCGCGAGCGGACGCGGAGTGGTGATGTGAGCGGGAAGCTGCGCGTCGGCGTCGTCGGAGCGGGCGGGCTCGGCTACCATCACGTGCGGCTGTTCCGCGACATCGAGGGCGCGGAGTTCGTCGGGATTCCACGATGCGCGCGCCGAGCGCGTCGGCCCAGGTGGCGAAGGAGCTCGGTGTCACGCGCATTCGACTCGCTCGACGCGCTGCTCGGTGCGTCCGACGCGGTCACGGTGGTCGTGCCCACGCCGGCGCACCACGCCGTGGCCATGAAGGCGCTCGCGGCGGGCAAGCACGTGCTCATCGAGAAGCCCATCGCCGCGACGATCGAGGAAGCGGACGAGACTGCTCGCCGCCGCGAAGAGAGCGGGCGTGGTCGTGCAGATCGGCCATGTCGAGCGGTTCAACCGCGCGATGCGCGCCGCGCTCCCGTATTTGGACCACCCGCGGTTCATCGAGATCGACCGGCTCGCGCCGTTCAATCCGCGCGGCGCCGACGTGCCGGTGGTGCTCGACCTCATGATCCACGACATCGATCTCGTGCACACGGTCGTGGCGATCCAAGGTGACCGATCTGTCCGCGGCCGGGATCCCCGTGATCACGTCCGAGGTGGACATCGCGAACGCGCGACTCACCTTCGAGAGCGGCGCCGTGGCGAACATCACGGCGAGCCGCGTTTCGCGCGACCGGTTGCGCAAGCTCCGCATCTTCCAGCGCAGCGGGTACATCTCGCTCGACCTCGGCGACGGCGATGGCGTGTTCTATCGCATCAAGAAGGGACTCGACATGGCGTCGCTCAAGGAGGCGCCGCGCAAGCTCGAGGAATACGTGGAGCGCATCGTGCTCAAGGCGCCCGATGGGGAGCCGCTCAAGCTCGAGTTCGAGAGTTTCGTCGCGGCCGTGCGCGGGGAACAGAAGGTGGCGGTGAGCGGCGAGGAAGGACGCGACGCGCTCGCCGTGGCGCTGCGCATCGTGAAGGAGATCGAGCGCGGCTTGCCGCGTTGGCTCGCGCCGCCGGCCCCCAGCCGTGCGTGAGGTGCTGTTCGTCGCCGGCGAGCCGTCCGGCGACCTGCACGGCGCCGGCGTGGCCGCCGAATTGCGCCGCCGCGCTCCCGATCTGCCGCTCGGCGGCATCGGCGGCGCGCGCATGGAGGCCGCCGGCGTCGCGCTCATCGAGCACACCGACCGCCTCGCGGTGATGGGCTTCCTCGAAGTGCTCGCGCACATCCCGAAGCACTGGAAGCTGCTCGCGGAGATCAAGGCGAAGCTGCGCTCGGGAAAGATCGGTCTCGTGATCCTGCTGGATTATCCAGGGTTCAACATGAAAGTGGCCGCCGCCGCGAAAGCGGCGGGCGTGCCCGTGCTCTACTACATCACGCCGCAGGTGTGGGCGTGGGGCGCGAAGCGCCTCACGGAGCTCTCGTTCACGATCATCACGTGCCGCGTGCATCCTGCCGTTCGAGGAGAGATGCTGCGCAAGGCCGGCATCGACGCGACGTTCGTGAGCCATCCGCTGCTCGATCGCGCGTCGGCGCTGCCGAGCCGCGACGAGGCGCGCCGGACGCTCGGGCTCGAGGGGGACGCTCCGGTCCTCGCGCTCTTCCCTGGGAGCCGCAAGAGCGAGATCGCGCGGCATCTGGCGATCTTCGTCGCGACGGCGCGGGAACTCCAGCGCCGCACGCCGGGACTGCGCGTGATCGTGAGCGTCGCGCCAGGCGATCACCCTGCCGGAGGCGGAGTGTCCGTTCCAGCAGGTGCACGCGAGTTCGTTCACCGTGTGGCGCGCGGCCGACGCGGCGCTGTCGAAGAGCGGCACGTCGACGCTCGAGGCGGCGGTGGCCGGATGCCCGCTCGTCGTGGCGTACAAGACGAGCGCTGTGACGTACGCGATCGCGCGGCGCGTGGTGTTCATCCCGCTCATCGGGTTGGTGAACGTCGTCGCGGGCCGGCAGGTGGCGCCGGAGTTCGTGCAGCACGACGCGCAGCCGGACGCGATGGCGAATGCGCTGGTGCCGCTGCTCGATCGCACGAGCGCCGAACGCGCAGCCATGGTGCAGGGGCTAGATGAAGTGCGCGCCAAGCTTGGCACGCCCGGTGCGGCGGCACGCGTCGCCACCATTGCGCTCGAGATGGTCCTGACATGAGCGAGGAGACCGATGCGCGCCGAGCGCGGCGTGCGCGGCGCGACCGGTGGGTCGCGCGGGTGGGCGCGGTGCTATTGCGGCTGCTCGCGAGCACGTGGCGTCTGCGCTACGTGAATCGCGCGCCGGCCCTCGAACTGACGGCGCGCGGGCGTTCGTTCATCTTACGCGTTCTGGCACGGGGAGCAGTTGAGCCTGCTCTGGGCCTTCCGCGATACCGGCGCCGCGATCCTGATCAGCGAGCATGGCGATGGGGAGATCGTGGCCCGCGCGCGCGATCTCGCTCGGATACAATACCGTGCGCGGCTCGTCGTCGCGTGGCGCCGACCGCGCGCTGCTGCAGTTGAGCCGCGAACTCGAATCGGGGCGCGACATTGCCGTCACGCCTGACGGACCGCGGGGCCCGCGCCATAGCTTCGCGCCCGGCGCGCTCATCGCGGCGCATCGCGCCGGCGCGCCACTCATCCCGCTGCGGTCGTTCGCGAGCCGCGCGTGGCGCCTCAAGAGTTGGGATCAGTTCGAGATCCCGAAGCCCTTCGCGCGTGTCACCGTCGGTGATGGGCGATCCGGTGTACGTGGAAGCGCCGAGCGCGCGCGAAGCGGCCGCGCAGACCGACAAGTTCGCTGCGCTCATCTCCTCGATCGAGTTGCCGTCGAATGGCTGAGCGCGGGATGAGCGAGCGGATCTGGTACGGGGAGTCGCTCGGCGGATCGCGTCGCGCGCCTCGCGCTCTCGCTCCGTTCGCGCGCGCTCTACTCGATCGGCGCCGCGGGACGTGCGGCGCTCTACGACGCGCGGCATTCTCACGGCGCACGATGGCGCGATCCCCGCCGTGAGCGTGGGGAATCTCACCGTGGGCGGCACGGGGAAGACGCCGTTCGCCGCGTGGCTCGCCGCGCAACTCCACTCGCGCGGCGCGCGGCCGGCCATCGTGCTGCGCGGATACGGCGACGACGAGCCGTTGGTGCATCGACTCCTGAACCCCGCGGTTCCGGTCATCGTCACCCCCGATCGCGTGGCCGGGATCGTGAGCGCCGCGCAGGCGGGCGCCGACGTCGTGGTGCTGGACGATGCGTTCCAGCACCGGCGCGCCGCGCGCGACGGCGGACATCGTGCTCGTGAGCGCCGATCGCTGGCCGGATCGCCCGCGGATGCTGCCCGCCGGTCCGTTCCGGGAGCCGCTTCGAGCGCTACGTCGCGCGACGCTGGTGGTCATCACGGCCAAAGCCGCCGGGGCCGACGCGATTCGCGGGTGCGGGCGGCCGTGACGCGCCGCCGCGCCGGGCGTTCCGCTGGCGGTGGCGCGCCTAGCACTCGCGGAGCTGTGCGGACCCGATGGCAGCGCGGCGAAACCGCTCGGCTCACGCTGCGCGGGCACCCACGTCTGTGCGATCTCGGCGGTAGGCGACCCCGGCGCATTCCGCGCGCAGCTCGAATCGGCCGGGGCAGTGGTGCGCAGCGTCGAGTTCCCGGACCATCATGCGTTCTACGCGCGGAGGAAGCGGCCCGCATCGCGGCCGCACTCGCGCCCGGCGAGAGCGCCCGTGTGCACGCTCAAGGACTACGTGAAGCTCGCCGCGCTCTGGCCTCGCCAAGCGACGCCGTTGTGGTATGTTTCACAGCGATTGTCCATGGAGGAGAACGGCGGCGCGGTGAACGCGCTCGTCGAAACGATCCTCCGCGCCCGCTCGATCCCTCGACCCGGGCCGCCGACCCGACCCTTCCTCGCGATCATGACCGACCTGCGACGCCCGACCTCCGAATTCGTTCGCCCCGACAAAGACCGGTTCCTCGGATGAGATCAACCCGTACGAGGAGATGCTCTCGCGGCTCCGCCGCGCGGCGGACCTGCTCAAGCTCGAGCACGGGCTGTTCAAGGTGTTGAGCAACTGCGAGAAGCAGATCACCGTGTCGCGTGCCGGTCGTGATGGACGACAGCCAGCTCGAGGTATTCACCGGCTACCGCGTGCTCCACAACACGTCGCGCGGACCGGCCAAGGGCGGCATCCGCTTCGACATGCAGGTGACCATCGACGAAGTGAAGGCGCTCGCCGCGTGGATGACGTGGAAATGCGCCGTCGTGAACATCCCCGTTCGGCGGCGCGAAGGGCGGCGTGATCTGCGATCCGCTCAAGATGAGCGCCGGGCGAGCTCGAACGGCTCACGCGGCGCTATACGGCCGGCATCATCGCGACGCTCGGCCCCGACTCCGACGTGCCGGCGCCGGATGTGAACACCAACGAGCGCGTGATGGCGTGGGTGATGGACACCTACTCCATGCACGTCGGGCCACACGGTCACCGCGGTCGTCACCGGCAAGCCGGTGGAATTGGGCGGCTCGCTCGGCCGCCGCGAGGCGACGGGGCGCGGCTGCATGTTCGTCACGAAGCAGGCGCTCGCGCACCTGGGGATGACGGTGAAGGGCGCGACGGTCGCGGTGCAGGGATTCGGCAACGTCGGCTCGGTCACCGCGCGACCTGCTCCAGCGCGAGGGCTGCAAGATCGTGGCGGTCAGCGACCGGTCTGGCGGCATACACAATCCGAAGGGCCTCGACATCGACGGCCGCGATCAAGCACTACGCCGAGCACAAATCGCTCGACAGGTTCCAAGCGGCAAGCGGATCAGCAACGACGAACTGCTCACGCTCGAGTGGATGTGCTGGTGCCGGCCGCGCTCGAGAACGTGATCACCAGCAAGAACGCGACGAACATCCAGGCGAAGATCATCTGCGAAGGCGCGAACGGTCCGACGACGTCGGACGCCGACGACGATCCTCGACCAGAAGGGCGTGTTCGTGATCCCCGACATCCTCGCGAACGCGGGCGGCGTGACCGTCTCGTATTTCGAGTGGGTGCAGGATCGCGGCGGCTACTTCTGGGACGAGGAGACGGTGAATCGACCGCCTCGAGACGATCATGGTGCACAGCTTCGACGACGTGCTCGAGCTCTCCAAGCAGCACAAGGTGAACATGCGCACGGCGGCGTACATGCTCGCGATGTCGCGCGTGGCGAACGTGCACCGGCTCCGCGGCATCTTCGCGTGACGGCAGTGGTGGCCGGTGGATGAAGGTGCTCGTCGCGTCGGTGGGAGCACCGCGCGACGCGGCGCTCGCGTCGGCGATCCACGACTACGAGACTCGAGCGGCCCGCTACTGGCCGCTCGAAGTGCGCGAGGCGAGGGCGGAGCCGGGCCGCGGCGCGTCGCCGCATCGATCAGCGCCAAGGAGGGCGAGCGGCTGCTCGCGCTCGTGCCGGCCGGCGCGCTCGTGGTGGCGTGCGATGCCGGCGGCCGCACGATGACGTCGGAGGAATTCGCGGCGTGGCTGCAGCGCGAGCGGGAGACGGCGGCGCAGATGTTGTCTTCGTGATCGGCGGCGCGTTCGGGCTCTCGGAGCCGGTGAAGAAAGCGGCGCGCCGAACGCTCTCGCTCGCGCCGTGGACTTTGCCTCACGAACTGGCGCGTCTCGTACTCGCCGAGCAGTTGTACCGCGCGGGCACCATCCAGCGCGGCGAGCCATACCACAAGTGATCCTCGTGACGCGGAGTGCCTCGTGAGCGAGCCACGCGTGTTGTCGCGCCCGCTCGGCGCCTCGAAACTCGCCGCCGCCGCGATGGACGGCGCGCTCGATGACTCGTGGTTCCCGCCGGCGCCTGCCGATGCGGCCGGCTGGACCGCGCTCGCGGACATCGCGGCGCGCCGCTTTCGCCGCACACGATTGGCACGCCGCGCTCGCACCGGCGTTCAGCGCCTCAGGACTCGCGGCCGAGCGCCTCGCGCGAAGCACCGGCGGACGCGGGATCGTCGTGACCACGGGGCAGCAGCCCGGACTCTTCGGCGGGCCGATGTACACGTGGAGCAAGGCGCTCAGCACACTCGCGCTGGCCGACGCCCTCGAACGCGCCACTAGAGATCCCGGTGGCGCCGGTGTTCTGGGCGGCCACGTACGACTCCGATCTCGCCGAAGCGTCCGTCACCTATGTGGCGCGCGATGGCGACGTGGAGCGGCTCGCGATGGCGCCGCCCGACGTGACCGACCGCCGGATGTACGACACGCCGCTCGGCGATGTGCGCCTTCTCGCGGCGATGCTCGAGCGTGCGTCCGGCGCGGCGGTGGACCGGACCGTGCTCGATGCCGTGCGCAAGGCGTACGATCCGTCGCACACGATCGGCAGTGCGTTCGTCGCGCTCCTCCGCGGCGTGCTCGAGCCGCTCGGCATCGCCGTGCTCGACGCGGGACACCCGGCGGTCACGGCGGCGGGGCGCCCGTGCGCCAGCGCGGCGCTCGCGGCCGCGCCCGCGATCGATGCGGCGTTGCGCGCGCGCGAAGGCGAGCTGCGCGCGGCGGGTTTCGAGCCCAAGGTCCCGATGGTGAAGGGATTGTCGCTCGTGTTCGCCGTGCGCGACGGCGTGCGGCGGCGGATCCCGATCACCGAAGCGGCCGCGGCCGCGGGCGACCTCGAGGCCAACGTGCTGCTCCGTCCGATCGTGGAACAGGCGATCCTGCCCACGGCCGCATACGTCGCCGGCCCCGGCGAGATCGCGTATTTCACGCAGGTGAGCGCGGTCGCGCGCGCGCTGAAGTCGCCGCCGGTGATCGCGGTGCCGCGCTGGGCGGGCATGATCATCGAGCCGCATGTGACGCGCATCCTCGCGCGCCACGCGCTCTCGCCCGATGATCTTCACGACCCGCACGCGACCGATACACGCCTCGCCCGACGCCAAATGCCCGCGGCGGTGGAGGCCGCGCTCGCGAATTATCGCGCGTCGCTCGACAGCGCGAACGCTGCGCTCGCCGAAGCGGTGCACAGCGAGCGCACGCCGCTCACGCCCGATCCCGTGCTCGAAGGCGCGCGCCGGTCCATCGCGCACCGGCTCGACCGGCTCGAGCGCCGGCTCGTTGCCGCGGTAAAACACCGTGAGCGCGACCTCATGCACGATCTCGCGGTCGCCCGCGCATCGCTCTTCCCGCTCGGGCACGCGCAGGAGCGCGAGCTGAACTTCATCCCGTTCCTTGCGCGCCACGGCGCGCCGCTCCTCGGCGCGATGCGCGACGCCGCCGAAGTGCACGCGACCGCACTCGTGGCGTCACGCCCGGCCCCGGCGAACAGGACGTGACCGCGGCCGGCGCGCCGCGCGAGGAGCAGACGGGCCGCGGCGCGGTGCACGTCGGGGCGGGGATCCTCGCCAGTCGGATCTTCGGACTCATCCGCCAGCGCGCGCTCGCGCACTATCTCGGACTCTCGTTCGCGGCGGACGCCTTCAACGCCGCGTTCCGCATTCCGAATTTCCTGCAGAATCTCTTCGGCGAAGGCGTCCTCTCGGCGTCGTTCATCCCCGTGTACGCGCGCCTGATCGCGGAAGGCGACGAGGCCGAAGCGACACGCACCGCCGGCGCGATCGGCACGCTGCTCACGCTCACCACGGCGGTGCTCGTCCTCATTGGCGTGCTGGCGACGCCGCTCTTGATCGGGCTCATCGCGCCCGGCTTCACGGGCGACAAGCGCCAACTCACGATCGTGCTGGTGCAGATCCTCTTCCCGGGCGCGGGGCTGCTCGTGATCTCCGCGTGGTGTCTGGGGATCCAGAACAGTCACCGGAAGTTCCTCCTCTCGTACAGCGCACCGATCGTGTGGAATCTGGCGATCATCGTCGCGCTCGTGGCCAAGGGCCGCACCGATGGCCCGGCGGCGCTGGCCGTGGTCGCGGCGGGCGCGTCGGTCGTGGGCAGTGCGCTGCAACTCCTGGTGCAGCTGCCGACGGTGTTCCGTCTCGTGCCGCGGATCGCGCCGTCGATCGGTCGCGGCTCCGAGCACGTGCGAACGGTGATCCGCAATTTCGTGCCGGTGTTCGTCGGGCGCGGCGTGGTGCAGATCAGCGCGTACGTGGACACGATGATCGCGAGCTTCCTGCCGGGCGGCGCGGTGGCGGCGCTCGCGAGCGCGCAGGTGCTCTACACGCTGCCGGTGAGTCTGTTCGGCATGGCGGTCTCGGCGGCTGAGCTGCCGGCGATGTCGAGCGTCGCGGGTGAGCGCGACGAGATCGCCGCTGCGCTCCGCACGCGTCTCGAGCGTGGTCTAAGGCGCATCGCGTTCTTCGTAGCTGCCGTCCGGCATCGCGTTCATCGCACTGGGCGACATCGTGGCGCGGTGCGCTCTTCCAGACCGGCCGGTTCACGCATGCCGACACGATCTACGTGTGGGGCATCCTGGCCGGCTCGGCCGTTGGACTGCTCGCATCCACGTTGGGCCGCCTGTACGCATCGGCGTATTACGCGCTGCGCGACACGCGCACGCCGCTCCGCTTCGCCACCGTTCGCGTCGTCCTCACGGTGGTGCTGGGGCTTCTGTTCGCGTTCCCGTTGCCGAAGCTGCTCGGCATCGACGCGTCGTGGGGCGCCGCCGGCCTCACCGCGTCGGCGGGCATCGCTGGGTGGGTGGAATTCGCACTCTTGCGCCGGGGACTGAACGCGCGCATCGGCCGCACCGGGCTGCCCATTCCGTTCACGCTCCAGCTCGAACTCGCCGCCGCCGCCGGCGCGGCCGCCGCGTGGGCGATCAAGCTCGCATCGAACGTGCATCAGCCCGTGCTGCTCGCCGTCATCACGCTCGTGCCGTATGGTGCGGTGTACCTCGGCGTCGCGACGGCGCTGGCGGTGCCCGAAGCACGCGACGTCCTCGCGCGCGTGATGCGGCGCCGGTAGCGGCGCGACCCTTTTCGCGGGCGTTATCTTTCGAGCAATGTCCCGGCAACCGCTCGCGGCGCTCGCCGCCAAGATCGCCACGCTCCCCGAATCCCCCGGCGTGTACCTCTGGAAGGACGCGGAGGGGCAGGTGTTGTACGTCGGGAAGGCGAACAAGCTCCGCTCGCGCGTGCGGAATTATCTCGCCGGCGACGCGCTCGAGAACAACAAGACGCGCGTCATGATGCGCCAGGCGGTGGATGTCGAGACGATCGTCGTGCCCAGCGAGGTGCACGCGCTCATCCTCGAGTCGAATCTCATCAAGGAGCATCATCCGCGGTACAACATCCTCCTGCGCGACGACAAGTCGTATCCGTTCATCAAGGTGACGGTGCAGGAGCCGTTCCCGCGCGTGATGGTCACGCGCCGCGTGTTGAGCGACGGGTCGCGCTACTTCGGGCCATACACCGATGTCGGCGCCATGCGCCGCGCGCTGAATCTCGTGAATCGCATCTTCACGGTGCGCTCGTGCACGTACGACATGCCGGACGAGATGCCGGAGCGCGCCTGCCTCGACTACCACATCGGCCGATGCAAGGCGCCCTGCATCTTCTTGCAGACGCAGGCCGACTACCGCGCGATGATCGACGAAGTGCTGCTCTTCCTCGACGGCCGCGCGCGCGAGGTGATGCGCCGCGTGCGGGAGCGCATGGATGCGGCCGCCGCGGCGCTCGATTACGAGCGCGCCGGCGAAATGCGCGACATGCTCGCCGCGCTCGAGAAGATGGAGGAGCCGACGGTCATCGTGGAGGTGGAGGGCGGCGACCGCGATGTGATCGGCTACGCGCGCGACGGCGATGAGGGCTGCGTGGTGATGCTCCGCATCCGCGGCGGCAAACTGCTCGCGCGCGAACATCAGTACGTCGCGAACCTCGTGGGCGAGACCGACGCGACGGTGCTCGCGGCGTACCTGACGCGCGCCTACATCCCGCTGGCGGACCGCGCCGCCGAGCTGATCGCGCCCTTCGAGTTCGACGATCGCGACACGATCGAGGCCGCGCTCCCCGGCACCACGGTGCGCGTTCCGCAGCGCGGCTCGCGCCGCGAGTTGGTGGATCTCGCCGAACAGAACGCGCGCCACCTGATGGAGGAACTTCGGCTCGCCAGCGCCGACACCGACGAACGCGCCGCCGACCCCGTGTACGAGCTGCAGCGCGAACTCGGGCTCTCCAAAGTGCCGCGCGCCCTCGTGTGCTTCGACATCTCCACGGCGCAGGGCACCGACACCGTCGCCTCCTGCGTGTGGTTCGAGAACGGCCGCCCCAAGCGCGCCGAGTACCGCAAGCTGAAGATCCGCACGGTGGAAGGCACCGACGACTTCGCCTCGATGAAAGAGGCCGTGAGCCGCTATTTCCAACGGCGGATCGACGAGGCGCGCCCGCTCCCCGATCTCGTGCTCATCGATGGCGGCAAAGGCCAGCTCGGCGTCGCGCGCGAAGCGCTCGACGCGCTGGGCCTGCAGAAGATGGAACTCGCGAGCCTCGCGAAGCGCGAGGAAGAAGTGTTCCTGCCCGGCCGCCCGGAACCGTTGCGCATCGCGCGACGTTCGCCGGCGCTGCGGCTGCTCCAGCGCGCGCGCGACGAAGCGCACCGCTTCGCCATCACGTACAATCGCAAGCGCCGCTCGATGCGCACCGTCACGTCCGAGCTGCTGAGCATTCCCGGCGTCGGCCCGCGCAAACGTAGCGCGCTGCTCCACGCGTTCGGCAGTCTGCAGGGCGTGCGCGATGCGAGCGTGGAAGACATCGCGCGCCTGCCCGGCTTCAGCGCCGCCGGCGCACAGAAGATCCTCGATCTGCTCCGCGCGCGCGACGCGATCGCCGCCGCTCCCGCGCCACCTCCAACCACCGAGTGAGATGACCCCCTGGTCCCTGGAATGCTCCGCGTGCGGCTCACACGGAGGCGGGCGATGCCCGCGCGAGCGTCTGCCCCAAGTGCGGACAGCCGTACCTCGTCCGCTACTCGGTGCTGCCGAACTCCCGGGAAGCGCTTCTCCCGCGCTGGGACATGTGGCGCTACTCGGCGTTCCTGCCGCTGCTCCCGAACGAATCGCCGGTCGCGCTCGGCGAAGGAGGAACGCCGTTGCAAGATCTGCCCAAGCTCGCGCGCAAACGTGGGCGTCGCGCAGCTCTGGGTGAAGGACGAGGGTCTCAATCCGACGCAGAGCTTCAAGGCGCGCGGCATGAGCGCCGCCGTCACGCGGGCCCGAGCGCTCGGCGTGCCCGGCCTCGTGGTCCCCACCGCCGGCAATGCGGGCGCCGCGCTCGCGGCATACGGAGCGGCAGCGGGAATTCCGGTGCGCGTGTACGCACCCGAGACCACGCCGGGCACGATCCTCGCAACGATCCGCGCCCTCGGCGCGGAATTGATCACGCTGCCGGGACACATTGGCGACTCGGGGAAGGCCGCGCGCGCCTTCGCCGCCGAATCGGGCTGGATGGACGTGAGCACCCTGCGCGAGCCCTACCGCATCGAAGGGAAGAAGACGATGGGAATCGAGCTCGCCGAGCAGTTCGACTGGACGCTGCCGGACGTGATCCTCTATCCCACGGGTGGCGGCACCGGGCTGATCGGCATGTGGAAGGCGTTCGCCGAACTGCGCGAGCATGGATGGATCGCCCCGTCGGTGGCGATGCCGCGAATGATCACCGCGCAGGCCACCGGCTGCGCTCCGATCGTGCGCGCCTTCGCGGCGGGCGCCGACCGCGCCGAGCCGTGGGCGGATCCCGAGACGCACGCGAGCGGGCTCCGCGTGCCGGGACCGCTCGGCGACCGGCTCATCCTGCGCGCGCTGCGCGAGAGCAAGGGCGATGCGGGCGCGGCGGGCGAGGACGAGATCCGCGCGGCGACGCTCGAGCTCTCGCGCGCCAGCGGCGTGGATGCCGCGCCGGAAGGAGGGTGCGCGCTCGCCGTGTGCCGGTCGCTCGTGCAAGCCGGCCGGATCGCCAAGAACGCGCGTGTCGTGCTCTTCAACACGGGGAGCGGGGCGTCGTACCGCGACTAGCCCGAAATGCACTCGCGGGGATAAGTTTCCATGCTATGAAGATCGCGATCCTCGACCCATTCAGCGGCATCTCGGGCGACATGATGCTCGGGGCGCTGGTGGACGCCGGCCTCGATGCCGATTGGCTCCGTGCGCTGCCGGCCCGGCTTGGCCTCGACGGCGTGACGGTGCGCATCGAGCGCGTCCAGCGGGCGGGCATCTCGTGCGCGAAGGTGGATCTCGGGATCCCGCCGCAGCCCCACGGTCGCCATCTCAAGGAGATCCGTGGGATCATCGAGCGCGCGGCGCTTCCGGCTGCCGTGAGCGCTCGCGCGCTCGCCGCGTTCACCGCACTCACCGAAGTGGAGGGCGCGATCCACGGTGTCTCGCCGGAAAAGGTGCACCTGCACGAAGTGGGCGCCGTTGACGCGATCGTCGACATCGTCGGATCGGTATGGGGCCTGGCCGAACTCGGGATCGATGACGTGTACTGCGGCGCGATCACCGTCGGCGACGGCAGCGTGACCGCGGCGCATGGCGTACTTCCCGTGCCCGCGCCGGCCACGCTGCGGCTGCTCGAAGGGCAGGTGATCCGTCCCGGTCCCGAAGGGCGCGGGCGAGCTCGTCACGCCCACAGGCGCCGTGCTCGTGCGCGTGCTCTCGAGCGGGCCGCCGCCGGCGTCGTACGTGCCGTTGCGAAGCGGCTTCGGCGCGGGCACGCGCGATCCGCACGGACGCCCGAACGCGCTCCGGCTGGTGGTCGCCGAGCTCGCCTCGAGCGAGGCGCTCCTCGTGGAGCAGCTGGTGTTGCTGAGTACCGACATCGATGACATGGACGGCGAGTCGCTCGCCGCTGCCGCCGAAGCCGTTCGCGCGGCGGGCGCGCTGGATGTCGTTCTCGTTCCGACGGTCATGAAGAAGGGCCGCCCCGGCGTGCGTGTGGACGTGCTGTCCACCGCGGCGCTCGCGGACGCGCTCGAGAATGCGTTGCTCACCCAGACGTCCGCGATCGGCGTCCGGCGCACAATGGTGGAACGCCGCGCGCTGCCCCGGGAAGAGCGCGTAGTGCAGGTGCTCGGGCGCGACGTGCGTGTCAAATTCGTCACGACGCCCGGTGGCACCATCCGCGGCAAAGCGGAGTATGAAGACCTGGCGCGCGTGGCCGCCGAGAGCGGCCGTCCGTTGCGCGAGGTGCAGATCCTGGCTCGAATCGCCGCGGACCACGCGGCTCGCATGCTGGTCGAATCGATCGGGGCGGGGCAGGTCCCGCCGCATCACCAACACTCAGGAGACTAGTCCATGTTCGTTACCCGACACTTGGGCGCCGCGTTCATCGCGCTCGCCGTCGCGGCAACATCAGCGTCGGCGCAGTTGCACAATGATCGCGTGAAGCTCGACAGCGCCGGCCCTTCGACTCCCAAGAAGGCCGCCGGCCCGACGGTCAAGCTCGCCTCGCAGGATTCCTGCAAGATCGTGCTCGATTCGCCGGATGACGTCAAGGATGCGGCTTCGCAATTGGCCTCGCCTCAACTCCCAGGCCGGCAACCCCGACTGCCGAAGAAGTACCTCGGGAAGGCCGTCGAGAAGACGTCGTACAAGCCGACCGCTACGCCAAGAACCCGTCCGGGCAGGAATTCCTCCTCGGCCAATCGCTCGTGATGTGGACCAAGGTGCCCGGCACGACGAACGTCATGAAGCGCGGTGACCTCGGGTTCTCCACCGACAAGGATCAGACGATCGACATCCTGAAGACCGCGGACTCGCTCTTCACCAGCGTCGAGAAGGCGTTCCCGAAGTGCCAGATCGCAAACGGATGATTACCGCAAGGTGGCGTGGGGTCCGTACATCAATAAGGTCGGCCCGCTCATCAACGCCAATAACATTGACTCCGCATCGAAGCTGCTCGACCAGGCGCTCGTCATCTACCGCGGCTCGCCCTTCTCGTACTACTTCAAGGGCCAGATCGAGTACCGGAAGGACGATTTCGCCGGCGCGAGCAAGTCGTTCGAGCAAGAAGTGACGCTGGCGACACCGATCCTCTCGGAGAACGAGAATTACCCCGGCATCACGGAGTACAGCAGCTTCTTCGCGGGCTACTCCGCGCAGAAGGCCGCCGCGAAGCTCACGGGCGCCGACCAGACGGCAGAATATCAGCGCGCGGTCACGCTCCTGCAGGCGAACCTCAAGAACTATCCATGCGGGCGCTTCGCGGAGAACGCGCAATCGGGTTTGTTCGCCTCGCTGCGCGCCACGAACGACACCACCGGCATGAAGGCGCAGCTCACCGCGATGACCGCGGAGACCAAGCCATGCACCGATCTGTGGTGGTACAACGCGGCGATCGACGCGATGGGCATCGACGCCATGCCGATCGCCGTGCAACTGTCCGACAAAGCGGTCGCGTACAGCCCGTGGAGCGCGGGGCTGGGCAATGCCGCGCAGGTGTACCTCAAGGCCAAGGACTTCCAGAAGCTGTTGCCCGTCGCCTCGCGCCTGACCCAGATCGCGCCGAACACGCAGGACAGCTGGCAGCTGCTCGCCCTGGGCTATCAAGGCGCCGCAGCGGCGGCCACGTCGCCGGCCGCGAAGAAGGCGTACGGCGATTCCCTTGTGATCGCGTACAACGCCGGTGAGAAGAACGTCGTCCACGTCCGCGTGAATGAGTTCAGCATGGACGGCACGAAGCGAACGGCGGGCGGCTACGTCGAGCTGGTGGATAACAGTCCCACCGCGCAGCCTGCCTCCAAGACGAACAAGAAGGGCGCCACCGGCGCGAAGCCGGCGGCGACTGGGGCGAAGACCATGGCGCCGAAGGAGGTCACGATCAAGATGGACTTCCTCGACCGCTCGGGCGCGGTCGTGTCCTCGCAGAGTGCGACGGTCACGGCAAAGCAGGGCGAGCAGACGCCGTTCAAGATGACCGCGGACGGCGAGACGATCGTCGGCTATCGGTACGCGCCGATCCCCTAGCACGGCTCGGGGCTTCGAATGAGAGCGGCTCGCCGGATCTTCCGGCGAGCCGCTTTTTTTCGGCCTCTGCGGATTCACGCGCACAGCGTCGAAGTTGCTATCCTGTCTTGATTTCCGGCCTTCTACCTCTTACAATACTTCATGTCTCCGCAACGTGATTTGCGGTGCCAAGCCAACGCTCGATTCTTTAGGGGGAGATCGCGCACCGCGATCTTCCCCTTCGCGCACGGATAGATCACATGGTTCGCGTCAGCCGCGTTCTCCCCAATTCCATCGCCGCCGAACTCGGCATCGCGCCCGGCACCGAGCTCCACTCGGTGAACGGCCGCGAACTCGCCGACTTCCTGGACTGGGAGTTCCTCACGGCCGACGACACCCTCGCCATTGAAGCGCGGCTCCCGGGCGGTGAGGAGATCGCCTACGACATCGAGCGCCCCGACGGCGAACCACTCGGCCTCGAGCTCGAGCCGCCCACCATCCGCCGGTGCGCGAATCGCTGCGAATTCTGCTTCATTGAGGGGCTGCCCGCCGGTCTCCGCCGCTCCCTCTACGTGCGCGACGATGACTACCGCCTCTCCTTCGCCTACGGGAATTTCGCGACGCTCTCGAACGTGAAAGAGCGCGACATCGCGCGCATCCTCGAATACCGGCTCTCGCCGCTCTACGTGTCGGTGCACGCGACGCCCTGGGAAGCGCGCAAAGTGCTCCTGAACAACCCGCGCGTGCCGAACATCGTCGAGCAGCTGACGCGGCTCGCCGAGGGCGGCATCCAATTCCACGCGCAAATGGTGATCGTGCCCGGGCTGAACGACGGCGAGGTGCTCGAGCAGTCGTTCGCCGACCTCTGGGCGCTCGGCGACGCGGTGCTCTCCGTGGCGATCGTCCCGGTGGGCCTCACGCAGTTCTCGCATTTGTATACCGGCAAGTCCATGGACGCCGCCGCGTGCGGCGCGCTGCTCGATCATATCGATCGCTGGGCCTCGCGCGCACTCGCGTCGCGCGGCGAGCGATGGGTGTACGGCTCCGACGAGTTGTACCTCCTCGCCGCGCGCCCGCTGCCCGACGCGCCGTTCTACGGCGATTTCCCGCAGATCGAGAACGGGGTAGGGGCCGTCGCGTATCTGCGCCGCCGCCTCGCCGAGGGCTTGGACACGTTGCCGCGGCTCGATGGCCGCCGGATCGGTGTGGTGACCGGCGCCGCGATGGGCCCGGCGATCATGCCCGCGTTGCTGGAGCAGATCACCGCCGCCACCGGCGCCAAGTTCGAACTGATCGTGATGGAGAATTCTCTCTTCGGCCCGACCACGACCACCGCCGGCCTGCTGGTAGGCGCCGACATCCGCCGCGCGCTCGAAGGCCGCGCCGATCTCGACATGGCACTGATCCCCGCCGAGACGATCAACGACGACGGCCTGTTCCTCGATGATGTCTCGTTCGCGTCGGTGCGCGACTCGCTCCCGCTCCCGATCTTCCCCTCGTACGACTTCCTGGACGTGCTCACGGAGCCCGCAGCCACCGACAGCCGACAGCCCACAGCCGGGGTCCGCAGTTAAATGTCCATCCCCGTCGTCGCCATCGTCGGCCGTCCCAACGTCGGCAAGTCGCAGCTCTTCAATCGCATCGTCGGCGATCACTCGGCGATCGTGAGCGATGAGCCCGGCACCACCCGCGACCGTCACTTCGGCCGCGCCGTGTGGAATGGCCGCGCCTTCTGGCTCGTGGACACCGGCGGTCTCACCGACGATCCGCACATTCCCATGGACGTCGAGATCCGCCGGCAGGTGCTGCAGGCGGTGGAAGAGGCGGACATGCTGCTGCTCGTGGTGGACGCGATCGCCGGACTGCATCCGCAGGACCACCGCGATCGTGGAGATCCTGCGCGACGCGCGGAAGCCGTGGATCCTGGTCGCGAACAAGGTGGACGATCCGCGTGCGACGGATTTCTACGAGTTCTACAATCTCGGCGCGGGCGATCCGGTGCCCGTGTCCGCGCAGAACGGGAAGAATTCAGGCGACCTGCTGGACGTGATCGTGGAGAAGATGCCCGAGGGCGCGGCGGATCCGCCGGAATCGGTGCGCGTGGCAGTCGTCGGGCGCCCGAACGTCGGCAAGTCGTCGCTCGTGAACAAGCTGCTCGGCGAAGAGCGTCTCGTGGTGAGCGACGTGGCCGGCACGACGCGCGATGCGATCGACACGCCGATGAACTTCCACGGACGCGAATTCATCTTCGTCGACACGGCCGGCCTGCGCCGGCAGTCGAAAGTGGAAGATGGCGTGGAGTTCTATTCGTCGCTGCGTTCGCGCCGCGCGATCGAGCGCGCCGATATCTGCGTGCTCGTGATCGACGCGACGACCGGGCTCGAAGGGCAGGACCTCAAGATCGCCACGATGGCCTGGGAGAATGGCTGCGGGCTCATCGTTGTCGTGAACAAGTGGGACATCAAGGAAGAGAAGGGGGACAAGACCTCCGCCAAGTTCGTGAAGGAGGCGGCCGAGAAGGCGCCCTATCTCGCGTTCGTGCCGTTCCTCTTCGCGTCGGCGAAGACGGGGCAGCGCGTGTCCAAGCTGCTCGAGCTCGTGCTGCAGGTGGACGCCGAGCGGCAGAAGCGCATCGCCACGTCACAGGTGAACGACGCGCTCGAGGAGCTGGTCGCCCGGCTGCAGCCGCCGCAGGCCGCGGGCCGCGAAGTGAAGCTCATGTACGCGACGCAGGTGAACGTCGCGCCGCCTACGATCGCCGTCTTCGGGAATCATCCCGACCTCGTGGCCGAGCATTACGTGCGCTATCTGCAGAAGGGTTTCCGCGCCGCGTTCGGATTCCACGGAACGCCATTGCTCATCGTCATGCGGAGCCGCGCCGCGTAAATGGCGATCGCCTGGATCGCGCTCGCGTACTCTCATCGGCTCGATCCCGGCCGCGTTCCTCGCCGGGAAATGGCTGCGCGGCATCGATCTTCGCAATTTCGGCTCCGGCAATCTCGGCGCGACGAACGTCTACCGCGTCCTCGGACTCAAGTCGGCGCTCGCGGTGTTCGCCTTCGATGTGGCCAAGGGCGCGATCCCGGTGCTCTTCTTCCCGCACCCGTCGAGCGCCGCGTGGCTGCCAATGGTCTACGGCGCGGCGGCGTTCATCGGGCACGTGCGGCCGATCTATCTGGGCGGGAAGGGAGGCGGGAAGGGCGTCGCCACCGCGACCGGCGTGTTCTTCGCGCTCGTGCCCGTGCCGATGCTGCTCGCGCTCAGTGTGTGGATCGCGGTGTTCGCGCTCACGCGCATCGTGTCGCTCTCTTCGATCTCGGCGGCGGCGTCACTCCCGTTCGCGATCGCGATCTGGGACGGCATCGCGGACCGGCGCGTGCCGATCACCTTCGTCGTCGCGGCGGTGCTCATCTGGACGCACCGCAAGAACATCGCGCGCCTGCGTGCCGGCACCGAGCCACGGCTCACGCGCGGGAACGGCATATGACGCGCTGCGCGGTGATCGGGGCGGGGGCTTGGGGCACTGCGCTCGCGGACATGCTCGCGCGCGCGGGTCACGAGACCGCGCTCTGGGCGCACGAGGCCGACGTAGTGGAGAGCGTGAACGGCCGCCACGAGAATACGCGCTTCCTGCGCGGCGTTCCGCTGCACGCGTCCGTCGCCGCCACGACCGACGCCGCCGCCGCGGCGCGCGGCAAGGAGTTGGTGCTGTTCGTGACGCCGTCGCACGTTCTGCGCGGCGTTGCGCGCGCATCGCTCGCCGGTGTCGGCGCCGAGTCGACCATCGTGGTCGCGACGAAAGGGATCGAGCGCGATACGCTGGCGCTCATGACCGATATCGCACTGCAGGAGCTTAAGGGACGACCCGTGGTCGCGCTCTCGGGCCCCAGCTTCGCCGCCGAGGTCGCGGCCGGCCAACCGACCGCGGTGGTCGCGGCGTCGGCGAGCATCGAGGCCGCCCGCCGCGCGCAGCGCGCACTCAGCTCCGACCGGTTCCGCGTCTACACCAGCGACAATGTGACCGGTGTCGAGATGGGCGGCGCGCTGAAGAACGTGATCGCCGTGGCCACCGGCATCGTCGAGGGACTCGGCCTCGGATTCAATCCGCGCGCCGCGCTCATCACGCGCGGACTCGCGGAGATCACGCGGCTCGGCGTCGCGCTCGGCGCATCGCCGCTGACTTTCGCGGGACTCGCCGGCATGGGCGACCTGGTGCTCACGTGCACCGGTGCGCTGAGCCGGAACAGAGCAGTGGGACTCGAGATCGGGAAGGGCACGCCGCTGGCCGACGTCCTCTCGGCGCGCGAGACCGTCGCCGAAGGAGTGATCACCACGCAGAGCGCGCACGCCCTGGCGGCGCGCGAGGGGATCGAATGCCGATCGTAGCCGCCGTTCACCGCATTCTCTTCGAACAGCAGGCGCCGCGCGATGCGATCGCGGCGTTGATGACCCGGGAACTCCGCGCGGAGCGCGACGCATGACCGCTGAACCCGTCCAGGAATTCTTCTCGATCGGCGAGGTCTGCGACCTCACCGGCCTCAAGCCGCACGTCCTGCGCTACTGGGAGAGCCAGTTCCGCTTTCTGAGCCCGGCCAAGAATCGATCGGGCAACCGCGTGTACCAGCGGCGCGAGATCGAATTGATCACGCTTGTGAAGCATCTGCTGTACACGGAGAAGTTCACGATCGACGGCGCGCGGCAGAAGGTGGACGACCACCGCCGGAAGGGCGAGCTGCGGCCGATCGCGCGCGGCGCGCTCGATCAGCAGACCATCGAGTCGATCGAGGAGGAGTTGCAGGAAGTGCTCAAGTTGCTGGGCGGGGAAGGCGGCAAGGCGTGATCGCACCCGCGGCGTGCGTCATCCCGGCGCTCGATGCCGAACGCACCGTGGCGGCGGTCGCGCGCGGCGTGCGCGATTCGGCGCCGCAGGCGTTCATCATCGGCGTGGATGACGGGTCGCGCGATGGCACGCGTTCGGTGCTCGGCGACGTGTGCGACCTCGTGATCGCGTTCAATGCGAACCGGGGGAAGGGCGCGGCGTTGCGCGCCGGACTCAGCGCGGCACTCGCGCGTGACGCCGCGGCGATCGTGACCATCGATGCCGACGGCCAGCACGATCCGGCGGCCGTACCTTCGCTGCTCGACGCGCTCGCCGACGCCGATCTCGTCATCGGTGCGCGCGCGCGCCGCGGCACCGCGATGCCGGTGGGCCGCCGCGTCACCAACGCGCTCGCGAGCGCCGCCATCGGAGCGATCGCGCACACGGCGGTGCCCGATCCGCAATCCGGCTTCCGCGCGATGCGACGCGCCGTGCTCGAAGGCGTCGCGGCGCCCGGCGACCGCTACGAGTTCGAGACGGAATTCCTCATCGCCGCGGCGCGCGCCGGATTCCGCATCGCATCGGTGCCGGTCGCCACGCGCTACGGAGCGGCCAGCCATTTCCGCGGCTTCCGCGATTCCGCGCGCGTCGTGCGCGCCATTTGGCGGCATCGCGCGGGAGCGTTCCACCCGTGATCCTCCTCTGCACGAACGACGATGGCATTCTCGCGCACGGGCTCGATACGCTCGCGAAGGCCGCGGCCACGCTCGGCGAGGTGACCGTGGTCGCGCCCGACCGCGAGCAGAGCGCCACCAGCCACTCGCTCACACTCCATCACCCGGTGCGCGCGGTGCCGCGCGGCGAGCGCCGCTTCCAGGTGGACGGCACGCCCACCGACTGCGTGATGCTCGCCGTTGAGGCGCTGATGCCGGTGCGCCCCGACTTCGTGCTCAGCGGCGTGAATCACGGGCACAACATGGGCGAGGATGTCATGTACTCGGGCACGGTGGCTGCCGCCACCGAGGGCGTGATGCTCGGCATCCCGTCCATCGCGATCTCCTTCGCCGGCGGGGAACTCAAGGCCGAACCCGACGTGATCGCCGACCAGGTGGGCGTGCTCGGTTCGCTGCTCAAGCATCTCACGTCGCTCGCGTCGATCCCGCGCGATACGCTGCTGAACGTCAACATGCCGCCGCTGCGAGGCGCCGAGATCAAGGGCGTGCGGCTCACGCGCCTCGGCCGCCGCGTGTATTCCGATTCGCTGATGCGCATGAAGGACCCGCGCGGCCGCGACATCTACTGGATCGGCGGCGGCAGCGCGAGCTGGAGCGGCCCCGAGGATTCCGATTTCCGCGCCGTGCGCGACGGATACATCTCGGTCACGCCGCTCACGCTCGATCTCACGCACATCAAGATGCTCGACGATCCTTCCTCCTGGTGGCGCGATCCATGAGCACGCAACAGTTCAGCGGCGCGCGGCGGCGCCTCGTCGAGACGCTGCAGGCGGGGGGCATACGCGACCTCAGCGTGCTCCGCGCGTTCGATCTGACGCCCCGGCATTTGTTCGTGCCCACGGGCATGCGCCACCGCGCGTACGAGGACAGCGCACTGCCCATCGGCTATGGGCAGACGATCTCCCAGCCGTCCATCCACGCGCGATATCTCGAGCAGCTCAAGCTCAGCGGCAAGGAGCGCGTGCTCGAGATCGGCACCGGGTCGGGGTACCAGACCGTACTGCTCGCGCACCTCGCGGCCCAGGTCTTCACGATCGAGCGCGTTGGTGCGCTCGTGGATTCGGCGCGGCGCGTCCTGAAAGAGGCGGGCGTGAACAACGTTTCGCTGCTCTCGGGCGACGGTACGCTTGGCTGGCGCGACTTCGCGCCATACGATGCGATCCTCGTCACGGCCGGCTCCCCGCAGATCCCCGCGCCGCTGGGACAGCAGCTCGCGGAAGGCGGCCGAATGCTCATTCCATTGGGCACCAAAGATGAACAAATTCTTACAGTTATAACGAGACGCGGGGAGGCCTTCGAGCGTCGTGATATCGGGGCGGTACGCTTCGTCCCGCTCGTAGGCGCCCACGGCTGGCCCGCGAACTAGACGCCCCACCGCACCATTGCTCCTCGTTCACCGGAGAGACAATGGACGCTCCCCGGACGACAGCACCTCGCTTCCCCCGCAGCGCCGCTCCAGCGGGACAGTGCCGCCCTTCGTGGCGCCGCGCGGAGGCGAGAGCGAGAGCGCGAAGCAGCAGCCTGCCGCGACGCGCCGCCCCAGCACGCCACTCTTCGTGCCGCCCACGACGCAGACCGGGGAAATGCCCGTGCCGGAGGCGCCGAAGAAGACTCCGGCCGCCGCCGCGCCACCAGTGGAACCGGCGCGACCGACGCCCGCTACGGCGCGCGAGACCAGTTCCTTCCATGTCGAGAACCTCGAGACGCCGGAGATCGCGCTTCGCATCACCGGCGAACGTCCCGCGATCGGCGACACTGAGCTGCAGTTGATCTCGTACGACAATGCGAACACGGGACTGCAGGCGAACACGGAGCAGGGGAAGATGCCGCGCTTCGACGGCATCGAGTTGGAATCGACCGAGCTCTCGCTCGAGCCCTCGAAGAACGCGGGGATGACTCCCAGCGAACTGAAGATCGAGAGCTTCTGGGCCGCCGAGGCGTTCACGCCGACCGTCCGGCCGGATCCCGCGAGCGACACGCCGCGCCCGATCACGCCGTCCACGCTCGAACGCGTGGCCGACGCGCCGCCGAAGAAGCGGAGCACGCTCGAGGCGTTGCGTGTGGAAGAGGTGCCGCCGCCGCGCATGCAGACGCCGCAGAGCGTGCGTTCCATCACCCCGCGCGCGAACAAGCTCGCGATGCCGGTGGACATCCGCACACCCGCGGCGCTGGAGGCGCTCAAGGAGATGGAGCCGTGGGCGCTCCCATCGACGGTGGCGCCCGAATCCGGCAATTCGGTGGCCGACGCGCTGGAGCGCGTCGCGCGCCGGATCAGGAGTGGCGAACTCAAAATGCCCTCCGACGTCGCCGCGTCCACGGATGAGAACGCCCTCTCCGCCGCGCTGCAAGCACTGGTGCGTTCGCCGCGCCGCTAGCAGCGCGCGCGTCGTGATCGTTCGGCTGGAAGTGCGCGGCCTGGTGCAGGGGGTCGGCTTCCGCTGGTTCGTCACCAAGGAAGCGCGCCGCCTCGGCGTGGCGGGCTGGGTGCGGAATCGCGAAGATGGCAGCGTCGAGGTGGCCGCGTCGGGCAGTGAAGCGGCCGTGCAGGCGCTCAGGGCGCGGCTGGAGCAGGGTCCGCCCGGCGCGCGCGTCGATGCGGTGCGTGATCTGCCCGTTCCCGGCCACGACGAACTCCCCGAACTCTTCGACGTGCGGCGATGACTTTCGACGTGGCGGCGCTTCGGCGCGCGATCCGCGATGTGCCGGACTTCCCGAAGCCGGGCATCGTGTTCAAGGATATCACCGGGCTGCTGATCGATCCGTCGCTGTTCGCGCAGGCGGTGGAGGCGATGGCCGCGCCTTTCGCGGCTGAGCGGATCTCACACGTAGTGGGCATCGAGAGCCGCGGATTCATCCTCGGCGCGCCGGTGGCCCTCCGACTCGGAGCGGGACTCGTACCCATGCGAAAGCCAGGCAAGCTTCCGTCCGCGGTCGAACGCGTTGAATACGGACTGGAATACGGCGTGGATGCGCTCGAGGTGCACCGCGACGCGTTCGGCGCCGGGCATCGCGTGCTGATCGTGGATGACGTGCTGGCCACGGGCGGCACAGCGCGGGCGGCGTGCGATCTCGTGGTGCGCCTCGGTGGCACGGTCGTCGCATGCGTGTTCCTGATCGAACTGCTCGCGCTCGCGGGCGGGGCGAGATTGGATCCCATCGTGAGGCGCTCCGTACTACAGTTCTGAGACGTCGCGCGCCCAGTGGAGTCGCGTTATCTTACGCTCCCGGCGCTGTAGCCCCTGTAGCTCAGGTGGATAGAGCAGCGGTTTCCTAAACCGTTGGCCGGGTGTTCGAGTCACCCCAGGGGCATGCGCGGTCCGCCGGACCGCCCGAGCGATCAACATTCCACGGATTGAAGCGATGACCGCACCGAAGGGCTTTACGACGAAGTCGGGCAACAGGGCCGAGAACGCGTTCGAGTGGATCGAGCTGCACTCGCGAGAGACGATGTGGGCGATCGTGGCGGTCACGGTGATCGTCGGCGGCGTGCTGTTCTACCAGAAGTCTCAGGAGGCCCAGAGGCGCAACGCGTCGGTCGCGCTGGACGAGGCCGAACAGTCGATCAATTCGGGCAATCTGCCGCTCGCGCAGTCGTCGCTGGAGCGGCTCACGAAGCGCTGGCCGGACACGCCGTCGGGGAAGGTCGGTCTCACGCTGCTTGCTCAAGTGCATTATCAGCGGAGCGACTACCAGGGCGGGATCGACGCGCTCAAGCCGCTCATGACCGGCAACGACCGGTATTTCACGCCTGGGGCGTTGGCGCTGGCCGGCAACGGCTACGAGCAAATGAAGAAGTTCCCGGAAGCGGCCGATATGTACCAGAAGGCGGCGGACAAGGCCCAGTACGACTCGGATAAGGCTCTGTACCTGTCTTCGGCGGCCCGGGTGCTGCTGGCGGCGGGGAAGACGGCCGACGCGAAGGCGATCTGGGTGAAGCTGTCATCTGATCCGTCGGCGCCTGGCGCGGCGGAGGCGCGGGTAAGGTTGGGGGAGTTGGAGGCGAAGCCGGTTTCCTAGTCGAACGGCTAACGTCGTCAGGCCGCGATTGAGGAAGTCGCTAGAGAGGGCGCCAGAGACTTGGCGCCCTCTTGTGTGCGGTTGGTGTATTATGCGTATAAGATGTATTATGTAAACTACTGTACGTGGAGAACTGTGGATATCAACAGCTTGCTGCCCTGTCCAAGGACTTAAGCCGAATATCTATAAACAGTTGTGAACTTGTGGGTGCGCACGACTCGTTACGCACGCCGTCGGACTAACTAGGAAGCTCTCCCCGAAACACGAGATCTCCGGGACCCCGAAGTGTCGGCTTCCAGTCGCCTCCGGACCGCTCGAGGGTCACGGTGAGCTTCCGCCCGGATCGGGTCTCCAGCTCGGTCTGAGGCCGTATGGACTCTCCCCAGACGGTCAGCAGGACGGCCGTGGCGATCGCGCCCGTACCGCACGCCAGCGTCTCGCCCTCGACGCCACGCTCGAAGGTCCGCATGAGCCAGCCCAGCCGGCGCCGGGAGACGAAGTTCACATTGGCACCCCCAGGCAGCGACGCGTGCCGGCGCAGCGCCCGCCCCCGGCCGGCCACGTCGACCACCGTGGCGTCGGCGCAGAGCACCACCAAGTGAGGCACCCCGGCCAGCGCGAACCCGATCCGGTGCTCGCCCGCCGCCCGATCGATCCCCGCGTCGGGCTTCACTTCGAGCACCGGCCTAAGGTCCACCTCAGGCAGACCACCGACATACCGGGCTGTGAGCACCCCGTCGTCGGTCTGCATGCGCATGCCGGCCGCCGCGCCCGCCCCGAGCTCGGCGGCCAGCCGAGTGACGCACAGCGCGGCATTGCCGCACATGGCCGCCCGCGAGCCGTCGCTGTTGAAGTACCTCATGAGGAGGTCGGCGTCGCTCGTTGGTGCCTTCTCGACGAACACCACGCCGTCGGCCCCGATGCCGGTGCCCCGGGCGCACATGGTCCGGATCACGTTCTCCTTCTCGAGCGCGCCGGCCGGCTCGGTCCGGGCGTCGAAGACGACGAAGTCGTTCCCCGACCCGCTCATCTTATAGAAGGCCCGCCCCGCCCCGCTCATAGCCGGCCCGTGATCGCCCACCAGCGGAGCCGCCATACCATGAAAATGGCCTCGCGCACGATGTGGCCGCTCATCTTGCTCGTGCCTTCCGTGCGATCCACGAACACGATCGGGATCTCGGTGATCCGGAATCCCTTTCGCGTCGCGCGGAAGCTCATCTCGATCTGGAAGGCGTAGCCGTTGGAACGCACGTCATCGAGGTCGATCCCCTCGAGCACCGTGCGCCGGAAGCACTTGAAGCCGCCGGTAGAATCGTCGAGCTTCATGCCCGTCACGATCCGCGCGTAGATGTTCGCGCCGTAGCTCAAGAGCAGCCGCGTCATCGGCCAATTGACCACGGTCACCTTCCCTCCGCGATAGCGCGAGCCGAGCACGAGGTCGGCGTCCTTGATCGCGTCAAGGAATTGCGGAAGATGATTGGGGTCATGCGAGAAATCGGCGTCCATCTCGAAGATGAACGCGTAGTCGCGCGCGAGCGCCCACTTGAAGCCGGCGCGGTAGGCGGTGCCGAGCCCCATCTTCTTCTCGCGATGCAGGCAATTCACGCGCGGCTCGCGCGCGGCGATCTCATCCACGATCTCACCGGTGCCGTCGGGCGAGCCGTCGTCCACGATGAGCATCTCGAGCCGCGGATCCTCATCGAGCACGGTCGCGATGAGCCGGCGGATGTTCTCCTTCTCGTTGTACGTCGGGACGACGACGAGCGCGCGCTCAGCCACGGACTCTCCGACGCTCGGCCACCACACCGGCGGCCAGGAGCAGCGTACAGAGTACGAGCACGATGATCGTGATCGCCTTCCCCTTCTCGAACGCCGGACTCGCGAAATCCAGCTGGACGGTCTTCGCGCCGGCCGGCAGCTCCACACCAATGAGCACGTAGTCGGCGCGTCCGATCGCCGCGGGCTTGCCGTCTACCGTGGCACTCCACCCCGGGTAATAGTTCTCGGTCACGATGAGCGCCGACCCCGCGGGCGCGGGCTTGTCGAGCGCCACGGTCATGTGGCCGGGCTCGTAGTGCGTGGCGCGCGCGACGATGCCGAGCGTGTCGGGCAGCTTGGAGATCTGCTGCGCGGTCACCGGCGCGGCGGTGTCGAACAACGCGGCGCGCGAGATCTCGAAGCGCGGGTCGCGGACCGTGGTGAGCACCGCATCGTCGGGCCCCTTCACGATCACCGGCGCGACCCAGGCGAAGGGATAGCTGCCGGGCATCTCGAACAAGTAGAGCGAGGAGCCGGATGCATCGGTCACGGGGCCGAGTATCGGCTTCGAGCCGCCGAACGGCGACTGCGGCGAGTTGCCAAGGAAGTACTTCATGTTCGTGAGGCGCCAGATCTGCGGATTTCCCAACTGTTCGCCGTGCGCGCCCACCAGGTTGTCATACCGCCCGAGCTCGTTCCCGTGGTAGCCCACGACACTCCGGATCCGGTGCGGCATGAGCCCGTCACCGTTCAGGATCCCGTTGTTGCGGGACGCGTCGCGCGCGGTCTGCGCCGCGAACACACGGCCGGGCTGATCCTGCTTGGCGAGATAATCCGTGATCGCGTTGCTCGCGTAGATCACCGACGCGCGATCGGAGAAATTCCAGTACATTCTGCTCGACGCTCCATAGGTCGACCGCGATCAGCGCGATGAGCGCGTACGCGGCGGTCTGCGCCTTCATCTTGTGCCGCGCGAGCGCGAAGACCACGCCGCCCGCGAGCAGGATGCACACGAACGAGCGCACCGCCCCGAACGCGATCTGCGGTCCGTTGTCCATCGCGTACTCGGCGCGCCCCGGCATGGCCAACGCGGCCGCCATGTTCGTGAGCGCCCCGGCTACTCCGAGCAGAGCGACGACGCCCGCCGCGATCCACCAGATCACGGCATAACGCTGCGTTGCCTTGCCGGCAGCGATGCGTTCGATGCCAAGCGCCGCGAGCATCGCCACGCTGAACGCCATCACGAACATCATGGTGCTCGGCGCCCTGAAGATACTTGGTGCCCGGCACCACGGCGTACACGATCGCATAGAACGGCGTGGACCCGCCCAGCGCCCATAGCGTCGAGACGATGCAGACGCCGATCCAGAAGCCAGGAACGGAGCGCCGCTCGCGTTATGCGCCGCGGCGGCGAACGCACAGCCGGCGAGCATCAGAACGACGGCGCCGATGTATTCGCTGTGGAAATGGATGCCGTTCCGTCCCCAGTAGTTGTCGAGCATACCGGAGAACTGCGGCAGGTACGTGTTGATCAGTTCCTCGGGCGGCATCGAGTAGCTGACGCGCGCGATCGTACCCGCGTGAGCCCGCCGGCGCGCGGCGACCACGGGACGTACTGGATCGACCGGCAAGTACTGCACGGCGCCGATGAGGAAGCCGAGCGCCACGGCGCCCGCGCGCGAGGCCAAGTCGCGAGGGCCGTTTTCCGGGGAGCTTCCCTGCTCCGCTCCAGCAACGCCAGATACAGCGCGCACGTGCCGCTGCACAGCAGCATGTACTGCAGGAGCTGCGGATGCGGGTCAGTACCGCGAAGCCTACGGTGATCGCGAGCGCGCGCCAGCCCAGCGCCTTCCATCTCGGATGCCGCACGTGAGGAAGCAGAGCACGAGTGGCAGCAGCGCGCTCACGTACATCTTGCCGTCGTGCCCCGGCGACACGTACGACGCGATCGGACCGCCCATCATGTACGCGAGGCCGCCGACGAGCGCGCCCGGAAGCCGATCGCATCGCGCGCAGGAACAGGTACGTAAAGCCAGCCGGCCAGAAAGAAGTGGATGATGAACGACCACGTCACGCCACGTCGGTGCGGCAGGAGCAGCCGCAGCAGGAAGGCGGGTAGTACATGTCGCCGTTCATCGACGCCGACGTACGGCATGCCGCCGAAGATGTACGGATTCCAGAGCGGGAAATGTCCCGTCTGCGCAGGAACGTGTGCGCCGAATTCGCGCACCGCGTAGCCGCCGATGTACTGGTCGCTCTCCGGCGACAGCAGGAACTCGCCGCCGAGCGCGGGATACCAGAGTGCCACCGCGCACGCCGCGTACACGAGCGCGGCCCAACCCGCCGCGAAACGGGGCGCCTCGGCGATCGCGGGCGCAGCAGACTGACGCGACATCACGCTCCGGTGTGGCGGAAGGGATCCAGTCGTACGCTAGCAGTGTAAATTGACCGCGGCGCGCGGGGGGCGCCAGTCGTTCGGCTACTTGGAGCGCGCCGCCGCGACCTCTCGATAGAGCGACGCATAGCGCTTCGCGACGGCGGCCGGCGCGAAGGTCTCGAGCGCGCGGCGGCGCCCTTCGGCGCCGAGCGCGGCGCCCTGGTCGGGCATCGCAAGCAGTTCGTCGAGGCGCGCGGCGAGGGCGGCTTCATCGCCAGTGGGCACGAGCAGGCCGGTGCGTCCGTCGATCACGATGTCGGTGAGTCCGCCCGAAGCGAATGCGACGACCGGCATTCCCGAGAGCGCCGCTTCAATGGCGATGAGTCCCAGCCCTTCCCCGGTGAAGGGCGTCACGAGCGCGGTGCATTCGCGATAGAGCTTCGCGAGGTCGGCCTGGCTGAGCAGTGGGTGGAACCTGAGCTGCGGTCCCACTCCGAGCTGCGCGGCGAGCGTGCGCACGTCGCTCGCATCGCTGCCGACGCCGACTACCACGTCAAGTGCGGGCTTCGTCTTCATGCGGGTGAGCGCGCGCAGGAGATGCGCGATCCCCTTCTGCGCATTGAGCTTTCCGACGAATAGCAGCCGGTCGCGCGCGCGAGTTCCCTCGGGATGGAATAACGCCGGCGCGACCGGCATCGGCGCGACCACCGGCGCGACATCCGGCACGATTGCGCGCGCTTCGTTCGCGAGCCAACTCGACACGGTGGTGACGCGTGCCGAGCAATGCAGCACGCCGGAGAATACGCGCGTCGCGAGAGCGGACGAACGCGCGGCGGCGATGTCCGATCCGTGCAGCGTGGTCACGAGGGGCACGCCGCGCGCGGCCGCGACGCCCGCGCCGACAAGTCCGCCGGGGAACCACCAATGCGCGTGGACGACCGCGGGCGGCCGCCGCATCGCTGCGCCGGTGGCCGCCGCGAGGTCCGCCGCGAGGAAACTCGCGATCGATGCCTTGCCGGCGAACGAGCCGCGCACCTGAGCGAGCATGCTGCCGGTATACGCGAGTGTTTCGTAGCGTCCGGGTGCGTACCGGAACCGCGAAACCGGGATCCCCTCGAACTCCTCGTTCGCCGCGAGCCCGGGCGCGCCGGGCGCTACTACGCTCACGCGCACATCCTCGTCGCGCAGCGCGACCGCGAGCCGCAGCACGAACGAACCGATCGGATCGTCGGCCGTGCGCGGGTAGCCGTGCGAAAGGAAGAGGACGTCCACTAGCGCGCCAATTCGCGACGCTGCTGCGCCTGGTCCTCGAGCACGAGCGGCTCATCCCACAATCCGGGCGCTACGAGATACGGCTCCACGGTGCCGTCCGCACGCACGGTGCGCACGCGCACGCTGCGGCGCGCCGTGCGCCAACGCGCCATGGTGTCGAGCGTCGCGACGTACGGCGTATCGGCCACGAGCCCATCGACCAGCGCGGCATATGCTTCGATCGCGAGCGGGTAGCCGAGCGCGGCGAGCGTGACGTTCGGGTGCCAAATGCCCACCCAGAGTCCGCCGAGGTCGCGGCAGGTCGCGGCGAGTGTGAGCGCGTCGGCGGTCCACGCGGCGGGATCTTCTTCGCCACGGTACTTGCTGAGCGCGCGGTCCATGAAGCAGAAGGGCATCTCGAGGAATCCGGAGGCGCGCTCGATGGCCGGCTCCCATACGGGCAGCACATCGGCGACGCCGGCCCTGAAGCCGTTGCGGTCCGCGTAGCCGACCGTGGAATCGTACCGGAAACCGGCCGCGTGCATCGCGAGCTCGGTGCGTCCCGGGCGAATGCGCAGGAAGTGCTGGCGCACGCCGGCCACGGGTCGCCCCGCGATGCGCGCGAGCCGGTCGCGCTGCTCGTTGAACGCGCCGTCGCGCTCGAACGTCTCGAAGCTGCCGTGCAACGCGATCTCGTGTCCGGCGGACGCGACCTTCTCAATGATTTCACGCGTTGCACGCGATTCAGGGCGGTACGTGAGATCGCCGCGGCGCACGGTGCCCGAGTTGGGCGTGCCGCAGAGGATGAACCACGTGGCGACCAGTCCGCGCTCCGCGTCGAGCACCGCATCTACCCCGCGTCGCACCGGCGAGCCGGTGAGCGCTCCGGGAATCGATTTCAGTACGTCGCCGAGTCTCGCGCCGTCGCGTTTCTTCGCGAGTTCCGCGATGCGCAGCGACGCGAAGAGCGGCCAGAGGGCGACCACGTCGAGGTCGTGCGTAAGCGCCGCGGCCCAGCGCCTCCCGTGCGGCCATGGCGCGGCGAAGCGCACCGGGCGCGCACCCGCGGCGGTGACCACCGCGTTCCCGAACCGGCTCGCCGCCACCGAGAGCACCGGCTCCCGCTCGACGCCCGCCTGGACGAGCGCGTTCTCGCTCGACGGCACGCGGCCGAAGCGGTCGCGCGGCACGGCGCGCCGCTCGCGGTCGGCGGTCGCGATCGCGGTCACCGCACGCAACTCGGCCCGGGATATGCGAACAATGCCGTCCACGGGATCGAACGGCATCTGTCGAACCGTCGCGACCGCTTGGTCGTTCCCTGCCGCGGCGCGTCCGGAATCGCCCGTGACCTCCAGGCGCACGACAGCCGCCGCGGGGTCATCCACGGGCACGAGACGAGCGAGGTCGGTGAGCAGTTCGAGCGCGAATCGCTCGGCGGCCGGCAGCCCGGCGAGCGCGCGCGAGAGAAGGATCACGATGCGAACGTTACGCGCCGCGGCGCATCGGCCGCAAGGCTCGGAGCGCGACGAGATCACGACAACTGCTTCGACGCGGATTATACGGAATCGTACGGATCATGCGGATCGCTCCTCTGCAGATGATGCCTTCCTCGCACGGGTCCGATTCGTGTTGCGTTTGTTGTTAACTACAAAGACACGACGCCGGTCAGTGCCGCGCTGAACCATTGCGGCTCGAGGAGCGATCCGCATGATCCGCCGAGTTTCCGCATAATCCGCGTCGAAGCAGTTGTCGTGATCTCGTCCCTCGAAGCGATGCCGCACTTGACGCTCTTCGTCGCGGAGACTAACGTTGCCACATGGCATCCACGCTGGTCCCGAAGACGCGCATCCCGTGGCGCCACCTCGTGCTGTTCGGCTGGATGCCCGGTTTCCTCAAGAAATTCGCCTACCGGTCGGTGCTCGGCTACAAGATCGGGCGCCGCGTGTCGCTCAGCTTCGGCAGCGTCGTGATCGGCGACTCCGTGACGCTGGGCGACGACGTCGAGATCGGCCTCATGGCCGTCGTCCAGGGGCGATCGATCACCATTGGGCGGCACTCGAGCATCGGCACGTTCACGTACGTGTCGTGCGAGACGATCGAGATCGGCGAGGACGCCAAGATCCGCGAGCAGGTGTTCATTGGCGGTCCGCAGCTGCCGGAGTCGCGGTTCACGCTGGGCAGCCGCACCATCGTGCTGCAGATGACGTACATCAATCCCACGAAGCCGGTCACGATCGGCGACGATACCGGGATCGGCGGGCATTGTTTGATCTTCACGCACGGCGTATGGCTCAATGCGCTCGACGGCTATCCGGTGACGTACGAGCCGGTGACGATCGGCAAGAGCGTGTGGCTGCCGTGGCGCGTGTTCGTGATGCCGGGCGCGACGATCGGCGATGGCTCGGTCATCGGCGGCGACTCGCTCGTGCAGGGCACGATCCCGCCGAAGAGTCTCGCCGTCGGTTCGCCGGCGAAGGTCATCCGGAGCGCGCCGGATTTCCCGCGCGGCCTAAGCGCAGAGCAGCAACGCGATCTCGTCACGAGCATGGTGAGCGAGTTCGAGCGATACGTGACGCATGCGGGCGTAACTGTGGCGCTCACAGGCGATTGGCGGAGCTACGCGCGCGAGGGCACGACCTCGCGACTCCTCTGGCGCCGAGTCACGGGCGCGACGCCGGCGCTGCGCCGCGACGACACCGTACTCAGCGAGGTCGCGCTCTCTGATGCCGATCGTTCGGCGTTTCGAAGCGCGGGCGTGCATTGGCTGGATCTGGCAGGGCGAACGCGAAGCGTTCGTGGATCACCGCTCACGGAGGAATTCGCCCTCTTCCTCGGGCGCTACGGCATTCGGCTCGCGCGCGACGCCTAGTCGGGCGCGCGCTTCGTCCAGCCGTGGCCGAGGAAGAGCGAGCGCCGGCACGATCTCGAGCACCGTGAGCCAGAGTCGTGACGCGACGACCACGAGATAGGCCGGCCCGGTGGCGAAGAATGCGCGCTTGAGTCCCACGGCCATCACCGTCTCGCGCACGCCGATGCCGCCTGGCGCGAAGAGCGCGACGAATCCGACGAGATACGATCCCGCGAAGATCGCCACGTAGAGCGACAGCGTGCCCGGCGCGGCGCCGAGCACGCCGACCACGAACAGGCGGAACGCGAGGCCGTAGGCGAGCCACGCGAGCGCCGTCGCGAGCGCGGCGGCGCCGACGGTCCACCAGGGGAGTTTGGGGATCACCACTTCCCTCTTGAACACGCGCCCCGCGAGCGCCGCGATTCGCGGCAGGAACGACGGCGCGATGACCACGGCGAGTCCCGCGATCGCGATCGCCCACACGAGCGCCGGCGGGAAATCGAGCACGCGTGCACCGGTCGCGGCCACGACCACGAATCCCACGATCGTGTTCACGAGCGTGATGAGCAGTGCCGCGGCCGCCGCGACCACCGGCGAGACGCCGCGCGCTTCGGACATCACGGCCATCGCCGACAGCGCCCACACCTTGCCGGGGATGTACTTGCCGAGGTTGGAGATGGTCCAGATGCGCGCCGCATCCCAGAATGGCAGCGGATGTCCCCACCCCTTGAGCACGATGCGCCACGTCTCGATGAGCAGCGCGTACGTGACGAGGACGACCAGACACGACGCCGCGAGCGCGATCCAATCGGGCGTCGCGCTCGCGAGCGCGGCGGCCACCTCGGGCCACTGCTGCGACAACTTGATCGCGACGAACACCAGCACCGCGCCGGTGAATAGCGCGGAGATCCAGCGTCGCACTGCGGGACTCGACGATGCGGACCGAGTCCTTCGACGCTTCGTCGGCCAGGCGGCGCAATTCGCGCAATTCCACGCGCAGCCCCGCGTTCATCTCGCCGAGCAATCCGCCCACGAGGAACACCGATCCGACGATCACGCACACTTCGACGAGATTGATCAGCGGCCGGTACGCCGACGTCCGGCGAACACGGCGGATCGCGATCGCGACGATCCCGGTGAGCACGCCGAGCGCGAACAGCATCGCCCCGACCATGCCGAACAACAGCAGCGGCTTTGCGCGAGAATCGCAGCTCGAACCACACCGCGAGCATGTCGAGCACGCCGACCGGAATCCGCGCCAATGCCGAACTTCGACTTCCCCGCGTGGCGCGGATACAGCGGCACCGGGATCTCGGAAACGGTGAACCCCTCCTGCCGCCGCGATGACGATCATGTACCGGTGCCAGTCGGGGCGGATCGGCAGCGCGTCCATGATCTCGCGGCGATACGCCTTCACGGAATTCAGATCGCGCACCGGCACGTCGAACAGCGCGCGGCAGAGCGCGTTGTAGATGCCCGACACGAACGCCTTCTCGTACGCGCCCTGCTTGTAGCCGGTGACCATGTCGGCCTCGCCGGCGAGGATCGGCGCGACGAGGCGCGGGATATCCTCCGGCTTGTACTGCAGGTCGGCCGGATAGAACACGAGCACGCGCCCGCGCGACGCGAGATACCCGCTGCGCAGCGCGTCGGCGATGCCGCGCCGCGCGGCGGTGCCGCGCCAGCCGCAGGAACGGATACTGCTTCTGGAGCGCGCCGAGCACCTCGCCATGTCGTTCGGTCGAGCCGTCGTCGATCACGACCACTTCGAACGACGTCGCGCGATCCCGTGAACGCGGCTCGCCGCCTGCTGCATGAACAGCGGCAGGTTCTCGGCTTCGTCCTTCGCCGGGACGAGGACCGAAACGTCGAGATCGCTCGCGGCGGCCATCATACGCGCTTCCTCATGCGGGCCGAGAGCACGCCGAGCTGCTCGCGGTATTTCGCCACCGTGCGGCGCGCGATCTTGACGCCGTCCTTCTCGAAGATGTCCACGATGTCCTGGTCGGTGAGGGGGTGCTTGGGGTCCTCTTCGCGCACGCAGCTTCTCGATCGTCGCCTTGATGCCGCGCGCGGAAACGTCCTCGCCGCCGGCGGTGGAGAGGCCGGAGGAGAAGAAGAACTTGAGCGGCAACACGCCGCGCGGCGTCTGCACGTACTTCTCGTTGGTCACGCGGCTGACCGTGCTCTCGTGCATGCCGATCGCCTCGGCCACCTCGCGCAGCGTGAGCGGCTTGAGGTACTGGACCCCCTTCTCGAAAAATCGCGCTGCCGGTCGACGATGAAGTGCATCACCTTGAGCATCGTCTGGCGGCGCTGCTCGATCGCCTGGATCATCCACTTCGCGGCGTTCATGCGCGTGGAGATGAACTCCTTGTTCTCGCCCGTCGAACTTCCGCTTGTCGCGCGCGATGTCCTGGTAGGCGCGGCTCAGGCTTGCAGGCGCGGCACGTTGTCGTCGTTCACGAAGACGTGATACTTGCCGTCGATCTTGTCGACGACGAGATCGGGAACGACGTAGTTGTCGCCCGCGCTGCTGTAACGGAGGCCGGGCTTGGGCTCGAGCTTCGCGACGGCGTCGGCGGCCTCCTGCACCTCGGCGGGGCTCAACCCCGCTTCTTCGAGATCTCGCTCCAGCGATGGGCGATGAGTTCCTCGAAATGGTCCTGCACGAGCCGATGGGCCACGGAGTCCTGCAGCTTGAGCGTCGCGCAGCTGCAGCAGGAGACACTCGCGCAGGTCGCGCGCGCCGACGCCGGGCGGATCGAGGTTCTGGATGACGCCGAGCATCCGCTCGACCTCGGCCTCGTGTACAGCGGCAGCTCCTCGTCGGTCGCGGTCACTCGCCTCCGCCGCGTCCGTGATCGCACTTGTTGATGTCGCGGCGCAGCTCCTCGAGCGACACGGCGAGATAGCCGTCGTCGTTGATGTTGCCGATGAACTCCTCGGCGAGGAGCGCTCGCGGTCGCTGAGCTCGAGCATCTTCATCTGCTCGCGAGGTAATCGTCGAGTGGCGGCGCTCGACCGACACCGGCTCGGTCCACTCGCGATCCTCGCGCTGCTCGCGCGGCTGCCGCCGACGTCGAATCCGTTGAGGAGGATCTCCTCCCAGTCGATCTCATCGTTCTCGGCCTTCTCGACGGCGAGCTCCTTGTCGGCCTCGTCCGGCTCGCGCTCCGTCTCCTCGCCTTCCGCCTCGCCCTCCGTCTCGTCGTCGCCCGGCTCGACGCAGATCGAGGAACGGATTCGTCGAGCAGTTCCTGCTTCAAGTGCTGCTGGAGGTCCAGCAGCGGCATGTCAGCATGTCCATCGCCTGGTACAGGCGCGGATTGATCCGAGCTCCTGCCGGAGACTGCCCGTCTGACTGATGCCGGGCTTCATGCGGCTGCGCTGCCGCGAAGCGCGAGCGAAGCCGCGCCGGTGAGCGTGGGCCCGAGGTAGATCTCGGCCACGGTATCGTCGAAGACGAGCTCGCTGCACCGTGCCCGACACCTTCACCTGGCCGTCGAACATGATGTAGGCGCGGTCGACGATGTCGAGCGTCTGCTCCACGTTGTGGTCGGAGATGAGCACGCCGATCCCGCGATGCCGCAGCCCCGCCACGATCGACTGGATGTCGTGCACGGCGATCGGGTCGACGCCGGCGAAGGGCTCGTCGAGCATCATGAACTTCGGCTCGGTCACGAGCGCGCGCGTGATCTCCAGCCGGCGGCGCTCGCCGCCGGAGAGCGAGAAGCGCGCTTGTGCGCGCAGGTGCTTGATGCTGAGCTCGTCGAGCAGCGTCTCGAGTCGCGCCTCGCGCTGCTCTGGCGTGATGTCGAGCGTCTCGAGGATCGCGAGGATGTTCTCCTCCACCGTGAGCTTGCGGAAGATCGACGGCTCCTGCGAGAGATAGCCGATGCCGCGGCGCGCGCGCTGGTACATCGGCATGCCGGTGATGTCCTCGCCGTCGAGGAGGATCGTGCCCTGCCTGCGGCGGGATGAGGCCGACGATCATGTAGAACGTGGTCGTCTTCCCTGCTCCGTTCGGGCCGAGCAGGCCGACGATCTCGCCCTGCTTCAGAGTTCGAGCGCCACGTCGTTCACGACGCGGCGGCGGCGGTAGGTCTTCACGAGGCCCTTCGCCTCGAGGATGCTCCCGGTGGGTTCGACCGGTGCCTTGCCATGCGGACCGGTGATCTCCTCGCCGCGCCGCACCACGCCGGCGACGCCGGCGCGCTCGATCTGCGGCCGCGTCGCGCGGAGCTCGGGCCAGAAACGGTCGGCGACGCGCAACACGCTGTCGGGCGACGTGAGCCCGTCCGCCGGCAGCACGACGAGGCCTTCGGCCGCGAGCCGCGGGAACACCACCTGCGCGAGATGCTCGCGCACCTCGTCCAGGCTCAGACGCCCGGCTTCGCGTTCCACGTCGCGTCCCTCTTCACGCAGCAGCTTCAGATAATCGGTGCGATAGTGCGTCGCGACGTCGTTGAACACGGCCTCGCCCTCGGCGTGCGCGGCGCAGATGAGTGCGTAGAGCGCGAGGATCGTAGAGCGATCGCCCTTCGAGTGCTCGGCGAAGAACGACTCGAGCGCGGCGGGAACGCGAGGGCCGGCGGTCATGGCGTCGTGCTCTGGGGGGCGCCTTGGCGGCGGCCGAGTCGGCTTTCGTTTTCTTTTTCGGCAGTAGCGGGCCGGTGGTGGTGGAATCGGCCTTTTTTTTCTTCTTGATGACCTCGGGCTCGACGTACACGCCGGCGACGCTGTCGATCACCGTGACCGACCTCACCTGGTGCGCGACGAACGCGACCGTCACGGCGCCGCCGCGCACGTAGTTGATCGACGGTCCGATCGCCGCCGAATCCTTCGCCGCGATCTGGTAGTACGATTTCGCGTTGCCGAGCGCGATGAGGGCGAGCATCGCGGGCTGTTTCGCGGAATCCGCTTTGGTGAGCGGCATGCTGTCGAAGCGCGCGACGATCGTGTCGCCGCTCATCCAGTCGCGCTCCTTCGTGTGGATGTGCGTCGTGTCCGGCGTGCTCTGCGCGTACGCTTTCCGCACCGCGCGGATCTCGCGCAGCCGCTGGCCCGGCGACCTGACGTCGAGCGAGTCGGCGAGGATGTCGTATTGCGGGTTGACGGCACGCGCGCGCGACGCGCCCCAGGCGTACATGCGTCCGAGTTCGCCGTTCTCCATCTCGAAATCGAGCGTATCGGATGTGACCGTGCCGTCGTTGCTCACCGCTTTGCCTTCGCCGCGCGCGAGCACGCGGTGCAGCTGCTTGTTCCCGCCGTACAGGTCGATGATGGTGCCGTAGAGCGTGAACGGCCGCTCACCGCGCGAGACGATCACCGGCTTCTTCATGATACGCGCGAATTCGTGCGACCCGTCCAGGAACGCGGTGTCGCCTTTGGCGATCACATCCTGGCGCGTGATCTCCACGCGGCCGGAGGCGTAGACGAGACTGTCGGCGTCGCTCACGACGGTGTTCCCGATGAGCACCGTCGGCGGCGACGGCTTTCCGGTGCTGTCGCGCTCGATCATGGTGATCGTCGGACGGCCGGGTGCGATCATGCGCGCTATGGTGCGAATGCCCGGCACCGCGCGGAAATACTCGACGCGCGGCCCGACGAGCGTCGTGCCGCTCGGGAGCAGTGTGTGCACGTTCCCTTCGGCGAGCAGCCGCTCCTCCAGCATGTAGTAGGTCGCGACATCGGAATCGAGCGTGAGCCGCGGCTCGCGGTAGTGCACGCCGCCAATGAGATGCCAGCGCCGCAGATCGCCGAAGTACTCCGCGCTGTCCGAGGAGATGGTGAGCTGCTGCGCCGGGCATGCACCGTTGACGCCGCCGCCGATGAAGCTGTTGTACTGGCCGCTCGCCTGCTTCACGGAGTTCACGCGCGTCGAATCGCTGCGCGGCGTGACGACGAGATCGCAGCGTCCCGACGGCCCGGGAATCCCGACCGTTTTCGGCGCGCCGGCGGGTGGCGCCGGTGGCGCCGCGGGCTGTTGGGCCGCGAGCGGCAGCGCGATACACGCGCCGGCGAGGAGCGCCACGAGAAGCGGAGCACTACGGCTGCTGCCCCGAGAGCGGGATCGGGCCCGAGCCTTGCTTGAGCTTGAGGATCTTCAGGTTCGCGAGATTCGGGTCGGAGATGAATCCGATCCCCTCCACCCGGCGATCCGGCTGCGTGAGGACGAACGGACTGTCGCTCGCGATGAGGTTCGTGACCTGGTTGTACGAGAGCTGCGATGTCTCGAGCCGCTTCCCGTCCACCGACACGACGAGAACGTTCTTGCGCGCCTCCATCATCGCCTTCGTCGTGTTGTAGGTGCCCTCGATCGACGTGAGCACCGCGCTCTGCTGGCCCGTGTTCGTGAAGAACACCGTGCGCTCGTTGCGCACTTCGATGCGGGAGTTGTTGTCGAAGAAATAGCCGGTGTCCGCACGCAGCTGCGCGCGCAGGAGTCCCTGGTCGGTGATGAAGGTGCGCACCCCGAACATGACCTGGTCGGCCGCCTCGGCGAGCGGGTTGGGCGGCGTCACCGGAGGCTGCTTGGCACCCTTGCAGCCCGCCACGATCGCCGCCGCGGCGATGAACGCCCACGCGGGCGCGAGCCTCACTTGACCCCGGCGCGCATGAGATCGTGGAGATGCACGATGCCCACCATCCGCTCGTCGTCGTCGAGCACCGGCATCGCCATGATCCCGAACTGCTCCATCTGTAGACGGCGGCGCTCGCCAGTTCATCGGCGCCGATGGTCTTGGGCGTGGCGTTCATCACGTTCGCGGCGACCACGGCGAGGAAATCGGGCTGGCGCTGATTGAGCCGCGCGAGATCCCCCGCGGTGACGACGCCGATCACGCGGCGGTCGCCGTCGACGACCGCCACCGTGCCGCGGCGTTCCGCGAGCATCATGACCACTTCCCGCATGACCGTGTCCTTGGCGGCCGTGGGAAGCTTCTCGGTCACCATGAGATCTCTCACGCGCGTGAGCAGCCGCCGGCCGAGCAAGCCGCCCGGATGCAGCCGCGCGAAATCCTCGCGGCGGAACCCTTTCCGTTCCAGCAGCGTGACGGCGAGCGCGTCGCCCATCGCGAGCGCCGCGGTGGTGCTCGTGGTGGGCGCGAGATCGTGCGGGCACGCCTCCTCGCGCACCCATACGTCGAGCACAGCATCCGCTTGCTTCGCGAGCTGCGAGTCGCTCTCGCCCGAGATCGCGATGATGTGAACGCCCAGCCGCTTCAGCTGCTCGATGAGCGGGAAGAGTTCAGGCGTCTCGCCACTCTTGGAGAGCAGGATCACGACGTCGGCCGGACCCACGATGCCGAGGTCACCGTGCAGCCCTTCCACGGGGTGCAGGAACGTGGCCGGCGTGCCCGTGCTCGTGAGCGTCGCCGCGATCTTGCGCGCGATGATCCCGCTCTTCCCCACGCCGCTCACGATCACGCGGCCCGACGAAGCGGCGATCAACTCGACGGCCTTCGCGAAATCGGCGCCGAGGCGGCGCTCTACTTCCTCCAGCGCCTCGCGCTCGAGGCGCACGACGCGCCGGCCGCGCTCGATGAGTTCGTCGGGCTTCATCGCAGCACCTCGAGCCCGCCAACGGAGCGCGTGGCGACGTACTCATCCACCAACTCGCCCCAGTCGCCGCGCGCCTTGAGCAGCAGTTCGGTGAACTCGCGCACGGCGCCCTGCCCGCCCATGCGCGTGAGCTGCACCGTGCAGCACGCGCGCACTTCGCTCACCGCGTTCCCGACGGCCACCGCGAGCCCCACCTGCCGCAGGATCGCGAGGTCGGGCAGGTCGTCGCCGACGAACGCCGCGTTCTCCGCGTCGACGCCGAATTTGTCGAGCATCTTCCGGAAGGCCGGCAGCTTGCGCGCCTGGGAATCCTGCGCGACGTCGTCCACCGAGAGCTCGGCCGCGCGGAGGCGCACGCTCTCGGAGACGCGCCCGGTCACGAGCACCACCTTGATGCCGGCGGCGCGAAGGAAATGGATGCCGAGTCCGTCCTCGATGTGATACCGCTTCAGCTCCACCGGCGTGCCGCCGGCGTCGCCGAGATAGATGCCGCCGTCGGTGAGCACGCCGTCGACATCGAGGCCGACGAGGCGGATCCGTTTCGCGAGCGCCTGTTCGATCATTTCCGCCGCGCGTGCCAGAGGTCCACTGCGCGAAGCACGAGGTCGTCGAGCTGCGCGAGCGGCACCATGTTCGGGCCATCGCTCGGCGCGTGATCGGGATCCGGGTGCGTCTCGAGGAACAGCCCATCCGCACCCGCGCCGATCGCGGCGAACGTGAGCGCCGGAATGAACTCCCGCGCGCCGCCGCTGGCGCCGCCTTCGCCGCGGCCCGGCTGCTGCACGCTGTGCGTCGCGTCGAAGATCACGGGCGCGTCGCACGCGTCGCGCATGCGCGCGAACGACCGCATGTCCACCACGAGATCGCCGTAGCCGAAGAACGTGCCCCGCTCCGTCACGGCCACCGAGCCGGGCTTGGCCGCCGTCTTGCCGGCGGCGCGCCGCACCTTGGCCACTGCGCCCTTCATCCCCTCGGGATGCAGCCACTGTCCCTTCTTGATGTTCACGGGTTTCCCCGCGGCGCCGGCCGCCTCGAGCAGGTCGGTCTGCCGGCAGAGGAAGGCCGGGATCTGCAGCGCGTCCACCACCGAGGCGACGAGGTCGCACTGATCCGGCAGGTGCACGTCGGTGAGCACGGGCAATCCCGATTGCTGTTTCACGCGCGCCAGCGCCGCGAGCCCTTCCTCGAGACCGGGACCCCGCGCCGCGCCGGCGTTCGAACGGTTGGCCTTGTCATAGCTCGCCTTGTACACCACACCGCCGGGAATGCGCGGCGCGAGGCGGGCGAGATGCTCAGCGACGCGCAGATTCAGATCGTCGCCCTCCAACTGGCACGGGCCGGCGATCAGGAAGAGCGCGTCCGAGCGGAAGGCGAAGGGCACGTTCAGTTGGCAGTGCCGGCGTGCGACGGACCGGTGCTCGGCCCGGCGAACGCGTGTTTCGCCCGCAGCGCGGCGCCGATGAACCCAGCGAAGAGCGGATGCGGCGCGCGTGGGCCGCGACTTGAGTTCGGGATGGAATTGTACGCCCACGAACCACGGGTGATCGGGCAGCTCGATGATCTCCACGAGTGAGCCATCGGGCGACAACCCCGAGAACCGCATGCCGTTCTTCTGCGAACAGCTCGCGATACTGGTTCGCGAACTCATAGCGATGGCGGTGACGCTCGCTGATCTCCGGGACGCCGTAACTGTCCGCCGCCAGCGAGCCGGGGCGCAGCCGCGCCGGGTAGGCGCCGAGGCGCATCGTGCCGCCCATGTCCGGTCACGTTCTGCTGCGATTCGAGCAGCGCGATCACGGCGTTCGAGCACTCGGGCGCGAACTCGCTCGAGTTGCTGTTGTCGAGTCCGCACTTGTTGCGCGCGAACTCGATGGATGGCGATCTGCATGCCGAGGCAGATGCCGAAGAACGGCAGCCCTCGCTCGCGCGCCGCGCGCACGGCTTCGACCATGCCTTCGATGCCGCGCACGCCGAATCCGCCGGGGATGAGCAGGCCGTCCACGCCGGCAAGGATCTCGTGCGCGTGAGCCTGATCGGTGAAGAGGTCGCTCGAGATCCATTTAATGTCGACGCCGGTCTCGTTCGCGATCCCTCCGTGGATGAGCGCTTCCTGCACGCTCTTGTAGCTGTCCACCAGGTCGGTGTACTTACCGACCACCGCGATGCGCACGCGCTCGCGCGGTGCGCTCACGCGGCCCACCATCGTCTTCCACGCGGCGAGATCGGGCGACTTCCCGCCCAGGCTCAGGCGCGTCGCGACGCGCTCGTCGAGTCCCTGCTCGTGGAACGCGAGCGGGATCTCGTAGATCGTCGGCACGTCGCGGCTCTCGATCACCGATCCGAAGTCCACGTTGCAGAAGAGCGCGATCTTGCGCTTCACTTCGGCGGACAGCGGCCGCTCGGTGCGACAGATCAGGATGTCGGGCTGGATCCCGATCTCCATGAGTTCGCGCACAGAGTGCTGCGTCGGCTTCGTTTTCACTTCGCCCGCCGCGGCGATGTACGGCACGAGCGTGAGATGGATGAAGATCGCATTCTCGCGGCCCACTTCGTGGCGGAATTGGCGGATCGCCTCGAGGAACGGCAGCGACTCGATGTCGCCAACGGTCCCGCCGATCTCGACGATCACGACGTCGTTGTCCGGCGCGAGCCGCTTCATCGCCGCCTTGATCTCGTCGGTGATGTGCGGGATCACCTGCACCGTGGAGCCGAGGTATTCGCCGCGGCGCTCCTTGGTGATGACGTTCGAGTAGATGCGGCCCGTGGTCACGTTGTTCTGCTGCGCGAGCGACCGGTCGATGAACCGCTCGTAGTGGCCGAGGTCGAGGTCCGTCTCGGCGCCGTCGTCGGTGACGAACACCTCGCCGTGCTGGAAGGGCGACATCGTGCCGGGATCCACGTTGATATACGGATCGAACTTCAGCATGGAGACGCGCAGTCCGCGCTCGACGAGCAGCCGCCCGAGTGATGCGGCCGCGATCCCCTTCCCGAGCGACGAGACGACGCCGCCGGTGACGAAGATGAATTTCGTGGTCTGCTGCATGGGATGGGTCGGCATCAGGCGAGCTCCGAGATGAGGTCCGGCCAGCGCTCATTGGCGCGGCGTAAATCGTCTTCCGTATCAATGCCACCGGGCATCGGCTCCATGACGGAGGCGACGCCCATTGTCATGCCGGCCGCGAGCGGCCGCAGCTGCTCCAAGCGTTCGATGCGCTCCAGCGCGTGCGGCGGAAGCGCCACCCAGCGAGCCAGCGCCTGCGCGGTGTACGCGTAGATGCCGATGTGCTGGCGGATCTGCCCGTCTCGTTCATTCGCATCCGCGTCGTCCCGCAGGAACGGGATGGGCGCCCGGGAGAAATAGAGCGCCCGGCCATCGTCCGCGCACACGACTTTGACGACATGCGGCGTGTCGAGCGCCGCCACGCCCGCGGGCGATGCCGCGGTGCCGAGTTCGAAGCGTCCGCCCGCGACCATCTCTGCCGCGCCGCGCATGGCGGATGCGGGAAGGAACGGTTCGTCGCCCTGGATGTTGACGATCACATTGTAGCCCGCGTACTCGCCACGGGCGGCCACTTCGGCCACGCGATCGGTGCCCGATGGGTGGTGGGTCGAGGTCATCACGCACTCGGCGCCGGCCTCTTTCGCGGCGGCGGCGACATTGGGATGATCGGTGGCGATGACGCAGCGGTCGGCGACCTTGAGTGCGGTCACACGCTGCCAGACACGTATCACGAGCGGGGTGCCGGCCAGGAGCCGGAGCGGCTTGCGGGGGAGCCGGGTCGCACCGAGCCGCGCCGGGATCACCGCCAGCGTGCTCACGGCGCCACGGTCAGAGTGTGCCGGTGTGCAAGATTCACGCCAGTCAATATAGCGAGAGGCGTGAGAGGAATCAAACATTCTGGCGCGAAACTTGGGGGCGATGCTCCGCGGATCGTCACCGCCGACGAGCCCGGGCGGAGATCACGGTTCAATTCTCGAGCGGATCGATCGGATGGAACGGATGGGGCGGATGGGGCGGAAGTCGCGTGAAGAGCACAAAGCTTGTCCGACAACTGCTGTCGTTGTTAACAGCAATAGCAGTGGCTGTTTGCGGATAGAAGCCCTTCAGGCGGCTTCCGCCCCATCCGCTTCATCCGGTGCATCCGTTCTGAACTTGAACCGTGATCTCCGCGCGGGCGCCAGGAGCGTGAGCATTCGATGAGTTCAGCGAATGAACCAGAGCAGCAGCGTAGTCTTCGTCTGGCCCGTGGCGGGATCGACCCAGAAGTCCACTCGGAACGGCTTGAGCTCGAACCGCGCGCCGATGTTCTGGGTGAACTTGGGGAGATTCTCCACGCCGGCGGCGCCGACGGTGTATGCCAGCGAGAGCGACGGCGGCGTGGTGAGCGGCAGCTCGAGTTTCGAGAACGTGTAGCGATAGTCGCCCTCGAAGAAGACGAGCTGGTCCCCGCCCTGCGCGAGCAACCCGAGCGTGGCGACGGAGCCCGCGCCGCCGAGGTAGCCGTAGCGTTGCGGCGGCGCGGTCGAGTCGCCGGTGGTGTAGATCGCGTGCATACGCACCAGGATCTCCTGGTCGGTGTACGTGGCGTACTTGCCGGTGACGTCCGCGACGAGCTGAGTCCACCCCGCCCCGTTCGGCGAATTGATGGGGACCTCGACCTGGAGGCTCGCATCCATCTCGACGCGGCCTCTGAGCGAGCCATCGACTCCCGTGAGCCACGTCTCGAGGCGGCCCGCGGTGACCGCTGGGTTCGGCCGGTACATGGAGTAGGTGCTCTGGTCGCCCGTGATGCTCCACGGTCCCCCGGCGGAAACGCTCGAGGCATCCTCGGTTCGCGCGCCCACCCAGAGCGAGATCGTGTGCGCCGTATCGGACCAGGCGTAGCCGATCCGCCCCTCGCCCCATTTCGCGCGCCAGTAGTTCCGGAAGTCCTTTCCGCAGCAGAACACGGCGAACGAGTTCCCGATATCGGACTGGATCCACGCGTCGTTCGTGAGCGTCGCTTGTGCGCCCGCGATGCTGACGAACGCGCCACCGAGTTGCGAATAGAGTTTCAGTTCGGCGTCGAACAGTCCGAGGTTCGAGCGATAGGTGACGCCCGGCGCGACGATGAACGTGCTGTCGCCGAAATGAAGCTCCGGCCTGACCTCGACCGAGAGGCCGTCCACGCGATCGTAGAGCGGCGGCACGGTGAATCCATAGACGCCCGGCAGCACGAGCAGCTGGGTCTCGGGCGGCGGCGGACCGTGATAGTCCAGCGCGAGTCCCTCGAGCGTGCGCACGGTGTCGAATCGCGCCGCGGGATAGGCTGCCCGCTTCCCCGTGACCACAGCGCCGTCCACATCGTAGATGTTGCCGCCAAAGGCCAGCGCGCGCCCGTCGATCCGCGCGGACGCCGTGAGGTTGATGCTCCCGTTGATCACGATGAGGTCGCCGTGCACCTCGCCGATCACCGAGGCGTCGGAATTGAGCACCACGACGTTGGTGTTGTATTCGCGGCCGCCATAGAGCGGCGTATTGAAATCCTGGTGCAGCACGATGTGCGGTTTGGCAAGCGCGTCGCTGAGCATATCGCCCGCGCTCCCCGGCCCCGGCTTGCGCACGTACAGGCGCACGTCCATTTCCTGCGCGCCGGCGTGCGACGCGATCGCGAGCAAGAAGGCCGCCGCGGCGACGCGCCTCAGCATCCGGCGAGCTTGATAAAGTTCTTTATCAGGTCCATGCCGTGCGCCGTGAACACGGATTCCGGGTGGAACTGCACGCCCCACACCGGAAGCTCGGTGTGCCGCATCGCCTGGATCTCGGTGTCATCGCCCGCGGTGGCCGCGTTCACCTGGAGCGCGGCGGGCAGCGAGCGGCGCTCGACGACGAGCGAGTGGTATCGCATCACCTCGAGCGGCTGCGGCAGTCCCGCGAACAGGCCGCCGCCATCGTGCGCGATGCGCGACGTCTTGCCGTGCATCACGCGCGACGCCCGTACGACGTTTCCGCCATACGCTTCGCCGATCGCCTGGTGGCCGAGGCACACACCGAGGATCGGGATCGTCCCGCCCCACCGCTTCACGACCGGAACGGTCACCCCGGCGTCGGCCGGCGTGCCGGGTCCCGGCGAGAGCACGATCGCGCGCGGCCGCAGCGTGCCCACCTCGTCCACCGTGATCGCATCGTTGCGACGAACGCACGGCTCCGCCCCGAGCTCGCCCAGATACTGAACGAGGTTGTAGGTGAACGAGTCGTAGTTGTCGATGACGAGGATCATGGCGTAAGGGCTCAGCCGCGCGGATGGTACTGCTTGTGGACGCTACGAAGATACTCTCGATCGACGTGGGTGTAGATCTGGGTGGTGCCGATGTCGGCGTGGCCGAGCATTTCCTGCACGGCGCGCAGGTCGGCGCCGCCCTCCAGCAGATGCGTCGCGAACGAATGGCGCAGGGTATGCGGCGTCACCCGCTTGGCGATGCCGGCCTTCTCGACGTACTTCCGCAGGATCTTCCAGGCGCCCATCCGCGTGAGCGGCGTGCCGCGCGCATTCAGGAAGAGCGCGCCTTTCCCGCCGCCGCGCTCGAGACGCGGGCGCAGTTCGCGAACATAGACCGCGGTCGCTGCGATCGCCCGGCGCCCGATCGGCACGAGGCGCTCCTTGCTCCCCTTGCCGAACACGCGCAGCAGTCCCTCATCGAGCATCGCGTCCTTGGTGGTCACGGAGATCCACTCGGAGACGCGCAGCCCTGCACCGTACGCCAGTTCCAGCATCGCGCGGTCGCGGAATGCGAGCGGCTCATCCAGCGTGGGCGCGGCCAGCAGCTTCTCGACCTCGGCCACGGTGAGCACGTCGGGCAGCGTGCGCCAGCGCTTCGGCGTGTCGAGCCGCTCGCTCGGGTCCTCCACCACCTGCCCCTCGCCCATGAGGAACTTGTAATAGGTGCGCACCGCCGAAACGTTGCGGCGAATGGAGGTCGGTGCCAGCCCGAGATCCTTCAGCTGATAGACGTAGTCGCGCAGCATCTGCGACGTGACGCCGGTGGGCGCGCTCGCGCCCTTGCTGCGCGCGAACACGGCGAAGCGCGCGAGGTCGTGATCGTACGCTTCGGCCGTGGTGCGCGCGGATCCCTTCTCGAGCGCCAGGAAATCGTGGAAACGCTCCAGCAGGAACGCGCGGCCTACGTCGTCGGCGAGCGCGGCGCGCACCGGCCTACGCGCCGGCGGCACGGAGCGTCGCGACCGCAATGCACGCGATCCCTTCGCCGCGGCCGATCCAGCCCATCCCTTCGTTCGTCTTGCCCTTCACGCTCACAGAGCGGAGATCGAGGCCGAGCGCGCCGGCCAGTGCGGCGCACATCGCCACGCGATGCGGCGCGAGTTTGGGCAGCTCGGCGATGACGGTGACGTCCACATGCTCCAGCACGAAACCGCGCTCGCGCGCGACCGCGACGGCGGCGCGCAACATCTCGAGCGAGTCGCGGCCGCGATTCGCGGCGTCGGTGTCGGGGAACAATGCGCCGATGTCGCCGGCGCAGGCGGCGCCAAGCACCGCGTCGGTCACGGCGTGCGCGACGGCGTCACCATCGGAGTGGCCGGTGAGCGAGCGGTCGAACGGGATCGTGACGCCGCCCAGGCGGAGCGAGCTCCCCGGGCCGAATCGGTGGGAATCGTAGCCGATGCCGGTGCGGCTCACGCCGCCGCGCCGGCCGGCTGGATGATCGAGTAGTCCTGGCGGCGCCGCGCCGGCGTGAAGCCCGCGTCGCGGATGAGCCGCTCCATCTCGTCGGTGGTGGTGCGGTGCGTCGTGTTCGCCGCCGAGACGACGTTCTCCTCGATCATGAGCGAGCCGAAGTCGTTGCAGCCGAACTTGAGCGCCAGTTGGCCCACCTTCATGCCCATCGTCACCCAGCTCGACTGCAGGTTCGGCACGTTGTCGAGCACGATGCGCGAGATCGCGACGGTGCGCAGATAGTCCGTCGCATCGGTCTTCTGCATGTGCGACATGGTGGGCGTGTTCTCGGGCTGCAGCGGCCAGCAGATGAACGCGGTGAACCCGCCGGTGCGCGCCTGGAGCGCGCGCACGCGCTCGAGATGCTCCATCCGCTCGGCGAGGGTCTCGCCGATGCCGTACATCATCGTGACCGACGTCTTGAGGCCTTCGCCGTGCGCGAGCTCCATGATCTCGAGCCAGCGGTCGGCGCCGGCCTTCTTCTTCGCCACGAGATCGCGCACGCGCTGCACCAGGATCTCGCCGCCGCCGCCGGGGATCGAATCGAGGCCGGCCGCGCGCAGTTCGCGGATCACTTCCACGGCCTCCATGCGGAACACCTTCGCGAAGAAATCCACTTCGCTCGGGCTGAAGCCATGGATGTGGATGGGATGATGCTGTTTGATGTAGCGCATCAACCCCAGGTACCACTCGAACGGGATGTACGGATTGTGCCCGCCCTGGATCAGGATCTGTACGCCGCCCAATGCCTTGGCCTCGTCGATCTTCGCGCCGATCTGTTCGTACGAGAGCGTGTAGCCCTGGTCGTGCTTCGGCCGCCGGTAGAATGCGCAGAATCCGCAGTCGGCCACGCAGACGTTCGTGTAGTTGATGTTGCGGTCCACGATGTACGTGACGATGCCGTGCGGATGCCGCGCGAGGCGCACACGGTCGGCCTCGGCGCCGAGCTCAACCAACGGCGCGTTGCGTGTAGAAGTCGAGGAGGTCGCGCGTGGGCATCAGGCGGCCGGGAGGAAGGCGAGCGAACCGTCGGGCACGCGTCCGGCGCTGGCGAGCCGGCGGAAGAAATCGGTGAGCCCGGCGAGGTGCGCGTAGGAGAGGCGATAGTCGAGTCCGGACAGATACTCGGCGCAGAGGCGGCGCGCGACGCCGGTGCTGGCCGCGGCCTGCTCCGCGAGCAGATCGAGATGGGCGAGTCCCCAATCGCGCGACTCGATGAGGCGCGCGTGCACGCGGAGCGCATCGCTCACGGGCGTGCTGCGGAGCGACACCCACACGGCGAACACGAACGGAAGGCCCGTCCACTTCTTCCACTCGGCGCCCAGATCGTACACGAAGGGATAGCGGTCATTCGCGGCCAGCTGCAGCGCGGCGTCGCCGATCACGAGACGCGCGTCGTGCGCGGGCTGCGCGGCGCCGGCGATATCGGCGTGCTCGGCGTCCGCTGCGGCAAAGTCAGGCTCGGCGCGCCACACGTGCTCGAACAGGAGCTTGAGCAGCGCGACGCTCGTCATCGAGCTGCGTGAGAGCAGCACGCGCGCGCGATCGAGATCACCGGCGGGCCGGTTCGAGAAGAGCAGCACGCTGCGCACGGGGCCGTCGGACGTGATCGCGAGATCGGGCAGCAGGAGATACCGCTCGGCGTTGCTCGCGTATTCCACCGCCGACACGACGCTCACATCCAGGTCGCCCGCCGCCGTGAGCGCGTTGAGCGCGCTCGGGACGCCATCCACGAGCGTGGCGTCCAGCGGGACGATGCCGCGATCGATCGCGCCGTACACCGGATAGCAGTTGATGTAGGGGATGCGTCCGACGCGCATGCTACGCCGCCTCGGCCGCGGCCGGATCGAAGGCGCGGAGCGTGTGATAGAACGAATCGCGCTCCACCGGCACCCGCCCAGCCCCGCGGATGAGCCGCAGCAGTTCATCGAGCGTCATCGCCTGCGCCGTGTGCGCGCCCGCCTCGTGGTAGATCTTCTCGCGCACCACCGTGCCTTCGAGATCGTTGGCGCCGAAGGTGAGCGCGACCTGCGAGAGCGCCGGCGTCACCATGATCCAATGCGTCTTGATGTGCGCGATGTTGTCGAGGAAGAGGCGGCCGACGGCGATGTTGCGAAGATCATCGAATCCGGTGGTCGCGGTGCCGGTGCGGCCGAGCGTTTCGCCGAGCTCATTGTGATCGGGATGGTACGCGAGCGGGATGTAGGCGAGGAATCCGCCGGTCTCATCCTGCAGACTGCGCAGCATCGCGAGATGCTCCACGCGGTCTTCCATGCTCTCCACGTGGCCGTAAAGCATCGTGCAATTCGAACGGATCCCCATGTTGTGCGCCACGCGGTGCACGCCGATCCACTCCTCCGCGCCCAGCTTGCGGTCCGCGATCGTGGCGCGCACGCCCTTGGAAAAGACCTCGGCGCCGCCGCCGGGCAGCGTGTCGAGCCCGGCGTCGCGCAGATGCGAGAGCACGGCCTCGACGCTCATCTTCTCGATGCGCGCGATGTGCGCGATCTCGACCGCGGTGAGCGCCTTGATGTGCACGTCGGGGCGGCGCGCCTTGAGGCCGCGGAACATGTCGGCGTAGTACTGCAGTCCCGCCTTCATATCGAGGCCGCCCACGATGTGGAACTCGCGCACGTACTCGTTCGCATCGGCCTCGGCGTACACCTGGTCGAGCGTGTAGCGGTACGCGCCCTCTTCCTTCGGCAGCCGCGCGTACGAGCAGAAGACGCAGGTCTTTCGCAGCGTGCAAATGTTCGTCGGATTGATGTGCTGGTTCGCGGCGAAGTACACGCGGGTGCCGTGCTGCGCGCGTGTGGCGGCGTCGGCCATGGCGCCGATCGCGAGCAGGTCCGGCGACGTGAACAGCGTGACCGCGTCGGCTTCAGTGAGCCGCTCACCGGCGCGCACCTTGGCGGCGATGGGGCGCAGCGCGGGATCGGTCACGCGCGCGGGATCGACCATCGCCGGAGACGGCACTTAACCCTCGTACCGCTTCACCGCGAGCGCGACGTTGTGGCCGCCGAAGCCGAAGCTATTGCTGAGCGCCACCGTGACCGGGCGCTCCACCATCTTGTTCGGCGTGTAGTTCAAGTCGCACTCGGGATCGGGCGTGTGGTAGTTGATGGTCGGCGGGATCTTCCCCTGCTGCACGGCGAGCGAGCAGAACAGGAATTCCACCGCGCCGGCCGCGCCGAGCATGTGCCCGGTGGAGGACTTGGTGGAACTCACGTTGACCGCCTTGGCGCAGTCGCCGAACACCGCCTTGATCGCCTTGGTCTCGTTGAGATCGTTAGCGGGCGTGGAGGTGCCGTGCGCGTTGATGTACTGCACGTCGCGCGGCTGAACGCCGGCATCGCCGAGCGCGCGACGCATTGCGCGCTGCGCGCCTTCGCCATCGGGCGCCGGCGACGTGAGGTGGTACGCATCCCCGGTGGCGCCGTAGCCGGCGACCTCGGCGTAGATGCGCGCGCCGCGCTTCTTGGCGTGTTCGAGCTCTTCGATCACGACGATCGCCCCGCCCTCGCCCATCACGAAGCCATCGCGCGTCGCATCGAAGGGCCGTGAGGCCGTCATCATCTCGTCGTTCCGTTCGGACAGCGCGCGCATGTTCGTGAAGCCGCCGATCGCCATGGCGGTCACCGTCGCTTCCGCGCCGCCGGTGATCATGATGTCGGCATCGCCGTACTGGATCGCGCGATAGGAATCGCCGATCGCGTGCCCGCTCGTGGCACACGCCGAGACGGTCGCGTAATTCGGCCCCTTCGCCTGGAACTGCATCGAGATGATCCCCGCCGCGATGTCGGCGATGAACATCGGGATGAAGAACGGGCTGATCTTGCTGGCGCCGCGCTGGGTGTACTGGTCGTGCTGTTCCTCGAACGTGCGCAGGCCGCCGATGCCGCTGCCGACGATCACGCCGGTGCGGTCGGGGTCGTAGCCGGTGCCGTCGCCGAATCCGGCGTCCTTCATCGCCTGCACCGCGGCCGCGACCGCGTACTGCGTGTAGGCGTCGGACCGCTTCGCTTCCTTGCGGTCCATGTACAGCAGCGGATCGAAGCCCTTCACTTCGCAGGCGAAGCGCACCCCGAACGTGGAGGCATCGAATTTCGTGATCGGACCCGCGCCGGATTTCCCGGCGAGGATGGCGCTCCACGTCGTCGCCACGTCGTTGCCGACGGGCGTGATCGCCCCGAGACCGGTGACGACGACTCGCCGCTTCATTACGCCGTCTTGCTCTTCAGGTAGTTCAACGCGTCACCCACCGTGCGGAGCTTCTCCGCGTCCTCGTCGGGGATGTCGATGTTGAATTCCTTCTCGAACTCCATCACCAGCTCGACGGTATCGAGACTGTCCGCGCCGAGATCTTCCATGAAGCTCGCGTCGTTCGTCAGCTTCTCGCGCTCGACGCCAAGCTCCTTCGCGATGATCTCCTTGACCTTCTCTTCTGTTGCCGCCATGGCCGTGATCCTCGAATGATGGAAAAGGGAATGCCGAAATGTACCCGAATGAGCGGACGATTCAATCTCACATGACCATGCCGCCGTCGACCACGAGCACCTGGCCCGTAATGTAGCTCGCGTGCTCGGAGGCCAGGAACGCGACCGCCGACGCGATGTCGCCGGGCGCGCCGAGCCGCGCGAGCGGGATCTGCGATTGCAGCGCCTCGCGGGCTTCGGGCGTGAGCGCGGCCGTCATGTCGGTCTCGATGAAGCCCGGCGCGACCGCATTCACGAGGATATTCCTCGACGCCAGCTCCTTCGCCACGGACTTCGTGAGACCGATCAGCCCGGCCTTGCTCGCCGCATAATTGGCCTGTCCCGCGTTGCCGATGATCCCCACCACGCTCGTGATGTTGATGATCCGACCCCAGCGGCGCTTCATCATGCCGCGCGTCGCGGCCCGCATCGCGGCGAAGGCGCCCTTGAGATTGGCGTCGAGCACCGCGTCCCAGTCATCGTCCTTGAGGCGCATGAGCAGGTTGTCGCGCGTCAGGCCCGCGTTGTTCACGAGGATGTCGAGGGAGCCGAACGCGGACTCCACGTCCGCGACGAGCTTCGCCACCTGCGCGGCGTCGCTCACGTCGCACGCGAACCCCTGCGCGCCGCCGCCGATCGCCGCCGCGGCCTCGGCGGCGCGCGAGGTCTCTCGCCCGACGACGGCCACTCTGGCGCCGCACTCCGTGAGCGTCGCGGCGATGCCGCGCCCGATGCCACGCGTGCTGCCGGTGACCAGTGCGATGCGCCCCGTGAGATCGATCTTCATGCGGCCACCCGCTGGCGAAGTTGCTCGATGTCGGCCGCGGTGCCGCACGCCGCCGTCTCCGCGCCGGGCACGATGCGCTTCACGAGATTCGCGAGCACGCTGCCGGGGCCGAGCTCCACGAACAGTGCCCCCGGCACGGCGGCCGCGATCGCGCGCACCTCGGCGGTCCAGCGCACCGGCGACGTGAGTTGCTCGCGCAGCAGCCGCGTGGCGTCGGATGCCGCGGTCACAGGCGCGGCGCTCACATTCGAGTAGACCGGGAACACGGGCGCTCTCGCGCCCGACGCGTCGAGCGCCGACTGCAGTCCCGCGCCCGCGCTCGCCATGAGCGGCGAATGGAACGCGCCGCTCACGTTCAGCCGCAACGCGCGCTTGGCGCCCTTCGCCTTGGCCAGCTCCATCGCCTTCTCCACCGCGGCGACATCGCCAGAGATCACGAGCTGCTCGGGCGTGTTGTAGTTCGCGGGTACCACCACGCCGCCGGTCGCCGCAACCGCCTCGCTGCACGACGACTCCACGCCAGCCTCGTCGAGGCCCAGGATCGCCGCCATGGCGCCGGGCATCTTCGTGCCGCTGTCGGCCATGAGTTCGCCGCGCTTCCGAACCACGCGCAGCGCCTCGGCCAGCCCGAACGTGCCGGCCGCGAGGTACGCGGTGAACTCGCCGAGCGAATGGCCGGCCGCGGCTCTCACGCGCGGCCGCAGCCACTCCTGCGCGACCGCCCACGCGGCCGCGCCATGCGCAAGCAGCGCCGGCTGCGCGTTCTGCGTGGCGGTGAGGTCGGCTTCCGGCCCTTCGAAGCAGAGCTTCGACAGCGGCATCGCGAGCGCCTTGTCGGCCGCATCGAACACGGCGCGCGCCGCGGGGAACGCGTCGGCGAGGTCCTTGCCCATGCCGGGCTTCTGGGAGCCCTGCCCTGGAAAGAGCAGCACGATGTTCACCGGAGCTCCGGACGCGCTCAGAAGCGAATGACCATGGAGGCCCACGTGAAGCCCGCGCCGAACGCGGCGAGCAGCACCGTGGAGCCCTCTTTCACGCGGCCCTGTTCGATCAGTTCGTCGATCGAGATCGGGATCGAGGCCGACGACGTGTTGCCGTATCGATCCACGTTCACGTACACCTTCTCCATTGGGATGCCCGCGTGCTTGGCCGTCGCCTCGATGATCCGCACGTTGGCCTGGTGCGGGATCAGGAGATCGATGTCCTGCCCGGTGAGCCGCGCGCCATCGAGCGCGCGGTCGGCAGCGTCGGACATCGACCGCACGGCATGCTTGAAGACCTCGCGCCCCGCCATCTTCACGAGGTGCGATTTGTCTTCGAGCACCTTCTTGGACATTGGGATCGTCGCGCCGCCGGCGGGCCGGTACAGGAGTTCGGCGAGCGTGCCGTCGCTGCGCATGTACGTGGACAGGATCCCGCGTCCCTTCGCCGCGCGCTTGAGCACGGTGGCGCCCGCCCCGTCGCCGAAGAGCACGCAAGTCGCGCGGTCGGTCCAGTCGACGATGGAGCTCATCTTCTCCGAGGCGATCACGAGCACGGTCTCGGCGGCGCCGCTGTGGATCAACCCCTCTCCCACGGTGAGGCCGTAGAGCCAGCCAGAACAGGCAGCCGAGAGATCGAACGCCGCCGCGCGCGTCGCCCCGAGCGCGGCCTGGATGTCGGCGGCGGTGGCCGGGAGCAGCCGGTCGGGAGTGGCGGTGCTCAGGATGATCACATCCACTTCCCCGGGCAGCACGCCGGCGCGCTCCATCGCGATACGCGCCGCCGCGGCGCCCATCTCGCACGTGGTCTCGGTCTCGTCGGCGATGTGCCGCTCGCGAGATCCCGGTGCGCTCCATCGACCCACTCGTGCGTGGTCTCGATGCCGATCGCCGCGAAGTCATAGTTCGTCATGACCCTGGGCGGCACCGACTTCCCGATGCTCATGAGCTGCGCGTACGGGCGTCTCATGCCGGGTGGGCTCCCATGGCCGAGCTTGTGGCCGATGTGCTCGTCCATGCTCGACTCGATCGCGCGCAGGGCCACGCCAATGGCGTTCTTGATGGCACGCGGCGACGACCGGCCGTGCGAGATGATGCTCACGCCGTTCACGCCGAGGAGCGGCGCGCCGCCGTAGTCGGAATAGTCGAATTCCTTGAACGCGGCGGCGAGCGTTTCCTTCGCGACGCCGCTGCTCGCGCGAGCTTGCCGAAGATCAGCGCCGGCACCGATTCATAGAACTTGAGCAGCACGTTGCCGACGAATCCGTCGCACACGACCACGTCCACCTTGCCACGCGCCGAGCCGCCGGCGAGGATATCGCGCCCCTCGATGTTCCCCGCGAAGTTGAGGTCGCTCTTCGCCAGGAGCTGGTGCGCTTCTTTCACGACGGCGTTCCCCTTCTCCGCCTCCTCGCCGATCGAGAGGAGCCCGACCGCGGGATTCGTGCGGCCGAGCACATCCTCGGCGTACACGGCGCCGAGCCGCGCGAACTGGAGGAGTTCGTCGGCCGAGCAGTCGACGTTGGCGCCGGAGTCGAGCAACACCACCGGGGCGCTCATCGTTGGGAGCAGCGTGACGATCGGCGGACGGTTGACTCCGTCGTGCAGCTTGAGCAGATACACCGAAGCGGCCATCTGCGCGCCGGTGTTGCCGGCGGAGACGAACGCATCCGTTTTGCCCTCGGCGTGCATCTTGATGCCGATCGTCATCGAGCTCTTCGGCTTCCCGCGGATGGCCGCGGTGGGCTTGTCCGTCATCTCGATGACGTCGGGCGCATCGATCACTTCGATGCGCGCGCGCTGCGCCGCGAGATGCTGGAGGTCGCCGGCGAGCTGCCGGTCGAGCTCGGCATTGATGATCTCGGCACGGCCGACCAACTGCAGACTGTGCGCCGCCGGCAGGTCGGCGAGCGCGAGCAGCGCACCCGCGACGGGCGCTTGGGGCGCGCGATCTCCTCCCATCGCATCGAACGCGATGCGCGCCAAGCTCAGCTGACCTTGGCCTCGATCCGCTGCGCGCCGTCGTAGTACCCGCACTCACCGCACACGCGGTGCGGGCGCTTCATGGCGCGGCAGCGCGGACACTCCTGGATCACGATCGCCGGCGCCTTCTTGTGGGTGTTGCGCGCGCGCTTCTTGCGCTTGGAAGTGCGTCTCTTGGGTACGGCCATGTCAGTTCACGAATTGGAAAAGGTTCACCGCGGTCCTGCAGCTGGCGGACGGTCCGCAACGCGTCCCAGCGGCTGTCGGTCTCGGCCTTGCACGTGCACGTCGCGGCGTTCCAATCGGCGCCGCAGCGCGGGCACAGCCCCTTGCAGTCATCCCGGCAGAGGAAGAACGCGGGCGCCTCGAGCAGCCACTGTTCGCGGACGGCCGTGACGCAGGTCGAGCGAGAGCGCACGCGGCGCGGATCTGGTAGGCGTCCGGGTCATCCGCCACCTCCTCGTCGCCTTCGGCCGACGTAGAGCACATGCACATCCTCCCGCACCGCTTCCCGCGCATCGATGAGACAGCGGCGGCACTAGCCCGCCGCCTCGCCCGCGAAGTGCCCGCTCCAGTAGTACCGGTCCGGGCCCGCCTTGGAGAGGCGGCCGGTGGCATGCACGCCGCCTGCCGGCCGCGCATCGCCCGCCTGCCAGACCGGATCGTCGGCGGCAAGCCGGCCGTCCACCGTGGCGGCGTTGCGTTCGAGATCGCGGAGGTCGAAGGACAGCATAACCCTTGAATCTACTTGGACATCGGCCCCTCGGTCAAGCGTGGCCGAGCGCCGCGGAATGAACGCCGGTCAGCGCGCGCCGAGCACGTCCGATTCGGAGAAGAAGAAGCGCGCCTCGCGCTCCGCGTTCTCGTCGGAGTCGGACGCGTGGATCGCGTTCCGCTCCTTGGACTCGGCGAACAATTTGCGCACCGTGCCGGCGTCGGCCTGCGCCGGATCCGTCGCGCCGATCGCGGTCCGGAGCGCCGCGACGGCGTCCGGTTTCTCGAGCAGCATCGGCATGCAGGGGCCCGACTGGTCATGAACGCCGTGAGCATTGGTAGAAGGGACGCCCGCGGTGCACCGCGTAGAATTCGCCCGCCTGCGCCGGAGTGAGGAGCACCACGCGCGACGCAAGCACGCGGAAGCCCTGCGCTTCGAGATGGGCGAGGATCTTCCCCGCCTTGCCCGCCGCGAAGGCGTCGGGTTTGATGATCGTGAGAGTGCGATTGCCGGCCATGTGCTAGATCGTGTGTTTAGGCGTTGGCGTTGGCGCGAGCGGCTGCCGCTACTACTTCAGCCGTTCGCGAATGAGCTGCACGAAATCCATCGGGCGCTGGGCGACGCCCATGCCCGGCATCCTTGAACGCCTCGATCTTCTCGGCGGCGGTGCCCGCGGAACCGGAGATGATCGCGCCGGCGTGTCCCATGCGGCGGCCCGGCGGCGCCGTCTGCCCGGCGATGAATCCGACCACCGGCTTCTTCATGTGATCCTTCACGAAGCGCGCGGCCTCCTGCTCGTCCGTGCCGCCGATCTCGCCCATCATCGCGACCGCTTTCGTGGCCGGATCCTTCTCGTACGCGGCCAGGCAGTCGATGAAATTCGTGCCGTTGATCGGATCGCCGCCGATGCCGACGCAGGTCGTTTGCCCGATGCCGGCGCGCGTGAGCTGGTACACGATCTCATAGGTGAGCGTGCCGGAGCGACTCACGACGCCCACCGGGCCCGCGGTGCAGATCCGGCCCGGGATGATGCCCACCTTGCTCGCGCCGGGCGTGATGAGGCCCGGACAGTTGGGACCGATGAGGCGCGCGCCGCGTTCCTTCACATACGGGTAGACGCGCGTCATGTCGAGCACGGGCACGCCTTCGGTGATGCACACGATCGAGCGCGACGCCCGCGGCGGCCGCTTCCATCATCGCGTCCGCCGCGAACGGCGGCGGCACGTAGATCACGGTGGTATTCGCGCCCGTCGCGCGAACCGCATCGGCCACGGTGTCGAAGATCGGTACGGAATCCTCGAACGTCTGCCCGCCCTTTCCCGGCGTGATGCCGCCCACGACCTTGGTGCCGTACTCCATCATCTGCTTGGTGTGGAACGAGCCGTCGCGGCCCGTGATGCCCTGCACCAGCAGCTTGGTGTTCTTGTCGACGAAGATGCTCACGCGGCCTTTCCTCCCTTCGCGAGCTTCACCGCTTTCTGCACCGCCTCATCCATGTCCGTCATCGCGCTGAAGCCGTTCTCGGTGAGGATCTTCACCGCGATCTCCTCGTTCGTACCGGTGAGCCGGATCACGATCGGCACTCTGAGCGGGTTCGCCTTGGTCGCGGTCACGATGCCGTTCGCCACATCGTCGGTGCGCGTGATGCCGCCGAAGATGTTGAAGAGGATCGCCTTCACGTTCGGGTCGCTCGTGATGATCTTGAGCGCGTTCACGACCTTCTCCGGGTTCGACGAGCCGCCGATGTCCAGGAAGTTCGCGGGGTCGCCGCCGTAGTACTTCACGAGGTCCATCGTCGCCATCGCGAGGCCGGCGCCGTTCACCACGCATCCGACGTCGCCGTCGAGCTTGATGAACGTCAGGTTCGCGTTGCGCGCGGCGACCTCGCTCGGCGCCTCCGCGGTCTCATCGCGCAGCGCCGCCATCTCGGGGCGGCGGTCGAGCTCGTTGTCATCCACGCTGAGCTTCGCGTCGAGCGCCAGCACCTCGCCTGCCGGCGTGGTCACGAGCGGATTGATCTCAGCCAACGACGCACCACTCGCGACGAACGCGGACCAGAGCTGCTGCATGATCCTCGCCGCGGCGCGCGCCTGCTTCACGTCCCTGTACAGGAAAAAGCCCAGCTGCATCGCCTCGAACGGGAGCAACCCGTATCGCGGATCCACGGGCAGCCGCATGATCTTCTCGGGCGTCTTGGCGGCCACTTCTTCGATGTCGATGCCGCCCGCGGGGCTCACCATGAACACCGCGCGCTTGGACGCGCGGTCGATGATGATCCCGGCGTACGCTTCGGTGGCGATCTCGGCGGCGGGCGCTACGAGCACCGTGTGCACGGTGAGACCCTTGATCTGCATGCCGAGGATCTTGGCGGCGATCTCCTTCGCCTCGGCGGGACTCTTCGCGAGCTTCACGCCGCCCGCTTTGCCGCGGCCGCCCGCGTGCACCTGCGCCTTCACGACCACCGTGCCGCCGAACTTCCGCGCGATCTCCTCCGCGTGCTGCGGCGTCGTGGCGATCTCGCCGGGCGGCACGGGCATGCCGTGCCGCCGGAAGATCTCTTTCGCTTGATATTCGTGGATGTTCACGCCCGCTCCATCGTGATCGTCGTTCCGGCATCGCCCCGAACGGCCTCGCGTCCGCGGCGCAACTCGGTAATGATAGCGCGGCCGCCGGTGCGCCGCACGAATTCCACCGCGGCGCGCACCTTCGGCGCCATGCTGCCTTCGCCGAACGCGCCGGCGCGGTCCAGCGCCTCGGCTTCCGCCACCGGAAGTGAGCGCAACGCGCGCTGCTTCGGCGTGCCGTAGTCGGCGTACACCGCATTGACGTCCGTGAGGATGAGCAGCAGCGTCGCACCCAGATCGCGTGCGAGCACGGCCGACACCAGATCCTTGTCCACCACGGCGTCCACGCCCTCGAGACCGAGCTTCGGATCGCGGTACACCGGCGCGCCGCCACCGCCACAGGCGATCACGATCGTTCCGGCACGCACGAGCGTGTCGATCACGGCGATCTCGTGCACGGCCAATGGCGCCGGACTGCCGACGACGCGGCGCCACCGCCCGCGCGCGTCCTTCTTCACCGCCGAACCGTTCGCGAGCACGACCTTCGCGCGCTGCGCGGTCATCTCGTGGCCGATGAACTTGGTGGGATCCTTGAGCGCCGGATCGTGTCGTGCGACTTCCACCTGCGTGACCACGGTAGCCACGCGGCGGTCGCTCCCCGCGCGTGCGAGGGCGTTCTCGAGCGACTGCTGCACCATGTAGCCGATCCACCCCGCGGTCGCGGCCACGAGTACGCCGAGCGGTAGCGGCGCGACCTCGGAGCGCGCCATCTCGTTGCGCACGAGCTCGTCGCCCACCTGTGGACCGTTGCCGTGCACCACGCACAGCTTCCAGCCGTCGAGCGCGAGATCCACGACGGGACCGAGGCTCGAGCGCGTATGCTGGAATTGGTCGGCGATCGTCGAGCGCTCCCCCGCGGGCGACAGCGCGTTCCCTCCGAGCGCGACGACGGCCGTGCCGGGCGCCGGCTTCGATTTCATAGGGGGATTTCGCGGTGTCGGCATTGAGCGCGCAAGCTATCGGGCGCGCCGGGGCGATTCAAGGCTGGCGCTCGCGGTGACCGAGCAGGGCGCCGAGCGCTTCGAACGCTCTCCCGAACGCGGGCCAATCGCCGCGGCGCATCGCGGCGCGCATGTCGCCGTACAGCGCGTTCACGCGCGCCCGGAAGGCCGCCGGCGTGGCCGGTGCGCTGTCCGCCACGATGGGCGGCGCGCCGAGTGCGAGGCTCACGCTGCGCCCCGACGCGACCACGCTGCCATCGGTGAGCGCCGCGCGCAGGAGCGTGGGCGGCGCGTCGGCGCGCCATCCGTACGCCGACTGTTCGAACAGGACACCGTTCGCGACGGGCACGGCGCGCACCGCCCCCCGCGTGACGCGCACGCCCGTGACCGGCGAGAGCGCGCTGTCGAGCGCGCTCTTGAGCTGCCCCGTGACCGTGGACCACCGCGCGCCCGCTCCCGCGATCGGCATCCAGTACGTGGCGCGCTCTTCGCCGCCGGTCGCAATGGCGATGCCCGACAAATGCTCGTTCGCATCCAGCAGTGGAACGGACCATGCGGTGATCTGCCCCTGAGGCAGGAGGTACGATCCGTCGCGATGCGCCGCCGGGATGGAGTCGGCGAGCGCGGGCGGCAGGTCGCCGCCAGGAGGCGATTCACCGCGCCGCCCGTAGCGCGCGAGCATTCGCGCCTGCACGCGTGCGCCGTCGGCCTCGGGCGGCAGCGCCGCGAGGATCGCGCGCGGCACGCTGGTGCGATCGGCGAAGAGCGATGGGAACAACGTCACCCAACTCTTCGCCAGCGGATCGAGCACCGCATCCGCGATGAGCAGCACGCGGCCGGTGTGCGCGTTCACGATCGCCGTTGCCGCGTGGTGGATGAAGCTGAACTCGCCGTCGCCCAGCGAGTCGCGGCGGCTGAGCGGGTACGTTTCGCTCACCGAATACAGGTCGAGCGCCCAGTAGAGCGAATCCGACACGAACATTGGCACCGCCGCCGTGCCCTGCTGGAAGAACGGCACGAGCGCGTCGACGCGTTCGCGCAGGTCACGGAGTACGATCGCCTGCGGCCGCGGACCGGGCAGCTCCGCGCTGATCAAGCCAAGCCGCTGGCGGCTCCACGCGAACGCGATGCGCGCGCCCGTCGTGGTGAGCGCGGGCGCCGGGATCACGCCGAACGTGTCCGCCATCACGAGCATGTCCTCCGGGGCGCCCTCGTACACGAGCACGCTCGGCAGCAATTCGTCCCCGCCGCTGTCGTCGGCGGCGATGAGATCGCCCCCGCCATCGGCGAACGATGCGAGGAAGCTCGTGAGGGTCCACGTGGCCGCGGCGCTGTCTCGCGGCGGCGGTGGCGTCCGCACGGGCACGACTGCGACGAGCGAGCCGCGCCGCGCCGTCCAACCGACCGACGCCACCTCCCCGTGCCGCCGCCGCGATGCCGCGTGCACGAGCACCGATGGATCCCACGCCGACACCGAGACTGCGGCCGCGCGGGGCGATCCGAAGCGCAGCGATGCATTGGCGGCGCGGATCCGGTCCACCGCGAACGCACGCCGCGAGTACTCGGCGCGCTCGCGCTGGTACGGTTGATCGCGCATCGCCGCGTCGGCGATCACCGCCGAGCGCTGCACGAGGATCGGTGCGAGCGACCGAATGCTCACGCCAATGAGGAGCAGCACCGAGAGCGCGCCCACAGCAAAGCGCGACTGCCCCATCCAGCCGAGCACCAGCAGCAGGAACGCGGCGCCGAGGGAGATGAGCGAAAGCACGCCCGCGGCGGGGATCAGCGCCTTGTGATCGACGTACGAGAACGCGCCGCCCACGCCGCTGCCGGCGAACATCGTGCGGAATTCATCGAGGCGGAAACTCCACGCGAGGATCACGAGCAGCACCGCGCCCAGCACGAGCAGGTGGCGGCGCACGTACTGCGAGAGCTTGAGTCGGCCCGCTTCCCAGCGCAGTCCCGGCGTGAGCGCATAGAGGAACACGACGAGCGCCACCGTCATGAGCACCGTGAGCATCGACGTCACGTACAGCGATGTCTCGAACGGCAGCCTGTAGACGTAGAATCCGAGGTCGTTCTCGAGATACGGATCCGCCTCGCCGAACGGGATCCCATGCTGGTACATCGCGAGCTTCTGCCAGGTCTCCGCGGGCAGCGCAAGGAGCCAGCCGAAGAGCACGGCAAGCACCGCCGCCGTGAGCACCATCGTCCGCCCCGGGACCTCCTCGCCGATCTCGATGTTCGCGACGCGCCGTGGCAGCACGAGCTTCACGACGCTCTCACGCACGCCGTACAAGTTCAGGAATACGAAAAGGGCCGCCGCGAGCCCCGACCCGACGCGCGTGACGGCACCCAGCCAGACGCGCTCCCGCCAGAGCGCGCCGGCGCCAAGCGAGGCATACCACAGGCCATCGGCGTAATCGCCGGCTATCGCGCGTCCGGCCAGGAGCACGCACGCGGCGATGAGAAGGCCGGCTACCCAGCGGCCGCGCATCGTGGCTAGACCACGACGCCGCGCGAGCGAAGCCAGCCCTCCATCTCGCCGCGGATCGCCGCGAGATGTTGCTCGGTTCGCGCTTCGAACCGCAGCACGAGGATGGGCTGCGTGTTCGAGGCGCGGATGAGTCCCCAGCCGTCGCCGAAGAGCACGCGCGCACCGTCGACGCCGATCACCTCGTGCGTGCGGCGGAAATGCCGCACCGCCTCCTCCACGATCCCGAATTTGAGGTCATCGGCGCAATCGACGCGCAGCTCCGGCGTGGAGACGAACTTCGGCACGCCGGCGAGCAGCTCGCTCACGCTGCGGCCGCTGGCGGCGACGATACGCAGGATGCGCGCGGCGGCGTAGAGCGCATCATCGTGGCCGTAGAATCCTTCGCGGAAGAACATGTGGCCGGACATCTCGCCCGCGAGCGGCGCGCCGGTCTCCTTCATCTTCTCCTTGATGAGCGAGTGGCCGGTCTTCCACATGAGCGGCTCGCCGCCCGCGCGCACGATCTCTTCGGGGAGCGCCTGCGAGCACTTCACGTCGAAGATGATCTTCTGCCCCGCACCGGTGCGCGACAGGACATCGCGCGCGTACAGGATGAGCAAGTGATCGCCCCAGATGATCCCGCCGGTCTCGTCGATGATCCCGATGCGGTCGGCGTCGCCGTCGAATGCGATCCCGATGTCGGCGCGCTCGGACTTCACGGCGCGAATGAGATCCTGCAGGTTCTCCACGACCGTGGGATCCGGATGGTGGTTCGGGAAGGTGCCGTCGCTCTCGCAGAAGAGGCACGTCCACTTCACACCGAGCCCGTTGAACAGCGCCGGCGCCGCGACCGTTCCTGCGCCATTGCCGCAGTCCACGACCACCTTCAGCGGCCGAGCCAGTTTTCCAGTGCGCGCCAGGAGATCGGCCACGTAGCGGTCGAGGATCGCTTCGTGCGTGAGCGCGCCCCGCGCGGCCGCACCCGAGGATGCCGGCGCGCTGGCGCGACGATAGAGGTCCTGGATCCCGTCGCCATAGAGCGAATCATGACCCACGCACAATTTGAATCCGTTGTACTCGCTGGGATTGTGCGAGCCGGTGATCTGGATCCCGGCCGCGACGGGCAACGTGTGCAGCGCCCAGTAGAGCATCGGCGTCGGCACGACGCCGATGTCCACGACGTCCCGGCCATTCGCCCGCAGTCCCTCCACGAGCGCCTCGCGCAGTGCGCCGCCGCTCGGCCGATTGTCGCGTCCCACGGCTACAGCCCCGGCTATTTCCCGCGCGCGAAGCAGTTCCGCGAAGCCGCGTCCGACCGCGGCCGCGGTGGACTCCGTGAGCTCCGAGCCGACAATGCCGCGGATGTCGTACTGTCGGAAGATCCCCGGGTCGAGAGACATCTGGCGTAGTCGCGCCGCACGGCCGCGCGGAGGCGGCCGCGAGCGTCAGCGCGGCGCGAGCGGAGGAGCGGCGGCGGTGGGCCCCTGCAAATGCGCCGCGGAGGGCGTGCTGCGGACCGAGTATACCAGGAGCCGGTCCGGCCACAGGCCGAAGACCAATATCGCGACCGCGGCGATCCCGATCACCCACCCGGTGAGCCGCGGCGTCGGGCCGGCGCGCGGCACATCGGGCGCGAGCGGCTTCATGAACATCGTCACCACGATCCCCAAGTAATAGCCGGCGGACACCACGCTGGTGAGCACCAGGATCACTGCGAGCGACGGCTGCGGCACCGCTCCGGTGAGCGCCGTCTTCAGCACGTACCACTTGGCAATGAAGCCCATGCCGCCCGCGATCGGAAAGCCCAGCAGCGACATCATGAAGACCGCCATCGCGGCGGCCAGCCATGGATTCGACTGCCAGAGGCCTTCGAGATCGCTCACGCGCTGGCCGTGTCCGCCGGGCCGGCTCACCGCGACGACGACCGCGAACGCGCCCATCGTGGCGAGCGTGTAGGCCATCATGTAGAAGACGAGCGTGGATGTCGCCGCCAGCGACGCGGACGAGAGGGCCACGAGCAGATATCCGGCGTGCGCGATGCTCGAGTACGCGAGCATGCGCTTCACGTTCTTCTGCTGCAGCGCTACGAGATTGCCGAAGATCATCGTGGCCGCGGCGAGCCACCAGATCACCGGGATCCAGCTCATGCGGATCCCCGGGAACGCCTCCATCCACAGCCGAATGAGCGACGCGAACGCGGCGGTCTTCACGCCCGCCGCCATGAAAGCGGTGAACGGCGTCGGCGCGCCCTCGTACACATCCGGCGTCCACATGTGGAACGGCACCGCCGCGATCTTGAAGCCGAATCCCACGACGAGCATCGCGACGCCCAGCAGCATCACCACCGAGGGCATCCGTGCGCCGCTCAGCATTGCGCCGATCACGTTGAACTGCGTGGATCCGGTGGCGCCGTATACGAGTGCGATACCGTACAGCAGGAAGCCCGTCGCGAAGGCGCCAAGCAGGAAGTACTTGAGCGACGCCTCGGCCGCGCGCGCGCTCCGGCGGTTGAGTCCCGCGAGCACGTACACGGCGATCGACATCAGTTCGATGCCCAGGAAGACGAGCACGAGATCGCGAGCGGCCGCCAGCACCATCATCCCCGCCGCCGCGAACAGCACCATGACGTAGCCTTCGCCGAGCACGATGCCGTCGCGCCGGTTCTCATCCATGGAAAGCGAGATCGTGATCGCGGTCGCGAGCAGGATGAGCAGATCCACGACCCACCGGAAATTATCGACCGCGATCATGCCGGGGCCGGCCGATACATCGCTCTGCGCCATCCAGATCACGGCGGCGGCGGTGAGCGCGCAGAGGAGCAGCGCGAGCCGGCCCGCAAGGCGGTGACGCTCGGCGGTCTCGGCGCCCCACACCACGATCAACAGCAGCGCCATCGCGCCGGCCATCAGGATCAGGTCGGGCGTGAGCGCCGCGGCGAGCTGCGAGGGGATCGAGAGGTCGAATGTCATCTAGCGCACCCCCCGCCGGCCGTTCACCGTCGGCCCGGGCGTCTGCTCCACCATGCGGACGAACCGTTCCGCCGCCGGCTGCATCCGGTCGAGCACCGGCTTGGGATACAGTCCGAGCCAGAGGATGGTGACCGTGAGCACACCCATGATGGTCAGCTCGCGCCAGTTCAGATCGCGCAGATGCGCGTTGTCAGGATTCGTGTTCTTGCCGAAGAGCACGCGCTGGATCGCCCACAGCAGATACGCCGCCGCGAAGATGACGCCGGTCGTCGCGAGGAGCGCGAAGATCGGCTGCGTCTCGAAGGCGCCGAGGAGCACGAGGAATTCGCCGACGAAGCCGTTCGTGCCCGGGAGCGCGATGCTCGAGAGTGAGACGAGCACGAGGAACGCACCGAAGAGCGGCGCGACGCTCGTGATCCCGCCGAACGCCGAAATGAGATGCGTATGCCGCCGCTCGTAGAGCATGCCGATGAGCAGGAAGAGCGCGCCGGTGGAGATCCCGTGATTGATCATCACCATCAGTGCGCCCTGCACTCCATGAACGCTGAACGCGAAGATGCCGAGCATCACGAAGCCGAGATGACTCACCGAGGAATACGCGACCAATTTCTTGAAATCCGGCTGCACGAGCGCGACGAGCGCGCCGTAGAGGATGCCGATCACCGCGAGCACGAGCACGAGGTCGCGCACCCACGGCGTGAACGCGACCATCGGGAAGAACGGCACCGCGAATCGCAGGAACCCGTACGTGCCCATCTTCAGCATGATGGACGCCAGCACCACCGAGCCGCCGGTCGGCGCCTCGACATGCGCGTCGGGGAGCCAGGTGTGGAACGGGAACATCGGCACCTTCACCGCGAACGCGAGGGCGAATGCGGTGAACAGCAGCAATGATGTGCGGGGCCCGAACGCCAGCGTGCGCATCATGTCATAGCTGAAATTCTGGCCGGCGGCGTTCCACATGTAGATGATCGCGACCAGCATGAGCAGCGACCCGATCATCGTGTAGATGAAGAACTTCACGCTGGAGTAGATGCGCCGTTCCCCGCCCCAGATGCCGATGATGAAGTACATCGGGACGAGCATGATCTCCCACATCACGTAGAACAACAGCATGTCGAGCGCCATGAACACGCCGAGCATGCCGGTGGTGAGGACGAGCATGAGGCCGTAGTACGTGCGCAACTTCTTGCGCACGCTCGTCCAGCCCGCCGAGTACGACGAGCGGCATGAGGAACGTCGTCAACAGGATCATGAAGAGCGAGATCCCGTCGATGCCGAGCGCAATGTTCGCGTGCCACGTGGGGATCCACTCGAAACTGCGGTAGCTCTGCCAGTCGCGGGAGATCGGATCGAAGGTCCACCAGAGCCCCATGCTCACGACGAATTCCGCCAGGAACGTCAGGAGCGCGATCCAGCGCGCCAAGCCGGCTTGCTCGATGCCGCCGTCATCACGCGCGAAGGCGCCCATGAGGAACAGCGCGGCCGCCCCCACCAGCGGAATGATGAGCAGCGCGGGCAGCACCCAGTATGCGTATCCGGTAGAGGCCAGGAATTCACGCATGGGTCAGAACCGGATGAAGGCGGCGATGACGGCGATCGCTCCGAGCGCGAGCGCCCAGGCATACTCGCCCAACTGACCGGTCTCCAGCCGCGACCCGATCCAGCCCAGCGCGCGCGACAGGAGTGCGGCGCCGTTGACGAACAACCCATCGATGATCCCCTGATCGAACACCTTCCAGAGCACGACGCGCGATCCGTCGACGATCGGTTCGACGATCGCCGTGTCGTAGATCTCGTCCACGTAATACTTGTTCTCGAGCACGAGACCGAAGCCTGTCTCCGGGCGCGCCATGCGCTTCGGCACGAGCACCGCGGGCTTGCACTTCACGTACGCGATCGCCATGCCGCTCATCGCGATCGCGACGGCGGCGCCGATGAGCATCCACTCGGTGGCGGCGCTCATCTCGCCCGCCGCACCGACCGCCGCGGTCGCGGCACCAGTCACGGGCGCGAGCCAATGCTCGAGCAGCCCCACCGGCCCGAGCGCGTGCAGCAACTCGGGGATGTTCAGCCAGCCGCCGGTGGCCGCGAGGATGCCGAGCACCACGAGCGGCCCCGTCATGATCCACGGCGCCTCGTGCATCGCCGTGCGTTCCTTCTCGCCGGTGCGATTCGGCCCGTGGAACGTGTACAACATCAGCCGCGTCATGTAGAGCGCCGTGAGCAGCGCGGCCGCGAGGCCCATCGCATATACGCCGACGAGCACCGCGTGCCCCGGAATGCCGAGCAGGCTCGCCTCCGCCAAGCTCGATCCCTCGGAGCGCTCGATCGCCGCGGCGAGGATCCCGTCCTTCGAGAAGAACCCCGAGAAGACCGGGATGCCCGAGATCGCCAGCGTCGCGATCCACATGAGGCCGAACGTCCACGGCATGTACTGCTTGAGGCCGCCCATGTTGCGCATGTCCTGCGCATCGTCGTGGCTGCCCGACTCGTGATAGGCCGCATGCATCACGTGGATCACGGAGCCGGCGCCGAGGAACAGGAGCGCCTTGAAGAACGCGTGCGTGATGAGGTGGAACATCCCCGCCGCGTACTCGCCCACGCCCACGCCCACGAACATGTAGCCGAGCTGCGACACGGTGGAGTACGCGAGCACCTTCTTGATGTCCCACTGCTTGAGCGCGATGGTGGACGCAAAGAGCGCGGTGAGTCCGCCCACCGCAGCCACCGTGAGGCCCGCCACCGGCGCCATCGCGAACAAGAAGCCGCTCCGCGCGATGAGATACACGCCGGCCGTCACCATCGTCGCCGCATGGATCAGTGCGGACACCGGCGTCGGACCCGCCATCGCGTCGGGGAGCCAGGTGTAGAGCGGGATCTGCGCGCTCTTGCCCGTGCATCCGAGGAACATGAAGAGGCAGATCGCCGTGACGAGCGCGCCGCCGGTCTCGAGCGCCGGCGCGGCGGCCTGCACGCCCACGAAGTCCAGCGCGTGCAGATTGCCCCACAGCATGAACATCGCGACGAGGAACCCGAAATCGCCGATGCGATTCACGATGAACGCCTTCTTGCCGGCGTCGGCGTTCGCCATGTCGCTGAACCAGAAGCCGATCAGCAGGTACGAGCAGAGCCCCACGCCCTCCCATCCGATGAAGAGCACCGGATAGCTCGCGCCGAGCACCAGCACCAGCATGAAGGCGACGAAAAGATTCAGATACGCGAAGAAGCGGGGATACCCCGGGTCGGCCTGCATGTAGCCGATGCTGAAGAGATGGATCAGGCTGCCGACGCCGGTGATCACCAGCACCATCACCATCGAGAGCTGATCGAGCTGGAAGGCGAAATCGATCTGGAGATCGCCCACCGGCATCCAGCTGAAGTACTTCTGAATGAGCGGCTGATGCAGATCACCGGCGCCGCGCATCGCGGCGAAGATCGCGAGCGCCAAGCCGAACGACGCAATGAGCACCGCGGGCCCGATGACCGTCGCAGCGGTGGCGAAGCGGTGACGCGCCGGCGCGTGGTGATCGTCGCCGTGCCCTGCGCTCTCGCCGTGCGATGCCTCGCCATGCGGAGCGGCCGACGGATCGGCCGGCCCGGGATGCCACGAGCCGGCCACCGCCAGCAGGCCGTTGAGCGCGAAACCAACCAGCGGCAGCACCGGCAGCAGCCAGAGCCAATCCGCGGCGGTCCCCACCAGGGGATGCGTCCCCGCCACAGCGAGAAGGAGCGGCAGAGGCATCACCCTTTCAGGAGATTGATGTTGCGGAGGTCGACACTCTCATAGTGCCGGAAGATCGAGATGATGATCGCCAATCCCACCGCGGCCTCGGCCGCCGCCACGGTCATCACGAAGATCACGAACACCTGGCCGCCCACGCCGTGCAGTCGCGAGAACGCCACGAACGAGAGATTCACCGCGTTCAGCATGAGCTCCACGCACATGAAGATCACGATCGCGTTGCGGCGCGTAAGCACGCCCACGACCCCGATCACGAACAGCACGGCGGAGAAGAAGATCGCTTCGGTGACCATCGCTCACACCCTCCGCTTGGCGAGCACCACCGCGCCGACGATCGCGGCGAGGAGCAGCACGCTCGTGAGTTCGAAGGGAAGCAAGTATTCGCGGAAGAGCGGGCCCGCGATCGCCGTCGTGACGTTCGCATTGGCCAGCGGCGCGTCCAGCAGCGGCGGCAGCTTGGCGCGCGCGAGCACGAGCACCTCCGCGAGCATCGCCAGCCCCACGATCCCGGCGGTGATGCGTACGCCGCGGCCGCGCAGGTCCGCGATGTCCGACGCGTTGCCCAGGTTCAGGAGCATCACCACGAACATGAACACCACCATAATGGCACCGGCGTACACCAGCACCTGGATCGCCGCGATGAACTGCGCATCGAGCATGAGGAACATGGCCGAGATGCAGAACATCACGTTCACCAGCCAGAGCGCGGCCGCCACGGGACTCTTGCGCGTGACGAACACCAGCGCCCCCGCCACCGCGAGGATGCCGAAGAGATAGAAGTGGAACTGGAAGACCAGACCGTGGTTCATTCGCCCTTCGGGTAGGCGGGATCCCACAGTTCCGACACCGGATGCGTCTGCGCCATCAGCCGCGGCAGATCGTAGACGAAGCTGTCGCGGCTGTACTCCGCGTTCTCATAGTGCCGCCCCACGTGGATCGCCTCCTCGGGGCACACTTCCTGGCAATAGCCGCAGAAGATGCAGCGGAACTCATCGATCTCGTAGACGAGCGGATAGCGGTTCCCTTCCTCATCCTCGCCCGGCACGAGCTTGATGCAGTTCGCGGGGCACACCTGAGGACAGAGTCCGCATGCGACGCACTTCGCCTTCCCCGTCTCGTCGGTGAGCATCCGGTGCGTGCCGCGCCAGCGCGGCGAGAGATCCCATTTCTGCTCGGGGAACTCCAGCGTCACCTTGTGCGGATTCACCATGTGCTTGAAGGTGAGCGCGAGCCCGCTCAGCATCGCACGCACGTAGCTCGCATCGGGGATCGGCCGCGGAACGACCTTCACCTGGATCGGCATATCAGTCGCGCTCCGGCGCCGGCGGGGAGATGGGAGACGGCACGCTCATCGACCGCAGCGCGGCGAGCTGGCGCATGGAGATGCGCGAGTACGCCGGACTCACGATGCGCCCGCGGTCGAGGATGAAGAACACGCCGATGGCCATCAGGACGTTGAGCACGCCCATGATGCCCCAGAACGGCGAGATGCCGAGCTGATAGAGCACGCCGCTCGACGGCACGGCCCGGTTGATCTCAAGCGCATCGAGCGCGAGGATCGTCGTCGCCGTGATCGTGATGTAACCGAGCGCGAGCGGCAGCAGGAAGCGCCACCCGAGCGACATGAGCTGATCGTATCGGAAGCGCGGCAGCGTCCACCGCACCCACATGAACGAGAAGAGGAAGAACACCATCTTGCCCGCGAAGAACGCCATCGTCGCGAGGCTCTTGAGCACGGTCCACGGCGGCAGGTTGTCCCACTGCGTGCCCGGGATGTCCCAGCCGCCCCAGAACAGCGTGACCATGAGCGCGCACACGGTCACCATGTTCGAGTACTCGGCGATGAAGAACATCGAGAACTTCATCGCACTGTACTCGGTGTGATAACCCGCGATCAACTCCGATTCCGCTTCGGGCAGATCGAACGGCAGCCGGTTCGTCTCGGCGAAACCCGCCACGAGGAAGATGAACATCCCGATGAGCAGCGGGAAACAATTCCAGCCCATCGTCTGTCTGCTGATCGGATGACCGCACCGAGCGACACGTTGCCCGACAGCAGGAGCACCGTCACGAGCGACATGCCCATCGCGATCTCGTAGCTCACCATCTGCGCGCTCGAGCGGAGGCCGCCCAGCAGCGCGTATTTGTTGTTCGAACTCCACCCTGCGAGCACCACGCCGTACACACCGATCGACGAGATCGCGATGATGAACAGGAACCCGATCGGCACATCGGCGATCACGAGCGGCACGTAGCCCCACCGCGTGGGCCACGGCGCGCCGAAGGGGATCACCGAGAACGTCATGAGCGCCGGAATGAACGACAGGAGCGGCGCGAGGATGAAGAGCGCCATGTTCGCGCCGTCGGGGTACGTCTCCTCCTTCATGATGTTCTTGAGCCCGTCGGCTGCCGGCTGCAGCAGGCCGCTCGGCCCCACGCGGTTCGGGCCGTAGCGGTCCTGGATCCACGCCGAGATCTTGCGCTCGGCGAGCGTGAGCATCGCGACGCCCACCATGAGGATCGTGAACACGATGAGCATCTTCACGATCGACGCGATCAGCCACGGGACGCCCGTGACCACGACGTTCGAGTCCCAGTACTGCTGCATCGCGAGCAGCGCGAAGGATCCGGTCATCACGCCGCACCCACCGGAGCCGCCGCGCCGTTGAGCACGCGCCCGGAAAGGGCGAGGCTCCCGTAGTTCATGCCCGAGAACTCACCGCGCGCCGCGGCGAGCGCGGCGAACGCGTCGCTCGCGGTGAAGTAGTTCGCGCTCTCGCCGAGATACGCGAGCAGATCGGCCATCGCCCACCAGACGGGGCGCGCCATGCCCGGCGCGGCCTTCGCCTGCTGATAGCGTTGCACGCGACCGCGGAGGTTCACGAACGTCCCATCCTCCTCCGCCATGTTCGTGGCCGGCAGCGCGATGATCGCGCTCCGCATCGCCTCGGTGAGATGCGTCCCGATCGACGATCACCGCGCCGGCGCGCGCCATGGTGGCGCTGTCCGCATCGGTCAGGTCGTGACCGGCCACGAGGAGCACGTCGCCCTGCTGGATCCCATCGAGCGGGCGATCCGAGCGCGCGAAGCCGAATAGTTCCGCCGCGCGCGCGTTGGCCGCGCGCTCGGCGCGCAGCGCGAGATCGGGTACGCCCGGCAGCGGCGCCTCCGCGCCTTGTTGCACGCGGAACGCGCCGCGGCCACCGGTCTTCTTCACCAGCCGTGAGATCATCCACAGCGACTCGGTAGAGAGCTTCGGATCCACGACGGCGTGCACGCGCTTGCCGTTCATGTGCATGGCCGCCGCACGGAGCGCGGTCTCCCAATCGGCCGCGGTGAGGCGGTCGCCGTGATGCTTCACGAGCGGCGCTTCGAGCCGGTCGGTGCGATTGTAGCCGCGGTAATCGAAGCGGCCGGTGTCGCAGATGAAGAACTGGTTCACGTCGGCGTTCTGCCGAGGCTTGATGCGCACGACCATGTTGTCGCGCGTCTCGAGCGTGGTGTTGCAGCCCTGCGAGCAGCCCGGGCAGATGCTCGGCGCGCGATCCAACTCCCACGCGCGCGCCTTGTTCAAGAAATCCTTCGAGACCAGCGCGCCCACCGGGCAGAGATCGATCACGTTCGCGGCCCACGGATTCGTGAGATCGCGCCCTTCGAACTTGCCGATCACCGCGCGGTCGCCGCGCTCGCTCACGTTCAGCACGTTGTCGTGCGCCACGTCCTCCATGAAGCGAACGCAGCGCGTGCAGAGGATGCAGCGGTTGGTGACGTACATGACGTCGCCGCCGAAATCCTCCGCCGGGGTGAATCGCTTCGGCTCCGGTCCGAGCCGCCCTTCGGCCCGCCCTTCACGGAACACATAGTCCTGCAGCTCGCACTCACCCGCCTGGTCGCAGATGGGGCAGTCGAGCGGATGATTGATCAACAGGAACTCGAGCACGCCTTTGCGCGCTTCGAGCGCGGCGGGCGAGTAGACGTGCACCACCTGCCCTTCGCCGGCGGCCGTCGCGCAGGCGGGCGCGAGCTTCGGCGCCTTCTCCACTTCCACCAGACACATGCGACACACGCCGGCGATCGGCAGTGACGGGTGGTAGCAATAGTGCGGGATCGAGCACGCCGGCGAACTTCGCGGCTTCGAGGATCGATGTGCCGGCCGGGACGCTCACCGCGCGCCCTTCGATCGTGAGGTTCACCACGCCCGCCTCCGCCATCAGGCCGCCGCCGCGCTCAGCGGGCATGCCTTGCCGCTGATGTGCGCCTCGAACTCATGACGGAACTTCTGGATGCCGCTCACGATCGGCGCCGCGCAGGAATCGCTCAGCACGCAGATCGTCTTGCCCGTCATGTTGTCGGACAGTTCGAGCAGCGTATCGAGATCCTGCTTCGTGCCGCCGCCCGCCTCGATGCGGTTCAGGATGCGCGTGGTCCACGCCGTTCCCTCGCGGCACTGGGTGCACTGCGCGCAGCTCTCGTGCGCATAGAAGCGCGCGAGGCGCGCGATCATCTTCACCATGCACACCGAATCGTCGAACACGATCACGCCGCCGGAGCCGAGCATCGTGCCTTTGGCGACGAACCCTTCATAGTCCATGAGCGTCGCCTCGGCCTCTTCCATCGTTTGGATGGGCACCGACGAACCGCCGGGATCACCGCCTTGAAGCGCCGGCCGGGCAGCGGACCGCCGCACAGGTCGTACAGGAAATCCTTGAACGGGAATCCGAGCGTCACTTCATAATTGCCGGGGCGCGCGATGTTGCCGCACACCGAGAACAGTTTGCTCCCCGTGCTCTTGGGGCTCGAGAGCGAAAGCGCCTTGTACCACGCCGCACCGTTCGAGAGGATGTGCGGCACGGCGCACAATGTTTCGACATTGTTGATCGTGGTGGGCATGCCGAACACGCCCGCGACCGCCGGGAACGGCGGCTTGATCCGCGGATTGCCGCGCTTGCCTTCCAGCGAATTCATGAGCGCCGTTTCTTCACCACAGATGTACGCGCCCGCGCCGCGATGCACGTGCATCTCCAGACGATGGCCGGTGCCCATCGCGCGCGCGCCGAGGATGCCCGCGGCATACGCTTCCTTGATCGCGTCCTCCATCGTCTTCACGCACTCGGTGAATTCGCCGCGAATGTAGATGTAGGTCGTCTCCGCGCCGATGGCGTGCGCCGCGATCGCCGCGCCTTCCACGAGCGCGTGCGGCGTCCAGCGCATCAGCTCGCGGTCCTTGAACGTGCCCGGCTCGGACTCGTCGGCGTTCACGCAGAGATAGTGCGGCTTGCCGTCGCCCGGCTTCATGAACGACCACTTCATGCCCGTGGGGAATCCGGCGCCGCCGCGGCCGCGCAGCCCCGATTCCTTCACGACGTTCACGATGTCGGCCGGCGACATGCCGAGCGCCTGTTCGAGCGCACGGTAACCGCCGCGCTGCTTCCAGCCCTCGAGCGTCTTCGCCTGCGGATCGCCGAAGTGCTTCGAGAGCACCGGCGTCTCCTTGGGATGCGAACGATGCGGATAACCCATTAGCGATACTGGCTCAGCAGCTGGGGGACTTTGTCGGGCGTCACGGACTCGACGAACTCATCGTTCACCATCACCGGCGTGGCGAAGCCGCACGCGCCAAGACATTCCACTTCGATCACCGTGAAGCGCCCGTCGGGCGACGTCGCGCCAAGCTCGCCGCAACCCGTGTGCTTCAGCATCGCCTCCACCACCTTCTCCGCGCCGCACGCGCCGCACGGCGACGTGGTGCACACCTGGATGAAGTTCTTCCCCACCGGATGCTGGTGGTACATGGTGTAGAACGTGACCACGCCCTTCACGTATGCGGGCGTGAGCTCCAACTGCTCGGCCACTTCCACCATGCCATCGTCGCTCACCCAACCGCGTTCGCGCTGAACGATCCAGAGCGCCGGCAGGAGCGCCGCCATCTTGGTGGGATAGCGCGCCAGGATGTCCTTCAATTCCTGCTGCGCCGCGCCGGTGAAGACTTTCCGGTATGCCTCGGCGGTCTCGTGAGCGCTCACCGGTCGATCTCCCCCATGACGATGTCGATGCTCGCGTTGATCGCGATGACGTCGGAGAGCAAATGCCCTTCGACCATCTTCGGGATAGCGGAAAGGTTCACGAAGCTCGGCGGACGGATGCGCCACCGCACCGGCTTCGCGGATCCATCCGACACCATGTAGTAGCCCTTCTCCCCCTTCGGGCTCTCGACCGCGACGTACGCTTCGCCGATCGGCGGACGCGGGCCTTCCATGATCTGCTTGAAGTGATGGATCATCGATTCCATGTCGCTCATCGCCTTGCTCTTGGGCGGCAGCACCACGCGATGGTCGGCGCTGTTCACCGGACCGTCGGGCAGCCGCTCGAGCGCTTGCGCGAGAATGCGCGTGCTCTGGCGCAGCTCTTCGAGGCGCACGAGGAAACGGTCGTACACATCGCCCTGCGATCCCACCGGAACGGTGAAGTCGTACGTCTCGTAATCGAGGTACGGGAAATCCTTCCGCACATCGTACGCCACGCCACTCGCGCGGAGCATCGGGCCGGAAAGCCCGCAGTTCGTCGCTTCTTCCGCCGAGAGCGCACCGAGTCCGATCGTGCGACCGATCCAGATCGCGTTGCGCGTGAGCATGCGGTCCACTTCGTCGATCGTCTTCGGGAACGTTTGCACGAAATGGCGCAGCTGCTCGGTCCAGCCATCGGGGATATCGGCCGCCATGCCGCCGACGCGCGTCGCGCTCGTCGTGAGCCGCGCGCCCACCCAGCTCTCGAGCATGTTGTAGACGTTCTCGCGCTCCTGGAAGCTCCACAGGAACGGCGTGAACGCGCCGATGTCGATGCAGGTGGTCCCGAGCCACACGAGGTGCGAGATGATCCGCGACAGCTCCATCGCGATCACGCGCAGCACGACGCAGCGCGGCGTGATCTCGATCCCGAAGAGCCGCTCTGCGCCGAGCGAGAACGCCACGTTGTTCCCGATCGAGTTGAGGTAATCCTCGCGGTCGGTCCACGGCACGATCTGGTTGTACTGGCGGTACTCGCCGATCTTCTCGAAGCCGCAATGCAAGTAGCCGACGTGCGGAATGCACCGCACGACCGTCTCGCCGTCGAGCTCGAGCACCAGGCGGAGCACGCCGTGCGTTGCCGGATGCTGCGGCCCGATGTTGATCAGCATGTGCTCGCCCGCGAGCTCCGGTTCGAGCGCCGCCGGCGGATCCATGGTGATGACGTTGCCGCCCTCGTTCATCGTGAGCGGCGCGCGATGCGGCCGTCCCTGCGCGTCGAGCCCGGACGTGCCGAGCGCCACCTCGACGGTGCGTTTCGTGGTCATCGGCTATTCACCGGTCTTCTCGCCGCTGCTGAGCCGCTCGCGCATCTCGGCGGGGAGGTCCTCGAACGCCTGCGAGATCGAGAGCTCTTCCATGGAGTAGCGCGCTTCCGGATTCGCCGCGAGCGCCTGACGCAGCTGCTCGGCGCGCGAGAACCGTCCGCGCAGCGGGAAATCCTTGCGCAGCGGGAAACCCTCGCGGTACTGCTCCCACATCAGGATGCGCCTGAGATCCGGGTGGCCGCTGAACGTGATGCCGAACATGTCGTAGCACTCGCGCTCGAGCCAGTCGGCGCCCTTGTACACGGGCCACACGCTCTGCACGTCGAGCTTCGCGCCCTGGTCGAGCAGCACCTTGAGCCGCACGAAACGCCGGAACGGGATGGACCGCAGATGCCACACGACCTCGAGTGGCTGCTCGGGGTCGCGGAATTCCACCGCCGTCACATCGGACAGGTAGTCGTAGCGCTGCGTGGGATCGTCGTGCAGCCATCGCACGATCTCGAGGAGGCGCGCGCCATCGACGATCACCGAGGTCTCGCCCCACACGACATCCACGCGCCGCACCGCAGCACCGAACTTCTGCTGCAGCGCCGCGGCACTCGGATTGGCCGCGCCACCGCGATGCGCGATGTTCTTGGGCGTGACCGGCGCCGACGCGCCCGGATCGGCGCTGCCGGGGATGACCGTCGAGATCGCGTGACTCACGTGGCCGAACGCGTCTGGTTCACGGAGTTGCCGAACGGCTCCGAGAGTTCGTCGATGGCTTCAGGCGCCATGTAGAGGCCGCTCACGGGATCGGGCTCCATCTCATTGCGGATGACCGTATTCGACATCCGTTCCTTCTTCACCTTCTCCTGCAGCATCATGATGCCGTAGATCAACCCTTCGGGACGCGGCGGGCAGCCGGGCACATAGACATCCACGGGGATGATGGTGTCGATCCCCTGCACCACGGCGTAGTTGTCGAACATGCCGCCCGTGCTCGCGCAGGCGCCCATCGAGATGCACCACTTGGGCTGCGGCATCTGCAGCCAGATGCGCCGGATCACCGGCGCCAGCTTGAACGGCACGCGTCCCGCGCAGATGAGCAGATCGGCCTGCCGCGGCGAGAAGCTCATGCGCTCCATGCCGAAGCGCGCGAGGTCGAAGCGGCTGGCGGCGGTGGCCATGAACTCGATCGCGCAGCACGCCGTGCCGAAGGGCATCGGCCACAGTGAGTTCGCGCGCGACCAATTCACCAGGAAGTCGAGCCGGGTGGCGATCCAGCTCTCGCTCTGCTCCGGATCGTAGGTCGTGACAGAAGTCGCCGGCTTGACGGTCAATCCCATTGGAGCGCCCCCTTCTTCCAGACGTAGACGAGTCCGACGAGGAGGATCAGGATGAACACGAGCATCTCGCCGAGCCCGAAGAAGGACAGTTGTCCCGCGGGGCACGCGCCGCCGGCGAGCGGTACGGCGCACGAGAGCGCGCGATAGTATGCGGCCCACGGCAGCATGAACACCGTCTCGATGTCGAAGACGATGAACAGCATGGCCACCATGTAGAATTTCACGGAGAACCGCTCGCGGGCATCGCTGAGCGTGGGGATGCCGGACTCGTAGGCTTCTTGCTTCGCGGGCGTCGGCCGCGCGCGGATGACCAGTGCGGACAACGCCAGCATCATCACCCCGTTGAGGGCGACGAATCCGAACAACATCAGAATCGGGAAGTAGTCGCTGACCATCCGGCTCCGGCGCTGGTGACGATTTCCCTTACTCCGCGCGCGAAAGGTATCGCGTGAGCGGCGGCAGTGTCAACGCAGGAGTTTCCTATGGCCCGGCGCTTTGCCTAGCTCTGCGCCGCGCGGTAGATTCCCGCCCGCGGCGCCGCGACTCCCCTCCGGCGCGCCAGCTCCCTCTTGCCCGGCCCCGATGTCCATCAAGTCAGACCGCTGGATCCGCGAACAGGCCCGCGAGCACGGCATGATCGAGCCCTTCGCCGACCGCCAGGTGCGCGACGGGGTGATCTCGTACGGCGTGAGCTCGTACGGCTACGACATGCGCGTCGCCCGCGAGTTCAAGATCTTCACGAACGTGCTCAGCTCGATCGTGGACCCCAAGCACTTCGATCCCAAGTCGTTCGTGGAGTTCGAGGGCGATGTGTGCATCGTGCCGCCGAACAGCTTCGCGCTGGCGCGCTCGGTGGAATTCTTCCGCATCCCGCGCAATGTGCTCACCGTGACCGTGGGTAAGTCCACCTACGCGCGCTGCGGGATCATCACGAACGTCACGCCCTTCGAGCCGGAATGGGAAGGTTTCGTGACGCTCGAGATCTCGAACACCACGCCGCTCCCGGCCAAGATCTACGCCAATGAAGGCATCGCCCAGGTGCTGTTCTTCGAGGGCGACGAGCCGCCGGAGATCTCGTACAAGGACAAGAAAGGCAAGTACCAGGGCCAGCATGGCGTGACCCTGCCCCGGCTCTAAGAGTCGAACCCCAACACTCGACAATGAGGTCACGATGAGAACAGCGCTAGCGCTCCTGGCCGCGGGAGCGGTCCTGATGGCCTGCAGCAGCAACGACGCCACCGGCCCCGATCCGCGCAACTGCACCGCTGGCACGATCGGTGACAACGACACCAAGACGGGTCACCTCGGCGACGCCTCGTGCCACATCTACGATTGGGAGTATCTGGCGGACAGTACGCACTCCGTGTCGTACGACGTGCGCCTCGAGCAGGGCAAGGGCTACATGTTCAACCTGCAGCGCGACACCGTGACCAAGAACTGGGACGCGGTGCTCGAGCTCATCGGCAAGGATGCCAACACCGGCAATGAACAGTTGCTGCAGATCAGCGACGACGAAGGCCCGATGAATTTCTCGCACGAATGCACTTCGTCGCGCCGGAGAACGGCACGTACTCGTTGCGCGTCATGGGATACGACATGGGCGACACGGCCAACTACGTCCTGCAATCACGCCGCTGCGATCCACCGCGCGGTCCCATCACGGACACGCTGCCGGCGGCCGAGTTCGCACTTTCGGTCGGGCAATGCGTACTCGAGGAGCCCAACTTCGCCGACGACAGCACGTACTACCGAATGTTCTCGATCGTCATCGGCCCGAACCAGACGAAGACCATCATCGCTTCATCCGACGCGTTCAATCCGGGGTTCCAGATCTACGGACCGGGCTGGGGTGTCGATTGTGACTATGGCTATCAGGGCTGCGGCGGCGACGTGCAAGAGAACAATTCGGAGGAAGGGTCAAGCACCGTCGCGACCACACTCACCGCCGACGGGAACAATTGTTGCGGCGGGGTCCGCCTCAACTACCCCGGCACCTACACGATGACGGTGGGCGGCAGCGCGTTCGGCGACATTGGCCTGTACAGCGTGGAGGTCGATAACGGTGCGACGATCCCGGAGGATGTGATGCCGAATCTCAAACCGTTCGCGCCGACGATCAGCCCGAGCCTGCGGTTCCTGACCAAGAAGCCCGCGCACAAGCGGCCGAGCCTGAACCGCGTGGCCAAGCACCACTAAGCCTCGCTGCACGACGCACGATGCACGATGCACAGCGGGGTGCGGCCGACGTGGCCGCACCCCGTTTCGCATCCGCGTCGCACCGCGTTCACTCCGTGCCGCCTCCGCGCACCTGCGCCACGAGATAGTCGCGATTCATCCGCGTGATCACATCGATCGAGATCTCCTTCGGGCAGGCTGCCTGGCACTCCCCATGCAACGTGCAGCCGCCGAACCCCTCGAGATCCATCTGCGCCACCATCGCCGTCACGCCGGCGGTAGCGCTCCGGCTGTCCCTGCGGCAGCACGGCCGAAGTGCGTGATCTTCGCCGCCGTGAACAGCGTCGCCGAGCCGTTCGGGCACGCCGCCACGCACGCCCCGCAGCCGATGCACGCGGCGGCATCCATCGCGGTGTCCGCCTCGACTCTTGGGCACCAGGATCGCGTTCGCGTCCTGCGCGCCGCCCGTGCTCGCCGAGATGAATCCGCCCGCGGCGATGATCCGGTCGAAGGCGCTCCGGTCGACGCACGAGATCCTTGATCACCGGGAACGCCTTGGCGCGCCACGGCTCGATCCAGATCTCGTCGCCATCGTGATAGTGCCGCATGTGCAGCTGGCACGTCGTCGTGCCGTGCTGCGGGCCGTGCGCTTCGCCGTCGATCATCATCGAGCACGATCCGCAGATGCCCTCGCGGCAGTCGTGGTCGAACGCGATCGGCTCTTCGCCCGCGTGGACGAGCGCCTCGTTCACGACGTCGAGCATCTCCAGGAACGAGCTGTCGGGGCTGATGTCGCGCGCCTCGTATCGCACGAACCGCCCCGCGTCCTCCGGGCCAAGCTGCCGCCAGACGTGCAGCGTCAGGTTCATTACTTGTAACTCCGCTGCGCGAGGTGGACGTTCTCGAACACGAGCGGCTCCTTGTGCATCACCGGCACCTTGCCATCGCCCTGGTATTCCCAGGCGGCAGCGTAAGCGTAGTTCTCGTCGTCGCGCTTCGCCTCGCCATCCGGCGTCTGGTTCTCGTCGCGGAAATGACCGCCGCAGATTCGTCGGCATGCAGCGCGTCGAGGCACATGAGCTCGGCGAGCTCGAAGAAATCCGCCACGCGCCCGGCCTTTTCCAGCGACTGGTTCAACTCCGCATCGCTGCCCGGCACGTTCACGTCGCGCCAGAACTCCTCGCGCAGCTTGGGGATCGCCCGGATCGCGCGCTGGAGCCCCGCCTCGTTGCGCGCCATGCCGCAGTCCTCCCACATGATCTGCCCCAGCTCGCGATGGAACGAGTCGACGGTGCGCTTGCCTCTGATCGCGAGGAAGCGCTTGGTGCGCGCCGCGACCTCGGCCTCGGCCGCCTTGAACGCCGCGTGCGATGCGTCGACCGGCGTCGACCTTGTTGCTCGCGAGGTAGTTGCCGATCGTGTACGGCATGATGAAGTAGCCGTCGGCCAGGCCCTGCATGAGCGCGCTCGCGCCGAGCCGGTTCGCGCCGTGGTCGGAGAAGTTCGCCTCGCCGATCACAAGCAGCCCCGGCATGGTGCTCATCAGGTGGTAGTCGACCCACAGCCCGCCCATCGTGTAGTGCACCGCCGGATAGATGCGCATCGGCACGCGTGTACGGATTCTCGCCGGTGATCCGCTCGTACATCTCGAACAGGTTGCCGTACCGTTCCTCGATCGCCGCCTTGCCCAGCCGCTTGATCGCATCGGCGAAATCGAGATACACGCCGCGACCGCCGGGCCCCACGCCGCGTCCCTCGTCGCACACTTCCTTCGCGGCACGCGACGCGATGTCGCGCGGCGAGAGATTGCCGAAGCTCGGGTACTTCCGCTCGAGATAGTAGTCGCGCTCGTCCTCCGGGATCTGCGCTCGGCGCGCGCGCGTCGCCTTCGCCTTGGGCACCCAGACGCGGCCGTCGTTGCGCAGCGACTCGCTCATCAGCGTGAGCTTCGATTGATACTCGCCGGATACCGGGATGCACGTCGGGATGGATCTGCGTGAAGCACGGATTCGCGAAGCCGGCGCCGCGCTTGTACGCGCGCCAGGTCGCGGTGACGTTGCATCCTTTCGCGTTGGTCGAGAGATAGAACACGTTGCCGTAGCCGCCGGTGGCGAGCACGACCGCGTCGGCCGCGTGCGACTGATCGCGCCGGTCACGAGATCGCGCACGACGATGCCACGCGCCCGCCCGTCCACGACGCACCACGTCGAGCATCTCCGTGCGCGGGATACATCGTGACGCTGCCCGCGCCGATCTGCCGCTCCAGCGCCTGGTACGCGCCGAGCAACAGCTGCTGGCCCGTCTGGCCGCGCGCGTAGAACGTGCGCGACACCTGCGCGCCGCCGAACGAGCGGTTCGCGAGCATCCCGCCGTACTCGCGCGCGAACGGCACGCCCTGCGCGACGCACTGATCGATGATGTTCACGCTCACCTGCGCGAGCCGGTACACGTTCGCCTCGCGCGACCGGAAGTCGCCGCCCTTCACGGTGTCGTAGAACAGCCGGCGGATGCGAATCGCCGTCGTTCTGGTAATTCTTCGCGGCGTTGATGCCGCCCTGCGCCGCGATGCTGTGCGCGCGGCGCGGCGAATCCTGGAAACAGAAGCACTTGACGTTGTAGCCGAGCTCGGCGAGCGTCGCGGCGGCGGATGCGCCGGCGAGCCCGAGCCGACGACGATCACCTTGTACGCCGCTTGTTCGCCGGATTCACCAGCTTCATCTCGAAGCGATGCTGGTCCCACTTGGCGTCGATCGGTCCGGCCGGGATCCGCGCGTTCAGGTCGACGCTCATCGCGCCCACCCCAGCAGCACGCCCACCGGCACGATCGTGAACCCGAGCCAGAGAATGAACGCGACCGCGAGCGAGATGCGATGTGCAAGCGGACGCTCCGACGCCGGCGCGACACCCAGTGTGCGGAACACGCTCCACGAGCCGTGATACGAGATGCAGCCCCACTGCGATCATCGCGACAATGTAGAGCGCCGACACCCACGGCACCACGAAACTCCCCACGACGTTGCCGTACACATCCCCCGCGACGTAGGGCGCCGGCCGCAGCGTGCCCGTGGTGAAATGCAGCAGGTGCAGCACGATGAAGATGCCGATCACGAGGCCGCCCCAGCGCATCGTGCGCGAGGCCAGCGTCGCCGCCTGCGTCTCGTGCTTCGCGTACGCCACCGGGCGGGCCGCGCGATCGATGCGGATCAACTGCACCGCCGCGACAATGTGCAGCACGAGCGACACGACCAGCACCGCGCGGATCGCCCATCAGGATCTCACCCAGCGAATGCAAGAACGCCGCGTAGCTGTTGAGCTTCGCGGCGCCCATGAACACTTGCAGATTGCCCACCATGTGGCCCACCAGGAACCCCACCATGATGAGGCCCGTCACCGCCATCACGGCCTTCTTGCCGACCGTGGATCCCCAGAAGCGCGCGATGCGGGTCACGGAGCCCTACAGCGCGACGGCCGCCATCGGCTCCCGCACCGCCGCCGCGCTCTTCTCGAGCGCGCTGCGCTCCTCCGGGCTCAATTGCACGTCCAGGATCCGCTCGAGTCCCTTGCGACCCAGCACGCACGGCACACCGAGGAAGAGATCCTTCATCCCGTACTCGCCCTGCAGCCACGCGGCGCACGGCAGCACCCGCTTCTGGTCGAGCACGATCGACTCGCACATCTGCACCGCCGCCGCGCTCGGCGCGTAGTACGCCGAACCGGTCTTGAGGTGCTTCACGATCTCGGCGCCGCCGTTCCGCGTGCGGTCCACGATCGCGTCGAGCGCTGCCTTGTCCATGAGCTGGCTCACCGGGATGCCGCTCACCGTCGTGTACGAGACGAGCGGCACCATCGTGTCGCCGTGACCGCCCAGCACCATCGCCTGGATGTCGCGCACCGAGACGTTCAGCGCCTCGGCGAGGAAGGAACGGTATCGCGCCGTGTCGAGCACGCCGGCCATGCCGAGCACGCGCTCGCGCGGGAACCCGGTGACCTTGAGCGCGACGTACGCCATCACATCGAGCGGATTCGAGACCATGACGATGATCGCGTTCGGCGAGCTCTTCTTGATCTCGAGGGCGACCGCCTTCACGATGCCCGCGTTCGTATTCAGGAGGTCGTCGCGGGACATTCCGGGCTTGCGCGCGATGCCGGCCGTGATCACCACGATCTCGGAACCCGCGGTCTCCGCGTAGCCGTTCGTCCCGATCACGCGCGAATCGAAGAGCTCCACCGGCGCCGATTCCCATTGGTCGAGGGCTTTGCCCTGTGGCACGCCCTCCACCACATCGACCATGACGACCTGACGCGCCAATTCCTTTTCCGCGAGCCGCTGCGCGGTGGTCGCACCGACGTTACCCGCGCCGACAACCGTGATCTTATTGAGCATTCTGGGAGTGAAGTGAGGTGAGAGTTGTCGATCTGGGGTAACGTCTGAGTCCGCGTCGGTACTGCAGACTTAGACGTTAGACTGAGACGTTAGACTGCAACGGCATTTGTATTCTAAGTCTAACGTCTCAGTCTAGAGTCTGTAGTTGATCACCCTCCGACCTGCGAAAGGGCGCGCAGCCCTCCGACCTTCATTTGCAACAAGTCATGCTCCTTCGGTTTGTTCGCGAGCGCCTGGACATACAGCGGCGTCAGATCGTCGCCCGCCCGCAGCGGGTCGCGCAGGTTCACTTCGTGATCGCCGTAGAGACAGGTGCGCAGCTTGCCGTCGGCCGTGAGGCGCACGCGATTGCATGACCCGCAGTACGTGTGCGTCATCGGCGTGATCACGCCAACCGTGCCCGGCGCTCCCACGAAGCGGTGATAGACGGCGGGCCCGTTGCCACGAGCGGGTCCGCTATCCGGCACGAGTGCGCCAATCGCCTCGAGTCGCGAGAGGATCTCGTCGCTCGGCACCACGTGCTCCCACGTGAGATCCGCGCATCTCGCCGACCGGCATCAGTTCGATGAATCGCACATGCCATGGGTGCTCCATCGTGAGCCGCGCGAAATCCTCGACCTCGTCGTCGTTCACCCCGCGCAGCACCACCATGTTCAGCTTCACCGGCGACAGCCCCGCCCGCTCGGCGGCCAGCGCGGCCGTCACGGGATCGAAACCCAGGCTCCGCCGCGCGATCGCCGAGATGCGATCGGCGCGCAGACTATCCGCGCTGATGTTCACGCGGTCGAGGCCGGCGGCACGCAGCTCCGCCGCGAGCGCCGGCATCTTCACGCCGTTAGTTGACAGCGCGATGTCCTCGATGCCCGGCACCGCCTTGAGCATCGCGATCAACTCGGCGAGATCGGGACGGATCGTCGGCTCGCCGCCGGTGATACGAAGCCGCCGCAAGCCGAGCGGCGCGAGCTGGCGCACGATCGCCGCGATCTCTTCGTAACTCAGGATGTCGCGTTTGGGCAGCCACTCCAATCCTTCCGCCGGCATGCAGTACACGCAGCGGAAATTGCACCGGTCGGTGATGGAGATCCTGAGGTACTCGATGCTCCGTCCGAACTGATCGCGCAGCGCCTCGCTCATGAGCGCGCCTCCGCCGCCGGCGTTGTCGGGTCCACCCACTCACGCGTGCCGTCCGCGTACTCCTCCTTCTTCCACACCGGCACGCGCCGCTTCAGCTGCTCGATCACGTAGCGCGATCGCTTCGTACGCCGGCGCGCGATGCGCGTGCGACACCGCGATCCCCACGCTCACCTCGCCGAGCGCGAGGTCGCCCGTGCGATGCTCCACGACGATCTCTTCCGTTTCGAAGCGCGCACAGGCCTCCGCCGCGATCGTCTCGAGCTCGCGCAGGGCCATGGCGTCGTACGCACGGTACTCCAGGCCGGCGACCTCGCGGCCGTCGCTCATGTCCCGCACCGTGCCAAGGAAGAGCACGACCGCGCCGTGCGCGATGTTCCCCACCTCGAGCACGAGAGCGCCCGGATCGATCGGACGGGACACGACGGCGACGCGCACGTTCAGCCCCCCGCCACCGGCGGGATCACCGCCAGTTCGTCGCCCGCCACGAGCACGGCGTCGCCCCGAGCGTAGGCCAGGTTCACCGCCACGAGCGGCGCATCGGGCAGCGTCGTCCCGCCGGGCAGGTCGCGAAGCCGGGCCAGCGCATCGCTCACGGTAGCCCCGGGCGGAAGCGTGAGCTCCACCATGGGACGGCCGAGCGCGTCGGCGTACGAGGCGAAGAGCAGCGCCGTGACAGTCATGCTCTAATGATAACGAAAAGCGCCCCGGCCGGGGGGCGCTTAAACAGACCTAGACCATACTGCTGGCAGGTCGAATGCGTCGTTGTATGGTAGTCTACGTCTAACGTCTAAGTCTAACGTCTGCTGTGCTCAAACCCGCGACTTCGCCTGCGCCAACTCCTCGGGCGTCACCTCGGCGACCAGGGCGCGCAACTCCTTGCTCGGCTTGAACACCGGCACCGGCCGCGCCGAGACTTCTACGGGCGATCCGGTGCGCGGATTGCGCGCCATGCGCGTCTTCCGCTGGCGGATCTTGAACGTGCCGAACCCGCGGACCTCGATGTTCCGCTGCTCCTTGAGCGCGTCCTTGATCGCATCCAGGAAGGAGTCGACCACACGCGCGCAGTCCTTTTTCGAGATCATCGGGCCTGCCGTACGGGAGATCTGCGCCGTAACGCGCTCGACCAGATCAGCTTTGGTCATTCGTGGCCTCGGAAAGATCGCCCGCCAACCCGCGGGCCCTGCGACGAAACTATGGGCTTACTTGCTTGTGTGTCAAGCATTTGCCGGACTGGAACGACTGTTCGAAGCGACCGCCTCCATGAATTCCGAGAACAACGGCCTCGCATCGTGCGGCCCGGGCGCGGCCTCCGGGTGGTACTGAACCGCGAAGACGGGCAGTTCGCGATGCCGGAGTCCTTCCACCGTGCCGTCGTTCAAATTCACATGCGTCACGCGCAGTTCCGGCGCTCCCGGGATCCCCTTCTCGCCGCCCACCACGCTGAATCCGTGGTTCTGCGACGTGATCAGTACGCGTCCCGTATCGATCTCCTTCACCGGATGATTCCCGCCCCGGTGACCGAACGGCATCTTCTCCGTCGCGCGCCGTACGTGAGACCCAGCAATTGGTGCCCGAGACAGATCCCCAGCACCGGCATCCCCTTCTTCGCGAGCGTCCGGATGATCGCCGGTGCATAACTCACCGCCGCCGGATCGCCGGGACCGTTCGCGAGGAACACGCCGTCAGGCCCCAGCTCCATCGCTTCTCCGCCGGCGTCTCCGCCGGTACGACGGTCACTCGGCAACCATTCTCTGCAAACAGGCGCAGGATATTGCGCTTGATCCCGTAATCGTAGGCGACGATATGCTTGGCAGCGCTCGCGTCGCCCCAGCTGTACGACGTTCGCTGTGGACACGCGCGACGCGAGGTCCAGCCCTTCCATTGACGGACAGGCTTGCAGCGCCGCAACGGCATCCGCCCGCGGTTCTTCGCCCGCAGCCACGACGCCGCGCATGACGCCGCCGCGCCGGAGGTGCCGCGTGAGGCGCCGAGTGTCAACGTCTTGCAGTATCGGGATTTGTGCGGAGTCAACCACTTTGGCAAGCCACCGCTGGATCGCCAGTTCGAATGGGTGCGACGAGAGCTCGCGCACGATCACGCCGGCGACCTGCGCACGCTCCGATTCGGGGTCCTCTTCGTTGGTGCCGTAGTTGCCGATCATCGGCGCGGTCATCACGACGATCTGGCCGCGGTACGATGGATCGGTGAACACTTCCTGGTAGCCGGTCATGTTCGTCGTGAACACGACTTCGGCAACGGCGAGCGGAGCGTCCGATGCGAAAGTGCCACGAAAAAGGGTCCCATCCTCAAGGAGGAGGAACCCCGGATTCGTGCCGAGCGCGGGCAAGGGGATCAGCGCGGCGGTGTCTTTGACGGCGCAGCGGGCGCGGTGGGCGCGGGCTGCAACGGGACGATCGGCGCGGTGTTCGCCGGAGCGCTCTGCACCGGCGCTTGCGTCTGCGGCGCGGTGAGCTGTCGAGCGCCGACTTCGGCACCGCCGGACGCGCGCTCATGATCGCGAGCATGTACGCGATGAACAGGAAGGCGCCGCCCAGGTACCACGTGGCCTTGCTGATCCCGGTGGCCATCGGTGCGAGCCCATGATGTCGCTGGACGACGATGCGCCGCCGAAGCTGGCGGCGAGCCCGCTGCCCTTGCCGGACTGGATGAGCACCGCCGCGATGAGCACGACGCTCACGAGAATGAGAAGGACGAGGAGGAACGTGTACATTTATCCGGCGGGAGAGTAGGAACGAGCTAAGCACCGAAGCTTAGGCACCTTACGACCTCCGGTCAAGCCTGCGCGATCTTCGCCCACGCGTCCGGTTCGAGACTCGCGCCGCCCACGAGAACGCCGTCCACCTCGGGGGCCGCGAGCAGCTCGGAAACGTTCTCGGCGTTCACGCTCCCACCGTACAGAATGGGGATGTCGGCGCTCTTGGATCCGATCGATTCCTTGAGCGCGCGCCGGATCGCGGTGTGCACGTTCGTCGCATCTTCCGGCCGCGCGGTGCGCCCGGTGCCGATCGCCCACACCGGTTCGTAGGCCACGCACAGCGTGGCGATCTGCGATGGCTCGAGGCGGCTGATGCCCGCTTTCAATTGTCTGAGCACCACGGCCTGCGTCGTATTGCGCTCGCGCTCCTCGAGGCGCTCGCCAACGCAGAGCATCGCCGTGAGTCCGGCGCGGTAGGCCGTCGCGCATTTCTTCGCGGTCATCTCGTCGGTCTCGCCGAAGAGTTGGCGGCGCTCGGAGTGGCCGACGAGCGCCATCCTCGCGCCCGCGTCCTTGGCCATGAACGCGGCATTCTCGCCGGTGAAGGCGCCCTTGTCCTCCCATGGATGTTTGCACGCCGACGATCATCTCCGGGCGGTCCTTGAGCGCATAGGCGGATACGACCACCGAGAGCGCCGACGGGAAGAAATGAACGTGCGGTCGGTGCGCGGCGCCGTGAGTTCGCAGAAGCGCGCGAGATAGGCGCGCGCGTCCTGCGCGCCGAGGTTCATTTTCCAGTTCGCGGCGAACACCGGGCGCTTCACGCGGCCCTCTCGTCGAGCGCGGCGACGCCGGGGAGCACTTTCCCCTCGAGGAATTCGAGCGACGCGCCGCCGCCGGTGGAGACGTGGCTCATCTTGTCGGCGAGGCCGAACGTCTCGACCGCGGCCGCGGAGTCGCCGCCGCCGACGATCGTCGTGGCGCCCGCGCCGGTCGCATGCGCCATCGCGTTCGCGACCGCGCGCGTTCCGGTGTCGAAGGGCGGCCGTTCGAACACGCCCATCGGGCCGTTCCACACGACCGTCTTCGCATCGGCGATCTCGCGCGTGAATCGCTCGCCGGATCGCGGGCCGATGTCGAACATCGCCTCCGCGGCCGGGATCGCATCGCGCGCGACGGCGTGCGCGCCGGCCGGCGCGTCCATCGACGGCGCGACGAGCGCATCGTCGGGAAGCAGCAGCTTGGCGCCGGACTTGGCGACGAGCTCCTTGGCCATCGGCACCCGGTCATCCTCCACCAGCGACTTCCCCGTCTCGAATCCCATCGCCTTGAAGAAGGTGCACGCCATGGCGCCGCCGATGATCAAGCGGTCCACCTTGGGCAGCAGCGCCGCAATGACATCGATCTTGCCCGAGATCTTCGCGCCGCCGAGCACCGCGACGAAGGGCCGGCGCGGATGCGCGAGCGCGTCACCGAGGTACGCGAGTTCGCGCTCCATGAGCAGCCCGGCGACGGCGGGCTTCACATAGCGCGCGACGCCCTCGGTGGACGCGTGCGCGCGGTGCGCGCTCCCGAACGCATCGTTCACGTAGACATCGCCGAGCATCGCGAATTGGCGCGCGAGGGCATCGTCGTTCTTCTCCTCGCCCGCGAGGAAGCGCGTATTCTCGAGCAGGAGGATCTCGCCGTCGGCCAGCGCCTTGGTCGCGGCGATCGCCGCGTCATCCATGGTGGAGGCGACGAATCGCACGGTGCGCTCGGTGAGCGTCGCGAGCTTCTTCGCGACCGGCGCGAGCGAGTACTTGGCCTCGGGTTTTCCCTTGGGACGCCCGAGATGCGAGAGCAGCACGACGCGCGCACCCGCATCCGCGAGCGCGTCGATGGTCGGCATCGCGGCGCGCAGCCGCGTGTCGTCGGAGACCTGATCGCCTTCCATTGGAACGTTGAAGTCGACGCGCACCAGCACGCGCTTGCCGCGCAATGACGCCGGCGGCAGGTCCTTGATGGTGCGCTTCGCCATCAGGGCGCCTCGTGCCGCCGCGCATGGAAGCGCCCGAAGGACCACGCCATGGCGATGCCGCCGATGCCAATGAAGCCAAGGCCGGCGAGGGACATCAGCCAGAGTCGCGTGAAGCGCGCGATGGCGGGATGACCCGGCACCGGCACGATCGGCACGACGGCCATCGTGTGCATGCCGAGGTACGAGGCCGCGTACAGGAACGCCCCCAACCCGAGGAACGCGAGCGCGATCTTGTCGCGCCGCCGGTCGGCGGCGGTGAGCGCGCGGGTCACTGACGCGCGCCAATGTACCGGAGCAGGTCCACGCACCGGGAGGCGTAGCCCCACTCATTATCGTACCAGCCGGTGACCTTCACGAGCGTGCCGTCGATCACGGCCGTGCACTTGGCATCGAAGGTGCACGAGAACGGATTGCCGATGAAGTCCACGGACACGAGCTCCTCTTCCGTATAGTCGAGGAAGCCGAAGAGCGGCCCTTCCTGGGACGCTTTCTTGAACGCCGCGTTCACCGCATCCACGGTGGTCGGGCGCTCGACTTCCGCCACGAGATCGGTGAAGGAGACATCGGGGGTCGGCACCCGCACCGCGATGCCATCGATCTTCCCCTTCACCTCTGGGATGACGAGCGCCGTGGCCTTCGCGGCACCGGTGGTCGTGGGGATCATCGAGACGGCGGCCGCCCGCGCGCGCCGCAGGTCCTTGTGCGGCAGGTCGAGGATCGACTGGTCGTTGGTGTAGCTGTGGATCGTGGTCATCGACCCGTGTTTGAAGCCGAAATTGTCGCGCACCACTTTCACCATCGGCACGAGGCAGTTCGTCGTGCAGCTCGCGTTCGAGATGATGGTGTGCTTCTTCCGCGTCGTACTTGTCGTGATTGACGCCCATGACGACGGTGATGTCCTCGCCCTTCGCGGGCGCGGAGATGATCACTCTCTTGGCGCCCGCCGTGATGTGCTTGCGCGCGTCGTCCGCGTTCGTGAAGCGCCCCGTGGATTCGAGCACGAGGTCCACGCCGAGCGTGCCCCACGGGAGGAGCGCCGGATCCTTGTGCGAGAAGACCTCCATCTCGTCGCCGTCGATCGTGATGCTCGCGGCGCCGCCGCGTTACCTCGCCCTCGAGAATGCCGTGCACGGAATCGTACTTGAACAGGTGCGCGAGCGTCTTCGTGTCGGTCAGATCGTTCACCGCTACGAAATCGAGGTCCGCGATCCCCTGCTCCTTCGCCGCGCGCACGACCTGGCGGCCGATGCGTCCGAATCCGTTGATCCCGACTTCGATGGTCATCGTTCCGATTGCTCCTGAGGGTCAGGCGCGGTCGCCCATTGCGGGCGCGCGTCCGAAGGTGACGAGACTGATGATGCGGGCCCCGCCGGCGAAGAGTGCCGCGGCGCACGCGGTAGAGCGTGGCTCCGGTGGTGATGATGTCATCCACGAGCATGACGTGCGCGCCGCGAAGCCGCGCTCCGGCATCCGACGCCCACGGCGAATGCGCCGGAAACGTTGCGGCGGCGCTCCTCCGGTGTCAATCGGGTCTGCGTGCCGGTGGTGCGCGTGCGCACCAAGAGCATCGTCCCACACCGGCACGCCCCAGTGCGGCGCGAGGGCGCGCGCCAGCAGCGCGCTCTGGTTGTAGCCGCGTTCGCGCTCGCGATCCGCCGCCAGCGGCACCGGCACCAACGCCGCGCGCTCGGCCATGACGTCGGCGGGCCACGTGAGCTGCGCGATCACACGGCCCATCTCGTGGCCGTCGCGCGCCACCCGCCGTACTTGAGCGCGTGGACGATCCCGCCGCCGGTGCCGCCCGGGACCCAGCAGTACGATCGCGCCGCCCGCACGTACGGCGGCAGCGTCTCGCACCACGCGACACGCATCGCGCGTGCCGGGATGCCCGCATCGCTCGCAGCGCGGCGACGGCAGACGCCGCACGCGCGTCCAGCAGTGCGCGCAGGCCAGGCGGCTGTCGCGCGCATCGGTGAGCCGCGCGCACACGACGCACGCCCGCGGCAACAGAAGGTCCAGCCACCCGGCCGCCGCCGCAGCTCGCCCCACTCAGTGCGCATCGGTCGGCTCCATGGTCACCGCGTCCCACATCACGTCGCGTGGCGCCGGAATGCCGAACCACGCCTCGAACGCGAGCGCGCCCTGCTCGACCAGCATCGGCAGCCCATCCACCGCGCGGTGCCCGCATGCGCGCGCCGCGCGCACCCAGGGCGTCGTGCCGCGGCGGTACACCAGGTCCGCGATCGCCGCGTCGAAGCGCAGCGACTCGATCGCGACCGGCATCTCGTCATCCTCGAGACCGGCGGCGGATGCGTTGATCACGAGCGTCGCGTCCTGCACCGCGTCCTCCGGCGACTCCGTCACGCGCGTTCACCACCGGGAAGCGCTCGGCGAGCTTCGCCGACCGCACCGGGCTCCGGTTGTACACGGTGACGTCGCATCCCGGCCTGCCCTCGAGCGCCGCGAGCACCGCCGCCGCCGCGCCGCCCGCACCGAGCAGCGCGATGCGCCCGGACGGCGGCGCGCCGAGCAACTGATCGAGCAGCCGCGATCACGCCACCGACGTCGGTGTTGTCGCCGTTGAGATGGCCGCCATCATCCACCCAGAACGTGTTCACCGCGCCCACGCGATCGGCCACCGCGGTGCGCGCGTCGCACATGCGGCCATCGCCTCTTTGTGCGGAATGGTGACGTTGCCCGCCGCGCCATCCTCGGCGAGCAATCGCACCGTGGCGCGCGAGGTCGGGCGCGAGCACGTCGAGCGTGCCGTACGTGAGCGGGATGCCCGCGCGCGCGAGCGCCGCGTTCTGGAACGCGGGCGACAGCGAATGATCCACGGGGTGGCCGAGCAGGACCAGCCGCTCGGGCGGCGCATCAGGAGAGGCCGGGAGTGCGCTCGGCGGCGAGCCGCGTCGAAGGCGCGGCGGATCTCGCGCTCCAGCTCGTCGAAGGTCTCACGGTACAGACTCAGCTCGCCGCCGAACGGGTCGCCGATCGGGCGGTCGGTGGTGCCGCGCGAGCTGAACGTACGTGAGCAGGTGCGTCTTCCCACGCGCCGCCGAGCGCCTCGATGCGTTCGAGGTGATGCGGCCCCATCGCGAGGATGAGATCCGTGCGGTCGAGCAGATCGCGCGTGAGCAGGCGCGCGTTGTGCGGCGAGAGTCAATGTCGTTCTCGAGGCTCACGAGCAGCGCGCCATCGCGAAGCGGGCGCGCCTTCCCATGCGGCCGTGCCGGCGCTGATCGACCTCGAGGTCGGTGAGTCCGCGTTCGGGCGCGAGCCTGCGCGCGATCGCTTCGGCCATCGCACTGCGGCAGGTATTCCCGGTGCACACGAACAGGATGCGCATGCGGCTCACTGGTCTCCGATCAGGTCGGGCACGCTGGCGCGGAGCATGGCCAAGGGAATGGCCCCGGGCCGGATCACGCGCAGACGCTTACCCGTGCAATCTATCACCGTGGAGGGCGCGGACGGTTGCAGGCGCCCGCCGTCGAGCACCCGCAGTGCACCGCGCGTTCACCGCCGCGGGCCACTGCGACGTGACCTCGCTCGCGCTCATCGCCGGCGGACTGCCGGGCAGATTCGCGCTGGTGGACGTGATCGGTTCGCCGTACGCGCATGAGCAGTCGCGCGATGCCGGGGTGCGACGTCCATCGCACCGCGACACCGCCCTCGGGGCCGCGCAGCCGCGGCGGCACGCGCCGCTCGCCGCCGGGGAGCACGAGCGTGAGCGGCCCGGGCCAGTGGCGCGCGGCGAGATGCGCGGCGTCGCCGGCGAGATGAGATCCAGACGCGTCGACCATCTCGCTTCGGCGACGAGGAGCAGGAACGGCTTGCCCGGCTGGCGCCGCTTGAGCGCGACGAGCGCATCGACCGACGTCGCGTCGATCGCGCCGCCGAAGCCGTACACGGTTTCGGTTGGGTACGCGAGCACGCGGCGCGCCGCGAGATGCGCGATGCGTGCCGGGGATGCCGCCTCGACCTCGGCCGGCGACCAGAATGGGACCGCGGTGGGCCGTCCGTCATTGCGAGCGGAACATCGCGTCGGCGCGCGCGAAGTCGGACTCTTCGGTGATCTTGAGCGCGCGCGCGCTTCCCGCACGATGCGCACGGGCAAGCCGATGCGCTCGCAGAGCGCAGCGTCGTCGGTCGCGTGCACGTTCGCGCCGCGTGCTTCGCGGTGGGCGCGTTCGATCATCTCGCGCGGGAATCCCTGCGGCGTCTGGGCGCGCCAGATCTCTTCGCGCTCGACAGCGTCTCGGACACGATCGCCCCTGGCCGTCGTGCGCTTGAGCGTGTCGACCACGGGAAGCGCGGCGCACCGCGCCATCGCCCGCGCGCGCCGCGTCGAGCACGCGACGATCGTGGCGTCGTCCACGAACGGCCGCGCCGCATCGTGGACGAGCACGATCTGCACCTCGGCGGGCATGTCCTCGAGTCCGTTCGAGCACGGAATCGCCTGCGCTCGCGACCGCCGGCGACGAGGAGCAGCCGGTCGATGTCACATTGGAAGATCCACGGCGGCGGGTCGGCGGCAGTAGTCGCGCGGCAGCACGCACACCACCTGCGCCACGTCGTCGCGCGCCATGAACGTCTGCAGGGAGTGCAGCAGCATCGGTTTGCCCGCCACCCAGCGGAACTGCTTCAGTTCCTTGCTGCCCGTGCGAGTGCCCTTCCCGGCAGCGACGATCACGACGCCGACGTCGCGCACGGTTGCGCCGCTCACGGGAAGAGCGCCGCGAAGAGGTCGCTCACGGTCTTCACGACCCGACGAGCTTCACTCCGCCCGGCGCGCGCTTGGGCACGGCGCGCGCGCCGAGGTACACCGTGCGCATGCCCATCTTGGCCGCCTCGGCCGATGCGGCGCTCCGCCTGCGACACCGGCCGCACTTCGCCGCCGAGTCCCACCTCGCCGAGGAACACGGCGTCGTGCGGGAGCGCGCGGTCGTACACGCTGGACGCGAGCGCCGCGGCGACGGCGAGATCGCCCGCCGGTTCCTGCAGCGGACTCCGCCCACCACGTTGACGAACACATCGAGCTGCGCGAAGGAAAGTCCGGCGCGCTTGTCGAGCACCGCGAGCAGCAGCGCGAGCCTGCGCGAGTCGAATCCGGTCGCGACGCGCTGCGGCGTGCCGAACCCCGCCTTCGCCGCGAGCGCCTGCACTTCGACGAGCATCGGGCGCGTTCCCTCCATGAGCGCCGTGACCGCGCTGCCCGCGTCGCCGACGTCGCGCGGTCGGCGAGAAACAGCGCCGACGGATTCTCCACCGCGATCGAGCCCGCCCGCGGTCATGCGGAACACGCCGATCTCGTCCACGCCGCCGAAGCGGTTCTTCGTCGCGCGCAGCACGCGATGGTCGAGCGTGCCCTCGCCCTCGAAGTAGAGCACGGTGTCCACGATGTGCTCGAGCGTCTTCGGGCCGGCGATGCCGCCGCCCTTCGTCACGTGCCCGACGACGAACACCGACGTGCCGGTCTCCTTGGCGAAGCGCATGAGCCGCGCGGCGCACTCGCGCACCTGGCCAACATTTCCCGGCGCGCCCTCGAGATCGCCGGTGAACACCGTCTGGATCGAATCGACGAACAGCACGCGCGGCGTCCATCGCGGCGCCGGTCGCGAGAATCGGTCTCGAGCTGCGTCTCGCCGAGCAGCTCGACGTCGCCCGGCGTTCTCGCCGAGCCGGTCGGCGCGCAGCTTCACCTGGAGCGGCGACTCCTCGCCGCTCACGTACAGCGTGGCGTGTCGCCCGCCTGCTGCAGTCGCGCGGCCACCTGCAGCAGCAGCGTGGACTTCCCGATGCCCGGCTCGCCGCCCACGAGCACCATCGCTGCCCGGCACGATCCCGCCGCCGAGGACGAAATCGAATTCCTCGATCCCGGTGGTCCAGCGGCGCGACTCGGATCCCTGCACCGCGCCGACGCGCTGCGTCGCGCGACCGACGCCGCCTTCGCCGAGGCTCGCCGCGCCGGCGCGCCGCCGCGCGGCGCCGCTCGACACCGGCGCGGTCATCATTTCTTCGACGAGCGTGTTCCATTCGCCGCACGCGTCGCAGCGCCCCGCCCACTTGGGATGCTCGGCGCCGCACTCGGTGCAGCGATAGACCGTTTTGGCCTTCGCGCTCACGCGCCCTGCGAGCGCGCGGTGTAGTTCTCGAACCGCGTGTACGCTTGCGGAAGAAGAGATGCGACCGTGCCGGTCGGTCCGTTGCGCTGCTTTGCGACGATGATCTCGGCGCGCCCTCCAGCGACCGCCGTTGCCATCCTTGTCGGTCGCGTCAGGTCCCTCGTACATCTCGGGGCGGTAGATGAACATCACGAGGTCGGCGTCCTGCTCGATCGCGCCCGATTCGCGCAGGTCGGAGAGCTGCGGGCGCTTGTGCTCGCCGGTGCGCTGCTCCGGCGCGCGCGAGAGCTGCGACAGCGCGACGACCGGCACGTCGAGTTCCTTCGCGAGCACCTTGAGCGAGCGCGAGATCTGGCTGATCTCCTGCTGGCGGTTCTCGGAGTTCGCCGGGCCCTGCATGAGCTGCAGATAGTCGACGATGATCGAGTCCGACGTCCGCGTCGCCTTGAGCCGGCGCGCCTTCGAGCGCATCTCGAGCAGCGTGATGCGCCGGCCGTGTCGTCGATCCAGATCGGCGCCTGCTCGAGAGATGCCGGCGGCGCGCGCCAGGCGAGGGAAGTCGTCGTCGCGCAGCGAGTCCCTTGCGGCAGCTTCTGCGCATCGACGCGCGCCTCGGACGCCGAGCATGCGCTGCACGAGCGCATTCTTTACTCATTTCCAGCGAGAAGACCGCCACCGGAATATTCTTCTCGACGGCGGCGTATTGCGCGATGTTCAGCACGAACGCCGTCTTGCCCATCGACGGACGCGCCGCGACGATGATCGAGATCCGACGGCTGGAATCCGGAGCGTGATCTCGTCGAGATCGTTGAAGCCGCGTCGGCACGCCGGTGATCGTCCGCCGCCGCGCTGGAGCGCCTCGATGCGCTCCATCGTCGGCCACAGCAGTTCCTTGATGCGCGTGAAGCCCTGCGTGCCGCGCTGCTGGCTCGACCTGAAAGATCTTCGGTGCTCGGCGATGTCGAGCAGCTCGGCGGCCGTCGACGTGCCGTCGTACGCTTCGCCGATGATCGCGGTGCGACGCCTCGATGAGGCGCCGCTGGAGCGCCTTCTCCTTCACGATGCGCGCGTGGTACTCGACGTTCGCCGCGCGTCGGCACGGCGTCGAGCAGGAATCCGATGTAGTCCTTGCCGCCCGCGCCCTCGAGCTCGCCCTGGCGCGACAACTCGTCCGCGAGCGTGAGCGGATCGACCACGTCGCCGCGCTCCGCGATCGACGAGCATCGCGCGGAAGATGCCGGCGATGGCCCTCGCGATAGAACATCGTGTCGTCCACGATGCTCCATGGCGCGCAGGATCGCATCCTGGTCCATGAGCATCGCGGCCATCACCGCCTGTCTCGGCCTCTTCCGAGTACGGAGGCCGGCGATCACGGAAGGGGTCACGCGCCGGCTGGTGCGCATCGAGAATTCGACGGGCGAGCTGGACATCTTCCCACGTGGGGCGCTTCCAGGCGGGATTCCTGAGAAGCGCTGCGGGGTGATAGGTGACGATCACGGGAATACCGTGATAGCGATGCTCCTGTCCCCGCAGCTTGCCGAGGGCTTCCGTCGTTTCGAGCAGGGCTTGCGCCGCGAACATCCCCAGCGCGAGAATCACAGCGGGGCGGATAATCTCTACCTGGCGCACCAAATATGGACGACACGCTTTCACCTCCGCCGGCAGCGGCACGCGATTGCCCGGCGGACGGTGCTTGACCACGTTGGCAGATGTACACTTCCTCGCGCTTGAGATCGATGGCCGCGAGGATCTTCGTCAGCAGCTGGCCGGCCTGCCCGACGAACGGCATGCCCGTCTCATCCTCGTTGGCGCCGGGCCCTTCGCCGATGCACATGAGTCGCGCGCGCGGTCGAACCGTCGCCCGGCACGGCGTTCTTCGCGGTCTTGTGGAGATCGCACGCGGAGCATGCGCGCACGAGCGTATTGATCGTCGTCGAGCGTAGCTGCGCTGCCGATGGCGCCGGCGAAGACGTTCGCGGTCGACGCCGCCGACGACGAGACCTGCGCCCGAGCTCAACCGCAGCGAGCGGGCGACGCGGACGCCGCGGGCGTGGGGAAATCGCGACGGGCTACCGGCGCGGTCGCGGCGCGCACGCCGGTGATGCGGCGCCGGCCGCGGTGAGTGCTTCGCGCCAATCGCCGGCGGCTGGCCGCGGGCGCGGCGGCGTCCCCCTTCGCGCCGATGAGCTTCATCACTTCTTCCACCGTGAGACCGTCGAGCACGAGCTCGCGTCTCGCCCATGTCGCGGCGCTGTTCCAGATAGCGCCGGAGCAGTTCCTCTAGCGTCGCACCGAGCAGCGCCTCCATGCGGTCGAGGATCACGTCGGCGAGTTCGGTCTTCGCCATCAGTTCGCAGCGCCTCGGTGCGGCCGCCCTGCGCGATGAGCGTCACGCGATTCGTGTCGACGCCGAAGCCGGCGCCCGCCTCCTTCGCATTGTTCACGACGATGAGATCGAGGCCTTTCGCCTCGAGCTTCGCGCGCGCGTTCTGCAGGATGTCGTCGGTCTCGAGCGCGAAGCCGACGATCACCGCGCCCTTGCGGCGGAGGCCGCGCGTTTCGGCGAGGATGTCGCACCGTCGGCGCGAGCGCGACGGCGTCGGGGGCGCTGCCCTTCTTGATCTTGTGGTCCGCCACCGTCGCCGCGCGGAAGTCCGCCGGCGCGGCGGCCATCACGAGCGCGTCGGCGCGCGGCAGCTCGTCGCCCACGGCACGCGCCATCTCCTCCGTGCTCTCGACGCGTATCGTGCGCACGCCCTTCGGCGGCTCGACCTCGAGCGGTCCCGCGACGAGCGCGACGTCCGCGCCGCGCCGCCACGCCGCCGCGGCGATCGCCACGCCCATCGACCGCTCGAGCGATTCGAGATGAAGCGCACGGCATCCACCGGTTCGCGCGTCGGGCCGGCGGTCACGATCACGCGTTTCCCGGCGAGCGACGGCCGCTCGAGATCGGCCGACTGCGCGAAGATCGCGTCGGGCTCCGGCATGCGCCCAGGTCCATCGGCGTCGCCCTCGGCCAGTGGACCCGTAGCGGGATCGAGCACGTGATAGCCGAGTCCCGCGGCGGTCGCGGCGTTCCGCACGGTGGCGGGGTGCGACCACATCTGGTCGTTCATCGCGGGCACGAGCAGCACGGGCGCGCGCGTCGCGAGCAGGATCGCCGCGAGCAGATCGTCCGCCCGCCCTTGCGTCGGCGCGCGCGAGAAAATCGGCGGTGCACGGCGCGACCACGATCGCGTGTGCCGCGCGCGCGAGATGGATGTGGTCCAGCGCCTGTCCGGGCGCGAAGATGTCCGAGCGCACCGGGCGCCCGCTGATCGCTTCGAATGTGGCCGGCGCGACGAACTCCCGCGCGCCGCGGCGTCATCACCACGTCCAGTTCGGCGCCCGCCTGCACGAGCAGCCGCGCCAGCCAGCCACTCTTATAACTGGCGATTCCCCCGGTGACCCCGAGGACGATGCGGCGGCCGTCGAAGGGGCGCACAGTGGGTGCGCGCTAGCGTTCGACGCGCACGCGCACCTGGAAGTCGATCTCGTCGGTGGTCAGCGCCTCGAGCGCCTTCGTGGTCAGCTTCTTCTCGTAACCGCCGCCGCCCATGCGCGGGAACTCGTTCATGATCCGCGCGTACTTCGCCGCCACCAGCACGCCGAGGTACTTGTTGGCCGTGCGCTGCGCGACTTCGATCGGGGTGAACACTTGCATTGGTGAGCTCCTTTCCAGCTACGTGTTGATGGCCTTCTCCAATCGCTCGACGATCGAGCGGAGGTCCCGTTCCAGATCCGTGAGCCGTTCACGCCGCCTCGACTCGGCATCCAAAATGCCCGAGACGCTCTCGACGGCCTTCTCCAACTGATCGTTCACCACGACGTACTGATATTCCGGCACCGCCTTCAACTCCGCGAGCGCACTGCGCAGCCGGCGCCCGAGACTTGCCGCGTCCTCCGTGCCCCGCTCCTTCAAACGCGCGAGCAGCGCGTCGCCGCTCGGCGGTAGTACGAAGATCGTGACCGTCTCCGGAAAGGCCCGGCGGAACTGCGCCGCGCCCTGCACGTCGATGTCCATGATCACCTTCTTCCCCGCGGCCATCACTCTCGTGACCTCCGAGCGCAACGTGCCGTACCACATGCCGTGCACCTGCGCACTCTCCGCGAACGCATCCGCCCCGCGCCGCTCGGCGAACTCGGCGGCCGACAGGAAGTGATAATCGCGTCCATCGCACTTCGCCGGCCCGCGGCGGGCGCGTCGTCGCGCTCACCGAGTAACCGACATCCGGCCGTCGCTTGAGCAGCGCGTGCGCGATGCTCGTCTTGCCGCCGCCCGAGGGCGAGGAGAGGATCACCGGGAACGCCGGATTCACTCGACGTTCTCCACCTGCTCGGCGAGCTTCTCCAATTCTTCCTTCACCGCCACCACCTCGTGCAGCATCGCCGCATCGCGCGCCTTGCTGCCCGTCGTGTTCGTCTCGCGCAGCATCTCCTGCAGCAAGAAGCCGAGCCGCTTGCCGACCCCTGCACCGCTCGCGCCGAGCAGCGTGTCGCGGAACGCGTGCAGATGCGCACGGAACCGGTCGATCTCCTCGCTCACGTCCAACCGGTCGGCGAGCACCGCGATCTCCTGCGCGAGCCGCGCGGGGTCGAGTGCAACGCCACCGGAGATCTCCTTCACCGACGCCTGCAGCCGCTCCCGTTCCGCCACCAACCGCGCGGGCGCCCGCGCCGCGATCCGGCCGAACGCTTCCTCCACCACGGCCAGCCGCTCGGCGAGCAGCGCGGACAGCCGCGCGCCTTCCGCCTCGCGCATTGCGGTGAGCGCGCCGACTGCCTCGCGCACCACCGCCTGCAATTCCACACCGTCACCCGAAGCTTCCTCCGGCGCATCCGATGCCAGTACGTCCGGCAGGCGGAGCACCGTCGCGACGTCGAGCGCCGCGTTCAAGCCGTGCTTCTTCTCCAGCGCGCGCAACCGCGACACGTAGTCCGCGAAACGAGCCTCGTCGATCACCAGGCCATTCTCGGCGCCGCGCTCGGTGCGCGCCACGAGCGTGACGTGTCCGCGGGCGATCGCCTGCCGAAGCAATTCCCGCGTCTCCCCCTCCCAACGCGCGAGGAGGGACGGCAGCTTGATGCTCGGATTGAAGAATCGGTGGTTCACGGTGCGGACTTCCACCGTGACAGGCCGCGACCCCACTTTCCCGGTCGCGCTCCCGAAGCCGGTCATGCTCCGTATCATGGGCAAGCTTGTAACTTAGCCTGTCGCAAGGCGGTAATCAATTCAGGAAGGGCCAGCGAAGGCCGTACGTGAACACTTGCGCCTGCTGCACGTACTGGGGCACGAGTTCGTACGGACGAGGGGTGAGCGCCCAGGTGGCGGTGAAGTAGAGCGTCGCGTCGAGGATCCGCACTTCGACGTTGCTGTAGAGCACCGCGCTGTGCACGGCGATCACCGCGTTCGGATCGAGCACCTCAACCGCGGCCTCCGTTGGGAAGAGCACATTGGTGCGGTACATCGCGCCGAACGCGCCCTTGAACCCGAAGTGGCCGGTGGGGAATTTGCTCAGCCAGTCGGTGTCGAGGAACACCTCGCCGCGCGCCTGGACCTGCGGGCGGTACCACCCGGGCGTGTTCCACCGCACCACCCACGCATTCACGCCAACATCCTCCACCACCTTGCCGCGAACGGAGATCATGGCGCCTGTGGCCGCGGCGGAGGACGCCGATTTGTACGCGGTGTCGTACGTGACGAGACCGGGCACCACCGTGGCGTCACGCTGCATCGCGCCCGACCTGGATCCAGACGCGTCCCAGCCGCGCCCCCACGGTGACGCGGCCCGAGACCCCGTTGCCGCCCGCGCTGTCGGTGGCGGTCCGGTATCCGACCGCGCCTTCGAACGCGAGGAACGATGTGGGATTGATGCGCGCTGAAAGATCCGTGATCCCGCCGCTGTCGGTCACGTAGTCGGCGAACGCTGAGAGCGAGAGCAGTTTCGTGCCGAACGTCGCGCGGCCGGTGTACTCCGTGCTCGTGCCCAGCGGCAGCCAGCGGTAGCGCGCCGATCCGCTCAACTGCGCCGGGCCGAGGTTGATGCCCGCGGCGCCGATGAGTTGCGTGGCGATCTGTACCGTGCGCAATGAGTCGGTCGGGAAGTACGCGATGTTGATGGATCCGGCGAGCTGCTGCACGATCTGCTGTTGGTTCGCCGTCACCTGCGCGAACCAGCGGCCGCTGTCCGGCTGCCCGTAACCCGCGCGGAGAGACCCGAACGAGCGGCTGCCGTTCTCGCCCGGGATGCCCGTCGCGAGGAACGGATATACATAGATGGGGATGGTGCTCGCGATCTGCGGATCGCGCGTGCCGTTCTCACGCTGCGCCAGCGCGTCGAGGCTCCACCCGTGCTTCGCCCAGCCCACCTTGAGCATGAGATCGTTGCTGTTCCCGCCGCCGATCACGACGTCGTTGATCGTGCCGTACACCTGCCCGCCGAACTGAACGCCCATGCCGTTCTGGAAGCGCGTGCCGAAGAAGCCGCGCAGCATGTTCGTGCCGAGATCGCCGGTGACGATGTCGATGCGCGAGACGGTCGTGGTCTTCGTGACCGCCCACGTCTGCAGATACACGCGGATCTCATTGGCGCCGCGCTCGAGCGTCATTCTGCTGTACCGACCAGATCGGCACGGTCGCGAGATCGAGCGGACTGCTCAGACTGTTGCCGATGACCATCAGCTGCACGCCGTCATAGAAGATCCGCACGCGCGTGGGATTGCCGAGGTACGCGATGTACTGCGGCGACGCGATCCATCCCGACTGGAACACGGTGAGCCCCGGGACGCGATTCAGCACGTCCACCAGCGTGAGCGCGCCGGTGTTGAAGAGCTGCGTGCGATCCCAGGTGTACGACTCGCCGATGTCGAGCGGGTGCGGCATTCGGCCTGCGCGTATCGCGCCTCCACCGAGTCCTTCTTGACCTTCAGACTGTCGGCGGCGGTGTCGTGCGGCACCGACGCGGGCTCGGCGGGATTGATAGATGGCGGCGCCGGCGCCAGAGGCGGGACCACGGGAGGCGGAGTGACCGGCGTGGCCTGCGCGTGCGCAGCGCCGGCAATGAGGAACGCGCCAAGGAGCAACAGACCCGCGGCCGATCGCCGCAGGCGGTGCATCTCGTTCAGCCGGCCCTCCCTCGCACGAATTCCACGAAGAACCCAACGGGCACGCCGGTCGGTCCCTTCGGCAGCCACGTGAGATCGCTCTCCGAATACGCGGTGCCGGCCACGTCCAAATGCACCCACGGATATTCCTCGGTGAACTCCTTCAGGAACATGCCCGCGGTGCTCGCGCCGGCGGGGCGGCCGCCGGAATTCTTGATGTCGGCGACGTCGCTCTTGATGAGTTCCTTGTACTCATTGAACAGCGGGAGGTGCCAACCCGTCTCGCCGGCGCGCTTGCCGGCGGCGATGACTTCCTGCACGAGCTTCTCGTCGTTCCCCATCACGCCGCTCGCGGTGTAGCCGAGCGCGATGACGCATGCGCCGGTGAGCGTCGCGGCATCCACCACCGCCGCCGGGGCGAAGCGGCGCGCGTAGCTCAGCACGTCGGCGAGCACGAGGCGGCCTTCCGCGTCGGTGTTGATGATCTCGATGTATTTGCCGAGCTGACTGCGCACCACATTGCCCGGCTTCACCGCCGTGCCGCTCGGCATGTTGGTGGTCGCGCCGACCAGGCCCACGACGTTCACCGGCAAGTTGAGCCGGCCGATCGTCTCCATCGCGCCGAGTACGCCGGCGCCGCCGCACATGTCGAACTTCATGTATTCCATCTTGTCGGCGGGCTTGATCGAGATGCCGCCGGTGTCGAAGCAGAGTCCCTTCCCCACGAGCACGACGGGCTTTCCGCCCTTGGGGCCCTTGCGATGCTCGAGCACGATGAGCTTGGGGTCCTGCTCCGGCATCCCCTGCGCGACGCAGAGGAAGGAACCCATTTCTCTTTTTCCATTTCCGCGCGGCCGAGGATCGTGACGGCCATCCCGTGACGCTTGGCGATCTCGCGCCCGGTGTCGGCGAGATAGTCCGGCGTGCAGAGATTGCCGGGCATCATCGCGAGCCGGCGCGCGAGGGAGATGCCTTCGCCGAACGCTTCACCGCTCGCGACCGCCTTCGCGGCGTCTCCGCCGGCGATGATCGTCGCGCTCTCGAGATTCGCGCGGCGGTCGGCTTCCGGCGGCGGCGTCTTGGTCTCGGCGAATTCCCAGGCGCCCATTCGGATGCCCACAGCCACCGCTTCGATCGACGCGCCGCTGGTCGAGCCGTCGTACCATGCGAGCGACGCCGCGCCGGCGGCGCGTGCCTGGCGCGCGGCGATCGCGGCGGCGCGGCGAAGGGCGGCGGTCGCATCCGCCGGCGTTCCCGTCCCGACGAGCACGATGCGCTGCGGCCCCGTCTTGGCGCCTACGAGGTGGAAGACCTCGTCGCGGCCGCCACGGAAATCGCGGCGGGAGATCGAGCGCTCGAGCGCGCCGCCGAGTACGGCGTCGAGCGCGGCAAGAGGACCCGAGATCTTCGCGCCCGCGGGCAGCGCGATGGCGAGCATGGCGACATCCAGCGACGCGAGATCGGCCTGGCGCGCGGATAGGCGAAGCGGCATGGTGCGGAACTCCGTGCTCTGAAGTGCCGGCTGGGCGCGCCGACGTGCGACACATAGCGAAGGGGAGAAGTTAAGGGCGCTCGAGGTTCAGCGGCAAGCGCAACGAACGTACGGCGCAACGTTCGGCGGCGCTGCTCCGTACACGATGAGAAGCCGATGTGCTGGGGAGGAGTTGCTCGCTGGCTACTTGTAACACAGGGAGGCGTATGCGAATCTCCGCCGCTGCCCCGATCCTACTGGTTGCCCTGCTCGTACTCGCGCCCGCACACTCCGCGCTCGCGGGCCAGACTCCGTCGTTCGACTCCATTTTCGCGGTGGCACGAGATCGCGTCGTCGATACGACGGTCGATCGCGATATCGCGGTCTTCCCGGTCCAGCAGCGGTACCGGCCGGGCGACTTCGTGCTCATCGCCGAGCATAAGGGCGACAATGGATTCCTCTCATCGACCTGATCGGCTACAAGCAGCCGCGTGCGGAGATCGGGCTCAGCTCCGATAACCCCGTCTATGAAGGGGGCGACGAAGCGCACATCATGTTCGAGACCGGCCACGTGGGAGGCTACGTGGTCGTGTTCCAGGTGGGCCCCGATGGCTTCGCGCGCGTGATCTATCCCGCGACACCGGCCGAGGACAATTACGTGCGGGGCGACCAGGTGATCTCGGTCGCGGGGCCGGCGGGGCATGGATCGTTCAGCGTCGAACCGATGGGTGGCACGGGACTCGTGCTCGCGATGATCTCGCGCGATCACCTCGAACTCGAGGCGTTCGCGGAAGATGGAGCGTGGAAGACCACCGCGACGCGGCTCGATACGCCGACCGCGAGCTCGATCGGCGACAACTGGGGACAGCTTTATTGGGAGCTGATCGGCATGGCGCGCTCGACGACGAGCTCCCTGTTCGCGGCGCAGGTGATCTCTTATTCCGTCGTCGATCCGATCGCGACCCATGCGCAGATCTTCGGACCGCTGCTCGCGTCGGACAGTCTGGGTTTCGCGCCGGCGCGCGCGAACTACGCGCTGGCATCGCACGACACGTCCGCCGCCGGGCGCGCGGCCACTTGGCAAGCCGCGCAAGCCTTCCCTTTCCCCAGTTATTGTGAACGACTTTGGACGACCGTCATTACGACTTGTTGTCCGGACGGCGGTCCGTACGCGTGTTCGGAATACGGTTATTTGGAGCCGGGCGTGCCGGATGCAGAGCGTTCCGACTACGTGTCACAGTGCTACCATCCGAAAAGCGATGGCAAATGCGGCAAGGTTGATGGCCCCGGCCCGAACCAAGGCACCCCCAATGGCAGGCTGGTATCAACAGCGCCGCCGATCTCGATCGCGCATTCCCCGCCTGTCACGCCGTGGCGTCCGCCGCCGATCGGCACGTTCGCCGGCGGCGGAGAACATCCACGAGACACGCACTCGGCTGGTAAGAATGATGGAGGCGCTGGTCCTCACCAGTCGAGCGGCGGCGGATTCGGGCCGGCATCATCTCCTGGAGCGACGGTCTTCGATCGCGGCGGAGAGAGCCGGTCGTACTCGGGCGGCTCGAGTCGCGCGGAGCCTTCGAGTTCCGGCGGCGGCTACTCAGGCGGCAGCAATTCAGGCGGCGGCTATTCGGGCGGCGGATCGAGTGGTGGGAGCGCGCCCCGCAGCGAACCCGCACCGCGCTACGAGCCTTCGTCGTCATCGGGCCCGATGTCCGAACCATCACGCGGAAACTCTTCGAGCGGTCCCGCGAGCTCCGGTGGCGAGTCCGCGCGCCCGGCCGGCGGCGGGCGGCCGCCGTTGGAGTAGTTCTTCCTGAAGAGTGCCCGGGGCGGGAGTCGAACCCGCAAGAGCCGAAGCTCGGGGGATTTTGAGTCCCCTGCGTCTACCAGTTCCACCACCCGGGCCGACGAGAGGAATCTACGACCCGGGGCGACGTAGCTCAACGTTCGTTTGGGTTTCGCAAGAACTGCTTTGACAGGATTAACATGATCGACATGATTTGAACTGCGATCCCAACGCGGATCGAGCGAGCGGTCTCGCGGTTCAATCATGACAATCTTGTTAATCCTCTCATATGCTCTTCCCACTCGCTACCGCGGCGGCGCTCCTGTCTGCGGCTGCCGGCGACGCTGTCCGCCCTGGCCGCCTTGCTCCTGCATATTCGCGAGTCGCTTGCGCACCTGTTCCTGTATCCCGAGATACTGCGCGCGCTGACTCGGCGTCAGGAACGCCGAGAGGTCCTTCTGCTCGCTCTGCAGGATCGCGAGCCGCTGCTGCTGCACGCCGATCATCTGGTCGAGCAGCCGCGCGATGAGCTTCTGATCGGCTTGATCGCCGCGGATCACTTCCGCGCGAATGGTGATGCGCAACTCGCGCTCCTGCTGCACGAGGAGGAATCGCTTCTGCTCGTACTTGCGGTTCACCGCGCCGAGCAGCACCAGCTGGGAATCGGTGAGATTGAGCTGCCGCTTCACGATCTGTCCCAGCCGCTGACGGAACTGTGAATTGCCCGGATCCGGCGCCGCACCCGAGTCACCGGTCTGTGCGCCAAGCGGCGCCACGAGGGCGCCGCCGAGTACGATGAGCGAGATCACGTGCCGCATAGTTCGGATCATTGCGTACTCCCTAGATCGATGATCGCTTCCGGCTCCGCATCGATCGCCGGCGCGCTCTTCTCCAGATCGCTGAGCAATGCATTCGCCTGCGCGGGCGAGAGGTCCTCACCGCCACCGAAGCTCAACCCCACCGGCGCCGGCGCAACCGCTGGCGCTGGATTCACCGCGGGTACGGCAGTCGGCGACTGCGTCATTGGGTGCGAGTAGATCTGCGCGGGATTCGTCGCCACCTGCACCGGCGTACCACTCCCCGGCCGCGCGCGACCAACATAGTAGCCCGTCGCTCCGACGACCACGAAGAGCACGGCTGCCGCCACGCGCCACACGTACTGCGGCAGCGGGCGCGGCATCTGCGCGAGTTCGGGCCGGGTCTTCGGCACCGGGCGCGCGGCCTTGGCCGCGGTCACGATGCGCTTCACATCCACCGCCGGCGTGCCCCGCGCCATCGCCGCGCTCATCGAGCGCAGCAGCGCCACTTCGGCGCGGCACTCCGCGCAGCCGGCCAGATGCGTCTCGACGCGCGCGCGCTCCGCGCTCCCAAGCGTGCCGTGCACGTACTCGGGCAACCGGTCGCGGATCTCGTTCTGCAGGCAGTCGGTCATGTGAGCAACTCCTTGATCATGCGCATCGCGTTGTGATAGTGCACTCGGGTGGCGCCCTCGCTGCTCCCCAACACGGTCGCGATATCCTTGTATGACATCCCCTCGGCCACGCGCAAGGTGAACACCTCGCGCTGCATTGGAGTGAGTTTCCCAACGGCTTCCATCATGCGCCCTTCCGTCTCCTCGGCAACCGAGTCGTCCAATGCATCGTGCCCGGTCACCGCGTGCTGCTCTTCGATCTCTACCATTTTGCGCTCGAACTTGAGACTGCGAACTCTATCCCTCACGAGGTTCCGCGCGATCGTGCATAACCATGTACGCAGCGCACTGTCGCCTCGAAAGCTGTCCAGCGAGCCGAACGCCCGGATGAACGTGTCCTGCACCACATCTTCGACATCTTCCCGCACGCCGATGCTCGCGACATAGCGCGAGAGCGACGGCGCATGGCGCTCCACCAGCAGCGTTGCGGCCCGTTCGTCCCCGGCCTGCCAGCGCGCGATCAGCACGCTGTCGTCCGGATCGTCCGGCGATCGGGTGGGTTGAGTCATGCCGTCACGGTATGAGACGCCAAGCCTTGTCGAACGTTAAGGCCAATCTTGACGGTCTTTCCCCCGCCCCATAGGTTGAATCCGAACGGTCGTTCGAAGCCATTCGGAGGCTATTTGGCGATAGCGAACAAGGACCAGAAGCTGGATGCCCTCCTTTCCGCGGCCGCCCGGGTGTTCGCCGAGCGCGGATATCATCAGACGAGCATGCGCGACCTGGCGCGGGCGAGCGGAGTGTCACTGGCGGGCCTCTACTATTATGTGGAGAGCAAGGAGGAACTGCTCTTCCTGATCCAGCAGCGCAATTTCGAGCGGGTGATCGCCGGGATGCGCGAGAGCCTCGCCGGGACCACGGACCCGGTTGACCGGCTGATGAAATTCATCGACAACCACCTCGATTACTTCGCCTCGCACATGGCGGAGATGAAGGTCCTGTCGCACGAGGCCGGCGCCCTGTCCGGGGAGCCCCTGCACATCGTGAACGAGATGAAGAGCGAGTACACCCGCGCTCTCATGGACATTCTGGCGGGCATTGAGGAAACACATGGCCCGGCGCACGCCAACCGGCGCGTCGCGGCGTATTCGCTGTTCGGGATGATGAACTGGATCTACAACTGGTACGACCCGCTGGGCGACCTCGGCGTGGAGCTGCTGGCGCAGAACGTGTGCCGGATCTTCTTGGGCGGATATGTTGGGCTCCCGGTGGCGATCTCGTCACTGCCCCGCACGTCCGCCGGGTGAGTAGGTAAATCTTGTCAATCATGTTCATCCTGTCAGATGCTCTTCCCACGAACTACAAGGAACTGCTTTGACAGGATTGACATGATGAACAACATGATGGGAACAGCACTGACTAACGGCTAATGTCTGAGGGCTTACTCTTTTCCAGGACTTTTTATGACCGCAACGATGAACGAGAAGGCCGCTGCGACGCTGGTGACCTACCGGAAGGAAGGCAATATCGCGGTGTTCGAGCTGAACGATCCGCCGGCGAACACGTACACGCACGAGATGATGCGCCAGCTCGATGAGTGCATCATCAAGGCGCGCTTCGACAACGATGTGCAGGTGATCATCCTGCGCGGCGCGGGCGAGAAGTTCTTCTCGGCCGGCGCGAACATCAACATGCTGAACACCGTGGACCCGGTGTTCAAGTACTACTTCTGCCTGCACGCGAACGAGACGCTGAGCCGGCTGGAGCAGACGCCGAAGCTCGTGATCGCCGCGCTCAACGGCCACTGCGTGGGCGGCGGACTCGAGATCGCGATGGCGGCCGACATCCGCCTCGCGCGCCAGGACGCAGGCAAGATCGGACTGCCCGAAGTGAACCTCGGCGTGCTCCCGGGCACGGGCGGCACGCAGCGGCTGCTGCGCATCGTGGGCAAGTCGAAGGCGATCGAGCTCATGGTCACGGGCCGCACGTTCAGCTTCGAGGAGGCGCAGACCATGGGGATCGTGAACGAAGTGTTCCCCAAGGATGAGTTCTGGGAGAGCGTGATGCTCGTACGCGAAGCAGTTCACGCTGCCCGGGAAGGCCGCGATGGCCGTGGGCCACATCAAGCGCGCCGTGCAGAGCGGCGGCGAAGTGCCGCTCGAGTACGGCCTGGCGATGGAGCGCGAGCTGCAGAGCCTCCTCTTCAAGAGCGGCGATGCGAAGGAAGGCATGGCCGCGTACGTCGAGAAGCGGCAGCCGAACTTCAAGGGGAAGTGAGCGCCGCGGTGACCGCCGCCGCGGAGCGGTTCCCGACGCAGCTGGTGATCGGCGGCGAGCGCGTGAACGCCGCCGGCGGCCGCACGTTCGACGTGGAGAACCCGGCCACCGAGGAGATCATCGCGCAGGTGGCCGAGGGCGACGGGTCCGACGTGGACCGCGCCGTCGCGAGCGCGCGCGCGACCTTCGAGAGCGACGGCTGGCGCAAGATGAGCGCGCGCCAGCGCGGCGCAGCGGTGACGAGACTCGGCGAGTTGATCTCGCAGCACGCGGACGAACTCGCGCGGCTGGAAACGCTGAACAACGGGAAGCCGCTCTTCGAGTCGCACATTGACGTGCGGCTCACCGCCGACACGTTCAAGTACTATGGCGGCTGGGCGGACAAGATCCACGGTGAGACGATCCCCGTGGACGGCAACTATCTCAACTACACGCTGCGTGAGCCGCTCGGCGTGATCGGCGCGATCACGCCGTGGAATTTCCCGATGTCGCTCGCGGCGTGGAAGCTCGCGCCGGCGCTCGCGTGCGGGAACACGATCGTGCTCAAGCCGGCGACGCAGACGCCGTTCACCGCCATTCGCATGGCGGAATTGGCGCTCGAGGCCGGACTGCCCGCGGGCGCGTTCAACTGCGTTCCCGGTCAGGGGAAAGCGGCGGGCATGGCGCTTGTACGGCATCCCGACGTGGACAAGATCGCGTTCACGGGCTCCACCGAAGTCGGTAAGATGGTGATGCGCGAGGCCGCGAGCACGGTGAAGAAATTGTCGCTGGAGCTCGGCGGGAAATCGCCGAACATCGTCTACGCCGACGCCGACCTCGACGCCGCGGCGCGCGGCGCGCTCAACGGCATCTTCTACGGCAAGGGTGAAGTGTGCGCCGCGGGTTCGCGGCTGCTCGTGGAGGACACGATCCGCGAGGAACTCACCGCGAAGATCCTCGAGCGCGCCAAGAAGATGGTGGCGGGCGATCCGCTCAATCCCAAGACGCGCCTCGGCGCGATCGTGTCGCGCGCGCAGATGGAGAGCGTGCTCGGCTACATCAAGAAGGGGCGCGACGAAGGCGCGCAGCTGCTGTCGGGCGGCGAACGCACGCCGGTGAACGGCAAGGGTTACTTCGTGCAGCCCACGATCTTCGGCGGCGTGGAATCGAAGATGACCATCGCGCGCGAGGAGATCTTCGGCCCCGTGCTGGCGATGATGCAGTTCACGGGCGGCTTCGAGGGCGCGACCGCGCTCGCGAACGACACGATCTACGGTCTCGCCGCCGGCATTTGGACGCGCGACGTGGGCAAGGCGCTTCGCACCGCGCGCGCCGTGCGTGCCGGCACAGTGTGGGTGAACACCTACAACATCTACGACGCCGCGTCGCCGTTCGGGGGCTACAAGCAGAGCGGCTTCGGACGCGAACTCGGCATGTACGCGATCGACGGCTACACACAGATCAAGTCGGTGTGGGTGGATCTCTCGTGAATTCACGCGACGCCGTGATCGTTGACGCGGTGCGGACGCCGGTGGGCCGCCATGGCGGCGCGCTGGCCCGCGTACGCGCCGACGATCTCGCGGCGGTCGCGATCAAGGGGCTCGTGGATCGCACGAAGCTCGACGTGAAGTCGATCGACGATGTGATCCTCGGCTGCGCGAATCAGGCGGGCGAGGACAACCGGAATGTCGCGCGCATGTCGTCGCTGCTCGCGGGACTTCCGGTGGAAGTGCCGGGGCAAACGGTGAACCGCCTGTGCGGTTCCGGTCTGCAGGCGATCGCCAGCGCGTCGCACGCGATCCGCGCCGGTGAGGGCGATGTGTTCATTGCCGGCGGCGTAGAGAGCATGTCGCGCGCGCCGTGGGCGACGCTCAAGCCCGACGAAGCCTTTACGCGGAGCGCGCAGGAATCCGCGGACACCACCGTCGGCTGGCGATTCGTGAATCCGAAGATGCCGGCGGAGTGGACGATCTCGCTGGGCCAGACCGCCGAGGAGGTCGCGAAGCGATGCAAGATATCGCGCGAGGAGCAGGACAAGTTCGCGCTCGAAAGCCAGCAGCGGGCAGCGAGCGCGATCGCGGCCGGGCGATTCGCGGGCGAGATCGTGCCGGTGCGTGTGCCCGGCAGGAAAGGCGCGGAGACGGTCGTGGACAGAGATGAGCATCCCCGCCCCGAGACGACGCTCGCATCGCTCGCCGCCATGAAGCCCGCGTTCGTCAAGACGGGCGGCACGGTGACGGCGGGTTCCTCGAGCGGCATCAACGACGGCGCGAGCGCGGTGCTCGTGATGTCGGCGGATGGCGCCAAGCGAGCGGGCAAGGCCGCGATGGCGCGCATCGTCGCGACCGCGGTGGCGGGCGTCTCGCCCGAGGTCATGGGCCTGGGACCGATCCCCGCGATCCGAAAGGCGCTCGAGCGCGCGGGGCTCGCGCTGAAAGACATTGATCTGATCGAACTCAACGAGGCATTCGCGGCGCAGGCGCTCGCGTGCATGCGCGAGCTCGGCATGGACGCGGCGCGCGTGAACGTGAACGGCGGCGCGATCGCGCTCGGACATCCGCTGGGCGCATCGGGCGCGCGAATGATCACCGCGCTCGCGCATGAGATGCGCCGCCGCAAAGTGCGCTACGGCCTCGCGTCGATGTGCATTGGCGTCGGGCAAGGGATCGCGATGATCATCGAGCGGGTGGACGCGTGAAGTACGAGAACATTTTGCTCGCGCGCGAGGCGGGCGTCGGCACGCTCACGCTCAACCGGCCCGACAAACTCAACGCGTTCGCGGGCGAGATGCGGCGCGAGCTGGGCGACGCGCTCGAGGAACTCGAGGCGGACAACACGGTGCGCGTGATCGTGATCACGGGAGCCGGGCGCGGGTTCTGTGCGGGCGCGGATGTCGGCTACATGGCCGAGTTGATCGCGACGAAGGATATCGTGGCGATGGGTGCGCTCATCGAAGCGGGGCGCCGCGTGGTGGGCATCATCCGGAAGTCCGCGAAACCGGTGATCGCGTCGGTGAACGGCGTGGCCGCGGGCGGCGGCGCGAATCTCGCGCTCGCGTGCGACCTGCGCATCGCGAGCCGCGACGCCAAGCTCGGGCAGACCTTCAATCGCATCGGCCTGCACCCCGATTGGGGCGGCACGTATTTCCTTCCCCGCCTCGTGGGTCCGGCCAAGGCGCTCGAACTCTTCTGGCTCGCCGACGTGATCGACGCCGACGAGTGCCTGCGCCTGGGACTGTTCAATCGCGTGGTCGCGCCCGACGCGCTCGCCGCCGAGACCACGGCGCTCGCGCGCACGCTCGCCGCCAAGCCCGCACTCGCGATCGCGATGGCCAAGCGCGCGGTCTACGAATCGCTCTCCAAGACATTGCCCGAGATGCTCGATTACGAACTCGACGCGCAGATCCGCTGCTTCCAGAGCGGCGACGCGCGCGAAGGGATCACGGCGTTCACCGAGAAACGCGCCCCGAAATTCTCCACCGCCACCTGACGGAGCAGCATATGGCACTCACCAAGATCACGAACTTCGACGATTGGATCGACCTGTTCAAAGTGTGGCAGGACGACATTGGCGTGGACGCGTCGGAGCTGAAGGACTACAAGTTCGACGTGAAGCTCGCCGACCTCGACATTCCCGAGATCGAGTTCGGCCACTACGCCGGCGGCACGAAGTGGAAGACGGTCATGCATATCCCCGACCAGCGCATCCGCGATGCGCTGCAGACGCTCATCATCTTCCAGGGCGACACGGAATTCGCGAGCGTGGAACAGCAGCGCGCGCTGCTGCAGAACGCGCCGAGCGATTACGACCTCATGTCCATCTACCGCGTGATGGCGGAAGAGATGCGGCACGGCTGGCAAATGTCGTACCTGCTCGTGACGCACTTCGGCGATGAGGGGAAGCGCGAGGCGGAGAAGCTGCTCTCCCGCCGCGCCGACGAGCACGAGCGGCTGCTCGGTTCGTTCAACGAAGCGGTGGAGAATTGGCTCGACTTCTTCGCCTACACCGAATTCATCGATCGCGATGGCAAGTACCAGCTGCAGATGATGTCCACGTCGGCCTTCGCGCCGCTCGCACGCTCAATGAAGCCGATGCTCAAGGAGGAATCGTTCCACCTCGGCACCGGGAACAACGGCTTGCTGCGGATCATCAAAGCGGGCAAGATCCCCACGCCCGTGATGCAGCGCTATTTCAACAAGTGGGTGTCCACGGCGTTCGACCTCTTCGGCACCGACCGCTCGAGCTCCGCGCAGTGGGCGTACACGTGGGGACTCAAGGGCCGCTTCGACGAGCGCACGAATCCGCAGCCCGCCGACGCCGCCAAGCTCAATGAAGCGGCGCGCGAGCTGTACCGGCAGGAAGTCCAGGGTCTGATCGACCGGCTGAACACGTACGTCGGAGAGGACGAGCAGAAACTCATGATCCCGAACGTGAAGTTCAACCGGCGGATCGGCGAGTACAAGAAGATGCACTTCAACGTGGAAGGCGAACCGATCCCCGCGGCGGGCTACGAGGCCTACGTGGCGTCAATGCTGCCCACCGCCGAGGATCGCGAATTGCTGCGCAACATCTTCAAGGAAAACGACTGGATCCAGCCCAAGAAGAGTGACGACTAGCTTCGAGCAGCCACGGCTCATCGCGCATCGCGGGATCTCCCGCGAGCGGCCGGAGAACACCCTGCCGGCGTTCCTGCGCGCGCTCGAACTCGGCGCCGATGGGATCGAGCTCGAATGTGCATTGCACGAAGAACGGCGTGGTGGTGGTGCACCACGATGACATTCCCAACGCGAAGGCGCCGAGCCGCGCGCTCGCCGGAAAGCGCATCGACGAGCTGACGTTCGATGAACTCCAGGGGTTCTCCGTCGATGGCAAGGCGCTCATCCCAACGCTCGCCGAGGTCCTCGGCGCGCTGCGCGGGCGGCTGGACGTGTTCGTGGAGCTCAAGGCCGCGGGCATCGAAGGACCGGTCCTCGACGTGATCCACGACTCCCCTGCTCCGGCGCGCTGCGCGGTGCACAGCTTCGACCATGAGGCGATCCGCCGCTGCCGGTCGGTGGCGCCGACCGTGCGCGGCGGCATTTTGTTCGACAAGCCGCCGGGCAATGTCGTGGCGGCGATGCGGCACGCCGATGCGAGGGATGTGTGGCCGCGGGAGGACCTCATTGATGCCGCGCTGGTGGGCGCGGTGCACGGTGCCGGCGGCCGCGTGCTCGCGTGGACCGTGAACCAGCCGGAGCGCGCGCGAGAGCTCGCGGCGCTGGGCGTGGATGCGCTGTGCACCGACACGCTCGTGGAGCTGCGCCAGGCGCTCGGCGGATGACGCAGCCGACGCGCGTCGCCGTGATCGGCGCGGGCACGATGGGACATGGCATCGCGTACGTGTCGGCGCTCGCGGGGTATCGCGTGGCGCTCACCGACGCGGACCCGGCTCAGCTCGATCGTGGCATGAAGGCGATCGCAGCGACATTCGAGAAAGGGATCGCGCGCGGTAAGGTGACGAGCGCGCAGCGCGATGCGGCGGTGACGAACATCGCGGGAGTCGCATCAGTCCCCGAGGCGGCCGGCGGCGCGCACATCGTGATCGAGGCGATCCCCGAGCGTATCGCGCTCAAGCAGGAATTGTTCGCAACGCTCGAGCCGCTCGTCGCGGCTACGACGCTGCTCGCGACCAATACCAGCTCGCTGTCGATCCACGAGATCGGCGCGGGACTCAAGCATCGCGATCGCGTGATCGGATTGCATTTCTTCAATCCGGTTCCGGTGATGCAACTGCTGGAGATCGTGCGCGGTCCCACGACCAGCGATGCGTCAGTAGAGTTCGGTCGTGAGTTCGCCCTGCGAATCGGCAAGACGCCGATCGTGGTGCGCGACACGCCGGGATTCGCGACGAGCCGGCTCGGCGTGGTGCTGGGTCTCGAGGCGATCCGCATGCTCGAGCAGGGCGTCGCGAGCGCAGAGGACATTGATCGCGCGATGGAGCTGGGCTACAATCATCCGCTCGGTCCGCTCCGGCTCACCGACCTCGTTGGACTCGACGTGCGGCTCGCGATCGCGGACCATCTGCATGCGACCCTCGGCGGCGCGACGTACGCGGCACCGGAGCTGCTCCGGCAGAAGGTGCGCGAGGGGAAGCTGGGCAAGAAATCGGGCGAGGGATTCTTCCGCTGGGAGAACGGATGATGAGTGACGACGTGGTGCTGTACGAAGTGCGCGGCCGCGTGGCCGTGGTCACGGTGAACCGGCCCGACAAGCGCAATGCGCTGAGTCAGGCCGTGCGGAGCGGGATCATCGCCGCATTCGAGCGCGCGCGCGACGATCAAGCCGTGCGCGCGATCGTCATGACCGGCGCGGGCGACAAGGCCTTCATCGCGGGCGCGGACATTGGCGAGTTCGAGGGGCGCTCGCCGGTGGACCAGTGGCGCTCGATGTCGGCCGCGCCGGTGTTCGATGCAGCGGAGAGACTGCCGAAGCCCATCATTGCGGCGATCAATGGATTCTGCCTGGGCGGCGGGATGGAGATGGCGCTCTCGTGTGACATCCGGATCGCGTCGAGCGCCGCGAAGTTCGGCCAGCCCGAAGTGAACCTCGGGATCATTCCGGGTGGTGGCGGCACGCAGCGACTGCCGCGCGTGGCGGGTGTCGGAGCGGCGCTGCGGCTCATCCTGACGGGTGACATGATCGACGCGGCCGAGGCGCTGCGGCTCGGCATCGTTTCCGAGGTGACGGAGCCCGCGCAGCTCATGCCGCGCGCGATGGCGATCGCGGAGACGATCGCGTCGAAGAGTCCGGTAGCAGTGGCGGCGGCAAAGGAAGCGACGAGGGCGGCGCTCAGTCTGCCGCTGGAAGATGGACTGCGGGCAGAACGGGCGTTGTTCGCGATCTGCTTCTCGAGTGAGGATAAGGTCGAGGGAGTGAGGGCATTCCTCGAGAAGCGGCCGGCTGACTTCAAGGGACGGTGAACGGCGTGAGTCGAACCTCGAGGCGCGTCATTGGTCACCCGAACGCCGTCAGTGACGAGTCGTTCGTGGTACCACGCACGACTCATTACTCACGGCGTTCGGGTGACCAATGACGCTGTTTGAGGTTCGCCTCTCATGAACTTACGCATTACCGACTTTCATATTCATGTCCAGCCCCTCCGTCAACTCAAGCCGGCGGTGATGGAGGTGATGCGCCGCGGCAAGGAGCAGTTCTTCGACTCCGTCATGGCGATGATGGACGATCCGAAGCTCCTGCTGCGCGTCATGGATGAACAGGGGATCCAGCGCGTCGGCATGGTGAATTATCCGAGCCCGAACATCATGGGCTTCGATGACAGCACCAATGACTTCGCCGCGAAATACGCCGCCGCCGACCCCAAACGCCTGCTGCCGTATGGCGGCGTCGATCCGGTGACCACGCCCGATAAGAAGAAGGCGGCCGCGAAGGTCGAGGACCTCCTGAGCTTTGGCACGCGCGTGCTCAAGCTGCACCCGCCGCACCAGAATTTCGCGGCGAACGATTACACGCGCGGACTGGACTCGCTGGCCGCGATCTACCGGACGTGCGAGGCGCGCGGCTTGCCCGTGTTGATCCACACGGGCACGAGCATCTTCCCTGGCGCGCGCAGCAAGTACGGCAATCCGATGGAGCTGGACGACGTCGCGATCGACTTCCCCGCCCTGCAGCTGATCATGGCGCACGGCGGCCGGCCGCTCTACATGGAAGAAGCGTTCTTCATCCTGCGCCGGCACAAGAACATGATGCTCGACCTCTCCGGCATCCCGCCGCGCTCGCTGCTGGAGTACTTCCCGCGCATCGCGGAGCTCGAGCGCCAATTACTCTGGGGCACGGACTGGCCCAGTCCCGGCGTGGAGAGCATGCGCAAGAACGTCGATCAATTCCTCGCGCTGCCCTTGGCCGATAGCGTGAAGCGCGCGGCGCTCGAGACCAACCCCGAGCGGTTACTCCCCTAGGCGCGTGCAGAAACTAGTAGCGCTGAACCAGCGCGTTTAGCAACTGAGCGTATGGTACTCCAGGGCGCGAGTGGGCGCCCTACTCGCGCCCTGGAGTACCATACGCTCAGTTGCCAGACGCGCTGTTTCAGCGGTACGAAGGCCCACGAACGCCGTCGCGCGGAACCGTAGCCACGCAACGATGCTGCTCCCTCGTGCGTAGGCTGCCCGGCATCGATCGCACCCTAGCGATGCCCGCGGCCCGCCCGTAATTTCGCTGTCTCCCAGGGGTTCTCTTTCAGGAGGTAGGAAAAGCAATGCGCCAGTTCGCCGTCGCGCTCGCACTCGTGTTCGCCGGCACGGTCTCGGCACAGCAGCCCGCCAAGTCGTCCGGTGCGAGTGACAGCGCCAAGAAGACACCGCCAGGCAAGGGAGCCGTCGCGCTTCCCCTCGCGGACCCATTCCCGAGTACTTACAAACCGTTCCCGTCGAAGACGACGCTCATCAAGAACGCGACCATCCTCACGGCCGCGGGCCCGCGGATCGTGGGCGGATCGGTGCTCCTGCAGGGCGGCAAGATCGTGGCCGTCGGCACGAACGTGTCCGCGCCCGCCGATGCGGTGGTGATCGACGGCACCGGCAAGTTCGTCACGCCGGGCCTCATCGACACGCACTCGCATCTGGGCGTGTACTCCGCGCCGGGCGTCGAGGCGAACAGCGACGGCAACGAAGCGGTGCGTCCCAACACGGCCTACGTGTGGGCCGAGCATTCGGTGTGGCCGCAGGATCCGCAGTTCCCGCGTTCGCTCGCCGGCGGCATCACGACGCTGCAAGTGCTTCCGGGTTCGGCGAACCTGTTCGGCGGCCGCAGCGTGGTGCTGAAAGTCGTTCCGTCGCGCCAGCGTGCAGGGGATGAAGTTCCCCGGCGCGAAGTACGGCCTCAAGATGGCGTGCGGTGAGAATCCGAAGCGCGTGTACGGCAACCGCGGCGGACCGCAGACCCGCATGGGTAACGTCGCCGGCTACCGGCAGGCGTGGATCGATGCCGAGGCGTACCGTCGCTCGTGGGACAAGTACCTCGCGGATCCGAGCAAAGGCGATCCGCCGCGCCGCGATCTCGGCATGGAGACGCTCGCCGAAGTGCTGCGCGGGAACATCCTCGTCCACAATCACTGCTACCGCGCGGACGAGATGATGCAGATGATCGACATCGCGAACGAGTTCGGCTACAAGATCCGGTCGTTCCACCACGGCGTGGAAGCGTACAAGATCGCGAACGTGCTGGCGAAGGATTCGATCGCCGGCTCGCTCTGGGCCGACTGGGGCGGCTTCAAGATGGAAGCGCTCGACGGCATCGAGGCGAACCTCGCGCTGCTGGACCACGCGGGCGGCATCTCGATCACGCACTCGGACGATGCGTCGGGTGAGCAGCGCCTGAACCAGGAGACGGCGAAGGCCATCGCGGCGGGCCGCGCGATCGGGCTCGACGTTTCCGAGGACCAGGCGATCAAGTGGAACACGATCAATCCGGCGTGGGCGCTCGGGCTGGACAGCCAGATCGGCTCCATCGTCGTTGGTAAGAACGCCGACGTGGTGCTTTGGTCGGGCAATCCGTTCAGTGTCTACTCGCACGCCGAGATGGTGTGGATCGACGGCGCGATGCTGTACGACCGTGCGGATCCCAAGATGAATTGGAAGACGGACTTCGAACTCGGCTTCGTGCATACCGCGGGAGGGAGCAACTAATGCGCCGCTCACATTTCGGGCTCATTGCCCTCGCCACTGTCCTGGCCGCGGTCACGCTGCCGGCACAGACGATCGCCATCACCGGCGGCACGGTCTATCCGGTGAGCGGTCCTGCGATCAAGAACGGAACGGTGGTCATCACGAACGGGAAGATCACCGCGGTGGGCGCGAACGTCGCGATCCCCGCGGGTGCCACGAAGATCGACGCGACCGGCAAGTGGGTGACGCCGGGCCTCGTGAACGCGACGACGGCGGTCGGTCTGTTCGATGTGGGTTTCGGCGCGGATGCGAACGAGTCGCACGCCGAAGGCGCGGACCACGTCTCGGCGAGTTTCCAGCCGTGGCTCGCCTACGATCCGGCCAACGTGCTCATCGCGGACAATCGCGAGTATGGCATCACGACGGCCGGCATCTGGCCGCGCGGCAATCTCGTCGCGGGACAGGGCGCGTTCGTCGATCTCGGCAGCGGCACGCTCGCGAGCATGCTGCTCAAGGGGCCGGTGGGCATGTCGGCGTCGTTCGAAGGCAACCGCAATGCGGGCGTGGGTGCGGAAGCCGAGTTGATCGAGAAGCTGCGTGAGCTGCTCGACAACACCAAGACGTACATGGCGAACAAGCTGGCGTACAACGGCGCGAAGATGCTGCCGTTCGCGTTCCGCCGTGAGGACATGGAGGCGATGATCCCGGTGGTGACCGGGCGCATCCCGCTCGTGCTCGATGTCGACAAGGCGTCGAACATCATTCAGGCGCTCAAGATCGGCAGCGACTACAAGATCAAGCTGGTGCTCGCCGGCGGTGCGGAAGGCTGGATGGTGGCCAAGGAGATCGCGGCGGCGAGAGTGCCGGTCATGGCCGGGGCGATGAACAACATCCCGTACAACTTCACGATGCTCAATTCGCGGCAGGAGAACGCCGCGATCATGAAGAAGGCGGGCGTGACCGTCGTGCTGATCGGCAATGCCGGCGGCGGCGACGAGGACGCGTTCAACATCCGCAACATCCGCTATGAGGCGGGGAATGCGGTGGGTTATGGCATGTCGTGGGACGATGCGCTGGCGGCGATCACGTGGGCGCCGGCGATGGTGTTCGGCGTGAGCGACAGAGTGGGCGCGCTCAAGCCGGGCATGGAGGGGAACGTCGTGGTGTGGAGCGGCGACCCGTTCGAGTTCGCGACGCGCGCGGAGCACGTGTACATCCGCGGCGTGGAGAACACGACTCCGTCGAGGCAGGATCTCTTGACGCAGCGGTATAAGACGCTGCCGGCTGACTACTCGAAGCCCTAGGGCTGGGTTGGGAGCATTGACTGGACGGGCGCGGAGGTCATTCTCTCCGCGCCCGTTCTGCATTTAGGTTGGTCGCGTTCGGGAAGCGGGAAGCGGGAAGCGCCGCGGGATGCGCAACTACACGGCGTTCTTCAGAGCGGAGACGTCGGCGCCGGTGATCGCGGCGAGGTTGCGCGTGATCTTCTCGGCGGGCCAGTCCCACCACGCGATCTTCACCAATTCGGCGGCGACGTCGCGGGGGAAGCGCTCTTTGCGCTGCTCGGCGGGATTGCCGGCGACGATCGTGTAGGGCGCGACATCCTTGGCCACGAGCGCGCGCGCTGCGATGATCGCGCCATCGCCAACGGTCACGCCGGCGAGGATCGCCGCGTCGTAGCCGATCCAGACGTCGTTGCCGATCACGGTGTCGCCGCGCGACGGGAGTTGCTCGGGCGACGGCGTGGCCGCTTCCCATCCCTGGCGGAAGATGTGGAACGGATACGTGGAGAATCCCGTCATCTGATGGTTCGCGCCGCTCATGATGAACTTCGCGCGGTGCGCGATCGCGCAGAACTTGCCGATCACGAGGCGCTCGGGCCCGAAGTGGTACCGCACGTTCTCGGTCTGGAAGGAGAGCGCCTCGCGCTCATCATCGTAGTAGGTGTAGTCCCCCACGATGATCCTCGGATCCGTGACGAAGCTCTTGAGATAGACGACGCGCTTCGCGCCGGCCATCGGGTGCGGGTCGTCGGGCCGAGGGCCGGTCATGCGCGCACGAGATCAGTTCGTCGCAGCGGGCTCCTCCGGCTTGTTCTGCTCAGCAGCGGCGCGCATCGCGGCGAGGGATTCCTCGTGCTTCGCGATCTCGGCGAGGTGCGTCTCGAGCACGGCGCTGAGGCGCGTGTGCACGTCGGCTTCGATCTCCTTCCCGGCCTGCTTGGCACGGAAGTACTCGTAGCCGAGGTTCTGCGCGGCGCGGTCGGCGAGCTGGCGCGTGCGCATCAGCTCGAGGCGGATCTTCCCTTCATCCATCGCGACCTGCGCCATGCGGCCGGCGCGGTCGAGTTCTTCCTTGAGTCGGGTCCAGACGGTCATGGTGTCCCTCGTTGGTGGGGCTCCACGCAAGATATCACGGTCGCCGGAAAAACGAACGCCCCCGCGCGGTGCACGGGAGCGTTTCGAGAGCCGGCCTGCGATCGAGCTACGCGGCGGTGACCTTGGCGGCTTCGGCCGGATACACGCTCACTTTGAAGCGCAGCTTGTTCTTGTGCTCGAACTTCACGACGCCGTCGATCAGCGCGAAGATCGTGAAATCGGAGCCGACGCCCACGTTGCGGCCCGGGTGCACCTTGGTGCCGCACTGGCGCACGATGATGTTGCCGGCGCGCACACGCTCGCCACCGTACTTCTTCACGCCGCGGAACTGCGGATTGCTGTCGCGGCCGTTGCGGCTGGAGCCGACGCCTTTCTTATGAGCCATTGGTCGATGTCAGCCGAGTGTGATGTCGTTGATCTTCACTTCCGTGAAGCCCTGCCGGTGTCCCTGCTTCTTCGCGTAATTCTTACGGCGCTTCATCTTGAAGACGACGATCTTGTCCGCCTTGCCATGGCGCGTGATCTCGGCGGTGACCTTGGCGCCCTTCACCGTGGGCGTGCCGGCGCGGACCTTGGTGCCATTGGAGCTGAGGAGCACCTCGTCGAAGGTGACCTTCGAACCCACCTCGGCTTCGAGGCTCGGGATGCGAAGCGTCTTCCCTTCTTCGACGCGGAACTGGAAGCCGGCGGTGCGGATGATCGCGTAAGTCATTGGTTCGGAACGGAGTAGAGACAGGATAACCGATACAGACTTAACAACTTAGCTGGCAAGAGATACTGTGTCAACGGGGCGGTTCCGAATCATCGATCACCGCATCTGCGCGCCGTTCGGTCTCATCGGGGACAGGAAATATCACGGTTCAGTTCAATGGGATGCGGCGGAAGAGCACGGATGCGCTGGATCGCTCCTGGGTTTCACCGAGGGCCATGCGGCGCGATCAGTTCGAGCACTTGTTTGTTAACAACAAGAACACCGCCCGTCGTGGCGCGGCGATACTCCGCGGAGCATCGAGCGATCAAGCGTATCCGTGCTCTTTCCGCCGCATCCCATTAAGCATGAACCGTGATCTCCCTGCGCACTCAGCACCTGAACGGCGCGAATCGTTCCAAACGCCGCTCGCGCTGGGATCACGCCACGGCGTACTGCTGCGTGACGTCGCGCTCGGCGCCCTTGAGGACCAGTTTGAACTCGTCCGGCTTGAGGAGCGGATCGTCGCGGACGTCCAAATGCAGGCCGAGTGACTTCTCCAGTTTGCGGGCGAAATCGTGCTCGTTCTCGAGCACGTACATCGCCACGTCGGGATGCATTTTCACGATGATCGGGTCCTTGCGGCCTTCGCCGGCCATGCGGCGGACGGACCGCTCGAGGCGACGCACCGTGCTCTCGGGGCTGAATACGCGCCCCGAACCGCCGCACACCGTGCACGGCTCGGTCATGCTGTGGTAGTGGCCCGCGCGCACGCGCTGGCGGGTCATCTCGATGAGCCCGAGCTCGCTCACGGCGTACGCCTTGGTGCGGGCGCGGTCGCGTGAGAGGTTGGTGCGCAATTCCTGCAGCACCTTCTCGCGATTCTGCCGCGTCTCCATGTCGATGAAATCGCACACGATGATGCCGCCGATGTCGCGCAGACGGAGTTGGCGCGCGACTTCCTTCGCGGCCTCGGTGTTCGTGCGCAGGATCGTCTTCTCGGGATCCTTCTTGCCGGTGTAGCGGCCCGAGTTCACGTCCACGCTCACGAGCGCTTCGGTCTGCTCGATGATCAGATAGCCGCCCGAGGGGAAGATCGCAGCGCCGCTTGAAGAGATCGCGGATCTCGGACTCCACCTCGGCCTTGTCGAACAATGGCTGGGCTTCGCCATAGAGCGTGACGCGCTCGATGAGTTCCGGCGCGATCGCCTTCAGATACTCGATGATCTCGTTGTAGACCTGCTTGGAATCCACCTGCAGCGCATCCACCTTCGCGCTGAACACGTCGCGGATGAGTCCGCGCGTGAGCGACGTCTCGCGGTGCACCAGGTTCGGCGCTTTCTGGAAATGCGTCTTCCGCTGGATCTTCTTCCACTGCGACTGGAGCGACACGAGCTCGCGGCGGAAGGTCTCCTGCGTGACGTCCTCGCCCACGGTGCGCACGATCACGCCGCCCGATTCCTCCGGCAGCGCGGCGGTGACCAATTCGCGCAGCCGCTGGCGCTCGGCGCGCTCGCCGATCTTGCGGCTGACGCCTACGCGTGACGCGAACGGCAGGTACACCAGGAACCGTCCCGCGAGGGAGATCTGCGCGGTGACGCGCGGGCCCTTTGTTGAGATCGGCTCCTTGGAGACCTGTACCAGGATCTCCTGTCCGCGCTTGAGCATGTCCTGGATCGGCGGCGCTTTCGCGCGGCGCGGACGCCGGCCGGGGCTCTCTTCTTCGGTCTCTTCGCTCTCGTCTCCGTTCGACGGCGCATCGTCCGCGACGTCGTCGTCATCCTTATCGTCGTCCTCGGGGAAGACGAGATCGGACGCATGGAGAAAGGCACTCTTCTCGGTGCCGATGTCGACGAAAGCGGCTTGGATCCCCGGAAGCACTGCGTCAACGCGGCCGAGGTAGATATCGCCTACCATGCGGCGGTTGTCGGGGCGGTCCATCATCAGCTCAACGAGCTGGTCGTCCTCCAGCATCGCCACGCGCGTTTCTCGCGCGCCGGCGTTGATCAGTATCTCACGTTTCATTGCCTGGCGCCCGTTCCCATGCACGGCGGCTCGGCGTGCGCGGGCAGGCTCCCTGCGAGTTCAAAGTGGCGCGTCCGTGTCCTCGCCCGGCCAGCGGTTCCCGAATGAGAACCCACTGAGATCGTGCACGCCATTGCCGCCTCGCACGCCCTCGGGACTCAGCCCGGAACGGGAGGAACGACGGAACGGCGAGCGATCGGAAGCCGTTGGTGGTACGGTGTCGCGTCAGGAGCGCGAGCGCCCCCGGGGTGTTACACGCGCCCGGACATCGCGAGCCGCGCGACGGACCGGGCGCAGAGATCCATCCATTCAGAATGGTGCTGCAGGGAGAAGTATACGGGGTTCCTGCGGCGTGGGCTAGTCGGCAGCCTCTTTCAGCAGGTGCCGGGCGATGACGATGCGCTGGATCTCGGACGTCCCCTCCCCGATCTCGCAGATCTTGGCGTCGCGCATCATGCGCTCCACCGGAAATTCGCGCGTGTAGCCGTAGCCGCCGTGCACCTGCACGGCGCGATGCGTGGCGCGCATCGCGAGCTCCGAACAGAAGAGCTTGGCCATTGCCGCCTGCGGAGCGTACGGCTGTCCGTTCTGCGCGAGCCATGCGGCGTTGTACAGCAGATGCCGGCCGGCCTCGATCTCGGTCGCGAGATCGGCCAATTGGAACTGGATCGCCTGGAATTCCGAGATCGGCTTGCCGAACTGCTTCCGCTGCAGCGAATAGTCCACGGAGAGTTCGAGCGCGCCCTCGGCGAGTCCGAGCGAGAGCGCCGCGATCCCGACGCGCCCGGAGTCCAGCGTCTTCATGAAATTGACGAAGCCCTCGCCCTCGGCGCCGAGCAGGTTCTCGGCGGGCACCTCGACGTCCTGCATGATGAGTTCGCAGGTGTCCGATGCGCGCCAGCCGAGCTTGTCCTCTTTGCGGCCGGAGGTGAAACCCTTCATCGCGACCAGCGAGTCATCGTGGCCGATGCCCGCGGCGCGGGCGCGCTCCAGGTTCGTTCGTGTGCTTGGTGAGGATGAACGAGCGAGATCCCGTGCGCGCCTTTCGACTTGTCGGTGACGGCGGTGACCACGAAGATCTCGCCGACGCCGCCGTGCGTGATGAACCGCTTGGCGCCGTTGAGCACGTAGCGATCGCCCTTCCGCACGGCCGTCGTGCGCGTGCCGCCGGCATCGCTGCCGGCGGTCTCCTCGGTGAGGCCGAAGCCGCCGATCACGCGCCCGCTGGCGAGCAGCGGCACGTATTTCTTGCGCTGCGCGTCGGTGCCGAAGCGCACGATGGGCGAGGTGCCGAGCGTCGTGTGGGCGGAGATCGTGATCGCGTGCGACGCGTCGACGCGCGCCATCTCCTCGATCGTGATGATGTAGCTGAGATAGTCGAGGCCCGCGCCGCCGAGTTCTTCGTCCCATGGCACGCCGAGGAACCCTTGCTCGGCCATGCGCTTCACCGTTTCCCAGGGGAACTTGGCCTCGGCGTCGGCTTTCCCGGCGATCGGCCGCACCTCAGCCTCGGCGAAGGCGCGGACGGCCGCACGAACGGCGTCGTGGTGTTCGTTGAGATACGGAGAGCGGTTCATGGTCAGGCGGCCTCGGTGCCGTTGTCTTCTCTCAAGACGGCAAGCAGTCGCTCGCCGTATTTCTCCAACCGCGCGGGGCCTACGCCGTGCACGGCGCCCAGCGCGTCGAGCGAGCGCGGCCGCCGCACCGCGATCTCGACCAGCGTCCTATCAGGGAATACGACGTACGCCGGCACATGTTCCGATTTCGCGATCGCCATGCGCAGGCGGCGCAGGGCGCCAACGAGCACGGGATCGGCGGAGGAAAGATCGGGGTCGTCGGACGCCGGCGCGACGAAGCGATCGCGGCGGCCGCGCTCGGCGCGCGATTTGCGCGCGCCAGGTTCGTGCGCGAAGGGGCGCGCGACTTCGGTCTCGGTGTCCTTGCGATGCGTGCCGAGGCAGATGTCGCAGCCGGTGCACGTGTCGCTCGCCGCGGGATCGCCGAAGTAGCGCAGGAGGAAACCGCGGCGGCATTTCTCGGCGTAGGCATAGCGCTGCACCGCGTCGAGCTTGTTGGTCTCGGCCCGGCGGCGGCGCGCGATAGCATCCCAGTCCACTTTGTATCTGGCGAGCGGCGCACGCACATCCGTGGCGCGGAGTCCGACACCGGCGCGTTCCCACACGAGGAACTGCCGCGACTCGAGTGCGTCGAGCAGCGGCGGCACGCCCATCGCGCCGCCGAATCCGGGCGGAAGACCATCGGGATCGATGATCGCGCCCGTCTCGAGGCGGGAGCCGACCGCGCGCCAGAGTGCGCGGAGCAATTCGAGTTCGGCCTCGTGCCCCGGCCCGAGCTCGGCCTTGATCCGATCGGGCGCAGCGAGCAACCGCACTGAGAGGCGCTGCGCGCTGCCGGACTCGGCGGTCACGGCGCCGGCGTCCACCAGGATGCGCAGCGCCGACTCGGCCTCGCGGTCTTTGATCTTGCCGCCGGCGCGCGCGGCGAGATCGCCCGGCGCGATGCGCGCCATGCCCGACTCGTCGGTGGCGCGGATGATCGTGGCGTAGACCTTCTCCACCACGTCGCGCTCGGGATAGGCGCTCTTGATGAAGAACTCGTGCGTGAAGCGGTCGCGGAAGGCATGGAGCATCACGCATTCGGACGGGAGGCCGTCGCGCCCGGCGCGGCCGGCCTCCTGGTAGTACGCCTCGAGCGTGCCGGGCATCGCGTGATGCACCACGAGCCGGATGTTCGACTTGTCGATGCCCATTCCGAAAGCGTTCGTCGCGACGATCGCACGCACTTCTTCGTTCATGAACGCGTCCTGCACCATGTGGCGGTGATCGTCGTCGAGGCCGGCGTGGTAGGCGAGCGCGCGGATCTTCGCCTGCTCCAGCACGGCGGTGATCTTCTCGACGGCGCGCCGGGTGGAGGCGTACACGATCGCCTGCCCGGGGAACTGCTTGAGCACGCGCACGAGCGCGCCGTCCTTGTCGTCCTCGGTGCGCGTGCGGATCACATGGTAGCCGAGATTCGCGCGGTCGAAGCCGGTGACGATGATCTCGGGTTGCGAGAGGCCGAGCTGTTTGACGATGTCCTTGCGCACCTCGGGCGTGGCCGTCGCCGTGAGCGCGATGGTGGGCGGGAGGCCGAGCCGTTCGCGTACCTGACGCACGCGCAGATAGCTCGGACGGAAATCGTGCCCCCATTCGCTGACGCAGTGCGCCTCGTCGATGGCGAGCAGCGACACACCGATCGCGGCGATGCGGTCGAGCGCGCGGCCGAGATCGAACCGCTCCGGCGCCACATAGAGCAGCTTGAGCTCGCCGCGCTCGGCGCGCGCGAGGCGGTCGCTGATCTCGCCGCTCGAGAGTGTGGAGTTGAGGAATGCCGCCGGCAGCCCGCGCGCGGTGAGCGCGTCCACCTGGTCCTTCATGAGCGAGATGAGTGGCGACACCACCACCGTGAGCTTGGGCAGCAGCAGCGCCGGCGCCTGGTAGCAGAGCGACTTCCCTCCGCCCGTGGGGAGCACGACCAGCGTGTCGCGGCCCGCGAGCACCGACGCGATCGCGCGCTCCTGCCCCGGGCGGAATCCGGCGAAGCCGAGCCGCTCGGTGACGAGCGCGTGCACATCGGAGAGTGCCGGCACGTCAGACCGCACGAACGTAGTGGCCGCGCGTGAACTCGCCTCCAACCAAGGCGCGGATGGGCGCGGTGGCCGGCGTCTGACCGGCGGCGAGCTCGTCGAGCGCCGCACGCCACCGCTTCACCGTGTCCGCCACGGGATCGCGCGGCACGTTGAACAGCAGCCGGTAGCCGCGGATGCCCGAGCGCCACAGGCGAGGCAGGAACTCCGATGCCTCGATCGGCCGCGAGTGCAGCAACCGGTTGCGGCACTGTCCGTCGGTGGCCACCGGGAAGGTGTAGCCGGCGGGATCGGTGAGCTCCACCTCAGGATGCTTCTGCACGCAGAGGTCTCGGCACGTCGTGACGACGCGGTCGAACGCGGCCGAGAGCACGCAGTGCTCGATGGTCATTCCCTCGGGGCGCCCGTAGGCGAGCACATCGAAGCCAGCGCCGTTCCATGGAGCGGTGACCGCGGCGATCTCGTCGAGCGTGAGCTCCACGCTCAGCACGAGGCGGCGCGCGCCAAGTTTGAAATACTCGGCCGCGGTGTGCTGGTTGAACACGTTGAGCGCGTAGTCGCCGATGATGTCCTTCCCGTCCGCGGCCATCTCAGCGACGAGGCCCGCGTGCCCCGAGAGGAACGGGACATCGAGGTCCAGCCACTTCTCGATCGCGCCGCGGTCGTCGGGGCGAACGATGGTGGGCGTGCGCAGGCGGAACCCGATCCCGCGCTCCGCGAGTTCCTGGGCGAGCGTGCGCACGCGGGAGACCGGCGGCATGGGATGCCGCAGGAACGGATCGAGCGCGATCTCGGTGGCGCCGGCGTCGGCGGCGGCGCGTGCGTCATCGGTGTTGTAGACGTCGGCGCTGAGCACGAACGCGCCTTGCTCCGCACGCGGCGCCACGTCGAGGGCGCGCACCGCCGCAGCGATCCGCTCGCGCCGGCTCGCCACGTTGAGCGCGGCCGCGCCGTCACGCGACTCGCCAAGCTGCACCACCGCGCGTTGGCGAAGATCGTTCAGCTCCGACACGGGCAGGAACATTCCCGGCGCGAGCGCCGAGTCGTCCACGGTGCCGAGCACGAAGGCCGTGCCGCCGAGCCGCCCGAACTGTTCGCGCAGCTGCGCTTGATCCAGCGCGCGCTTCGATGCGGGCGCGAGCGTGACCATGCTCTGGAGCTTCACCGCATCGTCGCCGGCGCTGAAGATCACCGTGAGGGGCGCGCCCGCGCCGCCGATGGCGCGCGCGTCGAGCCGCACAGCGTGGCCGCGCCGTTGGCGTGGCGATGCTCGCGAAGCTGGCCCGCGCGCGCTCGTTCAGCGACGGCTGCGATGTGCGATACACGCGCCAGCCGTCGGGCACGCGCTCGCGCGCCGGCACCACCTGGCGCGTGATGCCCTTCGCGAACGCGAGATTCCGCACGCGCGCGACGGCGAAGCCCACCGAGCGACCGCCAGTGCCCTCGGGCGGCTCGAAGCCAAGCCCGTCGCCTGGCGCGATCGGCGAGGACACTTCGACGGTGATCTCGCCGTCGCCCGTGGAAACCACGGTGCCGAGCAGCACGCCGTGATTGTCGGGCTGCAGGCGTGTGATGTAGTCGCGTCCGGCCCGGCCGCCGAACATGCCGCCGGTAAATCCGCGGCTGAAGATCTGCACGAGCTCGGGATGCTCGGTGGCCGGCGGGAGCATCGTCTCGCCGCGCGACACGCGGCCCAACAGCTCGCGATAGCTGCGCGTGACGGTCGCCACGTACTCCGGCTTCTTCTTCCGGCCTTCGATCTTGAGCGTGCTGATGCCGATCTCGGCGAGTTCCGCGAGATGCTCCGTGGCGCCAAGATCCTTGGCCGAGATCAGGAACCCCTCGTCGAGCATGTCGCCGGTGCGGCCGTCCTTGAGCGCGTACCCTTTCCGGCATGACTGCGCGCAGGAGCCGCGATTCGCGCTCCGCTCGGAGATCATGCCCGACATGAGGCACTGCCCCGAGTACGCGATGCACAGCGCGCCGTGCACGAAGGTCTCGAGCTCGAGACCCGGCACCGCGCTGTGAATCGCGCGCACATCATCGAGCGTGTTCTCGCGCGCGAGCACGACGCGTTGGATCCCGAGCCGCTCGGCCAAGCGCGCGCCACTAGCGTCATGCACGGTCATTTGCGTGCTGCCATGGATGGCGAAGCCGGGATACACGGCCTGGATCAGGCGAACCGCGCCCACATCCTGCACGAGCGCCGCGTCGATGCCGCGGTCGATGCACTCGCCGAGCAACTCGAGCGCGTCTTCGAGTTCCGCCGGCTTGAGCAGCGTGTTGAGCGTGAGGTAGATGCGGGCCGACCGGGCGTGCGCGATGCGGCACGCGGCCGCCACTTCGTCGAGCGTGAGCTGCGCGCCCTCATCGCGCGCGTTGAACTTCTCGGCGCCGAGGTAGACCGCATCCGCGCCGTTCGCGACGGCGGCGCGCACCGCGTCGAGCGAACCGGCGGGCGCGAGGAGTTCCGGCGTGCGAACGGTGCTCATTGCGCGGCGGCCGGATTCGCGGGGCGCTTCAGGAATCGCAGCAGGAACGCGAGCGCCATGATCCCGATCGCGATCTTCATGACCACCGGCGACCCGGCGCGCCACCCGATGAACCAGGTGGTGAGCGACACGAGGAGCAGTGCGAGCTTGATCGCATCGAGCGGCTTCACTTGCTCTCCTTGTCGCCGCGCGCGAAGCGCGTGACGCCCTCGCGGAAATCAGGCGTGGCGCGCGATTCGACGTTCGTCTGCGCGCCCAGCGAGATGCCGGCCTCGAAGCCGCGCGTATCAAGCGAGTAGAACAGCTTCTTGGTAAGACGGAGCGCGTTCGCGGAGGTGCCGGCGAGCGCCGCGACGAATTTCTCGACGTCGGCGTCGAAGGTCGCGGCCGGGATCACGCGGCTCACGAGCCCCAATGACAGCGCCTCACGCGCATCCACTTGCCGTCCCGTCGCGACGAGTTCGAAGGCCGGCTTCTCGCCGACGGTGCGGCGCAGCATGGTCATCACCATTGCAGGCACGAATCCGACCCGCACCTCGGGATATCCGAACCGAGACTCTTCGTGCGCGAGCACGATATCGCACGCGGTGGCGAGTCCGGCGCCGCCGGCGACCGCGCGGCCGCGCACCGCGGCCACCACCGGCTTGGGCAACGCGCGCAGCATCACGAACAGCTCGCCGAGCAGATCGGCATCGTGGCGCTGCGCGTCCGGGCCGGCATCGAGCATCGCGGCGAGCGCTTCGAGGTCCGCGCCGGCACAGAAATCCGGTCCCTCGGCATCGATCAGCAGCACGCGCGCCGCCTGATCGGCTCCCGCGGCTCTCACGGCATCGAGCAGCGCCTGGACCATCGCCTGATCCAGCGCATTGCGCTTGTCGGCGCGCGCGAGCGTGATGCGCGCCACACTGGCCGTTGTCGCCGTGCGCACGCGCGTCATTGCGGCGCCTCGGGGAGGGCGAGGTTCTTCGCGACGGGATCGGGAACGTCGATCACGAGACGCAGCAGGGACGTGGAGAAGACCTTCCCCTGCGCGTCGGTCTTGAGCGACACCGTTCCGCCGCCGCCGAGCGCGCCATGCAGCAGGAAATTGAGCGCGATGAGGTTCGGCAGCTCGAACCGCTCCACCGGTCCCGTGATCTCCGCACCGTAGTGTTGCGTGACGCGCGCCGCCGTGACGTGCTCGACGAGCACCGGATACCACTCGGCACGAAGCGCGATGAGCCCGACGTTCGCGGTGTCACCCTTGTCGCCGGAGCGCGCGTGCGCGATGTCGAGCAGGCGGACCCTCATGCGCCCACCGTGACGCTCGTCGTGACGACGCTCTTGCTCACGAGCGCCGGCCAGTAGGCCACGACATCCTCGACCTTCGGCCGGCCGCCCGCGAAGCCCGTGACGCTCGGCGGACCGTTGAGCACGAGCGGCACGATCTCGCGCGTGAATCGCTCGACCATTCTGCGATCGCCGCCGCGCACGGCGACGCGGAGTTGCACCTCCGGAAGATCGGGCGCCGTGCCCGCGAGCGCGCCGTGTGTCGCCGACGCGCCGACGAATTCCATGCGCACTTCGTCGAACTTGAGGCCCAGGTTGTCGAGGCGCTCACGAAGACGCGGCCCGCGAGCTGCGCCTTCTCCAGGGCGTCGGGCCACGCGTACACGCAACGTGCCCACCGCCTTGTAGCCATCGCGATACGCGATCGAGACCTTGAGGAACTCCGTGGCCGGGCGTCCTTTGATCCCGCTCACGCGCACACGATCCTTCCCCGCGTCCGCGAGCTGGATCGTCGCGAAATCCGCGATGACGTCGGGCGTGATGTACGCGTGCGGATCGCCCATCTCATACACGAGCTGCTCCGTGATCCCGGGCACGTCCACGATGCCGCCGGTACCGGCGTGCTTGGTGACGATGAACGTGCCGTCGGCCGACGCCTCGACCAAGGCTGCCGACGTGGCGCCCTTTGACCTGCTTGGACCCCGCGTGGAGATGAAGGTTTCGCGGAACGGCAGATCGCTGCCCATCTCGGAGGTGGCGAATTTTCAGCCGGGCGACCGCCTCTGGATCCATGCCGATTTTCCCGAATCACAGGCGGTGCACTATCTGCTGATCGTGGCGTTTCTGCGCGGGTCGACGAACCCGCCGCCGGAAAAATGGCTGACGCAGGCGGAAACGTGGAACAAAAAGGTGAAGCAGGAAGGGATTGTGGTGACTGTGCCGCAGGATGCGCAGCAGGTGCTGGTGTTTCTTGCGCCGGAAACGGGCGGCGGGTTTTCCACACTGAGCCGCGCGGTGCGATCGGTGCCCGGCGTGTTCGTGCGGGCTTCGCAGGACTTGAACCAGGCGGGGTTGTATCGTTCACGGCTGGAAAAATACATGAGCGTGGTGAAGGAGACTTCGGACAACGATCCGAAGGATTTGCACGATGTTTCGGTGAAGATGGCCACGACGCTCGGCATCCGGCTTGACCAGGCATGCTTTGACCGGCCGGTGGAGCAGCAGGGGAGTTGCCTGACGCAAAACACGGACCGGTTGGTGCTGGATGACGGCCATAGCCAATCCGTTGTGACCGCGCTGACGAATGGTCCGTCGTCGGACTTGATCGGTGCGATCAGCACAACGCCGATGGCGGGCGGCGGATTTTATAGCGCGTACGTGGGCGCCGTGGTGGATTTGGCGCGGCTGCTAGGTAACATTCACACCGCGGAATTTCAATATATCCCGGCACTGGCTTTGCCGAAAGGCGAGCAGCTTAACCTGCATTTGAACAATCCGCCGTCGTTTCGGAATCCGAAGTCGGTGATCGTTGTGGGGCTCCCGGCTGTTGAAGCCCCGCAGTTGCCCCCGTTGCGGAATCCTGCCGCGGATCAGGTGTTCTGCCTGCAGAATCCCTCCCTGACACTGCCGGTGGAAGGAGCGCCGCTGGTTTTCTCTACCGACCTCGGACACGACTTTGTGCTGAGCGTGCCGACCAAGAAGGGTACAACGGTGGAACTGCCCGTGAAGCCTGATGCAGGGCAGGGCGGATTCGTGGTGGATACGAAGAACCTGACAGCGGGCGACCTGGATACACAATTGGTGGCGACGCTGCGCGGTAACTGGGGATTCGACACGTTCGCGGGGCCGACCTTTCATCTGCGGAGCGTGCAGCCGGGAGGATGGTCGGTAGCGGCAGCGGATCAAGGCGCCTTGATTGTAGGGCGCGACGATACGTTGCGCCTGCAATCCATTTGTGCGGTGTGCGCGGAAAAGATTTCGTTGAAGTTGCCGGACGGCAGGGAATTGAAGGCGAACTGGAAAGTCAGCGGAACGAACGAAGTGGCAGTGACCGTTCCGCTCAAAGATTCCGGCACCGGTCCGGTCACGGTTTCGGTGAAACAGTTCGGACAGAACCAACCCGAGGAGTTGAAGCTACAAGCATATTCGGAAGCGGCCAAGCTTGAAGACTTCAGCATCAGCGCAGGCGACAAGCAGGGAGTGCTGGAGGGAACGCGCCTCGATCAGGTGAACAGTTTTGAATTGAATGGAATCCATTTTTCGCCGGCGAAGCTGACGCGAGTGGAAAGAAAGGACGTGCTGTATCTGGCGGCGCCCGATCCGGCTGCGACGGAGAAGTTCCAGACCAACGAAAATTTGGTCGCGCGGGTGGCACTGAAAGACGGGCGGGTGCTTGATCTGCAGACCAAAGTGCAGCCGCCGCGGCCGCGCGTGTCGCTGGTGAACAGATCCATCCAAGCAGGTGCGAGCGCGTCGGGAATCCGATTGGGCGATCAGGATCTGCTGCCGCAGGATGGCAAGATCACATTTTTTGTGAAGTCCGAGTTGCCGGAGAAGTTTGGACGCAATGAAAAGATTGAAGTGGCGAGCGAGGACGAGTCCTTCCTTACGACACTGGGAGTGGCGGAAGGGAATCTGGTGATGCAGGATGCCGCAACGGTGATGGCAGTGCTCGAGCCGCTTAAGGCGTTCGGAGCTTCGGCGTTCGGGCCGCTGCGTTTTCGCGCGGTTTCCGAAGAGGGTCGGCGCGGAGATTGGATTCCGCTGGCGAAGCTGGTGCGGCTGCCGGCGCTGAAAGAGATTCGCTGCCCGGATAGTCCTGACCAGCAGTGCCGGCTGAGCGGAGGCAGTCTGTTTCTGGTGGAATCGGTGGCTTCGGACCCGCAGTTCACGCGGACGACGCCGGTGCCTGCGGGGTTTGCGGATTCTTCCCTGAATGTGCCGCGGCCGAATGGGACGCTACTCTATTTGAGGCTGCGGGATGATCCCGGCACGGCCGTGATGGCGGTGTTGCCGGTGCTGCCGGACGATCGCTAGCAGGGGACCTCGCCGGGGATCGGCAAACTCCGCGAATTGACCGGTGGCGGGCCAGCCATTACCATGCTGCTTCCAAGATGGACGGGCAAACGATTGGGCACTACCGAATCCTCCGCAGGCTGGGCGGCGGAGGCATGGGCGTGGTTTATGAGGCCGAGGACACGAAACTCGGCCGGCGAGTGGCGCTGAAGTTCCTTCCGGAAGACAAGCATCGTGACCCACAAACGCTGGAACGTTTTCTGCGCGAAGCGCGATCCGCATCGGCGCTGAACCATCCGGGCATTTGCACCATACACGCGATTGAGGAGGATGGCGGGCGAACCTTCCTGGCGATGGAGTTGCTCGGGGGGCAGTCGCTGGACCGCGTGCTGGTGAATGCGCCGCTGGCGTTCGGGCGAACACTGGAGATCGGGATTCAGCTGGCGGATGCGCTGGATGCGGCGCACAAGAAGGGAATCGTCCACCGCGACATCAAGCCGGCGAACATTTTCCTAACGGATCGAGGCGCGAAGATCCTCGATTTTGGACTGGCAAAACTGGTGGCTGGGCCTGGGACGGCGACCGAAGGTGCGACGGTCGATCCGGACGAAACGCACCTGACAACGCCGGGAACGGCGGTGGGGACGATTGCATACATGTCACCGGAGCAGGCGCGCGGCGAAGAGCTCGACCCGCGCACGGACTTGTTTTCGCTAGGCGCGGTGCTCTATGAGATGGTGACGGGACAGCATGCGTTTCCCGGATCCACAAGCGCCGTGATCTTCGACGGGATTCTGCGCAACACGCCGACTTCGCCGGTCACGCTGAATCCGAGTTTGCCCGCGGAGTTTGCGCGAATCCTGAACAAGGCGCTGGAAAAGGACCGCGATTGCCGCTACCAGGTGGCCGCGGAACTGCGTGCAGACCTGAAGCGGCTGCAGCGGGAGAGCGATTCGGGGCGGACTCTGGCGGCAACGATGCCGCCAGGCACCGCGTCGACAGCAGCACGACGGAGCGCAACCGAAACGGTTCAGCCCGCGAAATCCAGCGGCTCAGTAATCGTCGCGGCGGCGAAGCAAAACAAACTCAGCACCGGATTGATCGCACTGGTGCTGATGGCGTTGCTGGCCGGGGCCGGGTATGGCGGCTATTCCTTGTTGCAGCGCTCGAAGCACGTACCGTTTGAGAATTTTGACATCGCCAATCTCACAAACAGCGGGCATGTCTCAAGGGCGGCGATTTCGCCGGACGGAAAGTACCTGTTACAAGTGCATTCGGAAAGCGGACTGCAGTCGCTGTGGCTGCGGCACATCGCGACGGGAAGCAACACGCAGGTGGTGGCGCCGGCAGCGACGCGGTATCAAGCGCTGACCTTTTCGCGGGACGGCAGCTATTTGTATTTCCTGCGACGTGACGACGAAGAGCATGTCATCGGCATTCTGTATGCCGCGCCAGTGCTCGGTGGAACGCCGCACGTGGTGGCGAGAGACGTAGACACTCCGATCACATTCTCACCCGATGGCCAGCGGTTTGCTTTCTTGCGCGAAAAGCACGACTCGCCGTATTGGGACCTGGTCTCGATGAAGGGCGATGGCAGCGACGAACGGCAAATCTTCAAGGACCAAAACCTGCTGAGCGACAGCTTCACACCGGCCTGGTCGCCCGATGGAAAGAGGATTCTGATTCCGGTCGTGCAGCCAAGTAAAGAGGTCCTAAGCGGATTGGCTGTGGTGGACGTGGCGACGGGGAAGCTCTCGACCTTTGCGCCATCGCTGACACGAATTTTCTATGAACCGGTTTGGATGCCGCGCGGGGATGGCCTGATCATTCCTTCATTGGATTTGAGCTCCGGCTCGACGACGTCGCAACTTGGATACATGACCTATCCCGCGGGCGACTACCGTCTGCTGACGCACGACACAAACGACTATCGAAGTCCGAGCATGTCGGCGGACGGCAAGATTCTGGTGGCGAGCCAAACGAAACGGGTGTTCGAACTCGGCATTGCTCCCTCCAACGCGCCCAGCCAATTGAAGCCGGTTCCGCTCAATTCGCATGAAGAGCTGTGGCTGTGGGGATGGGGCGCCAAGGAAACGCTGATCCTGCCGCAAGCGGGACAAATCAAATCCGTGTCTCCGGATGGACAAGAGGCGATGGTGTTGAACGATCCCGCTTACATTTCCGATCAGACCAGCGGATGCGGCGACGGCCGCTACGTTGTGTTCCGGCGCGTGAGCCGGGCGGGCAGCGCGGCGGTTCATTTGTGGCGCATGGATGCCAACGGCACCAACCCTGTTGAGTTGACGAAGGGGCAGAACGATCGCGCCCCGATCTGCACGCGCGATGGCAAATGGGTGTACTACACCGACCAGACCGACCGGCAAACCGTCAAGCGCGTTCCCATTGCAGGCGGACCGTCGGAGACTGTCGTGAACGAGCCGCTCTCGCAGTTTGATTTGTCGCCGGATGGAAAGTGGATGGCCTCGATCGAAGTGGGGGAAGCAGATCACAAGCTGAAGATACGGCTGGACCCTGCAGCCGGGGGAGGGCCGACGCTGGTTGATGCGGACCCGCGAATGAGCTCAGCGGTGCGTTTCTCTCCGGACGGTAAGTCCGTCGTTTATGTTGTGCGGGAAAAGGGCGTGGACAACCTGTGGACCCAGGCGCTGGACGGCACCGGCCAAAAGCAACTGACTTCGTTTGATAGAGATTTGATTTTCCAGTATGCGTACTCGCTCGATGGCAAGCAGATCGCCATTGAACGCGGCAGCATCGAAGCGGACGCCTTCCTTCTCCGCGACACTTCCAAATAAGAATGGCGGCGTTACGGTTTGCTGCCCGGCCCGGTTTGTGTCGTGGAGCCGGGAGCCGTTGGATTAGTGGTGGCAGGGTTGCTCGCCGGATTGGCGGACCCGGTGCGCGACCTGGCGAAGTAGCCGCGCCGTGCACGGACCTGATAGCCGCGGTTGGGGATTTCGATTTTGATGCGGTGATATTTTCCGTTCGCGACGAAATTCGTCGGGCTGTAGGTGATGGTGTACTGGTTGCGCAGCTCGTCGCCGATGTCCTGGAATGACTGGTTCAGATCGTCCACGTGGTAAGGGAAAAATGCGCGGCCGCCGGTTTCTTCGGCGAGATTCTTCAAGATTTCGTCGCCCTCAGTCAGGTGCATTTTGCGGTTGGCGGCTTTGTTGGGGTCGGTCTGCGAAAGCTGAATCCACTGCGTGCTGGTGCTGATGGTGTAGATGACCACGTTGGTGCGCTGGGCCATTTCGATGGCTTCGGCGCGCGTGTGATTGGAGAGGTTGTCTTCGCCGTCGCTGATGAGCACCATGACTCGGCGAACGATGTCGGGCTGATCGCCTGGGGGCCGCGGGGGATTGCTGAGCTGCTTGGCGCAAGCTTCATAGATGGCGTCGTAAACGGCAGTGCCGCCGCCGGCGCGCGTCTTGTTGATTTCGTCGCGGAGTAGTCCGCCGTCGCCGGTGAACGCTTGAACTACCTGCGGCTCGTCGTCAAAGGTCATCGCAAACGCCTGGTCTTTGCCGCGGCGGAGAACGCTGTAAAGAAAATCCACCGCGGCTTCCTGCTCGAACTTAATGCGGTCACGAATGCTGTTGGAGGTATCGAGGAGCATACCGATACGCAACGGGAGGTCAGACTGCTTGCTGAAAAAGCGAATCTCCTGTTGTGCGTTGTCGTCTGTAATCTTGAAGTCGCCCTTTTCCAGGTCCGGTACCAGCTTGTTGCGGCGGTCGAGAACAGTCGCCAGCACGTCAACGAGGTTGACTTCGCGAATGAAACTCGGCTGCTGCGGGTTGGCGGGTGCCGCTGGCTGTTGTTGCGGCGGCGGCTGTTGTGCGGCGCCTTGCTGAGCGAAGCCCGGAAGAGAGAATGCGAGCACCGTCAAGCTTGCAAAGATGGCGAGGGCCGGGAAGTAGCGTGGGCAATTCATGATTTGAAAGTATAGAAAGCTTGTAACTGCAGCGTCAATTTCGCGCCAGAGGGGTTGCCAGGTCGCCCGGCCCTGCGCGGCGGCTCAAAGGTAGTTTCTGGCTGCGTCGAGGCTCTGTCCTTCGAGATCGGCGAGGCGCTCGAGATAGTCGCGGAGGTCGGTCGCAAGGGGCGCACTGGCTTCGATCCATGTTCCGGTGCGCGGATGGGGAAATCCGAGTTTTGCCGCATGAAGGAACTGGCGGCCGAGCGCGGGCATGCCTGTTTTGCCGGCACGCAGGTGAGACGCAGCTCCATATAACGTATCTCCAACCAGCGGATGTCTTATCGCGGAGAGGTGCACTCGAATTTGATGCGTCCTGCCCGTATGCAGTTGGATTTCGAGCAGCGTCGCAGGGCCGAGTTCCAGCAGCTTTTTCCATTCGGTCAAAGCTTCACGCGCCATGCCGGCCAGGCTTTTTCGTCCCTGCCTCGCAGCAGCCACCAGTGCTTTCATCCGCGTGCGGCGAACGGGGTCACGGCCGATGGGGAAGTTGATTCGTCCAGCGCTTTGTTCGAATTTCCCCTCGGCGAGGGCCATGTAAGTCTTTTTGACAGCCCGCGAGCTGAATGCCGCGGCGAGCCTGGCGTGGGCGAAATCGTTCTTGGCAATCACGATCGAGCCAGAAGTTTCTTTGTCCAGCCGATGAACGATGCCCGGGCGGAGTTTGTCCATTCCACCTTGGGAAAGCTCCTGACCGCGACCAAGGAGGGCGTTTACCAGCGTGCCGCGCGAGTTGCCCGCCCCGGCGTGCACGCTCATACCGGCGGGCTTATTGACAACCAGCAGGTCACCATCTTCATAAAGAATTTGCAGCGGGATCGATTCCGGCTCTGCGCTCAGGGGCGGACGCTCCTGTGCTTCGACGAATACTCGATCTCCGCCGCGCAGCTTGTACGAGGCCTTGGAGCGCGCATCATTCACCGTTACCAAGCCTTCTTCGATCAACTCCTGCACGCGAGCCCGGGAAAGGTTGGGGCAATGTTCCGCGACCCAACGATCGAGCCGCACCCCGCGACCGGAGTCCGATACCAGCAATTCATCTCGTTTCAGGGAAAGATTCATTGTGCAGAGTATTCTGTGCCGCCTTCCCTCCGTACATCTTCAAACACCGCAAAGTCGCGGGCGGTCGAGAAGGTTGTGTGAGAATGCTAGCATCAAAAAGTTGCGAAGAACTTTGTAAGTGCGCGGGAGCCATCCACCGTTTTGCAGACCGCACAGCCAGAGACAGCATTGCCACTTCCCGACGGGGCCCGGACCGGGCGGCGTTTTTCCTTCGCTTGGGAATACGCGGCGATTTTGCTGGTTATCCTGGTGGTCGCCGGGCTGCGTTTTCGCCTGCGTGAATTTCCGCTGGAACGCGACGAGGGAGAGTATGCATACGCGGGACAGCTGATCCTGCAGGGAATTCCTCCCTATCAACTCGCTTACAACATGAAGCTGCCGGGCACGTACGTAGCGTACGCGGCGATCGTGGCGGTATTCGGGCAGACTGCGGCCGGGATTCACTTTGGCGTAATGCTTGTCAACGCCGCCTCCATTCTGCTGGTGTTTTTGATCACCAAGCGCCTTTTCGATGCTAAGGCCGGCGTCGCAGCCGGGGCGACCTTTGCGTTGTTCTCCATTCGCCCGTACCTTCTTGGACTCGCGGGGCATGCCACGCATTTTGTGACGTTGGCCGCACTGCTCTCAATTTATCTGCTGCTTCGAGCCTCTGGGTCGCGGCGTTACTGGACCTTCCTGAGCAGCGGAATCTTCGCGGGCTTGGCCTTGATCATGAAACAACCGGGCGTTTTCTTCGTGGCATTCGGCTTGCTCTATCTGGTCTGGCGCGAGCGGCAAGCGAAGGATGGCACGCTATTTCCGAAAATCGCGGCGTATTGCGCCGGAGCGATTCTTCCCTACATCCTGACGTGCCTGGTGCTTCTGCGTGCCGGCGTGTTTCAGAGATTTTGGTTCTGGACGGTTTCCTACGCGCGCGCGTATAGCTCGGAGCTTACGGCCCGGCAGGGCCTCAATGAATTCGCCAACCGCATGGAACTCCAGACAGAACACACTGGGGTCATCTGGTTCCTCATCATTTTGGGGATGGCTGCTTTCCTGTGGGATCGCAAGCTCCGACCGCACTCCGTTTTCGTGCTGAGCCTGTTGGGATTTTCGTTTCTTGCGGCCAGCGCTGGCCTGTACTACCGGGGGCACTACTTTATCGTCCTCTATCCGGCACTTGCGATTCTCGCTGGCGTGGCCGTCAGTTCCGCGGGCGAATGGCTGTCCCGCATGAATATGCCCAAAATAGTGGCTTTGACGCCTATGGCCCTGTTTGTGCTCGCATTCGCCCACGCTCTATACGCGAACCGTCAGATCTATTTCACGGACTCGGTCCACCAAGCATGTCGGGAGATTTACGGCAGCAACCCGTTTCCCGAAGCGGTGGCGATTGGAAACTACATCCGAGCCAACTCGGACAAGAATGCGCGAGTGGCGGTACTTGGTTCGGAGCCTGAAATATATTTTTATGCGCAGCGCCATTCGGCGACCGGTTACATCTACACCTACGCGCTGACCGAAGAACAAGCGTACGCGTCGACCATGCAGCGGGAATTCATCCGCGAAGTGGAGTCCGCGGTGCCGGAATTTGTTGTTTACGTGCTGATTGAGCCTTCCTGGTTGCGGCATGCGCATTCAGACAATCTCATTTTTCGGTGGGCCGATTCTTTTACGCGCGATCACTACTCGCTTGTGGGTGTGGCGGATGGCGGCGCCAACCACGACGTCTACCGGTGGGGAACGGCAGTCGAGACTTACCGCCCGCGGCGCCCCGAAGTCGTTCTGGTGTATAAGCGCGATCGTTAGCGGCAACTAACGCGCTTCGACTCGAACGCCATCTCTGCAAGCTGTTCAATGCTTGATCAAAACCAGCTGCCAGTCCGGATTGATGGGAATAGAAACCGTGGTGCCGGGCGCGGCCCGTTCAAAGTCCGCGGCGAAGGACTTGAAGTTAAAGTCCACAAACGGCTTGTAGCGCCAGTCCCGCACGATGCCGATCGGCAGCAACGCCAGCACTGCGATTGCAGTATAGCGTGCGAACTTCCCGCCGGAAGCGGCGTTTGCCGCCATCCAGATGAGCGACGCGAAAAATGCCAGCATCGGGAAGAAGTAGTAGCGGTTGCCGACCCCGGGAACCTGTAGTTTTGCCCATTGTTCCATACCCCCAGCGGTGGTGGCGACGGGACGAATCAATGCCAGTGTGAATGCGCCGGCCGCGAAAGCTAGAAGAACTTTTAACGCCGTTGGCCCGCGGCGAAAAGCGTAGAGCGTGATTGCGAATCCGATGACCAAAGCAACGATCTCCAGGGGAAACAAGTAAGGGGAGTGACTGAAAAACAGGTTGATAGATGTCCTCACCCCGAGAATGGAAGAGAGGAATACTTGTCCACCGAGAATGCTGAGAAGCCGATCAATGGTTGCGCCATTGGGCGCATCGCGCCTGGAATGTGAGAGAACAATCATCAGGCTTTGCAAGGCAGCTCCAACCACGAGGATTGCCGAGGCTAAAAGATGGCGACGGTCCTTGTGCTTGAACCAGAGAAAGACGGCGACTGGCGCGAGCAACATTCCCGACGGGCCGTCGAGAACAGCGAGAGCGAGAAGGCAAGCCGACAGCACCCGCCATACGCGGCCGCCTTCAGGCCCTCCGAGCAGGATGAGTAGACCTGCCAGCGCCAGATGCCACTGCATGTTTGTGGTGTTGGCGTGAACCTCAAAGGAATTAGGAAGCGAAAGATAGAGCAAGCAACAAGCCACCCTGATTTTGGACGAAATCGAATCGAAGCGCGACGACAGGAAAAGATTGATCGGAATGATCTGCACGAACAGGGCGCACAGGTTCATAACGAGAGGCGCAAGGACAAACGGGAAAGCGAGCGACAGGAGCGCCACCAGGCGCGACGCCGTTTGCAAGTAGCCAGATTCCGGGATCGACAAGCAACGCCAACCGAAGCGATAAGCCTCCGCGAACCAACGCGTTCCGTCTTCAGCATAAAACTGTGCGTTGAGTAGCACGTCGGGGCGGCGCAGGAACAGGATGAGGAGCGAGGCCACGGAGACGGACGCGTGAAAGATCAAGTTGTGCCGTACGGCTCGAGCGGAGGGAGGCGGGTTTGCGGATGCTGAGAGTGCTTCGGCCATCTTAGCGCTTTATGAAATGCATTTCCCAAGATACCGGATTAATGGGAATGGTGATTTCGGTTCCAGACGCGGCGCGTTCAAATTCAGCGGCAAATTGATGAAAATCCTTGTCGGGAAACGGGCGATATACCCAGTCTCTATAGATCCCAATGGGAAGCAAGGCCAGCAGAAGAAGCGCAGCGTAGCGCGCACGCTTTTTTCTAGCGCCGGTGACCATCCAAATCAGGCAAGCAAGAAACGCTAACATGGGAAAAAACCAGTAACGATTGGTGATGCCCGGAGTCTGCATCAACTGCCACTGCTCGTGGTTGCCGCGCAAAATGGCGTATGGGCGAGAAAGCGCGAACGTAATTGCGATCGCGGCGTAAAGGAGGAAAAGCCTGAGTTCGAAAGGAGCACGAACCGCGGCATAGATGCAGATTGTCAAGCCGATGAGCATGGCAACCGCCTGGACGACAAACAGAAAGGAAACGTGGGCGAAATAAAGCTGGATGAACGTGCGCAGTCCCAGGAGGGAGGAAAGGAAGACCTGGCCTCCGAGAATCCCAACAAAACGATCAACGGTTGCCCCATTGGGAGAGTACGGCCGGGAGCCGGAGAAAAGGATGAAAAGAGACTGCAGGATGGCGCCAGGGATCAGGACGGCGAGAGCGGTCAGTGACTTGTGGTCTCGACGCTTCCACCATAAAACCGCGGCGATGGGGATCAAGAACATGCCTAAGGGACCGGCGAGAACCGACAACGCAAAAAGCGTGAGGTCCACGATGCGCCAGGCGGGTGCGTTTTCGGCGGGCGCGAACAACACCAGCAGACAAGCGATGGCCAAATGCCACTGAATGTTGGTGGTGTTTGCATGGATCTCGAAGGAATTCGGGACGCCGAGGTAAATCAGACTACCGAGCAAACGCGTTTCGAACGGGATACGATCGAAGCGAGAGGAAAGAAACAGATTTACTGGGAGAATGTGGAAGGCGAGCGCACTAAAGACCATTACAACCGGGGCCCAGGCGAACGGCACGAGGAGGGCCAGCAAGCCGATGATGCGAGAAAGGGTATTGAGATAGCCGCCGTTGGGCATCAACAGGCAGCGCAAGCCGGATTGATATGCGTCGACATACCAGTAGGCGCCGTCTTCGGCATAAAACTGGGGAGTGAGCAGAGCGTCCGGACGGCGCGAAAATAAGATCAGCAGCGCGAAAAGAAAGACACCGGCGTGGAAGGCAATTTTGCCGGGGCGAGTTGTGCCACGCAGGGAAGTCCAAGTCATTTCCGGAACGCCGAAGGTAAATTTTCTGCGTTTCTCCACGCTAACGATGGGCAGCAGTCCGGTCAACAGAAAGGCCGGGGAGGCGTCCCTAAGTGACACGGCTCGCTGGTTCATCGGCGGAAATAGCCGCGGGACAAGATGTGCTGTCTTTCCAAACGGCAGGCCGCAAAGGACAGTCAGTCGAGCAGAACAACAGCTGCGCCTGAAAGCATACTGCTTTATACTTTCGCGCGTTGGAGGCACCGATGACCCAAGGCTCTCGCAGTTTGCTGATGCCGGCTGTTCGATTCCTTGTTTTCGCAATGGCATTCTTTGCTGCGGTTACGGCCCTTGCACAAGAGGTGGCGATAACCTTCGATGATTTGCCTGCGCATGGTCCCCTGCCTGCGGGCACGACTCGTGAGGATGTGACGCGCAAGATTCTGGCGGCGTTCAAGGCAGCGAAGGTGCCGGAGGTCTATGGGTTCATCAATGCAGGAAAGTTGCAGGCGCATCCTGAAGATTTGAAGGTGCTGCAACTGTGGCGAGAGGCCGGGCAACCTCTGGGGAATCATACGCTCGACCACATGAGCCTGAACAACAACCCGCTCGGGGCGTTTGAAGACAACGTCGCGAAGAATGAAGCGAGCTTGCAGGAACTGATGGGCAAGAAGGACTGGCACTGGTTCCGCTATCCGTATCTGGATGAAGGCGACACGATCGAGAAGCGGCGCGCAGCTCGCGCGTACCTGAAGGAACACCATTACCGCATCGCGCAGGTCTCACTGGATTTTGAGGACTATGCCTGGAACGCTCCCTACGCGCGCTGCAGCGACAAGAAGGATGAAAAGGCGATCGCGTGGCTGCGGGAGAGCTACTTGAAGACAGCCGCCGACTATGCGAAGTTGGGGCGCGAGATGTCAAAACAGCTGTTTCACCGCGACATCAAGTATGTGCTGCTGATGCACATCGGGGCATTCGATGCAGAGATGCTGCCGCAATTGCTGGTGCAGCTGAAGCAGGAAGGGTTTACATTCATTACGCTCGAAAAGGCGCAGCAGGACCCCGCCTATGAAATCGACCCCGACACGCCGCGGAAGGATGGGGCGATCCTGCAGGAACAGATTTTTGACGCACGGCATTTGCAGATTCCACCGAATGCCAAGCCGATGAAGCAACTTCAGGAACTGTGCAAGCAGTAGAAAAAACCATCCTGGCCTATTTCGCAGAGGCGCTCTTTGCCGCACGCAGCGGAAAGAGAACGTCGAGCAAAATGAGGATGGCGCCTACGGTGATGGCCGAGTCGGCGACGTTGAATGCCGGATAGCGGTATGAGCCGAACCACACTTCGAAAAAATCGGTGACGCCACCGTGCAAAATGCGGTCGGTTATGTTGCCCGTGGCCCCGCCAAGCAACAGGGTCAAGCCCGCCGCTGCGCGGGCCGAAACCGCAGATCCCGCGACCAAATACCAGGCGAGAATTGCAATCACGATCAGCGAACCGGCGATGAGGATGTAGCGCGTCCATGCCGCGCCATCGGCAAACATGCTGAAGGCCATTCCGGTGTTCTTGCTGTGCACGAGGTAGATGAAGTTGCGGACGAGTTCGTGGCGCCAGCCTTCGACGGTTTTGCCTTCGATCGCCGCCTTCGACACGCGGTCCAGGAAAACCACGACGAAGGTGAGGATCAGCCAACGCAGGCGTGAAGCGTGGATCATTTTTTACCCGGAGGGTCGCTTTGCGAACCGCAGGGCCATTCGTTTAACCCGACCTGGTTGCGCCCGTCCGGTTTACGCAGCACCGCTGGCACCGGCTTCCCCCTCGATTTCGCGAAGCGCGGCTGTGCAACGCTCGCAGACGGTCGGATAGCGAGTATTTTCTCCAACGTGCGTGGAGTAGTTCCAGCAGCGTTCGCATTTGGCGCCGTCTGCCTTCTGAACGGAAACTTCCAGCGACGGCACGATTTCTGATTTGTATTCCGGCGCGCCTGCCGTCAGGAAATCCACCTGCGAGACGATGAACAGACCCGGCAACTGCGCCAGATGGTGCTTGAGTTTTGCGCGCAATTCGGGATGGCCGCTTAGGAGAACCTTCGCTTCGAGGCCCGAATTGATGCGCTTTTCATTGCGGGCGGCTTCGAGCGCCTTCAAAACCTCAGCACGGACTTTAGCGAGCAGCTCCCAATCCACCGCTCGCGCCGGAGCGAGTCCGGAGCGCAGTTCGCCCTCTTCCGCAAACAGCGCGATGTGCACGCTGGACGGCGCGCCTTTGGCTTTGGGCAGATACTTCCAGATTTCTTCCGCCGTAAAAACGAGGATGGGCGCCATGATGCGCACGAGCGCACCGGTGATCCTGTAGATTGCGGTTTGTGCGGAGCGGCGCGACGGGTTGTTAGGCGCTTTCGTATATAGGCGGTCTTTCAGCACGTCGTAGTAGAAGGCGCTGAGGTCGACGACGCAGTAGTCGTGAATGGCGTGATAGACGCGATGAAATTCGTAGGCGGCGTACCATTCACGGCATTTCTTGACGAGATCGGCGGTGCGATCGAGCATCCAGCGATCCATCTCTTCCATCTGTTCGCCGGGCAAAGAGGCTTGCGAAGGGTCGAAATCGCTGAGATTGCCGAGCGCGAAACGGAATGTATTGCGGATCTTGCGGTAGGCTTCGCTGAGTTGCGTCATTACACGCTCGCTCATTTTAACGTCGGCCTGATACTCGACGGAAGTGACCCAGAGGCGGAGCAAGTCGGCTCCCCATTTGTCGCAGATCTCCGCCGGGTCGATGGAGTTGCCGAGGGACTTGGACATCGGACGGCCCTGTTCGTCTAGCGTCCAGCCATGCGTGACTACACCGCGATAGGGAGCAGCGTGCTTCACGCCAGTCGCTACCAGCAACGAACTGTGGAACCAGCCGCGATACTGGTCGGGCCCTTCGAGATAGACATCGGCGGGCCATTCCTTGTCGTGCAGCACGGCCAGGTTGGATGAGCCGGAATCGAACCAGACGTCGAGGATGTCGTTTTCCTTGCGCCACTTGGTCGTGCCGCACTCACATTTCGTTCCCGGCGGAAGCAACTCCTCCGGCGGGTGCTTGTACCAGGCGTCGGCGCCTTCCTTTTTGAACCACTCAATGACGTTGCGAAGGGCCTTGTAGTCCTGAAGCTGTTTGCCGCAGCCGTCGCAAAAGAAGACGATGATGGGCACGCCCCAGAAACGCTGGCGGGAAACGCACCAGTCGGGCCGCTTCTCGATCATTTCGTAGATGCGGTCTTCGCCCCATGCCGGAATCCATTTCACGCCATGGATTTCGTCGAGCGCCTCCTGGCGCAGGGATTTCGGGCTGTCGGTTGGAACCGCATCCATGCGGATGAACCACTGCTCGGTGGCGCGGAAAATGACCGGATTGTGGCAGCGCCAGCAATGCGGATAGCTGTGCTTGTAGGGATGATTGCCCAGCAGCGCGCCGCGATCAGCGAGCAGCTTCACGACAATCGGGTTCGCCGTGAAAACGTCTTTGCCTTTGTATTCAGGCAGGCCTTCGAGATAGACGCCCTTGTCGTCAAGCGGCGCGTAAATCTCCAGCCCGTACTTTTGGCCGGAGTTGAAGTCGTCCACGCCGTGACCGGGCGCTGTGTGCACGATGCCGCTGCCTTGATCGAGGGTCACATAATCGGCCAGCAGCCCCGGGACCTCAAGTGGCACGAAGGGATGCTGAAACTTCATGCCCTCGAAGTCGCGGCCTTGGTAGGTAGCCAGCACGTTGGCCTGCTTGATTTCACATTCGGCTTGTAACGCGGCGACTCGATCGGCTGCGAGCAGCAGCTTGCCTTTTTCGGTCTGCACAACCGCATATTCAAAATCGGGGTGAAACGCCAGCGCACGGTTGTGCGGAATCGTCCACGGAGTTGTCGTCCAGATCACCGCCGACACATCGCTCCCAATTTTTGCGGCTTCGCCCCCACCACCGCCGACTACGGCGAACTTCACCCAGATGGACGGACTAACGTGATCCTCATATTCGACTTCGGCTTCTGCGAGCGCGGTCGAATCGTAAATGCACCAGTAGACCGGCTTGCGTCCGCGATAGACGTAGCCCTTTTCCATGAATTCCAGAAACGCGCCAGCGATGGTCGCTTCGTAATCGAAGCTCATGGTGAGGTAGGGATCGTTCCAGCGCCCGAAAACGCCGAGCCGCTTGAAGTCTTTCTTGTGCTGCTCGACATACCGCGCCGCAAATTCCCGGCAGAGCTTGCGAAATTCCGCCGGCGGGACCTTGCCTTTGCCGCCTAGCTCTTTTTCGACCTGCGTTTCAATGGGCAATCCGTGGCAATCCCATCCCGGCACGTAGGGCGCATAGTGGCCGGCCATGCTCTTAGTTTTGACGATCAGATCTTTCAGGATCTTGTTGAGACCGGTGCCGAGGTGAATCGTTCCCGTGGGGTACGGTGGCCCGTCATGCAGTACGAAAAGCGGTTTACCCTGGCGTGCATCCAGAATCTGCTCGTAGAGATTCGCCGCCTGCCAGGCTTCGAGCTGTTTCGGTTCGTTCTGTGGCAGCCCTGCCTTCATCGGGAAGTCCGTTTTCGGCAGGTTCAGCGTCGTCTTGAGTGCGAGTGGTTCGGACATGGATGCCGCGTCGTAATCCCTTCTCAACCCTGGTTTTTCGCCGGAAGCCTGGCGGGAAAACTTGGGGAAGTGTAACCGAAGATTTTACAACGGAACCCCTGCCTGGCCAATTTTTGGCAGGCGCGTTTTGCGCGCTGAATTCGCGGCCCTCCGGCGAGCGCCACATGGTGCTGGCCGGAGGGCCCGATCGTTTTCATCGCAACTTTCGCTCGATCTCCTCGACCAGGAATTTGGCCTTGCTGATCGCGTCGCTTGCGGCTGCGACGGCCCGCGGTGATCGGCCGCCGTCCCAATCGCTCAAACTGCGCGCGGCAAAGATGGCCGCTGCCATGACAATAGCCTGCTGTTTCGCTTGTTTTTGCTGATCTTCCATGAGGAATTTCTCCGGGGAGGACGGGAGGTGTCGCAGACGAAGCGGGACGCAAAGTCTACCACGTTGTACCTTTGGCTTCTGCCGTGGATTCTTCCTCCGGCGGTTGTTACAATAGCAGAAGCGGGCTGGTGCGCCCGGATGGGGCAGGATTAACGGTAGCAACCTTTCCAGGCTGCCCCGAATCGTACCGGAAGGTGCATCCGAAAGGGTTGGACTGCGTCTAACCAATTAGGGCGGATAAACGTGCCAGGAACACTTCTCAACTTGGGGCCGCCGCGTAGCCCGGAAAACAAGACTCCCGGGCAGCACTCGTCTCAGTCCCCTGCAGTGCCGCGATTCGGCCGTCCGCCGATGCTCATGCCGGACAAATTCTGGTCGAATCTGAAACAGTTCCTGTTCGAGCGACCCGTAAAAATTCGCGGCGACGTGAAATCCGCGCTGATGCCATCGCAGTATGGTAGCGGCTTCTGGGGCAATGTAAGCGAATTCTTCAGCAGTCGCCCGGTGCCCAAAGGCCCTGGGAACAGCCGGCTATCCACAGGCTGGGTCGAAGGCTTTGGCGGATTCGGCTCGCGCATCAAGGAATTTTTCTCGCCCACAAAACAGGCTCCACTGCCGTTTGAAGTGAAGCCAGTCCGCGTCAAGGACATCTGGACCAAGGACGAAAACTTCGGCTGGACCCAGGTGATTTCCGTCAGCCTCCACGTGGTGCTGATCGGTCTGATCGTTGTGCCGTTGTTCACTCACGTCCTTCCGCCTCCGACTGAGGCTATGAACAAGACTATAAACTCCACGCCGCTCGATATCTCGCCTTATACGCCGAAGCTGCCTTCAGGTGCCAAGCCGGCGGGCGGGGGCGGTGGCGCGAACGACCACACTACGGCTCCGGTGAATCGCGGCAAACTGCCAAAATTCCAGTGGACCCAGTTCACTCCGCCGCAAGTCAAGATCCAGAACCCGGCTCCCAAGCTTCCGATGGATCCATCGCTGCTTGGCCCGCCCGACCTGCGCGTGTCCAATATTCAGGCGCCGACATTTGGTGATCCGCTGGCGAATGGAGTGAGCGAGTCGCTCGGCCACGGCAACGGCACCGGAATCGGAAGCGGCTCCGGCGGCGGTCTCGGTCCGGGCGAAGGCGGCGGCACGGGTGGCGGGGCGTTCCGCGCTGGAGTAAACGGTGTCGGCATGCCCAGCTGCATCTACTGCCCCGACCCGCAGTATTCCGATGAAGCGCGCAAGGCCAAATATATGGGCGTGGTCGTGCTGATGGTGGTCATCACACTCGACGGACGCGCCACCAACATCCAAGTTGTCAAGAGCCCTGGCCTCGGGCTCGATGAAAAGGCGATCGAAGCCGTTCGCCAGTGGAAGTTCCGTCCGGCGGTCGGGCCCGGCGGCAAGGCCGTGGCGGCGCAGGTGCCGATCGAAGTAACCTTCCGGCTATTCTGATTCGATAGCCAAGCAACCTTTTGCCGTTTTCGCGGTTCCCATACGCGTCGGGAGCCGCTTTTTTTTGGTGCGAAGCGGCGGCGGAGGTGCATGGTGCGCGAGCCAGCCCTGGGCCTGAACACTTCGCTCTTGGACGGTGGTTCCTTCCTGAAACGAATCCGCGAAAACCTGCAAAGCGTGTGGAGGCTGCACTGGGTGCCGTTGCCGGCTGCCCACCCGCCCATCCATTTGCTCGAGGAACGCCGTCACTCCTACTCTCCCTCTGCATCTCAAATCGGTTCCACGCTCTTGCACGTCTCTGTTTGTGCCGCGCTCCTGTGGTCCGTCGCCCGTCCGCTACCGGATCCGCCGACACCCGGACCGGACCAGCCCGGACACGGGTGGCACTCTCTGCCGACGATTCCGAAGTCTTTGCTCAGGTCCGAGACAGATCTTCTCGGCAGGCGAGGCGAAAGCGGCGGGCGCGATACGCTGCCGCCCACTGCCGGGCAACTCGCGCCCGAATCACGATTTGCGCTGATTCGGCCGCATCTGTCGGATTCGCGTCCGCACCCCCTCGCAGTTCAAGTGACCATCGCCAATGTGGACGCGCCGGAATTTGTTCGCACCACTAACGATTTAGGCCTTCCCTGGATGCCTACCAGGAATGGCTCGGAGGGTCAGGGCCTCTACGGCGTTGGAGACGGACGGCAACACGGCATGGGTGGCGGTCCCGGTGATGGTTCTGGCATAGGTTCAGAAATCGGGCCATTCGGTCCTGTCGCCTCACAAGTCTTGTGCCGCGTCTGCGCTGATCCGCTCTACTCCGACGAAGCGCGCAAGAGCAAAGTGCAAGGCTCGGTGATACTCAGCGTGCTGGTCGGTCGAGACGGCCGCGCTAAAGAAATTCGTGTCATCAGCGGTCTAGGCATGGGCCTCGACGAAAACGCCACAAAAGCGGTGCGAAGCTGGCAGTTCATTCCGGCCAAGGACGCGTCCCAACATCCCGTCGCATCCTGGATCAAAGTCGAAACCGTCTTTCGGCTGTTCTGACGAACGCTAAAGCACACGACGCCGATGCAGTACACGCGCATTCGCCTGGTCCTGCTGGTAGCGGCCTGCCTCCCTCTCGCGGCGCCGGCTGGTGACTCTTTTCGCGACCAACAGTGGAAATTCCGTTCGCGTTGACGGGGGTGGACGTTACGCGTTCTCCGAGAAATGAACCCCCGGCGCTGATAGAGCCGTCTGCTACGATGACCCCATGAAGAAAAGTTTCCTGGTTGCGGCCGCTTTCCTTGTTCTAGGTGGGCAGAGCCCCGCTCAGAACGTGAACGGCACTCTGGATTTCACTGCGCGCGTCAGTCCCACGGCTGCAAAACCCGAGCCGGTCCGCGATTTTACGTTCTATGTCCTGACCAAGAGCTATGACGACATCGTGAAAGAAATCGACGAACGCGACGGCCCTCCGGCTCGCGAAAAATTCATAGACGGGTTGAAGATTTCTCCGGAACTCCGCGCCTGGCTGCAGAAACATGACGTGATCGACCTTACGTTGCCCGGCGTGGACAAGCTCTTCACACCCGACGATGTGTTGCACGTACCCGAATTTTTGCTTGCCTACCAGCGTTCCAACAGCGGTGGCGTAACGAATGGCATTCCTGTTCCAAAATTTAAAGAGGCTGATAAGACAGAGAATCCGGCCCATTACGAAAAGCAGCACCAGGAATATCTGAGCGCCCTCAGGAAATTCATAATGGGGCGGCCGGAAACCATGTCCGGCATGGAATTGGAACTCGACGGTGTCAATCCCGCCCGCAAATGGGCGGAAGCGCAGAACACCCATCGTCGGCGCGTGCAGCAACTGGCTCCGGCCGAAGCGCAAACGAAATACCTGGCTGCCAAGATCGATACGGACCTGGACGGCCACGCCTCCATCTCCGGTTTGGCTCCGGGAAACTACTGGATCAGCACTCTCGGGCTCTCGGCGTCCGCGGGTGATGCGCGCTTGCGCTGGGACGTGCCCGTCAAAGTCGCCGCCGGCCAGATCCTCCGAATTGAGTTGACGAACCTGAACGCGACCGACAATCTATCTTCACGGTGATTCGCGTGGCCAAGTGACCCGGCTTTGCGGTGTTCCGGTCCAGCCCGCATACAAGATGATCTGGCAGAACTGACGGGGAGATGGATACACCGCTTCACTGGATCGCCTTCATTGCATTCGTACTCATTGCCGTCGCACTGGACCTCGGCGTTTTTCATCGCAAGGCTCACAAAATATCCATAAAGGAATCGCTGGCCTGGAGCATGGTCTGGATCACGCTGGCCATCGCGTTTGGCTTGTGGATTCTTAACGGCTACGGGCGCCAGCACGCACTCGAATTCTTCACCGGTTACATCATTGAAAAGTCGCTGAGTGTGGACAACCTCTTCGTCTTCCTTGTGATTTTCCGCGTCTTCGCGGTGAAAGAGGAATACCAGCACAGCGTGCTGGCTTACGGCATCGTCGGCGCTCTTCTGATGCGCGGGATCATGATTGCCGCCGGCGCGGCCCTGGTCGAGCGCTTCGAATGGGTGATGTATCTTTTCGGCGCTTTCATCATTTACGCCGGGCTGCATATGCTGGTCGCCCGCGAAGCCGAAAGCCACCCGGAGAATAACTTCCTGGTCCGCTATGTCAGCAAACACATCCGGCTGACCCGCGATTATCGTGAAGACCGGTTCTTCGTTCGCGAAAACGGCAAGCGGTTTGCCACACCGTTATTCCTTGTGCTGCTGGTGGTCGAGATCACCGACGTTACGTTCGCAGTGGACTCCATTCCCGCAATTTTCGGCATCACCCGCGATCCCTTCATCGTCTTCACGTCGAACGTTTTTGCTATCTTGGGTTTGCGGGCGCTGTACTTCCTGCTCGCCGGAGTGCTCGATAAATTCGCTTACCTTAAGATTGCGTTGGCGCTGGTGCTGGTCTTTATCGGTGGCAAGATGATTGTGGAGCCGTGGCTGCACATTTCGGTGGGCGTCTCGCTCGGAGTCGTGATGGGAATGCTTGCCACAGCGGTGATTGCTTCGCTGCTTTTGAAGCCGAAGAAAGTTGTCGAGGTTGAGTCGCCGCGTTCCTGAACAGATGCTGGGCCTATGAGCGAAATCAAACTGGACTGGATTGAGGATCTTGCCAGCCGGAACGCGGACGAGCGCGCCAGAGCTGCAGCGGAAATCTGCCGTGTGGGCAGCCGGCGAGCCGATCTGGCCGTTGCAGCCTGGTGGCAAAACGCGGAAATGGCAAGGCTCTGCGGAACCAACCCGCTCGCCACAGTAGGGCTCGCGGTTCAGCCACTTACGTTTGCCAGGATTCGCGAGGCGAACGACTGGCCGCGCCTTGCAGAGGTTCCGCCTGAGCAGGATGCCAGCGAGTTCGAACTGCATTTTCCCGGCGTCGCTCTCGATGTACTGACCACGCGCGAGCCTGAGGGAGCGGGAGCGATCGCCCGCTTTCTCGCCAAACAAGGCGAAGGTGTTCAACAGGTCGAGTTCCGCTGTGAGGATGTGGACCGCGCTGCGTCCATTTTACGGAAAGATTTCGGCGTCGAACCGGTCTATTCATCGAAGCGCCCCGGTGCCGACGGGACTAAAGTGAACTTTTTTCTTGTCGGGGGAGTGAGCGGCGCGAAAGTTCTGATTGAGTTGTACGAGCCGCCGCGCTGAGCAGAAGATCGGTGTTCCCATCTACTAAACTGCTGGCAATCAACCGCTACGAATTTCTGAGGACGCGCCAGGCGCGCAAGACCTCGCCGACCGTCCACGCCTGGGCGATACAGCCGCGGGGAGTAAATGGCGGGTCGCCATCACAGATTTCGGCTAAGCGTGCCTAGTCCATGCGTGTTGATCTGCTGGCCCAGGGGCTCAAGGAAGCTGAGGGCAGCGGCGCGATCCCGTAGACGCGAAGTGGGCCAGAACGAAAGGGCCGAGCAGCCATCCCCACACGGTGCCCTGGTGATAGGCGCCGTCTCGTTCGCGAACGTCCGCCTGAGTAGTGCCCGGTAGCCGGGCTCGCGTTGCGCGAGACTGCGCAGTCCCAACGGAGTGACGAGCGCCTGGCGCAGAAATCCACGACCGATTTTTGCTGCTCGGGAGTGAACAGGCTGCTGCCGCAGCGAAACCGCAAAAATCTGATTGGGCCGCAGCGTGGCGTCGTTTCCGATTCCGGGCGAGTCCATGTACGTCGATAGCAGCATTCCGCGTCGGCGTTCCAGAATTTGACGAAGCTTGTTTGGCACTTGCGCGGCTAGCTTGGCGTAAGCGGCCGGCGGATTCGACCATACTGCCGAGAAGTGCGACCATGGTTTGCAGCGCGTTGAACCACAGCGCGTTGATCTCTACCGGCTTGCCGATGCGCGGAGTGACCACCCAGTCGCCGATCTTTGGCGTCCATCCAGGTGAGCTGCACACCCGGCCCCCCGGCATAGAGCAAGCCGTCGGACTCGTCGACATGGATTTGTAGCGCGTGCCGGCACGTGGGCGCTGATCATCTGGGCCATCACGGGAAAAGTTCGCGGAGCGTGGCGGTGTCGCTGAGTGGCGGCGAAATATTGGCGCACGGCTTCGAAAAACCACAGCGCGGCGTCCACGGTGTTGTATTCGGGCGGCCGCCGGCATCGGGAAAATTATTGGGCAGCATTCCGCCGTCGACGAAGCGCGCGAAAGCCAGCAGAATCTGTTTCGCGATGTCGGCGCGGCCGGTGGCCAGCGTCAGTCCCGGCAGGGCGATCATCGTGTCGCGGCCCCAGTCGGCGAACCAGTGATAGCCGGCGATGATGGTTTTTCCGTCAGGCTGGCCGGGAAGCGGGCGCGAGGCGACGAATTGATCCGCGGCGAGAGCGAGTTGAGAGAGTCGGGGCCTTGCCTCCGGCGCAGCCGTGCCAGCGCCGGCTTTGCCGCTGCGAGAACCGCCGCCTCGCGATTTCGCTCTTCCGCGAGCGCGGCATCGCCATCGAGTGCGGCGTCTGGATTGGTCGAAAACACGAGCGTGATGCTCTTCCCCGCCTCCAGCAGAGCGTGGAAGATTGCAGCGAAGAGCTGATCCTCGTGGTCGTCAAGTCCGCGTTCACGTTCGGCCGGGAAGAAAAAGCCGCGATACCAGATGTGTGGCGAGTCGGCGGTTGCGTCTCTTGATTTCAAGTAGAAAGGCGTCGCTTTGTCGAATGCGGTGATGCGAAGCGCGTTCTCGATCGGCTCAACACGCATGCGCCATTCGTTCGCAGGCGAGCCAAGGTGTGTTGCTGCATGAAAGTCGCGATAGTTGACGAGGACCTTGAGTTCAAGTTCAATCGCCGTTCGGGACTCCACAAGAGTGTAGCGAACGAAGGTCGTGTTTTCGCCGCGGTGCATCCAAAGGCGTTTCTCGAGCAGCGCGCTTCCCGCTTGATAAGTCCATGTAGGAACTGAGCCTTCCAGGCGAAATTCGCGGATTAGCCGGTATCCCTGAGGTGCAACCGCGCCGCCGAGCCAGCGGTGCGTGGAGAGTTCAAGCCGTTGATCTCTGAGGCGGACGATTTCATCAATTCCACCGACAAGAAGCGTGCGTTTGGCGGGTGGATCGAGCGCCGCCATCAACAAACCGTGGTAACGGCGCGTCGCCGAGCCCGCCACGGTGCCGGAAGCGAAGCCGCCAATGCCATTCGTGACCAACCATTCGCGCTGCTCGGCGGCGGCCAGGTTGGTGCATAACTCGGACCCCAAGCGAATCGCTAGGTTCTCAGCGGACACTTTTGTCTTCGTTTTGGCGGCCGTGGGGTTCGAGGCCGGTGCCTGCTTCCCGCTTTTGGGCTTGCGCGAAGCGGCCATTCGGCTTCATTCACCGCTCTGTTCGAGCAGTTTGGCCACCAGGCCGGTCCAGCCCGTCTGATGATTCGCGCCGATGCCAGCGCCGTTGTCGCCGTGAAAATATTCGTGGAAAAGAATCAGGTCACGCCAATGGGGATCGTTCTGGAAGAACTCCAACGCGCCGGCGACCGGCCGCCGTCCGTCTTTGCCGCGCACAAAAATGCGACAAAGGCGCCTGGAAATTTCGCCAGCGACCTGCCAGAGATCTGAGTCCGCTTTTGAACGCGAAGGGCAGGGAACCTTGAAGTCTTCGCCATAGTAGTGATGAAACTTCTGCAGCGATTCGATCAGCAGATAGTTCACCGGCATCCAGATCGGCCCGCGCCAGTTCGAATTGCCGCCGAAGAGTCCCGTGGTCGATTCGGCCGGCTCATAGTCCACGCGATTCATCGTGCCGTTCACGTAGACTTCATACGGATAGTCGAGGTGATAGCGGGAAAGCGCGCGAATCCCGTACGGCGAGAGAAACTCCGTTTCGTCGAGCATGCGCGCCAGCACGCGCTTGAGCTGTTTGCGATTGACCAGCGAAAGCAGCCGCCGCACCCCGCGCGCCGATCGCTGCGTCATCTCGATGTGCTCCGGCACCTCCGGATGATTGTCGATGAACCACTGCATCCGCCGCTTGAAGCCCGGCAGCCGATCGACAATCTCCGGCTCGAGCGTTTCCACCGCGAACAGCGGAATCAAGCCCGACCATCGAACGGATCTTCAGGAAATGCTCGTCGCCGTTCGGCAAATGCAACACATCGTAATAAAATCCGTCCTCTTCATCCCACAGCGAAACGCCGCCCGAACCAAAATCGTTCATGGCGCGCGCGATGTAGACGAAGTGCTCAAAAAATTTGCTGGCCACGTCTTCGTACGCGGGGTCGTCCTTCGCCAGCTCCAGCGCGATCGCCATCATGTTCAGGCAGTACATGCCCATCCAGCTGGTGCCGTCGGATTGCTCCAGGTGGCCACCGGTCGGAAGCGGCGCCGAGCGGTCAAAGACTCCGATATTGTCGAGGCCCAGAAATCCGCCTTGAAAAATGTTCGCGCCGTCGGGATCTTTGCGATTGACCCACCAGGTAAAATTCAGCAGCAGCTTGTGAAAGACTTTTTCCAGAAAATGCGCGGTCCGCGACTCCGCGAATGCGCCGCTCAATTTTGTAAACGCGCCACGCCGCCCACGCGTGCACCGGCGGATTGACGTCGCCAAAAGCCCACTCGTACGCGGGCAGCTGGCCGTTCGGATGCATGTACCATTCGCGCAGCAGCAGGATGAGCTGCTCTTTCGCGAAATCGGGATCGACAATCGCCAGCGGAATCGTATGGAACGCCAAATCCCACGCCGCGTACCACGGATACTCCCACTTGTCCGGCATCGAGATGATGTCGTCATTGTAGAGGTGCGTCCAGTCTTTGTTGCGGCCGTGCAGGCGCTCTTTTGGCGGTGTCGGCCCTGCGGGATCACCTTCCAGCCACGCATTCACATCGTAGTGATAGAACTGCTTCGACCACAGCATGCCCGCATACGCTTGGCGGGTCACATTCTTCGCATCATCCGAGAGGCACCCCGGAATGCGCGTCGCGAAAAATTCGTCGGCTTCCGCCTTGCGCAATTCGAATAACCGATCGAAGCCTGCGCCGAAATCGTTTGTACCGGGAACCTCCTGTGTCCGCTCCTGGTGGCCTGGCGAAGTAATGATGCCGACTTGCCCGATGTTGGGATCGATTCCGCCCAGCGGCTCGATGTCGGTCAGGCGCAGCTTCAGGGTTGCCGACTGGCCTGGAGCAACGTTCAGCTGATAGTGCGCAGCCATCTTCGTGCCGCTCTGGTCCGGGTTCACAGACGCTTTGTTCTGATGAATCAGATATTCGTGAAAAGCGTCCTTCACGTAAGGCGAGCGATTGCGCGTTCCAAAGAGCCGCGCGTTGTTCGTCTCATTCTCGCTGAACAGCAACTCCGGTTTCCCCTCAGCCAGCAGCCAGCGCTTTCCGTATTGCCAGTGCTGCAACTCGGCGGTGAGAATGCCATTCAGGGGAGTTGCCCGGCGGATCGTCGGCCGCCGCAGGTCCTTGCCCCACGACCACGTGTTGCGAAACCACAGAGTTGGCAGCAAATGCAGCTCGGCGTTCTCCGGACCGCGATTCCACGCTGTAATCCGGATGAAAATCTCTTCGTCGCTGCCTTTCGCATACTCCACAAAAACATCGAAATAGCGGCTGTCGTCAAAAACGCCGGTATCGTGCAGCTCAAACTCCGGCTGGCTCCGGCCGCGCCGCCGGTTTTCATTCACCAATTGCGCATAAGGAAATTCCGCCTGCGGATATTTGTAGAGCATCCGCATGTAGCTGTGCGTCGGTGTTGAATCCAGATAAAAGTAATATTCCTTGGGATCCTCTCCGTGATTGCCTTCATTGCCCGTCAAACCGAAAATGCGTTCTTTCAAAATCGGATCACGCCCGTTCCACAATGCCAGCGCAAAACAGATGATCTGGTGCCGGTCGCTGATCCCGGCGATTCCGTCTTCGCCCCAGCGATAAGCGCGCGAACGTGCATGATCGTGCGGAAAAAATTCCCATGCGGTCCCGTTCGCGCTGTAATCCTCCCGCACCGTCCCCCATTGCCGTTCGGAAAGATACGGCCCCCAACGTTTCCAATATTCCTTGCGCGTGCGATTGTCTTCGAGCCGAATGTCTTCACTAGTCTGGAGTCTCGGCATGTGTGGGGACCTCAGCCGCGGATTGGGTGAAGCGGTCAGAGCATAGGATACTTGAGGTGGTTCCAGGTAACAGAAATTTGAGCCATGGGTTTCGCGAAATAACGAATGTCAGTCGGAAAGCAACTCGCTCACTGCCCGATAGGCTTGATCTATGGCGACGTCAGTGTACGCCGTTGCACCGGAATCGCTGTTCGCAATCGCAATTCTTCCAGACCGTTGTCGGCCGATGATGTGCGGCGCTTGACCCTCGGGCCAATCCGGATCGAAAAGCGGATTGTATTCGTAGCCGTAACCGTGCGGCCAGCGATTGACGGTAATCGCTTCGATGTCACGCGCCGCGTCGAAACCGGCAGCGGACAGCATACGCGCCAGTTGCTCGCGAATCTTGCGTTCGAAGTCCGCGAAAGTCGTTGCCAGCAATTCCATCCGTCCAGCTTTATGTTGTTCGCGCGCCGGAAGGCCGGGCTTACACGGAGTCCGGCCGAGATGCAGCAGAATCGGCTCTTCCGGCGAACGCGGGCTGCGATATTCGCCGATATTCACTGCCCAGTTCAGGCTGACGGAATTCCAGTAGGCGCCTGGGCAGTGGAGGTTCGAAACGCCAGCCTTCTGAAAGGCCTTCCAGTTGCGCAGTCCCAGGCTGGCATAAACCAGCGGAACCTTCACCAGATAGTGCAGCGCCTCTTTTTGTTTTTCCGGCAGCTCGGGACACAGATACGGAATCGCCGTGTTCCAGCAGGCCAACACGCACGCGCCGGCACGCACTGAAAAAGCCTCTGTGCCGCTGGCATAGGAGACTTCAACTTCGGACGCCTGCCGCGAAGCGCCGCCCGCTTTGACAACGTTTCGTACGCGCACCACGGTGCTGTTCAACCGAATCCGAATCGGTGATTCCGGCGAATCCAGCCGCGCATAATCTACATTTGCGGTGACCACGTCCTCCGCTGAATTGCCAGGAACCGCCGCCGGAATCAGGTTGCGTACCAGCAAGCGCGCGATCGAGGCGTTTCCATCCGGAAAATGAAAGCGATCCGATCCGCGGTTGGCATATCCCGCGGCGGAATAGCTCATGTGCGGTGCGGCGCCAGGATCGAGCTGCAGTCCCTGAAAACCCGGAAGGCCGAGTGCCCAGCAATCTAGCGCGGGCTCCGCATCGATCCCCACGCCCCACTCGCCATGGGTGCGCGTCTGATAGAACGCGACCGCGCCCGGATCGGCCTTCACAACCTTGAGCAGAAAATCCCTATAGCTCATCCGCGAAAGCCGGTCCTTTTTCTCGGCGGAAAACAGGCCCGGCATGTAATCCGTCGTCTGCGTCTCGATGCGCAGAATGTCACGCCGCGCCGCATCCGTCATCGGCGCCTGCAGCAGAAACTCCTGCCAACGCGTCTCCGCGCCCTTTGCTCCCGGCGTTCCTCCCGCGCCTTCATCGTCTGTACCGCGCGGGCTTTTCAGCAATCGGTCGGCGGCAAAAGTTTCGCGATCGAAAAAGACGCCGGACCCCATTCCGAGCGAACCATAAAGACCATGGTCGGTACAGTTCTCCTCCAGCGCGACCGGATCAACGCCAAGCTTCTCGAGCAGTCCGGCGGCCACCGCACTGTACGGCGTGGGGCTGTCGATCAACATGGTCCCGCCGTTCAGCAATTGCAGCTTGCCGCCGAGATGAAATTCGTTACGCTTCGCGTGGCCGCCAAAGTCGTCATGGTTCTCGAGGACCAGGATTTTCGTGCGGACTCCGGTTTTTTCGCGGCAGAAATGGGCCGCCGCCAGCCCGCTGATTCCGCCGCCGACGACGATCAAGTCGTATTTTTCAGGAAGGGCGCGCGGAGTGCGCGCGTTCTTCCAGAACGTTCCATCGCGCAGGCTGTGCGCAATCTCAAACGAACCGGGATGGCTGCCGCGCAGGCCGGTTGTACCTGGCGGATTGTAGCCGGGCCGGCCTTGCTGTCCGTCGCTGGCGCCACTGGCCGCTGGCAACCCGCCCGGCAGCATCGCCGCGCCGATCGCCATTGCCGCGCCATTTAGAAAATCGCGCCGCGGGATGGCGCGGTCCATTCCCAGTTCGCGGTCGGAGAGAAATCGTGGATGGTCGTCCGTCATTGAAGAAGAATTTCCGTTATTGGACCGGCGCCAGCATCACGCGCTGTGCAGCTCTTCTACGGCTCGCCACGCCTGATCCATTGCCGAATCCGTATAAGCTGCCGCGCCGGCATCAGAGTTGGCGATGGCAATTCGCCCAAAGCGCCTACGTGACAACTCACAGGGACTCTCTCCCGGAGGCCATTCCGGGTCGAACAGATAGTTGTACTCGTAGGAGTAACCGTGCGGCCAGCGATTCACGGTAATCGCTTCGATGTCGCGCGCAGGATCGAACCCGTCTCCCCCCAGCACGCGCGCGAACTGGTCGCGAATACTGCGTTCAAACGTTTCGAACGGCGTCGAAAGCAGATCCCCGCGTCCCGCGCGATGCTGATCGCGCTCCGGCAAGCCAGGCAAGCATGGCGTGCGCTCCATCCGCACCAGAATGGGCTGGTCGGCCGTTTTCGGCGACTCGTATCCGCCGATGTCCACGCAAAGATCCAGATTCATCTCGTGGTGGTACATTCCCGGGCACGCGATGCTGTGCACTCCCAGCTTTTCAAACACTCCCCAGTTGCGGATCGCCACCGACGTGTAAACCAGCGGCACCTTCACGCCATAGTGCAGCGCTTCTTTCTGCTTTTCCGGCAGCTCGGGGCACAAGTAAGGAATCATCATGTTCCAGCAGGCGAGAACCACGTTCTTTCCGTGGACGCTCGCAAGCTGCCCATCGCGGACATACGTCACATCAACCTGCTTGGCCTGTGCCGCCCTCCCGGCATGCTTCACCCCGACCACGATGCTGCTCAATCGAATCCGAACCGGTGAATCCTGTTTGTCGAGCTGGGAATAATCGAATTTCGAGGTGACGATGTCCTCCGCGTCATGCCCCGGTGCGGTGCCCGGAATCATCTTTCGCACCAGCATGCGCGCGATCGTGGCATTGCCGTCCGGATAGTGAAATTCGTAAGGCTCCTTCGGGGCCGCAAAGCCTCTCGGCGTGTAACCCATTCGCGGATGCGGTCCGGGCTCCAGTTTCAATCCCCGGAAGCCAGGCTGCTGGAGGACCCAGCAGTCCAGCGCGGGCACGGCATCAATTCCCACCCCAAACAGCCCGTGCGTGCGCGTTTGGTAGCAGGGAATCGCATCCTTGTGAACCTTCACGATTTTCAGCAAAAAATCTTTGTAGCTGATGCGCGAAAGCTTGTCCTTTTTTTGGTCGGAAGTCAGACCAGGGAAATAGTCCGCCGCTCCGGTTTCCAAGCGCAGGATGTCCTGGCGCGCTTCCGCCGAGAGCGGCGCTTTCTCGAGGAAGGCTTTCCATTCCTCCAGACTTCCACCGCCGCCCCGCCGTCCGCCCGGAGCGGGCGCAACCAGCCGATCCGTCCCGAACGTCTGCTTGTCAAAGAAGACTCCGTTCGAAAGATGCTTGTAGACCTTCCTTCGGTAACATTTCGCCTCAAGCGCGGCCGGTTGAATCCCCAGTTCGTCCATCAACCCGCGCGCCACCTTGCTGTAGGGAAATGGCGACTCGATCGCCCAGGTGCCGCCGTTAGAGAGCAGCATGCGCCCGCCCGCGCGAAACTCATTCCGTTTGGCGTGGCCGCCGAAGTCGTCGTGATTGTCGAGAATCAAGACGCGCGCATTCGCATCTTTTGCGCGCCAGAAATGCGCGGCGGCCAGCCCGCTGATCCCTCCGCCGACAATCACCAAGTCATAGATTTCCTTGGTGTCGTTGGCCCTGGCGGCTTTTGCGGGGAACTTGCCGTCGCGCTCCGAATGCGCCGCTTCGAACGATCCGGCATGGCTTCCCCGCAGCCCCGTCAAAGCGGGTGGATAGTAGCCGGGCTGGTCCTGCGCGGCGGCCGGCTCGGCCAGCGCGCGCAGCGCAAAAGAGGGAAGTGCCGACGACGCGACTGCGCCGCCGGTACCAACCGCGACGCCGTTCAGAAAATCGCGCCGCGTGATCTGGCGATCCATTCCCAGCTTTTTGTCTTCGGATTCGCTCATGCGGTCCCCAGGCTCAGCTTCTCGCCGACTCCTTTTTTTCTCGTCCGTTATTTCTTCGGAGCCGTGGAGTAGTGCAGGAACACGATCTTCCACTCTCCATTCCGCTTGAAGAGAACGTCCGATTCCTGGTTGTCCTCGTCCGTGATCCTTCCGTCTTTCAGTTTGCTTCGAACATGCAGTATGTAGCTGGCAACAGCGGTGTCCTTGTTCGGGCCGACCTGGATATGCAGATCGGAAATTTCCACCTTCTGCACGCGATTGCCTTCGCCAATGTAGGCCGTCCATTCCTTTTTATAGGCGTCGAGATCGGTTCGGCCTTCCGGCAGGAATTGCGAAAAGTCCGCCGCATAAAACGAGAAATATTTCGGCAAATCGTTGGCCTCGTAGGCGGCGTTCGCCCGCTGTTCCACCTCGCGGACCTCATCTTCCGCCCCGGCGGGGCGCGGCCGGGCGGAAGCGGCCAGCAATGCGATGGGAACAAGCAGCATCAGCGCGGCGGCAAGGAATCGGGCGGGTTTCATAGGCGTTCTCCTGTGCCCGCTACCTTACTATAATTCCGTAAACTTGCGAAAGCCCGTTGACAGACAGCTGGGCGATAGCAGTGGCCACTGCTGCCTAAAGAGAATCCCGCTCCAAATACCAGACGCCGCGACAATGACGCGAGCGGCGAAGAAGACCAGTCCCGGATCCGCATCCGCGGGCCCGAGGTCGCATTGCTCCAGGCCTGAATGGATCCGCCGGGTTCAGCTTCCCATCCACTGCGGGTTGTGGGTGGTCCCGTCGAAATTGGTGGAGGTCTTGTACAGCTCGAATTTTCCCTGGTTTGCCGCCGACGCCGTCCGCGCCAGCAGCGACGCGATCTCTTCTTTGTTCATCGGCTTGAAATTGCGCGCTGTATCGAGCGCTTGCCGCACGATTTGCATTGAATCGCAGCCGGTGATGACCACGTCGGTCGGCTGGCTCATCGCAAAGCGCAGGCACTCGGGCGCCGACACCGTCTTGCTCTCGAGAATAATCCCGCCGCCTATCGGCTTCATGGTCTGGATGGCGATTTTCTTTTGCACCAGCGCCGGCATCACTTTGCCGACAAAACTTTCAAAGTGCGCGTCCATCACGTTCACCGGCATCTGCACCGTGTCGAACGTGAACCCGTGCTTCTTCCGCCGACCTCGAGCATGTGCAGATGGATGGCCGGGATCTTTGTGACCGGTGAATCCGATGAAGCGCAGCTTGCCCGCCTGCTTCGCCGCGACCAACGCTTCGATGGCGCCGCCCGGCCCGAAGACGCGCTCGGGATCGTCCATGCGGATCACCTCGTGCACCTGCACCAGGTCGATGTGGTCGGTGCGCAGCCGCTTCAGCGACTGCTCGAGCTGCTGCGGCCGCGGTGTCTTTGGCGCGCCCGTCGAGCTTGGTCATGAGAAACGCCTTTTGCCGCCGTGCCGTCTCGGCAGCGCCTTGCCCATGCGCTCCTCGCTGGCTTGCCGTCGTTGTAGTCCCAGCAGTTGTCGAGGAAAGTGACGCCGCCATCAATCGCCGTGCGAATGATGCGAATGCTTTCCTCATCCGCCGCCCGTCCGATGTGGTATCCGCCCAGCCCAATCGCGGAAACCTTTTCGCCCGTGCTCCCAAAGGTTTTGTAGGGAATTCCGCCGCGCTCCTCCGCCGCCCACAAATCGGCCCGCAACGAACACATCGCGGTGATACTCGCCGCAATCTCCAGAAACCGCCGCCGCGAAACCTGCCCGTCCTGCTCAAGATAGTTCTGGGACATTGCCGTACTCCTCTCGTTTCTGTTCCGGCCAGGAAATCCGCCCTTAAGGGAAAGCCTGCCTCCCGCTCACCCGTCCGCCGTCGCTAGCGTTTTCTTGTTACTTTCCCGCCTCTGTTCCCCGATGACCCGGCGGCAAATCTTTTCTAGCGCTTCACCGCTGCGACTTCTTGCCCGCTGCCACATCCGCGTTAAACTCCGCCGACTTCTTCTTGGGAACCGTCAGCGCCTTCCAGTTGGCTCCCGCAAAATGTTTCGCCAGCATCACGATCTGTCCCACGTGGTAGGCATAGTGCGCAATCTGGCGATTGATGGCTTGCATCACCGAGTGTTCTTCGCCACGAATTGTCACCGTCTTGGTCATGCTGGCGTCGGTCAGCGGTTCGAGCGCCGTGAAGAGGCACTTCCATCCGGCATCCCACAAGTCCAGAATCTCCGCGCGCGTCTTCGGCGGAGCTTCAAATTCCGAATCGCGATCGCGATTTGATTTTTCTCCGTCGGTTGTCAGAAAATCCGTCCAGCGCGAACGCATGTTCCCTGTCATGTGCTTCACCACGATCGCGATCGAATTGTTCTCTTCGTCCAGCGTGGCAAACAATCCCTCGTCGGGGCATTGCGCGATCGCGGTCTCACCTAGTTTCTTGTAGTACTGAAAAAGGGAAATCGAGTCTTTCCGGTACGAGTCCGTCCGTTCGTGTGCCATACGCGCATTCTACTTTGGAGTGCGGCAGCCCGGCTGCCGCTTTTTGCTGCAGGTCCTTGCCGGGTGGGGGGTACATGGCCCGTTGACAATTCGCCTTTTCTTCGCCTATAGTTCCTGCTGCCGCAATTCACCGCTCTTGGAGGACCTATGTCCATCGCGCAGTCTCTCTCCCCGAATTCGACCAGGAAATGGCCAGCACCCGCAAAGTTCTCGAGCGCATCCCCACCGAAAAGTGGAACTGGAAGCCGCACGAAAAATCCGGCACGCTTGGCTGGCTCGCCGCTCACGTCGGCACAATTCCCGGCTGGTACACCATGACGCTGCAAACCGAAAATCTCGACTACGCGCCGGTGGACGGTCCGCAGTACGAGCCGCCGAAGATCGAGAACACGCAGCAACTGCTCGCCACTTTCGACAGGGACTCCGCGGAAGCGCGCGCCGCGCTCAGCAAAGCGTCCGACGCCGATTTCACCGTCAACTGGACCCTGCTCGCCGGCGGCAAGGAAATTTTCACCATGCCCCGCATCGCCTGTCTCCGCAGCATGGTCATGAATCACATGATCCACCACCGAGCACAACTCACCATGTATCTGCGCCTGCTGAACGTGCCGATTCCCGGCTTGTACGGCCCTTCCGCCGACGAGTCGTAGTCGCGGCGCGGCTTTTCAAACCGATTCTGTCCGGCAGCGCTGTCTCCAACGCCGCGCTATAATCGGAACTTGGAGGCAGCACGATGGAAACTCCAGTAATCCTCTCCGCAGTTCGTACCCCTATCGGCAAATTCCAGGGCGGACTTGCTGGCTTTTCCGCGCCGGAACTTGGCGGCAAAGTTGTTGCGGAAGCCGCGCGCCGCGCCGGGCTCGATCCGAAACAAATTGACGAAGCCATTCTGGGCAACGTGGTGCAGGCGGGGCTGGGGCAGAATCCGGCGCGGCAGGCGGCGCTGAAGGGCGGATGCGATCCGCGCGTTGCCGCGATGACCATCAACAAAGTTTGCGGCTCGGGGCTGAAAGCCGTGGCGCTGGCGGCGCAAGCGGTTGCGCTGGGCGAATCGGAAATTGTGGTGGCGGGCGGCATGGAGTCCATGTCGAACTGCCCGTATCTGCTCCGCAGGCGCGCACCGGCTACCGCATTGGCAATGAGGAAATCTCGACTCGATGATCATTGACGGCCTGTGGGACGTGTACGAAAATTTCCACATGGGCATGACCGGCGAACTGGTCGCCGAAAAATACGGCATCTCGCGGCGAGGAGCAGGACCAATTTCGCGCTGGAGAGCCATCAGAAAGCGGTGCGCGCGAGCAAATCCTGCTTTTTGGACGCGCAGATTGTGCCCATTGAAGTTCCGCAGAAAAAAGGGCGCAGCCGATTATTTTCAAGTACGGACGAATCGCCGCGCGAAGACACCACAATGGAAGCGCTCGCGAAGCTGAAGCCGGCATTCAAGAAAGACGGCACCGTGACGGCCGGGAAACGCGCCGGGAACGAATGACGGCGCTGCCGCGGTGATCGTTACGAGCGAACGCACGCGCCGCGAATCGCTGGGCAAGCAGCCGATGGCGCGGATTGTCGCGCAGGCGATCAGCGGCGTGGAACCGAAGTGGGTAATGATGGCGCCGGTGGAAGCGGTGGAAAAGCTGCTGGCAAAACCGGCTGGGACCGCGACAAGGATGTGGATCTGTTCGAATTGAACGAAGCGTTTGCCGTCGCCGCGATCGCCGTGACGCGCGAGTTGAAGCTCGACCCCGAAAAAGTGAATGTGAATGGCGGCGCAGTGGCGCTTGGGCATCCGATTGGCGCGTCCGGCGCGCGCGTGCTGGTCACGCTGCTTTACGAATTGCAGCGGCGCAACCTGAAGCGCGGCATCGCCGCGCTGTGCCTCGGCGGCGGCAATGCCGTGGCGCTGGCCGTCGAACGTTTCTGAAGGCCGCCATCGGGAGGGAAATCATGGCGTGCTTTGAATTTCCGGGTTCGGGAGCGCGGGTGTTTCTCGTGCGGGACCGAGTTCGTAGGCGCAGCTGGGACAGAACTTGTCGGTTTCGGCGATTTCTTGCTTGCAGTTGGGGCAGCTGGGGTGGAGGTTGCATTTACAGTTGGAGCAGAAATTGAAGCGCGGACCCACCAGATAGCCGCAGCGCGGGCAGGGATAGGGAAGCGGCTCACGGACGAGCAGATAGATGATAAGGCCTATGATCAGCGAAGAAGGCGCGAGGATGAAAACGAGCAGCGTCCACAGCGGAGCGTTCATGTTGCGGCGTCGCGCGTCGCGATACACATAGCCCAGCATGAGTAGAAAAGCCGACAACGGAATGGCCATCGCGGTGATGATGCCGATGATGGCCAGCGTCGCGGCCGCTGTATTGTCCCGAACTTCGGGGAACCGCGTGTTTGGATCCACGTTCACGATTGTTACGGCGATGCCGACAGCCAGCAGGTAGAGAACGAGGCAAAGAATTTTCAGCCAGCGCGGGATAATGCGCAGCTCTTCGCGGAAACGAGGACGCTCCTTTTTGCGTCGCAAGCGGATCATCCGCATTCTTTCGTTCCATGCGCCGGAAACGCCTTGACTTGATGTGCTCATGATAGTTGTCATTTACTCCTGAAATTCATTCGGCCCAACTACTCGACGCCTCGCGCGCGCCACTCGCGTTGCCACAACACTATCCCCGCCGCCAACAGAGCCGGCAGGCCCCACCACAGCACAAATCCAAATTGCAGAACAAGTTTCGGAGCGCCGGTGTGAGCGCCAATCCATTCAAATCCGCGCCAAACCAACGGTGCGCTGGCCAACCCCAAAATCCAGGACATGGCTGCTACGGCCCAGATGAGCCGGCTGGCCGGGCCGTGTTCGCGAAGCTCTTCGGCGCGCAGGCGAACGCGAAGTTGCGTGCGGCCGGCTAGATTCCGCGGAACCGTGATGTCTATGGTGCGCAGTGCGGAAAGCGCTTCGGTCAACCTCGCGTCTGCGGCTGCGCAGAATTCGCATTCGGCAAGGTGCGTGGAGAGCCACCGCTCGTCCCCGGGAGAGAGCGACTCGATGCGGCGTTGCGCGAGCAGTTGCGAAGCACGTCCATGCACGTCGTGATTCATGACGCACCTCCATACGCGCCAGCCGGGCGGCCAGGCATCTGAGACTTCAGCGCTTCTAGGCCGCGATAGAGGCGCGACTTCACGGTGGAGATCGGCGCGCCGGTTACGGTGGCAATTTCGTTGAGTTGCATTTCTTCCTGAAAGCGCAGGAGCAAAACTTCGCGATAGATCGCCGGGACTTTTTGCAGCGAGAGTTGCACGCCTTCGCGGGTTTCCGCCCTGAGAAACTGTTCCAGAGGAGATTCGCATTTTTCGTCCTGCACGTCGAAGGCCGGCGCGTCGTCCTGCGGCCCGGCGAGAGAATCAAGGCTTTGCGGTTTCTTGCGGCGATGCCAGTCGAGCACGAGATTGCGGGCGATGGCGAAGAGCCAGGCTTCAAATTTCCACCGGCCGTCGTATTGATGGCCGCGCTCGAGAACCCGCAGCCACGTTTCCTGAAAAAAATCCTCGGCGCGCTCCTGGTTGCCCGTGAGGTGGACCAGATAGCGGAACAGACGGAACTGGTACTGCTCGATGAGACGGTCGAGGAGATCGGGATCGCGCCGCCTGAGGGCGCGGGCGAGAGACTGAGCGTCGTCGAGCATGAAGGTGGAGAAGCATACCGCGCCGGGCCAGGGCGTTCGAGCGGCGGCCGCCAGGCGCGCATTCCAGACGGGGAGGAGGAGGCTCATGTCAGTTGGTATACGTTGGCGGAAGCGGGAAAGACGCAAGGGAGGAGCGGGCCCCGTTTGATTCCGGGATTACAACTTCGAGCGAGGTTCAACCCTGGGCGGCGAGGCTTGGCGGTACCCCGGCTGTCGCAGCAAACCATTGAAATTAGAGAGCTTATTGGAATCCTGCTTTTGGAATCGCCGTAAGCGGCCAGAACAAAAGTGCAAGATCTAGAGGTAGTCCGGGCCGGCGGTCTTCTTGGTTGTCTCCTGGTACGCTCGCAGGAAGGAATCCGGAGGGCAAGACGCGACTCCCAAAGCAAGCGGTGGCATATTCACACAAGTACGGCTAGAAACCTTGCCTGCGTCCGGCTGGAGCGGTCCCACAAGAGCGGAAAGGCGCCTCGACTAATTGTTTGGCGGGGCGTGGTGTAAGCTGGCGGCATGTTCTGTCCAAAGTGCGGAGCGGAGTACCGGCCGGGATACACGACTTGCGCGGATTGCCACGTCTTCCTGGTGGCGGAGCGGCCCAAGAGAAGGCGGGGGGCTTCAGCGTGGCCGCCCGAAGGGGATGGGGAGAACGCTCTGGACCAACGGCTGGCAGAAAGCGAAGACGTCTATCGGGGAGAAGAGGCGCCGGAGCCCGGGGATCCAAGCGAAGATCCGTTTTGCTCTTTCTGGAAAGGCAATGAGGCGCGGGTGTGCGCGGAGTTGTGTTCGGTGCTGGACGAGGCGGGGATTCCGCACAAGACGATTCACCGGCGCGACCATTTGTTCAACTTGAACAATCAGGCGGGGTACGAGCTGGGCGTTCCGGCGTCGTTGTACGAGAAGGCGGAGTTGGCGGTGAAGGAAGCGTTTGGTACCGACGAAGAGACCGGCGAGGATGCCGTGCCGCTTTTGCCTGCGCCGGACCGCGAGCCGGCGGATGTTGAGAAAGGTTTTCGCGATGCGATTGCCGATGCCAATGAGTGGCTGGGGCCGCGATATCCGGAAGACGCGACGTTGGAAGTGTGGTCGGGTGAGGATGTCGATACGAAAGAGATGATCGAGATGTCGCTTCGGGAAAACGATGTGCTGAACCGCAGCGAGGAAGAAAAGGGGCTACACAAGGTGTTTGTCTTGCCTGACCATGAGGCCCGGGCGAAAGAGATCGTACGGGAAGTGATTGAAGGAACGCCGCTGGACTAGGCTCTGCCGGGGGCGATCAGGAAGCCAGGGACCAGCCGAGAACCGTAAGCGTCAAAAGGAGGAAAAGGGAAGCGACGCTGACGGCACTGAGGACGCGGCCGGTGCCGAGCAGGGCGAGGCGAGATTCGGCATTGCAGCAGAGAGCGATGATGACCAAGGATATGGCCAGCCAGGCGAGGCCAGAGGGAAGGCCCGGGTAGGTATGGATCAGTGCCATGAAATTCTGCGGAGGCTGGCCCGCGGGAACCCACCAAGGAAGAACCGGGGTCACTCCAGCCACCAAAACGAAGCTGAGAAGTTTGCGGGTGAGCCAGCTTTTGATTTTCTGACGCGATTTTCGGCGTACGAAGTAGTCCCACGCCAAGATGCCTGCCGCCAGGGGTGCCCATCCATACACGGCTGCGTTGTCGGTCAGCCATAACCAGCTGCGGAAGTAGAAGCTTGCGTAGTGCGCGTGCGAGAAGCGCGGCAGGAGCAGAATGGCGACCAAACCGTTGCAAATTACGACCAGAAGAAGAGTGCAAAGACTGGCAAGCTGAAAGAGTTGAAACGTGGGCGATTCGCCGCAGCGCGTGCAAATGGGATGTTTGGGAAAGATTTGCAGGCCGCAGTGTTCGCAATACATCAAGACGCTCCGGGGACGCTGACGCAGCTCTGGCTTGCTTACTTGCGAGATTCAGGGAGAGTAATGAGTTGTAAAGCGCGGCGCTACTGGACGGAAGGACGGTTGTGGGGAACTGGCCGGGAGCGCCATTGGGCGCGGGTGGGACAGGGCAGCTTTTCGACTTCCGCGGGACAGACGGCAGCGGCATGAAGCGGCTGCTACATCCAGAGCCCAGCTTGTGTGGCATTGCAGCGGAACGATAGAATGAGCGGACTCTTACGCGGCACATCTTCTCTTTTCACAGCGGAGTTCTAACGGATGGCGCAGCACTATGACGTGGTGGTGATCGGCGGCGGGCACAACGGCCTGACGAACGCCGCATACCTGGCGAAAGCCGGGAAAAAGGTACTGGTGCTGGAGCGGCGGCACGTGCTGGGCGGGGCCGCGGTGACAGAAGAGATCATTCCCGGATTCCTGTTCAGCGAATGTTCCTACGTGGTGTCCCTGCTGCGGCCGGAAATCATCCGAGATTTGGATTTGCCACGGCACGGGCTGGAAATTTTGCCGCTGGACGGCACGTTCACACCGATGCCGAGCGGCGACTACCTGTGGCGGATGAACGATCATGGGCGGACTGTGCGGGAAATCCGGCGGCATTCGCGGGTGGACGTCGAGGCGTACGAAGAATTTTCGAAGATGATGACGCCCATGTGCCGGTTCGTGAAGCCGATTCTGAGCATGATTCCGCCGGACCCTACGACGCTGAAACCGAAAGACCTGATGCAGTTGAACTTCCTGATGCAGCGGTTCCGGTCGTTATCGAGCGATGAGCGATACACGCTGGTTCAGTTGATGACGATGTCTGCGGCGGACTTTCTGGACCAGTGGTTCGAGACGGATGTGCTGAAGGCGACGATGTCGGCTTCGGGGATTATCGGGACGTTTTTGGGGATTCGTTCGCCGGGCACGGCATATGTGCTGTTGCATCACTACATGGGCGAGATTGATGGAGCGTTCCGGTCGTGGGGATTCAGCCGGGGCGGGACGGGCGCGATTTCGAACGCGATTGCCTCAGCGGCGCGGGAAGCTGGCGTGGAAATTCGCACCAAGGCTGGTGTGGCGAAGATTATTGTAAAAGGGGGACGCGCGACCGGTGTTGCGCTGACGAGCGGGGAAGAGATTCAGGCGAGCGTGGTGTCGTCGAGCGTTGATCCGCATCTCACATTTGAAAGATTTTTAGAGCCGAACGAGCTGCCCGGGGAATTTCTGGAAGACGTGAAGCGCTACAAGTTCCGCGGATCGTCGGGAAAACTGAACCTGGCGCTGGATGCGCTGCCGGAGTTCAAGTGCTTGCCGGGAGACGGTGCACACTTGCGCGGCGCGTTGTCCATTTCGCCGAGCGTGGAGTACATGGAACGCGCGTACGATGACGCCAAGTATGGGCGTTTTTCGCGGCGGCCGTATGTGGACATGGTGATTCCGAGTCTGACCGATCCATCGGTGGCGCCGCCGGGGAAGCACGTGCTGTCGTGTTTTGTGCAGTATGCGCCGTACAAACTGGCGCAGGGGACATGGGACGACCAGCGCGAAGCCTTTGCCGACAACGTGATTGAGACGCTCAGCGAATACATGCCGAACTTGAAGAAGATCATCATCGGGCGGCAGGTGCTGACGCCGCTCGATTTGGAGCGCGAGTTCGGTTTGACGCAGGGAAATATTTTTCAAGGCGAGCTTTCGCTGGAGCAGCTTTTCTTTTTGCGTCCGGTGCCGGGCTGGGCGTATTACCGGACGCCGGTTGATGGGCTGTATATGTGCGGATCGGCGACTCATCCTGGCGGCGGAATCATGGCGGCGCCCGGGCGGATTGCGAGCCAGGTGATTCTGAAGGAGTGGAAGGGCGGATCGAGTGGATCGGGCGGCAAAAATTCTTCGCGCGCGAGCGCAACCGCGTCGGCGCAGGCGGGTAACTGACGATGCCGCTCGGACAAAAAGTAGTGGTGATTGGCGGTGGTCACAACGGACTGATCACCGCGTTTTATCTGGCGAAAGGCGGGTTCAAGCCGATCGTACTCGAGCGCCGCGAGATGGTAGGCGGCGGGGCGGTGACCGAGGAGTTTCATCCGGGATTTCGAGCTTCGACTCTGGCGCATACGCTGGGGCCGTTGCGCGCGGACGTGGCGCGCGACCTGGGCGTGGAAAAATTCGATTGCCAGATCTTCGATCCCGACCCGCGCGTGTTTTCGCCTTCGCTCGATGGACGAGGACTGCTGTTTTATTCTGACGCGGCTAAAACGGCGGGCGGGATTGCGCGGATCTCCGCGAAGGACGCGGAGAAATACACGCAATTTGCCATGGCGCTCGAAGAAGTTTCTGGCGTGTTCGCGCAACTGAGTTCGATCACGCCTCCGGCGATCGACAAGCCGACACCGGAGGATTTGTGGAACCTGTTCAAGACGGGACGAGGTGTGCGCGGGCTTGGACGGAAGCGGATGTTTGATCTGTTGCGCTGGGGTCCGATGGCGGTGGCGGACTTCGTGGCGGAGTTTTTTGAGACGGAGCTGATTCGCGCGACGATTGCGGGGCGCGGGATTTTTGGCACGGCGCTGGGGCCGTGGTCGGCAGGTTCGACGGCGGTGCTGTTGCTGCGGGCGGCGGCGGATGCCAATCCCGTGGGATCGGCGGCGTTTGCGCGCGGCGGGTTGGGGAATTTTTCGCGGGCGCTGGCGGAGGCGGCAAAGAAGGTGGGCGCGGAGATTCGGACCGATGCCGAAGTACAGCAGGTTCGAACGAAAGACGGCGCGGTGGTTGGAGTGGTGCTGCGCAACGGCGAAGAGATTGCGGCGGAGGCAGTAGTTTCGGGAGTTGATCCGAAGCGGACATTTTTTGGATTGCTCGATCCGACGCAGCTAGATCCGCGATTTGCGCAGCGCATGAAGAATGTGCGGATGAAGGGTACGGTCGCGAAAGTGAACCTCGCGTTGGGCGACTTGCCGTCGTTTCCTTCGCTGGCGGATGCGATTGGGCAGGATGGATACCTGAAAGCGCTGGGCGGGCGAATTCACATCGGGCCCGAAATTGACTATCTGGAGCGGGCGTTTGACGTTTCGAAGTACGGGGAATTTCCGAGCGCGCCTTGGCTGGAGGCCACGATTCCAACCATCCTTGATCCGTCGCTGGCGCCGGACGCGAAGCACGTGATGTCGGTGTATGTCCAGTTTGCGCCGTTTGCGCTGAAAGATGGTAATTGGGGTTCGCGACGGAAGGAACTGGGCGACGTCGTGGTAAAGACGCTGGCGCCGTACGCGCCGAATCTACCGGGGATTGTCGAGGGACTGCAGGTGATTACGCCGGAGGATTTGGAGAGAGAGTACGGGTTCACCGGCGGGCACATTTTTCACGGCGAACTGGCTTTGGATCAGCTGTTCACGATGCGGCCGGTGCTGGATTGGGCGCGGTATAAGACGCCGGTGCGCGGGCTGTTTCTGTGCGGGAATGGGACGCATCCGGGAAATGGGCTGACCGGGGCGAGCGGCGCGAACGCGGCGAAAGAGATCATTCACGACCTGCGATGAATCGATGAAAACGATCAGTCGCGCCAGACTCCACCAACTCCAAGAACGCGAAGAAAAACGATTTGTTGCCGAGCATCCGAAGTCGGCGGAGCTGTACGCGCGCGCGAAAAATTCGCTGCTGGGCGGCGTGCCGATGAACTGGATGAAGAAATGGGCCGGCGCGTTTCCGGTGTTTGTGGCGACGGCCAAAGGCGCGCGCTTTACGGACGTGGATGGTCGGGAATACGTGGACTTGTGCCTGGGCGATACGGGCGCGATGACCGGGCATTCGCCTGACGTGGTTGCCGAGGCGATTGCGCGGCGAGCGCGCGAAGGCATCACCCTGATGCTGCCGACGGAGGATTCGCTGTGGGTCGGCGAAGAGCTCAGGCGGCGATTTGGTTTGCCGTACTGGCAATTTGCGCTGACGGCGACGGATGCGAACCGGTTTGCGATTCGAATTGCGCGCGAGATTACACAGCGCCCGAAGGTGCTGGTTTACCACTACTGCTATCACGGGACAGTGGATGAATCGTTCGCGGGATTGCATGACGGCGTGGTGGGGCCCCGGCGGGGGAATATCGGGCCACCCGTAAACCCGGCGGAGACCACCCGGGTCGCCGAGTTCAATGACTTGGGTGCGCTCGAAGATGCGTTGAAGCATCACGACGTTGCTGTTTTGCTGGCCGAGCCGGCAATGACGAACGCCGGGATCATTTTGCCGGACGATGGCTATTGGAAAGCGGCGCGGGAGTTGACGCGCAAATACGGAACGCTTCTTATAGCTGACGAGACGCACACCATTTGTGTAGGACCGGGCGGCTGCACTCGCCAGTGGCAGCTCGATCCTGATTTTGTGGTGTTTGGGAAACCGATCGGCAGTGGGATTCCCGGTTCGGCGTATGGCGTAACGGAAGAAGTGGCGCAGCGAATTTCCGCGCGGATTGCGCTGGAGGATTGCGATGTCGGCGGAATTGGCGGAACGCTGGCCGGGAACACGTTGTCCCTGGCGGCGATGCGCGCGACGCTGGAGAACGTGCTGACGGCGAAAGCCTACGAGACGATGATTCCGCTGGCGCAGCGGTTCAACGATGGCGTGGCTGGGGCGATCAAAAAGCAAGCGCTGCCGTGGAATGTGATTCAGCTCGGCGCACGGGCGGAGTATCACTTCACCCCGAATCCACCACGGAATGGGGGCGAGTCGGCGGCTGCGGCGGATTTTGAACTGGAACGCTTCTTACACCTATACGCGCTGAATCGCGGGGTGCTGCTGACGCCGTTCCACAACATGGCGCTGATGTGCCCGGCGACAACGGCGGCGGATGTAGACCTGCACACGAGAATCTTCGCCGACGCCGCTCGCGAATTGACTGCCTAAAGGCGGTACACTAAGCACTTAGAGGCGTTCCCGGGGAGAAGAGGAAGCGAACTATGGCTACAGCTGAAGCGAAGCTGCACAAAACCGAGTTTACGAACGAGCCGTTCGTGGATTTCAAGAAAGTTGAGAACCGGGCCGCGATGGAAGCGGCGTTGAAGAAAGTGGCGGGCGAGTTTGGCCGCGAATACCCGATGTACATCAACGGCCAGGCAGTGAAGACCACGGAGAAGATCAAGTCCACGAATCCGTCGCATCCGTCGCAGGTGATTGGCGTAGTGCAGAGCGCGAGCGCCGAGCAGGCGAAGCAGGCGATCGAATCGGCGCACGCTTATTTCGATACCTGGAAAAAGGTTCCGGCAGAGCAGCGGGCGGAGATTCTGTTCAAAGCCGCGAGTATCATCAGGCAGCGCAAGTTCGAAACTTCGGCGCTGATTTGCTACGAGGTGGGTAAATCCTGGGCGGAAGCGGATGCCGACACCGCTGAAACGATCGACTTCCTGGAATACTACGGCCGCGAGATGTTGCGCCTGGCGGGTCCGCACAAGGTAGTGCCCTATCAGAATGAAAGAAACTTCATGGTGTATATCCCGCTCGGCGCGGGGGCGGCGATTCCGCCTTGGAATTTTCCGGCAGCGATCGCAACCGGAATGACGGCAGCGGCGCTGGTGGCGGGAAATACGGTGGTGCTGAAGCCGTCGGAAGAGTCGTCGGTGATTGCGGCGAAGATGGTGGAGATTCTCTACGAGGCGGGAATTCCCAAGCAGGCACTGCAGTTTGTTACCGGGCTAGGCGAAGTGGCGGGCGATGCGCTGGTGAAACATCCGAAAACACGGTTTATTGCTTTCACCGGTTCGAAGGACGTGGGTTTGATTATCAGCGAAGCGGCGGGGAAGCGGCAGCCGGGACAGTTGTGGATCAAGCGGGCAGTGCTGGAGATGGGCGGAAAAGACGCGACGATCGTGGACGAAGAGGCAGACGTGGACGCGGCCGTCGAAGGCGTGGCACTGGCGGCGTTTGGCTACCAGGGGCAAAAGTGTTCCGCATGCTCGCGCGCGATCGTGTCGGAAAAGGTCTATGACACGTTCGTGCAGAAGCTGGTGGAGCGGACAAAGCAAGTGACGGTTGGACCGAGCGAAGATCCCGCAAACTACATGGGGCCGGTAGTCAGCGAAGGCGCGATGAACGGGATTCTCAACTACATCGAAGTAGGAAAGAAGGAAGGGAAAGTGGTGCTGGGTGGTGGGCGCGCGCCGGGTGACGGTTACTTTGTGCAGCCCACGATCATTGCGGACGTAAGCCCCAAGGCGCGGATCGCTCAAGAAGAGATTTTTGGCCCGGTGCTGGCGGTGATCAAGGCCAAGAATTTTGATGAAGCGCTTGAGATCGCCAACGATACCGAGTTTGGACTGACCGGCGCGGTGTACAGCAAGAACAAGGCCAAGCTGGAAAAGGCGGAAGAGGCTTTTCACGTCGGCAATTTGTATCTGAATCGCAGGTGCACCGGCGCGATGGTCGGGGCGCATCCCTTCGGCGGATTCAACATGTCCGGGACTGATTCGAAAACGGGCGGAAAAGACTACCTGCTGCACTTCCTGCAGGCGAAGTCGATCGCGGAAAAGCCGCAATAAGCGCTCAGCGGTTTGCCGCTGCCTTGGCGAGTTCGCGCCAGGTAATCAGCTTGACGTGCTGCTGTTCGAGCAGCTCCCGAAATTCCCTGCTCATGAAGAAGTCAAAGTCCCGTTGCCGCCAGGCGGCGCCCCAGGTGGTGCGCTCGCGCGTGGCCGCGCGCAGTTCCTCGTCGTTCAATCCCACGTGGATCACGAATTCCGTGACTCCGGGCTGCAGATTTTTCAATGCGTCGCGATAGAAATCCGGCCACTTTTCCGCAGGCACATCGGGACTGATAGTTACGGTGTGATCGATCACGAGATCGCCCGGGCCGAGGCTGGCTTCGAGATAAGAGTGTTCGGCAAACCAATCTCGCGTCACAAAAACCGGCACTTTATATTCGTGGCCCAGCCGAACGAAGACCTGGAAGATCTCCTTTCCGTTTTCGATGAGCCGATATTGATGGGAATCGAAGTGGGTAGGCCGTACCCCCATGGCCAGCGCGCGCTCGATCTGCGCGCGCAGTTCGGTTTCGACATCGCGCGGATCAATCCGAGGGTGCTGATCCCAGTCGTGGTGAAAGTATCCGTTGCCGTCCACCAGGCTCGGAACCTTTTCCGGTCCGGCAACCGGACCCCAGCGGTAGTACACGCGCTCGCTGGTGAGGGTGAGATGCAAGCCGAAATCGCCTTCAGGATGAGACTTCGCGTAGTCGGCCGCTTCCGGAAACCACGGGCAAGGAACCATGATGCTGGCGGAATTGACTGCGCCCGATTCGAGGGCCTGGAAAGTGGCGGCGTTGACCGCGTGGGTTTCGGCGACGTCGTCGGCGTGGATGATGAGCAGCTTGGCATCCTTGGGATAGCCGAGCCTTTCGGCGAGATTGGCCGCGCTCTGAGCGCCAGCAGTCGCAGGAGAAAACACCATCAGCGAAACCAGACAAAGCCAATTTGTTTGGGATTTCATGCGGATTTTCCTGGAACGGGCGAAACCATCTTGATGACGCGGAAGATTGGATAACTGGCGACGAGAATGCCGAAAGCCCAGGGTGTGTTTACGCGATCGGTGTAGAGCGCGCCTGCCAGGAAAAGTATGGACGCGGTTAGGGCGATACCGGTCGTCCACGGGTAGCCCCAAGCGCGATAAGGGCGCGAAAGTCCAGGCTCTATGGCGCGCAAACGAAAAGTGGAGATGAACGAAAGCGTATAGTTCGCAACAAAGAAAAACGCCAGCATATCGATGACGCGAATGAACTTTTGGAAGACGCAAAAGCAGATGCCGACCAGCGTGCTTAACGCCATGGCGAGCACCGGCGTGCCGCCGGGATTGACGCGGGCAGCCGCGCGGAAAAAAAGGCGGTCGCCGCTCATGGCGTAGAGCGTGCGAGTGGAGAAGAGCAGGCAGGCATTGATGCAGCTCAACAGAGAAATCAGCATGACGGAGCGGATGACCGGGTCGCCATACCTGCCGAAAATGCGCGTGGCGGCGGTGCCGAGGGCGAATCCATTTCCGACGATTTCATTCATGGGCAGGACATAAGCGACGGCGGCACTAAGCAGAAGGTAGATGGCAATGATGGAAAAGACGCTGCCGAAAATGGCGCGTGGAACGTCGCGGCTCGGATTTTTGACTTCTTCGCCGAAATAGATGACGCCGTCCCAGCCATCGACGGTGTAGATGACTTTTTGCAGCGCCAGCATGAAAGCAGTGGCGAGGAGCCACCCGCTGGCAAGCGGCAAAGGTGTACTTACGGCAACCGCAGCGGCGTGGGAACTTTCACCAAACACGAAGCAGGCGATTACGAGGACAAGGAAGGCGCCGGTCTTGAGCGCGGCGGTGATCAACTGCGCGGCGCTGCCCCACTTGATGCCACGCCACTGCAGGACGGCGAAGCCCAGCAAAATGAATACCGCGATGGTTGCGTCTCGACCCGCAAGCGCGGGAAAGAGCACTCCCGTGTAGTTGCCGATCACGAGCGCGACCACGGCGTTCGTTCCGCAGGTGGAAATCCAGTCGCTCCAGCCGACGATGAACCCGGCGTATTCGCCGAGAGCGCGGCGCGAGTAATTGTATTGACCGCCGCTGCGTGGAATTGCGGCACCGAGTTCGGCGAGTGAAGAGGCTCCGAACAGAGCGTAAAGACCGCCGACAATCCAGACGCCGAGAAACAGCCAAACATTCGGCAACTGGGCTGCGATGTAACCCTGCGCGGCAACGATGCCAGCGGCGATAGTGTTGCCGATCGCGGCGGCAATGCCGAACCACATGCCGAGAACCTGGAGTAGCCGTCCGCGTGAGGAGCGGGCTGCGCCAGCGCTGGAAGATGCATGCAAAGTAGTGGACAATGAAGGTCTCAGAGCTTGCTGAGATGCGCCATGATACTGGCGAATCCGGAAAAAGCAAATCGCAACACGTTCACCAGAGAATACGATCCGATTGCTTACGGCAAGGAAATTGTCCGTTCGGTTGAGGTGAATTGGTGGAGACCAAGCGCGCGCCGGAGCTCCGGCCGCAGATGACAACGTTGGCGACGAACGTCGAGACCGAGGCGGTGGACGTGTCGGTGGTCATTCCTTGCCTCAACGAGGCAAATTCGCTCGGCATATGCATCGAGAAGGCGCAGAAGGCCTTTGGGGACGGGGGACTTCGCGGTGAAGTGGTGGTGGCCGATAACGGTTCGACGGACGGTTCGATTGAAATTGCGCGGAACGCCGGTGCTCGAGTTGTTCCTGTCGCGCAACGCGGTTATGGCTCAGCGCTGAAGGCTGGCATTCGCGCGGCGCGTGGCGCCTTTATCGTCATGGGCGATGCGGACGACAGCTACGACTTCAGCGAAGTGCCGCGTTTTGTCGAGGAATGGCGCAAAGGCAGTGAAGTGGTGATGGGCAACCGGTTTAGAGGCGAGATCAAACCGGGTGCGATGCCGTGGCACCACAAGTACATCGGGAACCCCGGATTGACTACGCTGCTAAACGTGTTGTTCCGATCCGGTATAGGTGATTCCCACTGCGGGATGCGGGGTTTCACTCGGGACGTTTTTGAGCGAATGGATTTGCGCAGCAGCGGCATGGAGTTTGCTTCGGAGTTTGTGATTAAGGCGGCGCAGATCGGCGCGACGACTTCGGAAATACCGATCACATTGTGGAAGGACAAGCGCGGGCGTCCCCCGCATTTGCGAAGTTTTCGCGACGGCTGGCGGCATCTGCGCTTCATGCTGCTGTACGCGCCGAACTGGCTGTTTCTATTTCCTGGCGGGTTGCTGCTGGCGGCTGGGCTAGGGCTGGTGCTGTGGCTTTTGCCGGGGCCGCGCACGATTGGACACCACGTCGTGCTCGACATCCATACCATGATTTTCGGTGTTATTTTCACGCTGCTGGGCGCGCAGATTCTGGCGACTGGTGCGTTTGCAAAAGTATTTAGCTACGCAGAGCGCTTCGATCGCAATACGGTGTCGTTGAAGCGCGTGCTGAAGCGTGTTTCGCTCGAAAAAGGGCTGTTGCTCGGCGGGCTGCTGTTCGCGGCGGGATTTGCGGGTTGCGCTTACATTGCTTGGCAGTGGGCGGCCAGCGGGTTCGGCCCGCTCGCAGAAGTGCGCGGCGTTTTGTTTTGGTCGATGTGGCTCTTCCTGGGCGTCCAGATTGTTTTTTCTTCGTTCTTTTTGAGCATGCTCGGCATCAGCCGCGGAACGTACATTGGCGATTACGACCTTTCGCCGGAAGAGCGAGGCGTGCCGGTCTCCTCGGCGGGCGCGTCAAAGCAAAGCGGCAGGTCCGCTGATAAATAGATGGCCTACACTCAACTCGACCATTTCATCGCAAAAATGAGGTTCCGCGCGGCATATCCGCATTTGAAGCCGGCTTCACGCGTGTGCGACTTGGGTTGCGGACTGGAGATGGCGTTCCTGGATTTCGCCGAAGACAAGATCGCGCACGGCGTCGGGGTTGACGACCAAGTTGAGAGCGGGGTGCATGGCCGCTGGCAGAGAATTCACGCGGACTTGCGCGCGCGCCTCCCGTTCGAAGACGCGCAGTTCGATCACGTCGTGATGCTGGCGGTGTTCGAGCACCTGACGAATCCGGAGGCAGTGCTGCGAGAAGCAAATCGCATTCTTGTGCCCGGCGGCTCTCTGATCATGACTTGGCCGGCCGCGCTAGTGGATCCGATCCTCAATGTGATGCATGGATTTCATCTGATCAGCGACGAGATGGAAAGTGATGAGCACCAGAAGCGGCTTCCGGTCAGCGAAGTGCGCAAGATGCTGGAGCGCGTCGCGTTCGCCCGCTTGTACCACCGGACCTTTGAGCTGGGCTTGAACAATCTGATGGTGGCGACCAAGAGTTGACGGTCGACGGTTGAAAGTCGAACGAGCGGCTTTCGCTTCGCGAAACTCCAGTGGAGCGGATGTCGGCATATCGGTATATGACTAGCCTTGAATTACCGTTCGACGGGGTCGGGCGGCGGCGTGTAGGGCGCGAGATAGGTATTATCGTCGTCCGGCGTGACCAGCCAGGCCTTGCGATCCTTGAAATAGTCTAGGAGTTTCGCGTCGTGCTCTGCGTCAATTTCGCGGGCCCAGACGACCTTTTGCGAATCGATGTCTGCGCCATTGAAAACCCAGTCGTCGTGAATGTTGTGGTCTTCTCCATAGCGAACCATGACCAGGTGTTTGCCAGGCAGAGCTTCCAGCTTTTTTTGGACTACGAGACGGCTGACGTCACCCTGGCAGGTCCAGTAAAACGTGTCGCACTGTTTGCGCACGACAGCGGTCGCGGTGTCGGCCAGCAGAAGCAGGACAGAGGTTCGAGCAAGAATCGTTCCCCAGCGCCAACTTTTCCAGCGTGTATGCCGCAGGTAGCGGAGCGCCTGGACGTAGAGCAGAACCACGATGCAAGTGGCGGGCGAAACGTAATGCGCGTTGGACCAGACGACGACGTAGGCGCCCAAGCCAACGAGCGCGAGCATAATCCACGGAAGGCGGAGACGAGGAGCGCGCAGGGCAAAATACAGCCCCGGCAACGCGAGAATCATTCCCCACCAGCTGAACGCAGAAAAAAAGCGGACTGTTTTTAGCCAAACGAGGCATTTCACGCTTTCCCAGGTGTGATCGTACTCTTCGCGCTCGAAACCGTTGTAAAACTCCTCGAACTGCTGATTGTGGTACTGCAAAGGAGGCTTGGACGGTTCGAAAAGAAACATCGGCGCGGTGTGATAGGTGCGCACGTTTAGAGTTTCGGGGAAAAGCAGTGCTTCACCGGTGAGGTCATGGTTATAGATCGCGACTGCAACGCCGGTGGTGAGCAGCACAGCAGCCATCGGCAGCAAAACAATTCTGCAGCGCGAGAAAAAACTGAGTCCCGAAGCCTCGCCGCGCAAGAGCCACCAGAGCAAGTACAGTGCGGCAGGCAAACTGAAGAGCAAGCCTTCATAAGGCCGGCTGTTGGCAAGAATGGCGAGGCCCAAAGCAAACAGCAGAGCATCGCGAACGCTTGGCTCGCGAAGAATTCGCGCCAATGCGCCGATCAGGAGCGCACCGCCCGCGGCTCCCGCGGCTCCGCCCCAGTAGCTATTGATCCAGTAGCTGGTGAGACAAAACTTCAGCCAGACAACCATGCCGCCGAGCAAGGCCCAGCGCGGTGGCAGCCAGGCGAGCAGCATCCAGTAAACTGCCGCGACCATGAAGCCGCAGCTGAGCAGGACGCCAATCCACGGATTGCCGAGCAATTGGCCGATCGCCAAAAGAATACCTTGTGCCGGAGGGTACATCGAGGCATAGCGGGGGAAAAAGTTGATGTGGAAGGCTTCAAGACTGATCCACATGGGATGGGGCGGGTTGGAAAGGCGGCCATGAGCAAACGTGTCGCTCATGAGCAAGTAGCTGAATTCGTCGTGGATACCGGGGACGGGGACCGGGAACCGGTGCAGCAGAGCGACTCTGGCGAGAGGAACCGCGCAGAAAAGGAGTAACCCGCAAAGCAGGGGCTTGCTCCTAACGGCGCCCAGAATGCGCCAGATGGCAGTGGAAATTCGAGCTGCCGAACGGGCGAATGCGATCTGCAAAGCGAAAAATACGCCCGCGCCGACCAGCGTGAAATAGAGAGTCTGCTTTAGCGGCCCAATGTCGGGAGGGTCAGGACAGATCATCGCGAAGAATCATACAGGCGGACGCAGGCGTGTCCAAAAGGGTGCCGCGGGTATGATGTGCACAGCGCCGGCCACAGCGCCCGATTCGATTCGTGCCGGGATAAACTAGGGTTCGAGGTCGGGATCGGTTCCCGCTGAATTGGGCTTGCGGTATCCGTTTTTCGGGTCTTCGAGATAGTCCTGCATTTCCAGACGGAAATTGCCCGCATTCGTTGAAAAGCCGAGGGCGACGTCAAAACCTACCAGGCCCTGGCGCACGTATTTGTTGAGCTCTGCGTCGAAATGCTGCATCCCGTCATTCGAACCGTCGCGCATGGCGTCCAGCAGAGACTTGCCTTCGCTTTCGCCCTTTTCCACGTACTCGCGCGTGCGCATGGTGGACTTTAGGATTTCGACCGCGGCGATGCGGCCGTTTCCGTCTTTCTTCGGCAGCAGCCGCTGCGAAACGATGAAGCGGAATGCTTTGCCGAGTCGGTTACGGATGGCCTGCTGATCGGCGAGAGGAAACACGCCGACGATGCGCTCGACGGTCTTGGAGGCGTCGATGGTGTGCAGCGTGGAAAGCACCAGGTGGCCCGTTTCGGAGGCTTCGAGGGCGATTTCGATCGTTTCGCGATCGCGCATTTCGCCGACGAGAATCACTTTGGGCGCCTGGCGCAGGGCCGCGCGCAGAGCCAGCGCGAACGTCGGCGTATCGCTGTGCAGTTCGCGCTGGTGAATCGTGGCCCGCTTGTGGCGGTGCAGGAACTCGATGGGGTCCTCGATGGTCAGGATGTGGTAGGCCTTGTTCTCGATTCATCTTGTCGATAATCGCGGCCAAGGTCGACGACTTGCCGGAACCGGTTGGGCCGGTCACCAGCACGATGCCGTTGCGCAGTTCACGATTTCTTGTAGACTGCTGCGGCAGCTTCAAATCCTCAAAGCTGGGAATACTTGTCGGGAATCACGCGCATCACGATGGCGTAGCTGCCGCGCTGCCGGAAAATGTTCACGCGGAAACGGGCCACCCCGGCGATGCCGTAAGAAAGATCTGCGGAGCCTTCCTTTCCAGCTTGCGGATCGGGCGTTTCGTTCTTGCCCATCAAGTCGTGCGCAATCGCGCGCGTATCCTGCGGTTTAGGCATTCCAAGCCTTTGAATTTCAGCTCGACGAGCTGGCCGCTCATTTCCACTTGCGGCGCGCGGCCCGGGGAGAAGATCAGGTCGCTGATGTGTCCGCCGGACTTCAGCATCGCGGTGATAAGTTGCGGAAGGCCGGAGGCGCGAGGTTGAGTTTCCTGCGAAACTGCGGGACTCTCCGGAAGCGTTTGCGTTGTGGTGCTCATGGCCCTGTTTTGCGAATCAAGGAGTTGTTTTATGCGACCTGTGAACTGGATCTGCCGGAAATCCTAGTATGCGGCCTCTTTGCACATTCGGCGGGCTAAATGAATGGTTGCGTAGCGTTGTGAATACGGGGGTAGGCAAGGGCCGCCAAAAAAAGCGGGGCGCAAAGAACCATGATCGGCGCGCCCGGGGCGGCGCAAAGCGACTAGGCGGTGCGAAGGACCAGCGAGATATCTCGAGGACTGTTGCCTGCTGCTACGCGAACCGCGGACGCATCCTTGACGATCCAGTCCGCCCCGGCCTGGCGGAGTAGTTCGTCGCTTTCCGTGGTCTGAAACGCCACGACGCGGCTGTCTGCGGCCTTGCCGGAGCGAATCCCCGCGGGCGCGTCCTCAAAGACCACGCAATCCTGCGGCGCAATTCCCAGCAGCCCCGCACCCTTCAGGTACGGCTCCGGATGCGGCTTGCCATTCACAATGTCCGTGGACGTGACCATTTTTTCCGGCACGGGCAGACCGGCTACGCGCAGCCGCACCAGCGCCAGCGCTCGCGTGCAGGAAGTCACGACGGTCCACCGGTTGGCGGGCAAAGACGCCAAAAGTTCGAGCGTGCCGCACAGGGGAGTCACGTCCGACACATCTTCGATCTCCATCCGTTCCACGATCGAGTTCTCAGCTGCATGGTCCGCGTTCGGTAGAAGCTCGCGAATCGTCGCAAGGCTCGGCCTGCCGTGCGCCTTGCGCACCGTCTCTTCGGGGTCGAAACCGTGCCTGCGCGCCCAGATAGTCCAGACGCGCGCGACCGCCGGCGTAGAATCAACCAGCACGCCATCCAGGTCGAACAAGACGCCTTGGCAATCGATTTTGGTCATTGCGAAATGATAACAGCGGCTGAGAAAAAATACGGCCAACAGTGGAGTTCCGGCAAAAGAGAGAAACCACAAAAAGGGCTGTTTTCCTAGCCCTGAACTTCAACCTGATCCACGAAGCACCACATCCAATCCTCTCCAGGCTCGATGGATTGCATGATGGGATGCTTGGTAGCCCGGAAATGCTTGGTCGCGTGCTTGTTCTTTGAGGAATCGCAGCAGCCAACGTGACCGCACTCGCGGCAAAGGCGCAGATGTACCCACGAGTCGCCGGTTTTTAGGCATTCTTCGCAGCCTTGGCTGTCTGGCCGGACGTCCCTGATGTGACTCTGGTGGGAACAGCCTTTGCTCATGATGCGGCCTCCTGCTCTTGTTTTGGCTGGTTGTTGGAATGGAATCTTGGCTGCAGCAATGGAATGCGCACGAAGAACCGCGTATCGCCCGGTTTGGATTTGACCTCGATGGTGCCGTGATGCTTTTGTACGATGCGCATTGCCGTGTCGAGGCCGAGCCCGGTTCCTTCGCCCACCGGCTTGGTCGTAAAAAATGGATCGAAGATACGCGATCTGGACGTCATCGGGAATGCCGGGGCCGGTGTCGCCGATCTCCACGCACACTGAATCGAGCGCGCGCCGTGCGGAGATGCGCAGTTCACCCTGGCCGTTCATGGCATCAATCGAGTTGTCAATGAGATTGGTCCACACCTGGTTGAGCTCGCTTGCGTACGCGCAAACCTTGGGCAGGTCGGGATCGTAGTCGCGCTTTACCGTGATGCCTTTCTTCAGCCAGTGGCTAAAAATCTTAATGGTGTTGTCGAGGTCCTCGCGCACATCGACTTCCTGTAAAGCGGCCTGGTCCATGTAGGAGTAGCGCTTGATGGCAGTGACCAGCTCGCTGATCCGCTTGGTACTGTTATCAATTTCATGGATCAGGCGAAAAATCGTAATGACGGCGGCGACTCGGCGCAGTGCGTCAATCAAAACGTCGTCGCCCACATCGGCGCGCAAGGCCTCCATCTTGTCCAGGTCGGCGTTAGCTTCGGCAAGCGGCCCGGCGATTTTCCATGGCTCCTCGACCTTGTGTTCCTCAAGGCATTCGGTGAGTTCAGCTTCCAGGTCGCTCAGTGCAACCGGGTCAAGATGCGAATCGCTCTTTTCCGGGACGCGATCTGTCACCTCGCGTTCAAACTCGAAAACGGCTTTGCGCTGTTCGTTGGTTAGCGGGTGCTGCAGCAGGCGCAGGCTGGCGGTGCGCACGTTCTCCATCGCCTCTTTCAGGCTCTTGGCGGCGCGCTGCGCTGCCGCGGCGGGATTGTTAAGTTCGTGCGCCAGGCCTGCGGAAAGCTTGCCGAGTGCCATGAGTTTGTCGCGCTGGGTTTCCTGCCGAGTCGTCTCCCGAATACGATCGGACATCACTGCTACCAACCGATATCCGAGCACCGGGATGCGTTGAATCAATTCCGGAAAATACTGCATGTGCAAGCGAAGGACATGCAGGGGCAGCACTGCGCGTGCCGTACCCATGTAGTTCTTCAAGCGAGAAAAAGGCAACGCACCGGTGATTTGGCCCTGATGGGCGATGAAGCGCGGCGTGCCAGGTTCTTCGGGAATCTCCACTTGAATCTCGCCCTCAAGAATCACGTTGAGATGCGAGATTGGATCGCCTTTGCGGCCCAGGACGTCGCCAACGGCAAAGCGGGCATCCTCCATTCGCTCGGCCAACCATGCCAAGATCTTCGGGCGACAGATCGGCGAAGGTGGAATTGGTCTTGAGGTCGCGGACAATGCTTTCGACTTGAGCGGCGGTATTGGCAGGGCTAGTCATGTCACACCGTTCCCAGGTATTGATGCACAAATTGGACGGCGTTGGCGCCTTCGCCGACGCCGGAAGCCACGCGTTTGATTGAGCGGTAGCGCACATCGCCGGCGATGAAGATGCCGGGAACGCTCGCTTCCAACAGCCACGGTTCGCGCTCGAGCGGCCATCCGCGCGGCAGCTTGTTGTCGGTCATCAAATCGCGGCCGGTGAGGATAAAGCCTTTTTCGTCGCGGTCGACGACACCCCCCAGCCAGTCGGTCCGCGGCGCTGCGCCAATGAAGATGAAAAGCGAAGCGGCGGGCACCGTTTGTTTTTCGCCGCTGGTGGAACACAGAATCGAAAGGCCTTCGAGGCGTTCGCTGCCGAACGCTTCGGTCACGTGAGAGTTGTACTCCACATGAATGTTCGGCGTCTCCTTGATCTGCTCGATCAGGTATTGCGACATGCTGAGCGTCAACGAAGCGCCGCGAACCAGCATGATCACGCGCCGCGCGTACTTCGAGAAGAACATGGCGGCTTGTCCGGCGGAGTTCGCGCCGCCGACAATGTAGACGTCCTCATCCTTGCAGGTCGCAGCTTCGGTCATTGCCGCGCCGTAGTAAACGCCCGCGCCCTGCAGCCGTTCGAGGCCGGGCACATTCAGCTTGCGATAGGAGACGCCGGTCGCAATCACCAGAGCCTTGGCGCCAATTTCGTTGCCGTCGGAGAGCTTGACGAACTTCGAACCACCCTCGATGCGCAAGTTACAAACTTCCTGGGGGGCCAGTATTTCCACGCCAAACCGGCGTGCTTGCGCCACGGCCCGGCGGGCGAGGTCAGCACCGCTGAGGCCGGACGGGAAGCCCAGGTAATTCTCGATGCGGGAGCTCATGCCGGCCTGGCCGCCGGGCGCTTCGCGCTCGATCATGACGGTGGTAAGCCCTTCGGAGGCGCCGTAAACGGCGGCAGCGAGTCCGGCGGGTCCGCCTCCGACGATCAGGAGGTCGTAGAACGAAGTGGTTGCGTTGGTACGAAGGCCAAGTTTTGCAGCGAGGTCGGCTTGGGAAGGGTCGGAAAGTGCGGAGCCGTCCTGAAAAATCGTAGCCGGCAGAGTGAGCGAATCGCGTTGCACGATTTCGAGAGCCTCGCGCACTTCTTTGTCGCGTTCAGCTGCCTCCACATCGAGCCAGCGATAGGGAAGCTGATTGCGCGCAAGAAAATCGCGAATGGCATAGGACCGCGGCGACCAGCGATGGCCGAGCACGCGAACTCCCGCAAATGCCGGACGATGATTGGCCTGCCAATCTTCCAGCAGGTCGTCGAGTACCGGATAGAGCTGCTCTTCCGGCGGATCCCACGGCTTGAGAAGATAGTGATGGATACGGGCGTGATTGATGGCCTGGATAGCGGCGTCCGTATCGGCGTACGCCGTAAGCAGGACGCGCTTCGCTTCCGGGTACAGGTTGATGGCCCGGCTTATGAAATCGACACCGCTCATTTCCGGCATGCGCTGGTCGGCGAGAAAAAGCGCGACGGATTCGTGGCGGCGTTTCAGGGTTTCCAGGGAGCGAATCGCCGTGGCGCCCGACTCGGCCCGCAGGATCCGGTAGCGATCCGCGTAGCGTATGCGCAAGTCGCGCTCAATGGCACGGAGCACCTCCGGGTCGTCATCAACGGTCAATAAGACAGGTTTCGGCATTCCATCTTTCTCGGGTGCACCTTGCGGCGTAATCGCATTTACGCGCGAGGCGCTTCTTTCCCCGGGTCGCCTGCATGCGGGTGCGCGTCCAAGTTGGATGCTTCATTCAACCCGGCGGACACATGCGTTGACAGCGGTTGGTGCGCGACTCCTTTTTATACTCCCTGGAGGAAGTTTGAACAAATCGAGGGCGACGCGATGGCCTGCGCGTGACGGGCTGCAAGGGTTGAAACATGCCGGCAAGAAAGGTGCGGAGCGACGAGCCGCAGCGGTTATGATTTTTGGATAGGATAGAAGAAAAATATGGTGCAGAAGCTTCAGGTAATGAAATTCGGCGGTACGTCGGTCGGTGACGCGGCATGTATCCGGCGTACCGCCCAAATTGTGGCGGACGCGGCCAAGCTGCATCCGGTGGCTCGCTGTGGTTTCGGCGATGAGCGGCGTGACCAACCGCTTGATTGATGCGGCGCAACAGGCGAAACGCGGCGATCGAACGCGGGAGACGAACTGACCGAGGCGCTTCGCAAGCAACACTTTGAGGCGCTGGACGCCCTGCCGGATCGCCGCAGCCCGGGCGATGGCCGAAGGAAGGATCGAGGAGGTTCTCGCCGAGGCGGCGAGCGCTTCTGCGAGGGCACCGCGCTGCTGCGGGAATTGACTCCGCGCACACTCGATGCGATTTCCAGCCTGGGCGAACGGCTTTCCGCGCCGATGGTTGCGGCGGCGCTCGCAGAGACTCGGAGCTGCGCGCGAATCCATCGAAGCCACCGAATTCATCGTCACCGACGCGTTTCATGGCGGCGCGGAACCTCTGATGGATGCGACGCGCGAACGCTGCGCAAAAGCGCGTTGGGCCGCTGCTCGAAGAGGGCATTGTGCCGGTGGTTACCGGTTTCATCGGCGCCATCCGCCGACGGCGCTTTGACCACGCTTGGCCGCGGCGGCTCGGACTACTCCGCCACGATTCTCGGCGCGGCGATCGACGCGGAAGAAATCATCATCTGGACCGACGTGGAGGGCGTGCTGACCGCCGACCCGCGCTGGTGAGCCGATGCGCGGACGATTCCGGAGATTTCCTACCGCGAAGCAGCGGAGTTGGCCTACTTTGGCGCGAAGGTGCTTCATCCCAAAACTCTGCGGCCGGTGATGCCGGCAGGCATCCCGGTATCGATTCGCAACAGCTTCGCGCCCGAAAAAGCCGGACACAAAAATTACGGCCGAAGGGCCGCAGCATCGGCGGCGGCGTGAAAGCGCTGACGGCCATTCGCGATGTGGCGCTGATCAGCGTAGGCGGCCCAGGAATCGTGGGCGTCACGGATGTGGTGGGCCGGACGTTTTCGACGACGGCGGCGCTGCGTGCGGAAGTTCTGCTGATTTCGCAGTCGTCTTCGCAGAACGATATCTGTTTTATTGTGGCCAAGGCGCGATGCGCAGCGCACGCTGGAAGCGCTCCGGAAGGAGTTTGCGCAAGACCTGCGCCCATGAGGTAGCGAGCACATCACCATGGACCCGGACATCGCCATCGTCGCGGTAGTAGGAGAAAACATGCGCGGCACGCCGGGTGTTGCCGGGCGAACGTTTCATTGTCTGGGAAGGAAGACATCAACATTATCGCCATCGCGCAAGGATCGTCGGAGAGCGAATATTTCGTTTGTGGTGTCGGACAAGTCCGTTAAGCAAGCGCTCTTCGCCGCCCATCGCGAATTTGCCCTGGCCAGCGGTTCCTCTAATTGACTTAGTCTACAGACTTAGTCTGTTCTCTTTCTCTGTGAAAACGGTAAACACGCACGAAGCCAAGACCCAGTTTTCGCGCTTGTTGAAGAGGGTTGAGCTAGGGGAGCCCAGTTAGGATCGCGAGGCGCGGCAAGGTGATAGCCCGGATTGTGCCTGACGGCGAGAAAGTCGCCGAACGAAGGCTGGGTGGCTTGGCGGGCAAGTTCGTGGTCCCCGACGATTTCGATGCTCCATTGCCTGAAAAACTGCTGGACGCATTCCTAGGCAGCCCCCAGCGAGGCCGGAAAAGGCCTTGAGATACCTGCTCGACACTGGTGTGGCTCTTTGGAGCGTCGTCGAGCCGCATAAGCTGAACTTACGGGCCACAGCAGCACTGAAAGACCCGACATCGATCCTGTACCTTTCGTCGGCAAGCGTCTGGGAGATCGCCATCAAGTATGCGACGGGGAATTTACGGCTTCACACGGATCCGCATGGGCTCATACCGGAACTGATGGCTGAACTAAGGTCCGAAGCGCTGGCGATTTCTCATCGCCACGCGGTCGAGGCTGGGGCGCTGCCAATGCACCACGACGACCCGTTCGACCGGATGCTGATAGCGCAGGCCAGGGTCGAAGGCCTGATTCTGCTTTCAGCCGATAAAATGATGAAAAGGTATGACATAGAACTGCTTCTGGGCGGTCGATAGGGTGGCGGGGGTGTTCAGCTTTTGCCCGGTTTGAACCGCTACTTGAACGTGCGCTGGTTTTCAGGCGATTTCTGTTGCGACACTCCTAACAGTCACTGCGTCCCGGGTTTCGGGAAAATGAGATGAAAAGCAAACCGTTCCGAACGCACTCTTCAGCTTCCGCAACCAGACCCAGTTCTTCAGCTTCAGGGTCAGTCAGGGTGGAAACGATTACATCCACGCCGGCTTGCCGCAGGATGAGTAGGTCATCGGAAAGCCAGTCGTTCCCGCGGGGTCGCGGCATGATTCCCAGGCGAAGCCCCTCCCGGTTTATCCAGTAGAGACTCATCTTGCGTGTCTCCTAGTTCAATAAGAAGGGAATTTGAAGTGCAGAACAAGGACGCGACAAGGAATGAAGCATCGTGCAGTGGTGCAAAACCAGTTGGGGTGGGAGACGGGATTCGACTTCGGGCAGTATGGGGGCGGCACTCGTTGGCACGCGTTGGTTTGCTACACCCGGAATACTAATTAGGCGTGTTTTTGTGGCACGTGTATCACGAATTCGGGTTCGGCTAAGTCAAGGAAGCTCGAAACCTGGAAGCCGCAGTGCCTTTTGATCGAATGTAAGCGTTCGGGAACAACCCCGCCTCGCGCCAAGTGCTGTGATGACGGCATCGGCGAACGAGCCCTGTCCTTTCTTGAGTGCGACCACGGCCGTAAAAACCTCCTGCTCGTTCTCGACAACGAATACATCGGTCTGCAGGATTCGTTCGACGGCCCCGGCGATTTCAAGGGGCGTGAGTTTGTAGGCGCGCTCGAGCACCCACACTGTCTCAACCATCGCCACAATGCTGACGAAGCCGGGGTTTTCATCCGTCAGGCGCTGCTCAATGACCTCTCTTGCCTTAGCCGATTGACTCGGATCATCTTGAGTGAGGTAGCGGACTAAAATGTTCGTATCGAGCCCAATCATCGGCGTGGGGTGCGCGGCGAAGCTGCCGCGGCACCTTCGGCGGCTGCCTCAGTCATCTCCGCAATTGTCACGGGCCGACTGCGCCTCGATTTGATGATGCCTCGCAAGGCAGCCGCCGGGAGTTTTGGCAAAAGGACGACGCTGCCATCAGGGTGAACAAAGAACTTGACCCGATCCCCAGGTTTCAAGTGCAGATGCTCGCGAATAGCCTTCGGTATTGTCGCTTGACCCTTCACAGTGAGCGCAGACTCCATTTGAATGTCCCCATTACTTCTCGTTATAAGTAATACCAAGATTTGCGACGAATGTCAAGTCGGCCGACGCGGTCCTCTTCGCCGGCGCGGATTTCGTATTATTCGGTCATTTAATGCCACGCTGCTTGAGTGCCTTGCTCGAGCTGTGTGCTGTCTATGCTGCGATTGGTGGAGGAATTCGGCTGTACGCGCCGGAGAATGCCTAGTTATTGCGTCGGTTTGGAGGGTTCTAAAGGTGAAATCCGTCGGAGTTTGTATTTGTCCGGCCTCCGCGTTTGATATGGAACGACCTGTCAACTAGCGTGCCGCTTGACCCAATGCTTTTCTTTGCTCGGCTTCCACTTTCACCCCAATGGCCCAGATGAATCCCAAAAGTTCGCGTCCTACTGCCGTGATCACTTTCCCTGTGTTTTTACCGCGTGCGGTGAGCTTTCGGTAGCGGCCGTGTAAACGATGTCGGGCCTTCCAGGCGATTTCCTTTACCTCTTCACTCACTCGCTCTTGTCGCTTTCGCAAGCACTGGGTTACCACTGGCGCGTGGCGGTAGGCCCAGGCGGCCTCCGCGACAATGCCACGCAGGTGCACATTGCCGGTCTTGGTGATACCACCTCTTTTGCAGTTCTCCCCGCTGGAGTGTTCCCGCGACACGGTCCCGCTATAAGCCATTAACTGTCGAGCTTCTCCAAACCGGGATAGCTCTCCGAGCTCCGCTACCATGGTGACCGCCGATACTTTCGCGATCCCTCGCAAGGCTTGCAGGGCTTCGATGACGTCACGCATCTGCTGGGGGCTAACTGCACGGCTTCCTCGATGGCCTGCTCGAGCCGCGTGACTCGTGCGGCCATGTGTTCTACTTCGTATAGGTAATCCAACAAGGTGGCTACTTGCGCCGACCGCTCGAACCAACGAATTTTATTCTCTTCACAAACCGGCTCCTTTCGCTTGTGGCTCTGCGTTTTGGTCTTACCGACTCACAGCGTAACCCACGCGCCGCGAATCGGAGCCGGTCGTTCCATGATGACAATCAGACCTTATCGAGTCCAGGGAACGAATGACTGCAAGCTGGGTGAGTCCGAACGGTGATAAACTTCCGGCACGTGGAAGTTCCTGTGTCCGAAAATTCCCCACCCCGAATTGTCCGTTTCGGCAAATTCGAGGTGAACCTCCAATCCGGAGAACTCCGTCGGCAAGGACAGAAAATAAGGCTACAAGAACAACCGTTTCAGGTGTTAGCCGCCCTGCTGGAACGCCCCGGAGAACTCGTCACCCGAGAGGAATTACGCACTAGACTCTGGCCCGCCGACACGTTTGTGGACTTCGATCATAGCCTGAATGCTGCCATCAAGAGACTCCGTGATGCGCTGGGCGAGTCCGCCGAGGCGCCCGTGTTTATCGAGACGATGTCACGACGCGGGTATCGTTTCGTCGGCGGCATCGCACCGGAGGCGCGTCAAGCAGAAACAACCAGGGCACCGGTAAAGCGATGGGGCTTACGCGTTGCGGCAGCCGCGATGCTGTTGGTCACCGTGCTCCTTCTCACAGGGGACGTAGGTGGCCTGCGGAGTAAATTGCTGTCGCGCGCTGCTACGCAACCGCAAATCCATTCGCTCGCTGTGCTCCCGCTAACCAACTTCTCTGGTGATCCGGAGGAGGAATACTTTGCCGATGCCATGACCGACGCGTTGATAGGCGAACTTTCGCGGATTAACTCGCTCAAAATCATCTCGCGAACCTCTGTGATGCAATACAAGGGCGAGAAACGGAAGTCATTACCCCAGATCGCACGGGAACTTAGGGTAGATGGGGTAATCGAAGGTTCCATTCTGCGCAGTGGCAAACGCGTGCGCATCTCCGCTCAGCTGGTTTACGCCCCCGCCGATCGGCACTTATGGAGCGAAGCGTATGAGCGTGATCTCGGGGATGTCCTGAAACTGCAAGCGGAGGTAGCCGAGGCTATCACTCAACAGATTCGGCTAAAATTGACTCCTGAACAGCTGGCGCGACTCCATCAGGCCCGACCAGTAGATCCGGAGGCTTTTGAAGACTACTTAATGGCGGGGAAATTCGCGCGGCTGCCGAACGAATATGAGGGGATCAGGACAGCCCAGATTTATCTCAAAAAAGCTATTCAGAAGGATCCTAATTTCGTGACAGCCCACATGACGCTGGCGGACAGCTATTATAATCTTGGCGAGCTTCGATGGCTTGCACCACGGGATGCGTTTGAACCCGCGAAACAATCCGCACATCGAGCCCTGGAACTGGACGAAAATAGGTGCGACGCCCACGTTCTCCTTGCTTTGTTGAGTTGGCGGTACGACTGGGATTGGCAAACTGCTGAGAAAGAGCTTAGCTACGCCATTCAGCTATGCCCGGGCGACGCGGGGGCTCAATGGCTCCACGCCTACTACCTCGCGTGGACCGGCCGAAGTGAGGAAGCACGGGCCGAAATGGCGAGAACGCGCGAGTTCGAGCCCTTTTTAGAAATTTCTTTACGCCTCAAAGCTGCCACCTATCAATGCCTGCGCAACTACAAAGGATTAATTGAGGTAAGCCGGACTCTAGTCGCTGCGAATCCGAATAACTGGATCGGCCATTTGTTCCTTGGTTTTGGATATGAGGGTTCGGGCCAGTTGCCACAAGCCGTTGCCGAGTATGAGAAAGCCGTCGAATTATCGCCGCTCGAGCAAGACTCCGCCGCCGCATTAGCTCACGCGTATGCCACGGTCGGCAGGGGAACGAAGGCAAAGGAGATAGTCGACGAATTGCAACGCCGCTCGCGAACCACCTATGTTTCGTCGTATATGATTGCGACGATCTACGCTGGCCTGGGAGACAAAGACAAAGCCTTCAAATTCCTAGAGAAGGCGTATCAAGAAAGATCCTCCGACCTTCCATACTTTTTAGGGGCCGATCTCAGAATGGATACTCTACGCTCGGATCCGCGCTTCCAAGATATTATGCGCCGCATGAATTTCCCAAGATAACGCGAGCGCGTCGGCCAATCGGTAACGTAAAATCGTTGAATTAAACGAGGACCTGATTCCGCGCAGCGTGTCACTACCTCAGTCGCGGGCCATCAGGGAATGAGGACCCGACGGGTTATATGCCCGTTGCTCTCCCAGAGAGTCCTTCTGCTGGCGAGGAAGGGGTCATCCGGCGCGGGCTGCCATCAACATCGGGAGCTGCCGTCCCCCAGTCGAACGTCCAAAGCCTCCAGGCGAAGCCATGTGGCTTTGTAGGTGGCGGAGGGCCGTAGAGCCTCGCTGCCATCCGCTTCGACCGTGTTGCTCGCGAGCTGTTCCAGGAATCTCGCGTCAAATAAGCGGTCAAGTTTGGTTTGCGCACATTTGGCGTACAGTTTTCAGCGCGGGACGACGCTGGACGCTAAATCGCCTGATAAACATTGAAGGGAATTGGGGTGGGAGACGGGGATTGAACCCGCGACATTCGGTGCCACAGACCGACGCTCTACCAGCTGAGCTACTCCCACCACTCAAAGCTAGTTTAACACACGACCCCGGGGCAGCTGAATTTGTCCTTTTGCTAACTCTTGGCGGCTTGGAAACGGCGCTTTCAATCCGCGAGTTGGGCCAAAACCACGCTTGCTAGACTGGGCTTCAGCACGGTGCCCCCGCGCATGAGCCTCGAATGAGTTCGCACGACGCCGATCGCCGCCACTTTGAGCGGCAAATTCTCTACGCGCGACCGATCACCATCCTCCTGTCGATTCTCGCAATCCTGGAGTGGCCGGCTTCGCCAGAGTCGCATCGTTGCCTGTTCTTCTTGTTTGCCTACCTTCTGGTCAGCCTGGCCATCATCGGGCTGGAGATCCTGCTGAGCGAACGTGACTGGCACTCTCCGCTCATCGTGGACCTGATCGCATTGGGCATTCTCATCTATCTGGTGCCGTTTACGGTGCCAGTTTGGTTTCCCTTCCTGTTTGTTTCCTATGCGGCGGGAAGCCGCTGGGGCTCTAGCACAGCGGTTCCGCTAACGGCGGTGTTGGCCCTGACGATTACACTCGTGGACGTTGTGGACCGAAACGCCATCGGGCTGCACCTCATCACCTGGATCGCGATTGTCGGAGCGATGTTTGCCTCGGGCGCGGGGCTGGCATTTCTGGGCGAGCACAGCCAGAAGTTTGCTGCGCAGAATCACTTTCTGTCTTCGATCACGGCCACGATGCAGGTGGAGCAGGGCCTAGCGGAGTCGCTGCGGCTTTTTCTGCAAGAGCTGGCTACCTGGTTTCGCGCGGAACAAGCGTTCCTGGTGTTTCGCGATATGGATTTAGAGCGCATCTTCCTGTGGCGCTTGAAAATCGGTGAGAGCGATCGGCTGACGCCAGACAGCTTCGCGCTGGCCCGAGCCGATGGTTTCTTGCTGGACGATCTCGACGCCACGATCTGCTGGAATTCGCTGCAGGGTGCGGGCTCCGGGTTCGGATGGGACCGCCGGAACGGCGAGGCGATCAAAACCCTTCCTCGCTTGCCCGGACCGACCCAGACCGAGTTTGCCATCAAGTCCTTCATGACCGTGCCGTTCGATCAGAACGAAAAACCGGCCGGCCGGCTGTTTGTGGTTAACGGAAGGCGTACGAACGGTCCCTTCACCAAGGCCGATTTGGACTGGTTGCAACGCGTGGCTAGTCACGTGGTGCCATCCCTCGAGAATGTCTTTCTGCTGCGTCATTTGAGGGCGCGCGCCATCGAAGCTGAACGTTCGCGCATCTCGCGCGACTTGCACGACGGCATCTTGCAAACGCTGCTCAGCATCGAAATCCAGCTCGACGTGATCCGACGTCGCGTGGCGACGGTGCCGGACCATGCCGAAACATCTCTCGCGAGCTTGCAGCGTACCGTAAAGAACGAATCGGCTGAATTGCGGAGCTTCGTGACGGACCTGAGACCCGTGCGCGTCCAGTCTGCCGACCTGGTGGACTTGATGCGAGGATTCGCCGAGCGCTTTCGAAACGAATCTCGTCTGGCCCTGGATTTATTGGTGGATTCCGCGGAATTACGGGCTCCCGACCGCGTCTGTCGCGAGATTTTCCAGATTTACCGTGAAGCACTCAACAACATAAAAAAACATGCTAAGGCCACCCATGTCGTGGTAAAACTTTCGCAGGATGACAGCCGCCTGCTTCTGGTGGTGGACGATAACGGCGAAGGATTCAGCTTCGCAGGGAAGTTCACTGGTGACGAACTGGACCGTCTGCGGCTGGGTCCCATTTCCATCAAGGAGCGAACGCGCACCGTCAACGGGGATTTGACCGTGGAGTCGAACCCCGGGCATGGGGCACGTCTGACGATTGAAGTTCCGCTGGGATGATGGATTGAGCGAGTTTCGGGGTTGATTGGGGACCCTGAGTCAATTATGGCGAAGACAAAACAACAGATACGGATTTTGATGGCGGACGACCACGCGATCTTCCGCGATGGCTTGCGCAAACTCCTGGACGGCGACGAAGAGATCGTGATCGTCGGAGAAGCGCAAAACGGCACTGAATGCGTGAAAATGCTGGCGAAATTGAAGCCGGATATCCTGCTGTTGGACCTTCGCATGCCGGACAAAGATGGTCTGGCGGTGTTGGAAGAAGTGAATTTCGACCAGTTGCCGACGCGCGTAATTGTGCTGACCGCCGCGGAAGACGATCGTGATGTGGTACGTGCGATGCGGCTGGGCGCTCGCGGCGTGGTGTTGAAGCAGTCCGCAACGGACTTGCTGGTGAAGAGCATTCAGCGCGTGCACGCCGGCGAAATCTGGCTGGACAACCGCATGACCGCCGAGGTCATGAAGGCATTTTCGAAGTCATCGGAGTCCGGCCCGCGCCGCGAAAAGCCGCTGCTTTCCGACCGCGAAAAAGAGATCGTGCAGCTGGTGGCGCAAGGATTCCGCAACAAAGAGATCGGCGAGAAGCTGTTCATCTCCGAGCAGACCGTCAAGAACCATCTGCACAACATTTTCGACAAGCTGGGTGTTTCCGACCGCCTCGAGCTGGCGCTCTACGCCATTCACCATCGCTTGATCGAGCACACCTAACCTCTCGCACTTCTCTCATTTGGCGGTTCAGCGAGTGGCCCGCCGCCATTCCGAATTCCTTGCGCTACGGATTCGTCAAAAAAGCTCCGAGGTCCCACGCCGCGGATTGCTGTGCGAACCCCACCGTTCCTGGCCAGGCTGACTGCGCACTCAAGCCCGTCGTTGAAACCGCGTTGAGTGCTTGACCCGCGCCGATGGTTGGTGAACCGGCGAGGACTGCCAGTTGATTTGCTGCAGTTGGCGCACTGGAGAGGAACTGCGGGTTCTCGTCGAGCGAGTGGAGATCATAGGCGAAGGCGGAGCGCCACACGGTCAGGTCGCCGCTCGACGTAAGCCACACAAAACGCGGGGCCGAAGACGCGTTGTAGTAGTCGTTGTGATCGAACGCCAGGCTTGACATCAACACGCCGCTTTCGATTTTGACTGCTTGGTGGATGCTCCCGGCGATGATGTTGTTTCGCACCGCTATGTTTGCCGTAGTTGGGGTGGTGCTCGACGTATACAAGTCGATGCTCGTCGAGTTGTTCCAGCAGGTGTTTCCGTAAAATTGATGGCCCGTGCCGTTAGCCAAAAAGCATTCACCATTCACGTGATTCCAGACGACGTTGTAGCGGAAGGCGTTGTTTGAAGTTGGCGCGGCGTTGCTGAACAGGCCGTGCTGGCCGTTGTCGTGGACGGAGTTGTAGGCAATGACGTTTCCCGAAGATCCGGTCAGCGCGGTCCCGGCGCCGCTGTCGTTCGAAAGCTCAATGCCACTCATGGTGTTGCCGTAGACTAGATTCCTTTCAATCGAATTGCTGCTGCTGGCTTCCAGTTCGATGCCCTCCAGTTCGCCGTGCTGCGCGGTGTTCGTATTGTGGTACGACGAGTTGGATTGGATGGCGGAATGATTTGTCCAGCGGAAATAGATGCCATCGCCGTTGTCGTGGACCGTGTTGTTGGAGACGATCACGCCGGTGAGAAATAGTCCGGCCGGTTCCAAGATGCCCTCGCACGAGGCGCCCACGGCACAGCCATAGGTGCCTATGCCGTCGTAACCGCTGTTGGCCACGGTGTTGTTTAGGACCGTCGCGGCGGTGACGGGGAAGTTAGCATGTGCGGAAACCAGCGCAATCCCATTGCGCGCCATGGCGAAGACGCTGGAGCCCTGCACAATGCAGTTCTGGCAGTCTTCGAGGTGGATTCCGTCGCCCGCTCCGTTGCTCACGGCGAGGTTGTGAAGGCTGATGTCGTGCGTGCTTCTGCCGAGCTGGAATGACGGCTGCGCGTACACCGCCGCGTTGGAAGGTTTTCCGTTCGCGCCGGCGATCGCGAGATTTTGGACGGTGACATAGGAAGCCCCGAAGAATCCGATCCCGAGCGATCGGCAACCGACCTCGACCCCCGGGCTGCGGTAGGAATATCCGGGGTTGCCGGTGAACCAGACGTATAGAACCCGGCTGCTCCAGAACCACTCGGTGGCACTGTCCAGCTGCGAGATGGAAGCCTGCTGCTTACCGGCAACGCCGTTGAACAAGACGATGTTCGGCTGGGTTTTCACGGGCGTGGTCCAGATGTATTGCTGGCAGGTGCTGCAGACCGACCAGACGGGCACCGGCAAGAGATCGCTGCCAGTCATTACCGGCGCGTTGCCGCTGCCGTAAGCATCGAAAAGGATCGGATTCCCTGGCATACCGGCCGCCGAAATGGTGAGCTGCTCGCGCCAGATCTCGCCGCGTTTGAACAGGATTTGGTCTCCCGGGGCGAAACTTGCCTGATTCACGCGCGCCACTGTTTTCCACGCTGCGGCAGGTGAGGTCCCCAAGTTGCTGTCGCTGCCCGCGACGTTGTCCACGTAATAGGCCGTTCCCCAGTTCGAGGCGAGAACGTCGAGGAGCAAGTTTGCGCTCGCCGTTGCGCCACTGGCGTCGGTCACTGCGATCGTCAGAGCCACATTCGCCGCTTGCTCGGGAACGCCGACGATGACTCCGGCGGATTCAGAAAAGAACAAGCCAGCCGGCAGCGCACCTGAGACAATCCGCCAGCGGAGGGGCGAGGTTCCGCCGGCAGCGGCGAGTGAGGTTCGATAACCTACCGTGACTTTGCCTGCCGGCAGGGAAGTGGTGGCAATGCGAACCGTGGCTGAAGCTTGAAGGACAGCAACAAAGAGCAAAAAGAGAAGAGAGAGCTGAATTCTGCGGATCACAATTTTCTCCTGAGGCCGGTGAAGACAGTCGAGTGAAGATCAGGAGACTGTGTTCCCTGTGGCGTGACGCGAAGAAGTTAAAAGAAGGGACCGCTTCCGCCTACCGGTGGCGAGGCCAAATTTGGTTCAGGCGAGTACCTACACATCGGTACAGGAAACAGATGGCCGGGGCGCAATCGACTTTCGAGGCGTGGCTGGCCAGGTCAGTCCCGGCGCAAATGCGGTTGCGGCTCGAGGCGCGTTTACGGCTGGCGTGAGCTCGAGTGTTCCAAGGCATCCAGCGATCGTTGCGCTTCGGTCAACTGGGGATTGCCCTTTAGAGCCAGCCGGTAGCAATCGGCCGCTTGCTTCCATCGGCCCGCCCCTTGTAATGCCTTGCCCGCCATAAGGTAAAGTTCGGGCGCTGGCTGTTCCTCGAGGGCGCGGGCGAAGTCATCACTGGCCTCCTGGTATCGGCCCATATTGAGCTTGGCTTGTCCCCCGCCCCGCGAAGCCTGCGCGGGAATGTGGCTGGATGGAAAGCAATTTCGAAAACGCATCCGCGGCCTCTTCATTCTTGTTCAGGTCCAGGTAGGCCACGGCCAGGGTGTTCCAGACTCGCGCCTCTTCCTTCTGGTTTTGGGCGCATCGAATGGCCGCGAGGAGTTCCGGCACGGCTTCGGCGTTGTTCCCGCCCTGGGCGAGCAGGTATCCGATATTGAAGTGCGGCGTAAACAGGTCCGGTCCTATTTGCTCAGCATTCCTGAAGTGTTGCAGGGCTTCCTGCGTTCTTCCTTCGTCGCTAAGCGCCGCTCCGAGATTTATCTCGATTTGGAAGTAGGGAGGTGAAGTGACTCGATGCGCGTGTGTGAACAAGCTCAAGTTGCTTCGCCAATATTTTGCGTTCGCTGCCGTACTCCAACCGAGCATCCCCATCAGAACAACCGCGAGGCTAACCTGCACTGGGCGCGGTATGCGCGAGACCGCCGCGGCTTCGCTCAGTTCCCAAACCACGGCGATAACAATGCCGATCATGGGCAGATACGCGTAGCGGTCCGCCATTCCCTGGAGTCCCACCTGAATGATTCCAATCACCGGCAGCAGCGCGACTACATAAAGAAGCCAGCCAAACAGCAGGTGCCGGCGCTTTCGAAAGTGCCAAACCAAAGCCGTGATGCCGCACAAAACAATGAGACTAAGGGCCACTTTCCACGGCGCCAAACTGCCGGCGGGGTGAGGGTAGAGGTAGGCCAGTCGCGCGGGCCAGAATATCCTGAGAACGTATTTCACGTAGGAATACGCGGCGTTTTCCCACCTTTGCCACATTGGCAGGTAGGCCATGGAGGTCACGGCACCTCCGCTGCGCTGTGCAACTACTGTGATCCACGAACTCGCCGCGCTCATGGCGAACAGCGGAATCTTTTCGAGGAGCAACGGCTTGTACTGCCCAATCAACTTTCCAAAAGCCTTTGGGGATCCCGGTACCTGAATCCGTTCGAGTGGCCAGTAATCCACGAGCAGGAGAATTAAGGGAAGCGTGACCGCCATCGGCTTCGAAAGCAGGGCCAGACCAAAGCAGATGATGACGGACAGATAGGTTGTCAAACGCCTGTGACGTACGAACCTTGCATAAGACGCCACGCATAACAGCGAAAAAAACATGCACAGCAGGCTTTTCCGCTCCGAGGCCCACGCGACAGTCTCCACGTTCAAAGGATGAACGGAAAATAGCGCCGCCACGAAAAAGCTTCTCCAGGGAAGCAGCGTCGCTTTCTGCAGCAGGACAAATAGCAGGACCGCATTCAGCGCGTGGAAAACGGCGCTGACCGCATGGTGGCCGGCCGCGTTCCGTCCGAAGATTTGGCAATCCAGCATGTGTGACACCCAGGTCAGAGGGTGCCAGTTCGCCGCCTCGGTGCTGGAGAGTGCCCACCGAACGTTCTTCCAGCTGACTCCCGTTTGCACATGGTCGTTCTGGGTCACATAAGCGGGATCATCGAGATCTACAAATCCATTGCGAAGAACGGGCAAGTAAACAAGGAGGGAAGCAACGGCTATCAATATCCCGAGAGCCAAAACAGAAACGCCGGTTCGGCTGTCCCTGCCCGCTCCGGCAGGTTGCGGCAGGCTGGGGGGCGGGATGTTGGCGGACATAAGTCTATTAGCTTTCGAGGTTTATGATAGCTTGGGAGCTTCGCGAAAGCTTCGCCACCCCTCCGACGGGGTTCCGGTTGATACACAGCTCCAGCCCCTTTTCCATCCCCGATTTTGCGGCCTCCAAGCCCGGCGTTTGGAATTTCCTAGTACCTTCGTACCGAATTTGTTGAAAAAGATTTTGAACCCCTTGTCCTATTGTCGGTTGGGCGGGCTCCGGCTACACTCTCTCCAGTTTTGAGGAGGTCCCGTCTTGTCGGCCACTGAACGCCGCAGCACCCAACGTTTCACCATGCGGCTGCCGCTTACCGTCCGCTGGACCACAGGAGCGGCTGTTGGCGAAACCAGCACGGAATCCCGCGACGTCAGCTCGCGCGGGGTCTACTTCTACCTGGGGAAGGACGTGAAAGAAGGCTCGCCCGTTGAAATCCTCCTGACGCTTCCCAACGAGATTACGCTTGCGGGACCGGTTCGCGTGCGTTGCCTCGGTCGCGTACAGCGCACCGAGAACCGCGATGAGAGTTCCGTCGGAGTAGTAGCCGCGATCGAACGCTACGAGTTTTTGCGCGGCGACGAAGAGCGGTAACTGTAGCGGCGGTCTTCTGGCCGCCTTCCGTATTCCGAGTTTCTTGCTCGCTCACTGCGGAGGCGGGCAAGGATGGGCCGGGGTGCCTTGGCCCCTCAGCGAAGCGCCCCGGCATTTTCTTTTCCTGCCTGTTGCAAATCACGGCATTCGAGTCACACGTAATCGCGCGCCGGGCCTCCCGTGCGCCCGTGCCATGCGCCCCGTGCCTTGTCGCTCGGCACAAATAAGAAAGAGCGGCAGGCGAGGACGCGCTGCTGCTCTCGTTTGCGCTAGGTGGGAAACCTTATCAGTGGGTCGTGCGGTTGAACCACTTGGTACGCTGAATCGTGGTGGTCAGGACCGCCGAGTTGGTTCCGCTGGTCGTTACTGTGGTGGACGGATACCAGGACGGCGCAAATCCGTTTTGTGCGAGCCGCCGGTCGAAAAAGACGTTTCGTGTCCTGGCGTCGCCGGCCGGGAGTATGTCGCTGGAGTCGCATCTTCGGCTCCGTCAAAGCTGGCACGGAATGCCGGACACCACGCTCTTGGCGCCTGCAAAATAAGTTTGCGAATGAGTTCTCCACAACTGCTTGCAAGTCCAGTTTGCGCTCAGCCCGAATGGACCTGTCTAGGAGTCCTACCAGGACAGCACACTGAAGTCCTACAAAAAGTTTTCCCTGCCTGGAGTGCGGTCTAACTCCATTCGCCCCATGGTCTTCGAGGCAGATGTAATGTTCTTCTCTTTCTCAGGTGGTGAGACTCGCCCGGTATTTTCGTTCCTGTCTGACCGGCCAACGTTGTTTTTACGCCGCCTGACCTTTTGGACAGGCGACTTTTACAGGGCAATTCGGGAATCATGGCGTGGCCGAGAGATTCGGGCCGTTTGCCGAGCGGCACCTGTAAATTCTGGGGGGAACGTCTATGCCGGATTCGCCGGCACAACACACTGTTGTCTTGACCAAGGCTGAATACGGCGCCACCACTGAGCGGATGGCTACGGCGGAGGAGCTACTCGCGCTCGAGCTCCTTGCTGAGGAAGAAGAAGCCGTAATTGAAGCCATCGAGTCAGCCGCGCAGCTGCCCGAACCCAAATCTGTTCCGGCACCGGAGAATCCACAGATTTCCAATGTCGACAAAGCGACCATAGAACCGGCAGTTCCCGAGATTACGGCGAACGAGCAAAAGGACGACGTGCTCAAGGAGTTGAGCGAGCTCGCCGCTGATTCCGTCGCCGCCTGCGATCCGGCAAATCGTGAAGGCGTGTTCGACCTGGCCGCCATCCTCGATCAGCACCGCATCTGGGTGGAATCCGGCGGTGAAGCGGGGGCCAAAGCTGACCTCTGCGGCGCAAACCTGGAAAACGCCGATCTGACGGGCGCCAATCTTCAAGGTGCGTTCTTGCAGCGCGCCAATTTGCGCGGCGCCGACCTCTCCATGGCGAACCTGCGCCACGCTTCACTGGTGCAGGCCGATTTGTGCAATGCGAATTTGCTCGGTACTGAATTCCGGGGTGCGAACCTGATGGGCGCAACGCTGTATGGCGCCGAAGGTCTGTGGCTCGGCCGTCTGGGCGGCGCGAATCTTTACGACGCCATGTTGCCCGAAACCATCTCTTCGATTGACGGCGCCAAAACCGTTTGGGAAACCACCAAGAGCGCTCGGTGGTTCTATTTTCTGATGCTCACCGTCTGCGCGCTCTGCGGACTCGGCGTCGCTACCACCAGCGACGCGCGCCTGGTTCTTGACGGCCAGACTATTCCGATCGCGCGGCTTGGCAACGCCCTTCCGATGAACGCGTTCTACCTGATCGCCCCGATCGCGCTCGTGGTTCTCTTCGTCCGTTTCCAATTTTTGTTGCTGCGCGTTTGGAGCAGTATGTCTGCGCTACCTGCCGTTTTCCCGGATGGCCAAACCGTCGAACGCGGCGGCCCGTGGTACCTGATGGGTCTGGTGCGCCGCCATTTCCGTTGGCTGCGCGAATCCAAAACGCCAGTGTCGTGGCTTGAAACGGTGATGGCCACTGCACTGGCCTATTGGGCTGTTCCCGCAACAATCGCACTGCTGTGGGTGCGCTACCTTGTGCGCCAGGATTTGCGCGGCAGTTCGCTTCATGTGCTTTTCTTCGTCCTAAGCGTTAGCGTAGCCACCGGCTTGCCCGCCGTCGTCAGCCGCGTCATCCGCACCGGGGAAGAGAAACGCCCCAGCACTCGCAATGTTTTTCGCATGGCTTTACTCACACTGCGTGCTCCCCTTGCCGCTGGCCTCGCGCTCCTGCTTCTTTCCTGCGGTGTTATCTGGGGAATCCCGGCCGACTCCGACGCGTCGCGCCGTTATTTCAGCGCCAGTCCGCGCCGCTGGGCCGCCGAAGTCTTCCGCCTGGTCGGATACCGGCCTTACGCCGATTTGATTGAAGCGCCTCTGGTGCCGCGCAGTGCACGCCTGACGGCGCCAACCGACGCCCCCAACGACGGCGCGGGCGCCAAGCTCAATGAAAACAGTCTCCGCTACGCGCGCGCCTATCGCGCCACGCTCGGCGGCGCCCGGCTCTGGCGCGCCGACCTCGTCGGTGCTTATTTCACGGAAGCCGATCTGCGCAACGCCAATTTGCGCGAAGCCCGCATGCGCGACGCCGTCCTCGACCACGCCCGCGCCGACCATGCGCAGTTCATTTCCGCCGACGGCAAATACGCCAACTTGACCGGAGCAGATTTGCGCTTCAGCGACATGACCTACAGTGTTTTTGAAGAAGCGAACTTTGCTGGAGCAAAGCTTGCCGGCGCTTCGCTCTACGGCGCTAACCTGCGTCAGACCAACTGGCTGCGCGCCGACCTGACCCACAGTGACATGCGCGACACGCAAGTTCAGAACTCTGAACTCTCGCTCGCCAATCTGGAGCAGACCGACTTTTCGGGAGCGAAACTTGCCGGCGCTAAGTTCGGCGGAGCCCAATTCAAAGGAACGATTTTGCTGGGCGCCGACCTCCGCAATACCGACCTGCGCGGCGCAACTTTCCCGGGCGCGGTGCTTCGTGACACGCCGATGGACGGCGCGCGTATCGATGGCGCCGACTTCCGCGGCGCGCTCGGCTTGACCGCCCACGAGATCTGCTCCACCGCCGGCTGGCAAACCGCTCAGTTTGACCCTGACGTCCTCGCCGCCGTCCAAACCCGCTGCGGCGGTTCGAAATAGCGTTCGCAATTCACCGGCGTTCAGCTCTCTTCGCCGAACAACTTGATATCCGCCGGCCCGTCGCTGAGCGGCGTCGCCGCGCGCCCCTGTACCAGCTCGCGAATCTGCTCCACGATGTCCGGATTTGCCAGCGTGGTAATGTCGCCCGTGTGCATACGGTTTGAAATCGCCGCCAGCACGCGCCGCATGATTTTTCCCGAACGCGTCTTCGGCATGTCCGGCACCACGTGAATTTTCTTGGGACGTGCGATTTTTCCGATCATCGTCTCGATCGTCGCCGTCACTTTGTCAATCACCTGCTTGTTCGTCTGCATGCCCGGCTTAATCGAAATATAGACTTCCGGCACGCGCCCCTTGATCTCATCCACGACTGGAACGACCGCAGCTTCCGCAATTTCATGCACCGTCAGGCACGCGGACTCAATTTCCTTCGTGCCCAGCCGATGGCCCGCAACGTTGATCACGTCATCTACGCGGCCCAAAATCCGGTAGTAGCCGTCCTGCGGAAGTACGGCGCCATCGCCGGCAAAATACGGCCAATCGCGCCAGTCTGTGCTGTTCGGGTCCTTGCAGTACTTCGAGTAATACTGCTTCACAAACCGATCGGGATCGCCCCAGATCGTCTGCATGATTCCCGGCCACGGATTGCGAATGCAAATATTCCCCGCGGCATGTTGCCCCGCTTTCACTTCCTTGCCGTTTTCATCCCAGATCGCCGGATAAATCCCCAGCGCAGCCGGCCCGGCGCTTCCCGGTTTCATGGCGTCGAGCCCCGGCTTGGTCGCCACCAGAACTCCGCCCGTTTCCGTCTGCCACCAGGTGTCGACGATCGCCGCGTGGCCTTTGCCAACCGCGTCGAAATACCAGCGCCACACTTCGGGTTCGATCGGCTCGCCCACCGTGGTCATGTGCTTGAATTTGAAGTTGTACTTCGCCGGCTCGTCCGCGCCAGCCTTGCGCAGCATTCGAATCGCCGTCGGCGAGGTGTGGAAGATGTTCACGTCCAGCCGCTCCGCGATGCGCCATGGCCGGGCCGCATCCGGAAACTGCGGCACGCCCTCGTACAACACGCTGGTCGCCGCCAGCGCCAACGGCCCGTACACGATGTAGGAATGCCCGGTGATCCAGCCGATGTCCGCCATGCACCAGTAGACGTCGCCGGGATGAATGTCTTGGTAGTACTTCGAAGTCCCGGTCACATACGCCAGATATCCGCCCGTGCGGTGCTGGCATCCTTTCGGTTTTCCCGTGGTTCCGCTGGTGTACATCAAAAACAGCGGCGCTTCCGCATCCAGCGAAACCGGTGCGACAATTTTTCCGCCGTAATCCAGCAGAACTTCGTCCACAAAATAGTCGCGCCCCATCACCATCGGCGCTTCCGACGAATTCTTCCGCGCGTACCTGCGCCACACCAGCACTTTGTCGATCTCCTGGCCTTCTTTCTTGGCCGTCTCGACCGCGACGTCCGCATTGCCCTTGTGATCGATCCATTTCCCGTTGCGCCAGTAGCCATCCGCGTAAATCAGCACGCGACTTCCCGAATCCGCGGCCCGCGTTCCGCACGCTTCGCCGCTGAATCCGCCGAACACCACGGAATGCACCACTCCCAGCCGGGCGCACGCCAGCATGGTGATCGGCAACTCCGGAATCATCGGCATATGGATCGTTACGCGGTCGCCGGCCTTGAGCCCGGCAAAATCCCGCAACATTGCCGCCGTCTCGTTCACCCGCACGTACAGCTCGCGATAAGTCAGAACTTGCGGGGCCTCGTGTTCCGGCTCCGGCACGAAAATGAACGCCGCCTTGTTCTTGTACCTCGCCAGATGCCGGTCCACACAGTTGTAGCTGGCGTTCAGCTTCCCGCCCACGAACCATTTCCAGAATGGCGGCTTGGAAGTGTCCAATGTCGTATGCCAGTAGCGATCCCATGTCAGCAAATCCGCGTACTGGCGAAAGCACTCCGGAAAATTCTCTTCACCGAACGATTGCACAACGGCCGGATCGATCAAATTCGCTTGCGCCACAAGACCCGCCGGCGGGGGCAAATACCCCTCTTCCTTCCAGTGCACCGCAATCTGCGCTTCGTTCGTCTTCGTATCCGCTACAGCTTTCGCTGGCATCTTCACGGTAGCTTGGCCGCCGCCCACCTTCCTGTCCTTCGCCGCCTGTTTCTTCGTCTTATTGGGACGTAATTTGCCCACGACTCCCATCCTTTCGAGAGAGTTTCCTTGGCCAGCTTTCAGTCTCGTCCGGCCTCTGTTGATTCGTACTTGCCGAACCAGTGTTCTCGTCTAGGCTCCGCCGTGATTCTCACTGCTCCCTGGCCCAAAAATAATGCGCCCGCTCTCGACGTCAGTCAATTCTTCGTCGCCCTGTCTCCCTTCGCCTCAAACAGACAGCAGAAATTTCACTCGCGAAGGAACGTTTGCACCGTCTGCTCTTCGTCGCAGCAAGCTTCAACGAGACTGCTGCTGCACGCATTTGCAGTCGAACACACTTTCCGCGCTTGTTTGAGGATGATCGCTTAAGGGTTGGCCGCCGCTCGCCAGAGTACGCGGATTTCCACAGCCCCAAATATGAAAATTGGGAGTGCGTAACATCATTCGTTCCTTTTCTCGTAGTAAGCGAGCTCACGTTTTTTCATCTATTTTTTGTAACGTCCTGATAATTAAGGTGTTAATTCCATGTATCTTTTTTGGTTCCCTGATTGCATCCATTTTGGACCAAAGGTATCAGGTCCGCTCGTGCAAGCGAGCGATTTAGATTCCGCAAGGTCTTCGAATCCGTTTGAAGGCGCTTTCTCTCGCCAGAATCTTCCCCTAGGTACCTTTGCTTCTTGGACCAACAACTGTGAGCTATTAGGCAATTTTGGCGCGCACCATTGCCACACTGCGCCTTGAGCCGGTTGTGTGTTCCGGATGATCCCTATCGCGAAAGGCGGCAGAATGAAAAGAATGGCATTCTCGATCTTGCTCGCACTTACGATTGCCCTCACAGGCTCGTCAGCAGCATTCGGACAGGCAACTGCTAGCGGCACCATCCAGGGCAACGTGCTCGATCACTCGCAAGCCGCCATCGTCGGCGCCCAAGTGGAGGCCACGAACAAGGCGACAGGTATCGTGCGCACTGCCACGACTAATGACGCGGGCTATTTCCGTTTCGATCTTCTGGCTGCGGGCACCTGGGTGGTAAAGGTGACGAAAGACGGCTTCACCAGCTGGGCGCAAACCACTGACCTTCTGGTCGGCCAAACCGCCACTCTCAATGCCGAACTGAAAATTGGCACAGCTTCCGAAATTATCGAAGTCACCGGCACTGTTCCTCTTGTGGATGTCGCAAAGACTGAGGTCAGCCAGAACATCACGCCAACGGAAGTACAAGAGCTCCCCATGATCGGTCGCGACGTCGCGAACCTGGCTTCCCTCGCTCCCGGCGTGAAACTCACCGATTCTTACGATCCCACGAAGAATCGTTACGCTATCCTGTCAGTGAATGGGCAAGGCGGCCGCAACGTCAACGTCACGGTCAACGGCGTCGACAATAAAGACAACACCGTCGGCGGTCCGGTCATGCAGCTCCCCGGGGAGGCTGTAGAGGAATTCAAAGTCAGCACTCAGCGCTTCTCGGCGGCAAATGGCCGTTCCGAGGGCGCGGCGATCAATTTGATCACCAAGTCCGGTTCAAACACTCTTCACGGGTCGTTTTTTGGACAGTTTCGCTCGGAAGCCCTGAACGCTCACAACTATTTTGAGAAAACCGAAAATGGCGGTTCCGGCGACAAGTCTCCCTATAGCCGCCAGGTCTTCGGCGGTTCGCTCGGCGCCCCGATCGTAAAGGATAAGTTGTTCGGCTTCTTCGCTCTCGAGCGTCAGCGTGAACACACCAGCCTGACCGAGTCCTCAACCGCTTTCAACGAGCTCTCCCTCGCGGTTCCCATCGGCGCCGATCCCGCTCAGGTTATTCCGACGCCTTTCTTTGAGACACGCTACAACGGTCGTCTCGACTACAAATTCAACGATCGCAACACCGCTTACCTGAGCTACTCTTCTCAGGAAAACAACAGTTTGAACGACCAGTCCGACGGTATTGGAGACCTCAGTGGTGGCAATTTCACCAAGAACCACCTCCAGGTCGCCAATCTGACTGTTAATTCGGTGCTAACGCCAACCTGGGTAAACAGTTTTACCTTCGGCTACCAATTCTGGAACAACATCATCGACAGTAATATTGTCGCTCCTTACGTCACCTTCAACGCTGTCAGTGAGTGGTTCGGAACCAACGTGAACGTGCCGCAGGAGTCGTACCAGCGCAAGTTCCAATTCCGCGACGACATCACCAAGTCGCTGCGCAGCCACACTTTTAAGTTTGGCATCGACTACATCTATAACCCCAAGCTTGGTGGCTTCTTTAAGTCCAACTCCACTCTTGAAGTGGACTTCACCGATGATCCCAGCACCATCCTCAGCGACGCCACAACCTATCCACAGGGATTTGCTACGCCCGGCGCCGTGAATGCCATGTCCGCCAGCTCTGGCAACCCTTACTTCGATATGCCTGGCGGTACCAAGCAACTCGGCCTCTATTTCCAGGACGATTGGAAGGTCAACCGTAAGCTCTCTTTGAACCTCGGCGTTCGCTGGGATAAGGACTACAACCTGGTAGGTGCCAGCGCCATCGCCAAGAGCCGAACTTATCTGGCGCTTCAGGCCATCGGCAGTCCCTACGCCAAGCTCCCTCATGATGACAACAAGGATTTCAGCCCGCGCATCGGCTTCGCTTACGATCCGCTCGGGACTGGAAAGCACGTCATACGTGGCGGCTTCGGTCTCTACTACGGGAACATCTTCCAAAACATACCCTTGTTCATGATTCAGCAGGCCAACGACACCATCTATCAGGGCGTGTTCTCCATTACCTCCCCGACCGACGAAGTTCCGGGCACTGGGATCAACCTTGGCAGCTGGCGCTTTGGCGTGGATCCGTTTCCGGTGATTCCGCCACCCAGCGGGACCCTTGCTGACGGCTCAACCGGACGCTTGATGGATCCCGACTATCGCAACCCGGTTACTGAAGAATTCAATCTCGGCTATCAGTGGGCGGCGACCAACAATTCTGTCGTCGAAGTCGAATATGTCCACGTTCTTGGTCTGCACGAGAACAAGACCGTGAACATCAATCGAACTTTGATCTCCGGCATCGACTATCCCGATCCGCAGACCCCGACGGAACTATCGTGGTCCACACGGCACGGCCTCTTTCCGACGCCTTTGCTGCAGCTGGCCAGTCGATCCTCGGCCGCGTGATGGACGAACAGTCAGTCAATCGTTCTCGCTACGACGGTCTGAACTTCAGCTACCGTCAACGCATGACCAAGCACTTCAGCCTCAACGCTAACTACACGCTCTCTTGGGCCCGTGGTTGGGACGTTGCCGCCAACGGCTCCAGCTTCCGCAACTATCCTCATGATCCTTTGGATATCTGGAATCCGCTCGACTTCGGCTACACTCCGAACGATCAGCGGCATCACATCGCTGTCAGCGGAATTTTCGAACTTCCGTGGGGATTCCAAGTTTCACCAATCCTCGTGTTTGGTACCGAAGCTCCTTACGACCTCACATCCAGCTACGATGTATTGGCTCGCGGAAGTGGCTACACTCGGCCAAACATCGTTCCTGTCGACGACCCGACGAATTACAACGCTTTTGACCTGCCATCCGCAGTCTTGAACACCACGCCGGCGTTTACCGTTTACGGAACACAAAACGGCAACCCCAAGACTATGGAAGGAATTCTCGCGAGAGAATGCCTCGCTGCCGGTCAGTGCCGCGAAGCCGGTTATGATACCGTGCGCGGAGACAATTTCTTCCAACTCGATCTGCGCGCTGCCAAAAACTTCCGGTTCAAGGAACGGTTCAATGTCCAATTGTTCTTCCAGGCATTTAACCTCACCAATCGCGCCAATTTCGGCAACAACTTCTTTAACACTCCGACTTCCGGAAGCTTCATGACCAAATCCGGCTTCGTGAATCCCAGCAGCACCATGATTCCGCGAGCCTTCAACGGTGAGTTCGGCTTCCGATTCTCTTTCTAACTTCTTCCGGAGCTTCTTGCTCCGCTAAACGCAACGGGCTGGCGTTCATCCGCCGGCCCGTTTGTTTTTCACTCTCATGTCGGCCGGCCCTTTGGCCACCTGTCCCTTTTGTTGCGCTCTCCCATTTTCTCGTATGCTATGCTTTTCCCAGGGAATGCCACGTCGTTCCTCATCTCACAAAAAGAAAAGACGCTCCCGCTCGTGCCTCCTTCGCGCGCCTGCGAAAACGTCCGCCTACAAAACCCTGTCCGAATACCTCCAGCAACTCGGAGAACGCCTTCGCTCCGCTCGCATGCGCCGCGGCCTCACTCAGGAACAACTCGCCAAACAATGCGCTCTGTCCTCGCGCTTTCTCGCCAAAGTCGAGCTGGGCGGCGGCAACATATCCGTCGCTCGCCTGCGCGAACTCGCTCGCGCCCTCGATGTCCCCATGGAAACGCTCGCTGCGGAAAATCTTCCGGCTTCGCCCGCCTTCGAGCAGTCCACCACCTTCCTCAAAAAACTCCCTCCGACCGTTCTAGACCACGCCCACAAATTGCTTCTCGAAAAATTCAGCGGTGCTCCATCCGCCCTGCGCCGTTCCCGCATCGCACTCACCGGTCTGCGCGGAGCCGGAAAGTCCACGCTGGGTTCTTTGCTCGCTCAGCGCATGCAAAGCCCCTTCATCGAACTCGACCGCCAGATCGAACGCGATACCGGCCTCACGCTTTCCATCATCTTCGATCTCTATGGCCAGGCCGGCTATCACCGCTTGGAGCGCGTCGCTCTCGATCGCATACTTGAACGCCATCGCCGCTTTGTTCTCGCCACCGGCGGTGGCATCGTCTCCGATCCCGGCAACTACAATCGCCTGCTCAGCACCTGCTTCACCGTCTGGCTCCGCGCGAAACCTGAAGACCATATGGCCCGCGTCATAAAACAAGGTGACCGCCGCCCCATGGCGCAGAGCCGCCAGGCCATGCGCGATCTCCGCCGCATTCTCTACAGTCGCGAAGCCCAATACCGCCAAGCCGACGCCGTCCTCGACACCTCCGGCCAGCCCCTCAAGCATTCCGTCTACTCCCTCCTCCGCCTCGTCTCTTAATCATCGTCTTCGTTGGCTGCCTCCTCGCCTCTGACGGTCGTCATTCCGAGCTAGCCTGTTCTCAGGCAGGCGCAGCGAAGGATCTTTCTTCGCTCGGCCGAGCGCGAAGCGCAACAAATCGTCCCAGCGCCGGAGGCGCGGCATAGGTTAACCCAGCGCGTCAGCGCTGGGTACAGGATGTGGCAAAATCGCCAAGCGCCGTAGGCGCGACACATTTTTCAGATCGCTCACGTTCGTCGCATGAGGACCATGCAATACGCTCCGAACGGATCGGCACCTCAATTCCTTCGCCAGAAAACCAGAACTATAGTTCCGGTCTGAATTGCCGCACGGCGTTATACTCCCTCATGACGTTCAACTGACGTCGCAAATTGCCATGCAAACCGCTACCAGCAAAGAACTGGTCCAGTTCGACTGCGCTTCCCGCGACCTCCGCCACTGGAAACTCTCGATCGACGGCCGCATTGCGACCCTCGCCATGGACGTCGACGAAGATTGCGGTCTGAAGCCCGGCTACAAGCTCAAGCTGAACTCCTACGATCTCGGCGTCGACATTGAGCTGCACGACATCCTGCAGCGCATCCGCTTCGAGCATCCCGAAGTCGCCTGCGTGGTGCTCACCAGCGCACAAGAACGCATGTTCTGCGCCGGCGCCAACATCTACATGCTCGGGCACTTCGTCGCACGCCTGGAAAGTGAACTTCTGCAAGTTCACCAACGAAACCCGCAACGGCATGGAAGATTCCAGCCGCCACGACGGCCTGAAGTTTCTCGCTGCGCTCAACGGCACCACGGCAGGCGGCGGCTACGAACTCGCGCTGGCCTGCGATGAAATTATGCTGATCGACGATCGTTCCAGCGCCGTCAGTCTGCCCGAAGTTCCGCTGCTCGGCGTGCTGCCCGGCACGGGCGGCCTGACTCGCGTGGTCGACAAGCGCAAAGTGCGCCGCGACCTCGCCGACATGTTCTGCACCAATCCCGACGGCGTGAAAGGCGAGCGCGCCAAGCAGTGGGGGCTCGTCGACGACATCGCCGCTCCGGCAAAGTTTCCCAGAAGTGGTGCGCACGCGCGCAGAAACTGGCTGAGCTTCATCGCGTGCGGCGGTGCAAGGGGCATCAAGCTGAATCCGCTGCATCGCACAATCGACGACAGCGGCTATCACTATCAAGCATGTCGACGTTGCGTTCGATCGCGAAGCGCGCACCGCGACTCTGACGGTGCGCGGCTCCGAAGGGCGCTCAGCCGCAAGACGTTGAGGCGATTCACGCCGCCGGCGATCCATGGTGGCCGCTGGCCATGGCGCGCGAACTCGACGACGCCATCCTGATGCTGCGCACCAACGAGCCGGAACTCGGCTTGTGGCTGCTAAAGACCGCCGGCGATCTCGCGGCAGTGCTTGCGGCGACCGATCATGCTGGCAGCTTGCGCCAGAACGATTGGCTGGTGCGCGAAACCATCGGCATGTTGCGTCGCACCTTCGCGCGGCTCGATGTTCAGTCGCGCAGCATGTACGCCATCATCGAGCCAGGCTCCTGTTTCGCCGGCCTGCTGTCTGGAACTGGCGCTCGCCGCCGATCGCAGCTACATGCTGGCTCTGCCGGAAGAAGAAGGCGATGGACGCGCCGCAAGATTGCACGTAGACGACTATCAACTTCGGTCTGCTGCCGGCCGTGAACGGTCGCAGCCGTCTGCGAAACGCGCTTCAGCGGCGACGCTCAAAGCCATGGTGCGAGCTGCAATCGAGCCAAAGGCGAAGCTGCTCGGACCCGAAGAGGCGCTCGAGCTCGGCCTGATCACTGTCGCGCCCGACGACCTTGACTGGGAAGACGAAGTGCGCATCGCCATCGAAGAGCGCGCCAGTCTCTCGCCCGACGCACTCACCGGCATGGAAGCCAGCCTTCGCTTCCCCGGCGCCGAAACCATGGAGACCAAAATCTTCGGCCGCCTTTCGGCCTGGCAGAACTGGGTGTTCATCCGCCCCAACTCCACCGGCGAGCAGGGCGCGCTGAAGCTGTTCGGCACCGGGTCGAAGGCGCGACAATTCGATCTGGGAGAGATGTGTAGCAATGGAATGCATCAATTATCAGGACCGCATTCCTAACAACGTAGATCTTGGCTCGAACCGCACCCTGCAGCGCGCGCTGGAACATTGGCAGCCCGAATTTCTGAACTGGTGGCAGGAGCTCGGCCCGCAGCGATTTCCAGGTCGCCGACGTTTACCTGCGCACCGCGACCTCGGTCGACGCCAAGGGCTGGGCGACTTACGGCTACGTGCGCATGCCGGAATATCGCTGGGGAATCTTTCTGCGCCGATCGCGATCCCGAACCGCCGCGATCGGCTTTGGCGACAGCTACGGCCAGGAAGTCTGGCAGCAGATTCCCGGCGAATATCGCGCCATGCTGCGCCGCCTGATCGTCACCCAGGGCGACACCGAGCCTGCGTCGGTCGAGCAGCAGCGCATGCTGGGCCACACCGCGCCGTCGCTTTACGATCTGCGCAATCTTTTCCAGGTGAACGTCGAGGAAGGCCGCCATCTGTGGGCGATGGTCTACCTGCTGCACGCCTACTTCGGACGCGATGGCCGCGAAGAAGCCGAAGAGTTGCTCGAGCGCCACTCCGGCGATGCCGACAAGCCGCGCATCCTGGGCACCTTCAACGAGCCCATCCGCGACTGGCTCAGCTTCTTCATGTTTACGTACTTCACCGATCGCGACGGCAAGTTCCAGTTGAAGTCGCTGGCCGAGTCGAGCTTCGATCCGCTGGCGCGCACCTGCTCGTTCATGCTGACCGAAGAAGCGCACCACATGTTCGTCGGCGACACCGGCATCAACCGCGTGATCAAGCGCACGCTCGAAGTGATGAAGGAACTGAACACCGACGATCCTGTGGCGATGCGCAAGGCCGGCGCGATCGATCTGCCGACCGTTGCAGCGTTATCTGAATTTCTGGTTCAGTTCGTCGCTCGACCTGTTCGGCTCGGAGAGTCTTCGTCGAACGCGGCTTCCTACTTCGCCAACGGCCTGAAGGGCCGTCCCGACGAAATCAAGTACGAAGACCACGTGGAAGCCGAATTCCAGTTCGACGCTCGATGTTCCCGATGGCAACGGCGGAGCTCGACCGGAGCAAATTCCCATGCGCAACGCGATGAACGAAGTGACGCGCGGCCTACGTACGAGATTGCGATATGGGCGTGACGCGCTGGAACCGCCTGATCGAAGAAGCAGGGCATTCGTTCGCTGTCACTGCCCAGTACGCGCTTCCGCCGCAACATCGGCATTTGGGCCAACGTGCCGACAGATCCCGAAGGCACGCCGATCTCGCAGCGAGGAATTCAACGCCACGACAGGACCGTGGCTGCCCAGCGAAGACGACCGGGCCTACATCCTCAGCCTGATGCACGGCGTTTACGAGCAGGGCAAGATGGCGAGCTGGATCGCGCCTCCCGAGCGCGGCATCAACGCCCACCCGGTAGACTTCGAATACGTCCGCTTCAACTGACCCTGTTGCGTCGGAGCTGATATCCCAACTGGCAATCGGAATAGCCCGGCTGTTCCATGGTATCGATCGCCTGAGACGGGCCCGGAGAGCTAGCGCAGATTTTCCTTCGGAAAAGTCCACCCCAAGTGGAGCCGTTGGGGAAAGCTAAAGGAGTCGCCAGATTCCGCGCCAGGTCTGGCGCGCGAAATTGTAGAGTCTTGCCTCGAGCACGGCGATCCACTCGCGCACGCTGTCCATCAGCATGAAAAAACGGGCCGGTCTGACGGCTGTGCTTGTGGCGGCCAGAGACGGCCACTACAAGACCGCGACGTGTCAGAATAGCGCAGACATGTTTCCCGTCGAGAAAATCAAAGACGCGCTGAAGAAATATTGGGGATACGATGCGTTTCGGCCGAAGCAGGAAGCGATTGTGTGCGACATTCTGGCCGGGCGAGATGTTTGCGTCGTTATGCCCACCGGCGGCGGCAAATCGCTCTGTTATCAGCTTCCTTCCGCTCTACAGAGCGATAAAACTGCGATCGTCGTATCGCCACTGATCGCGTTGATGCAGGATCAGGTCGTGCAGTTGAAGCAGATGGGCATTGCCGCCGCCGCGCTGAACAGCAGCCTAGGCTGGAACGAGCAGCGGGAAATCGAACGCCGCGCCGAAGCGGGAGACTATCGTCTGCTCTATCTTTCGCCCGAACGCCTGGCCAAGCGCGAAATGATCCAGTGGCTGCAGAAGCTTGCTATTTCTTTCTTTGTGATTGATGAAGCGCATTGCATCTCCGAATGGGGGCATGAGTTTCGTCCCGATTACCGCGAACTGAAATTGCTGCGCAAAGAATTTCCGCGCCAGCCTATCGCCGCGTTCACCGCCAGCGCGACGCAACGCGTGCGCCACGATATCATCGAGCAGTTACAGCTGAAAGATCCCGGCAAATTTATCGCGAGCTTTCATCGTCCCAACCTGAATTATCAAGTTTTGGAATGCAACTCTCAGACGCAGGAAGAACAACTGGTCGCCATTTTGCGAAGGCACAAAGGTAGCCCGGTGATTGTTTATTCGCCGACGATCAAACGCGTCTCAACGACCGTTGACACGCTTAAGGAAGAAGGGATTGCCGCGATCGGATACCACGCCAAGATGGACGCCGCGGAGCGCGCGAAGAACCAGACACGCTGGATGGAGGACGAGGTGAACGTGCTGGTCGGCACAGTGGCTTTCGGGCTTGGCATCAACAAGCCGGACGTTCGCGCCGTAGTTCATCTCTCACTTCCGAAATCGATTGAGCAGTACTATCAGGAGGCTGGCCGAGCCGGTCGCGACGGAAAAAAAGCCGACTGCGTCCTACTCTGGCAAAAACGCGATACCGCTTTACTGGCGCACTTCATCGAACAGATCGAAGACGAAGCCGAGAAAGCCCGCGGCTGGCAACGCTACCGCGACATTACCGGCTTCGCCTCCGCAAAACAGTGCCGCCACAAACGTATTTGCGCTCATTTCGGCGAAGCCGCGAAATGGGAAAAATGCGGCACTTGCGACATTTGTTCTGGAACGATTCAGCTTTGCCACCCGACTCCGATGCACCGCCACTGCTTAGAGCTTACCGGCGCGAAAGGAAACGCAAAAAAACCGCGGTCCTCACAACGATGCGGGTGGAGTCTGATCTGGCACTCCTCAAGGCGTTGAAAAACTGGCGATTGGCGCGTGCTCGCGAGGATGTACTGCCGGCGTTCGTGATCTTTCACGATTCCGTGCTTGCAGAAATCAGCGCGGTGAAGCCGCGAACCCTGGAGGCCCTCTGCGGCATCAAAGGAATCGGCGAAAATAAGCTGGCACGGTACGGCGAAGAGATTCTGCGCGTCGTAGCGAAAGTTACGGCGCACGCAAATTGAATCAGCCGGGCAGCGTGTTTGACGGGAAGACCGCCAAGCGGGAATTGGGCGCGGTTTGTGTTGCCCGTCGAATTGGCTTAAACTTTCGCCTATCGCCAGGCCCGCGAGCAGTCCTGGTTAAATCACACAGTCATCCATCCTGGATAGATGACGATCGCAGGAGATCGAGAATGTTGCGAATTAACGACGAAGCACCGAATTTCACCGCCGAAACATCGCAGGGCACCATCAACTTTCACGAATGGATCGGGCGATGGCTGGGCCATCCTGTTTTCCCATCCGAAGGATTTCACGCCGGTCTGCACGACCGAGCTGGGCTACATGGCCGGGCTGCAGCCGGAGTTCGACGAAGCGCAACTGCAAGATCATCGGGCTGAGCGTCGATCCGGTGACCAGCCACGGCAAGTGGGCGGCGGACATCGAAGAAACGCAGGGCCACAAAGTGAACTATCCGATGATCGGCGACCCGCAGCTGAAAGTCGCCAAGACTCTACGACATGCTGCCGGCCGAAGCGGGCGACCACCTCCGAAGGACGCACCGCCGGCGACAACGCGACGGTGCGCACGGTTTTCGTCGTCGGGCCGGACAAGAAGATCAAGCTGATGCTCAGCTATCCGATGAGCACCGGCCGCAACTTCGATGAAGTGCTGCGCGTGCTGGATTCGATGCAGCTCACGGCGAAGCACAAAGTTGCCACGCCGGTGAACTGGAAGAACGGCGACGACGTGATCATCTCCGGCTCGGTTTCCGACGAAGATGCCAAAAAGAAGTATCCGCAAGGCTGGAAATCGCCCAAGCCGTATATTCGCATCGTTCCTCAACCGAAGTAAGACGAAAGTTATCCAGACGGAAAGGGCCGGAGCTCGCGCAAGCGTGGACTCATGGTTTTTTCTCGCCCTTTCTCGCTTGCGCAGGAAAGACGATCTGTGTATTCTCATTTCCGATGAGCATTTATCCGCAGATGAATACGATGTGCGGCTGCTGTCGGTGTTGCGCAGGCATGTCTTCTGGCGCGGGGAGGCTGACCGTCTAAGTTCCCAGTTCGGCTTCATGAGTTTCCAAACCCACCGCCAGAATAGCTGGCTGGTGGGTTTCTGGTTTTAGGGCTGTTTTCCGAAGAGGGAGTGCCGCGGCAGTTTTTGTCGCTCCCACCCAGGAAAGCACCTGAATGATTTTGTTCCCAGGGGCGCCGTCGCCAAGTGGTAAGGCAAGAGTCTGCAAAACTCTCATCGGCGGTTCGATTCCGCCCGGCGCCTCCAAATTTCCCGAAAATTTGTTGTCCGTCCGCAGCTACGGCTGAATAATCCCCTTGCCTTCGACCACGGTGTAGATTTGGTCCACGGCCGGAACCTAGATTGTCTCCTTTGCCCCGCTGGGCCAGAATATCTCGATTTGTCCACTTTCTCGGCTGGCCCAGTCCAAAATGCAAACGCTGGTCGGAACTGGAAGCGTAGCTGCCGCCGCTGAAGACATCGGCGCGCTGGCGAACGCCGCCCGCGGTGACAAACACTTTTGCGCCGATCGCATCGCGCGGGCTCTTCGCCCTCCCACCAGTTTGAACGTCATCCAGTGATTTGAATTCTTCACCACATTGCGCAAGAAGCGTCGGGAGCCGAATCCATGATGTTCAGCACGACATCGATGTGGCCGTCATTGAACAGATCACCGAACGCCGCGCCACGCGCGGTAGGACCAGTCCGCCAGCCCGCTGCCGGTGGCGGCGGCACTTCGTCAAACTTGATCCATCCAGATTGCGGAACAGCAGCGGCCGCTGCGCCCACGTCGTGCCCCAGTCCTGCTGTCCACGCCCGGATAAACGTGGCCGTTCGCCACAGAAAATATCGAGCCAGCCCGTCGTTGTCGTAGTCGAGGAATGCCGTGCCCCAGCCGAGAAAGGAATTTGGCATTCGGCAATGCCCGCGGCGAAGCTGACGTCGGAGAAATTGCCTTCGCCGTCATTGCGGTAGAGCGTGTTGTAGTCGTCAGAAAAATTGGTGATGTAAAAATCGATTTTGCCGCTCGCGATTGTAGTCGCCAACGGCGATGCCCATCGCGGCCTGCTCGCGCCCGCTCATCATTTAGCGCAAATCCCGAAAGATAGCTGATATCTTCGAAAGTGCCGTCGTGCTTGTTGCGGTAGAGATATTTGGGCACGGAGTCGTTTGCGACCGCCAGATCCAGCCACCCATCGTCGTCCACGTCCACAAACACCGAAGCAAAGCCATAGTATCCCTTGGGATCGGAAACGCCCGCCTTCACGCTGACGTCAGTGAACGTTCCGTCTCCGTTGTTGTGGAACAGTGATCGCCTTCGCCCGGCAGGCCGCGTGGGCCGCACATCACGTCTTACGCCGCGAAATTTGCAAAAGCCGGGCGGGTCACGCCATTTTCCGGCGATCGGAGGTGGTCGACGTCGAATTTCACGTAGCCGGGAACGAAGAGATCGAGGCGGCCGTCGTGATCGTAATCGCCCCAGGTTGCTCCGGTCGACCAGCCGCCAGACGTTACGCCAGCTTTTTCGGCCACGTCGGTGAACGTGCCATCGTGATTGTTGTGGTAGAGGCGATTCTTGCCGAAATTGGTGACATAAATGTCCGGCCAGCCGTCGTTGTCGTAATCGCCGACGGCGACGCCAAATCCCCAGCGTTCGTTCGCCACGCCGGCTTTTTCGGTCACGTCGGTAAAGGTGCCGTCGTGATTGTTGTGCAGCAGCATGGCGCGCGGCGCAGGCTTCCTTGCCCTTCGAGGCAGGGAACGTCGAGCCATTGACCAGATAGATGTCGAGCCAGCCGTCGTTGTCATAGTCCAGCAGGGCCACGCCGGAACCGGGAGTTTCGAGGATGTACGTTTTTCTCGGCGCGCCCATCTGGTGATGAAATTTGTCCAGTCCGGCGGCAGTGCGTTACGTCGACGAAAATCACGGGCGCGCCGTCCACAAAGCCGCCGGCTGTGATGGGGCGCTTCTGTCGCGTCTTTAACCGGCAGCGCGGGCCACGCCGGTGCTCATGCCGGCTTGCTGCGGCTGGTCTTTCTGGGGCTGTTCCGGCGGGGCTTGTTGCGGATAAACACGTCCGGGGATGAGCGACAGGAAAGCGGCAAGCAATGCGCATCGGAGCAAGCGACGGTTGCTCGCTTTGGCAGCAAGTTGCCAAGAGTAATGTGGCAGTCCACGCATGTCTGGTCGTGGTTGCGGCGCGAACCGTCACGATTTCCGGTGGCGACGCGTATTTCATATAATCGCACGCGCAAAGGCTCGGCGCATACGCTTCACCGCCGGTTCGGCCGAAAGTTTCCATGACAACGACGACTCCAGCACAGGATTCGCAGGGAAGGGAACCGAACGACGCGCTTGCCGGATTGCGCGTCCTGGATTTTTCGCACGCACTCGCCGGGCCTTATTGCACGTTGCTGATGGCGGACTGTGGCGCGGAGGTCTACAAGCTGGAATCGCCGCACGGAGGCGAACTGAGCCGCGGGTGGGGTCCACCATTTGCCGGCGGCGAAGCATCGTTTTTTCTAGGATTGAATCGCGGGAAGCGCGGAATCTCCATCGACTTAAAGCGACAACAGGGGATCGACCTTTGCCTGAGGCTGATCGAGCGCATGGATGTACTCGTAGAAAATTTTCGGCCGGGCACGATGGAACGCATCGGGCTTGGCTATGAAATGGCTCGCGCGCGGAATCCAGGGCTGATCTATTGTTCTATATCGGGCTATGGACAGAACGGGCCATCACGCGACGAAGCTGCGATGGATTTGATCGTTGAATGCTCGAGCGGGTTTATGAGCATCACCGGCACGGAGGATGGCGAGCAAGTGCGCAGCGGCTATGCCGTGGCCGACATCAATGCGGGCTTGTTTGCCGTGATCGGCATTTTGATGGCGCTGCAATATCGCAATCGAGCCGGCCAGGGCCAATACATTGATGTGTCCATGTTCGACAGCATGATTTCCGCCATGAGCTCGAACTACATGTCGCATCTGGGTTCCGGCAAGACGCCCAGCCGATGGGTACGGCATTTCCGACGGTGGTGCCGTACCGTGTGTTCCGGGCGAGCGACCGGGTATTTTCTCTCGCCGTGGGCAGCGAAAAACTGTGGGGAGAATTCTGCCAGGCGATTGAGCACGAGGAGTTGCGCGCACACCCCGATTACCGCAGCAACGCACTGCGCATCCGGAACCGGCATGCGCTGGAGGCCCGGCTGCAGGAAATTTTTGAGGCGCGCACGGCGGGCGAATGGATTGAAGTGCTTCATGCAGCGGGCATTCCGAGCTCGCTGGTGTTGAATTTCGCGGAAGTCGTAGCGCATCCGCAATCGGCGTTTCGCGGAATGTTTCCCTGGTTGCGGCACGCGACGGCCGGCACTCATCGTGTCACAGGCTCGCCCATCAAGATGTCCGAAACGCCCGGAGCGCCGTCAACTCCTGCACCGCTTTTAGGGCAAGATACGCGGGCTGCCCTCAAGGAAGTGCTCGGAATGGACGATCAAGCCATTCAGCAGCTGACGGCAAGTGGCGTGATTCTGCCCGAGCCAAGCGACTTGTCCTTGCGGGATCGCCAGACCGGCAAAGACCAATAATGAACAGAGCGGGCTCGCTCATGGATCGCCGCGAAAGCCTCCCGAGCTACGCTGCGGAGCATGCTGGACATCCGCCGATTGCGCGCGGACAGCGCAGTAGAGACCTACCAGGCGAGACACGAGAACCGCTACATGCAGAACGCCACAGAGGGCTTCGAGAATCGAGAGGGAGCAACGGCCCGATTCGCGGCTGCGAATTCCAGCCGAGTTACCCTTTCAGCGCGTGGCGCGATACAGCTATTGGGCAGGATTACAACGCCAGAACCGCGCGGGATAGCAAGCAGTTGGCAAAGGCCCGGTTGGAGGTGGTCGGAGGCGGGAAGCGTTCGGAGCCGGGGAAGGCGAAACTCGGCGCGTACGATAAGTGGTCGGGGACTTGGAACGCACGGGTCTTGTTGGTCAGAAAGGAAGCTCCCTTTCGCCTGATTCGAGAAATTCACTCAATCCTGTCACTGCGTTAAGCGTCTATAAATCAATGAGAGTTCCGCTACAATCGCTCGATCTGAGGGAGCTTGGTGGGCGCTCTCGGACAGAACGCATTGCGAAATGCCGGAGGATGAAACAATCATGAATCTACGGTGGAGCCGCCGTTCCGTCTTGAAAGGTTTGGCGGTGGCCTCCGGAACGGCGATTGTTCCTGCTAAGCCCGGAGCAATGCCGGACGATGATCGAATTCCGGGTCACCTCACGGGAGGTGAACCCCTGAAGTGTCACAAAAACTTGGGCACACCTGCAGCTGCACTGGGACAATTCTTTGCCCGCCTTGCCGCCAGAGATAGAAGTGCTTTCAACAAGGGCGTACGTTGGAGCTCAGGGAGTTGGAGTCGAACCTGGTGGCCCACTCGTGCTGGTCCACTGGGAATCGCTGAGATTCCACCCGCCGCCGAGTGTGCGGTAGAGGTCGACCATGGCCAACTTACGACCTAAATCGTACGTTACCGAGGTGCTCTCCACCGGATACAGCTGAAGTTGAGCATCAACAATTTCGAAATAGCTGGCAAGTCCGCTGTCGTAACGTACGAAAGACAGCCGGACCGATTCGCGGTATGCCTCTACAGATTTCAGCTGCTCACGGTAAGCCTTCGCCAGTTGCTGATGTGCCGATAGGGATGTAGAAACCTCGCCGAAGGCCTGCGTAACGGCTTTCTCGAAAGAGATCTTGGCCTGGTCGCGCACGGCAAGCGATGCGCGGTATTCATTTTTCAACCGGCCTCCCGTGAATAAGGGACCGGCCAAGTTACCTGCAAGACTCCAGGCCTTTCCGGTGGCCGTAAGTTCAGATAGCTGAGGGCTCACGCCCCCCAATAGACCCGTCAGAGAAATCGTGGGAAAGAAATTGGCCTTTGCAACTCCAATATTGGCATTGGCCGCGATCAAGTTCTGCTCCGCTTCGCGCAGATCAGGCCGCCGTTCCAATAGCGTCGCAGGCAATCCCGCGGGCACATCTGGTGGGTCGTATTGGTCGGCTAGTGCCGCACCGCGCGCAATCGGACCAGGATTGCGGCCAAGCAGCAAGTTCAGAGCATTCTCTTGAGCAATAATCTGCCGTTCGAAATCCGGGATCGCAGCCGCGACGTTCGAGAGCGCGCCTTGAGCGCGGCCAACTTCAAGTCCCGATGCGGCTCCGCCTTCGAATTTGCGTTGAAACAGGTCAAGTGTTTCTCCAAAGCTTTTGACAGTTCGACGGGCAATTTCCAATTGCTCGTCGAGAGCCCGCAACTGGAAGTACCCTTGCGCCACGTCTGACAGGACTATGAGCCGCACATCTCTGCGTGCTTCCTCGTGGAAAAATACACCGCACGCTGCGCTTCGTTTAGTTTGCGGATACGTCCGAAGAGGTCAATCTCCCAAAGGGCGCTGAAATTGTATGAGTAATACGTGTGATTTGGAGTTACAGGACCCTGCTGTCCCGAAATGCTCGCGCCGTATCCCACCTGCGGGTAATACTGCGAACGGCTGACACCGACGAGTGCCCTTTCCTGTTCAACGCGTGCCAGCGCCAACTGCAGGTCATAGTTGTTCTTCAAGGCCTCGCGGATGAGATCCTGAAGGACGGGATCTTTAAACAAATCCCACCATGCCATATCAGCGGCGGAAGTCGACGTTACCTGCTCCTCGGTGTAAAAGCTGGCCGGGGACTGGATCGGTGGGCGCGCATACTTGGGACCAACTGCGCAGCCCGTGAAGAAAGATGAAAGAAGGGCGACTGCGACGATTTTTCGCATCAGTCGTGCCCTCCCTCTAGTGCGACCGATTTGGGAATTATCACGGCTTCTTTCTTCCCTTTTCCGGCGATGCGCTCAACCACCACATACAGAACCGGCACAAGAAAAACGCCCAGGACGGTCGCTGCGGTCATGCCGGTGATGACCGTACTTCCCAGGACTCTGCGGCCAATCGCGCCAGCGCCTTTCGCCGTCCAAAGAGGAACGCATCCAAGAATGAAGGCAAACGAGGTCATCAAAATAGGTCTGAGGCGAAGTCGAGCCCCTTCGAGGGCCGCATCGACGAGCCCCTTGCCCTTCTTGTTCTCCAAGATTGCGAACTCGACGATAAGAATCGCGTTCTTTGCCGCCAGCCCGATCAACATAACAAGTCCAATTTGAGCAAACGCGTTGTTATCGAGTTTTCGCAGCAGCAGCCCGGCGTTTGCTCCAAGAACGGCCACAGGAACCGACAAGAGCACGCTGAAGGGGAGCGACCAGCTCTCGTAGAGAGCCGCCAGAATCAAGAATACGCAGAAGATGGACATGCCGAAGATGATCCCTTGGCCGCCCTCGGCCTTCTTTTCCTGATAAGACATGTCGCTCCAGGCATATCCCATACCAGCGGGTAAGACTTCTGCGGAAACTTGTTCCATCGCAGCCATCGCCTGGCCTGAGCTGTATCCCGGTGCGGGCGAACCGTTAATCTGGATGCTTCGGAATAGATTGAAGCGATTGGTATATTCGGGTCCCGAAACGCGCTTCACCGTGACTATAGAGGCCAACGGAGTCATTTCGCCCTTGGAGTTTCTAACGTAGAAGCTATTAATCTTGTCTGCGCTGATGCGGTACTCCGGCTCTGCCTGGAGGTAAACTTTCCACTGACGACCAAACCGATTGAATTGATTAACGTACGCGCCGCCCAAAAAGGCTTGCAACGTCTGATAGACGTCCGTGAACTGTAGACCCTGCTTCATTACACGATCCTGGTCAATCTCGACAAAAAGCTGTGGCACCGATGGGCGGAAGGTAGCTACGAGTCCACCAATTTCCGGGCGCTTCCGCCCCGCCTGGGTCAACTTCTCAAGGGTCTCTGAGAGCTGCTGAACGGTTCCAGCGGACCGATCCTGCAACATAAAAGTGAATCCGCCCGCTGTGCCGAGACCAGGAATGGCCGGCGGGCCGAAAGCGAAACCGATCGCTTCGGGAATTTCCGAACGCATTTTCTGGTTCAGAGTCCGCATTAGACCTTCTGCAGACAGCTCTGGGGTTTCGCGTTCGTGCCAAGGATCAAGTTGAAGAAAATAGAAACCGGTGTAGCTGGCGGATGTGTTGGATAGAAGGCTGAAGCCGGCGATCGCGTCGTATCCTTGAACGCCGTGAGTGTGCGCGAGAATATCATCCATTTTGCGCATGACGGCGTCAGTACGCTGTAAAGAAGCAGCATCCGGAAGCTGGATCTGAAGGAATGCATATCCCTGATCTTCTTCCGGAAGAAAACCGGTAGGAAGACGTTTACCCATACTCACAGCGAGGACCGAAACGCCCAAGAGCAGGATCAGAGCAATGCCCCATCTGCGAACGAGGGCGTGGCTCCACTTGACGTAACCGCCCGTCATTATTCCGAACCACCGATTGAACCCAGCGAAGAATCTGCCGACAAGTCCCTTTGATTCCTTACGTGGACGAAGCAAAAGGGCCGAGAGTGCCGGTGAGAGGGTTAAAGCGTTAAAGGCCGAGATGAGAACGGAGATGGCGATGGTAATCGCGAACTGTTGGTTTAGCAGACCCTTGATACCTCCCATGAACGCCATGGGGATGAAGACGGAGGACAGAACCAAGGCTATGCCAATCACGGGAGTTGTAACTTCTTCCATCGCCTTGATGGTTGCCTCTCTGGGCGTCAATCCATGCTCGATGTTGTGTTCAACTGCCTCGACAACGACGATTGCATCGTCCACTACGAGCCCAATGGCAAGGATGAGTCCAAAGAGGGACAGCGTGTTGATTGAAAAACCGAGCAAAGGAAAGACGGCAAACGTACCGATCAGTGACACCGGCACAGCAATCAAGGGAATGAGAGTTGCGCGCCAACCTTGCAAAAATAGGAACACTACAATGATCACCAGGACGATGGCTTCAAAAAGCGTCGTGAGGATTTCTTTCATCCCCTCCGTGATCGGGAGCGTCGTGTCCATGGAAACGACATACTCGAGATCTTGCGGAAACCGGGTTTTCAGATCTTCCATCTGGGCTTTGACTTGTTTCGCCACAGCCAATGCGTTGGAACCCGGGGCTTGATAAACAGCCATGATCACTGCCGGCTTGCCGTTGTACCGTCCAATTTGCTGATAAACAATCGATCCCAATTCGATGCGGGATACATCTTTCAACCTGACGGTTGAGCCGTCGGAATTTTGCCGAACAATGATGTTCCCGAATTCCTCGGCATTGGCAAGCCTACCCGGAGCTCGCACTGCATAAGTAAACTGCTGGCCTTTGGGAGCAGGCTCAGCGCCGATCTGTCCCGCCGGATTTACGGCACTCTGTTGTTGGACAGCGCTGCTGAGATCGGTAACAGTGAGACCCAGTTTGGTCAGCTGATCGGGCTTTACCCACACGCGCATGGCATAGTCTGCGGCGCCGAAATTGGTTACTTGCCCAACTCCGGGAACGCGCAACAATGCGTCGTTAATATTGATGGTTGCGTAGTTTCCCAAAAATTGTCCGCCGTAGGTTGCCTTTGGCGAATAGACGGACAACACAAGCAGAGGAAGCCCCATCAGTTTCTTGACAGTCACACCGTACTGATTTACTGACGTAGGCAAATTGGGACTGGCTTGGGATACTCTATTCTGCGTGTTCACCTGGTCGATATCTACGTTAGTGCCCACATCAAAGGTGACCTTGAGGTTCATCGTTCCGTCATTCGCGTTCGTGGACATCATGTAGAGCATGTTGTCCACCCCGTTCATTTGCTGCTCAAGTGGAGTGGCAACAGACTGTTCGATCGTCAGTGCATCCGCACCGGTATAAGTGGCCAAGCACGTTAATTTGCGGAGGCACGATATCTGGGAGCTGAGCTACGGGCAGCTTCGCCATCGAAACGAGGCCTACGACCACAGTAAGAATGGCAATAACTATTGCAACGATCGGCCGGTCAATGAAGAATTTCGACATAGCTACATCCCACCAGTTCGGCGAAACTGCTTGTGTGTTCTTAAATGGCGTGGGGGTAACGGTCATGCCGGTCTTGATGCGCTGCAGTCCATCAACGACAACATTTTCCCCTGCCTGAAGACCGGACTCGACAACCCACATGTCGCCAGACTGTGGGCCGAGTGTTACGGTCTTGACCGTGACCTTGTTATCGGACGCAACTACTCCCACCTGATAGACACCTTGGAGTTCGGAAACTGCTTGCTGCGGAATCAGAACTGCATTTTTGCGCGTCTCGGTGACGGCGCGGATGCGGGCATATTGACCGGGACGCAACACATTGCCCGGATTGGAAAACTCGCCCCGTACCTGAATTGTTCCGGTTCGTAAATCTACTTCGCGATTTACGAAAAGGGCATGACCACGGAGCGGGTAAACCGTACCATCTCCAAGAATCAACTCGAGATTCTGGCCCGCTTTGCGGCCTGTTTTTTCGCGGACGAATCGGAGGTAGTCCTGTTCTGCGATGTTGATGTCAACATAGATCGGATTGACGTTCGATATGGTGGTCATGACCGTTGTCGGCGTCATAAGGTCCCCGATTTGGACTTTGGAGATTCCGGCGATTCCGGAAATAGGCGAGGTCACAGTCGTCCAGCCTAGATTTAGATTGGCATTGTCCAAAACCGCTTGACTCGCCTCTACCCCTGCCTTGGCGGCAGTTTCTGAACTAAGCGCCTTATCGAGTTCGGCTTGGCTTACAGCCCTTTGAGCCACCAAGGGTGTATAACGACGCACGTCAATCTGCGCCTGTCCGAGTGCAGCGCGGGCTCGCTCGAGGTCTCCCTGTGCATGCTCGACAGCTGCCTCGGCTTGCCGCTTGTCAAGCCGGAACATTGGCGCGCCCTTCTGTATGTATGAACCTTCCATATAGAGGCGGCTAAGCAAAAATCCGTCCACCTTGGGTCGAATGTCGGCATCCACATTGCCGGACATCGTTCCGACCCACTCTTGATGGATAGACACGTCCTTCTGAATTGCTGGTGTAACCGTAACGCCGGGTGGCGCAGGTGCAGGCTTCTCGGCGTTTGACGAACATCCGGCACTGATGATCAGCGCCGCGATCAACGTACCGATTTGCAGCAGCTTAGCAGCGAACCGGCAAATGATCGGCCAAATGGAGGATTCGTCGCCCCCAATCAGTTTTGTCCCATAAGGCGGTCGCAAGGCGGCGTGGAATTTTGGATGAATCTTCATTTATTTCGCCTCCGCATTTCGGATCCAGCTCGCTCGAATCGCAATGGCTTCTCCCTATATCTTTCACACTCGCGAGGCGTGCGCCGCGACCCTGGATTCATCTGAACTGCAAAATTTCACATGAGGCGAACGCTAGGGTGGCCGCATTTGCCCGTCGAAGTGCGTTCACTGCGGGGAGGCTAACAATTGGTCGTTCAATGGGGAACTGTCAAAACTAGCAGGTAGTTGGCCTCAGGATGTGTGCTGGCCAGGACGCCGGGCACTTGGGCTAAGCGCTTGAGGGGAAAGGTCTTGGAGGCGTCCCAGCAAAAGGATACTTGGTTTTCCGCGGCGGGACCTTTCGCATGGGTCCGACAAACTTGCCAGCAGAACATGCGAATCTTGCATTGCGGAACGTGGCGCTCACCTTGAAAGAACGCGCGAAGCCCTTCCGTACTGACGCGATTTGCCAACGTCTTTTGATGCGTTGCCGAGAATATTCGCGCCTGACTTCCTTCACTCCCGCCTGCCACCGAATGGCCGCGCTTGGTCGAAGTTAGGTGCCGATTTTCACGCCGATGACTTCGCCAGATACGACAATTTCAACGCGACGATTCTTTTGCCTGCCTGCGGCGGAACTGTTGTCAACGGCCGGGTTGGTCTTGCCAAACCCCCGTGAAGTCACGGTACTGTCAGCGAGTCCCTGTCCGACAAGGTAACCGCGCACCGATTCCGCACGCTGTTCAGAGAGTTTCTGATTGACTTCATCGCTGCCGACGTTATCGGTATGGCCTTCAACTGCCAGATTCAGACCAGGATGAGCCATGATAATGCCCGATAGTTTTGCCAGCTTCTCCCTTGCCTCAGGCCGAAGGTCATATTTTCCGAAGTCAAAGAGGACGTCTCCCATGTTGACGACAAGGCCGCGCGGGGAATCGCGAGTTTCCAAAACGCGATTGAACTGTTCCAGCAGTTGGGCGCGCAAGTCCGCAGCGGCCTTTCGGGCACGTTCGGCCTCAGCCTCGGCTGCTGCTTCCTTTGCTTTCAGCGCATCTGCCTCCGCTTTGGCCTTCGTAGCGGCGGCATCCGCTTCCGCCTTCATCTGTGCTTGCTTGGCCGAGGCCAATTCAGCCTGACGCTGGGCCTCCAGATCCGACTTGCGCTTTGCTTCCGCCGCTTCGGCCGCAGCTTTTGCTTCCGCTTCGGTCTTGGCTTTGGCAGCCGCGGCCTCACGCTCTGAGGCTATGCGCCGCTCCTCCTGACGCTGGGCTGCAAGCGCGCGTGCATCCTCTGCGAACTGCACAGTTTGCCGGGAGGTGGAAATGATTTCTTTTTTGTCTGCTTTCCTGGCGAGGGCGTTCTCGGCGATTTCCAGGCTTCCCTTTGCTTTTGAGAAGATTTCCGGAGCATCTGCTTCGGCCCCACGCGACTTCGCGATATCTACGGCGTTGCGCGCTTCATACACTTCCAGTGGGACACGCTCGAGATCGGGGGTCATCGCAAGGGGGTTCCCGAGTTTTTCGTATTGGGTTCGTTTCATTAGCTTGTATTCGTTTACAGGAAAACGCTTTCCCTTCGTGTTTTTCCGTACCTCACTTTCTACAACCACGATCTCACTGGGGAGACGAACCGCAAAATATGGTTCGGCTGTCACGATCATTGAAAATGTCTGCGCCGGTGTGCTGGCGTTTAATTTTGCCTCTCCATCTTTGTTAACAAGCAGCTCACCGAGATTACCAGTACGCCCGTCCGCGGTGATGACCCACATCACGTACGTTAGAAACTCCGCGCCAAGTTTCGAGGGTTGCTCCAGACCCTTGATGGTCACTTCAATGTTTGTCTTCCCCTGCTTGGCTTCGACCTTTGCTTCACCGTTGGCCTGGGGTATTAAATCCGTGCCCTTCAGGTCGACCTTGGTGCCGGCCCCAACCGGAAATCCAATCGCGGTCACCGACTTGCTGACGATATTGGATGTCGGCACCTTTTGTTCCGACTGTGCTGCAGCGGTGCTGGCCGATAGGCAGAGCACCAAGGAAGAGAGAAAAAGTGGGCGGCTCTGGCTCATGAAATCCTCCGGATCTTTTAGGAATCCGATCACGATGAAACTGCCACAAAGGCGGGATATAACCACTGCTAAAACTAACAGGTATATCTACGCCCTCGAGCCCGAGGGTTTCGCTTAGAAGTTCACGAATTCGTCTGTTAGCGCTATCACTGGTCGATCGATGTTCCAATCTGTCTGTTTTGACAGTTTCTTCGAATTTGCGGCCAAGACTATGCTGCTAGAAACGGAGGCGAGCTCGCTGCTTGCCTTGAGCATCTCTGCGGACACCAAAAGAGTCTGCCTCCATTTGTTTTCCGTGTGGAGGCCGAGACGCCGATATTCACAATGCCGATCGTGGTAAGCGTCCTTGCATTCTGGTGCTTTTCAGGCTTCATCCCTGCCGTCGTCAGAGAGGATTCGCGTCTTCCGAGTCCACGGGTTTGCAGAAACGACCCGATTCTCCTTAAGTGTTTATTTGAAGTGGATTTTAAAAAATTGGTACACGTGACAGAGTTTGGACACAGCATGAAACCACGCGTTCGGTGCAGAGATGCAAGAGGACAACGGCCCTACGGAGCAGGATGATTCGAGAGGAAGCGGCAAGGTGAGACAACAGAACAGGTCAACGAACGAGAATTCGCGATTTGATGGCGAACTGAATCAGGTCTGCAGTCGTTTCGAGGTTCAACTCGTCCATGACCCGATATTTGTGAAAAGCAACGGTTCGTGCAGTTACGTTCAGCACAGTCGCAACTTCTTTCATAGACTTACCCTCTGCCAATAGTTGAACGACCTCCCGTTGCCGTGGCGTCAAAGTTTTTGCGCGGCGTTTCGGGCTAGGGTTATTGATAAAGGACTTCTGCATTCCACGCGCAATCTGCGGAGTAACATAGGGTTTTCCTTTCAGCGACATGTGGATTGCGCGAATCAATTCGGATGCTGCGGAGCTTTTTAAGAGGTACGCGGACGCCCCGGAACGCATCGCTTCGCCGGCCAGGTCGGGATCCTCGTTCATCGTTAGGAAGATAATCTTCACAGCGGGCATCTGGTCTTTCAATCGGACGCCAGCTTCCAGGCCATTCATGAGCGGCATACCGACATCGACCACAATCACGTCGGGCTTAAGGTTTGGCGCAACTTCCAGTAAGGCGCGTCCATCAGACACAGTGCCCACCACCTCGAAGTCAGGCTCCAAGAGCTTGCGAAATGCCTCAAGAACGATCGTATGGTCATCGGCCAGCATGACCCGTGGAAGTGTCATGAATACCTCACTCGCAAAACTGATGCTGGGGGCAAGAAGGCTACCTCGTATACTGGTAGTATTGACAGTCCCCAATCTTCCGGTCTCGCGCAATACGATCCTAAAAAAATGAGTCGTGCGTCAACCCTTTGCTGCGAGATTGTACTCTGGGGGTCGTCAGCCATTACCGATCTGACAAAATTGCCAGTTGTAGGGAGGGCCAGCCGGGCCCACCATGCGCAGGAAGAATGAGGCATGTGCATGTGTATTACGTACCTCGCCGCCGTACTACCGCTTGGGCTGACCCTGCATAGTTTCACTTGCGACAGCCCGTGCCCTTGCCGGCTCGGCGGTGACGTCAGGCAGTGCGAGCCAATTCCAGACCATATTTGAGCCGCAAAGGGGAAGATCCATAGCGGCAAGGCAGGAATGAATGGATGACGTGGAACGCTGGGACGCCGGCGCGAATGGACCCACGGTGGAAGTGTTTTCAGAATTGGTGCGCTCCAAATTCGAAGCTCATTTACAGGGTTTCATTTGGCATCCTGAAAAATCATGCTGACGCGGAAGATAATCTGCAAAACGTCTTCATCAAAGCCTACAACAACATGCGTCAATTTGAAGGCCGCTCGCGGCTGTCTTCATGGCTGGTTCGCATCACCATAAACGAGGCCCTGATGAAGATTCGTAATCGCAGGCTAGCAGATACTGCGCTGCAGATTAAGGCAGCTGCACAGGACGAGAATTACCAAACACTTCAAATAGAGGATGCCCGGCCTAATCCTGAGCATCAGTGTATCGCAAACGATCTCACCGCGAAGGCACTTTGTTGTTTGAGCCCCTCTCTTCGGGACACCTTTCTTCGCAAAGCTGAGGGATGGACGCATCAGGAACTCGCCAATGTAATGGGAATTAGCGTGGGGACGATCAAAACTAGAATCTTCCGGGCGCGCGCGCGAATGCGGCACAAGCTGACATCCCTGGCAGAAAGCGGCAGCAGGCCTGCTCTGATGGGTCAAAGCATTATGCAGGAGTCGTCTAAAAAAGGAGGGGCTTCTTGAGAGTTTGACGGGGAAGAGTTTACGTGTCGGCTTGCCTGCCTCTGAATTGCTGTAGCTCTGCCGGCGGCAGGCGAAGCTCGGTGAAGCCGCAGTCAAGGCACACTAGGATCTCTTGGCATACATAAATTGGACTTGCGGCCAGGTTTTTCATGTCGGGAAACTTGCAGTCAACTCGCCCCTGAAGGTCTGGAGGTTATCTGATGCGCAGATCTTGCATGACATTTAGGCTCCGAAGTGGTTGCCCGAACTCGAGCGAAGGTTTGTTGTCGGGAGAACATGAACTTGGCGGCTTTCCCCCGCCTAAATATTAGCACAGGAACTCTTTCGTTCCGAAGCGTCCTACCGGTGGCCCCGACCCCGCTGGCAGAATTGACAGCATCCAAGGTTTTTTTTTTAGGGATATTGTGACGTAGGCCGCGAAGTTCCGCCCCAAGAATTGTTTTCTCCATCTAACGGGCACGCCACGGCAGGCGGGCCAATTGAGCAGAATCAGAATACTCTTGGCAGATGACCACCCAGGCTTTCCGCAGGTGGTGGAAGGCATGCTGGAACCTGCCTTCGAGATTATCGGAAGTGTTTCTAACGGCCAGTCTCTGCTTGATACGGCGATGCGGCTAAAGCCGGATGTCGTAGTGACTGATGTCTCGATGCCGATTCTCAATGGCATAGAAGCGGCCGCACAACTAAGGAAATCGGGCTGTGCATCAAAAATCGTTTTCCTGTCCGTTCATTCGGATCCCGACTTTATGCAGGCTTGCCTGTCCATAGGTGCCGTCGGGTATGTCATTAAACCTCGAATGGCGACCGAATTGGTGCATGCCATCCGAGAAGCGCTGGCAGGACGTGTCTTTGTCTCCGCTGGTGAGAAGCTCTAAAAAATGAGCGGATAGTGAGGGATTCCTGGTATGCCTGCTCCGGGAATTTTTGCCGTAGCTGCGGAGCTCAAGTCCCGGTTTTTGGAAGGAATCGGCCCGCAGGATCTTAAGGTCATCCTGGCAGCCGCAAAACCGCGGCACTTTAGAGCCAATTCCGTAATCGTGAGCCAGGGCAACCCTGCCGACTATCTGTTCCTCTTGACAAAAGGGCGTGCCCGATACTTCTACACGACTGAAGACGGACGCAAGCTGCTTCTCCTGTGGCTTCCGGCCGGAGAAATATTCGGCGGTTCGGCTCTGCTGTCGACTCCGTCCTTATACCTTGTGAGCGCCGAGACGATCAAAGATAGCCACGTTTTGGTGTGGGATCGTTCTACCATTCGAGGGCTGACGACGAGGTGTCCAAGACTTCTGGATAACGCACTTCTTATCGCCTCGGACTATTTGGCCTGGTATGCCGCTGTCCATGTGGCCCTTGCGGACCACTCGGCTCGCAAACGACTCAGCGGCGTTCTGATTTGCCTGGCTCAGCTCATAGGGGAAAAAGTTCCGGGGGGCCTTGAATTTGACGCTACGAATGAAGATCTCGCCAGCGCAGCGAATATCACACCATTCACGGCAAGCCGTTTGTTGAGCGAGTGGGCAACGGAACCGGGCCGTTTTAAAGAGTCGCGGCAAAATCCTTCTCTGCTCTCGCGAAAAGCTGCTCTTGAGTTCAATCTGACCTGTCCAATTTCTGACTCCGCTGGTAGCGCTTCGCTGATTGCTCCTGCGCAAGTTCGGGGATGCTTGGGAGCAATGACTTGTCCAGACAAAGCATGGATTCTGTTTAGCGCAAACCAGCCATGAAGCGATCGGAGAGGACTCCGGTTATGAAGGCTATGCAAATAGAGCAGTTTAAATGTCATTGGTCAGAATCCTAGTGGTTGATGATTTTAGTCCTTGGCAAGATTTCGTTCGAGTATGCTTTGGGGGGCGGTCGGACGTACACATTCTAGATGTTGCATCCAATGGATTGGAAGCCGTTCAGAAAGCGGCGGACCTCCAACCTGATCTGATTCTACTGGATATCGGCCTTCCGGAAATAGGCGGCATCGAAGCCGCGGAACGGATCCGGCAACTCGTCCCCAAGATCAAGATAATCTTTTTGACGGGGCATTCGGATCCTGAAATTGTGCGAGATGCTTTCAGAGCGGGTGGCGACGGTTATGTTCTTAAGTGGGACGCCGCAGAAGATCTGATAGTTGGCATGGAATCAGTTCTTTTCGGAAAGAAGTTTAAGAGTCGCAGCGTAACTGAGAACCGAGGCGGATAACAGGCAGGAGACTATCTCGACTGCTTATTTTCGCTTAATGATCACGGCCGTTAGGTCATCTTGCTGCTTCGTGCCGGCCGAAAACTTGATCACGGCTTGATACAAATCGGAAATGATTTCGCTCGGATGCTTTTCCCTCGATGTGCGGATGGCCTGTTCCAATCTCTTTGTGCCGAACAATTCGTTTTGAGGATTGGCCCATTCAAAAAAGCCGTCCGTCGCCAATACCAGCAGGTCGCCGGGTCCGAGGTCGAGGGAGCGCGGAGGCTCGGAGACAAGGTCCGCTAGTATCCCAAGCGGCAGTCCTTGCGCACCCATCTCGTCGAAACGATCCTCCTTTAGGGCATAAAGGAATAGCGGACCGTGCCCCGCCGAAAGCAGTTCGACACGCGAGCTTCCCGGAACGCAGACTACCGTTACAAGAGTCACGAACCGCCCTTCCCCAATGTCTCCAGCCACCAAGCTGTTGATTTGCTCCATCGTGGCCAGCAGTTCGCCACGCCCGCAAAAACTAGCCCTTGCATAGGCGCGACAAACTGCCGCGAGCAGGGCCGGGCCAATTCCGTGTCCGGTTACATCTGCTAGCGCTACGACAAGTTTTCCATCCGGCAGACATTGCCAGTCATAATAGTCTCCGCCTGTTTGGTCCGCAGGCTGATTCCATCCGGCGATTTCGAAACCTTCAATCAGTGGCACGCCGCTAGGAAGCAAAGACTGCTGTATTGAACGAGCGATTTCCAGATCGTGTTCTAAACGCTCCACTTGACGCCGCGTTTCCGCTTCACGAAGAGCAGCATCCACCTGCTTCTTAACCTCCTTGGCAACTACTCCTGCAACAAATCCAGCGACAAGAAGCGTCAAAGCGTATCCAATAACGGCCTTTTGGGGCGAGAGCAGAGACGTGGCCTCGCCGAGGGGGGGCCGCCAACCGAGATAACCTGCCGCGACTAGGTAGCTGGATGCCGCCGCCAATCCGGAGAGCCTACAAAGTGTGGGATTTAGGCGCAACACGGAAAGAATAATGAAAAAGAAAAAAAACAGAATCGCGGGATTCGCCAGCGGTCGATAAGCCAAGTCAATAGAGGGACTGCTGATCAGGACAAGTCCGAGAGCTGGAAGGCAGGTCTCAACAACAATGTTGCTAACCCACACAGAGTTGCCGAGGTCCTGGCCCTTTCGAATGGAGCGGTTCACCGCTCTTAACATCGCAAATTCGTATATGGAAAATAGACCGAGCAACCCAAACGTGATGAGCCAAGAAGAGACATTTTCACTGCCTCCGACTACGACCGTTCGAAGTGTTCGTAACAACAGAGCTACGGCAATGGTTCCCAGAACGATCAGAATTCGAAGGCGCTCACTCCTCAGGAGGGCCTGCTGAAACGCCGAGAATTCGGTACGCGGATGGTCGAGGGTCATAACTGCTATTCTGAGATGTCTTTCAAATACTTAATTAGCAGTACATCGTTACCCTTTTCGCCGTAAATAAGGTCGTCAACCAGATGCTTGGCAATCAGAACGCCATAACCACCCGGACGCAAACCCTGAACCTCACGATGGGCGTTGTGCCGGATGGGATCTTCGGGGGGATTAGCCATGGCCGTGTGGCGCATCTCTTCTAGCGAGAACCCTTGGCCCGGGTCTTTGACCCGACAAATCACCATGTGCCGAGCCCGCAGGTAGGCGACCTCAACATGCTGGCTGGGGTCAAAGCGTCCACCATGCTCAATCGCGTTCAAAAGTATCTCGCGGAACGCGGTCGCGACGTCTTCCTTTTCCTTATCAGGTAGCTCAGCAACCTCGTTGATAAACTGAACCAACCTTTCAGCAGTGCTCAGGTCACAACGTGCGGCGAGGCGTATCCAAGCCGGCGTTGACGATAGGATCTCAATGCCATCGTCCCAACACGGCCCTTCTGCGGCCAATTGAATCATGTAAGCCAGCGATTCATATGAGAGTGGTCGTGAAAAATAGCTGAACGCGTGCTCGCGCATGGAGGCAAGCACATCGGCCGGCGTGGTTTCGTCGGTGAGAATGATCAGCCTGGTATGCGGACGAACACGTCGGATCTTGCGAAGCAAGTCGACATCCTCTTTCCCGGATGTCTTCGCGCTGGTAAGGACGAGTTCACAGGGCCTTGCTAAGGCGACTGCCAGGGCAGCGGCGTTGTCGGACGCGTGCTGGATATTCCAGTGGCGCGGATCGAGAGCGACATCAAGAATGGCTTCCACTTGCGGATCTCGGTCAACCACAAGGGCAGTCTTTGCAGAAGCCGGTCCGATTTCAGGTGAAACCCCAGTATTCATGGCAGGCTGTTATCGACGGTATCGAGGGCGGTGCATACACGCCACTGTAAGTTTTGCCAGATGTCCGTTCGCTCCGCGAAGCGTACAAGCATTTGTGTTGGCTGGTATTTGTGTCGTGCCCATTGCTAGTTCAGTTTGCTCGAACCTGGAATGTTGGCAAGTGAGGCGGGAGTCCAGTTCATCAAACTGGGCCATTCTAATGACGTGTGATTTGCACTCGGGCCTTCCACGTAAAATGTTGCCAACCCCGTTGCTTCGCTGCTCCTGTCTCGGCGCCTCAGGCCGCGGCAACATTTGGCCTTAACGGTTACCTAAAATGAAAATTGTGCTGTCCCGTAGTTCGATCCTCCGAGCGACGATCATCTTGATTATTCTCGGGGCGCTGCCTAGCACAGTCCGACGGCTCATACAGACGGGGGATTTGTATTTATTTACTGGGCGTTTCTTTGAAGACGCGTTGGCACGATTGTCGGGTCCGGGTCGGTTAAGGTTTATCTTGCAACCAATTGTTGCGATCTTTCTGGGTGCGCGCGACGGCGTGAAAGACGCTCGGGCAGGAATCCCGCCTTTTTTTTGGGCGCTAGCGTTCCACGGACAGCATCGGCGGGAAATGCTCCGCAGCGCCTTCGCATCCGTAAGTGATTTGGTCGCTATCGCGATCCTTGCGGATCTGATAGCGCAGTTTCTGATCTTTCGCGAGATTCATCCCGGCGCGGCGTTGTTGTTGGGGCCTGTCTTGATTGGAGCACCGTATGGCGTTGCCAGAGTCTTCGGGAATTGGACCTCGCGTTGGCGCCGCCATCGAGATTATCCGACAGTGTGAACCGATCACTTCAGTCAGTTTCGGCCTGATTCCGGACTCGTGATGCCACTGGTTCCTTAGAGATGTATGCGTCGCTCCGGCTTCTACGGGAGCAGTTTCTTCCTAGCGATTCCTCGAGAAAAGACTCTAGTTCTTGCCTCTTTGGCGTGACGCTACCGTCCACAGATTCGGCTGTCAAAGGCAGTTCCGCGCTCTCTTCCCGGCCCAAAACACCATAGCGTGATCTTGCAGCGATCAGCTTCTGCACCTGTACGCGGTCTAGCAGACGGGGACCGCCGAGCGATTCCGCCGTCAGCAGGACGCGGGCAAATTTCTCGACGGTTTCCATGTGGTAGTAGGCCGTCGTTAGATCCTGCCCGCTCGTGACGACACCATGGTTCTCCAGCAGGATTGCGTCGTGTTTGGATACAAGAGGCTCGAGGCTCGCGCAAAGTTCCCAGGTGCCCGGCATTCCGTACGGCGCCAAGGGAACTTTCCCCAACGAGATGACCACTTCAGGAAGGATTGCCTCTTCCAAAGCGCGTCCCGCTACGGCAAATCCCGTCGCGATTGGCGGGTGCCCATGACAGACGGCCTGCACGTCAGGTCTGGAGCGGTAGTAGAGGAGGTGCATCTGCATTTCTGAGGAAGGATGTCCGTTCCCGCAAAGAACCGCACCGCTCAAATCAACAACCAAGAGATCTTGGGGTGCCAAATCTCCTTTACAAGCGCCTGCAGGTGTAAGCAGAATCCGGTGTGCATCGAGGCGCACTGACAAATTGCCTTCGCACGCAATGACATACCCTCGCTGATACATCTGACGACCGAACTCGCAGATCTCCGCCCGGTGCCTTTGCTCGGCTTCTGAATGTTCAGCTTGTTCAAACATGCCAACATCTTTAGTCATTGGAATACTTCCCGCGCAGGTTCAGGTCAACAGTCGCATCTTTGGTTTTGTGCTCCCGCATGGTGTTCGAGAGCCAGTAGCTTTCCTCTCTAGGTCTTCAGTTGTGCAACTAGAACATCCGCTGGGTGCGATCGGCACATTTCTAATGGAGAAGATGGGAGCGGTCGGGCACGCCCCCATCCTGTCTTTCTTCCAGCTTGCTGCTTACGCTTTTTTACTGAAAAACAGGCCAGTGGTTTTCCGAATCGCCATGCCAGTCAAAGAAATTGCGCAAAGAAGTGCACCGAGCACTCCGATGAGCGGAAAATCGCTGCGCTGTTTTTGGCAGCTTCTTGGGCGTCGGCTCGGCTGCAGCGGTCTCAACGGGTGCTGGAGCCGCAGTTGGAGCCGTGGCAACAAGAATCGGAATATCAGCTTTTGGTGTCGGGCGGAGGAGGCGGCATCTTTCCAGTTCTCCTTACTTCCTGTGCGACAACTGTCTCCGGAACCTCGGTCACCCTCTGCGCCTGGATCTTCATTCCCTTTTTGAGGCCAAAAGCGTCTGTTTCTTGTCCGTCGACCATAAATTTCTGACCCTTGGGAATCTTGAAGCTTTGGTTCTGGCCATTTTCCAGTGTCAGGATAACGGTGAGTGGCGGTGTAACATGCCATACGGTCCCGGTAACTGTCTCGACTGTAGTAATCACCCTTGGCGTAGTGCTCATGATGGTTTGCTTTTCCACCTTCATCCCGACCTTGGCGGTATGGATGTTAACCGGCTTTCCGTCAACCATGACTGTGGTGCTATCGGGAACATTGTCAAAATGTCTAAACGAGCCGTCTTCCATCTTGACAACCACATTGTTCCCATTGATGTACACAATTTCGCCGCGTTCTACTTTTACCTCTCTTACCGTTGGACCCTGTGTTTCCGTTTTTTCCGTCTGCACTTGCGCGACTGCGGAGAAAGAGAGCGCCAGACAAACAACGCTTCCACCCAGCAGACCGCTCAAGAGTTTTCTTGAGAACCTGATAGACATCATTTTATCTTCTCCTTGTTATTGGTGTTCTTGCCCGTGGTAATCGAGACCTTGCTGGCCCTCGGATTCCGCTTGCTAGAATTTTCGATGGATGCCGTTACGATGTAGCGTTTTGGCGCGCTTCCCACGTAATAGAAGGGAAAGCAAGTCACTAGCGTCAGCGTCGGGACTGGCGTTGCGTCTAAGACGTGCGTATCTGTTGGCAAAACGATTTGAATTTGGCTAACGACATACCGATCCTCTCCTCCGAAGTACTCGAGTTCGATAGTGTCGCCAATCTCGATGTCCTTAAGTCCCCGAAAAAAACCGTCACGATGCCCGGCAATTCCGAGATTGCCAGGTCGAGCGATTTGAGCCGTACCAAGAATCCGCCCAACTCCGCGATTTAGCGTGAGATCGTCTGTGTCATTGAAAACCGGTACTTCGAGGTCGATCTTCGGGATGCGAAGGATAGCCAGCGGCAGGTCCGTTTTCTTGGCAAGACTGTCCTCGTACGCTTCGATCCGCTTGACTGACCAAAGTCGAAAGTCAACTTTTGTCGATGAGATGGAATCGAATGTGACAGAAGAGTTCGAAGCTGGATTTGCCGTATTCTCAGCTTGGAAACGAGTTATGGCCGCCCGCGATGCGACGGTTCTGTGAAATCGTGCGGCGCCCCAGATGGCCAAGAGCGTGAGACCGATTGCGAGGAGAGCCTTTTCCGCCCTTTGAATCTTCATTAAACCACCTTGGGATATTCCAATGACATTTTATCCAAAAGGTCACACGTCACTAGAATTCCCGACGAGCCGGAGGAGCTACCCCCCAGCTTCATCCTTTTTTCCTTTCAGGCCGCACAAACAAACTTTTGAAACGGGCGGTCGGAGTCAAAGGTGCCTTGCTCCACTTCTCGCCGGGCAAGATAGGCAAAATTCCGGTCTCGGCATACTGTCAAAAGTGACAGACCCACGCCTGGCGACCACGCACACGAACCGTACTCGCGACCTTTGCCGGTTAATCCACTGTGTCCGGCTGATTCACGGGGTTACGTCGGCGGTGTTGGAGATGTCTCCGGTGCGGACTATCCCACTGGTATTTTTGCCAGTATTAAAAATTTACCTACCGGCATAAACCAGGGTATGCCAAGTGGCAATGGGAGTAGAGGAATGCCAACCCGCATACAAGACGTATTGAAGCAATTGACGGCCCTAATGTGTTCGCTTTTGCTGGTTGCCAGTGGGTCGCCGCCGGCAGCGCAAGCGCAAGATCCGCAGCAGGCCGCGGCGACCGAGGAGCAAGCTCCAAAAATTCCCAATGATCAGTTGGACTCTCTGGTTGCGCCAATTGCGCTGTATCAGGACCAGCTCTTGGCTCAAGTCCTTATGGCATCAACTTATCCGCTGGAAGTCGTGCAGCTCCAACAATTTCTCGCGAAGCACAAGGACCTGAAGGACAAAGCATTGGCCGATGCCGTGATGAAGCAGAACTGGGATCCGAGCATCCAAGCGATGGCTGCGCTTCCCGAGGTCGTTAAGCGATTGTCGGACGACATCAAATGGACGACCGATCTTGGAAATGCTGTTCTGGCGCAGCAATCTGATGTCATGGATGCCGTGCAACGCATGCGTGCGAAGGCTGCGGAAAAGGGTAACCTGAAATCCAATGAGCAGATAAAAGTAGAAACAAAAGTCGTGGAGAACAAGACTGTTATCGTCGTCGAACAAAGCAAACCGGATGTCGTCTACGTTCCCAGCTATGACCCCGTGGTTGTTTACGGAGCGCCTGCGTATCCCTACCCGCCGATTTCCTACCCTCCTCCCGGCTATTACGCCGCCGGAATGGCAATTTCATTCGGCGTTGGGATGGCTATGGGAGCGGCCTGGGGAGGAGGCGGCTGGTGCTGCAACAGCGGATGGGGCGGAAATAATGATATAACAATAAATAATAATAACAGTTATGTCAACAACTCGAACAGGCAAAATGTCAGCAATAGCGGCAATCGGACCGGAAATCGCACTGGTGGCAGTAACAACTGGCAGCACAATCCACAGCACCGCGGCGGCGCTCCTTACTCGAATAAATCAACAGCCAACAAATTCGGAGGGCAGACAGCAGGTGGGCGCCAGAATCAGGCTGGCGGAAGGAACCAGGCGGGAACCATGGATCGTGGCGGCAGTGGCGGCGGGCAGCAGGCAGGGTCCATGGATCGTGGCGGCAGCGGCGGCAGACAGCAGGCAGGATCCATGGACAGGGGGGCTGGCGGTGCAGACCGGGGGGGCGGAGGGGGCGGCGATAAGGTTGGCAACCGAAGTGTATCGTCCGGCTCCGGTGCCAGCTCGAAAGGTGGTGGCTTTGGCGGTGGCAGCAGTTCAGGCCGCTCGAGCGGAAGCAGTGCCAGGGCCAGTAGTTCACGCGGCTCGTCTAGTATGGGCGGCTCCCGCGGCGGCGGGCGGCGGAGGTAATTAATCCATGATCAATGAGAAACCAGTCATGTCAATGCCAGCGAATCTACGTTGTTTGGCCATCTTCCGAGTGTTTTTGCCGGCAGTTTTGCTTTGCATCCCGGCGGCGTATTCACAAGCGCAGAAATCCGGACCCCCGGCGCAGAAATCGTTCGCAACACCCAAAGAGGCCGCCGAGGCGCTAATTCAAGCGACAGGAAATTTCGATGTAGCCGCTTTAAAGGAGATTCTCGGGCCGGATGGCGAAGACTTGGTGTCTTCGGAAGACCCTGTCCAAGACAAGAATAATGCCACCGGATTTGCTGCAAGAGCCCGGGAAAAAAATGAGGTTACCGTCGACCCCAAGAATTCGAAGCGCGCCGTCATTTCCGTCGGCAATGAGGAATGGCCACTTCCGATCCCGATCGTGAGCAAAGGAGGGAAGTGGTTTTTCGACACCAAGGCGGGCCGCGAAGAGGTCCTTTTCCGGCGCATTGGTTCCAATGAACTGGACGCCATCGAAATCTGCCGTGGTTATGTTGACTCGCAATTCGAATATGCCGAGGAGAAGCATGACAACGCTGAAGTGAATCAATTTGCGCAAAAGATCATCAGCACGCCGGGCAAGCGCGATGGTCTTGCATGGCGGAAGCCCGATGGAACTTGGGAGGGGCCCATCGCTGAGGGGATCGCTAAGGCTCTGGAGCAAGGCTACTCAAGTAAGGAGAAGCCGTATCACGGCTACTATTTCAAGATTTTGAAAGGGCAAGGCCCCAATGCGCCGTTAGGTCAGATGGACTTCGTCATTAACGGAGCAATGATCGGAGGCTTTGCTCTTGCCGCCGCGCCAGCTGATTACCGCGTCACGGGAGTGAAAACATTCATCGTTAGCTATGAAGGGATTGTCTATCAGAAAGATTTGGGACCAGACACCCTCAAGATCTTCAAGGACATGGAACTCTATGACCCGGACAAAACATGGAGGCGCACGGACGATAACTGGTGATTTATGGCGGCTTTATTCGGTCAGATTTAGCTGAAGGGAGAATACTAAAGATGAAGAAACTAGCATTTTTAGCGGTCGCATTGTTTCTACTTGGAGTAAGTGCAGCGGTAGGTCAGGATGTTCGCTACGATTTCGACAAAGACAAAGACTTTTCGAAATACAAGACTTACAAGTGGGTTCCGATTAAAGGAGCCGACCAGCCCGATGAACTGACGTCCAAGCAGTTAACGGCTGCTATAGACGCTGACCTTGCGACGAAAGGGCTGACCAAAACGGATGCGGACACCGCAGACCTTTATATCGGCTACCAGACCGCCGTCACGACGGAGAAAGAGTTCACCTCGTATAACTCTGGTTGGGGCTATGGCGCTGGCTGGGGTAGAGGATGGTACGGAGCTGGCGGGATGGCAACCACCACGACTTACGGCTCGACGTCCACGGTTTATATAGGCCAGTTGGATGTGAGTATTTACGACCCCGCCCAGAAACAACTCGTTTGGCGGGGGGTTGCGACGAAGACACTCGATCCCAAGGCGAAGCCCGACAAGAAGCAGAAGAACATCACCAAGGCGGTCACCAAGCTCCTGAAGAACTTTCCGCCGCCCAAACCGAAAAGCTAGCGGATTATTCCTCTGGGCAGAACTGTTTCATTCGACGCAACTGATGGTGCCCGCAGCTAGTGAAAGCAAGACGAGCTTATTGTTCACAATGTTCCAAGGCTGAGCCGTGGCCAGGAGTTCCTGGCCACGGCTTAGCAATTTCCAATGGCTTCCGCACGTGCAATGGGCTTTCAGTGTTTGCATCCAAGACTATCCTGGTGCGTTGGAGGCGCTGTTTTCCTGGAGTTCATCGCGCTTCTGTCATTTCTGCCAGTTTTCCATAAAGCAGATTAGAGGCTTCCTAGGCAAGAACTTCTTATGCCAGAAAAGCGTTCTTGGGCAATTAAGGGTCTGACATGGTGATTTCACATCGCATTGCTATTGGAATCGTACTTCTGGTTCTTGATCTCGCCATCACCCTATCGGTGGCAGCGCAATCTCAGCCCATTGTCCTATATGCCAGCCCATCGCCTGCCTTGGATTCCGGGGCGCCCGGGACTAGAGCGGAGCCCCTAATTAAGCCTGTGCGAATCACCGCAGAACAACGGAAAGGCGTTGATTGGAGACGTCTGGTTAACCAGTCTCTTCTCTTCATGAGTTTTGAGAATGCGTTTCGTTGTGCCACCGAAGAAGGAACCCGCGATGGATTCTCCAATCCTTTCTTCCGCGGCTACTTGAACTCAGTCGGAAATCTCCATGGCTGGAACGATGATGATCCATTCCTCGTGAACTATGTCGGCCATCCTATGCAAGGGGCTGTCTCTGGATATCTGTGGACGCAAAACGATCGCGGATATCGGGACATTCAATTCGGACGCAATCGCAAATATTGGAAGGGGAAACTCCGCGGCGCAGCGTATTCCTATGTTTACAGCGCCTTGTTTGAGATTGGCCCGATGAGTGAAGCATCGATTGGCAACATACAGGCCTACTACCCGCAACAAGGATTTGTCGATCACGTTGTTACTCCAGTGATTGGTTTGGGATGGTCAATTGCCGAAGATGCGCTGGACCAATACTTCATCCGGTACGTCGAAAGGCGCACTTCGAACCGCTATACTCGCTTGTTCGTTCGTGGTGGTTTGAATCCCGCCCGCTCAATGGCCAACGTTTTAGCCGGTAGACCCCCCTGGCATCGCGATAATCGGCCGGGTGTGCGCTCTGCTGAGCTTCAAGATGCTGAATTCATGGAATCTTTGGGAGAGCGGAACACAGCTTTCCTAGAGGTCGACCCTCCCCCTGGGGTTGCCCCTTTTGAATTTAATCTCGCGACCAACTTCAACACTTATCTAGGAGCCGATCACGCGGCACCCTGCGTTGGTGGCGGAGCTTCCGCGGCACTGCGCTTGTCTCCGCAGTGGCAATTTGTTGTGGATGTTGGTGGTTGCAAGTTGCTTGGTCTTGAGAACAATCTTAGTGGTGATTCTCTCAGCTATCTAGCGGGAGCACGATGGACTGCTCCTCCTTTGAGCCGCTGGACGCCTCATGCCGAAGTACTGATTGGTGGAACCAAGCTTACGCAGGAACTTGTTGACCCTCAGCTTGAGGAGGCAATCGAGTCCTCAGCCTCGAAGTCTACCCCTGCTTACTTACTCCATCCTCTGTATTCCAAAGATTGGGAGACTAACGGCTTCACTATTCAGGTCGGCGGCGGTGTGGACGTGAAACTGAACAGTGCCCTCTCTTATCGGGTCGTTAATCTGGAATACTCTCACTCCTGGACCAAGGAATTAAACGGAATCAACTACCGTGATCGCTTGCAGTTTACTACTGGCCTTGTCCTGCACATGGGGACCTGGTGATGAATCTCAGTTGAACGCCCATCCGTTATAGGTATGGGAGACCTGCCAAAAGCCCAAGCCACTAGCACTTAACAGTCGTGTGGAGTAAGCTTTTCGATCAATTGCACTGTTGTATTGAGGCTTAATAGACTGCCTTGCCGATGGGCCTTGCCTGTTAATTTTGACAGGGGTTAGGATGCGCGAGCTATGTGGGGAAGCTTCAGAATCCGGCGGGGTACCATTAGCTTGAAAAAGCAGGCTGAGCCGATGCGCTGCAAACGATGGCAACCAATTGGCTGGAACCCGTTCTGGACCGTACTCGTCCTGTTTGCATGCTGCTTTTTATTTGAGCCATTAGGAGAAGCGCAGCTCAAAGACGTCCGGCGAGTCCTCATTTTGACTGAATTCGGTCTGGAGTCGCCCGGGGTCGCGGCCGTCAAGGAAGAGCTAGTCACTGTTTTAGAGAACTCGCCTTACCAAATCGAGTTTTACAGTGAGAATCTGGACACAACTTTTTTCCCCGCCGAAACCTCGCAGGACCTGTTTCGTGAGGAGTTTATTCGCAAGTATCGCGGGCGGAAGCTGGATGCGATTGTGGCCCTCGGGCCATCGCCCATTAAGTTCATGGCCGCGTTGCACGAAAAGTATTTCCCGAGCATCCCGATTGTCTTCGGTGGAAGTCCCGCGGTGTTGACTGCAGGTGTGAACCTCGACTCACATTTTACTGGTGTTTGGGCCGCAGCACAGCCAGAGAAAACTCTGGAGACGGCGCTTCGCCTGCAGCCCGGCACTGAACACGTTGTAGTCGTTGGCGGCGTGGCACCGTATGATCGCTATCTTGAAGCCCTTGCCAAAGAGAGGTTTCGCAGCTACGAATCGAAGTTCGATTTCACCTATCTTACAGACCTCGACATGGCCTCGCTGCTCGAGAGACTGAAGCACCTTCCGGACCACACGATTGTCTATTACACCTCCATCATGCAGGATGCGAAAGGGAGTCACTTCATTGACGAGACTCAATCAGTTCCCCTAGTTGCTGACGCCTCCACTGCAGCCAGTGTTCGTGGCAGACGAGGTGGATCTCGGTCGAGGAACAGTAGGCGGCAACGTGTTCAGTTTCGCTACCCATGGCCGGGACGTTGCTGGGATTGTCGTGAGGATTCTCAATGGGGAAAAGCCGCAGGATATTCCGGTCGTGCAAGGCGCCAACATCTTACTGTTTGATTGGCGAGCACTGCGCCGCTGGGGGCTTAAGCAAAGCGAATTACCGGTTGGGGCGATTGTGCTTAACCGGGAGCCCACGTTTTGGGAACAATACGAACGCTACCTTACCGCTGGCGTTCTCTTGCTCTTGACGCAGGCGCTCATCATTCTCGGGCTCCTGTGGCAAAGGATGAAGAGAAGAAGAGTGGAAGCAGCATTGGTTCGCTCCAACGACCGGCTGCGCTTGGCGATGGAATCAGGTAAATCCGTGGGATGGGAATGGGATCTCGCGAGCGGCCGCGATTTTTGGTTTGGAGACCTTAGCGTCATGTTCGGGATTTCATCCGATTCGTACAGCGGGCAGATTGGGGACTTCTACCGTTACGTCCATCCCGAAGACCGTCAGCGAATCTCGGATGCAGTGACAGTTGCGAGACAGAACCGAACACCCTACGCGGAGGAGTTTCGCATCGTTCGGCAAGATGGGAACGCGCGCTGTGTCGTTTCCAGGGGGAAGTTCGAGTACGCGCAGAACGGCAAGGCCAGAAGGATGGTGGGTCTTGCAGTAGACATCACGGAGCGTAAGCAGATTGAGGATGCATTGAAAAGAAGTGAGCTGCGCAGCCGGGAGCAAGTACTTCAGTCTCCGGTGAGCATGATAGTGACCCGAGGACCGAGACGCGAGTATGAGGTTGTCAACCTCAAATTCACCGAGGTCTTCGGCTACTCGATCGAAGACATGCCAGACGAGGCTCATTGGTGGGCTCTTGCGTACCCGGACGACTCTTACCGGGAAACGGTGAAAGCAGAATGGCAAGCGCGAGTAGGAAAGACGGTTGGTAGCCATACTACAACCGAACCTCTAGAGGCGACAGTTCGCTGTAAAGATGGATCAAGCCGGTACGTGGAATTTCACTTCACTTCTTTGGGAGACACCGGTCTAGTCAGTTTCGTTGATTTGACCGACCGCCAAAGAGCGGAAGAAGCGCTTCGAGAGAGTGAGGAGCGCTTCCGGTTGGTTGCCAATGCTGCCCCGGTGATGATTTGGATGGCAGGCCCGGATAAGCTCCGCACTTATTTCAATCAGCCCTGGCTGACATTTACGGGCCGACCCATTCTCGAAGAGCTGGGAAATCGTTGGACAGAAGGAGTCCACGCCGAAGATTTAGAACAATGCATGGATACATATGCGAAGGCAGTTGATGAGCGCGAGTCTTTCGAGATGGAGTATCGCCTTCGACGACATGATGGAGAATACCGCTGGGTTCTTGACCTGGGAGTTCCGAGGTTCAATGCGGACGGTTCCTTTGCTGGCTACATTGGCTCATGTCTCGACGTCACGGAACGTAAGCTGGCTGAAGAAGCCCTTTCCAGTGTGAGTCGCAGGTTGATTGAGGCGCATGAGGAGGAACGCGCCTGGATTGCGCGGGAACTTCACGACGATATCAATCAACGTCTTGCGCTACTGGCAGTGAAGATGGAAGGCTTGGGACAGGCACTTCCCGCTTCGGCGGCTGGACTGAGAAATCGCCTTCAAGAAGAAATCAAGCACGTTTCCGAGATCGGAAGCGAAATTCAAGGTCTGTCGCACCGTCTGCACTCCTCGAAACTGGAATATTTAGGCTTGGCAGCAGCAGCGGCTAGTTTTTGCAGAGAATTCTCCGGCCAGCAGAAAGTGGAGATTGACTTTCGTTCCGACGATGTCCCCAAAGACCTTTCTCAAGATATCTCACTCTGTCTCTTCCGCGTTTTGCAGGAAGCCCTGCAGAATGCAGCGAAGCATAGTGGTTCCAAGCGATTTCAAGTGATGCTCAGCAGTACATCGAACGAGATTCAACTAACCGTGCAGGATTCGGGAGTTGGATTTGACGTCGAGCAAGCGCTCAAAGGCGACGGTCTGGGCCTGACGAGCATGAAAGAACGACTGAAGCTTGTTGATGGTGACCTTTCGATTGATGCGCAAGTCCAAGTGGGGACCACGATCCGAGCCAGGGTCTCCTGCAATCGCCATTCCAAGTCCGCGCGCGCGGCTAGCTAGAGGCCTGCCTCAGGAGCGCCTTGACCATCGAGGCCGCTACTAACAAACCGTCTGTCTTGCAGTGCGGCGTCTATCGCTTCGAACAATTCGCTGCCGGCCCGTGACTTGACGACATAGCCGCGCGCACCCACATTTAGCGCCTCATGAACTACGTCCGCTGAAGTCTCTTGGGTCAGAAAAATTATTTTTGCTTTGGGGATGACATTGAGGATCTGCCTAGCAGCCTCGATTCCGTTGAGACCGGGCAAGCCAACATCCATCAGAATCAAATCGGGTCTCAGTTCTTGCGCTTTCTCAACGCCCCTCAACCCGTCTCCCGCCTCGCAGACTATCTGCAAGCCAGCCTTTTCGTTCAGCAAAGAAGCGACGTAGGCGCGGTAGGGCTCGAAATCCTCCACGATAAGTATCCGCACAAATTGGCGCGCGAATTCCCGTGCGAATGTAATGGCCTCTCCTTCTTTCTCAATTCTGTTATGCAACAGTCAGAACTGGCTATCTCTGCACGATTGCAAACGCCCACCACAATCGCTCGAGTTTGCCTTGGTAGTTCGACGGCGGCCATGTCCCGCGGGATAAGGACACCACTGAGGTGCGCCTGTTGAAGAAGCGTAGAGCCTCCGCCTGTTGGGGTCAAGATATTTGATGCATTGCTCCGACGATTGGCTGCCCAAACTGATTGTTCTGAAAGCGTCCAATTGAGTTGTCCTCGCACCAACAATGACCGCGCCTTGCGAAATTCAAAAATCTCCCCGGAACTTGGACATCCAATCCTCCGGCTGTAAGAAGTTACAGTTGCCCTCACCATGTTTCCCGTCCACCCTACCGCCTTGGGAAACTGCGCATCGTCTAACAGTCCAGTGCCACGTACAATTTCGTGAAGGTGGACGTATACCGGCAGATGGTTGTCTTCTCTAAGCCTGTAAGGACTGGGCTCGGACCGCACAGACAACAACATCGATGACGGAGAACATTATCCTGCGTAAAGGATCCACGGCGGCCTTTGTGGCGAGAGTAGTTCCGGGGTTCACGAAGCTGCTGAGCTATCAGAAGAGTGATTTATCGCATGATCTAATCGCTGGATTGTCCGTAGCCGCAGTGGCTTTGCCCGTTGGTGTAGCCTATGCGCAACTGGCAGGATTCAATCCTGCCGTGGGACTGTACTCAAGCATTTTTCCGCTGGTTGCTTATGCAATATTCGGAACTTCGCGACAGTTAATCGTCGGCCCCGACGCCGCCACTTGCGCACTTGTTGCCGCAGCCGTTGCCCCGTTGGCCTCAGGCGATCCAAGACTTTACGAGTCGCTATCGGTGACATTGGCCTTGCTTGCTGGGGTGCTGTGCATCGCGGCCAGCTTCTTGAGATTGGGTGCTCTTGCGGATTTTCTCTCGAAACCCATACTGGTCGGTTTTCTGAACGGGATTGCGCTAAGCATCATGCTCGGGCAAATCGGCAAGATTTTCGGATTTCCAATCACCGCTGGCGGCATTGTCCCTCGGCTTCTCGAATTCGTGCGGAAAGTTGATCTCACGCATTGGCCTACGCTTGCTGTGGGACTGGGCACATTTCTGGTCCTTCTGGTGAGTCCAAGACTATTTCGGAGCATACCCTCAGCGTTGTTGGCCATGATCCTTGCAGCGGCCGCTGTGCGATTCTTGGGCTTAGAAGGGTACGGAGTCGCGATTGTGGGTGAGATACCCTCTGGACTTCCTCCTTTGCACATTCCGCATTTTCCGATTTCCGTAGTGCCGAGTCTTTTGGGTAACGCGGCAGGGCTAGCTCTGGTCACCTTTTCGAGCATGATGTTGACTTCGCGCAGTTTTGCTTCGAAGAACCGTTATGACATAGACGCGGACCGGGAGTTCGCGGCGCTAGGTGCAGCCAACATCGCGTCAGCAATTTCTCACGGTTTTGCGGTGAGCGGCGCCGATTCTCGAACGGCCATGAGCGATGCGACGGGCGGTCGCACGCAGGTCACTGGGCTCGTTGCAGCTGGAACGATCGCCGCGGTGCTCTTGTTCTTCACCGGATCCTTACGGTATGTCCCCATTGCCGCTCTAGGCGCCGTACTGGTGAAGGCGGCGTTTTCCTTGGTGGACGTCAAAGCGCTGCAGATGATCTACAAGATTGACCGGCGAGAATTCGCTTTGTCGGTCCTGTCCACGTTGGGCGTAGTTGCGGTTGGCGCCATCCATGCGATCCTGATTGCTGTTGCACTGGCAATCTTGCGGTTTGTAAAGCTGGTATCGCGTCCCAAGATTGAGGTCCTTGGAGAGATTAAGAACTTCCCCGGTTTTCACTCCATCGAACGACATCCCGAGGCCAAGACGATACCCGGCTTAATCCTCTTTCGTTTTAATTCTCCCATAGTGTTTTTTAATGCGCCTTATTTCAAGCGTGAACTCCTTGCAGCCGCGCAAGCCGCGGGTCCTTCTCTGAGGTGGCTAGTGCTCGACATGCTTCCAATCACAATGATCGATGCAACTGGACTCTACATGGCGGACGAGGTTGCCGACACATTAAAGGAGCGTGGTGTCGTTTTGGCAGCGGCCGGCCGACAGACAGAATGGCGTCTTTGGGCTGAAGCTCACGAACGAGCGCCAGAAGACCGCAGGATTCCAATATATCCCACGATGGATGAGGCCGTAGGGACGTTTCGGCGTATGGACGCCGATGCTTTCACATGAAATGGGATTGGGCAGACGAAATTCAATTGCACCGCCCTATAGGACCGTTGACGACAAGAGTTGTTAATCGTTCCGCCTGTGACTTTTGACAGTGTTCTCATTCCACGGGGAAATCAACAATCTCAACATATGCATCACCAAAGAAAGAGTCCATTGTTGAACAATTGGGGCTGCCGCTTTGGCTTGCTGCTTATCCCCCTGCTGACGGCACTAGCTGCCTTTCCCCAAAAAACGTCTACTGTAGCTGATCCCGGCTATGATTTCTCAGAACACAAACGCTACTCCTGGCGGGAAAACCGACTCTTGACTCGCCAGCATCCTGACACAAATGAGGAGATGGATCGGAAAATCGTCAAGAATGTCAACCAAGTGTTGTCTGCTAGCGGCTTCGTTGAGGTGAAGGAAAAGCCGGATTTCTATATTTACTATGACGGAGGTGGGGACGCGATGACTGCCGTCGCTGGTCAGTCGCAAGCAAATTCTGCACCGCTCGCGCCTGGAGACCCCACGCCGACGTATGGTCTCGGTAACGGCCCAGCTTTGGCTCCGGCGTCATGGTTGAAAGTGAACGGACAAATCGTGTTTTACATGATTGAAGTGGCGTCCAGAAAGTCTGTGTGGCAGACCACGTACAGCAAGACGTTTCGCGATCCTAACAAAGCCATCCGCAACCTAGACAAGGAAGTCAATGAGCTTGTTTCAAAGTCGTTCAAAGACTTCCCACCGAAAATAAAAAAGAAGTCATAACTCGTGCCCACTCTTGAGGTATTTGGCGGCGGCCAAGTTTTTCTCCCGCCACGGAGTCTGTAAAAGTCCAAGGTCGTGCAGTTCTAGACGAACCGGAAGGATAGAGGCTGACGTTCGATGAAAAAAAGGAAGACGATACCGGGACGCTAAAACGCAAACAATACGAGAAAGAAATGGATCGGCTCCAGGGGAGCTTTGCAAGCTTCAGCCGTGGGTCAAATACAAAGGGCTTCGAGCGATTATCGTCTTCGAAGGACGTACTGCCGGCAAGGGCGGCACGATTCGCGCCATCACAGAACGCGTGAGTCCCCGTGTTTTCCGCTTGGTAGTGCTTCCCGCTCCTTCTGACCGAGAAAAGACCAAAATGTATATCCAGCGGTACATGCAATACTTTCCAGCCGCTGGAGAGATAGTGATTTTCGACAGAAGCTGGTACAACCGCGCTGGTGGGTTTCTGCACCAAGGAACAGCATGGGAAGTTTTTGAAGCTCTGTCCGATAACCGAAAAGTACATGGTGGACGGCGGAATCATTCTTATCAAATATTGGATGGAAGTCGGGAAGAAGGAGCAACAGCGCCGATTTGAAGCTCGTATTAAAGCCCCACTTCGTCAATGGAAACTAAGCCCAATGGACTTGGAGTCATTTCGGTATGAGTACTCCCGTGCGCGAGACCAAATGCTGGAGGCGACCGACAGTAAGCATGCACCTTGGTATATCGTCAGATCCGACGACAAATAAAAAGCGCGGCTGAATTGTATTACGCATTTATTGAGCATGATCCCCTATCGGCAAAGTTCCGCGAGAAAAAGTGAAATTGCCAAAGCGTAAGGCCAAATACAGTTATGGCGATCAAATTCCCCTGAAGGGTAGGCACTTTGTCCCGGAGAAATACTAGCCCTCTCCGCTTGAGTCACTTGCCTTCTTGAAGGGGAAAAACACGATCAGCAAGACCGTTGTTCTCTCTCGCCGCTCTGGAGACCGTGGTTCCTGGCATCTTTCGCAGGCTTGCCTATTAGCGTTTGCCTCCGGCTGTTGCCTTCGCCTCAGCGCTTCGCGCTTTGTCAGCCATGTCAGCGAATGAGGCCTGCTTGCCTACTTCCAGTGCCCGCTTGGGATCCAGAAACCGTAAAGCTGGATGAGCTTGGCCACGAGTCCGGTCCAGCCGGTCTGGTGGCTGGCGCCCAGCCCGGCGCCGTTGTCGCCGTGGAAGTATTCGTAGAACAGGATGTGGTCGCGCCAGTGGGGATCGTTCTGGAACTTCTCCGTGCCGCCATAGACGGGCCGCCGGCCATGCTCGTCGCGCAGGAAGATCCGGGTGAGCCGGTCCGCGATCTCCTTGCTCACCTCGAAGAGGTTCATCATCTTGCCGGATCCCGTGGGGCATTCGATTTTGAAGTTGTCGCCGTAGTACAGATAGAAGTTCAGCAGCGCCCGGATGATGAGCGCGTTCACCGGCATCCAGACCGGTCCCCGCCAGTTGGAGTTGCCGCCGAACATGCCGGTGTTCGACTCGGCCGGCAGGTAGTCCACGCGGTACTCCTGGCCGCCTACGTTTAAGACGAACGGGTGCTGCTCGTGGAACTTGGAGAGCGAGCGGATGCCGTAGGGGCTCAGGAACTCGTTCTCGTCGAGCATCTTGGTCAGGATCCGGCGGAGCCGCTCCGGGTTGACCAGGGCCATGATCCCGCGCTCGGCTACCCCAAAATGTCCCGGGCCCGTGGGGTGGATGGTCTCCTTGAGTTCGGGTATCCGGCGCAGGCGTTCCTGCATCTGAGCCATCGTCCGCGGAATGCGCTCCCGCTCCACTTTTCGATAACCGTCGTGGCGCACAGGGGCAGGAGCCCCACCATCGAGCGCACCTTGAGCCTCTGGAGCTGCCGTCGGGGAGCCGCAGCAGATCGTAGTAGAAGCCGTCCTCCTCGTCCCACATGCCGTCCTGACCGGGCCGGTTCATGGCCGCGGCGATGTAGTAGAAGTGCTCGGCGAACTTCATGACCATGGGTTCGTAGATGGGGTCGTGGGCGGTGATCTCGAACGCGAGTTCCAGCATGTTCTGGCTGAACAGGGCCATCCAGGCCGTGCCGTCCGCCTGCTCCAGGTGGCCGCCGGTGGGAAGCGGGGCGCTGCGGTCGAAGACGCCGATGTTGTCGAGACCGAGGAAGCCTCCTTCGAAGACGTTCTTGCCGAAGCGGTCCTTGCGGTTCACCCACCAGGTGAAGTTCAGCAAGAGCTTGTTGAACGTCGACTTGAGGAAATCCACGTCCGTCTCGCCGCGCAGGGCCTGCTCGGTGCGGTGCAGAAAGAGAGTGGCAAAGGCGTGGACCGGGGGGTTCACGTCGCTGAAGTTCCACTCGTAGGCAGGCATCTGGCCGTTGGGGTGCAGGTAGGCGGCGCGGAGCATCAGCTCCATCTGCTCCTTGGCGAAGTCGGGGTCCACGATCGAGAGCGGGAGCGTGTGGAAGGCCAGGTCCCAGGCCGCGTACCAGGGATACTCCCACTTGTCGGGCATGGAGATGATGTCCTCGTTCAGCATGTGGAACCACTCCGAGTTCCGGGAATTTCGATATCCGGTATGGAGCGGATTGGAGTGGTGCTCGTCCAGCCAGTTGTCACCGTCGAAGAAGAAGAACTGCTTGCTCCAGAGCATGCCGGCGAGGGCCTGGCGCATCACCTTGGCCGCGTCTTCACCCACCGATGGCGGCGTGACCGACTTGTAGAACTCATCGGCTTCACGAAGCCGGTCGGCAAAGACCTCATCAAATTGCTTTCCGAAGGGTTTGCTCTTCTGTTCCAGAGAACTGCTTGAGAGCCGCAGGCGAATCACTTTGGTCTGACCGGCGCCCACATTGATCTGGTAGTGCGCCGCGACCTTGGTGCCCTTGCTTGCCGGGGTTCACCGCGCCCTGGTTGCCCTGCACCACGCAGTCGTTGATGCCGTCCTTGACGTAGGGGCTCTCGTTCTTGCTTGCCCGGAAAAGCCGCTCGTGGTTTGTTTCGTTCTCGGTGAAGAGCAGCGGCACCTCGCCTTCGCAGGAAAGAATGTATTCACCCAGCAGCGGATGCGTTACCGCGACCGCGCTCGTGCCCGCCGCGGCCTCGATCTGCTTGAGGATTCGGTTTCTCGGCTAGCCCTGTTGGATTCGGCAATCCACGCCGACCAGTCGTTTCGGAACCACAGCGTCGGCAAGAGATGCAGTTCTGCCGCGTCCGGTCCCCGGTTGACTGCCGTGATCCGCACCAGGATGTCTTCCGGGCCGCCTTTGGCATACTCCACGAAGACGTCGAAATATCGGTCGTCCTTGAAGACGCCGGTGTCGAGCAGTTCATACTCCATCTCGTTTTTCGAACGGCGGCGGTTCGTCTCCACCAGATCGGCATAGGGATAGGCCGCCTGCGGATACTTGTAGAGATACTTCATGTAGGAGTGCGTCGGCGTGCTGTCGAGGTAGAAGTAGTACTCCTTCACATCCTCGCCGTGGTTGCCCTCGCTGTTGGTCAATCCGAAGAGCCGCTCCTTGAGAATCGGATCCTTGCCGTTCCACAGGGCCAACGCGAAGCAGAGGTGCTGTTTGTCATCGGAAATGCCGGCGATGCCGTCCTCGCCCCAGCGGTAGGCGCGCGAGCGGGCCTGATCGTGGGTGAAGAAATTCCAGGCGTCGCCACCTTCGCTATAGTCCTCGCGGACCGTGCCCCACTGTCGCTCGCTGAGATATGGCCCCCATTTTTTCCATGGGATACTATGGGAATTGGCTTCTTCAAGACGTTCATTTTCCGCGGTCTGGGTCATGGCCTGCTCTCCTGTCTGCTCTTGATGATGTTCTGTTTGGGGTCAGTTCCGGTCTCAGAGTGTCTCTATTCTGAAAACATGAAATCCCCACCCCGGCATATCCGCGTAAAGCCCGTGATGAACGAGCTCGTCGCCGTTACGCTCATAGGCTGCTGAACTCATCAAATCCTGCGCACGCACGGTTCGTCCCCGCAATTCGTCGAATGGGAGTTGCACATAGCATTGGCTCCGATTCGGAGCGTAATTCACGATAACGACAAGTGGCGGACTTCCTGTCTTGTGCCATGCAAAACAGATGAAACAGTCCGAGGTCCAATTACCGTCCCAAGCTGCGGCGCAATTGAGTAAACGCCACTCTTCGTTACGCGTCTCCGGAAGGTGCACACAATTCAGGAGGCGAGCGTAGAAATCGCGCAGACCCGATTCGACAGGCTCAATCGGTCGGCGGCTCACGTGGACCGAAATCTTCTTGGCTCGGCCATCAAACTGACCATCATGAAAGAAACGCAAGCCTGGGCAGAGGTAGGTCAATACGGCAGCGGCCTGATGCATTCCCAGTGGAAATGTTGCCGCCGCTCGAGGTTCGTCGTGGTTCTCGAGGAAGCGTGCAGACTTTTGCTGAAACTCTTTGCTTGCGCGGAAATGGTCGCGCACGAGCTGGGTATGTCCGTCCCGAAGGCGATCATAGAGCCTCTTGTCGTACGTGTAGTCGAAGCCTTGCTGTTGGAGTGTCCATTCGAGATCCCAATAAACCTCCGCCATGAACAGGAAGCCTGGCCAGTTCGATCGGATGGAAGGGATTGCTCTAGGCCAAAATGGTTCCATTCGCAAACCCCAAGTCCGCTCAAAAACGTCTGGCAGAATTAACATCGCCATGTCGCAGCGCACGCCATCGCACTTGGCACCGACGTTCTGCAACTGCTGTTGCATGGCACCTTGCAGTGCTGACTCTGCGTAGTTCAGTTGGAGCGTATCGGGCCACCCGGAAAAGTACGGATCGCGGCCATAAGCCAGAACCCTCGCTTCCGGACCGACATTGATGCGCACATAGTTTTGGGGCTCGTGGAGAACCTGCTCGTCCGTGCCCTGGACATAAAATTCCGGATGTTCTTGGACCCAGGCATGATCAAGCGCAGTGTGATTGGGTACGAAATCCAACAGCAGTCGCATCCCTCTTTCGTGGAGCCTGTCCCTGAGCCTCTGCAGGGCCGCATCCCCACCGAAGTCCGAATGCACCGCGTAATCAGTGATTGCGAAGCAGGAACCGCAGACATCATCTTGCTGAATATCAGGGAGAACCGCTCGGAACTCAGCCTGCCACTCGATGTTCTCTCGCGACACTCTTTGTCCAGCAAGGCCTGTCTGCCACACACCGAGAAACCAAAGCCAATCAAAGCCTCCGGACGCAAGCCGGTCGAGTTCTGGGTCGGAGATGTCGTCCAATGTTGCTCGACGTCTCAAGTTTCTGGACAAATCGTTTAGCAAAACGCGGGTGTTGATCTGATAGAGGGACGGATACTTATGCTTTCCCGCTACGTTGCTAATATCCGAAGGCTTGAGTCTATGGTCAGCAGATTGCGCTGGAGTCAATAATGTGGCCATCCACCACCTTCAAAATGTTCTGCTCATTGCGCCAGTCGCTACCTAGCCGAGGTCCGCTTGGCTTGGTTCGACACAGAGATACAAGAAACCACTCGCATCCTAGGTGCTGTCGAGAAATAGGAGAACTGTCAATACTTACAGATGCCGAGTCTTGTCCAAGTCCCTACATTAGTGAAAATGAGATGTTTAGCGGCAGGCTCGCGCGTGATTGTTTTACTTTTCATCGGATGTCTTGCCGCTGCAATCTGTCGTGCGCAAGATCTTGCTCCGCGGGCTTACCTCATTACGCCTCTGCACTCGAACGCTGTCAACTTGACGTATTCCTACTTCGATGGGGGCATCATCTTTGACGGAACAGTCCCAATTACCGGCGCCACAGCAAGAGTCAACGTCTCAGTTTTCACCCTCTCCCATTCATTCAACTTTTTTGGCCGCACCGCTACCTTCACCGGTTCCGTGCCATATGGGGTTGGAAATTTTCGTGGGACTGTCGTTGGCGCAGAGACGCTCGCCAGACGTTCGGGTCTCCTTACGAGCAGCTTTCGCTTTTCTGTGAACCTCATTGGCGGCCCAGCGATGGACATTCAGGAGTATTCAAAATGGCGACAGAAGACCATTGTTGGTGTTAGTTTGAAACTGGTGCCTCCGACGGGTCAATACGATCCGACCAAACTCATCAATTACGGTTCTAATCGCTGGGCTTTCAAGCCCGAGCTTGGCTATTCCAGACGCTGGGGTCATTGGACTCTTGATGCGTATGCCGGGGCCTGGTTCTTCACCACAAATGCGGAGTTTTTCTCTCACAACCAATTCTCGCCCGGCACAAACACACAATCCCAAAGCCCAATAGGTTCCTTTGAAGGGCACCTCAGCTACGATTTCAAGCCGAGGTTGTGGGTCTCGCTTGATGGAAATTATTGGTTCGGCGGCACTACATCATTAAATGGCGTGGAAAACGATACGACGGTCCAGGGAAATTCTCGCGTTGGAGTGACGGCCTCAATTCCTTTGACCAGGCGTCAAGCAATAAAACTTAGCTACAACAATGGCGCATACATCAGGTACGGGGGGAATTACCAGTCCGTCTCCGTCGGCTGGCAATATTCATGGTTTGGCAGGCCGAACTAGAACTACGCGGGAATTGAGCGCTTTACCGAGTGCCGAACCCACACTTTGACTATGTCCGCGAACTTCGACAGTACTGGCAGAAATGCCAGCCGGATACCGTTCAACTGTCGCCCTTAAACTGCATCGCACCGCGCAGTGTTGAAAACGGGCCGATTAGCGCCCAGTCATGGATTGAGCGATGCTTATTAAGTTCTGTGGCCGCACGCGAATGACGCCCCTCCGCGGGCTGTCGATGTCGGCTATGAAAAAGAACGCGATGGATAGAACAAGCGGAAAAACCAGTAACCGAATGCCCCGTGCTTTTGCGCCACGCGCACTGTAGGCGACCAACAGATTCGAGCAGATGGCGATGGACAACATCAAACCCCAGGCACCAACGGGAATTCGGTTCCACCAAGCCGCCTGTGTGTACCCTTGAGAATTCAATACATCGTTCATGCCTGAAACAACCAAGGCCATGAGCGGCGTCGGCTGCGTCGCAGACGGAGCCTTGACCGCAGACCATAGCTGGGTTTGAAGTTGAGAAGTAGTAGTGTTGATCTGTTGAAGCAAATGGTCATCGCGGGTTTCATAAAACAAAACACGCTGTTCGAGATAATCCTTCAGAAGTGCGCGAACTCGATTTGCGTCGGCGGCAGGAAGCAAATCTGCCCGGACGTACTCCGTACCAATCGCGTTGGCCTCTGCCTCCTCGTAGTTCTTGCGCTGGTCGTACCGGCTTATGGCCATCGAGAAGCTGAATCCAATGATGAGGCCCAGCAGCGTCAGCGTGGCGCCCACGATAATTTCGAGATCCCGGCGCGCATCTTCTTCCAGATTCAAGCGCCGCTTGCGGAAATAGGCACCGATCTGCGTCGAGAGCAACATTACAAAGAGAGATAGTACGAAGACGAGGTGCGGATGTCGAAATGGGCTGTTCCAGTCCTGTAGCATCGTTTTCTCCTCCGGGTCACTCTACAGCAAATTGTAAGAAACAAGGCCAAACTGGAATATGCATACCGGTCATGGTGGCTAGGTTTGGGCGTGTGGGCTGGCATAGGCTGAAACCAGGAAGCGTGTCGGCGGGTTAATTGCTATATTGCCGACGATCCGGGAGTTTATCGAGTAGTGGCTCAAATTGAGATACGGAGCGTGCCACGTCTACCGGCAGCTCTTTACAGGTCCGGCTAGCATGTCAGGCAAGCCGGCGTCAGATTTTTTGTGCCGGCATTGGCACAATCCATGAGGCGGAGGGACAGACTGAGATATCGCGAGCCTCCAGGCGGTAGTGACCATAGGCCCGCGCGGAGCAAAGCTAATGAACTGCAAATCATGCTCTTCTGTGAACCAGCTAACGTTCAACTCCGAGATTAATGTCCATTTTCTCGGACGGCAGAATCTGCAAGAACCCTCAGTCTCTGTATTCCCCAAACTTCTGGTCTGTATGGATTGTGGTTTTACGGAATTCGCTATTCCAGAAACTCAGTTGCGCGTACTTGGAAAAGCCGCTACGGGATCTGGGGCCACAAGATTTCAGGCACTGGCGGGAAGCGTTGACCTATCAGAATCTGTCGCCAGATTGCCGTTCTGCATTAGCGAAATCGAAGCCTCTGAATGTACTGCTGATGAAGCACTTGCTTTGAAGAACGGCTTCTACCGCCACTATCAATTCGCTTGCGCCGTCCGATTTGACTACGTAGCCATGCCCACCTGCGCTTAAGGCTGCGGCGGCGATGTCCGAGGAGTGGTTTTCGCTCAAAAAGAGGATTTTCTACTCTGGAGCAACGTTGCGGATTGACGAGGCAGCCTCAATTCCATTCAACTTTGGAAGGCCAATGTCCAGCACGATCAAGTCGGGCTGAAATTCTTTTGCTTTTTGGATCGCTTCTAGTCCGTCTGATACTTCGGAGATGATCTGCCACTCAGGGTTCTTTTGTAGCAAGGAGGCGACGAAACTACGCCAAGGTTCGAAATCCTCTACGAGGAGGATTCTGAAAGTGCGTGTCATTTACCTCCTCTCCTCATGGGGCGCCGGGCAGGCGTCGAAAATATACGGAAAATCATACAGTTTCGACTCTTGCAGGGTGTTTG
>CAVTUD010000003.1:0-1217455 GCA_963737845.1 uncultured Gemmatimonadaceae bacterium | reverse complement strand
ACGGGCGCAGCGGCTTGCATGTACGTTGCGATCACGATGATGGCGCCGAGTATGCAACCGGCGGTGAGCCATTTCTTCCACGTGCTCGACACGGAGTACGCCGCGAGCAACGCCAGCGCCGGGATATACGCGGGCGCCGGCCAGTTCGCTTCGGCGGGGCGGCGCCATGCGCTGTAGACGAAGAACAGGAACGTGAGTGTTGAGATCAATGCGAACATCGTGCGGCGTGCATCGGGCATCGGCTTGAGCGCGCGGCTGACGGCGATGGCCATCATCACGAATAGAATGGGCGTGACGAGTCCGAGTTGTCCGCCGAGCAGGTCGCCTTCGCGTTTGATCCCGGTGCCGCGAACGGGGCCGAGTCCGTGCGCGAGCTGGAAGCGGAACGAGATCCAGTCGTGGTGCGCGTTCCACCGGAGCACGGGGATGATCACGAGCGACGCGAGCGCGACGGCGACGTACGGTCCGGGCGTCGCGAGTTGGCGGCGCAGCGATGGGATCGCGACGATGGCGACCAGCGTGAACGCGGGGAGCAACACGCCGGTGTACTTCGAGGCCATTGCCGCGCCGCAGGCGAGTCCCGCGAGCGCCCACCACGCGAGCGCGGAGCTCGGCTCGGCATCGTCGCTCACGGCGCGCTCGATGCAGAGGAGCGCGAGCGCGCTGAAGCAGAGCAATGGTGCATTGGGGGTGGCGAGCACGAGGCCGGCGCCCGCGAGCGGGAGACAGGCGAGCACGATCGAGGCGCGGAGCGCACCGTCGTCGCCGGCGAGTCGTCGCGCGAGTTCGATCACCGAGAGTACCGCGATGAGCCCGAGCAGCACCGGCACCACGCGAATGCCGAACGCGGTGTTGCCGAAAATCGTCGTGCCCGCGCGGATGGCGACCGCGATGCCTGGTGGGTGATCGAAGAATCCGCCGGCGAGCCGGCGCGACCATTCCCAATAGTAGGTCTCGTCGGGGAACGGCGTGATGATCGCGGCCATCGCGAGGCGGAGCCCTGCGGCGCCGAGCGCGATGGCGATGGCGCGCGTGAGTGCTGGGCGTGAGGCATTGTGGCCGGTCACTTCTTCCACTCGCGGCGCGGCACTGCGACCGCGATCAGAGCGACCGACCAAGTCCACGCGATCCACGAGACGCGCTCCGACGGCGTGATCGTGACGCCCAGGTTGAGCGACACTTCCGGCGCCATGAGCAGCCACGCCGACGGCTCGGGCGGACCGTACATCGTCGCCGTTCGATCACGTGCGCCGCGAGTTCGCGTTCCGTGCGGATCCGCCTTTCGATCGTGTCGCTGAGGGAATCGGGAGTGAGGGCGCGCCAGCCGGGGATGCGTAAAACGCTCCATGCGACGGCGGTCCGTCCCCAGCCGTGATTGTTGGAGCCTGCGAGGAGTCGAATGATACTTGTGCGCGTAGCCCAGGATCTCAACGCGATCGCGTTGCGCCTGCGCGATCCCCCCGGCGCGCCGTCCGACATCTCGATCCCGGTGACGCTGGTGTCGGAGCCGGCCAGCGCGAGCCGCAGCCGCGTGAAATCTTCGGGGATCGTCTGTATCCGCACCGGCCACGTCGCGAGCGCGCCGGCCGGCCGTGGCGCGTACGCACCACGGTCGAAGAGCGACGCTGGCGCCGCCGCGTCCGGTGGTTCGAGTACGACGAGATGCGACTCATCGGGTGGCAGTTCGATGCCACTGAGGAGCACCGTGCCGTCGCCGGCGAGTTTCGGATTGCCGCGCAGCCCCTCGGCCGCGCCGTCGAAGCAGCGGTGGTCGGTGATGTACGCGACGTCGAATCCGGCGGCGCGGTGCCAGGCGCGATTGTCCTGCACCGTGAACGACGCGCGCGCATCGTGCGAGAAATTCGTGTGACTGTGGATGTCGAGCACGAGGTCGTCGGGGTTCATCATCGCGAGGCGCGCCATGGGCCGGGGCATGACGGCGGCGAGGAGCACCACGAGGATGAGGAGCAGCAGCGCGCGCAAGCCGACGCAGAATTCGCACCACGAATTCGTGCCCGAGATCCGCCACCGCGCGACGCGCCAAACGATGTACCATGCGATGAGCGAAACGCCGAGCGCGATGAGCTGCGGCACTGAAAGCAGCGACAGCGCGTCCAGCACGTTGCTCAATGGCGCGAGGATCACGTAGAGCGCCGGCCGAACGAGCTGCGCATTGTACGGCCCCGCGCCGGCGAGCGGATATCGCGCGAACGCCCACGTGAGCAGCACCAGCGCGGTCGCACCTGCCGGCCACGCCCACCGGCGCAATGGCCGGAGTGCCGGCCACTTCACTTCTTCTCGCCCGGCCGGTACGCGATCACCTGCACCTTCTCGAGCGTGATGAGACCGCCGCCGATCATCTCATCGAGCACTGGCAGGATGGCCTCGATCTGCTCCTTGGTGTCCACGCATTCCACGACCACCGGCAGGTCCACGGACAACCGCAGGATCTTCTCGGTGTGCACGCGCGCCGTGGCGCCGAAGCCCAGGATCCCGCGGAACACGGTGGCGCCGGCGAGTCCGCGCTCGCGCAGCACGTTCACGATCGCCTCTTCGAGCGGCTTCCCTTTCCACCGGTCCGATTCGCCGATGTGGATGCGCATCAGCACGCGTTCCCCGGGCAGTCCATGCATGGGTCGTCTCCCTGAGGTCAGCCGCGCGGCGCGAGCACCGCGCGCGCGATCGCGAACCCCGCGAATGTCGCGGCCAGCGAGAGGAGAACGCTCGCCGCCATGTACGTGAAGGCGCGCGCATAGCTGCCGCTCTCGAGCAGCGCCGCCGCCTCATAACTGAATGTCGAGAAGGTCGTGTACCCGCCGCAGAACCCGATCGTGAGCGCGGCACGCAGCTCGGGACTCGCCGGCGTCGCGAGCATGTAGCGCACGAGGAACCCCAGCAGCAGCGAGCCCGTTACATTGATCGTGAGCGTCCCATAGGGGAACGCGATGCTGTACCGCTGCGCGAGCCCGCCCAACCACCAGCGCGCCAGCGTCCCCGCCGCGCCGCCCACTGCGATCCCGAAGAGCATGAACGAACTTACAGAATGACGCTCCCACTCACTACTCCCCAGCGAATCCCGAATCCCGAATCCCGAAGATGAACAAGCTTGGGGCCAGTAGCAGTCCGTATCTACGCCAACACGCCGCGAACCCCGTCCATTGGAACGAGTGGAACCCGGAGTCGCTCGCGCTCGCCAAGGAATCCGACAGACCGATATTGCTCAGCATCGGCTATAGCGCCTGCCACTGGTGCCACGTCATGGCGCACGAGTCGTTCGAGAACGAAGCGACCGCCGCGCTCATGAACGAGCAGTTCGTCAACATCGAAGTGGACCGCGAAGAGCGCCCCGATCTCGACGCGATCTACATGACCGCCGTCCAAGCCATGACCGGACACGGCGGCTGGCCGATGACGGTGTTCCTCACCCCCGACGGCGTTCCCTTCTTCGGCGGAACCTACTATCCGCCCGAGGACCGACACGGCATGCCGAGCTTCACACGCGTGCTGAAGTCGGTGTCGGACGCCTACCGCGAACGGCGCGGCGACGTGGACGCCACCACCCAGCGCGTGCGCGATCTCTACACTCACGCCGCGGACCCCGCGCAGTCCACCGGCCCGCTCACCGCCGCCACGCTCGATCGAGCGTGGAGTTCGATCGCCGAACGCTTCGACGCGAAATACGGCGGCTTCGAAGGCGCGCCGAAATTCCCGCAAACGATGTCGCTCGACGCGGCGCTCCGCCGCTGGCGCCGCACCGGCGACGCGCACGCGCTCGAGATCGCGCGCCGCTCCTTCCTCGCCATGGCGCGCGGCGGCATCACGGACCAACTCGGCGGCGGCATCCACCGCTACACGGTGGACGCGATCTGGCTCGTGCCGCACTTCGAGAAGATGCTCTACGACAACGCGCTCTACGCGCGGCTCGGCGCGCACTTGTGGCAGGCCACCGGCGACGCCGAGTGTCTCGCGGCGGCGCAGGAGACCATCGAGTGGGTCCGTCGTGAGATGCTCTCGCCGGAGGGCGGGTTCTACTCGAGCCTCGACGCCGACAGCGAAGGGCACGAGGGCAAGTTCTATGTGTGGAGCGAGCACGAGATCGACGCGATACTCGGCGCCGATGCGCCGGTAATGAAAGCGCACTGGGGCGTGACGCCCGGCGGGCAATTTCGAGGGAGAGAACATCCTGTTCGTGGCCGGCCAGCCCGCGCCCAACGCGACCGTGGTCCGCGCCCGCGCCGCGCTCTTGGCCGCGCGCGCCAAGCGCGTGCGCCCTGGCCGCGACGAGAAGGCGCTCGCGGCATGGAACGGACTCATGCTGCGCGCCGTCGCCGACTGCGCGCGGATCTTCGGACGCGCCGATTACCGCGCACTCGCCGTGCAGAATGGCGAATTCCTGTTCCGGGAGATGGTGCGGGACCACCGCGTGATGCGCGCGCGCACTGCCGGCGTCACGCGCCATCGGCGGATTCCTGGAAGACTACGCGGCCGTCGGCCTTGCCGCGCTCGCCTTGTACGAGCTCACGCTCGATAACGTGTGGCTCACGCGCGCGCGGGATGTGGCGGAATCGATGAACGAGTGGTTCTGGGACGAAGCGGCGGGTGCGTTCTTCGACACCGCGCGTGACGCCGAGCCGTTGATCACGCGCCCGCGCGAAGTGACCGACAATGCGGTGCCGTCGGGCACGTCGCTCGCCGTGGAACTGCTCCTGCGGGTCGCGGAAGTGGACGACCGGCGCGACTACCGGCGCCGCGCGGCGTGGGTGCTCGACACGCTGGCCGAGCCGATGGCGCGATACGGGCCGGCGTTCGGGCACCTGTTGGGCGCGGCGGAGCTTTCGCTGTTCGGAGCCGTGGAGGTGGCCATCGCGGGGGACCCCGGCGCGGCCGATACGCGGGCGCTACTGGAGGAGGTCGCCCAACGGTACCTCCCGAACCTCGTGCTCGTCGTTGGTATGCCCGGCGGGGAGCCCGCCGCGGCACTGCTTCGAGACCGGCCAATGGTGGCCGGGAAGGCCACCGGATACGTGTGCCGGCAGTTTGCCTGCGACACGCCGGCTACCGCACCGGAGGCGTTCGGAAAGCAGCTGGAGGCCGCCGTGGGAGGGCCCCCGCAAGGATTGTGATGTAGGTCCACTTTGCGCGTTCCGGCCGTGGAATGAAGGTGTCATTCCCGCGCCGGTAACTGTCACGCGCAAGGTGTTGCCCCACTTGTCTTTCGTCGTCTCAGACACAGAGATTGTGTCCGTAGTATAGAAGCACTCATCGACGAAGGCCCTTCGGGCCCCGCGATAAAGGCAAACCCGTCGAAAGGCGGCGACGCAAAGCTACGAGGCTAACGCGATCGAAAGGTCGCCAAGCCGGTCGAGCCACCGAACGGAGATCCGGAGGGATTTTTTTATGCGCACGACCCGAGCAGGATTCACACTGGTGGAACTGATGGTGGTGATCGTCATCTCGGCGATCGCCGCCTTGATGGCGTTCCCGCAGTTCGCGCGCCAGGTGGACCACTCGCGCGTCATGGCGGCGGCCTCCGTCATCTCCGGCGAGCTGGAGATGGCCTCGTCACTCGCCGACCGGGAGCGCAAGCCGGTGCGTGTGACGATCGACCCGACGCTGTTCACCGTCACGACAACCGACCGCGCGGCCGGCACGCAGCTCTCCAAGAAGCCATTCGGGCTGACGTCGGAATACCACCTCACGACACTCAGCGGCACCGTCAACCAATTCGACCTTTTCCCGAACGGCACGGTCTCGCAGGCCGTGACGATCACGTTCGGGCTGGGCGGTTACAACCGCCAGATCACAATGAGCCGGGCCGCCCAGGTGCGGCTGGTCCCATGATGACACTCCGCGCAGGTACCCGCTCCATGCGGCGGCCCGACCGCCGCGGATTCTCGCTCGTCGAGACGCTCGTCGGGATGACGCTCATCTCGATCGCGATCATCTCGGTCGCGCGCCTCGACTACAACGTGATGCGCCGGACGCTGGATGTCGCGCGCCTCTCGTATGGGAACGCGACCATGCTGCGCCAGGTGAACCGTTTCGTGGCGCTCAACTATGACTCGCTCGATGCACACGCCGGGTGCGTCGACGGTGACCACCGGGCCCACGCCCAACACCGCGTGCGCGACCGTCACGACGCCGAGTGCCGGCGTGAAGCAGGTGACGATCATCCGCACGCTCACGGGCACGACCGCCCGCCCCGACACCGTGATCGTGCAGCGCACGTCGGCGTCGGGCGTCAACCCGTTCAACACGCAATGAAGACCCTGCGTCTGACCGCGCGCCGCGGATTCACGATGGCCGAGATGATCATCGCGGTCATCATCATCGCCATCCTTGGCGCCGCGATGACTCGGCTCCTGGTGACGCAAGCGCATCTCTTCCAGAAAGCGGCCGCGCAGCGCGGCACGCGCAGCGTCACGCGCAGCGCGATGAACATGATCGACTCCGATCTGCGCATGGTGGAGGCCACCAACGGTGTGGTGTCGGCCACCTCCACGGCGCTCGTCGTGCGCTCGCCGTACGCGGTGGGCGTGGTGTGCGGCACGAGCGGTGGTGTCACTACAGTGAGTGTCGCCCCGGTGGACTCCACTGAGTGGGCCAACGCGGGGCTCTCAGGGCTACGCGTGGCGCGATACGCTCGGCGTGTACACATACCAAGAGACCAGCGTCACCGTGGCCAGCGGCACGGCGTCGGTGTGCACCAACAACAGCATCACGACCATGACCAAGGGGAAGGTGATCGCCGTCACGCCCGCCATGCCGGCGGGCGCGGTCGTCGGCTCCTTCATGTTCTTCGAAGAGCAGCTCAAGTACGAGTTCAAGAACTCGGTGGCCGTGCCGGGCGCGATCGGTCTCTGGCGCACCGTGGTGAGCACGGGCGCCACCGACGAATTGGTGAGCCCGTTCACGAGCAGCGCCGCCTTCAAGTTCTTCGTGCTGAATCGCGACACGTCCCAGGTGGCCGTGCCGTCGCCTCTCTCCAACATTCGCGGGTTCGAGTTCGTGCTCGCCGCGCGCAGCATCAATACGCCCGTGGGCTCGACCGGTCCCATCACTACAACCGTCAACACCGCAGTCTTCTTCCGCAACCGCCTCAACTAACCCCCAGAGGACGCCATGCCGCGTCTCCAGCAGCGACCCGGATTCACGATCCCGATGGCGATGCTCGTCAGCATCGTCCTGCTCGTCATGCTCACCGGCGCATTCACGCTCATCTCCACGGAGCGCAAGGTGACGGACGACTCGCGTTCGGCAACGGACGCGACGGCGATCGCCGAGAGCGGGCTCGAGCGTTTCCTCACGGGCCGCAATTCTTACGGGTTCTCGGGGGTACCGGCGGCAAGCGAATCGACGCGCGTCGTGTTCGCGCACGGCTATGCGGACGTGGTGCTCACGCAGGTCCGCCCGGGCGTGGGCAATTCGTCGCCCATCTACGTCATCCGGTCGCACGGTGTGCGCACGCTCAAGTTCGTGTCCGGCATGGTGTCGGCGGAGCGGAGCGTGGCCGAGTATGCGTTGTGGAAGACCGCGACGATCGGCACGGGTGCGGCTTGGACCAGTCTGAGCGGCCTGCACAAGAACGGCGGCTCGGGCGTGCTGAGCGGCGTGGACCAGTGCGGCGGGGCCGACGTCGCCGGCGTCGCCGTGCCGACCATGCCCCCGGCTATACGCAGACAGGTGGCGCGTCGGTTCCGACCGGCAGTCCGCCGATCCTGAGCCTTGGCACGCAGTCGCAGGCCGAGGCCGCGACGAAGATCGATTGGAACGGCATCTCGAGCGGGAACGCGGTGACGCCTGACGTCTCGTACCCATCGCAGTCGTGGCCCAGCTTCACCGATCCGAACGCATACCCGGTGATCTTCGTGACGGGCGACATGGCGCTGCCGAGCAGCGGCCGCGGAACGTTGATCGTCACCGGCAAGCTGACGCTCAACGGCAACGTCAACTGGGACGGCATCATCCTGGTGGGGAACAACCTGGTCTCGAACGGCAATAACACCATCACCGGCACCGTCGTGACGGGGCTGGATGACAAGCTTGGCAACGGCGCCAACGTGGACTCGGTCGGCATCGGGAGCGTCGGAAACGGCAACAAGACCTTCCAGTACAACTCGTGCTCGGTGTCGAAGGCGCTCAACAAGTTCGGAGGGTTGGTGCCGTTGAGTAATGTGTGGCTCGACGACTGGTCCACTTACTAGAACCGAGAGTAGGCCTTAGTACCGCTGAAAGGGCGCGTCTGGCAACGGAGCGTATGGTACTGCCAGGCGCGAGTTGGGCCTTCTAACGTCTCAGTCTACAGTCTAAGTCTGTAGTTAGAGATCTCCGCACGTCATCAGGATCGCGCCGCAACGCTTGCAGATCAGCTTGCAATTGCGCCACCACGTAGGCCCTCCGCAGATGTCGCAGGGCGGCGTCGCGGGGGGCTCGCGCTTAGTTGCCACCGGAAGCCAGCCACCAAATGCCCACGGCGGCGCTCGCGACGCCTGCCAGTCCGAGTGCGTTGCGCTGGAATGACGCACGCCCGGCCGACGTGACGGTGAGCAGGTGGCCCGCGGCGCCCGCGAAGAGCGCCATCGAGCAGATGGTCCCCACACCGAACGCCGCGAGATAGAGCAGCCCGCTGGCCTTCGAGCCTTCGATCGCGAGCGGCAGCGCGGCGACGAGCACGCCGGTGCCCGCGAGTCCATGCAGCATGCCGATCCCGAAGAGCGCGCGATGGCCGTGGTCGTGTGACGGGCTGCTCGCGTGCGAGTGCACGTGCCAGTGCGTGCTGCCCTCGTGCGTATGCACGTGCGCGTGGAGTTTCTTCGCGCGCCATAGTGCCGAGATCCCGATCGCGATCAACACGACGCCGATCACGCGCTCCGCGGCCGCGCCGAATCGTTCGGGCAGGCGGATGCCCGACAGCACCACCGCGCCGCCCAGGAGCAGGATCGCGGCCGAGTGGCCCATTCCCCAGCGCGCGCCGAGGCCGGCCGCGTGGCGCCAGTCCGGCCGCCGGCTGACGAACACGCTGACCGCCGCGAGATGATCGGGGCCGAAGGAGTGCAGCGCGCCGAGGACGAGGGCGGCGGCGATGAATTGGGCGAGGGGCATGCTCCCAAGCTACGACAGATCGGCTTGAGTCGCACCTCGAACAGCGTCATTGGTCACCCGAACGCCGTGAGTGACGAGTCGTTCGTGGTACCGCGAACGACTCGTTACTCACGGCGTTCGGGTGACCAATGACGCGCTTCGAGGTTCGACTCACGCCGCTCGCATTATGCGACATCGAGGATCATGATCTTCTGCCAGATCTTCCTGGACAATCCGCTGGTGAGCGACTCGAGTCGTTCACGGCACTGAGCACCACTTCGTCCTCGAAGCGCTGCACGTAGAGCGCGGCGATCTTGCTCACGAGGGAGAGCAGTTCGCTGCAGTAGTCGAGGTAGCGGCTGAGCTCGAAGGGCGTGAGTGTGCGCTTGGGCGAACTGGGCGTGTCGCCCTCGGCCGCGGTGATGCTCGCGCGCTCGGGCCCTTTCGTGAGTTGATGCATGTCCACGATGTGCGCGAGGCTGCGCAGCTCGTGCAGGGCGCGAAGCGCGCGCCGCCGTTTGATGCGCCGCTCGAGGCTCACGAGGAAGAAGATCGCGATGCCGAGGAAGATCACGTCGTTGATCCCGGCATTGAGCGCCTGCGCGAAGCTGCCGAAATCGTTCACCGTGGCGGGCAGGTGCAGCGAGAGGAGCGCCGAGAAGACGATCGCGAGGACCGCCGTAATGAGCAGCCCGACGCCGATGCGCAGCGGGCGGTTGGGTTCGGCGATCGACTCCACGCGGCGCTGCGCGTCGCGCGCGACGGATTGCAATTCGAGGCAGAGTTTGCGGAGTCCGGAATCCGGGAACCGTTCGCCCACGCGGCGCTCGAGGGTTTCGATGGTAGAGAGGATCTCGGCACTGCTCAATTCGCGGTAACGCATGACGGGAGGGTATGGAATCCGATTGAGGCAGTCAATGGAGGGATGACTGCGTGAGTACCGAGTCGTGCGTGTTCGACCACCGACTGCGTGAGTACCGAGTCGTGCGTGTTCGACCACCAACTGCGTGAGTGCCGAGTCGTGCGTGCACTCACGACTCGGTACTCACGCCTTCAGTGGTCTAACACGCACGACTCGGTACTCACGCCCTCAGTGGTCCAACACGCACGACTCGGTACTCACGTTCGTTCAGGCTTCCCCCTCGCCCGCCAGTCGCGCGAATCGTAAGTTTGACCTGTCCCTTCCCAAGGCCCCCTGAAGTTGAATGACGTCTTCCTAGCTTCCCGCCTGCAGACCGCGATGGGCGATGCGTACCGCCTGGAGCGCGAGCTCCCGGGCGGTGGGATGAGCCGGCTGTTCGTGGCGCTCGAGGCATCGCTCAACCGGCGCGTCGTCATCAAGGTGCTGCCGCCCGAATTGGCGAGCGATGTGAGCGCGGCGCGCTTCAAGAAGGAGATCGAGCTCGCGGCGCATCTGCAGCACCCGCACATCCTGCCCATCCTCGCCGCGGGCTCCAAGGACGACCTGCTCTACTACGTGATGCCCTTCGTCGCCGGCGAGTCGCTGCGACAGCATCTCGAACAGCATGGCAAGATGCCGCTCGACGAGGCGATCACGCTGCTGCGCGAGGTGGCCGACGCGCTCGCGTACGCGCACCGCCAGGGCATCGTGCACCGCGACATCAAGCCGGAGAACATCCTGCTCGAGGAAGGGCACGCGGTGCTCGCCGATTTCGGCGTCGCGCGCGCGATCGACGAGGCGCGCAGCGGCATGGGACAGGCGCGCGTCACCGGCACCGGGATGTCGGTCGGCACGCCGACCTACATGGCGCCCGAACAGGCGAGCGGCGAGCGGCACATCGACGCGCGCGCCGATCTCTACGCGCTCGCGATCGTGGGCTACGAGATGCTCGCGGGCCAGCTCCCGTTCAGCGCGCCGAGCGCGCAGGCGATGCTCGCGGCGCATCTCACCACGCCGCCGCCGCCCGTCAGCAAGGTGCGGCCGGATGTGCCGGCGAATGTGAGCAACGCGATCGCGAAGGCGCTCGCGAAGACGCCCGATCAGCGCTTCCGCACGGCCGAGGAATTCCGGGACGCACTGGGTGCGTCATCCGCGCAGGCCGGCGGCGCCAACAAGAGGCGCCTGTGGATCGCCGGGGCGGCGGCCGTGGTCCTGGCCGCGGCGGCGCTCATCTTCACATGGCGCTCGCGCCCCGCGCTCGACGACAATCTGCTCGCCATCGCGCCGTTCGACGCGATCGACGCGGACATGCAGCTCTGGAAGGACGGCATGGTGGACGTGCTCTCGCGAAACCTGGACGGCGCGGGGCAGCTGCGCACCGTCGCGCCGAGCATCGTGATCCGCAAATGGAGCGGGCACGCCGACCCGAAGTCCGCCATTGAATTGGGCAGGGCGACGGGCGCGCGCTATGTGGTATACGGCGGACTCACGGCCGGCGGCGATTCCGTGCGTTCGTCCGTATCCGTGATGGATGTGCGCTCCGCGCGCACGATCGGCGATGGTTTCGAGAAGAGGGACCTGCGCGCGCGCGTGGACCGCCTCGCCGATTCGATCACCTTCGGCCTGGTGCGAGCGCTCAATCGCACGACCCCGGGCGCGGAGCGCCTCTCGTCCATTGGCACGACCTCCCTGCCTGCTCTCAAGGCGTTCCTGCAGGGGGAGCAATTCTACCGTCAGTCCTCGTGGGACTCGGCGCTCGGCCGCCTACGCCCGCGCGCTCGCGCTCGACAGCACCTTCGCGCTCGCGAGTCGCGGTGTCGCAATGGCCAACGGCTGGTCGCGCGGCGGCGAGGACAGCGTCACGATCATCTACCAGCGGCGCGCGGGACGCTTCAATCACGGGCTCTCACCACGCGACAGCCTGCTCATTGCCGCCGATTCGATCGAGACACTGGCGTGGGGTGCGCAGAACAGCCCCGACTTGCGATCGCTGCAGCGCCTCTTCGCCACGCTGGATCTCGCCGCCCGGCGATACCCCGGCGACCCCGGCGTGCTCTATGCGAAGGCAGATGCGCAATTCCACTGGGCGTGGGGGCCGGTCGTCGGCCTGCCGCCCGAGAAGATCATGGCGAGCTTCGACCGGGCGATCGCGGCGGACTCATCCGCGTCACCGGTGTATCTGCACGCGATCGCGCTCGCCTTCCGGTTGGGCGGGCTCGAGGCGGGGCAGCGCTACCTGAAGGCGTACCTCGCGCAGAATCCGACCGACCGCGAGGCCAATGCGATGCGCGTCGTCGCGCGCATCACCGACCCGAAGACCGCCGGGAGCTCGGAGACCGCGCGGATGCTCGACACGGCCAGCAATGAAGTCTCACGTACGGCGCCGCTGCCGTGGCCGCGTACCCCGATTCTGCGCAGACTGGCGTGCGACTGGCGAGCCTGCTCTCCCCGTCGCGCCATAGCACGTGGATCGTCCTTTCCGACACGCTGCGGGAACGCCGGCGTCTCAGCACCCAGCTGCTCATTCGCGGGCGCGCACGCGAGGGATTCGCGACGAGTCGTGCACATATCTGGCAGCGCGGCGTGTATGCCCTCGTGGGCGGCTATCCGGAAGACACGATTGCGGCGATGAAGGCCCGGATCCTCGCACGCAAGACAATGACTGCCTACCCTGCTTCCTGAATTTCCTCAGCTCGCGCAACGACACGGCGTTCATTCTGCTGCTCGCGAAGGACTTCGAAGCCTATGTGCGCACGCTGAAGGACCCGGCCGAGCGCGTGAGCATGCCGTTCTTCCGGCAACTCATCCAGGCGAATTTGCAACTAGCACGTCGCGACAGCGCCAGCGCGTTGCAACTCTTCCAGACGCTCCCGGATTCGCTCTGTCACGCGTGCGGTTTCGGCGAGCTCCCGCTCGCGCAATTGCTCGAAGCGAAGGGCCGCGATCGTGAGGCAATGGACGTGCTCGACAGGAACGGCGTCGACAACGATCTGTTCGTCACGCTGCTCATCTTCGAGCGCGCCCGTGTGGCCGAGCGCCTGGGTGACCGCGCGGTCGCCGTGGATAGCTATCTCTACGTCGCCGAGGCGTGGCAATTCGCCGACTCCGCTTTCCAACCGTACGTGAAAGCCTCGCACGAGGCGCTCAAGCGGCTCGGCGGTGAGAACGCGCCGCGCATCAAGATCGGCACGCAGTAACCCGCCATGCGCACGATCCTCCTCGTGATCGGCGGGCTGCTGGTCGCGCATCTCGCGTTGTCGTTCAGTCCACCCCGCCGGCGCGGTGGCGCCGCCCGTGCAGGGCGCGCTCGATATCGGCGTCGTGTTCGACGTCGGCGGCCGCGGCGACAAATCGTTCAACGACGGCGCGTACAACGGCGCCGAGCGCGCGATGCAGCGAACTACGGCGCGCGCGTTCGGCTCATCGAGCCCGGCGAAGGCTCCGATCGTGAAGCGGGACTGCGGCTGCTCGCCGCCGAGAAGATGGATCTCGTGATCGGCGTCGGATTCATCTTCACCGACGATCTCGACGCGCTCGCGAAGGAATATCCCGACGTCGCGCTTCGCCGGCGTCGACTACGCGCTCTCGATCGGACCCGCGCGGCAAGCCGATGCATGCCGCCGCCGAACGTCGCGGCGCTCAAGTTCAGCGAAGAGCAGGGTTCGTTTCTCGTGGGCGCGCATCGCGGCGCTCGTCGGCAACTCGAAGAAGGTCGGCTTCGTCGGCGGGATGGACATCGCCGCTCATCCACAAATTCGAAGCCGGCTACCGCGCGGGCGTGAAGTACGTCTGCCCGGACTGCACGGTGATCGTGCAGTATGCCGGCGTCACGCCCGAAGCGTTCCGCAATCCGGGCAAGGGCAAGGAGCTCGCGCTCTAGCCAATACCAGCAGGGCGTGAACGTCATCTATCCACGCGTCGCGGCTCGACCGGACTCGGCGTGTTCGAAGCGGCGCGCGACGATGCACAAGCTCGCGATCGGCGTGGACGCCGATCAGTACAGCGAAGCGCCGGGACACGTCCTCACGTCGATGGTGAAGGGCGTCGACGTCGCCGGTGTACGATCATGATCGAGCGCGTGAAGGACACACGTTCAAGGGCGGCATCTACAACTTCGGCCTCGCGCGAAGACGGCGTGGGCTACGTCTACGACGAGCACAACCGCGCGCTCATTCCCGACAGCGTGCGCGCGCGCGTCGAGCCGCTCAAGGCCGAGATCATCGCCGGGCAAGATCGTCCGTGCCGAGTACACGATGAGCGCCGCCGCCCGCCATCCGCCTCACCGGCATCGACAAGCACTTCGGCGCCGGTGCACGCAAATCGCGGCGCGTCGCTTCGAGGTTGCCGCGGGCGAGATCCACGCGCTCGTCGGCGAGAACGGCGCGGGAAAGTCCACGCTCATGCGCATCCTGAGCGGCATGTACGCCGTCGACGCGGGACGATCGAAGTGAACGGCCGCGACGTGACCGGCTGGTCGACGGCGCGACGCGATCGACGCCGGCGTCGGCATGGTGCACCAGCACTTCATGCTCGTGCCGACGCTCACCGTCGCCGAGAACATCATGCTCGGCCGCGAGCCCACGAGCGGCGCGCAGCTCGACACGCGCGCGCGCGGAGGCACGACGTGCGAGACTGTGGCCGCGCGATACGGACTGGCGGTGATCCGCGAGCGGCTCGTCGCGGATCTGTCGGTGGGCGAAGCGCAGCGCGTCGAAATTCTGAAGACTGCTCTATCCGCGGCGCGAAGATCCTGATCCTCGACGAGCCGACGGCGGTGCTCTCGCCGCCGGAAATCGCACGAGCTGTGGAAGGTGCTGCGCGCAGCTGCGCGACGGCGGCGGGACGATCGTGCTCATCACGCACAAGCTCGACGAAGTGATGGAGATCTCCGATCACATCACGGTGATGCGGCACGGCGAGACGGTGGCGACGCATGCGCACCGCGCGAGACGACGCCGGCCGAGATCGCGAAGGCGATGGTCGGGCGCGACGTCGCAGCTCGCGAGGCGTCCGCAGTCGCGGCGCGACCGCGGCGATCGCGGCGCCGGCGCCGCGCTCGACGGTCGCGATCTCGTCGTCGCGCGGACGCGCGTCGGCCGCGCGCGGTCAACGACGTGTCCTTCACGGTCGCGCCGGGCGAGATCCTCGGCATCGCCGGCGTCGAGGGAAACGGGCAGACCGAGCTGCTCGAGGCGATCGCCGGACTCCGCGCGGTGCGCAGCGGCACGGTGCACATCGGCGGCACCGACATCACCGCACTCTCGGTGCAGCGCGCGCGGCGACGCCGGCCTCTCGCACATTCCGGAAGACCGCCACAGCGCGCGGGCTCGATCCTCGACTACTCGATCGCCGAAAATCTGATCCTCGGACAGCAGCACCGCTTCACGCGCTGCGTGCGAGCTCGACCGCGAGCGCATCGTCGAGAACGCGCGGCAGGCAGATCGCGACGTTCGACATCCGGCCGGCCGATCCGGTCGCTGCCGGCGCGCGCGCTCTCCGGCGGCAATCAACAGAAGATCGTCATCGCGCGCGAAATGGGCGCGCGCGTTCAGCGTGCTGCTCGCCGCGCAGCCGACGCGCGGCGTCGACGTCGGCGCGATCGAGTTCATTCACGCCGAGCTGCGCGAGGCGCGCGACGCCGGGAAAGCGATGCTTCTCGTGTCCGCCGATCTGCCGGAAATCCTCGCGCTCTCCGATCGCATCGCGGTGATGTACGGCGGCCGCATCGTCGCGGTGCTTCCGCGCAGCGACGGCGAGCGAGGAGATCGCTCGGCCCGTACATGACCGGCGCGGCGCAGAGCGCCGCATGAAGCGTGCCGCATCGCGCGAGCGGCTCGAGGAAGCGGTGCTGCCGCCGCTCGTCGGCGCTGCTCGTCGCGCTCGTCGCCGGCGACTTCTGATTCTCTCATTCGGCCAGAACCCCGGCACGGTGTATCGCCTGCTCCTCGAGGGCACGTGGGGCAACGCGTACGGACTTCGGCCAAGTGCTCTACAAGACGACGACGCTCACCTTCACCGGGCTCGCCGTCGCGCTCGGGCTGCGCGCGGGACTGTTCAACATCGGCGCCGAAAGCCAGCTCGCCGCCGGCGGATTCGCGGCGGGCGCTGATTGGGCTGCGTGCTGCCGGCGGGACTGCCGGCGCTGTCACGCTTCCGCTGTGCGTGCTCGCGGCGCGCGCCGGCGGGCGGCGTGGTGGGTGGCGTGCCCGGCGTGCTCAAGGCGAAGTTCGGCGCGCACGAAGTGATCACGACGATCATGCTCAACTTCATCGTGCTCGCGCTGCTCAACTATCTCGTCGCGGCGCACATCTCACAGTGCCGGAACGCTGCACACGCCGGAGATCCACGCCGGCGCGCTGCCGCGGCTCTGTCGGCTTTCGTCGCTGCGTTCCACGGCTCCGCGGCGAACGTCGTGCTCGTTCATCGTGCTGCTCGCCGCGGTCGTGCGCGTGGTGGTTCCTGTTTCGCACGCGCGCGGCTTCGAGCTCCGCGCGGTCGGCCTGCAGCCGGACGCCGCGGAGTACGGCGGCGTCGACGTCGGCGGCGTCTGGTTGCGCGCGCTGGCGCTGTCGGGCGCGCTCGCCGGACTCGGCGGGCTCAACTTCGTGCTCGGCTACAAGCACTACTACGAGGACGGTTCGCCGGCGGCGCGGGTTTCTGGGAATCGCGGTCGCGATCGTCGGGCGAAATCATCCGATCGGCGTGCTGCTCGCCGCGCTCGTTCTTCGCGACGCTGTCGCAGGGCGGGCTCGCGGTGAACGCGCGTGGTGCCGAAACAAATCGTCGACGTGCTGCAGGGGATCGTGATCATCGCCGTCGCCGCGTCGGTGCCCGAAGTGCGCCGCGCGATCGCTGCGGCCCGGCGAGAGCACCGCCGCATGAGCGTCTCGCTGTTTCTCGCGCAGACGCTCCGCATCGCGATTCCATATCTCTTCGCGGCGGCGGGCGGCGTGATCGCCGAGCGGTCGGGCGTGATCAGCCTCGGGCTCGAGGGCTACATGCTCGGCGGCGCGTTCGCGGGCGCGGTGGCGAGCTACTACAGCGGCAGTCCGTGGATCGGGTTGCTCGGCGCGGATGGCGGCGGCGTGCTGCTCGCGCTGCGTGTACGCGGTCGCGAGCGATCCGCTTCCGCGCCGATCAGGTGGTCGTCGGCGTCGCGATCAACCTGCTCGCCATCGGGCGCACGCGATTCTTCCTGCAGCTCGCGTTCCACAGCTCAGTCGAATTCGCCGCGTGTGCCGGGATTCGGCGCGAGCAGTCCGGCTGGAGTCGGCGCACTCGCGACATCCGTCGATCTGGCTTGGGTCATGCGGTCGCTCGTGCGTGGTTGTTGTATCGGACGCCGTTCGGGCTGCGGGTTCGCGCGGCGGGCGAGCATCCGCAGGCGGCGGCGATGCTCGGTGTGCGTGTGAAGCGCGTGCGCTACCTGGCGGTGGCGCTGTCGGGGGCTCTGGCGGCGCTGGGCGGCGCATATCTCGCGCTCGACCAGCACCAGTTCACGGCGGAGATGACCGCCGGGCGCGGCTTCATTGCGCTCGCGGCGGTGATCTTCGGACGGTGGGATCCGATGCGCGCGGCGCTCGCGTGTCTGTTCTTCGCGGCGGCGGAAACGCTCCAGATCCAGCTGCAGGGAACGCAGATTCATCCCGTCACAGTTCGTCGCAGATGATCCCGTACGTGCTGACGATCGTCGCGCTCGCGGGCGTGGTGAAGAAAGCGGTGCCACCCGCGTCACTCGGTAAAGCGGAGTAGATTGCGCGCGTGAAGATGCCATTCGAAGACCAATTGAAGTCCCTGGGGGGCGGTGACGTCGGGAAGCTCGGCATCCTGATGACCACCGCCTTCATTGATATGGTGGGCGGGCTGATGGTGTTCCCGCTCTTCCCGTTCTACGCCTCGAAATTCGGCGCGAACGGGTTCCAGGTGAGCATGCTGATCTCGGCGTTCGCGGCGATGCAGTTGCTCAGCGCGCCGTTCTGGGGGCGCATCTCCGACCGCTACGGACGAAAGCCCGCGCTCATCGCGGGGCTCACCGGTTCCGCGATCTCCTATGTGGTATTCGCGTATGCGAACTCGTACGCGTTGCTCTTCGTGTGCCGGCTGATCCAGGGCGCGGGCGGCGGGACCACCGGCGTCATCCAGGCGTATGTCGCGGACGCGGTGGAACCCAAGAATCGGGCGCGCGGCCTGGGCTGGCTCTCGAGCGCGACCAATCTCGGCGTGGTGCTCGGCCCCGTGCTCGGCGGGCAGGCGGTGTTCCGTATCGGCGAGCATGGACCCGGGCTGGTCGCCGCACTGCTCTGCATGATCAACATTCTGGTTCGCGATCAGATACCTCACCGAGCGGCAGACCGCCAAAGCGCGAGCGAAGAGCAGGACCGCGCGGTCGCCTTGGACCGTGGTGCTTCGCGTGTTCGAGCATCCGGGCGAGCCGGCGTCGCGGCTCATCTGGATGTATGCGATCTGCATGGGCGCGTTCTACGGGATCAATCCGGTGCTGTCGCTCTATCTCAAGGATTACTGGGGCGTCACCGCACTGACCATTGGCTACTTCTTCGCGTACATTGGCGCGATCAGCGTGCTCGTGCGCGTGTTCCTCGTGGGGCCGGTCGTGGACAAGTTCGGCGAGGTGCGCACCGCGCGCTTCGGGACCGCGCTCTTGGCACTGGGCATCCTGAGTGTGGCGCTCGTGCATAAGTCGATGCTGCCGGGACTCGCGGCGTACGTCCCACTCGCGCTGGCGACAGCGCTCATTCCGCTCGGCACGGCGTTCAATTTCCCCGCGACCACGGGGCTGTTGTCGCGCGTCGTGGGTGAGCACGAACGCGGATTGTACATGGGCGTTCAGCAGACGTACGCCGGCATCGCGCGCTTCCTGTATCCGTTGTACGCCGGCCTCGCCTGGGATCGCTTCCCGCCGATCGTCCCATTCGGGACGTCGGCCATTCTCGTGGCGAGCACCATCTGGCTCGGATTCGGACTGAACCGATACTCAGGCCAATCCGAGGAGATCGCTCGGCAGGACACCGCGGAAGAACCAGTGGCGCTGGCGGAGGAACGACGGTGAACTAACTACGCGGGAAGCGGGAAGCGGGAAGCGCCGCGATAGGCGTGAACGGCGCGATGGGTTAACGCGCTCTTCTCGCTCATCGCGGCGCTTCCCGCTTCCCGCTTCCCGCGTCGTCAGAGCCAGGTTGCACCTCGCCCCCTGGCGCGGTATGGTCTACGGTCTCAAGCGGCAACCGATCTGGCTGCCCGCACCACCGTACACCCCCGGGGGACGCATGACCAGCTCCATTCACTCGCGTGTTGGCTCCGCCGCATTGCTCGCGTTCGCGTCGCTCGCGGCGTGTAAGGGCGACTCGAAGCCCTCATTCGACACGATCCCGCAGAATGCGCCCGCTGCCGCGGTCGCTGCCGCTCCGGCGCCCGCTGGGGACTCGGCGCCAGCCGCAGCGCCGATGGCGAAGAAGTCTGACACCAAGCCGGCCGCCAAGGCCGCTGCCGCGACTGCCGCGACTGCCGCCGCGACCAATCCGCCTCCGCCGCCGGCTCCGATGGCCGCTCCGGCTCCGGCACCCGCGGCCGCGCCGGCAATGGCGGCGGCGCCGCCGGCTGCGCCCGCGCCAGGCAATCATGGCCCGCAGCCCAACGCGCTCGTGATCCACTCGAACGCGCACATTCTCACTGCGCCCGCTACGGTGCCGGCCGGCCTCACGACGGTCAGCCTGGTCAACAACGGCCCGAAGCTGCAGCACATCCAGATCGTGAAGCTCGTGAACGGCAAGACCGAAGCCGAGCTCGAGCAGGCGATGAAGGAGAACTCGAAGCTGCCGCAGTGGATCCTGCTCGCCGGCGGACCGAACGCTTCGATGGCGGGCGCGACGTCAATGGCGACGATCGACCTGTCCGCTGGCAATTACGCGATCATCGGTCTCAAGGATTTCCCGGAGCATGCCCCCTACATTGAACAGGGCACGATCATTCCGTTCACGGTGACGGCGAACAGCGCGCCGCAGGCCACGATGCCGGCGCCCGATGTGACAGTTACCGTGAATGAGTATGCGATGAAGATGTCCGGCCCGGTGTCGGCAGGTCCGCGCATCATCCAGGCCAACCTGACGGGCAAGTTCCCGCACGAGGTCGTGCTCTTCAAGCTGAGTCCCGACAAGACGGAAAAGGACTTCAAGACCTGGGCCGCGGACCTCGGTACGAGGATGCCCGGGATCGTCGTGGGCGGTTCCGGCGGCATTGAGACGGGAAGCACCGTGCAATTCCCGGCGACGCTCTCCCCTGGCACCTACGTGCTCGCGAGCTTCGTCGTCAACGGCAACGACCGCCGCTCGGACATCAAGCGGGGGATGTTCACGACGTTCACGGTGCAATAGACGGCGCGGGAAGCGGGAAGCGGGAAGCGCCGCGGGGAGCGTGAACTGCGCGATGACTCAACGCGCGGTTCACGCATCCCGCGGCGCTTCCCGCTTCCCGCTTCCCGCAGCCGTTCGTTCTTCTGATATCACCCTCGCCCCCCGCTGATACGTGAAATAGGCATAGCCCCACTCGATCGCGACGATGAGCCGGTTCCTGAATCCCGCGAGATACAGGATGTGAATGAACAGCCACAGGAACCACGCCGGCGCGCCGGTGACGCCGAAGTCGCCGAATTGTGCGACGGCTTTGTGCCGGCCGATGGTGGCGACATTGCCCTTGTCGAAATAACGGAACGCGCGCGTCGGCTTTCCGCGCAGCAGGAGCCGGATGTTCTTCGCGGCGCGCTTTCCCCTCCTGGATCGCGGCGGGCGCAACACCGGGCACGAGCGCGCCGTCCTGTTCGACCACCGCGAGATCGCCGGTCACGAAGATCTCCGAATGACCGGGCACGCTCAGATCGGGCGACACTTTCACGCGCCCCACTTTGTCGAGCGGCACGCCGAGCGTCTTCGCGAGCGGTGATGCCTGATTCCCCGCCGCCCAGAACACGGTGCGGCATGGGATCTTCTCGTCGCCGACGTACACCGCATCTCTCTCGATGCGCGTCACGAGCGCGCCGGTGCGCACATCGACGCCGAGTTCGGTGAGTTCGCGCCGGGCCTCGGCCGAGATCTCTTCATTGAACGCGGGCAATATGCGCGGGCCGCCCTCGAGGAGAATGGTGCGCGTGCGGGTCGTATCGGCGCGGCGGAATTCGCCGGTGATGCCGCGCTTCCCGACTTCCGGAAGGATCCCCGCGAGTTCGACGCCCGTGGGTCCGCCGCCCACGATCACGAACGTCATCAGCTCGTCGCGTTCGCGTTCGGTCGACGCCTTCTCGGCCATCTCGTACGCCAGCAGGAATCGACGGCGGATCTCGCGCGCGTCCTCCACCGTCTTGAGCCCCGGCGCGAGGGGTTCCCATTCGGGATGGCCGAAGTACGAATGCCGCGAGCCAGTGGCGACGATCAGGTAATCGTACGGGATCTTCGATCTTGCCCGCCATCGGCGATCACCACGCGCCTCGCGACGTCGACCCGCTCCACGTCCGCGAGCAACACGCTGGTGTTCGTTTGCCTCTTCAGCAGCCACCGGATGGGCGATGCGATCTCGCTCGGCGCCAGCACCGCCATCGCCACCTGGTAGAGAAGCGGCGCGAAGGTGTTGTGATTGTTCCGGTCGAGCACCGTGAGTTCGATCTTCTCGCGCGCCAGCGCCTTCGCGGCGTACAATCCGGCGAAGCCGCCGCCGATGATCACCACACGCGGGAGCTTCTCGCCAGTCATGACAGTGCCGCGGTCTCTGCCGCGATCAGCCGCGATTCACTCCACCGCGCACCGAGCGTGATCGCGAGCACGAGGATGATGAGCAGCACGCTGTACGCGGCGCCGGTGCCGAACGCGAGATCGCGGATCTGCGCGAGGATCTCGACGGCGATCGGGCGGTTGGAATGCGTGTACAGCACGATGCTCGCGACGAATTCGCCGACGGCCATGACGGCGGCGAGCATCGTGCCCGCCACGAGACCGGGACGCGCCGCGGGGAGTACTACGCGTTTTATCGTGAGCCACCAAGAGGCACCGAGCCCGCGCGCCGCGTCCTCGAGCGACGGGTCCATCTGCGCGAGCGACCCCTGCACCGCGTTCGAGACGAGCGGGATGCCGCGAATGAAATACGCGAGCGGCAATATCCAGAACGTGCCCACGAGCAGCACGCGCGCACTCAGGAGATCGTTCCGGTTGAACGTGGACGCGAGGCCGATCGCGATCGCCGTCGCCGGGATCGCCCAGGGGAGTGCCGACAGCAGTTCGAGCGCCCGGCGCCCACGGAACTTGCGCAGCACGATGAGATAGGCCGCGACGAAACAGAAGACCGCGTTCGCCGCGACGGCGATCGCGCCCATGAGCACCGAGTTCCTGATCGGCGTCCACAGGTCCGCGTCGTGCAGCAGCCGCGAGAAATTCTCCAGCGTGTACTCGGGAGGCAGGAGCTGCGTGGTCCACGCGCCATCGCGCGCGAAGGCGATGAGCACGAGCATCGCGTGCGGCAGAATGAGGATGAACACGAGCACGGCCGCACCGGCCAGCGCGATCGCGCGCCCCGCGCGCGATGGGATCGCGGTGCGCGTGACGCGTCCCTTCCCCGTCATCGCGTACGTGCGTCGCCGCTCGAACCAGCGCAGCAGCACCAGCGCCGCGATCGCGCTCAGCGCGAGCACCGTGGTCTCGACGTAGGCGAGCCCCATCGCGCCGTTGAGTTTGCTCGCGAGGATCTGCGTGCTCATCACTCGAAGCCCGCCGCCGAACACGTACGGCGCCGAGAAACTCCCGAGCGCGCTCATGAATACCAGCAGCATCGCGCCCGCCAAACTCGGCGTGAGCAACGGCAGCGTTATGCGGCGCAGGCGGAGCGCTCGGCTCGCGCCGAGCCCGGACGCCGCTTCGTCGAGCGACGTGTCGTACCGCTCGAGGCCGGCGGCGACGAACAGATAGACGTACACGTACATCGCGTACGCGTGCACGACGAGAATGGGCCACACGCCGGTGAAGGTCCACGGCGGGTTCTCGAGGCCGAGCACGCGCTGCACGACGCGCGTGACCACGCCACTCTCGCCATAGAGGAAGAGGAACGCGATCACGCCGACGAGAGGCGGCAACGCCGCGGGGATCGTCGCGACCGCGCCGAGTGTGCGACGGCCAGGGAATTCGACGCGCGTGAGGAGAAAGGCGAGCGGCACGCCGATGAGCGTGGCGAGGATCACCGAACCGATCGAGATCAGCAGCGTGGTGCGCAGCGCCTCGAGGTCGCCGGGATTACCGGCGAACTCGCGCCAATAGCCGAGCCCGTGGGCGAAGGATCCGGCGATGACGTTCGCGTTCGGATAGACCACGGCCCACGCGAGGATCGCGAGCACGGGCGCGGCGAGCAACCAGGTGCCGCGGCTGCGCGCGCTGCTCACGGCGCGACCACGGCGATGGGTTTGTGGCCGATCGTGACGCCGATGCGGGACCCTTCGCGCACATCGCGGTCGGCGCTCATGACTTCTACCTCGATCGTGTCGCTGAGCTTCACGTGATAGGCGACGTGACCGCCGGCGAATCGGCGCGACGTGACCGTGCCGAACCAGGCGCGCGCGGTGCCTTCGGGGGCGAGCATGAGGGCATCGGGGCGCAGCACCGCGAGGGCGTCACCGCGAACGGAACCGCGTGCGGCGAAATTGTATGACACGCCGGCGATGGAGATCGTGGCGCGTGCGCCGTCGAAGGTGGCCGGCACGAGGGCGGCGCGGCCGATGAACTCGGCGACCGCGCGACTGGCGGGAGCATTGTAGAGCTCCTCGGGGGCGCCGACTTGCAGCAGCTTGCCGTGCGCGAGGAGGGCGACGCGATCGGCGACGGCGAAGGCGTCTTCCTGGTCGTGGGTGACGAAGAGGGCGGTGACGCTCAATCGGCGCAGCATCGAGCGCAGTTCATCGCGCATCGAGCGGCGCAGAGTGGGATCGAGATTGGACAGGGGCTCATCGAGGAGCAACACGCGGGGCTCGATCACGAGGGCGCGGGCGAGGGCGACGCGCTGCTGCTCGCCGCCGCTGAGGGACTGGACGGTGCGGTTGCCTGCTCCGCCGAGTCCGACGGTGATCAGCGCGGCGGTCGAACGTTTTTCGCGATCGGGTTTGTTCACGCCTCTCGCCTCCAGACCGAAGGCGACGTTCTCGCCGACTCTGAGATGCGGGAAGAGCGCGTAGTGCTGGAAGACCATGCCGAACTCACGACTGGCGACGGGATGATCGGTGATGTCCTTGCCGTCGATGAGGACGCGACCGGCGTCGGGCGTGTCGTAGCCGGCGACCATTCTGAGTGTCGTTGTCTTTCCGCTTCCGCTGGCGCCGACGAGGGCGAGCAACTGTCCGGCGGGGAGCTCGAGATTTAGCGCGCTGACGACATTCTCGCGAGCCGAAGCGGCGCGTGAGAGAGTCCAAGGTCGAGAGTGCTAGGGGTTCTTTCGGCCAAGTTTCGCTAAGAGGGGATACGGGAAACGGGAAACGGGAGCGTGTGGTGGTTGGAAAAGCTGCAATAATCTGGCTATTTGCGCGATGGAGGGATGCTGCTCAAGGCTGACCGGTCAGTGATTGTGCCGCTTTCTGGGAGGATCGTGTGATCCACAATTGCAAACAGCTCATCGTGTGGCAGCGTAGCATGGACTTGTTGGTCGAGTCACATCGCCTTGCCAGAAAGCTGCCAACGAGCGAACGCTTCGAGTTGGGCAGTCAGATCCGGCGCGCGTCCGTTTCGGTGCCCGCGAACATCTCTGAAGGGAATGCCCGAAGCCATCGCCGGGAGTATCTCCGCTTCCTCTCGATCGCGCGCGGCTCGCTCGCCGAACTTGCGACGCTACTCGAAGCGGGCCACCGCGTCGGACATTTCAGTGAAGCGGAACTGGAGGCCGCCTCTCAACTTCACACCACCGTCACAATGATGCTAAGCCGGCTCATGGCCAGCCTACAGAAGGAGTAGTTCCCACTCACCACACACCCCCGTTTCCCGTATCCCGTTTCCCCTGTGAGCGGTACGTTAGTTCCGCCGTCTGATATTCGCGTCCCAGTACTTCATCCACTCGTCGAGGTGAGCCTCCATCAGTGATCGATCCAGCGGAATCACTTTGATCTCAGTGAGTGCCTCACGAACCCAAGGCGGCAAGGAATCTGTCTTCAAGTCATTCCGTGCCGGAATCCGCCAGAACTTATTCGCCGCCGCCGTCAGCGCCGCCGGCGAAGTGACGAACTCATAGTACAGTCTCGCCGCGTCCGGATGTTTCGCGCCTCGCACGACCGCGATCGCGTCCACCAATAACGGCGTCCCCGATTTCGGTATGGAGTAAGAAACCGGGATCCCCTTGGCCTTGAGCGCCGCAATGTCCGGCATGTTGTACAACGAGATCAGCCCCTCTCGCCGCCCGAGCTTCTGGTACAGCAGCGCGGGATTCGCGACGTATTCCTTGGTGCTCGCGTCGAGCTTCCGCAGCCACGCGTATCCGGAATCGGGTCCGTTCGAAGATTTCCACCCTCGCACGATCTGCGCCGCGAATATCGCGCGCATGCTCCCGCTGCCCAGCGGATCGCGGATCAGCACTTTCCCCTTCCACTTGGGCGCCAGCACATCGTCCCAATCGTGCGGCGCATCCGCCGCGGTCACGACGTCGGAATTGTACGCGATCACTTCCGGCGTCCGGTACGTGCCGTACCAGTAATCGTTCGCGTCGCGCGCACTCGTGTCCACGGCCGCGGCCCATGTGGGTTTATATGCGGTGAGCAGGCTCTCCGCCGCCGCGCGCGCGAAGATATCGGCGGGCGCGCCGAACCAGATGTCGGCCTGCGGATTCTCCTTCTCGCTGCGCAGACGGTCGATCACATCCTGCGAGCCCATGTCCACCCACTGGACATTGATCTCCGGATGCGCGCGCTCGAATTCCTGCTCGTAGTAACTGAGCAGATCCTTCGCGTGCGGGGAGTACACGGTGAGCACGGTGCGCTTGTCGCCGCCGCCGCACGCGGCGAGCAGCGTCGCGGCCGCGATCGCCGCGAATCGCGAACGCACTACGGCGATACCTTGGGCGCGTCGGCCTGACGCGCGCCGAGCAGGTTCACCATGATGCGCGCCGCGCCGGGCACGCCCGCCGGCAGCTGACGGAACATCGCGAGCGTCACGTATACGTACGTGCCCTTTCCATAAGGCGCGACCAGCAGCCCGCCCTGGTTCGGCGCCTCGCCCGTATCGTGCATTGAGAGCGGCGCCGCATACGCCGAGTCGAACGTCGTGGGCATGTACAGCGCGCGGTCCTGCACCCAGCCGTTCCAGTCGCTCGCCGTGATCGCGTTCGGGTACTTGAGCACGCGGATTGTTCGGCAACAGCACCGTCACCGCCGAATTCTCCTCGGTTACGCGCGCCGCGGGGCGCGCGAGGGTCATCGGGTACGGCATGATCCCCGGCTGCAGCATCTCGTATTGTCCGTACTGCACCACCATCGTGCCGCCGCGCTTCACCCACTCGAGCAGCTTCGCGTTGTTCGCGACGAGCTCCGGATGCGCGTCGTACGCGCGCGTGCCGATCACGATCGCGGTGTATGGCGAGAGATCGGCGCTCGCGAGATTCGCCGGGTCGATGATCGTCACCGGCACGCCGAGCTGCTGCAGCGCCGGCGCGGAATTGTCGCCCACGCCCTGGATGTACGCGATGTTCGCGCCCGGCGGGATCGCGATGTCCACCGCCTCGAGCGTGACCGTGGCGTCGCGGTACATTGTCTGCGGACGGATGTGATCGTACTCGATGCTCTGGTATCCCGTCGTGAACTTCTGCCCATTGCTCTCGGCGACCGCGCTCAGGGTGTGCGCGCCCGCGGGCAGCGAGCCGCGCATGCGGAAGTTCACCGTGGCGGCGCCGAGTGCGGGGAGCGTGACCGTGCGCGACATTGAGTCGAGCGTGATCCCCTTGGGCGGGTTGATCGTGACTTTCACCTGCCGCGCAACCGTGCTCGCCGAGCGGAGCCACACGTGCAGCGGCCGGTCGATCGCGCCGTTCGCGGGGACGTACTCGTTCTGCGTGTCGAGCGTAAGCGTGACCGCCGGCGCGACGGCGAGCGGGCGATCGATCTCGCCTTTCACCTTGTCGGCGTAGCGATGGACCACAGGCACGGAATCGGCGATGGCGACGCCCTCGGACACTAAGACGACTTCGACGATCGCGGGCGCCAACCGCTCGATCCTCAGCGATTGCGGACACGGCCGGCGCGAAGATGTCTCCATGGCGTGGCGCAACGAGCCACCACGGTTGTGACACCGAGGTTCCGACGATCATGACAGTGTCGCGACGTGCGCTGTCGGGTAACAGCGTCGTCATCGTAGACGGCCGGACTGCAATCCTGGAACTCCGAATGGCCGAACCGCCAGTGGTGACAGAACTCGATATCTCGATCCGCGCGTGACCCCGGTTATAGACCGTGACGACGACCGGAATGCTGTCTCCGATCGCGACTACTCCACGATCGGCGACTGCTTCGACGACCAAGCCATGCGCGAGAAGCAGTGCCCTTTCGATCGACGTCTCGAGCCGATCGACCGTCGATGGAGTACAGGTAACCACGCATACTCTGACGCAGTCGTGGCACTGCGGGTGCGCCAGCCAGAAGAGCGAGCCCAACTGTGGCCCCGTCGCTGTTTCTGGCTGCCAAGGGTCAAACGAGGACCGGATCTTCGCGAGGCGGGCCGGCACGGAGTCGACATGCGTCCCGGATGGTGCGACATATTTTTGGACCCAAGCCCACGTCGTATCGATGCCATCAAAGATCCCCTTCTCACTCTCCGCCGGCGTTCCCGCATTCACCCGCGTCGCTTCGCGCTGCAGGAAGCCCAGCTGTGCGCCCTTCCGCTGCAGCGATCCAAAGCCCTGGCTCTTGTGGTTCGACCGGCTCAGAGCCGCGATCTCGGCGTAGCTCATCCCCAACAGCGGATCGTACTCACCCGCGTTGTACGAATACGAATAGGGCGGTCCGAAGTACGACCGCCCGCGATAGAACTTGCTCACGGTCCACGGGGCGAGGCCCGCGTGCTCTTCGCTGGAAAGCGCACGCTGTCGCCCGCGAGATCGTACGCCTCGCGCCCAGATCAGCCGGCAACCGTGTGATGCCCGTGACCGTCCGCCGGCGTACCCGTGACCACACCGACACGATCACCTGCGGCCGGAACGCGCGCATCGACCGTGACGACATCTTTGAGCAGCGAGTCGTGCTGCCAATGCTTGTACGTCTCGTCGGCGCTCTTCGAGAATCCGAAATCGAACGCGCGCGTAAAATACTGATGCGCCGCCGTCGAGGCGGCGCGCCGCGAGCAGTTCCTCGGTGCGGATCACGCCGAGCGCCTCGCCCGAGCTCGTTGCCGATGAGATTCTGCCCGCCGTCGCCGCGCGTGAGCGAGAGATACGCCGTCTCGACGCGATGGCCTCGCGCGAGCCACGTGATGAGCTGCGTGTCCTCGTCATCCGGATGCGCCGCGATCATCAGCACGCGCACGTTGACGCCGAGTCCGCGCATGGCATCGCCTCAGGCGGCGGCGCCTCTCTCCTGCGCGGAGAGCAACGTAGGCGCGAACAGCAATGCGCCAACCAGCAGGGCCATCGCGCCATCGGCGATCGGCCATCGAACGGCCGGCGCGCGATACTGTTTTAGCGTTCTCCGCTGGCCGACGGCCGATGGCGCGATGGCCACTTTCAATGCTTCGGAAACGATGCGCCGCCTGCTGTTCCGTGTGCGCCGAGAGAATCCCTCCGCCGGACTCGCGCGCTCGGGGCGTCCCATGTAGCGGATCGGCGTCGCGTTGCCGACGGCCGCGCGCAGCCGCGGTGACACGAAGGTCCATGCGCCCATGTTCTTCGGCTCTTCCTGTGCCCACGCGACATCCTCGACGTTCGGGTACTGGTCGAGCACTTGGGCGATCGCCTCGTGCGGCCAGGGGTACAGCTCTTCCACGCGCACGATCGCGACATCGCCGGCGTTCGCGCCGGCCGCGAGATCGTAATAGACCTTCCCGCTGCAGAACACCAGACGCTTCACATCTGCGCGTCCGCCTGCCGGCGCCGGCGCGTCGATCACCGGCTTGAACGATCCGCCGGCGAGATCCGCCAAGCGGCTCGCCGCCGCGGGCAGACGCAGCAGAGACTCTTGGGCTGCATGAGCACCAGCGGCCGCCGCGGCGCCAACCTCGCCTGACGCCGCAGCACATGGAAATACTGCGCCGGCGTACTCGGATATGCGACGCGCATGTTGTCCTCCGCCGCCATCTGCAGGAATCGCTCCAGACGCGCGCTCGAGTGCTCGGGGCCCTGCCCTTCGTATCCGTGCGGCAGCAGCAGCGCGATCCCGGAATCCTGTCCCCACTTCGCGTGGTCGCTCGACGATGAACTGGTCGATGACCGGCTGCGCGACGTTCGCGAAATCGCCGAACTGCGCCTCCCACATCATGAGCGAATCGGGCGCGGCCACGCTGTAGCCGTACTCGAAGCCCAGCACCGCCATTTCGCTGAGCGGCGAGTTGTGGATGTCGAAGCGGCCCGGCGCGCCGGGAATGTGCTGCGAGCGGCACATATTATCGCCGTTCTCGCGATCGTGCAGCACCGCCTGGCGGTGCGAGAACGTGCCGCGCTCCGCGTCCTGCCCGGTGAGCCGCACGTTCACGCCATCCGTCAACATCGATGCGATCGCGAGCGCTTCCGCGTGGCCCCAATCGATCTCGCCGTTCTCGGCCAGCGCCGCGCGACGGCGCTCGAGCTGCTTCGCGAGCTTGGGCAGCGGCTTGAAATCCGACGGCCAGGTGAGCATGCGCTCGTTGAGCAGCACGAGCTGCTCGCCCTTCACGCTCGTGTCGATCGGCGCCGCGGCCGGCGTCGCCTTCTCGTCGGCGTCGATGCTCGCGAACTCGCCGGTCTTCCGGCTCTGCTCGTGCACCTTCTCGAAACTCTGTTGGATCTCCTGGTCGAGCGCGGCCACCGCCGCGTCGGTGAGCAATCCCTCGCTCACCAGCTTCGCGCCGAACACCTGGCGCGGCGTGGGATGCGCCTTGATCAGCGCCGTCTGCAGCGGCTGCGTGTATGTGGGCTCGTCCGCCTCGTTGTGCCCCCAGCGGCGGTAGCCCACCACATCGATCAGGAAATCCTTCTTGTACCGCGCGCGATATTCGAGCGCGAGCGCGATCGCCGTGACGCACGATTCGGCGTCGTCGCCGTTCACGTGCACGATCGGCATCTCGAAGCCCTTCGCCAGATCGCTCGCGTAATACGTCGAGCGGCCGTCGCGCGGATCGGTGGTGAATCCCACCTGATTGTTCGCGATGATGTGCAGCGTGCCGCCCGTCCGGTAACCGCGCAGGTTCGACAGGTTGAGCGTCTCGGCCACCACGCCCTCGCCCGCGAACGCCGCGTCGCCGTGCACGACCACGGGCAACACTTTCGCGTCATCCGTGCTCGCGCCCGATCGCTGCAGTGCGCGCGCCGTGCCCTCCACCACGGGATTCACGAACTCCAGGTGACTCGGGTTCGGCACGAGCTTCACTTCCACGGTAGCGCCACTCGAGAGCGCGCGCGTCGTGCTCGCACCGAGGTGGTATTTCACGTCGCCCGTGTCGCTCGCCGCGTTCGCGCCGTGCTTGCCGTCGAACTCGGCGAACACGTTGCCCGCGGGCTTCTCGAGCACGTGCGTGAGCACGTTGATGCGCCCACGGTGCGCCATGCCGATCACCACCTCGCGCGCGCCGCGCGCCGCCGCGCCATCGATCGCCGCGTCGAGCATCGGCACGAGCGCGTCGCTCCCCTCGATCGAGAAGCGCTTGTAGCCCTGGTACGCGCGGCCGAGGAACCGCTCGAGGCCGTCCACCTGCGTGAGGCGGCGCAGCAGCGCGAGCTTCTCCTCCGGCCCGAGCGTGCGGCGCATTGCGCCGCTCTCGATCTCCTCGCGGAACCAGAGGCGCTCGTTCTCTTCTTCGATGTGCTCGAACTCGAATCCGATGCGCGACGCGTAGAGCGCGCGCAGATGTTCGACGACGTCGGCGGCGGTGCGCAGCTCATCGAAGCCAAGCGCCGCGCCCGGGATCGTCGCGAGATCGGCGGCAGTGAGACCATGGAACGCCGGCGTCAGCTCGGCCGCGCCCGGCGCGGAACTGCCGAGCGGATCGAGCGCGACCTCGAGATGCCCGTACTGGCGTATCGCATGCACGAACGACGATGCGCCGGCGACCTTGCGCAGGTATGCGGCATTGAGCGGCGCCGCCCCGGTCGAAGTCGGCGCGCCGCCGGTGAGCGAGAGCGCCATTTCGAAATACTGGCGCCAGGAATCGTCCACTGACGCGGGATCGCGGCGATACCGCTCGTACATCTCGGCGACGTAGCCGTCGTTGAACGCACTCGTGATCGGGCTCGGGCTCATGGCTGTAATCTAACGCGGGTGGGAATGGCGAATGAAGGCGATCCCGCTATGACGGGAGGGCTTCGGGCGCGGCCGGCCGCGCCGGGATGCGGAGGGTGAATACGCTCCCTTCACCGACCACCGAGTCCACCGACAGCGTACCCCCGAGCAGCAGCGCGAGCCGCTGCGAGATGTACAGGCCGAGTCCGGTGCCGCCGAAGCGCCGGGTCACGCCGGAATCGAGCTGCGTGAACGGCCGGAAGAGGCGCGGCACATCGGACGCGGCGATGCCGATCCCGGTGTCGCGCACGGCGAAGTTCACGTGATCGCCCTCGGGGACCGCGGAGATCTCGACATAGCCCGCGTCGGTGAACTTGATGGCGTTGGCGCCGAGGTTCACGAGGATGCGCCGGATCATCTCGCCGTCGGTGTGCAGCGGCATGGGCGCGTCGGGCTCGGTGAGACGGAGCGCGAGCCCCTTGTCGAGCGCGAGCGGCTCGAGCACCGCCACGGCGGCGCTCACGACATTGCGGATCGAGGTGTCCACCGGGCGCATCACTTCGCGGCCGGCCTCGAGGCGCGCCACGGTGAGCACTTCGTCGATGAGCAGCGTGAGCAGCTCGCGTGCTCGTCCGCATGCGCTCGATGGCGCTCTGCTGCTGCTCGGTGAGCGGGCCGAACACCTCATCGGCGAGCAGTTCCTCGTAGCCGGTGAGCGCGGTGAGCGGCGTGCGCAGCTCGTGCGAGATCACGGCCATGAACTCGCTCTTGGAACGGTTCGCCTCGCGCACCTGTTCCAGGAGCTTCGTCTTCCAGAGCGCTATGGCGGCGTGATCGGCGATCGCGCGCAATCGCCGCTCTTCGCGTTCGGTGAACGTGGCGCCGCGTGAGAGCCGCTGGACGAGCAGCACGCCGAGTACTTCGCCGTGCGCTATGAGCGGAGCGCCGAGCGCGACGGCGGGCTCGAAGCCGGGCCGCCCGGGGAAGACGAGTCCATAATCGGCGTGGTAGTCGTCGGTGCGCACGAGCGAGCGTTCCTCGGCGACGCGGCCGGTGAGCGAACCGATCAATGGGAAACGCGCGCCGCGCATGCCATCGCCGAACCCGGCGCCGGCGACGACCTGCACTTGGCCGCCGTCGATCTCGACCACGTTCGCTCCGGCCGCGTCGCAGATGAGCATCGCGCGCGCGCACAGCACCTGGAGGAGCGTGCCGACGTCGTCCTCCTGCGCGAGGATCCGCGCGACCTCGCTCAGCGACGCGTTCTCTTCGCTGCGCTCGGCGAGCTCGCGCTCGGCCCAGCTCGCGACCGAGATGGGTGCGATGCGCACGCAAATGCCACCTCCGGCCATGGCGGTGACCGTGATCTCGAATGCCGTCTGCGCTCCCGCCGTGAAGCCGGCGGCGCGGAAGGAGCGGCGCAGTCCGTCGGCGGCGGTGGATCGTACGAGCGCGGATTCGTACTCGCGCGCGAGCGGCGGTAGAACGTCCCACAGTTCGCGGCCCGTGAACGCGGCCGGCTCGTCGCCGCGAAAACGTGCGAACGCGCGGTTGGCCGCGACGATCCGCCACGTTGCATCTACCACGATATACGCGTCGTCCAACGCATTGAGCGCTGCGAGCGCGACCGCCGGTGCAGTGTCCGACTTCGGGCGTGCGGCGGCAGGGCGGGCGCGGGTGCGGGCCATGGTACAATCTGTGGCAGGGGGCGGGTGGGACGGGAGGCTTTCGGTGCAGGAAAAGTGCCGCATTACCCCCGCGGATTCGCAGAGTGCGGCATGGGACTAGTGCATTCTAATGTTGTAGTGGCACGTAACTATATGATATATAACGTGTTACATACATTAAAAAGCGCGGCACCGGTCGTGCTTTAACAAAGGCCGAGAATAGTCGCATCACCCGCGAGCGTGTCCGCCGCGGTCATACTCATGATCCAGGAGGATCACGCTATGCGCTCCACTGCCAAGAAGGGCTTTACGCTGATCGAGCTTCTGATCGTCGTGGTCATCATCGGCATTCTGGCCGCGATCGCGATTCCGAAGTTCGCCAACACGAAGGAGAAGGCCTACGTCGCGTCGATGAAGTCCGACCTTCGTAACATGGCGACCGCGCAGGAGTCGTACTTCGCGGACAACCAGACGTACACCACGGTGCTCGCGAACATGAACTTCACGGCGTCGCAGGCGGTGGTTGCGACCGTGACGGATGCGAAGGGCACGGGTTGGGCGGCGAACACGTCGCACCCGGCGACCGCGATCACGTGTGAAGTCGGTTTCGGTTCGGACTCGATCGCCGGCGTCGGCGATGGCGTGATCAAGTGCCAGTAGTTCCAACGCTACTGTAGTCAAACGGGCCCGGCGATCATTGCCGGGCCCGTTCTGCATCCAGTCGGCACTGCAGACTGAGACGTTAGACTGAGACTTAGAATGCGGGAGTCGTTGTATTCTCAGTCTCAGTCTAACGTCTCAGTCTGCAGTTAGTTATTAGGCGCTCCCTCGTCGATCCAGTTCGCGATGTTCTGGATCTGGTTCGTGGTGAGCGGGGTGGAGGCGAGGGGCATGCGCGGGAGGCCCGGGTGCAGGGTGCTGTCGGGCTGCAGAACGCGCCACAGATAGCTGTTGACATGGTCGCCGGGCACCACGCGCTTGAGCGGCGCGCCGTTCACCGAGGGAATGTTCACCAAGCTGTCGCGCGAGTGGCCGGCCGTAAGGATCAAGCCCACGCGCGCTTCGGCGACGGTGTGACAGCCGCCGATCGCGCACCGCTTGGTGAAGATCGGCTGGATATCAGTGTTGAGCGACGGGTTCGCGATGAGCACGTCGGGCAGGCCGCCGGTGGGATCTTCGGGCGAGCTGAAATCCGCGCACGCGAACACCGCGGAGACCGCGGCGATGGCCGCGCCAGCGATGAGATATCGACTGGCGCTCATTTGTCGTTCAGCCTCAGCGTTGCCGAGAGCCGGCCCGTGAAGACGGAGCCGGGCGCCCAGAAGAGCGCGCCGCCGAAGCGGAACAGGCTCGACGCGACCCACGTCGCGCCGATCGTTCCGTAGCCTCTGGTCGCGCTCATTCTTGAGTATCGGATGATCGGTGTCGATGCCGCCCATGCCGTTCTGCACCTGGATGTCGAACGTCGAGTTGTACTGCACCACACCGAACCCGGCGAAGGGGAGCACCTTGCCGCCCATGATGGAACCGGTGCCGTTCAACTCGAGCGTCCACTGGTCCGGCTCGAAGCGGTCGTGGCTCTCGAGACTATTACAGATCTTCTCCCAGTAGAATTCCCAGCTCTCGTTGCCGCTGGTCGCGAGACTCGCGTTGCAGGTGATCGGTCCCTCGATGTAGCCGCCGGTATACGTGAGCCGCGGCACGAGGACGATCGACTTCCACGTGGCCACGTGCCAGTCGGCGGCGAAGGAGTAGATGTGCGGCACCGCGCCGTTCACATCCACCTGCGGCGTGTACGCGGCTTCGACGCCCACGCCGTACGGCAGCCAGAGCGTGACCTTCGGATATCCGAAGACCGTCGTGAGGTTCGTGGCTTCTGGCTTGTCGCGCCCCGCGGTGCGCTGATCGTAGCTGAGCGGCGGCACGTAGCCGAGGTTCGCCGTGAGGTCCACTGTCCACGCCTTGGACGGTGACGGCGCCCCGTCGGGCGCGAAGATCGTGAGAGCAGAGTAGTACCCCATGAGTGATCCCTCCGGATCACTGATCGGGTGCGTCTCGATCGTGCGGGTGGGGATGTTGCCCGGCGGCAGCCCGGGTTGCGCGGCGGCGGGCAGCGCAAGAAAGCCTACCGCGGCGGCAACGATCCATTTTCGCATGGGTTGCCTACCCTTCGCGTCGATCTCGGTTCCGCGCGGCCTTCTAACGTCTAAGTCTAACGTCTCAGTCTGTAGTTCAAGCTTGCTTGACCTCGGCAACGAGCTTTGAGAGAGAAGCCTTGGCGTCCCCAAAGAGCATTGAAGTCTTCTCATTATAGAACAGCTCGTTCTCGATCCCTGCGAATCCCGGATTCATGCTCCGCTTCATGACGATGATGCGCTGCGCCTTGTCGGCGTTCAGGATCGGCATGCCGTAGATGGGGCTGCTCTTGTCGTTGCGCGCGGCGGGGTTCACGACGTCGTTCGCGCCGATCACGAGACACACGTCGGCGCGCTCGAATTCCGAGTTGATCTCGTCCATGTCGTACAGCCGGTCGTACGGCACGTTCGCCTCGGCGAGCAGCACGTTCATGTGGCCCGGCATGCGGCCGGCCACCGGGTGGATCGCGTACTTCACTTCGCCGCCCTTCTTCTCGATCAGCTCCGCGAGCTCGCGCACCTGGTGCTGCGCCTGCGCCACCGCCATTCCGTAGCCGGGCACCACGATCACGAGCTTCGCGTACGCGAGCTGGATCGCCGCGTCTTCCGCGCTGATCGGACTCACGCTCAATCCGGTCGCCGTCTTCTCGCTCTTGGGCGCCGCCGCGCCGAACGCGCCGAAGATGATGTTGCCGAACGAGCGGTTCATCGCCTTGCTCATGATGATCGAGAGGATGAACCCGCTCGCGCCGTCGAGCGCGCCGGCGATGATCAGCACGTTGTTCCCGATCGCGAAACCGGTGGCCGAGCTCGCGAGGCCGGCGTACGAATTGAGCAGCGAGATGACGACCGGCATGTCGGCGCCGCCGATCGGGAGCACCATGAAGATGCCGATGAACAGGCTCAGTCCGATCATCGTGAAGAAGATCGTCGGGCTGTACGGATTCGCGATGAGATAGCCGAACATCACGAGCGTCGTGCCGAACAGGGCGAGGTTCACCGCGTTCTGCCCGCGATACGTCACGGCGCGGCCGGTGATGATCTCCTGCAGCTTGCCGAAGGCCATGAAGCTGCCGGTCACCGTGAGCGCGCCGAACAGTACTTCGAAGCCGAGCGCGGCCATCTTCGCGTGGCCGATCTCGGGGCCGTGCACCCAGAACTCCGCGATGCCGACGAGCGTCGCGGCGAGCGCGCCGAACGTGTGCGAGATCGCGATCCGCTGCGGCATCGCGGTCATCGGGACGTACACGCCGAGCGGGACGCCGATCACCGTGCCCACCGCGAGGCCGGCGAGGATCCAGTCGTAGCGCACGATCTCGTACTGCACGAGCGTGCCGACGATCGCGAGGAGCATGCCGACGGCGGCGAACTGCATTCCGCGGCGCGCGGTATCGGGATGCGTGAGGCTCTTCAGTCCGAGAATGAAGAGGACCGATGCGGCGAGGTAACTCCCCTGGGTGAAGAGTTCGCGCATGCTACTTGCTGCTCGGGGCTTGGGACTCGGGACTCGACTTCGGCGCGATGGGCTCGCGCTTGAACATCTTCAGCATGCGGTCGGTGATGATGAAACCGCCGACGACGTTGGTCATCGCGGCCGCGACGGCGATGAAGCCGAGCACGGTGGACACGGTGCCCTTGTTCGAGCCCGCGGCCACGAGCGAGCCCACCAGACTGATCGCGCTGATGGCGTTCGTCGCGCTCATGAGCGGCGTATGCAGCAACGGCGGCACGCGCGTGATCACCAGGAACCCGACGAACGCGGCGAGGACGAACACGTAGAGCTGCAGCAGTGTGAGGCTCACAGGATCGCTCCGTCGTGCGTGACGAGCATCGCCTTCGTGATCTCCTCGGCGGGATCGATCGCGATCGCGCCTTCCTTCATCAAGTGCTGGAGCAGCGTGAGCACGTTGCGGCTCAGCATCTCGCTCGCGTGCAGCGGCACCGTGGCCGCGAGGTTCATCGCGCCGATGATCGTGACGCCGTTCACGACGACGGTCTCGCCCGGCTTGGTGAGCTCGCAGTTGCCGCCGGCTTCGGCGGCGAGGTCCACGATCACGGCGCCGGGCCGCATGCCCTTCACCATCGCGGCGGTGATCAGCACCGGCGCCGGCTTGCCCGGAATGAGCGCGGTGGTCACCACGAGATCCTGCGACACGATATGCTTGCCGATCGCGTCGAGCGTGCGCGCGCGTTCGTCCTCGGCCTGCGCCTTCGCGTAGCCGCCCTTGTCTTCCGCGCTCGCGGAGACGAGATCGGTCGCGACGAAGGTCGCGCCGAGGCTCTTCACCTGCTCGGCGGCAGCCGCGCGCACGTCGAACGCGGAGACGACGCCGCCGAGGCGTCGCGCGGTGGCGATCGCCTGGAGTCCGGCGACGCCGGCGCCGATGACGAATACTTGGGCAGGGCGGATCGAGCCGGCGGCGGTGGTGAGCATCGGCAGGAATTTCCCGAGCGCGGCGGCGCCGATGAGCACCGCTTTGTACCCGCTCGCCGTGCTCTGCGATGAGAGCACGTCCATCGATTGCGCGCGCGTGATCCGCGGCACGCGCTCGAGGGCGAGCGCGCTCACTTTGCGCGCGGCAAGCGCGGCGAAGAGATCGGCGCTCGCGGAAGGTTGCAGGAGCGCGATGAGCACCGTGCCCTCACGCAGAAGCGCCGCCTCCTGTGATGTGGGGCGGCGCACGTGCACGACGACGGCGGCATTGGCGAACGCGGCCGCCGCATCGGCGGCGAGCGTGGCGCCCGCCTTCACATAGGCATCATCGGGGAACCCCGCAGGATCGCCGGCGCCGCGCTGCACGACGACGCGCGCGCCGGCCTTCACGAGCTTGGCCACGCTCTCGGGCACGAGCGCAACGCGCGCCTCGTCGGCCGTCGTCTCCGACGGCACTGCGATCGTGATCATCTCAGGACTACGCTAGCTCGCACGACTCGCCCTGACAAGAAGGTGCGAGTCAGCCGAGATATTGTCTAACGGCGAACGTCTGACGTTAGCCGTTAGACCTCAGCTCCTTCACGCGCGACGGAGCTTCCCAGCTGAACCCGCCCTTCACCTCGCCCGGCTCGCGCCCGAAGTGCCCGTACGCCGCGGTCGAGTAGTAGATGGGCTTCTCGAGCTGCAGATCGCGGATGATCCCGAACGGCGTGAGATCGAACGCCGCCGCGACTCGCGCATCGAGCTCGGCGCGCGAGAGCTTCGACGTGCCGAAGCTGTCCACCATGATCGACACGGGCTCGCGAACGCCGATCGCGTACGCGACCTGCACTTCGCACTTGGTGGCGAGTCCTGCGGCCACGATGTTCTTCGCCACCCAACGCGCGGCGTACGCCGCCGAGCGGTCCACCTTGGAGGGATCCTTGCCGCTGAACGCGCCGCCGCCGTGACGCGCGAAGCCGCCGTAGCTGTCGACGATGATCTTGCGGCCCGTGAGTCCGGTGTCGGTGGCGGGACCGCCCTCGGTGAAGGCGTCCGACGGATTCGCGAGCACGCGATCCTTCCATCCCGTGGTGAGCAGCGCCTCCGGGATCACTTTCGGCAACAGCTGCTCGATCACGTATTCGCGGATCATCTTCTGTGTCGCCGACGGATCGTGCTGCGTGGAGACCACCGCGCGCGTGACCTCGGCGGGTCGGGTACCGTGGTAGCGGATCGACACCTGCGATTTCGCGTCGGGGCGCAGCCACGGGATCTCTTTCGCCTTCCGCGCGCGCGCGAGTTCGTGGACGATCGCGTGTGCGTACATGATGGGCGCCGGCATGAGCGACGGCGTGTCGTCGCAAGCGAACCCGAACATCAGCCCCTGGTCGCCGGCGCCCTGCAGCTCGGCGCTCGCCTTCTCATCCACGGCGTGCGCGATCTCGAACGCCTGCGGCTGGAGGCGGATGTCGACCACCGCGGTCTTGTGGCCGAACCGCCCGTCGAAGCCGTCATATCCCGTCTCGAGGATCACCTCGCGCGCGAGGCGCTCGATGTCCGCGTTGGGCACGCTCACGTTGGACCGCCACTCGCCCGCGATGCAGACGTAGTTCTTCGTGACGAGCGTCTCGCACGCGACGCGCGACTTCGGGTCGAGCGAGAGGAAATGATCGAGCACCCGGTCGCTGATGCGGTCGGCGAGTTTGTCGGGGTGCCCTTCGGATACGGACTCGCTGGAGAAGACGTACGAGTCGCCGGCGGAATGCGTCATGACGGAACGGGCTCCAGTGTAGTGCCCGCCGGATATGATGAAGCCCGGCAGGCGACCACCGCCCCCGGGCTGAGATGCATTCTGCACGCGAGCGGTTTAGCAGGATTTCTAACGCGGCCGCAATCGCAACAAATCGCCGCGGGTTCAGTTGTGAACCAATCTAATTGCGGGCACGATTAGTTCAACAGTGCTGAAGGGGCGCGTGTAGGCCTTAGTACCACTGAAACAGCGCGTTTAGCAACTGAGCGTATGGTACGGCTCGGCGAACGTGGGTTCCGCGACCACTGTCGCCCTGCCGTACCATACGCTCAGTTGCTATACGCGCTATTACAGCGGTACTAGGGACGACACGCGCCATTTCGCGTCCGCTTGACGGCATCGCGCGCCGCACGGCACATTCTCGATTCGGCAAGACAGCGGTGACATCCTCCGGCCGCGCGGAGTCTTAGAGTCATGACAGTCCTCCCAATTCGAGCGGTTTCGGTGGTGTGCGCGATCGCGTTCGCGTGCGGCGCACTCCCAGCGCAGGGCGCGGTGAGCGGGCAGGTCTCGATCCTCGAAAAGAAGGGGAAGAACACGACCGACCTCGCGAACACGGTGGTCTACTTGGAGCTCGCGCCCGGCAAGCCCGCGCCGAGTCATCCGTCGCATGCACTGATCACCATGCACGGGCGCGAGTTCGTGCCGCACATCACCATCGTGACCGAGGGCAGCACCGTCCAGTTCCAGAACCAGGATCCCTTCCAGCACAACGCGTTCTCCAATACGGCAATCGGCACGTTCGACTACGGGCTCTCGGATCGCGGCAGCACGATCCAGCAGGTGCTCAAGAAGCCCGGCGTCTATCCCGTGTATTGCAACATCCATGAGCAGATGTCGGCCGTCATCGTCGTGTTGGCGACGCCATGGTATACGCAGGCTGGATCGGATGGCTCGTTCACGATCGCGGGGGTACCCGCGGGCGCGTATACGCTGCATATCTGGCACGAGCGCGGCGGCGAGTTGCTCCGGCAGGTGACCGTGCCGGCGGCCGGGCTTTCGGGAGAGAACGTCCAACTCGATGCGCGCGGCTTCCGGCTCGAGGCGCATAAGAACAAGCAGGGGCTGGACTACGAAGCCCAAGGGGATAAGTACTAACGATGGCCGACAAGAATGAGCAGCGCGCGAGTTTCCCGATCGCGTGGAAGATATTCCTCGGCACCGCCGCCGCCGTGATCGTGGCGATGGGCGTGTCCACGCGGTTGAGCTACCACGCGGCCGAGAACGCGGCGCGGGCGGCGGTCGACCAGTCGGTGGCGCAGGGCGCGCGCACGGCGAGTACGTTGCTCAGCGGCCAGCAGCAAACGCTGCTGCGCGGCGCGACGACCTTCGTGCAGAGTCCGGTGTTCCGCGATCTCGTTCTGCACGCCAAACCCGGCACGCTCACGGACCAGGCGCGTGAGGCCGCGGAACGCTCGGGCGCGACGTGGGTGCAGATCACCGACAGCGCGGGCGTGCGCCTGGCGCGCAGCGACATGCCGGCCGCGCCGATGGTGTCGCTCGCACAGTCGCCCCTCATCGCGGGCGCGCTGGAGGGGCAGAACATGACCGCCTACGGCATCTCGCAGGATACGATCCTGTTCCAGGCGGTCGCCGTGCCGATCATCGTGCCGCCCGGCAAGATCATCGGCGCGCTCATGGCCGCCAAGAACGTGACCGACTCGCTCGCCTACGCGGTGAAATCGGTCACCACCAGCGAGATCGTGTTCTTCACCTTCGATTCCGCGAAGAACGCGCGCGTGGCCGCGACGACGATGGAACGCGGCAACGAGCTCAGCGCGCCCATCGCGCTGCACATCAAGACGCGGCTCCCGACGGACACGGCCTACGATCAACGGATCGTGTCCATCAGCGGCACGCAGTATCTCGCGCGCGACGACTCGCTCCTGTCGGCGAGCGGACGCGCGCTCGGTGGTTTCATCGCGCTGCGGGTGCGCGCGAAGCAGTCGGCGGCGCTGACGGAGGTCCGCAACGGGCTGCTTCTCGCGGCCGGCATCGGCATCCTGCTCGCGATCATCTGCTCGATCCTGCTCGCGCGCGGTATCACGCGTCCGCTCGGCACGCTCGTGGCCGCGGCGCGGCGCGCGGCGCAAGGGGACTACAGTGCGCCGCCCGCGATCAAATCGCGGGACGAGATCGGCGAGCTCGCCGGCGCGTTCACCGCCCTGCTCTCCGAGTTGCGCGACCAGCAGGCGCTGGTGCAGACCCTCAAGACGAGCGGCGAGCGAACGGCCGTGAATCGCGAGAAGGCCGAGGCGCTCGCGAACGCGGCGACGGTCGCGACGAGCAAGGCCATTACGCAGGGCGCGCTGTTCGCCGGACGCTATCAGATCCTGAGCACGCTCGGACAGGGCGGCATGGGCACCGTCTACAAGGCCACCGACACGCAGCTCGGAGAGCCGATCGCGATCAAGACGCTGCGCGCGGACTTCCTGAGCAACGATCCCACGGCACTCGAGCGCTTCCGCAGCGAGATCCGCCTCGCGCGCAAGATCTCGCACCGGAACGTGGTGCGCACGCACGACATCGGCGAGGCGGACGGCACGCACTACATCACCATGGAGTATATCGCCGGCACGTCACTCTCCGATCTCCTTCAGAAGAAAGGGCGGATCCCGCCGGCCGCGACGATCACCATCGGCAAACAGCTCGCGCGCGCGCTGCAGGTGGCGCACGAAGAGGGCGTGATCCACCGCGACATCAAGCCGCAGAACCTCGTGGTGCAGCCCGACGGCGTGCTGAAGGTGATGGACTTCGGCATCGCGCGTCTCACCGAGCGGAAGCAGGGGATGACGCGCACCGGCATGGTGGTGGGCACGCCGGAATACATGGCGCCCGAGCAGCTGCTCGGCGACGAGATCGACGCGCGCGCCGACATCTACTCGGCGGGCATCGTGCTCTACGAGTGTCTCACCGGCGGGCGCCCCTGGTCGGCCGACTCGGCCACGGTGCTCATCGGCAAGATGCTCTCGGAGCCGCCGCGTCCGCCGATCGAGGTGAACCCGGAAGTGCCGGCCGCACTCTCGGCGCTGATCGTGCGCACCATCTCGCGCGACCGCAACGAACGCCCGGCCACCGCCGCCGAGCTCGGCGACGAACTCGAGAAGCTCGGCTAGCGTGACGGGCGAGACGCCCGACGCGCCGGCACCCTGGTGGCCCGTGACGACCACGAAGTTCGTGGTGATGACCGTCGGCACGCTGGGCATGTACCAGTACTACTGGCTCTGGGCGAATTGGCGCCGGCTGCATGATCTGCGCGGTGAGGCCGTGAGTCCTACGTGGCGCGTGCTGTTCGCGCCGCTGGCGTCGTATCGTTTGTTCGAGCGCGCGCGGGAGAGCGCGGCGGAGTGCGGCGTATGGCGCGGATGGAGCGCGGTCGGTGTGGCCGCCGTCTATCTCATCGCGCACATCGCGCTGTTCGTGGGGCTGCCCGCGTGGTTCACCGGCGTCGCGCTGTTGCTGCCGGTGCTGCCGGTGCAGATCACGATGGCGCGAGTGAACGAGAGAGTCGCACCGAACGCTCCGCGGAACGGCACCTTCACGGCGCTTGATTTCGCGATGCTGATCGGCGGTGCGCTGCTCACCGCGGCCGCCTACTCCTACGACAGCCAAGTGGACCAACTACTCAAGGAGTGGGAGCCGTGACGTTCGCATGGCGGCGCGCCCTATTGGCGTGCCTCGCCGCCGCACCTGTGTGTGCGCGCGCGCAGCAGAGCGAAGCCGACTTCGTGTTCCGCGGCGGCACGGTGTACACCGCGGATTCCGCGCACCCGCACGCCACCGCCGCGGCGGTGGCCGGTGAGAAGATCGTGTACGTGGGCGACGATTCCGGTTCCGCGCATTTCATCGGGCCGCGTACGACCGTGGTCGAACTCGCCGGCAAGACGCTCTTGCCCGGCTTCCAGGACAGCCATCTGCACCCGATCAGCGGCGGCATGGCGCTCGCGGATTGTGTGCTCGACGACGACAGCACGCGCGCGATGTTGGAGGCACGCATTCGGAAGTGCGCGAGAGAGCATCCCGGCACCGGGTGGCTCCGCGGGCGCGGCTGGGCGCTCCCGATCTTCACCGCGGCGAATCCATCGCGGCAACTGCTCGACTCGCTCGTGCCGGGCCGCCCCGTGTTCCTGCGCGCGGCCGACGGGCATTCAGCGTGGGTCAATTCGCGAGCGCTCGCGATCGCCGGCGTCACGGCCGCGACGCCCGATCCGCCGCGCGGCCGCATTGAGCGCGATGCGTCGGGCGCGCCGAACGGCACACTGCGCGAAGCGGCGGTGTCGCTCGTGAGCGCGCATCTGCCGCCGCGCACGCCGGCGGAATACCGGCGCGGGCTGCTCGCCGCGATGAAGCTCGCCAATTCGCTGGGCATCACGTCCATGCAGGATGCGAGCGTGGACTCGTCGGACCTCATGACGTACGCGGCGCTCGAGCGTGAGCACGCGCTCACCGTGCGCGTCGTGGCCGCGATATTGGTGGATCCCGCGGGCGGTGTGGCGCAGGTGAAGCACATGGAGAAATGGCGCGCGCGATATCTGTCGGCGCACGTGCGGCCGATCAGCGCGAAGATCTTCGCCGATGGCGTGATCGAATCGGGCACCGCGGCGCTGCTGGAGCCCTACGTCGGCACCAAGAGCCTCGGGCCCACCGAGATCGCACCGGCCGCGATGGACTCCATCGTGATCGCGCTCGACCGCGCGGGCTTCCACGTGCACGTGCACGCGATCGGCGATCGTGCAGTGCGCGAGGCGCTGGATGCATTCGCCGCGGCGCGCACCGCGAATGGCCCGCGCGATTCACGGCATCAGATCGCGCATCTCGAGATGATCGATGCGAAAGACATCCCGCGATTCGCGCAACTCGGCGTGCTCGCGAATTTCCAGGCGCTCTGGGCCTATCGCGACAGTTACATCCGCGACCTCACCGAGCCGGTGCTCGGTCCCGAGCGATCGGCGAGACTGTATCCGATGGGAGAGGTGCGGCGCGCGGGCGGCACGATCGTGGGCGGCAGTGACTGGAACGTCAGCTCGATGGATCCGTTGCAAGCGATCCAGGTGGGCGTGACCCGGCGCGACCCCGATGCGCCGCCTGGCGATCCGTGGCTGCCGGATGAAGCCGTGACGCTCGATGTCATGCTCGACGCGTACACCATCCAGGGAGCGCGCGCGAATTTCCAGGAGCGGACCACGGGATCGATCACCGTGGGCAAGGCGGCGGACCTGATCGTGATCGACCGTGATCTCGACACCATCGCGGCCACCGAGGTGCACAAGGCGCGCGTGATCCTCACGCTCTTCGACGGACGCCCAGTGTATCGTGCCGCGAGCCACTGAGGAGCGGGACGCGGCGTCGCGGCCGTACGCCGCGCTCGCATCGCGCGATTACCGCTTCTTCCTGGGCGGGCGGTTCCTGAGCGTGATCGGTGCGCAGATGCTCGATGTCGCGATCGGCTGGGAATTGTACGAACGCACGCGCTCGGCGTTCGCGCTCGGCATGGTCGGACTCGTGCAGGTGGTGCCGATCTTCCTCTTGGTGCTGCCGGCGGGACACGCCGCCGACCGCTTCGACCGCCGCACGGTGGTGATGCTCTCGCTCGCGATGCTGATCCTCACGTCGCTGGCGCTCGCGTGGATCTCGTACACGCAGGCGCCGGTGTGGCTGATGTTCGTGTGCCTGTTCGCGGTGGGCGTGGCGCTCGCGTTCCATCGCCCGGCGTCGGCGGCGATGCTGCCGCAGCTGGTGCCGAGCGAGCACTTCGCGAACGCGGTGACGTGGGGAAGCACGGGGTGGCAGGCCGCGAGCGTGATCGGTCCGGCGCTCGGCGGCGCGGTGATCGCGGTCGCGCATCGCGCGGGCCCCGTGTACCTGTGCGATGCCGCGCTCATGCTGTGCTTCATGGTGTGCCTGGCGGTGCTGCGGGGACGCGTCGCGCCGCGCGCCGCCGCGGCAATGTCGATGGACACGCTGCTCGCCGGGTTCCACTTCGTGTTCGTCGATCCGGTGATCTTCGGCGCGATCACGCTCGATCTCCTGGCCGTGCTCTTCGGCGGCGCGATGACGCTGCTGCCCATCTACGCGAAGGACATCCTGCATGTGGGTCCGGCCGGGTTCGGTTGGCTGCGCGCGGCGCCGGCGCTCGGCGCCGTGGCGATCGCGTTCGTGATGGCGCATGGGAGTCCGATGCGTCGTGCGGGACGCAGCGTGCTCTGGGCCGTGGCGGGCTTCGGCGTGACGACGATCATCTTCGGATTCTCGACCTGGTATCCGCTGTCGCTCGTGATGATGATCGTCGCCGGCGCGTTCGACATGGTGAGCGTCGTGATCCGCCAGACGCTGGTGCAGGTGCGCACGCCCGATGTGATGCGCGGCCGCGTGAGCGCGGTGAACAGTCTGTTCATCGACACATCGAACCAGCTGGGCGGCTTCGAATCGGGCGCGGCCGCCGCGCTGTTCGGGCCGGTGATCAGCGTGGTGGGCGGCGGCATCGCGACGCTGCTCGTGGTGGCGGGGGTCGCGCGGTGGTGGCCCGAGCTGCGCGACCTGCGGGAACTGCAGCCTCCCGCGGACGGGGCGCCGTAGCGCGGATCGCGCCGGCGCCCGTCCGCCCTCGAGTTAGTTGTGCGCGGTGTTCGCCTGGATCTGTCCGGCGACCACGACGAATTGATCGTTGCGGTTCATCGCCCAGGCTTTGTCATTGTCGCCCTGTTCGAGGGGCTTCTCCATTCCGTAGCTGATGATCTGGATGCGCGCCGCGTCGATGCCGCGGTCCACGAGATAGCGTTTCGCCGCGGCCGCGCGGCGTTCGCCGAGCGCGACGTTGTATTCCTCCGAGCCGCGGTCGTCACAGTTGCCGGCGATGCGGATGACGAGGCCGGGGTTCGCCTGGAGCACGGGGATCTTGGCGTCGAGCACGGCGCGATCGGAATCGCTGAGTGCGGCGACGTTGAAGGGGAAGAACGTGAGCTGTTCGAGTGATGCGCGGTCAGCAGCGGCCTGGCGCTCGAGAGCGGCGCGGCGGTCCGCGGCGGCGGCGGCATCGGCATGCATTTTCGCGAGCGTCACCGAATCCTCCCAAGCAGTGCTGTGCTTCGCGGCGGGCGCGGGCGCGACCGCGACCTGTGGCGGAGTGTGGTGCGCGCAGGCGGACGCGGCGGCGGCGATGACCGCCGTCGCGGTGATGCGCCAGAACGGGTGAAGCGTCGTGCGGAACATGGCCGTACCTCCAAGACGTGAGAGTGGCGGGCGAATCCAATGTATATTATGTTGACGTCAACACAAATGTTCCCAGTCCGCCCGGCGTGAAGCGCCCGCCTTCCCGCGCCCGGTCCCAGGCGCTCGCTCTGTTGCGGGCCATCGTGGAAGAATTGCGACGGTCGGCGCGCACGGTGGAGTCGCGCACGGGCATCACGAACGCGCAGCTCTTCCTCCTGCAGGAACTCCGGTCGCGCGGGCCGCTCTCCGTGAACGACCTCGCCGACAGCGCGCGCACGAGCGCCAGCACCGCGTCGATCGTGGTGCAGCGGCTGGCGCGTGCCGGGCTCACCCGCAAGCATCGCTCCGCCGCCAATGCGCGCAGCGTCACGGTGTCGCTCACGGCGGCCGGCCGTCGCGTGCTGCGCCACGCGCCGGCCCCCACCACGGCGCGCGTGATCCGCGCCCTCGAGGAGCTCTCCGACGCCGACACGCGGGCGCTCGCGCGCGGGCTGCGGTCGCTCGCGCGCACGCTCAAGCTCGCGCCGGGCGCTGCGTCGCTGCTGTTCGAAGACCCGCCCGCGCGGAAGCGGCGCTGACCCGTGCGCCTCCCCGCCCTCTCGCGCGACGCGCTCTTCGTTGCACCCGGCCGCTCCGTGGATGCGCGCGCGCGGCGCCTGCTGATCGACACGATCGCGCTGGGCGTCGCCGGCGCCGTGTTCGCGCAGATGTTCACGGCGTTCCTCCGCCTGATGGACCGGCTGATGCTCTGGGGGATCGCCGGCTACCATCCACCGGGACTGCCGAACGAGGGCGGGTCGCCGATCGAGATCATCGGCCCGTACGGACTCTGGCTGGTTCCCATCTCGACGGCCCTCGGCGGGCTCCTCGTTGGTGTGCTCGCCTCGAAGCTGGCGCCCGAGGCGGAAGGCCACGGGACCGACGCGGTGATCCGCGCCTTCCACCGCACCGACGGCGAGATGCGCGCGCGGATCCCATTCGTGAAACTCATCGCGTCGGCCATCACGATCGGATCGGGCGGGTCGGCGGGACGTGAGGGACCGATGGCGCTCATCACGGGCGGCGTCGGCTCCGTGTATGCCACGCTCACGGGCCGCACCGGCGAGGAGCGGCGCATCCTGCTGCTCGTCGGCATGGCGGCGGGACTCTCCGCGATCTTCCGATCGCCGATCGGCGCGGCACTGCTCGCCGTCGAGATCCTGTACGCTGACATGGAGTTCGAACCCGGCGCACTACTCTATACCGCGCTCGGCGCCATCGTCGCGTACGCCGTGAACGGGATGGTCGTGGGCTGGCAGCCGCTCTTCCGGTTCTCCGACCTCGCCGACCAGGTGCCCGGCACGCTCGAGCACGGCTGGTATATCCTGCTCGGCGCCGCCGCAGGCGTGCTCGCCACCATCACGCCCGCGATCTTCTACGGAACGCATCAGTGGTTCCAGCGCCTGCCGGTGAAACCCTTCCTCAAGCCGGCGATCGGCGGACTGCTCATGGGGCTGCTGGCAGTGGCCGTGCCGAAGGTGATCGGCGGCGGCTACGGCTGGATGCAGCAGGCGATCGACGGCCAGCTGACGCTCGGCGTGCTCGCCCTGCTCGTGCTCGCCAAGGTGATCGCGATGAGCCTGAGCGTCGGCTCCGGCGGTTCCGGCGGCGTGTTCGCGCCCACGTTGTTCGCGGGCGCCATGCTCGGCGGCGCGTTCGCCGCGCTCGCGCACCTTCCGGCCGCGCCGTTCGTCGTGGTCGGGATGGCCGCCGTCTTCGCCGGCGCGGCGCACGTACCGATCGCGACGATGATGATGGTGACCGAGATGACGGGCGGATACACGCTGCTCGTACCGGCCACGCTCGCCGTGATCCTCAGCTATCTCGTGCAGCGGAGGCTCTCGCGACACGTGAAGTTCCGCAGCATGTACGAAGCCCAGGTGGAGAGCAGCGCCGATTCTCCGGCGCACCACGAGCATCATCTCGAGATCGCGCTGCAGATCCTGCGGGACCGCGGGTTCCGCGACGATTCGGCGGAGGAGGAGCGCAAGTTGATGTCGCAGCTGCGCGCCGGCATCCCGGTGGATCTGCCGGGCGGACGCCGCTTGGTGGTGGCCAGTCTGCGCCCCGCGAGCCCGCTCGTGGGGCAGACATTCGGCGATGCGTCCGCGCACCTCGCGCTCAGCAACACATCGATCCTGACGGTGCTGCGCGGCGACCACATGCTCGCGCCGCGGCCCGATCTCGTCGTCGAGCGCGGCGACCGCTTCATTCTCGTGGGGGGTACGAACTCCACAGCGGCGCTCGACCAGCACTTCACGCTGTGGTAGTCGCTAAAGTGGCCGGATCGCCGCGCCGCGCGCAGATTAACAGTGCGGCCAGTCGCCCATCCTCCGGAGGCACGACATGAAGCTCGTCATCCGCATCCTCATCACCATGGCGGCGCTGTGGGTCGCGTCGCGCTGGGTGACCGGCATCTCGACGGACGGCAGCGTGCTCGCGCTCGCCGGCGTGGCGCTCGTGTTCGGCATCGTGAACGGGTTCGTGCGGCCCATCCTCACGCTGCTCAGCCTTCCCGTGGTCGTGCTCTCGCTCGGCCTCTTCCTGCTCGTCATCAACGCGTTGATGCTGATGCTCACGAGCGCCCTGTCGAGTTCGCTGGGCCTCGGGTTCCACGTCGCGGGATTCGGGCCGGCGGTGATCGGCTCGATCGTGATCAGCATCGTGAGCACGGTGCTCTCGATGCTGCTGCCCGACTAGACGCCCGTCAGCGCGCCGAGCACCTCGATCATCCGCCCCGCATCGGCGTAGCAGTCTGCGCCGAGCGTGAGGCGCGCATTGCAATGGACGCTCGCCGCCGAGAGCAGTTCGCTCACGCGCGGTGCGCTCGCGGGATCGGCGAGCAGCCACGGACTCTGCCGCACGAGCGCGGCGTAGGCTTCGGCGCGCGCGATCGGCGCGACGGTCGTGCGCGCCGCGCGATCCACGCACGGGAAGAGCAATCCGCCCAGCGGCGCCGATGCGCGCCACCGGCCGCCGCCGAGTGCGTGCGGGTCGACCTCGACGCGATCGGCGCGCGTCGCACCGGCCATCGAGCCGCGGTCGACGCGGATCGGCACGCGCCAACCTTCGACATGCACACGCGCACCGGACGCGTCGCCGTGCGCCGGCGAGAGGACGACCGAGTCATCGCCGAGATAATCCCATCCGCCGGCGATGAGCGTCGCGGTGGTCGTCGACTTTCCTGAATGGGAGTCGCCCACCAGCAACCAGGCGCGTCCGCTCGGCGCGATCACGCCGGCGGCGTGCACGAGCGCGTGGCCCAAGCGCGACGCGAGAAGTGACACCACGACCCCGAACGCGATCCCCGGATCCATGCGCTCGTCGTCCGCGATGCGCGGCGACACGCGAAGCTCCGCGCGCGACGAAGCCCGGTCGATCGATCCGTGCACCGAGCCGCTGACATTCCGGAATGCGACTCGGCTCGAAGCCGGCGCATCGATCCAGAACGCGACGCCACTCACGCGCAGCGTGGGCGCCCGCTCGGGTGACGGCGGAGCGGCATCCCACGAACGGAGTGCGCGCACGCGGCCCGCGAGAGCGGGACCACGGCTGTCGCGCGCGGCGGGGAGCATCTCGCGCATCAACGATGCCGTGAAGCGATCCGCCTCGAGCGCGATCGGTGTCGCCGAAAGCAGGCGGCTCATGAGGCGGCCTTGGGTACGAGCAATCCTTTCGCCCTGAGGTCCGCGAGCAGATCCTCGACCGCCGCGCGCGCCTCGGACTCCGAGACGTCGAACGCGGACACGAGCGCGTCGGCGATCGCACGCGGCTCCGCACCCGACTCGACGCCGCGCCAGATCGCCGAGCCGCTCTCGTTCAAGCGGTAGTAATGCTTGCTCTCGAGATCGAGCAGCACCGATTCACCGTCCAGGTGTGCGACGAGCACGCTCTCCGCGGGGCGAAGCGGCCGCTGCGACGCCGCGCTCATCGCACACCTGACGCGTGCTCGGCCGATCCCGGGCCGGTGGGAATGATGTGGATCACGCTGGTGTCCGCGGGGTCGAGCCAACGCAGCCCGTTCGCGCCGGGAACGAACTCGGTGAACACCAGCCGGCCATCGGCGAGCCACGCAGGTTGTCCCACATTTCCGCGCGTCGTGAGGCGCGTCACCGTGCCCGACGCGATGACGATCAGGTAGAGATCCGTGGGACCATCGCGATTCGATGCGAACGCGACGCTGAGTCCGTTCGGATTCCACGCCGGATCGACGCTCGCGTATCCGTGCGCGCCGCTCACGAGCTGCGTCGCACTACCCGCGGCGCCGCTGATCGCGCCGCTATAGATCCCTGCGGCGCCGTCACGCGTGGTCGTGTAGGCGATGCGATCGCCAGCGGGCGACCAGGTGGGACTGGCTTCCAGCGCGCCGGAGAATCCCGCGTCGGCCGCCGCGAATCGCGCGACAGCGCCGCCATCGAGGCCGGCAACGTAAATGTGCGGGAACGAATCCGTGCCCACGTACGCGAGATGCGAACCACTCGGCGCGGCGGCCGGCTGACTCTCCGCGAGCGCGCTCGCGGCCAATGGTGCGTCCGCGCCGCCTGCGAGCGGCACGGTGAACAGCTCGGCGGTGCCGGTGCGCGAGCTGATGAAATACACCGTCGCGCCGAGCGCCGTGGGCATCCCATCGTCGCCTGGATCGGTGGTGAGGCGCACGAGCGCACTGCCATCGAGCCCCACCGAATAGATGTCGCGATTCCCGGCGACCAGCCCGTCGAATACGATGGTGGGCGCCGCGGCGATCGTGATCGTCCGTGTGGCGTGCACGCTGTCCCCACCGAGAAGCCCGCGCGCATCGATCGTGAGGGGTCCCGGCTCTACCAAGTAAGAGGCTGTCTCCGTTCAAGGACGAACGCGTGCCCGTCCGGAGGGACCGAGAATGCGGCGCCGGCGACGGGCGAGCCGGCGACGAGCAGGCGCAGCACCACTATAGTCCCGCGCTCCGTGCGTCCGGCGACGTCGATCATCGGCGACGTGTCGGTGACCCCCGGAACGTCGCACGACGACGCGAGCAGGAACGGGATCAAGAGCGCGAACGCGAGTTTACGCATGGGCGGGCACGCCGGGTGCATCGTGCCACGGGCTCTCCGGATACCGCGCGAGCCAATCGAGTTTGCCGGATGTGCGCGCGCACCGCAGACAGGGAAACTCTGCGAGCACGTCGCCTGCCTCGGGTTCGGCGGCACGGCGCAATTCCGCGAGTTGACGCGTGTACGCGCCGTACGCGACCGCGAGCGGTACGGAGTTCAGATCGGCGACGACATCAGTCGGGATCTCTCCATATTCCGAGAGCTGGCAGCACAGACAAAGTTCGCCGTTGTGATTCACATAGATGCGGCGGTGCGTGAACGTGTCGCAGGTGAGCGGCGCTTCTCCCGGGAATGGCGGTGCGCCGAAATCGAGCGAGACGGCGGTGCGCCGGTGCGGCTCCATGCCCAGTGCGCGCACCTCGCGCACTATCTGCTGCCAGTCGTGCGGCGTGAGATCGGAGCCGCGCGCGGCGCTCGCCGGCACGGGCTGCGCGAACAGCACCTGGAGACTCATCGCGCCAAGCGATTCGGCGAGATCAGCGGCCTCGCGCAGATCGTCACGGTCGCGGCGATCGATGAGGATGCCGAGCGAGAAAGGGATCCGGCGGCTCGTGAGGATCGCGGCGGCCAAGAGCACGCGGCGGAACGAGCCGTCGCCGCGCTCGGCATCATGCACAGCTTCGTTCGCGCCGGAGAGCGAGAGCCGCACCGCGGCGGGCGGGTGTGTCTCGAGGATCGGCAGCGCGCGCGCCATGTGCCAGCCGTTCGTGACGATCGTCCACGGCACCGCGCGTGCACGGAGCGCCGCGACGATCCCCGCAAGATCGCGATGGATGAGCGGCTCGCCGCCGGTGAGACTCACTTTCACTTCGCCGAACAGCGCCTGCGCTTCGCCCGTGATGCGGCCGATGAGCGCGGCGCTGAGTTCGCCCACCGTCACGACGTCATCCCGGATACAATGGGGACAACGAAGATTACAATGACGCGTGACCGCGAATCCGAGGAGCATACGCAGCTAGCGCGGAAGTTGCGCGGCGGAACTCGTGGAACTCATGGAGGCGTGACGAGCGTAGGCGCGTTGCCGTAGCTCGAGCCCCAGCAGTACGAGGCGCCGGCGGAGGTGGAGGCGCACGTGATGGGCGATCCCGACACGGGGTCCGCCGATCCCGCCGAGATGCTCACGAAGCTCGTGACGGCACCGGAAACGAGAGTGGGAACCGTCTTCTGGTTGAAACTCCCGACGCCCAACTGTCCCTTGTTGTTCGCGCCCCAACAGTAGGCGTTCCCGGTGCCCTGCTCCAACGCACACGCGTGGAATGCTCCCGTCGTGACCTGCGAGAACGCCTTCACGCTGTTGCTCACCGTGGGCACGGTCGCATTGACGGTGCCGCTGATCCCGAGTTGGCCGTTGGTGTTGTTCCCCCAGCACCAAACATGATGCGCGACCGCGGTCTCGATGGCGCAGGTGAACTCGAAGCCCGCGCTGATGGATGTTCCGCTGAAGCCGGGAACGAGGTGAGGCTGGAGTTGCTGCGTCATCGTGGTGCCATCGCCAAGCTCGCCCACGACATTGGCTCCCCAGCAATACGTGGCGCCCGCCGAACGCACCGCGCACGTATGCGAGTACCCTGCCGATATCACACTGAAGGTCGTGATGGCCCCCGTGGGCGCGACGGGAATCGGCGCGCTGCTCGTCGTGCCGTTGCCGAGCTCGCCGTCCTCGTTCAAACCCCAGCAGAACACCGGCTGATCGCCGGAACCCGTCACGCGTGCGCAGTTGCTCTCGAAGGAGAACGAGCTGATCTGCGAGAAGAAATGTCCGCCGGCGACGGCCACCGGCACGCTATGGGAAGTCTCGTCTCCCGTGCCGAGTTCATTGAAGGAGTTGTCGCCCCAGCACCATGCGGCATTCGCCGCGTCCAGCGCACAGCTGTGGATCTGGCTCGCAACGACTTGACTGAAGACGTTCTTGCCGAGCACACCGAGCGGGGCGCTCTGCTGGTTCAGGAACCCGTTGGCCAGCGTACTCTGAATGGCGTACCCCCAGCACCAGCCCGTTCCCGGATTGCTCACGCTGATGCCGCACGCGTAGTCGCCGCCGGCGGCCACGGCGCTGTAGGTGTCGCTGCCGACCTGCGTTCCAGGGAGGAGCACCTCACTCAGCACGCCGTCGCCGATCTGCCCGCGGGCTCCCGCTCCCCAGCAGTACACGTGCGACGTGTTGTCGATCCCGCACGCATGCGACTCACCGGCCGAGATGAACGTCCATTTATTGCTGCTCGTGACGTCCGTCGGAAAGTTGATCGGCGAAGCGATGCTGCCGTCGCCGAGCTGGCCGACGCTGCCATCGCCCCAACACCAACCGGTCGCGGCGGCGGTCACGTCCACGGCGCACGTGAAGTCCGAACCGGCGCTGATGGTCTTCACGTTGCCCCATCGAGCTCGCATCCACGAGAGTCGGCACTCCCTTGTCCGTGAGCGTGCCATTGTCGCCGAGTTCGCCATTGGCGTCGGAGCCCCAGCACCACGCCGCGTCACTCGTGTCGATGCCGCAGGTATGGTCGCCTCCGGCGGTGATCTTCTTCCACGTGTGCGCGCCGAGCACCAATGTGGGAGCCGACCGATTGGTCGCCGTGTTATCGCCGATCTGCTGGTGATTGTTGGCGCCCCAGCAGTACGCCACTCCCACGTTCGTGAGCGCACACGAGTGATTGTGTCCCGATGAGATCGACGCGAAAACCTGGCCGCCGATGACCAGCGTCGGCGTGGATTGGCTCCCGATGAACGTGCCGATGCCGAGCTGACCTGAGGTATTGGCGCCCCAGCAGTATGCGTTGTTCGTCGCCGTTTCGATCGCGCAACTGTGATTCGTGCCGGCGCCGATCGCCGACCACAGGCGCTGTCCGGAGACCGCCGTCGGCGCGCCTTGTATCGTGCTGCCTCCGTCTCCGAGCGCACCGGCGGAATCCTTGCCCCAGCAGAAAGCGGCGGACGTGCCGGACTCGATGCCGCATCCGTGCGTCGGCCCCGCCGCGACGATGGAGTAGACATGCGCGCCGAGCGCGGCGACAGGCAGCGATGCGACCGACGAACGGCCGTCGCCCAACTGACCGGCGGAATCCGTTCCCCAGCAGTAGGCTTGATTGCCGCCGCGGATGGCGCAGAGCTGGTCGTAACCGGCGCTGATACTCGGAAGCGTGTGCGGCGGGATGACCACCAACGCCGGATCCGTGTAGACCGCGGCGCTCACGAATACGATGAACGTGAACGAAGTCGCGCCGTGCAGTCCGAACACCCACGATTGCAGCGCGGTGAAGCTGTTCGCCGGAACGAGCTGCGGATACTCGAAATAAGTCTGGTTGGTCGTCGGTGAACGTGCCGGTGCCGGTCGCGTTGTTGATCGTCACCGGCGCCGCAGGCGGCGTGAAGAAGAACACGTCCACGCCGGTGCCATCATACGTGGTGCCGTCGACGGAGCCCAGCGGTTCGGAGGTGAGATTCTGCACCTTCACATCCGCGAGGATCCGGTCGCCCGCCACATCGTGAAAGAAATTCTGCGACGTGATGGCGACGTACGGATGGCCGACGAGCGCCTCGCTGACCGGACGCCCCTGGTTTCGCGTCATCTCGAGCTTCACCGCCGCGAGCGCGCGTTCCGGCGACGAGGCGATCGATGCCTCGCCCGAATTGCAGGTCATGCTCTGCTGCGGCACGCTCACCGTGCACTGCACCGCCTGCGCCAGATATACCGGCGGCTTGCGCGGCGCGGTGGGCAGCGCATCCTGGCAACCGTACAAGAGCGCCGCGCAACCGGCGAGCGGCGCAAGGAATCTCAGGGCGGATAGGCCGGGCGGGTCGCGTGCTTCATGGTGCCTGCCGTGATCGCTGATGAAGAACGCTAGAACGGAAAGACCGTGCCGCCTCCGCCTCCACCGCCGTGGATCCCGGAACCTTGCTGCATCGTGAGGTCAGTGAGCGGCGGCAATTCCTCGCAGCGCGGCGGCGTCCATGCGCGCTTCGGCGACGCCGGTGATGCGGCGGGAGACTGCTCGCTCGGAGGAGTGCCTTCTACGAAGGGCATGCTTATTGACCGGCAGGACGGGTTCTTTTGACCGGTTGGGATACGGAGCATACAACGCCCGGTCGCGCACGTCTATAGGACAAATAGACCGGTTGTTGCGGGGGGTCAGACCGGTATCAGCCCCGTCACGATCCGCACGGGTACGCCGCCGTTCCGCGTCTTCACCGCGACGGTCATCGGCACCTGCAATTGACGCTCGAGCTCCACGCTGGCCGACAGCAGAGCGATGGTCCAACCGGCGCACGATCGCCGCGCGACATTCCCGAGTTGTGCGTACAGATCGCGCAGCGCCTTGCGATCGCCCACGCGCACGCCGTAGGGAGGATTAGTGATCAACCACCCGCGCGGCGACGCGGGCGGCGCGATCCCCGAGAGCGCGGTGCGCGTGATCTCCAGGTCGCTCGCCACGCCCGCACGCTCGGCGTTGGCCTGGGCCGCGGCAACGGCTCCGGCGTCGCGGTCGGACGCCAGAATGGGAGCGGTCGCGCGCGGGAGTTCGCGGTCGCGCGCCTTGTCGAGCATGCGCTTCCAAAGCGCCGCGTCGAACGCCGGCCAATGCATGAACGCGAAATCACGCCGCGCGCCCGGCGCCATCCGCCGCGCGAGCATGGCCGCCTCGATCGCGATCGTCCCCGCCCCGCACATGGGGTCCACGAGCGGTGCGTCGCCGGGCCATTCGCTCGCCGCGAGCAGCGCCGCGGCCAGCGTCTCGCGCATTGGCGCCTTCGCCGTGGCCAGCCGGTACCCGCGGCGATGCAGCAAAGCGCCCGAGCTGTCCATGCTCACCGTGCAGTGATCGTGCAGCAACCGCACGATCACGAGCTGCGCGTCGCCGCTGTCGTCATCATCCCCGGCGCTCGCGGCCGCCGCCTCGGGCGCGCGACCCAGCGTGTGCGCGATCGCGTTCGTGATGCGCTCCGCGACGGCGCCGCTGTGATAGAGCTTCGACTTCTTGCATGTGACGCGCAGCCGCACCGGGCGCGCCGCACTCAACCACCGCGACCACGGCTGCGCCCTGGCGTGGCGCTCGAGATCGGCGAAGTGGCGCGCCTCGAACTCGCCGACGCGCGCGATCACGCGCGTCGCGGTGCGCAGATGCAGATTCGCGCGGTAGAGCGCGCCCGCCGGTCCGTCGAAGCTGATGCCGCCAGGCTTCGATGGCGCCGGGCTCCAGTCCCAGCGCGGTCATCTCGGCGGCGGTGATCGCCTCCAAGCCGGGAGCGGTGATAACAAAGTACGCGGGACTCGGGACTCGGGATTCGGGGACAGCCACTACTTCCGCCGTTTCTTAGCGCCTGGCGCCGAGCGCCCGCTCTTCGCCTTCGGCCGCTTCTTCGCCGTCTTCCGCTTCGGGCGCGTGCCGGGAAGATCCAGACTGCGCCAGAGGTACCACGTGGCGACGGTGCGGTGCGGTGCCCACGCGGCGCCGATCGCGTGCATGCGGCGCGCGTTCGGCATCTTGCGCATGCGGTACGCGACCCGCATCGCAAGCTTCACGCCGTAATCGAGATCGGGCAGGATGTCGGGCCGGCCGAGCCGGAACATCAGGAACATCTGCGCCGTCCATGGCCCGATCCCCTTCACCTGCACCAGCGCCTCCATCGCCTCTTCATCCGTCAGCGAATCCATCGTGTGCAGCGGCAGCTCGCCGCTCGCGGCGCGGCGCGCGAGGTCTACGATGTAGCTCGCCTTCTGCGTCGAGAGTCCCGCGGCGCGCAGCTTTCGCATGGGCGTCTTGAGCACGTCCTCGGGTTCGGGCGCGCGGCCGTCGTAGATCGCGATCACGCGATCGTGGATCGTGCGCGCCGCCGCGCCCGCGAGCTGCTGGAAGACGATGCTCCGCAGCAGATACTGGAAGTACGTCGACTCCTTGTGCGGCTCGAGCGTGCACGGGCCCACCTGCTCGATGATCCTTCGCAGTACGGGATCGCTCTCTTTCAGGTGGGTCTCCGCCTCAGCGTGCATCGCGCCTCATGCCTTGCCGATGGTCGATGGCCGATGGCCCATGGCCTCGTTCTCCAGCAACCGTTTCTTCCGCTCGATCCCCCAGCGGTATCCGCCGAGCGCACCGTCCTCGCGGATCACGCGGTGGCACGGGATGACAAGTGATGCCGGGTTCGTCGCGCACGCGCGGGCCACGGCGCGAACCGCCGTCGGCTTGCCGATCGCCTTCGCGATCGCGCTGTAGGTGCGGGTAGTACCGTACGGGATCTGCTGCAGCGCCTGCCACACACGCCGCTGGAACGCCGTCGCGCGCACGTCGAGCGGCAAATGGAGATGCGGCTCTTCACCGCGCAGGTGCTTGAGGATCACGGCCACCCACGGCGCGAGCGCCTTGTCGTCGCGCACGCGCTCCGCGCTCGGGAACTCATGCGCCAGCGCGCGCTCGAGATCGCCGTCGTCGGCGCCGAGACTCACGGCGCAGATCCCGCGCGGCGTGGCGGCCACGAGCAGACGGCCGAGCGGCGACGCCACCACCGCGAAGGCGACGCGCATGCCGGGCGCGCCCGCGCGATACTTGCCCGGCGTCATCCCGAGTTGCTGCGGCGCGCGCTCGTACAGCCGGCTGGTGGAGCTCAATCCCGCGTCGAACATCGCACGCGTGATCCCGTCGCCGCCGCGGAGCCGCGCGCGCAGCGAGCGCATGCGGCAGGCTTCGGCGTATTGGCGCGGCGTGATGCCGGTGGCACGCTTGAACGCGCGCTGCAGCCGGTGCGGTGCGAGGCCCGAGCGCGCGGCGAGCTCCGCCAGCTCCGGCGTGTTCTCCGCGTCGCGCTCCATCTCACGGCAGATCGATTCGACGATCTCCAGCTCATTCAGCACGCCTTCGTCCGGACGGCAGCGGCGGCACGCGCGATAGCCGGCCGCTTCGGCGGCCTCGGCGCGCGGGAAGAACGCGACGTTCTCGCGCCGCGGCTTCCGGCTCGGGCATGAGGGGCGGCAATAGATGTGCGTCGAACGCACCGCGTACACGAACGCGCCATTGGCGGCGGCATCGCGCGCGATCACGGCGGTCCAGCGCAGGTCTGATTCCACGTCGGGTATGATGCGAGGGGGGAAGATCGCAAGCACGGCGGATGTCATAGGGGCCTCCAGGTTGGAGGCCAGTCTAGGCACACCGGTGTATCCAATCTATCCGATTCCGGACGCAAACTGAGGTTCTCGGCATTAATGCCGAGCGTCTGGCGCCGAGACCGGCTACTTTCTTGGTCCACCCCCAGGGCAACATTCGAACGGGAGTCAATATGTCAGTTCGCACATTCGTGAAGGGGAGTTCCCGCCATGCGACTGCGCTCGGCGCGGCACTCCTGGTGGTCGGTACGCTCGCCGCGGCGCGCAATGTGGCGAAGGAATCCGGCGCGTTCCTGGTGACGATCGGCCGCGACACGCTCGCCGCCGAGAGTTACGTGCGCGACGGCAACGTGCTCAAAGGCACGAGCGTGGTGCGGGGCGACCGCGCGACGCAGATCCGTTCGTACGAGCTCACGCTCGACAAGGACGGGAATCTCGCGAGGTACGACGTGACCGTGATGCGCGCCGGCGCACCGGCCGGCACCAAGCCGTCGGGTGTGATCGCGGCGACGCCGATGCCGGGCGCGATCCATGTGACCGTCACCGTGGACAGCACGCAGACGTATCACATCAAGGCGCCTCCGACCATTCTGCCGTTCATGTTCAACGGCTTCGGCATGTGGGAGACGGTGGTCATGCGTGCCGTGGCGAGCGGCAAGGATTCGCTCGCGGTGCCGATGGTCTTCATGGGCGACACGACGGTCTACACCACGGTGGTGACGCGCGTGGGCAAGGATTCCGTGCGGATCCGCAGCGAACTCGGGATGGCGCGCGCACACATTGATGCGAAGGGGCACATCCTTGGCTACGATGCACCGGGCTCGACGACGCAGGTGGTGGCGACGCGCATGCCAAGCGTGGACGTGAACGCCTTCGCGGCGGCGTATGCGAGCCGGCCGATCGGCCAACTCTCGAAGGCCGACACCGTGCGCGCGAACATCGCCGGATCGGACCTCATGGTGGCCTACAGTCAGCCGAGCGTGCGTGGACGCGTGATCTTCGGCGGCACCGTCGTGCCGTGGGATGTGATCTGGCGTGCGGGCGCGAACGCCGCGACGACATTCACCACGAGCAAGAACATCATGATGGGCGGCACTTCGGTGCCGGCCGGCGAATACACGCTGTTCATGGTGCCGAATCCCACGTCGTGGAAGCTCGTGATCAGCAAGAAGACCAAGGAGTGGGGCACCGAGTACGATCCCACCATGGATCTCGCGCGCGTGGACATGACCGTGGCCACGCTGCCCGCCGCGGTGGAAGTGCTCAAGTACAGCTTCACGCCGGCGGGGCTTACGCTGTCGTGGGACAAGACGGCGGTATCGGTACCGATCCACTAAGTGCGTGTGTGGGCCCTAGTACCGCTGAAACGGCGCGTCTAGCAGCTGAGCGTATAGTACGGCATGGCGGAAGTAGGTACGACGCCCACTCCCGCCCTGCAGTACTATACGCTCAGTTGCTAGACGCGCTGTTTCAGTGGTACTTGTCGCCACACGCGCAGTCGAAGCGACAGTAGACTCTCACCTTCTGAGTAGGCATGCGCAAACTCGTCGCTTATTTCCTGCGGGGCCTGATCGTCACGGCGCCCGTAGCACTCACGCTCTACATTGGCTGGACCGCGTTCCATTTCATCGATGGCTGGCTGCGGATCCCGCTGCCGGGCGTGGGGTTCGCCATCACGATCGCGGCGATCACGCTCATCGGATTCATCGCAACGAACATCTTCGCGCGACAGGCGCTCGCGATGTTCGAAGAGCTGATGCGCAAGCTGCCGTTCGTGCGGCTGCTCTACTCGAGCAGCAAGGACCTGCTCAGCGCGTTCGTGGGCGAGAAGCGGCGCTTCGACAAGCCGGTGCTCGTGCAGTTGCAGCCCGACGGTGTGGTGATGGCGATCGGCTTCGTCACGAGCGAGTCGATGACCGACTTCGGTCTCAGCGATCATGTCGCCGTGTATCTCCCGGAGAGCTACAACTTCGCCGGCAACCTGTTCGTGGTTCCACGGTCGCGCGTGCGCCGCATCGAGCTGGAGAGCGCGGATGTCATGGCGTTCATCGTCTCCGGCGGCGTGACGCAGAAGCATGAACTGCCGCCCGCTCCGTCCGCGCCGGCCGAACGGAGCTAGGGCGCCGGCGCCTCCAGCGAACTGGCCATCAGTTCCAGGTCGAGCGCCTCTTTCCGCACGCGAAGATCGTAGTAGAGCACCGTGACGGTCGCCGGAATGATCGGCTGCACGAAGAAGAGCAGCGCGGTCTGGATCAGCCGGCGCGAGCGCAGCGAGTTCAGCACCGGGGCGCTCGCGCCGAGCACGCGCACGATCACCTCGGACACCGCGTAGCCCGCGAGGTAGATCACCATCGCGAGGAGCATCGTGACGAAGAGATGCGCCACCTCGCTCTTCGCCAGCGACCAGGTGCGGCCGAAGACACTGAAGGGTGAGCGCTGCTCAGGCTCGAGCATCGCCACCGCTTCGAGGCACACCGTGCGGAGCCCGATGTAGATGCCGGGCGCGATGAACAGCAGGGTGCCGAGAAGCAGGAGGGTCCACCGCACCAGGATCGCGACGATCAGCACCGGCGCGCGCGCGAGCATGCGCTGGAACGCGGACCCGAGCCGCAGCGCGCGGCCGAGGTACACCTCGGACATCGCCGCGACCACCGCCGCGGTCGCGAGCCCGCCGATCAAGAGGTTGACCAGGGCGAGGATACCGAACGTCCGGTAATGATCCGCCGCCATCCCCTGCGGTGTGCCGACCGCGTCGAAATTGAGCGCCCAGTACGCGACGGCGGGGAGCGTGATCAGCGCGTTGAGGGCGACCCAACTGCCGAGGTGTCCCGACGCCAGGCGGATCGCAGCGTCGACGGCCTCGGTGGGAGTGCGCGGCCGGAGTGTAGCGTCGGTCATGTCTCTCTCAGAACTCGGGCGCGACGTCGCCGAGTCCCTGCGCCATCAGCTCGACGTCGAGTCCTTCGTGGCGGATGCGCAGGTCGTAGTACAATGCCACCAGGATCATCTGGAAGAAGGGATAGAAGAGCGCGAGCACCGCGTAGTAGAGGATCGAAGCCGCGACCGGGGCCGAGCCCGCGGAGAACAAGCTCGCCGATCCGAACAGCATGAGCATCGCGAGGATCGCGACCGCCATGTAGATCGCGAACATCACCAGCGCTACCACGAAGATATGCCCCGCATTGTCTCGGCTCAGCGCCCAGGTGCGCCGGAATGTCTCGCCCGGGTCACCGTCCTCGAGCACGGTGACCATCGGCAGCGGTATGAAGCGGAGCGTCAGGTAAATGCCGGGCAGGATGAAGAAGACGAATCCGAGCATCACCGGGATGATCACCACAATCGATACGAGGATCAGCGGCAGGAGCCGCCGCGCGCCGCGACGGAGGGCGACGCCCGCCTGCACCGGCTGTCCAAGGTACGCCTGCGACGCACCGACGGTGACGGCGTTCTGCGCGGCCATGTAGAAGACGGCCGTGAGGATCGAGAGCACGACGTACGTCGCATCCAACGCCGGCGGCTGCGACGCGCTGCCGAGAGCGACGCGCATGCCGCCCGTGGCCGCCGGCGAGATCACCGTGAGCGCGGCGATCGGAAGCATCGAGGCGAGCGACAGCGTGACCAGCGCGCCGTAATTGTGGCGCAGGATCTGGAACGCGATGTCGATGATCTCGCTGGCGGAGCGTGGGCGGAGCGCCGGAGCGGGCATCAGGCCGTCGCCATCGTGGCGCCGATGTCCTTCGCCATGACCTCGAGATCGTAGCCTTCCTTCCGCACGCGCAGATCGTAATACACGAGCGCCGAGGTCACGGCCACGAGAGGGTGCACGAGGATCGGCGCGAGCAGGAGCATGACCATTGTCACGCCGGATGTCTGCAACACCGGCACGGCCTTGCCGAGCAACGCCGAACAGAACGCAAGGCCGAACACGGCTCCGAAATAGATCACCCACGCGACGAGCATCGGCAGCAGGATGCGGCCCACTTCGCCTTGGCCGAGTTCCCATGCGCGGCCATAGGAGATCGAGGAATCCTCGTCCTCGCACATCACGACCGCCGGGAGCGTCGCAAGGCGGACGCCCACATAGATGCCCGGGAGAATGAGCAGCAGCGTGGCGAGACCGGTGACGATGCCGCGCATGATGCCGGCCGCGATCAGCGTGCCGACCCGCGGCCAGGTGCGCCGGAGCGCGGATCCCGCATTCGCACTCCCGCCCAAGCAGACGTCCGAGATCACGAGGATGATCGCGCCGTCGGCGACCGTGATGGCGAGCCCCATGATGATGTTCACCAGGAACGCGAGGCCCGCGTTGAAATTGGCCGACCCCTGCTGCAGACGGCCCGGTCCGAGGAAGATCTGCAACGCCGCCACCGGCAGCTGCACGACGGCGGCGACGGTGATGAGCGTCAGGTAGTTGCGCGTGAGCAGATGCGCCGCGGCGTCGACGATCTCGGTTCCGGTGCGCGGACGGAGCAGGCTGGCATCGGACATCGGGCGCCGTGGGCAGGAGGGAGCGGCCCCCGCGGGCGCCGCCGCCTGAATGTGCCGCCGCCCGCGGAGTGCGCAAGACCGCTCGCGGGTCCCACATTGGAGCGCGCTAATCGCAGGCCATCCGGAACTAATCGCCGCTTCGGAGACTTCGAACTCTGCCCCCAGCCCATCTGAGCATGCCGAGCGAGCCCTCCGCCCCCGAACCCTCGTCGATCGACCGTGTGTTGCGGACGTTCCGCGCGCTCGGCCGCGAGGACAAGATGGCGGCGCTCGTGTCGTGGTCGAAACAGCTCGAGCCGCTGCCGCCGCGCTTCGTGGCGCTCGATCGCACGAACTTCACCGTGCCGGAGTGCCAGACGCGCGTGGACATCTTCCCGGAGCTGCACGACGGACTGCTCCACTTCTACGCCGACGTGAACGTGCGGCAATCGCCCACGATCGCCGCGTTCCTCGCGATCGTCTTCTCGGCGGTGAACGACCAGCCGCCGGCTGCGACATTGTCGATCCCGGCCGACTTCGTTCGTACCATGATGGACAACATCGGACTCGGCTCGCGCGAGGTCGGCCTGTCGGCGATCCTCGCGCGACTCCAGCAGTTCGCGCGGCAGGCCGGCGCCGCGCCCCGCACCGCCCCTTCCACTTCGTGAGGCACGACCATGGCTGAGTCCACCCAGAATTTCTCGAACCACGCCCGCTTCCGCTGGATGTACCACTTCACATTGCTCCCCATCCTGCTCGTGAACGCGATCGTGTTCATCGTGATCGCGATCAAGGATCCCACCGGGATGAATCTCTGGATGGCCGTGGTGTTCATCGCGCTCTTCATGTTGGCGTTGGACATTCGCGTGCAGGTGGTCACCGTGCAGGACCGCGTGATCCGCCACGAGATGCGGACGCGCCTCGAGCGCGTGCTCGGCGCCGGCGCGCGCGAGAAGATCATGAAGCTCACGCACCCGCAGCTCATCGGACTCCGCTTCGCGTCGGACGCGGAGCTTCCCGCGCTCGTGGACCGCACCCTGGCCGGCGAACTGCCGAACAGGAAGACCATCAAGCAGGCTGTGCAGAACTGGCAGGCGGATACGCTGCGAGCCTAACGACGCGGGAAGCGGGAAGCGGGAAGCGCCGCGGGATGTGAGAACGATCGGCAAGCCATCCCTTCCCGCGACGTTCACGCGGCGCTTCCCGCTTCCCGCTTCCCGCGTGGTTGCGTCCGTAGTGTAGAGGCCGCAGAATTGCGCATGGCTTCGTCGCGCGATTCACTGCTCCGGCGCACGTGGGACAACATCCTGCTGCGCACATTCCTCTATTACATCCTCGTTGGTCTCACCGTGTACGTCACCTGGCGAGCGATGCCGGAGTCGTGGCACGGGTACTTCGCGAAGTCGATCACGGAATTGACCGGAGGAGGCGGCCAGGGTCGCGCCGGCGTGTCGAAGAGCGTGGACCTCGCCAGCGGGAGCGCGGCTGGCCAGGCGGATGAGTCGGGGCTCGCGATCTCGGCATCGCTCGCGATCGTCGCGGCGTTCCTGCTCTCCCTGCCCGTCGCGTGGTGCTACATCCTCACGCGGCATAAGAAGGGCTATCAACAAGCGCTCGCGCAGGTGATCATCGTGCTGCCGGTGGTGGATGCCGGGATCGTGGTGCTCGTGAAGAACTCGCTCGCGCTCGCGTTCAGCCTCGCCGGCATTGTCGCCGCGGTCCGCTTCCGCAACACGCTCGAGGACAGCAAGGACGCCGTGTATATCCTCGTCGGCGCCGCGATCGGTCTCGCCTGCGGCGTGCAAGTGCCGGTGGCGATGGTGCTCTCGATCGCGTTCAATCTCGTCACGGTGGTGCTCTGGTCCACCGATTTCGGCCGCGAGCCCGCGGCCCTCGGGGGCTCGCTCGCCGAGGACAGGCTCTTGCGCACGCGCGAACAGGTGAGCCACACGCAGAGCTTCGTCGCGGTGGTGGACGACGAGATCCTCAAGGCGATGTCGCCGTCGCAGCTCGACGCGCTGGCCGACCGCGCGTGGCGCCGTGCGAAGAAGCTCACCAAGGACCTTGGCTTCGGGAAGAAGGAAGCCGACCCGATGTTCGATCATCTGCTGCGCGTGCACACCCGCGACCCGGAGGGCGTGCGATTGATCGTCGAGCCGATCCTGCGCAGCCGGCTCTCCCATTGGCGCTTCGGCGACGTCGTACATGAATCGCCGACCGACCATGTGGTGGAGTATCCGTTCCACCTCGGAGAGCAGGGGAACGCCGCGGAGCTCCTCGACGAGATCGAGCGCGCCGCCGGCGACATTGTGGTGCGTGTTGAACTCGTCTAGACGTGCCGTCGGCGCCGCGATGTTCGCGGCGACGTGTGCGGCCTTCGCGTCCCTCGGCGCCCAGGATGCCGCGGCTCCCGTGGAGCCGGCCAAGCCCACGAAGTTGTTCTCGAGCGACTCGGTGTTCTCCATCACGATCGCGAGCGACATCAAGAGATACATGGCCACGCGCGACAGCACCGCGCCCTGGATCCCGGGGAAGCTCATCCTCGGCACCGACACCCTGCGCATCGGTCTCCGCCCGCGCGGGCATTACCGCCGCAAGGCGAGCACGTGCGAGTTCCCGCCAGTGTCCGTGAAGTTCGAGAAGGACGTGAAGGGCACCGTGTTCGCCAAGCAGAAGAAACTGAAGCTCGTCACCACCTGCTGGCCGGGACGCGCGGACTACGAGGGATACATCCCGCAGGAGTATCTGCTGTATCGCGTGTACGATCTCCTGACGCCGCTCAGCTTCCGCGCGCGATTCGTGAACATCACGTACGCCGACACCGCGCATCCCGATCGCGCACCGATCGTCACGCACGGCTTCTTCCTCGAGGACCACAGCGACATGGCGGCGCGCAATGCCGGCTCGTCGGTCTCGGCGAAGAACGCCGGGCGCGATGACTTCGATCCAGCGGTGCTCGGGCTCATGTCACTCTTCCAGTACATGATCGCGAACACCGATTGGAGCCTGGCGGCGATGCACAACACGCGCTTCGTCGGCACCGCGGGAACGTTCCCGGTGGTCTACTATCCGGTGGCCTACGATTTCGACTGGAGTGGCGCGGTGAACGCGCGCTACGCGACGCCCGACAAGTCGCTCCCGATCCGCTCGGTGCGCAATCGCCTCTGGACCAGCTACTGCTTCACGCCCGCCGAGCTCGCCGGCGCGATCAAGATCTTCAACGACCGCCGGCCGGCCATCACCGCGCTGTACACCGGCAATCCGCTGCTCGACCCCGCGGCGGCGCAGAGCACGCTCACCTACTTCGACGAGTTCTACCAGATCATCAACGATCCCGGGAAGCTCGCGAAGGAAGTGAAGCGGCACTGCGAAGGCTGAGCGCCGCGTGCGCTACGCCCCCAGCCGCGCCGAGAGCGCGTTCAGTGTCGTTTCGATCCGCGCGAGCCGATCGCGCACGGCCTTCTGATGGTCCTCGGCCGTGGTGGGATGCTTGAGCACGAACGTGAGCGCGCCGCCCACCTCGATGCGAGCGCATGCCACGTGCGCCAGGTCGTCAATGCCTTGCAGCCGCGCGCGTGATTCCAGTTCGTTCTGCGTGATCAGCTCCCGGTTCATGTTCTCCTGGAGCACTCTCCCCTCGCGCACGAGCACGAGCGACTCGCCCTCGACGTAGCGATCGAGCTTCGGGTGGGAGAACAGGAATCGCACGACGAGATAATTCACGGCCAGCAGGATCGCCGCGCCGACGAGGCCGCCCAGCAGCGAGTTGTCGGGGCCGATGATCGCGTTCTGGAGCGTGTTCGACAGCACGAGGAGCACCACGAGATCGAACGGGTTGAGCATCCCGAGTTCGCGTTTGCCGCCGAGCCGCAGTCCGATCAGCAGGAACGCGTAGACGATGAGCGTGCGGAGGAGTTTCTCGAGGAACGAGATGTCGTGGGACGTGAACAGTTGCACGATGTCATGCATGGCGCGGCTCCTCGGGATCCGGTCGGGTGGGTTCGGATGTGCGCGCGGCGCGCGCACTCTCATTCTATCGTGCGCGCCGCGCGCGCGTAAACCATCCGCGGGAACGTGGTGTCCAACCGGCTGAGCGCACGGATCACCGTGCGCCACTCGAATGGAGATCCGTATGCGATCCACCGTCCTGCGCCGCCATGCCGCGGCGCGCCGCACCGCGGCCTCCGCCCATGGCATCGCGCGCACCGCGCGGCTGGGCAGCCGCGCCGGCTATGTCGAACTCACCGCGTTCGAGGATACCTCCGCCGCGCGCCTCGCGATGGCCGCGGTGATCCGCCGACTCGCCGGCGTTCGCGCCATGATCATCGACCTCCGCCGCCATCGCGGCGGCGACGAATCCATGGCGAGCTTCCTGACCAGCTTCTTCTTCGCGACGGAGCCGATGGCGAAGGAACGGTTCACCGCGTCGCCGCTGCCCGCTGTCGACGCCTCGACCGTCGCGCGCCTGATCACCGCGCCGCTGGATGTGCTGGTGAGTTCCGAGACGAGTCCGCTCGCGCTCGCGTTCGCCTCCAATCTCGAACGACTCGGCCGTGCGCGCGTGGTCGGCCCCGCCACCCGGCATTGGCGCAGCGCCTGAGAGTTGGTCGCGGGTTTCTGGTCAAGAAAACAGCTTTGACAGGATGAACATGATGGACATGATGAACGCGCCGTTCATCATGTCCATCATGTTCATCCTGTCAAAGCTGTTTTCTCCCGGACACTCGCGATACGTTATCCCGTATGCCCATCGCGATCAGCGGCTTGCACCACGTCACGGCGATCTCCGGCTCGCCGCAGGGGACCGTGGACTTCTATGCCGGTACGCTGGGTCTGCGGCTCGTGAAGCGCACGGTGAATTTCGACGACCCCGGCACGTATCACCTGTACTTCGGCGACGACACCGGCGCGCCGAGCACTCTCGTGACGTTCTTCCCATGGGGCGATGCGAGCCGCGGCCGCGGAGGCACCGGGCAGGTGAACGTCATCTCCCTCTCCATTCCGCAGGCATCGCTCGGCTGGTGGCTCGAGCGGCTCGTCGCGCGCGGCGTTGCTCACGAAGGGCCGTTGAAGCGGCTCGGCGAACAAGTGATCACGTTCCGCGACCGCGATGGCATCGCGCTCGAGCTGGTCGCGCATCCGCGCGCCGCGGAGCGCGCGGCCTGGTCGTTCGACGGGAGCACCGTTCCCGCGGAGCACGCGATCCGTGGGATGCACGCGGTCACGCTGTGGGTGGACACGATCGCGCCCACCGCCACGCTGCTCACCGCGACCATGGGCTTCCGCGCCGGCGGCAGCGAGGGCGCGACGCAGCGATTCGTGACGGGCAGCGGGGGGCCCGGCGCGATCGTGGACGTGCGGGAGACGCACGGTTTCCCCAAGGGCGTGATGGGCATCGGCACGGTGCATCATGTCGCGTGGCGCGTGCCCGGTGATGACGCGGAGTTGGCGTCGCGTGCCGAGCTCATGGCCGCCGGCGCGCACGTGACGCCGGTGCGCGACCGGCAGTATTTCCATTCGATCTATTTCCACGAACCGGGCGGCGTGCTCTTCGAGATCGCGACCGACATCCCCGGCTTCCTGATCGACGAGCCGCGCACGACGCTCGGAAGCGCGCTCAAGCTGCCGCCGTGGCTCGAATCGGCGCGCGCGACCATTGAGCCGTCGCTGCCGCCGCTTCACGCACCGTGAGCGCGCCGGATCTCGGCTACGTCCATCGCTATGAGCCGGCGGGCGCGAAGGGCGCGCCGACGCTGCTCCTCCTGCACGGCACGGGAGCCGACGAGAACGACCTGATCCCGCTGGGCCGATTGCTCGCGCCGGGCGCCGCGCTGCTGAGTCCGCGGGGCAACGTGAGCGAAGGTGGTGCCGCGCGCTTCTTCCGCCGGCTGGCCGAAGGCGTATTCGATCACGACGATGTGGAACGCCGCGCACGCGAGTTGTCGGCGTTCTTAAAACGGCCGCGACCCACTACCTATTCGACGCGAACTCCGTGATCGCCGCCGGATTCTCGAATGGCGCGAACATGATCGGCGCGATGCTGCTGCTGGAAGGTCCGATATTCTCCGCCGCCGCACTCTTCAGGGCGCAGATCGTGGTGCGACCAACGGCTAACGTCGCTAGTTCATCTCCGCTACCGGGAACGCCGATCTTCCTCGCCGCGGGGCTGAGCGACCAGCTCGTGCCGCCCGAGGAGACCGACCGGCTCGCGACCGCGCTGCGCAACGCCGGCGCCAATGTCACACTGCGATGGGATCATGCCGGTCACACGCTCACGCGCGGCGACATTGATGCGGCGCGCGAGTGGCTGGCCGGCGTGGCGACCGCCGGATAGCTTCCGCCGCCATGAAGACATTCGCACCAAGCGCCATCGCGCTCGCCGCGTTGCTCGCCGCCGCGCCGCTCAGCGCGCAGCGCATTCCCGCCCCCGACGCCGCGGCGCGCGCGTCGCAGAACAAACTCATTGACGCCGCGCTCGCCGACAGCTCGGCGTGGGAGCGGCTCGCACTGCTCGCCGACACGTTCGGCAATCGCCCGAGCGGATCGGCTCGTCTCGAGCACGCCATCGATTGGATGGTGGAGCAGATGAAAGCCGACGGCCTCGAGAACGTGCACACGGAGGCCGTGATGGTGCCGGTGTGGGACCGCGGCGCCGAGAGCGCCGTGTTGATGTCGCCGCGTCGCGACACGCTGCACATGCTCGGGCTGGGACGCAGCATCGGAACGCCGGCCGGCGGCATCACCGCGCCGGTGCTCGTCGTCAACGACTTCGACGACCTGCGCGCGCACGCGCACGACGTGGCCGGCAAGATCGTGCTCTTCGATTTCCCCTTCCCCACCGGCGAGCCCGCGTTCGAGGCGTACGGCGCGGCCGTGCAGTACCGCGGGTCGGGCGCCGATTCCGCGATACAGTTCGGCGCGGTCGCGGTGCTCGTGCGGTCGGTGACGCCGATGTCGCTGCGCACACCGCACACCGGCGCGCTGCACTACGGCGACAGCACCAAACGCATTCCCGCCGCCGCGATCACGGTAGAGGACGCGATGATGCTGCACCGCATGCAGAAGCGCGGCGAGAGACCGCTCGTCACGCTCACGATGGGCGCACGGAACTTGCCCCTCGCGCCGTCGCGCAACGTCGTGGGCGAAGTGCGCGGCTCCGAACGGCCGAACGAAGTGATCGTGGTCGGCGGCCACATTGATTCATGGGATGTGGGCCAGGGCGCGATGGACGACGGCGCCGGCAGCGTCGTGGCGTGGCAAGCCGTGAAGCTCATCAAGAAGCTCGGCCTGCGTCCGCGCCGCACGGTGCGCGTGGTGCTCTGGACGAATGAGGAGAGCGGACTCGCCGGCGGCCGAGCGTATGCCGACGCGCACAAGGCTGAAGTGAAGGACATGGTACTTGCGATGGAGTCCGACAACGGCGCGTTCACGCCGCACGGCGTTTTCGTGTCGGGCTCCGATACGGTGATCGCCGCGATCAAGACCGTGATCGCGCCACTCGAGCGCATCGGCGTCACCACGGTGCGCAAAGGCGAGTCGGAGGCCGACGAAGGCCCGCTCAACGTCACTCGGCGTCCCCGCCCTCTCGCTCGACACCGACGACTCGAAGTACTTCTGGTACCATCACACGTACGCGGATACTCCGGACAAACTCGATCCGCGGCAGATGGCACTCTGCTCAGCCGTCATTGCGGTGGTCGCATTCGGAGCGGCCTACTGACTGCAGGCGCGTGTGGGCCTTAGTACCGCTGAAACGGCGCGTCTGGCAACTGAGCGTATGGTACGGCTCGGCGTGAGTGGGACTCCCACTCACGCCCTGTAGTACCATACGCTCAGTTGCTAAACGCGCCGTTTCAGCGGTACTAGAGCCTACACGCGCACATAGCGCTTCACGATCCTGTACATGAGTGGTCCGAGGAGCGCCGCCCCAACCGCACCGATCACCGCCGGGAATCCGAATTCCCCGTCTTGCATCTCCAGCGCGACGACGACGATCAGCATCAGCATTGGGATCACTGCCAGCACCGTGACCCCCACCGTGCCGGTGCGGATGCGGAACGCACCACGCAGTTCCGGTTCGCGGATGCGCAGCCGGATCAGCGCGCCGAATTCCAGGAAGAGCGCCAGCGCGTAGAGCAGCACGTCCGCCACGACGAGCCCCTGGAGCGATGCGAGCGCGAAAACCGAATAGCACACAGCGCTCCCGAGCACGGCGTTCCGCGGCGTCCCGCGCGCATCCGTGCGTGCGAGGAATCGCGGCAACAGTCCGTCGTCCGCCATCGCGAGCGGCACGCGTGAATACGCCAGGAGCAGCGCATTGAACAGCGCCAGCGCGCTCACCAATCCCGCGACCGCGATCCACGTCGCGAGCATCGGTCCGAGCGCACCCGCCGACGCGCGAGCGATCTCCGGCCAGCCGCCTTCCGTCCACGTCGTCCAGTCGCTCGCGCCGAGCGTCGCGGTGAGCGGGACCAGATAGCCGAGCATCACCAGCGGCAGCCCGAACATCAGCGCGCGCGGATAGCTGCGCGTCGCGTCCAACACTTCGCCCTGCACGGTGCTCGCGTTGTCCCAGCCGGTGTAGTTCCAGAGCGCGAGCGACAGCCCGACACCGATCGCACCCATCGTCCCATGTTCACCCTTCGCGAACGGCGCCCACGGCACGTGCGAGATGTGCGGCACCGCCGCCGCGGCGAGCGCGAAGAAGCCGAGCACGATGAACGATCCCGCCACGATGGACACGCGCCCCACGAATCGCGCGCCCGCGAGGTTCATCGCGGTCGGCAGCCAGATCACCGCCAGCGACACCGCCCAGCGCGCCTCGACGCCGAGTCCCGGCACGAAGTACGCGAGGTACTGATTGAAGAGCACTGGATACAGCGCCATGTCCACGAGCGAATACATCCACGTGAGCCAGCCGTTCTGGAACGCCCAGAACGGACCGAACGCCCGGCGCACCCACTTGTAGTAGCCGCCCTCTTCCGGCAGCATGCTCGCGAGCTCGCCGATGATGAGCACCTCGGGCAGCGACCAGAGCAGCGGCACCGCGACGAGCACGAGCAGCGCGAGCCCTGGTCCGACATTCGCGACGAGCGTTTCCGTGGTGAACGCGCCGCCCGATGTGCAGAAGAAGAGGACGAAGACGAGCGCGAGGGTGCCGAGCGTGCGCTGGAGCTTCATGATGCGCGCGCCGCCGGAGAACTAGCGGGCAACCGGCAGCCCGCGCGGCGCTTCCGTTGTGAGTTGTGCGCCGAACAGGCATGCGTCGCGGCCGTCGGCATCGCCTTTGATCACGTCGCACATTGGCTTGCGGTCATCGAGAGAATTGCGCAGCACCGCGATCTCCTCGCCGACGCTCGCATAGCACTTGAGCCGGTTCGCACGGCCGGGCACGACTTTGCAGAAAGAGATCCCGTCCTCCGATTTCGCGGTCACGTCGATGAAATTCTTGACGACGCCTTCGTAGCACCACGGCTGGTAGCGCGCGCTGCCGCGAGAGCAGAGGCGGATCGCATCGTCGTGGTCCTGGATCGTGCCGCCGCTGATGCTCGTGCCGAGCCCTTGATAGCACTCCGGGCGCCAGGCCTCCGGCGCCTTGTCGCACGCGTCGAACGTCTTCTGCCAGTCGCCCTCGAACAGATAGAGCATCACGGCCGGCTGCATCTGCCAGCAATCGTTCTGATAGCGCTCGCCCAGCACCGAGCACGGGAAATTGGGATCGGCGTGGTCGATCATCTTGAATTTCGCCGGCGGCGCACCGTGCGCATCCATCGGCATGTTCATGTGCATGCCATCGTCGTCCTTGTGCATCACCATGTTCGCCATGCTCGGGTCGGTCGCGAACACGATGTTCTCCATGAACGCCCCGCCATAGCAGGATTTCTGGTCCCACTCCTCGGCCAGCAGGTCGCAGCCTTTCAGCGCGCGCGGCAGGTCGTGGTCGTAGAACATCGTGAGGCCGTGGCCCATCCCATGCACGCACTGGAAGCGCAGCCACCGGTCGGCGTTCGCCGCGGTGTATTCGCGGCACGCGGCCGTCACTTCGGGCGCGCCGACGTTCGGGAAGCTCATGAGGTACGTCTGGATCACGCCGTGGTAGCAGCCGGACTGCAGGATCTCGGTGCAGCTCTTGAACGACGAAGAGAAATCACCGGACGCCTGGAAGGTCTTGATCCCGATCATGTGCGCGTAGTCGTGCCCGGTGAACGCCACGTCCCGATCGAGCGCGATGAGGCGGTGCAGCGACCCCATCGCGAAGCGCGTCCCGCGCTGCTCGCGGAGCGCCAGGACCTGCGGGCCGTAGCACTGCTCCTTCTTCGTCTTGTCGAAAGTGCCGCAGCGCGCGAAGAGCGTGTCGGCGATCGCGAGCGTGTCCCCGTCCGGGAACTTCGGCCCGCGCATCGCGTGCATGCGCGCCTCCAACGCCCGCACACGCGCGCGCGTACTCGGCTGCGCGAAAGAGCCGGCCATGAAGGCCGCGAGAAAAATGAGCCCCGCGATGACTACGAGTTTCCTATTCACCATTCACTCCCGAATCCCGAATCCCGAATCCCGAGTAGTTAGGATAGCGCCCCCGCCGCACCCGTCGTAAGATTCGCGCCGACATCACCCGCGCCACGGAGTCCCACCATGCCCGCAGTCACTACGCGCCGCGCCCTCGCGGCGCTCGCGTTCCTCGTCGCCGCTGCCGCCACGGCCGCCGCCCAGTCCAAGGCTGATTCGGCGCGCCCCGCCTACGATCCCGCGCTGCGCGGACTCACCTGGCGGCTCGTCGGCCCCTTCCGTGGAGGACGAGCGGTGGCCGTCGTGGGACACCCGACCCGCCGGCAGGAATTCTACTTCGGCGCCGTGGATGGCGGCGTCTGGCGCACGACGAACGCCGGCCAGAGCTGGGCCAATGTCACCGATGGGAAGTCCACGATCGCGTCGGTGGGCGCGATCGCGATCGCACCGAGCGATCCGAACGTGATCTGGGTGGGCACCGGCGAGACGGACTGGCGTGAGGACCTCACGCACGGGAACGGCGTGTGGCGCTCCACCGACGGCGGCGAGACGTGGCAACACCTCGGCCTCGACGACACGCGCCACATTGGCGTGATCGCCGTGCACCCGCGCAATCCGGACATCGCGTACGTGGCGGCGATGGGCCACGCCTTCGGGCCGAACGCGATGCGCGGCGTCTTCCGCACGACCGATGGCGGCCGCACCTGGCAGAAGGTGCTCTACCTCGATGAGAACACCGGCGCGATCGACCTCAACATGGACCCGTCGAATCCGCGCGTCCTCTACGCGTCGATGTGGCGCGCGCGCCGCACACCGTGGGGCCTCGACGCGGGCGGCGGCAAGAGCGGCCTCTGGAAGTCCATGGACGGTGGCGACACGTGGAAAGAACTCTCCTCACGGCCGGGCCTCCCCTCCACGCCGCTCGGGCGCATTGGCGTGAGCGTGTCGCCCGCGCAGCCGAGCCGCGTGTACGCCAGCGTCGAAGCGCCGGACAGTTCGGGCGGGATCTTCCGTTCCGATGACGCGGGCGCGTCGTGGAAGCGAGTGAACAGCGATCAGGGGTTCCGCGTGCGCGCGTGGTACTACTCGCTGCTCACCGCCGATCCGAGCGATCCGAACACCGTCTACGTCATGAATCTCAGCGTCATGCGGTCGATCGACGGCGGCAAGACGTTCCAGCGCGTGCGCGTGCCGCACGGCGATACGCACATCATGTGGATCGATCCGAACGATCACAACCGCATGATCAACGGCAACGATGGCGGCGCGCAGATCAGTATGGATCAGGGCGCCACGTGGTCGAGCGTGTACACGCAGCCCACCGCGCAGTTCTACCATGTGCTCACCGACGATCAGTTCCCGTACCGCGTGTACGGCTCGCAGCAGGACAATTCCTCCGTCTCGATCGCGAGCATGTCGGACAACGGCGCGATCGGCATCCGCGATTTCTGGCCGGTGGGCGGCGGCGAGAGCGGCTACATCGCGGTGAAGGCGGGCGAGCCGAACATTGTGATCGGCTCGAGCTACATGGGCACCATCACGCGCTACGACCATTTCACGAAACAGACGCAGGACATCTCGCTCGGCGTGAACAACTGGGACGGCTACGCGGTGAAGAGATGTGCCGTACCGCTTCGCGTGGACGTTCCCGATCGTGTACTCGCCGCACGACAACAAGCGCCTGTACGTCGGTGCGCAGAAAGTGTTCCTCACCACCGATGAAGGGCAGACGTGGAAGGCGATCAGCCCCGACCTCACCCTGCACGATCCCGCCACCATGGGGCCGTCCGGCGGCCCGATCACGTACGACATGACGGGCACCGAGTGGTACGCCACGGTGTTCACTCTCGCCGAATCGCCGGTGAAGGCGGGCGTGCTCTGGGCGGGCTCGGACGACGGTCTGCTCAACGTCTCCAAGGACGCCGGTGCGACGTGGACGAACGTCACGCCGCCGAACCTCGGCAAGTATGCGAAGATGAACATCGTGGAACCGTCGCACTTCGATGCGGGCGCCGCGTACCTCGCGGTGATCCGCAATCAGCAGGACGATTTCCATCCGTACCTGCTCAAGACCACGGACTACGGCAAGACGTGGACGCGGATCACCAACGGGATCCCCGACAACGATTTCACGCGCACGATCCGCGAGGATCCGGTGCGCCGCGGCCTGCTCTTCGCCGGCACCGAGAGCGCCGTGTACGTCTCCTTCGATGACGGCGCGCACTGGCAGTCGCTGCAGCTCAACCTGCCGAACACGTCCATGCGCGACCTCACGATCCACGGCGCCGACCTGCTCGTGGCCACGCACGGCCGCTCGTTCTGGTCGCTGGACGACATCACGCCGCTGCGGCAGATCGCCGACTCCGTGCGCAAGGCGAACCTCTTCGTGTTCGCTCCCTCCGCCGGCGCAGCGATACGCGGGCGGCCGCGGGCGCGGCGAGAATGTCGCGACGAACCCGCCCACGGGACTCATCCTCGACTACTGGCTGAAGTCGCAGCCCACGGGGACGGTCACGCTCAGCCTCTTCGATTCCTCGGGCACGCTCATCCGCACTTTCAAGAGCGACAAGCCCAAGTCCGACAGCGGCGTGACGGACAGCGCCGTGATCGCGCGGCTCTCCTACCGGCAGCGCGAGCAGAACGACAGCGTCTTCTATGAGCCCGGCGATTCGGTGGTGCCGGCGCGCGCTGGCGGGAACCGCTTCAACTGGGACCTCAAGTATCCCGGCGCGAAGCATCTCGACGACATCGTGGATGACGAAGGATTCGTCGATGGCCCGCCGGCGGTGCCCGGCCGCTACTCGGTGCGGATCGTCGCCGGCAAGGACAGCACGACGCGCACGTTCACCGTGATCGGCGACCCGCGCCTCAAGACGACGCCCGCCGGATATGCCGGCCAGTTCGCCTTCTCCATGAAAGTGCACGACGCGATCGATTCGGTGAGCAATACGGTCACGCGGATCCAGAGCATCCAGCGGCAGCTCGACGAGCGCACCTCACAGACTTCATCGCAGCCGTACGCGACACGCGTGGCCGACGCCGCGAAGGCACTGCGCGCCAAGCTCGAGACCGTGCGCGGCGATCTCGCCGAGGTGAACTCGCACGCGGATGAGATCACGCTGGTGTACCCGGTGCGGATCTACAATCAGCTGCTCACGCTGAACGCCATGATCCAGGGCTCCGACGATCCGCCCACCGTCGGGATGACCACGTCCCTCGACGATCTCGTGAAGCAGACGCGGGCGCAGCAGGCGATCCTGAAGACGCTCGAGGACAAGGATCTCGCTGCGTTCAACGCGATGATGGTGGAGCTGAAGGTGCCTGCGGTGTCGCCGTGACTAGGGCGTAGTCAACCACACCGTCTTCTCGAGCCCCCGCACCATCGCGGCGGGGAGCTCGAGCGCGGCGGGGTCGCGATCGAGAACGGCGCGCGCGATCGCGGCACGCGCGGCGCCCGCGGCGATCAGGATCACCTCGCGCGCGCGGTTCAGGATCGGCAGCGTCAGCGTGATCCGCTCGGCGGTCTTCTCCGTCGCCGGCGCGCGCACGGGCAGCACCCAGCGCTCGTGCTCTTCGAGCGACGGACTCCCGGGGAAGAGCGATGCGACGCTCCCGTCCTCGCCCACGTTCAGGAGGAGAACGTCGAACGCCGCGTCGTCCGCGATCGGGAACTCGCGGCGCAGCTCCTTCTCGTACGTCCGCGCCGCATCGGCCGCATTCGAGCTCGCCCGTGAGGCGATGCTCGTTGCGCTTCGCGATCGGCACGTGCGACAGCAGCGCGCCGGCCGCCATCGCGTAATTGCTCTCGGCGTTATGCGCGGGCACGCATCGCTCGTCGGCGAAGAACACCGCCGCCTGCGGCCACTGGATGCGGTCGTGATACTCTTCCGCGAGCCGCCGGTAGAGCGACCGCAGCTGTTCACCGCCCGAGAGCACGAGACGGAAACGCTTGCGGCTGTACACCGCCGCGCGCGCCGCATGCGCGATGCGCTCCGCCGCGCCAAGCGACAGCGTGTCGAACGAAGCGAACGTCTCGAGCTGTGGCGCGCTATCCTCGGCCATGAACTACTCGGGATTCGGGATTCGGGATTCGGGATTCGTTCTTCACGCACAACTCGGTACGCACGCCGTCAGCGCTTACGCACGACTCGTTACTCACGCCGTCTGCTCTTACGCACGACTCGTTACTCACGCCGTCAGCGCTTACGCACGACTCGTTACTCACGCCGTCTGCTCTTACGCACGACTCGTTACTCACGCCGTCTGCTCTTACGCACGACTCGTTACTCACGCCTCTAGTACCGCCAACTCGTGACATCCCCTCCTTTCGGCGCCGTCAGAGTCCAATGCTTCGCCATCATCGGAATGAAACGCGAATCATAGGTCAACCGTGACACCGCGTTCGATACCGAGTGATCCCCGCTCCAGCAATGCTCATCCCGCATTCCATAGTCGAATTTCGCGCCCGACGCCGGATCTGTCACGTTCGCAAGCAGATCCTGCGCGTAATACACCGCGTCGTTCAGGAAGAAATTGTCGGACAGTCCGACATTGATATTGATCTTCCCCTTGAGCTTCGGGCCGAGCGTCTTCCAGTCGCGCCGCATGATGTTCACGAGATCGTAGTGCTCCTTCCAGTAGGCGGCCACCCTGGGATCGATCGCGCCCGTGCGCTTATCATAAATGCGCTGAGGGTAGCCGTCGGTTCCCACGGGAGAGAACACCGCTTCCCAGATGTCCCATTGCCCGCCGGATCGTGAGTGCGTGCCGAGGACCAGTTCGCGCGTGTTCACCTGCTCCACGGTCGCACGCGTGCGGCCCATGAAATCGCGCTCCGCCGGGCGCGGCGTGGTGCGCCACGGTCCGATCGCGAAGAACGCGTTCGGATCGTCGTAGATGTCGATCGTGGTGTACGCGTGGAAATCGATCGGATCCGGACAGTTCGCATACGTCCCGTTGTAGAGATCGGGATACATCACCTGCGCGCTCAGCGCCTCCCAACCGCCCGTCGAGCCGCCATACGTCGCGCGCGCCCATGGACCCAGTCCGCGGTACGTCTTCTCGATGAACGGCAGCAGTTCGTAGTTGATCGCGTCGCCGTACGGCCCGAGGTTCTCCGAGTTCACCGCGTATGAATCGTCGTAGTACTGGTTCGCATGCTGGATGCTCACCTTGAGCACGCGCGGGAACTTCGCGGTCTTCGACGTCCACTGCTGGAAGAACTTGTAGGCCATCACCTGCTGGAAGCGCTCGTAGCCGAACTTCGTGCACCACGCGCCCTCGTGGCCATTGGGGCAATGGAGGGTGATGCTGTCCAAGTTGTACATCGGCAGCGTCGTGTCGGGCGGCGTCTCGCGGATCGCGCCGTCGTCATCTTCGAAATGCCCGTGCGAGAGCGCCAGCGGATAATGCGCGGTGGGGTGCGTGTCCCATCCCTCCGGCAGCACGACGATCGCACCGAGGTACGTAGGAGTTCCCCAGAACTTCGTGAGCTTCTCGCTCCGGAAGCGGATGTGCTTCACGTACTTCGTATCCTTCACCTCGGGCAGGGACCCGATCTTCTTGTCGAGCACGATGTGCAGCGGCTCCGCGCTCGACGGATCGACGTGCATCCGGTGCGGCGTGCTGTAGAGATTCCCGGGCGCGAGATTCCACTGCTGCCCCTCGCCGCGGTCGGCCGGCAGCTTCACCACATGCCCATCGGCGCGGTGGTACGTGGTGTACACGTGCAGCAGCCCCTGCACCCAGTAATCGCCCGGCTTCACGCCGGCGAGGCTCGCCACCGGATAACCGAGCACGTCGGCATTGAACATTGCTTCCTGTCCGGGCGCGAGACCGTCCACGTCCACGCCGAACGCCTGCTGCGTCGCCGTGCCATCGATGATCTGGAAGCGCGGCTCCGCGCTGCTATCCGTGGAGATGAGGAGCAGCATGCGCCCATCGAGCGGCGCCGCGCTCTGTGCCGCCGCGAACGAGAGGCCGACGCGGAGTCCGGGTGCCGGCGCATGGTACGTGTGCGCGCCGGCCGGCGATACGGGCAACAGCCGCGACAGGAGGACCGCGGCGACGGCGACGAGCGCGATCCGTGAGGCGATTCGGGGCATTCGGGGTCTCGCGCTGAGGGGATCGACGGCGCCCGACCGGCGCCTCGCTCGCGCAAATAGACCGGACGCTGCGCCTCAGTGCAAGCGCGGCCGGCGCGTCGCACGCGCCGGCCGCGAATGAGGCTCGCTTGCACGCGAGAGCTACATCTTCGGCACCAGCAGCGCGACCACCGTGCGCAGCGTCCAGTTCGGGCCGCCGGTCGGCTTCGTCGCATATCCGTATGCCTGCACCGAGAGATTGAACGGCAGCCGGCCGATCTTCTGGATCTTCGCGACGCCGCCGCCCACCGGCACCGTCCAGACATCGGCCGCGCTCGCCGCGAGCCAGTTCGCCGTGATGATCGGCGACGTCACCAGCGACCAGCCGTGCGCGAGGTTGTAATTGACGAAGACCTGGCTGTACAGCGAGTTCGTGGCCGCAGCGCCGCTCGGGCCCGCGAACGACCACGTATTGTTCGCCACGAGGCCATACACGAAGTGGCCTTCGATCTTGAGCACCACTACCGCCGGCCCCGCCGACCAGGTACGCGAGCCGAGCGCCGGATCGGTGGACGGAAAATTGAGCGTCGGTCCCGCACCCCAGATGAATCCCTTCGCGTCCGCGGGGGAGAAGTACGCCGAGGTGTTCACGGGTCCGAGTCCGGAGGTCATTCCTGTCGGCGCGAAGTCAGGCTGCCAGACCACCGGGAAGATCGTGCGCCAGATCAAGTTCCACTTGCCGTGATCGATCGTGAACGGGATCACGGGCTGGACGTTCAGGATGTTCTGCGTGCGGCCGTCGGCTCCGTACAGACCGTAGCTCGAATTCAGCTGCAACGGGAAACTCATCATGTTGGCGATGGGATTCTGCGCCATCTCAGCGAGTATTCTCACCTTCTCCGCCTCGGTCATGCCGCCTTGCGGCGCCTGCGCCCCCACAGTGCCGGCGGCGGCGAGCACCATCACCGCGAACAGGATTCTGCGCATGCGTTCACTCCGAAAAGGGTAGCAGGTACTGGCGATCAGTTCACCGGAAATGATATAGCGGCCCCCACGGACAATAGAGGTCCGCAGGCGCCGCCGGTATGAGTCTTTCGTCCAACGTCTAACGCCCAACGTCTACTAGTTGGCCGCCCCCTCCCTCCGGGTCACCAGCCGCTCGTACGGCGGCACCGAGATCGTCCCGCTGTCGCCCGCGAGGATCGCGTCGATCGCCGACGGAGCCACCGGCCGCGCGAAGTAGTACCCCTGCCCCATCTCGCATCCCAGCTCCTGCAGCCCGCTCAGTTGGCGCCGCTGCTCGATGCCCTCGGCGATGGTCTGGAGCCGCAGCGTCTCGCCGAGCGCGATCACCGCGCGCGCCAGCGCCGGCTCGCCACCGGTCATCCCCACGTTGTCGACGAACGACTTGTCGATCTTCAGGATGTCGATCGGGAATCGCTGCAGGTAGCCGAGCGATGAGTAGCCGGTGCCGAAGTCGTCGATCGCGAGACGCACGCCGATCGACTTGAGCGCGCGCAGCCGCTCGAGCAGGATCTCATTGTGCTGCATGAGCACGCTCTCCGTGATCTCGAGCACGAGCTGCCGCGGATCGAGGCCGCTGTCCACGAGCGCCGAGCGCACATCCTCCACCACCGACTCGCTCTGCAGCTGGTAGCCGGAGATGTTCACGGTGAGCGTGAGCGGCACGCCGCGCATCGTCTGCCAGCGTTGCGCCTGGCGGCACGCATCGCGCAGCACCCAGCGGCCGAGCGGCACGATCAGCCCCGTCTCTTCGGCGATCGGGATGAAGAGCGGCGGCCCGATCATGCCCTTGCGCGGGTGCTGCCAGCGCACGAGCGCTTCCACGCCGGTGATCTCACCGGTGTGCAGCAGTCGACGATGGGCTGGTAGTGCACGACGAACTCCTCGCGGTCGATCGCGCGGCGCATGTCCGCTTCGAGCTCGAGCCGTTCGAGCGCCTGCGTGTGCATGCGCGGCTCGAAGATCTGGTAGCGGCCTTTGCCGTCGCGCTTGGCGAGGTACATGGCCATGTCGGCGTTGCGCACGAGATCCTGCGAGGTCTCCTCTTCTCCCGCGATCGCGACGCCGATGCTGGCGGTCGCGAACACCTCGCGTCCGTCGAGCGAGAACGGGTGCCGGAGCGCCTGCACGATGCGCTCCACCACGGCCACCGCGCCGGAGTCATGCTCCGAATCCTCGAGCAGCACGGCGAACTCGTCGCCGCCGAGGCGCGCCACGGTGTCGGCCGTACGCACACTCGCGAGCAAGCCGCTGGGCGGCGATCGTGAGCAGCCGGTCGCCCACGCTGTGGCCGAGGCTGTCGTTCACCGTCTTGAAGTTGTCGATGTCGAGGAAGATGAGCGCGAGTTTCTGCTGATGGCGCCGTGCCAGCGTGAGCGCGTGTGTCACGCGGTCGAGGAAGAGCGCGCGGTTCGCGAGGCCGGTGAGCTGGTCGTGGAACGCCTGGTGCGTGAGCTGCGCCTGCAGCGCCTTGCGGTCGCTCACATCGCGCGCGTTCGCCACGATGCCGCGCACCGAGGGCTCGTCCATCAGGTTCGTGAAGGACACCTCGATGTTGCGCCAGCTGCCATCGGCATGGCGGCCCCGCCACTCCACCGGGCCGGCGAGGGCGTGCGGCTTGAGCACCTCGGCGAACAGCGAGTTCGCGTGCGCGTGATCGTTCGGGTGGATCAGGTCCATCATGTTCACGCCCTCGAGTTCCGTGGGCGCGTAGCCGAAGTTCCGGGTGACCGAGGGACTCGTGTAGCGCAGGATGCCGCGCGAGTCCACGATGGCGATCACGTCGGACGAGCGCTGCACGAGGGCATGCAAGCGGCGCTCCGTCTCGCGCGCCGCGCGTTCATTGAGCAGGCGTACGTTCTCGCGCACCGCGAGGATCTGGCGCAGGAGCACGAGCAGCGCGACCGCCGCGGCGCCCACCGTGAGCACCGCGATCTGCCGCGGCCATTCGCGCGATGCGGCCCAGAGCACGAGGCCGTACGTCACCGCGATCGCGGCGTACGGCAGCAGGCTCTGCGGCTGCGCCAGCGGCGACTCGACTTCCGGCTGGACGCGGACCTCGGGCACGCGCCAGTAGTATTGCCGGAAGCTCCACACGAGCAGGCAGTACGTCGCGATGTACGTGTAGTCGAACCAGCTGATCGCGTAGAAGCCGACGTTCTGCACCACGATGTCGTTCGTGAAATCGGCGATCAGGTAGAGCAGCCATCCCACGAACAGCAGGCCCGGCGCCCAGCGCCGGATGTCGGCCGGCCGCCGCAGCAGCACGGTCACGACGCCGAAGAAGAGCAGCAGCGAGAGGAGCGGATACGCGAGCGCGATCGCTTTTCCGGTGGTGCCGCCGGTGGTCCAGTCGAGGCTCGGCGCGAAGACGAAGAACCACATCGCCAGCCCGCCGCCGACCATCACCACGGCCGCGTCGAGCACGAACTTCCAGTACTCTCCCTCGACGCGCCGCGCCATCGGCAGCGACAGGAACGCGACCAGCGCCACGAGATAGCAGCTGAGCGCCACCAGGTTGACCCACGAATTCAGTGAGTCACCGTCGCGCACGACGCCGATGTAGAACAGCAGGAGGTTCGAGACCGCGATCAACGCGAAGCAGACGCCGAAGAGCGCGAGCGAGCGGCGGATCCGGCTGTCCGTGCTGGCCCGGGTGGCCGCACGGAACGCCAGTGTTGCGGTGCCGATGTTGAGCGGAAGGTACGCGAGGTGTGACGCGACGAAGCGCAGCGTCTCACTTCCGCGATGACTCAGCTGGAATGAGATGTAGCTGCCGCAATACAACACCAGGAGAACGGCGAGCGCGTTCCCCCAGTCGGTTATCCACACGCGCGTTCGCGCCCAGCCACTCGCTGGGTGTTCTCCAGTTGCCATACGTTAAGGACGCCCTGCGAGCCCCGACGTTTCGTCGCCATCGACACTTAGCGCGTTCTAATCGAGACGGGAAGTTCTTTCCCGAGTGAATCACTAGCATTATCTTCAATCGACGACTGAGAACGATTCTCAACACCGCCTGCCCCGGCGTCGCACCCCCGGGATGAGACGTACTGATCAATTGCGCACCATCCGCTGGCTCGCCGCGTTCCTCCTGCTAGCCGCTGTCCCGATCCTCGCCCCCGCACAGGCCGGCGACAGCTCCGCGCGCGTCGTGGTCAACCTGCTCGACTACCTCGCGCGCGATTACGCCGGCGCCGTTTCCAACGGCCGGATCACGAGCGCGCCCGAGTACCAGGAACAGGTCGAGTTCGCCCGCTCCGCGCTGTCGATCGGTTCGGCGGTCCCGGCCATCCGCGACGACAGCGCGAGCCTCGCCGGCCTTCGCGACGTGGGCGCGCTCATCGATCGCAAAGCGAGCGCCGCCGACGTGTCGGCCGCCGCGCTCGCCGTGAAGCAGCGCATCGTGCTCCGCTCCGGGATCGCCGAGGTGCCGGCGCGCTGGCCGAGTCTCGCGAACGGCGCCTCGCTCTACCGGGAGAATTGCGCGTCGTGCCACGGCGCGCACGGCGCGGGCGACGGTCCGGCGGGCGCGGCGCTCGATCCGAAGCCCGCCGATTTCCTGAGCCCCGCCGTCGCCAACGGGATCACGCCATTCCGCGCCTTCAACGTGATTCGCGTGGGGCTGCCGAAGACGCCGATGGCCGCGCACCCTGATCTGTCCGACGCCGACGTCTGGGATCTCGCGTTCTACGTCACGTCGCTGCACGTCGCCGGCGCTCCCGATACGCGCGCGCCGCTGACCAGCGCGGATCTCGCCATGGCCGCCACGCACTCCGACAGCGCGCTCATGGCGCTGCTGCCGGGGGATACCGCAGCGCGGCGCGCGCGCGTCGCATCGCTGCGCCTACATTCCGGTGCCGCCGCGAGCGTGGCCGAGCCGCTCGGGATCGCGCGCCGGTATCTCGCCCGCGCGGATTCCTCGTACGCCGCCGGCGATGCTTCGGCGGCGCGAAGCGATGCGCTGCGCGCCTATCTCGAAGGGATCGAGCCGGTGGAGCCGCGTCTCCGCGCGAACGACCGCGTGTTCACGGAGGCGCTCGAGGGTCGCATGGCCGGCGTGCGTGCGGCGATCGAGTCGGGGCGGCCGGCCGTCGAGGTGAGCAGCGCGGTGGCCGCGGCGCAGCAGAGCATCGACCTGGCGGAGCAGCGGCTGTCGGCGCATGCGTCGGGTCCGTGGGTGACGTTCATCCTCACGACCGGGATCCTGATGCGCGAGGGGTTCGAGGCGGTGTTGATCCTCATCGCGCTGCTGGCCGTGATCCGCGCCGCGAACGACACGACGGCGGAATGGTGGGTGCATGGCGGCTGGATCACCGCCGTTGGTGCGGGGGTCGTCGCGTGGTTCCTCTCCGGCTGGCTCATGGCCATCAGCGGCGTGCAGCGCGAGCTGCTCGAGGGGATCACCGCACTGCTCGCCGTCGCGGTGCTGTTGTACGTGGGCTTCTGGCTGCACAGCCGCACCGAGATCACGCGCTGGCGGCATTTCCTGGATGTGCAGGTCCGCTCGGCGCTCGAAGGGAAGAAGCTGTGGGTGCTCTTCACCATCGCGTTCATGGCCCTCTTTCGAGAGGCGTTCGAGTGCGTGCTCTTCCTGCGCGCGATCACGCTCGAGGGCGGTGCTAGCGGCACGACGGCGATGCTGCTCGGCGTCGCCGCGTCGTTCGTGATCCTCTTCGGCCTGTCGTGGGCTTTGCTGCGCTACAGCGCGCGCATTCCGATCCGCCGGATCTTCACCTTCTCATCGCTCCTGATGGCGGCGCTCGCCGTGATCCTCGTAGGGAAAGGGCTGCACGCGCTGCAAGAGACCGGCATCCTCGCCGTGACGAGCACCGGATGGAATTGGAGCTCGGATCTGCTGGGGATCTACGCGACATGGCAGACGCTGATCCCGCAGGTCGTCACGGTGGGCGTGCTGTACACACTGTGGGTTCTCGGCAAGCGGCCGAGCAGGAAGACTGCGTGAGTACCGAGTCGTGCGTGTTCGACCACTGAAATCGTGAGTACCGAGTCGTGCGTGTTCGACCACTGAAATCGTGAGTACCGAGTCGTGCGTACTCACGCCTGTCGTGGTCGAACACGCACGACTCGGTACGCACGCCCTTTTGGTGGTCGAACACGCACGACTCGGTACGCACGCCCTTGGTGGTCGAACACGCACGACTCGGTACGCACGCCCTTGGTGGTCGAACACGCACGACTCGGTACGCACGCCCTTGGTGGTCGAACACGCACGACTCGGTACTCACGCCGTTCGTAGTGAGTAGTTGATTCCCAGCGGATTGCGTGCCAATCTCTCATTGTCCCTCTTGGAGATTGCTTCATGCCCCGCATCCGCCCTGCGCTCCTCGTCGCGTTCTTGCTCTCCGCCTGCGGCCGGGAGTCGCTTCCGCAGAAACCCGCGGCGATGAGCAGCGCGCCGGCGGTCACCGATTCGGCGCTCCTCGCGCAGTATGCCACGGTGAAGCTCACCACCGACATGAAGGCGCTCACGCCCAATGAGCAGAAGATGATCCCGCTGCTCATCGATGCGGCGGATGCGATGAACGCGCCCTTCTGGATGGAGACGTACGGCGACCGCGACTCGCTCATGAAGCACGTGAGCGGCGTCGACGCACGAAAACTCGTGGACATCAACTACGGGCCGTGGAACCGGCTCGGAAACAACGCGCCGTTCGTTCCCGAGATCGGCCCCAAGCCCGAGGGCGCCAACTACTACCCACCGGGGATGACCAAGAGCGAGTTCGATTCCGCCGCCGCGACGAACAAGGCCCGCGGCGATTCGCTCAAGAGTCTCTACACGATGATCCGCCGCGATGCGAACGGCCGGCTCATCGCGATCCCTTACTCCAAGTTCTTCGCGGCCGCGCACGGGATCGCCGCCGCGAAACTGCTCGCCGCCGCCAAGCTCGCCGACGATCCCGGTCTCAAGAGCTTCCTCACGATGAAGGCCGCCGCGCTGAAGAACGACGATTACCGGCCGTCCGATTCCGCCTGGATGGCGATGAAGAAGAACACGCTCGACATTGTCGTCGGTCCGACCGAGACGTACGAGGACGAACTCTTCGGCTACAAGACGGCGCACGAGGGCATCGTCCTCGTGAAGGACAAAGCGTGGAGCGCGCGCCTCGCGCGCTACATTGGCATGCTCCCGGACCTGCAGAAGGGGCTGCCCGTCGCGGCGCCGTACAAGAAGGAGCAGCCGGGCACGAATTCGGACCTCAATGCCTACGACGTGCTCTACTACGCCGGCCAGGCCAACAGCGGCCCGAAGACGATCGCGATCAATCTGCCGAACGATGAGTCGATCACGAACGCCATGGGGTCGCGCCGCCTTCAGCTCAAGAACGCGATGCGCGCGAAGTTCGACGTGATCCTCATGCCCATTGCGCGCGCGCTCATCGCCGAGGATCAGTTGAGCTACCTCAACTTCGACGCGTTCTTCGAGAATACGATGTTCCACGAGGTGGCGCACGGACTCGGCCCGCGGCACCTCATCACGAGCAACACCGCCACGGTGCGCCAGGCGCTCAAGGAGCGCAGCGGCGCGCTGGAAGAGGGGAAGGCCGACATCCTCGGCCTCCGCATGGTGCAGGAGCTCAACGCGCGCGGCGATCTCGGGAAGGAGGACATCCGCGCCAATTATGTCAGCTTCCTCGCGAGCCTCTTCCGTTCGATGCGCTTCAGCGCCGCCGACGCGCACGGCCGCGCGAACATCGCGGCGTTCAATTTCCTGCAGCAGCAGGGCGCCTTCACGCGCGACAGCGCCACCGCCCGCTACCGCGTGGACTTCGACAAGTTCCGCGCGGGCATGAACGCGCTCGCCACCAAGATCATCACCGATGCAGGGCGACGGCGACTACGCCGCCGTGGGCGCGTTCAACGACCAGTACGGCAAGGTGACGCCGCAAACCCAGCAGGACCTGGCCCGTCTCGCCACCCTCGGCGTACCCGATCGACGTGATCTTCGAGCAGGGCGCCTCCGTCGCGGGGTCGGCGCCGTAGCATGTCGCCCACCCGCAGAGAGTTCGTCGCCGGCGCCATTGCGGCCGGAGCCGCCTCCCAGATAAGGCGCGCCGCGGAAGCCGCCGAACGCCTGGCGCCTGGCGCCGCGCCCGCCGTGAAGGACGAGATCACGATCGCTGAGCTGCAGGACCTCATGCGCGGCGGGAACGTCGATGCCGCCGGCATCGCCAATGAGTACGTCGCGCGCATCAGGCGAAGAACGCGTCGCTGCACGCGGTGATCGAATTGAATCCCGATGTGGCGCGCCGACACCGCCGCGCGCGACGGCGACCGGAAGCGCGGCGAGATCAAAGGCCCGCTGCATGGCATCCCGATCCTGCTCAAGGACAACATCGCCACCAGCGATGGGATGCAGACCACCGCCGGCTCGCTCGCGCTCGCCGGCTCCCGCGTGCCGCGCGACGCGTTCATCGTCGAGCGGCTGCGCGCGGCCGGCGCCGTGATCATCGGCAAGGCGAACCTGAGCGAGTGGGCGAATTTCCGGAGCACGCACAGCACCAGCGGCTGGAGCGGGCGCGGCGGGCAATGTCGCAATCCGTATGCGCTCGATCGCACCACATCGGGCTCGAGCTCCGGCTCGGGCGCGGCCGTCGCCGCGAATCTGTGCGCCGTCGCCATCGGCACCGAGACCGACGGCTCGATCGTCGATCCCTCTTCCCGATGTTCGATCGTGGGCATCAAGCCCACCGTCGGACTCGTCAGCCGGAGCGGTATCATCCCCATCGCGCACAGCCAGGACACGGCGGGTCCGATGGCGCGCACGGTCACCGACGCGGCGATCGTGCTGAGCGCGATCGCCGGCGAGGATCCGCGCGACCCCGCGACCGCCGCGGCGAAGGGTCATATCGCGCCGGACTACACCAAGTTCCTCGACGCGAAAGGGCTCGCGGGCGCACGCATTGGCGTGCCGCGTCCGCACTACTTCGGCTACAGCCCCAAAGCCGATGCACTCGTGGACGCGGCGATCGAGGTGATGCGTGCCGCCGGCGCGATCGATCATCGACCCCGCGCCGATCGAGACGGCGGGCAAGATGAGCAAGCCCGAATACGAAGTGCTCCTCTACGAATTCAAGAACGACATCAACGCGTATCTCGCGACGCTCGCGCCCGGCGCCAGCGCGCGCACGCTCGCCGATCTCATCGCGTTCAACGATGCGCATCGCACGCAGGAGATGCCGTACTTCGGGCAGGAGATCTTCCTCGAGGCGCAGGCGAAAGGGCCGCTCACCGATCAGGCGTACCTCGACGCGCGCGCCGAGTGCATCCGCCTGTCCCGCACCGAGGGCATCGACGCCACGATGGACAAGTACAAGCTCGATGCCCTGGTGGCACCCACCTCCGAACCGCCCACGCCGATCGATCTCGTGAACGGCGATGCCGACGGCGGCGGCAGCTCTACGCCCGCCGCGGTCGCCGGCTATCCGTCGATCACCGTCCCGGCGGGATATGCGTTCGGGCTTCCGGTGGGCGTCAGCTTCTTCGGCCGCGCATGGTCGGAGCCGACGCTCATCAAGCTCGCGTTCGCCTACGAGCAGGCGTCCAAGCTGCGCCGGCCCCCGCGATTCCTCACGACGGCGGAGTTGTGAACTCGGCCATCGGCCATCGGCCATCGTCCATCGGCACCGCTTTGTGGTCGGGCGCTGCTCGCGGCCTCCGCGTTGCCACTCGCCGCGCAGGCATCGAACAAGGCGCAGGCCGACGATGGCCGATGGCGAGACACGATGGCCGCCTCCGCCAGTCCCGTCGTCCTCGACGGCGATACGCTGTTCTTCCTGTTCGACGGCACGAGCGCGTACTCCAGCGCGGACCGGGCGAAGCGGGTGAGCACGGCGCTCCTGAATGTCGCGAAGAAGGGAGTCGGCGCCGGCGACTCGGTGCGCGTCTACAGCGATGCGCGGCGCACCGAAGTGTCGCTCGGATCGCAGCCGCTCTTCTTCGTCACCGATTCCGATGCGAAGGCCGTCGGTCTCACGCGCGATGCCGCAGCCGAACTCTACGCGAAACGCGTGCGCGGCATGCTCCCGCTGGCGGCGGCAGAGCGCACCGCCGGCGCCATGTGGCGCGACGTCGGCACCGCGGCCACGCAGACCGGCATCGCGCTCGTGCTCGTGCTCATCGCGCGACTGATCTTCCCGCGCCTGCTCCGCGCGCTCGACCGGAGCCGCACGAAGCTCACGGACTTCATTGCGGGTCTCGGGATCGGAGGGCTCTCCGCCGATCGGGTGGTGGACTTCCTGCTCGGACTCACCGGGCTCGCGCGCTGGGTGTTCTACACCGTGCTCGTCGCCGTGTATGTGCCCACGGTGCTCTCAGACTTCCCGCAGACGGCCGATTTCGCACTCCGGCTGATCGCGTCCGTCGCGGTGCCGCTCAAGGGCGCGGCCAACGCGGTCGTCGACTATCTGCCCGACCTGGTGGTCCTGGTCATCATCGGGTTCGGCGCGCGCGTGGTCCTGCGCGGCGTGCGCGCGTTCTTCAACGCCGTCCGGGCGGGCAACATCAAGATCCAGAACTTCGAGCGCGAATGGGCGGCGCCCACGTTCCAGATCGCGCGCGCGCTGATCGTCGCGCTGGCATTCGCGTTGATGTTCCCATATCTGCCGGGCGCGAACTCCGACGCGATCAAGGGCGTCTCGATCTTCCTGGGCGTTCTGGTCTCGTTCGGTTCCAGCTCCGCGATCTCGAATCTCGTGGCCGGCCTGGTGCTGCTGTATTCGCGCGCCTTCCACGTGGGCGACTGGGTGCGCATCGGCACCGTGGAAGGCTCGGTGATCGCGCGTTCGCTGCTCGTGACGCGCCTGCGCACGCCGAAGAACGTCGAGATCTCGGTGCCCAACGCCGTCGTGCTCGCCGGACCGATCGAGAATTTCACCGCGCAGGCAGAACTCGGAAAGCTCATCCTGCACACGACCGTGACCATTGGCTACGACGCGCCGTGGCGCACGGTGCACGAATTGTTGATCGCGGCCGCGCACGCCACCGCCTACATCGAGAGCGATCCCGCGCCCTTCGTGCTCCAGACCGGACTCGGCGACTTCAATGTCGCCTATCAGCTGAACGCATTCACGACGCGCGCCGATCTGCAGCCGGCCATCTACGGCGATCTGCACAGCAACATCCAGGAGAAATTCAACGCCGCGGGTGTCGAGATCATGTCGCCGAACTTCTTCGCGCTGCGCGACGGCAACACGGTGACCATCCCGGAATCTCAGCGGCCCGCGAGCTACCGGGCGCCCACGTTCCGCGTGTCGACCGACACGAAGTGACGGTTCAGGCAAGAACCGTTCCACACAGTGTGAAATTGACGCCTTCCATTCGGTTGCCCAAGCCGCGTCGGGCCGTCTAGCGTTCGACCGGCTCACACTCACCGGATGGTCCCGATGATCCCGAGAATCTCGCGCAAGCCCGCGGCGCTGTTGACGCTGCTCGCTGCCGTTCCGCTCTTCGTGCTCGCGTGCAGTGAAAGCACCCAGCCCAAACACGGCCCCCCGGCATCGTTCACGATCGTCAGCGGCGACACGCAGTTCGGTGTGATCAACACCGCGCTCCCGCGCCCGTTCGTCGTGAGGGTCACGGATGCCGACACGGTGCCCATCGAGGGCCTCACCATCACCTGGACCCTCGCCGGACAGGGGGCGCTCGACGCGCCCACGTCGGTCACCGATCGCAACGGGAAAGCTCAGGCGACGCTGACGTTCGGCGGCACGGCGGGCACGAGCTCGGTACTCTCAACGATGACGGACCTGTCGACCAAGCTCACCTTCAACGCGACCGCCGCGGCGCCGGGCGTGCGCGACGATTGGGTCACCTACGGCCATGACGGCACCCGCGCCGGCGCATTGCAGGCCAGCCTCAAGGGCCCGCTCACGAAAGCGTGGAGCTATACGCCGGCGCCGCCCTCCAGCACGCGCCCGTTCCAGTACGTGCTGAACGCGCTCCCTACCGCCGACGCGATCTTCCTCCAGTGGAGCGCCCAGTCGGTGCTCGGCAGCGGCTACACCGGTGCGACCGATGTGGACCGTGTCACCACCGCCGGCCATCGCGCCTGGACCTTCGACGGCGGCTACGACACCAACATTGGCCAGTGGGGCTCGGTGTGGGGCACCCGCTTCGTGTTCCAGGATGACGGGATCGGCTACCTGGACATCAACTCGGGTTCGCGGCTCTGGTTCAGCGGCGTCGACCGCTGGGGCGAGACGCTCGCCGACACGAGCGGCCTCTACGTGGACCACCGCTGGCACGTGGACGGGCCCGGCCCGTTCGTGGCCCGCATGACCACGACCGGTGCGCGCACGTGGATCGCGAACAACTACGGCACCGCGCGCGGCGACGGATACGATGACATTGCCGGCATCGCGCTCAGCGGCACCACGCTGTTCGTCGCCGGCGACTACTGGGCCGCGGCCACCGTGACCAATCCGCCGCTCCCCGGCGTGTACGCGCTCTCGAAAGCCGCGGGCACGAGGCTCGCGTTCATTGGCACGAAGCCCACGAGCAAGATCAGCGCCGATGCCGCGAACGTGTATCTCATCGAGAACAACAACAAGCTCGTCGCGCGCGCGCAGTCGGACCTGCACGTCGTGTGGTCCTGGAGCGTGACGAACCCGGGACAGCAAGCGCCGGTCATCGCGAATCGCGCGGTGATCATTGCGACATCCACGGGTGTCGAGTCACACAGCGCGGCCACCGGCGCGCTCCTCTGGCGCTCCGGCACGATCAACGGCCTCGGCACGTACATTGGTTCGATCGGCGGGCCCACCACCACGCTCGCGGCCGCGCTCGGCAGCGGCACGCTGATTGCCACGTCGAACTCCGATGGGATCCATGTGCTCGATCTCATCACCGGCCGCCAGCTCTCGCACTTGACGCTCGCGTATCCGAATACGGTGTGGAACCCGGTGATCGTGAACGACCCGTCGAAGGGCGGCCTGCTCTATGGGGTGAGCTATTCCGGGCTGGTGGCCTTCACGTCACCGTAGCCGCGCAAGACCTGAACGAGAACGCGCGCCCGGGCAGTCTGCCGGGCGCGCGTTCTTTTCCAGAGGCGCGGGCCGGAATCGAACCGGCGAATAGCGGTTTTGCAGACCGCTGCCTTACCACTTGGCTACCGCGCCGCAGTTTTCGAACGGCCAACGTATGACGACTGACGATGGACGTCCGATCGCTGAATATAGACCTGGCGCTCTAGCCGGAGAAGAGAGCGGCGCGTGCGCGGCGTCTACGGCTTGCCCAATCCCGGCACCGCCTGCGGCACCGCGTACATCGTGTCGGCCGCCGGATCGAGGCCCAGCTCTCTCGACTGGTTCGCGCCCCAGCAATACATCACCTGGCCCGTCGTATATCCGCAGGTGCTTAACGGACCCGGCACGATCGCGCTGAAGACGTGGCCGCCGGTCACGAGAACGGGCGTCGTTCCGCTGGTCGCGAACGAGCCGCTTCCCAAATCGCCGTATATGTTGCTGCCCCAGCAGTACGCCGCGCCCGCGGACGTCAAGGCGCAGACGGCACCCAGACCGCCGGTCGCGGAGAGCTGCGTGAAGGTCAGGCCGCTCTGCGAAATCGCGGTGGGAGAATATTCGTCGGCCGTCGTGCCGTTGCCATTGGCGCCATGTCCCCAGCAGTACACCGTGCCGCCCGAGGTGAGTCCGCACGCCGCCGCGAGACTCGCAACGAGCGTACTGAACGTGTGACCGCCGGTCACGAGGACGGGCACAAGCGAGATGCTCGGCGAGCTGCTGCCGGTGCCGAGTTCTCCAACGTCGTTCTCGCCCCAGCAATACGCGACGCCCGCGGACGTGAGCCCGCAGGTGAATCCGCCGCTGGCTGCCGCGAGCGAGGTGAACGCGACTCCCGACGGGACCTGCACCGCGGTGGGCACGACGCGTGTGGCCGTGTCTCCCGTGCCCAGCGCGCCCTGGTGGCCGAAGCCCCAGCAATACGTCACGCCCGACGAGATGCCGCACGCGACCGCGTAGCCGACCGCGATCTGACTGAAGATCTTGCCATTGCCGGCCGCGACCGGCGTCGTGAAGGTCCCGGTGCCCGGCGCTCCGCTTCCGATCTGCGGATACATGGCGTTGCCCCAGCAGTACATCGCGCCGGCGGCCGTGAGTGCGCAGTCCAGGCCGCCGCCACCGCTGATCTGCGTGAACGCGTGGCCACCGGGGATCGGCACCGGCCCGGTGACGGGGCCGGTCGTCGTGGGTCCGAGTTGGCCGAAGAGACCGTTGCCCCAGCAGAGCGCATTGCCCTGCGTGTCGAGGGCGCATTTGGCGAAGAGGTTGGTCGTGAAGTTCTTGAGACCCGCGCCTAGTGCCACGTTCGAGGTCCCCGTGAACGTCACGGCCTTGCTGTTGATCGCGGCAACCACGTTGAAGGCTCCAGGCCGGCCGCCGAGAACGGGTGACAGCTGAGTCTGGCCGCTGCCATTGGTGGTCGACACCTGCAGGAGCTGCGAGGCGTCGAGGAGGTTGACCGCCCACGCGACGCTGGCGTCGGTCACGGGCTTCCCCGAGGAGTCAGTCACCTCGACGATGAGCGGCACCGGGACGGGCGACAGGAACGTGCCCGTCTGATTGTCGCCGCTCACCTTGGTGATGTTGGCCGCGTACCCGCTCGGGCCTGTGGGACCGGTCGAGCCTGTGTCGTTGGACTTGCAACCGGCAATCGCTGCGACGCACGAAGCGAGGCCGGCAATGATCAGTGAATGGCGCATATGGGATCCTCCGCGACAATGAAGCGTGCCGGAAGGCGGACGATCGAGCGCGACGCGAAGCCACGCGATTTCATTCGGAACTTCTAACGTCCAACGTCTAACGTCTGTAGTTCAACGTCTAAGCTTGTAGAGCGCCCCCTCCGGCGTTTCCGCCACGACGTCCAATCCCCTCGTGCGCATAAGATCGCGCACCGCGGCGCCGCGATACGTCGCGGAATCGCCGAACTGCGCGACGTAGGCGCCGCTCGGGATCGCCGCGAGCGCGGAATCGTAGCCGGCCCAGAGCGCGCCGCCGATGCGCGTGCGCGGGCGCGGGAGCGCATGCACCGGCTCGGCGCTCACCCATGGCAGCTGCAGCACCGCGTTCGTCCAGACTTCCGTGCCGGGCGGCAGCGCGTTCACCGCCGCGACGAGGTGCGACTCGCGCCACACGGTGATCGTCGCGCCCCAACCCTGCGGATGCACGCGCTGTGCGAAACGAACATCTACGTACGCGTGCGCGATCACGAATAGCGTGGCCGCGCCCGCCGCCCAAGGCGCCCAGCGCGGCACCGCGAGCAAAGCCGCGAACGCACACGCACCTGCGAGCACCGCCGCGACGTACACTGGTACCAGCATGCGCGAATCGAAGATCGTGGATGCGTCGAAGAAATCGATCACCACGAGCAGCAAGAGCGCATACACCGCCGCGAACAGGCCGGCCAACCGCCCAAGGCGGCCGCCGCGTACGATCGCCCAGATGAACAGCAGCGCCGCGGCGATCACGCCGAGCCACCGCATCGTGGGATGCCCTCCGAACATGATTCCCAACGGATCGAACCACACGCTCACCGCGTCGCGTCCCCAGCCCGCGACGGGCGCCGGCATCGCATGGTACGCGAACACGCGGTCCGTCGGAGTGCCGGTCGCGAGCATATTGCGCACCAGCCAGATCGCGAGCGGCAGCGCCGAGATCGTCGCAAGCAGCGCTGCCCGCCGCCATTGCCGCTCGAGCGCGACGAGCACTACCGCCGCCACCGGATACGCCACCGCCGCGTATCGCACGAACCCCGCGAGCCCGAGTGCGAGCGCCGCCGCGCACCAGATCGCCGTGCGGTCGCGGTCGAGCGCGACGAGCGTGAGCCAGAGACCCGCCGCGCCCAATACCAGCGCCAGTGGCTCGGACAGCATCATCGCATGCACCGCAAGCAGCGGCTTGGCGCCGGCCATGAGCGCCGCCGCGAACATTGCCGGCGCCGCGCGTCGCGTGCTCCACCACACGATGCCGCCGGTGAGCGTCACGAGCGCCGCGAGCGACACGACGTTCAACACCCTCGCGGTCGCGAACGGATCCGAGCCGAGAGCGAGCATCGCGGGGAATCCCGGCGGCACCGCGATGCTCGACAGCGCGCGGCCCATGCGCAGTTCCGCCGCCAGCGTCGCATACAGGAACGAGTCGTCGCTTAACAGCCCCACGCCCGCGCTCGTCGCATACCAGACGAGCCACGCCCCGATCGCGGAGAGCGCTCCGATCCCCGCCGCGACCCACTTGTTACGCGTCATGGGCGTCCATCCTGTCCCCGTGCCCTCTGTAGGTCAAGCGAGAGGGGTTCAAACGTCTCACGCCTAACGTCCGCTCTTCGGTTGCGCCCCCCTTCCTCGCGCCGTACATTCTTCTGCAAGCGGTATGGGAGCACCCTGGAACGCTCTGTGACAGGGGTCACCTCCGCCCTCGCGATGGAAAAAGTGACCGCCGGAACCCGTGCGAGTCATTGGAATATGAAGAGCGTTAGTCCCTAACTCGCATGCGCTCGATGGCCAATTCTCCCCTCGACGGTTCGAACATTCCGCTCGGCTCCGGCGATCCCGCTCCCGACACATTGGGCGCGGCGCGTCTCCGTTGGGAGACTCCGCAGCTCGCGACCCACGAATCGCTCACGGTGCTGACGAAACATTTCTTCGGCCCCGCCGGCGTCGCGTTCGCGCTGCAGATCACCTGTGGAGTAAGCGGACAGAAGTTCGGCTGCTGACGCCGCAACAGGCGGAGCCCGTGCCCGGGTTCGCCTGGACCGCCGGTCCGATCGATGCCTTCACCGACGCGACAGGCTCGGTGCTCAAGCTGATGCCCGACGGCGGCACGCTCACCGTGCGCCGTGGCCGCTTGCAACGCGGCGACCGCTACGCCTCCACCGCCACTCCTGAGCGCCAGTTCCTCGCGCGCGTCGGCGCCATTGTGCACCTGCGCGCCCTCGGCCGTTTCCACGTGCACGCCGCGGCGGTGGCGGATCCCGCCGGCCGCGCCTGGATCCTCGCCGGCGGGAATGGCGCGGGAAAGTCCACGCTCGCCTACGCGCTCGTGCGCGCCGGCTGGAGACTGATGGGCGACGATGGCGTGATCATCGAGCGCACACTGACGGGAGTCATCGCGCACGCGTGGCGCGAACCGCTCGCCGTAAGCCGTGCCCTCGCTCCCGAATTCCCGGAACTCACCGGTGTCATGCCGCCCGCTGGATTCCACGACGAGCGCGACCGCGTGCCGATGCGGTTTCCCGTGGTGCAGCGCGCCCCCGTCGCGGCCATCGTCTTCCTGGAGCGCGGCGAGCGTGACGAGCTGGTGCCCATGCCGGCCGCGGAAGCGCTGCTGCTGCTCGTACGGCAGTCCACCTGGGTGATGATGCCCGACGGCCATTCGGAATCACATCTCGAGACCCTGCGAGCGCTCGTAACGGACGCGCCGGCATTCCGTCTCACCCACACCGCCCGGCAGCTGCATGCGATCGCCGGCACGCTCGCGGGGGCGCTGTCATGACCCGCTGGCGCGCGACACCGGACGCGCTCGCCGCGACGCTCGCCGAAGGTGCGGTGTTGTTGAATCTCCGCACCAATCGTTACCATTCGCTCAACGCGACCGGTACGCGCATTTGGGCGCTGCTGCTCGAGGGGCGCGAGGAGGATGAGATCGTGCAGACACTCGCGGCGGAGTACACCGTGGCCGAGCCCGTGGCGCGCGAAGAGACGCGCGCGCTGATCGCGGCGCTCAACGATGCCGGATTGTTGGTGGCCGATGCGGGCTGACGCGCCGTGGGTCTTGGCGGCCGCGCTCGGGATCGGAGTCCTCGCGTGCAGCAGTACGACGGGGACCGACGGCGGTGGTGGGCCGCCGCCCGGAACGCTGCCGGCGTTCGTGTATGTGGCCGATACCGCCGGGTTCACGAGTCTCGTGCGATTCCGGAACGACTCCGTGGCCGTGCTCACGAGCGGATCGAACAATTACGATCCCAACAGTGCGGCATTGCGGATCGTGTTCACGAGCGAGCGCGACGGCTATCCGCAGATCTACATTGCCGACGTGGACATCACGACTCCGCATCGCGTCGTGCATAGCGGCGCATTCGACTATACGCCGGCGCTGAGTCCGAGTGGCGATTCCATCGCCTATGTCAGCACCCGCACGGGTGTGCCGAGGGTGTGGTTGATCAGAGCGCCGGCGCTGAACCAAGGGACGCTGGATTCCGCGCAGATGCTCGCGACGGGCGACCCGGTCTACAGTCCGGTGAGTGCGCCGGCGTGGAATCCGATGGGCCACACCATTGCGTACACCGGCGTGGGGACCGGCACATTGCAGGTGTACGTCGTCGCGAGCGGCGGTGGAACGCCCACGCGCATCACGAACGAAGGCGGCGGCGCGTTCTCGCCAGCATGGTCGGCGGACGGCACGAAGATCTACTACATCGCGCCCGTGCCGGAGCTGATCCTGCGCCGGATCGACGCGACCGGCACGAACCCCATGAACGCGATCCCGGACTCGCTCACCGCGAGCGGCCCCGCGAGCTGCAACGCGTCGTACTGCATCTTCGCGGCGGCGATGGGTGCGACGAACAGTTCGATGAAAGCGATCGTGTTGACGCCGGATTCGATCCAGGTGCTGTTCCCGGGGACCGCCAAGCAGGAACGCGAGCCGGCGATCTTGCTCCCGTAGTGTGATGTGCCGCACAGTGTGATCTGTGCCACGCCTGCGGTCGATGTTCGTGCGATGTACATTATCGAAGGGTGACAGGCCTCGCGCGGCATTGTCTGAGTTCGAATGGGCCTGGGCACGCTACTTTCCCGCACCGGAATTTCCGTATGACTACTTATAAAGATCTGATCGCAGCGGCCGCCGTGGTGTTGGCGGCCAGCGCGTGCAGCAAGCCGGCGCCTTCCGCTCCAACGACTACTCCGCCGACGCCTGTCCTCGGCTTCCTGTCCGGCAAGGTGGACGGGAATACGATGACGGCCACATACACGCCGCTCAGCGGCAGCACCTTTCTTCCGGCCGCTGGTGGATTCAGCCCGGCGATCTACGGAACCAGCGCGACCGTCGGTGTCACCGGGACTTTCATCAGCATGACGGACGTGCCGGGCGTGAGCCGCACGTGGAAGTTCCGTGTGCGCCTTCGCAATTTCGAAGCGTTCCCGATCGGCTCGAACTACGCGACGACGCCCGGCAGCGACAGCTCGGGCGTATTCGCATTCTTCACACTTCCGCCGATCGTCGACATTCCGACAGGCTGTGCGTGCACCGTGAAGGTCACCAACTCCATGGGCACGAAGTTCTTCAATGCCGCGGGACAGCAGTTCTTCTGGTACAACAGCCGCCCGGCCGCGACCACAGGCGGAGCGGCGGGCCACGACACGACCACCAACAACCCGATCTGGACATTCGTTGCGACGCCGTTCGCTGGGAAAGATACGGCGCATGCGTTCATCTTCGCCCTGATGGTCAGCGCGGCGTGGCCTCCGACGCAGGAGTCAACGTGGCAGACGACGTATGACGCCACCACCGATACGCTGCCCGACGTGAACGCCTCACCGCCGTGGACGAAGTTCAAGTCCACCGCGAGCACGGCGCTGGGCACCGAGTCGAACGGGGGCGGCACCGAGCTTGACCTCGCAGCCTCGGGTATCCTCACGAGCATTTATTTCTCGCGCCACGACTCACTCGGCCAGAACTCAGCGTTCATGGACGTCCGGATGCACGTGACGAAGAACGCGATCGGTACTCCGATCCAGGCTGTCATGGGGTTCGTCGAGCCGACGGGCGGCAAGCAGGTGTTCCTTGGCATCGGGAGCGGGCAACTGGAGTATGTCAGCTTCAACCAGGCGACCGGCCAGTGGACTTCGATCGGCCCCACGCTCGTGCACGACAACCGGTCCGCCTATCACACGTTCAGACTGCGCAAGATCGGAACGACGCTCGTCGAAGTCTGCATCGACGGAGTCGCGCAGGCGGCGCTGAACCAGGTCTACGGATCGCTCCAGGCGACGCAGACCGATTTCCAGAACGCGAGCGCAGTGTTCGGCACGCCCGGCCGTGCAGGCTCCGGCGCGGACTCGCGCTGGACGAGCGTGTCGTTCACGATCGGCAGCGACGGCGGGGGATGCTGAACGACTTACTGCTAACTGCAGGCTGTCGACCGTCGGCTGTCGCCTACTCTCGCCGGCGACAGCCAACAGCCGACAGTCTGTAGTTACGGAACGCAAAACGGGCCCGGCAGAATCTGCCGGGCCCGTTGAGTTATAGCAGTGCAGTAGTTACTGGCACTTGATCACGCCATTGCCGACGCCGGCGATCGAGTCCGAACCGAAACCGACTTCACACGTGATCGCGGTCGCCGGGTGCGACGTGTTCGCCGCCCAACCCGTGCCCTTCGCATCCGTCACGGTCGCCACAACGGCCTGCGACGGCGTGAAGTTCATGTTGGCGAGCACCGTGGTGTACGTCTGGTTGTCGGCGAAGTACGACTCCTGCGACGTCGCCATGTTGCGAAGGTCGGACTTCATTGACGCGACGTACGCCTTTTCCTTCGTGTTGGCGAACTTCGGGATCGCGATCGCGGCCAGAATGCCGATGATGACCACGACGATCAGAAGCTCGATCAGCGTGAAGCCCTTCTTGTTGTTGCTCATGTTAGCCGCTCCTCCGGTCGAACAGGTTGTGCCCCCGGGATCCACAATGGACGAGGGCGTTCGTGCGTGATGCAGGTGCTTTCGATGTGCCAAGACGATTTTTTCCGCGGCCGCGTAACTCGCCCACCGGATCGCCGTTGCAGGCGACAGCCGACAGCCCACAGTCCGCCTTTGCAGTTAGCCATCACTATAGCGCCACTATCGTCCGAATCGTCTATGACAGCGTGAAGATCCTCCTCCGCACTCCCGACCGCCTGGTCCTCGCTGATTCGGGCGCTTCCCTCCGCGCGATCGGAGGCATCTTCATTGCGGTCGGAGCCGCCTTTCTCTTCGCCGGCATCAGAGATCCCGCGCACAACATCATGGCCATGCTGATCGGCCCGATCCTGGGCGTCATCGGCCTCGCGTTCGTGCTGCTTCCGTCGCGCGTCACCGCGTCCTTCGACCGGCCCAGCCATACGCTGGTCATCACGCGGCACACGCTCCGCACCACGACGCGCGATGAGGTGGACCTCTCGAAGGTCTCGGACGTCGTCGCCGAGCAAAGTGTCTCGGCCGCCACGCAGCGCGCGACGCAAGCCACCTTCCGCGTCACCATCGTCCTGCGCGATGGGTACCGGCTCCCACTGACGAGCTGGTATACCAGCGGCTCCTCGCACGCCCAGGCCGCCGCCGCTGCGCGCGCATTCCTCGGGATCGTCGAAACTCCGCCCGCGACACCAACGCCCGACCCGATGGATGCCGTACTCCGCGATCTGCCGGCCGGGATCGCCGCCACCGTGAGAACGATGCAATCGCGCGGCGTCTCCGGACGGCGCTTCCCCATCGCGGTGTTCATCCTCTTCGCCGGATGCTTCACGGCCCTCGGCAGCTGGCTCAACTACCAGCAGTACCGGAAGCTCAGCAACTACGTGGCCGCGCCCGCCATCGTGCTCTTCACGGACGTCGCCTCGCACCGCGGCAACAAGGGCGGCATGACGTACAGCCCCGTCGTCACGTATCGCTATCACGTGGGCGAGCGCGACTTCGTGAGCAGCAACACGACCGTCATGCGAGAGAGCCGCAGCGGGATGTGGGCCCAGCACATTGCCTCACGGTATCATTGCGGCGACAGCACGACCGCCTGGTACGACCCGACCGATCCGACGCAGGCGTTCCTCGTGCACGAGTACAGCGGCCTCCCCTCGATCTTCATCGCCGTCTCCGTCCTCTTCATGCTCATCGGATTCTTCGCCTCGAGAGCGGCGGCGAAACGACAGGCGCAGCCGATTTTCACTGGGAGTTAGAGTCAGCGACAGCCGACAGCCAACAGCCTGTCGTTAGCGGTTGGCCGTTAGCCCACATTGTTGACACGAAGCTCCTAGAATCGTCATATTATCTGCCCATGTCCCCCGCCCCCGCCCAGAAGACCTGCCCGCAATGCGGCAATAGCTACGACGCCGAGCAGCGCTTCTGTCCGCGTGATGGCTCGACGCTGCGCGCGCCGCCGGGGAGCGATCTCGTGGGCTCGGTGGTGGCCGACCGCTATCTGATCCTCAAGCGCATCGGCGAAGGCGGCATGGGCCAGGTGTATCTCGCCGAGCACGTGAAGATGAAGCGCAAATCGGCGGTGAAGGTCATGCACCAGGGCATGGTGCACGACCAGGACGCCATTCAGCGCTTCAATCGCGAAGCCAGCAACGCGAGCTCCATCCAGCATCCGAACGTCGCCGCGATCTACGACTTCGGCGAGACGGCCGATGGCCTCATCTATCTCGCGATGGAATTCGTGGATGGCGAGCCGCTCACGAAGATCATCGAGCGGCAGGGCGCGCTCCCCGCGGTGCGCGCCGCGGAGATCACGCGGCAGACGAGTGAAGCGCTCGAGGCCGCGCACGAGATGGGCATCGTGCATCGCGATCTCAAGCCCGACAACATCATGGTCGCGCGCGGCCGCGCCGGTGAGGATGTAGTAAAGGTCGTCGATTTTGGCATTGCCAAGGCGATGAGCAACGACGAGCAGAAGGTCACCAAGACCGGGCTCGCGATCGGCACGCCCGAGTACATGTCCCCCGAGCAGCTCGGCGGCGACCAGCTCGATTCGCGCACCGACATCTATTCGCTCGGCCTCGTCGCGTTCAACATGTTCACGGGGCAGCTGCCCTTCCCCGCCGTCACCAGCCGCGAAGCGCTCATCATGCGCCTCACGGAGAAGCCGCGCACGCTCGCCGAGATCACGCCCGACGTGCAGTGGCCCGAGGAGATGCAGTGGGTGATGGACCGCGCGCTGTCGAACCATCCTGGCGAGCGGTACCAGCACGTCAACCAGTTCGGCCGCGATCTCGTGAAGGCCGTCGCGTCCATGCCGCAGTCGGCGCTCTCGCAGCAGGGGACGATCGCGATCACCGCGTCGCATGCGGCGGACAGCGCGCTGAATCCGATGCGCACCGAGGCGCGGCGGTTCGGCGGCGGCGAGACCGCGGCGCAGCCGGCCGGCGGAGCGCGCCGCCCCACCGCGACCGTCGGCAGCGGCAACACCGGCGAGCTCGCGGAGAGCGCGGGTCTCAAGAAGAGCCGCACCGGCCTGTTCGTGGGGCTGTTCGTCGTGCTCGCGGGCGCGGGCGGCGGCGGCTACTGGTGGTACACGCAGCAGCAGCCGCCCAAGACGGCCGTCGCCGCGACGGCACCGGTCGCGGACAGCGCCGCCAAGCCCGACTCCGAGGCGAGGATCGCCGCGGCCCTCCGCGACAGCCTGGCGCGCGCCGACAGCCAGCTGAAAGCGGACAGCATCGCGAAGGCCAAGGGTCCGAGGATCGCTCCGGTGCCTTCCACCACGGATCTCACCGAAGTGATCCAGCCTATCCGGGATGCGATCGCGGCCGGCACATCGCGCAAGAACAACGGCGAGTACGAAATGGCCCTCGTGGACTACGGCAACGCGAGCGACAAGCTCTCGGAGCTGACCCGAAAATACCCCGACTCGCCCGCGCTGAAGCAGTTGAAGAAAGAGATCGCCGCCGCGACCGCGGCGAACGCGAACGCCTGCAAGGCCGAGCGCGACGATGCCCTCTCGCGCGGCGCCACGCCGCCGGAGTGTCCGTAACTACACGGGTCTCGGCTGTTGACTGTCGGCTGTTGTAACCGCGCGAAGGCATGTGACTCCCCGCCCGCTATTACGTCGTTACGATAGCCTATGGCCGATGGCCAATGGCCGAACTCGTAGTTCGCGGTAAAGTGTGATGTGCATTACAATTGGGGGACCTCAACCCCTCGAATTCCCCGTCCCCGCCCAACCGCCATGCGATCTGTGCCCAAAATGACCTGCCGCGCCATGATGATCTCGGTGGCGTTGCTCCTCGCCGGATCCTCCGTCGCCGCCGGCCAGGGCAAAGCATACTCCCTCGACGATCTCGTCGGACTGCTCAAGCGGAAGGTCGCGAGCACACGCGTGCTGACGCTGGCGAAGCAGAATTGCATCAGCTTCGTGATGACGCCGGATGTCGAAACGGTGCTCAAGCGCGCGGGCGGCACGAGCGATCTCATCAACGGACTCGAGACGGTCTGCAATCCGAACAATCCGAAGGTCGCCGCCGATACGGCGCACCGCGTGATGCCGGGTGCGGTGCCCGTGCCGGTCGCCTCGGCGCCGGTGGACACCTTCGTGCCCGTGGTCATTCGCGCGGCCGTCGTGAATCCCGATCTCACGGTGCGTCCGCTGCCGCAGCTGGACCTGCTGCTCATCACGCCGCGCGGCGACTCGCTGCACGTCTCCACCGATCTCGAGGGAAAGTTCACGCGCAATCTCCGCCCGGGCGGTTACCGGATCGAATCGATGGCCGAGGTCGCGGGCATGCGCTATCGGTGGGCGTTCAATTCCGTGATCGCGAGGGACATGGCGCCGATCGAACTCACGCAGAAGAACGCGAGCGTCGAGGCGGTGAGCCCGCTCGGCGTGGCCGCGGGTGGCACCGCGATCGCGACGCACGACACCGTGCGGATCGCCGCACCGCCGCCGCCCAGAGTGCTCACCGAGAAGGAGATCTTCGAGCGTGACCGCTCGGGATTGTTCATGGTGTACGGCACGGAATTCCGCGGCACCGGCTTTTACGCCGATTCGAACGGCTTCGTGCTCACCAACCTGCATCTCGTCGAGTTCAGCGACGACATTCGCGTCCAGTTCGACAGCGTCACGAAGGTGTACGCGCGCGTGATCGCGAAGGATCGCGACAGAGACATCGCGGTGCTCGCGGTGAATCCCAAGCGCTGCCCGAAATGCGCGGTGCTGCAATTCCCGGACAGCGCGCATTCGGCGCCCCCCGGCCCCGGCGACCGCGTGCTCGCGTTCGGCTCGCCGCTCAACAAGCTCGGCGTCTTCTCACTGGGGCTCGTGAGCAACGCCGACGCGAACACCGTGACCAGCGACGTGGCGGTCGGCGAGTTCAACACCGGCGGCCCGCTCGTGAGCAAGGACGGGTTCGTCCTCGGGTTGAACAGCGACAAGGCCGCGAGCGATCAGGGCGGCGCGCGCGTGGAGACGAGCGTCGCGACGCCGGTGCTCCTCCCGTTCATGGCCAAGGCGCGCGATTCGATCCCATCGCTCGTCGCGAAGCCCGTGAGCGATGAGCTGCTGCCGATCGTGCCGAGGGAGCCGTTCCCGATGGCGCCGATCGCGGCGGTGGCGAAGCTCGGCAAGGACATGAACATCGAGATCTATCAAGCCGAGCAGGGCCCGTTCAAGATCTTCATGATGACGCCGCAGCTCATGGCGTGGCGTCAGCAGCAGGCCGTGAACGCGCTGTCGGACAAGAAGCAGGACGATCCCAAGCGCTATGGCACGTTCACCAAGATCGACCCGATCCAGGGCTGGACCGATTGGGACGATTTCCTGAACGACCGCAAAGCCGTGATCGTGTTCAATGTGTTCCCCGACCGCACCGAGTTCCCGTACTACCAGCCGGACAAGGTGCAGAACGTGAGCGAGGGGAGCTTCGGCAACATGCGCATCTTCCGCGACGGCGTGGAGATCATCCCGGTGGAGAAGGTGCGGGTGCCGGCAATGCTGAATGGCGAGCAAATGAAGCTCGCGGGGAAAGCGATGCCCTACCAGGGCATCTACGTGTATCGCGTGAACGATTTCGCGCCGCGGGCCGTGGGATCGACGGCGACGTACACCGTGACGATCACCGACCAGGCGACGCTCAAGCAGTACAAGCTGACGCTGCAGGGGAAGATGATCGAGCAGATGTGGAAGGACTTCACCGCGTACCAGTACGGCGGGCACTAACACGGGCGGCGCCCTCGCGTTCCTTGCGAGGGCGGCCGACCCGGGCGCGGCCATCGCGGAGCTGACGGCACGCTCGGCGGCGGTAGGTGAGTGGAGCGCGCTGGTGGAGCTGGCGGAGTGGCACGGCGTGATCCCGCTGGTGGCGCGTTGGGTGGCGGCCGCGCCGGGTACTTCGGTTCCGGCGCCGGTGCGCGAGGATATCGCGCGGCGCGCGAGGACCCAGGCAATGAAAAGTCTGTTGCTGGCGGGCGAGACCGTCTCGCTCAGCCGGCGCTTGGAGCGCGCGGGCATGCCGGCGATCGTGCTCAAAGGCGCAGCGCTGGCGGCGCACGCATATGGGGATCTCGCACTGCGCCCGCAGATCGATGTGGACCTGCTGGTGCACGAGCGCGATGTGGATCGCGCGTTGACGGAGTTGTCGGCCGCCGGATATTCGCGGGTGCACGAACTCGCGCCGGGGCAGGACGCGGCGTTCCGCGACATCGAATACCATCACTCGCTCGTGAACGCCGCGGGCACGAGCGTGGAGTTGCATTGGGGGATCATCAAGCGCCAGTTCGGGCTACGCGTGCGGGAATCGCTCTGGTGGGAGAATACCCGGCGCGTCCCGGTGGGCGGCGCGGAGGTGACGGCGCTCTCGAATGAGTTGACATTGATCTATCTCGCGATCCATGGCGGGAAGCACGAGTGGCCGCAGCTCCGGTGGATCGGGGATATCGCGGCGGTGGCGAGATTGGAGCCAATGGATTGGGAGTTGGTGCGGCGGACGAGCACGAGGTTGGGGACGGCGCGAATGACGGGACTCGCGCTGGCGCTCGCGGCGGAGATCGTCGAGTCTCCGCTGCCGCCGGCGGCGCAAGCGTTGGCTCGCGCGTGCCCGCCTGCGTTGGTCGAAGAGATCCGCCAACGGATGATGAGCGGGATCGAGGGTCCGGGGTTCGTCGCGAGCACGCGATTCCAGTTCGCGCTCCGTGAGCGGGCGCGGGACCGGGTGGCGTTCGCGATGCGATCGGCGATCACGCCGACCATCGATGACTTGGGCGTTGCCGAGCTCCCCATTGTGATGCGGGGCCTCTACCATCTGCTGAGGCCATACCGGCTCGCGCGAAAGTGGACGGGCTCGATGATGCCTTCGCCGCGCCGCGAGGACTGACGCCGTGGGATCCGCGCGCGAACTCTGGCATCGTGTGATGACGCGCTTGGGCGGAGGCCCGTACGATGAGTCCGTGAACGTCCTGGGCCGCTCGCTGCAGCTCCGGACCGGCAGCTTCCGTCGCGTACCCGACTATGACGATGCGTGGTTCCTGGCGTGCGCGATGCGGGCGAGAGTCATCTTCGACGTCGGAGCGAATGTCGGTTACGATGCGGTCTTGGCCTTGGCGTTCTCCAAGGCGGAGGTAGTGGCGCTAATCGAGGCGAACCCCGAGGCGTTATCCGTCGCCGAGCACAATTTGACTCTAAACAAATTGGCGGAGCGCGCGCGCTTCGTTCCCGGATTTGCGAGTAACGCCGTAGACGAGAGAGTCACGTTCTGGACCACGGGGGCCGGCGAAGCCGGAAGCATGTTCCCGCAGCATGCCAGGACCGCGGCTTCACATGGAAATACAATTCAGCTCGCGACCACGACAGTCGACGCCATTTGCCTCGCGCTAGAAGTTCAGCCTGATTTCATCAAGATCGATGTCGAAGGAGCGGAGGCGAGAGTACTTGCCGGCAGTCGCGCGATCGCGGCGCGTCGGGAGACGCGATTTCTGGTCGAGATGCACTCGAATCCTGCTCTTTCAATGCTGACGAATGCGAACGAGGTGCTGGGCTGGTGCAGCAAGACGGGGCATGCGGCGTGGCTTCTGAAGGAGCACGTGCAGGTCGCGGCCGCCGAGCACATCCAGCATCGCGGGCGTTGTCACCTGTTGCTTCAGCCGAAAGAATGGCCGTTCCCCGCATGGCTGGAATCCATCGAGCAGGGAGCGCCGATCGAATCCGCTCTCCGATCAGGATCCGTCCCCGACGTGCGATAAGGCTGATCGCCTACAGGCCTGAGCTACCGTCTTTCCGTCCAGTATGATGCGAGTGAATCGCTCAGTTGCTGCGAGAATATTTCCGCGCCGTGGTGATTGAGATGTTCTAGATCACGGAAATAGGTGGTATCCGCCGAGAGCGATGGGTCGTTGCCGAAATCCAGGAATGGCGCGCCGTTTTGCGCGGCGAGGTTCTTATAGAACGCCATGATCTCAGCTCGATTCTTCACCGCTAGCAGTTCGGTCTCGAACTCAGGAGCGACGAATACCGTCACCTGGACGTTGTGGGCGCGCGCGATTTGCAAGATATGCTCCATAGCAGCAACGCGGCTCGGACTGATCGCGTACGAAGTGTCGTGCACGGCTTGGCTCGCTGCCGTTGTGAGATAGCCATTCGCCAAGCGTGAGCCCCATGCATCGTAGTCATGTGCTGCTTCGCGCACGACGCGAGGAATGCTCCTCCATCCGATCCGGGTGTTGAATTCCGCGTACTTGAAGAGCGGTGCGTATTCCCAGAGCAGTTCTCGCTTCCCGAAGTACGATCTGAGGTGCCCGGCGACGAGCGACTCGTCGATGTACGGCACGTAGAAGTACGCATGGAATGGATAGCTGAACGACTTGCTGTCGAGACCGAACGGATCGACCTCCAGCAAGAGGCGCCGCGTCGTGTTGCGCTGCAGGAATCGGTCGAGCACCAGCGCGAGTTCCGAGAACTCCGCACCATTCAGCGAGAGATTGAGCCCGTGACCCTGGGTCACGCGCTCTACGAGCGGAATGTCAACGGTCAGGTACGACCGTGAGGAGCCGAGCACCGCGAAATCGAGCCGGCGTCCGTGCATCGCGAACATCCAATTGACCTTCACCGTTGGATCCTCGCGCGCGTAGACATCGTAGACCCGCGCGAGCGCCCAACACCCTGTCACCAACAGTACAGTGAACACGGCGACGCGCCGCGCGGTCACGGAGGCGAGCGCACGCTCGATCATCAGAATTGGAAGTAGATGAACTGCGCGGGGTTGTGGAACATCCCGAAGTTCGCGATCAGGAGGATGAGCGCATAGTAGAAACCCCAACGCACGGCGATCGGCTTGTCATCCAGGAAACGGCGCATGTCGCCGTGGCGCTCGATCAAATGGACGCATTCCATGAAGGCAATGAACAGCACGCTCAATATGAAGTATTCCGCCGTCACGATCGACCAGATGCTGGCCTTGGTAAGACCGCTGAAGGCGTTCGAAAGGATGTACCCGGCGTCGCTAAGTGAGGCCGCGCGGAAGAAGACCCACCCGATGAGCACCAAGTGGAAAGTGATCGCCGCCTCGATCCAACGCCGGCTCCATGCAATGCGCGCCATAGGCGCCGATGCGAAGAACTTGCGCTGCCAAGTGAATGTGGCGACGCCGGCGATCACATACACGCCATGCAGCGCGCCCCACGCAAGGAAGGTCCAGTTCGCGCCGTGCCACAACCCGCTCACCAGGAAGACGATCATAATGTTAAAGCACCATCGCGGCGCCGCCACGCGATTCCCGCCGAGCGGGATGTAGAGATAGTCGCGGAACCACGATGACAGCGAGATGTGCCATCGCTGCCAGAACTCCACCACGGATTTGGCGAAGTATGGGCGATTGAAGTTGTCCATCAATCGGAACCCCATCACCTGCGCCGCGCCGATCGCGATGTCAGTGTAGCCCGAGAAGTCGCAGTAGATCTGGAAGGCGAAGAAATACGTCGCGACGATCAGAGGCCAGCCATGCTGCGTCGTGGCGTGGTCGTAGATCGCGTTCACATACAACGCGAGCCGGTCGGCGATCACCACCTTCTTGAAGAAACCCCAGAGCATCAGCTTAAGCCCATCGATCACACGCTCGGCGTCGAACGCGTGCGGCTCACGGAATTGATGGAGCAGGTTCTGCGGCCGCTCGATCGGGCCGGCCACCAATTGCGGGTAGAACATGACGTATACCGCGTAGATCCCGAGATGCCGCTCCGCTTGCTGCCGTCCGCGATACACCTCGATGGTGTAGCTCATAGACTGGAACGTGTGGAACGAGAGGCCGATCGGGAGGATGATGTCCAGGTGCGGGATCGCCCACCCCAAGTGCAGCCACGCGAACAGCACCGTCAGGTTGGCATCGACGAAATTGATGTACTTGAAGAACCCGAGGATCCCGACGTTCGCCACGATGCTGATCACGAGCATCGTGCGGCGGCGTGCGCCCTCCGCGTTCTCGATCCAGATCCCCGCCGTGTAGTCGACGAGAATGAGGAAGAACAGGATCAGGAGGTACTTCGGGATGAACGCGGCGTAGAACACGCAGCTGGCAACGAGCAGGAGCAGCCAACGGATCCGGTGCGGCGTGAGGAAATACAGCGCCGTGACGACCGGAAAGAAGACGCAGAATTGCAGTGAGTTGAAGAGCACTAGGAGCGCGCCGCGGGTTGGGCGCCTCGGGATCTCGCCACAGCTGTTCGGTCGATCAAATTGCCCGGCACGTGTAGATCATCATGTGAGCGTATCTACGACGGAGCGCATCCGGCGTGAAGGGCAGTACTCTCTGCAGCACCTTCCGGGACAGTGTTCCGACATAGCGAGTCTTGAGCGCCGGGGCAAGAATCGGGTGCTCACGAAAGAGCACGGCTTCGGAACTGTTGGGCGTGCACTTCTCCACCGCGAAGCCCGCATCGTGCAGATGCGCGGTGAACTCGGCGATGGAGAAATAATACTGATGGAATGCAAGACCGGTGCTCACGCTCCGCTCGTCATCCACTGCGAGACGCGCACGACGAAGCGGATTCAGGAACGGCACTTCGACGATGGCCGTTCCACCGGAGCGGACAACTCGGCGCGCCTCTGCCAACGCGCGCGTCGGGCCTTCCTCGAGGTGTTCGAGCACGCCGAGCGAGACATAGCAGTCGAACGAGGCGTCCGTGAACTCGAGCGCGGTGACGTCCCCGGCCCTGACGTCCATCCCAGGCATCTCTGCGCGAGCGAATTCAACGATCTCCGGCACGAAGTCAATGCCGATCGCGTCATATCCGCGCACGTTGAGCGCCGCGACAACGTGGCCGAGCCCGCAGCCAGCTTCGAGCACTCGGCTTCCACGCGGTACGATCTTCGCGACGAGTCTATCGAATTGTTCGAACCCATGCTCCAGCCTTCCTTCACGCGCCTCTGCCAACAAGTGTCGAGCGCGGGGAGAGATCCAATAGTCGCGCCAATAGGGTCGCGACTCCCGGTGCGGATGGAATAGCGCGAGGCGGCCGTGATGTCGCGCAAAACGGGTGCCGGGTTTAGGATCGAGCAGTCTCACGACGTGAAGCCTCGTGATGGGTGGCGGTCTACGTGATGCATGTCGCGAGGCAATCGCGTGCAGAAGAGCATTAGGGCGTGCGCGGCGCCCTGGCATGCGCGCAATAACCAAGCGCCATCGCGTCCGTCCACACGTCCGCGCTTATCGCTCGCTCACCGTACCGGCGCAAATAGAACGACTCCGCCCAATTCAACAACCGGGTGGTGCCGCGCCAATGTTGCCGACGTAATGCGTACAAGAGCACGGCGAGCGAGTCGCCCGAACGACGAATCTCGATCTCGTCGAATCCGGCATCGCCCAAGAGCGACGTCAGCCCTTGGGCCGTGTAGCGGAAGTAGTCGTAGGGGCGCTGGTGCGCATGGTATTGGAACGGGGTCGTGAGCAGAAGCCATCCCCCGTCCTTCAGCACTCGCCGCGCCTCCGAGAGCGTCCTCGCGGGCGTGGGCAGATGTTCGAGGACCTCGGTGCACAGGACAGCGTCGAATGATCGCGGGGCAAACGGCAACGCGCCGGCGTCACAGAAGACATTCACGGCCACTTTCGTCGGCGCGCGCAACCAGTCGGTGGCGATCATCTGCGTGCCGGGCTGCGTCTCGATCAATTCGCGGTAGTCCACCGATCCGGCGGAGATGTTCAGGATCAGTCCGCGCAGCCGTCCGCCCGCCACGGCGCGCCGGACGTGCTCGTTGATCATCGAGCGCAGAAGATTCGACTGGCGAGGAATCATGCGCGCTCGTCCCCCGGTCAAGCCTTCTGAGGCTCGTCCCCGTAGTAATAGTCGTAGTAGTAGTAGCCGCCGTACTGCGGGACCTTGTGGTCGGGATCGTTCAGCACCGCACCCACCACCCGCGCTCCGACGTTCGTGAGACGCAGCATGGCGTGCTGCGCGGCGCCGCGTTCGGTGTTCCCGGCGCGCAGCACCAGGATCACGCCGTCCGCGATCGTGCCGAGGATGAGCGCATCACCCGCCACGTGCACCGGCGGCGTATCGAGGATCACGATGTCGTACTTGCTGGACAATTGCGCCATCAGGTCGCGCGTGCGCGCGCTGCCGAGCAGTTCCGACGGGTTCGGCGGGAACGTTCCCGCCGGGATGAACGCGAGGCGCTCCACCGATGAGTCGCGCACCACTTCCTCGAAGGTGTTCTGTCCCGCCAGATACTGCGTCATTCCCGGCTCGCGCGGCACGCGGAACACATTGTGCAGCCGGCCGCGGCGCAGGTCGCAATCCGCCAACAGCACCCTCAATCCCTGCTGCGCGAAGGTGATCGCCAGATTCGTGGCCGTGGTGGTCTTTCCGTCCTGCGGCGATGGGCTCGTGATCACGATCGTGCGAAGCGATTGCACCGCCTGCGAGAAGATCAGGTTGGTGCGCAGAGTACGGAACGCTTCGGCGCTCGTGGAGCGCATGTTCTGCGTCGTGACGAGAGCGGGGCTGTCACCCATCCCCCGGCGCACGGACTTGCGGCTCTGGGGGAATGACAGGTTCAGCCCCGCGAACCTCAGGCGCCCACGGCCGACGCGATTGGGCATGATCTGCGGGATGATCCCGAGGCCAGGCACGTGCAGCAGCCGCTCGATCTCCTCGCGGCGGCGAATGGCGGTGTTGAGCCGTTCCACGATGAACGCGGCGCCGGCGCCGAAGAACAGGCCGAGGATCAGTCCGAGGCCGAGTTTGGTGCGCATCCGCGCGCCGATCGGCTTGGTAGGCCGTATCGCGAGGTCCACGATCTCCACCTGCCCCGCCTCCACCGCCTCGCTCACGCTCGCGCGCTGGTAGTCGTCGCGCAGCTGGTCGGTCATGCGCTTGATCGTCTCGACGTGCATCGAGAGGCGCGCCTCGGAGGCCTGCTTCGCCGGCATCGCATCGAGCAGTCCGGTATTCTGCGACCGTTGATGGTCGAGCGCGCCGATCCGCTCGTTGAGCGCCACGACGTTGCTCTGCACCGCGTTCACCAGAATGCTCCTCGGTCACATGGATCATCAGGTTCGTCCGCTGCACATCGGGATTCGTGGGTGCAGCCCCCCACTCGCCCGACGTGAGCGAATCGCGCATCAGCTCCAGATCCATCAACTGCGAGTACAATCCGGAAATGATCGGATTCGCGGCAATGCTCGGCGACGACGCGATCGCCCGCAGCGCTTGCGTGCGCGAACTGTCATGCGATTGCTGTATCGTCGCAAGCAGTCTATTGAGGACATCGCGATCGGCCGCCATGTCCTGCCGCTTCTCTTCCTGCGCGAGCAGTTGGCCCTGCTGCGCGGTGATCTGGTCGGTGCTGCCGTACAGGTGCTCGCGGCTCCGGAACGCGCTCAGTTGATCTGCGGCCTCCCGGAGCAGCGAGTCGCTGTGCTGCACTTGTTCCCCGAGGAACTCCCGGCGGCGGCGTGATTCCGCTTGCGCCGCTTGGGCATTGAAGTCACGGAACACGCCCACCGCCGCATTCACCACCTGCTGCGCCTGGTAGGGATCCTCCGACACATACAGCACGTCGATCACATCGGTCGCCTTCCGCTGGCGGGCGGTGAGGGCCGCCGAGAGCGCGTTGGCAGCGTTGGTCAGAGACGTGGTCACGAGCATCGGGTTCTCGGCGCGCGGGTCGGCCTTCACGCTGAAGGCGATCCCGCCGATCCTGATCAACGAGTCGAGCGGCGCGCGCACTTTCGTCGTGCCGACACTTGCCGTCACGATGCCGCTCTTGATAGCGAGATGGATCGTGTCGGCGATCGGCTCCGAGATGATCGCGACGTCATCCAGTGCCTTCGCGCCGATCCCGACCGGGATCACGCGCAAGCCGAGCGGATGCTGCTTGACGACCTCCATGGCGACGGCGCGGCTGTCGAGCACCTGGATCTGCGAGAGGATCGGGTCGGCGAACATCGCGATGCCGCCGTAGACCGTCTGCGTCTGGTCGATCCCATTCGTCATCTGGCGGCGAGTGTCGGCCAGGCGGATCGTGGCCGTCGCCTGGAAATGTGCCGGTTCCGAAGTCGCGAGATACCAGGCGGCGCCGACTGACGCGAGCGTGACGAGGAGGACCAGCTTCCACCGGCGCCGGACCGTCGCGAGCAGCTCCTTGAAATCCACCTGCTCGAGCTCGGGCTCGCCCTCGCCTTGCAGCGAGCGCCACGCCTGCATCTGGTCCGGCAGATTGCCGGAACCGTTTTCCTTGGGAGGCGGCAGGAGTTCGGACATGCGTCAGCGCCGGGTGAAGTAGCCGATGGAGATGAACATGGTCACGAGCGATGCGATCGGGCCGGCATAGTCGCGCAGGAAATTGAATTTCTTCCCGACGACGACTTGATCGCCTGACTGCACGTGAAGCGTATCGAGCACCAAGCCGAGGTTCGCGAGGTCGAACACGGTCACAATGTGTCCCCGGAGTAACTTAACATTGGTGATGTCCGCATCGATGGTCGGACCGCCCGCCAGCGCGACCGCCTGCGGCAGAGTCGTCGTCTGCGGCACGCTCAGCAGGCCGCCGGTCCGCACCTCGCCGGTGACCAGCACGCGAAAGAGCGGCTCCACGAAGAATTGCGGGTTCATCTCGTACTTGGACAGGAACGCCCCGACGTTCGCCCGCACGGAATCGGGCGGGAGGTCCACGACGCGAACGGTCTGGTAGAGCGGGTGCATGAGCACGCCGTTCGGTCCTACAAGGATATCGCCCGAGTACTCGGGGCGCCGCCATACCACGATCCGAAGCACATCGCCGGGCTTAAGCTCGTCCACCCACTGCCCCGCGAGCGAGTCCTGCTTCGCGATCGTCGCGGGCGTGGGCGGTGGCATGGTGGCATTCTCCGGCGCCGAGGATGGCGACGAAGCGCACGCGGCGAGCACGAGCAGGGCGATCGGAGCGAATCGATTCATGTGTCCGGGTGGCATGGCGAACTAAGATACCCGCCGCACTCTCTAGCGGCCAAGGTGGGCGATCGTCTGGAGTATGAGCAGCAGGTCGGAGCCCAGCGTCGCCCGGCCTGCGTACTCGAGATTCAGCCGGATCTTCGCCGGCATCACCTCGTTCACGTACACCGTCTCGGCGTCCGAATGGCCGGCCAGAACGGCCGCCTCATCCCGGTATGCTATAGACGCGGGATCGGTGATACCGGGCACAAGTTCGAGCACCCGGCGCTGGTCCGCGGTGTAGAGCGCCACATACCGGGCCACCTCGGGCCGCGGGCCCACGAGGCTCATCTCGCCCGCTAACACGTTCAGCAGCTGCGGCAGCTCGTCGAGCTTGTACCGTCGCAAGGCATGGCCCACCTCGGTGATCCGGGGGTCGTTCCCCACCGTCAACGGCCCTCCATGCCGCTCCGCATCGGCCCGCATCGTGCGGAACTTCCAGATCCGGAACGACCGGCCCGTTCGGCCCACGCGGTCCTGCCGGAAGAACACCGGCCCATCCCCTTCGAGTTTGATCAGCACCGCGATCAATGCGAACAGGGGCGACAGTATCACCAGCCCCACGAAGGAGGCGGTCACGTCGAGCGGCCGTTTCCACCACCTCACTTCCGGTGCGTGGCGACGATGTCGAGCACCGCGCCGGCCACATCCGCCACGTCGGCGTCGCTCAACCGCGGATGCAGTGGGATCGAGAGGATCCGCTCGTAGTTCGACAGCGCCACGGGGAGATCTTTCGGCTTGAGCGCGTACTTGTCGCGATAGTACGGGTGGAGATGCACCGGGATGAAGTGCACGCTCGTCCCAATGTTCCGCGCCGCCATTTCCTTGATGAATTCATCGCGGCCGATCGTGAGCATCTCCGGGCGGATGCGCAGTGTGTACAGGTGCCACGCGTGGTCCACCTCGCGGCGGCAGGCCGGCGTTTCGAGCGCGGGCTCAGCGCCGAAGGCCGCGTGGTACGCGCGCACGATCTCGTAGCGCCGCTTCTGCAGCCGCTCGAGCTTCACGAGCTGCGTGAGGCCGAGGGCCGCCTGGATGTCGGGCATGTTGTACTTGAAGCCCGGCGTCACCACCTCGTAGAACCAGCTGCCGCCCTTGTCGTAGCGCTTCCACGCGTCGCGGCTCATGCCGTGAAGGCCGGCCACGCGCGCGTTGTCGAGCAGTTCGGGATCGCCGGTGAGCATCCCGCCTTCGCCGGTGGTCATGTTCTTCGTGGCGTAGAACGAGAACGCCACCGGGTTCGACCCCGAGCCGATCATCCGGCCTTTGTACTTCGCCGGCAGCGCGTGCGCCGAATCTTCGAGCACGGTTATGCCGCGGCTCCCCGCGACGTCCATAATGGGATCGAGGTCCGCCGGATGTCCCGCGAAATGCACCGGGATGATCGCCTTCGTGCGCGCCGTGATCGCGCGCGCGACGAGCGCGGGATCAATGTTCAGCGTGTCCGCTTCGACATCGACCATCACGGGGCGCGCGCCGACGTGCTCGATGACGTTCACGCTGGCACAGAACGTGTTGGGAGTGGTGATCACCTCATCGCCGGGGCCGACGCCCAGCGCAATGAGCGCCGTGTGAAGCGCCGCGGTGCACGAGTTGAAGCCTGCGGCCGCCGGCGCGCCGACGAACTTGCCGAAGCTCTCTTCGAGCTTCTTCACGCGCGGCCCGGTGGTGATCCACCCCGAGCGCATCGCATCGGCGACGGCGGCGATGTCCGTTTCGTCGATGTCGGGAGGCGAGAAGGGCAGGAATTCAGCTCGTGGGCTCATGCGGGGCGGATCGCGGCCAGCGTGTGCGTTCGCAAGAACGGGAATGCCGACAAGACCTCGCACATCACACGTGAGTATGGCGCGAGTGCGCGCGCGAGCGGCGGCGCGAGCGTGATGCGCTGCATTCGGATCACACAGCCCGGGAAGAGCGCCGTGATCTCATCGCGCGGCACAGCACGGACGTCGGAATTCCTCGGATTGTTCATATGGAAATCGTACCAGAGGATCATGCCCGCCGGCCGGACCACCCGCCGCAATTCGGCCGCGGTGCGCCGGCGGCGGGCATCATCGAGGATCGAACTGAACACGGTGGACTGGATCACCAGGTCGAACGACGCATCGGCAACGCCGAGGGTCGTGATGTCCCCCTGCGTCACGGTGATCCCGGGCGCGACGAGCCGCCGCGCGGTCTCGACGCGATCGGCGAGCAGTTCCACGCCCGTGATATTCGCGGGCGTCGCGCCCCAGCGCACCAGGTCGCGCAGCCAGTTGCCGTTGCCGCAGCCGACGTCGAGGATCTTCGTGCCCTCGAGCGAGCGGAGCCCTTCGCGCGCGAGCAGTTCGAGCACCCGGCGTTCTCTGTCTTGGCGCAGGAATCGGTAGGCCGGATCGAACCACGAGTCGAACACCGCGGCCTCGCGCTGCGCGTACGCGGCCGCCAGGCGAATGCGCTCGCCGGACGTCGAGGCGGCGCCGTCAGCGGGAGAGTTGGGGGGCAGCGGCGGCGGGGGCACGCTTCAAGATGGCGAACTGGAGCGTTCCGCGCAGGAATCCCAGGCCATAGGCGAGGTGCATGGTGGGGAGGACCGCCAGAAATGCCGCGCCCACCGATGCGCCGGAGATCCATGCCGTCGGCAATGCGGCGCCCACCACGAAGCACGCGTACGCGATCACGACCACCCTCAACAAGACGGTGCTCAGGGGGGCGAGGAGCGCGCCGACGAGCAGGCCGAGCACGAGCGCCGCGGGCGCGTATTGCCGCGGGCGCAGGCGCGAACCGGAACGGATCGCGGCGAGCGGCTTGAAGTACCCGTACTGATAGAACATGCGGCGAAGTTGGGCGAGCGTCTCGCGGCCGAAGTAGCGCGTGACCACGGTGGGGAGGAGCAGGATGCGCCCACCGGACCGCGCCAGGCGCATGTTGAACTCGTCGTCCTGGTTCCGCGGCAGCGACTCATCGAACAGGCCCACCCGCTGGAACGTCTCGCGCTTCCAGCAGCCGAACGGCACGGTGTCCACCCACTTCGCTTCCTTGGCGCCGATGCGGAAATGCGAGTCGCCCATGCCCGCCACGTGCGAGAGCGCGATCGCGATCGCTCTCGCGACCGGTGTGTCGGCGGCCGGGACGACCGATGTCACGCCGCCGACGTTCGCCGCGCCGGTGGTCTCGAGCGCCGACACGAGCGCCGGGATGTAGTCCGGCGGGTACTCGCAGTGCGCGTCCATGCGCATGATCACGTCGCCGTCGCGCGCGTTTGATGCCGATGTTCATGGCGGCGGGAGACGTGCGCGCCGGGTTGTCGAGCACGGAGATCCGCGTGTCTCTCGCGATCGACGCCGCGATGATGTCGCGCGTACCATCGTCGCTCATGCCGTCCACCACCAGGATCTCCATGCGATCCGCGGGATAGCCCGTGGCCGCGATCGACGCGAGGCAGCGTTCGATGAATCGCCGCTCATTCCTGCATGGAACGATCACGGTCACGAACGACGAACTCATGGTCCGCCCTTCGCCGTCACATTCGACACGACGGCCTGGAATTTTCCCGCCGCCGAGAGCGGGATCCGGTCCACGATCTCCACGGTGACCTGCACCGATGGCCCCAGCCGCTGGCGCACTCTCGCGATGAGGTCGCGCTCATCGGCGGCTCCGAATCCCTCCGCCGCGACGATGCGCAGCCGGATCCGGTCCACGGATTCCTGCACCACCTGGCCGAGCCGCACGTGCGGCTGGTCGACGAACACGCCGTGGAATCGCACCAACTCGCGGCCGTCGGGTCCCGTCACGACATCCTCGGTGCGGCCGACGACTTCCCGCAGCACGGGCATCGAGCGGCCGCAGGCGCAGGCTGTCCGGCGACCACGCCGCCACGTCGCCGAGCCGGAATCGCACGAGCGGTTGATGGTCGTGCAGCAGGCACGTGGTCACGACCTGGCCGGCCTCGCCCGGCGCGCACGGCGTTCCGTCGGCACGCAGGAGTTCCACGACGCTCACATCCGGACTGACATGCAGCGAGCCGCGCTCGCATTCGCTCGCGAAGAGCGCCGTTTCCACGGTGCTGTATTCCTCGAACACGCGGCAGCCGTACGCTTCCTCCATGACGCGCCGCATCTCGGGGGTCACCTTCTCGCTCGTCGTGACCACCGCGTCGAGTCCGCGCACTCGCAGGCGCTGCTGCAAAATGAATCTCGCGAGCAGGTAGTAGCTCACCGCGTAGCCGGTGAGCCAGCGCACGCCGTGCGTCTCCAGCGCGGCCACATAGCTCGCCGCTGTCGCCGCGCTCACATGGAATGGCGAGAGGTACACCTGCCGCTCGGCCGCATTGTACCTGTAGAACGGCCCTCGGCTCGTGGCATCCGGTTCCACCATGCGGCCGGAGAAGGTCGCTCGCGGTTCCGAGAATGACACGCCGGCCCATCGCGCCGAGCGCGCCTCGCGCAGGGCCATGGATCGCCGCAGTTCCTCCACCGTGCGGATCGAGACGATGGGCGTTCCGGTGGAGCCGCTCGAGTGGAAGACCACCGGCCGCCGGACGCGGACGTCGTCCCGCACGAAGGCGCGCGGATCTCTTCGAAGCGGTTCCTTTTCCAGAATTGGCAATGCGCTGAGCGTGCCGCTGCGCGCCGCCGCGCGCTGCGCGTCCGTCCAGGTAGACCGGTAGTACGGCACGTGATCGGCCGCGATGGAGAGCACGCGCTGCAGCCGTCGCTGCTGCCACGCGGAGAATTCAGCGAGCGATGCGTGATCGCGAGACTCATAGTCGCGCAGCGCATCGGAGAAACCCGGGCCGAATCGCAGGCGGCGCCAGTATGCGCCGTAGAACGTCACCGCGACGTGCTGCCCCCAGGTGGGCAGCTTCGCGTAGATCGCCTTCGAGCCGTCCCACTACGCCGCCACGTACGCGTCGTGCCAGATCGCGATCATCGCGAACTGGAAGATCAGCGCGTTGTCGCGCTCCGCTCCGCGCAGGAAACCATCGACCATCGCGCGCAGGCGCTTGCGGGCGAAGGGCCCGCTGCGGATCGGCTCGAGCGCGGGCAGTGTGCCGATCAACTCGCGCAACGCGGGCACGTCGCGGAAGTACCGGTCCCACGGCACGCCGAATCCCCATTTCTTGTGCGCGAGAACGGACGCGGGAAGCCGGGGGGCCGACACGCGGCGGCTCACCGCTTTGCCGCGCAGTCCCGAGAACAGGAGTGACGACGGCGCCGACGCGAGCCGCTCGACCAGGCGATAATCGAGGAAGGGAACGCGGCACTCAATGGACGCGCCCATCGTCATGCGGTCGTTCCGGTCGAGGAGCGAGCCGAGGAACGCGTGCTGATCGAGGTACATCGCCTGCCGCACCGGCTCGCCGGGATAGAGCGCCATGGCTTCGGCGAGCATCCGACGCCGTGCGGAGAACGCGTCCCCCGGCTCCATGCCGAGCATCCGGATATCGGGCGGGAGCACTTCGCACGCGTTGTACAGCACGAAATCGTCAGCGCTCTCGAGGTCCACGAAGCGCGCCATCTTCTCCACGCGATGCCCGAACGGCAGCTGGGCGAGCACGTCGATCACGTTGCGTGCTGCGAACAGATCCGGCAGAAAGCGCAGCGGCTGGTAGCGCACATAGCCACCGAGCGTCTCGTCGGCGCCTTCGCCACTGAGGAGCACTGTGACGAGCGGCTTGGCGAGCTCCGAGATGCGCCAGAGATGCAGCTCGTTCACGTGCGCCAGCGGCTCGTCGCGGAGCACCGACGCATCGCGGAGCCCGGCGAGCAGTCCGTCGGCGGGCACGAGGAGCTCGTGATATTCGAAGTGGCACTTGCCGGCGACTTCGCGCGCCAGCGCGCTCTCGTCGTAGCCTTCGGCTCCGAACTTCACCGTGAACGTGGCGGTGTGCTCGTTGGTCTGGCCGGCGAGTGACGCCGCGACGGCGCTCGAATCGAGCCCGCCGCTCAGGAGCACGCCCACCGGCACGTCGCTGATGCGCCGGAGCGACACGGAGTCATCGAACGTCTCGGAGAACCATGCGTCCGACGTCGCGCCGGCGTCTCGCCGCTCCCGCACACGCTCGGCAAGATCCCACCAGCGTACTGTTTCCATGCGCCCGTCGCGCCAGCGCAGCCAATGACCCGGCAGCAGGCGCTTCACGCCGGCGAGCGGAGTGCGCTCGCCCGCCGTGAAGCGGAAGCAGAGCAGCTCCTCCCACGTCTCGTCGTCGAAACTCTTGGGCACCCCCGCGGCGAACAGCGCCTTCTGCTCGCTCGCGAACATCAACGCCCCCTCGTGGATCGCGTAGTACAGCGGCTTGATGCCCATGCGGTCGCGCGCGATGAAGAGCGAGCGCTCCTGCGTGTCCCAGATGGCGAAGGCGAACATCCCATTCAACCGGTGGAGCATCGCGGGACCCTCGCGCGCGTAGAGCTCCAGGATCACTTCCGTGTCCGAGCGTGAGCGGAAGCGCGCGCCCCGTGCGGCAAGCGGCTCGCGCAGCTGCATGTAGTTATAGACCTCGCCGTTGTGCACGATCCGATACCGCCCATTGTGCGATGACATCGGCATGTGCCCGAGCGGCGAGAGATCGAGGATCGAAAGACGACGGATCGCGAGTGCGATGCCCTCTTCGACGAAGCTCCCCGCATCGTCGGGTCCACGCCGCGTGAGCGTTTCCCGCATCGCGATCACGGTGCGCTCGGCGTCAGCCGCCGGGCGCCGCAGTCCGGCGATGCCGCAGATGCCGCACACTAGATGACCTCCGACAGGATCTGTTCCCATTGCGGACGCACGGCCGGCCACGCGCATCGCGCGGCGAGCGCCGGACCGTTGCGCGACAGCCTGGCAGCGAGACCCGGCTCCCGCACCAAACGCACGATGGCATCCGTCATGCCCTCGACATCACCGTCCGGCACGAGGAGGCCGGTCTCCTCGTGCGTGAGGAGATCGGGCACGCCTCCGACGTTCGTGGAGACCACGGGCAGTCCCATGGCGCACATCTCCACCACGCCCACCGGCGCGTTGTCCACGTGCGTCGTGTTAATGAAGATGTCCCGTCGCGCCGCGACCTCGCGCTTCTTTTGCTCGTCGAGGAAGCCTAGCATGTCGAATGCGCCGGCGACGCCCAGCTCGTGCGCCTCGCGGGACACCTCCTGCCACATTCCCTTCGACTGACCGGCCATCGCGAGCGTAGCGTCAGGAAGGATCGTGCGAAGGCGCGCGAGCACCCGGATCGCCATGAGCGGATTGTAGATCTCATGATACGCCCGCATCCAGAAGAGCCGCGGCGTGACGCGTTCGCGCAGCCGATACGGGTACCCATCCAATTCGACGATGTTCGGGATCACGCGCACCGTGCTCACCACCGGCTGCGCGACGCGCGCGAGGTACGCGCTCGGCGTCACCACCGCGGCGGCGCGTCCGAGCACGCGAGTCGTCCAGCCCGGGAATCGCTTCATGAAGACAGGCATCGCTCCGCCATGGAGGTGCATGATGACGGGCTTGCCATAGTTCCGTCCCATTTGGGAAGCGACGTCCTCCACCACGAAGGAAGGCCCGCTGTACGTCTCCACGATCAGCGCATCCACGCGCGGCAATTCACGGCGCAGCGTCCGCACGATGTCCGCGAGCCGGCGGATGCGGCCGGGATGCACGGACGTCGAAACGACATCGTAGCCGGCCTCGCGAAAAAGATCGGTGAGGAATTCGCCCTGCGTGGTGACGTATCCGGGATTGCGGCCGAGCATCGGGCCGACGATGGCGAGGCGCGGCAGCTTGCCGTTCCCGCGGCTCAGAACGCGGCCCCCTGTGAGACGCTCTGACCCTTGGAAAGCCTTCTCGCGCCGGACGCTGTGGCGCGCTGCACTCCATTCTCGCCGGCGCCGAAGAAGATCGCCGCCGCCAATCCGAACGCGAAGGGCGGCATTGCGAGGCGCATCGCCGCGTGGCCCATGGTGAGCAAGCTCCACGTGATGAGCGCGACGCAGATGGCTTTCGCCGCCGCCGATCGTTGCCGCACGAAGTCTCTCCCTGCGATCACGAACATCATGGCTAAGGCGAACAACCCGAATATCCCATGCTGGGCCGGCAATCTGGTGAATTCCGTGTGCACCGAAGAAGCGATGTCCCCGTAGTCGTCCAGCGCGGCGGGCCCCGTGCCGAATATCGGGTTCTGGACGAACGTCTCGAGCTCGGTCCTGATCAGCACATCACGGCCGGTCGGGTTCGTATCGTGAAAGCGCTCGGAGAGCGCGCCTTGGGTGAATGAATCGAGACGCGGAAGAATGACGATCTCGACGGTGCCGACGAGAACAGCCGCGCCGACCAGGAGCGCAACGCGGCTCCGCGCGCCGGAGACGACGAATGGCGCAGCGAAGAGTATGGCTCCGAACGCCGAAAAGAGCCCGCCGCGGGAGAAGGTGAGCGCACTCTCGACGGCAAAGAGCACGCCGAGTCCCGCGTACAGAATGCGCTCGCGCAAGCCACGGTCGAGCAGCAGAATGAGCAGCACCGTGAGTAGCGCGCCCAAACCGAGCATCGTGGAGACCTGATTTGGCCCGTAGCCGGCGCTCGTTTGGGAATTGGACGCATCCGTGAAGCTCAAGTCCTCGAGACTCGCGGTGTGCGTGACCGCGATCGCCGCGAGGCTCGCGATCGGTGCGAGGAGCGCTACGAAGATCCGCTGGATGTCCTCGCGCGAAGGCCGCCACGCGGAGAAGAACCAGGTGGCGAGCGCCAGTGTGAGCGGGCCCGAGAGGTTGAAGCTGACCTGCTTGCGCGCAAAATCGAACGGCTGCTCGGAGAACGAGATGATGGTGGAGGGTATGAGCAGCGAGAAGTACGCGATGACCGGCCAGTCCCACTTGAGGCGCCTGGTGCGCAGGAAGGTCAGGAAGATCACGAGGCAGATCGCGTATTTGCCGAACTCCCATGGCAGCGATGCCTTGCCGAGGCGCCAGAGGATCTCGCTGCCCGCGATGTACGCGCAGACGAACGCGACGCGCCGCATGGTGGATGTCAGCGCGATCCAGATCGCCAGCGCGAGCGTCAGCAGGGCGTGCGCAGTCGCGATCGCCGACGAGCGCGCGATCATCAGCCCGTACAACGCGTGCAGGAACACGATGATCCCGACCCAGCCCGCGGTCATTTCCAGCGGCAGAATGCTTCGCGGCCGGCGCGGCGGCGGGGTCGGCTGCGCTAGCGGCAACTCCTGCACGGGAGCGCTCACGTTGCCGCCACCGGCGCGTTCGGAGCCGCGAGCGCGAGCAGCCCCGCCACGTTCACGAGATATCGTCCGTACGTGAAATGCTCCGCGGCGCTCACGGCGCGGGGCGACTCGAGGCGCCACCGCTCCGGCGTGTTCACGTATGAGAGCACGCCTTGCACGAAGCCCTCGACGTCGCCGGGATCCGCGACGGTGCCGAGATCGAAGCGCACGAGATATTCCGGGATGCTGCTCACCCGGCTCGCTACCGGCACCACGCCGAACGCCATCGCCTCGGAAAGCACCTTGGGCCACCCCTCGCTGCGGCTCGGAAAGAGCATCAGAATGCGCTGATGCATAGTGCGATGCCAGCGCGCCGTGCGGTACCCACCCTGAGAACTTCAGCAAATCCGAGACGCCGCGTTCCCTCGCCTGCCGTTCGAGCTCCGGCCGCGACGGTCCGTCGCCCACCAGCTCCAATTGGACGGCGAAGCCCAGCCGGCTCAGACGCGTCAGCACGTCCAGCGCGACCTGCACGCCTTTCGCTTCCTCCAGCCGCCCAACGAAGAGCAGCCGCACTGGATAGTCGAATCGCTTCTGCTCCGCCGACGCACGGCCCGCGGCAAGCTCGTTGTCGGTGAGCGACGGATTCAAGAACGCCCGTACGTGCGCGGGCTGCCCGGGCCAATTCCCATTCACCGTCACCAGCGCACGATGCCACGGCTTCAGGAGCCAGCGCCGCTGCAGTTCGTACGAGACCGGTTCCTCATCGCGCGGATTCCAGTTTCCCGCGTACTTGATCCACCGCTTCGCCGGCCGGCGGAGCAAGGGCAGCACGAACGCCACCAGCATGCTCACGCTCGCCGGGCAGCGCAGATGCACGACCTCGGCCTCCTTCATCTCCGACAGCGCGATCCCGAGATACTCGGGCGCGCAATTCAGGATGCCGAACTTGTCCACCAACCGCTCGCCGCCGCTCGGCCGGAGCGGGCGGATCCGCACCCGCGGCGATTCGTACGGCAACGCAGTTGGCCGGCGCGGTCTCATCGCTCACCGGCGCGACATGCACCAGCTCGTCGAACAGCGTGCTGAGCTGGTCCAGCTCCCGCACGGTCGGCCCCCATCCCACGATCCGTCCCGCGCGGCGATAGTGCGGCGTGTCGGAGATGACGACGATCTTCCGCCCGACCGGCCGCATCGCGTCGCGCAGTACGGCGTCGTACCGCTCCGCGCGATGCGCCCACGTCTGCTCGGCGACCGCGCGCGCATGCGCCGCCGCGCCCATCTTCTTCAGGCGCGCGGGATCGGAGAGCAATTCCTTGATCGCGCGCGCCGTGTCGGCGCTGTCCCCCTCACGCACGACGAGCGCCGTCTCGCCCGCGATGATCGCTTCGGAGAGGCCCGATCCCGAACTCACGATGGCCGGTTTGCCGCAGAGCGCCGCCTCCACCACCGCGATGCCGAACCCTTCGAAGTCGCCCCCCGCGGTATTGCGGCTCGTCATGACGAAGAGGTCGCAGGCGTTCAGCCGCCGCACCAATTCCTCTTGCGATGCGCGGCCGACGAACTCGATCCGGTCGGCGACGCCGAGTTCCCGCGCGAGCGACATGAGCTCCGGCGCGCGCGTGGGCAGGCCGATCATCTCATAGCGCACGCCGGGCAGATCGGGCAACGCGCGAATGACGACTTCCTGGCCTTTGCGTTCGGTGACGTTGCCGACGGTCAGCAAGACGTGACCAGCAGACTGTCGGCTGTTGGCTGTCGCAGGCAAGATGCGAAATGCGGACGGATCGGCGCCGTTGGGGATCACGTGCTCCCGGCGGCCGTGGACGCCGGCGGCATGCATTCGCGAACGGGTGTATTCGCTCACGCACACCAGGGCATTCGCGGCGCCGAAGGAGCCGCGGGTGAGCGCGCGCTCCCAGCGATTGCGCGTACCGAACTCCGTGCCATGGCCCACCGCGATCCATGGCGTGCCGCGGATGCGTGAGAGCCGCGCCGCGAGCCACACCGACCGCTCGCCGGACGCGAGCATCGCGTCGGGTCTCCACTCACGAATGATCTTCGCGAGAGCGCGATACCGGTACGCCGCCTCGAGCGGCGGCCCGGGGATGTGGCGCAGTCGCACGATGCGGATCGGAGCGGTCGCGTTGAATGACTCGATCTCGCCCGAGGGCGCATAATCCTGAGGCGTCGCCACCACCACCTCCCAGCCGAGCGCCGAGAGCTGAGCGCCTATCTGGTATGCATGCGTTCCGATGCCGCCCGGTCCCGGCGGGAATTCGGAGCTGAGCAGCAGGAGTCTCATCGCGGCGCCGGCGGCAGCGCGGGGATCTGTGGGAACCGCGTGAGCATCGCGCGCGCCGAAGCGAGCCGCGCCCGCAGGACCCAGATCGTGTTCGGCATCATGAGCGCGCCATAGACGAACTTGAGCGCCCGCCGGGCAACGCCGCCGTGCGCGCTGAGCGTCGCGACCGCGGATTGTACGAGCGACTCGCGCACTTGCGCCGTCGAGAAGTAGCGGAGCGAGCGATAGATCTCGGTGACCTCCGGCAGATGCCGGTGCGTGATCCGGCGGCGGCTGCTCGCATACGTGACCACGCGCGCGCCGTGCGCACGAAGTCCGCCGCGGGGCGCGTGATGGTGGAGCACGGAGATCGCCGGTTCGAGCATCATCACGGAACCCGAAAGATAGACGCGCATCCCGAGGTCGCCATCGGCGCGCGCGCCGTGATCGTAGGCGATGTCGAAGAGCCCGCTCTGTTCGAGCGCTTCGCGTCGCGCGAGCGTGTTGTTGGTGGGGAACACATCCGCGGGCCGCGCGATCCGGAACGCGGCGGGCAATGCCCCGGCGCTCGGCTCGTTGGCGACGCCGGATGACACCGCGCCGCCCGACCGTTCGAGATGTTCCAGGTGGCGCTCGATGAGATCCGGCGCGATCTCATCGTCGTCATCGACGAACAGGATCGCGTCGCCGCGCGCCCGTACGAGCCCGGCGTTCCGCGAGGTGCACTGCCCCGCCTGCTCGAGCACGATCGTGACCAGCGGGAGATCGGGGAACTCCCGTTCGAGCGGCGGTGCGCGGCGCGCCGCGGGCGTTTGATCCACGACGATCACTTCGAGTGGACGCACTGTTTGCGCACGCAGTTGCGACAGGATCGTGCGCAGATACTCGTAGCGGTCGAGGGTCGGGATCAGGACGGTGACGGCAGGTCTCGGCGCTAGGCGCTGGGCGCTCGGCCGGACGTAGGGTCGAACGCGCGCTCGAAGCGGGCTGCGACCGCGAGGAGAGGTACGCATCCGCAATGTCCTCGAAGCGCGCGTAGCCCGAGATCGCAGCGCGCAACGCCGCCCACGCGCACCAGCGGGCGCCGAAACGCGCGCGCGCGAAACGGAATTCGTCGGCGAGCGTGAGCGCGTGAGTCGTGACGGCCGCACGCGCTCCGAGCAGCGACGGCGCGTTTCGCGGCAGCACGCCGTTCGTGATGCACCGGTGGCCCCACTCGAGCGCCGCGCCTTCGAGCGAATCGAATTCTGGCGATGGCGCGCTCCACCGGAGCACGCTGGTGCGCGCGAGGCAGGCGCGCATCGACACGCGCCAGCTCGTCGACTCCACCGCTGCGTCGGCGTCGCGGTTGAAGGTCCAGGTCGGCGTGATGAGATCGATGATCCCCGGCGCACCCGCCGATCCCAGCATGAGGCCGGCATGCCAGACGTCGCCGGGACGATCGAGCAGCGGCAGCACGCGATCCGCCACGGGTGCGGCGATCTCGGAATCCCAGAAGAGCCACGCATCCGCCTCCGTCGCGGATGCGCGATCGGCGATGAGTTCGTGCACGGCGCGCGCGTTCGCGGAGGAGCGGTGGATCTCACCGATGGGCCACGCCGGCGGCTCGGCAGCCGTTCCGAGCCAGACGAGATTGACGCGTGGCGTCATTCGAGGATCATCATAGCGCGAGCACGCGCTCGTAGAGTGCAGTGAACGCCGCGATCTGGTCTCCCAACTGGAAATGTCCGAGCGCGCGCGTGCGGCCGGCGGCACCCATGCGCGCGCGAAGTGAGGCATCCGCGGCCAACTTCGCGAGCGCGTCGGCGAGTGCTTGCGGATCGCGCGGCGGCGTGACGATCCCCGTCTCGCCATCGACGACATTCTCCGGCAAGCCGCCGGCGTTCGTGCACACCACTGGCAGCTTCATCGCCTGTGCTTCCAGCACTGCGTTGCAGAACCCTTCAGAGACCGCGGAATGCAGCACCACATCGGCACGATCCATTTCGTCGCGCACGGCCGCCGGCGGCTGCGCACCGAGCAGTGTCACTGCTTCAACAAGACCGAGTTGATAACGCGCGTACGCCGTGGCCGTGTGGAATTCGCCAGCACCCACGATCCGGTACTCGCAGTGGATGCCGCGATCCGTGAGCAAGCGCACCGCCTCCAGCCCGAACTCGTATCCCTTCCGCCAATCGAGCCGGCCGACGCTCAGGATGCGGAGCGGGCGGTCCGTGGTACCGGCGCGCTCCGAGTGCGATCGCGCTCGCGGATCGAACACCGTCGCATCGATCGCGGGCGGGATGAGCGCGTGCAATTTGCCCGGTGGGCAGCCGCGCTCCTGCGCACGCCGCCACAAGTGCTCGCCCAAGAGGTGGATCGCGCCGGCGCGCTCCCACACGTCGGCGTAGTGCACCGGATCATCGAGCCCCACGACAGTGAGGTCGTATCCACGAAAGCTGACGATGCTCCCGGCGCCGATCCGATCCGGTGTTTCCATCCGCCCGGCCGCGAGCGCGCCGAACTCGAAGTGGATCAGCTGCGGAGCGAGACAGATGAGCTCCGCATCGAGATACAGCTGTCTCGGTGTGCCGCCGCGTGACAGGTATTTGACTGTCGCCACGGGCCGCGTTACCAGACAGCGGAGCATCGCGATCGGCGCGAGCATCGCCGCGAGCCACTTCGGCCGGTGAGGCCACGCCTCGGAGATCCGCCCGTGCAGCGCATCGCGATCCGCCGGGGAGAGCTCCGTGAACAACTTCGCATCGAATCGCTGGCAGACGATCCGCACGTCCCAGCCGGCGGCAATGAGGCCGAGGGCCTTCGATGTAATGAACGTCTCCGACCGCGCGGGGAACACCGCAACCACGAGCGCGACGCGTGCGCGGCTCACGCGTAGCGCTCCAGCCATTCCGAGAACGTGAGCAGCATGCTCACGGTGTAACCGCGTTTCTCCTCCAGCGGCCGCGCGAAGAAGCGGTCCAGCAATTCTGTGATCGCCGCCGCGCTCACGAACTCGTGCACGCGGCGACCGGGCCGCGTGAACGCATCGCGCAGTCGCCCCTGCCCGGCAGGAGAGAGGAATTGCACCTCCCAATTCCGCTCGATCACCGGCCGGCGCGTGAACAACCGCCGCGCTTTCTTCATCGCGCGTTTCGGGAGCAGCAGCGTGTTCGCATACTTGTACGAATAGAGATCGGCGTCGTGCTGCTGCCAGGTGATGCGCGCCAGATCCGGCGCGTAGCGCTTCAACCATTCCACCTGCAGGCGCCGGTCGCGCACGTAGTCGGTGGGGAGCGTACAGAAGAGATCGGCCATCCGCGTGTCGTAGAACGGCAGTCTCGGGAAAGCGCCCAGCTGGTATGCGCGCAATCCAGCGGCCGTCCAGCGAAAGCACCATCCGTCAGTCTTGAAGGCCTTCATCCGGAAATCGAGATCCGTGATATGGGAGACGCGTTCCAGTTCCCGCGCGACGCCCTCCCGCACGAGACTCTCCGGGTGCTCCGTCAGTCTAGGGGCGCACAAATGGTCCAGCAGCCAGCGCCTCCCCTGCTTGAGCACCTTGTCCAGCGCCGCATCCGTGTCCGTTGCCTCGCTCGCGTGGCCCAACCACAGGTCACCCATGTGCGCACCGATCACCGCGTCCGACTGTGCGGCCAATCGCCCGGCGACGCTCACCTGCCGCGTCAGCGTCACATCGTTGAATCCTTCTGTCGCGGCGAGCACGTCATCCATCCGCCCGAACAGATATTCATCGATCGAGAGCGTTTCGCAGGCGAGGCCGCGCGCTTCCGCGACCTGGCGCGCGATACGCGTCTCCACCGAGTCGCGTCCGTATCCGTAGGAGTAGCACCAGAGGCGATCCCGATCCTTCGGCAGCAGCGCCACGGTTGTGCGGCTGTCGAGCCCGCCGGAGATGGGCACCGCGATCCGCCCGTTCGCCGTGTCGCTCGCGCATCACGCCACCGAGCGTGCCGCCGAATGCTCTCGAGCGCCGTCCTCGAAGCGCGGCGCCTTCTCCGGCGTGTGTTCCCACTGCCAATATCGCTCCTCGCGCACGATCAGATCCCGTCGCATCGAACACACTGTGCGTCGCAGGCCGCAGTATCTGCACTTCCTCGAAGTGAGTACGATCCTCGGGAAAGAAGCCCATCGCGAAGAAACCGCTCAGCGCGCTCCAGTCGAGCCGCTTCGCCTCGACGCTCTTCAAGACCGACGGGATGAAAAGTGCCGAGCGCCGAGCGCCGGGCGCCGAGCCCTGTGTACGCATGCATCGTACCGAAGCGATCCGTCCATACATGCCATTCGCGCGTGTGGGAGTTCCACGCGAAGATCACGAAGTGCCCATCGAGCAATGACGCTTTCTCGCGCCCCGCGCGGAGATCCAGTACGAACGCACCCAGCGGATCCGCCGGCACGCCGAGCGCGTCGTAGCGCAGGAGCTCGCCCAGCAGCCAGACGCTCCAGGGCGCTACGTCGCGCGTCTGCACGAGCGTGCTCGCCGGTGCGGCCGCGATCGAAGCGCTCCATGATCCCGGCTCCGTTCGCGCTGCGCGCCACACGTTCTCCGCGAGCCTCGGGAGCGGCGGCAGCTCGGCCTCCGCCCCGAACGTTCACTTGGAAGTCCGCGAAGGCGTTCACCCGCCCAGCGCCTCCGTGTAGAGCGCTTCGTGCGCGCGCACTTCGTGATCGATGGTGAACTTCTCCATGATCCGCGTGAGCGCCGCGTGCCCGAATCGACGACGTTCTCCCGCATTCTGGGCGAAGCGGTCGATCGCCTGGCCCATCGCGAGCGGATCCCCGGACGGGACCAGCACGCCGCTCTGGCCGTTCACGATGAGGTCGCGTGAGCCCGCGACATCGGTCGCGATGCACGCGCGCCCGGCGGCCATCGCCTCGAGCAGCGCGACGGGGCACCCTTCCTCCTGCCCATGCGCGCGCGTGGCGAGCACGAAGATGTCCGTCTCGGCGAGCAATGCCGGGACGTCTTCCACCCGCCCGAGAAAGTGCACGCGGTCGCTCACGCCGTGGCGCTTCACCTGCCCGCGCAGGGAATCGGCGTAGTCGGATGTCGGATCGTGCCCCGCGAGCAGCAGGTGCGTGTTCTTCACCGAGGCCGCCGCGAGTATGATCACCGGGTGGCCCTTCACCGGCACCAGGTGCGCGACGCTCGATACCACCGTCGCGTCCGCCGGGATCCCGAGTCGCTCGCGGAGCTTGAGTCGCGGCGGAACGCTGGGCGAGAATTTCACGACATCCACGCCACGGCGCACGAGACGTGCCTTCCCTCGGTAGAACGGGCTGGCGAAGAACTCGCGCATCATGTCCGTGTTCTGGGCGGCGATCCGCCGTGCCAGCAGCGAACGCGCGTGCCACGAGAGGCGCTTCCAGTTCATGTTCTTCTTCGTGTAGATCCAGCCGCGTGCGCCCGCCGCGCGCGCAATGAGAGCCTCGGTGTAGTCATCGCCATAGTGGAACGAATGCCACAGTGCGAAGCCATGCGCCTTGAAGGGCTCAGCGGCGGCGCGCACGCGGCCGCGAAGTGTGTGATACGGCCGCGCGGGCACGGTGAACGCGATGCTCCAGCAGCGGGATCCCTTGCCGTTCGATCTCCGCTTCCAGACTTCCGCCACGCTTGAGCACGGCGATGCTCGGCTCGAACCGCGTGCGATCCAATCGCTCGATGATGTTGAGCATCGCACGACCGGATCCGGCGGTGATGAAGTTCGGGATCGTGAACAGGATCTTGACGGGAGGGCTCACGCGTTCCGCTCCAGCCACCATGAGAGCGACATCAGCGTCCAGATCCCCCATTTGTGATCGTGCTCGCCGGTGACCTGCTGCTTCCAGTAGGCATCGATGCGCTTCTTCTCGAAGATGCCGGTGCTCATCAGCGCCGGCGCGAACAGCGCCTGCTCGACGGTCTCTCTCAACGGGCCGGACAGCCAGTGCCCCGAGCGGCACCGCGAACCCGCGCTTCGGCTCCGGGATGATCTCTCGCGGCACATGCTTCGCGAGCAGGTCTCGGAGCACCGCCTTGCGCTGGCCGTCTCCGAAGGCTCTCGAACGGATCGATCCGCAGGCTCACGTCGATCACCTCGCGATCGAGCATTGGCACCCGCACCTCGAGACTGTGGTGCATGCTCGCCATGTCCACCTTCTTGAGACAGCGTTGCAATTGACCTTCGAACTCCGCGCGCCGGGAGAAATTGGCGAGTTGCAGCGGATCGCGATATGGTCCCGACTCATAGAGATCGAAGTCGCCGGGGATCGTGGTCAGCGCCGGTGCGATCTGCCGCACCGTCCCGGCACTCATCCGGGAGTTGACGCTGAAGTAGTAGTCGCCGGCGGAACGGTGCACGATCACATCCGATGGCCGATGGCTCGTGACCGCGGACCAGAACGCGTATTTCGCGAGGCGTGCGAGCCACGGCAGCCGGAAGTCTTCTCCGCTCCGCAGCAACGACACCGGCCGCTCATATCCGAAGAACAATTCATCTCCGCCGTCGCCGCTGAGCGCGACGGTCGCGTGTTCGCGTGCGAGACGGCTCACGAGCAGCGTCGGCAGGATCGAGAAATCGCCGAGGGGCTCGTATTGTGCCTCGCGCACGTCGCCGATCGCGGCCAGCGCTCGCTCGCCGCTCGCGTCCTGCTTCACGAGCCGCACATCGAGCACGCTGGCATATCGCTCGGCGTCCGACGCTTCGTCCTGGCGCCAGCCCGGGTTCGCGATCGTGAAGCCCCGCAGACCCGGCCCGCCTTGCTCTCGCGCGATCGCGGAGATCAGTGGTGAGTCGACGCCGCCGGAGAGGAAGACGCCGAGCGGAACATCGGCGATGCGATTGCGCCGCACGGCATTGTCGAGCGCCGCGTCGAGCGCTTCGATGGCGGCCCTGCCGCGCAGATCGGGTTCGGGGTCTGAAGGCATCCTCCACCAGCATCGCTTCTCGATCTTCCCATTGGCTCGTACAGTCAGCGAGTGCCCGGGTTCGAGCTGATGCGTGTTCTCGAGCAGGGCGTACGGCGCGGGAAGGTGCTGCAGCCGCAGGTAGAGCGCGAGCGATTCCTGGTCGATGCCGCCCGGCCGGCCCCACGGGGTGTGCAGGAGCGCATCGTAGCGCGAAGCGAACGCGACGCCGGCCCCGCGTGGATGCACGAAGTATGAGAGCGGTTTGATCCCGGCATGATCACGCGCGAGCAGCAGCGTCCGTTCTGCCGCGTCGTACCATGCGAATGCGAACATGCCGTTCAGACGCGCGAGAGCGTCATGCCCCCATTGATGGAGCGCCGCGAGCAGCACTTCCGTATCGGATCGCGTGTGAAAACGGCACCCCAGCCCTTCGAGCTGCGTGCGAAGCTCGGGGAAATTGTAGATCTCGCCATTCATGACGATCGCCGACTGCCCATCGGCGCCGATCATGGGCTGGTCGCCGGCCGAGGACGTGTCGATCACGGCGAGCCGCCGGAATCCGAGGCGCGCGTGGCCCTCGGCGCTGACCCAGGCACCGTGCGAATCCGGCCCGCGCCGCGCCATGAGCTGCGACATCTTCGCGACCGCGAACGCGAATTCGGGCGTTGCCGCGGCGCCGTCGGGAGTGAGCACGCCGCAAATGCCGCACATGGCTAGACGGCCACGTGCGCGGAGGCCACGCGTTCGTAGAGGGCGATGAAGCGCGCGATCTGGTCGTCGAGCCGGAACTTCGATTCGACCGTGGCGCGTCCGGCGCGTCCCATGCGGGCGCGGAGTTCGGGATCGCGCGCGAGCCGTTCCACGGCGGTAGCGGCGGCGGCCGGATCGCGCAGCGGAACGACGAATCCGTCGTGCCCGTCGCGCACCGCCTCGCGCATGCCGCCGGCGTCGGTGGTCACCACCGGGAGGCCGCACGCCATCGCCTCGAGCGCGGCATTGGAGATCCCTTCGCTCAGACTCGAGTGCAGGAAGATGTCGGCGCGCTGCATTGCCTCGCGCACTTGCGCCGGCGGCACCGTGAGCCGGAGCGTGACGCGATCGGTCGAGGCCCAGATCGCGCATCGTGAACAGCACGCGCTGGCGCTCGTTGCCGTCGCCGATGATCTCGAGCGTGGCGTCCACGCCGCGATCGACCAACGCGCGCAGGGTGAGCAGCGCGTACTCGTAGCCCTTCGTCCAGATGAGCGAACCCACGGCGATGATCCGCATTGCCCCGTGTGCAGCCCGCGGCGCGACCGGTGCGAACCGCCGCTCATCGACGCCAGGGAAGATCACCTCGGCCTTCGCAGGGTCGAGTCCGAGCGCGACCGCCTCGTCGCGGATCGTCCCGCACACGCAATGCACCGCGCTCGCGCGCACGAAGGTCTCGAGCAGGGCACTCGGCATATCCCGGCGTGATGTGCGGCCGGACCCTGATCTGCGTGCCGCGGCAGCTGACGACCACCGGATACTCCCACACCGCACGCCGGGGAAGCGCGTCGATCGCGGCGGAATTCCACTCGAAGTGGATGATGTCCGGACGGAATCGGCGGATCCGCCGCCTCTTCCACTCCGCGATGACATGCCAAGTTCGATGCCGGCTCGCCGGAAGGCCTCGAATTTCTGTTCGAGGAACGTCTCCGGTTGTGATGTGACTCCGAGCAAGAAGATGCGCATGTCTCGCGGAGTAGCCGGGGATAGGGCTGGGGCTTTTCGCTCGACTAATCTAAGAGATAGCGCTCGCCCACCGCACGTGCGAGAAGTACACTTCGAAGGAGACAGCGCGAACACTCCATCGTGAGCGAGTCGATCCAGTGAGCGAGTCGGCCGGGAATCAGTCGTATTTCAGCCGGAGGGCGGTCGCGGATGTCTGGAGCCGCGATGGGGCGCTGTATCCGGTGGAAGCTCCATATCATCGAGTCGCATTTCCCGCCGCCTGGCGCACGGATCCTCGACATTGGCTGCGGCGCCGGACGCACTACCGCTGCCCTCGCGCAACGAGGCTACCGGGTGACTGCCATCGACTATTCCCCGGACATGGTCGCCGCGACACGGGTTCGAGTCCTCGACGCGGAGGTCCTGCGAGATGGACGCCGCCATGCTCGCGTTCTCCGATAAGTCGTTCGATGCCGCGCTCTTCTCGTTCAATGGTATCGACTGCATTTTCCCCTCCCCGCTCCGCCGGCAGGCACTCAGCGAGATGCGCCGCGTCGTCCGGCCAGGAGGTCTCGTCTACTTCAGCGGTCACAATTGGCTCGGCGCTCTGGGCAGATCCGGCGGCAACGGATTCGCCGTTGAATTGCGACGGAAGGTGAACTTCGTGTTCGCGCAGCGACCGCAGAGGTTCGCAGCGGGATACGGCGTTTATAGCGACGCCTTCGGCGAACAGATCCTCTACCACCGCGCGCCTATCAGCCAACTCCGCCTCGTATCGAGCCTCGGCTTGAAAGTGCGAGCGGTGTACGGAAGTCATCGGTTCAAGGAATCCAGTTGGCGCACCGCACTGCCCGCACCCGGTCGGAGACTGCCCCGCGCCATGGACGTTGCCCGCATCGCGCTGACATGTCCGCACATCCACTACGTGCTCGAGGCTTGAGCGAGTGACCGGGCGATTCGTGACGTCCATCGATGCGATGCCGCCGCTCGCGCCCGCCTGGGAGCGCCTCCTATCGCGATCGGGTTTCGACGATGTGTTCGGCAGCCTGGAATTCTATGCGGCGTGGTGGCGGTCGTTCGGCGCCAATCGCGAGCTTCGCGCCGCGGTCTGGCCGGCGGAGGGTGAGCCACGGATCATCGCGCCATTCTACTTCGAGCGTTCCGCACCTAGGATCTGGCGGCTGCTCGGCGACAAGCGCGGGGACTACAATCATGTTCTTTGCGCACCGGAGCACGCGGGTGAGCTGGACGATTTCTTCAGCTGGCTGCGCCGCGAAGAAGAGTGGACGCGATTGATCCTGCGACGCATTCCGGGATCGGTGCCCGTGGCGCAGTACCGTGGCGCGCTAACGCAGGTCGAGCTCGGCGCGCACGCACCCGCGCCTGATGCGACCGATGCTCGATAACTGCCGAGACAAGCTCGATACCCGGCACTACCGCGGCGATCGCCGCTGGTTCGATCGCGTCCGGCCGCTGCGCTACGAGCGCGTGACCGGTGCCGCTCTCACGCTGCCGTTGCTCGACCAGTTCATGGCGCTCCATGTTCGCGAATGGCGTGGGCAGAATGGGCAGAGCCAGTTCGAGCGACCGGAGGAGCGCGCATATCTTATCGCGCTCCGCGATGAGCTGAGCGCCCGAGATGCTATTCACCTGGATGCCCTCTGGTGGGGCGATGACTTGATCGCCGCACACGTCGGGTTCCGGTGGGCGCGGCGCGAGTACTACTACAAACCCTGCTTCGATCCCGCGATCGAGCGCAGCCCCGGGAAGCTGCTGCTGGGCTACCTACTCTCACGCGCGGCCGCCGATCCGGGCGTCGATGAATTCGACTTCCTCAATGGTCTCGAGGCCTACAAGGTGCAGCACGCAAGCGACCTCCGCGAAACACGGGCGCTCGATATTTACCGGACCGGTCTCGCGCTCAACGTCGATCGAGTGCGTCGCCGATTGAAGCAGTGGACCGCGCGCGCCTCATGATCGCCGACCAGCTGGCTTCGCTGAAGCTCGCCCTGGGCGTCCGCGTCAGCGCCATCACGTTGCGCAATCGCGCCTCTCGTGGCGTGCACGTGCTCTTCTTCCATGGGATCGTCGATCGCTTCAACGATCCACTGCTTGAACGCAATTTCCTCGTGACGCCGGATTTTCGCGTGCAGATCGCGCTCCTGCGCCGGCTTCGCGTCATCCCGCTGGGCGAACTGGCGTCGATGCTGGAGGAGAGGCGCGTTCCGCAACGAGGCACGACGGTCGCGATCACGTTCGACGACGGATACGCGAACAATCTCTACGCCGCCGAGCTGCTCGCGGCGGCGAGATTGCCGTGGGCCGTCTTCGTGACGACCGGCCCCGTGGACGCCGGCACCACCATTTGGACCGCGGAGTTGTCGATGCTGTTGCTGCACGGCAACTCGCACCGGCTGGAGCTATTTGACCGGCACTGGCCGCTCGGATCCCGCACCGAACGCGAGGTCGCATTCCGTGCCCTGCGGAGCCGGTTCAAGTCGTTGCCGGCGGCCGACCGCGAGCGCGCGATGAGCGCGCTTCGCTCCCAGTTCCCGGCGGAGGAATCCCGGCGCCTGCTCAACGCATTCCCTTCGCTGCGAATCATGACCGCCGCCCAAGTGCGTGAATTGGCCGCGTCGGGGGTCGAGATCGGGAGCCATGGCGTCGATCACGAGATCCACCACGCGGATCAGCCGGCTGCGGCTCGCGCCGCCGAGTTATCGGTCTCGAAGCAGCGGATCGAACAGCTGAGCGGGCGAGAGTGCGATTTCTTCGCCTACCCCAACGGAGATGCCGCGGCAGGATCGGTCGCGGAGCTGAAGACGGCCGGTTATCGCCTCGGGTTCACGACCACGCCGGGCGTTGCCGATGCGGCGAGCGATCGGTGGCTGCTCCCGAGGATAGAACCGAATTGTGGTCTGTCCCGTTTCGCGCGGGATCTCCGATCGGACGGACTGCACTTACCGGGCAGCAACACTGAGGACTGAGTCCGGGCGAGCTAGCCCGTCCGTCCCACGCGCCGGAACCGGCGGAGAAATGGCCACCAGCTGATCGGCGGCGCCGCCGACAACCGCGCCAAACGCTCAAGGCTCGCGGACTCGGATGGCGTCATCTCTCCCCTCTCGACCAGCCCGGTCGCTTCCTGGATTCGCGCGAAGTGGCCGCGCCATTGGCCGGCGTCCAACGAGAAATCGCTGTCCAAGCTCTCGATCAATGCCCAGAGCGCGACCCGCAGATCGACATCCCGCCCCGCGCCGCGAGAGAAGCGCTCCATCAATGGCTGGAATTCTTCCGGACTCTTCTGGCCACGGCACGCGATCGTGCGGAACACATCGCGATAGTACTGCCCGAATCCGTGCAGGCCGAGCAGCCGGTCGCCCACATGCCGGATCGTTCGCCCGCGCGCGAGCAGCACGAGTTTCATTTCCGTCTCGGGACGTTCGACCGACTCGGAATCGGTGATCGCTTTCTCCGCCTCGGCGAGGAAGCGTGTCCGATAGAGGTGCACGCCGCGAGACTTCGGTCTCCCGTAGTACCGATCCATCAAGAGCCCGCCCGCGAAGAACGCATCCGGCGCCGAGGTGAGGAGATCGATCATTCGCGCGATCGCCCCCGGCGCGAGGATCACGTCGGCGTCCACGCACAGCGTGAACTCGCGGCCGGCTGTCATGCCGATCCGAACCGAGCTGCGCAGCGCGGCGAGGAAGGGACGCTCGTGCACGACGTGCAGCTCCGCATTGCTCTGCGACTTGATCGCGGACACGCAAACTCCCTCGGTCCGCTCATCCGCGCTGCGGACGACGATCGTCAGCGCATTGGATTTCACCGTCATCGCGCCGTCGCCGTGGCTGGTCGCTTCAACCAGCGCACCCACCATGATTCGAGCACGAAGAGCGCCCACAGCTGGTCGAGATTCGCGGATGTCCAGACGCCGCGCGACGAATCGATCAATCCGTCCCGCGCGATCGCCGCGCTCGCCAGGCCTCCGGCCCACTCGCGGAGCTTAGGCCCGATGGTGGTCTCCAGCGGCAGGCTGAATCCTCGCTTCCGGTCCGAGAGCAGCGCATCCGGCACGCGCGTACGGATCGCGCTCTTCAGGATGTTCTTGCGGCGGCCCCCACGCCGGTGAAGGCGCGTGGATGTACCGAGGGAGAGTTCCACCATCTGTCGCGAGAGCAATGGCACGCGCGCCTCCACGCCGAAATACATTGATGACCGGTCGACCTTCGTGAGGATGTCGTTGGGCAGATACGTCTGCAGATCGTACAGCTGCGCCGCCTTCACCGTATCGAGATCGTCGTTCCAAGACTCGCGGAACTGCCATGTGAGTTCGTCCTCATCGCGGGGCCGCCATTCCGGCGCCAGCAACGACCGCTGCTGCTCGACGGAAAATAGCCGGATGCTCTGGTAGTACGTACGCCACGCGCTGCCCGGGTATCGCGCCGGCCGCATCGCGATCCGGAACGCCTGCCGCGCGTTCTGTGCCCCCACGAGCTTCACCGGCCACGGCGCCTGCGACCCGCCTTCCGCATCCGCCAGACGGTCATAGCGCCGATACCCGCTGAACAACTCATCTCCGCCATCGCCGCCGAGCACGACTTTGAATTCGTTTTCCCTCACCAGCCGGAAGAGCGCGAGGCACGGCAACGTCGACGTATCCGCGAGTGGTTCGTCGTACGCGCTCGCCATTTCGCCAATGAGCGCATCGCCTTGCCCTGCGGCCACGACGCGCTCGACAAGGTCGATGCCGCAACCCTGCGCGAGTAGTCGCGCGAACTCGCGTTCATCGTGCTCCGGGCTGTCGAAACCGATCACGAATCCTTTCATGCCGGCTCGCGCCCGCGACGCGCTGGATGTGACGGCGCTCGAGTCGATGCCGCCGCTCACCAGCAGCCCCACCGGCACATTGCTTTCGAGCTGGGCAGCGGCCGAGAGATCGAGCACGCGGCGCGTTTCGAGTACCGCCTCGCTCTCATCGCAGAACCGTTCGCCGGCGAATTGAGCAGGATCCCAGAATCGACGGATGCGTACCGACCCGTTCTCGAATGCGAGCGAGTGCCCGCCGGGCAGCTTCGCGATCCCCGCGAACGCCGACCGGGCTCCGCCGATGTATCCGTACGACAGATAGTCATGGATCGCACCGCGATCGGGCGATGGGTCGCGGCCCAGGATCTCCAGCAGCGCGCGTGGTTCGGATGCGAACGCGAACGTGCTTCCGTCGCGCAGATAGTACAGCGGTTTTACGCCGAGGTGGTCGCGCGCCAGCCAGAGACGCCGCCGGCGCCCATCCCAGAGCGCGAACGCGAAGATCCCATCGAGGTGATCGAGCACCGCCTCACCCCACTGCTCGTAACCCGCGAGGATCACTTCCGTATCGGATGTCGACTCGAACCGGCGCCCTTTCGCCTCGAGTTCGCCGCGAAGCGCCTTGTAGTTGTAGATCTCGCCGTTGTACGTGATGCAGAGATCGGCGCCGCGCATCATTGGCTGCGCCCCGGTGGGCGAGAGATCGATGATCGCCAGCCGCGCTTGGCCCAACGCGAGACGCCCATCGTCCAGCACTCTCAGGTCATGGCCGTCCGGTCCGCGGTTCTTGAGCACGACGACCATGCGGCGCGCTGACTCCGCCGCACCGCGGGCTTCCGCCCACATGCCCGCTATGCCGCACATGTGCTGCCCATGCCGGACGTGATCGCGCTATCGGCGGTCAGCGGGAGCGGACAGCGGTACACCAGAGAGGCCCTCGCAGGTTGTCCTGACGGTTGTCGATCCGGAAACCGGCGCGCTCGATCTCGCCGTAGAACTCATCCTGCGTCAGCGGCAGATCGTATTTCGGCGTCAGCGCATCGAACGTGTCATGCTCGCTGAACTCGGCGAGCCCGGCCTCGTCGAGCGAACCGTAGTCATAATAGCACCGAATCGGGACCCAGCGCTCTCGGAAGTGTCGCGCTCGTTCCCCGCCGCGATCGATCAATTTCGAGAGCGCGCGAAGGCTGGGTCCCATGGTCTCGACGTACCAGAGCACCCATTCAGGCGGGATGCGCGTCGTGAGCGGACGGTATTTGTACTTGAAGTCTCTCATTCGTTCCGGCGAGCGCTGATAGCAGTGCGCGAACAACAGCCCGCCCGGTGCGACCTTCTTCATGATCGATCGCAGCGACGCGAGCGGGTCGGGCGTGTGCTGCAGCACGCGGTGGCAGTAGACCACGTCGAACGATTCGTCGGGAACGGGGATCTCGAGGATCGATGCTTGGAAGATCGTCAACCGTTCATCGGACAGGTACGCGGCCGCACGTTCGACCGACGTGCTCAGGTCGAAGCTGTAGATCTCCGCGAACGGAAGCTGCAGCAGCACCTCGGTATCGTCGCCGCCCCCCATCCCGCATTCGAGGATCCGTTTTCCGGCAAGATCGTAGCGATCGAGGTGGCTGCGCCCCATGACGAGATCGAACTTCGCCCGGTCGGTGCGACGCGCATCGCTCAAGACGTCGCGCCAATGGTTCCATTGCAGGCCGAAGCTGCGCGCGTAGTTCCTCTCGGGATCCACGAATCGCCAGATCCCGGAGAGAAGGTGCGCGATCTCGCCGCGATCGCCAACGAGACGATCGCCTGACCGGGTGAGCGGACCGCCACTCCGCGGATCGCGGAACATGGGTGGGAACGCGAGCGGGCCCTCCGTGGTCACCGTCACGACCGCGCGCAGAGCGCTACTTGGCAGCCCAAGTACGACCGCGGGTTGCTCAACTGGTTCTTCAGGAGATTCAGGCCGGTCGCCGTGAACGCGAGGCGGAATTGTGGAGCGAGACGCAAGTCCAGCACCCGCAGTCCGCACGCGCGCATGAACGCGCCGAGTTCCGCGCGATTCCACTCACGCACATGCTCCGGATTCGGAGAGACGAGCACGTCGCGGCCGTGCATGACGTCTCGCTCGGGCGTCGAGACGATCAACCGGCCGCCGTCCGCCAGCAGCGCCGCCGCGTACCGCAACAACCGCTCCGGATGCGCGAGATGCTCGATCACGTCCGCGCAAACGATCACGTCGAACGGCGCATCGAATCGCGAGGCCGGTGATTCGAGGTCCTCCACCCTGAACTCGGCGTGCTTCGCGGCGATCATCTTCCGGCAATAGTCCACCGCCGAGCGCTGGTCCAAGCCGCAATAGAAGGCGCAGTCGGGGATCAGGAGCTCGGCAGCTTTCACTCCGGTGCCGCACCCGAGGTCGAGCACTCGTGCGGCATGCATTCCGCGCAAAACGTGGCGCGCGATACGGTAGGTGCCGTACTGGAAATATCCGCTGCGCTCGATGCGCCGCGCATTCCAGTATTCTGTGTCGACCGATGGGCCGCGAACCTCGTTCGGCCGGTAGCCGGGTTTGATGAAGTAATCCGTGCCCATCGGCGGATCACCCATTCGTCCACCGGTGCCTTACCAGGAACGGGCCGAATTTCGGATGGTCGGGCAATTTCCCCGTTCCGAAGAAGTCGGCGGGCGAGACGGTGAACTCCGCCGCGTGCTGCACGTGATCGGCCACCGAGCCCGCGATGTACGCCCACAGATTCACGCGATAGTTCCCCGGTGACAGCGGCAGGTCCGGGATCGCACACTCGATGATCCCCGAATCTCCGACGGTCAGTGCGCCGCCCGCATGCGTGTTGTCGCACGCGAACAGCATGCGGTCGTGCTGATCCAGGAAGGAGATCGCGATGTGCAGCTGGCTCGCCGGCGTATTCGCGCGATAGCCGAGCCGCACGACCGCATTGCAGCCCGAGAACAGCCCGTCGGCGTCGCCGCCCTCCACGTACATCCGCAGCGACTCGAAGCGCAGTGCGCCGGTCCCACGCCGGTCGGTGCGATCGGCCAGCGATTCGTCCAGCACCGAGGTGCCGCGCGTCGCGTATTTCCGCACGACCTCATCCACACGGCCCTCCGCCACGATCGTGCCGCCCGACAGGAGCATCGCGCGCTCACACAGGCTCTCCACCGCCGCCATGTTGTGGCTCACCAGCAGCACCGTGCGCCCGGAGTTGGCGGCCTCGCCCATCTTGCCGAGGCAGCGCTGCTGGAACGACTGGTCGCCGACGGCGAGCACTTCGTCCACGATCAGGATCTCGGATTCGAAATGCGCCGCGACCGCGAACGCGAGCCGCAGGTACATTCCGCTCGAGTAGTATTTCACCGGCGTGTCGATGAACTTCTCCACTTCGGCGAACGCCACGATCTCGTCGAACTTCCGCGCGATCTCGGCGCGCCGCATCCCGAGGATCGCGCCGTTCAGCGAGACGTTCTCGCGGCCGGTGAGCTCCGGATGGAATCCGGTGCCCACCTCGAGCAATGAGGCGACGCGCCCCCGGATCTCGACGCGGCCCGTTGTAGGATCGGTGATGCGTGACAGCACCTTGAGCAGCGTGCTCTTTCCCGCGCCGTTACGCCCGATGATGCCCACCACCTCGCCGCGCTGGACCTCGAAATTCACGTCTCTCAGCGCCCAATGTTCCCCCGCCCCATTTCCCCGCGCGCGCCGCTTGAACCGCGCCGCCGCCATGATCGTCTCGCGCAGCGTGAGGTACGGAACGCGCCCGCCCAGCGCGTACTTCTTGGAGACACCCGTCGCGTGGATCGCCGGCAGTGACATCAGATGATGTCCGCGAAGAGGCGTTCCATGCGGCGGAAATAGAACGCGCCGCTGGCGAGGATCGCGATCGCGGCCAGCGAGCTCGCGATGAGCATCGGACCCGGCTGCGTGTTCACGCCGAGCAGTGCCCAGCGGAATCCCTCGATCACACCCGCCATCGGATTGAGGCCGAATAGCGCGCGCCACGGCGGCGGCAGCAGCGAGCTCGGGTACGCGACCGGTGTCGCGTACATCCAGAGTTGTGCCAGGAACGGCACGACGAACCGGACGTCACGGTACTTCACGTTCATCGCCGAGAGCCAGAGTCCCACGCCGAGCGCGGTGACGCAGGCGAGAAGGATGAACGCCGGCAGCCAGAGCACGTTCCACGTCGGCGCGACGTGATACCAAGCCATCATCGCGAAGAGCACCAGCATTGCGATCGCGAAATCGACGAGCCCCGATAGCACGGTGGCGATCGGGATGATCAGGCGCGGGAAGTACACCTTTTGCACGAGGTTCGCACTGCCCACGAGCGAATTGGAACTCATCGTGAGCCCGGTCGCGAAGAAGGTCCAGGGAACGAGAGCCGTGAACGAGAAGAGCGGATACGGGATCCCGTCGGACGGCACCTTGGCGAGCCGCCCGAAGAACAGGCTGAACACCACCATGGTGAGCAGGGGCTGGATGATCGCCCATGCGGCGCCGAGCGCCGTCTGCTTGTAGCGGACCTTGATGTCGCGCCACACGAGGAAGTACAGCAGCTCGTGCGACGCCCACACCTCGCGCAGCTTCAGCGACACCCACCCGCGCGCGGGCTCGATGACCGTGAGCGTCTCCGCGACGGTCACTTCCTCATCGCGCGCAGTTCGATCGAGAACGTCGGTAGGGGCCACCAGATCTCCGTCGCGGTCGGGGGCGACCGCCGGCCGGTCGCTCGACAAATATATAGTAGCGTGGCCCGCGCCCGCCCCGCGTCAGCGACGCCGCGTCTCCTCCTTCTCCGTGAGCACCGGCAACCAGAGGAACCCCAGCCCGATCGCCGGCACCATGTACCGCACCAACGGCAGCGCCAGCGCGCTCATAAGCCAGAAATACGCGATGAGTGGTGCCGCCAGCACCACCAACCTGCGCCGCTCGCCGCCCGTCTTCCACGCGACCCGCGCCGCACGCGCGAGCAGTGCCAGATACACCACCTGCAGGAGCGCGATGTATAGATCGAGCCGCTGACTGTCGGTGCCGTACCACGCGCGCAGCAGCTTCATCCCCATCAACCCGGCCATCCCCACCGGGTGCGCGCTCAGCTCGCGCACTCCTTCTCGCGCGATCGCACCGAATGAGTCGAGGCTGTCGTACTTCGCGTAGAAATTGATCATCACGGTGCGGATCGCGTCCGGCACATAGATCCCGTGCCGGTATCCCTTGTCCGCGTTCACGCCGAAGGTCAGTCCGTCGCGCATGCTCGGCACGCCGCCCGTGCTCAGCATCACGAATCGCCCCGCCGCGTGACTCGCGTGCACTTCCCATGGCAGCACCACCGCGACGCTCAGTACGATGATCGCGGCGCCCGCGAGCACGCGCCCGCGCCGGCCCCACACCCCGCCCAAGCGCCACACGAGCACGCAGAACGCCATTGGCAGCAGGATCGCGATCGGGCGCACGAGCATCGCCGCGCCAGCCAGCGCACCGGCGGCCGCCGCGAGACCGAGATCCGGCTTCGCGCCGCGCAGCAATCGCCACATCACCAACACGCCCGCGAACAGCACCGCCGTGAACGGCACTTCGCTGTTCGGCTGCTTCGTGAGCCACAGCGCGAGCGGATACGTGCTCCACGCGACGCTCGGCAGCAGCGCCATCCATCCGCCCCACATATCGCGCGCAATGAGATACAGGAAGAGCGACGACAGCGCGATGCAGACGAACGTGAGCAAGTCGAGCGACGTCGACTCGGGAAGACCTACGGCGTTCCCAACGCCCAGCGCCGCCGCGACGAGCAACGGATACCCGGGCGGGTAACGCAGCGCCGGCGCTCCGTTCTCGGTGACGAGCCCGTTGCCTTGCAGCACCTGCATCGCGACAGGGCGGTAGAAACCCTCGTAGTCGGTGCTCTCGGCCACGCGATACTGCGCCGGCAACACGATCCAGAACGCGACGGCGGCGAGCACCGGCAGCGCCAACGCGACCAGCCACCGCGGTATCATGCGTCCGTCAGTTTCGGCTGGTCACCGGAACTCGCCCACGCTCTGAGGATGTGCCAGAACACGGCGACGCCGTCCCGCCACGTGATCTTCTTCCCCTCCGCGTACGTGCGCCCGGTATACGAGATCGGCACCTCGTACACACGCGCCCGCATCTGCGCCAAGCGCGCGACGATCTCGGGCTCCATCCCGAAGCGGTCACTTGTCATGTGCATCACTTTGAACGCGCGCGCCGTGAACGCCTTGTAGCCAGTTTCCATGTCGGTGAGATCGAGCCCCGTGAACACGTTGGACATCGTGGTCAGCGCGGTGTTCCCCAGTCGGTGCCAATAATTCCGCACCTGATGCTCCTCGCGCCGCGCGAAGCGGCTGCCGAGCACCGCGTCGGCGCGCCCGTCGAGCAGCGGCGCGATGAGCCGCGGGATGTCGGCCGGATCCAGTTCCATGTCGGCATCCTGGAACACCACGAACTCACCTCTCACCTGTTCGCGTCCCGCGCGGATCGCGGCGCCCTTGCCGCGGTTCTCGGGCTGCCGCACCACGGTGAGCCGCTGCATCGTGGCCGCGCGCGCGTCGAGACGCTCCGCGGTGCCGTCCTTGGAGCCGTCATCTACCGCGATGATCTCCACGGTCACGAACTGCGCCGCGAGCCGCGTGCGCAGTTGCTCCAGCGCGTCGAGGGTACGGTCCACGCCGCGCGCCTCGTTGTAGCACGGCATGATGATGCTCAGCAGTCTTGGCTGGCTCACGCGCGCGCCTCGTGCTCGCGCACCGCTTCCAGCGTCTCGGCCAGCGATCGCCGCGGATTCCAGCCCAGCAGCGCTCTCACGCGCGAGATGTCCGGCACGCGGCGCGCCATGTCCTCGAAGCCGGGGGCGTACGCTTCGGCGTACGGCACGTGCTTGATCTCGCTCTTGGAATTCGTGAGCGCTCTGATGCGCTTGGCGAGCTCGAGGATGGAGACCTCTTCCTCGCTGCCCACGTTGAAGACGCGTCCCAGCGCGGCCGGATGATGCGCGAGCCCGACGATCGCCTGCACCACATCGCGCACATCGCAGAAGCAGCGCTGCTGCGTGCCGTCGCCGAACACCGTGAGCGGCTCGCCGCGCAGCGCCTGCCGCATCAGCCGCGGCACCACCATGCCGTACTGTCCCGTTTGCCGGGGACCCACGGTGTTGAACAGCCGGAAGACCACCACCGGCGATCCGTACTCGCGATGGTACGCGAGCGCGAGGAACTCATCGATCATCTTGCTCGCGGCGTAGCCCCAGCGGCTCTTGGAGGTGGCGCCGAGCAGCACGTCATCCTCTTCGGCGAAGGGCAGCTTGCTCCCTTTGCCGTACACTTCGCTCGTGCTCGCAATGAGCACACGCGCGCGGTAGGTCTGCGCCACGCGCAGCACCGCGTCCGTGCCCGCGACGTTCGTCTCGATCGTGTGCACCGGATGCTCGACGATGAGCTGCACGCCCACCGCGGCCGCGGAGATGGATGATGACGTCCGCCTGCGACGCCAGCCGGTCGAGCACCACTCTCTCGGTGATCGACGCCTGCGCGAAATGGAATTGGGGGTGGCCCAGCAGGTGCGCAATGTTCTCGATTCGCCCGGTGGACAGATTGTCGATCGACAGCACGCGCTGGCCCGCGGCGAGCAGCACATCCGAGAAATGCGAACCAATGAAGCCGGCTCCTCCCGTGATCAGGTATGTCGTGGAGCGCGCGGGAGGAACCGTCAAGTAACGCTCGGGATTCGGGATTCGGGATTCGAGCTCACTGCCTCAGAGACTATCCGCTCCGCTCCTCCGTCACCCCGCGAGTCGCGAGGATCTCTCTCGATGCCGATGAGCGGGTAAAGGATTGGGAGGGCGCCTTTTCGAATGCGCGAGATCACTCATCGGGATGGAAACGGATGCCATCCGCTCGATCTCCCGCGCCCCGATCCCCAGTCGGGCGGCGACCGATCGCCACTTGGAGACGGCGCCTGCGACCTCCCGCGACACCTGCTTCGCCTCCATCGGCGGCACATCGAACGACTCCGAGACACCCATCGCTATCTCGAGCAATGCCGTCGGGTCGCCATCCTGTCGATCTCGGTGGAGAGCACACGAGGTGAAATGTCCGCCGGCACGGGATTCTGGTTATACGCCGGCGTGAGCCGCCACCCGCGCGGGCCATCGAGCAGGAACCCGTGATTTCGAAGATGATAGTCGGCGTTCGAGAATGAGCACCGTGAATACTATGGACGCCTGAGTTGGGGCAGATCGCCGCGGGGCTCCGCGCCATGCCGGCGGATCGCCTCCGGCGATCTCGCCGTACTTCTCCCCTCGCCATCGAACGCGTTCAGCATGCTCATCGCTGAGAGAAAGGGAACGCGGTTGTCATCCCGCCGATCGAACCGGTCCAGCAACAACACGTCCGCGCCGGCAATGCGGTCCAAGCGGCTGCGCGTCGTGGTGATCCCGGCGCGTCGCGCCAAGTCGAGCGCCACTGCCTCCCATGCGACGACCCGATGCTCGATCGTCGGGCTTCGGGAACTTCGCGATCAGCAGACCTCCTTTCTCATCGCGGTCCGATGCCTTCGGCCGGGCACCTCCCAGTGAGGAGCCTGGAGCGAGCAGGAGCTTCAAATCGGCCGCGATTCATCGTCGCTGTGATAGCGAGCGGTCGCGGCGAGGAGCCGGGGCAGGTCAACGAGCGGCGGGATCCCGTCTGGGCTCAGGGGCGCGACGAAGGACCACCTTCGGTTATTGAGAGTCGAAGCGCGCCAGCGCGCGTGACGTCCGCGACGCCGAGCAGGAACTCAATGTCCCGAATGCGTCCGGCGCTGCGTCCCTCGGCGCCGGTGGAGGTCGCTCGGCTCGCCGCAAGAGGTCTGCCCCCACCGGTCGGGCGCTTAATCGCTGAGCGCGCCGAAGCGGCATGCTCGCTATCGGTCTAGCGAGGGCCCTCGACATTTTCAACGCCGGTTCGAGTGCGGATCAGTCGGGCGCGCGGAGCCAATCGGATGCGTACTCGAATGTCGCTGACTGGCGCCCACGCGCCGTGCTGGCGAAGAGAATTCCGACCAACCGGGTCACGCCCGCCAGCTCGACGTGCACATATGCAGTGGGGACGCTCATTTTCCGGCCATCGGCTTGCGTCTGGCACGTCCGACGCGCGTGGGTAGCTGCTGTGCTCCCAGCGCGAGACCGACTTCGTCACGCTCGGGTGCCGCGAGGTCCGCGATGCGCTGCTCCATGCCGAGCGCGAAGAGGATCGTCACCCACGTTCCCATCGCCACGCCGGGATCGCCTCGCTCCACACGAGAAACGGTCTGGCGCGTCGTGAGCGCGCGTGCGGCAACGACCTCGAGTGGCAACCGGCGGCGTCGGCGTGCAGCGCCGACGTCCCCACCAAGGCGAACGAGGGCGCGTTGCACGGTCATGGGGACTGGGGCAGCCGGTTTGCGCATAAAATGTTATTTATATATGACGTAATAGCCTATTACGTTCTATATATATAACATTACAACGATCCACGCAATCCCCGGCAACTCACCTATTCTTCGTGCGCGCCTCCGTGTTCGTGCGTCCCCCAGATGAACTTGGGATCGGTCTCCCACGGATTCACGTGCACCATCCACCCGAACAACAGCGGGTAGAATCGGCCGCCGGCCTTGTCGCACGCTTCCTGCGTGGTGATCGAACCCTTCGTGCCGAACAGCAGCTTCCCGTCCTGCGTCTCGGTCATGCGCTTCAGCTGGTCTCTGGGCGGCACGCAAATGTTCACGTGCTCGTGCCACTGGGCCACGCTCAACGGCACGCGGTCGTTGAGCTGCGCTCGGGTCTCGCGCTTCGGCGCGGTGTACATCGCGCCCACCAGCTTGTAGCCGTCCGCGGTCTTGCGATACAACAGACTCGTCGGACGCGCCGGGTCGAAAGTGAACGCGGCGTACACCGCGCTGTGCAGGTTCGAGAAGTGATACACCTTCTGCGGCACTTTGGGCAGGAAGATCCGGAATCCGTCCGCCAGCGCCACGTTGTAGTCCTGGTAGCGCGCGAGCGCCACGCGTAGTTCGCGCACGATGCTGTCCGCTCGCACCGAGTCGCCCGCCTTCGGCGCGCCCAGCGGCGTCATCTTCATGTGCGGACTGTCCATCAGCATGCCGCTCATCTGCTCATTGGCATCGGACGCGAGCACGTCGGTGGTGTCGATCTCCATCTTCATGCCGGCCATCGGCGCGCTCTGTGCCGATTGCGAGTGCACCGGCAGGATCGCGAGCAGCAGGATGGCGAGGATCACAGCGGCAAGGCACAATGCGCGGCGCAACATGACGGTCCCCCGGTGGAGTGGCTGCCGTTGCTGAGACGAGCGCCGCCATCATTCGTTAACCCACCGCGGCCGCCACCGCTCCATTCCGCGCCCGCTCCGGCGCGTGCGTCCGGTCCCGGATCGCCCGAAGCTCTTCCGAGCGCTTGTAATACCGGCCCCGCCCATCGCCCTGGCTCACGAGCAGGCCCGCGCCCACCGCCTGCACGAGATCGCGACCCGCCACCTGGTCGGAGATCTCGGCGGCGCTGCGGTACATCGCGTTCCGAACGCGTGAACCGCCGGCCGCATCGAGCAGCGCGCAGATCACGCGCTCGGGCAGTTCGTGCCGGTGCACCTCCGCCTCGAGCAGGTCCCAGAGCCGTTCCATGTCGCGCGCGCGGTTCAGCAGCGTCTGGAGATGCTGTTCGTGCGCCGTGAGACAGAAGTCGAGCCACGAGCGGATGTCGCGCGACGGCTCCCACCGGCGACCCGACACCTGCTTCATCGCGGCGCGGTATGCGGCGGTGTTCGCGCCGAGGTACTCCGAGAGGCTCCCGTATTCCGGGGCGCGCGGTTCGGCGCGCGCGGTCACGAGCGACTGCAGGCAGCGCGCCATGCGGCCGTTCCCGTCGGAGAAGGGCTGCAGCAGCAGGAGATTCATATACGCCACGGCGCCGCGCACCACCGCCGGGGTCGACGAACGTTCGTTCTCGTTCAAGTGGTGGAACAATTCTCGCGCGAGTTCGGGGATCTCGCCGGCGTCGGGCCCATCGTACACCGTCTCTTTCTGAGAGGGGTCGAGCAGGTTCGTCGGCCCCGAGCGCCAGCGCCCGGGATTCGCGGACGCATCGTGGCGCATCATCATGTAATGCAGGCTGCGGATGAGCGCGTCGGAGTACTCGAAGTGCGGATCGGTCGCGAGCTCGAGCACGTAGCTCTTGGCCATCGTGAAGCCTTCGGCGGCTGCCACCGCCCTGGGCGACGCATCGATCGCCGATTCTCCCTCGCCAATGGCGATGGCATCTTCGACGCTGAGTTCGAGTCCTTCGATCGCGATCGATCCGCGGACGGCGCGCGCGAGCGCGTCGCGCCGGAAGAGCGTCTGCCATCGCGTCGGAGCATTCGTGACCGCGTAGCTCAGGCTCTCGTGCAGGGCACGGATGCGGTCCACCCGCTCGTGATCGCGGGCCGTGAGTGTTGGGGCATGATAGAGCATTCCCGGATTCCTCAGTGTGCGTTCAACGCGCGCTCGACCGATCGCGGAGGACGTTGGCGTCGCGGCGTGCTCCGACGTATGCTGTCTCGTAACTCCAATGCACCCCTCGACCCACTCGACCCGCTCGACCCGGCGCCACCGGCGCTTCTCCCATGTCAGGCGCCTCATCCGCCGACGCTGGGCGGACTATGTGGTCGTCGTCGCCCTCACCTTCGCGTGCCTCATCGCGCTCTTCCTGCTGCTCGACGTGATCGACAACACCATCGCGAAACCCGATCGGCTCATCCCGTCCGAGCGGCCATCAAGGACGCAATGAACGCGTTCATCGGGCATCGTTCGTCGTGCATCGGGGATCGGTTGCATGCCACTCCCAAGTGCCTTCGTAACACTCTCTACGGCTCCTACGTGCTAACGTCGCAGTCCGTTGTGCCAGTACCGTGGCCCCACTCTCCCTCACTTGCCGCCTGATTAGAATTGCCGAGCTTCGATAACCCCCTCGCCGCCCTCCCCGCCCTCTTCCTGGCGGGTGTCCTCACGAGCTTCACGCCGTGCATCTACCCGATGATCCCCGTGACGATCGCCATCGTTGGGGGCCAATCGGTGGGCGAGACAACCCGGCGGCCAGCGGTCATGCTCACGCTCGCGTATGTCCTGGGGCTGTCGATCGTGTACGCGGCGCTCGGCGTCATCGCGGGCATGACGGGCACGATCTTCGGCACGGTGAGCACGAATCCGTGGCTGCAATTGCTCATGGCCAACCTGCTGCTGCTCTTCGCGCTCGCGATGCTCGACGTGATCCCGGTGCGCGTGCCGCAGTGGGTATTGCGACGTGCTTCGAGCGCCGGCGCCAACGGCGGCGCGCCGGGCGCCTTCGCAATGGGCGCCGCGAGTGGGCTGGTCGCGGCACCCTGCGGCGCGCCGATCATGGCGGGCGTCCTCACCTGGGTAGCGACGAAGCACAGCCCCACGCTCGGTTTCATCTACTTGTTCGTGTTCTCGTTGGGATTGTGTGCCGTGCTCGTGGCGGCCGGACTGTCAGCGGGCTTCCTGGCCCGATTGCCCCGCGCCGGTGTATGGATGGTGTGGGTGAAACGGGCGCTGGCCGCGATACTGCTCGGCGCCGCCGAGTACTACTTGATCGAAATGGGGAAACTGCTCACATGAAGAGAATCATTCTCGCGAGCGCCGCGATCGTGGCGGGTATGGGCCTCGCTGCGGCGCAGCAGGGCGAACTCGGGATCCCGGTGGGGAGTGTTGCGCCCGCCGCGGTCGTGCAGACGCTCAATGGCAGAGACGCCAATCTCTCGTCGTACATCGGCAAGGGCCCGGTGGTGATCGAGTTCTGGGCGACGTGGTGCGAGAATTGCCGCGCGCTCGAGCCGCAATTGATGTCGCTCGTGAAGCAGTACGCCGGCACAGTGCAGTTCGTGGGCGTCGCCGTGAGCGCCAACGAGAGCGCCGCGCGCGTGAAGGCGTATGCGACGAAACACGCGTTCACGCACGCGATCTTCTACGACACGCACGGCCTCGCGACGGGTGCCTACGACGTGCCGGCGACGAGCTATGTCGTGGTGATGAACAAGGCCGGTGTCATCGTCTACACCGGCCTCGGCGGCGACCAGGATCTCGCCGCGGCGATCAAGAAAGCGTTGTAGCGCGACAAACGGTCACGGCGGGTAGCAGAAGACCACGCTCTCCCGCAGGATCTTCCCGTTCACGGGCGCGACGTTGCCGATCTGGAGACCGCAGCGCCACGCGCGCGTATCGGCCGTGGAGTAGACCTCCGCACTCCAGCCACCGACGCCCGAGACGCCCATGTTCACGTTGTTCTGCGTCGTCGCCACGAATCCCATCGTCGCGGCATCGGCGTATGTCCCGTGATCCGCGTACCAGCCCTCCTCATCGCTCGCCATCCGGTGGATGTCGGCGCTGAGTGATGCTTCGAGCGCCTTGTCCTTCGTGTTCGAGAACTTCGGGATCGCGATGGCGGCCAGGATGCCAATGATCACGACCACGATCAGCAGCTCGATGAGGGTGAATCCGGCACGGCGTGATGAATGCATCGCAGGCGATCCGTTGAGGTCTTCAGCGAGAAGACGGCGGGAGCGCCTGACGGTAATGCGCGAACAGATCTAGACTATCACGCCGCTGGCCGTTTCCGTCATCGAGCCCCTCGCAACGTGCATCACGCTCCCGCCTCCCGCGGCGCTTCCCGCTTCCCGCTTCCCGCGCCCTGCAGCGCCAGCTCGAGAATGAGTTTCGGCGCACTAGGCTCAACCTGGACATAGAACTGAATGCTGTTCAGCACGACCGGCTCCTCGACGCGCACCGCCATGAGCCGCCGCTCCATCGCCGGCGTGAGCCGGGGGAAGAATGACAGCGTCGCATGCGGCGAGAACGCGAAGCGGGGACGCTCGAACTCCAGCCCGCTGGCGGCGATTCGCTCGTGCAACGTGCGGATGGGGCCGTGCGGGTCCACCGGAAGAACCACGATGTCGGTCTGCATGAACCGGTGGGGCCGCTCGAATCGCACAGTGATCGGCGCCGTGTCGTTCGTGATCGGCTCCACGAGTTCGCGGATGCGCGACGCGGGCGTGCTCGCGGGCATCGGCCCGGCGCCCGATGAACCCGCGAGTGTGATGTGCGGCGGCGTGCCTGCCGCCATCCGCGGATCCGCCCAGCGCTGCACCTCGAGCACGCGCGCGGCGGCCGCACCGCTGAGCTCGGCCACCACGAACACGCCGCTCTTCACGGCGTCGTGCCGGGCAGCACCGGGATGCCGCGGCTGGGCCGTCGCATGACCGGCGTCGAGTTGGCGAGATCCTCTTCGAACATCTTCTCGGCGGCGGCGGCGAGCACCGTGTCCTGGATCACGGCATCGATCTCGTAGTTCACCTGCACGCCGAGCACGTTGAAATCGGTGGACCCCACGCGCACCCATTGTCCATCGATCACGCCGAACTTCGCGTGCATCATCTCGCCTTTCCATTCCCAGATCTTCACCCCGGCGGCAAGCAGATACGGATAGGTGCGCGACGTGAGCCGCGCGAACCAGGGATGATCCGACGCGCCGGGCACGAGGATGCGTACATCCACGCCGTCCATCGCGGCGATCGCGAGCGATTCCATCTGCGCATCGGACGGGAAGAAGTAGGCGCTGGCGAGCCAGAAGCTGCGCTGTGCGGCGGTGGCGAGCAGGTTGTAGGTGCGCGCGAGGCGCATGCGCCAGGGCTCGCCCTCGATGATCCCCACGACCGCGCCATTCGCATTCTCGGGATCCACGGCCGAGCCGCGCGCATTGCGAATCGCGCGCCATTTGTAGCGCGGTTCCTCGCCGGCCGCACGCCGCCACATGCTGTCGAACGCACTGGTCATGTCGAGGGCCGCGGGTCCTTCCATGCGAACGCCGGTATCGCGCCATGCCGCGCGCCGGCTGCGTCGCACGGTCCCGCGCCACAGGTCGGCGATGCCGATCCCGCCGGTGATCGCAACGCGACCGTCCACCACGAACACCTTGCGATGGTCGCGCGGGATCACGCCCAGCCATCGGTGCAGACCGGGCGGGTTGAAGATCCGCGTTTCCACGCGCTCGTCACGCAGGCTGCGCCAGAATTGGCGCGTCACGCCGCGGCTGCCGACCCAATCGGCCATTACGCGCACCTGCACGCCGCGACGGGCCGCGCGCACGAAGGCATCGCCGAAGCGCTGCCCCGTCTTGTCGCTCACCATCAGGTACGTCTCGAGCGAGACGCGATGCTGGGCGGCGTCGATGGCGGCGATCATCGCATCGAATGTCTCCGGTCCATCGCGCAAGAGTGACACAGCATTCCCATCCGACGCCGCGGCCATGGCGGTGCGCCACAGTCCGCGCGTGAAGAGCGCGCTGGAGCAGCGCGTGATGGCCGGGCTCGGGAGTCGGGACTCGGGAGTGGTGAGGGTCATCGCTGGTCGCGGTCGGTCACGCCGAGTAAGCTATGGCGCACAACACTGCGTGCCACCCATCCCGCAGAATCTCATGGCCGACCCGACTCCGCTGGCGAACCTCGATCTCGATGAAGCCACGATGCGCGCGCATGGACGGCGCGTCGCCGATATCGTCGCGGAACATCTCTCGTCGCTGCGTTCGAAGCCGGCGTACACCGCGATCACGCGGGCCGAGGCAGATCGTCTGATCGCGGGTCCGGCGCCGCGCGTGCGCGGCGACTTCGAGACGATCCTGACGACGCTGCGCGAGCGCGTGTTCAAGAACGCCGCACTCGAGCCGCATCCCGGGTTCATCGCGTACGTGCCGAGTTCGCCGTCCTTCCCGGCCGTGCTCGGCGACTGGCTCGCGACGGGCTACAATTTCTTCGGCGGCGCGTGGCAGATCGCCGGTGGACCGAGTGAGGTCGAGGTCGTCGTGCTCGACTGGGTGCGCGCATGGATCGGGATGCCTGCGGGAGCGAGCGGCCTCCTCACGAACGGCGGTTCGGGCGCGAATCTCACGGCGGTGGTCGCCGCGCGGCATGAGGCGGTGGGCGACAATGCCACGCGGATCGCGCGACTCACGCTGTACACGTCGGATCAGTCGCATTCGAGCGTCGCGCGCGCCGCATGGATGGCGGGCGTGCCGCGTGCGAACGTGCGTCTGCTCCCGTGCGACGGCGATTTCCGTTTGCGCGTGAGCGACCTCGAGCGCGCGATCGCCAATGACCGGGCAAAGGGAATGATCCCGCTCATGGTGGCCGCGAACGCCGGCACGACGAACACCGGCGCCGTGGACCCGCTGCACGCGATCGCCGATCTGTGCGCCCGCGAGAAGATCTGGATGCACGTGGACGCCGCGTACGGCGGCTTCGCCGTACTCGCGCCGCGCGGCCGTGAAGCGCTCACGGGCCTCGAGCGAGCCGATTCCGTGACGCTGGACCCGCACAAATGGCTGTACGTGCCGTTCGAGTGCGGCTGCTTGATCGCCAGGGATCCGAATCGTCTCAAGGCCGCGTTCCACATCCTGCCGGAGTATCTCAAGGACACCCAGACGAGCGGCGGCGAAGTGAATTTCGCGGACTACGGCGAGCAGCTCTCGCGCATGGCGCGCGGCATCAAGGTGTGGCTCAACGTGCACTACTACGGCACCGACGCGCTCGCCGCGGCGATCGAGTACAGCCTGGGGCTGGCGCCGGTGGCCGAGCGCGAGGTGCGGGCGACCCGCGATCTTGAGGTGTTGGCGCCGGCGACGCTGGGCATCCTGTGCTTCCGCGCAGCGCCGGCCGGCGTGCCGGAGTCCCAGCTCGACGCGCTGAACGAACGCATCCTCCAGCGCGTGAACGCATCCGGGAAATTCTTCATCTCGTCCACGCGCATCCGCGGGGCGTTCTCACTGCGCATCTGCCCGATCGGGCATCGGACGCGGGAGTCCGATATGGTGGAATTGATATCAATGGTGGGAGAGTTCGCGAAGGACCAGAGCGCGGGACTCGGGACTCGGGACTCGCCGCGGGATGCGTGAACTGCGCGTTGGCTCCTCGAGCTTCGTGCGAATCCCGCGGCGAGTCCCGAGTCCCGAATCCCGCGCCGTGCGCTTCCCGCTTCCCGCTTCCCGCGTCATAATTGACTCATGCTGAACATCGACCTTAGAGGTAAACGCGCCCTCGTAGCCGGCGTCGCCAATGACGCCGGCTTCGGTTTCGCCGTCGCCCACGCGCTCGCCGAAGCAGGCGCGTCGGTTGTGGTTGGCACCTGGCCCCCCGCGCTCAACATCTTCCTGAACCTCATCGAGCGCGGGAAGATGGACGAATCGCGCAAGCTGTCGAACGGGCAGCTGCTGCAATTCGAGAAGATCTACCCGCTGGATGCCGCGTTCACGAACCTCGGCGAAGCGCCGGCCGAGATCCGCGAGAACAAGCGCTATAAGGACACCGGCGACTTCTCGATCGAGGGGATGGCCGCGCGCCTGGTGGCCGATCTCGGCGAGCGCCCGCTCGACATCGTGTTCCATTCGCTCGCGAACGGGCCCGAGGTGAAGAAGCCACTGCTCGAGACGAGCCGCGCCGGATATCTCACCGCGATCAGCGTGAGTGCGTATTCGCTCGTCGCGATGGTGAACCGGCTCGCGCCGCTCATGCGGCCCGGCGGATCGTTCTGCTCGCTCACGTACATGGCGAGCGAGCGCGTGATCCCCGGCTACGGCGGCGGCATGTCTACGGCCAAGGCCGCCCTCGAGAGCGACACGCGCGTACTCGCGTACGAGGCGGGCCGCACCCACGGCGTGCGCGTCAACTGCATCTCCGCCGGCCCGCTCGCGTCACGCGCCGCGAGCGCGATCGGCATCATCGAGAAGATGGTCGCCTACGTTGCGCACAACGCGCCGCTCACGCAGCCACTGCTCGCCTCGGAAGTCGGTAACGCCGCCGCATTCCTGTGCTCCCCGCTCGCCTCGGGGATCACGGGCACCGTGCTCTACGTGGACAAGGGGTATCACGCGATGGGCATGGCGGTGCAGGACTGAACTGCGCGGGAAGAGGGAAGAGGGAAGCGCCGCGGGAAGCGATAACTGCGCGTGGAGCCCACGCGCCGTTCACGCTTCCCGCGGCGCTTCCCTCTTCCCTCTTCCCGCGTAGTTAAATGCTCGGCCACCTGATCGGCGGGTTATCGATCACCGACGCCCGGTGCGTGTGCTGCGTCTCGGCCCCCGCGCCGTGCTCCACCTCGTCCAGCTTTCCGACATCGATGCGGATGATGCCCCCGTCGCCGGGCGTCGTGTAGATGCTCTTGAACCGGGCATCCCAGTCGATCTCGTCCGCGCGATAGGACGTGCGCGTGTGCAGCGTCGTCGCGAACGTCTCGTCGTAGCCGCTGAGCAGGATCAGGAACTCGGCGTCGCTTCGCACGAGGTCGTCGTGCGTGAGGCCGTAGAGTGGACTCGTCTCGTCGATCGGATGCACGATCGTCCACGACAGCGGGAAGAACACGACCTGCCGCCGCTCCAGCCCCAGCTCACGGAACTGGCGCGAGGGGTGTCCGTTCTTCATCTCGAAGCGGCTGAGCAGCACCTTCGCCTGCAACTCCACCATCTGCGTGTTGCGCTCGTTCGCGATCCGGAATTCGAACGCGGTGATGCCGCGATACGGCGCGATGATCGCACGCCGGCTGAAGCGGATGCGCACCTGCGGGCGCGCGAACCGCGCGAACACGATACCGGTGGCGAGCGCGACGGCCATCAATCCGGCGATCGACTCGAGTGTCATGAGCATGTTCGCGACGGTGCCCACGGGATAAATGTTCCCGTAGCCGATCGTCGCGAACGTCTCCACCGAGAAGAAGAACGCCTGCAGGAATCGTCCTTCCGGCATTCCCGTCGGCGGCGATGCGAGCGCACCGGCGCCGCAGAGCAGATATCCCACCGCGAACAGCGCGTTCGACACGAGATACAGCGCCGTGAGCAGCGCGAAGAAGCGCGCCCACGACATCGTGAGCAGCCAGTGATACGGGCTCAGCGACTCCGCCATGCTGAGCCCATCGCGCGCGACGTTGAACGTCCCGTCGCGGTTGAGCAAGCGATGGCCGCGCTCGTTCGCGACCACCGACCCGAAGCCGAGGTCCTTCTCCTCCTCGGCGGGAACGATGCGCGGGGCGGGTCTACTCACAGTCCCTCACGAGACGCGACGCTACCACCCCTGCCTCTCCCGCAGCCCCGTGATCTGTGCCACGTGATGTTTTCCGTGCCACGCATACTGCGACGCCACCCAGTCGAGTGACACGACGCCGTTCTGCGGGTGCGTGTACGTGCGCGCCCACTGCGCGGGGGTGAGCGCGCGAAGCAGCGCCACCCAGCGCGCGTGCAGCGCGTCCACGAGCGCCACCGAGTGCTCCACGGGCGAGCTCATGGCGTCGGGGAGCTTGGCCCAGTCCGCCTCCTCGTACGCTTTGATGGCGGGCGCATTCTCGGTGAGCGCGAACCGCACGCGGACGTACGCATTGGCATGACTGTCCGCCATGTGGTGTGCGACCTGACGGACGGTCCATCCTCCGTCGCGGTACGGTGTGTCGAGCTGCGCGGCGGTGAGCCCAGTCACCGCCGCCTTCAGATGCCGCGGGCGCGGCCGCGATGTCGGCGACGTTCCGGAGACGCAACTCCGGCGTGAACGTCGCTGGAGGCGAGAATTTTCCGATCGGGTAGCGCGGGTCGGTGGCCATGTGAAGTACCGTCGCGAAGGGAATAACTCTAAGACGGGGGCTTGCCGCCGAGTTCCACGATGCGCTGGGTGGCGAACGCGATATTCTCGGCGGCGCGGCGCGGCGCGCGTTTCACGAACTCCTGGTACGAGGCGATCGCTTTCACGCTGTCGCTCTTCGCTTCGTACGCCGCGCCGAGCGTGAGGTAGGGGTCGGCGAAGTAAGGCTCCAGGCGCACCGCGGTGCGGAGTTGTTCGGCGGCCTCGTCCGTGCGCTTCGCGCGCAAGAGCGCCTTCCCGTACCAGTAGCGCATCGCCCCATCGGCCGGCGTCAACTCGACGGCGAGTCCGTATTCCTCCGCCGCCGTGCGGTCGTCGTTGCGAAGCCGCGCGAGGCGTCCGAGCTCGGCGTGGGCCGGCGCGAACCCGAGATTCTCCTGCAGCGCGCGCGCCTGCGCCTCACGCGCGTCGGCCGTCTTCCCCTGCGAAGCGTAGAGGAGCCCGAGCGCGTACTCGAACATCTCCTTCGAGTTGTAGAGATACACGATGTTCTTTCGATCGTCGCGCCGCATTGCCTCGAGCAAGCGCTCGATATGCCACGTGGCGCTGTCGTACCTCGCCATTTGAGTATACACGAGCGCGATCTCGAAATGGATCAGATAGCGCTCCTTCGTGCCATCGCCCAGAGCCGCCGTGTACTTCGTGATCGCGTCCTGATAGCGCTGGTTGACGTAGTTCACCCAGCCTTGCGACTGGAGGTCCGCGGCGTACGCGGAGCCGTACGCTTTCGAATCGAGGAGCGCGACGAGCGCCTCGTTCACGAACGGGTTCCGTTGCCAGGCGCGGTACCGCAGCGAATCGGCAGCGACCGTCTCATGCTGTTCGACGACGCGCGGACTGCCTTCGCGATAGTCCTGCCACTCGCTGATGTCCGCCATCCAGAAGGCCACCCATCGTCCGAAGATCGGCTCGGCGCGCGTGGGGTCGTGGCGTGACGCCCAGTAGAACGCCGCATCCGCCTTGCTCGCCATGCGGGGCAACTGCTCGACGCCGATGTCGTAGTACGACTCCCAGTCGTTGGGATCGTGCTGCTTGTCGATCTTGGGCGGCAGCATCGGTTCTTGGGCGCGACAGGGCGCCGCGACGAACACCGAGAGACTGAGAAGGCCGCCGAGGAGGAAGCGCATGCGGGCAAATATGCCGCGTGCCGCTCTGGCGCGCGAACGGGGACAAAGCCAGAATGTGGGCAGAGAGTAGGACGAGGCACTGGCACTACGCACGCCGTCGTTTGCGAGTAGAAGCCGTCGGAACTCTTGAGTTGCCAGTGGGTGCTGCAGTATCCACTGGCTAGTCAGAACTCTCTGCGATCCCACTCGCAAACGACGGCGTGCGAAGCGCCAGTGCCGAATCCCCACTCTCTCCCCACGTCCCACTCTCCCGAGGCAGAATGAATTTCGACGCGAAGGACATCCTGCTCCTGGCACTCGCCGCGTTCACGGCGTGGTATTTCTATCGCCTGTACGTGGCCATTCGCGTCGACCGGGCCGATCCGATGGCCGGCGCGGCGCACGCGCCGAACGCCGCCACCGTGAGCACAGGTTTCGTCACGAATTTCTTCGATACCCTCGGCATCGGATCCTTCGCGACGACCACGGCCATCTTCCGCCAGTGGAGGATGGTGCGGGATGAACTCGTGCCGGGCACGCTGAACGTCGGGCACACCATTGGTGCGATCACCCAGGCGTTCATTTTCACGAAGCTCGTGCCGGTGGACGCGCGCACGTTGATCCTCATGATCGGCGCAGCGGTCGCGGGCGCCTTTCTTGGCGCCGGCATCGTGTCGAGTTGGCCAAGGCGCCGCATCCAGATCGGCATGGGCGCGTGCCTGCTCGCGGCGGCGATCATCATGCTGCTCGGCGTGCTGGGACTCGTGCCCTCGGGTGGCGAACTCCTGGCGCTCACGGGCACAAAGCTCATCATCGCCATTGTCGTGAACATGACGCTGGGCGCGCTGATGACGCTCGGCATCGGGCTCTATGCGCCGTGCCTGATCCTCGTGAGCATGCTGGGAATGAATCCGGTGGCGGCGTTCCCGATCATGATGGGGTCGTGCGCGTTCCTGATGCCGGTGGCGAGCGACCGATTCATGCGCGCCCGGCGGTTCGACCTCGGCGCGTCCCTCGGACTCGTGATCGGGAGCATTCCTGCCGTGTTGATCGCCGCTTTCATCGTGAAAAGCCTCCCGCTCGCGGCGGTGAGGTGGCTGGTGATCATCGTAGTCGTGTACACTGCGGCGGGTCTGCTGCGCGCCGCCATGAAGGGGGTCACGGAGGCGCCTGAGGGAACGGTGCCCGCATAGGGAGAATGGCCCCGGAAAGCTCGCATTAGAAAGATTAGAGAAAACCGAAACTTCCCCATTCTACATTCGTCATTTCGCTGTAGGAGGGCGGCCCACGTCTGGCGGTCGCCCACCAATCCCCCCGTGGCCATCCCGGCCAGCATCGCGGGGCAATAACCCTCGCAGGAGGCACCATGCGTCGTTTTCTCCTAATCGTTGCAGCTGTACTTGGCACTGTGTTCATCGCGAACACGGCGTCTGCTCAGGTGGACACGCACCACGGCTTCAACGCCAGCGTCGGCGTCGGCTACGGCTCGCAGACTACCGCTCTTACTTTCGATGGCGAGAGCGATGGCAGTTCCTCGTCCATGGCGACGACGTGGTACGCGCAGGCCGGTTGGGGGCTGAGGCCGAAGTGGACGTTCGGTGTGGAGGCCAACTATTTGAAGGGCCCGTGCGAGTTCTGCGATCATGTGACCATTCTGTTCTACAGCGCAGCGGCCACGTTCTACCCGAACCCCAAGGACAACTTCTTCCTCAAGCTCAACCTCGGCTATGGCTCGGCGAAGGCCGAGTTCAACGGCGAAGGTTCGACCACAGAAGGCGGTTTCGCCGGCGGTATCGGTATGGGCTATGACTGGATGATCGGAAAGGGTGGTTTCATCGTGAAGCCGTTCGCGAACTATCTGACGCAGTTCTCTTCCGCGACGTTCAGCGGTTCATTGGGCGACGGTGAGAAAGGGCGCGCGCAGTTGCTCCAGGTCGGCCTCGGCATCGGCTTCAAGCACTAGCCACGACGAACGGAAAGCCAACGGGGTTCGGCGCATTCGCGCTGAGTCCCACTGACTGACGCCACCTTCCTTGGAGCCAACATGAGAAAGCTTTCGATCATCGCCGCACTGGGTTTTGCCACCATTTTCGCGGCGGGCACGCTCTCCGCGCAGACCGATACGCATAAGGGATTCTACGGCAGCGTCGGCGGCGGCTACGGCGCGCAGACGACGACCGTCGATTTCGGCGGAGGCGATAAAGTCGACCTCGCCGGGCAGGAGACGACCTGGTTCGCCGGGATCGGACTCGGTGTGAAACCCCAGTGGGCGTTCGGCATCGACTTCAATTACATGAAGAGCAGCTGCGACTTTTGCGGCGGAGGCGAGTTGCATCTCACGAACTCGTTCTATACCGCTGCAGCCACGTACTACCCCAGCCCGACGGGGAACTTCTTCGTCAAGCTGAATCTTGGATATGCCCAGAACCAGGCGTCGTTCAGCGGCGCGGGAACTGATACGGAAGGCGGATTCGCGGCCGGCCTCGGTTTCGGCTACGATTGGGCGATCGGCAAGGGCGGGTTCATCGTCAAGCCGTTCGCGAACTACCTGGCGCAGGTGTCGAGCGCCACGTACAGCGGGGAAGCCTCGTTCTCTGGCGAGAAGGGCCGCGCCCAGCTGCTGCAGTTCGGCGTAGGAATCGGCTACAAGCACTAGAACGGCTCGCTGAAGGCATGAAAAAGGGGGCCCGTCGCGAGAGCGGCGAGCCCCTTTTCTTGTGCGCCTGGCCCCCGTGACCATGGGCGGGCGGGCGGCGTCCATCAGCCAGTTGCATTGGCGGTCACGAAGAGACCGCCTTGGCTACCTGCTACTCTGCCCCGGCCCGAATGGCCGCGGCATCAACCCTCGCAGGAGGAATCATGCGTAAGCTCGCGATCCTCGCAGCACTCTCCACAGCAGCAATTCTCTCGGCCAGCTCGCTCTCGGCCCAGGCCGAGGTCCGCCAGGGCTTCTACGGCAGCGCCGGCATTGGGTACGGTTCGAACGCGATCTCCCTCAGTGCGGACGGCGACAAGCCAGCAGGACCAAGCCAGCGGCGCGACGTATTACGCCGGCGCCGGTTGGATGCTCAACCAGAAGTTCGCCATCGGCGCCGAATGGAACTATGCCAAGACGAGTTGCTGCGTGCGGCCTCAGACGTGGCGAACAGCTTCTATTCCGCCGCGTTCACGTGGTTCCCCATGGCGAAGAACAATTTCTTCGCGAAGATCAATCTCGGCTACGGCGGCAGACGATCAGCAGCGACGGCGATCGGCTTCGGAAATGGGCTTCTTCGGGCGGCATTGGCGTCGGTTTCGACTGGGCGATTGGGAAGGGTGGCTTCATTGTGAAGCCGTTCGCGAACTACATGACCCAGTTCTCGAAGCGCCGACGTTGGCGGGGCGCTCGAGGGCGAGGCATCAATGGGAAGGGCTCTGGCTCATCATCCAGATCGGCGTCGGCATCGGCTACAAGCACTAGAACGAGTTTCTCGAGCAGTGAACAAGGGGCCCGTCGCGATCGCGACGGGCCCCTTGTTGCATCCCCGCGACGACTATGACAACGTGCAGCGGTCCTGGCGACCATTCGCCGTTCGCATTGACGGCCCTCAACACGGAGGCATCATGCGCAATCTCACGATCCTCGCAGCGCTCTCCCTCGCGGCCATGACCGCGGCAAGCTCGGCCGCCGCCCAAGCCCACACGGGTTTCTATATCAGCGCCGGCGGCGGCTACGCCTCGAACAAGGCCGACTTCAACAGTGAAGCCGAGACGCCGAATCAGTCGGGAGATGGCGTGTCGTACTATGCCAACCTTGGCTGGAAATTGAGCTCGAAGTTGGCGATCGGAGTCGAGTGGAACTATGCCAAGACCGGATGCGGCATTTGCTCCGGCGGCGAGAAGATCACGAGCACGTTCTATACGGCGGCCTTGGCCTGGTTCCCGGGCGGGAACAGTCTCTTCGTCAAAGTGAATCTGGGTTACGGCGGCAATTCGATCGATGGCGACTTCCAGGGGGTCTCTCAGAACGCCTCGGCAGCCGGTATCGGCGTGGGCTTCGATTGGGGTGTCGGCAAAGGCGGCTTCATCGTGAAGCCCTTCGCCAACTACTTCACGCAACTCTCGAAGGGGACGTACGGAGGCGCGCTGTCGGGCGAAAATGTGCAGAGCTCGGCGTCGATCTTCCAGATCGGGCTCGGCATCGGCTTCAAGCACTAGGCGTTGAGCTGCCGAAGTCGGACGGGGCCTGTCGCAAGCGCGGCGGGCCCCGTTCCTTTCCTGCCGTTCGCCGAACCGCATCTCACGGCCCGGTGTAGCAGGCCCAACCGTATTCTGGAGCCGTAAATGCGCATCAAACGTTCGTGCAGCATCGCCGTTGTCGCATTCTTCGCTCTGGCGGCGCCCGTGCACGCCCAGCGCACCTCGGGCGTCACGCTGAACATCGGCATCGCATACGGCAACCTCTCCACCAGTCTCTCCGACGATGCGAACGAGCACGTATCGGGATCCGGTGGCGCCGTCTCCGCTGTGATCGCGCTCGGGTGGACTCTGAACGAGCAGTGGCGGATCGGGCTGCAATTCGACCAGGTCGACGTCGTCGATTACTTGGTGTCCCAATTCGGCAGCGGTACCGAAGCGATCGCGTCGTTCTATACGGCGTCGGTGCAGTTCTACCCGAGCCGCCGCGGGAATTTCTGGCTGCGCGCGAACGCCGGGCTCGCGCGCGTGGAGTACGACCGGAGCAGCGGGAACGCCGGTGCGACGGCTCCCACCGTAGGCCTGGGGCTCGGCTATGACGTTCACATCGGGAAGACGCCTTTCGCCGCCGTCCCCTTCGTGAGCTACCTCTCGATGTTCAATACCGGCGATCTCGGCGGCGCCTATAGCGGCCTCGGTGTCCATGGATCCGTGGGCCTCCTCGAGGCCGGGGTCTCGCTCGGATTCGGCAACTAGCCCGGGCGATTATCGCGTCTTGACGCGACTCCGCCCCATGCGCTACTTCCGAGGCCGGACGCTCAACGGAGATGAACCGCCCCATGTCATTCGCGCGCACCGCCCGCGTGATCGTGCTCGCCGTCATCGCGGGCTGCAAGCCGCCCGACGCCAACCAAGCGAAAGCCGATTCCGCCCTCGCCGAACGCAAAGCGGATTCGATCGCCGCACCGAGCCGCACGCAGACGATCACCGGCTTCAAGGCGCCGGAGTCGGTGCGCTACGACTCGGCGCTCGACGTGTTCTTCGTCTCGAGCACCAATGGCGACGAGCTCGCGAAGGACGACAACGGATTCATCTCGCGCATGCGCGCCGATGGCACGGTGGATTCCCTGCTCTTCATCGCGGGCGGACGCGATGGCGTGACACTGCACTCGCCGCATGGGCTCGTGATCGTCGGCGACACGCTCTGGGTGGCCGACCTCGATGCGGTGCGCGGGTTCAACAAGAACACCGGCGCGCTGGTCGCGTCGGTGGACCTCCAGAAGCTCGGCGCCGTCTTCCTGAACGACATCGCCGCCGCGCCGGATGGCGCGCTCTACATCACCGACACGGGCCCCGACGGGAAATCGACCAAGACCCAGGGGAACCGGATCTTCCGCGTCGGTCCGGATCACAAGGCGAGTGTGGCGCTCCATAGCGACTCGCTCGGCTCGCCCAACGGCATCACGTGGGACGCGCACGGCAAACGCTTCATCATCGTGCAGTGGGGCGACAGTCACATCCTCAGCTGGCGCCCCGGCGACAAGACGGCGCGCACGATCGGCTTCGGCGCGAACGAGTCGGACGGTGTCGAGATGCTGCCGGACGGCCGTTCGGTCATCACGAGTTGGGCCGAACACGCCGTGATCATCAACAAGGGGAATCAGAGGACCGTCGTCCGCGGATTCACGGCGCCGGCCGATTTCGGAGTGGACACGCGCCGCTCGCGGCTCGCGATCCCCATCATGGATCAGGATCGCGTGGAGTTCTACGCGATGCCGCCGCTCAAACCATAGCGCCGACCCCCATGCGCCTCGCGACCGCCGCCTTGCTCGTGTTGCTCGCCGCCTGCGACCAGGTGATCAAGGACCCGCCGAAGAACTCGGATCCGAAGTTCGCGGCCGACAGTGCGGCCGCCGCCGCGCAGGACCGGGCGCTCGCCGATTCCGCCCGGAAATTCGCGATGGCCGTCGCGAAAGCGAACCGGCCCATGTCGCTCACCGTGACGGGCGCGCAGCATTTCTCGGCCGACAGCGCGTTCACGATGAGCTGCATCTCGAGCGAGAGCCGCGGCGACCGCCTGCTGCAGGTGGAAGGGCTGCATTGCAACGCCCGCGTGAGCTTCACGATCTACAACCCGCGCAGCGGGGATCTGCCCGTCGGGAACAACTACTCCCACCGCGCGCATTCGCGCATCGGGAACGTCGAGGTCTCGGTCGGAACGAAGACCTACGGCGACGGCCGCGGCGGCGCGGACCTCTCCGACCCGCTCGGCCGCTCCGGCGCGCTGCACGCGAGCAATTTCGTGAAGATGGGCGTCAAGAAAGGACAGAGTCACCACGCCGACATTTCACTGCATCTCCGCTGGCACTGTGAATAGCATCCCGCGAGCGCTCGCGGCCGCCGGCATGGCGATCGTGCTCGCGGCGTGCGGCAAGCCGTCGCCGTCCACGAGCACGGCGCGAGCGGTGGACGACGCCGAGCACCGGCTGCCCACCGGCAATTATCTCGATCCGGTCGCGCCCTCGGTGCAAGCGGGCTCGCTGCCGCTGGCGATGGTGCTCTCCCCCGATCGCCGCTACGCCGTGCTGCTCCTGAACGGCTGGAAGGAGCGCGGAATCCAGATCATCGACCGGCGCTACGGCCGCGTGACGGCCACGATTCCACTGCCAAGCGCGTTCCTCGGACTCGCCTTCTCGCCGGACGGCAACACGCTGGCGGCGTCGGGCGGGAACGCCGATGCGATCTATCTGTTCTCGTGGCACGCGGGCGTCGCGACGCTGCGCGACAGCATTGTGCTCGCGGCGAATCGCGGACCGAGCGGAACGCGCTATCCGGCGGGGCTCGCGTGGTCGCGTGATGGGCGGATCATCTACGCCGTGGAGAATCTCGCCGATTCGATCGCGGTGCTCGACGTCGCGTCGAAGCGCGTGCTGCAGCGGTTCCCCACGGGCCGGTACCCGTACGGCGTCGCGGTCGCGCCGGACGGTACGGTGTACGCCTCGGCGTGGGACGGCAACGCGGTGGCCGTGTTCACCGCGCGGTCGGGCGGCACGCTCGCGCCTGCGGGCTCGATCCCGGCCGGCCGTCACCCATCCGCCCTGATCCTCAGCGATGATGGCGCGCGATTGTATGTGGCGTCGTCCACCACCGACCGCGTCGCGGTCGTGGATACGCGCGCTCGCAAGATCATCGCGGAGCTGCATGATGCCGCGCCGGCCGGCCCGGGCGAGGGAAGCACGCCGAACGCGCTCGTGCTTTCGGCGAGCGGCACGCGGCTCTTCGTGGCGGAAGCGGACAACAATGCGGTGGCGGTGTTCGATCTCTCGGCGGCCACGTCGGGCGTGAAAGCGGCCACCGGCGCGGACCGCCTCACGGGACGATTCCCGGTGGAATGGTATCCGGCGGGGCTCGCGATGGCCGGCGACACGATCCTGGTGCTCAACGCGAAGGGACATGTGCCCGGTCCCGAACGTCGGGGATCCGACGCCAATGAGTCCGAGCGGTGCGACGACGCACGCCTACACGCTGGGGCAGCTCAACGGCACGGTCATCGCATTCGCCGGCGCGATGGGCGACTCGGCCGCGTTCGCGCCGCTGTCGGCGCGCGTGGCGCACGCGAACGGTTGGGACGCGCCGGCGCGATCGGCGGCGCATTACCCGCCCTTCGAGCACGTGATCTACATCCTGAAGGAGAACCGCACCTTCGATCAGGTGCTGAGCGACCTGCCGGGCGTGGACGGCGACACGTCACTGCAGTTCTTCGGGCTCGCGTCATCGCCCAATCATCATGCGCTCGCGCAGCGGTTCGGCGCGTACGACCGGTTCTTCGTGAACGCCGAGGTGAGCGCCGATGGTCACAATTGGACCTTCGGCTCGTACGCGACCGAGTACGTCGAGAAGACCACCTCGCTGGCGTATGCCGATCAAGGGCGCGACGACGACTTCGGAGGCGAGAACCGCGGGCAATTGACGGACGATGACGTCGCGGAGCCCGCGAACGGATATCTCTGGAACGCGGCCGCCCAGGCGAAGATCACGTTCCGCGACTACGGTGAGTTCACGTATTTCGACAGCGCGATCAGGGCGGGCGGGCGCCAGGGAGCGTTCGAAGGCGTGAAGAAGGTGATGCAAGGCCACACCAATCCCGACTTCCCGGGCTTCGATCTCGCGATCCTCGACCAGCATCGCATGGATGTCTGGCTGGCGGACTTCAAGGAGTTCGAGCGCACGGGCGAGATGCCGGCGCTCGTCACCATGACGTTGCCGAACGATCACACGTCGGGCATGCGGGCAGGCGCGATCGCGCCGCGCGCGGCGTTCGCCGACAACGACCTCGCGCTCGGGCGGTTGGTGGAAGCGCTCTCACATTCGCGCTTCTGGAAGAACACCGTGGTGTTCGTCGTCGAGGATGATGCGCAGAACGGACCCGACCATGTGGACTCGCACCGGTCCGTGATGTTCGCGATCTCGGCGTACAGCAAACCGGGTCCGGTGCATCGGTTCACCAATACCACCGACGTCATCGCGACGATCGTGGAGATCCTGCATCTCGGATCGTTGTCGCAATTCGATTACTACGGCCGGCCGCTGCGCGATGTGTTCACCGGCGAACCCGATCTCACGCCGTACGTCGCGCTCACGCCATCGCAGCGTCTCGACGAGAAGAATCCGGCGGTGCGCGTCGGATCGGCGCGCGGGCGTCCGCTCGACCTCTCCGGTCCGGACCGCGCCAACGAGGACGACTTCAACCGCGAACTCTGGCGCGCGCTCAAGGGCGACCGTGTTCCGTATCCCGCGGTGCGACGCATGTCGCCGCTCGAGGCGGTGCAGGCCCGGTGATCGCCGGCCGTCGCGCGTGACACCGTTCCGCTGGACCCTGGCGGTGGTCTCCTTCGCCGCTGCGATCGGGGTCTCGCTCTACATCGTCCGTTCGTCGTGGCCCGCGGAGAATGCGGCGGTGTCGGTGTCACCGCTGGTGCACGCGGCGCTGCTCGCGCTCGCGCTGCTCGAGCTTGGCGCGCGCGGCCTCAAAGTGCGCCTCAGCGCGGCAGCGCTCTCGATCCCCATGACCTATGGCTCAGCATTGCGCGCGAGCGCCGGCGGCGATTTCGGCGCCGCCATCACGCCGGCGCGCACCGGCGCGGAGCCCGCGCGATTCCTGATCCTCTCCGAAGCCGGGATGCCGTCGGCACAGATCATACTCGTGATCTTCGCGGAATTATTCCTGGAGATGATCTCGCTCGCGCTCGTGGCGGTCGCGATGTTCGTGGTGTTCAACAGCTCGGGCGCGATGATCCTCGGCATGGCGGGCCTCGTCGCCGCGTATGCGCTCTTCGTACTCGGCGGCGCGGCGATCGGGTTCGCGCTCTCCCGCACGCACGCCTCCGGGCCGCCGCCGAAGTGGGCGCATTATCTGGGGCTCAATGCCGCGCGGTGGCGCGGCGTGCAGCGGTCGCTCCGCCAATTGCGCGAGGGCATCCATGGATTGCGGGACGTGCGCTACGGGATGGCGACGCTCGCGCTCCTCGCGTCGCTCGCGCACGTGGCGCTGCGCCTCTCGATCCTGCCGCTCATCGTGTACTCGTTCCATGAGCCGGCGCCGCTCGCACCGCTCATCCTCTGGCCCATCGCGCTCACATACGGCAGCGTGATCGCGCCGGTGCCGGGTGGCGGCGGAGCGATCGAGGTCGCGTTCAAGGCCACGCTCGGAGGCACGATCCCCGCGCGCGTGTTCGGTGCGTCGCTCATTTGGTGGCGGTTCTACACCTTCTACATCTTCGTCCTGCTCGGCGCGCTCGTCGCCGGCGGCACCGTGCTCCGGGCGCTGCGCGACGACGCCGACAAGGACGCCGAGGGCGCTACGGACGCTGGGGCCGCATTGGCAGGTATGGCCGCAACGCGCGCAGCGAATCCAGGGGCAAAGGACCGCTGAGCATGAACTCGGTGCCGCTCGAGTCGGTCCACTGGATGGAGTTGATCCCCGCGACCGGTTCATTGAGACTCTTCATCCGGAACTGACGTCGCGCCATGCGGCCCACCGAGTCGCGCGCCGCGCTGTCGGCGTCGCTGCGCGACTCCGAGGGCTGGGCGGGCGCGCTCGCGAAACTGGCGAGCGTCACCTCGATGCCGGGCCGCACCTCGAACACGCGCTTCGAGACCAGTCCGGCCTCTTCCGTGACCATCTGTTCGCTTACGAGCCGCATGCCCGGGAATGGCATTGGCGCCGCGTGCTTTGCCGTGGCGGCGACGGACGACTGCGCGCTCTGCATGCTCGGTGCCTTCGGCGTGAGCTGCATTTGATCCGCGGCGAGCCCGGGCGCGGGCGCGGCGGACGCTGGGGCCGATAGCGCACCACTGACGGCGGCGGGCGCCAGCGCCGGCGCCGTCTTCATCTCCGGCTTCGTCGCGAGCGTGCGCTCCGCGGCTTCCGGGAGTGCGACGTTCGCGCCGGCCGCGCCGCCCGTGGTGGCCGCACCGGAATCGCGCACGTTCGCGGCGCGCTGCGGATCCTCCACCTTCTGCTTCGCATTGGCTTCCAGTTTGTCGCTCAGCGCGCCGGCCGCGAGTTCGTTCGTCGCGGGCCGGCCCGCGCTCGGCGCCGCCGGAGCCTGCACCGCCGAGGACTCGCTGCGGCCATTGGTCACGGGTGCGGGCGCGTTGGTGGGGGCGACCGCCGGAGCCTCGACGTCCTTCGCCTTGAGCTGCTCGAGCGTCGAAGCGCGCGGCGACGAACCGTAGCGGTCGACCACGATCAGCGTTCCCGCGGCGACCACCACCACCGATGCCGCGACGCGCAGCGTCCACGCCGGGAGGCGTGGCGCGCGGCTCGACGGTTTCGCGGCGGGCATGGCGCGATAATCCTGCGGGATCACACCGGCGGGCACATTGTCGAGCGCCGACAGGATGCGCGAGGACGCCGCGATGAATCCGCGCGCGTCGGCCACGGCGGACGCGCACTGCGTGCATCGCGCCGCGTGCGATTCGGCCTTGCGTTCCTCGTCGGCGCTGAGCGCGCCGTCGAGCCACGCATGGATCGTCCCTTCGTCAAGATGCCGCATGGCCTCCCTCACTCCGGCGCGGCATTTTCTGCAGCGCCTCATAATGTTCAACGAGCCGGCGGCGGGCGCGCGAGAGTGTCGTGCCGACCGAGCGCACCGACAGCTTGAGCGCCACCGCGATCTCTTCGTAGTCCAGTCCCTCTTCCCGCATCAAGAGCGCCAGCCGGTCGCGCTCGGCAAGCCCATCCACCGCCGCGCGGGCGAGCGCGGCGTCTTCCGCGCGTTCGGCGCTCAGCGGCTCCGGCTCGAACACGTCGTCGCGCTGCTCCTCACGCAGCAACTCCAGATGCCGCCGCTGGCGCGCGCTCTTGCGCGCGTCGTCGCGCACGAGATTGTTCGCCACCGTGAACAGCCACGCGCGTTCGTTCGTGATCGTCTCCTGGCGCAGCGCCCGCACGAACGTCTCCTGCGCCACCTCTTCCGCCCAATCGCGGTCCCCCAACCGGCGGGTGAGATAGCGCACGAGCATGTCATGATACGTGCGGAACAGCCGGTCAACGTCGTGCACGCCATCTCCGCGTCAGAGACGAACTATACCCTTGCACAATGGGACGCTTCACCCGGCCGAACTTGCACACGGGGACTTTAGCCCCCAAGGGCCGGATTTCTGATGACTGTCGACTGATGACTGTGGACTAGTAGTTCAATAGTCGCCGGCCCCGGACGGGATCGACGCCATGCCGAGCGGCGGCGTCAGCAGCTTCTCATCCCGCGTCACTTCCGTGATCTGCGGCTCGAGCTTGCGCATCATGGCGGTGAACGCATGCGCGATGTCCGAATCGAACTCCTTGCCCGCGCGTTCGTCGATGAAGAGCAGCGCCTGCGCCGCCGGGTACGGCGACCGGTGCGCGCGCTCGATACGCAGCGCGTTATACACGCTGCAGATGCGCACCATTTGCTCCCGAAATGGATCGGCCGGCGGAAGAGCCCCTGGGGATAGCCCGTCCCATCGGGGCGCAGGTGATGCTCGTACGCCACCGTGGCGCCGAGTTCCATGCGCTTGTCGCTCTGTAGGATGATGCGCGCGCCGTCCACCGGATGGCGCTCGACGATCTTCCGCTCTTCATCGGTGAGTTCGATCGGCTTCGATACCAATTCACGCGGCACGCGCGCCATGCCGAGGTCGTGCAGCAGCGCCGCCATGCCGAATTCGTGCACGTCCTTGTTCCCGAGGCCGAGCGACTCCGAGAGGGCCATGACGAGCACCGCGACGTTGATCGCGTGGATCGCGTTGTATGGATCGCTCGCTTTGAGCCGCAGCAGCGGGATGATCATCGCGCTGCTGCCCTTCATCGCGACCGTGAGTGACCGCACCACTGCGTCGGCCTCCACGAGCGGCACCACATCCTTCGCCTGCACCTGCTCGTAGATGTAGCTCGCGGCGCCCGCCTCCTCCTCGAGGCCGAAGGCCAGTCCGGGGCCGTCCATTCCCTCGGCCGGCGTCGGGGTGCGGGAGTCGCCGAGGTCGGCGTTCCCTTCCTCGATCTCACGCACCGTCACGGTGCCGAAGCGGATGCTCTGGCGGCCCCCGGGCGCGCGCGCGGGCGCCTCGATCGCGGCGCCGGCGCCGCTCTGCACCACGCGGGCGAGGACATCCGCGATGAAGTCCTCGAATTCTTCGCGCGTCACCTCGGCGTCGAACTCGAGCCGCTGCACGCCCGCTTCGGCGAGCCGCTGCGCCCACGGCCAGTCCTTGAGATCGTGCAGCGGAGCGTGTCCGTAGATCACATCGCGGCCGATGAAGGAGAATTGCGCCTGCGCGTTCTCCTTCTGCAGCTCGGCGAGCTGATCGTACGACGCGTCGGCCGCGCGCTTCCAGGTCGGATGCTCGCGCGGATAGAGCATCATCGTCGAGAGGCTCTGCGCCAGCGACGTGAGGAACTTCGCCGGGGCGTTCATGCCGGCCTCGAGCCGCGCAACGCGGCTTGGATCTCGGGGTCGCTGTCGCGCGAGGCGATCGCGAGCACTTTCTGCGCGGCAGGCTCCTGCGACCAGGTGGTCGCGAGCGCCGCGATGGCCGCCACCGTGACCGGCGATTTCGGCGCGAGCTTCCGGCGGAACTGGAAGCGGCGCTTCGGTGCGAGCGTCGCGGCGACGAGGCAGTCGAGCACCGCCTGCAGCCGCACGGGCTGCAGCACTCTCACCGCGAGCACGCCGAGCATCCCCTCGAGGGAATGTTTCGTCAGGCGTGCCGCGAGCACCGGCATCGCATCACGCGGACAGCCGCGCTCCGACGCGACGTTCAATCCGGCGCGCACGATGCGTTCATCCTCGTCGGCCACGGCGTCGGCGATCGCCTTGTCACGCAGCTTGTCATCATTCAGCAGCAGCGCGTACGCCTCGCGCCGCACCCGCGCATCCGGGTTGCGCGCGTACGGCTCCGCGCTGAATCCCTCGGGCCACTGCGGCAATCGTCCCATGAGGAGCAACAGATTGCGCTGCACGAACCACTGCGCCTTGGGCAGGCGCGCGACCACCGCGTGGCCGACTTCGGGGCCGAGTTGCGTGAGCATCTCGAAGAGCTTCCAGCGCGCGCCGCGTTCGTCCTCGAGCTCGAGCGCATCGAGCAGCGCTCCGGCCGCCGGGAATCCCACGCGCGACACGAGCCGGTAGAGGACTTCGAAATCGATCGGGCGGTCGCGCAGCAGGCGGCGGATCGTGCCGGTGTTGTCGAGAATGGCGCCGCAGCGTGTACACGACCTTGTTGCCGTCCGGCGTCGCGTCCACGAGCGCGAGCAGCGCGGCGATCTGGCCGCGCTTCACCATCTCCGCCACGGCGTGCTTGCTCGTCGTGCCGAACACCTCGGTGTCGAGGCTCAGTTGCACGACATGTTCGGCCGGCACGTCGTACATGCCGCTCGCCGCCTGCTCCTTGCCGGGCTCGGCGATGAGTTTCTCGAGCGTCTGCCAGTAGCTCTCCTCCGGCAGCTCGGCGGCGTGGTCCCAGTCGTTGATCAACTGCCGCACGTTGTCGCGGAGCGCCGCGTCGGCCTTGTCGCGCCGCGCCGGAGAGCCCTTGTCGGCGTGCTTCGCGAGCTTGGCGAGCAGGAGCAGCAGCGCTTCCGACATCGTGTGCGCTGATGCGGACGAGACCGCCTTCGCGAGATCGAGCACCGTGTCGGCCGCGAGGGCGTGCGTCGCGTTGAACATCAGCTGCTTCTGCTGCGCCCAGTCGGTGTTGGTCTTGAGGAGGCGCTGCAGCGTTTGCGGCGTGAGGCTGCCCACCAGATCCGAGACGCGCGATCGCAGCGCCTTGGCGGCCTGCCCGCCCTTGCTCCGGATCTCGTCCATGAACGAGCTGAACATCCCCAAAATGCCCTTGTCGAACTCCGGATCGCTCTCGCGCTGCTCGATCAACGCGGCGAGCGCGAGCGGGTCGTTCGTGATCTCGGGCAGCATGATGGCGCCGCTCATCTCGGCGCCCACCGCCGAGTGCGCGAGGCGGGTCCAGAGCTGCGCCGCCCAGTTGCCGCGTTCCGGATCGTCAGGGCGCGCGTTCGCATCTTCCAGCTCGAGCTGGTCGTACGAGAGCGGCAGCAGGCGGACGTGCGGCCATTCGCGGGCCGGAACGCTGGCCGCGGCTCCCTCGCCATCCTTCACGGCGGCGATCTTGGCCGAGTTCCGCTCGCCGGGCTTGGAGCCGTCTCGCGCGACGGTCTTCATGACCTCGACGAGCTCGATGTCCTCCACACCCTCCTGGATCCGCACGCCGCCGATCTCGCGCCGGTAGAGCTTCACGGCGAGTTCGCGCAGCACGGCGACGTTGCGGTCCGTCGGCATGCCGTCGATGAGCAGATGGTCGCGCGCCACGCCGATGGAGAAGGTCGGACGCTCGGCGAGGATCGGCTTGAGACGGCGCGCGATGCCCGTCGCGGCCGTCTCGAGCAGCGGGTGCCCGTCCGGGTACATGGTGTACTTGTGGAGCGCGGTGGACAGCTCCACGAGGAACTCGGTCAGTTCACGCGGCAGCGCTTGTGCGTCGGCGCTGGCCTGGGTAGTGGGCACGCGGCGGTGGGCGACGGGTGTGGACGACTCGAAAAAGGGGGCGTTCTCCCCCTCAGAATCTGACCGTCTGCCCCTCGGTCACGTCACGACCGGATGATGCCGCTCCCCTTGGGGGTGGCCGGCCGGCCGCCAATATGGGGGACCCCCGCCCCGGGCGTCCCTCGCCGGTATGGCTCGTTCTGGATCGGCACCTCGCCCGAGACCCGCACCGGCGGCGTGATCGCCTGCCCCTCGTCGAAGGGCATGATCCGGCGCTCCCAGCGGCGCATCATCGTGATGAACGACTTCGAGATGTCGGCGTCGAACACCGTGCCGGCCTTCTCCTCCACGTAGCGGAGCGCGCTCTCGGGGGTCCACGCGCCGCGATGGAAGCGCCTCGTGCGCAGCGCATCGTAGCAGTCGCAGACCTGCACCAGCTTGCTGGCGAAATGGAGATCCCGCTCGAAGTGCGTCTTGGGATAGCCTCCGCCACCCGGCAGCATGTGGTGCTCGAACGCGACCACCGCCGCGAGATCCAGCTGCGGTTCGCTGCCCAGGATGATCTTCGCTCCCTCCGCGGGATGGATCCGGAGCAACTCCCATTCTTCCTCGGTGGGCGGTCCCGCCTTCGAGACGATCTCCTTGGGCACCCGGGTCATGCCGACGTCGCGCAGCAGCCCGGCGACGCCGATCGCGCGCGTATCGCGGCCGCCCAGTCCCAGGAACTCGGCGAGTCCCATCACCAGCACCGACACGTTCAGCGAGTGCGCCGTGGTGTACTGGTCGAACTCCTTGAGCTGCAACAGCGGCATCATGATCTCGCTGTCGCCGTGCATCGCCACCGAGAGCGAGCTCACCACCGCCTCGATCTCGGCGGCGGGCAGCGGACGCCCCGCCTCGACATCGGTGAAGATCGTGCCGATCGTCTCGATCTCCTCGTCCAGCGGGAAATTCATCCCGAGGATGGGAAGCGGGTCGGTGAGGAATTGCTCCTGGTCGCCGCGGATGCCGATCGCGCCGAAGCGGATCGCCTTGTACTCGGAGCCTTCCGCGCGCTGCGTGTGGCGCGGATCGATCCAGCCGGGCGTGATCAGCGCCATGATCTCGAAGAGGAAATCGTCGAACTCCTCCTTCGTGACCTCGGCCACGAATTCCAACCGTTGGATGCCGTTGCGCGTGAAACGGTCGGACCATTCCCAGTCGCGGAGTTCCTTCAGCGACTTGTTCTGGAATACGACCTCGTCGCCGAGGAAGGAGAACTTGATCTCGTTCTCCGAGCGCTGGAGTTTCTGGATGATCTCCAGCGCCGCGGCGGTCGATTTCGCGCGCGCCGGGTGCGATGGCGAGTAGAGCGCCATCGCGGCGAGCGTTTTGCCGAAAGCGTTAAGGAATCGAATTGGTTCGATCACTGGGCCTCCGGCGCGCCGTCGCGGCCGCGCGGATCTCGAGATCCTTCGATTTCTGACCGAGGTCGAGCACCGGCTGCACCGCCGGATCGTCGCTCCAGCCGCTGGCGAGCCCGCTCAGCGCCGCGAGCATCTCCGCCGACTTGGGCACAAGCTTGTCGCGGCGCAGGAAGCGCGTCTTGGTCGCGGCGAACGCGAGCAGCCAATCGAGCGTCGCGGGATCGTGCGCGGCGCCGATCACGCGGAGGCCGAGCGCGCGCAGTTCCGGCGAGATCGATTTGCGCTGCACATGCCGCACGATGAGCGGCAATGCCGGGCGCGGACAATCCTCCAGCGCCGCCTGCATCGCGAGCTTCACGATGCTGTCGTCCCGATCGCCGAGCGCGGCGATGATCGTCTGCGCGCGGAGCTTCGGCAGGCGCAGCAGGAGCTTGAGCGCCTCGCGCCGCACCCGCTCGTCGCCGTGCGTCATGTATTTCTGCGGCTGGAACTCGTCCGGGATCGACGGCAGCATCTGCAGCAGCGTGAGCAGATTGCGCTGCACGTACCACGGCGTGTCCTCCTGCTCGAGGCGCTTCATCACCATTGGCCCCACGTCGGAGCCGAACTTCGCGAGCAGGTCGAGGAGCTTCCGGCGCATCGTGCGCGTCTCGCTCGTCTCGAGTCCTTCGAGGAGCAGCTCGACGACGTCGAGGCCCATGCGCGAGGTGATGCGCTCGAGGAGTCCCGGGTCGATCTGCTCTTCGCGCAGGAGGTGGCGGAGATTCTCGGGCGTCGCCACGAGCGGCCAGAGTTCCTCGGCCACTTTGCTGCCCTGCGGCGCGCGGTCGAGGAGGTCGAGCAGCATTGCGATGCCGCCGTGCGAGATCAGCTGGTTCACCGCCAGCCAGACGGGCGCGCCGAGCGTGTCCGTCTCGAGCGACGTGGCCACGAGCCGTTTCGGTTCGCAGGGATGCTGGCGCTGCAGCATGAGCGTGAACACGCGGCGCTGCGCCATGCGGTCGAGCGCATCCTGGTAGCTGTCGGGATTGAGCCGGCGCGGATCCCAGTCGTCGGCGAGCTGTTCCACCTGGTCCTTGAGCGCGCGGCTCGCGCCGGCGCGCATCACCGAACCGCCCTTCTCCGCCTGCAGCGCGAGCTTTCCGATGAGCCGCAGCATCGTGTGCGAGATCGTCTGCTTCGACGCTTTCGCGGCCGACTGCACGAGCACGAGAACGGCTTCGGCCGCGAGCGTCTGCGACGCATTCGAGCACGAACCGCTTCCGTTGCTCCACGTCGCCGCCCATTTCCATGAGGCGGTCGAGCGTCTCGGGGGCGAGCGTCTTCAGCAACTCGGCCATCTTGCCGGCCGTCTCCGTCGCCTCTTCGCCCTGCGCGCCCTTGAGCGCCTCGGTGATCGACATGAGCGCGCTGACGATCGTCTGGTCGTAGGCGGGGTCGTCCTTCTTGTCGTTCAGCGCACTGGCCAGCGTCAAGGGATCGAGCAGGTCATCCGTCGCCATGCCCTCGGCGAGCATGAGCGTGGCGCGCGCGAGGGCGATCCAAATGAGCTTCGCGCCGGCGCGCTTCGCCTCGTCGTCGGTGAGGCCGCTGTCCTCGCCCATGAGTTCGAGCTTGTCGTACACGACCGACGTCAGAGCGATGTGCGGCCAGCGCTCTGTTTGCGCGGCGAGGGCGATCTGCGGACCCTGGTCCTCGTCTTTCGACGACGCGACGAGGAAGTCGGCGAGCTCATCGCGCAGCACTTCGGGACTGATCGTGATCGAGCCCAGGCGATGCCGGTGGAAACGCTGCGCCAGCTCCTTCATGAGCGAGTTGTTGGGATCGGTGGCGATCCCCTCGATCACGACCTGCGTGCGCGCGATGCCCAGCGAGATCGAGCGATTGCTGGCCATCGCCGCGTCCAGGCGCCGCATGACGCGCTCGACCGCCGCGGTAAGCTGCGGGTGCCCGGCCGGGTAGATCGCGTGCTTCTGCACGGCGACGCCGAAATCCAGGAGGAAATCGGTGAGTCGCTTGTCGATCGAGCCGGTCGCGGCTGCGCCCGTGGCGGGTACGCCTGTCGCGGGTGTGGCGGTCGGGTGGCTCACCTGATCAGTCTCGCGAGCGAAAAGCGGACATTTTCACCATGTACCGCAAGGACACGGGGCCGGACGAAAGGCAACCGCCGAGGGGATAATAGGGTAAACGCGGCCGGGGGCAATGCTTACCGGGAACTGCGGGGGCGCGGTGTGGCGTGTGACGTGTGGCACGTGCGACTGCCAGGGGAGAACTCGATGGCCAGATGGACGGGTTCGCTTAAGTCACTGTATGGTGACAACGTATTGATTAGTCACTAAGTAGTGACTTATATTGTCCAACATGCCACGAGACAGGGAAGCCACACGCGCGCGGATCCTGGCGGCGGCGGAACAGTTGCTCACGCGACAGGGTGTCGGCGCAGTGCGCGTCAACGCCGTTGCCGCCACCGCCGGCGTCGACAAGGTGCTCATCTATCGTTATTTCGGCGGCCGCGCGCAGCTCATGCGCGCGCTTGCACGCGAACGGAGGTTGTGGCCGGATGCGGATTCGCTGCGCAGCGCGGACGAGGCGGATGCGTCGCTCTCGCGAGAGCTTACCGCGATGCTGCTCGATGCCGCGCGCGAATTGCGCGCGAGCCCGCTCGCTCGACGCGCAGTGGTGTGGAGTCTCTCGGAGAACGATGAGCTCGCGCGGGAGATCGCCGCGGCGCGAGCGGAGCATGCACGAGCGATCGTCGCCGCGCTTCGGGAACGCCACCGGCTGCCGGCGTTCGTCGACCTCGACGCGATCGTCGCGCTGCTGGCGGCGGCGATGACGCATCTGGCATTGCACGCCTCGCCCGGGACATCGGCCGGCGCCCTGGAACCGCGGCGCGACGACGATTGGCGCCGGCTCGAGCGCGCGCTCACGAATATCGTGAGCGCGCTGCTCGGTCCAGGTGATCAATAAGTCACCCAATGGTGACTTGCCGCTTCAGAATCCGTGCCGGACTGTCAGTAGTAACTGACGCGGCGTGCCTGGGCTAATGAACCCGCTCGCCTGCACTTCGACATACTTCTGATCCAGGATATTCTGCACGCCCACCGCGCCGCTCCATTCGCCCGCGATCGGGAACACGCCCCGCACGTTGAGCAGCGTGTATGCCGAGGTGAGCACCCCCACCTGATTCACTGGCGTCCACGGACCGGTATAGGCCGCCCAGATCGAACCAGCGAATGCGCCCTGCTGCAGATCGAATCCCGTTTGCACGGTCGACCTCGCCACTTGGAACACGGGCTGTCCTGAGAGGTCGGTGCCGTCCTCGGTCACGAGATGCACGTAATGCGCGTCGTTCACGGTCGCGTGCGCGAACAGCGAGAGCCAGCGCAACAATCCGACTCGCCCGTCGAGCTCCACGCCTTGCTGGCGCGTGGTGCCGCCGGAACTCGGCTGCAGCGTGACGGGATCCACCGTCTGCTGATTGCTGACGTTGATGAGGAAGAGCGCCATCGAACCTTCGAAGCGCTGGCCGGTGTAGCGCACCCCCAGCTCGCTCGCGCGCTCGAGCGCGGGCGGGAGCGAGGGCGTCACGATCGCGCCGTCGCTCGACCGATAGCCGCCGTTGTATGAGATGTACGCGGAGAGCTTGCCGGTGAACCGGTAGATCGCACTGAGCTTGGGCGACCCGACCCACTGGCCGTCGGTGGTCGTCGGCCCGCCGCTTCGCTGCTTGGTGCTGTAGTCGATCCAGTCGAGGCGGCCGCCGAGGCCGAGACTCAAATCGCGTGTCACGTCCCAATGCGCTTCGACGATCGGCGCGATGCCGGCATAGAGTGCGCTGAGGTTCGCGGGCGTCTCATCGAACAAGAAGACGGAATCGCGCACGCGATCGGTGGTGTAGTAGCGCTGGTACTGCGCCTCCACTACGCGATAATCGAGCCCGACTTCCAAGTGCGTGGCGCCGAACTGTTTCGCCCAGCGTGTGGTGCCGCCCAGGCCGAATCGCTGGTCGAGTTCCTCGGTCTGCGACTGCACACCTTCGCCGATCCCTCCTTCCGGCGGGATCGTGAGGAAGATGTGCCACGTGCCCCCGTGCGCGTACAGCGTCGACGTGAGCGTGCCGTCCCACGCCGAGCGTTGCATCGATCCGCGCACGGTGCCGAAACCCTCGTTGCCGCCGTCGGTGGGATTCGTCGCCGCGGTGAGATCGCCCGCGTTGTACTGCGAATCACTGATGAATCCGGGCGAGTGCCATCCTCCACCGTAGCCGCTCACCGCGAGCGTGTACGTGCTTCCGCCGGCGCCGTACCATTCCTTGCTTGCCATGACATGGCCGATCGCCTGCTGGCTGTTATCGCGCCAGCCGGAGGCACGCTGCAGGTCGGCCGCGAGCATCCAGCCGCCATCGGCGTCCTCGCTGCCGGTGAGCACCTGCACGCGTGCGTCGCCCCAGGAGCCGACGCGAGCGCTCCACTCGGTTCCGAGATTCGTCGGCAGCGTGATCACGTTCATCGTGCCGCCCATGGCGAAATTCCCGGCCCACGGCGACGCGGGCCCCTTCGTCACGTCGACGCTTTTCACCGCTTCCGGGATGAGGGCGTTCCAGTCGGCGTAGCCCTCGGCGTGACCGCTCACGGTCTCGTTCAGCGGCACGCCATCGATGAACGCCGCGTCATCGGTCGAGTGGTCGGACGTGAAGCCGCGGATCGCAGCATCGGAGGCGAAGCCCGGCCCCTGTCCCTGCAAATGCACTTCGACGCCGGCCGTCTGTCGAACGATGTCCCAAGCGTCGGTAGCGGGCACCGTGCGGATCGCGCTGGGAAGGATGATCACGCTGCTCGCGGCGTCGGCGCGCTGTGTGGGCGCGGCGACCACGCGGATCACCGGCATCGATGCCATATGGTGCGATGAATCGGCCGGCGCGCGGCGTGTGCTGTCCGCGGCCGGTGGCTTCGTCGTGTCAGGCTGCTGAGCGGGCGCAGTGGTTGCGGCCGCGCCGATCAAGAAGGCGCCCAGCGCGAGCGCGCGGGCGTTCGAACGGACCGTATACATGGATGTTCCCCCTCCGCAGGGGATGAGTGGACTTACGAGAGCATCGGTGCTGCGACAGCGCGAACGGCGTTACGCGATGGGCGCGTGCGGAGGGCCGTTGGCGAACGGGAGGCGCGTGTCGACGCGCGGCAGCGGGGTCTCGCGAGTACGAAGCGCGCGGGTCTCGAAGTGCGTGATGCGAGGTGCGGGCACGTCCGCGAGACCGGCCGGCCTCGTGAAGAACGATGCGCACGCGCATTGCTCGAGGCAGCAGCATTTCTGATGCTGGCCGTGTTCGTGCCCGCTGTGCCCCTCGTGGTGCGACAGTTGCATCGCGGCCGCGGCGCGCGGGTCATGCTGCGGGCAATGGTCGAGCCCCGCCCGCTCCGCGAGGGAAGCGGACATCCAGAGGACCATGAGCGCGGCGCTGCCACCGCGCATCCACGAGCGACGCATGGCACACAATTTAGCACGCCGCCCGCATTGCGACAGCGCACCACGCTCTCCAGACTTCCCGCATGATCGAAGTCGCATCGCTCACGAAACGCTACGGCGAGTTCACCGCCGTGAAGAACCTCTCCTTCACCGTCGCGCCGGGCGAAGTGCTGGGACTCGTCGGTCCGAACGGCGCCGGCAAGACCACCACGCTCCGCTCACTCGCCGGGATCATCAATCCCACGGCCGGGCGCATCCAGATCGGCTCCTTCGACCTCGCGCGGCAGCCGGAGCGGGCGAAAGCGCTCTTGGCCTTCATCCCCGATGAACCCCAGCTCTTCGAGTATCTCACGGTCGAGGAGCACCTCGTCTTCACGGCGCGTTTGTACGGTGTGGCCGATGCGGCGCACCGGATCCCGGCGCTGCTCAACGAGCTCGAGCTCTCCGACAAGCGCGCCGCGTTGCCGGCGGAACTCTCGCGCGGCATGAAGCAGAAGCTTGCGATCGCCTGCGGACTCGTGCATTCGCCATCGGCGCTCATCCTCGACGAGCCGCTCACCGGACTCGACCCGGGCGGGATCCGCCGCATGCGCACGACCATCGCGGCGCGTGCGCGCGAAGGCGCCGCGGTGCTGCTCAGCTCGCACCTGCTGCATCTCGTCGAAGAACTCTGCACGCGGCTGCTCGTGATCCAGCGCGGCGAGCTCGTGGCGATCGGCACGATCGCCGAGATCGTCGCGGGACAGCCGCAACTCGCGGGGCAGGGGCTCGAGGACATCTTCCTCGCACTCACCGGCGGCGGGCGCGACGGGTGAATCGCTCCGTCGGCGCGCTGCAGTTCCTCCTCACGCGCTCGCTCGCGAACCGCGTGCGCGTGGAGGTCCGCCGGGCGCGGTCGCCGCGCTATGCGATCGCGATCGTGCTGGGCGCCCTCTGGCTGTGGACGTTCCTCGGGAATGGCGTGCGCGACACCGGCGCCGTGCCGGCCGGCTTCGGCGACGTCGTCGAGAACGTGTACGAGCTGTTGCTCGCGCTCACCACAGCCTGGCTCTGGATCTTCGGTGCTGCGGAGCCCGCGCTCACCTTCAGCCGGTCCGAAGTCCAGATGCTCTTTCCGGCGCCGATCACCCGCCGGTCGCTCATCAATTACAAGCTGGCTCAGGCACAGATCGCGATCCTGCTCAGCGTTTTGATCTGGAAGGTGCTGCTCTCGAGACAGGTGACCGGCATCCCGGTCCGGCACGCGTTCGCGCTGTGGATCCTCTTCACGACGCTCTACCTGCATCGCGTGGGCGCGTCGTTCGTGCGCGTGAGCGCGGCGCAACATGGCCGTACGGGACTGCGCCGCAATTGGCTCCCGCTCACGATCGCGGCCACCGCGATCGGCGCCACCGTGTACGCGGTGATCGAGGCGCTGCCCTCACTCAGCTCGGCGCTCGTGACCGGCACCATGGGCACCGCCCTCTTGTCGCTGCGGAACACGCCCGTGATCCGGACGGTGCTCTGGCCCTTTCACGCGCTCATCGCGCCCGTGTTCGCGCGCACGCCCGCCGAGTGGGCCGGCGGGATCGGTTGGTCGCTGCTGCTCCTCGTCGCGACCTATATCTGGGTGATCCGCGCCGGTGTCGCCTTCGAGGAAGCGGCAATGCAGCGCTCGGAGCGGGTCGCCGCGCAGCGCGCGGCACGCCGGCTCCGTGGCGATGTGGCGTTGCGCGCGAACCGGATCTGGCCGCCGCTCGCGCCCGCGGGACGGCCGGCGGTGGCGCTCGTGTGGAAGGTAGTGGTGTCGTTCCAGCGTCTCGTGCCGCTCACGAGGACCGCGATCCTCTCGCTCGTGATCATCGGCGGCATCGTGATGTCGATGCCGGGCATCGAGTTCGGCTCGACGCTCGTCGGCTCCGTCATGCTCTCGGGCGCCATCCTGCTCGTGACCTTCGGACCGCTCTACGTGCGCACCGACCTGCAGCAGGACATGCTCATGCTCGCGCTATTGCGCACGTACCCGCTGAGCGGACGCACGATCGTCGCCGCGGAACTCGCCGGCACGGTCGCCCTGCTGAGCATCATGCAGGCGATCTGCCTCGCGATCGGACTTGCCGCGATGATCCCGTGGGCCGGCCAGTGGGCGCATGCCGGCAGCGCGACGCGCGTCGCGAATGCGATCCCCATCCTCCTCGCGAGCGGCCTGATGTTCCCCGCGCTCACCGCGCTGCGGGTGGCGGTCGCCAATGCGTGGGCGGTGCTCCTGCCCGGCTGGGTGCATCTCGGCCCCGGCCGTTCGGCGGGCATCGAATCGCTCGGCCAGAATGTGCTCAGCATGCTGGGATCGCTGCTGGCGTTCCTGCTGCTGCTCCTGCTGCCCGCGCTCGGTGCGGCGGTGATCGCCCTCGCGCTCCGCGGCGTCGCGGGCGCGTGGGCATTCATCCCGGCGGCACTGGTCGCCACGGCGATCGCCGGTGGCGAATTGTGGTTCATCGTCGAGTGGCTCGGCACCGTACTCGCTCGAACGGATCCATCGGTCGTCGAGGCCGCCGCGGCGTGAGCGCGCCGTGCGTCATTTCGCCGTGACGATCTCGGCTTCGAGCGGACGGATGATGGCCAACACTTCATTCTTCTCTTCGCGGCCGATGTTGAAGTGGTCCATCGCCGCATTCATCTCGGACACCTCGGCTTGCCACACCGCCGGCGTGATCCCGAGATCCTTGTGCGCCTCTTTCATGCTTCGCCCAGTGTAGACGCACGGCCCGCCCGAAGCCTGGCACAGTTGATCGATGATCCCCTGACGGATCAGGTTCCCCTGATGCGGTGTGAGACCCGCGAAGAAGGGAGCGGTGATGGTGTCCTTCCCCATGCGCCCAATGAAGTCATCGACCAACGCGGCGATCGCGTCGTAGCCGCCGAGCCGCACGTACAACGAGTTCGCCTTCGGTGTGCTCGGTGAGGCGGGCGCCGAAGCGCAGCCGGCCGAGAGGAGGCACGCCGCGAACAGGGCGGCACGAGCGAGCGAGATCGATCGGATCATTCTTGGATGCTCCGCTCGCGCACCTGCCAGAAAGCGAGGCCGCATCGTGGCGGCGTCATCACTCCGAGCGTGCCGAGCAATAGATAGAGTTGTCCGCGGTGGCGTCTCGATTTCAATATGTAGAAGATGTGCGTTGCGAGCGCGACGGCCAGTGGCTGCGATGATTGCGTCGCATGGGCCGTGCCCGTAACGTCCATCGTCCATCGGCCACCGGCCATCGGAAGAGCCACGACAACCCAACCAGGGCGCCTTGTGAAAAATCGTATCTCGACGGCGGCGGTCATCGCGCTGCTCTCTTTCGGCGCGTCATCGCATGCCCAGGGCGTGCGTTATCAGCGGCTGCTGATCAAGAACGCGCTCATCATCGACGGCGCCGGGAATCCGACGCGCGGGCCCTTCGACATCACGGTGGAAGGGAACACCATCGTCGCGATCACCGATCCCGCCGTGCGCGAGGGCGGCGGCAGCGCGCTTCCCGCGTCTTCCGCCGGCGGCAAGCCGGACCGGGTGATCGACGCCACCGGCATGTACGTGATGCCGGGCATCATCGACGTGCATTCGCACATCCAGTTCAGCCGCGCGGGCATCGCGATGCCCAAGGACTACGAGTACAAGCTGCTGCTCGCGTGCGGCATCACGACCATCCGCGACCCCGGCTCGCTCGAGGGCATCGACACGATCGTCGCGCACTCGAAGCTCTCGGCCGACAATAAGATCGCGGCGCCGGCGATCGTCCCGTACGCCGTGATCGAGGCCAACACGCCGGCCGAAGGGCGCGCGATGGTGCGTTCGGTGAAGCAGAAGGGCGCGAAGGGGCTCAAGATCTTCATCCTGCGGCCGGATGTGTGGGCGGCCGTGTCGGAAGAGGCGAAGGCGCTCGATCTGCCGATGGCGACCGATCTCAAGATCCAGGAGACCAATGCGCTCGCCGCGACGCGGTACGGCGTGAAGTCGATCGAGCACTGGTATGGCATCCCCGACGCCGCGATCGTCGGGAAGCAGCAGTTCCCGGATTCGTACGACTACGACAACGAGCTCGACCGTTTCCGCTGGGCCGGCGACATCTGGCGCCAGGCGGATTCGGCGCGGCTCTCCGCGGTGCTCGATACGATGCTGGCGCACGGCGTCACGTGGGACCCGACGTTCGCGATCTACGAGGCGAACCGCGATCTGCAGCGCGCACGGTCGCAGCCGTTCCTGAAAGACTACGCACTGCCCGCGGTGATGGCGCAGTTCGAGCCGAGCGCGGCACGCCACGGCTCCTATTTCTTCGATTGGACGACCGCCGATGAAGTCCGCTGGCGCAATGATTACAAGATCTGGATGCACTGGGTGCGCGAGTACGCGGCGCGCGGCGGCAACGTCACCGTCGGGTCGGATGCCGGCTTCATCTGGGAACTCTACGGATTCACCACCATTCGCGAGATGGAGTTGCAGCAGGAAGCAGGCTTCCAGCCGCTCGAGGTGATCCAGCACGCGACATCGAACGGTGCCAAGCTCCTCGGCCTCGCGAACACGGGCGTGGTCCGGCCCGGGTTCAAGGCGGACCTGATCGTCGTGGACGGGAACCCGTTGCACAACTTCAAGGTTCTTTACCCGACCGGCATCGAGACCGCCGAGAACGGGAAGCTGGTGCATCGCGGCGGCGTGAAGTTCACGATCAAGGATGGCATCGTATTCGACGCGCCGGCGCTTGCGGCCGAGGTGCGATCCATGGTGCACGCGGCGCAGGCCGCGGCGGCGCCCAAGAACTGAATCGGGGGACAGCATGGCCGTTCGGAGTACGCATGTCGGACTGGTCCTGCTCAGCGCCGCGATCCTGACGGCATGCCGGGCGACCCCGGTGCCGGCGGCGCACGAGCGCGCAATGGATCGCGTCGCGCTGCTGTCCGACACCACGTGGCCGGCCACGCCGATGGGAAAGGCGGCGCGGCGAGGACACGCGCTGCTCGCGCACACGCCCGACAGCCTTCCGAAGTATGCGCACAGTGCGCTGCGGTGCTTCAACTGTCACCTCGACGAAGGCACGCGCCGCAACGGATTGCTGCTCATCGGCGTGGCCGCGCGCTATCCGCAGTACCGGTCGCGGAGCAATTCTGTCGAGATGCTCATCGATCGCGTGAACGACTGCTTCCGACGCAGTCTCAACGGGAGCGCGCTGCCGGCGGAGAGCAATGACATGCGCGACATCATCGCCTATCTCTCGTGGATCTCGCGCGGTGTCGGCGTGTTCGACTCCGTGCCGGGGCAGGGGCTGCCGAAGTTGACGCCGCTCAAGCCGGATACCGCGAAGGGTGCGGCGATCTTCGCGAGCGTGTGCAGCGTGTGCCATGGACCGGACGGCCACGGGAGTGCGGCGTACCCGCCGCTATGGGGGCCGCGCTCGTTCAACATCGGTGCCGGCATGACGCGCCTGTACACATTGGCATCGTTCGTGCGCAGCAACATGCCGTACGACAAACCGGGCTCTCTGAGTGACCAGCAGGCGTTCGATGTGGCCGCGTTCGTCGCCTCACATCCGCGTCCGGATTACGCGGCCAAGGCGGCCGATTGGCCGAATGGCGATCCGCCGCCGGATGTGGCATATCCCACTGCCGGGGCGAAGCACCCAGCCGCTCCGGCGCGCACTACCCCTAACGGCGCGCATTGACCGCGCGCAGGAGGAGCACGATGCAGGATCTCGAACTCGATCGTACGCCGCGCCGCGGCTTCCTGGGACGTCTCGCGGCGGGAGCGATCGCACTCGCGGCCGGCGGATTGGCGACCAGCAAGGCGGGCGCGGAATCGTCGCACCCCGCCGCTGCCGGATGGGACGAGAGTTGGCAGACGAAGATCAAGGGCAAGCATCGCCAGGTCTTCGACGGCATGGAGATCAACAGTGGGTTCGGGTTGATCATGACCCGCATCTGGTTCGTGACCAACAAGGACGCGTACAACCTCAGCGAGAAGGAACTGAGCGCCGTGATCATCCTGCGGCACGCGGCGTTCCCGATCGCGCTGAACGATGCGATGTGGGCCAAGTACAAGATCGGCGAGGCGTTCAATGTGATGGACCCCGGCACGAACAAACCCGCCGAGCGCAATATCTACGCGACGAACGCGGGCTTCCCGGTGCAGCCGTTCGCCACCGCATCGGTGGAGGGGTTGGTCGCGAGCGGTGCGCTCCCGTGCGCGTGCAACATGGCGCTCCAGCATTTCGCGACGGAAGCGGCGACGAAGGCCGGCACGCCTCCCGCCAATGTGATCAAGGAATGGCAGGGCGCGTTGTTGCCGGGCGTCACGCTCGTTCCCTCGGGCGTGCTCGCCGTCGGCCGCGCGCAGGATCACGAGTGCCGCTACTGCAACGTGACCTGATCTGAGCGGCCGGATCGATCACGGAACGCGGGGGCACGCGATGGGCGTGCTCCCGCGTTCTCTTACCATTCGGGATCGACCAGGCCGGGCGGCGGCGTGGGCCGCACGCGCGCGCCGTACAGACACGCGTCGGGATAGCCGGGTTCCGCAGCGGCGCACATCCGTTCGCGCTCCGTCACCACCGCGCTGAGACTCGCGACCTCTTCGCCCACCGCCTCGTAGCAGCGCAGCTTGCCGTCGCGGCTCGGCACGAGACGGCAGAATGTCATTCCGCTCTCGAACTTCGCGTTGTCCTCCACGCGGTTCTTCGCGACGCCCGCGTAGCACCATGGCCGGCCGGTCGCGCTCGCCTTGTCGCAGAGCGCCAGCGCCGCCGGGCCATCGCGCAGCACGCGCCCGTTGATGTCCGTGCCCAGACCGAGGAAGCACCAGCTGACGTACTTCGCCGGCGCGCGGTCGCATCCTTTGGCGGCTTCACGCACATCGCTGTTGCTGAGATAGAGGAGCACCGACACTTGGTTCGTCCAACACGATTCCTGGTACCGGTCGGCGAGCTTCGAGCAGGGGTACGCCGGATCGCCGCGATCGATCTGCTTGTACTTGGGCCGTGTCGAGTCGCCCATCCCCTCCATGTCCGCCATGGCCATCGCCACCGGCGGCTGCGTGGCATTCATGATGTTCTCCATGAACGCGCCGCCGTAGCAGGAGTCGCGGTCCCAGCGGTCGAGCAGCAGATCGCATTTCAGGAGCGCGGCCGGCAGATCGTGATCGAAGCGCATCGTGAGCCCGTGACCCAGTCCGTGCACGCATTGGAAGCGGAGCCATCCGTACACGCCGGCCACCGTCCACGGCGCGCAGATCGCGCGCACCGCCGTGCTGTCATTGGTGCCGGCGCGCAGGAAGAACGCCTGGATCACTCCGTGGTAGCAGCCGGACTGGAATTTCTCGCTGCACTCCGGGAACGTGGTCTTCACGTCCGGATGCGCATCGTACGCCGCGATCCCGATCGCGTGCGCGTACTCGTGACCCGTGACGAGCACTTCGTGATCCAGCGTCACGAGCTGCTGCAGTTCGGCGAGCGCGGCGCGAGGTCCACGCGCCTTCGCGACCGGGAGCAACTCGCCTTCATAGCACGAATGCTTCGTGTTCTCGGACGCTCCGCTGCATTGCTCGAACGCGAGTTCCGCGGCCTTCGCGGAGTCGAGCGGCGGCAACCCGCGGAACGACGGCAAATGCGATGGCATCGCGACCGGGTGGAGCATTGAGCCGGCGACGAATCCGGCGATCGCGATGCCGGTCATGCTCCAAAGAATGGCGGGACGGGTCATGCTCTCAGGACGAGCACCCCCGTCCGCACGTCAGCGCTCCGCGCATCAATTCCGCCCGGCGAGCGAAGGCCAGAGTTCCTGCAGCGTGACGTGCGGATCTTCGCAGACGTACACGGTGATGTCCTGTTCTTCCTCGACCGTCCATTCGTTCGTGATGCGCCCCGCGGCGGTCACCGTGCCGCAATACTTCTCGAGATCCTCCCGGCTCACGCCCAGCGTGATGATCACTCTGCCCGGCTTATCGCCCGGGCCGAAGAACCAGTAGCTGCCCGCCGCGCTCACCGCCGGCGGGAGGCCGAGCCGCGGACCGTAGAAATCGAGCGCGCCGGCCTCGCCGTAGTTCTCGCCGATGACCACCGCCTGCGCGCGCTTCTCCGGCGGCAATGAATCGTAAACGTGCGCGACGAGCGCGACGCGCTCGGGCCAGCCGATCATGTCGGCGTAATCCTGCGGCAGCCGGAGCGATGAGCCGTTGTTCGTGCGCGTCGCTTCGGCGATGCCGATGGCTGCAGCGTATCGTGCCATTGCGACCGGCGGGAGCACCGGCAATCCTATGGGCAGAATGAGAGAGTCGTACAGCACGATCGCGGCGACGGCCGTCGCGCGTGCCGCGCGCGCGAGCATCGACGGTCCGGTCGATCCGAGCCACACCGCGCCCGCCGCGAGCAGGGTGGGGTAGATCGGCCCCACGTAGTAGGCCTTGCCGCGCAGCAGGAAGAGCGTGACGAAGACCGCGATGCACGAGAGCCCCACGCTCCGGACCGGAAGTGCGCGCGGCGACCGGAGGAGCCACGCCGCGCCGGCCAGCGCGAGCAACAGCGAGGGCCCGAGCAGGAACTGCCAGGACAGGAACGATCCGTAGCTGACGTGCACCAGTTGATGCGCCTGCAATGTTCTCATCTGCGCCACGATCGGATATCCGAGCCGGACCTGCCCAATGATGCTCGGGCTGCCGATCACGAGCGCGATCGCGAGCGCGAGCCACGGCCCGCGGGTGCGCAGCGCCGCGCGATCGTCGATCACGAGCGCCACGAGGATCCCGAATCCGATGAACAGGATGCTGAACTTCGTGAGCAATCCCAGTCCGCCGATCACGCCGATGGTGATCCACCAGCGCGGATCGCGCGTCCGCTCGAAGCGCGCGAGCGCGAAGAGTGCGGCGGTCCACCATAGTTGATCGAACACCACCGGCTGAAAGAGATTGCCCGGGCGCAGGAACAACCCGTGCATTGACACCGCGACGGCGGCCGCCAGCTGCGCGAAGCGTCCGCCGCCGAATTCTCTCGCGATCGCCGCCGCCATCGACGATGATCGCCGCCGCGGCCAGCGCAGGCGCGAGCCGGATCGCGATGAGCGAATCGCCGAAGATCCGCTCGGCATTCGCGATGAGCGCGATGGCCGGCGGGAAATCCATGCTGAAGAACCGGAGGTGCGTGCCCATCGCGAGATACAGCAGTTCATCGCGATGGATGCCGTAGGGGCTGGTCGCATTGACCACGACGTGCACGACGAACACGAGCGCGGCCAGCGCCGCCGCGGGCTTCCAGTGGAACGGCTCTCGCGCCTCGGTCGCGACCGCGGGTGAACTCATCTATCGCTCCACGATGCGCGAGAATTCGGCGCGCTGGCGCTCGAGCGAGCGCAGCAGCGCGAATTGCACGCGGGCGCGGTCGAGATTGTGCGCCGGCCGCTCCACACGATAGTAGGCATCGCCCTCGAGATGGTCGCTGAGGAAACGCAGTCCCTGTTCGTACACAATGGTCTCGGCCGCCACGGGCATGAGCCGGCGCTCGGCACCGCCCAGAAGGCCGTCCGTGCCCTCGACGTATCCGCGCGCGATCGCGGCGAAGCGATCCGGATCTGCGCTCACTGTGGAGAGGTCGGGTGCGTCCTCGGCACCCGCTGAGACCATTGATCGCACGAGATCACCGAAATCGTAGAGTGAGAGGCCGGGCATCACCGTGTCCAGGTCCACTACGCAGAGTGCGCTGCCGCTGGTTTCGTCGAAGAGGATGTTCGCGATCTTGGCGTCGTTGTGCGCGATGCGGCGAACGGCATCGCCGCGCGCGTGCGCATCGGCGAGTGTCGTGGCGAGCGACCGGCGCGAGATCGCGAACTCGATCTCCGCGGCGGCAGTGACGGCGCGCCGGTGATAGTCCGCGCGCACGGCGCGCTCGAATGCGTGCAGGCGTCGCGCGGTATCGTGGAATCGCGGGATCGTCACATGCAGCTGCGGACCGTCGTACGCGGCGAGCCGCCGCTGGAATCGCCCGAAGGTGCGCGCCGCCGTCGCCGCATTGCGCGTGCTCGTCGCGCTCGGATGCGACACCGTGCCTTCGATGTGCGAGAACATGCGCCAGCACTCCGCCGTTTCATTCCGCACGAGCCAGCCACCTTCGCGCGCGGGCACCGCCGCGAGCGCTCGCTCGCCCGGTGTGGCGGTGCGAGCCAGGAACGCCGTCACATTCACGATGTTCTCCATCACGCGATCGGGTTCCTGGAATACGCGGGTGTTCATCCGCTGCAGGAACCACCGCCGCTCGCCCGCCGTGACGACGAACGAATCGTGGATATGTCCGCCGGCGTGCGGTTCCACGCGATACGGTCCGGCGTCGATCGTGAATCGAGGCGCGACCGCCGCGGCTCGCGCCAGCAGCCCGTCGCTCACTCCCACAGGTCCAGCGGGTAGACTCCGCTCGCGGTGAGCGCCGCCGAGATGCTCGGCGACGTGCGGCGCATTGGCCGGGTAGGTCACGCCGCACCACTCGCCCCCCGTGGGCAGCACGCGCACCCGCGCGGTGCGCGCCGCGACGAGCCGCCCGAGGGCATCCGGAAGCAGGAATTCCTTCGAGCGATTCATTCCTGGCCCGCGACGGAATGTGTCGAACATGGGTTCGAGCTGCGCGAACACCGCCGGCGTGAAGCCCCAGAAGTTCATCGAAACGAGTGTATCGTCCGGAACATCGCCGCGAACGAGGTCGGTGCGCTCCGTGATGCGCACCAGCCAGCCGTCCGCATCGGTCTCGCACACGGCGCGACTCACCGGTCCGGCATCGCTGAGCGTGGCGCCCGCGTGGAATCCCGCGATCACGTACGCGGGAGCGCCGGGAGATTCGGGCGCTGCGAGGAAGCCGCCGACCGCCGCGAACGACTCGCGGCCGTAGAAATCGTCGGCATTCACCACCGCGAACGGCTCCCGCACTTCGCCGGCGGCCGCGAGCACGGCATGCGCCGTGCCCCATGGCTTGGTGCGGTCGCGATCCGATTTCTGCACCACGCACACTACCGGAACGCGACCCTGCAGCCGCGATTCGAGCGAGGCCTGGGTCGCGTCCCGCATCTCGGCGCGCACGACCACGACCACGCGGCCGAATCCTGCACGCAAGGCGTCGAACAGTGCGTACTCCATGAGCGTGGCGCCGCCGGGTCCGATCGGCACCGTTTGTTTGTCGCCCCCGAACCGCCTGCCCATTCCCGCGGCGAGAACGACGAGCGCGGGCGTCATTGCGCCGCGCTCAACGCTCTGAGGGAACGGCCGCGCCGGCCGGCCAGAGCCGCGGGAAGAGCCGGATCAATCCGGCGGCGCTCAGCACGAACACCGCGAGGAACATCGACCCCTGTGCCGTGCGGCCGTAGAGGAAGCTCCCCGTTCCGAAGAGCGCGGAATAAATGAGTGTGCAGCCGAGCACCCAGCCGAGCAGCGCTTGCGCCAGACTGTCGGGAGACGCATTCACCCCCGACTCGGCGCGGATCGCTTTCCAGCCGGGGCCGGCCGGCCGCACCCGTTTGTAGAAATCCACCAGCGTGCCATGATCCGTCGGCGCCGTGAGGAAGGCCACCGCGACCCAGATCACCGTCGTGCTCGCGACCGTGATGATGAGCGAGGTCGTGGATGCCACCGGATGCCCCATCTTGCGCGCGATGAAGAAACCGACGGCCACGATGAACGAACTCGCCATCGCCGCCACTTCGCTCCAGGCGTTGATGCGCCACCAGAACCAGCGCAGCAGGTAGATGAGGCCGGTGCCCGCGCCGATGCCGAGGATGAGGTCGAAACTCTCCTTCGCGGTATCGAGCGCGAAGGTGAGCGACGCGGCGGCGATCATGAGCAGGGCCGTCACGATGCGGCCGGCCCACACGTAGTGCCGCTGGCTCGCGTCCTTCTTGATGAAGCGCTGATAGAAGTCGTGCACGAGGTACGACGCACCCCAATTGAGATGCGTCTCGATCGTCGACCGGTACGCCGCGAGCATGCCCGCGATCGATGAGACCGAGGAATCCGGCCGGCAGGAATCGCAGCATCGCGGGATACGCCATGTCGTTGCCGATCAGCTTCGGATCGACGTACGGGTACGCGCGCGCGATGTCGCCGAGCGTCGGGAAGATGAGCGTCGACGCGAGCGCCACGAGGATCCATGGCCACGGGCGCAGCGCGTAGTGCATGAAGTTGAAGAAGAGCGTGCCCGAGAGCGCGTCCTTCTCGGTCTTGGCGGCGAGCATGCGCTGCGCGATGTAGCTGCCGCCGCCGGGCTCGGCGCCGGGATACCACACCGACCACCACTGGATCGTGATCGGGATGATCGAAGACGGCGAGCGCCGTCGGCCAGTCGCCGAAATCGGGGAGCAGCGCCAGCGTCTTGCGGATCGGATCTTCGCGATGAGCCCGACTGAGTCCGCCCACCGCCGGCTGCTTCAGAGCGAAGTACGCGACCGCGAACGTGCCGGTCATCGTGATCAGGAACTGGATCGAGTCGGTGACCATCACGCCCCACAGGCCCGATGACCGACGCGAAGAAGATCGTGATCATCGCGGCAGAAGAGGAGCGTGCGCCCCATCGGCCAGCCGAGCACGACGTTGCGCGATCTTCGCGGCGGCAAGGTTCACCGTCGCCATGATCACGCAATTGAAGAAGAGTCCCAGGTAGATCGCGCGGAATCCGCGCACGAACGTGGCCGGCTTGCCGGAGTAGCGGATCTCGTAGAACTCGAGATCGGTCAGCACGCCGGAGCGGCGCCAGAGGCGCGCGTAGAAGAAGACCGTCAGCATCCCGGTGAGCAGGAACGACCACCAGAGCCAGTTGTCCGAGACGCCGTTCTCGCGCACCATGTTGGTGACGAGGTTCGGCGTGTCGGTGCTGAACGTCGTCGCGACCATCGAGACGCCGATCGAGCCACCACGGCGCCGCGCGCCCCGACGTGAAGAACTCGGTGGTGCTCCGGCTCGCGCGCTTCACGAGGAAGATCGCCGGCAGGAACGAGATGAGGATCGAACCGAAGATGATCGCGAGATCGAGCGTCGTGAGACTCATCACGGACTCCGGGTAGCGGTCGCGAGCGTCAACACTTGGAATGGCGCGAGCGTGAACTCGTGCGGCGCGGCGGCGCGCAGGCGCACCAATGGTCGCTCCACCTCGGAGCGCCACGGGCTGCGAAGAGTGTACGACCGCGGCGCGTCCTCCGGGAGTTCGAACGCGGTGCCCGCGTCGATCGTGATCTTCCTGGGTTCATCGGCGGGATTCCGCAGCGTGAGCGTCGCCCCGGCTGGCGACCACGCCGCCCATCCGTACGCTTCGAGTTTTCCGGGATCGCCGCCCACCCAGTGCGAATCGACGAGCGTGCCCGCGTGCGCCCGTGACCACCGCGCGCATTCGGCGATCGTGTCCCAGTTCGCGTCGCTCAAGAGCGAAGGCGTGATGTACATCTCCTGCAGCTGCGTGCCCGTGCCGAAGTACGAGCGCGCTTCGTCGCGGAAATCATTCTCCGGGTCAGCGTCGAGACAATGCGCATGTTTCGCGTAGATCATGCCGTGCAGCATGAGCGAATTCAGCGGATAGAGCGGCCCGCTCTGCACGATCCCCGTGTACGTATCGGCATCGCGGTACGTGATCCATCGCTGGCGCATGGAACCGACGCCCGCGAACTCGTGATCCTCGCCTCCGCGCCAGATCGTATCGGAATAGCGGAGCCAGAAGGGCGAAGGATACGTGCCCGTGGTCAGGTTCACGAACAGATCGGGCTCCTCGCGCGCGCAACTCCCCAATGAGCGCGATGGCGGCGTCGAAATCGCTGTCGAACACGCTGCCCGGGAATGCGCTCGCGGCGTTCCCCGTCCCGTCGATCTTGAACTGGTTCACGCCGTACCGGCGGATCATGTCGAGACAGGTGTCGCGGAACCGTGCGTAGTATTTGGGGCCGGACAGCTGGAATCCACCCTCGTTCGTTTCGAAGCCCTGCGCGCTGCCGCTCGCGATCCGTGCCTTCTTCGGATCGCCGTAGCCGCCCCATGGCGACATCCAGACGCCCGGCGCCGCGCCGTAACGCGCGGTGGCATCGCGCACGCGCGCGAACCCCTGCGGGAATCCGCTGTGGAAGCCCCACAGCAATGCGGCGTCATCCCAGCCATCGTCGAAGAGGAACGAGCTGAGCACTACTTTGCGGCGCTGCTGGAGCTCGCTGCCGTACGCCGCGATCACCGCGAGCGCGTCGGCCTCATCGTACTTGGAGAAGTACCCAATGTCGTACCACGAGTTGTAGTGCAGGAACGTGCGGTAGGGATGAGCGCGTTCGCGCTCGATGTAGCCGAGGAAATCGCGCCGCAACTGTCCCGGGCGCGTCACGCCGGCCACGGCGCTCACCGCGAACGACGCGCCGGGCCGCAGCGGGAGTTCGCGCGCGAGCGAACAGCGCACGCGGTCGCCATCCACGGTGCTCGTGGAGAGCGGATGTTCGAAGGCCGCGTACGCGCCTCCCGCCACGACCGGGCTTCCCTTTACCGTGCCCACGACCGCGGCGCGCGGCATCGTGATGTCCACGAGCACGATCTCCCGAACCGCGAGGGGCTCGCGCAGAGCGCTGAACGTCACTTCCTGTCGCACATAGCGCGAGCCGTCCCGCAACACGCCGCGCCACGTCGCTTCGATGCGCTCATCGGCATCCCGCAGCGTGACCGACACCTGCCATCCGCCCGATCGCTCGACGAGGCGCGATGCGCCGGCATGTGCGACGAGGCGCTCGGCGCGCGGTCCGGCGACGATCCGCATCGACTCCGCGCCCAGCTGGCCGCCGCCGTCGAGCAGGAGCGTGAAGACGCCGGGCGCAGGCGTGAACGTGATGCCCGACAGCCGGTCGTCGATCTGCTGCGCCACGAACGCGCCGCCGTTCAAATTCCACGTCGCGCGGATCTCGGCGTTGCTCAGCGTGATGCGCCCATCGCGGTACGAATACGAATGCGGCGAGCGGCGTGCCGGCGGTCCGCTCCAGCAACTCGGCGACGGGAAGCGAGCCGGAGCGCGCGACGCTCAGTCCGGCGCCAAGGAGCGCGCTGCGTTCGAGGAATGACCGGCGGGAGATCGTGTCGGGTGGAGCGCTCAACGGATCATCCGGGCTCACAGCGGTCCTCGAGTGGGGGCGTCGTGCAGAGAGGATGGCGCACGAGAGCCCCGGATACAAGAACGGCGGGGCTTTCGCCCCGCCGTTCGATCCCACGCTGGATGTCGCGCGAGCTATTTCGGGCGATACGGCAAATGCATCGCACGCCGCGCGAGCACCGCGCCATAGTACTCCAGGATCCGCGTCTGGACGGAGGTCCGGGTGTCGCCCGACACCGCGCGGAAGGGCGCGTAGCGCTGCCGGTCGGACGTGACGCCGAACCACCACCACGCATCGCTCGCGGCCGCCTCGCGCTGCTCAACGGTGCACGTATACTTCCGCCCGCTATCTTCGAACTCGAACCCGTTGATCATCCGGCGCTCCGCGCATGAAGGGTGGGCCCTCAATCTACTCAGGTGCGCGGCTCGCCGCCGAACGCGGCACGGCCCGCTGCTCCACGAGGAGCGGCGGGCCGTGAACCGGGTCCAGTGGCCAGGGACGGGATCGAACCGCCGACACGCGGATTTTCAGTCCGCTGCTCTACCAACTGAGCTACCTGGCCGCACATTGCAGCAGTGAATGCTAACCCGCGTCCGCACTCCATTCAACTCCGGCCCATCGCATGACGTTCCGGCCGCGCGCCGCACTTTGGACACTCCTGCTCGCCGCGCCGTTCGCTGTCGCGTGCCGGCCCGCGGACCGGGCCTCCTCCGGCGCTCCGGCGCCACCCGTCGTGACGGTGACCGTATCGCCGTACCACTTCGACGCGCCCGACACCGTGTCCGCTGGACTCACGACGCTCCGTCTCGTCACCGAGGGGGCGGAGCTTCACCAACTCGCACTCATTCGTATCGGCGGCGGCCGGACGTTCGACCAATTCATGGATCGATTCAAACAGGCTGGGCCGCCGCCCGATTGGGTCAGTATGGCCGGCGGCGTGAACGCGTCGGTCGCGGGCACCGTCGAGGTCACCATGCAGCTCGAGCCGGGGACGTACGCGATCGTGTGTTTCCTGCAGGCCGCCGACGGGATCCCGCACGTGGTGAAGGGGGAGTATCGCGAACTCACCGTTATCGCATCGCGCCGGCCGCCCGCGCTCGAACCCGTCGCGACCGATACGCTCACCGCGTATGACTTCGGCTATTCCAGTGCGAAGCCGATCGGCGGCGGGCAGCGCACGTTCCTGTTCCTCAACACGGGGCCGCAGCCGCACGAGGTGACGGTCGTGCGCCTCGCGCCCGGGAAGTCGGCGGCCGACTACGTGTCGTGGTTCGGCTCCCAGAAGGGATCGCCGCCGGGCGAGCCGATGGGTGGCGTGTTCACCATGCGCACCGACCAGCGCGCGTTCTTCACCCTGGATCTCACGCCGGGCGAATACGCGCTGATCTGTTTCAGTCCCGACGTGAACGACGGCCGGTCGCACGCCGCGCACGGGATGTTCCGGCAGTTCACCGTGCGGTAGGGACTTACTTGGGCCTCGCGCCGTGGCGCGCCGTGATCACGGACTTGATGCCGCCGCGCACGTTGAAATCTCCGACGACTTCCATCCACCGCGGCTTCGCGCGGGCGGCGAGATCGTCGAGGATCCGGTTCACCGCGCGTTCATAGAAGATGCCGTCGTTCCGGAAGCTCCAGAAATACAGCTTCACGCTCTTGAGCTCGAGGCAGAGCTTGCCCGGGATGTACGTCACGTAGATCGTGCCGAAGTCGGGCGCGCCGCCCTGCAGCAGCGTGAGTTCCGCCGCATCGCTCTCGATGCCACCCACCGGACAGAGTGAGGTGAACTCGTCGCACTCGAGCCGGATCTCGTAATCGCGCTTGGGGTGGGGATTCGGGAATGTCTCCAGCAGTTCGGGCTTCGGCATGCGTCAACGATAGGACGCGCGCCGTGCCCGCGCCACCGGCCCGGCGCCGGCGCTCAGTGCGCCGGGCCGAGGAGCTGCTTCGCTTTGTCGAACGATTGCACCGCGAGGTTCACGTCGCCATCGAACAATGCCACCAGGCGATAGAACCCCTCCTCGCCGAATTTCACCTCAGCTATGCGCTTGATGAGCACGCGGTTCACCAGACTGTCGGCTTCCGCGCCCGGCGGCACCGTGATGCCTTCCTTCGTGACGAACTCGCGGAACTGCGCGAGTCCGGCGGCCGGCACATGCGGGTTGGCGGCGAGCGAGTCCAGCGAAGGAAAGAGAGAAGGGTTGGCGGAGATGTATCCGGGCACCCACTTGATCTGCAGGTCCGCTTCGAGGATCCGGTAGTCCCACGCGGGTACGGTCGGGCGGGGTCCGAAGATAATGTCCGGGTAAATGCCGCCTCCACCGTAGACCACCCGGCCGTCGTCCGTCTTGCACGATGGCCGCCCGGCGGTGTCTCGCTGCGTGGTCGCCATCCGGTAATACTCACGCCGCGTCATCGCGTGGTACTGGCGCTGGATCACACGTCCGCATGGCGTCCGCACGTGGCCGATGACCAATTCGATGTATCCGTACATTTGGGACCCGTTGCCCAACGGGAATCCCTGCATCATCAGCGCCTTGCCGAAGGTCGGCTGTCCCACGATCAGCGCCCGGTCATGATCCTGCAGCGCGCCCGCGACCAGCTCAGAGGCGCTCGCCGTCCCGCCATCCACCATGAGAACGATCGGGAACCGCTGTTCGCTCTTCCAGAACGAGCGGCTCACGCGTCCGGTATCGGCGACCGCGGCTTTTTTTCCTTCGGACGTGTACACCAGCGTGCCGGAGGGCAGGAATTCTCCCGCGACCTTGGCCGCCTCGTCGATCCGGCCGCCGCCGTTCTGCCGGAGGTCCAGGATCAAACGCTCCATCCCATGATTCTGGAGACGGCCGATCGTGCGATGCAGGTCGTCGGAGATGTTCTCGCCCATGAAAGTCTTGACGAGGATATAGCCGGTCTTGGGATCGAGCATGAACCCGACCGGGACCGAGGTCTCCTCCTTGTCCGGCCGCTCCCGCTTCACGCTGCGCTCGAGCGTGGCGACGGTGCCATCGACCCGCCGCCGTTCGAACACCAGCTTCACCATGGTTTTCTTCGGGCCGCCCAGCTCGAGGTCGAGTTCCTGCTCGCGCTCCGACGTGATCGCGCGGCCATCGGCGGAGATCAGCGCATCGCCGCGCAGGATGTCCAGTCGCGCCGCATCGGTCCCCGGCGAGATGCCGACCACAATGGGGGTTCCCTCGATGAATTCGAACGTGATCGGAACGGGATAGAGCTTCCCATCGAGCGCCGCTCTCTCCTTCTCGGCGGACATCGGCGTGAACCACACCACGAACGAGTGCGGGTCGGCGGCGTGCACCATGCCCTCGACCGCGGCGGCGATCAACTCGTGCTGATCGATGGAGTCCGGGTGATTCACCCGGATCTGGTTCAGCACCTGGCTGAACATCGCCATGTCCTCATACGCCGTGCGCGGCCGCGTCGCCTTTGCCGCCGTGTCGGCGGCGCCCTGCGCCATGGCGACGCCGGCGAACGTGACCAGCGCGAGCGCTGATCCGCGCAGAGAATTCCGCGTCATGGTTTGGTCGAGTCCTTCGGAGCGAGGGCGATCATGCGCTCCTTCGCCTTCACGACGTATTGGTCGTTCGGCACCGAGAGGCCCAGGTACGCCTGGTACTCCGCGCGCGCTTCATCCTGGTACTCCGCCCCATTGTAGATGAACGCGAGCAGCGCATGCGGCGCGGCGAAATGCGGGGCCAGTTTCACAGCCCGCTGCAGCTGCTCCATCGCTTCCTTGTCATGCCCGGACAGGATGAGCGCCCGTCCGTAGAAGAACGCGGTGGCCGGATCGCTCGGCGACATCTGCGCCGCGAGCTCGAGTTCACTCAGTGCCTGCGTGGTGTCCCCCTTCGCGAGTGCGAGCCCACTCATGGCGAGATGCGCCGGGGCATACGACAGGTCCTCTTCCAGCGCGCGCCCGTAGGCCTCGCGCGCCGAGTCCGGCATGTGCAATTGTTCGAATGTCAGTCCGATGGACTGTTGGATGATCGCCTTGGATTCATAGACGCGCACCACCCGCTTCTTGTCCGATACTTCCTTGCCGAGCGCCGCCTTGTGCAGTTCTACCGATGCACTCTCGAAATTCCCGGCGAGATAGAAGATGCGTCCGCGCTCAAGATGGATGTTTGCGATGGCCCAGGCGCGCCGCGACGCGCGGAGTTCTGCGTCCTTCTTCTTCGTATCGTCCTTGCCGTCCCGCTCAATGTCCGCTAGCACCGTGTCATAATTCGCGAGCGCGATATGGAACATGCCGCGGGTGTATGCGCTGAGCGCGCGCATCATCGGGCCCCTGTTCCAGACCTGTTGCAATGCGACCTCGACTTCGCCTCGCTCGGCGCCCGAGAATTGGCTCGAGAACATTTGTTCGATCATCGTTCGTTCGAGCCGCTCGTAGAGGAATGGATTGAGCGTGAGCGCTCTCAGCCGCAGGGAGTCGATGCGCGCGGCCTTCGCGACGCCTTTGGACCCCCCGTCGCCCTCCTCCATTGCGAATAGATCGCTCGGATCCTGCAGCCACTCGGCGACCCACTCGCCGTAGTATCCGTCCGCCCATGTCGGGTTGATCTGGGTCGCCCAGTAGAACGCGTCGGAAGCTTTGTAGGGATCCTCTACCAACTTCGAGACGCCGAGACGCCAGTACGCCGACGCATCGTTGGTATCCGCTCCGGCGGGCAATCCGGGCCGTCTGGGCGTCTTCTCCTTGCTCTGCGCGCCCGTGGAAACGGTCGCGAGCGCGAGCGTGGCGAGCACCATGACGATCACGCGTCTCATCTTGGATCTCCTCTCAGCAGTGTGGTGGAGCGGGTGAGAACGTGCTGAACTTCGATACTCGCGTTCTCTCAGGCGAATGTCCAGCGCATGACGAAGGGGGCACTGGGCGCTGCGTGCAACGAGTGGCGCAGCCAGCGTAATGCGCGCCAAGCGGCCGAATGATGACGATTGTGCCACTCCGAAGTCCAATCGCCGCCGTTAGGGGATTCTCATGCCAACTCCACCCCCTTACCGGCGCCGCGGCACTTCCGTATTATCAGGTATCGGCCGACGCGCTCTGGCGCCGGTCATTGCCGCCGCGGGAACGGCGTGGCGGCACTGCCCCCCGGGGATCTCCCCGGGGGGCTCTTACGTTCCCGGGATGATCAGCGGTCGCGCAGCTGCTTGGACATCTCCACGAGCAGCGAGCGCTCATCCACCGTCAGGCTGTCGATGCCCAGGCGGGAGATCTTGTCGAGCACGAGATCCAGTTCCTCGGTCTTGCGCCGGCCCACGCGCGTCGCGAGCGGCACGGAACGCGCCGGCGGCTGCACGATCGCGGCATTGCTGCGCGCCACCGCATTGTCGGCCTCCGACACGCGCTCGCGCGTGCGCGTCGGCGGACGCGGGATGGCGCGCGGTGGTTCGTCCGGTTCGTCCGGCACGCTCGCCACGCGCTGGCGCATGCGGTCGAGTCCGGGCGCCGCGGCGGCGTAGAGGAAGATGTAGCCGGCGACCAGTCCGCCCAGGTGCGCGAAGTACGCGACCCCCGCCGCACCGTTCGCCGTGCTGATGCCGAAGAGCAGGTTGATCACCGCCATGAACGCGACCAGCCATCGCACTCTCACCGTCACCATGAACGGGAAGATCGCGACCTCATTGTCGGGCCAGCGCATCGCGTACGCGAGCAACACGCCGAGGATCGCCGCCGACGCTCCCAGGAGATAACCGCCCTGCGGCACGAAGATCACGTGGGCGAGCCAGCCGCCCACCGCGCACCAGAGATAGTACGCGGTGAATCGCGCCGCGCCGAATGCCTGCTCCACGCGCGGACCGAACACGAACAGCAGCCAGAGGTTCGACACGAGGTGCCAGATGCCGCCGTGCACGAAGCTGTACGTGATGATCGTCCACGGCTCGCCGCCGCTGTGCCACGCGAGCGCGCGGAACATGTCGGGGTCGCCCACCAATCCGAGCTGGAGGAAGAACACCGCGACGTTCAACGCGATGATCGCGCGCACGACCGGCGTCATTGGCGGCGGCAGCCGCTCCTCGGTGCTCGTGAAGTCCATCGTCGCGCTCCGCTACCGCACCCCGACGGGCCCGGGCACGCGCATCATGAACATGATATCGCGATGGATCGCCATCGCCTGGTCCATCAGCGTCGCATAGCGGCGATCGAGAGGCGGTTTGTCGCCGGACGGCGCGGGGTGGAGCACGATCTGTACGGCCGGCACCGCGCCGTGCGCCTGCTCCACCAGCCGCAGGATCTGCCCGTCGCTCGTCGCATCGCGCGGCGCGAGTACCAGCGCATGTCCGACTTTCGCGGCCGCCGCGTGACGCAGCGACGTGAGCGCGCGCTCGGCCACGGCCGGCGCATTGCCGAACTCGAACGTCACCTGCACCATTGCGAGCGACCCGAGCACCGGCGCCAGATCGTCGGGACGCTGGCCGTCACAGTCGAGCATCACCGGCAGACTGGATTTCCATCGCGCGAACGCATTGGCGATGAGCGGTCCGCTGCCCAGCGGATCGCGCCCGGCGAGTGCGATCGAGTGGAGCGCGGTGTGTGCCACCGCGCGATCCACCTGCTTCGCGAGCATCTCGCCGTTGTAGAGCACCGCCGTCTCGGCCTCGCCGGCGAAGCGCACGAAGAGCTGCCGCCGCCCGGTCCACGCGCCCTGCCCCTGGATGCCGGGTGTGATCCCCGCGATCGCCGCCGTCGGTCCGGTGCTTCGTGCCATCATGCCTCCCGATGTGACTGCGACAGCGCGAGCTGCACGATCCGTTCGCACAGCGCGCCGAACTCGATCCCCGCCGCCGCCGCGGCTTGCGGCACCAGACTGAACTCCGTCATCCCCGGCAACGTGTTCGCTTCCAGACAGAATAGCTCGCCGCCCGCTGTCAAACGGAAGTCGATGCGGGCGTAGCCGTCAAGCTTGAGCGCCCTGAACGCCGCCAGCGCCTGGCGTTGCGCCGCGGCCGCGATCGCTGCCGGCAGCCGCGCGGGGAATTCCTCGACCGCCATGCCGGCGGTGTACTTGCATTCATAATCATACAACTCGTGCTTCGGGATGATCTCTCCCACCGGAAGCGCCTCCGTTCCCAATATCGCGACGGTCAGTTCGCGGCCCGGCACGAACTTCTCGATCATCACTTCATCATCATACTGCGCGGCCTCGGCCACCGCAGCGGCGAGGCCCGTCGGATCCTTCACCACCGACAGCCCCACCGTCGAGCCTTGCTTCGACGGCTTCACCACCACCGGCATGCCCAACGTTTTCGCGACGAACGCGCCGTCCGGAGGCACCTCGGCATGCCGCCCCGTCATCAGCCAGTCCGCAGTTCCGACACCGGCCGCGCGAAAGAGTTTCTTCGAGATGTCCTTGTCCATCGCGATCGCGCTGCCCAGATGTCCACTGCCCGTGTACCGGATGCGGGCGAGGTCGAGCATCGCCTGGAGCGTACCATCTTCGCCCTCGCCGCCATGCAGTCCGAGGAACACGACTTCCGCGTCACGCACCTCGGCCAGCGTCCCGAGCGATGGGAGCAGCGCGCCCTGCCGGAAGCTGCGCAGCGCCTCGAGCGACGGCGGCGCCGGATGCAGCACGCCCGCGCTCCGCATCGCTTTTTCCTGCGCGGGAGTGATCACCCCGCTCGCCGGATCGACGAGCGTCACCGCGTGCGACCGCTCGCGCAGCGCCTGTGCGATGCGAAGCCCCGATGCGAGCGAGACATCGCGCTCCGCCGAGGCGCCGCCGAGTAGGAGAGTGATGCGCATGAGATAGGGCAAGATGGCGGCGGCGGCGAGGCGGGGACAGGGGGATGGCGGCGCGCGCGGCCGGCCGGCCGCCCTCTATCCGCCCATTCGTCTCCTGGTGATATTCAGACTCACCATGCGCAACTACACCGCACTCATTGCGGGCGTGCTGATCGCCGCCGCCTGTCCCGCCGCCGACACGACCAAGCAGGCGATGGACGCGCTCACCGCCGCCGGTCAGAAACCGGACGAAATGCCGGTGCTGCTCAACACCGAGCTGCCGTTCCGCTATCCGGAGAAGCTCTACGCGTCGAAGGTGCAGGCGAACGTCGTGTTGCGCATCTATATCGACAGCGCCGGCGCCGTGTGGCCCGACTCGACGTTCGTGTTGAAATCTTCGGGCTACCCGGAGTTCGACAGTGCCGCCGTGAAGGGCGCGCCGGAACTCCATTTCATTCCCGCGAAGTTCCAGAAGAAGCCGATCGGCGTCGCGCTCCAGCTGCCGGTGTTCTTCCGGCACCCCGGGGTCGGCGCGCTGCCCGGCGACAGCGTACTCCAGAAGAAGGCGACGCCCCCCGCGAAGCCATGAGCGGCGTCGAGCGGAATCGGCGTCCGTACGAGAGCGTCATCGAGACCATTGGCTGGACGCCGCTCATCCGTCTGACCCGCATCACCCGCGGCCTCCGCACGCCGGTGTACGGCAAGGCCGAATTCTTCAATCCCGGCGGCAGCGTGAAGGACCGCATCGGGCTCCCGATCATCGAGCGCGCCGAGAACGACGGATCGCTCAAACCCGGCGGCACCATTGTCGAGGGAACGAGCGGCAACACGGGGGTCGGGCTCGCCATTGCGGCGGCGCTCAAGGGCTATCGGTGCATCTTCACGATGCCTGACAAGATGTCCCAGGAGAAAGTGCGCCTGCTCAAGGCGTTCGGGGCGGAAGTGATCATCACGCCCACCGCGGTACCGCCCGATCATCCGGACAGTTACGTCATGGTGGCGAAGCGCATCGCGGAGGAGACGCCGAACGCGATCCTCGCGAACCAGTTCTACAACGATGCGAACCCGCAGGCGCACGAGGAGACCACAGGGCCGGAATTGTGGGAGCAATCGGAGGGGCGGATCACGCATCTCGTCGCGGCCGCCGGCACGGGCGGCACGATCACCGGCGTCGCGCGCTATCTCAAGAAGAAGAATCCGAAGATCCGGGTGATCTCGGGCGATCCGCAGGGCTCGATCCTCGCCGAGCTCTGGCGCTCGAAGGGGAAGACGCATGGCGAAGGCGTTCCGTACAAAGTGGAAGGCGTCGGACAGGACAAGCTGCCTGGCACACTCGACCTGTCGCTGGTGGATGACTACCGCACCGTCACCGACCGCGAATCCTTCGCGATGGCGCGCCGCCTGACGCGGGAAGAGGGGTTGTTCGTGGGAGGATCCAGCGGTCTGATCGCGCACGTCGCGCTCCAGGTCGCCGCGGAGGTCGATGACCCGAAGGCGTTCATCGTGACGTTCCTCTGCGACACCGGTGAGCGCTATCTCTCGAAGCTCTACAGCGACGAGTGGATGCGCGAGAACCGAATGCTCGAGGGCGAGCGTATCTCGATCGCCCAACTCCTGGCGAAGAAGCGCGGCGACGCGCCGGTGATCGTGAGCACATCGCCGGGGGCGAGCGTGCGGCAGGCGCTTCGCTTGATGGCACTCCACGACATCTCGCAGCTTCCCGTGCTCGATGGACGCGACTGTGTGGGCGCGATGAGCGAGGCCAACGTGTCGGCCCGTGCGCTCGAGAACCCCAAGTTGCTCGACGTGTCCGTGAGCGAGGTGATGGACGCGCCCTTCCCGCTGGTGGAAGGCACGCAGCCGGTGGACAGCGTGGTTCGGCTGCTCACCAAGATGAATCCGGCCGTGCTGGTGCGCGGCGAGACCGGCATCCAGGGGATCGTGACGCGGAGCGACGTGCTCGAGTATCTGATGGCGCGGTGAGGGCGGCGCCGCTCCGGCGGCGCTTGCCTGCACTCGCAATGCCAGGGTGACGACGGGCTCCGTAGCTCGTGTATCAGGTGTTAGCGCCCTCTAATCGGCATCGCATCGTCCATATGCTGGGTCCCGTCACGCGGCGCATCGTCGCGGTCCTGTTCGCCCCCATCACCGTTCTCGCGGCGCTCGCAGTCATCGCGAACGCGGCGTTGCTCGCGCCGGGCGTGCCGCCGGAGTTGTCGCGCGCCGCGGGCTGGCTCGACCTCGTGCTCTCCGCCGTGGTCGCGGCGCTCGTCGTGCACGATGTCGCGCATTGGATCGCGGCGCGCGCCGCCGGCTTCCGCACGGTCGAAGCGACGATCGGCCCATTCGTGTTCTCACCATCGCGACGCGGCCTGTCGCTGCGTGCGGTAATGACATGGCCGGCCCTGCGCGGCGGCGTGCTCGTGGAGCCGCACGGCGAACGACCAATGAATTCGCGGTGGGCGCTCGTCGCGGCCGCCGGACCCGTGGCGAGTCTGGCCGTCGGTGTCGCGACGATCTCCATCGCGCCGGTCATCGCGATCGCATCGCTGCTCCGTTTCACACTCTCGGCGATGCCCATCGGAGTGCGCGGCGAACCGAGCGACGGCGCACAGCTGCTGCTGCTCGCGAAGGGCGGCCTCGCGGCGGATCGGTTCCTGGCGCTGCTCCGCATCGCCGGCGCGCAGCGCGTCGGCCAGCGGCCGCGCTCGTGGCCCGACCGGTGGACGGCGGACGCGATCGCGCTCCACGACGGCACCGAGGCCGAAGCGCTCGGCTGTGCCGCCGCGTTCCGGCGCGCGCTCAATCGATGTGCGCACGAGCGAGCGGCGGTGCTGCTCGAGCGCGCGCTGTCCCTTCGGGCGATGCTGCCGGCGCGTGCCGCCTGCGCGTTGCTCGCGGATGCCGCGTATTTCGAGGCGCGGATCCACAATGACGCCGCGGCCGCGCAGCGGTGGCTGGATGAGGCGGCGGCGCGCCGCCCCGCGTGCCCGATCGCCGTCGGGCGAGCCTCCGCCGCCGTGATGCTCGCCGCCGGTGACTTCACCGGCGGCGTCACGGCCGCGCGCACCGCGCTCGAGCAGCTCGGGCGCGTCGAGCGCGAGGAGCGCCGCTCGCTGCCCATGGAATCGGATTGGCTGCGCGAGAATGATCGCGCGCGCCGAGTGCGCGGTCGTGGTGCCGCCGGACCTCCTGGCCGCGAGCTGACCGCGAGCTAGGGCCGCTCGCGCGCCTCGCGCGCGAGAGCCGCGAGGAGTTCCAGTGCCTGCATCGGAGTGAGATGATCCGTGTCGGCGTCGCGCAACCGGCCCAGCAGCGGATCCGCCGCGCTGTCGAAGAGCGCGAGCTGATCGGCCGCCGGAGCGGCCGCGACTCCCGCGCGGGGGGCGAGCAAATGACCGCCCTCGAGCAGGCGCAACATCGCGCGGGCGCGGGTGATCACACCGGCGGGCAGCCCCGCGAGCCGCCCGACCTCGATCCCGTACGAGCGGTCGGCGCCGCCCGGCCGCAATTGGTGCAGGAAGAGGATCTGGTCGCCGGCTTCTTTCACGGCCACGTTAAAGTTGCGGACTGCTACTAATTCATCGGCGAGTTGCGTGAGCTCGTGATAATGCGTGGCGAACACGGTCCTGCACCCGACCGCGTCGTGGAAGTGCTCGCTCACCGCCCACGCGATCGAGACGCCGTCGTACGTGGAGGTCCCGCGGCCGATCTCGTCGAGCAGCACCAGACTGCGCGACGTGGCGGTGTGGAGGATCGCGCTCGTCTCGGCTCATCTCCACCATGAACGTGGACTGGCCGCGCACCAGATTGTCGCTCGCGCCGACGCGGGTGAACACCCGGTCCACCACGCCGATCCGCGCGCGCGCTCGCCGGCACGAAGCTGCCCGACCTGCGCCATCAGCACGATCAGGCCGATCTGCCGCAATATGGTACTTTTTCCGGCCATGTTCGGGCCGGTCAAGATGATCATCCGCGCGTCCGGCGCGAGCGTCACGATCGTTCGGGACGAACTTCTCGCGCGCCATCATCCGCTCGACCACCGGATGCCGGCCGCCGTCGATCTCGCAGCCCGAACTCCGTCCGTCATCGTCGGGACGCATGTAATTCTCGCGCGCCGCCGACTCGGCGAGCGACGCGACGACATCGAGCGCGGCGACTGCGCGCCGCGGCGTGCTGCAGCCGCGCGATCTCCGCGCCGCGTGCGCTGCCGCAGCGTTTCGAAGATCGTCGCGCTCCGCGTGCCTCGATCCGCTCGCTCGCGCGCGAGCACACGCTCCTCGTACTCCTTGAGTTCCGGCGTCACGTAGCGTTCCGCGCCGGTCAGCGTCTGCCGCCGCTGGTAGTCGCGCGGGCACCAGATCGCGGGTTCGCGTTCGTGATCTCGATGTAATAGCCGAAGACGCTGTTGAAGCCCACCTTGAGCGAGGCGATGCCCGTGCGTTCGCGTTCGGCCGCCTGGATCCGCGCGATCGCATCCTTCCCGCCGTCGCGCAGCCCGCGCAGCTCATCGAGTTCGGCGTCGACCCCCGGGCGCGACCACCTCCTCCTCGCCGATCATCGCCGGCGGCCGCTCCACCAGCGGCTGGCGATGCGCCGCGGCGATGTCCGCGCAGCGTCCCACTCCGCGAGCACCAGCCGCGAGCACGCCGGCCGCGTCCGGCTTGCCGCGCCGCGCGCTCCGACCTCGACGAGGCGGCCGAGTGAATGCGCCGAGCGCGCCGAGTTCGCGCGGCTTCGCGCGGCCCGCCGCCGCTTTGCCCGCGAGGCGCTCGATGTCGCGCACGCCATCGAGTGCGCGTGCGCAGCGCACCGCGCGCGAGCGGATCGCGCACGAGCACCTCACCGCATCGAGCCGCGCTTCGATCTCCGTCCGGTCCGTGAGCGGCGCGAGCACCCAGGCGCGCAGCAGCCGCGCGCCCATCGGCGTCATCGTGCGGTCCAGCACATCGAGCAGCGTCCCCGCCCGATCGGCGCCGCGCATCGATTCCACCAGCTCGAGGTTGCGGCGCGTCATCTCGTCCAGCGGCATCACGCGGCCCGGACGCTCGACGATCGGGCGCGCGAGGTGCGGCAGTCCCGCCCGGCTGCAATTCGCGCAGGTAGCGGAGCAGCGCGCCCGCGGCCCCGACCGCGGGCGCATCGTCCGCGGCGATCCCGAATCCCTCGAGCGACGCCACGCTGAACTGGCGCGCCAGTTCGTCCGCGGCGAGCGCGGCTTCGAACTCCCACGGCTCGCGCTCGGTCATGAGCGCGTTCTCCGCATCGGGTCCGGGCGACGACACCGCCGCATTGCTCCGCTTCGCGAACAGGATCTCGCCGCGGCGAGAGACGCGCGAGCGCGGCGTCGACGTCCGCCGGCGCGCATCGCACGAGGCGCAATTCTCCGGTGGAGAGATCGGCGGCGGCGATGCCGATCGTGCCGATTCAACTCGGTGCGACCGGCGCACAGGAAGTTGTTCCGCGCGCCGTCGAGCATGTCGTCGGCGAACACGGCGCCCGGGCGTGAGCGTCTCCACCACCTCGCGGCGCACGATGCCCTTCGCGGCCTTGGGATCCTCCACCTGCTCGCAGATCGCGACGCGGAATCCCTGCCGCACGAGACGGCGGAGATATTCGTTCGCGGCCTTCGACCGGGACGCCGGCGAGCGGCACCTCCGCCGCGCCGCCGTTGTTGCGCGATGTGAGCGTGAGCCCGAGCGCGCGCGACGCGTCTCGGCGTCCTCGTAGAACATCTCGTAGAAGTCGCCCATCCGGAAGAACAGGATCGCGTCCTGGTGCCGCGCCTTGATCTCCCGGTACTGCTGCATGAGCGGCGTCGCGCTCTCGCGGCTCACTGCGGCTCTGCCTCCGTGACGAAGGCCGCGATCTTCTTCGCGTTCAGCTTGTCCGCCTCGGCGTTGGCCTGCGACTGCTTATCGTAGCGGCCGACGCGCACTCGGAATGGCGCGATCGTGCCGTACACGCGCACGTCGTAGCCGCGATCGTGCAGCGTCTTCGCGAGCCCGTCGGCTGCCGATTTCGTATTGTACGCGCCCACTTGAACCGTGTACTGCCGCTTGGGCCGCCGGCGCGGCGGCCGTCTTCGGTGGCGCGGCGGCGGCACTCGCCGCGGCAGCAGGCGCCGCGGCAGCCGGAGCGGGTGTGAAGGCTTCGCCCGCAGCCTTCGGGTTCGGCTTGACGCTGTCACTCCGCGGGTCGACGGCGAAGGCGGTGTCCGCCGGAGCGCATCGCGTCGCCCAGTATTCGATCTGGTTCTTCAGCTCGACGTCGTTCACCGGTGCCGTGCGTGCCGCGTCGCCGAGCTGCCGGCAGGCGTCCGCCAGCTTGCCCTGTTCGAACTCCACGCGCGCGATCCAGAAGCTCGCCTTCGGACGCGACGGACTGTTCGGATGCTCCACCATCACACGGTTCAGATGCGCGAGCGCCTGGTCCATGTCCCGGCGCGTCATCTCGAGCTGCGCGAGGCGCATCAGCGCCTCGACGCTCCACGGGGAGAGCGGATAGTCCACGATGATCGTACGGAGATCGCGCTCCGCATCGGCGGCCGTGGACGCGACCACCGCACGCCAATACAGCGCCTCCACGAAGCGTGGCGACGCGGTGGGCGCCGCTTCGAATTGTTCCTGCGCCAGCGCGCGCGCGGCGTCACCCTGGCCGTTCGCCGCAAGCCGCTGCACGCGCAGGAAGACCGTATCGGTCGTGAGCGCGCTGTCGATCGTTTGTGCGCCGGCGTGCGCCGCCAGCATCAAGAACGGGATGGCGAACAGGAGGCGTTTCGTCGGCATCGATGCGAAGGAAGAGGGGACGGCTCCGCTACGCGCAGAGCGAGAGGACCAGCGTCGTGAGCAGTTGTTCGTCGGTCGAGCCGCGCGTGTCCTTGAGCGAGGCATCGGCGGCGAGCAAGGCTTCGAGCGCCGCATCCAGCTGGGCGGTGGACCACGTGCCGGCCGCTCGCTGCCACGCGGCCGCCGCATCGCTCCACGAGCGGCCCGGATATGCCTTGCTCTCCTTCAACAGACCAAAGTAATCGGCGCGCCCTTTCACCGCGCCACCCCACGCGAGCGCGAGCGTCTGCGTGGCGAGACCCATCACGATCGAGACGCCGCTGGTCTTCGGCTGCGTGAGGATGTGCGGCAGGATCGCGAGCGCGCCCACCGTATCGCGCGCGGCGACGCGGTCCATCAGGTCGCCCACGGTCTCGCCGCGGCGAACGCCCACCACCGCCGTGACGGCCTCCTCGTCGACCGGCGCACCGTTGGAGAAGCTCGCGAGTTTGTCGAGCTCGGTGGCGAGCGATGGCAGGTCGTTGCCCACGGCGCGCTGCAGCAGCTCGGCCGCGCCCGGCGTGAGCGATACGCCGAGTGCTCCGGCGTGGTGCACGATCCATTTCGCCACCCGGTCGCCGGACAGCGGCTCGAATTCGACGTCGGTCATGCGCTTCGCGAGTGTTTTGTCAGCCGCCGCGAGCTCGCCCGCCGGCGCGACGAGGACGAGCAGGAGATCGGCCGACAGCGTCTCGCGCGCCAAGAAGCGGTCGAGCGCCGCGCGCGCATCCTTCCGGAGCGCGGGCGCGTTCCGCACGATCACCACGCGGCGCTCCGCCATCATCGGCGGCGTGCCGAGCAGCGAACCGAGCGTCTCGGCGTCGAGCGACGCACCGTCGCGCAGATCGAGATTGAAGTCGCGCGTCGCGGGATCCACCGCCAATGCGACCAGTTGACGCAGCGCATCGTCCTTCAGGAAGTCATCTTCGCCATAGAGGTAGTACGCGCGCTCGAACGTGCGGGTCTGGATCGATTTCCGGAGAGTGCGCTCGGCGGAGGCGGCCATGCCGAGAATATAGCGCTGGTTGTGACCGGCGCAGCGCGCGGCTAGACTCAGGCCACGCTCGTGCGCGCCGATCGCGCGCGCCGATCCCACCCCGGCTGTTCGAGGATCCCGTGTATACAGTTCGCCCGCGTCTTCGCGTGAGTCGCTCGCTGCTGTTCCTGTCGGCCGCGATGCTCGCGACCGCGTGCAAGGCCACGAAGACGCCGGACGCTGCTCCCGCCGCAGCCGCGGCACCGGCTGCGCCGGCCGCGCCGCTCCTGCCGCTCGGCCCGGTGCCCGATGATTCCGCCGCCATCGCGCTCAAGGAATTCCGACTCACCATGGCGGCCATCCAGCAATTCGGGAAAACGCAGGTGGCGTTCGATCGCGTGACGAAGGCCGATCCCGCATTGCTCACCGCGCTCCGCCAGCGTCCGCAGAATGGAACACTGGACGATGTGGTATCCGGCCTGGAGAAGGAGCCGAAGTTGCGCTCGGCGATCATCTCGACCGGCAGCACTCCCGAGAAATTCATCGTGACCGGCATGGCGATCACGCAATCGATGCAAGGACTGCAGATGATCGCGTCGGGCAAGCCGTTGCCCACCGGATTATCGCCGGCGATGCTCGAGAATATCTCGTTCGTTCAGAAGAACCTGCCGGCGATCAGGGCGCTCCTCGCGCCCGGAGCGGGGCCGGCGAAGTAGCGGTCAGCTCGCGGGCATTCCCGCGGCGAGGCGTGGGCGCTCGTAGCGAGGCGCGGGCTCGTGCCGGTGCGCGGCGGGCGACCGTCCGACGCGCGCCATGATGCGAGCGAAGAGATCGGCGATCCAGGCGCCGGCGCGAGATTGCGGATCACCAACAATGCGCGACGCACTCTCACATTGAATCGCGCGCAGTCGGGGCATCGCTCCAAATGCGCTTGCGCCGCGGCCTTATCGGTCGCGACGAGCGAGCCATCGGTGTAATCGAGAATGGCGGTCTCGGAACTCGGGACAATCCCAGACAGGAGTAAGCACCGCGACAGGGTACACGTCTCCCCGCGCGGAGTTCCCTCCACCGTTCCCCGCCGCCAGGCGGCCTGGCCGAACTTTAGACCAGTGCCGGCTCGATGATCTCCGCGAACGCCGCGCGCGCCCGGTTCAGGCGGGACTTCACGGTGCCCAGGTTGCAGCCCGTGATCACCGCGATCTCCTCATAGGGCTTGCCCTCGAGTTCGCGCAGCACGAAGACCTGGCGATGATGCTCGGGCAGCCGCGTGATCGCATCCTCCACCTTCTCGCGCAGATACCGGCGGCGGTACATGTCATCCGGCCGCGACTGGTGGTCCTCGAACTGGAGCGGGCGGTCCTCGTCGTCCCAGTTCTGCTGGAGCGCCTGGAACAGCACGAGCGGATTGCGCGAGCGATTCCGCAGCTCGTTCTTCGCGAGGTTCGACGCGATGGTGTAGATCCACGTCGAGAACTTCTTCGACGGGTCGAAGCGATGCGCATGGCGGTGCACGCGGATGAACACTTCCTGCACCAGGTCTTCACCGCGTTCGCGATCGCCGATCGTGCGGCAGATGAAATTGAGCAAGCGCGCTTGATAGCGAAGCACCAGCGTCTCGAAGGCCCGGTCGTCGCCGGCGCTGAACGCGGCGACGAGCGCCCCATCATCAAGAGCAGCGAGCTGTTCACGCCGTGTGAGCGGCGGCACGGGAAGCGTCTCTACAAGCGCGGGCGCGATCCTGCGGCTGACGGCGGCAGTTTGCATGGCAGTCTCCCCGGTCGGCCTCGAGCGCCCGTTCGTCCCGCAGAGAATGCGGAACGGGCTGGAGCGCCCAAGGTTGCGGCCACTATCAATGGCAGGTGCCGTGCCGGAGATGGCCCCAGCTGCTAGATGCTCGCTAAGTGCCTACTATATATAATGTTATGCGGCATTCAATCATGACCAGAACTGCCCCCGTGCCCGGTCACTTGTCCCCCCTGTGGGACGCAGCGCGGAATCGAGGAGGACATCGGGCCAGCGCGGTACACGACCCGCGCCGAGCTATTTCCCCAGCTTGAACCCCGCGACATAGAGGATCGCGAGAGCGGTCTTCGCGTCGACGATCTCGTTCTTCTGGATCATCTCGAGCGCGCGAGAGAGGAGCACGGGAACGAGTTCAATGAATTCGTCCCCCTCGTGCGCGTGCGGGCCCCGCGTGAGCCCCGTGGCGAGGAAGACATGGATCTTCTCATCCGTGAAGCCGGGCGTCGTGAACATCGTGAACACGTGCTGAATGTGCTCCGCGGTGCACCCGGTCTCCTCCCGCAACTCGCGGCGCGCACATAGTTCCGGCGCCTCGTTCGGCTCGAGTCGGCCAGCCGGCACTTCGTACACGAACCCCTCGGTCGCGTAGCGGTACTGACGGATGAGCAAGAGTTGCGGATCGGCCGCGTCCGCGCCGCTCAACATCGGAACGACCGCGCTCGCGCCGGGATGCCGGATCATCTCGATCTCGCCAATGGTGCCATCCGGAAAACGCACCCGATCGAGGTCGAGGCTGATCACCCGGCCGGTGTACTTCCGCTCGCCGTCGACTTTTCCGGGCTTCACGGCGCGAGTGGAGCGCCGTCGCGGCCGTACTCGATCAGCGGGCCGAACGTGAGCGCCTCCAGCGGCGCGCGGATCGCGGCAGCATCGCCCACCACCACGAGCTGCAGCGCGTCGGGGTGGATATGCGTCTGCGCGGCGCCTTGCACATCGGCGACGGTCACGCTCCGCACGCGATCGCGGTAGCGGTCGAAGTAGTCGGTCGGCAGCGAGAATACCACCAGTGCCGCGAGCGCGCGCGCGACCGCGTCCGTCGTCTCGTACTTGATGGGAAAGACACCCGCGAGATAGTTGCTCGCGAGCTCCAGCTCATCGGCCGACACCGGCATGTTCCGGATCGTGTCGATCTCGTTTCAGGATCTCACGCGCGGCGGCCGCGGTCACGTCGCTCTGCACCGCGGTCGACGCATCGAACGGCCCCGCTCCGCGCCGCCACTCGAACGCCGAGTGCGCACCGTAGGTGTACGCGTGCCGCTCCCGGAGATTGAGATTGATCCGCGAGGAGAAGAGTCCGCCCAGGATCGCATTCATCAGGAGCACCGGGAAATAATCGGGATGCGAGCGCGGGAGACCGACGTGTCCCAATCTGATCTCGGACTGCGGCGCGTCGGGGCGTGCCACGAAATGGAGCGCTCTCGTCGTACGGGCGGCCCCATCCACGAGAGGCACGGATCCCGCCGCATCGCCGCTCCACGTGGAGAACGTCCGCTCGGCGATCCTCGCCGCGTCCGCGCATGGTGATGTCACCTGTCATGATGAGCGTCGAGCCGCGGGGTTGGTAGCGTGTTGCATGGAACGCCGCGATCGCGCGCGGATCCAGCTTCGCCACGGACTCGGCGCTGCCACGATCCGGACGCGCGTAGCGCGACTCGGGCGCGTACACCGTGCGCGCGAAGACTTCATCGGCCAGCCCTCCGGGCTCCGCTCGCGATTGCATGATGTCCGCCAATCGTTCGGACTTGAGCCGCTCGACTTCGCGAGATGGGAACGCCGGCGCGAGCATGATCTCCGCGAGCAGCGCCGACCGCCTCCTCCAGGTGCGCGCGGAGCACGGTCACGCCCGCTCCGGCCGTATCCCAATCGCCGTCGGACGAGACCGACGCGCCGATCCTTTCCAGGCGGCCGGTCAGCTCCGCCGCACTGAGACGCGCTGTCCCCTCGAGCAGCGCGCGCGCCGTCAGACTCGCGACGCCATCGCCCCCCGCCGGTTCCGTCATCGCGCCCGCGTCCACCACGAGCGTCACCGTGACGAGCGGCAATTTGTGCATGGGAGCGACCAAGAGTCGCAGCCCATTGGTCAGCTCGTGGCGCTCGAACGCCGGGAAGCGATAGGGCCGCGGCGCACTCGGCACGGGGCGTGTCGCGAATACGCTCGTCACGCGGCCGCCTCCGCCGCTCTCGCCCGCGGCACGTACAGGAGGCTCGCGCGGTTGTCCTCGCCCAGCGCGCGTCGCGCGAATGCGTTCACGTGCTCGGCGGTCACCGCCCGGTAGCGTTCGGCCTGCACGTTCACGAGCCCGGGATCGCCGAGGTATGTCGCGAATTGGGAGAGTTTGTCGGCGCGCTCGCTCGCCGATTGCAGCGACTGGACGAGTGCGGTCTCGATCATTGCGAGCGCACGCTCCACCTCCTCACGCTGCACGCCCTCGCGACGCAGCGCGTCCAGCTCGCGAGCCGTCTCGACTTCCAGCCGTTCCGCCGCGACGCCGGGCCGGCCGGTCACGTCGGCCACCAATAGGTCCGCGCCCTTCGCGAGATCGAGCGTGAACGCCGTCGCGTCCGACGCGATCTCCCGATCGCGCACGAGTCGCTGCTGCAGGCGGCTCGCCTTGCCCATGCCGAGCACCGCGCCGAGCGTGCTCGCGGCGAAGTATTCCTCGCTGCCGAACACCGGTGCACGCAGGGCGAGGAAGAGTCGCGGCAGAGCGACCTCGTCCGGGACCGTCTCGCGCCGCCAGTCGCCGAAGAGCGGCGGCACGCGTCATGTCGGGCAGCGCCGGACGCCCGCCGCCGCGCGGCAGCGGAGCGAAGTAACGCTCGACGAGCATTCGCGCCTCGGCAGGATCGACATCGCCGGCGATGGAGAGCACGGCGTTGTCCGGCGTGTAGTACGTCTTGAAGAACGCCTCGATGTCGGCCAGGCTCGCCTGGGAGAGATCTTCCATCGACCCGATCAATGAGTGATGGAACGGATGCTCCGGCGGAAAGGCGAGCGCCGGTAGTTTCTCCCACCACGTGCCGTACGGCTGGTTGTCCATGCTCCAGCGGCGCTCGTTCTTCACGACATCGCGCTGCGTGTCGAGCTTCTGCTGCGTCATCGCCGGAATGAGGAACCCCATCCGGTCCGCTTCGAGCCAGAGCGCGGTGGCGAGATGGTTCGAGGGCACGGTCTCGAAGTAATTCGTGCGGTCGAGCCACGTGGATCCGTTGAGCGTGCCGCCCGCGCGCTGGATGAGCTCGAAATGCTCGTTCGACGACACGTGTTCCGAGCCCTGGAAGAGCATATGCTCGAAGAGATGCGCGAAGCCCGTGCGGCCCGGACGCTCGTTCGCCGAACCGACGTGGTACCACAGGTTCACGGCGACGATCGGTGCGGTATGGTCCTCCGAGAGCGTCACACGCAGCCCATTCGCGAGTTCGAAGCTTTCGACCGGGATTCGCATGCGCGAAAATTGGTCGGTGCGCGCGACGAGCGGTACCCTGTGCATTGCGAGCGGCGCGCTTGACCCCGCCTCGGTGCGGCGGCGATCTTGCGGGTATCGATCCGCATCGCGCCTCCCGGCGTTCGCGCGGATCGCACGGGCGAGGATGCGCATGCGGATGCGAGGCACCTTTCGGGTCGCGGTGACGAAGGATTATCTCGTCTTCCCGGCCGCGCATTTCATCACCTTCGCCGGTCACCGCTGCGAACCGCTGCACGGCCATAACTATCGCGTCGCGGTCACGCTCGACGGCACGGTGGACGAGGAATCATGGTACGTCGTGGATTTCTCGGTCGTGAAGCAGATGATGCGGAAGCTCTGCGAGGAGCTGGATCACAAGATGCTGCTCCCGATGGAGAACCCCAAGCTCTCGATCGAGACCCGCGGCGATGCCGTGCACGTCGCCTTCCAGGGAAGACCGAAGTACGTCTTCCCGCGCGAGGAATGCGCGCTCTTGCCCATTCCGAACACCACCGTGGAGATGCTCGCGCAATATCTCACGCAGCGCGTCCTCGCGGAATTCAAGACGCAGAAGACCGCGACGCTCACGGCCGTGGAAGTCGAGGTCGAGGAGAATTTCGGACAAGCGGCCGCGTACCGCGAACTGATGACCTGAATCCGGAGCTCGCCATGGCACGCCAGGAGCGCATGATCCCCGACGCCGAGGTCGCGGCGTTCGTCGCGAAGATGCCGGGGTGGTCGGTCGTCGACGGCTGGCTCACCCGGCGCTACAAGACGGACGGCTGGCCCACCACGCTCATGCTCGTGAATGCGATCGGTTTCGCGGCTGAGGCCGCCGACCATCACCCCGATCTCGCGGTCTCGTGGCCGAGCGTCACGGTGCGGCTGCGCACGCACTCGGCGAATGGGCTCACCGAGAAGGATCTCGAGCTCGCGCGGAAGATCGAGGAGGTCGCGCTCTGGCGGCCGCCCGCCACGCGGCCGGAGGGCCTCACCGGCACCACGCGTCCCTTCGTCAAAGGCGACGATGGCCGTTGAGTCCACGGGCATGCGCGCGCCGGCGCGCTGGCTCGCTGTGCTGCGGTTGGTCGTTGGCGCGTGGTTCGTGAAGGGTGTCGTCACCAAACTCACGATCAGGCTCGTGTGGGGATTCCTCCCGTTGCCTGCGGCCTCGGACCGCTGGGTGAACACGATGCCGAAACTGCTGGCGAAGTACGCCGCCGACAATCCGTTTCCCGCCTACCGCGCGTTCCTGCTCGAGACCGTCGTCCCCGATCCGACGCTCTACGCGAACCTGACCGCGCTGGGCGAAGTCTTCGTCGGGATCTCGCTCGTCGCCGGCTTGCTCACCCCACTTGGCGCGGTGGTGGGCATGGCGCTCACGCTCCTCTACGGACTGGCCGTGCAGCACATGAGCTCGGGTCAGCTCGGCTTTCATGTGATGCTCGCGACCTCGATGATCATCTTCTTCTGCAGCCGTGCGGGTAGAGTGTGGGGATGCGACGCGTGGTTGCGCACACGATTCCCCAATTCCGCGGTCACTCGCTGGTTCACGTGACGGCATGGGCAGCGACGGCGCGGCTCACATCGCTCAACGGTTCCGGCGCTTGTTGAGCACGCTCGTCATCGCCGTCGTCGCGGTCGGGTTGGCGCTCCTCGCATTCTTCTGGATCGCACAGGACCGCATCACGTTCCAGACGCCGCGGGTCGTCGAACCTGCGCCTCCAGGTGCGGAGCGCGTCGAGTTCGTCGCCGCCGATGGCCAGCACCTGTATGCACTCGTGATCGGAACCCCGGCGCGGCCACCCGCCGCGGCGCGAGTGCTGCTCGCGTTTCACGGGAACGCGGACATCGCGCCATGGCTGGCGCCGTGGGCCCGCGAAGTCGCACGGCGGACGGGCTACGTGGTGGTGTTGGCCGAGTATCGCGGGTACAACGGATTGCCGGGGCCGCCGTCGGCAGGTGGCGTCCGCCTCGATGCGCGCGCGGCACTCGCGTTCGTCCGCGCACGGTTCGGACCGGGTGCCACCGTCGCGTACTACGGACATTCGCTCGGCACGGCCGTCGCCACCGAGCTCGCGAGCGAGGCACCTCCGAGCGTGCTCATTCTGGAGTCGCCATTCACGACGGCGAGGGAGATGGCGGCGCGATTCGGCACGCCGCTCGCGCGATTGGCATGGCCGCTGATCGGCCGGATCCCGTATGACACTCGAGATCGCATCGCGCTCGTCGACGCGCCGGTCTGGGTCGCGCATGGCGATCATGATCGCGTCATCCCGGCGTCGATGGGTCGCGAGGTGTTCGCCGCGGCACGACGCCACGGGGAGTTGTTGATCGTTCCGCGCGGCGCCCACAACGGACTGTCAGAGACTGGCGGCGAGCTGTATTGGAGCTGGATCGAGCGCGCGCTTCGATAGCGCGATCGCCGGTCAGAAGAACAGCATCACTCCCAGCGCGCCTTGGTTCGACGTGATCTTCGTGCCGTCGTACGCCTCGCTGTCGCCATAGGTGTACTCGAACACCGACCGGAACGAGCGCGTCCACAGGTACGTCACGGCTCCGACCGTCGCGGTGTTGTACTTCATCAAGAAGTCGTTCCCGTTGTCCACGTCATCGCCGCTGCGCTCGAGGTCGGTGTCGCCGTACGACGCACCGAACTTCCACTTGCTGTCCTTGGGCATCCACTGCAGCTGGAGCAGGTATCCGTAGGAGGCGCGCCGGTCGCCGGCGTAATCGACGCCGAGGCCATCGGTGAACATGAGCGCCGTGCCGACTCCTTCCTGATAGAAGCCCGAGAGGTCGAGTTGCACGCCGCTCTTGTTCCACTCCATCCCGGTGGCCAGTCCCCATGGCGTCACGGCATCTTTGCAGCCGGTCGGGTCGCCAAAGTACGGCGCACAGAGATCGCCAGAGGACATGTTCTTCACGTTCGCGAGCAATCCGCTCGCGTAGAACATGAACTTGTCCGCGGAGCCGATGCCGCCCGAGTGCTTCATGTAGGTGACCTCGGTCTCGATGCGAGGCGACCGCGTCACATTCGAAGCAACACTGACCCACGGGCACGACGCCGTCCGCCGCATTGATGACGCTCGGATCGAACAGCCCCACCGAGAGGCGCCACGACCGGTTCGATGGCGTGCTGAAAGTGATCTGTGCGTTGAAATTCGGGTAACTGTAGCCCGTGCCGATGTGCCCGAGGGTCGTACCATTGCCGGTGATTCCCGCGCCGCCGCCGCTGAGTCCCACTCCGAACACGGTCATGTCGGTCAGGTAGTTCTGTTGCTGGAACAGACCGATCGCGCGACCGGCGAGAAGCTGCCCCCAGGATCCCCCAACGGTCATGTACGCTTCGCGTAGGTCGATCTGAGCACCGCACTGACCATATACTGTCCCACAACTGTCGTGTAACTGCCCAAGCGATTGGATCTCCGGCGCGATCCCGATGTGGGCACCGACGTCGAGGCCCGCTTCCTTCCCCTTTACCTCGAAGATCGCGAATGCCGGCGCGAGTCCCGTGCGTACCCGCAGGACCTTTTGGTCCGTGCCGGTCGGGATCAGGTTGCCCGCGAAATCACATGTTGGCGAACCGTCGCCGCACTTGGGATCCGTGTAGACGATGAAGGCGTTGACGTTTCCCGAAAAGGAGAACGTCCACCCACTTACGGTGCCCATCACGATGCCCTGCGCCGCCACGCTCGGAGCGACCAGCGCCAGCGAGGCCAGAGCCGCGAGTCTCAGGCGGCGCATGCGCTCTCTACCGGATCGCGAACACGAGCACCGCATTGCCGAGCGGGTAGCCGATCTGGAAATTCCCGCCACAGGCGACCGCGACGTACTGCTTGCCATTGAGCGAGTACGTCACCGGCGGCGCATTGCAGCCGGCGCCCGCTTGGAATTGCCAGAGCACTTTGCCGGTCTTCGCGTCGTATGCCTTGAACATCCCGTTGCCTTCGCCCGTGAAGACGAGACCGCCCGCCGTCGCGAGTGCGCCGCCGATCATCGGCTGATCGGTCTTTGCTTGCCAGGCGCGCTTGCCGGTGTTCAAGTCGATCGCCGTGAACGTGCCCGACTGCACGCCCCCCGGCTCCGGCTTGAAGGTCCCTCCGAGCCAGAGCTTCCCTTTGTCGAGCGGCGAGGGATGCGTCTGATAGATCATCGGCTGCTCGAGCCCCAGCACGTACATGTAACCGAGCTTGGGATTCACTGCCGTTGGCGACCATTCGGATCCGCCATTCGCGCCGGGCAGCATGCGCACACCATTGGCGGTCGGCGGCGCGAAATAGTTCTCGTGCTTGTTGAACTCCTCGGAGCGCCGGATGAGCTTCCCCGTCGCTGCGTTCCAGACGTAGACGTAGGCGGTCTTTCCCGCTTCCGCCACCGCTTTGGTGCCGTCTCTGAGCGTCACGATCACGGGCGGGCTCACGACATCCAGATCCCACACGTCGTGCGGGACCTCCTGGTAATGCCATTTGTGTTCGCCGGTTCGCGCGTCGATCGCGACCACGGACTCGGTGTACAGATTGTCGCCGGGCCGCATGGACCCATCGAGATCCGGCGACGGGTTCCCCACACCGAAGTACAACATGTTCGTCGCCGGATCGTACGCGGGCGTCATCCAGACCGACCCGCCGCCACGCTGCCACGCGTCGCCGTATTGCGGCATCGCCGCTTTCTCCGCGACGATGTTCCGCTTGAGATCATCACCCTCGCCCGTCTTCTCCGCCCACACGCCCTCCCAACCCTTGTCCGGCAGCGTATAGAAATTCCAGAGCTGATGGCCATCATTGCGATCGTATGCGCGGAGGAATCCGCGGATCCCGTATTCCGCGCCCGAGACGCCCACGATCACCATGTTGTCGACGATGAGCGGCGCCATCGTCTCGCTGTAACCCGCCTCGGGATCGGCGATCTCGATGTCCCATTTCACCTTGCCCGTCGCCGCTTCCAGCGCGACCAACCGCGCGTCGAGCGTCGCCATGAACACGGTGCCGCCGGCGATCGCCACGCCGCGATTGTTCGGACCGCAGCAGAAGATCGGCGACGCGATACTCATCTTATGCTCGTAACGCCAGAGCTGGCGGCCGGTGCGGGCGTCGACCGCCATCGCGGTGTTGTACGGCGTCGTCAGATACATCACGCCGTCGACCACGAGCGGACTCGTCTCGAACGAGCCGAGATGCGAGATCCCGGTCTGGTAGATCCACGCGACCGAGAGCGCTTTCACATTCTCGGCGTTGATCTGCGCGAGCGGCGACCACCGCTGATTCGAGTAGTCGCGGCCGTACGTCGTCCAGTTCTTCCCATCCTTCGCGGCGCCCGTGAGCATTTCCGTCGTGACGCTCGTGAATGTCGGCGACTTTGCCGCCGGTTTCTTCGTCGCTGTGGCGGCCTGCTCTTGTCCAGATGCGCCGCCGGTCAGCACGACGAGCCCCGCCCCGATCGCGATCATACTCGCAATGCGCATGCTAATCCCCCATGAACGGTCCATCGTACTGATCACTGTCGATGCTGAATGTCGGAATCCCGCGCGGCGATAGCAAGGTTCGCCGGCCGGCGCTCACTCCGCCAGTTGCAACAGTGCGAGGATGAGCAGATCGAATGCGTCGCTCGGATCGCGATCCGCATCGGGCTCGGCCGCGAGGCCGCTCACGAGCGCGATGAGCAGTTCGCCTGCCTGTGCGGTCGCAATGCGAGGCCGGGTGCCGAGCCGCGCATACATTGTCGCGGCCATTTCCTCCATCATGTCGCGCCGGGCCTCGATCGCCGCGTGCGCAGCATCCCGCACCACCGGCGCCGGCCACTCGCCAAGAGAAATCAGGGCGCGCCATTCGCCGAGCCGGAGCTCGGACCGAAGCCATTCGCGCATGTCGCCTACGATAGTGCTCGCTCTCGCGAGGATGATCGCGCCCCGGCCGCGCGCCGCGATCCGCTCGCCGAGCCGCTCGGCCGCCCGCGCCAGCATGGCGTCCTTGTCGTGATAGTGATAATGGATGAGGCCCTTGCTCACGCCGGCGCGATCGGCGACCTCGTGCATTGCGAGCGCGCCCGCGCCGTGGAGCACCAGCTCCGCGATCGCCGAACGCAGGATCCGCTCGGCGGCGCCGATCCCGTCGTCCGTCCCGCGGCCGCTCACCGTGCCGCTCGTCACACGGCCACCTTCGTGTGCGGCGCCGGGCATGACACCTTGAATCCGTCGGCGGAGAGCGCCGCCGAGAGCGCCGCCTGCGCCGGCGGTTCGCCGTGCACGAGATAGACCTGCTCCAGCGCGGGTGATTTCGCACGCACCGCGAGCAGCCACTCTCGCAGCCCGGTGCGGTCGGCGTGCGCACTATAGCCGTCGAGGACTTCGACGCGCGCCCGCAGTGGAACCTCCTGGCCGAAGATCTTGAGCACGCGCTGCTTCTCCACGATGCGGCGCCCCAGTGTGTTCTCCGCCTGATAGCCGACGATCAGGATCGTGTTCTTCGGATCCCCCGCTCCGTTCGCGAGGTGATGCAGGATCCTGCCGGCCTCCGCCATGCCCGACGCCGCGACGATGATCGCCGGCCCGTGCAGCGAGTTCAGCGCCTTCGATTCCTCCACCGTCGGCGTGTAGCTGAGCAACGGGAAGTCGAGGAACTTCGTGGCGGAAGCGATCATCTTCTCGGTGCTGTCGAAAACCTCCGGGTGCATCCGGAAGACATTGGTGATGCTGATCGCGAGCGGGCTGTCGATGTAGACCGGGATCACGGGCACGCGACCGGCGAGCTGCAGATTCCGCAGATCGTACAGGATCTCCTGCGTGCGCCCGAGCGCGAACGCGGGGATCAGTACTTTCCCTCCTTTGGCCGCGGTATCGCGGATCACGCGCGCCAGTTCTTCGCGGGATTCGTCGATCAGCCCATGATCGCGGTCGCCATAGGTCGACTCCATGATCACGACGTTCGCGCCCTCGGGCGGCACCGGGTCGGCGATGATCGGCATCCCTTTCCGGCCGATGTCGCCCGAGAATACGATCCGGCGTTTCTGTCCGTTCTCTTCACAGTCGACGATCACGGATGCCGAGCCGAGGATGTGTCCGGCATTGACGTAGCTCGCGCGCACACCATTGATCACGCTGAAATCCTGCGCGTACGGAACCGTGCACAGCAGACCCGTCGCCTTCGTCGCGTCGGCCTCCGTGTACAGCGGCGGCACCGCGTCGCGATGGTGCCGTGCGAGGAACTCCGCATCCTTCTCCTGGATGCGCGCCGAATCCTGGAGCATGAGGGCGCACAGGTCCCGCGTCGCCGGTGTCGACCAGATCTTATGGCCGTAGCCGTGGCCCGCGAGCAGCGGCAGCCGGCCCGAGTGGTCCATGTGCGCATGCGAGAGCACGATCGCGTCGATCGTCCCGGGATCCACCGGCATCTGCAGGTTCTTCGCTTGCGCCTCCTGCCGGCGCCCTTGGAAGAGTCCGCAGTCGAGCATCACCGTCTTGCCGTTGACGTGCACGAGATGGCAGGAGCCCGTCACTTCCTGCGCCGCGCCGATGAATGTGATGTCCATTGTTCAGCGCGCCGCCGTCCGGTATTCATTCATTGACTCACCCGCCGTAAGTTGTCCGCATGCCCGCATTGACGTTCCCGAATCTGACGGTCTCGGATCACCCGCTGGTCAAGCACAAGCTCGCGATCCTTCGCGACCGCGCGACGCCGACGAAGCTGTTCAAGGAGCTCGTCGAAGAGATCGCGATGCTCCTCGCCTACGATGCGATGCGCGATCTCACGCTCGAGGCCGCGACGGTCGAGACCCCGCTCGAGTCCACGACACAGTGGCGCGTCGCCGGCAAGAAGCTGACGCTCGTTCCGATACTACGCGCCGGATTGGGAATGGTCGAGGGGGTGCTGCGCCTCGTGCCGTCCGCGCGCGTCGGACATATCGGATTGTACCGCGACCACGACACGCTCCAGCCGGTGGACTACTACTTCAAGGTCCCCGGCGATGCGGCTGAGCGCGAATTCTTCCTGCTGGATCCGATGCTCGCGACCGGCGGGAGCGCGGTGTCCGCCGTGCGGTCGCTGCAGCGCGTGGGGGCGGTGCGGATCCGAATGCTCTGCCTCGTCGCTGCGCCCGAGGGCGTGAAACGGATGGCGGCCGAGTGCCCCGACGTACGGATCGTCACCGCGGCGCTCGATCGCGAGCTCAACGAGAACGGGTACATCCTTCCCGGTCTGGGTGACGCCGGCGATCGGCTCTTCGGGACGCGGTAGCGGCGCTACTTCCCGATACAGAAGGAACGGAAGACCTCATCGAGCACATTGTTCCGCTCGACGACGCCGATCAATTCTTCGAGCAGATCGGCGGCCGAGCGGAGATGCACGGCCGCCACCGGCGCGGGGAGGGATCCCGACATCCACGCTTCCCGGAACGCCGCCACCTCCGCGCGTGCACGCGCGACTGCCCGTTGATGCCGCTCGCGCGTGAGCAAGCCGGCGGCGCCTTCCGCCGGCGGCAGGCCGGCCGCCAGCAGCGCCGCGATCGCACCCGTGAGATCCCGCAGCCCCTGGCCCGTGACGGCGCTCACCGCGACGCATTCCCCGGCAGGAGATGCTTTTAAGTCACTCATTGATACTAAATCGATCTTCGTGCGCACACCGACGCGCGGCGCCTCGCTCAGTCCGGCGACCTGCTTCATCGCACGGGGGAGCGCAGCCGAGTCGTCCGAGCAGACGAGCACCACATTGGCTCGCCCGACGTATCGATGCGCCACTTCTATCCCCAGCTTCTCGACCGCATCCGCTGTTCCGTCGCGAAGGCCAGCCGTGTCGACCAACCGGACCGGCCAGCCGTGCATCTCGACCACCGCTTCGAGCGCATCGCGCGTCGTGCCGGGCACATTGGTCACGATCGCGCGCGTCGCTCCCACAAGCGCATTGAACAGCGAGGATTTGCCGCTGTTCGGTGCACCCGCGAGCACCACGATCGCGCCCTCTCGAACGATCTCCCCCGTGTGCGCGGTCGAGAGGAGTCGATCGAGCGCTGCGAGCAGCGCTTCGCTGCGCGCCGTGGCGCGTTCGCGCGGCGTCGGTCCTTCGTCTTCCTCCGGAAAATCGATCTCGTACGCGAGCAGCGCCTCGAGGGCGATGACATCCTGCCGTAGCGCCGAGATCCGCCGGGTGAGACCGCCGTCCAGCTGATGCAACGCCGACCGGTGCGCCACGGCGGAGCGGGCTTCGATGAGATCCGCGATCGCCTCGGCCTGCAGGAGGTCGAGCTTCCCGTTGGCCACGGCGCGACGGCTGAATTCTCCAGGCAGCGCCGGCCGTGCACCGGCGGCGATCAGCGCATCGAACGCCAGCGCCGGCACGAGCGATCCGCCGTGCGTCGTCAGCTCGACCGTGTCCTCGCCGGTGAACGAGCGCGGCGCGACGTGCACGCTCGCCATCACACGGTCGATCGTGGTGGTGGAACCCGGCGTGTGCAGCGACGTGAGATAGCTCCGTCCCGCATCCCAATGGAATGGGTCGAGCACCGCGGCGCCGATCTCTCGCGCCGCCCTCCCACTCACGCGAACGATCGCCAGCGCACTCCGGCCCGGCGGTGTCGCCAGCGCGACGATCGTGTCCTCGGCACCCGGCAGCGGCGCGCGGCCGTTCATGCTACGGCGATTGAGGCCGCGGGTTCTTCGCCCGCTCCTTGGCGATCAACCACTGCTGGGGGAGCGCGGCGAGGTTCTGCACCGCGTAGTAGAGATTCAGACCGGCCGGGAAGTTCAGGAAGAACACCGTCATCATCGCCGGCATCATGTAGCCGAACATCTTCGCCTGTGGATTCGGCGGCGAGTTGCGCAGACCGATCCACGACAGGAGGAACATCGAGAGGCCCATCGCGACCGGCAGGATGTAGTAGGGGTCCTTCTGCGAAATGTCCGCGAGCCAGAGGAACGACACGCCGCGGAATTCGATGGTGTTCTGGAACACGAAGAACAGCGCGAAGAGCACCGGCATCGGGATCAGCATCGGCAGACAGCCGGTGAACTGGCTGAACGGCGTCATCCCGTTGTCCTTGAGCAGCTTCATGTACTCCGCCTGCATTTTCTCCGGATTCTGCTTGTATTTCGCCTGCAATGCCTGCAGCTCGGGCTGGATCCGCTGCATCCGCAAACTGCTCCGCATCGCGCTCTGGTTCAGTGGCCACAGCAGCAACCGGATGCCGACGCCGAAGATCACGAGCACCCAGCCGTAATTCAGCTGCAGCTTGTCGTGCATCCACAGTAGCACGGTCATCACGAACGTCGCGAACGGCTGCACCACGGCGCGCAGGAATCCACCGTACGGATTCGCGTGCTCCAACCCATGCCCGAGCGCGACGAGGCGGCGCCATTGCTGCGGTCCGGCGTAGATCTCGAAGGCGAACCGTCCTGCCGAATCCGGCGCGACGATCACCTCGCCCGTGGCCACCGACGGCGCCTTCTCGGTGGACGGTGGCGCCGTGAACAGCGCCGGCCCGGCGAACTGTCCCTTGGGCGGCGCCATGACCGCGAGCAGGAAATACTTGCTCTTGCTCGCTACCCAATCGAACGGACCTGCCTGCTCAATGATGCCCTTCTTCACGACCTTGCTGAACGGCACGCTCTCCGCATTGTCCGCGATGGGCTTCACAACGAACGCCAGCATGCGATGATCGTCGAGCGTGTCGGCTTCGGCCGAGGCGAGTCCCTGCGGCAGCACGACGCCGATCAGCGCGGGTGTCTTGGAGGCGCCCTTCGGCGTCACTGCGCCCGCGACGTGCACCAGATAGCTGTCAGCGACGAACGTGTACTGCAGTGAGAGCGCGGCATTGGGTGCGTCGCCGTCGAAACGAACCCCGGTCGCGGCAGATGCCGTGCCTGGTTGCACGCGGAATCGCAGCGATCGCAGATCGAGCGTGTCAGTGCCCTGGATCAGCCGATAGGTGACGAGCGCGCCATTGCGCCGACCGAGCTCGACCTGATGGTCTCGTTTCGGCAGGACGGTGTAGTCGTCGAGCGTCGCGCCGATGAGCGATGCGCCGGCGCTCGAGAAATGGAACGTCGCCTTCGGCGTCGCGATGCTCGTGGTCTCGGGCACGAACGTCGAGGGCGAAGCGGCCGTCGTGGTCGTCGCCGCTGCAACCGACGCCGCAGCCGGTGCCGCTGACGCCGGGGCTGCGCAGCCGACGGCGCAGCCGGTGCTGGAGCCGGGGCAGGCGCGCCCGTTTGAGTGGAAACGGAATCCGCCGTCACCTGCACGGGAGCCGGCGGTGGCGGGAAGAGTTTCGGAGTGATCAGCACCACGCCGATCGCCAATGCGATCGCGAGGAAGAAGCGCTTATCCATTTCGACTCAGTGAGGTCACGGGACCGGATCGAATCCGCCAGGCCGGAACGGGTGACAGCGCGCGATACGGCGCGCCGCCATCCACCCACCGCGCAAGGCGCCGTATCGCTCGATCGCTTCGATCGCGTAGTTGGAGCAACTGGGATAATAACGGCATGCCGGGGGCAAGAGCGGCGATAGCACCGTTTGGTACGCCCGGATCGGGAAGATCAGAAGCCAGCGCATCATGGTGAGGGGTCAGGAGCTCCGATCCGCTGACGGATCGCGCGCACGTCCTCGCGCAACGCGTCAAAGCTCGCACCGTAGGCTTCCGGGCGCGCACGGATGAGAACGTCGGTGCGCCGGAGAGCTGACAACAAGTCGCTGCGCACCAATTCCGAGAGCCGCCGTTTCACCAGATTCCGCTTGACGGAATCTCGCCCGAACTTGGGCACTATTATCCCGGCGCGCCCCAACGACAAAGGGGAAGCGCCGACGCGCACATCGCAGTGCGCGGTCCGGATACGCTTCCCCTCTCGTGCGATCTGACGGATCTCCGCCGAGCGCGCCAAGCGGCGCGAACGCGGGAACCGGATGCGATCAGACGCCGGCGTACTTGGAAGGAAGCTGAACAGTGAGGCGCTTCCGCCCCTTCTTGCGACGACGGCTCAGGACTTCGCGGCCCCAGCGGGTCGCCATGCGCGTGCGGTAACCGTGTGTACGGATACGGCGCTTGTTGCGGGGACGATAGGTTGGCTTGCCCATACACACTCCACACGGGAAATCATTGACGGTCTGAGGTGCAGCCCTATAAAAGTAATTGGGACAAACGGTTGGGTCAATACTCGATGAAATCGGCGGATGATACGGTGACGATGCGGTTATGCATTGCTTTCATCTTCATTCGCGTTACAGAATCGCGCCACATTGTTCTTGTCATGCGATCGAGCCAAAACGTCGCATTGACTTTTCCACATCGTATCTCTAGGTTCGCGTCCCCCCGCACTCACTCGCCGCGAATGTCATTGAGCGCTCCTGAAATCTGGTCACTTCTTCTCAGCCGAGCACGCGCTGAGCTGCCAGAGCAAACCTTCAGGACGTGGCTCGAACCGACACAAGCGATTGGCCTCGAAGGCGATACGATCATCGTCACAGCGCCCGATCGGTTCGCCGCAGAATGGAATGACTCCAAACATGCGACGCTGCTCGCGAGCTACGCGCCGATCGTACTCGGCCGTCCGCTGAGCGTCGCGTTCCGGGTGGACGAGGAGCGGCGCACTCGTCCGCAGATGGATTTCTTCGTGGCGCCGACTCCGGAGTCGAAGAGTCTTCGCGTGGCACGTGAGGCCGAAGTACTTCGCCTGAGCGAGCGATACACCTTCGGCAACTTCGTCATTGGAAAGTCCAACGAGTTGGCGGCGGCGGCGGCGCAGGGTGCGGCGGCCGCACCGGGTAAGGTCTACAACCCGCTTTTCATCTACGGCGACACCGGCCTCGGCAAGACGCACCTCATGCAGGCGGTCGCGCACGACATCCTGTTGCGTGCCCCGGAGACCCGGATCCGGTATGTCGGCTCCGAGCAATTCACGAACGAGCTGGTGCAGTCGATCCAGGAACGCTCGACGCAGGCCTTCCGGCGCCGCTATCGCGAGACCGATCTCTTGCTCGTCGATGACGTGCACTTCCTGCGCGGGAAGGAAGCGACGCAGGAAGAGTTCTTCCATACGTTCAACGCGCTCTACGAGGCCGGCCGCCAGATCGTGCTCACCAGCGACCGGCCGCCATCCGAGATCCCGGGACTCGAGGCCCGGTTGGTCAGCCGGTTCCAGTGGGGCATGGTCGCCGACATCGAGCTGCCCGACTTCGAGCACCGCATCGCGATCCTGCACAACAAGGCGAGCCTCGACCATCTCGAGCAGACGATCCCGGACGACGTGATCCGATTCATCGCGGAACATGTCCGGTCGAGCGTGCGCGAGCTGGAGGGATCGATCATCCGGTTGCTCGCCTACGCGTCGCTCAAACGCCAGGAGATCAGCGTCGAGCTCGCGCAGGAGGCGCTCCGCGACAAGATGCGCGAGGGTGAGGGCTTCACGGGGACGCCGGCGCTCACCGCGGCGGTGATCCAGCGGACCGTCGCGCAGGCGTGGGGTGTCACCGTCGATGGCCTGCGCTCCGCCAGCCGCACGAAGCATCTGACCGTGCCGAGGCAGGTGGCGATGTTCCTCATCCGTGAGCTCTTGGGAACCCAGCTCGTCGAGATCGGCAACGCATTCGGCGGCCGGGATCACTCGACCGTCATCCACAGCATCGAGAAAGTGGAGCGTTCCCTCGAGGTGGATGAGTCGTTCGGACAGCGGGTACTCGCGCTACGTGGAACGTTGCAGCAACTTCAACAGTGATCAACACGCGGGCGTGTTTCGGTCACATGTGATGCGCCGCCGTTGGGGGAAGTTCTTCGCTTCCCCATGAATTCCACGAGGCGGATCGCGGGCCACTACGTTGCACCGTGCAGAGTTCTGGTGTTGCTCCACATTTACCCATGGTCTAGTACTACTGCTATTCTTCTTTTAATAGACTAGTAACTACTAGAGTACTCACTCGCTGGGGATAGACGGGAGACAAGAGCGGATGCGCTTCACGATCGCACGCGAGAAACTTCAAGACGGCCTCCTGGCGGTTGCCGCGAGCGTTCCGGCCAAGACCACGCTGCCGGTGCTCGCGAACATCCTGGTGGAGACCACCGATCGCGGGATCCGATTGTCGGCGACGGATCTCGACATGGCGGTGAGCACCGAGCTCACAGCCGATGTCGATGCGCAGGGCGCAACGACGATCCCGGCCAAGAAACTGAGCGAGATCGTTCGCGAGCTTCCGGCGGCGCCGGTCAAGTTCTCGACCGCGGGTGAGCAGAAGGTGAGCCTGGAGTGCGGCCGCTCGCGGTTCCGGCTCCTGGGCCTTCCGCGCGATGAGTTCCCGACGTTCCCATCGGTGCGGTTCAACGAGAGTTGGCGGGTCAAGTCGGCCGATCTGCAGAAGTTGATCTCGCACACCGCGTTCGGCGCATCCACCGAAGAGAGCCGCCCGATCCTCAACGGCGTCCTCTGGGAATTGCGGGCCGATCGGATGCGGATGGTCGCCACCAACGGGCACCGGTTGGCCAAGATGGAGCTGCCGATCAGCACCGCTGGTGCGCCGGCCGGCGATTTCATCGTGCCGCCGAAGGCGCTCGAACAGATCCGCCGCCTCTTTCCACCCGAGGAGGAGCTCGAGATCGCGCGTGGTGAGAATCACCTTGGCTTCCGCTCGCCGTTCACGGCGGTCTACTCGCGGCTCATCGAGGGGCCGTATCCGAATTACGACCAGGTGATCCCGAAGGACAACGATCGGGTGGCGCTTGCCGACAAGAACGGCCTCATGCAGGTGCTGAAGCGCATGTCGGTGGTGGCATCCGAGCAGACGCACCGCATTCGGATGGCGTTCAATTCCGGATTGTTGCGCCTGAGCGTGCAGACGCCGGACCTGGGCGAGGCGCAGGATGAGTTGCCGATCAATTACGAGGGCGACTCGCTCGAGATCGGTTTCAACGCGACGTACCTGCTCGAGATCCTCCGCTACATGCCCACGGAGGAGGTGCGATTGACCTTCAAGGCACCGGAGCGCGCGGCGACGGTGGAACCTGTTGGGTGGGATGAGAACGGGAAGTACCTGTGCCTGTTGATGCCGCTGCGACTCGTGGACTGAGCGCGGCGCAGCGACAATGGGTGCGACGATGAAGCCCCCGGCGGAGATCCCGCCGGGGGCTTCGATCACATGGGCGCCTGTAAGCCGGGTTCTGTCCGGCCGTGAGGCCGGGACGATCATTTCTCTTGGCACGCGATCGCTCGCGTGCTCCAGCAGCCTACCCGTGGCGTCTTGATCGAGACGGGCCGTCTCTCGCCACCTATTTGGCCTTGCACCGACCGGGGTTTACCGTGCCGCATCTGTTGCCAGATGCGCGGTGGGCTCTTACCCCGCCGTTTCACCCTTACCGGCGATCGCTCGCCGGCGGTCTATTTTCTGTGGCACTGTCCGTCGCGCGACATCCGGAGACGACGCGCGCCCAGGCGTTACCTGGCGATCTGCCCTGTGGTGCCCGGACTTTCCTCGGTGGGACGAGCCCACCGCGACCGTCCGGCGCCCATGCGCTGAGGGAACAGATGCGGCGCCCGCATGCGCCGCGCAAGCATCGTATCGTTATTTAGTAATTAGTGGCCACTATTATGATAAATCAATAGTTCAGAAAGAGGACGAAATCACTTTCGCGCGATGCCGCGCATTGCATTGCGCGGCCGTGACGACGCGGTGACGGCGCCGCGTAGCGTCGATCCGCAGCGCTCACCTTCTCAGGACGCCCCCATGCCGCTTCCGAACGTGCGCCGGCCCGTCGGCACCGTCGCCACGGTGCTCCACCCCTCCGAACGCGCACGCGTGGATGCCGCGGGCGACGGTCTCTACCACGCGGTCCACCGCCAGAGCGTCGATGAGGTGCTCCACGACCTCCGCACCCAGGATGTCGGCGCGGTCCTCGTTTCGGTCGCGCGCTGCGATCCCGCCGCCTGCACGCATATCGCGCAGCTCGTGCGCGAATTCCCGCGCGTGCCCGCGATCGCGCTGCTCTCGCGCATCGAGCCGGCCACCGCGCAAGCGGTCCTGACCCTCGGCCAGTGCGGTGTGCGTGATCTCGTGGATGTGCGCGAAGGACTCGGGTGGCACGATCTGCGGAAGGTCCTCGCCAACGGCCAAGGCGATGACATCAAACGACTCGCCCTCGGCCTTCTCTCCCTCGACCTGCTCGGCGTGCCCGACGATTGTTGGCGGTTCTTCGAAGCTCTGTTCCGGCCGGCGGCGACCTGCTCCACCGTGCGCGGTCTGTCCCGGCACCTCGACGTGCTGCCCAGCACGCTGATGAGCCGCTTCTTTCGCGTTCAACTTCCACCGCCGAAGCGATATCTCGCCTACTCGCGCCTCACACACGCCGCGCGCGCATTCGAGAACCCGGGACTCTCGATCGCGAACGTCGCCAATCATTCTCGAATATTCCTCGCCGCAGAGTTTCGGCCGCCACGTGCGCACGCTGCTCGGCATGACCGCGCTCGACTTCCGCTCGCGATATGATGGCGAGGGCATGCTGCAGCGGTTTCGTGAGGAGCTCGTGCTGCCCTACCTTGGCATCCTGCGGCGTTTCTATCCGCTGTCCAAGGGCTCGCGCTGGTCGGGGGTGCTGCGTGGTCTGGAGTGATCCTGGGCGCGCGCTATTGCTCGAGCGGCGGCAGCATCCCGACGATGTCACTCAAGCGCGCCAGCGCGCGCACGGCCATGCCGTCACGCTCGAGTGTCTCGCGGCCGCCTTCCTCGCGGTCGCACACGGCGAGCACGCCCAACACGATGCCTCCTGCGGCGCGAACCGCCTCGGCGGCACGTTGCGCCGAGCCGCCGGTAGTGATCACGTCCTCCACGACGACCACGTGGTCACCCGCCAAGAACGGACCTTCGATGAGCTTCCCGGTGCCGTGCTGCTTCGCTTCCTTTCGCACCGTGAACGCGCGCAGCGGCGGGCCATTGAGTGCGCTCGCGTAGCTGATCGCGTAGGCGACCGGATCCGCGCCGAGCGTCAGACCGCCCACCGACTGCGCATCCCACCCCGCGTCCCGAATGGTGCGAAGGGCGAGCGGTCCGATGAGCGACAGTCCTTCCGGGCTCATGGTCGTCAGCCTGCAGTCCACGTACAGCGTGGATTCGCGCCCTGATGCCAGTGTGAAGCGGCCGCGGCGCGTCGAGCGTTCGGCGAGCAGCCGGACGAGCCGCTCCGTTTCCGTGGTCAGGGCTGCTCTCCGCGGCGCATCATCGACTTCATGCGCGCGAGCAAGCCGCCGGCCTGCGGCGCCGAAGGGGTCTCGACGGCGGTCTTGAGCGCGGCGGCGAACGCCAGCGCATCCGCGTATCGGTCCGCCGGATTGCGGGACAGCCCCTTCATGATCACCGCTTCCACGCCCGGGTCGATCGAAAGCCCCTTCTTCGCGGCGCCGAGCGCGATGGGCGGCTGAGACAGCAACTGCGTGAAGAGCTCCCGCTGAGAACGTCCCGAATAGGGGAGGCAGCCGGAGAGCAGATAGTACGCGATCGTCGCGAGGCTGTACTGATCGGCGGACGCCGTCACCAGCTGGCCGGAGAGTGCCTCGGGCGCGACGTACATGAGCGTGCCCACGAAGAATCCGGCGCGCGTGAGCCGCTCTTCCGGGGCGGTGTCGGCTTGGGCGGCGATCCCGAAATCCAGCAACTTGACCAGCTTCGCTTCGGGATCGTACATCACGTTCTCGGGCTTCAGATCGCGGTGGATGATCCCGGTGAGATGCGCGGCGTGCACGGCATTCTGCGATCTGCCCGATGATGAGCGCCGTCTCCTCGGGACTGAGCGGAACCTTGCGTTTGGCGTACTTTTCGAGGAGTTCTCCGGGCGCCCATTCGATCGCGATGAAGTGCACGCCGGGGCGCGCTTCGCCGATATCGATGGTGCGCACGACATTCGGGTGCGTCACGCGTGTCCCGTAGGTCGCTTCGCGGAGGAACCGCGCGACCGCAGTCTTGTCGCTGCGCAGTTTCTCTCGCAGGACCTTCACCGCGACGGTGCCGTGCTGCGGATGCTCGGAGCGATAGACGACTGCGGTGCCGCCTTCACCGACCATTTCCTGCAACGTGTAACCGGCGAGCGATGAGCCGGAAAGATTCTCGGGAGTCACACGGGCGAAGTTAGTGGTCACGGCGGGGCGGAGCAAGCGCGGTGCAACCTTCATGCGCGGAACGGGTAGAGTCTCGGGCAGTGGATCATCATGTTCTCGGGAGCGAATAGAACCATGGCGAAACGGTCGGCCATCTCGCGACAGGCGGTCAGTAAGCTCTTTGCATGCGCGGTCGCGATCGCACTCGCCGCGGCGTGCGCGGGCGCGCCGCCATTCTCGGAACCCGCGGCGCCGCCCCCTGCGCCTGCGAATACACCCGCGAACACGCCGGCGAGCGCGCCGGCGGCGAAGGCAGCACAACCCGGCGCGCCCGTCACCGGCGACGGATTCGGCCCCTACCGCACCGCCGGAATGCTGGTGCAATCGCAGCCGATCCCCTTCGTAGGCTCAGTGCACTATTTCGCAGGCGCCACCGCCGACAGTACCCTCGCGCTCGTCGCGGTCTCCATGGCGAACCGGTCCCTCATGTTCACGGCGGAAGGGACCAAGGGCGATCACGCGGCCTTCACCGTGGGGATCGTCGTGCGTGACAGCACGCGCGTCGTCTCGCACACGGAAGACCAGCAGACGATCGCCGTGCAGACGTTCAAGGAGACGATGCGGGGAGACGAAACGATCGTGTTTCAGCGTTACATCATGGTGCCGCCAGGCGCATATCAGCTCGCGCTCACGATCACGGATCGCGCCACCAACAACGCCTCGGCGGTGCAGGCGAGCATCACTGTGCCTACGCTCGCCGCGGGCACACTCTCGTCGCCCACCACGGTCTTCAGCGCGACCGCGCGCGCACGGCGCGATACACTCCCGGACGTGATCGCCAACCCGCGATCAACGCTCGTCTTTGGGCGCGATTCGGTCGCTCCCATTTATCTCGAAGCGTACGGTCTCGCCGCGGGCTCGCGTATGGCGATCAGCGTGGAGAACCAGGACCACAGCGTGCTGCTCACCGATACGGTCACGCTCACGCGTCAGCAGCCGGTCGCCGCCGCAGAGTTCGACCTCCCGATGCCGCGCCTCGGGCTCGGCCGGCGTACCCTGGTCGCGATGGTGGTCGGCGCGCGCGACACGCTGCGTTCGCCGCTCTTCATCACGGTCGGCGACGGCATTGGCATCGTGAGCTTCGACGAACTGCTCAGCTACCTCCGCTACTTCGCGACTCCCGAACGGCTGCAGACGCTGCGCACGACTCCACCGGCACAGCGCGGCGCGGCATGGTACGCCTTCTGGAAGGAGACCGACCCGAATCCGGCCACTGCCGACAACGAAGCGCTGCTCGATTATTTCGATCGCATCCAATCCGCGAATCGCCAGTTCAAGGAACCCGGCGAGCCCGGCTGGCTTACGGATCGCGGGAAGGTCTATATCACGCTCGGCGAACCGGATCAGGTGATGGGTTCGAACGGAAAGGGGCTGACGCCGAGCGGGCGGAGCCAGTTCTGGGCATATTCGCGCCACGGCATCCGACTCGAGTTCGTCGATCAGACAGGATACGGCCGGTGGCGGCTCACGCAGCGCAGTGAAGCCGAGTTCGAGCAGGTGGCGGGACAGGAAATGGCGCACTGATCGTCCGCACACATTGGCACTGAGCGGTCCCGGGCGCGCTCCCATTATCTTGTGGGAGCGCGTTTCCGTTCTCCGGGCATTGAATCGCGGCCCATCTTGACGCTGAGCCTCTGTGATGCAGCTACCTTCCTCGCCCCGGCTCTTCCTCATCGACGGATACGCGCTGATCTATCGCGCGTTCTTCGCGCTCATCGCCCGGCCCCTCAAGACGAGCCGCGGCGAGAACACTTCCGCGAGCTGGGGGATCGTCAATTTCCTTCGCCGGCTGCAAACGACGCACAAGCCGGAGTACATTGCGTGGGTGCACGACGCCGGCCTCTCGTTCCGCCATGAGCGGTACCCGGCGTACAAGGCCACGCGCGAGAAGCTGACCGATGAGCTGCAGGCGGACTTCGATACGAGCCTCAAGCGCATCGTCGCGCTGCTCGATGCCTTCAACATCCAGGTCGTGACGGTCGAGGGTTACGAGGCCGATGACGTGATCGGAACGCTCGCATCGCTCGCCCACGCGTCGTCGCTCAATTCGGTGATCGTCTCGGGCGACAAAGATTTCCAGCAACTCGTCGCGCCGGATGTCTGGCTGCTCAACCCCGGACGCGGCGGACCCGCGGCCGTGGACGAGCACTGGGTCGGCATGGAGAACGCGAGCGAGCGCCTGGGCGTGCCGCCGGAGCGAGTCATTGATTACCTCGCGCTCGTGGGCGACACATCGGACAACGTGCCCGGCGTGAAGGGGATCGGCGAGAAGACCGCGGTGGAATTGATCACCAAGTACGGCGGCCTCGACGAGATCCTGGCGAACGCCGCGAACATCACGAACAAGCGCCCGCGCGAAGCGCTGCTCGCGCGCGAAGCCGAGGCTCGGCTCTCGAAGGAGCTCGTGACCATTCGGCGTGACGTGCCGGTGTCGCTCACGCTCGACAAGTTCAAGGCGCGGGATGCCGATCATGAACGGTTGCGCGCGATGTTCGTCGAGCTCGAATTCCATTCGCTCGCGAAAGAGCATGCGGCGAAAGGGCAGGCCGCGAAGGAGGAGGCGCTCCCGGAGCCGGCGGCGAAGGTTTCGACGTTCAAGACCGTCGATTCGCCGGCCGCCGTTCGTGAAGTGGTCGCACGCGCACGTGCGGCGCCGTACATCTCGATCGATACCGAGACCATCGTCGCGGCCGATAGTCCGATCGATGTCGACCCGATGCGCTCATCGCTCATCGGCATCTCGATGGCCGTCGCTCCGGGTGAGGCGTACTACTTTCCGTTCGGTCACCGCACCCGGACCATCGCGGCCCAGGGGGAACTCATGCCGGTGGAGACGGCACCGGCCATCGACAAGGCGAACCTGCCACCGCTCGCCTCATCGGCACTCGCTCCGCTGCGCGAACTGATCGAGGATCCCGGCGTCCGGAAGACGGCGCAGAATGGGAAATACGATCTGCTCGTGCTGCGGCGAGCGGGGGTGCAGTTGCGCGGCCTCGACTTCGACACGATGCTCGCGAGTTACGTGCTCGATCCCGGCCGCCGCTCGCACGGGCTCGACATGCTCGCACTCGAATTCCTCGAGCGGCGCACCACATCGTATCAGGAACTCACCGGGAAGGGACGGGACGCGATCACCTTCGATCTCGTGCCGATCGAGGCCGCGCGCGAATACTCCGGCGAAGATGCCGACGTCACCTTCCAGCTCCGCCAGAAATTCGAACCGCTCGTCGAATCGCTCGGCGTCGGGAAATTGCTGCGCGAGATCGAGGTCCCACTGATCGACGTGCTGGCCGACATGGAGTGGGCCGGGATCCGCATCGATCGCGCCTGGTTCGCGAAACTCAAGGAACGGTTCCAAGCGGACCGGCAGAGAGTCGAGCAGCAGATCTACGCGGCCGCGGGCAGCGAATTCAACATCAACTCGAACGCCCAGCTGCGGACCGTGCTGTTCGAAACGCTTCAGCTCCCCGTTCTCAAGAAGACGCCCACCGGCCCGTCGACCGACGCGTCCGTGCTGCAGGAGCTGGCCGATCAGGGCCATACGTTCCCGCAGCTGCTGATGGAGTATCGCGAGCTCGCGAAACTCGAGAGCACATACCTCGATTCGTTGCCCGCGTTGGTGAATCCTGAGACAGGCCGGCTCCACACGAACTTCAATCAGACCGTCGCGAGCACCGGCCGCCTCTCATCCACGGATCCCAATCTCCAGAACATTCCCATCCGGCGAGAACTCGGCCGCGATATCCGCCGTGGCTTCGTGCCCGAAGAGGGGTGGCGATTCATCGCCGCGGATTATTCACAGATCGAATTGCGGCTGCTGGCCCACATCTCTCGCGACGAAGCGTTCGTGCAGGCGTTCCTCGCCGGCGGCGACATCCACCGGCAGACCGCCGCGCTGATCTTCGCGGTGCCGCTCGCCGATGTGACCTCCGAGATGCGAGCCCGCGCGAAGACGATCAACTTCGCGACGATCTATGGGCAGGGCGCCCACGCACTCTCGCGCCAGCTCAAGGTGGAGCACGCCGAGGCGAAGCGGTTCATCGACGAGTACTTCACGCGATTCTCGGGCGTCCGCGCGTTCCTCACGGCGATCGTCGAGTCGGCTCGCGACAAAGGGTTCGTCGAAACCCTGTTCGGACGCCGCCGCTACATCCCGGAATTGAAGGATTCCAATTTCAACACGCGCGCATTCGGCGAACGCACGGCGGCGAATTCCGTGATCCAAGGATCAGCGGCGGATCTGATTAAGATCGCGATGATCCGCGTGCACCGGCGGTTGCGCGAAGAGAAGTTGCGCACGCGACTCCTGCTCCAGGTGCACGACGAGCTGGTGTTGGAGGCACCGCCAGAAGAATTGGCGGCGGCCGGATCGCTCGTGAAACACGAAATGGAGAATGCGGCCGCATTGTCGGTCCCGTTGGTGGTGGACCTGGGCGAAGGTGCCAACTGGATGGACGCAAAGAGCTGAGGCTCGCAGGTGAGCGTCGGCCGTCGCTTCAGTCTTCGTTCGGCTTTGCCGGGGTGGAACGGCCTGGATGTTGCTTCTCATCACTCTGCGGCGTTAGCATCTTTACTGTGGGTCAGTCGGAATTGTCCGCCTGACCATCTCTAATTTTCGCCCCAGATGCCCCTTCGTGCTCGGCCCGGATTCTCCCTGTTCGAGCTCTTCACCGTGCTCGTGATCGTGGGCATCCTGACCGCGCTCGCGGTGCCGCGCATCCATATGTATAAGCACCGCTTCTACGTAGCGACTATGGTGTCGGACCTGCATAATCTCGCGGTCACCGAGGAGTCGTACTTCGGAAGCTCCGATTTCTACACGAACGACATCGCTGCGCTGAAATTCGTACCCACCGCCGCCGTCTCGATCACGTTCGTGGAGGCCGACAGCACCGGGTGGTCGGCGAAAGCCAACTATGTGAACGATACGACCGTTTGTGCGGTGTACTATGGCAGTGCGGCGATCCTCCCACCGGCCACGGCGAAATCCATCATCGGCTGCCAGTAGCGGCCCGGAAGCAGTCGCAACCGGGTTGCACTCTGCGGCGACTGTGGCATTTCAAGCGGTCATAATTACCGAAGAAACGCCACTCACCTCCATAAGCCCTTATCCAATAACACCTTGGCAGTTCGTTCGGGTGGGGAATCGCTATTGCACTTATGCACAATAGCAGCGCACCCCCGACCAAGAAAGTAACCGCCAATGAATCGCACTCTCCGAACCGGCTTTACTCTCGTGGAATTGATGGTGGTGGTCGTCATCCTCGGAGTTCTGGTGGCGATCGCGATCCCGAAGTTCTCGAACACGAAAGGCAAAGCGATCGATGCCTCGATGATATCCGATCTGCGGAACCTCGCATCGGCGGAAGAAGGATTCTACTATTCCAATTCGATGTACTCGGCGAGCGTGCCGAGCCTGAACTATCTCTCCTCGCCCGGCGTTTCGATCGCGATCCCGGAAGCGACCGCCGGCGGATGGTCGGCGGTCGCCTCGAGTCCGGCAGCCGGCGCGATCACGTGCGCAGTCTTCTTCGGCACCGCGACTCCGGTCGCACCGGCGACGGTCGAGGGACAGATCGCCTGCGGCTGATCCCACGCTCGCATTGAGCGACCGGCCCTACCGTGAATTCGACCGGCGGCGCGATGGAATGATCTTCGCGATGGACGGCGGACTCTGGTTGCATTGCCATGTGTATCGCGAACACGCGATGGCGCATCTCGTCTCGACCGACCGCGAGCGATTGATCGCCTATGGCCGCTCGGTGGGCCTGCCGGTCGAGCGACTCCAGTACAAACCGCTTCGCGACCCGCGCACTGGAGAGCGGCGCGACGCATGGCATTGGGATCTGGTCGGCGCGTTCCTTCCGCCGGCCTGAGGGGTCAGCGCTCGCCGAGCGCCTGAGGTGCCGCGAGTCGGCCGCCTACGCCGGCCAGCGCGATGAGCGTCACGAGATACGGGAGTGCGAGAAAAAGCTGATACGGAAGTGCGAGGCCCATCGCCTGCAACGCGAACTGCAGCGCACTCGCCGCGCCGAAGAAGATCGACGCGACCGCGACGCCCGCGGGATGCCACCGGCCGAGCACGACGATCGCGATGGCGATGAATCCGCGTCCGGCCGACATCCCCTCCGCGAACGTGCCGGCTTGCGCGAGCACGAGCGTGGCGCCGCTCGCGCCACCGAGTATCCCGCCGAACATGAGCGCCTGCCATTTCACTCTTCGCGGAGAGATGCCCGCGACGATGGCACTCGCCGGGCGCTCGCCTACGGCGCGAAGCGCCAGTCCGTGATGCGTGCGGAACATCCACCACGTGACCGCGGGCACGAGCGCATACAGCGCATACGTGATCCAAGGCTGGTCGAAGAGCGCCGGACCGATGAGCGGAATGCGCGACAGCAGCGGAACGGCGAGCGCGGAGCTCGTCGGGATCGAGAGCGCGGCGCCCGTCGTGCCGTACAGATCACGGTAGAGCGCTCCAGTGAGCCCGAGCGCGAGAAGGTTCACCGCAGTGCCCGTGATGATCTGATCGCAACGGAGTTCGATGGCGAAGATGCCGAAGATGAGCGCGATGCAGGCGCCGCTCGCACTGCCGGCGATGAATCCGGTGGCCACACCGCCGCCGGTCGCGCCGACGAGCGCGCCGAACGCGCCGCCGAGGATCACGCCCTCGAGACCGATGTTGATGAGACCGCTGCGCTCCACCACGCACTCGCCTACCGCCGCGAGCGCGAGCGGCGTGGCCATGCGGATCGTGGCCGGAAGGAATGCTTGGAGGAACGCGGCGAGGATGGCCATCAGTCCGCTGTGATGACGTCGGCCCGCTGGCGACGCCCGAAGAATGCGGCGGGCGAGCCGAAGCGGCCGGAGGAACCGGCCAGCGCAAGGAGGATCAACGCGCCCTCCACGATCGAGACGGTCACCGCCGGGATCCCGGCCTCGCGCTGCATCGCGAGCGCGCCCGACTCGAGCGCGCCGAAGAGCACGGCCGTGAACACGACAGCGATCGGATTCAATCGCGCGAGAAGCGCGACTGCGATGGCGGTGAATCCGTAGCCCGGCGAGAGATTCTCATACAACGCGAACGTGACCCCGGTGAGTTCCACCGCGCCGGCGAGGCCGGCGAGCGCCCCGCTCACGAGGAATGCGCGTGCCCGCGTGTTCGCGACATCGATGCCGCCCGCGCTCGCGGCGGCGTCGGGATTCTGACCCACGGCGCGCACGCGGAAACCGGCGGCCGATCGATCGAGCGCCCACCAGAGCGCGGGTGCGGCGAGTAATGCGATGGCGAGGCCCCAATGCAGTCGGGATCCAGCGACGAGTCGCGGGATCCGCGCGATCGCATTGATGTTCGCCGACTGCGGATAGATGCCGGTCGGCTCCTGCAGCGGCCCGCGCACGAGATACCCGACGAGGTAGATCGCGATGAAATTCAGCATGATGGTGCTGATGACCTCGAGCACGCCGTACCGTTGGCGCAAGAACGCAGCGGCGCCCGCCCACAGCGCACCGGCCGCAGCGCCGGCAAGGAGGGCAACAGGCAACGCTGCCGCGCCCAACACGTGCGCGCCCTGGAGCGCGACGATCGCCGCCGCCGTGGCGCCGACGAGCAGCTGCCCCTCGGCGCCGATGTTCCAGACGCCGGCCCGGAACGCGAGCGTTACGCCGAGTCCGGCGAGCAGGAGTGGCGTGGCGCGCACCAGTGTTGCCGAGGTGAAGGCGTAGGTGCTGCCGAAAGAGCCCGTCCAGAGTGCCGCGAGTGCCGGCCCGACGGCATGTCCTCCGGCCGCGACCACGAGCGCGAGGACGATCATCGTGACGACCGCCGCCAGCGCCGCGGACACAGCGATCGAGATCGCGCGCTGCGCGAAGGCGCCCGGAGTGCCGCCGCTCATCGCCGCCCCGAAGCGAGCCGCTGCGCCTCGGGCAATCCGCGAAGCCGCCACATTGCGACACAACCGAGCGCGGGACCGATCGCGAGCGGCATGAATGCGTACGTCCATCCCCACTGCGCGACCCAGAGCGGCACGAGCCGGATGCTCATGAGCGTGAGCAAGAAACCGAGCGACGTCTGGAGCGTGAGCGCCGTGCCCGTGTACTCAGGCGGCACCAGTTCCGTGATGCATGTGGAGAATTGCGCGGAATCGGCGATCACGCTCGCGCCCCACACGAGCGTGATCGCGAGGAGCACGCTGAACGGCGCGCCCGCGGAGGGTCCAATGATGAGAGCGCAGATCCCGCTGATCGCCATCGCCCCGATCGTGAGCGCCGTGCGTCCAGCTCCGGTCCGCGACCCATCCGCCTGCAACACATCCGGCCGCGCCTGCGGCGAGCGTGGCGAAGGCGATGAGGGCCGGGAGTGCGGGTGAGAACCCGCGTGCCATCGCGATAGCCGCCCAGAACGCGGCGATCCAGCTCCACATTGCGTACAGCTCCCACATATGCCCGAGATAACCGGCCGTCGACAGCATCACGCCACGGTCCCGGACGATGCGCGCGAACGCGGCCTGATCGAGCGGCGACGATGGAGCCTCGTATGGTCCGGACTGCACGGCGAGCGCGAACACTGCCGCGGCGATGAGTGCCAATGCGGCGGCGGCGAACAACACGGTGCGCCATTCGTCCTGGGGAACCAGGACGCGCAACAAATGCGGCGTCGCCGACCCGATCGAGAGCGCGCCGACGAGCACACCGACCGCGAGTCCCCGCCCCTCGCGCCACCATCCCGCCACGATCTTCATCGCGGGTGGATACACGCCCGCGAGCGCGACTCCGGTGAGCACGCGCCAGACGATCGCGGCGCCAGCTGAATGCACGCAGCAGGCGATGGCCGCTGTGCTCGCCGCGGCCAGCGCCGAGCTCCACGCGGCGAGGCGCCGCGCACTCCAGCGGTCGCTCAACATCGCGCCGGCGCTCACGAGCGTCCCGGCGACGAATCCGAGCTGCACCGCCATCGTGAGCCATGCTGTCGCGGCGCCGGACAATCCCCACTCGGCGACCATCGCCGGTGCGACTGCGGTCGTGCTGAACCAAGGCGCGAGCCCCAGCACGACGGCGGCGGATGTCACTGCGAGTTGCCGGGCAGCGAGTGGTGGGCGGGCGGTCACGCCGTGCCCCCGAGCATGCTGAGCGCGATCGCCGCGCGGTCCAGCGGGACTTCTCGCAAGGTCCCGCCATGCATCACGATCACGCGGTCCGCGAGCTCGAGCACTTCATCCAGATCGCTCGAATACATGACCACCGCCGCGCCGGCGTCACGACGGTCCAGCAAGTGCCGGTGCATCGCGGCCGTGGCGGCGACATCCAGCCCGCGCGTTGGATTCTCGGCGACGATGGCGGAGGGTGCATCGTCGAGTTCGCGCGCGAGTACCAACCGCTGCTGATTCCCGCCCGAGAGTTCCCGCGCGATCGCCGCGGCGCGAGCGGGCCGCACATCGAAACGCTCGCAGAGCTGCGCGGTGCGCTCCCGGATCGCGCGCCACGGCATGACGCCGCGCGCGACACCGGCTCCGCGCAGCGCGACGTTCTCCATCAGCGAGAAATCCATGACGAGCGCATCACGCTGCCGGTCCTCCGGAATGAAGCCGACCGCCCCGGGGCGCTCCACGTGGCCGGCATCGGGTGCGCGTCTCCCCGCGAGTATGCGGAGCAGCTCGTGCTGCCCCGCACCCTCCACGCCGGCGAGTCCGAGCACCTCGCCGCCTCGCACCTCGAGCGAAACGCCCCGGAGACTGACGGCGCCTCGCGCATCACGCGCTCGTACATCCCGTGCGGCGAGTACGATGGCGCCGGGTGTCGCTCGAGCGCGGACACCGGCCTCCACGATCTCGCCGACGGTGAGTCGCGCGAGAGCGCGTTCATCGGTCTCGGCGGGCCGACCGGTCCAAACGCTGCGGCCCCGTCGCAGCACGGTGATCGCGTCGGCTGTCTCGAGCGCCTCGCGCAACTTGTGGGTGATGAGCACGACCGAGCCTCCACCCGCTGTGAACTGGCGCAACACTCGCAGCAGCTCCGCCGCTTCCACCGGCGCGAGGACCGCCGTCGGCTCGTCGAGCACGAGCACGCGCGCGCCGCGCGCCAGCGCCTTCACGATCTCGAGCCGTTGCTGAGCGCCAACGGGCAGGTCACGCGCCATCGCGTCGGGGTCGAGTACCAGCCCGGTCTCCTCGCCGATCCGGCGCACGGTTGCCGCGGCATCGACACGGCGATACCGGCCGCTGCCGCCGAGCGCGACGTTCTCCGCCACGGTCATCGCGGGTACGATCGTGAAATGTTGGTGCACCATGCCAATGCCGCGCGCGATCGAATCGAGAGGGGAACGCGGAACGAGCGCGCGACCGTCCACGGAAATGCTGCCCGCGTCCGGCCGGATCAGGCCGAAGGCGATCCGCATCAGGGTGGTCTTGCCCGCGCCATTCTCGCCGAGCAACGCATGGAGCGACCCGGGTCGCACCATGAATGACGCGTCGTCGAGCGCCTGCACCTCGCCGAATCGTTTCGCGATCCGCTCGAGCGTCAGCGCCGACGCATCGCTCACAGTCCGGTGGGCGCGTCCAGGAAGGACCACTCCAGTCCGAAATGCGCAGCGGCATGTTCCGCGATCGCGCGCACGCCGAGCACCTCGGTCGCATAGTGGCCGGCGTAGATGACCGCGATGCCGAGCTCGTCGGCGTCCACTGCGCTGTGGTGCGGTCCTTCGCCGACGATGAGCGTGTCGATCGCGCGCGCGGCGCACTCCTGCAGCGTGTCACTGCCCGCGCCGGCGCCGGAACAGATCGCCCAGTGCCGCGTGGTCCGGCCGCTGGATAGCCCGGCCGTGCGAACGACCGTCGCGTACTTCGCCGCGAACTCCGTGGCGCGGCGCACGAGCTCGCCGGTCGGCAGATCGCAGCGCCCCGCGACTCCGATGTCGATCGTCTCATACCGCGCGAACTTCTCCGAGGGCTCGAGCCCGAGCGCGCGCGCGAGCAGGGCGTTGTTCCCGAAATCGGGATGCGCGTCGAGCGGCAGGTGCGATGAGTAGACACCGATCCGTTCGCGGAGCAGCGCGCGCATGCGGCGGAAGAACGGACCACGGAGCGGCTGCACGCCTCCCCAGAAGAGCCCGTGATGCACGATGAGCAGCTGCGCGCCCGCCGCGCGCGCCATCTCGATCGTGCGCTCGCGCGCGTCGACCGCCGCCGCGATGCGGCGAATGTCCGCGTCCGTCTCGACCTGGATCCCGTTCACCGCACCGGAGGAGTCCGGAGTCGTCGCGGTGTGCAAGATGCCGTCAAGGAATTCCGCGATCTCGTGGAGAGCGGCCATCTCAGTGAGCCACGGTAGTGTCCACGAACTCGAGACGCGGCGGCGTGATCCGGCCGCTGGAGATCCCGGCCTGTGCCGAATCGACCGCTGCACGCGCCGCCGGCGTGATCGCACCGGCGAGTTTCGGATTGAGTACGAGCGACACCACCTTCTCGCTCTCGCCCAGCCGCAACACGCGAGCCTTGAACGTCCCATCCTTCACGCTGCGGGCCACGAGCAGGAATGCGTGCGGCAGGTCGATCACCACGCTCGCGATGATGACATTGGGGGCCACGTCGTTCTGGTTCGCGTTGGCACCGAACACGTACACCCCTTTCGATTCGCGGGCCGCCTGGAATATCCCGAGACCTGCGGCGTCGGCGTTCTGGAAGATCACATCCACGCCGCGGTGGATGAGCGCGAGCGCCTGCTCCTTGGCGGTGCTCGCATCTTCCCAACTCCCGACGTACGACGTGAGGACCTTGATCGACGGATCCACCGAATGGACGCCCGCCTCGAAGGCGAGGAAGCTGCTGCGCACCGGCGGCAACTCGGTACCACCGATCGCGCCGATCATTTTCTTCTTCGTGATCTTGGCGGCCAGGACTCCGGCGAGATACGACGGCTCCTCGAATCCGAACACGATGGGTGCGACGTTCGCGCGAACCTGATTCCCCGACGTCGTGATGTAGACCGTGTGCGGGAAGTCCGGCCCCACACGAGATGCGGCATCCTGGAATTCGAATCCGTGTCCGAACACCAGCGAGTATCCCTGCGATCCGTACTGGCGGAAATTCTCTTCGAAATCCGCGGGCGATGCCGTTTGGATGTGACTGATCTGCGCGCCGAGGCTGTCATGGATGCGCAGGAGGCCTTCATAGGCCCCGCCATTCCACGCGTGGTCCGAGATGGGTCCGGGCGTCAAAAGCGCCACGCGAAAATCTCCCTTCCCAGTCGCTACGGGCCGCGCATCGGAGCGACATGCCAACACAACGATGCACATCAACGTGTGCGTCGCTGTGGAGATGGTGCGGAACTTACGCCGCATCCTGGACATGGCGCCTCACGCTCTCGTTAGGTGGATGAGTGTGGAGAATGTTGAAAGGCGGCCATCCTGCGCAAGCGGGACGGCCGCCTTGGCGGCAAGCGTGACAGGCGTTCGATGACTACCGCACGACCGCCACGGATGCAGGCGATCCTGTTTGGCCGACCGCGCCTTCCCGCGCATTGACGATGCGAACGTTGCCATTGATCTTCCCACCCTCGATCACGGCGATCGACTTCGTCGTGATGTTTCCGATGATCGTGGACGTGCCCTGCACCTCCAACCGCTCCGATGCGGTGACGGCGCCCTGCACCTTCCCTCCGATCACAGCTTCTCGCGTGCTCACATCGCCGCGCACCTCACCCTGCCGTCCGATGAGAACTTGCCGGCCCGCGCGCACCGCGCCTTCGACCTTGCCTTCGATGCGGATCACACCATTGGTGTCGATGTCGCCGTCGATCGTGGTGCCGGCGGCGATGATCGAGAGAGAGGTGCCGGCGGAGAGCGGCCCGGAGCGATTCTGATCCGGTGCTGAGCTTTCCTTACTGAAGATCGCCATGCGCTGGTCCCTTGGTCACGATCGCGGCTGGATTGACTTGCGTACCATCGCGAACGATTTCGAAATGCAGGTGCGCGGGGAGCGTACCTGAGCTATCACCGGAGATTGCGATGATCATTCCCGCGGCGACCTGGTCGCCGTTGCGAACGCGGACCTGAAGCAAATTGCCGTAGAGACTCTCGTACCCAAGCCGGTGCCGTATTCGCACGACGCGCCCATACTGCGCGTCGTCACGTATCTCGACGACTGAACCTGCGCCTGCGGCACTGACCGGTGTGCCGCGCGGCACCGCGATCTCGATGCCTGCCGGCTTCGCGTCGGCGTTCGTCGGCTCGATCAGTTGTCCGGCGATCGGCAGCGGCCACGCGTTCGGCAAGCCGGCGCTGTCGTTCGCGGCCGAAGTCACGGGAGCAGCGGTCCCCGACGCTCCCATCATTTTCTGCACCTGCTGATAGCGTCCTTCCACTTCGGCGAGGGCGCGCTTGAGCGTGTCGAGCTGCTGCGCATCGTGCTCGAGCGCCGAGAGACGGCGAGTGAGCACCTGCACCTGCACGGCTTTCCCCGCGAAGTAGAGCCAGCTCCCTACCCCGAGCAACACCATGATCACGGCGAGCACCGCACCGATGCGCAGCAACTGCACTTGTCGCACGCTCAAGATGATCATGCGGTTCGCGAGACCGCTCTCACGCTGCACGTGGATGATCATCGCGCCGGCGTGCGGCGTATAGATGTTTCCATAGCCGCGCTGGCCGCCGTCCTTCTCCTTCTCCTCGTCCTGCTCGGTCATAGCGCGATGCGCCTCGCACCGAGGATCAGATCGATGAGCCGATCCAGATCCTCCATCGAGTAATAGGAGATCTCGATCTTTCCGCGACCGGCCGAACTCTCGCTCACGTGCACATTGGTCTGGAAGAATCGTCGCAGCTCTTCCTGCGTTTGCTTCACGGCGATGTCGGCGCGCTGTTCGCGTTTCGGCGCAGCCTTCTTGATCGTGCGTTGCGTGGTACCGTCGCCGTCGCGCACTCGGCGCTCGACATCGCGCACCGAGAGTCCTTGCGCGATGATCTCGTGCGCGAGAGCTACGATCCTTCTCTCGTCGTCGAGCGCGAGCAACGCCCTTGCATGCCCCAGCGTCAGTTGCTTGGCATGAACCAATTTCTGGATAGATGCTGGTAACTGCAATAACCGCAATATGTTAGCTACGGTTGAGCGATCTTTTCCTGTGACTTCGGCAACTTCAGCCTGTGTCAGCGAGAAGTCATGCATCAAGTGACGATAGCCTTCTGCCTCTTCGATGGGATTGAGATCGGCCCGTTGAAGATTCTCGACGAGTGCAAGGGTGAGCAACGCACGGTCGTCGATCTCCTTTACGACGGCCGGGATCTCCGCCCAGCCCAGCGCGGCGGCGGCACGGAGGCGCCGCTCTCCGGCGATCAACTCGAATCCGTCGCCCGATGGCGCGGAGCGGACCGCGATCGGGTTGAGCAGTCCGTTCTCCCGCAAACTTGCTTGCAATTCCGCGAGCTCTTCCGCGTCGAATTCCTTCCGCGGCTGATATGGATTCGGCCTGATCCGTGCGAGCGGCAGATTTCGAAGCGCGCTGCGCTCTTCGGGCGCGATCTCCGCGGTCGCGGCATGACCCGAGAGCAACGCTTCGAGTCCGCGGCCGAGCCTTCGCGGCTTTTCAGGAGGCATTCTTGTCAGCCCTCAAGTTGGGTGAGCCGGCGGCTCTGGATCATCCTTCGAAGCGCGCTCATACGCGCAGCTCGCTGCCGACAGCCTCGGGACGCGGGCGCTCCTCCGAATCCGTCGATTGCGGCTGCGCGTGGCGCCGCAACAATTCTCGCGCGATGCCCATGTACGCCTGCGCACCGACGGACGCGACATCGTACAAGATGATCGGCTTTCCAAAGCTTGGCGCCTCGGCAAGCCTCACATTCCGGGGCACCATCGTCTCGAATACTTTCGCACCGAAATATTCACGCGCGTCCGCGGCCACCTGTCGCGAGAGATTCAGGCGCGCATCGTACATCGTGAGCACCACGCCATCGATGTTGAGCGTCGGATTCACACTGCGTTGCATCATGTGAACCGTGTTCAGGAGCTGCGACAGTCCCTCGAGTGCGTAGTACTCGCACTGCAGAGGAATGAGGATCGCGTCGGCGGCCGCGAGCATGTTGACCGTGATCAAGCCGAGTGATGGCGGGCAGTCGATGAGCACATAGTCGTAGCGCTCGAGTACAGGGGCGATCGCCTCGCGCATGGCGAGTTCGCGGCGAGGCCGGTCCACGAGTTCGATCTCGGCGCCGGCGAGATCCGGCGTTGCGGGCGCGACATCGAGATGCGCGAACTGAATGGATCTCAGGATGATCTTCTCGAGCGGCACTTGGCCGATCAGCGCGTCGTAGACCGTGAGCTGGACCCTCTCCCCTTCCAGCCCGATGCCGCTCGTCGCATTCCCCTGAGGGTCTCCGTCGATCAGCAGCGTGCGTTGTTCCGCGGCGGCGAGGCTGGCCGCGAGATTGACAGCAGTAGTCGTCTTTCCGACCCCGCCCTTCTGGTTCGCTATCGCGATGACTCTGGGCACGTTGCTCCGGAGAAGTGTGCGCCGACCAGGCCGACGAAGGGGGCAATATAGGCGCGTGTTCTCCAGGTAGCTAGAAAATGCGGCACGATGGCCTGGCAGCCGCCGCCAATGTTCCACGTGAAACACACAATCGAAATACACAAACGTCGACAAAATCCACAATCGTGGCACAATTGGCCATAATATACCGACACTAAAGTGACATTATTACGACAATATCAGCCACTTTGCCGGTATTGTGACTGTGTACAGCTGTAGGACGTCGGCATTTGAGTGTGTATATCAAGACTCACCGCGTGCCGCCGCGCGGCGTTTCGGCGGCGCACAAGCGAGGATCGTGCACGCAGCGCGTCCATCGCGATTGCGATTTTAGGAGCGAAATGCTACTAAATGTCCGCGCCCGGTGTCCCGCGATTGCGCGTCACCTCGAGCGCAAGATTCTGCAGATCGCTCGCGCTCACTCCCGAGATCCGGCCGGCCTGTGCCAACGTGCGTGGGCGCACCTGCGCCAGCTTCTGGCGCGCCTCCATCGCGAGCGATCGCATCTCTCCATAGGGGAGATCCGGCGCGAGCGCGAGATCGCCCAATCGCTTCATGCGATCCGCAAGCATTCGTTCTCGCTCGAAGAACCCCGCGTACTTGAGCTCGAGTTCAACGCTCGCGATCGCATCGGAGGTGAATTCGCGCTCCAGCCCCGCCGCCGCGAACACCGCGCCCAGCGAAATGTGTTGCCGGCGCGCCACATCTCTCACGCGCATCGCGTGCGGCAGCGGCGTACTGCCGAGTGCCTCGAGGAGCGGCGCCGCCTGCTCCGGCGTAATGCTTCGGCGTGCCGCTTCGTCGCGCACGGCGTCGGCCTCCGCGAGCCGCCGCGCCACCAACAGCTCCTCGCCGTCGGTGTAGAGATCCAATTCACGCGCCACCGGCGCCAATCGCACCAGCGCGTTGTCCTGGCGCACGGTCAAACGGAACTCGGAGCGTGACGTGAACAGACGGTACGGCTCATCCACGCCGCGCATGACGAGATCGTCCACCAAGACGCCGATATACGATGTCTCACGTCCAAAGATGACCGGTGCGCGTCCCTGCACCATCAGCGCCGCGTTCAGCCCGGCCACCGCGCCCTGTCCCGCCGCCTCCTCATAGCCCGTCGTCCCATTGATCTGCCCCGCGAAATACAGACCACGCATCGCCTTCACGGCGAGCGTCGCATCAAGCTGCGTCGGATCGCAATAGTCGTACTCGATGGCATATCCGGCGCGCGTCATCTGAACGTGCTCCAACCCCGGCACCGCGCGCAGCATGTCCATCTGCACGTCGGCGGGCAGGGAAGTGGAGAGGCCGTTCACATACAACTCGCTCGTGTCGTGCCCCTCCGGCTCGAGGAACAACTGATGGCGCGCAACGTCGGGGAACTTGACGATCTTGTCCTCGACGCTGGGACAGTAGCGCGGACCGCGGCCGGCGATCGCGCCGCCATACATTGCGGAGCGATGCAGGTTCTCCGAGATGATCCGCTTCACTTCCGCGCCCGCGAACGTTATCCAGCAGGGCATCTGCTCGGGATGCCGCGTTCGGCCCTCAGCACGACGCGCATCCGGCCAGAAATGCGACCAGGAATAGTCGAACTCCTCGATCTCGCTCGGCTGGACTTGGAGCTTTGCGAGATCGACCGACCGTCCGTCAATGCGAGGCGGCGTACCGGTCTTGAAACGCGCATGCGTGATGCCGATGTCGTCGAGCTGCTCGGCGAGATGTGTCGACGGCGCATCGCCTGCTCTTCCGCCCGGCACCTGAGTGTCGGTTCCGATATGGATGCGCCCGCGAAGGAAGGTGCCCGTGGTCAGGATCACAGCTCGCGCGCCGAACCGCCGCCCCTCCAGCGTTTCGATGCCCAGAACCTGATTCCCGCGCTCGTCGATGATCAAGCGCGCGACGGTGGCCTGCACGGTCAGCACTCGCTCATGCTGCTCGAGGAGCGATCGCACAGCGCGCCGATACAATCCTCGATCACATTGTGCTCGCGGCGCCCACACCGCGGGGCCCTTGCTTCGATTGAGCATTCGGAACTGCAATGCCGCTAGATCGGTGGCGCGCGACATCAGGCCGCCGAGTGCATCGATCTCGCGGGCGACGGTCCCCTTGGCGATGCCACCGATCGCCGGATTGCACGACATCTGCCCGATCGTCTCGAGCGCCGCGGTCACGAGCACCACGCGAGCGCCTAGGCGAGCGGCGGCCGTCGCCGCCTCGGTGCCGGCATGGCCTCCGCCGACCACGATCACATCGGCGGCCAACTCGACGTCATGGGGCAGGGAAGCGGACATTCTCGAAGAATGTCCCCGGCGGCGCTCTCAGCGAAAGGGCATCGGGTGGACAATCTCCCGCACGCTCCGCAAACTGGACCCATGGCACTCGACATCCACCACGACACTCCGACAATGCTCGTTCGACGCGAGGCTTGGGAACGTTCCGGCCTGACGCGTGCCGCGATCGACGAACTCTTCAATCTCACACCCGACGAGTTCCGGGTCGAAGGCGGGATCGTCGCGATCGGACCGATCTACGACGATGCGCATCTTGAGCTGCTCGTGAGCGCGCTCGAGAAGGCCGGACTCGTCTATTTCGAAGAATTCTTCGAGCTGTCGGGGAACTGGCCGGGCTGGCTCTCGCTCTTCGCGCAGAGCGGCTGAACGGCCGGCGCGCGAGCGCTGCTGCTACGAGGGGAGCTCGAGCTGTTCCGCGATCGTGCTCCAGCGCTCCACATGCGCTATACCATCCTCGATGCGCTCGATCACGACCTCGACCCCCGCGTCGATCACGCCGCCATCGAGACTCCGCGCTTCGGCGCGGCGCACCACGTCATCCGCCGTGTACTCGATCTCCCCGGCGCCGCTACCCACGGCCTTCGTCACGCGCGCGAAGTGACCCTGCAGATCGTATCGCGGATCCTTCACTTCCCGTGACGCGCTCGGCACGGCCCACCCCGCGATGACGCCGACCATGCCGGCCGCCGCCGCACCGGCGCTCGCCGCGGCGATCGCCAGGATCGCCGCGGGGTTGAGCGCGGTGTAGCGGAACAATGGGTATCCGACCACACCGAACACCGTCGCGAATGCGGCGAAGATCGGCAGATTCAGATACCGCACACGGACGCTGTACCGTTCGCGCTGATCGATGCCTCCGACCATGCTGATGACGCCGGCGACGAGCCCTGCGAGCAGAAAGCCGAGCGTCATGTAGAGCATGCTATTTCGACGCCGGCAGCTCGAGGTACTTTCGGAACCAGGCGATCGTAGCCGGCCACGCAGTCTGCGCCGCCGCCATGTTCGCGCCGCTCATGCCCATCTGGTCGCGCAGGAATCCGTGCCCCGCGCCGGCGAAGATGGTCGGCTGATACGTGCGGCCGAGCGACTTCAGAGTGCTGTCCGTCGCCGGGACCATTGATGTGATTCGGTTGTCCATGCCTCCGTACAGACCGAGCACCGGCGCGTGCACCTTCTTGATCCATGAAGAATCCGGCGACACGCCATAGTAGACGACCGAAGCGAGCACGCCCGGCGACGCGGCGGCATCGAGGAACGAGACGCCGCCACCCCAGCAGAATCCAACGATGCCGTAGCGGGGCAGGGCCGAAGGAAGGTGCATCGCGTAGTTCGCGACGGCGATCAGATCGCGCTGCACATCCTCCGGCTTGAGCATCGCGATCAGCTTCCTCGCGGAATCCACCGTCACGCTGTCCGATCCGCCGGGGATCTTCTTGCCCGTGAGAAGATCAGGCGCGATGGCGATGAACCCATCCGCGGCGAACTGGTCGCCGACGCCGCGGACCCACGTGGACATGCCGAAGATCTCGTGCACCACAACGACGACCGGCGCTTTCGTGCTCCGCTGCGGATAGAAGATCCACGCGCCGATGGAATCGGTGCCGCCAACCGAGATCATCACATATTCGCGATGCCGCGGCGATGCCGCGAGCCGCGCGGCAGCTCCCGCCGCGTCCGCGGGCAGCGTGCTGTCCGCCGGAGCGGCGGCCGACACGCTCGCGACGGCGTGATCATGGTGCATGTCCGCCGGCATGGCCTTGGACTGTGCGCCCATTGAGCCACCCACGAGGACGAGGAATGCAGCACTGAAGATCCGGAAACGGGACATGACGTCGCTCCTGGCGAAGTAGTACAGGTAACGAGGCAACCTACCGCGTGCGTGCGCCTCCATCAACGCGCGCTGCTAAAGCTGCCTCGACGAAATCGAGTGCACGGCGCTCGGCATAGTATCGTGGGCGCCACGGGACGGTCCCCCCGACGAATCCCACATGCCCGCCATGTTCAGGAAACTCGATGCGGAGCGCCGGATTGTCGAGTGCGATGGTGCGCGCGGCATTGAGCACCTCGGCGGGCAGGAAGGGGTCGTCGGCCGCGTTCAGTACCAGTGTCGGAACACGGATCGCGTGCAGGAAGCGGATCGCGCTCGACCGCGCGTAATAATCCGCGGCGTCACGAAAGCCGTGTACCGGTGCGGTCATGACATTGTCGAACTCCCACAGGGTTCGCGCAGCCTCGACCGCGGCGAGGCGAACCTGGCCTGGGAATCGCGCAGCCTTCTCGCGCGCCTTGGCTCGCAGGGTCCTCAGGAAATGCGCGGCGTAGACTCGCGAGAACCCTCGCTCCAGGTATTTGCTTCCCCGGGCGAGGTCGAGCGGCGCGGAGATCGCCGCGGCGCCGGCGAGTTGCGGGGGCACGTTCCCGCCACGCTCACCGAGCCACTTGAGCAGCACATTCCCGCCGAGCGAAACGCCCGCCAGCACCAATGCCCGGTCCGGCTCGGCGGCGACGAGGCGGCTCACCACGAAGTCGAGATCACCCGTCTCGCCGGAGTGATACGAGCGGAGCAGGCGGTTGGGCTCGTCGCCGCACGAACGGAACAGCAGGAGATCGGCGGCCCAGCCTCGGCGGTGCGCATCCGCGAAGAACGCTTGCGCATAATGCGAGCGAGGAGTGCCCTCGAGACCATGCAGGAAGATCAGACGCGGGCGACCCGCCGGCGCATTGAGCCGGCACAGATCGAGGAAGTCGCCGTCGGGAAGCTCCCAACGCTCCATGCGTGTCGGCGGCACAGTCGTGCGGCGCACGAACTTCCCCCAAAGCGTCTGCGCATGAGGGTTGCGCAGCCAGAGAGGCGCGCGAAAGGCATTTGTCACGACGTCATCCGGCACTTTCCGCGTCGTCGCCGCGGCGATAGCGTCATGGGATGGAAGTCCAGATCTTCGGCGTGAACAAGAATGCCGATACGCGCAAAGCACTTCGGTTCTTCGCCGAGCGCCGGGTGAAGACCCACTACGTGGATCTGACCCAGCGCGCGGCGGCCCTGGGAGAACTGCGCCGCTTCGCGCAGAAATTCGGCCTGACGGCGATGATCGACAAGCAATGCGCGCCGGTATCAGGATCTCGGATTGCAGCATTCCCGCTACTCGGACGATCATTGGCTCGAACTGCTCGCCGAAGAGCCCGGTCTGCTCAGACTTCCGCTCGTGCGGCAACAGCAGCGCGTCACCATCGGGCTCGCAGAGGAGGAGTGGCAGCGCTGGGTGGACGCGCGCTGAGCGGTGAGGCTCAGAATTCTCCCACGAATTTTATCTCCGGCGTGAGCTCGAGCGCGAATCGCGCTCGCACCGCCTCCTGTGCGACGCCGATCAGCTCGCGCACGTCGCGGGCGGTGGCATGGCCAAGGTTCACGATGATGTTCGCATGCAGATGCGAGATCTGCGCATTGCCCACCCGGCGCCCCTTCAGGCCGCACTGATCCACGAGCCGGCCGGCGCCGGCGCCGTCGATCTTCTTGAAGATGGAACCGGCGCTCGGGTGCCAATCGAGCCAGGGATGCCGCGCGCCGCGCCACGCGAGATTCTCCTGGAGCACGCGATGCATGGTCGCGGGATCGCCGCGCTCGAGCGCGAACTCGGCGCGCAGCACGATGTCGTCGCGGTGATGGAACACGCTGTCGTCGTAGCCGAACTTCACGTACTCCTTGTCGACCGTGCGGCGCGCGCCTTCGGCGCTCAGGATGTCGCACGACGCGAACACTTCCTCGATGAACACCGTGCGTCCGCGTTCGGGCGCCGGTGACAGGAAATGCAGATTCTGCCAGATCGCGCCGCCGACGGTGCTGGGGATCCCCACGAAATGTTCGAGCCCCGACCATCCGCGCTCCACGGCGCCGAGGATCAGTTCGCGCATGATCGCGCCGCTTTCGGCGATGACGCGTCCATCGGGCTTCCACTGGATCGCGGCGGCGGCGTTCCGGATGACCAGGCCGCGGAAGCCGCGATCGCCGATGAGGATGTTCGCGCCGAGCCCGAGAACGAAATAGGGCGTTCCGGTCTCGCGCGCCGCGAGCACCGCCGACGCGAGATCATTGGCGCTGGTCGCTTCGTAGAAGAGGTCGGCGGGCCCACCGATACGAAACGTCGTGTACGGTGCGAGCGACTCTTCGTGGCGCAGGCGCCGTGGGTCGAGTCGCGCCGCGAGGCCGGTCACTTCTTGCGATCCTTGTTCGACAGTTCGCGCTTGACCGGCCGCGCCGCGACCGCGGGAGTCGCTCGCCTCGCCAGGACTCGCTGCACGTCGGACAGCGATCCGCCGGCGGCGCGGAGCGCGACGAGCGCATGGTACAGGAGGTCGGCGACCTCCTCGGTGGCCCGCGGAAGATCGCCGTCGGCGCAGGCGGAGATGAGCGCGCGCGCTTCCTCACCGAGTTTGCGCAGCCGAAGGTTGCGGTCCTCGAGGAGCTGCTCGGTGTAGCTCTCCGGGAGTGTGGCCGCGGCGGCGTCGAAGCGGTCGACCTCGGCGTTCGCGGCGCGGCCGGCGATGCTGGCGTCCAGCGCCGAGAGGGCGTCGCTCATCCCTTCCGGGCCCACGAAGCAGGAGAGCGAACCGGTGTGGCAGGCGGGTCCCTTGGGGACCACGCGGGCGAGCAGGACATTGCCGTCGCAGTCGGCCGCGAGCGAGACCACGCGTTGCGTGTTGCCGTTGCTCGTCCCCTTGTGCCACGCGCCGCGCGCCTCGGAGAAATAATGCATCTCGCCGGTCGAGAGCGTGCGCTGCAGGGCCTCGCGGTCGAGTTGCGCGACCATGAGCACCATGCCGCTGGCCGCGTCCTGCGTCACGACCGTGACGACGCCGCCGTTCTTGTCGAAATCGAGGCCCGAGAGGTCAAGCATAGTGGTGCTGAATGATGGGACGGAGCAGGCGCAATGCACAGGCCATCAGTCGCCGAACTCCTCTGCTACGAGACGCGCATCCAGGGCTCCAGAGTACAACGCGCGGCCGACGATCACACCCGAGACGTGCCGTTCCTGCATGGCCCGAAGGTCCTGGAACGATCGTACGCCGCCGGCGACGAGGATCGGGTGGTGGGAGGCACCGGCGAGGTCGTCGAGCAGGAAGAGGTCCTCGTGGGTGATGCGGTCGCCCGAGAACTCCGGCGCCAGCAACAGGCCGGCGAGCGGCAAATCGCCGATCTCATCCGCGAGATCCAGCACGGTCTGACCTGCGCGGCGCTCCCCGGCATTGATGTAACGGCCGCCGACGCGTGTCGCGACAATGAGCCGATCGGGAAAGGTCGCGGCGGTCCCCGCGAGCCATTCGGGATCCGTGAGCGCCCGCCCACCCAGGATCACGAACGCCGCGCCGTTGCCAAGGAGTTGCTCGACCTGGTCCCCGCTGTTCACGCCGCCCCCGACCTGCGTCACGAGCGGTACCTCGGCGAGGAGTTCTCGCACGATCTCCTTGCGTCCGCTGTGCGAGTCCGGACTGTCGAGATCCATCACGTGGATCCGATGGAAACCATGGCGCTGCCACACGTGCGCGGCGTCGATCGGATCGTCCGACCGGATCTCGGCGGCGAGCGGCAGCGTGGATGCTTGAGTGCAGGCGCCGGCCCGCAGGTCGAGCGCAGGGATGACGATCATTCGCCGGAGTGTCCGCTGGCGTCGGGTGCGGCGTGCTCGCTCGCGATCTCGAAGATGCATCGCGCGCGATCACCGTGTGCGCAGCGGTGCCGCACAGGGGCCGCGACGATCTCACCGACGAAGGCTTCGAGGATGCCGCACGCGGCGAGGTGATCGCCGGTCATCGCGGCGAGCGGGCAGCCCTCGCTCGTGAGCACATAAGCGCCCGGTTGCTCGGCGATCCGCGCCGCGCCTCCGAGCTGCGTGAGCGCGGCGGCCGCGTCGGCGACGCGTGCGCGCAGACGCACGCTGTTCGTGCGATGGCGGAAGGCGAGACGCCGCCCCGCGCTGCGGAGCATGCCGGAGATCTCGTGCGAAGGGAGCTTCTCCTGGAGCGCTTCGAGGAGATGCAGCGCCACCGGTGCGTAGGCACTGGAGAGGAAGACGCTGGCGGATTCGGCGACCCGATACGCGTGCGCCGGCTTGCCGGGCGAAGCGCGGTGCACCGTGAGACGCTCGATGATGCCATCGCGCTCAAGGAGCGCGAGATGAGTTCGCACGGCGCTCGGCGCGATCGCGAGAATGCGCGCGAGTTGCTCGACAGTCATCGGCTCGCGCTGCAGCTCCGAGAGGATCGCCGTGCGGGTGGCTCCGAGTGATCGTTGCAACCAGAGTGGGATCGACAGACGACTCTCGCGGGCTGGGGTGTACACAGGCCTGCCGGACGCCAAGAGTATAGTATGCGACTGCTGATAACACAATAAAAACAGTAATTAGAGTTGTAATATGGCTTATATGGACTCCGTCACTCGGTCCGCAGAAAGGTGCAATGACTGGAGCGCTGCGACATCGTTCCACGCGCTCCCACTCGCGCGCGATTGTCTTTGTCGCACCATGTGAATAGGTTCACAAGTTCCGCGGCCGACCGCGGACGAATCCGTCAATCCCGCACTTCCTCCTGGAGAATCCACGCAATGAAGTTGAACAGCCTCGCACTCATCGCGACCGTGTTCGCGATCGGCGCCTGCGCCGGTTCGGATAAGAGCGCTGCGAAGTCCGACAGTGCCGCTCCGGCCGCTGCGGCCGCTCCCGCTGCTGCACCGGCAGCTGCGCCCGCCTCAGCGCCCGCGCCGGTGTCCGGCAAGACGGTCGACGTCAACATGCAGCTGGATGGCACCACATATCACTTCGTCCCCAATACGATCACCGTGAAGGCCGGCGACGCGATCCGCTTCCACAACGTGAGCGGCGGTCCGCACAACGTCGGCTTCGACGCCACGACGATCCCCGCGAACGTTCAGACCGCGCTCGCGGCGAACATGCCCGGCGATCACAGCATGGGCGCGCTCGAGGGACCGCTCCTGATCCAGCCGAACGAGACGTACACGGTCTCCTTCGCCAACATTCCCCCGGGCACGTATGCGTTCCATTGCTTCCCGCATCTCGCGCTCGGCATGAAGGGAACGATCACGGTCCAGTAGTCGCGCACGTCGCAATGAAAAGAGCCCGGGTGCAGTTTCGCACCCGGGCTCTTTCTTTTCATGCAGCCTTCCGCTCTAGATCTTCGGCAGCGGCGGCGGCGGTGGCGGCGGCGGTGGCGGCTTCGGCAGCGGCGGCGGCGGTGGCGGCTTCGGCACCGGCGGCGGCGGTGGTGGAGCTGGCTTAGGCGGCGGTCCCGGCGGAGCCGGCGGCGGCGGTGGCGGCTTCTTGTACAGCGCCACGAGCGACACCGGCTTCGGGATCTTGTAGTACGGGTGGATGTCCGCATTCACCGGATCCATCTCGTACGTACGGTTCGCAGTGAACCGGCCCGTCGTCGGGAAATACGGCGGCGGGAAGGTGAGTCCGCACACGTTGAACGCGTACCGCTTGATGTAGCCGTACACGCCCTGGGTCTGGCCGGCGTTCAGAGTACCCACCGAACCGCGCGTTCCCTGAATGATGCCGCCGGTGAGGAAGAGACAGCCGCGGCCGGCGGAGTCGGCGCCGCAGGACTCGCCCTGCGCCACGCCGGTGCTGTAGTTCTCGACCACGAAGCCGCCGAGCGCGAGGATCGTCGCCTGCACGATCTCATCCTGGGTCGACGACAAGTGCATGACCGAGTCGGGAGCCGATCCGAGCATCTGTGGCGAGTTGAGCAGATTGTCCGCCATCACGACGTTCGCGCCCGAGAAGAGGCCGAGATAGTCGGCACAGTCACTTGCGGCGTTGTCCTGCAGCGTGACGTCATCTGCGATCACGATATCGTAGGGCGACGCGAGCGTGAACCGGCCGCGCACCTTGCCGCTGATCGCGACCTTGCCGTCCACGAAGATCACGCCCTTGAAGTTCGGATTGAGCGTGTGGCTGAGCGGCCAGAGATACGCGCTGTCGGGGCGATTGAGGCCGGCGCTGCCGAGCCGCGGATCGATCGGCATCGGGGACAGCTTCCAGGAGCCGGCCTGATTGACTGGTCCCATGTTCGGGGTGAACACACCCATTTGACCGGCGACCGGGTTGAGCATTGGATCGCCGCCCAGGTAGCACTTCCCGCGACCGGGGAAGCTGTTGAGCAGCGCCCGGCCGGGGCGCACCACCGCCAACGGCATTCACGGTCTTGAACGTCTTACTGCCAAGCGGAAGCACCTCCGCGCCGCAATTGATGTTGGCGCGGGCCGTCTGCGTGATCACGCCGGCCGCAGTTCACGTTGACCGGTGTTGGCGGCGACGACGTACTGCGCCTTCAAGACCGTCGTTCCTGGCGTCGACTGGAAGACGCGCATGAAGCCTTCGTCATCGTCGCTCGAGTCGCCATCCTGATTGAGATCGAGCGCGATGAACTCGATGCGCGTGGTCGCCTCGCCCTGGCCGCCTACGTTGTCGCCGAGGATCGACGTGCTGCCGACCGTCGCCAGACCCTTGAGCTGTGTGAGCAGCGTGGTGGACGGCATCTTGATCACCGGCACTTTCTGCGTGACGCCCTTGTCGAAGATGCCGTTCGGCTTGTTCACGATCGTCTTGGCCGTGGTCACCTTGTCGTGGAACTCGGCGCCCGACGCGGCGATGCTGATGAAGTCGTTCGAGTGGACGGGGCCGAAGATCTGGTCGCCGCCGCCGAAGTAGATGCCGGCTTCGCTGTTGGAGAAGTAGGCGTACTTCGCGAACGTATCCTGGAAGATCGTGCCACGGTGATAGACGACGTTGCCGTAATCGTCCTCGACCTTGGCGATGATCGTCCCGAAGATCCCGAACTCACCCGTGGTGCTGAAGCTCGGGCCGGCCCAGGTGGTGCGGTACACGTGCGGGATGATCGTCCCACTCGCGTCCTTCACCGGCACGTGCGTCTCGAGCTGCACTTCGCCGCTGTCCTGGAAGAAGGTGCTGTCACCCGGGTGCGTATTGACCAGGTTGCGGATCTCTTCGACGGCCGCTTCGGCCGCGTCGTAGAGCACGACGGATCGCTCACTGTTCTTGGCGATCAACCGGGCGTTCAGCGTGGTGGTCGATGCGACGACGATGATGGCCATGACGGCCAGCATCACCAGCAGCACCGCCATCAACGCGGCGCCGCGACGCTTGGTCGTGGTGCGCGCTTTCTTCATGGGTCGTACCTCCGAGGACGTGATCTGCGACGTGGTCTTCTTCATGGGGCGGCCTTGATGATGACACTACCAGCGGTCTTGACGGCATCCGAATAAGACGGCGTACAATCCTGCGCCGCGACAGCATACTCCCAGTTCACATCGAGAGTATCCTGCGGGACCGACGAGTCGAGGAAGGTGTACGTTGGCGGGCTGCCGGCCGGGATCGACACGAACGGCGCACCCCACGTCGAATCGCCGACGCGCCGGCGCCAGAGCAGATAATTCATGATGTCCCGCTCGCCCGACGCCTCATCGCCATCGGCGGTCCAGGTGATGTTCACACTAAGACTGTCCGACGTTGAGATCGTGGGGGCCGACATCGCGACCGGGTCATTACCGCACGTCTCCAGCTCGCGGTCATCCATGTTCGGGAAGGGCGCGATCAACGACATGGGGCGCGTACGCTCGGCGGGTCCTGTGAGCCCGTTGGTCACGATGTAGCTCACGATCACGGCGCGCAGATTGGTGATAAGCCGCGTCTTGATGGTGTCGGACGTGAAATCGAATTCCAGCGGGAGCGAACCGGACTTCACGGTATCGATGCTCTTGAGGTTCGCGGAGTCCTTCAGGTACATGTACTGGAAGAACGGCACCGTATCCTGGAGGATGTTGCGGACCACGGCTTCCGGCGGCGAATTGTTCACCTGGCGGAAAAGCACGTAATCATCGGTGCGCGCGGTCTCGGTGTCGGGCGCGAACCAGAAGGTGATCATCTCGGCAGGACTCATGATCACGGAATCGATCTTGTAGTCGAACACCGGATACACGAGCGAGCTGCCGCCCGGCACGGTGATCTGATTGCCCGTCGTGATCGCGTCGACCTCGGAAGCCGGCGCGTTCGGCGTATAGTAGATGGCGTTGTGGTCGCCCGGCGTGTTCGTCGCGTAGTCGGCGTTGAACGAGAACGAGTTCGCGTCGGCGTAGATGACCGGCGGCTGCCCGGCGATCGTGTTCGCGCCCACGGAACGGAAGTGCTGGTTCAGCAAGTCGGCGCCGAAGCGAAGGTTCTGGAGCAGGGTCACATCGCTCGCTCCGCGGCGGAACGACTTGGACTGGCCAATGAAGAAGTTCATGGCCGCGCCCATCACGACACCCATAATGACGATCGCGATGAGCAGCTCGAGCAGCGACATCGCACGGCGGTTGCGCATAGGAGTCAGCCTCAGAACGCAGCGATGGAGATCGACCGGCTCACCGGCGCCGACAATGTCGGCGAGGTGACGGTGACCGTCACGTGTGTGATATCGTTGTTCGGGCACGCGGGGAACGTCGGAAAGCCGCAGCCCGTCGTGACCGACGTATCGCGCGCGACCGTAGTCGTGCGCGTCCAGCCCGGTTCCGGATAGTTCGACTGCACGCCGGCAAAGGTCGCCGAGATGGCCGTGTAGTCGGGCCAGCCGCGGATCTCGGCGATCCGCGTGTCGGCCGACGTCGATGCACGCACCCGGCTGTAATCGACCGTGGTCTCATGCATGAATGTGATCGTCGTGCTCGCGAGGCCCATCACGATCACGCTGAGGATCACCAGCGCCACCATGATCTCGGCAAGCGAGAATCCGCGACGGGAAGCAGTCAGGCGCATCAGAAGCCTCGGATCCAAGTGGAACCATTGTAGTGCCACCATTCCGCGCGGCCCGTGGCACGCTCGACATGGATGGCGCGCACATCTTTCGCGAACGTCGGATCGACCAGAGCGCGAGTCGAAGCGAGATAGAATGCCCCGGGATTCACTCGCGCTGCCGTTCCGGTAGAAGGTCACCGCGGGAAGGCCGGTGGACCCCTCCGTTTGCGTGAAGCTGATCGGGCTCGCACCCCATGCCAGCGGGCTCGCGGATCCGATCCCGTACCGTACACGATCACCCAAGTAGATCGACCGTACGGGCTCACCGGCATCCAACTGTCCGTTGTTGTTGGCGTCGCCGACGATCCTCAGCGTGTTGCCCACATCATCGAATATGACGATGACGTTGTACTGCTTCGCGATCGCCTGCCGCTGCGCCGAAATGAACGCCGTGCCGACGACCTGCTGGTCTCCGTTGATCTGATACCGTGCAACGTCCACCTTCCACACGGCGATGCCGAGGAGGATACTGATCATCGTGATCACGATCATCAGCTCGATCAGTGTGAACCCGGCACGCTTCGGTGAATCGCTCGATCGCGTCATGGCATCTCCAAGAACCCTTCGAGAAGCAGCTGCCTGGGACAGCAAACCACGCCCGAGCGGCCCCCGGGCGGAGTGCTGTAATGCACGAAGCGTGCGCCGATTCCCGGCAACGGGGAAATTGCTACTTATTGTTCCAATAATGCTTGGATTGATGACCCGCAATTCTGAAATCGATACAAATTGTTGCACATTATCGCCGATTAAGGCTCCCTCTCGGCTCGGTGGGCCACAGTAATAGACGGTCTGTTATAGCTGATCTGTTTGCAGCTCGCCAGGGGCAGGTCTTTGGACCATTGCAACCTGCGGAACCCCATTAGAAAGCGCTATACTTTTACGTTACATCGCAACTAAAGTGCGAATCGCACTCATAATACTTGTCAGCGACCCGCTAGGCCTTCTCGCCCCGCTCGGGCGCGGCCCGCGTTAAGTTGTCGCAACGATGCTTGGCTATTCCGATTCCATCAATCACGCCTTCGCCTTCGCGACGAAGCATCACGACCAAGAGACGCGAAAGGGCACGCGCCTCCCCTACCTTATATCAGCGCCGAACGTCGCGCTCATTCTCGCCCGCTACGGCCAGGATGAGGAGACGATCGTTTCTGCGATCGTCGTTGACGCGGTCGAGGACTTCATTCGTGATGGCTACACCTCGGGAGATGCTGAACAGCCGCATCGCCGAGAAGTTCGGCACGGGGGTGCAGGACACGGCGCTGAGCATCGTCGAGCGCCGCAGCGATGATGATGGAGTAGAACTTTCGCCGCCGGAACGCAAGACAGACCAACTCGACCGCCTCGCATTGGCCTCCCCGCGCGGTCACTGGGTGATGGCGGCCGTGAGCGTCCACATGGCGAGCACGCTGTTGGCGAATCTGCGCCGCACGGAATTCCCCGAATCCATTTGGAGCCGCTTCTCGGCGGGGCGCGCGGGCACGCTCGATTGGTACGGCGAACTCGTGCGCCGGTTGCGTGCCGCCGGTTTCGATGCTCCGATCATGACGGAGCTCGACGCGGTCGTGAAGAGAGCTCGAGCGCTACCGCGCGAACGACTGAACGCCGCTACGCGCCGTTCGCGGGGTAGGCACGCGCGACGTAGTCCTTGAGGATCTTCAGGAACTCCGGCACGATCTCATCGCCCTTGAGCGTGACGCGCGAGCTGGCCGTCCACATACACCGGCGCCTTGGGATCTTCGGCCGTGCCCGGCAGCGAAATCCCGATGTTCGCGTGCTTCGACTCTCCGGGACCGTTCACCACGCAGCCCATCACCGCGACTCTCATCTCCTCGACGCCGGGATGACGGTCGCGCCACGACGGGCATCTGCTCGCGCAGATATCCTCTGGATGTCCTCCGCCATTTGCTGGAAGAACGTGCTCGTCGTGCGGCCGCACCCCGGGCATGCGGTGACCTGTGGCGTGAAGCTGCGCAGTCCGAGCGACTGCAGGATCTGCTGCGCGACGCAGCACCTCTTCGGTGCGATCGCCGCCCGGGCTCGGCGTGAGCGACACGCGAATCGTGTCGCCGATTCCCTCGCCGAGCACGATCGAGAGCCCCGCGGTCGTCGCGACGATGCCCTTCATTCCGAGCCCCGCCTCGGTGAGGCCGAGGTGCAGCGGATAGTCGCAGCGCGCGGCGAGGCGACGGTAGACATCGAGAGATCCTGCACCCGCGAGACCTTCGCCGAGATGATGATGCGGTCGTGCCCGAGTCCCGTCTCTTCGGCGAGCGCGCGCGGACCGCAGCGCGCTCTCGATCATCGCTTCGATATAGACCTCTTTCGCCTCGCGCGGCTCCGGGCGCCTCGCGTTCGCGTCCATCATCTGTGTCAGGAGATCCTGGTCGAGCGATCCCCAGTTCACGCCGATGCGCACCGGCTTGCCGTGGTCGATCGCGACCTGGACGATCGTGCGGAAATTCTCGTCGCGATGCTGGCCGCCGACATTGCCGGGATTGATGCGGTACTTCGCGAGCGCGCGCGCACAGTCGGGATACTTGGCGAGCAGCAGATGTCCGTTGTAGTGGAAGTCGCCGATGACCGGGACGACGACGCCCGTGTCCGCGAGCCGCCGCATGATCTCGGGCACGGCCGCTGCGGACTCATCGTTGTTCACGGTGACGCGCACCAGCTCGGAGCCGGCGCGCGCGAGCGCGGCGACCTGCGTGGCAGTGGCGGCGGCGTCCGCGGTGTCGGTGTTGGTCATCGACTGGACCACCACGGGATGCCCCGAACCGACTGGCACGCCGCCGACCCGTACCGTTCCGGTGGTGCGCCGCGCGAGGAAGGCCATGATGGGAAAGATAGACGACCGCCGGAGCGAGGGGGATGCCGGGGCGCCTCGCGCCCAGGAGCGGCGGCATAGATTGGTGAGGGATAGCGGGATCACCTCTGAGGCGAGCGATCATGACGAACGCGACCGATGCAGCGCCCGCGACAGGCGGAGCGGCGCCCAAGAAGCTCAGGGGAAGCGATGGTTGGCGCTCGCTGATCCTCGTTCCCGTGGTGGTGTTCACGATGTAGACGTGGAGTGCGCTCGCTTTCTCCTACTCGAAGGGCGACCGCGTGGGCTTCGTGCAGAAATTCTCGGAGAAGGGCTGGATCTGTAAGACCTGGGAGGGAGAGCTCGCGATGGCGAACCTCCCGGGCACGATGCCCGAGGTCTTCGACTTCTCGGTTCGGAACGACTCGGTCGCGCAGCTGCTGCGGGGAATGGCGGGCCAGCGGGTCGCGATCATCTACGAGCAGCACAAGGGTGTGCCGACCAGCTGCTTCGGCGACACGAACTATTATGTGGTCGGAGTGAACCCGATAGCCGCCCCCGCCACCCCGTAGGCCTAAAGTCCACTATTGCCCCGACACCGGGGCAGGCCTATATTCGGGCCAGGCACCACCCGCATTCTCGTTAGAGGACCCGGGCGGCTCTCTCGTCCGGGTTTTGTAGTTTCGGGAAAGCAGGTGGAGCTCGGCGCGTTGGCAAATCCGCTCGCGTCAGGCATCACTTGGTCAGGGTCAGGCGCATTCCGCTCCCTGCATCAATCATCATTCAGGAGTTTGGAATGCGTACGACAGGCAAAGTGAAGTGGTTCAACGACGCGAAGGGGTTCGGTTTCATCACGCCCGACAACGGGCAGAAGGACTGCTTCGTGCACTACAGCGCCATCCAGGGCAGCGGCTTCAAGTCGCTCGCCGAGGGTGAGGCGGTCGAGTTCGACATCGTGCAGGGCCAGAAGGGTCCGGCGGCAGAGAACGTGACCAAGCGCTAACGCGCCGACCACGGTCGAATGAGAAAGGCGGCACTCGAAAGAGTGCCGCCTTTTTCATTCGCGGCCGCGCAGCGACGGGCGGCTATTCGCGCGCGAGGTGCAGTGCGTTGCCGCGCGGAACATCCACTGGAACGGCGAGCGTCGCGACGGCGGCCTCGAGCTGCGCGGTCACGGCGTTGGGGCCGGTCCCGCCTTCGACCTCCCGGCGCCCGACGCTCGCTTCCGCCGAGAGCGCGTCGCCTAGCTCGGTCCCGAACGCGGCGTGCGCCTGCGCGAACGACTTGACCGGCAGCGCGTGGAGTTCGACGCCGGCGGACTCGGCCTCCCGCACCAGTCGCCCGACGGCGCCGTGCGCCTCACGGAACGTCACGCCTCTCGCGACGAGATAATCCGCGAGATCGGTCGCCATCATCGTGCTCGACAGCGCCGCGTTCATCCGGTCGAGTCGAACGTCGCACTCTGCGAGCGCTCCCGCGACGGCCGGCAGCACGCAGCGTCATGCCGTCGACCGCGTCGAACAACGCGCGCTTGTCCTCCTGCAGATCCTTGTTGTAGCCGCTCGGCAGTCCCTTGATCGTCGCCAGCAGCGCGACGAGATCGCCGAGCACGCGGCGCCGGACCCGCGCGCGAGTTCGAGCGCGTCGGGATTCCGCTTCTGCGGCATCATGCTCGAACCGGTCGTGAAGCGTTCGCCGAACCGCACGAATCCGAACTCGCTCGAGCCGAAGAGCATGAGATCCTCGGCGAGCCGCGAGAGGTGCACGCCGAGCATGCGCGGCGGCGAACAGCACCTCGGCGACGAAGTCGCGATCGCTCACGGCGTCGATGCTGTTGGGCGAGATGGCGCGCGAAGCCGAGCGTCTCCTGCAGGAGAACACGCGAGACCGGATACGCGCAGCCCGCGATCGCGCCGGAGCCGAGCGGGAGCGAGGCGGCGGCGCGTGACGCGGCGGCGAGGCGCCCGCGATCGCGATCGAGCGGCCAGAAGTGCGACAGCATCCAATGCGCGCCGCGACCGGCTGCGCGCGCTGCATGTGCGTGTACGAGGGCATGAGTGCGCGCGCGTGGTGCAGATCGCTCGCGTGCGCGACGATCACACTGCTGCAGCGTGCGCACCGCGGCGTCGAGCGTGGACACGGCGTCCATCGCCCAGAGCCGTGTGGCCGTCGCGACCTGATCGTTGCGGCTGCGGCCGGTGTGCAGTTGCGAGGCGACGTCGCCCACTTCGTCGTGCAGGAGCCGGTCGATCAGCGTGTGCACGTCTTCGTCCGATCGGAACGGGCGCGGCGCCGGCGGCGAGGCGCGCCGCGACCGCATCGAGGCCGTGTTCGAGCGTGCGGCTCTCGTCGAGCGTGAGCGACGCCGGCGTGCCAGAGCGCGACGGCCCACGCTTTCGAGAGTCGGATGTCGAATGGCCAGAGGCGGAAATCGACGCCGATCGAGCGATTGAGCGCATCGAGCTCGGGTGCGGAGTCGCCGCCGAAGCGGCCTCCCCAGAGCTTGTGCGACGGCGGCGCCGTCGAGTTTGAGCGGCGTCATGCGATCGGCCACGCGACTTCGGGGCTCGGCCCGGGCCGCGGCAGCGCTTCCCGCTTCGCGGCGGCTCCTGGTCCTTGAGCGCGCGTACGCGCGTCGACAGCCCGAAGAGGCGAATGAAGCCGGCCGCGTCGCTCTGCTCGTACACATCGTCCTCGCCGAACGTGACGAAGCGCTCGTCGTACAGTGCGTGCTCGCTCGCGCGGCCCGCGATCGTGACCGTGCCGCGCGCGAGGCGCAGTGTGATCGAGCCGGTGACGCGCTCCTGCGTCGACGTCCACGAACGCGTCGTACGCCTCGCGCTCGGTGGTCCACCAGCGGCCTTCATAGACGAGATCGGCGTAGCGCGGCGCGATGAGATCCTTCGCCGCGAGCGTGCGGCGATCGAGCACGAGCTGCTCGAGCTCGCTATGCGCGGTGTAGAGCAGCGTGCCGCCGGGCGTCTCGTACACGCCGCGCGACTTCATGCCGACGAGACGATCCTCGACGAGGTCGATGCGGCCGATGCCGTGCCTGCCGCCGATGGATTGAGCGTCGTGAGGAGCGCGATCGGGCCGAGCGCGGCGCCGTTGACGCGACCGGCGTGCCGGCCTCGAAGCTGATCGTGACGTCCTCGGGCGCCGCGGGCGCGGCGGCGGGATCGGTCGTGAGCATCGAACAGGTCGGCGGGCGGCACGCTGTTCGGATCCTCGAGGATCCCGCCCTCGTGCGAGAGGTGCCAGATGTTCGCGGTCGCGCGAATAGATCTTCGTCGGCCGTCGCGGCGACGGGGACGTTGTGGCGGCGCGCGTAATCGAGCGCGTCCTCGCGGCTGCGGATGTCCCACTCGCGCCACGGCGCGATCACCGGGAGATCCGGCGCGAACGCGGCGTACGTGAGTTCGAAGCGCACCTGATCGTTGCCCTTGCCGGTGCAGCCGTGGGCGAGCGCATCGGCGCCGACGGCGCGCGCGACCTCGACCTGCCGGCGCGCGATCAGCGGGCGCGCCATGGAGGTGCCGAGGAGGTATTTGCGGCCGTAGATCGCGCCGGCGCGCAGCGTGGGCCAGATGAACTGCGTCGACGAACTCCTCGCGGAGATCCTCCACGTAGCACTCTTCGGCGCCGGACGCGATCGCCTTGGCGCGCACGCCGTCGAGCTCCTCGCCCTGTCCGATGTCGGCGGCGACGCAGATGACGCGGGCGTCGTAATGCTCGCGGAGCCAGGGGACGATGATCGAGGTGTCGAGTCCGCCGGAGTACGCGAGGGCGATGGTGCGGATCATGGGCAGGCAGGCAAGGGAAAGAATAAATATGCGACCCGCGTGCATATTTAGTCTATCCGATCACGGGCGTCAAGAGGCGCACGGCGGTCCCGCCGCGCTCAGGTGGCGCCGGCGATGGCGCGGAGGCGGTGGGCGAGGCGCTCGCGCGCGGCGGCGGAGCGGCAGATGATGAGCACGGTGTCGTCGCCGGCGACGGAGCCGAGGACTTCCGGCCATTCTTCGGCATCGAGCGCGACGCCGATCGGCTGCGCGCCGCCGGGCAGGGTGTGCAGCACGACCATCTCGCCGACGCCGCCGATCTCGGTGTACAGGTGCGGCAGGAGCGCCTCGAGCGGCGGGCGGTCGTCGGTGGTGGCACCGGTGAGGGCGTAGCGCACCGTGCCGCCCGGCGCGGGCACGCGGGCGACGCGCATCTCGCGCAGGTCGCGCGAGAGGGTGGATTGCGTGACCGCCCAGCCGCGCTGCTTGAGGAGGCGCCGCAGCTCTTCCTGGCTCTCGACCGCGCGCGAGCTGATGAGATCACGGATGCCGGCCTGCCGTTCGCGCTTGTTCGCCATGCCGGGAGCATAACGGCCGGCGGACCGGTCGGCCAGGGCGCGGGCCGGCGTATTGACAATATGTCGATGGGAATTTATGCATTCCCAATGCATAAAGTCCCGATTGGGATCCTGGGCGCCAGCGGATACGCCGGCCGCGAGCTGCTCGCGCTCGTCGGGCGCCATCCGGGGATGACGCTCGCGTTCGCCGCGGCCGACACGCGGCGCGGCGAACGCGTGGACGCGGGCGGGCGCACGATCACCCTCGCCGCGACCGAGGACGCGCCGCTCGCCGAGGCGGCGCTCATCTTCAGCGCGCTGCCGCACGGTGAGTCCGCGGCCTGGGTGGGATCGGCCCGGCGGGCCGGCGCCAAGGTCGTCGACCTCTCTTCGGACCTGCGGCCGGGCGCTCCGGCGGCCGCGGCGGCCGCGGCAGCCGGCGTGCCGTACGGACTCACCGAACTCGCGCGCGCCCATGTGCGCGGCGCCGACGTGGTGGCGAACCCCGGATGCTACGCGACGGCGGCCCTGCTCGCGCTCGTGCCGCTCGCGGCGCGGGGACTCATCGCGCCCGGCGCGGTGATCACGATCAACGCGGCGAGCGGCGTGACCGGCGCGGGATTCACGCCGCGCCGCGACCTGCTGTTCGCCGAGGTGGCCGAGGACTTCCGCGCGTACGCGCTCGGGAACTCGCACCGGCACACGGGCGAGATGCGGGCGGTGCTCGCGTCGTTCGGCAGCGACGCGGACCTCGTGTTCACGCCGCATCTGCTTCCCGTCGCGCGCGGGATCCTCGCGACGATCACTCGTGCCGGTGACGCACCTTCCGGCCGATGCGCTCGCGCCCTGGCGCGAGCAATTCGCGAACGAACCGTTCATCGAGGTCACGAGCGAAGCGCCGTCGCTGCGCGAGGTCGTGCGCCGGAACGTGATGCGCGTGACCGCGCGTCCGGTGGCCGGCGTGCGCCAGCCGATGCTGCAGGTAGTGGCCGCGATCGACAACCTCATGAAAGGCGCCGCCGGGCAGGCGGTGCAGAACGCCAATCTGCTGCTGGGGCTCGAAGAGACCTTGGGACTCCCCTCGTGATGCGCGTCATCAAGGTCGGCGGCGCCGCGCAGGACGATCCGCGTCTTCCGCAGGCGCTCGCGGCGGCATGCGCGCGATCGGCGGGCGCGGTGTGCATCGTGCATGGCGGCGGCGGCACGGTGAGCGCACTCCAGCGCGCGATGGGCGCGGAGCCGGCCTTCATTGGTGGCCGGCGGGTGACGACCGCCGCCGATGTCGAGCTCGTCCGCATGGCGCTCTCCGGCGCGGCGAACAAACAGCTGGTGGCGCGGCTCATCTCGGCCGGCGTGAACGCCGTGGGGATCTCCGGCGAGGACGGCGCGCTGATCGGCGCGCGCGTGGCCGCCGCCGCGCTGCTCGGCCGCGTCGGCGCGCCTGAGACCGTGAACGCCGAGCTGCTGCGCCATCTCATGAGCGGCGGCTACGTGCCCGTGATCTCACCGGTGGCGCGGGAGACGGGGCACGCCGAAGGCGCGCCGCTCAACGTGAACGGCGACGATGCGGCCGCCATCATCGCGGCGGCGGTCGGCGCGGCGGAACTGCTCTTCGTGAGCGACGTGGATGGCGTGGTCGTTCGCGGTGCACGCGTCGCGGAACTGGCGGCCGCCGATGCGATGCGCGCGATCGCGGATGGCACCGCGAGCGGCGGCATGGTGGCCAAACTCGAAGCCGCGTCGCGTGCACTCACCGGCGGCGTGCGGCGCGTTCGGATCGGCGGCATCGGTTCGCTGCTCAATGATGCAGAGGGGACGCTGGTGACCCGGGCACTGGCGGCCGCGTGAGCGCGCTCCCGATGCTGGAGAATGCGGCGCCGCCGGCCGCGCCCGAGATGGCGGCCGTCGAACCGTTGCTCGGTGTCTACCGGCGGCCGCCGATCGAGTTCGTGCGCGGCGCGGGCGTCGAGCTCTTCGACGACGCGGGACGCGCCTATCTCGACTTCACGAGCGGGATCGGCGTGAACGCACTGGGCTACGGCGACCCGGGGCTCGCGGCGGCGGTGCGCGACGCGATGGCGAGCGGACTCGTGCATACGTCGAACCTGTTCCGCACGGGCCCCGGGCGCGCGCTCGCCGAATCGTTGGTGGCGCGATCGTTCGCGGCGAGCGTCTTCTTCTGCAACTCGGGCGCGGAAGCGAATGAGGGCGCGTTCAAATTCGCGCGGCGCTGGGCGCGCGTGACCGGCGGAGAAGCGAAACACACCATCATCGCGCTGCGCGGCGGATTCCACGGGCGGCTGTTCGCGTCGCTCGCCGCCACGGACCGGCCCGAATATCGCGCGCCGTTCACGCCGCTCGCTGGCGGCGTGCGGATCATCGAGCGCGATCCGGAGGAACTTGAGCGCGCGCTGGAGGGGGACGATGTCGCGGCGGTGATCGCGGAGCCGGTGCAAGGCGAAGGAGGCGTGCGCGTGCTCGAGCCGGAATTCCTGCGCGCGATCCGCGACCTGACGGCCGCGCACGGTGCCGCGCTCATCCTCGACGAGGTGCAATGCGGACTCGGCCGCACCGGCTGGCTCTTCGCCCACGAGCGTTCCGGGATCACGCCGGATCTCATGACGCTCGCGAAGCCGCTGGCGGGGGGATTCCCGATGGGCGCGGTGCTCATGTCGGCGGAGATCGCGGCGGCGATCAAGCCCGGCGATCACGGGACGACGTTCGGCGGCGGCCCGGTGGTGGCGGCGGTCGCGAACCATGTGCTCGAACGCCTCAGCGATCCGGCACTGCTCTCGCATGTGCGCTCGGGTGGCGAATGGATGGGCGAGGCGCTGCGCGCGGTGGCGCTGCGCACGGGACGCATCCGCGCGGTGCGGGGCGCCGGATTCATGTGGGGGGTGGACGTCATGGAGCCTGCTTCCACGATCGTGTCGCGCGCGCGCGACGCCGGCTTGCTGCTCTGCGGCGCCGGCGACTACACGATCCGGATCCTGCCTCCGCTCGTGGCGGACCGCGCCGCGCTCGCGCGGGGGATCGCGCTCCTGGAGGGGGCCCTGTGAACACCGAATGCGTGACGTATCGCATGGCGGAGCCGCAAGACGTTGCGGCGATCGTCGATCTCGTGAATTCCTTCGCGGCGGAGAAGATCATGCTGCCGCGCACCGCCGATTCCGTGCGGATCGCACTCGATGACTTTGCGGTCGCGTGCGGAGCGGACGGTCGCGTGCTCGCATGCGGCGCACTGAAGGAGTATTCGCCGTCGCTCGCGGAGGTCGCGTCGGTGGCGGTCGCGCGCGAGGCGCATGGCCTGGGTGTGGGCCGCGCGATCGTCGAGCGGCTTGAGTCGCTGGCGCGCCGGCGCGGCATCGCCGAACTGTTCGCCCTCACCCTGACGCCGAACTTCTTCGAGAGAGCCGGGTACACGATCATCGACCGCGCGCATTACCCCGAGAAGGTGCGGCGGGACTGTGCGGGTTGTACGCGGCGGTTCGGCTGCGCGGAGATCTGCGTACGGCGGCTGCTGGACGCGAGCGTTCTCGCGCAAGCGGCGTGACCCGGTTCGGGACGCCATCGGTGGCGTCCCCCCTCTCTCGATCGTCCAGCGAGTAGTGCCCGCGGCCGTTCGCCGCGGATCCTTTCTGTCAATTCGGAGGACTTTCTCATGAAACGGTTCATTGTTGGTGCCGCGGTCGCCGTCGCGGCGCTCGCCGCGCCGGCGGGTGCGCAGATCGGCTTCGGCATCATGGCCGGCTACGCGATCCCCAACAGCACGCTCAAGGACTACGCGAACAACGGCTGGGTCGGCGGCGTCACGCTGCGGTTCGGCGCGCCGGTCGTGCCGGTGCACTTCCGCATCGACGGGACGTACGGGCTGATGAACGGCAAATCGATCATGGTGCCCGGTCCGGCCACCGAGAAGAACGATTTCACGATCTACAGTGCCACGGGCAACGTGCAATGGAACATGCTCGGGCCGGTCTATCTCATTGGTGGCGTCGGCTACTACGGCGTGCAGCAGAAGGTCTCCGTGACGTCGCCGCCGCTACCATCGGTGACGAGCACGCAGTCCGGCTTTGGATACAACGCGGGGCTGGGCGTGAAGCTCGCGATGCTCTTCGTCGAAGCGCGCTGGAACGACGTGTCGAATGGACTGGTGCAGAGCGACGGATCGAAGAAGAACCTGGAATACATCCCGATCACCGTCGGGATCATGTTCTAGACGGCCGCGATGCCGCGGTCCGAACGGCCCCGCCTCACGGCGGGGCCGTTTTCTATTGTATGCGCGTGACTGGCCGTTCGGCGCGGGCGGGTGCAACATTTCTCCGTCCCGAATCGGAGATCCGCATGAGCTGTTCCCGCGCGCCGCTCGCCGGCGCCGCGTTGGTCGTCACCGCGATGCTCGTCTTGTCGCTCCCCGCCGCCGGTCAAGCCGAATCGGACACCGCGGGCGCGCGAAAGGTGTTCGAAGCGAACGTCGACGCGATCCACAAACGCGACCGCACGCGATATCTCTCCTACTATATCCAGAGCGAGACCCTCGCGCGGAACGGCACGGGCGGGCTCGAGCAGGGATACAAGGATTGGGCGGCGATCCGGGACAACACGTGGCCCGACACGCTGGTCGCGCGCGATCTGCGCATGGTGCCGATCGCGCCGGGCGTGGTGTACGGCACGTACCACTACCGCCAGGTGGTGCACAACGGCCCGACGATCGAAGGGATCTCGGAGCGCATCTTCGTGAAGACCCCGAAGGGCTGGAAGATCGCGGTGAGCACGGCATTCGGACTGTCGGCCGGTGCATTGCCGCCGCCGGTCGCGCTGGTGGGCGCGACGCTCGTGAATCCCGGCCGGCCGCCGGTGCCGAACGCGACGGTGGTCGTGCGCGGCGGGCGCATTGTGTGCGCGGGCGCGCGTGCGGACTGCCCCGTTCCGGCGGGAGTGGAGACGATCGATGTGCGCGGAAAGTATGTCGGCCCCGGATTGATCGACGCGCACGTGCACTATTCACAAACGGGGTGGGTGGACGGCCGTCCCGATGCGCTCGACCTGCGCTCGCAGTTCCCATACGACTCCGTGGTCGCGGCGCTCCACCACGATCCGTCGAAGTTCGACCGCGCGTACCTGTGCAGCGGTGTGACGAGCGTGTTCGACGTCGGCGGCTATCCGTGGACGCTGACGATGGCGCGCGATCATGAATCCGCGTTGAACGCTCCGCGGATGTCGGCTGCCGGTCCGCTGCTCACGACGTACGACACGTGGGTGAACACGGCGGTGGAGAGGCAGTTCATCTACATGAGCAGCGATTCGGCAGTGCGCGCCGGCGTGCGCGCGCTCGCACGCGATGGCGCGAGTGCGATCAAGGTGTGGTATCTCCAGGTCCCCGACTCGCAGAGAGCGGTGATGCGCGCGCGGCTGATGGTGGCCGGCGAAGAAGCGAAGCGCGCTGGGCTGCCGTTGCTCGTGCATGCCACGCAGCTCGCGAACGCGAAGGATGCGCTCCATGCCGGCGTGCGGGTGCTCGTGCACAGCGTCGCTCCCGAAGACATTGACGATGAGTTCCTGGCGCTCGCGAAGGCGAACGGCACGATCGTGATCCCGACGCTCACGGTGTTCGAAGGGTATGCGGACGTGTACGCCGGCCGGTCGCCGGCGGCGCGCTACCCGCTCGCGTGCGTCGACGCCGTGACGCGCGCGCATCTCGAGACGCCGCTGCCGGATTCGTTGCGCGCCGCGCGGCTGGCGCGCATGAAAGCGACGGGCCGATTCGACAGCGCATTCCATGCCACCGAACGGAACGTGGCACGCATGCGTACTGCCGGCATACCGATCGCAATGGGCACGGATGCCGGGAACCCCGGCACCGCGCCCGGCCCGAGCGTGTACAGAGAAATGGAAGCGCTTCAGGCGGCGGGAATGCCCGCGGCAGACGTGTTCGCGTCGGCGACGATCATCGCGGCGCGGGCGATGGGGCGCGACAGCGAGATCGGCCTGCTCGATGCGAAACGCTTCGCGGATCTCGTGGTCTGGTCGGCCGATCCGACCGCGGACATCGGCAACGCGAAGTTGGTCGTGATGGTGATGAAGGGCGGCGCACTGTACGGGCGCGCCGAGCTGCTCCCGAAATGATGCGAATGACCCAGCGACTTCTTCCGGATATTCCCATGCGCCGTCTCTCGATCGCTCTGATCAGCCTCACGAGCCGCCGCGTCGCTCGCGGCGCAGGCCGCCGCGCACCCTGCGCCGCGCCCATTGCCGCCGCAGAAGCAGGTGCCGACGCTCGTGATCTTCCTCACGGTGGACCAGATGCGCGCCGACTATCTCACGCGCTTCGGGCCGCAGCTGACCGGCGGACTCGGCCGTCTCGCGAAGAACGGCGCGTTCTTCACGAACGCGATGCTCGATTATGAAGCGACCGAGACCGCGCCTGGGCACTCGGTGGGGATGTCGGGGCGGTTCCCGCGCAGCACGGGCATCGTGAGCAACTCACTGGGTGCGTTCGATCCCCAAGCGCCCGTGATCGGAAGCACCACCATGTTCGCCTCGCCGTTCCGGTTCCGTGGGGGCGGACTCACCGAGTGGCTCCGGATCAAGGACCCGCGGACGCGCGCGCTCTCGGTCTCGCGGAAGGATCGCGGCGCGATCTTCCCGCTGGGCCGCACGCACCAGAGCGCGTTCTGGTACGATCCGGCGAGCGGCAACTTCTCGACGAGCACGTACTACGCCGACACGCTGCCGACTTGGATCCGAACGTTCAATGCCAAGCGCATCCCCGCGAGTTACACCGGCAGCGTGTGGACGCTGCTGCTGCCCGACAGCGCATATCCCGAGAAGGACAGCGTGGTGTGGGAGAACTTCGGCACCGATTTCATGTTCCCGCACCCGCTCTCGAAGGACACGGCGACGGCGCTGCGCAGCTTCGGGGATTCGCCGTTCATGGATGCGGTGACGCTGCAGGTGGCGCTCGCCGGAATGAAAGCGATGAACATTGGCGCGGGCGACGCGACGGATGTGCTCGCGATCTCACTCTCCACGACGGACGCGATCGGTCACCGCTACGGCCCCGATTCGCGCGAGATGCACGACCAGATCCTGCGGCTCGACCGTGAACTCGGCGCGTTCTTCGATTCCGTGTTCGCGGTGCGCGACTCGACGCGCATCGTCATTTCGCTCATCGCCGACCACGGCGTCGCCCCGCTGCCTGAGGAGTACGCGGCGCGCACGCACAAGCCGGCGCAGCGGCTCAACCTCGCCGCGATCGGGCAGCGGTTCCAGGCGGCCGTCGCGGCGCTGGGCGGAGACTCGACCGACTTCTGGTTCGAAGACGCGATGCTGTTCGTGAACCGCGAGCCGCTCATCCGCGCGCACGTGAACGTGGACTCGCTGGTGAATGCATTCGCGGCGCAGGTGCGCGCGACGCCCGGCGTGGCGAGCGTGATGCGGGTGGCCGATCTCGCGAAGGACACATTGAAGGATCCGATCGCGCGCCGCTGGTACCACACCGTGCCGCCCGATTTCCCGGTGGAACTCGTCGTGACGCTCAAGGAGTTCTCGGTGTGGGGCACATACGCGCCCGGCATCCACGGTTCGCCCTACGATTACGACAACAATGTGCCGGTGGTGATGTGGGGTGCGCCGTTCAAGGCCGGGCGCTACACGATGCCGGTGCTCGCCGAAGATCTGGCGCCCACGCTCGCGTGGGTGACCGCGACGCGGCCGACCGAACACGTGGACGGCACCATCCTCTGGAACGCGCTGAAGTGATGGCGGAGATGATCGTGGCGCGCATCTCCGGCCCACAGGCGCTGCACAACGCGTTCGACGAGGCGCGATTCGGCCCGGCGAAGACGCTCAATCTGCGGAACACGCTGCCGACCGCGCGCGAAGCGGTCGGGCGCGCCGAGTCGTGGATCCGCGAGCGCCAGGCGAGCCGCGCGGGCGATCTGCTCATCATCACGGGCCGCGGAAACCAGAGCGACGGCGGCATCGCGGTGGTGCGCGAAGCGGTCGTGCGCCTGTTCGCGTCGCTGCGCCGCCGCGGCGTGATCTCCTCGGTGAAGGAGCATACGCCTGGCTCGTTCGTGGTCACGCCGGCGCCGCTCAGCGCACTGCGTGAGGCCGGGCGGCGCCGTCGCGAGCCCGAGTTCGTCCCAGCGCCAGCGGATCCGGAGAATTTGCGCGCGCTCGATCCGGCGACACGCGCGTTGCTGCGCCTCGTGGCGCAGCGCGCGCTCGAACACCTCGGCGCGCAGGACACCGCGCGCTTCGTAGAGCGCGAGATGGTGGAGCAATTCTCCCTCCTCGCCGCGGGCATCCCTGAAGGACCCGAGCGCGAGAACCGCCTTCGCGCCGCACTCCAGGCGCTGTTGCTCGAGTACGATGACAAGTGAACCGATCGCGATCCTCCTGTACGACACACTTCCAGCCCCCCGTCGAATGATCCGAGATTCCGTTCGTGTCGCCGCGTTCGCTCTCCTGCTGCCGGCGCTCGCCATTTCCGCGCAAGAGCCGTCGCTGCCTGGCTACGGTGCCGCCGCATCCGCGTCGGAGCGCACACTCGAGGCGAACACCGCGGCGCGCATGTCGGCCGACACCGCGCGCGCGGAATCGCGCGCCTTGTCCCATCAGATCCACATCGCCGGCACGCCCGCACAGGCGTGGACGCGCGACTATGTGATCGCCGCCATGAAATCGTGGGGCATGGAGACGGAAGTGCGCGAGTACGTGGTGTGGATGCCGCACACCACGACGATCCAGGTGTGGCGCATCGCGCCTGACACGGTCGCGCTGAACCTCGCCGAAGGTCCGGTGCCGCAAGACACCACGTCGTGGAACGAGACGGAAGCGGTGATCGCGAACGGCTACAGCGGCACGGGCGACGTGAGCGGACAGGTCGTGTACGTGAACTACGGGCTCATCGAGGACTACGCGCAGCTCGATTCGATGGGCGTGTCGGTGAAGGGGAAGATCGCGATCGCGCGCTACGGCCGTTCGTATCGCGGCATCAAGGCGCGCGAGGCCGAGAAGCGCGGCGCGCTCGGCCTCATCATCTACAGTGATCCCGCTCGACGATGGCTTCGCGCGCGGCGATGTATATCCCGCGGGACCGATGCGGCCGTCGCAGGGCGTGCAGCGGGGCAGTGTGATGAACGATGACGGCGATCCGAGCACGCCGGGCTACGCGAGCAAGGCGGGCGCACAGCGCATCGGGCTGGCCAAGATGGCGGTGCCGCACATCCCGGTGATCCCGATGTCGTACGGCAACGCGACGCAGCTGCTGCGCGGGCTCAAGGGCGCGAGCATTCCTCAGGGCTGGCAGGGCGGCCTGGCGTTCCGTTATCACGCGGGGCCCGGCCCCGTGGCCGCGCACATGATCGTGCACTCGGACAGCGCGACGGCGGCGTACAAGAAGATCTGGGATACGTTCGGCATCGTGCGCGGCACGGAGTTGCCGGACCAGATCGTGATGGTCGGCGGGCATCGCGACGCGTGGGGACCCGGCGCGAACGACAACGTGAGCGGCACCGTGAGCGTGCTGGAGTCGGCACGCGCCGTGATGGCCGAAGTCAAAGGCCGGACGCCGGCCGAAACGCACGATGATCTTCGCGACCTGGGACGCCGAAGAGTGGGGGCTGCTCGGTTCCACGGAATACGTCGAGGAGGATTCGCTCCGGCTGATCCGCGGCGGGATCGCGTATCTCAATCAGGATTCCCCGGCGTCCGGTCCGCGCATCGGCGGCGGCGGATCGCCATCGCTGCGTCCGATGATCCGCGATGTCATGGCGCACATCCAGGATCCGAGCGGGAAAGGCACGGTCTACGAAGTGTGGCGCAAGCAGGCGCGGGTCGCGGACAGCGTGCAGCCGCCGATGGGCGATCCGGGCGGCGGATCGGATTACGCCGGGTTCTACAATCACATTGGCGTCCCGATGGCGGAGTGGGGATTCGGCGGCGCGGGCGGTGTCTATCACTCGCTGTATGACTCATACCATTGGATGGCGACGTTCGGCGACACGTCGTACCAGTACCACGCCGCCGCGGCCAAAGTCGGCGCGATGATGATGTGGCGGCTCGCGAACGCGGAGATCCTGCCGTACGACTACCAGGAGTACGCGAGCACGATGAAGAAATATCTGCCGCCCATGGACAGCGCCCTGAAGAAGAAGGGCTGGTACCAGGGCGACACCGCGCTCAGTGCTGCCATCGCGAGGCTCGGTGCGGCGGCGACGGCATTCGCGGCGGCGCGGGATGCGCAGCTCGCGCGCGGCCCCGTGTCCAAGGGGATGGCCGGAAAAACGAATGCGGCGCTCATGAGAGTCGAGCGTGCCCTGCTTCGGCCCGAAGGTCTTCGCACGCGTCCGTGGTTCCGCAACCTCATCTACGCCGCGGACGAGGACAACGGATACGCCGACATGGTGTTCCCCTCGGTGGGCGAGGCGATGCGCACTGGAGACAAGGCGCTGACGATGCGGGAGATCGCCGATCTGGCGTCGCGATTCGATGCGGCCGCGCAGGCGGTGAACGAGGCGACCGCGGCGTTGAAATGAGAACGCCGGGTGGAGCGCTTCGGCGCTCCACCCGGTGCGCGCGCCGCTAAATGCTGGCGCCGCTGTCGATCGGCCCACCCGGTCTGCGCTTGGGCGGCGCGGGCGGGAGCGGATCGCGAGGATCCGCGACGATCGAGAAGATCCCCTCACCCGGCGACGTCCGCAGCCTCGGACCATCCGCGAGGTCGGCCGAGCGATCCATCGGGCGCTCGTGGTCGGACTGTGAATTCCTCCCATCGCCCGGAAGCACACGCACGGGGCGTCGCACGGGCTGCGGCCTTGGGCGCTTCCCGAGATACGCGCGTGGCATGCTGACTCCCGCCAACGAAGCGGCCGGCGTCTCGCTCGCACCGCGGCGGCGCAATACGATCACGGTGCGGCGCGGCGCATCGCCGTGCGGATACTCGCGGATGATCGCGTGGCCGAGGTCGGGCAGTGCCGCGAGGAACGGCGGAGTGGGAATGCTCGCGACACGGCGGAGCCGCGGCGGCATCTCCGCGCTCGCGACGCTATGCGCGGCGCGCGGCACCGGCGGCGGCGATTCGCGCGGCACCGGCACGAGCAGATCGAGATCCACGGTGAGATCGACCACCGGATCGCGCGAACGCGGCGGCTCGAGCACGATCAGCTGACGGCGCTCGTCGCGGCCGCCCACCGCGGCACCGATCCCGCTGCACGCGCAGCCGACGTGCGGCGCGAGATCCACGAGCAACTGTGCGCGCGACATCATGCGATCGGCGAGCTCCGCCATCGGATCCTCGGCCGAGAGTTCGGCGAGCATGCGGCCGCCCGCGCGATCGCGCAGCGCCTCATCGCTCGGCGAGCCGCCGGGCATCGAGAGCGAGCGGCGGCGATCGGGCGGCAGGATGCTCTCGAAGAACTGCGGCTGCGCCGCGGGACTCACGCCGCGCTCGCGGCACAGCGCCAACAAGTCCGCCGGGGAGATCCGTTCATCGATCGACGCATCGCCCGCGCCGGGGCACGAGCCGGCGTACGTGATGTGCAGCATCCGCGCACCATACGCCGACCGCAGATATCGCGCGACCGCGACGGGCGGCGCGACCAGCGAGATCATCCAGGGGGCGAGATCGTCACCGGCCCGCAGCAAGCGCTCGCGCACGAGCGGACATGAACAGAGGATCGCCGGGTCCGCGTTCCGGTCGGCGAGCTCGCTCAGGCACGCGCCGGCGACGAGCTCATCGCCCCAACTCGCAGGGAACGCCGAGGCGTACCCGAGACGCTGACAGGCGTGCGCGAGCTGGACGGGAGTGGCGGGAAGAGCGGCGAAGACGGCGTCGGCGCCGAGGATGATGACGGACGGTACCGTCTGCGACTGAGGGGCGCCGCGCGGCATTAGTGGTTGGTGGTCCGCAGGGGCACGGCGAAAATTGGCACATCCGGGGTCGCGATGCCAGCGGCAATCGCGGCGTCTTCCCTTCGGCCGCTCGCCGGCGCTATCGTCATGGGCCGGCGGCCAGCCGGTTCCCCAACGGAGCGGGTGCTGTGATCGAGTCGGTCGTCGTGAAAGTCCCGGGTTCGACGTCGAATCTGGGAGCGGGGTTCGACTGCGTCGGGATGGCGGTCGACCGCTGGCTGACGGTGACGGTGCGCCGCGATGCATTGGGAAATGCGACGCCGCGCATGGTGCGGCATGGTACGCTCGAGGTGCTGTCGGCGGTGCGCCCGGAGCGCGACCTCGTGTTCGCCGGGTTCCGCGCGGCGTGCACGGCGGCGGGAACGCCCGTTCCTTCCGGGCTCGTGTTCGAAGGGATCTCGGAGATCCCGGTGGAACGCGGGATCGGTTCTTCCGCGGCGGCTCTGGTGGCGGGCGCCACGCTCGCCAACGCGATGCTCGCGCTGCGATTGGATGCGCGTTCACTCGCCGGCATTTGCGCGACGCTCGACGGACACCCCGACAACGTCGCGCCGTCGGTGTACGGCGGTGCGGTGCTGGCGCTCGCCGGCGAACCATTCGTGGTGACGCCGCTGGATGTACATCCCTCGCTCGTGTTCATCTTCGCCGTGCCCGACTTCACCGTGGAGACCAAGCGTGCGCGCGCGGCGCTCCCGAACGTCGTGCCGCACGTGACGGCGGTGCAGGCGGCGGCGCGGAGCGCGGCGCTCGTCCGCGGACTCGCGACTGCGGAGCCCGCGCTCCTCACCTTCGCGCTCGATGATGTGCTGCACGTGCCGCACCGCCGCGCGCTCGTGCGCGGATACGACGCCGTGAACGCCGCTGCCACTGCCGCCGGCGCGTTCGGCGCGACGCTGAGCGGCTCGGGCTCGGCGCTCGTCGCGATCGCGCGCACCGACGACGCCGCGGCCGTCGAGTCGGCGATGGCCGCCGCGTGGCAGGAGAAGGGGATCGCCGCGGAGACCTTCCACACCGGCCGGCGCGTGCGCGGGTATGAGGTGCAATCGGTGGTGGAGTCCGCGCGGCAATGGCCGGGGTGACTTCCCGCACGCGCTATCTTTCGGCATGAGCCCGGCCGCATCTCTTGCCAACCCGCTGGAGCGCCGCCTCGCCGCGCTGCCCGAACTCACGGCCGAGGAAACGCTGCGGTACAGCCGTCACCTGTTGCTGCCGCAGGTGGGCGCCGACGGACAGCGCCGTCTCAAGGCGGCGCGCGTGTTGCTCATCGGCGCCGGCGGACTCGGCTCACCCGCCGCGCTCTATCTCGCCGCTGCCGGCGTGGGCACGCTCGGGCTCGTGGAGTTCGACACGGTGGATTCTCACGAACCTTCACCGCCAAGTGCTGCACGGCACCGCGGATGTCGGGCGCTCGAAGATCGACTCGGCGCGCGAGACGATCGCGTCGCTGAATCCGAACGTGATCGTGGAGCCGCACGCCGTGCGGCTCACCTCGGAGAACGCGCTCGACCTCGTGGCGCGCTACGATCTCGTCGTGGACGGGAGCGATAATTTCCCCACGCGGTATCTCGTGAACGACGCGAGCGTGCTCACCGGCCGCCTGAACGTGCATGGCAGCGTGTTCCGCTTCGATGGACAGGCGAGCGTGTTCGGCGCGCCCGGCGGCCCGTGCTATCGATGTCTCTTCCCCGATCCGCCGCCCCCCGGCTCCGTGCCGGGCTGCGACGAGGGCGGCGTGCTGGGCGTGCTGCCGGGATTGGTAGGCGTGATCCAGGCGACCGAGACGCTGAAGCTCATCCTCGGCGCAGGCGATCCGCTCGTGGGCCGGCTGCTGCTCGTGGACGCGCTGCGGATGCAGTTCCGCATGCTGCGATTCGAACGCGACCCATCCTGTCCGGCGTGCGGGACCCGCACGCTCAAGACGCTCATCGACTACGACGCGTTCTGCGGCATCGCGCCGCCGGATGCCACGGCGGAGATCACGCCGCGCGAGCTCGCGGACCGGATTGCGGGCGGCACGCGCCCCGTGTTGATCGATGTGCGCGAGCCGCGCGAATGGGAGCTGGCGCGCATCGAAGGCGCGCAGCTCATTCCGCTCGGCACGCTCGAGGCCGCGATGGGATCGCTCGACCGGACCGCCGACATTGTCGTGTATTGCAAGACTGGCGCGCGCAGCGCGAAGGCGATGGAACAGTTGCGCGCGGCCGGATTCGCGCGCGTTCGCAATCTGGCCGGCGGCATCCGCCGGTGGAGCGACGAGATCGATCCTTCGGTGCCGCGCTATTGAGTGCGCTCGGCGCCATTGCCGGTACGGCCGCGGCGCTCGGCGTGACGCGATGGTGGTACCCGCGCGCCATCGAGCGATCCTCGGCGAGACACCTGCCCATTGGGCCCGATGGGATCATCCGTGGCGCGGAGCCCGTCGCGCTCGACGGTGGGCCGCGCGGGGTACTCGTGCTCCATGGATTCGGCGACACTCCACAGAGCGTTTCGGAGCTGGCGCGCGCGCTGCAGGAACGCGGCTTCACCGTGAATGCACCGCTGCTCTCCGGGCACGGACGCACCCTACGCGAATTCGCGGCGAGCGGCGGCGATGAATGGCTCGCGGGCGCGCGTACCGCCCTCGGCGATCTTCAGCGGCGCTGCACCGAGGTCTTCCTCGTGGGGCAATCGCTCGGCGGCGCGCTCGCGACGATCCTGGCCGCGGAAACTCCGATCGTGAGCGCCGTCGTGCTACTCGTCCCGTACTTCGACGTGCCGCCGGCTGTGCGCCGGCTCATGCCGCTCGAGCCGATGCTGCAAGCGGCGCTTCCGTACGTCATGACCGCCGATGATCGCTCGATCCACGATCCGGACGCACGCGCGCGGTCGCTGGCGTTCGGCGCGACGAGTCCGAGGCTCACCGCTGAGCTCATTCGAGCAGCCGATCGCGGCCGGGCCGCGCTCCCGGCAGTCCGAGCGCGAACGCTCTACGTGCAAGCGCGCGAGGACAACCGGATCGCGCCCGCGGTGGCGGAGCGCGCGTTCGCGCTGCTCGGCGCAACGAAGAAGCGGATCGAGTGGCTCGATGGGACCGGTCATGTCATCGCGGCGGACTACCAGCGCACGCGGGTCGCGGCGCTCGCGGGAGAGTGGCTCGACGCCGGCTAGTTCAGCCGCGTGACGGCGACTCTCTCGCCGAAGCGGCCTCCGAGCGCGTGCAGGAACGTCTCCATTGATGCCGTCATGCCGAACACGTAGCGCTGCATGAACCGGAAGAGTGGCTGTTCGATCGCGCCTTCTTCGGTGATCGTGAGCGTGCTCCCGGTGCTATCCGGCAGGATCTGGAAGATCCATTGCCCGGTGAATCCGGCGTCCTTGGTCGTGATGGTGTTCACGACGCGATTCGGTTGGACCGCGACCGTGGCTTCGTAATCGAGCGCGCCGGAGCCGGTGGTCTCGCGCCACGCGGTGTGGCCGTTGTGATCCGGCAGCCGCGTCACGGTCTTCACATCGGCGCGCCATTTCGGGTACGAGTCGACAGCGACGATCGCGGCGTAGAGCGAATCGGGGGGAACCGCAAAGCGGGCGCGCACCGACGCCGAGTGAGCCAGCGGCAGGCGCGCGCCCGCGGTGTAACCGATCGCCGCGACGAAGACGAGAAGGCCCAGCACGATGAGGATCCATCTCATCATGGCGATGCTCCTCGACTCGAGCGCGGGGTTCCGATCACGTCACACGATTGATCCAGTCGGTGGTGATCTCTTTCGCTTTTTCGCGCGCTTCCTCGCCCGCGTCGCGCGCCTCGCCGATCAGCATGCGGCCCGCGTCGAGCGCGCCCTGACCCATTCTCGGAGGCGCCCATCTTCATGCGATCCATCGTCGGCGCGAGCTTGGCGACGATCTTCTTGCGCCTGGAGGCGGGCTTCTTCTTCGCCGCGACCTTCCGCTTCGGCGCCGCCTTGCGCTTCGCCGTCTTCCGCTTCGCGGGCTTGCGCCCCTTCTTCTTGCCGCCGGCCTTGGGGCGCGACGCCTTCTTCTTCCTCTTCGCAGCCATGAGAGTGCTCCGGATGGATTGATGGTCCCGTGCGCCATTGCGACTGCGAGCGGCGCACGGCTTAGTATGCACAGGCGAACAATGTGCCGCCAGCGCACACAGTGGTGCAGAGGGCGATGTCCGGGATATATTCGCCCTGTACCCTAGCCCCCGAGGTCAGACATGCGATCCATCCTCACCGTAGTCGCTGTGCTCGGCGCCACCTACATTCCGGCGGGCTACACCGCCGTGCCCGACAAGGCCGATGCGAACATGGCGCAGGCGGTCTACACCGCCTCCGGACCGAACTGGGACGTGACCACCGGACCCGCGCATATCCTCTTCAACGCCAAGGATATGGGAACCACCGGGTCGGCCACGAGCGCCACGATCGAGCAGGTCACCAAGCCGAAGTATCCGGAAGCGTACGGCGTTTTCATTGGCGGCACGAATCTGAACGATCCGGCGCAACGCACGTACACGTACTTCCTGGTACGGGGCGACGGAAAGTACATGGTGAGCGTGATGCATGGCACAAAGGCGACGTCGGTCGTGCCGTGGACCGCGAATGACAACGTCCCGAAGGAAGACGCGAGCGGAAAGGCGTCGTACCACCTGTACGTCCATGTCGCACCCGACGCCATTCATTTCCAGGTGAACAGCAAGCTCGTGGCGACGGTGCCGAAAGGAATGAACCCGACCGACGGCATCTCGGGTCTGCGCATCAATCACAACCTGCATCTCGATCGTCACGCCGGTCACGGTCTCGAAGTAACCGGCGGTGGGACCACGAGCGCGCCGGCTGCCTCAGCCGGCGCGCTCTGTCGCATCCGCCTTCGCTGACCGGACCGAAACAGGCGCCGCGCGCCGAGCGTACACCTAGCCATGCCGATCTCCGCTCGCAGTTCGCTGAACGTCGGGCTGGACGCCCTGCGCGCCAATCCACTGCGCGCCCTGCTCTCGGCGTTGGGCGTCGTGATGGGCGTGGGTGCGATGGTGTCGGTGCTCTCCATGGGCGACGGCGTCGAGGCGTTCGCGCGGGCGCAGATCGAGGAGACGACGGACCTGCTCGGCGTGGCGATCGTGCCGGCGACTCAGGCAGACATTGATGGACAGCTCGTGCGTCGGGAGGACATCCTGCAGTTCACGCGCGCGGATGCGCGCGCGCTGGATGCGGCCGTCGCGGGCGAACATAGGGTTGCGCTCGTCGCCTCGGGGGCGGCGATGGTCACGCTCGATCCGGCCGCGCGGCCGCGCGGCTTCCGCGTGATCGGCGCGCTCGCGACGCATTTCCGCGATGCGAAGATCACGACGGTCGCGGGGCGAACGTTCATGGATGGCGACACCGGGGTGGTGGTGCTCAACGAGCGTGCCGCCGGCACCGTCGCGGGCGACAGCGCGGCACCAGCGGCCGCCGTGGGGCGCGCGCTGCGACTGAACGGCAACACGTTCACGGTGATCGGCGTCGTCTCGGGCGGACCGCAGGCCTCGGCGCTCGATGCGTACGTGCCGGTGGATGAGGCCGCGCGCGCGATCCCCGGCAGCCATGCGCCGACACTGGCGCTCGTCGCGCCGCGGATCGAAGACGTCGAGCGCATGCGCGGCGACGCCGAGCGATGGATGGCCGAGCGCTACGGCGCCAAGTGGAAGGAACGGGCGAGCGTGAACACGAACCAGTCGCGCGTCGCGCAGGTCGCGTCGGTGATCCTGGTGTTCAAGCTGCTGATGGGCGCGATCACGGGTGTCTCACTGCTGGTGGGCGGCATTGGGATCATGAACGTGCTGCTCGCCTCGGTCGCGGAACGCACGCGCGAGATCGGCGTGCGGAAAGCGACCGGCGCGCGGAATCGCGACGTGCTCATCCAGTTCCTCGCGGAGTCGGTGGTGATCACCGGCGCGGGCGCCACGGCCGGCGTCGGACTCGGGTTGGGCATCGCGTTCCTCGCCGCGGCGGTCATGCGCGCGAAAACGAAGGCGCTGGTGCACGCCGCCGTCACGCCGGCGACGATCCTCATTGCGGCGGGACTCTCGGTGACGATCGGGATCGTGTTCGGACTGTATCCCGCCGTGCGCGCCGCACGACTGAGCCCGATCGAAGCGATCCGGCACGAATAGCGCGCGGGGGCCGGCTCCCGCGTTATCTTGGGCAGTCGCAGCCCACTCCCCATCACGCGGTGGTGTACGTGAATCGATCGCTGTTCGCGAGTCTCACGCTCCTGTCGGCGTGCTCGCCCTTGGCGAAAGTGCCACCGCCTGCGCCGAGCAACGCGCCTCACCGCGTGGACTCCCTGCCGACCGTGACCGCGACGGCCGTGCCGCCGGCTGCGCCGAGCGCGCCCAGATCGCAGGTCCCGCCGAAGGGCGCGAGCGTCGCCACCGCTGCGACCGTCGCGCCTCGCGCGCCGGTGATGACCGCACCAGGGACGATCGCCACTCCGGTGGATCCATTCGCACGCGTCGACCGCATGGACTGGCCCGGTCCCAACCGGTATCGCTCGGCGAGCGGGCAGCCGGGTCCCGACTATTGGCAGCAACGCGCCGACTACAACATTGCCGTCACGCTCGACACCGCCGAGCAGAACATCACCGGCCACGTCGCGATCACGTACATCAACAATTCTCCCGACACACTGACCTTCGTCTGGATCCAGTTGGACCAGAATCTCTACCGTGAGGGGAGCCTGGGGAGTACGCTGCGCGGAGAGGAGACGCGGTGGGGCGCGCGCGGATTCCGCGGCGGGTATGACATTCCGCAACTTGACCGTGAACGGGAAGCCCGCACTTCCCAGCGTGGATGACACGCGCATGCGCGTGAAGCTCGCATCGCCGCTGCTTCCGCGCGGCGGCCGCCTGGCGCTCGAGATGGATTATGCGTTCCGCGTCCCGAACCATGGCTCCGACCGGCTGGGGCGCGACGGCCGTCTGTTCGAGATCGCGCAATGGTACCCGCGCATGGCGGTATACGACGACGTGCGCGGATGGAACACCGACCCCTACTATGGCCAGGGGGAGTTCTATCTCGAGTACGGCGACATTGATTATGCGGTGACCGCGCCGGCGGGCTACACGATCGCCGGGAGCGGCGTGCTGCAGAATCCGGGCGAGGTGTTGACGCCGGCGCAGCGCACGCGGCTCGCCGATGCGGCGCGCTCGCAGAACGTCGTTCCGATCATTGCCGCGGGCGAGGACGTGGCCGCGCCGCGCGCCGGAACGCGAACGTGGCGGTTCCGCGCGCAGAACGTGCGCGACGTCGCGTGGGCGGGCGCGCCCGATTTCCGATGGGACGCGACGAACTGGAACGGGATCCTCATCCAGTCCTTCTACGAGCTCGCGAAGGCGGGCGCGTCATGGCAGCGCGCCGCCGAATGGACGCGGTGGAGCATCCGGTTCTATTCGCAACTGGTGCAACCGTATCCGTATCCGCAGGCGACGAGCGTCGCCGGTCCGGTGGGCGGAATGGAATATCCGATGTTCGTGATGGTGCATTATGGCAGGCTCGCATCCGATACCGCGTCGGTGTTCGGCACCATTGATCACGAGCAGGGCCATGAGTGGTTCCCGATGGTCGTGGGCTCCAACGAACGCCGCTACGGATGGATGGATGAAGGGATCAATACCTACATCAACACGTTCTCCCAAGAGGCGCACGACACGGGCACGACGAAGTGGGAGCAGTACATGGACGACTGGCGCCGTGCCGTCTCCGACGGGACGCAGGCGCCGCTCATGACGCCGGCGGACCGCATCAATGCGGGAGCGCTGGGCGCGATGGCGTATCGGAAGCCGGGCGCGGTGCTATTGGCGCTCCGGAATCACGTGGTGGGGCCCGCCGTCTTCGACGAGGCGCTCCGCGAGTACGCGCGCCGCTGGGCGTTCAAACACCCGACGCCCGGCGATCTCTTCCGCACGATGGAGAACGTGAGCGGTAGAGACCTCGCATGGTACTGGACCGCGTTCTTCTACAGCGACGATGTGCTCGACATTGGCGTGGATACGGCGTTCACCGTGAACACGCGCGATGGCATGCGCGCGGTCGTGCGGCTCACCAAGCACACGAGCATCCCGTTCCCGGTGGAGATGCGGCTCAAGCTGGCCGATGGTTCGTTGCGCATGGTGATGCTGCCGGTGGAGATCTGGACCGCCGGCGACCGCTACGATGCTTCGGTCCCCGTAGCGAGCCCGGTGACCGGTGTACGCCTGTGGCCCGATCCGAGCGTGCCCGATTTCGAACCGGCCAACGATGTGTGGGGCGATGCACCGCCGGCGAACGCGAGTGCGCGCTCCGCGGTCCCTGCCGTGGTCGCGCCGCTCGCGCCCTGAGCACAGACCGGCGACATTGGTCAGGAAAAGCCCGACAAAACTATGGGCGGAACTCCGCCGGACTTCCGAACGTTACCGACGTAATGTCAGCGACAGGAGAAGTACTCAGCCCCTGTTCCTGACCCGAGGATGACGTGCCGGCACGTTCGCGCGAACGATGATCAAGACGGATCCGCTCTGGCGAGCGGTGTTGGGCGCACCGCTCTGGCTCAAACTGCTGGGCGCGAACGTGCTCATCGTTCTCGCGGCGGCGGTCGCCGGGCGGATCGCCGAGCCGGTCTCCGAAACGATGTTCGGCGCGCTGGCCATCAGCGCCGCGATCAACATCGTACTGGTGGTGATCGCGCTGCGGCCCCTGCGCACGCTGGAGCGGACGGCCGCCGCGGTCTGGCGTGGCGACACCAGCGCGCGCGTCCCGCCATTGCTGCTCGCCGACCGGGACATGGCGCGGGTGGGGCACACGCTCAACCTGGTGGTGGATGCGCTCACCGCCGATCGCGCGCGTGCGCAGCGGTTCGCTCTGCTCGTGATGCACGAATCCGAGAGCGAGCAGGCCCGCGTCGCGCACGAGCTGCATGAGTCGGCCGCGCAGAGCCTGGCCGCGCAAATGATGCAGATCTCGGCGATCGCAGGACGACTCCCTGATCCGCGCGTGCGCCAGCAGCTCCTGGCCGTGCGTGAGATGGCGGGAGAGACGCTGGACCAACTGCGCGCGCTCGCCCTGCGCATGCACCCGCTCGTGCTGGATGACCTCGGACTCGAAGCGGTCCTTCCGCGGCTCGCCCGCCTCGCGAGCGAGCGGCACGGAGCGCCTGTGGACTTCACGTTCGATGTAGGGGAGGAGGTGCCGGCGCCGGTCGCCGCCGTGATGCACGTCGTCGCAGAGCGAGCGATCACCGCCGCGTTCGAGACGGGCGCCGCATTGGGAGTGCGCGCGAAGCTCACCGCGCGTGACGGCAAGGTGCGGCTCGACGTGAGCCACGATGGGACCGTGGATGTGGAATCGCCCAGCACGTTCGCGGTGCGCCAGCGCGTGGTGCTTGCGGGCGGGCAATACCAAGTATCCTATTCACCTGGATCAGGGACCCACATCATGGCGACCATGGCGCTCGCCACGGCGGCGGTCTCCGAGGAGTCACAATGATCGATGTCATCAAGGTGGTACTGGTCGACGATCATGCCGTCGTGCGCCGCGGACTGAGGGCGGTCCTCGGGATGGCACGCGACATCCAAGTCATCGGAGAAGCGTCGAATCCCGAGGATGGCGTTGCGATGGTGAGCCGGCTCAAGCCGGACGTCGTCCTCATGGACCTGACGATGCCGGGCGGCGATGGCGTGAGCGCGACGAAGGCCATCGTCGCACTACCCGACGCGCCGCGCGTGCTCATCCTCACGATGCACGCCGAGGAGGAGTATCTCATGCCCGCCCTCAAGGCCGGCGCGAGCGGCTATCTCGTGAAGAGCGCCGCCGACCGCGAGCTGCTGGATGCGGTGCGCGGTGTGGCTCGCGGCGACATGTACGTGCAGCAGAACGCCGGCCGCATCCTCGCGCGCGGCGTCATCGCCAAGGACCCCGCGGCCCAGGAGCGGAAGCGCTTCGAGAAGCTCACGGATCGCGAGCGCGACGTGCTGGTAGGCGTCGCGAAGGGCTACTCGGCGCGCGAGATCGGCGCGAAGCTGTCCATCAGCCCGAAGACCGTGGACACGTACAAGCAGCGCGTGAACGAGAAGCTCGGCTTCACGCACCGGGCGGAGTACGTGCAGCTGGCGATCCGCCTGCGCCTGCTGAACGGCGACGAGGGGTGAAGAAGCGCCGCACGGATCCCGGTAAGCGAGCCGCATTGCCGGCTCCCACGGCATCGCGCCGCAAGCCATCGCCGAGCGCGAAACCGGCCGCACAATTGGCGGTCGCGCTCGACTCGTTCCACTCCGCCGTGATCGCGATCTCCGTCGATGCCATCATCAGCGTCGATGAACGGCAGCGCATCATCCTGTTCAATCGCGGCGCGGAGCTGATGTTCGGCTATGCGGCCGAAGAGATCATCGGGCGGCCGCTGGATGCGCTGATCCCGGAGGACGTGCGCGGCCGGCACAGGGGGCATGTCGAGGAATTCGGACGCTCGGACGTCGCGGCGCGGCGCATGCACGAGCGCGGTGGGATCATCGGACGGCGGAAGTCGGGCGAGCGGTTTCCCGCGGAGGCATCGATCTCACACGTCGAGGCCGGCGGCCGCCGCGTCTACACCGCGGTCGTTCGCGACATGACGGAGCGGCACCGCGTGGAGCAGGAGCGCACGCGGCTCCTCGAGGCCGAACGCCGCGCCCGCGAGGCCGCCGAGGAAGCGACGCGCGCTCGCGACATCGTGCTCGCCGTGGTCTCGCACGACCTACGGCAGCCCCTCAGCGCGATCTCGATGATCTCCGGTGCGCTGGCGCAGCAGGGCGACCTCAAGCCTGAACTGCGGCAGGAGCTCGCGGGGAGCATCGGCCAGTCGGTGCAGTGGATGCACCGCATGCTCGAGGACCTGCTCGACGCCTCGAACATCGAAGCTGGGCGGTTGTCGTTGGAGCTGCACGAGGAGGATCCAGCGGATCTCATTGCGCGCGCCCTAGCGCTGCTGAAGCCTGTGGCCGACGAGGCGCAACTTCGACTCGAGGCATTCGTGGAGCCTCGCCTGCCGCGACTCGCAGTCGATGCGCAGCGCCTGATCCAGGCGCTCACGAACCTCGGCGTGAACTCGTGCAAGTTCACACCGGCCGGCGGCCGTGTGGTATTGCGGGCATCGCGCGTGCCGGACGGAGTCCGCTTCGAGGTCGAGGATACCGGGCGCGGGATCGCGGAGAGCGATCTGCCGCATGTCTTCAATCGGTTCTGGCAGCGGCGGGGCGCGGCCAAGCGCGGAACCGGGTTAGGACTGGCGATCGCGCGCGGCATTGTCGAGGCGCATGAAGGACGCGTTGAAGTGGCGAGCACGGTAGGCCACGGGAGCACGTTCGCGCTCGTTCTCCCGGTGCCGCGAGGGGCTGTGAAGCGGTGACCGCGGGGCCGTCTCGGAAGTCCTTGAGTCGTAACCCGATGAGCGCGCAGTCGTTGGCGCAATCGGCGCAAAGGGTTAGATTGTAAATCGGTATTCCGCGTCGCCGAACAGGCGTCCGGACCGCCGTGCGAGCGCGCCCCTCTGGTACGCCCGCTCATTATCGCCGAAGGAAGGTCCCGATGCCGCATTTCGGAAGCTGGGCCGCGCACTGGTGGATGCCGATCCTCTTCGTAGTGATCGCCGGCCATTTGACCAATGTCTGTGTCACGTTGTTCCTGCACCGGGCGCAAACGCACCGGGGCGTGACGTTCAGCAAGATCGTCGAAGTGCCGATGCGCTTCTGGCTGTGGCTCTCGACCTCGATCGTCACCAAGGAATGGGTGGCGGTGCACCGGAAGCATCATGCGTTCGCCGACCGCGATGGCGATCCGCACAGCCCCGTGCTCGAAGGGCTGCGGAACATCATCCTGAAGGGCGCCTTCTACTACCGGAATACGGTTCGCGTCCCCGAGATCCTCGAGAAGTATGGCAAGGGCACGCCGAGCGACTGGCTCGAGCGCTACGTGCTCTCGAAGCGGCCCTGGATCGGCATCATCCTGATGCTGCTGATCGACATCTATCTCTTCGGATTCTACGCCGGTCCGCTCGTGTGGGCCGCGCAAATGCTCTGGATCCCGTTCTGGGCGGCGGGGATCATCAACGGTGTCGGCCACGCGCTGGGCTATCGCAACTACGATGTGAAGGACGAGAGCAGGAACATCCTGCCCATCGCCATTCTGGCTGGGCGGCGAGGAGCTGCACAACAATCACCACGCCGATCCGCACTCCGCGAAGTTCCAGGCGAAGTGGTATGAGTTCGACATTGGCTGGGCCTACATCCGGGTGATGCAGCTGTTCGGATTGGCCAAGGTCCGCTACGCGCGGGCGTGAACCGCAGGCGGCGCGCATCGCGCCGCCGCGCCGGGAGATCCTCTCATGGAAGTGACCTGCACCCGCTGCGGGAAGACGCGCGCGGGACTGGAACGCCAACCGTTCCCCGGAGCGATCGGGGCGCGCGCGCTCGCGGAGATCTGCGCGGAGTGCTGGGCCCAGTGGTTGCAGCAGCAGAAGATGCTGATCAACCATCACGGGCTGAACCTGATGGACCCGCAGGCCCGTGCGTTCCTCACACGCAGCATGGAAGCGTTCCTCTTCAAGACGGGCAAAGAGGAAAAGGTGGACACCAGCAAAGAAGGAAGCATCAACTGGTGATCCGGCGACGCTGGCTGCTCCCAACGCTCGTCGCGAGCGCGCTCGTCGCGTGCGCGACGCCGAAGCAGACGGCGCCGATCCCGGTCGCCCTGGAGCGCGAGACAGCGTGGGGCGCGTGCGCTCAGACGGCGGACGCCGACTGGGTGAGCTGCGTGGTCGAGCACCTCTCCATGCGTCAGAAGGCCGCGCAGATGGTGTGGCCCAATTCCTACGCCGACTACATTGCCCGCGACATGCCGGCGTGGCGCAAGCTCACGCGCTACGTCACGCGCGACGAGGTGGGCGGGATCATCATGTCGGTCGGGTCGCCGCTCGAGTTCGTCTCGAAGGTGAACGATCTGCAGGCGCTGAGCGATCTCCCGCTCATGGTGAGCGCCGATTTCGAGACGGGCGCGGGATTCCGCGTGCGCGGCGGATATTTCCTGCCGAACGCGATCGATCTCGGGGGCGCGGTCAACTTCCCGCCCTCCATGGCGCTCGGCGCCACCGGCGACACGGCCCTGGCCTACCTCGACGGGTGGGTGACCGGGCGCGAGGGCCGGGCGCTCGGCGTGCAGATGAACTTCGCGCCGGTGCTGGACGTGAACAACAATCCGGCGAATCCGGTGATCAGCGTGCGCTCGTTCGGCGCGGATCCGGCGGCGGTGGCGCGGCTGGGAGCGGCGTACATCCGCGGCGTGCAGAATGGCGGCATGATCGCGACGGGAAAGCATTTTCCCGGTCACGGCGACACGGGGATCAATTCCCATCTCGCCCTGCCGGTGGTGAATGCATCGCGCGCGCGGCTCGACAGCGTGGAGTTGGTCCCGTTCCGCGCGGCGATCGCGGGCGGCGTCGCGGGGATCATGACGTTCCACGGCTCGATGCCGGCGCTCGACTCGAGCGGCGTGCCGGGCACGCTGTCGCACGAGGTGCTGACGACGCTGCTGCGCGATACGCTGCGATTCCACGGGCTCGTGATCACCGATGCGATGGACATGAACGCGGTGGTCGTGACGTACGGCAGCGCCGAGGCGACCATGCGGGCGGTGTCCGCCGGCGCCGACGTGCTGCTGCAGCCGGTGGACGCGACGTCGGCCATCGACGCGGTGACGGCGGGCGTGGTGCTCGGCCGCTACAGCGAAGCGCGACTCGATTCGTCGGTGCGGCGGATCCTGCGCGCCAAGCTCGCGGTGGGACTTCGCCGCCAGCGGCTGGTGGATGCCGACAGCGTCCGCACGATCGTGGGCGACTCCGCGCATGAGTGGGTGGCGCGGCGGATCGCCGAGCGCTCGATCACCGTGGTGCGCGACTCGGCGCATCAGCTGCCGCTGGCGAAGCTGCCGCGGACCACGCGCGTGCTGTCGATCACGTTCGCGCACCGGCCCGACCTGGCGGCGGGCGTCACGTTCGACGCGGAGCTGAAGCGGTGGTTCGGCGGACTGCGGTCGGAGTACGCGGATGCGGACGATGCGGCGCCGAACTACGCGCGGCTGCTCTCGCTGAGCGATTCGGCGGACGTGATCGTGATCGGATCGTACATTGCGCAGAATTATCTGGCGACGACGCTGAACGTGCCGCCGCAGTTCGCGCAATTCGTCGAGGAGCTGGTGAAGCGCGGGCGGCATCCGATCGTCGTCGCGATGGGGAATCCGTATCTCCTGCAGCAGATCCCGGATGTTCCCGCGTACATCGTGGGGTGGGCGGGATTCCCGCAATCGCAATTCGCCGCGGCGCGTGCCGTGCTCGGCTCGGCGCGCGTGAGCGGCCGGCTCCCGATCCCGATCCCGCCGTACGCGGCGCTGGGCGCGGGGCTCGATCTCGCGCCGCTGCCGCTCGGACCGAACGGACTCCCGAAGTAACCGGTCGCGCACGCTGTTGACTCGCGGCGCGGGCGGCGCTATCCTCGCGTAGAGCGGCGGGCGCAGTGATTAAGAAATTTTTTGTTACTAATTCGTGGCGAGCCCTTGACATTAGTCGCATGAAGCGACTAATTAGGCGCCGATGCCCGAACGCCCCGCTCCCACCACCTCACGTCCCGCCGCACGCCGCGCCGCGCTCACGATCGACGTCGTGCTGCTCGCCGCCCAAGGGCGCGGACTCATGATGCTCCTGGCGCGCGCCACCGAGTCGCGGAGCAAGGAGCGGTGGGAGCTGCCCTGGGATGGCGTGCGCGGTGACGAGGCGTTGGAGGATGCGGCGGCACGGGTCGCGCGCGCGGCGCTCGGCTCATTGCAGGTGCAGCTGGACCAGGTCGCGGCCTTCGGCGACCGGCGGCGTCACCCGGGCGGCGCCGATGTCTCGGTGGCGTTCCTCGGACTGGTGCCCGGCGGCGCCCCCGGGCCAGTGGGCGGCGACACCGCGTGGTTCCCGGTGGATGAGCTGCCGCCGGTCCCGCCCCGGCATCGCGCGATGGTCGACGCGGCGCTCGTCGCGGTGCGCGCCCGGCTCGAGCACTCGCCGATCGCCTTCTCGCTGCTGCCGCCCACGTTCACGCTGAGCCAGCTGCAGGAAGTGTACGAGCTGCTGATCGGGCGGCGCGTGCACAAGGCGAGCTTCCGTCGCGCATTGCACGCGGCCTGGCTGGTGGAACCCACCGATGAATGGCGGAGCGAAGGCCGTGGCCGGCCCGCGCAGCTGTTCCGCTATTCGCCGCGCAAGCGCCGGGGTGGGCGCCGCGGCGTGCGCTTCGACGGCCTGGGTAACGGCTGAGCAACGCGGGGCGGCCGGCCTTGCTTGGAACTTTTTTTAGTTGCAATATGTATATAAGGTATATTCAGCGGAGCTTGCCGTGGGCGCTGGACACAGGGCGCGGGTGGAGCCGCAGGGAGATCCAGGAGCCGGCGCGGAGTCGCGGATCGTGCGACTCGCGAGCGGCGTGCGCTGGCGCGCCACCGTCGTCGCCCGGCTCATCTCCGAAGATGTCGTGGCCGGCCAGGAACACGCGCGGCTGGTGCTGCAGCTGGAGTGTCTGACGATGCCGCGGCGCTCGGTGCGCGTGGCGCTGCCGGGTGCGCGTTCGCTGAAGACCGTCAGCGAGGAGACGCTGCGCGAGGCGATCGAGCCCAATCCGCTGCGGACGATACGGCGCGCCCGATCAGTCTGAGCGGCGCCTCGCCTGCCACTGGATGATGCCGCGCGCGACCGCGACGTTGTCCGCCGCGATCCCATACAATTCCTTGAACGCCGACGCCTGCGTCGACGCGCGCGCCTCCGCGATCACCGGCGGCACGTGGCCTTCGCGACGCTTCGGATCGGTGCGGCGCTCCACCGAGACGCGCGCCTGCACGCTCGGGCTGCCTTCCGGCAGCGCCTCGATCGTGACGACCCCGCCGCCCGGAAGCTCCCGGCTATAGAGCAGCACGAAATCGTCCATCGGCATTTGGAACGACGATGTCCACAGCGTCACGCGCGCACCACGATAGGAGGCGCCATTAGAAGAGCGGCGGCTCCCCGGTGCCGGAGAACGGATCGGCGAAGCTGTTCGCGGCCCACGACGTCGCCGCCAACGAACCGGGCAGTTGGAACACGCCCTCCGCGGGCAGGACGCGCCGCACCGCGATCAAGCGTTGGCCGAACCACGTCCGGTGCGTTCCCGTGCCGGCCAGCTTGTCGATCCTCACGTGGCCGCCGGTGCTCGACGCATGGATGATGCTGTCACGCCCGACGTAGATCGCGATGTGCTGGGCGCCTTCGCCGCCGTAGAAGAACAGCAGGTCGCCGGGCTGCAGATCGCCGGGTTCCGGGCGGCGGCCGAGCGCGCTCTGCTCGTGCGCGGTGCGTGGCACCTCGAAGCCGTGCACCATGAACACGTAGCGCACGAATCCGGAGCAATCGAACGCCCGCGGCGTCGATCCGCCGAGCACGTAGCGCACGCCAACATATTTCCGGGCGGTCTCGACGAACGTGGCGCCGTCCACCACGCCCCGCACCTGGATGTGCTTAGGCGCCGCGACCTCGGATTGAGCGGTCGCGTGGGCGGTAGCGATGAAGAACACCGCCCCGGTCATCCAGACCTGGTGCGCCAATGGACTTCGCATTATACAGAATATTGACGACTCAGGTGAGCGATGGTTAGGCCTTATCCACACTTGTTATACGGCCCTTCTTCGGGAAGTTCCGCAGCGCGTCGCACGCCGATGTAAAACGGGCCCCGGCATCTCGCCGGGGCCCGTTCGTTCAACACTGCTCGATCGACTTAGACCTTCTGAACGTCAGCGGCCTGTGGACCCTTCTGCCCCTGAACGATCTCGAATTCGACCTTGTCGCCCTCGGCGAGCGACTTGAAGCCGCTGCCACTGATCGCGCTGAAGTGCACGAACACATTGGGGCCGCCCTCGTGCGAGATGAAGCCGAAGCCCTTCGCGTCGTTGAACCACTTCACGGTGCCGGTGATGCGAGACATGGTGCTTTCCTTTCTAAGATTTGGTTACTGCTGGCGTAAATGCCTGACCCCAGTTCCGGACCGACGGAGCGAAATCTCCGGCGCGACGCGGCGGTGTCCACGAACGTCTTTCTAATCTAATCGAGTGCACGCCGAATGTGTATTGGCCCGACCCTTGCTGGCCGGGAGATCCCGGCCGCCGTGAGTCAGGCGGCGCCGGCGATGTAGCGGGCGACGCGGCCGCACTGCGCGCACTGCAGCGTGACGTGCGAGCGCGGCGGCGGCGGCTTCTTCATTGGGTCGCGCGTGATCGCGCCGGAGCAGGATGGGCAGCTCAATGGCGCGCCGGTCCGGTCGCTCGCGATGAGCTGCAGCGCCTGGGCAGGGTTATAAGTGGCGGGGCGGGGTTTGCGCATCTTCTCCTCCAAGTCTCTCTCCGGCTGCTCCCCGAACAGTGGGAGGCCGATCCAGGCAACTGAATGAACGGACGTTCATACCCTTGCCGGCACGAAAGATAACCCATCAGGGGGTCGAAATGTTGTGCGGGCCGAAATCGCCCTAACTCACCCTGTGAGTTGGTAATACCGCGGCACGCGCCGTTGGTTCCGGCGCGCGATTCGCCGCTACTCCCAGCGGTGCGGCGGACGCCAGAGGCTGCGGCGATCCACTCGCCACAATTTGCTCTTGTCGCCGAATTGCTCGCCGGAGCGGAACGCTTCCTCGTCGGCCGCGCCGTCCGCCATGTCCGCCGATTTCGCCGATGCATCATCGGCCCGATGCACGATCTCGGCTTCGATCGTGAGCGGACGCACGGGACTTCCGTTCTCCAACTTGCCATGATGCGAGAGGATGATGTGCTGCAGCTCGAGCCGCTGATCAGCGGAGATCACGGGCTCACCGCCGCCGGCCGCGAGCGCGAGCCGCTCGTCGAGCATCATTGATCCCAGGATCACGTGCTCGATGAGATGTCCGGCGCTCGTGCGCGTGAAGCCTTCCCAGCCGATGCCGTACGCTTCGACCTTCCCGATGTCGTGCAACAGCACGCCGGCGAGCACGACATCCTCGCGCGCGCGCATCGCCTTCGCCATCCCGCGCGCGATGTACGCGACCTCCCACACGTGCAACAGGAGACCGCCCACCTTGCTGTGATGGCCGCCGACGGATGCGGGCGCGCGCTCGAAGCGCAGACGGAAATCATCCTCGTCATAGAAGAGTCCGAGCACGCGCTTCAGCTGCTGCGATGACATGCCGCGGCGCATTTCGTCCACTTTCTCCCACAGCTTCTGCGGATCCTCGGCGATGTGCGGCAGGAACTCCGAGAGATCGAGCCCCTCGCGCGGAAGCGCGCGCAGGGGAGCGGTGAGCTTGAGCTGCCGCTTCGCGGTGCCGCGCGCCTCATAGCGATCCACTTGACCGATCGCCTGCACGGCGGCGCCACGCACCGCGCCGTCGGCCCAGCCGTCATCGAGCAGATTCTTCCAGATCGGCGCGGTGTCGATGTCGCCGCTCGCATTCCCGAGCGTGAGGATCACGAAGGGATCGCCGCCGGCGGTCGTCTTCTCGGCACGCTCGACGACGCGCAGCGTGTGCTGCACGCGGGTCCCGACCTCCAGGCTGCGCAAGTCGATGCTGTTCACGATATCAACTCAGCGAGACGATCTCGCCCTCATCGTCGATCCCCATTCTCGCATTCGAGCCCGCAGATCCCACAGATCTTCAGCGCGTGCCACGCCTCGCCCGTCGCCTTGGTCTGCGACAGCGTGGCGGGCTTCACGATGAGTTTCTTATAGCTGTACTCACCGCAATTCTCGCACGCGTGGCCCTTGGCCACCCGCTCCGCGCGCGCGAACGAGATCTGCCCCAAGATCAGCCCTTGGCCGGTGGCGCCGGCGGGATCTGTTTCGGTGCATCGGGCGCATCCGTTCCGCTAACGCCGGCCGAGCGTGCGAGCAACTCCTTCATGCCGCCGATCGCGCCCATGACGCCAGACGCTTCGACCGGCAGAAAGACCGTCGTGCCTTTGCCCTGCGGTGAGCAGCGGCAGCGCCTCGAGGTATTTGACGCCGAGCAGGTACATCGCGGCGTCGCCGGGCGGCAGTGACGCCGGCGATCTTGCGGATCGCCTCGGCTTCGGCCTTCGCCATGCGAAGGCGCGCCTCGGCGAGGCCCTTGGCGCGCAGCATCGCGGCTTCCTTCTCGCCCTGCGCGCGTCTGCACCTGCGATTCGCGCTAGCCCTCCGCCTCGAGGATCGCGGCGCGCTTGCCGGCCTCGGCGTTCGTGACCGCGGCGCGGCGTTCGCGCTCGGCGCGCATCTGCAGTTCCATCGACTGCTGGATGTCGCGCGGCGGTTCGATCGCCTGCAGCTCGACGCGCGTGACGTCCACGCCCCAGCCGATCGACGCCTCCTCGATGATCTCGCGCATCCGCTTGTTGATCTGGTCGCGGCTCGCGAGCGCTGATCGAGTTCCATCTCGCCGACGATGTTGCGGAGCGTGGTGCGCGTGAGCGTCTCGAGCGCGAACGGCAGGTTCTGCACCGCGTACGTCGCCTTCTGCGGATCGGCGACGCGATAGTAGAGCACGGCGTCGATGTCGATCGTGACGTTGTCCTTCGTGATGACCGGCTGGCTCGGGAAGTTGAGCACCTGCTCGCGCAGGTCGATGCGCACGGTCGAGCTGGCCGTGATGCGCTTGATGCCGCTCACGTCGGTCTCGAAGTAGCGGACGTCGATCGAGCGCGGCTGCTCGATGAACGGGATGAGAATGTTCAACCCCGATCGCGCGACGCGGTGGAAGCGGCCGAGCCGCTCGATCACCATCACCTCGGCCTGGCCGATGATCTTGAACGAACTGCGGAACAGCCAGATCCCGAGCAGCGCGACCGCGCCAAGGAAGATCGAACCCACCATAAGCACCCATCGTTCCTCCTCGTTAGTTCTTGCAGTCCGCGATGAAGATGTTCACCTCGCGCTCGCCCGCCGCATAGCGGTGCGCGACCCATACCAGCTGCTTCCCATCCGGGCTGAACTGCGGGAAACCATCGAATCCGGTATCGAATGTGATCTGCTCGAGGCCGCTGCCGTCGAGGTCCACAAGATACAGATCGAAATTGGAGCTGTGCGGATTCTTGTAGTTGGACGAGAAGATGATCCGCTTTCCGTCCTGCGTGAAGAAGGGCGCGAAGTTCGCGCCGCCGAGATGCGTGATCTGGTGCTGGTCGCTGCCGTCGGCGTTCATCACCCAGAGCTCCATGTGCGTGGGACGCACGATGTGCTGCTTGAGGAGATCCTGATAGTCCTTGAGCGCCGAATCGGTCGGGTGGTTGGCGCGATAGACGATCTTCTTGCCGTCGGGCGACAACAACGCGCCGCCGTCGTAGCCCGGCGTGTGGGTGAGGCGCTTCACGTTCGATGCCGTCCACGTTCATCGTGTAGATCTCGAGATCGCCATCCTTGAGCGACGTGAAGACGAAGCGATTTCCCGTCGGGCGAGAGCGCGCCCTCGGCCGTGTAGACGTGGTTCTGCGTGAGCGGCTTGAGGCCGGTGCCGTCGGGGTTCGCGGTGTAGATGTCGAACGGATCGAGCCCCCACACATATCCCTTGGAAGGATCGGGCTTCACCGGACACGCGGTGTCCGCCGCGAACGTGCTGGCGAAGAAGATCTTCTTGCCGTTCGCGAAGTAGTAGCCGCAGGTGGTCTTGCCCTGGCCGTTGGAGATGCGCTTCACGTTCGTGCCATCGATGTTCATGATGTACTGCTGGTCGCAGGTACGGCCGTCGCGCGTGGACTGGAACGTGAGCCGCTTGCCATCGGCGCTGAAGTACGCCTCGGCGTTGTCGCCGCCGTGCGTGAGCTGGCGAATGTTCGCGAGATGCTTCTCTTCGCCGGGCGCCGGGGTGACCGGCGTGGCGTGCATTGGGTCGGGCGACTGAGCGGCGGCGGCGCCTGCAAGGAGCGCGGTGATCGCAACGGTGAGGCGGTAGCTGGGTGGGAGCACAGGGGGTCCTAGTGTTTGGCGGCCTGCGCCGCCGGCATGAGAGAAGAGCTCCTGCTGCGTGTTGGCGCGCTGGATCAGATCGATCGCGCGCTGCAGCTGGATGTCGGACGGGATGCCGCGGCGGAATGCGCCCGAGTCGCCGAACGCGACGCGCGCCACCTGCGCGCCGATGACGCGGTCGATGTACGGCGACACGGCGTCGAACTGCTGGCGGGTGACCTTGATGCTGTCCTGCATGAGGCGCTTGAAGAATTGGTCGCGCCACGCGGCGGGCACGGTGAAGCCGGGCGACACCGACGCCTTCTGCTCGAGCGCGATGTCGTACAGCGCGGCGCGCACGAGTGGGAACTTCGGCGCGATCAATTTGTTGAAATCCTGCTCGGCGGTGCTGAGCGTGTCGGGGAGCACGATCACGTCAGGCGTGATCCCGCCGCCGCCGTAGAGCGTGCGGCCGGCGGCGCTCTTCACCGTGGGGCGCGCCGCGAGGGACGTGTCCTTCTTCGCCGTATCGGACGGCAGGATGTCCTCGTCGCCGGGCAGATGCCGCGTGCGATCCTGCTGGATGCTGCGCGCACTCGGCGTGTACCACTTGCCGGTCGTGAGCTTGAGCGCCCAGCCGTCGTCGAGATTGTACACCGACTGCACGAGTCCCTTGCCGAAGGTGCGCGTGCCGACGAGGAGCGCGCGATCCTCATCCTGCAGCGCGCCCGCGACGATCTCACTGGCGGAGGCGGAGAATCCGTCCACGAGCACGACCAACGGCACGGCGGTGAGATGCTCGCTGCCTTTCGACGTGTACGTCTCGGCGGGCGGCTGACGCGTGCGGACGCTCGCGATCGGCTTGCCGCTCTCGAGGAAGAGCGACGCGACCGAGAGCGCCTGCGTGAGGAGTCCGCCTGGATCGCTGCGAAGATCGACGATGATCCGCTTGGCGCCCGCCCTCGTGAGGCGGTCCACCGACGACTGCAATTCGTCGGAGGCATTCTCGCTGAAGGTCTGGAGCGGCACGTAACCGATGTCGTGCTGCAGCATCACGGCGTACGGCACCGCAGGGATGTGGATCTCGGCGCGAACGAACGCATGCTCGATCGGCGCGGACATGCCGGGCCGCGCGAAACGCACCGTGACCTTGGTGCCGACCTTGCCGATCATCACGTCGGACACTTGCTGCGACGTCCAGCTGCGCGTGTTGGCGGAATCGATCCCGACGATCCGGTCGCCCTCGATGATGCCGGCGGCCTCGGCCGGCGTGTTCGGGAAGACGCGCACCACGACGATATTCCCTTCTTGCTGTTCGATCTGCATGCCAACGCCGCCGTACCGGCCGGTGGACTGCTGCTTGAATCGTGCCTGCTGCTTGGGCGAGAACAGTTCCGAGTAGGGATCGCGAAGTTGGGTCACCAACCCGCGCGCGGCCTTCTCGTAGAGCGCGTCGGGGGGCAGGGTGTCGACGAACCGGTCCTGCACGAGGCCGAGGACCTGGTCGAACATCTGCGCACCATCGTGACTGCGGCGGCCTGCGAGCAGGAATCCACCGAACGCCAGGGGGAGCGCGAGCGCGCCCGCGAGGGCGACGGTGCGGAGGCGGGGCATGAGGGGTGCTGGTCTAGGGAATGGCGCCGCCGGTCGCGGCGGCGCTCCAACACGGAATACGGCGCGGCGGGCGCGAAGTTCCGGCCGCCGCGCGCGTATCCGTTCGCACGATCAGGAGGGGTTTTCGGCGCCCGAGGACAGGATCTGCTTCCACGTCATCTCCCGGCCCGTTCCGAAATCCCTTCTTCGTCATCTTCACGCCGGTCGGCATGATGCTGATCATGTACGCCTGACCGTCGATCTCGAGTTCACGCTTGATCGTCTTGTCGAGCTTCGTCGCCATAGGAAAGACTCCGGGAGATGGGGAGAGAGAGACTGGTGATGCCGGCCGGATCACGCCATTCGGCTGGCAAGAACGTAATCGACGTACCACTCGCGTTGATGCTGCCGCACGATCGCGTCACGCAGCAGGCCGCCGGCCAGGAGCATCTCGTGCGCCGGCTGCAACACCCGCTGCAGGTGCGACGGATAGCGTTGAGCCAGCGGGATCTGCTCCGCGAGCTGCGCCAGGCCGACGCGCCATGTGACGTTCCCGTCCGCGCGGGCGACTTCGAGCAACCGATACAAACGCCGGGCGACGGGAGACGAGAGCGCAAGATACTGCGGGGCCGACAGAGCGGCAGTGCGTCCGGCCGCGATGTTCGCGCGCATAAGGGGGGACAGCGTGACATGCGCTTCACCCGGTTCGGACGCGGTGAGCGTGTCGAACAGCGCCAACTGATCCCGTTCGGCAACGCGGCGCCGCTCGATGAACACCGCGGTGAGCACGCTGAAGCGTGCGTCGATGCAACCTTGCGATGCCGCTTCGAAATACGCGCCCTGCGACTCGAGCGTGGTGTGCTGCAGGCGGGTCAGCGCGGACCGGAGCTGCTCGTACGTGCGGCCATCCACGCGCCGGCCGATGGAACGCAGGAACGCGTGCAACGTGAACGAAACGATCCCGTCGGCCGGAGCGCCGCCGTCCTGGTACCGGTGCCAGAGCTCGATGAAGACATCCTGATCGAACGTGCCGGGGAGGCGGTCGCCGGGGCTCGGTAGAACGCGCCAGCGGGCGTTGCCGGGCAGCGCGAAATCGATCGCCGAGTCGTCCGCAGAGTCGCTGAGCCGGAAGAGGGGAAGTGCCTCCAGCGAACGATCGAGAAGGATCGTTCGAGCGGACGTCCGGCGGCGTACCGCAAGGGTCATGCTCGTAAAGTGGCGGGGCATCCGGACTTAAGCAAGCGCTCGGGCCCCCAAAGGCTCAGCCGAGCCGGATCACCTGGCCGGAGATGGCGGAGGCGTCGCCGCTGGCCAGATAGCAGACTGCCGCGGCCGCCTCCTCACGCTCAACGTACTTGGCCGCATCGCCCATCGATTGGAGATTGGCGGCGGTGCGGATCTGGGTGGGCGCAACGGCGTTCGCGCGCACATGGTTCGCGCGCTCATCGGCCGCGACGGCGCGCATGAGTGCGATCACACCGGACTTGGCGGCGACGTACGCCGCCATGCCGCCCGCAGAGCCTCCCGGCAGCGCAGCGGCCGCGGCGAAATAGACGATCGCGCCCTGCGCCGCTCTCACCGCCGGCAGGAACGCCCGTGTGGTGAGATACGAAGTGGTGAGATTGATCGTGAGTTGTTTCTGCCACGCGGCCGGATCGCTCTCCGCCACCGGTCCGGTCATCGCGAAGCCGCCCGCGAGGCACACGAGCGCGTCGAGCCGGCCGCCGATGACGGCACGCACCTCCGTGGCGAGGCGCGTGAGCTGCGTGGCGTCGGAGAGATCGCACGCGAACGCGTGGACCTCGGCGCCGGCGGCGCGCAGGTCCGCCGCGCGCGCGTTGGCGTCATCGAGGGAGAGGTCCACGACCAGCAGGTGCGCGCCTTCCGCGCCGAACGCGCGCGCGACGGCCTCGCCGACCTGGCCGGCCCGGCCCACGCCCGTGATCAGTACGTTCTTGCCCGAGAATCGCACGGCCGGATTCAGCGGATATCGGCCCGGGAGAGCGCCGCGCGCACGGCTTCGCGGATGGCGATGATCGCCTCGCGGCGGGACGCGGGGGAATCCTCTCTCACGTGGAGCTCGATGCCGTTCGCGACGGGCACTCGGTGCCACACACCCTCGCCATCGGGCGCGGGTGCCGGCGCGCCCTCAGGGCCCGCCGAGAGCGCGGGCGCGAGGGCCGTGGCCGCGCGGCGTTCGAGTGCGTCGCCGCTCTGCCCGGTGAGTTCGAGCTTGATCTTCTCGAGAGTCTGGCCTTCGCGCTGCCGGATCTTGATGAAGAGCAGCTGCAACAAATGACGATATCCGTACGTCGCCGCGGTGCCCGTTCCGTCGGGGCGATCGAGCAATCCGCTCGCCACATAGAAGCGCACAGCGCGCGCGCTGGGCTCCGCGCGCGCGACGGCGTTCGTCGGCCGCAGAGCGGATGCTTCGACGAGCGCGGTGGCGTGGGCAGCGAGCCCGCGGGCGTTCCACGGGGCGTGGCGTGCATGCGCGCGCAGCAGAGGAACGGGCGAAGACGGCGACTCGACCATGGCGAACGATAACAGTCCAGATGCGGCACGGCGAGCGGCGCGACGCCTATCCGATGCGAAAAGGCGGAGACCGCTCGCGCGGTCCCCGCCCCACGTCCGGCCGAGAGGCCGGCTAGCGCTTCTTGCCCTTCTTCTTGGCCTTCGCGGCTTTCTTCTTCGCCGGCTTGGCCTTCTTCGCCTTCTTGGCGGCGGGCTTCTTCGCGGGCTTCTTGGCCTTCTTGGCGGCCGGCTTCTTCGCGGCCTTGGCTTTGCTCGCCGGCACGGCCTTCGGAGCGGCCTTCACGGGCGCGACCTTGGCCGCGGCGCCCTTCGCGGTCGCGGAGCCGCCGATGATCGTCGCGCGGCTCGAACCGGCGATCGGCACGATGCCCATCGTCTCTTCCTCTTCGACGACCACGGCGGGCGTCGCCTCTTCCTGCTCTTCCTCGTCCTCGGCGCTGTCCCAGAGCTCTTCGCCGCTCTGTTTGGTCATGCCCCAGCCGCCTTCCTCGTCCTCGTCCTCATCGTACGAGGCACCGCCACCGCCACCGCCGTAACCGATCTCTTCGTCGTCGTCGTCGTGATCGGCGAAGCGAAGCGTGTTGTTGACGTCGTTACCGCGCGGCATGATCGCCTCCTGTCGGGTTTTTCCCAGGCTCGGGAACTTCAGCGGGCGGCCCGCATCGGGTTCGACCGCCGTTTCCGAGCTTCCCAATACAACACACTGTCGAATCCGTCAAGCATTATTTCGAATCGTTCTTGTGACACCGCCGCACGAGGTGCTACGCCGCACTCCCGCTGGGGGCCGGCATGGTTCCGGCCGCGTGCCGGGCGGCCCGCGCCGCATTGCGGGCGGCGAGACGCTGCTGGAACGCATCCAAGTACGTGTACACCACAGGCGTGATATAGAGCGTGATCAATTGCGAGAAGGCCAACCCGCCTACCACGGCGACGCCAAGCGGGCGGCGCGATTCGGCGCCCGCGCCGGCGCCGAGCGCGATGGGCAGCGTGCCCATGAGGGCGGCCATCGTGGTCATCATGATGGGACGGAAGCGCACGACGCACGCCTCGAGGATCGCATCGCGCGGCGACTTGTTGTGCTCGCGCTGCGTATGGAGCGCGAAGTCGATCATCATGATCGCGTTCTTCTTCACGAGGCCGATCAGCATGATGATTCCTACGAACGCGTAGATGCTGAGTTCCATCCGGAAGATGAACAGCGTGAGCAATGCCCCGAATCCGGCGAAGGGGAGGCCGGAAAGGATCGTGAGCGGGTGGATGAAGCTCTCGTAGAGCACCCCGAGCACGATATAGATCACCAGGATCGACAAGATCAGGAGCATGAGCAGCCCTTGCTGTGCCGCCTGGAAGGCCTGCGCGGTGCCCGCGAATTGGGTCGTGACGCTCGCCGGAAGGATCTGATCCGCGACTTTCTGCACGCGGTTCACGGCATCGCCGAGCGCGACGCCGGGCTGGAGGTTGAACGAGAGCGTGACGGCCGGCATCTGGCCGGAGTGTCCGACCGTGAGCGGGCCCATCGACGGCGTCAGCCGCGCGAGCGACGCGAGCGGAACGAGATCGCCGGTCTTGCTGCGAATGTACAGCAGATTCAGTCCGGCCAGATCCTTCTGATACTGGGGGAGCAACTCCATGATCACCCAGTACTGGTTGTTCGGCGTGTAGATGGTGGAGACCTGCCGGGCGCCGTAGGCGTTGTAGAGCGCGCCCTCGATGTCGCTCGCGCTCACGCCAAGCGAGGCCGCGCGGTCACGGTCGATGTCGACGCTGACCTGCGGACTGTGGATCTGCAGGTCCGTCGTGACGTCGGCCAGGCCGGGGATCTTCTTCATCGCGGCGAGGGTGATGTCAGCGTACTTGTAGAGCGCCGCGATATCGGCGCTCTGGAGCACGAACTGGTATTGGCTCTTGGTGCTGCGGCCGCCGATGTTGATGCTCGGCGGGTTGATCATGTACGCACGGATGCCGGTGACCTGGTTGAGCTTGGGCGTCATGTAGGCGATCCACTCATCCGCGCTCATCGTGCGATCCTTCCGCGGCTTGAGGTGGATGAACATGCGTCCCTGGTTGATCGTCGGTGAACGCCCGCCGGCGCCGAGCGATGACATGAAGCCATCGACGGCCGGATCGGCCTTCACGATGTCGGCCATCTCTTGCTGATGGCGGACCATCGACTCGAAGGAGGTGCCTTCGGGTGCATCGGTGGTGACAGAGACCTGGCCCTGGTCTTCGCTGGGAATGAATCCCTTCGGCACGATCGCGCCGAGGATGAACGTGCCGATCAGGATCGCGAGCGAAAAGAGCATCATCGTCGGGCGATGATCCATCGCCCAGTGGAGCGTGCGCTCGTAGCCGGCGAGCACCCGCTCGTAGAAGCGCTCGATCGCGTTGAAGAACCGGCCCTGGTCCTCATGTTGCGGCCGCAGGAAGCGGCTGCAAAGCATGGGCGTGAGCGTGAGCGACACGAAGCCGGAGACGAGGATCGCGACGCCGATGGTCACGGCGAATTCGTGGAAGAGGCGGCCGATCAACCCGCCGAGAAACAGCACGGGGATGAACACGGCCACCAGCGAGATCGTCATCGAGAGAATGGTGAAGCCGATCTCGCGCGAGCCATTCAGCGCCGCCGTCATCACCGGCTCTCCCATTTCCATATGGCGCACGATGTTCTCGAGCATCACGATGGCATCGTCCACCACGAAGCCGACCGACAGCGTGAGCGCCATGAGCGACAGATTGTCGAGGCTGTAGCCGAGCAGGTACATCACCGCGAAGGTCCCGACGAGCGACATCGGGAGCGCGAGGCTGGGGATGACCGTGGCGGGGATGTTCCGGAGGAACAGGAAGATCACGAGCACGACCAGCACGAGCGTCAGCGAGAGCGTGAACTTCACGTCCGAGACGGAGTTCTGAATGCCGACCGACCGGTCGAACAGCGTCTCGACGGTCACGGAGGCGGGGAAGGTGAGCTCGAGTTCCTTCATGGCTGCTTTCACCGCTTCCGCAACGGCCACGGTGTTCGTGCCGGGCTGCCGTTGGATCGCGAGCACGATCGCGCGCGTACCGTTGAACCAGCTCGCGACCTTGCTGTCCTGCACGCCGTCGACGACTTGGCCGAGGTCCTGGAGGCGCACGGGCGCGCCATTGCGGTACGCGACGATGAGCGGGCCGAACGCCTTCGCGGTCTGGAGTTGCCCGTTCGCCTGCACCGTATAGGCCTTGTCGCTCCCCCAGAGCACGCCGGTGGGGAGATTCACGTTGCCGGCGGAGACGGCGTCCACGACCTCGTCTATCCCGATCTTGCGCACGGCCAGCGCCTCCGGGTCGAGCTGGATGCGCACGGCGTACTTCTGCGAGCCGTAGACTTGCACCTGCGCGACACCCGCGACCATCGAGATGCGCTGCGCGAGATACGTCTCGCCGTACTCGTCGAGCTGCGAGAGTGGAAGCGTCGTGGAACGGAGCGCCAGATAGAGGATCGGCGCCGAGGACGGGTCCACCTTCCCGTATGACGGCGGGATCATTCCCGGCGGGAGCTGGCTCAGCGTCTTCGCGATCGCCGACTGGACGTCCTGGGCAGCGGCGTCGATGTTGCGGTCGAGGGTGAACTGCAGCGTGATCGACGTCAGTCCCTGGCTGCTCTGCGACGACATCTCGATCGATGCCGGCGATGGTCGAGAACTGCTTCTCGAGCGGCGTGGCAACGGACGACGCCATGGTCTCGGCGCTCGCGCCGGGGAGGCTCGCGCCCACCGAGATGGTGGGGTAATCCACGGCCGGCAGATCGCTGACCGGGAGCTGGCGGTACGCGACGGAGCCGAAGAGCAGGATGCCCGCCATGACGAGGGTGGTCATGACCGGACGGCGGATGAAGAGCGAAGAGATGTTCATGGGACGATCACTCCTTGGCGGTCGTGCCGGCGGCGCTCCCACCGACCGTCGACTCGCCTTTGACCTGAACGTGCGAGCCGGCGGTGAGGCGGAGTTGCCCGTCGGTGACGACGGTCTCCCCTTCGGTCAGCCCCTTGTCGATCGTTGTGAGATCGCCGGCGATGCGGCCGATCGTGATCGGACGCGGGTCGGCGGTCTGGTCCTGCTTGATGACAAAGACGAACGCTCCCTGCTGCCCCTGCACGACGGCGGAAGATGGGATCACGAGCGCGTCGGCCTGCGTGAAGAGATTGAGCGTCACGCTCACGAATTCACCGGGCCAGAGCGTGGCATCCTTATTCTCGAACCGCGCCTTGAGCAGAATGGTTCCCGTCATCGTGTCCACGGCGTTGTCCACGAAGCTGAGAACGCCAGTGGAGGTGTTGCCCACGCCGCTCGTGGAACCCGGATGCACCTGCACCGGGAGCGCGCCGCTGCCGTACTGGCGCAATTGCGGCAGGTGGACGACCGGCACGACGAATCGCACGAGGATCGGCTGGATCTGGTTGATCGTGACGAGCGGCTGGCCGCCCGCCTTCACGAGATTCCCTTGCTTCACGAGCAGGCTGCCGGCGCGCCCCGAGATAGGCGAGCGGATCGCCGCGAACTGCAGGTTGAGTCGCGCGGTCTCGACGTTCGCTTGATCGGACGTGACCGTGGCGCGGCCCGCGACGACGGCGGTCTTCGCCTGCTCGTATTGCTGCGTGGTGACGTAGTCCTTCTGGACCAGCGCCTCGTAGCGCGTGAGATCGAGCTCAGCGTTGGCAAGTTGCGCCTTGTCTCGTTCGAGGATGCCCTGCGCCTGATCGAGTGCGGCCTGGTATGGCCGCGGATCGATCTGCAGCAGGAGCTGCCCTTCTTTCACGTCCTCGCCTTCCTTGAACGCGACCTTCGTGAGCAGGCCGCCGACCTGTGAGACGATCGCGACGGTCTGCAGCGGTTCGGCGGTGCCGGTCCCGTCGATCTCGTAGGGGATCGACTGTTTCACCACCTTAGCCACGGTGACGGGGATCCCCTGTTGCGGGCCCGCAGCGCCCTTGGTGCACCCGGCGGCCGCGAGCGGGAGAACGAGGGCGATCGTGATCGAACGGCGAAGAAGAGACGTGGTCATTTTCTGTTCACGGTGGTGTCGACGGTGATGCGCAGCGGACTTTCGCCGCGAACGTCCAGGATGCCGATGTCATGCGCGAGCTGGGCGAGTGCGGTGCGCCACACCCAGCGTGTCTCGATGGCCTGGGCGCGCGCATTGGCGAGCGCGCTCTGGGCGGTGAGCAGATCGATGATGGAGCCCACGCCTGCCTTGTAGCGCCCCAGCGCCACTTCGGCGGATTGGCTGGCGCTCGCGAGCAGGTCGTCGGCGGTCGCGACGCGGCGGGCGGCGGTCTGCATGGCGTAGTACGACGAGAAGACTTCGAGGACCACCTGCTGGCGGACGTTCTCGACCTGCGCGTTCGCGCTCCGCGCCTGCGCCTCGGCGCGCTGCTGATCGTAGGCCCGCGAGAACCCCGCGAAGAGCGGGATCTTCAGGCCGATGTTCAGCGTGTAGATGTTGTTGCCGCTCACGAGCGCGTTGAAATAGCTGTGGCCGGCGGAGCCGTTGATCTCGAGCGACGGCAGCCGCGCGCTGCGCGCGATCGATATGTTCGCGGCGGCGGCCTCGGCCTCCGCGCGCGCCGACGCGAGATCGGGGCGGGCGTTCACCGCGCGCTCGATGAGCGTGTCCACGCTGTCGGTGACGACGCCGATGCGCAGCGGCGGGATCCCGGCGATGTCGTAGGGCAGATTGGCGGCGAAGCCCATCGCGTTCGCGAGCGATCCGCGCGTGATCAGGATGCCGCCCTCGGTGGTCTCGAGCGCCAACTGGGCCTGCGACTGCTGGGTCTTGGCCTGGAGTTCGTCGGCGATGGTCGCGAGCCCCTGGCGGCGGCGCTCGACCGTGGCCTGATAATTCGTTTGCGCTTCCTGCAGCGTGAGCTGTTGCGCATCGCGCAGCGCGCGGTTGGCCACGTAGTTGAAATACGCGGTCTGCACCTGGAGCACGACGTTCTGGATCGTGCCGTTGTGCGTCCAGTCGGCGGCGATGAGGGAGTTCTTGGCGAACGAGATCGACCCGGAGCGGCCTCCGATGTCGAACACGAGCCAGGAGAGCGAGGCTGTGGGCCCGCTGACCGTCTGGTCGGCGGTCACGCCGCCGCTGCTGGTGAGCGAGCGCGAGCGCGTGCTGCTCACGCCGAGATCGATGGTGGGGTAGTAGTCGCCCTGCGCACTGCCGTACGCGGCCGCCGCGGCGCGCGCGTTCTCCCACGAGATGCGCGTGGTGGGATTGTTCCGCAGCGCGAGATCGACCACGTCGCCAAGGGTGAGGCTGTCGATGCGCGCCTGCATGTCGGGCGGCAGCGTGAGCGGCGCGGGGTGCGCCACGGCGCTGTCGCGATGTGCCGGGGGAACCCAGAGCGCACTGGGCGCGGGACTGGTGCCGGCCTCGCCGTCAACGTGCGGCGTGCCGGTGCAGGCGAGACAGAACACGGCCGCGATGGCGGCCGTGGCGAGGCGTGGCTGACTGATAATCATCTCTAATGGAAAGGTCCGCCAAATCTACGCGGAAGGCCGCGAAAGTGCTGTCGGCGGCCTCCGGGCCCCGCGGCGCTACTCGATGAACGTCAGCGACCGGCGGCGCAGGACGCAGCTCCGCAGCGCGCGGAACACCGAGGGGTCGAGCCTCGCGCCCGCCGCGCCCTCGAGCAATTCGATCGCTTGGGCGGGATGGAGCGGTTCGCGATACGCGCGGCGCGACGTGAGGGCATCGAACGCGTCCGCCGCCGCGAGGATGCGGCCGCCGAGCGAGATGGCCTCGCCCGCGAGTCCGCGCGGGTAGCCGGCGCCGTCGAACTGCTCGTGGTGGTCCTGGATGTAATCGAGGACCGGGCCCAGATGCCGGAGCGGCGCGAGGATCTCGACACCGATCCGCACGTGGTCGCGCACGTGGTCCTGCTCATCGGTGGTGAGCGCGGCCGGCTTGTTGAGCACCGCCTCGCGCGTGCCGATCTTACCGACATCATGCAGGCTGCCGGCGAGTCGCACGGCTTCGATGGTATCGATGTCGAGCCCGAGCTCGCCGGCGATCGACGCGGCGAGCTCACCGACGCGTTGCGAATGCCCGCGCAAGAAGACGCTCTTGGCCTCCATCGCGTTGATGAGCGTCTCGGCGACCTCCACCGTGAGATCGCGCAGCGCGGATTTCTCGTGCTCGAGCTCGGTGGTGCGCAAAACGACCTCATTGCGAACGAGGCGCTCCACGCGGCTCTGCTCGCGCAGCAGCGCGCGCCGGTGCAGGGCGCGCTCGACGGCCTGCTGCAGGTCCACGAGCTCCACCGGCTTCACGAGATAATCCGACGCGCCAAGCGCGAGCGCTTCGGTGGCGGTGGGCGCGTCGTTCACCGCCGTGAGCATGACGACCGCGAGTTCCGGATTCTTCCGGAGCGCCGCCGGGAGCAACTCCATGCCGGTCATGCCGGGCATCCGCACGTCGCAGAGCGCCACATTGCAGTGATCGCGATCGAGCGCGGCGAGCGCATCCGAGGCGGATCCGACGGCGGTCACCACATATCCGCGCGAACGCAGGAATCGCGAGAGCGCAACGCGGATGGTCTCATCATCATTTACGACCAGTACGCGGGCCGCGTCGCGATCGGGGGGCGCCACGGTGACGCTCGTCATGCGGATGGCGCCGCGATGGGCGGCGTGCGCCGGTCGGCGGGCAGCACGATGCGGAACGTCGAGCCGCCGCCCGGAATGCTCTCGACCTGCAGCGTGCCGCCGTGCGTGTGCACGATGCCGTAGCTGACGGAGAGACCGAGGCCGGTGCCCTTGCCCTCGCCTTTCGTCGTGAAGAACGGCTCGAAGATCCGTGCTTGCAGCTCGGGCGGCATGCCGACGCCGCTGTCGCTCACTTCGATCACGATCCGCGGGCCGTCGTTCATGGTGCGCAGCTTGAGCGATCGGTGCGACGCCTGCGCCATCGCGTGCTCGGCGTTCACGATGAGATTGAGCAGCACCTGCTGGAGCTGACGGTCATCGCCGTGCAGCGGCTTGAGGTTCGGTTCGAGCCGCAATTCGACCTCCACGCCGGCGGTGCGCAGCCCGTACTGGCGCAGGCGAAGGGTCTGCTCGATGAGCGCGTTCATGTCCACCGCGACGTAGCGCGGGCCCGATTTGCGCGCGAAGGTGAGCAGATCGCGGATCACGGCGACGGCGCGGTCGGCCTCGCGCTTGATCATCTGCACGGCCTCGCGCTGTTCCGCGGTAAGCCGGTCCTCCTGCAGCAGCTGCGCGAACGCCGAGATCCCCGCCAGCGGATTGTTCACCTCGTGCGCGACGCCGGCGACGAGTTCGCCGAGCGCGGCGAGTTTCTCGGATTGCCGGATCTGCTCGGCGAGCCGGCGTTCCTCATCGCGCATGCGGATGCTGTGCAATGCGAGCGCGATGGACGGGAGGAGCCGCGTGACCGTGGCGAGCCGTCGCGCCGCACCCGGCACCGCAGCTCCGATCGCGAGGAGCCCCACCGCGTGATCGCGGGCGACGACGGCGAGCACGGCGTCCCACGCGCCCGGGATGGTCGGCGTGACGCCCGGCGGGAGGAGCGTGTCGGTGAGTTCGGCGGCATCGCCCCGCGCGCCGGCGATGCGGAGCCCCGCCTCGGTGGTCTGTTCCACGGCGAGCGCCCACGCGCGCGACGGCGCGACCTCGTCGAGCAGGCGCAGGATCTCGCGCGCGGCGATGTCCACGGTCGGAGCGCGCAGCGCGACGCGCGCCACCTCGGCGGCGGCTTCGGCCTCGAGCCGCTCGTGGCGCTCGGCCTCGAAGAGATGCGCGTTCGCGATCGCGGTGCCTGCCTGGCGCGCGATGAGCATCACGAGGTCCACGTCGCCCCAATCGTAGGCATCGTGCGAGAACGACTGCGCCTGCAGCACGCCGAGGACGCGGTCGCCATGGACGATGGGCGCGCTCAGGAGCGCCGCCGGACTGTTCGTGTCGCCGATCTCGATCGTGGGACCGGTCCATCCAGCGGCCGTGCGCGACACGACGCTGGGCGCGCGCAGACGGTACGCCTGGCTGGTGATCCCTTCGCCGAGCGGGAATCGCGGGAGATCGGCGCAGTCGATCGAACGGCCATCGTCCACGACGTACTCAGGGATGAATTCCTGCGATTCCTCCTCGAAGCGCATGAGCGTGAAGCTGGGCGCGTCCACGACGGACGCGACCGCGCGATAGATCTCGGCGTACACTTCGGCGAGCGACAGCACGCCGGAGATGGCCTGCTGCACCTTGGCGACGGCGGAGAACCGCGCGGCGCGCTGCTCCGTGCGCTCGAGCAGGAGCGCGTTGCGCAGCGCGACGGCGGCGTGCGAGCTGAAGTCGGTGAGGAGCTGCCGTTGCTCGGGCTCGAACGCCTGGAGTTCGCGGAAGCGCAGCGAGAGCAGGCCGCGGGGGCGCCCCTCGACGACGAGCGGGAGCATCGCGATCGCGTTGATGCCGCGCTCGATCATCTGCCGCGAGATGGGCCGGTCGCCGACGGTGTGCAGATTGCGGCGGAAATCGGCGACGCCGGTGGTGAGCGAGCGTCCGGCGAACGTCTCCCAGAAGGCGGGAAGGATGCGGTCCACAAGGTCGGCGGCGAGGCCGGCGGCGAAGCCAAGCTCCACCGAGCGCGTGCCCGGGTCGGCGAGGAAGATCGAGATGCCGTCGGCGCCGAGCGACTGATGCGCGATGCGCCAGATGTCGGCGTACATTGTCTGCGGCGAGACGTTGAGTGCGAGGCTGCGCGCGGAGGTGGCGAGGATGCCCGCGTGGCGCAGCGTGCGGACGGAGGCGCGCAGCAGGCGCGCGTTCTCGATCGCGAGCGCGGCGTGATTCGCGAGCGCGAGCAGGATCTGCTCGTCGTGCTCGCTGAAGTCGCGGGCCGCGCCGCCGATGACGGTGATCGCGCCCACGGCGCGCTGCGAGACGAGCACCGGAGCGGCGACGACGTTGCGCGGCGCGGCGGCTGCGGCGGCGATCGCGCGCCGCATTGGCCGGCTGGCGCGGAACGCGTCCGCGCAGAGCGCATCGTCGATCGCGATGTGCGCTCCGACGCCGGTGCGCGCCTCGCCCCAGGCGCCCACGGTCGAGAATTCACCGTTCTCGAGCATACCGACCGACGCCCCCTCGGCGCCGAGCAGCTCCGTCGCGTGCCTCGTGATGAGCGCGAACACGCGGTGGAGCTCGGGCGATTGATTGATCTCGTGGACGATCTCGGCGAGCGCGCGCGCCTCACGCGCGCCCTGCGAGACATTGCTCGCCGGCGCCGTCGCCTCGTGGATCGGAACGTCCTTGGTGGTCGGCGTGGTCATCTCAGCGCACACGCGCAGCGGGGATTCGAACGCGCGAACACGGGGAGCGTCGCGCGGACCCAAAAGCTACGGCGGTGTCGATCCACGGGGCAGTGACGACCGCATTCGCCCTCTGTAACCCGCGGTGATTAGGGCGCTCTTAGGCGTCCACGAACTCGACGTTCGCGGCATGCGGAATGATGCCCGACCGCGTGCCGCGCGAGAGCAATTCGGCCACCGCGCGGCGTCCGCGTTCGCCGTAATCGAGGGTCCACGCGTTCACGTACATGCCGACGAAGGTGTCGGCCTTGTCGCGGTCCAGTCCGCGCGCGAAGCGCATCGCGTGGTCGAGCGCGCCCTTCCGGTGATCGAGCGCATACGCGATGCTGGCGTGCAAGTGTTTCGAGACGAGCCGCACAGTGTCGGGACCGAGGTCCTTCCGCACGACGTTGCCGCCGAGCGGGAGCGGCAGGCCGGTCTCCTCGGCCCACCACACGCCCATGTCGGCGATGAGGTGCAGGCCGCGCTCGCCGTAGGTGAGCTGGCCCTCGTGGATGAGCAGACCGAGGTCCACTTCGCCGGCCACGACCGCGTCCTCGATCTTGTCGAAGTGCACGGGTACGGCCTCGAAGTCGGGCTCGTACAGGCGCAGCGCGAGGTACGCGGTGGTGAGCGTGCCGGGGATCGCGATGCGCTTGCCTTTCACCTGCGCGCGCGTGAACGGCTGACGAGCGACGAGGCGCGGGCCGTAGCCATCGCCGATCGACGCGCCGTGCGGCAGGAGCGCGTAGCGGTCGGTGAGGTACGCGTAGGCGTGGATGGACACGGCCGTGACCTCAAGCTCCGCCTTGAGCGCGCGGCGATTGAGCGTCTCGATGTCCTGCAGCTCGTGCACATAGCGGAGATCGCCGGTGTCGATCTTCCCTTCGGCGAGCGCATAGAACATGAACGCGTCGTCGGAGTCCGGACTGTGGGCGACGTGGATCGTGCGAATTGTCATGGCGGGACGACGCGTTACTGCGCCGCTTCCTTGAGAGCGTTATCGATGTCGGCGGCGTGCGCCTGGTAGGCAGGCACATCTCTCTTGCGCTCGGCGGGCGCGGCGGCGATGAGACGCTTGCTGTAGCGTGCGGCCGCCTTGGTGTCGCCCATGTCGCGCGCGACGCGCATGGCGAGCGTGAGGCCGAGCAGGTCCGTGGGTGCGGCGGCGAGGATCGTGTCGGCTTGCGCGCGCGCGAGCGGCAGCGCGCCCGCGATCTGGGCGACGCGGCCGACATCGTAGCGCGCGTCGGCGTCGACTTCGGCCGGCGGGATCATCTGGAAGGCGCGGATCGCCATTGGCGCGAAGATGGCGACGCTGTCCTTCTTGCCCTCGGAATCGAGGCGCATGATGCGGTTGTAGAGCCGCGCGGCGGCTTCGCTCATCGACATTGAGCTGATGTCGGGCGCGGTGCCGCCGGCCATCGGGCCGGCGCTGGCGAGCGGGGTGTTGGCGGGCGTCGCGGGCGCGTCCTCACTGAAGCGGCGGGACGCTGCGAGCACGATGAACGCGACGAGCGCGATGCCGCCGACCGCCCATGGCGCCATTGCGGCGAATCCGGTGGCCGCGGGGGACACTGGAACCGTGGTCTCCTCAACGGCAGGGGCGCGTTTGGGCGCTGCGCCTGTCGGAGTACCACAGCGGTGACAGAACTTCGCGCCGGGCGCGAGTTCGGCCTTGCATGACGTGCACACGCCGCCGGTGAGCATGGCCCCGCATTCGGAGCAGAATTTCCCGCTCGCGGAGTGACCGCAATTGGGGCACGTGATCAGGGCCGACGCATCGCTCATCATGGGCGGAAAGGTAAGCGAGACGCCGCGGGAGCGCGATGCGTCTCCCGGAAATTGCAGATCATGCACGTTTCCTTTGACAGAATGACGGATCGCCCATACGTTGGGCTCCCCATCGCTCCGCATCGTGAGGTATTCGTGCCGCATCGCTCGCATCCGCCGGCGCCCAGAACGGCGGGCGCCTCGAAGAAGGAGATCCTCGAGCTGACGCGCGCGAACAACGTGCGGTTCCTGCGCCTCCAGTTCACCGACATCCTGGGCGTGAACAAGAACGTGGAGATCCCCGCGTCGCAGTTCGAGAAAGCGCTCGACGGAGACATCATGTTCGACGGATCTTCGATCGAGGGGTTCGTGCGCATCGAGGAGTCAGACATGCTGCTCGCGCCGGACCTCTCCACGTTCCAGATCTTCCCGTGGGAGAGTGCGCAGAACAAAGTGGCGCGCATCATCTGCGACATCAACACGCCCGATGGCGAACCGTTCGCCGGCGATCCGCGCGGCGCGCTGAAGCGCCAGATCGCCCTCGCGCGGAAACTCGGCTACACGATGAACGCCGGCATGGAAGCGGAGTTCTTCATGTTCAAGCGGGCCGCCGACGGGAGCGCGACCACCGAGACGCACGACGTGGGCGCGTACTTCGATCTTGCGCCGGTGGATCTCGGCGAGGATGCGCGGCGGAACATCGTGGACATCCTCGAACGCATGGGCTTCGAGGTGGAAGCGGCGCACCACGAAGTGGCGCACGGGCAACACGAGATCGATTTCCGCTATGCGGACGCGCTCACGACGGCGGACAACATCGCCACCTTCCGCTTCGTGGTGAAATATGTCGCGCAGCAGTTCGGACTCGTCGCGAGCTTCATGCCGAAACCGGTGTTCGGGCAGAACGGGAGCGGGATGCACACGCACCAGTCGCTCTTCCGCGGAAAGGAGAACGCGTTCTGGGATCCGAGAGCCGAATGGGAGCTGAGCAAGACGGCGCTCCACTACATCGGCGGATTGCTGCGCCACGCGCGCGGCTACTGCGCGATCACGAACCCGCTCGTGAACTCATACAAGCGGCTCGTGCCAGGCTACGAAGCGCCGGTGAACGTGGCGTGGTCGATGCGCAACCGGTCGCCGATGATCCGGATCCCCGACCGGCGCGGGCTCGGCACGCGCGTGGAGCTCCGCGTGCCCGACCCGGCGGCGAACCCGTATCTCGCGCTCACCGTGATGCTCGCGGCGGGACTGGACGGCATCGAGACGAGAGCCGACCATCGCGAGCCGGTGAACGAGAACATCTGGGAGATGAGCTTCCGCGAAAAACGCCGCCTGCGCATCGATGATCTGCCGCACGATCTCAATGAGGCGTGTGATGAACTCGAGAAGGACAAAGTGATCACGAATGCGCTCGGGACGCACATCGCGTCCCACTTCGTCGCCGCAAAGAGGCAAGAGTGGCGGGACTACATCGGGCAGGTGAGTGCTTGGGAGTTGGAGAATTACCTGGCGAAGTATTGAACGGCGCGTATAGCAACTGAGCGTATGGATAAGGCTGGGGGCCGGCGCTTTGCGCCGGCCCCCATGAAGTATCCATACGCTTCGTTGCTAAACGCGCCGTTTCAGCAGTTAGACGGGGAATAGGATCTCGCGATATTTCGGCAGCGGCCATTGCTCGTCGGCCACGACGAGTTCGAGCGTATCGCAACTGTCGCGCACTTCTCCCATCCGTTCGGCGCCCTCGCCGGTGAGCAGCCGCGCTTGTTTCTCCGGCGCATCGTGCATCCCCTCTACCTGCTCGATCACCTTCACGAGCTCGTTGCGCCGCGTCTGCAGCTGCTGGATCAAACGTGCCACGCGATTCGCCGTGTCGGTCTGCGGGATCACGGCGACGCCCGCGTTCTTCGCGTTCGAAGCGGACTCCACGAGCATCGCGCAGTAGTTGAAGCACGCCGGCAGCACCATCGTGTCCACCATCTCGCGCAGCATGGTGAGCTCGATGATCATGTCCTTCACGTAGCGCTCGATGCGCACGTGATAGCGCGACTCGAGTTCCTCCTTCGAGAGGATCCCCAGCTTCTGGAAGAGCGCGCGCGACTGCTTGGTGAGCATCTGCGCGAGCGCCTCGGGCGTCCGCCGGAAATTCGGGAGTCCGCGCTTCTCGGCCTCCTTCACCCACGCGTCCGAATAGTTGTTACCCTCGAAGCGGATCGCCGCCGTGTCGCGGAACACCTCGCGCACCACCTTCAGCACGGCGTCGTCCACCGACTTCGTCTTCTTGAGCAGCGGACGGAGCTCGGCGGTGATCTCGGTGAGCGCCTCGGCGACGGTCGCATTCAGGAGCATTACGGGAAATGCGATTGAGGCCGACCCGCCCACCGCGCGGAACTCGAACTTCGCGCCAGTGAACGCGAACGGCGACGTGCGGTTCCGGTCGGTGTTGTCGCGCTCGATCTCCGGGAGCTTGTTCACGCCGAGGCGAATGAGCGCCTGCGCCGCATTCGTCGAGCCGCCCTTCCCGGCGACGATGCTGTTGATCATCCGCGTGAGCGTATCGCCCATGAACACGGAGATGATGGCCGGCGGCGCTTCGTTCGCGCCGAGCCGGTGCTCGTTGCCCGAGCTCGCGACGCTCGCGCGCAGGAGGCCGGAATGTTTGTGCACCGCTTTCAGCACGGCCGCGAGGAAGAGCAGGAAGCGCACGTTCTGATGCGGCGTCTTGCCGGGCTTGAGCAGGTTCACGCCATCGAGCGACACGTTGTCGGCGTGGATCGCCATCGACCAGTTGCAGTGCTTGCCCGAGCCGTTGATGCCGGCGAAGGGCTTCTCGTGGAGCAGCGCCTGCAGTCCGTGCCGGATCGCGACGCGCCGAAGCACCGCCATCACGAGCTGATTGTGATCGACGCCGAGATCGGACTCCTCGAACATCGGCGCCATCTCGAACTGGCAGGGCGCCACTTCATTGTGCCGCGTGACGATCGGCACGCCGAGCTTGTAGAGCTCGTGCTCGACCTCGCTGATGCACGCCTGGATGCGCTCGGGGATCCCGCCGAAATAGTGGTCCTCGAGCTGCTGTCCGCGCGGCGGCGGCGCGCCAAGGAGCGTGCGGCCGCCCATGACGAGGTCGGGGCGCAGCGCGAAGTGCACGCGGTCGATGAGGAAATATTCCTGCTCCGGTCCGAGCGTGGTGTACACGCGCTGCACGCCCTTATCACCGAGGAGTTCGAGGAGCTCGATCGCCTTCTCGGACAGGACGTCGGAGCTTCGGAGCAACGGCGTCATCTCGTCGAGCGCTTCGCCGTTGTAGCCGATGAACACCGAGGGAATGCAGAGCGTGCGCGTGTTGCCACCCTCGACGATGAACACGGGGCTGGCCGGATTCCACGCCGTGTAGCCCCGCGCTTCCCACGTGGCGCGGAGTCCGCCGGAGGGGAAGCTGGATGCATCGGGCTCGCTCTGGATGAGCTGGGCGCCGGAGAAGCTCTCCATGGGCGAGAGTTTCTCGTCGAAGCTCAGGAACGCGTCGTGCTTCTCGGCGGTGAGTCCCGTTTGCGGCTGGAACCAGTGCGTGAAATGCGTGACGCCGCGCGACATCGCCCATTCCTTGATGACCTGCGCGACCGTGGGCGCGATGTCGACGTCGAGTTTCTTCCCGAGGCGAATGGCGGCGGCGAGCTTGGTATAGATCTCCTTGGGCAGCTTCGCCTTCATCTGGCGCACGCCGAAGGTGTTGACGCCGAAGTATTCGGAGGTGGGCGGGAGAGTCGCTTTCCCGTTGGTGTGGACGTGTTCGATCCGCGGGAGGCGGCGTGCGAGTTCCTGCACGGCGGCCTTCCGCGGATTGGAGATGGACGAGGGCATGTGTGTGGGGCTCCGGCAGGCGTGGAGGGCGGCGAAGCGTAAGACTGAATTTGCAATTATTGCACGAAAAATGCAATAACGGCGCGGGAAGCGGGAAGCGGGAAGCGGGGCGACGTCTCAAACCTGCGATTTATGCACAATTCTGACGCCAGGAACTACCCCTTGGGCGCGAAAAAGGGGCGGCGGGCCTGGATCGGCCCGCCGCCCCTTCGTATGTGGCGCCTTACGGGTGGATTACTGCCGGCAGGGCGCCGTTGGATCGGGGAGTGGGTGGTCCACCACAATGCGATGGTCGAGGTTCGCGACGGTCACGCCCACATCGAAGATGAACTGCGTCACGTGCGCGAAATGCGCGTAGTCAATGTACTGCGGCTCGTCGGTGAGCTGGTGATAATCCTGATGCGTGCCGGTGGTGAAGAACGTGATCGGGATGCCGTAGCGCGCGTAGTTCGCGTGGTCGCTGCGGCAATAAATGTTCTCGGGATGCCCGTTCGCGTCGAAGGTGTAGTCGAATGTGAATGGCTGTTTGCGTTTCTTGTTTTGCGCCTCGACGATGTCGCCGAGTTCGGTCGAGAGGCGCCGCGAGCCGATCAGCTGCAGGTAGAATGGGCCGCCGCCCTTCTCGTCCAGCGCGCTGCCACGGCCGATCATGTCGATGTTCAGCTGCGCCACGATCGAATCGCGCGGCACGGTGGTGTGGTCCGTGAACCACCGCGAGCCGAGCAGACCGAGTTCTTCGCCGGTGTGCCACACGAAGAGGATGGACCGCTTGGGATGCGGCTTCATCGCGGCCATCGCCTGCGCGATCTCGAGCACGGCCACGGAGCCGGAGCCGTCATCGTCGGCGCCGTTGTTGATCGAGTCCGGCCGCGGCGGGCGGATCTTGCGCAGGCTGTCGACGTTCACGTGGATGCCCGCGATCGCCTCGGCGCTGGGCGCGGGCGCTTCAATGTCGCGGTTGCGCAGCACCCACGCGGCGGTGAGCGCGGCGCGAAGCGAGTCATGATCCACCGCGCGGTCGCGCACGCCGATGTGATCGCTGTGCGCGCCGATCGCGACGTACTCGCCGCGCACCTTCTTGTCGCTGCCGGGGAGCACCGCGACGACGTTGCGCGCGAGGAGCGGCTGTTCGTTGAGCACGATCCGGCCATGGACGACGGTGCCGCTGTCGCCGGCGCGCACGCTGTCGAGCGCGCGGCCCATGAGCAGCTGCGCCGTACGCGGCGAGATCGATCATGATCTGCGGCGAACCGACGCCGGTCGAATGCACTCGAGGCCATGCCAATGGACGGGCGCGAGAGGAGGCCGAGCGCACCTGGCGTCGCGCGCTCGAGTCCGAGCACCGCGACGCCGGCCGCGCCGGCGAACCGGCTATTGCCGCGCAGGAAGGGGATCGTGACGCGCTGTCCCGCGGCGGCCGGCGCCATGCCGAAGACGACGAGCTTGCCCGCGGCCTGCGCGGGGGAGATCCACGTCGAGGAATCGGCCCAGAGGCCGCCGTAGACGACGCGCACGCCGTCGAGCGGGCGCGGCGTGCCGCGCGTGCCGAGCGGGACGAAGTCGGCCGGCGCGATGAGCATCGTGGTGTCGGCGCGCAGCGTGTCCACCGGCGCGAAGCTGCGGCGCACGAGGGGCACATACTGGAAATACGTCCCGCTGTCGCCAGCGGGCATGAGGCCGATCTTCTTCAGCTCGGCGGCGATGTAGGCCGTCGCCTTGAGATTCCCCTCGGTGCCGCCCTGCCGGCCGGCCATGGAATCGTCGGCGAAGATGTAGAGCCGCGTCATGAGATCCGCGGCGGTGATGGCCGGTTTCGTTGCTTGCGGCTTGTGCTTGAGGGGGAGCGGCGCCTGGGCCGCGGCGAGGGTCGGGAACGCGGCGAGGGCCGCGAGGATTACGAGGCGACAATGCATGAGCTATTTGTAGGGGGAGAGGAGGCTGACCGCTCTGGATCCTGCGCGAGATGCGCGACAAAGATACGCGACTTCATCGCACTTCGTTGCCATTCGGAGGAGACATGAAAGCACCGGCGAACGACGTCCCCGCACTGCTCTCCGCGCTCGAGGGCGTGCCGAACCTGATCATCCCAATGCTGCGGGAAATGCCGCCCGAGAACGTGAAGCGCCGGCCGGCTCCGAAGAAGTGGAGCGCGCACGAGCACGCGTGCCACCTCGGCGCGGTGCACGGGCTCTTCTTCGACCGGCTCGAACGGATGCTGCGCGAGGATGGCGCGACGGTCGTGCCGTACAATCCCGAGTCTGAGCCGGAAGACATGCTGATCAAGATGGATCTCGACGCGACGCTCGCGAAATTCGCGAAGGAGCGCAAGGAGATCCTCGCGAAGATCCGGCCGCTCACGCCGGCGCAGTGGGCGCGCACCGCGCGGCATCCGGACTACAGCACCTATACCGTGTACATCATGTTCCGGCATCTGTTGCTGCACGACATGCTGCACGGGTACCGGATCGAGGAACTGGCGTACAAGAGGAATTGGTAGCGACATGAGCGAGCACATGGACGACGGCATGCTCGCAACGCCGGCCCCCATCCGCGCGCGCAAACCGTGGGCGGCGGCGCTATTCAGTTTTGTCCTGCCCGGCCTGGGCCAACTATATGCCGGACGATCGAAACGGGCAGCGATCGCGTTCGGAATGACTTGGTCCGCCGCACTGCTCTTTTTCGCGATGGTCCACTTCTCTCCCGGCAGACTTGCCGTCGCGAGCTTGCCGTTCCTTCTAGTCGTTGCGCTCGGGGTCATCGTGGACGCCTACCAATGCGCGAACCGCACCGCTTCACCCTATGCGCTGGCGCGCTACAATCGGTGGTACGTGTATTCGGCGGCCATCGCGATCAATGCGCTCGTCCTATCCCCCATCAAGGTGAGCAGCGCGATATTCGGCGCGACGCGCCCGTGGAGCATTCCATCGACCTCAATGGCCCCAACGCTTGTCCTCGGGGATTATCTGTGGAGCACCGCGCTTGCAACGGGTCCGCTCGCTCGCGGTTCGCTGGCGATCTTCCAATCGCCGTCATTGCATGCGCCAGTCATAAAACGCATTGGCGGAATTCCGGGCGATACCCTCGCTATGCGGGATGGAGTGCTCTATCTCGACGGCGCGCCCCCTCACGAGGACTATTTGGACGCTCCTGGCGACTGCGCCGGCGCCGCGCCCGATTCCGCGCGGCGGAACTGGGGACCGATCGTCGTCGCCCCGGACACGTACTTCATGCTCGGCGACAACCGCGACTGCAGCATCGATAGCCGGGCCTATGGCATGATCAGGAGAGACTCCATCTTTGCGCGGCCTGCGCTCATCTACTTCTCGCACGACAGCGCCGGCACCCAGTGGGACCGGATCGGCATGATACCCAAGTAGCATCGCCCATCCGCGCGCTTCGGGGTTCCCCGGGCGATTACATTTCCAGACCCCCGAACCCGGATTCCCGTGGCGCCACAGTTCATCTACGTCATGAAGGACCTGCGCAAGGTCGTCCCGCCCAGCCGGGAGATCCTGCGCGGCATTTGGCTCTCCTTCTATCCCGGCGCCAAGATCGGCGTGCTCGGCGGCAATGGCGCGGGCAAGAGCACGCTGCTCCGGATCATGGCCGGCGTCGACCAGGATTTCCAAGGCGAGGCGTGGCCGGCGCAGGGGACGAAGATCGGCTACCTGCCGCAGGAGCCGCAGCTCGATCCCAAGCTCGACGTGAAGGGGAACGTCGAGCTGGCGGTATCGGCGCAACGCGGGCTGCTCAAGAAATTCGAGGACATCTCCGCGAAATTCGCCGAGCCAATGAGCGACGACGCGATGGCGAAGCTCATCGATGAGCAGGGACGCGTGCAGGAGCAGATCGACGCGCAGAATCTCTGGGAGCTGGACCGTCAGATCGACATCGCGATGGATGCGCTGCGCTGTCCGCCCGCCGACGCGAACGTGACGAAGCTCTCGGGCGGCGAGCGCCGGCGCGTAGCGCTCTGCCGAGTGCTGCTGGAGCATCCCGACATGCTGCTGCTGGATGAACCGACCAACCATCTGGACGCCGAGAGCGTCGCATGGCTGGAACGGCACCTCGCGGAATTTCCCGGCACCGTGGTGGCGATCACGCACGACCGGTATTTCCTGGACAACGTCGCGAAGTGGATCCTCGAGCTGGACCGCGGCTCGGGCATCCCGTGGGAGGGGAATTACACGAGCTGGCTCGACCAGAAGAGCACGCGGCTCAAGCAGGAGGAGAAACAGGCGAGCGCGCGGCAGCGCACGCTCGAGCACGAGCTCGAGTGGGTGCGCATGGCGCCGCGCGCGCGGCAGGCGAAGAACAAGGCGCGCATCCAGAAGTACGAAGAGCTGGCGGCCGCCGACACGTTCGAGCGCGTGTCGAAGAACGAGATCGTGATCCCGCCGCCGCCGCGCCTGGGCAACGACGTGGTGATCGCGAAGGATCTGAAGAAGGGCTACGGCGACCGGCTGCTGTTCGAGAATCTCTCGTTCGCGCTGCCGCGCGGCGGGATCGTGGGCGTGATCGGCGCGAACGGCGCCGGCAAGACGACGCTGTTCCGGCTCATCACGAATCAGGAGAAGCCCGACGGCGGCTCGCTCACGGTGGGCGACACGGTGCAGGTCGCGTACGTGGACCAGGGGCGCGAACTGAACGCCGCGAACACGGTGTTCCAGGAAGTGTGCGGCAATCAGGAGACGATCGCCGTCGGCAACAAGGAGATGAACGCGCGCGCGTACCTGGCGAGCTTCAATTTCCGCGGCGCCGACCAGCAGAAGAAGGTGAGAGACCTCTCGGGCGGCGAACGCAACCGGCTGCATCTCGCGAACGTGCTGAAGGCGGGCGGCAATCTCCTGCTGCTCGACGAGCCGACGAACGATCTGGACGTGGATACACTGCGCGCGCTCGAAGATGCGATGCTCGATTTCGCCGGCTGCGCGGTGATCATCTCACACGACCGCTGGTTCCTCGACCGCGTCGCCACGCACATGCTCGCCTTCGAGGGCGACAGCGAAGTCGTCTGGTTCGAGGGGAATTACGCCGCGTACATCGACGATCTGCACAAGCGGAAGGGAGCGGATGCGGATCAGCCGCACAGGCTGAAGTACAGGAAGCTTGTGAGGAACTGAAACGACCGATCGTCGATTGCCGGGAGTCGATGCGGCATGAAAACAAATTCCCTAACGACACTGCGCGATGTCGTTAGGGAATTTGATCTTATTCCACATCGACTCCCGGCAATCGACGATCGGTAGTTAGTGGGTCCACCCTGGCCCGCGGACTGCCACCCCCGGTTTCGCTCCCGTCGGCAGTCCGTTATGCACCACGCGCACTCCGTTCACCCACACATCGGTGATGCCCACAGAGAGTTGGTGCGGCTTTTCAAAAGTCGCTTTGTCGATCACGGTCGCGGGATCGAAGAGGACGAGGTCGGCGAACATTCCCTCGCGAATGAGACCGCGCTCGAAGAGCGAGAGCCGCGCCGCGGGACCTGAGCTCATCTTCCGGATCGCTTCCTCGAGCGTGAGCAGATGCTGCTCGCGCACGTACCGGCCCAGGATCTTGGGATAGCTGCCATAGCCGCGCGGATGCACGATGTCGTGCGAGCTGTCGGGATCCGAGTCCGCCGGCGTCGGTGCCGATCAGCACCCACGGCCGTGCCAGCTGCATCGACACGTTCTCTTCGGTCATGCTGAACGTGATCTTGCCAGGCCGGTTGTTCTCGTCGATGACGATCTGCACGAGCGCATCGATCCACGGCCGCTGCACCTCGGCCGCGATCTTGTCGATGCGCATTCCGTCGTACTCCTTCCATGTTGGCGTCGTGAGGCCGACCACCATGATCCGGCCGGCGAGGCCCTGACACAGGTCGAGCGCACCAGGTCCCGTGTCGGTGGCGGCGGCCATGATCTTCACGCGCATCGCCGAGTCTCTGAGATTCGCCATCAGCTTGCCGTCGGCGCTCGCCCATTGCGGCAGGCACGCCGACAATCCGTTGCCGCTCGCGGAGTACGGGTACATCGTCGCGCCGACGTCCTGTCCCGCGTTGCGCGCCGAGTCGATCTTCGCGACCATCGCCGGCGCCTTGTACCAATTCTTCGGCCCGGCGGCCTTCAGGTGGTAGAGCTCCACCGGCACGCCGCCATTGTGCCCGATCGCCATCGCCTCATCGATCGCCTCCAACAGCGTGTTCTCCTCCGAGCGCATGTGCGTGATGTAGACGCCGTGATATGGCGCCATCGCCTTCGCCATCTCGGTGAGTTCGTTCGTGCCGGCGAAGGAGCCCGGCGGATAAATGAGCGCACTGGCGAAGCCGAACGCGCCGTCCTGCATCGCGCGGCGCACCACGGCGCGCATGGTGTCGAGCTCGGCCGCATTGGGTTCGCCTGTGGCCTCACCCTTCGCGTACACGCGCACCGTCGCGGCGCCGACGAAGGAGCCGACGTTCACCGACATGCCGTGCGCCTGCATCGCGTCCAGCCACTGGCCGAACCCATGTGGCCCCATGAAGCCGGCTCAGCGTGCGGCGGTCGGCGGTGTCGTTCGCGGGCAGCGTCGCGAGGATCTTGTCGTTCACCGGCGCGGGCGTGTCGCCCTCGCCCAAGATCTCGGTAGTGACGCCCTGCGTGATCTTGCTGACGTCGCGGCCATCGCCATCGAGCAATTCGTACGATTGACCCTGCATGTCGATGAACCCCGGCGCGAGCACCTGGCCTTTGGCGTCGATGCGCTGGTCGGCGTGCGCGTCGGCGAGCGCGCCGTCCGGCGCGACGCGCACGATGCGATCGCCGCGCACGCCCACGTCGCCGTAGAACCACGGATTGCCGGTGCCGTCCACGATCTTCGCGTGCGTGACGACGAGCGAGTACGTGTCGCCCGCGCCGGAGGGCGAGTGGCCGGCGGTGGCGCAGGCGGCGAGGAGCACCGACGTAAGAACGACAGATCGTTTCATGAGAGATTCGTGGGATGAAGGAAGTGACTGGGGAATTGGCGGGCGCGCCGGCGCGAGCGCAAGCGTGCGGGCCACGCGCATTCCGCTAGTGGACTCGCGGCTCGAACGGTAGACTCACGGCATGCAACGCTTCGTGATCTGCCCACTCGCCGCTGTCGCGGCCTTTTCATTCTTGGCCGCTGCGCAGACCCCGGCGCCACTTGCGGCGGCGGAACTGCAATACCAAACCGTGCGCGCCCTCAAGGATGGGATGGATGTCGCGCGCGCGCGTGGCGTGGAACGCGTCGAGAGCGGCGACTCGCTCGCCGCCGTCGCGCGCGCGTACCCTCATGAACGCGACGTGCTCGGCGCGCTGCTGCGCGCGTTGGACAGTTTGCCGCTCGATTCCAGCGACCGCCGCGCGCTGCGCACGATGCGAAGCACCGCGGCTGGTGAACTCGCCGCGGTTGCCGCGGCCGACGTGCCCGATACGGCACGTCCGAAGTGCGACTACGATCCCGCCGCGATCGCCGCGCTGCCTAATGGGCTCGATTCGCTCTCGTCGCGCATCTACGCGTGCTACGGCTACGCCGCGCGCAACGTGATGTTCGACGGCGAACATCTCGACAGGCTCACGGTGCTCGGACGTCTCACGACCACGCCGGATTCGCACTGCGCCGGCGGCTCTTCCTCTCGCTCAAGCCAATGTTCGCGACGATGAACGGGGACGATGGCCCCGCGAGTCCGTACCGCGTGATGGTGCCGTTGAGCGCGAAGCGCTGGCAGGAACACGGATCGCCGGTGGCCGACGCCGCGACCGCGGTGGGCGTCGATCCCGCACTGATGGAATCGTGGCTCGTCGCGCTCTTGCAGCGATGGCACGACGTGACGCCCGATTCCATGATCGAGCCGTGGGACTACGACTACGTTGCGGGCCGCGCCGACCGGCGGCTCGACGCGCGCATCTCCAAGACGGGTCTCGCCGAGATCAACGCGGCGTACTACCGGTCACTCGGCGCCATCCTCGACACGCTCGAGGTGCGCTACGATCTCGCGCCGCGCGAAGGGAAAACGCCTGTCGCGTACACGACGTTCGGCCGCCGCGCGCGCCGCACCGGCGCTTCGTGGGAGCGCGGCGATGAGTGGATCTTCGCCACGTACCGCTACGGTGGCCTCGGCAATCTCGCCGAGCTGATGCACGAGACCGGCCACGCGATCCACATCGCGGCCATCCGCACGCGGCCCGCGTTCCTCGACTGGCCGGACGACGACGCATTCACCGAGGGGATCGCGGACATCGCCGCGCTCGAAGTCGACGAACCCGCCTGGCAGAAGAAATGGCTCGGCGACGCCGCGCCACTCGCGGACGACATGCGGTCGCGCTACGCCGCGATCATGATGGACGTGTGCTGGTCGCTGTTCGAGATCCGCATGCACGAGAGACCGGGTTCGGATCCCAACGCGGTGTGGACGCAGCTCACCTCACAGTACCTGCGCATCACGCCGCATCCCGAACTCTCCTGGTGGGCGCGGCGCGGGCAGCTCGTGGACATCCCCGGCTACATGTCGAACTACGCGATCGGCGCGATCGTCATCGCCGACATCCGCGCGCGCGTGATCGAACTGCACGGCGACTTCGCGCTCGGCGACACGGCATGGTACGGCTGGCTCGCGCCGCGACTCTACCGGTTCGGTCTCGAGCGGTCCTCGCGGCAGGTGATCGAGGACCTGCTCGGCCGCCCGCTGTCGCCCGACGCGTTCCTGGCGGATCTGGCGCGGATGAACGCCGCGCCGGCGCGTTAGCTCGGGCTGAAACGGTCGAGCGCCGCGCGCTCGTCGGCCGAGAGGCTGCGCGCGCCGCTCGCGCGCACTTTCTCGAGCAGCCGGACGGCTTCGTCGCGGTTGATCGGATGCAGATCGTCGAGGCGGATCGATCCCCAGCGCTGCTGCGCCTCGGCGTCCGATGAGACCGGCGGCGCGGTGACGTTCTTCTTGAAGCGTGACGCGCCGCTCTGCTCGCGCAGCCACGAGATATAGAACCAGCCGACGAAGATGCCGCCGAGGTGTCCGAAGTGCGCCGTGCCCGCGCCCACGTTGCTGTTGAGCGCGCCGAGCAACGAGTAGCCGGTGTAGAGCGCGACCAGCATCCACACTTGCACCGGCAGCACGCCGTAGATGTAGATGCGGTCGCGGGGCCAGAGGCGCGCGTACGCTGCGAGCACGCCGAAGATGGCGCCCGACGCTCCGATGATCGCGGAGTTGTAGTAGGGCGGCATGAACGAGAGCAGGCCGCCTCCGATCCCGCTGAGCAGATAGAGCGTGAGGAAGCGGGAGCCACCGAGCAGTCCCTCCAACCGCGGGCCGAAGAAGTACAAGGCCAACATGTTGAAAGCGAGATGCCATATCCCTGGCGTCGCGTGCAGGAACATGTACGTGAACACCGTCCACGGCGCTTGGAGCGCGTGCGATGGCACGAGCTGGAACGTTGGTGTGATCCACGGGAACACCAGCTGGAGCACCCAAACGGCGACGTTGATCGCGATGAGAGTCTTCACCCATTTCGTCATGAGGGGAAAGATGAAGGAACCAAGGCCTAATGGGCAGGGCCGCTACTCATCTAACTGCGTGAGTTGTGAGTCATGCGTCGAACAGTGTGCGTCGTGCGTCGAACTGCGTGCGTCGTGCGTCGTCAAAAAACGGTATCTTCAGCGTCGATGAGCGATGAGCGGCGGTGGGTGCGGTGGGTGATCGTGGCGGCGGCGTTCGCGGTGGTGCTCGCGGCGGCGCCGTACAAGCTGTTCGAGCTCGATCGCTTCTTCGTGCCCAAGGAGCTCGTACTGAACGCGGCCGCATTGGTGGCGGCGCTCGTGATCCTCGGCCGTGGGCGCGAGGTCGCGCGCACCCGCGTGGACACTCTGCTCGGGCTGTATGTGACGCTGAGCGCGATCAGCGCCTTGTTCGCCACGAATCATTGGCTGGCCACGCGCGCCCTCGCGATCACGCTCGCGTCGGCCGCGGTATTCCTGGCGGCGCGCGCGGCGTCGGAGGGCGGCGCATGGCGCACCATCGTGGCCGGATGCGCGGCGGCCGCGGTGCTCGGCGCGATCACTTCGCTGGCCCAGACGTACGGCGTGACGAGCGAATACTTCAGTCTGAACCGTGCGCCGGGCGGCACGTTCGGCAATCGCAATTTCATGGCGCATCTCGCGGCGATCGGCGTGCCGGCGGTGGTGCTGTGCGTGATCGGCGCGCGTCGCGGATGGGCGGCGCTGCTGGGCGTGCTCGGCATGGCGGTGCTCGCGGCGGCGCTCGTGCTCTCACGCACGCGCGCCGCGTGGCTCGCCCTCGCCGCGGGCGCGGCGCTGCTCGCGCTCGGCCTGTGGCGCGCGCATTGCAAGTGGAGCGAGCCACGCGCGGCGCGCCGCATGTGGTTCCTCGGCGCGTCGGCATCGCTCGGCGTGCTCGTGGCCGTGCTGCTTCCCAACACACTCGAGTGGAAGAGCGACTCACCGTATCTCGACACCGTGACCGGCGTGGTGAACTACCGCGAGGGGAGCGGTCACGGCCGCGTGCTGCAGTACACGAACACGCTGCGGATCGCCGCGACGCACCCCATGCTCGGCGTCGGGCCGGGCAATTGGGCGGTGGCGTATCCGCGGGTGGCCTCGCCGAACGATCCGTCGCTCGATGTGGACGACGGGATGACGGCGAATCCGTGGCCGAGCAGTGACTGGATGGCGATCGCAGCGGAGCGCGGATTCCCGGCGCTGGGGATCCTGGCGCTCGTGTTGTTCGGCCTGGCTGTGGGCGCGTGGCGCCGTGCCGACCGCGCGACGAACGCGGAGCAATACGTCGAGGGACTCGCGCTCGCGAGCGCATTGGTGGTGACCGTGATCGTGAGCGCGTTCGATGCGGTGCTGTTGCTGCCGGCGCCGGCACTCATTGCGTGGGCGCTGTTCGGCGCGCTCTCGGCGCCGGCGACGTCGCACGGCGTGGAGGCAAGTGGAGTATCACGGCGGCGATGGATGACGATCGCGGTGTTCGTGATCGGCGCCGCATGTGTCGCGCGATCCGCGGCGCAGCTCGCGGCGATGGCGGTGTTCAGCGATGCGCGCGATGTGAGACAGTACGATCTTGCCGGCCGCTTGGACCCCGGGAGCTACCGGATCGCGATGAAGCGCGCGGCGGTGTACGAGGCGCGAGGGAACTGCGAGGAGATGCGCGCCGCGGCGATCGAGGCACGCGCGCTGTACCCGAACGCGCCCGAACCGCGGCGCATGATCCGCGTCTGCGGCCGGCGCGCGCCGCGCTAGCTCTCGAGCGTATCGCGGAGCGCGTCGAGGCGCTCCGACCAGAACGACTTCGCCCCGCGCACCGCGGCCGCGCTCTTCAGCTTGTCGTGCTGCACGGCGAGCACGCACTTGTCCTTGCCGCGCGCGGTGATCGTCACGTCCACGTTCGTCTCATCCGGCCACGTGATGCGGAGGGACTTGCCGGCGGTGGAGGCGCGCACCGTGAAGCGCTGTCCGGCGAGCCATTGTGCGCGGGTGGCGGCGTCGGTCCACGCTTTGTGCGCCTTGGCCGCGGATGCCGCGATCGTGCGGCTCACGCTCGCGCTGAAGCCGCGTGTCGTCTGGTTCACGGCGCGCTTGCCGCGCGCGCGCTCGTAGCCGACGGTGACCATCTGGCACCACCATTCGCCCACGGAGAACTTCGTCTCGAGGAGCACGGCGAGCTCCTTATGCGACATCTCGCCCGCGCGCTCCTTGTCGAGCAGCGTGCACCACTGCGCCCAGGTGCGGCCGGTCTTGGCTTTCACGGCGATATCGCTCACCGGCATCTTCGCCGGGGCCGCGTTCTTCACGCGGGTCGTTTGGTCGGTGGGGATCACGAGGCCCTTCGCTGATAGGTAACCGGGTACTGACACACGCTCGGATGCAATTTCGCACGTGTCAAGCCGGCGGTCTACTGGGGAACAGATGAAAAAACGCGGGGCCGCCCGATCGGCGGCCCCGCGCGATATCAATAATTGCCGTCGAGTCTACTTGAACGCGACGTACGTCAGGCCGCCCGTGAGCTCACCGGCGCCGTAGTAGTTGCTGCTGTAGCCGTAGCAGTAGTAGTAGCAGCCGACGCCGGAGCTCGTCTGGTGGTTCGTGGACGACCAGCGATAGCGCGCATCAAAGCGGAAATAGAGGTGCGGGTTGATGAACGCTTTCATGCCGAGCGCGGTATTCCCGGAGAAGTACGACTGCCCCCGGACGTCCTGCGGCACGCCGTTGTACGTGACGGTCGGGCTGAAGTCCGCCCAGCCCACACCGAGCGCGAGATAACCCCACACGCGCTGCTGGCCGAAATTGAACATTGCGTCGAAATCGAAGTTGTTGATGCTGATGTCGCCCCGGAGTCCGGGAGCGCCGGCGCCGTAGAAGCTCAAGCCGGGATCGCTAGCGGACCAGGAGAACTCGACGCCGAACGTGCGCGACACATTATAGCCCAGCCGCGCGCCGTACAGACCGGCGTCCTGCACCGAGACCGAGATGACTCCGTTGCATGCTCCACAACTAGACGACGGAGTGCCCTGGTAGATCTGACTGCCGAAGTACCAGCCGCCGAAGGCGCTGATCTCCACCGCTTGTGCCCGCTGTGCCGCCGCGGGGAGCGCGGTCAGCAGGGCGAGGCCGAGCGCGGTGAGCGCGGCACGCCCGAGAAATTTACGACTAGACATGGTGGCTGGCCTCTCCGTCGAAATGGTGTTCGTGGCACTCTGGCACCCACGTTAACTAACGGTATTCTCAGGCGCCAGTTGGCCCTAGGGCCAACGCCACAGGATAACGCGGATACCCCCGGAGACCGATTGGTTCCCGGCGCGCCGACGGCGCGCTAGCGCTTGGCCGCGCCGGGTGCGGTGGCGGGCGCCGCGACGGCCCCGTGCGCGCGCTGCGCCTTGTCGGCGGCGATCATGTACGCGACGATGAGCAGCGATCGCACGTGATCATCCGCGCGCGCGCCGCGCTTGCCCAGCGCTTTCCAGTACGTGCGCGCGCCAGCCACATCTCCCATGCGGATCTTCGCTACGGTGCCCGCATCCCGGAGGTCGTCCAGCGCGAGCCACGTGGTGCCGTACTCGCCGGGATCCAGCGAATCGGCGAGCGCCGAGGCCGCCCGGAAATCCTGGAGCGAGAACGCACGGACGAACGCGAACGTCTGCCGCGCGCCGGCGGGCGCGTGTTGCGCGGCCAAATATGCGTTGATGCTACGGAAATAAGCCTCGTCGACCTCGCCGGCGGTGCCCCCATCGAGATCCCTCTCGACCGCGAGCGCGTCGGTGGTCCAGATGCGCCAGTCCACCGGCGGACGACCCGAGGCCATGCCGTTCTCCAGGCGCGACCGGCGCTGCAGCGCGTCGAGCGCGCCGAGCGCACTCATCGTGTCCTGCAAGATCGCGGTGCGCCGCGCGTGCAGCACTGCGCCAAGGGCGAGCTCGTGGCTGCGTGGAATCGACGGCACAGGCGTGATGGTGCCCGTGTCGAACGGGATGTGCTCACCGTAGATCGCCGAGATGACATCGAAGCGGCCAGCGCGCAGGTCGGCGAGGCCGTCGGCGCTCTCGTGCAGGAAGCGCGAACGCTCGGCGCCGATGTCGAGGATCGGCATGTAGTCCGAATTGACCGACCCCATGAGGCTCACGAGCGGCGTGAGCTGCTCCCGGCTGCCGACGCGGTACGACTCGAGCACTGACGGTCGGAACGGAACGAGCGGCCGGAGATCGGCTGCGATGAGCGGATAGTTGAACACGGACCAGTCGGGCGCCGGCAGCGTGGAACGATTGCTTGCCACGATGAGGATGTCCGCGTTCGACGTCATGAAGATCTGATACGACGCGAAGTTCTGGTGCAGCGCGGCGAGCACGCTCATCACGAGCCCATCGTTGATCTCGTACAGATGCAGCCACTGGCCGAACACGCCGTTCGGCGTGAGGTAGTGCTTCACCCGCGCGTAGAACTCCACGGTGAACAACCCGGAGACGCCGCTCACCCACGGATTCGACGGCTCGGAGACGATCAGGTCGAACTGATTCCCATTGGTGGCGAAGAAGGATTTCGCGTCGTCGATGGCGAAGTGCGACCGCGCGGTGTCGGCGAAGACGCGCCAGTTGGCCTTGGCGAACGCGCGCGAGCCTTCGATCATTGCCGGCTCGATCTCGATGGTGGTGAGGCTCTTGAGGTACGGGCTGCCCAGGAGGAGATGCGACGTCATGCCCGAGCCCTCGCCGATCACTGCCGCATTCGTGGCGCGCGGCGCGTGCGCGAGCACCATGAGCGGCAGCAGGATCTGCGTGGACACATTGCCGCCCGCCCAATGGCGCGGCGCGTTGCGATCGTAGTTGTACCAGAGTGTGTCGAGCGAAGCGTCGGGCTTGCCGTTGGTGGAGATGAAGAGGCTCTTGTCGCGATTGCTCTGGCCGACGGTGACGGTCGCGGTGCGTCCATCCTTGTAATAGAGGATCGACCGCGTGCCGGGCTCGGGCAGTCCACCGTGGCGGAAGACGCCGCTCGAGAGGATCGTGAGGTCGAAGCGGTTCATCAGCACGGAGATGGACGTCACGAAGAACACGCCGATCGCCATCGCGTACGCGAAATTCTGCCGGCGCCGCGAATCGCCCGCGGCCTTGTACAGCAGATAGACGCCGAGACCCATGTCGAGCACCGCGCCCTGGATGAGCAGCGTCTTCAGGCCCAGCAGCGGCATGAGGATCAAGCCCGCGATGATCACGCCGATGATCGATCCGAAGGTGTTCACCGCGTACACCGTGCCCACCGCCCGTTCTCCGCGGCCGGAATCGATGAGGAGCTTGGTGATCACGGGAAGGGTCATCCCCGCGAAGAACGTTGCCGGCACCATGACCAGCACGCAGATCGCGTAGCGTGCGATGCTGAACAGATCGTACGCGCCGTTGGATTCCGAGAGCGATGTGATCAACAGCTGCATCCACCGGAAGGACCAGAGATACAGGGGGATGGTCGCCATCGCGGCGAATCCCATGATCCACTGGATGATGCCGAGCGCCCGCAGCGGATCTCTGAACCGGTCGGCGCGGCTCTGCACCCAGAGCGCGCCGAGGGCGAGCCCGAGGATGAACGCCGACAGCATGAGGTCGAACGAGTGCGTGGCGCTGCCAAGCACGAGCGAGAGCAGGCGGATCCACGAGATCTCGTACACGAACGACGCGATCGCCGTGCCGAACGCGACGATCAGCAGCAGGCGCCAGAGTCGCTCGCTGCCCAGCGGCATCGGATACGCCGGCGCGGGTGCGGCCGCCGGAGTGGCCGCGCTCCGTTCATCGCTCTCGACCTCCGCGCGCGGCGCGAGCATCTCGGGGATCCGGATCGCGCAGAGCGTCGCGACGAACACGGTCCAATTGAGGATCGCCGCGGCGAGCAGCGTGCTCTCGAGGCCGTAGTTGGGCAGCAGGTAGAATCCCGCGACGAGCACGCCGACCGAGGCGCCCAGGCTGTTCGCGAAATAGAGCAGGGAGAGCACGCGGCCGGATTGCTGCCGCACGAGACGCAGCACGCCCGCGCTCATGAGCGGGAAGGTCGTACCGAGCAGCACGGATTGCGGCAGGATCAGCGCGCTGGCGATCGACCACTTCACCACCGTGAGCAGCACCGGGCTGCCCGCGAGGTGCGGGAAGATCGAGTCGTACGCGAGCGCGGTGGCGCCCACGAACACATCGTGGAAGATGAATCCGATGCCACCGATCGTGAGCTCGATGAGCGCGTACGCCAGCAACGGCTGCGTGAGCCGCTCGGAGCGGCGGCTCGTGCCCCACGCGCCGAGGGACATGCCGCCCAGGAAGATCGTGAGCACGATGATCTGCGCGTACGCGCTGTGCCCCACGAAGAGTCCGAGGTAGCGGCTCCAGATCGACTCGTAGATCAGCCCCGCGGCGCCCGAGAGGACGAACACGAGGTATAGGACGAATTGCGTCATTGGGCTTGGTCGGAGAAGGGCCGGGCGCGCGCCACTTCGCCGCCCACGCTGCTATGACGGCGCGGGGAGACTGAAGGAAACGAGAACGCCCTCAGCGCACCTGGAAGGTGAGCGACGCCCACCGCGACTCGTAGTCGATCTCGCCGCCGGTGAGGTGCACCATGTGCACGAACTTCACGTACCACCGCCCCTTTCGCGTGATGCGCACGGCGATGACACCGTTCGCGTCGGTCACCATTGAGATCTCGTGCGGCCGCTCGTTCGCGAGCTGGCTGCCCACCAGCACGGTCATCCCCGCCACCGGCTTGCTGCCCACCAAGCAGAGCATGCGGATGACGCCCGTGCGCGACCCCGCATATGGATTGTCCAGCGGCACGACTTCCGCGGAGGAACCGAAGGGCATGTTCACCTGCGGCGTCCGGTCCTCGCCCACCTGGAACACCGCCTTCACGTTCTTCGAGTAGCGCTCGCGGGCCGGCCAGTTCATCTGCCCGTTCTTCTTCCGGAGCGCGAGGACGTCGGTGATCCCTTCTTCCTTGAGGTACTTGTTGAACGCGTCGGCCGTCTGCGCGAGCTCGCGCGGTTTCGTGGAGACCCCCAGCGCGTACGTGCCGGGAGTGTGCAGCACGACGCCGAATTGCGTCGTGGAATCGCTGTACGCGACGCTCCAATCCAGCGGCTTCGGCGATGTGAAGCCCTCGGGCGCGAGCAGCAGCACCTGGCTCACGCGGTCGAACGCGATGCCGTTCGCGCTCTGGGTGAACGTCCCGTTCAGGATCGGCACGCGCAGCGTGTCGCCCGGCGCCATGAAGTACGAGTCGAGCTTGATGAACATGTCGTGCGCCGAGAGGGTCGCGGCGCAAACGACGGCGAGCACGAGCGCGACGACGGTGATCCGTGCCTTCATGTGCGGGCCTCCACGGCCGGGGGCGAACGGGCGACGCTGGCGAGTAGATGATCGCTCGCGACGGGGGGCGTCCGCAACATCCGCCGACGATCCGGCTAGCCCGGCGCCCACCTTCGGCGTTATCTTTTTCGCGTCAGTGGACCGGCAGTGGGACCCCATCTCGCGCACGAGGCCTGGCGATGAATCGGAAGATCCAGGGCGCGCTGGTCGCGCTCGGCTGGCTCGGATCGGCGGCATTGTTCGCCTTTATGTTCGTCACCTATCACGGGACGAAGCTCTCGTACCATGAGGGATTCCCGGGCATGCCGTTCTATGGGGCGATGTCGTGGTGGTTCTTCTTCACCATCCCGGTCATCGGATTCACCTGGGGCTTCTTCAACGACCTCAAGAAGCCGAACTAAGCTCGCGCGATCGTAGAACCCCGGGGCCGCCGCTCTCCGTAGGGAGCCGCGGCCCTTGGTTTCTTCACCAACCCGCACCATGCATGCGATGACACGCACCACGATCACACGCGCCGCGTGCGCGGCGCTCGCTCTTTGCGCCATGCGCGCGGCCTCCGCCGCCTCACAGAGTGCCGCGCCGCCCGCGCGCCCGCTGTCGCTCGATGCGGCGTTCAGCATCGCCGATACGGTGAGCGACGTCGTGCGCATCGCGCGACAGGCCATCGTGCGCGCCGAGGGGCAGCAGGAGAAAGCGCGGAGCCAGTACCTTCCGCAGATCACGGGATCGATCAGCTACACGCGCACGCTCGCGAGCGAGTACTCGAACCTCACCGGCACCACGAGCGGCCCGCCGCCCTGCAGCAACTTCCCGATCGACAGCACGCTGCCGATCGGCCAGCGCGTGACGCAGCTCGAGAATGGATTCGGATGCCAGCCGAGCAGCCCGTTCGCGAACCTGCCCTTCGGCCAGCCGAACCGGTACGCGTTCGGCGTGAACCTCTCGCAGAACATTTACACGGGCGGCAAGCTGAACGCGTCCACCAACGCGGCCGCGGCGGGAGTGCGTTCCGCCGGACTGACGCTCACGGAAGCGCAGGCGCAATTGATCCTCACGGTGACGCAGACGTACTACGACGCGGCGCTGAGCGACCGGCTGGTCGACATTGCGCGCGCCTCGCTGGCGCAGGCGGAAACGACGCTCGTGCAGGCGCAACTCGGCCGCCAAGTGGGCGCGCGCCCGGAGTTCGATGTGCTCCGCGCGGAAGTCACGCGCGACAATCAGCGGCCGATCGTGATCCAGCGGCTCGCCGACCAAGCGATCGCGCATACGCGGCTCGCGCAATTGCTCCGGCTGCCACCGGAACAGCCGCTCGATCTGACGACCGAACTGGGCGACACGAGCGCGGCGGCATTGGCGCGGCTGGCGGAGATCATTGCGCACCCATTGGACACGAGCACCGACGCGCGCGCGCCGGTACGGCAGGCCGGCGAGAACGTGTTCGCGCAGCATGAGGGGATCACCGTCGCGAAATCGCAGTGGTACCCGCAATTCACGCTCACGTCGGCGTGGGGGAAGGTCGGCTATCCGTCCAGCTACGCGCCGCCTCCAGTGGACGAATTCCGCACGAACTGGTCGATCACGGGCGCGCTCGCGTTCCCGCTCTACACCGGCGGGAACATCCACGGTGACGTCGTGATCGCGCAGGCGAACTGGCGCGACGCGATGGCGCAGATGCGCATCGTGCGGCAAACGGCGCAGCTCGATGCGCGCGATGCGGTGTACCGCCTCATGGCCGCGCAGGCGACGTGGACGGCGAGCGTCGGCACCGCCGATCTCGCCGCGCGCGCGTACGCGATCGCGGAGGTGCGCTACAAGGAAGGCGTGTCGACGCAAACGGAATTGCTCGACCAACGGCTCGCGCTCGAGCAGGCGCGGGCGAACCGCGCCATCGCGGCGCGCGACCTGCAGGTCGCGCGCGTGCGGCTCGCGCTCATTCGCGACCTGCCCGCTACTACACCGAGCGGCGGCGTGATCGTGAACGCGCAACAGGCTACCGCGACCGGCATCCCGCAACTGCAACCGGCGATCGTCCCCGCGCCGGCGAACACCCTTGGAGTGACTCCATGAACAAGATCAGGAACTGGGCACTGCTCGGGCTGGCCGTGGCGCTCATCACGATCGGCGCGGGCGTGCTCTACAAGAAGAAACTCGCCGCGGCGCGGCCGGCCGATGCGGCGGCGGCGATCGCGATGGATGTGGGCCCCGAGAACATTGTGGTCGTGGTGCGCGGGCCGCTCGAGAGCGGGCCGGCCGTGTCGGGCTCGCTCACAGCGCTGCGCGAAGCGCGCCTGCGCGCCGAAGTGAGCGGCCGGATCGTCGAGACGCTCGCGCTGCCGGGCCAGCCCGTGAAGCGCGGCCAGCTCATTGTGCGCATTGATGACAGCGCGATCCGCGAATCGTACCTCTCAGCGCGTTCCGCCGAGCGGGTCGCGCAGATCTCGCTCGACGACGCCCAGCGGGATGCCGATCGCAGCGCGAAGCTGCAGGCCGCCGGCGCGGTGGCGGACCGCGATCTCGAACAGGCGAAGCGCACGCTCGCTTCGTCGCAGGCGCTCTATGCCGACGCGCAGTCGCGAATGGCGTCGGCACAGCAGCAGCTCGATCGCACGCGGATCATCGCGCCGTTCGCCGGCATTGTGAGCGAGATGCCGGTGAACGCCGGCGACGTGCTCCAGCCGGGTTCGGCCATCGCGACGGTGATCGATCCGGCGAGCATGCGGTTCGAAGGGTCCGTGCCGGCCGAGGAGGTCGCGCTGCTGCGCGTCGGCGCGCCGGTGCGGTTCACGGTGAAGGGATATCCGGGCCGCACGTTCACCGGGCAGGTGGAGCGGGTGAGCCCGGCCGCCGATCCGCAGACGCGTCAGGTGCGCGTGTGGGTGTCGGTGCCCAACGCGAAGGGCGCGCTCGTGGGCGGGCTGTTCGCGCAGGGTCGCGTGGCCACCACGTCGGCGATCGGCATCGCGGTGCCGGTGAGCGCGGTGGACGAACGCGGGATCGCGCCCACAGTGCTGCGGCTCAAGGGCGGGAAGGCGGAACGCGTCGCCGTGAAGCTCGCGTCGCGCGATCCGGACACCGACATGGTGGAGGTCACGAGCGGACTGGCCGCCGGCGATACGATCCTGGTCGGCGCGGCGCAGGGCCTCACCGAGGGAACGCGCATCAGAGTCACCGCGCCGCCGTCGGATACGTCCGCGGCGCCGCGTCCGTAGCACTGCCCGAGTCCAGCACTCTCTCAGAGAGCAGGCGACCATGTTCATCTCCGACTTCGCGATCAAGCGGCCGATCGTCACCACCACCACGATGCTCGCGCTCGTGGCGTTCGGCATCGCCGCGCTGATCAATCTGCAGACGGACGAATTCCCCGACGTGCAGCAGCCGATCATTGGCGTCACGATCCCGTATCCGGGCGCCTCACCCGCCGAGGTCGAGCGCGACATTGTGCGGCCGGTGGAGGAGGCGGTGTTCGGCATCAGCGGACTCGACGCGGAGAAGTCCACGTGCTTCGCGATCGACGGTCTCGCGCAGTGCACGATCTTCTTCAATTTCGAGAAGCCGATCCAGCAGGCATCGCAGGACATCCGCGACGCGATCTCCGTGAAGCGCGCTGACTTGCCGCCCGAGATGAAGGAGCCGGTGCTCACGCGCTTCGATCCGTCGGAGCAGCCGGCGATGACGCTCACGCTCACGTCGCCGACGACGGCGCCGGAGGTGCTCACGCGGATCGCCGATCCCGCCATCACCGGCGTGATCCGCTCGATCCCGGGCGTGGCACGCGTCAGCGTGGTGGGCGGCGTGAAGCGCAACATGGCGGTGGAGGTGCGCCCGGCGGACCTGCAGGCCGCCGGCCTGAGCGTCGCGACGGTGCTCGCGCGCGTGCAGCAGCAGAACATCGCGGCGCCGGTCGGCTGGATCAACGGCCCGCTGAACGAGCGGCTGATCCGGCTGAGCGGCCGCCTCGCGAACGCCGAGGATTTCGGGAACATCATCGTCGCCGACCGCAACGGACAGATCATCCGGCTGCGCCAGGTCGCGAACGTCTACGACGGCACCGAAGAGCCGCGCACGTCCGCGCTGTTCAACGGCAGCGAAGCCGTGGGGATCGAGATCGTGAAGTCCAAGGGCTTCAGCACCACGCAGGTGAGCAAGCTCATTCGTGAGAAGGTGGACGAGATCCAGAAGACGCTGCCCGCCGGCGTGCACTTCGCGATCGTGCAGGACGCGGGCGCACGCGTGGCCGCCGCGGTGCGGAACGTGGAAGAGGCGCTGATCGAAGGGGCGCTGCTCACGGTGCTCGTGGTGTTCCTGTTCCTGAACTCGTGGCGCAGCGACGGTGATCACCGGCCTCGCGCTGCCGGTGTCGGCGCTCGCGAGCTTCATGGCGGTGTGGGCGTTCGGCTTCACGCTCAACACGATGTCGCTGCTCGGATTGTCGCTGGCGATCGGCATCCTGATTGACGACGCGATCGTGGTGCGCGAGAACATCGTGCGGCACATCGAGATGGGGAAGGATCACGTGAAGGCATCGCACGAGGGCACCGACGAGATCGGACTCGCGGTCGCGGCGACGACGTTCTCGATCGTCGCGGTGTTCGTGCCGATGGCGTTCATGGACGGCGTGGCGGGGCAGTGGTTCAAACCGTTCGCGCTGACGATCGCGTGCGCGGTGCTCGTGTCGCTCTTCGTCTCGTTCTCGCTCGACCCGATGCTCTCGGCGTACTGGCCCGATCCACAGATCGAGGCGCACGAGCGGCGCAATCGCGATCGCGCGCGCGCTCGACCGGTTCAACGTGTGGTTCAACCGGCAGGCCGACAACTACAAGGGCGTCGTCGGCTGGGCGCTCGACCACCGGCTCGCGATGGCCACGCTCGCGATCGCGTCATTCGCCGGCGCGATCCTGCTGCAGAAATACTTCGGAGGCGTCGGGTTCGTGCCGGAGAGCGACCGCAGCGAGATCAACGTCATGGTCGCTCACGCCTCCCGGCTCGAATCTCGATTACACGCGGGTGAAGACGGAGGAGGTCGCGCGCATCGCGCGCTCGTATCCCGAGGTCCAGTACACGTACACATCGATCGGCGGCGCCATCCCGTTCCGCGCGCCCGGCGTGGACCAGGCGCTCATCTACGTGCGGCTCACGCCGAAGGCGAAGCGCAGCCAGAAGCAGGACGCGATCGGCGAGCGCCTGCGCACCGATCTCGCCCACGTCGGCGGCGCAGCCACGTCGGTGTTCACCAGCGGATTCGGCGGTGCGCTCAAGCAGATCCAGATCGAGATGCGCGGCCCCGACCCGGTGGTGCTCACGCGACTCGCGCAGAAGGCGGCCGATGTCGTGCGCACCGTGCCCGGCGCGGTGGACGTGGATCTGTCGGTGCGCGGCGAGAAGCCGGAGCTCGATGTGCAGCTCAATCGCGGGCTCGCCGGTTCGCTCGGCATCACGACGTCGCAGGTGGTGGCCTCATTGCGCCCGGCGTTCGCCGGCGTGAAGGCCGGCGACTGGATCGACCCCGACGGAGAACTGCGCGACGTCACCGTGCGTCTCGCGCCCGAATCGCGCGCCAATACCGCCGACCTCGAGCGCCTGCCCCTCACGCTCCAGGGATCGGACGGCCGCGTCGTGACGGTCCCGCTCGGCCAGATCGCGGACGTGCAGCGGAGCACCGGGCCGGCGCAGATCAACCATCTCAATCGCGACCCGGTGGTGAACGTGCAGGCCAACGTGCAGGGACGCTCGCTGAACGAGGTCACGAGCGCGATCAACGCGAAACTCGCGAAGATCCCGCTGCCCACCGGCTACCGGATCACGCAGGGCGGCGAAGCGCGCGACCAGGCGGAGGTGTTCACGCGCATCTTCACCGCGCTCGGGATCGCCGTGCTGCTCATGTATCTGATCCTCGTGATGCAGTTCGGATCGTTCCTCGATCCGCTCGCGATCCTGATCTCGCTGCCGCTCTCGCTCATCGGCGTCGTGCTCGCGCTGATCGTCACGGGCAGCACGCTGAACATCATGAGCCTCATCGGCGTGATCCTGCTCATGGGCATCGTGGCGAAGAACGCGATCCTGCTGATCGACTTCGCGAAATGGGCGCGCGAGGGCGGGCTGCCGCTGCGCGACGCGCTCATCCAGGCCGGCCGCATCCGGCTGCGGCCCGATCATCGATGACCACCGTCGCGCTGATCGCCGGCATGATCCCCGTCGCGATCGGCGCGGGCGAGGGCGCCGATTTCCGCGCGCCGCTCGGACGCGCAGTGATCGGCGGCGTCATCACATCGACGCTGCTCACGCTGCATCGTGATCCCGACGGTCTACGAGATCCTGAACGAGTGGAAGGAGGCATTGGGGCGACTGATCACCAAACGGTCATTGGCCGTTGGCCACCGGCCGTCGCCTACTCCGTCGACGGAGCCCGTGCCGGAGACGCGAGGGTGATCAACGCCACCGCGCTCACGATCATCACCGCGGCGATGATCGTGCGCGGGGTCACCGCTTCGCCGAGCACCGCCCACCCGAGGAACACGGCGACGACGGGATTCACGAACGCGTAGGTGGAGACTCTGGCCGGCGTGGACACGCGCATCAGCCAGAGATACGCGGTGAATCCGATGAGCGCGCCGAACAGCGTGAGATAGACCCAGGCGCCGAACGACGCCGCCGAGATCGCGCCGAAGTGAACGCGCGCCGGCTCGCCGAGGAAAATGCCGAGCAATGTGAGCAGCACGCCGCCGGCGAGCATCTCCATGCCGATCGCGAGGAAGGGCGACGCCGGCAGCGGCGCATGTTTCGAATAGATCGAACCGATCGCCCACGCAACGGAGCCGAAGAAGAAGAGCACCGCGGCGCCGACGAGGTCCACGCCGCCGCCGCCCGCGATCTCGCCCGGTCCCACGAGGAATGCGACGCCCGCGAGGCCGAGCACGATCCCCGCCGCCACGCCGGCCGTCGGGCGTTTGCCATCGCGGCGCAGCCAGTCGAGCAGCACCATCCAGAGCGGCACCGTGGTCACGAGCAACGACGTGATGCCGCTCGGCACGCGCTGCTCCGACCACACGACCGCGCCGTTGCCGCACACGAGCAACAGGAACCCGATGATCGTGGCTGCGCGCCAATGCAGTGGCGACGGACGCACCGCGCCACGGCCGCGCGCGAAGAGGTAGAGGATCGCGCCCGACGTGAGGAAGCGGGTGCCGGCCATGAGGAAGGGCGGCATTGTCTCGAGCGTGATGCGGATCGCGAGATACGTGGAGCCCCAGATGATGTACACCGCGGCGAAAGCGGCGATGACGAGTGCGCGCGACGGCGGGGCGGCGGGCGATTCCTGGTACGCGGCGCTCACGCGCAGTTCACGGTCATGACTGAAACATTGCCGGCAGCGCAGCGCGAGTCAAAGCGCGCGTCTTGCCGCGCGAGCGCCGCGCGGCCAATCTTGGCCGTCGAACGTTCCCTCCATTTCGAGGCTCGTCATGCGCATCCGCGTCTCCGTTCTCGCCGCACTCTCGCTCACGCTCACGGCCGGTGCGCAGCAGCCCGCTGCCGCCAAGAATCTCGCGCAGCTCAAACGCGATGTCGCCGCCGACATCGACAGTCGCGCCGTGTTCACCCAGCAGATGGTGGACCAGATCTTCAGTTTCGGTGAACTCGGATTCCAGGAGTTCGAGACGTCGAAATACATTGTCGCGATGCTGCGGCAGAATGGATTCACGGTGGAGGAGAATTACGCGGGGATCCCGACGGCATGGCTCGCGACCTGGGGTTCCGGCAAGCCGGTGATCGCGCTCGGCGCCGACCTCGACGACATCCCGCAGGCCTCGCAGCGGCCCGGCGTCGCGTGCCACGTCGCGCTGATCCCGGGCGCGCCCGGACACGGCGAAGGACACAACGCGGGGCAGGCAGTCAATCTCACCGCGATCCTCGCCGTGAAGAAGATCATGGAGCGCGATCATTCTTTCGGGCACGATCAAGGTGTGGCCCGGCGTCGCCGAGGAGCAGCTGGGCACGAAGGCGTACTTCGTGCGCGCGGGGATGTTCAAGGACGTGGACGTCGTACTCTTCTCGCACGTGGACGCCGCGTTCGGCACGAACTGGGGTGAGGGCGAAGGCAGCGGTCTCGTCTCGGTGCTCTACACGTTCGGCGGGCAGGCGGCGCACGCGGCCGGCGCGCCGTGGCGCGGACGCAGCGCGCTCGACGCGGTGGAGTTGATGGATGTGGGTTGGAATTTCCGCCGCGAGCATCTGCGGCTGCAGACGCGCTCGCACTATGTGATCCCGAACGGCGGCGACCAGCCGAATGTCGTGCCGCCCACCGCGAGCGTCTGGTATTACTTCCGCGAGCTCGACTACGAGAAGATCAAAGGCCTGTGGGCGATCGGCGATTCCGTCGCGCTCGGCGCCACGCTCATGACCGGCACGACACTCACGAGCGAGCGCGTGCTCGGATCGGCGTGGCCGGTGCACGAGAATCGTCCGATCGCCGAGGCAATGACGGAGAACATCAAGATGGTGGGCATGCCGAAGTGGAGCGACGCCGACCAGAAGCTCGCGAAAGCGGTGCAGAAGGAGCTGAAGCAGAAGGAGACCGGCCTCGACACCGCGGTATCAAAGCTGACGCCGCCCACGCCGGATTCACTCAACATGGGCGGCGGATCCGATGACATTGGTGACGTGTCGTGGAACGTGCCGACGATCACGCTCCGCTACCCGGCGAACATCCCGAACCTTCCGGGGCATCACTGGTCGGACGCGATCGCGATGGCGACGCCGATCGCGCACAAGGGATCGACCGCCGGCGCGAAGGCGCAGGCGATGACGATGCTCGACATCCTGCTCACGCCCGCGCTCGTTGATTCGGCGTGGAGCTACTTCAAGAACGTGCAGACGAAGGATGTGAAGTATCAGCCGCTGATGCGCCCCGAGGATCGGCCCGCGATCGAACTCAACGCCGGCATCATGGCGAAGTACCGTCCGGCCATGAAAGCGTTCTACTACGATCCGAAGAAATACAAGTCGTACCTCGAACAACTCGGCGTGTCGTATCCCACGGTGCGCGATGCGAACGGCAGCTGCGGGCCGGGATCGGCGACGCCATAACTACGAACCCTACTGCGAACGACGCTAAGCGGATTGGGCGGATGGAGCGGATCAGCCGGATCCGTTCCATGCACTGGAAGAGCTCCGCGACGCGGCGAAGGCTGTGTTCTTGTTGTTAAAAACAGTTCACGTCTCTGCCGCAACCCAAGGGACTAGGGATACCTCCTGGAACAGATCCGGTTGATCCGCTCCATCCGCCCGATCCGCTTAGCGTCGTTCGCCGTTGCTGTTTTCCAAGAGACTACTTCCACCGGAACAGCTTGAGCGCGGTCACGAAGCACACGACGAGCCATGCGCCGAGGATCGCGAGCTGCGGAGTGACCGCGCTCCAGCCGGCGCCCTGGAGCATTGTCGCGCGCAGGGCATTGTTCGCGGCGGTGAGCGGCAGCGCACGGATGAACGGCTGCATTGCCGCGGGGTAACGCGTCCACGCGAAGAAGACGCCGGAGAAGACCCACATCGGCAGCATCACGAGATTGGCGAGGCCGGACACACCCTCGATCGTGCGCACGCGCGACGCGACGAGCAGGCCGAGGGAACTGAACGCGAATGCGGCCAACAGCGAGATCGAGAACAGCTGCACGTACGATCCCCGCATCGGCACGCCGAACACGAATCGGCCGAACCCAAGCAGCGTCACCACTTCGAGCACGAGGAAGGTGAGCCGCGAGAGGATGAAGCTCGCCAGATACTGCCATTTCGACATTGGTGTCGCGATGAGGCGCTTCAGCAGTTTCTTCTTGCGCGCATCCACGATCGCGAAGCCGATGCCCCAAATGCCGCTTCCCATCAGATTCATCCCCAGCAGCCCTGGGATGACGAAATCGATGTAGCGCGACCCGGGATCGTGCACGGTCTCGTCGTGGATCGCCACCGGATCGGTGCGTCCCGCAGCGCGTTGCAGCGCGTTGTCCACGAGCAGCCGCGCAGTGCGCGATTCGGGGCGCGTGTCGTCGTAGCGGTACGCCGCCTGCGTCGCGCTCGACGGCACGACCAGCAGCGCGACGGCGCCCGTGCTCAGCACGCGCGCCGCGACGCTGTCGTCGAGCAGCACGGGTTCGAGCGCGTGGTCGCTCTTGAGCGATGCCAGCATGGCAGACGCGCCGGGCGCGCTCGCAAGGACGCCAACTCGCACGGTCTCCTGCGGGCTGTTCCGGAACGCGATGCCCAACCCCGTCGCGAGCAGGATCGGGAAGACGAACACCCAGAACACCGCCTCCGGCTCGCGCAGGAATTCGCGGTACCGGATCAGCGTGAGCTGCGCGAGCGTGTACTCGAACCAGCGCCGGGCGCGCTCAGGACGCGCGTCACTCATCGCGCAGATGCCTCCCGGTGAGCTTCACGAACACGTCCTCGAGCGTCGCCGAGTGCGTGCGCAGTTCGGTGAGCGCCAAATGCTGCCGCGCGAGCTCGGCGAGCAGCGCCGGCACCGCGCGATGCAATTCCGCGACCTCCAGTTGCCAGCCGCCGCCCGACTCGCGCACCGCGCTCACGCCGGGCAGGGCGCGCAGCGACGCTTCGTCCACCGCGCCGCTCCCGAGCGAGAACTCCACCAGGTGTTCGGCGATGATCTCCGCGATCAACGCGGCCGGCGTGCCGAGCGCGATGACCTTGCCGTGGTCCATGATCGCCACGCGGTCGCACAGGCGCTCGGCTTCGTCCATGTAGTGCGTGGTGATGAGCGTCGTGCGGCCGTCGGCGCGGAAGCGGTCGATCAATTCCCAGAGCTGACGCCGCGCCTGGGGATCGAGACCGGTGGTGGGCTCGTCGAGGAAGAGCAGTTCCGGATCGCCCACCAGCGCGCACGCGAGCGCGAGGCGCTGCTTCTGCCCGCCGGAGAGTGTGCCGACACGCGCATCGCGCTTCTCCTCGAGCTGCACCATTGCGATGACCTCATCCACCGTGCGCGCCTGGCGGTAGAAGCTGCGGAACAGGTCGAGCGTCTCGCGCACGGTGATCTTCTCGGAGAGCTGCGTGTCCTGCAGCTGGATGCCGAGCCGTTCGCGCAGTTCCCGTTCGTCGCCGCTCCACCGCCGGCCGAGCAGTTCCACATCGCCGCTGTCGGGTGCGGTGAGCCCCTCGCAGATCTCGATCGTGGTGGTCTTCCCCGCGCCGTTGGGGCCGAGGAGTCCGAAGCACTCGCCCGCGCGCACCTCGAGGTCGATGCCGTCCACCGCGACGACATTGCCGAAGCTCTTCTTGAGCGCGCGCAGGGCGAGCGCGCTCATTGCGTGTAGAGGATGATGTCGTACAGGAACTTCACGCCGAACCCGACGTTGGCCACCGAGAGGCGCTCATCGTTGCCATGCACGCCTCGCTGCGCATTGGCGATCTCCACTTTGAACGGGCTGAATCCGTACGTGATGATGCCGGCCTCACGATACGCGGGCCGGTCGGTGGCGCCCGCGAGCATCGTGGTGGTGACGAGCGCCTTGGGGTCGCGATCGTGCGCTGCGCGCTCGATCGCCTTGTAGAGGTCCGTGGCGATCGGGCTCTCGAGCGGCGGCTTGAGCTGCAGCATCTGCTCGAAGTGCACGGCGGTGTCGTTCACGATGTTCTTGAGTTCGGCGAGGAACTGCGCGGGATCCTGGTCGGGGAGCAGGCGGATGTCGAGCTCGGCCGACGCCTCCGGTGGGATGACGTTCGTCTTGTTCGAACCGGTGAGCACGGTGAGCGAGATGGTGTTCCGCAGGATCGCGTTCCACGCGCTGTTGCTCGTGAGGAACTCGCGGCCGCCCGGCGTCTTGACAGCGGCCGCCGCGTCGGCCAGCCACGCGCGCTGCTGGCCCGTGTACTCCACCGAGATGTCCTGCATGAACTTCTGCACGCCCGGCGTCACGCGGAGCGGCGTCTCGTAGTTCGCGATCTTGTCGAGCGCGGCCACGAGCTTCGGCACGGGGTTCTGCTTCGTGGGCCGCGAGCCGTGACTCGCGACGCCGTGCACGGTGAGCTTCTGCCAATAGGGGCGCTTCTCGGAGACGCTCACGCCGTAGTACTCGAGCACGCCGTCCTTGAGCGGATTGCCGCCGCCTTCGGTGATGAGATACTCGACATCTCTGAGCAGATCGCGATGGTTCTTCACGAAGGTGAGCGCGCCGAGCCCGCCGAGTTCTTCATCGCTGTTGCCGATGAACACGATATCGCGATTGAGGAGTGCGCCGCTGCGCTTGAGCGCGAGCATCGCGTAGAGCTGCGCGATCGTCTGGCCCTTCATGTCGAGCGCGCCGCGGCCCCAGATGTAGCCGTCCTTGATCGCGCCCGAGAACGGGTCCACCGTCCAATAGCTCGCGACCGCGGGTACGACATCCATGTGCCCGACCAGCGCGATCGCCTTCTTCGAGCCGTTGCCCTTGAGCCGCGCGTAAATGTTGCCGCGTGTGGGCCCGAGCTCCGAGGCCGCGGTATCGAGCACTTGCACCGTGAAGCCTTCCGCCTGGAGGATCTCCTTGAGGAAATTGATCGTGCGCATTCTCGTTGCCGGGCGGATTCGTCGTGTTCAGCTGCAGATAGTTGGAGAGCGTGTTCACCGCCTCCTTGGACGTCGCATCCCAATCCACGGGGCGCGGCGGAGTGGCCTGGGCCGCCGCGGATGCGGCGAACAGGGTGAGTGCGAGAACGGACAGGGCGGTGCGCATGATGAGAGGCCGGTGGGGGGAATGCGTGCGCGCGAGCGAGACGATAAATGAGGTGAGCGCCGCGGCGCGCGCAATCCCCCGCGGCGAAACCCGCTCCGTACGCGCGGCGTAGGGCGAGGCACACCACTTCAGAGCGAAATGATCACACTTCTGTCCGCGCTCGTGCTGCTGCAGCAACCGATCATCTCCGTGTCGACCGACACGGAGCAGGTCAGCCGCGACTCCACGCATAACATGGAGGCGATGCGCGACTCCGTGCGCCGCGCCAAGATGCGCGCGATGCACGATGTCGTGGTGACGCCCGAGATGATGGCGACCGCCTACAAGGATCCTCAAGCGCGCGAGCTGATCGCTCGCGCTCGCGTGGCGCGATTGGAACAGGATTCCACCCTGACCTCCTACGATGCCACAGCACGCGAACGCATCACCGCCGGCATGAGCCTGAGCTCGGGCGGACCCGAGAAACTCCTGCTCCGCAGTGAAACGGCGTCCCGCGTGCGGTGGCAGCGCGGCCGTGGCGTGCTCATCGACCTGCTCGGCGCGCGCACGGTGTTCCCGATGTTCTTCTCGGGCCCGCGCGTGCTCGGCGATTTCCTCGAGATGGACCCGGTGCCGTATTTCCCCGGGCGGGAACAGCTGCCGTCGTTCGAGGGGGCGAAGCGCGCGGACAAGACCGTCGAGGGGGTTTTCCTGCATCCGCTCGACCGCGGCGCGGAAGCGTACTACACCTTCCGCACCGCCGACTCGATCACCTTCCGCCTCCCCGACGGCAAGACGATCCGCTTACGCGCGGTCGAGGTGCAGGCGCGCAAGCCGGACGCGCAGTTCATCGTCGGTTCGCTCTGGTTCGACGTCTCCACCGGCCACTTGGTGCGAGGCGCGTTCCGGCCGGCCGCGCCCTTCGACATCGTGAAATTCGTCCTCGAAGAAGACCCGCACGCCTTCGACGACGTGCCGGCCGTCGTGAAGCCCATCATCTTCCCGATGGAACTGAACGTCGCCGCCTTCACGGTGGAGTACGGCCTGCACGAGCAGCGGTGGTGGATGCCGCGCGTGCAGACGGTGGAGGGGCGCGCGCGCGTCGGCTTCATGCGCGTGCCGTTCTCCATGGAGCAGAGTTTCTCCTACGCGAGCGTGAATGGCACGGATACGATCCCGCGGCTCTTCGCTTCGCTCGATGATTCGCTGCGCCACTTGCCCGGCGACTCGCTGTACAAGGCGCGGCAGGACAGCATCCACGCGGCGCACATGGCGCGGCGCGACAGCGTCCGCGCCGTGGAGCGTCACGAAGACTCGATCACGACGAAAGACGGCCGCCGCGTGGTCGTCCGCCGTCGCGGCAACGGGATCGACGACGACCCGGATTTCCAGGGCTTCCATTGCTCCGGAAAGGACACCACGATCACGAAGAGCTTCCGCTATGATGGCACGCTGCCGGTTCGCGTCGTCGTGCCATGCGATACCACCGCGCTCCTCCATTCCGCCGAACTGCCGCCGTCGATCTACGACAACGGCGAACAGCTCTTCGATCTCAAGGAACGCGACCAGCTCGTGAAGGAACTCACCATCGGCTTGCAGCCCGGCTGGGACCCGCAGCCGTACGAATGGCACTACGGCATCGAGAACTCGCTCATCCGGTACAACCGCGTGGACGGACTCGATGCCGGCGCGCAGGTCTCGCGCGATTTCGGCAGCGGATACACCGGATCGCTCGAAGCGCGCGTGTCCACCGGCGGCCCGTATCTCTGGGGCGAGGCACACTTCAGCCGAAGCGATGGATACCGTACCTATGACATTGGACTCTACAACCGGCTCAATTCCGCGAACGACTGGGGCGATCCGCTCACCTTCCGCGCGTCGCTCAATGCGTTCATCCTCGGACAGGATCTGGGCTTCTACTACAAAGCCTGGGGCGGCGAGCTCACATCCAAACCTCTGAGCAGCAGCGGCTTCACGTGGCGCGTGTTCGCCGAGCAGCAGACCAATGCGCCGGTGGCCACGAACGTCTCGATCCCGAATTGGATCAACGGCCACGACTTCAGCTACAACGTCGAGACGCCGATGACGAACGCGTTCGGCGCGCAGGTGCGTTTGCGCGACCAGATCGGACTCGACCCGCATGGCTGGCGCGAGTCATACGATGCGCGCGCCGAGGGCGGGCTCGGCACTTTCCAGTACGGCCGCGTCGCGCTGGATGGGACCGTCGGCCATGGGCTCGGCAAGTATCTCGACTGGCAGCTCGGCGCCGGCGCCGGCACATTGTTCGGCGACCTGCCGCCGCAGCGCGACTGGTTCCTGGGCGGCGCATGGACCATCCGCGGCCAACAGCCCGGCACGGTCGCGGGCGACGCGTACTGGCTCGGACACGCCGAGCTCGGCTCGAGCTTCGTGGCGGTACGGCCCACGTTGTTCTTCGACATTGGCTGGGCGGGCGACCGGAACGATTGGCGGCACATTGGCATCCCGACGAGCGGCGTGGGCGTGGGGCTGTCGTTCATGGACGGCCTCTTCCGGATGGATCTCGCGCACGCCGTGCAGCCGACCGGCGGATTCATCCTCGACTTCTCCACGAGCGCGCGTTTCTAGTAAGTTTGGGCGCGCGCGAGAAGCGCGAACCCATTGGAACGGAGAACGCCGCCATGCTGAAAGATTTCAGGGAGTACCTGATCAAGCAGAACGCCATCGGGCTGGCGTTGGCCGTGGTCATCGGCGCCGCGCTGAACAAGGTGGTGCAGGCGTTGGTGAACGACATCATCATGCCCGTCGTCTCGGCGGTGACTCCCAATAAAGAGACTTGGGAGACGTTGAAATGGTCCGTCGGGAAGGTGCAGTTCGGCGTCGGCGACCTGTTGAGCTCGCTGCTCAACTTCATGATCATCGCCTTCGTCGTCTGGCGCATCAGCAAGATCGTGATGCCGGCGCCCGCCGCCGCCACCAAGGTCTGCCCGTACTGCAAGAAGGAGATCGACCTCGCGGCGACGCGCTGCTCGCACTGCACGAGCCAACTCGCCTAGGGACGGCAACTCCAGGCGTTAGGCGTTAGGCGTTAGCGGGCCCTCGCCGCGTGGCGAGGGTCACCGCCGGTCGTCTGACATCCGTATGACTGGGCCCATCAAACCGGCGCGCGCGCCGCGGAATTCATCCACAGAGCAGGCCACCGCGGAGGTGCTGCTCTGGCAGATGCGCGCGCGCCTCAGCGCCGCGCTCATCGGCGCGCTCCTCATCCTCGGCCGCATGGTCGGCGACCATGCGGTCGAAGCCGCGAAGCGCGGCCTCGGCGTGCTGCTGGTGTACTTCGTCGCCACGCTGCTCATCGCCTACCTCATCAATCGCTCGCGGCGCGCCGGCCCGCTCTGGGTATGGCTCGCGATCGGCACGGACCTGTTCGCGATCTTCGAAGTGACGTACGTGAGCACGCCGCCCGGCGACTACGCGCAGGCGCTGATCCTCGGTTTCGTCGTGCTGCACTTCACGGAATTCTATTTCGGACGCCGCTTTGCCCAGGGCGCGCTCGCGGCGATCATCGTCTCGTACCTCATCCTCATCGTGCCCGTGACCGGCATGGGCCGCACGCTCGAGTGGTCGGGCGAGCTGATGTCGCTCGCGGTGTTCGCTTTCGCCGGCGCGGTGTTCGTGGTGCTGTACGGCAGCTACAAGGAGCGGCTCGCCGAGATCGTGGAGTTGTTCACGCGAACCGAGCAGGGCGATTTCACCGCGGAATTCCCGGTGCGGCTCGACCAACCGCCCGACAGCGTGACGATGGTGGGCAGCGCGTACAACCGCGTGCGCGCGCAGCTCGGCAACCTCGTGCTCACGGACCCGTTGAGCGGACTGCTCAACCGGCGCGGTCTCGAGCGCGACCTCGCGCGTGAGATCGCGCGTGGCGTGCGCAGCGGCAAGGAGCTCGCGCTGGTCGCGATGGACGTGGACCATTTCAAGACGATCAACGATACGCTGGGCCATCTCGCCGGCGACGGTGTGATCAAGGAGATCGGCGAACTGCTCCGCCAACTCAAGCGCGGTGGCGACATCGTGGCGCGCACCGGCGGCGACGAGTTCACGCTGCTCCTGCCGGAAACGGGCGCCGCGGGCGCGTTCCGCCTCGCGTCGCGCATCCGCGAGATGGTGCGCGCGCACGAATTCCCCACGGTGCGCGGACGCGTTCCGGTCACGGTGAGCATCGGGCTCGTCGCCGACAAGGTCATGGACGAGGATGTCGCGCACGACCTGCATTCGCGCGCCGACGAAGCGCTCTACGCCGCCAAGGAGAGCGGGCGTGATCGCGTGACGATCTGGAACGCGAACATGCGCGCGTTCGTGCTCACGCGCACCGGCGAGCTGGCCAAGCCGTAGCGGCGGCGCGCTACGCCGAGATCGCGCCCTCGGACATCATCACGCACTCGCCGCCAACGCGTACGGCGGCGATCTCGCCGCCGGCCTTGTCCACCTCGACGTGCAGCATGCTCGGCCGCCCCATCTCCATGCCTTGCTCCACGACCCACTTGAGCGTCGCGTCGCTCGCGGTCTCGCGCGCCGCGAGATAGCCGCCGAGTGCCGCCGCCGCGCTCCCGGTGGCCGGATCCTCGGGCACCGCGAGGCCGGGCACGAACACACGTGCATGGATGTCCACGCCCGGCTGCTCGGCGTCGCGCGAGAAGACCATCAGCTGCGGTGCGAAATACGACTTGAGCGTCGCTTCCCAGTGGTCCATGCGCACACGCGCGCGGCGCACGGCGTCGCGGTCGCGCACCGGCACGAACAGGAAGGGGAGTCCGCAGCTCACTGCCTGTGGCGACGACATCCCGCCGAGGATGTCCGCGGCGTCGAGCGCGAGCATCTCGGCGAGATGCGTGCGGCCAGGCGCGGGCGGCCCGATCTCAGGGAGCTTGGCCGCGGTGAGCTGCGCGAAGGTGGGTTCATGCCCTGCGCCGCGGATCATCACGGGCACTGGGCCGACGCCTTCCTCGAGGATGATGCGCGTCTCGGGTCCCGTGAGCTTCACCTCGCCGGTGGCCGCGAGCGCGTACGCCGTGCCGACCGTGGGGTGTCCCGCGAACGGCAATTCTTCGGCGGGCGTGAAGATGCGCAGGCGCCGCGTGTGCTTCGGGTCCGATGGCGGGTAGACGAACACCGTCTCGGACAGATTGAACTCGCGCGCGATGTCGGCGAGCCGATCGTCGGGGATGGCGCGCGCGTCGGGGAAGACCGCGAGCTGGTTCCCCGAGAACGGCCGGTTCGTGAAGACGTCGAGCGTGAGGTACCGATGCCGAGCGCCGTTCATTTCTCGTCCATGAATGGATAGCGATGATCGCGCGGCGGACTGAACGTCTCCTTGATCGTGCGGGCGCTCACCCAACGCACGAGGTTCAGCTTGGAGCCCGCTTTGTCGTTCGTGCCCGAGGCACGCGCGCCGCCGAAGGGCTGCTGGCCCACCACCGCGCCGGTGGGCTTGTCGTTGATGTAGAAATTCCCCGCCGCGTGACGGAGCGCCGTTTGCGCCTGGAGCGCGGCGGCGCGTTCCTGCGCGAACACCGCGCCGGTGAGCGCGTACGGGGAGGTGCGATCGATGATCTCGAGCGTCTCCGCGTACTTCGCATCGGGATAAGCGTACGCCGTGACGACGGGACCGAAGATCTCCTCGCAGAGCAGGCGGTAGCCGGGGTCCTTCGTCTGGACGAACGTGGGTTCGATGAACCAGCCAGTGTTCCCCTTGGCGCCGCCGCCGGCGAGCACTTTCGCGTTCTTCTTCGCGTCGGCGATGTACTCGGAGATCTTCGTGAACGCCTTCTCATCGATCACGGCGCCCATGAAATTCCGGAAATCGGCGATGTCGCCCATCTTGAGGCTCTCGATCATCGCGACCACGCGGTCGCGCACGTCGGCCCAGAGCGAGTTCGGCACGTACACGCGGCTGGCGGCGGAGCACTTCTGTCCTTGGTATTCGAAACCGCCGCGCACGATCGCGACGGCGAGCGCCTCGGGATCGGCGCTGGAATGCGCGACGATGAAGTCCTTGCCGCCTGTTTCGCCCACGATGCGCGGATAGCCGCGATACCCCGAGACGTTCGCGCCCATCTTCTGCCACATGCTGTTGAACACGCCCGTGCTGCCGGTGAAATGCACGCCGGCGAACTCGGGGTGCGCGAGCACCGCGTCGGAGATCTGCGCGGCGTTGCCGGGGAGCAGATTGATGACGCCCGGCGGGAGGCCGGCCTCCTCGAGCAGCTTGAGGATGTAGTGCGCGTTCAGCATCGCGCTCGACGCCGGCTTCCAGAGCACCACGTTGCCCATGAGCGCGGGCGCGGTGGGCAGGTTGCCCGCGATCGACGTGAAATTGAACGGCGTCACCGCGTACACGAAGCCGTCCAGCGGGCGGTATTCCATCTGGTTCCAGACGCCCGGCGAACTGATGGGTTGCTCGGCGAGCAGCGACTGCGCGAAATGCGGATTGAAGCGCCAGAAGTCGATGAGCTCGCAGGCGGAGTCGATCTCCGCCTGATGCACCGTCTTCGACTGGTTGAGCATCGTCGCGGCGTTCACGGTAGAGCGCCACGTGGTGGTGAGCAGCTCGGCCGCCTTGAGGAACACCGCGGCGCGATCCTCCCACGTCCATGTGGACCAGTCGTGCCACGCGGCGCGCGACGCCGCGATGGCCTGCGCGACCTGCTTCGGGCCCGCCATGTGGTACTCGGCGAGCACGTGCTTGTGATCGTGCGGCATCACGGCCTTCGCGGTGGTGCCGGTGCGCACCGCCTTGCCGCCGATGACGATGGGGATCTCGATTATCTCCCCCGCCATCTTCGCGAGACGCGCCTTGAGTTCGGCCTTCTCGGGCGAGCCGGAAGCGTAGTGCTTCACGGGCTCGTTCACGGGGGCGGGGACATGTCGGACACCGGCGAGAGCGCCGTGCGGCGCCGCGGGCGGCGTGGGGTGTGCGGGCATTGGCGTTCCTTTGAGCTTGAGTGCGGACAAGAAAGATAGTCGGGTGGGAAGGGGGGTGGTATCGCGCGGCGTTCCTCGCGCAAACCTCGAAGCACGTGAGTGGTGCCACTTTCGCCGTTCACTTAAGCATCGCGGATTCACCGTCCCGCGCAATAACTTGCGGCGTGCGGAAATCAATTCTGATCTCGATCGGATGCGTGAGTCTCCTGTCGTGCGAGCGCGCGCCGGTGGACTGGCTGGAGGCATCCCGTCTCGATTCGGCGTCCGTCGCTGCGGCGGGGCCTGCGTGGGTCCTCGCGCTCGATGCGCGCGGGGGTGCGCGCGCCGTGCGACCGGCGGCGCCGGTGATGCCGAGCATCGCGGGTGCGTGCCCGGGATCGTTGGTCGCGGCTCGCACGCAGGGCGGTGAGTGGTTCGCCGCGTGGTTCGCGGCACGCGCGGACAGCAGCGTGGTGCTCATGGTGGCGCGCACGACCGATGGCGGCGCGGCCTGGACGAAGGGGGTCGCCGCCGATGCGCGCGATGCGGGGCGACGGGGCTGTGCGCGCCCGGCGCCGGCGATCGCGGCGGATTCCGCGACCGGGTTCGTGCACCTCGCGTACTTCCTCGAGCCGCTGGATGGCGCCGCCGTCTGGTTCGTGCACTCGATGGAGCACGGCGCGGTCTGGCACCCTCCGGTGCCGATCGCGTTCGGCGCCGATCCCGCCACGGCGAGCGTCGCATCGCTCGGCGACACGGTGGCGATCGCCTACCAGGCGCCGAACGATGGCGACGGCTGGATCGGTCTCGCGCTCTCGACCACTGACGGCCATATCATTGACCATACCTTGCCCGCGATCTCGGGCCGATCCGTCCCGGCGGGGGCGCCGCGCGTCGCGCTGCGCGGCGAACGGATCGCCGTCGCGTGGATCACCGCGCGCGGCGCGCTCCCGATGGTCCGGACCGGAACGCGGAGTTCACCATGAGACATTTCCTGGGCGCGCACACGATCGACAACGGCGGGATCGACCAGGCCGCACGGCGCGCCGGCGGCGCGGGCATGACCGCCATGCAACTCTTCACGGCGATCCCGAAATTCTACGGCGACAAGTCATCGATCAAACCGGAACGCGTCACGAAATTCCGCGCCGCCTTGAAAGAAGCGGGCATCGCGCCAGCGCACGTGGTAGCGCACGCCGCGTACGTGCTCAACACCGCGACGCACGAGGACGACAAGTGGATCCGCGCGAGCGCCGGCCTCACGAAGGAACTCGAGCGCTCCACCGCGCTCGGGATCGGCGCGGTCTGTTTCCATCCCGGCGCGGCGAAGGACGGCGACCGCGGCGCGGCCGTGGAGCGCGTCGCGCGCGCGATCACCGCGGCGCTCGAGACGGTGCCGGGCGACACGCGCCTCCTCGTGGAGAACACCGCCGGCGCCGGCGCGACGATCGGCAAGACGCCCGACGAAGTGAGCGGCATCCTGAGCGCGGTGCCCAAGAGACTGCGCGCGCGCACCGGCTACGGACTCGACACCTGTCACCTCTTCGCCGCGGGGCACGACATCGCATCGTCCAAATTCTCGCTCACGGAAGTGCTCGACGCGTTCCAGGAGGCAACAGGAGAGTCGCCGAGCTTCTTCCACCTGAACGACAGCACCGGTGCGCTGGGCTCCAACCTCGACCGTCACGCGCTCATCGGGGAAGGGAAGATCGGCGCGGACCCGTTCGGCTGGCTGCTCGAGGACGAGCGCTCACATCACGTGCCGATGATCCTCGAGACGCCGCAGGAGCACGCCGACATCCCCGACGATGATGTCACGCCCGACCCGTACGACGTGCGCATGATGAAGCTGCTCCGCGCGCTCGAGAAATGATCGCTCCCTCTCCCGGAATCAACGAGCGCCTCTCGGTGAAGAACATCGGGTTCGGGCTCAAGCTCATGATCGGCGTCATCGAGGCGGTACAGTAGCGCCACGCGCGCGCTGGGCGCTCAGGGAATCCGCGAGCGCGCGCTCCACCTCGTGGAGCCGCGCGACCTCCGCCGCCAGCCGCTCGGCCCGTTGATGCTCGCCTATGGCGTAGGCGGCGACGGCGGCCGTGACCGCCATGAGCGCGCCCGCCGCGAGAATGCGCACGCGGGAGAGCGGCGGCGGTCCTTCGCGCTCCGAGGGGGAAATCGGCGTCATGGCGGCAATGTAGGCCCGGATCGCGCCGCCGCCAGAGCGGGAAATCGCCGTTTCCCCTATGAGAAACCGGCCCCGGAACGGGCCGCGGGGGCCGATTCCCCTCTGGGAAGGGCGCCTCTCCCTATGAGAAAAGGGCAACCTCCCTATTGCGTTGTCGGGCGGGCGGCGTAGTATTTGTCGCGTCGGACCGGCGTTCCTTCCCCCGACGGCGGATCACTTACCACTCGGAGAGGGCATCGATGGCCACCAAGAAGAAGGCGAAGAAGAAGACCGGCAAGAAGCGGAAGCCGAATGCGGCGTTCATGAAGCCAATGAAGCCGGATGACGCACTCGGCGGAGTGGTCGGCATGAAGCCGATGCCCCGCACCGAGATCACCAAGAAGCTCTGGCAGTACATCAAGAAGCACAAACTGCAGGACAAGAAGAATCGTCGCATGATCAACGCCGACGACAAGATGAAGATGGTGTTCAACGGCAAGAAGCAGGTCTCGATGTTCGAGATGACCAAGCTTGCCAGCAAGCACATGAAATAGTTCGCGACGAATGTCGCGTGCTCGACGGGGCGGCTCGCTCGCGGGCCGCCTTCGTTGTCTCCGCGCTTCGTGCGGCGCGCCGCCCGCCGCGCCGATCGCTCCTCTCCGCCCCGAGCTGTAGTGGCCGACTCCGCCAAGCCCGCCGCCAAGAAAGCACCGTCCCAGCCAGAGCCGCCGATGACGCCGGCTTCGTTCGCGCGCCTCGTCCTCGAGGTGATCGCCATCTGGGCGGTCGTCCACACGCTCTTCCTCGCCGGCTACCGCATCCCCAGCGGCAGCATGGAGCCCACGCTCCAGACCGGCGATTTCCTCTTCGTCACCCCGCTCCCGTACGGCCCGCACATCCCGTTCACGAACTGGAACCTGCCGGGCTTCTCGGACCCGCCGCGCAACAAGATCTCCGTGTACGATTCGCCGCCGCAGCATTGGTCGCCGGCCACGCCGTTCTTCGACAAGAACGATTCGATGCTCACGGTCGTGAAGCGCATCGTCGCTGCGCCCGGCGACACGATCTACATGCGCGCCGGCGTGCTCTATGTGAACGGCGTCGAGAGCCTGCCGCCCGTGGTCCCCGCGCCCGGGCCGCAGCAGCCCGGCGAGACGAGCGTCGCGTTCGAGTGGCAGAAGAACTTCACGGTGCAGGGTTCGCGCTTCGGCCCCGCGCCCGCAGTGCCCACGCACGATGACTGGGGCCCGCTGCTCGTGCCCGCGGGCCACTACTTCTCCCTCGGCGACAACCGCTACAACTCGATCGACGCGCGCTACTACGGATTCATCCCGCGCAAGAATTTCCGCGGCCGGCCGCTGTTCATCTACTTCTCCTTCGACGTCGAAGATCTGCGCCTCCGCTGGAACCGCCTGTTGAAAGGCCTGTGGAACGCGTAGTACGGGACGACGGCGGGCCCGTCGCTCCGCGCGCGCGCTTCGTGCGCGGCCTCTCGCTCGTGGGCGTCGTCGCGCTCATCGCGGGCAACATGCTCGGCACGTCGCTCTACACGCTCCCGGCATCACTCGCGCAGCAGGTCGGCCCGATCGGCCTCCTCTCCTGGCTCATCACGGCCGCCGGCTTCTTCCTGCTCGCGCTCCTCTATGGTTCGCTCGGCACGCGCTTCCCGCGCACCGGCGGACCATATGTCTTCGCACGCGAAGCGTTCGGCGACTTCGCCGGATTCCAGACGGTGTGGATGTACTGGCTCAGCGCCGCGGTCGGGAACGCCGCGATCGTCACCGGCGGCATCGCGTACTTCACGCGGCTCTTCCCGGTGCTCAACGACAGCGTGATCTACCAGGCTCTGCTCGCAGAGGGGATCCTCTGGACGCTCTGCATCCTGAACGTCCTCGGCGTCAAAGTGGGCGCGCGCGTGCAGATCGCGATCCTGCTGTTCAGCGTCGTGCCGCTCACGGTGCTCGGCATCGTGCTCTTCCATTTCGACCCGGCCAATCTCCACCCCTTCGCGCCGAAGGGCATCGGCGCGCTCGCCACCGGCTCCGCGCTCCTCGTGTGGGCGTTCTCGGGCATCGAGTCGGCCACGGTGCCGGCCGAGGAAGTGGATCAACCCGGCCGGATGATCCGTCTTGGCACGATGCTCGGTTTCGGACTCGCGACGCTCGTCTTCTTCGTGTTCGCGCTGGCCGTGACGGGCGCGCTGCCGAACGATGTCGTCGCGAGTTCGGCGCATCCGCTGGAGCTCGCGGCGCAGCAGGTGCTCGGCCCGCGCGCGGCGTTCTGGGTGAGCGTGGGCGCGGTGTTCGCATGCCTCGGCGTCTTGAACGGCTGGACGCTCATGGTGGGACGCATCCCGTTCAGCGCGGCGGAGGACGGCATATTCTTCCGCGCGTTCGGCAAGCTGCACCCACGCTTCGGCACGCCGCACGTGGCGCTCATCACCGGCACCACCGTCGCGGCCCTGCTCATCCCGCTCTATTTCGTGAAAGGCACGCTGCTGGATGTCTTCACGCTGCTCATCCTGCTCGCGAACCTCGGCGCGCTCTTCCCGTATCTGTACAACTCCGCCGCGGCGTTGATGCTCGCGCGCCGTCCGGGCGGCGATTGGAGCGACGCGATGCGCCTCCGCACGCAGGCGATCGCGCTGGTGTGCTTCATCTTCCTCCTATGGGCGACGTACGGCGTGGGCCAGGAAGTGATCTTCTACGGCTTCATCGTGATGATGGCCGGCGTCCCCCTGTACATCTGGTTCAAGACCTCGGAGCGGGCGCCCTAACGCCGGCGCCGCGTGTTGCCAGGGCGGGCCTCCAGTCGTAGGGAATGGAGGAGGAATCGCCGCATGACCGAGAAACAATTCATGGGGTTGGGGCTGGTCTTCATCGTGCTCATGGTGTGCGCGCTGTTCATCGCGTGGCGCCTGCAGCGACTGGCCAAGCAGAAGGAAGACGCCGAGAAGCGCGCCGTGGTCGCCTTCGAAGAGATGAACCTGCTCACGAAGCAGCTGCGCGAGCGCGCCACCGCGAGCGGCACCGTCCAGCCCGAATCGGTGCCGCCGGGCGAGCGCTTGCAGCAGATGTACCCCGGCCCGAAGCGCGGTTCGCAAGGCGCTGCGGGCTCCTGAACCTGCCGGTCGCGCCTCGTGCGGTTCCCGCGGCGTTAGATTAACGGCATGAGCTTCTTCCCGCGCCACACGGAAAATCTCACCGCGGAGGATGGCCTCCCGCGGCGCTTCGCGCATTCGCTCGTGGGCATGGCGATCATCACCGCGGTGTTCGTATACGGATTCCGCGAACTCGCATTCCACTCCGGCGCGGGCCGCTCGCTCTTGCTGCTGTTGTTAGGCGTGCTGGGGCAGCTGGCCATCCTGATCGCCGGCACCACGATGCATCTGGGCAGCCATCCGGTGCATCAGTGGAAATGGCGGGCACCCGGCTTCGCCCTCGTCGAGAGCTTCGCCGCGATCACGATCAGTGCGATCCTCATCGCGTTCCACGTCGAGATCGTCGGCACGGAACAAGCCACGTGGGGCGACTGGTCCACGATCGCGTTCCGCACGGTGGTGCTCCACACGCTGGCGATCGTGCTCTTCGCGGGCATCCTCGGCGTCGTGGTGCAGCGGGTGCGCTACGAGATGTTGAAGCACGAGAATCGCGAGAGCACGGCGCAGCTGATCCACGCCGATCATGTGAAGCAGGAAGAGTCGGCACCCTGACCGTTCCGCGAGTATCTTTCCCGTCATGCCGCGCAAGGACAAGCAGCTGATCGTCGTGGGCGACCGCGTGCTCATCGCCATCGAAGCGGGCGAGGAGCGCAGCAAGGTGGGGCTGTACCTGCCGCCGAGCGCGGTGGACACGCAGGCGGTGCAGGGCGGGCGCATCGTGGCGACGGGCCCGGGGCTTCCGATGCCGGACCCATCCGAATCGAGCGAGGAGCCGTGGCGCACCGCCGCGCGCGAGACGCGCTTCGTGCCGATGCAGGCGCGCGAGGGCGACTACGCGCTCTTCTTTCGCCGAGCGGCGGTGGAGATCTCGTTCGAGAACGACCGCTATCTCGTCGTCCCGCAGACCGCGATCCTCGCGCTCGTGCGGGGCGGCGTCTCCAGAGAGGAATGAGGATCATGATGTACGACGAACGCTTCATCGCGCCGATGCGCGCCGAACTCACGCGGATCGGCGTGTCCGAATTGAAGACGGCCATCCGAAGTCGACGGTGCGCTGAAGGACGCGCACGGCACGACGCTGCTGGTGGTGAACTCGATGTGCGGCTGCGCCGCCCGCAACGCGCGCCCTGCGGTGACGCTCGCGCTCGCGAACGCGAAGAAGCCGGCCAAGCTCACGACCGTGTTCGCCGGCCAGGACGCTGAAGCGACCGAGCGCGCGCGCAGCTACATCACCGGTTACCGTCCCAGCTCGCCGTCGATCGCGCTGTTCAAGGACGGGCGGCTCGCGTTCATGCTCGAGCGCAATCAGATCGAAGGGCGTCGACGCGGCGGCGATCGCGGCGGATCTGACGGCTGCGTTCGACGAGAACTGCTGAACGACGCGGGAAGAGGGAAGAGGGAAGCGCCGCGTTGATCGAGAACGGCGCGGGGACTCCTCGCGCAGTTCACGCACATCGCGGCGCTTCCCGCTTCCCGCTTCCCGCGTCGTTCAGTTCGCCCGTCTCACCCACCTCACCACTTCTCCAAGCGACGGCCGCTTGCCGTACATGAGCAGGCCTACGCGATAGATCCGCGCGGCGAGCCAGACGGCGGCGGCGCAGGCCGCGAGTACGCCAGCGAGGGTGAGCGCTACCTCGATCCATGGCACGCTCGTCACGATCATCCGGAGCGGCATGATGATCGGCGCCGCGAAGGGGATCCACGAGAGGATCTCCGCCGTGCGGCTCGACGGATTGAGCAGGATCGTCTGTATGAAGAGCATGGGTGTCACCAGCAGCAGGATCACCGGAGTCGCCGCCTGCTGCGCGTCCTGCTCGTTGCTCACCATTGCGCCCACGGCCGCGAAGAGTGACGAATAGAAGATGTACCCGAGCACGAAGAACAGCAGGAGCACGATCGCGGCCGCGAGACCCACATGGGGAAGCACGACCGGGTCTGCCTTCGCACCGAACGCGATCAGGATCGGCACGCGGAATTTCGCGATCAGGATCGCGCTCGCGATCCACAGGATCTGCTGCGTGATCCCAACGGCGCCCACGCCCAAGACCTTGCCCGCGAGGAGGGTGTCGGTGGACACGCTCGCCACCACGACCTCGGCCACGCGCGTGTTCTTCTCCTCGATCACCCCGCGCAGCACGGTCTGCCCGTAGAGGATGATCGACATGTACAGGAGGAACGCGATGCCGAGTCCGGCGAAGGCGTTCACCATGCCCGAGCCGGCGCGCCCTTGCTCCGACAGCCGTTCGGTGATGAGCTCCGGCTTGAGTGACGCGATCGCCGCCGCCTGTGCGGAATCCACGTGTGCCTGCGCAAGACGCGTCCCTAGCACGCTCTGGCGCACGACGCCGGTGAGCGTCTCCATGTCGCCGATCGAACTCGCGTTGCGTCCGGCGTAGCGCGCGGACTCTCCGGCGAGCGCGCGTTGATCGAGCACGAGGTAGCCCCGCTTGTCGGCGCGCATGACCTCGTGCGTGGCCGTGCTCTCGGCGCGCGTGAGGGTATCGATCGTCACGACGCGCACCGTCGGCATGGGAGCGCCCACGGGACGCGGGATCGCCGCCGCCACGCGCTCCCCGACTCCCGCGCCCGTGGCATCGAGGATCACGATGTTCGCGACGTCGTCCGAGGCCTTCGTGCGCAGCGCAAGCAACGGCGGCAGGATGAGCACCGCGCCGAAGAGGACCGGACCGAACACCGTCGCGAAGATGAACCACTTGCTGCGCACGCGCTCCATGTACTCGCGCGAGATCACCGCCCAGAGCTTATCCATGGCCCGTCACTCCTTCTTCGACGCCAGTGGCGCCCACCGCGTCGAGGAAGATCCGATGCAGCGACGGCTGCACGAGCTCGAACCGCTCGATGCCGGCGCCGGCGTCCACGAGGCGCTTGAGCAGTTGCTGCGCGTCGGCGCCGCGCGCGAGCTCGATCTCCAGCGAGCGGTTCGAATCGTCGGCGCGGGCGACCAGCGAAGCGTCGGCGAGCACCGCCCCCGCGGCCGGCGCGCCGTGCGATAACGCGAGCGCCACGAAACGCCCCCCATGCTGCGCCTTCACCGCCGCCACGCTGCCGTCGAGCACTTTTCGTCCGCGGGCGATGATGCACACCGAGTCGCACATGCGTTCAGCGCTGTCCATCAAGTGCGTGCTGAAGATCACGGTGCGCCCCTGGTTGCGCAGATCGATCATGATGTCCTTGAGCGCCTGCGCGTTGATGGGATCGAGGCCGCTGAACGGCTCATCGAGGATCACGAGCTCCGGCTCGTGCAGCAGCGCACCGATGAACTGCACCTTCTGCTGCATGCCACGCGAGAGCTCGTCCACTTTCGCGAGTCCCCAATCCTTCTCGGCGGTCTTGAGCTCGAGACGTTCCAGCCACGTGGTGATCCGGCGGTCGGCCTCGCGCCCGCGGCACGCCCTTGAGCGCGGCGAGGAACCGGAGCACGCGCCGCACCTGCATCTTCTTGTAGAGGCCGCGCTCCTCCGGCAGATAGCCGATCTTATCCGTGCTCCCGCGCGCGTCGTGCGGCTTGCCGAATACCGTGATCGACCCTTCGTCGGGCTCGATGATGTCGAGCAGCATGCGGATGGTCGTGGTCTTCCCGGCGCCATTGGGGCCGAGCAGACCGTACACCGAGCCGCGCGGCACCGTGAGCGAAAGATCGTTCACGGCCGCGTGACCGGCGTACTTCTTCACGACATGCGTGATCTCGACGGCGGAATCGGGCATGCACTGCTCGGGATTCGGGATTCGGGATTCGGGAACGACACAAGGTACTCCCGCGGCATTCACTACGGCCATTCCCGTGCGTTGGTTGCCACACGCGGGATGAGCGACGAACTTCCGTCCACGAAAGCCCGAATCCCGAATCCCGAATCCCGCACGCCAATGACACTGAGACTTGTCGTGGGAATGGCGCTCGCCATCTCGTGGAGCCGAGGCGCCGCCCAGGACCTCACCCTGTTCAACGCCGGCTCCCTCGGCCGCCCTCTCCGCGCCGCGGCCGACAGTTTCGCCGCGCGCGAGCATGTCACCGTCGCGCAGGAGAACGCCGGCAGCCTCGAGACCGCGCGCAAGCTCACCGATCTCGGGAAGATCCCCGACGTGATCGCGCTCGCCGATTACGACGTGTTCCCTCAACTGCTCATGCCGAAGTACGCGACGTGGTACGCGCTCTTCGCGCGCAATCGCATGGTGATCGCATACACGCCGAAGTCGAAATTCGCCTCGGAGATCACCGCCAAGAATTGGACGTCGGTGCTCCTGCGCGCGGGCGTCGAGACCGGGCGCGCGAATCCGGACCTGGATCCCAACGGCTATCGAACGCTCCTCGTGCTGCAGCTCGCCGAGACGTTCTACGCGCAACCGGGAGCCGCGGCGCGGCTGCTGGCCGCGAGTCCGGCGCGCAACATCCGTCCGAAATCGGCGGATCTCGTCGCGCTCCTCCAGGCGGGTGAGTTCGACTACATCTGGGCGTACGAGTCGGTCGCGCAGGCCGCATCGCTCTCGTATCTGACGCTGCCGGCGGAGATCGATCTCAGCGATCCCGCCGACAGTGCGCGCTACGCGACGGCCTCGGTGCGCGTCGCGGGCAATACGCCGCACGACTCGGTGACCTTCCGCGGATCGCCGATCGTCTTTGCGCTCTCCATCCCGGTGGGCGTGGCGCACGCCGCGCTGGCGGCGCGATTCATCGCGTATCTCTTCTCGCCTGACGGCCAGCGCGTCCTCCGCGCCAACAAACTCGATGTGCTCGCGCATCCGGCGATCGTCGGCTCCGGCGCGCCGGACGCGGTCGCGCGCGCCGCCGCTCCGTGAACGGCACGCGCGCGACGCACCGCGCCGCATCGGTGATCGCGGCGCTCGCGGGCTCGCTGTTCCTGCTCTTCCTCCTCGCGCCGCTCGCGCGCCTCGTCGCCGCGGGCGGCGCGGCCGGCGCGGCCGGCCTCTTCACCGACGCCGAGCTGCGAAATTCACTCGCGCTCACGGCGCTCACCGCCACGGCCGCCACGCTCCTCGGCGTGATCGGCGGCACGCCGCTCGCATATCTCCTCGAGCGCCGCCGGTTCCGCGGCCGCTCGCTGCTCGCCGCGCTGCTCGATCTGCCGCTCCTCGTGCCGCATCCCGTGGCCGGCATGGCGCTGCTGCTCGTGCTCGGCCGCCAGAGCGCCGTGGGCGGCGCGCTGCTCGCGGCCGGCCTGCGCGTGGTCGGTTCACCGGCTGGCATCATCGCGGCGATGCTGTTCGTCTCGGCACCGCTGTTCATCAGCGCCGCGCGCGAGGCGTTCGGCGGCGTGAACGCGCGATATGAGAACGTCGCGCGCACGCTCGGCGACCCGCCGTGGCGCGCCTTCCGCCGCGTCACGTTGCCGCTCGCGACGCGCGGCCTCATCGCCGCGGGCGTCGTGATGTGGGCGCGCGCGGTGAGCGAGTTCGGCGCGATCGTCGTGCTCACGTACAATCCGAGAGTCGCTAGCGTGCTCAGCTACGACCGCTATACGAGCTACGGTCTCACCGAGGCGCTGCCCGTCGCGGCCATTCTCGTCTTGCTCGCGCTCGTGCCGCTCATCGCGCTGCGCGCGCTGCGTCCCGAGCATCGCGCGAGCGAAGCATGATCTCCGTCCGGGCGCTCTCGGCGCGCGCCGGCGAGTTCACGCTGCGTGACATCACCTTCGAGGTGCCGCGAGGGAAGTACGGCGTGGTGATCGGCCCGGCGGGGTCGGGCAAGACCACGCTGCTCGAAGTGATCGCGGGACTCATCGCGCACGACGCCGGCACGCTCATCGTGGACGACCGCGACGCCGCCGGCGTGCCACCCGAGAGCCGCGGCATTGGCCTCGTGCACCAGCACGGCTATCTCTTCCCGCATCTCTCGGTGGCGGAGAACATTGCCTATGGTGCGTCCGACCCCGCGTTCGCGCGCGCCGTCGCGGCACGCGTCGGGGCCGATGCGCTCGCGGCGCGCGACGTCCGTACGCTCAGCGGCGGCGAGCGCGCCGTGGTGGCCATCGCGCGCGCCATCGCCGCGCGGCCGCCCGTGCTGCTGCTCGACGAGCCGTTCAGCACGCTCGACCCGCGCCGGCGCGCGGTGGTGCGGCGCGAGGTGCGCGCACTGCACCGCGAACTCGGCATGACGGTGCTGCAGGTGACGCACGATTTCACCGAGGCGGGACTGCTCGGCGATGTCGCGATCCTGCTCGATGCGGGCCGGGTACTGCAGTCGGGGCCGCCCAACACTGTCTTCCGCGCTCCCGGATCGGCGTACATCGCCGAGTTCCTGGGCGCCGAGAACGTGTTCGCGGGAGAAGTGAGAGTGCACGATGGCGAGATCGAGTTCGCGACGGGTCCGCTCACGTTCCATACCGTGGGCGACGCGCACCCGGGTCCGGGCCATGCGGTGATCCGCGCGGAGGAAGTGACGCTGTCGACGGGATTGGGAGTCTCGTCGGCGCGGAACCGCTTCCATGGCCGGGTGACCGAGATCGCGGCGCTCGGCGCGCTCACGCGTGCCGTGGTGGACGTGGATGGAGTGCCGCTCGTGGCGGCGCTCACGACGCGGTCGGCGGAGGACCTGGCGCTCGCGGAGGGGCAGCGGGTCTGGGTCTCCTTCAAAGCGATGGCGGTGCATTTGTGTTGACGCCGGCGCGCGCGGTGCCGAATTAGCGATCTTAGGCCGATCGTCCATAAGAATTCCTTCGTACGGCCGCGGCGCTCGGGGAATTGCGCGGCGCGGCCATAATTAGCTATATTTATCCGTTAGTTACATCATTTACTAGATAATAAGCTAAATACCAGATAAATAGCTAAGAAATCACAGGACGAATCTCGACACATGGACAGGGCAAGGAACCCATTCGCACCCGGTGCGGGCACGCGCCCTCCAGAACTGGCGGGCCGCGAGAGCATCATCGACGATGCGACGGTCGCTCTCAAGCGCGTGATCGATGGCCGGCCGGCGAAGAGCCAGCTGCTGTTGGGGCTCCGCGGCGTAGGCAAGACGGTGTTGCTCAATCGCATCGCCGAGATCGCCGAGGCGCAGAACTATCTGACGGTGGTATTGGAAGCGCCCGAGAGCCGCCGACTCGCCGAGATGCTCGTGCCGCCGTTGCGCGCGACGCTCTTCAAGTTGAGCGGGATAGCGCATGCGCGTGAGCTCGCGAACAGGGGCATTCGCGTGCTGCGTTCGTTCGCGAGCGCGTTCAAGGTGAAGTACGGCGGCGCGGAGTTCAGCGTGGAGGCGGAGCCCGGCGTCGCCGATTCCGGCGACCTCGAATCCGACCTGGCCGCCTTGCTCGAGGCGGTCGCGCGCGCGGCCAAAGCGGCGTCGCGGGGGGTCGCGATCTTCATTGACGAAGTGCAGTACCTCAGCGAGAACGATCTCGGCGCGCTCATCGTCTCGATCCACAAGATCGCTCAGCGTGACCTGCCGCTCATCGTCTTCGGCGCCGGTCTGCCGCAACTCGCCGGACTCGTAGGCGAAGCGAAATCGTACGCCGAGCGGTTGTTCGATTTCCCCGAGGTCGGGCCGCTCTCTCCGGCCGCCGCCGCGCAAGCGATCCGCCAGCCGATCATCGATGAAGGAGTGGACATTGCGCCGGCCGCACTCGCGCGGATCGTCGAGCGCACGGAGCGCTATCCATATTTCCTGCAGGAATGGGGCTCGCACGCATGGAATGCCGCGGCGGCTTCGCCCATCACGCTCGCCGACGCCGATCGCGCCACGGAGAACGCGCTGCGCGCACTGGACGCGGGCTTCTTCCGCGTGCGCTTCGATCGCCTCTCACCGCGCGAACGCGACTACGTTCGCGCCATGGCGGAGCTCGGACCGGGGTCGCACCGATCGGCGGCCATCGCGGACCTGCTCGGGCTGCCGATCACGGCCGCGGCGCCGATCCGCGGCGACCTGATCCAGAAGGGGATGATCTACAGCCCGGCGCGCGGCGACACGGCGTTCACCGTACCGATGTTCGATGACTTCATGCGGCGCATGATGCCCGATTGGGCGCCGCCGATCCGCGGCCGCACGCGCCGCTGACTACAGCTTCTCGAGCGACTCCGCGCCGATCCCGGGCTTCCACGGCAGGATCTCGTACTGCGCGATCCCGGCCTTGATGTAGGGATCGCCGTCGCGCACGGCGTCGAGCGCCGCGAGCGCGCCCTCGTCGGGCACACGGAGCAGGATCGCGCCGCCGTTCCGCGGCTCGAATGGCCCCGACACGAGCAGGGTACCCTTCGCCTTGAGCTCACCGAGATATGCGCGGTGCGCGTCGACCACCTTCAGCATCTCCTCGAGCGGCCGCCGATAACGGATGATCGCGATCGCGTACATGACTACTCCCGTTCCTCGGTGAGTGCTTCGGCGAGCGCGCCCCACGCGAGCAGCGCGCATTTGAGACGCACCGGCAAGCGCGACACACCCGCGAGCGCGCGAAGATCGCCGAGCGCCGCATCGCGCGCCGCGGCATCGTCGCCGTGCACCATCTCGGTGAACCGGCGCGCGAGACGCTCCACCTGCTCACGCGATCGCCCCTTGAGTTGCTGCGTCATCATCGACGCCGACGCCTGCGAGATCGCGCAGCCCTGGCCGGTGAACTTCACATCCTGCACCGTGTCGCCGGCGAACTCGATCTGCAGCGTGATCTCGTCGCCGCACAGCGGATTCTTCCTCTGCACCGAGACGTTCGCCTGCGGCAGCGGCCCGCGATTGCGCGGCCGCCGGTAGTGGTCGAGCAGCACCTCCTGATAGATCGCGCTCAGCGCGTCGTCAGACGGAGGCATGACCGAACAATTCGAGGGCGGCGCGCAAGCCGCCGATGAGCGCATCGACGTCGTGCTCATCGTTGTAGATGGAGAACGAAGCGCGCGCCGTGGACCCCACGCCGAGGCGGCGCATGAGCGGCTGCGCGCAATGGTGGCCGGCTCGGATGCAAATGCCGCGCGCGTCGAGGATGGACGACAGGTCGTGCGGATGCACGTCGGCAAGGGTGAAGCTCACCACGCCCCCGCGGTCCGCGCCGGCCGGCGGTCCGAACACGCGCGCACTCTCGAGCTTCTCGATCTGCCCGATCGCGCGCGAGGCGAGCGCGCTGCCGTGCGCATGCACCGCGGCCATCCCGAACTTCCCCAGGTAATCCGCGGCCGCCGCGAGACCCACCGCGCCCTCCACGTTCGGCGTGCCGGCCTCGAACTTGTGCGGCAGCACGTTCCACGTGCTGTGATCGTCGTGCACGAACTCGATCATGTCGCCGCCACTCTGGTAGGGCGGCATCGCTTCGAGCAGCGCGCGCCGTCCGACGAGCACGCCCACGCCCATCGGGCCGAACATCTTGTGGCCGCCGAATGCGTAGAAGTCCACGCCCAGCGCATCGATCGCCACCGGCATGTGCGGCGCCGCCTGCGCGCCATCGCACACGGTCACGGCATTGGGCGCCTTGGCGCGCACGAGCGACGCGATCTCACGAACCGGGTTCATCGCGCCCAGCACGTTCGACACGTGATTGAACGCCACGACTCTGGTGCGCGCGTCCAGCATCGCGCCGAGTGCCGCGAGGTCCACGGTGCCGTCATCGCCGAGCGGTGCGATCGAGAATTCCGCGCCGCGTTCGAGCGCGAGCTGCTGCCACGGGACGAAATTCCCGTGGTGCTCTGCTGCCGTGACGATGATGCGGTCGCCGGCGCGCACGTTGCTGCGCCCCCATGCGGTGGCCACCAGGTTCAGTGCGGCAGTGCACCCGCTGGTGAACAGCAGCGTGTCGGCGTCGGCCACCCCGAAGAAACGCGCCAGCCGGTGCCGCGCGCCGCGATACGCCGACGTCGCGCGTGCGGAGAGCGCATACGCACCGCGGTGCGGATTGGCGTAGTCGCGCGAGTAGAACTCGGCGATCGCATCCAGCACCGCTTGGGGTTTCTGTGCGGTGGCTGCGCTGTCGAGGTACACGAGCTGGCGGTCCGCGGCGAGCAGCGGGAAATCGGCGCGCGGTGCGAGGGTGCTCATGCGCGCCGCGCCCCCACGCACACCATGCCGCCGATGACCATCACGCGGTACACGGCGATGCGTTCGTCGGCCGGCGGCGTGAGCGGTACGCCGCTCGCGAGCTCGAACTGGCTGCCGTGCCACGCGCACTCGATGCGGCCGCCCGGCAAGAGCGTGCCGTCGTCGAGCGGGAACTCCTGGTGCGAACACAGTCCCGATACGGCGTGGATGGTGCCGCGATCGTTCACGAGACACACGTGCTCGCCGCCCCGCCGTCTTCACGCCGAGCAGCGCGCCGGCGGGGAGGTCCTCCACGCGCGCGAGCGGCTCGTAGCCATCCATCAGGCGCCGGCCCCCACGCCGGCGAACCGCGCGAGCGCGAGCGATTCGAGCTGCTCGCGCACCGGCGCGAGCTCGATCGTCTCGATGACATCGGCCGCGAACGCGTACGTGAGCAAGCGGCGCGCGAGATCGCCGCCGATCCCGCGGCTCTCGAGGTAGAACAGCGCGTTCGGATCCAGGCGGCCCACGGTGGCGCCGTGCGTGCACTTCACATCGTCCGCGAAGATCTCGAGCTGCGGCTTGGTGTCCACGCGCGCGCGCTCGGAGAGGAGCAGGTTCGCGTTGGTCTGCTTCCCGTCGGTCTTCTGCGCCTCGGGGTGCACGTACACTTTGCCGTTGAACACCCCATGCGACGCCCCGCCCAGGATCCCCTTGTAGAGTTCCCGGCTGAAGCAGTTCGGCGCGATGTGCTCGATGCGTGTCTGATGGTCCACATGCTGCTCGCCGTCGGTCATGTACAGGCCGTTCAGCGTGGCGCCGCAGCCCGGTCCGGCGAGCGCCGTGTAGACATTCGTGCGCGAGAGCGCCGCGCCGATCGCGAACGAGAAGCTCTGGAAGTGGCTGTCGCGCCCCTGCACGGCTTGCACGGTGTGCACGTGGTACGCGCGCTCGCTCTCACGCTGCACCTTCACGTGGCGCACGGTCGCGCCGTCGCCCACATGCAGCTCGGTGACCGCATTCGTGAAGTACCGCGCCGCGCCGATGGACACATAGCTCTCCACCACGCCCGCCTGCGCGCCGCGTTCGGCGACGATCAAGTTGCGCACATGCGCCGCGCCGTCGGCGGCCCGCTCGTCGGCGACGAAGATGAGATGCACCGGCACCGCGGCCTCGACGTTCGCGGCGATGTGGAGCACCGCCCCATCGTCGAGGAAAGCGGTGTTCAGCGCCGTGAACGAAGCGCTGTCCGACGTCGCGATGCGCGTGAGGTGCCGTTCGAGCAGCTCGGGCGTCTCGCGCCACGCGCGCGGCATGTCCATCACGCGCACGCCGGCGCCGGGCGCGCCGCTCGAGAGTTCGGCGCGGAATCTCCCGTTCACGAACACAAGAGTCGGCCAGGATGCATTGAACCGATACGGCGCGAGCGCCGAAGCACTCACCGGCGCCGCATCACCATGCAGCAAAGCGAACTCCGCGGCGGCGATCGGCGCGGCGTTCGTGAAATGCCAGTCCTCGTTCTTCATCGTGGGGAAGCCGAGGGTCTCGAAGCGCGCGATCGCGGCGCGGCGCGCATCGCGCAGCCACGCCGGCGCCGAGCCGCCGCCGTTCTTCGCGAAGGCCGCCTGCTGCTCCACGTAGCGCTGGACCGACGTCACGCCGCGGGCGCCTCGAGCCAGTCGTAGCCCTTCGCTTCCAGCTCGAGCGCGAGCTCCTTGCCGCCCGAGCGCACGATGCGGCCGTTCGACAGCACGTGCACGCGATCGGGCACGATGTAGTTGAGCAGCCGCTGGTAGTGCGTCACCACGATCGTCGCGTTGTCCTTGCGGCGCAGCGTGTTCACGCCCTGCGCCACGATGCGCAGCGCGTCGATGTCGAGGCCCGAGTCGGTCTCATCGAGCACCGCGAGCTTGGGCTCGAGCACCGCCATCTGCAGGATCTCGTTCCGCTTCTTCTCGCCGCCCGAGAATCCCGCGTTCAACGAGCGCTGCATCATCGCCGGATCCATGTCGAGCATGGGGAGCTTCTGCTCCATGTATTCCATGAACTCCATGACATCCATCTCGGCCTCGCCGCGCGCTTTGCGCACCTCGTTGAGCGCCGTGCGCATGAACTGCGAGTTCGACACGCCGGGGATCTCCACCGGATACTGGAACGCGAGGAAGACGCCGGCCTGCGCGCGCGCCTCGGGCGCCATGGCGAGGAGATCCTGCCCCATGTACGTCACCGAGCCGCCGGTGACCTCGTAGCCCGGATGGCCCGCGATCACCTGCGCGAGCGTGGACTTGCCGGACCCATTGGGCCCCATGATCGCGTGCACTTCGCCGGCGTCCACGTGGAGCGTGATGCCCTTCAATATTTCGCGGTCGCCGGCTTTGGCGGAGAGGTTCTTGATATCGAGCACTCTAAATCTCACTGAGGTGGAACCGGGAACCGATGTCCGGGAACCGGTGTGGCATGACAAAATATTTTGTTATTCCATACCGGTTCCCGGACATCGGTTCCCGGCAGTTCAACTATCCGACACTTCCCTCGAGCGTGATCCCCAGCAGTTGCTGCGCTTCCAACGCGAATTCCATCGGCAGTTCCTTGAACACTTCGCGGCAGAAGCCGGCGACGATCATGCTCACCGCCTGCTCGGCACTCAGGCCGCGCTGCTTCAGGTAGAAGATCTGGTCCTCGCCGATCTTCGACGTGCTCGCTTCGTGCTCCACCGTGGCGCTGTCGTTCTGCACTTCGATGTACGGGAACGTGTGCGCGCCGCAGCGATTCCCGATGAGCATCGAATCGCACTGCGTGTAGTTGCGCGCGCGCGCCGCCTTCGGGCTCACGAACACGCGGCCACGGTAGCTGTTGTTGCCCTGGCCGGCCGAGATCCCCTTCGAGACGATGGTGCTCTTCGTGTCCTTGCCGAGGTGGAGCATCTTGGTGCCGGTGTCCGCCTGCTGATGATTGTTCACCACCGCCACCGAGTAGAACTCGCCCACGGAGCGGTCGCCCTGCAGGATCACGCTCGGATATTTCCACGTGATCGCGGAGCCGGTCTCCACCTGCGTCCATGAGATCTTGGCATCGGCGCCCGCCTTGCCGCGCTTCGTCACGAAATTGTAGATGCCGCCCTTGCCCGCGGCGTCGCCGGCGAACCAGTTCTGCACCGTGGAGTACTTGATCGTCGCGCGATCGCGCGCGACGAGTTCCACCACGGCCGCATGCAGCTGGTTCGTATCGCGCTTGGGCGCGGTGCAACCCTCGAGATAGCTCACGTACGCACCCTCGTCGGCCACGATGAGCGTGCGCTCGAACTGTCCCGTGTTCTCGGCGTTGATGCGGAAGTACGTCGAGAGCTCCATCGGCGCGCGCACGCCCGGCGGCACGTAGCAGAACGAGCCGTCGCTGAATACCGCGGAATTGAGCGCGGCGAAGAAGTTGTCGTTCGCCGGCACCACACTGCCGAGGTACTTCTGCACGAGGTCGCCGTGCTCGCGCACCGCCTCGGAGAATGAGCAGAAGATGATCCCATGCTTCGCGAGCTCTTCTTTGTAGCTCGTGCCCACGGACACGGAATCGAACACCGCATCCACCGCGACGCCCGACAACATCTTCTGTTCGCTCAGCGAGATGCCGAGCTTGTTGTAGGTCTCGAGCAGTTTCGGATCGACTTCGTCGAGACTGCCGAGCGGCTTCTTCGTGCGCGGCGCCGAATAGTAGTAGAGGTTCTGATAATCGATCGGCGGATACTTCACGTTCGACCAGTGCGGCTCGGTGAGCGTGGTCCACCGGCGGAACGCCTTGAGGCGCCACTCGAGCAGCCAGGCGGGCTCCTGCTTCTTGGCCGAGATGAGCCGCACCGTGTCTTCGGTGAGGCCGCGCGGGATCGTATCGGCTTCGATGTCGGTGACGAAGCCGTACTCGTACTCTTTGTTGACGAGGGACTCGATCTGACTGCTCATACGGGCTCCGGAACCGCGGCTAGGCGACGTTAGACCATTAAGCCTAGCGATTCTATCGGAATTGTCAACGCAAAACAGAGCTCCGGTGCGGAGCTCTAATGTATTGCGCTAAAATGTCTTACAAGCTTGGTGCGCGCGACCGGCGTCTACCGGAAGACCAGATAGAGCACTGCGAGGATGCTGACGATGGCGGCGCCGATCAGCATGGGCATCACCGGCAGGCGCGATTTCCCGTCCACCGGATACTTCCCGCCCTCCATCGTGACGGCGCGCTGCGCCAGCTGCGTGCTGCGGCGGCTGAACGAGTCGTCGTCGTGGTCCTCGAACTGCACGGGCCGCACGCCCGGCGGCAGCGGCTGGCGCGTGAAGGTGAAGATCGTGTCGCCGACCTGGATCTGGTCGCCTTCCACCAGGATCTTCGGATCCTTCGCCGGCTGATTGTTGATCTTCGTGCCCGATGAGCCCATCGAGTAGATCACGAATTCGCCCGCTTCGCCGCGCACGTCGGCGTGGAAACGCGACACGGTGGGATCCTTGAGCACGATGCTGCAGCCGATCTCGCGCCCGATCTGCACCACGCGCTTGCGCAGCGTGTAGCCCTTTCGGCTCGACGTGTCGATCAAGTGCGCATCCGGCGGCGGCTTGGGCACCGCCGGGCGCGCCGTCTTCGCGTCCTTGAGGTACACGAAGCGCGCGTTGCCGGCGGAGATCACATTGCCCGAGTTGATGGGAGAGCCCGTCGGCATCACCTGCTTGCCGCCCACGACCACCACGTTCTGTGGCGACGCCGGGACGACGGCGCCTGTCCCGTCACTCGAAGCTCTCACCTTGAAGTGCCGCGCGGCGAGGTCCAGCCCCGCGAGACGCCACTCCGCCTGCGACCCGCTCCCGACCATCAATTCGCTGACGAATTCGCGCGGATTGCCGTCGAGATCGGGCTTGCCTTCGAGTTCAAGAACGGGCATGAGTCCTTACCCTGGAGGTCAAGTCGGGATGTCGGTCATCGCGCGGCGCAATAATGCCGCGGCGAGGGTCACTTTATAGTAATTGGCGCTCAACGGTCTTGCATCGTATAACGCACGGTCAGCCAGTGTCGCAACATCTTCGGCGCCGATCCCACCCGACGCGATATCCTGTTCCACCGAATGGTCGACGCGCCACGGACGCGGCGCGACGCCGCCGAGCACGAGACGCACATCGCCATCGGTTCGGCGCACCGCCGCGAGACTCGCGAGCGCGAAATCCCATGCGCCGCGCGCCATCACTTTCTCGTACCGCTGCCATCCACCGGCGCTCGCCGCCGGCAATTCCACTGCGGCCACGATCTCACCATCGGTTAACACATTCTCACGCAACACGCCATCCGCCGGCAGCGTGAAGAACGATGACACCGGCACACGCCGCTCGCCCGCGGGTCCGGCGACGACCACGCTCGCATCGAGCGCCGTCAGCGCGACCGCTGGATCGGATGGATGCACGACGAAGCACGGACCACCGCCCAGCACTGCATGATAGCGGTTCTCGCCCTGCTCCGCCGGACACGCGTCGCCGCCGTTCTTGAGGCACGGCACGCCCTGCCGCAGATACCAGCAACGCGGCCGCTGGCACAGGTTGCCGCCGATCGTCCCCATGTGACGGAGCGCGGTGGTGCCCACGGCCTCGCAGGCCTGCGCCAGAACGGGCCAATGCGCGCGCACTCCCTCGTGCGCAGCGATCGCCGCCAGCCGTGCGCCGCCGCCGATGCGGAGACCCCGCGCTGCGTCGCCGCTGATCTCGCCGAACCCCGCGATGCGCCGCAGGTCGACGAGTTCCGACGCTTGCTCGACGTCGTCATCCAGCGCGCTCAGCAGATCGGTGCCGCCGCCGAGCGGACGCGCACCTGCGGCCGCGAGCCGATTGAGCGCGTCGCGGAGCGAATCGGGGCGGGTGTAGGTGAATTGCGTGTGGGGCACGGAGAGGCGGCGACTGTCGAAGTGCGGTGCTTGAGCATACCCTTGGTCGTCCCTTAATTCCAGACCAGCCCGCCCGCGCGCACGGCCCTCCCACGCCCCGCTCCCGAATGTCATTCGTGTTCAATCGGATCGCCGCACTCACCGGATGCGCCGCGGCGCTCGCGCTCGCCGCGTGTCCGTCCTCCGGCGGCGAGAAAGCGAACACGGAGTCGCGCGACACGCTCTCGAGCGCGCTCACGAAGGCGGCCGAGCACGACACCGCGGCCCGTGAGCAGCAACTCGCCGCGGCCGACACCGCGACGATCTCGCGCAGCACCGACACGACGGTCACGAACGCGAAGCCCGGCACGCTGCGGATCGCGTCGCTCGACCCGCTCGCCGATTCCATCTCGGATCGCATGGTCTTCTACGCGCTCATCCAGACGAAATTCGTCGCCGCGACGCGAGGCAAGCGGCTGCTGCTGGATCTGGGGCGCTATGACGGCACGGTGAACGGCGCCAAACAGAAGAAAGCGTTCGAGGAAGCGGCGAGAGTGCTCTCGCCGGTGCATCCGGGCGACCGCTTCGTGCTGCACGGTCCGTGGGGCGCGGACTCCGCGACGGTCACCGGATACACGGTCTGGAACAAGCGCATCGTCGCGACGCTCGCGGTGCCGGCGCTCATCGATTCGATGGCGCGCAGCGGCGTCACGCTCGTGGCGCTCGCCACGAAGATCATGCCCGATTCGGCGCATCCGGACAGCGCCGCGCGACCCGCCGCCGCGCCCGCGCCGCCGCCCGATTCGATCGCGCTGCCCGATTCCGCGACGGTGGCCAACGCGCTCACGCCCGGCTGCAGCCACGATTCGCTCTCGCTCGAACTCGCGCTGCGCATCTCGGAACTGGCCGATTCACTGGCCGTGGTGCTCGAGGCCGACACGGCCAAGCTCACGGACCGTCTCAAGAAATCAGTGAAGGTGCAGCGGTCGCAGGCGGTCGGATGCTTCGCGCATTGGCGCGTGATCCTGCTCGTGAACCAGTCGGCCGGCGATTACGAGTACGTGCACCAGCTCGCATTGCTCGTGGACACGGCCGGCGTCGCGGTGCCCCTCAGCGTGCGCGACCTGCGCTTCAAGGCGCACGAAGTGATCAAGGCCTTCGATGCCGACGGCGACGGCGTGGACGATCTCGCGGTGAAGGGCTACGGCAACCGCATTGGCGCGACGGTGATCCTGCACTACATCCCAGAGAAGAGAAGGCTGGAGTACATCATGGAAGGATTCGCTTGGGAGATCTTCTGACGTCGTGTGTGGGCCCTAGTACCGCTGTGACAGCGCGTCTGGCAACTGAGCGTATGGTACGGCTCGGCGCGATTGGGAACGGCGGCTACTCCCGCCCTGCAGTACCATACGCTCAGTTGCTAAACGCGCTTTTTCAGCGGTACTAAGGCCTACACTCGCAGTTCAACCATGACAATGACCGGCAAAGAACGCGCGGCGCTGCGCGCCGAGGCCCATCACTTGAAGGCCACGGTGCACATCGGCCATCAGGGCCTCACCGACGCGCTGCGCGCTTCGCTCGACGACGCGCTGCGCACGCACGAGCTCGTGAAGGTGCACCTCGTGAAACGCGCCGACATCTCCGCGAAGCAGGCGGCCAACGAACTCGCCGCCGCGCTCGGCGCGGAGGTCGTGCAGGTGATCGGCCGCACCACGTCGCTCTATCGCGAGAATCCCGAGCTCGATCACCGGACGGACAAAGCGCCGGCCTGGCGCCGCTAGCGGTCAGCCGCGCGCGATCGCGTCGAGCACGCGCCACGGCGCGAGCGGGATCTCGCGCAATTCCACTCCGAGCGCGTCGGCCACGGCGTTCGCGATCGCCGGCGCGGTGGGGATGATCGGCGGCTCGCCGACGCCCAGCACACCGATGTGGTTCGCCACGGTATCCGCGTGCTCCACGAACCGTGCGTCAATGGCGGGGATGTCGGCGAGGGTGGGGATCTTGTAGTCGTGCAGGTTCCGGTTCATCTGCAGCCCCAACGCGCGATCCATCACGCGTTCCTCGAACAGCGCGTAACCGAGTCCCTGGATGATCCCGCCCTCGAGCTGGCTCTCGGCGAGGGTCGGGTTCACGATGCGCCCGCAGCTGTGCGACGCGACGATGCGAACCACGCGCACGACGCCGGTGTCGACGTTCACCTCCACCTCCGCGAACTGTGCGCCGAACGTCGAGAGTGACGTGGCCGCTGGATTCGGGCCGCGCGTGCCGCGCCCGATGATCATCAGCTTGCCGAGCTTCGCGCCGATCTGCGCGAGGGTCATCGCGCGTTTGGTGCCGCGCACGCGCACGGAGCCATCGCGCGCGACGAGGCGCTTCACGCTCACGCCGAACACGCCGGCGCACGCATCGAGCAACTGCCGCTTCGCGTCCTCGGCCGCCATGCGCACCGCCGGGCCGACCGACGCGGTGGTCATCGAACCCCATGAATTCCCAGTGTAGGGCGTGCGCTCGGTGTCGCCGAGGATCACGCGCACGGCCGCGAGTTTCGCGCCCAGCGCCTCGGCCGCGATCTGCGCGAGCACGGTGCGCGCGCCGGTGCCGAGGTCCTGCGTTCCGGCGAGCACCTCGGCGGTGCCGTCGGGATTGAGACGCACGAGCGCATTGGCCGGCGGCCCGCCGCCGGCACTCCATGTTTGCGCGGCCATGCCGTAGCCGCGACGGATGGCGCCGGTGCGCTGCGGCGCGCGCTTCGCCCACTTGAAACGCTTGGCGCCATTGTTGAGACACTCGGCGAACAGCGGCGATGAGAACCGTTTGCCGGTATTCGGATGCTTGCGCGCGATGTTCTTGAGCCGCAGCGCGACCGGATCCATGCCGAGCGCCTTCGCGAGCTCATCCATCGCACGCTCGAGTGCGAACGCGCCTTCCACGAAACCGGGCGCCCGGAAGCTCGCCATGGGCGATGTGTTCGTGACGAGGAACCGCTCGCGCGTGCGCACGTTCGGGCAGGCGTAGAGATCGTGGAAGATGCCGGCGGGCCCCGAGTCGGGCTCGTTCGTGCGTGTCGCGATCTCGGCATCGAGTGTGATCGCGACGAGACGACCGTCGCGCTTCGCGCCGAGCGAGACGCGCTGGATCGTGCCGGGCCGATTGCCCGCGTCGCTCTGCTCGGCGTCGCGGTCGTTCACGCAGCGCACGGGGCGGCCGGCGGCGCGGGCGAGCAGCGCGGCGACGAGCGCGTTCGTGCTCGCGCCGGTCTTCGCGCCGAAGCCGCCGCCCATGTGCTCGAGCAGCACGCGCACGTGCGTGTGCGGCAGGTCGAACGCGCGCGCCAGATCGTCGCGCGTGTGGAAGACGCCCTGCGTGGATTCCCACACCGTGAGCCGGCCGCCCACCCATTCGGCGACGGCGGCGTGGGGCTCGAGCGCCGAGTGGAGCGCCGTGGGCGTGCGGTACTCGCGCGCGATCATGACGTCGGCGCTCTCGAGCGCGGCGGCGGCGTCGCCGCGTTCGGTGATCTGCGGATCGCTCAGGAGATCGTGGCCGGCGAGCGCGTCCTCAGCCGTCACTGCGTGCGCGGAGCGTTCGTATTGGGTGACGATCGCTGCGAGCGCGCGATGGGCGTTGCGCGGGGTGTCGGCGCACAGCGCGGCCAACGGCTGTCCGGCGTAGTTGATGTGGGGCGCGAAGAGAGTCCCGCCCGGTGAATCGATCGCGGGAATGTCAGCGCGTGCGAGCGCGGCATGCACCCCCGGCATCGCGCGCGCGGGCGCGAGATCAATGTGCGTGAGCCGGCCGCGCGCGATGGGCGCGCGCAGGATCGCCGCGTGCAGCATGCCGGCGGGCCGCGCATCCACCGTGTAACGCGCGCGGCCGGTGACCTTGTCGGCCGCATCGACGCGCTTGGCGCGCCGCCCGACGACGCGTGAGCTCGGCGCGATCGGTCCATGGCGCGGGTTCGAAGGCGGGGATCGCCACGATCTTCGTCTCAACGCGCCCTTCGACCTCCACCGTGGTCGTGACGAAGCTGCCGGGGGCCGGCTTCTTCCTCTTCCTAGCGGCCATGGCCTGTGCGCATGGTGCGCGCGGCGGCGAGGATGGCGCGGCGGATCTTGGGGTAGGCGCCGCAGCGGCAGAGGTTGCCGCTCATCCAGCGCGTGACCTCCTCCTCGGACGGATCGGGATTCCGCTCGAGGAGGGCGAGCGCGGCCATGATCTGGCCCGGCGTGCACATGCCGCACTGGAGGGCGTCGTGCGCCACGAACGCGGCCTGCAGCGGGTGGAGCGTCTCGCCGTCGGCGACTCCCTCGATGGTGGTGATGGCGGCGCCCTCGCAGGCCACGGCCAGGGTGAGACAGGCGTACGCGGGCTCGCCGTCGATGTGCACCGTGCAGGCCCCGCACTCACCGCGCCCGCACACCAACTTCGAGCCGGTGAGCTCCAAGCTGCCGCGCAGCACATCGAGCAGTGTGTCGCCGGGCGCCGCGGAAACGTCGTGCGGGCGCCGGTTGATCGTGAGGCGCAGCGTGGCGGTGGCAGGCTCCATGCGCATCATCCCCTGTCCCCGGACGGGAAATTCAATATTATTCTGCGTGGTCTAACGAGCGGGTCGAGCAACTTCGAGGGAGCAATGCCCTACGTCATTACGGAAGCGTGCATCGGGGTCAAGGACAAGGCGTGCGTCGACGTCTGTCCCGTCGATTGCATCTATGAAGGCGAGACGATGCTCTACATCCATCCCGATGAATGCATTGATTGCGGCGCCTGCGAGCCGGAGTGTCCGGTGACCGCGATCTTCCCGGAAGAGGATGTTCCGTCGAAGTCGGTCGAGTACGTCCAGATCAACAAGGATGTGTTCAAGAGTGCGACGCCGCCGGGCAAACCGACGCGCTGAACTACAGACTTACGACTTTAGACTGGACGTTAGAAAACAACGGCGGAGAGGCCAACAACTCTCCGCCGTTTTTATTTGCTCTTCATTACCTTGTCCGCAGCCGCGATGATGTTCGGGGCGAGCATCCCGTACTTCTCGATCAGGTCGTCGGGCTTTCCGCTCCGCGTAGCGATCGCCGAGATTCACGTACTCCACCGGGGCCGGCGTGCCGGCCACCAGCGCCTGCGCCACCGCGCTCCCCAGCCCGCCGGAGTGCATGTGCTCCTCGGCGACAACAAATGCGCCCGTCTCGTGACTCGCCGCGCTCGAGAGCCGCACTATCGAGCGGCTTCACGGTGTGCATGTCGAGCACGCGCGCCTCGATCCCGCGCTTCGACAGCGCGTCCGCGGCGATCAGCGCCTGCGCCACCAGCAGCCCGTTCGCCACGATCGTGAGCGAGTGCCCGTCGCGCAGCTCGATCGAGCGGCCGAACTCGAACTGCACGGCCGCGTCGTGCACCACGAACGTCTTCGGCCGGCCGAGCCGAGATACACGGGCCCATTGTGCGCCGCCGCCGCGAACACCGCTGCGCGCATCGTGTGCTCGTCGCTCGGCACGCACACGACGAAGCCCGGAAGCGCGCACGCGAGCGCGACATCCTCCACACTCTGCTGCGACACGCCGTCCTCGCCGATCGAGATCCCGCCGTGCGAGCCCGCCACCTTCATGTTGAGCTTCGGATACGCCGCGCCCATGCGCAGCTGATCGAAGCCCTTGCACAGGATGAACGCCGCGAAGCTCGAGATGAACGGGATCTTCCCGCTGCTCGCGAGTCCGCTGCGCGATCCCGACCATGTTCGCTTCCTGAATCCCGATATTGAAGAAGCGCTCGGGAAACATCTTCCCGAAGGTCCAGCTGTACGTCGACTTCGCGAGATCCGCGTCGATGACGATCACGTTCTTGTTCTCGGTGCCGACCATCAGCAGCGCCTCGCCGTACGCCTCGCGCGTGGCCTTGCCGAGGGTGAGTCGGGTGCGTCGTATTCGTCATTTGTCCACCAGCTGCGAGAGTGCCACCTGCAGCTGGTCCACGTTCGGCGACTTGCCGTGGAACTCGTTGTTGTTCTCCATGTACGTCACGCCCTTTCCCTTCACGGTGTGGGCGATGATGCACACGGGCACGTCGTGCGACTCCTTCGCCTGGTGCAGCGCGACTGCGCACGGCGCCCACGTCGTGGCCATCCACCTGGATCACGCGCCAGCCGAACGACTCGAACTTCGCGTCGAGCGGCGTGAGCCCGTTGATGTCCTCCACCGCGCCGTCGAGCTGGTAGCGATTCGAATCGACGATCGCGGTCAACGATCCGAGCTCGTAATTGCCCGCGGTGAGCGCGGCCTCCCACACCTGTCCCTCCTGGCACTCGCCATCGCCCAGCAGCACGTAGGTGCGATACGCCTTCCCGTCGAGCCGCGCGGCGAGCGCGTGGCCGACTCCCACCGACAGTCCCTGGCCGAGCGAGCCGGTGGACGCCTCGATTCCCGGCGTGAGCCCCTGCACGGGATGCCCCTGCATGCGCGAGTTCACCTGCCGCAGCGTCATCAGCTCGCTCACGGGGAAGTAGCCCGCACTCCGCGAGCGCCGCGTACAGCGCCGGCACGCCGTGTCCCTTCGACATGATGAAGCGGTCGCGGTCGGGCCAGTCGGGGCGCTTCGGATCGTGGCGCAGACACTCGGCCGAAATAGAGCGCGGTGATGATCTCGACGGCGGAGAGCGATCCTCCGGGATGTCCGCTGTTCGCGGCGGCGATCATCTTGAGGATGTGCAGGCGCAGCGTGCGCGCCGTGGTCTCGAGCTGCTGGACGGGTGGCTGCTTGGCGACGGCGGGCATTCAGCGCGGGCGACGGGTTGAGGGCGAAGGAGGGTAAGTATATCGGGCGCGCGCGGCGCGCGGCAGGCGGCGCGCAATGCTACCCGGACTCGGGCGCGGGCGCCTCGAGCTTGAGTCCGCCACCGAGCGTGTCCTCGATGTAGAGCATCCGGACGGGCACGATCAGCGCGGCGAGCAGCGGCACGGCGACGAGCATCCCGGCGAAGCCGAACAGGATCGCCATGAGTCCCTGCATCACGAGCGTGAGCGCGGGCGGAAGGTCCATACCGCCCTTCATGAGCATCGGGATCAGCACGTTGTTCTCGAGTTGCTGGATCATCGATCGCGGCGAAGAGCACCCAGAGCGCCTGGCTGGGCGAGTCGAGGAACGCCATCGCGACCGCGAGTCGAGCCGCTCAGGATCGGGCCGAGGGTCGGGATGAATTCGAGCAGCCCCGCGATGAGCGCGAGCGCGAACGCGGCGTGGATACCGATGATCGAGAAGGCGATGAAACTCGCGAGCCCGATGACCGTCATCGCGATGAACTGGGCGACAGCCACTTGCGCAGGGTGTGCGCTGTCGCGGCCATGACCTCGTTGATGCGCGGGCGCAATCGTGGCGGGAAGAGCGACAGCAGGCCGCGCCGGTAGAGATCGGCCTCCGCTCCCACGTAGATCGCGAGCACGAGCATCAGGCCGATCGCCGCGACCACCGTGAGCGACGCGCCGAGGATGTCCACCACGTATCGCATCGCGAAGTTGATGCCGTCGTTGATCTGCTGCGTGATGTCCACGTGCTTCGTGCGCGTGGAACGCGCCGTCGCCGTGGTATCGCCCGAGGCGGCGGCGGCCTGGTCGGAGATCACCGTGCTCGCAACGCCATTAGTGCGCGCGTTGAGCCACGCTTCGAGCCGGAGGAGCGACGCCGGGAGGTTCTTCTCGATCTCGCCGCCTTGCCGAATGAGTGTCGGGCCGACGTACGACAGGATGCCGGTGAGCGCGCCGAGGAACGCGAATACTATGATGGCCGCGCTCAATCCGCGCGGGATGCGCCGCTTGGCCAGCTTGTCGGCCAGCGGCGCGATCGCGATGCCGAAGAGCGCGCCGAGGAACACGAGCAGGATCACATCGCTCGCGCGCCACAGCAGGATGAGCACCACGCCGACGAGCGTGACGAGGCACGCGGTGCGCAGGATGGCCGCGTTGGTCCAGCCATCGGAACGCGGGTGGATCGGCTGCGACGAGCGGTAGACGGGGGAGGCCATGACCACCTGGGAGCGGGTTCTCGCGGAGAGCGCCGGAAGATGATGCACCGGCCCGCGCCCGCGCGGAAGCTTCCGCCGCGACGGTCTTGGTGAGAGCTTTCCTGACGAACGGCCTTCCGAGGATCGCCTTGCCGCAGCGCATCGCCACGCTTGCTCCGCTCTACATCGACACGCCCGCCGCCGCCGAGAAGTTCTTCGCGTCGCTGCCGCTCACGGGCGCGATCGCGCTCGACACCGAAGGCGCGTCGTTCCACCGGTTCGTCGACCGGATCTACCTCTTGCAGGTGAGCGCGCCCGGCGTGACGGCGGTGCTCGATCCGCTCGCCATCGGCGCTCCCGCGCGCATGGGCGAGCTGCTCCAATCGCGCGCGGTGGAGGTCGTGCTGCACGACGCCGATTACGACCTGCGCCTGCTGCACCAGGACTACGGCTGGCACGTCAATCACATCTTCGACACGCGCGTCGCGGCGCAGCTGCTGGGCATCAAGGCCTTCGGGCTCGCGGCGCTGCTCGAGCGCTACTTCGGCGTGAAGCTCGACAAGAAATTCCAGCGCGCCGACTGGTCGCTGCGCCCGCTCACGAAGGGCATGCTCGACTACGCCGCGCTCGACACCGCGTTCCTGCTCGACCTGAGCGACAAGATGCGCGCGGAGCTAGAAAAAATGGGCCGCCTCTCGTGGGCGGCGGAGGAGTTCGAAGGGCTCGAGGGCACGAAGTGGGAGCGCGAGGATCCGTCGACCGCGTTCATGCGCATGAAGGGGGCGCGGGATCTCTCGCGCCGCGAACTCGCGGTGCTCGGCGAGGTCGTCGCGTGGCGGAGCGCGGTGGCGAAGGAGCTCGACCGCGCGACGTTCCGCGTGATGGGCAACGAGGTGTTGTTCGAATTGGCGAAGCTGCAGCCCAAGGCGGCCGCCGATCTGAGCACGATCAAGGGGATGCCGCGCGGCATCGCCGAGCGCCGCGGGCGGGATCTGATCGACGCGGTGGCGCGCGGTGTCGCGGTGCCCGAGGACTCGCTGCCGCGCTACCCGCGCGCCGCGCGCTGGGACAAGGACGCGGAATTCGATGAGCGCGTGAACCGGCTGCGCGGCGTGCGCGAAACGGCCGCGGCGAAGCTCGACTTGGATCCCGGAGTGCTCGCGTCGCGCGAGCGGCTGGAGTCGATCGCGCGTGCGAAGCCGGCATCACTCGCGGAACTGGCGGCGGTCCCAGGCATCAAGAAATGGCAGGCGGGTGTGCTGGGCGATGCAGCCGTGCGCGCGATGAAGGGCTGAACGGGCGCATCCGAACTACGTCAGTCGAACCTCAAAACGCGTCATTGGTCACCCAAACTCCGTGAGTGACGAGTCGTACGTGGTACTACGAACGACTCGTCACTGACGGAGTTCGGGTGACCAATAACGGAGTTCGGGGTTCCGTCAGAACCCCAAATACGTCCTTATTCTCGGTTCGATGCGCTCCGGTGTCCAGGGCGGATCCCACACCAGGTTCACCGCCACGCCCGTCACGCCGTCCACGCCGCGCGCGGCCTCTTCGGCGCCCGTCATGATCTCGGGACCGCTCGGACAACCGGGCGACGTCAGCGACAAGTCGATCACCACGTCGCCGCCGGTGACGGTGATCCCATAGACGAGCCCGATGTCGATGATGTTCAGGTTCAGCTCGGGATCCTTCACGCGGCGCAGCGCGAGCCGGATCTGATCCTCGGTCACGCTCGCCGCCGGCGCGGTCATTTGGCTCCGGACGCGTGCGCCGCCGACGACTTGGTCGCGGACGCGCTCTTGACCGAGGTCTTCTTGCCGCCCGACGACTTGCCCTTCGACGTCGAGCTGTGCGGCGTGTGGTGCGTGTGATGCCGGCGCGGCGGACGCGGGTTCCATCCATGGCGCAGCTCCGAGCGGTATGAATCCGGCATCGCGAGCAACTGGTCCGGATCGTCGGTAACGCTCACCGCAGCCGCATCCGCGAGATCGGCGCGGATGTCCGCGATCGCCTTGAAGCTGCCGCGCACTTTCGGTTTGTACACGCGGTTCGTGAGCAGGATGACGAACATCTCCCGCGTCGGGTCGATCCAGATCGACGTGCCGGTGAATCCCACGTGGCCGAACGAACCATCGGAGAGATAGCGCCCCGATCCCCACTGGCCGTCCGCCATCGCCCATCCGAGTGCGCGGCTCCCCGCCGCGCGCGTGGTGAACAGCCGCACGGCTGAGTCGCTCACGATGCGCACGCCGTCGTACACGCCGCCATTGAGCAGCATCTGTGAGAACACCGCGAGATCGCCGGCGGTGCTGAACAGTCCGGCATGGCCCGCCACGCCGCCGAGCGCCGCCGCGTTCTCATCGTGCACGACGCCGCGCACCATGTACTCGCCGTCGGGCGTGATCGCCGTTGGCGCGATCTTCTTGCGCAGTGAATCCGCCGGACGGAAGAACGTGTGCGTCATGCCGAGCGGCGCGAACACACGCTCGTGCAGATACACATCGAGGCCCTGGCCCGTCACGCGTTCCACGACGATGCCGAGCACGATGGCGCCGAGGTCGGAGTACACATAGCAGTCGCCTGGTCGGCAGACGAGCGGCACATCGAGCACCGCGGCACGCGCCGCGATCGGGTTGTGCGCCATCTTCCAGATGTCGCGGTCGGCGGGCAGTCCGGAGCGATGCTCGAGCAGCTCGCGGATGGTGACGCTGTCCTTGTCGCCACCCGAGAATTCCGGCAGGTACTCGCGCACCGGCTTGTCCAGCTCGATGCGCCCCTCGTCGTACAGGAGCATGATCGCGGTGGTCGTGCCCACGACCTTCGTGAGCGACGCGAGATCGTAGATCGTCTCGCCCGGCTTCACCGGCGGCGACTTCGATCCCCACGACACGCGGCCGAATCCCTTCTGCCAGACCATCGCGCCCTTGCGGCCCACCACCACCGCGGCGCCCGGATACCCGCCGGCGTTCACGCCGCGCTTCACGATGCGATCGATGGACTCCAGGCGCTTCGCGGACATGCCAACGCTCGCCGGACTCTTGACGGGGAGACCGGGGGCGGGCAGCGCGGCGGCGCCGGCGATGAGCAGTGCATGGAGGAGCAAAGGGACCCGAACGACGGAGGGGACTGGCTACAACGAAGACTAACGGGGCGCACACTCAAGACGCTACGGGACAAGGCGTTGTAACGGCCGGTGAGTTCCCGGATCGGGCCTACGCCGCGGGTTCGGCCTGTGGCACCGGAGCCGTTTCGGTCGCGGGCGCCAGCGCCGCGACCATCGCGCACAAATAGGCCGCGCCCGCGATGAGATAGAGCGCCTTGATGCCCACCACCATTGCGCCGTATTCCAGCACGCCGCCGATGATCGCGCCCAAGAGATTGCACGCGAGCCCGCGCGTTGCGTCGGCGCGGTCGCGCAGCAGCAGCGCGAAGATCGACGCCGCGAAGAAGATCGGCAGCGCCACGAGCAGTCCCCCCACGAACCACTCGCCGGCGGTGCCAAGACCCAGGAGCGCGCGCGCCGGCACCGCGTACGCGAGCGCCAGCGTCGCGAACAGCCCGATGAACAATTTCGGCAGCATCGCGCGCTCGAAGCGCATCACGATCCCGTTCGCGACGCCGATCACTACGAGAATGGAGCCGAACACCAACAAGTTCACGTTCCACGTGGACCCGAAGAGCAGCGACATCTCGGTGACGCTCTTCGATTCGAGCAGCAAGAACCCGACGCCCATCGCGAAGAGCGCGATGTCGCCGCGCCGGTCGTCATCTTCGCGCTCGCGGCGGCGAAGCTCGCCCCATCCCGCGATGCCGATGAGCAACACCGCGATCGCCAGCACGCCGGCCAATGCGGTGAGATAATGCGCGGGGATCACCGGCTCGCTCAGATACAAGTATGGCCAGTCGTCGTGCGGCAGCGTGACCTCGGTGAGCAGCACGGAATCCTTCGGCAGCAGGTGCGCGCCCGCCGCGCCCGCGCCGGCGATCACGGTGAGATTGAACAATCCGCTGTCCTGCCGGATCGCGCGTGGCGCTTGTCCGAACGCGACGGCGATGATCTGGAACACCTTCGCCGCGATGTACGGGCGCGGCGACAGATGGTATGCGATGAGACTGCCGTCGGCCTTGAGGTGATCGCGCGCCGACTCCATCGACTCCACGGTGTACACGTAGTTGTCGAGCCGCACGGAGCTCATGCCCGAGAGCAGCGTCTGGCTGTCGAGCGTGCCCATCGTGATCACGTCGTAATGCTGCGGCGAACGGCGCAGGAACGCGCGTGCGTCGTTCACGTGCACGTGCACGCGCGGATCGTCGTACGGATGCATGAAGTGCTCGCTCTTGCCGAGCGCGTAGATCGTGGGGTCGATCTCGACGGCGTCGATGTACTTCGCGCCGAGTCCCAGCAGGAGCGCCACGTCGTTGCCCGTGCCCGCGCCCACGACGAGCGCGGTGTCCACGCTCGGCACGAACGAATACGGCAGCAGATACGCCGACTTCGTTTGCGCGATGAACGCGCCGAGCTTGCCGCGCCCCGTGTCGCCCGCGGCGGCGAAGTTCACCATGTACTGATGCAGCGCGCCATTCACGCTCACGCGCGTGAGATTCGCGCGATGGTCGGTCGTGATGCGGTAATACGGCGACCAGTACTCCCCCTGCGGCGCGGCGGTCTTCGCCACGAGCAGCAGCGCGGCCGCGCCGAGCGGCACGAGCGCCACGAGGAAGCGGCGGTCGTCGAGCGAGAGCGCGAACCAGACGGCGAGCGCGATCGCGAACCACGCGAGCGGAACCGTGTGCAGCGCGCTCATGAGGCCGAACAGGATCACGCCCGCGAGACTGCCGCCGATATCGTACGAGTACGCGACGAGCGGACGGAACTTCCGGAACTCCGCGCCCATGAGCGCGCCGAGCGGCACGAAGAGCAGCGTGCACATGGTGAACAGGATGAGCACCGCCGGCACGATCGCGATCTCGCCGCTCACATGCGGGAAGATCGACCAGAGCGCCTCGTGCTCATCGGGGTTGACGCGGATCGACGTGGCGGCGAACACTCTCACGAGCCCGAGCAGCGCGACCAGCACGACCGGGCCCATCCATTTCAGCCGCTGGGCGGACGCCGCGCGCAGCAGCCCGACGCCCATGCCGAGGAAGGTGGCGATGAGCACGAAATTGACGTAGAACCCGAACACGCGCACATAGGCGGCGACATACCGGATCAGGGCGAGTTCCAGGAACAGGATCAGGAACGAGAAGCCGGCCAGACGAAGAGCCGAGTCGCGCGAAGGCGCGGTCGCGCCGGCCGATCCGGAGGGAGATGCCACTGGGAGATCCTGGAGGGAGGAAGCGTGCTGCGTGGTGTAGGAGGGACGAGGCGCGGCACCGGCTGTAACGACTCGCAGCACGCCGCGTAGGGAGGGCGCGGGGTGCTGTTCGCGGCAACCCTGCGCGTTCCCACAGTGACCAATTGGACGAGCTCATGGAACCGGACTCGATCACGATCCGCCGCGCCATCAATGGCGACGAACGCGCGCTGCGCCAGCTCTGGTCGCAGTATGCGCCGCACATTGAATGCGGTGGTGCTCCGCTTCGCGGAGGACCGCGATCTGGCGGCCGACATCGCGCAGGATGTGTGGATCCAGATATTCCGCGCGCTGCCGACCTTCCGCGGCGACTCGCAGTTCAGCACGTGGGCGCACCGGATCGCGGTGAACCGCACGCTGAACGCGCTGCGCAAAGTGCGGCGGCTCGGGAAGGTGGAAGTCGAGATCGAGGAGGACAGCGTGAGCGTGAGCGACGATCACGACCGCGGATTCCTCGCGGAGTCGATCGAGCAAGCGGCGGCGCAATTGCCGCCGGGCGCGCGAACGGTCTGGACGCTGCACGACGTGGAAGGCTATACGCACGAGGACATCGCGACACAGCTGGGCATCACCGCAGGCGCATCGAAATCACAACTGTTCAAGGCACGCGCGAAGCTTCGCCGGCTGCTCGCGCACCTGATGGATGACCCGACGCCGGCACTGGGTTATGGACATGCCGCACCTCAACGCTGAAGCTCTGGCCGCACTGGCCGACACCGAACCGAACGCGACGGAAGCGGAGCATCTCGCCGCGTGCGTCGCCTGCGCCCGCGAGGCCGCAGTCTACCGCGCCCTGCGCAATGCGGGTGCGCGCACGCGAGAGGCGGTGCTCGACGCGCCGCTCACCTCGTGGGGCACGCTCGCACCGGCGCTCCGCGACGCGGGCGTGATCCGCGACGGCTCGCTCGCCGCGCGCGTGCGCCCCTGGATGCGCGCCGCCGCCGTGATCGTGGTCGCCGCCGGCGCGCTCGCGCTCGGCCGCTACACCGCGCCCGGCCAGCCGCTCGATGTGGGCCTCGGCGCCGGATCGAGCTCCTCGACGCCGGCGCAGCTCGCGTCCACGCGCGGCATTGTCGCGCTCGACGGCACCAAGATCACGACGCTCACCGACGCGCTCACCGTGATGCAGCGCGCCGAGCACGATTATCGCGTGGCCGCGGCGTTCATTGCGGCGCACGACAGCTCGTACGGCCGCGGCGACACCGACCGCTATCGCTCGCGTCTCGCCGCGCTCGACAAGGTGTCCGACGCGGCGCTGCAGGCGGTGAACGCGTCGCCCGACGATCCGATCCTCAACCAATACCTCCTCTCCGCGCGCAGTGCGCGGGAAGTCACGCTGCAGCAGCTCGGCGGGACGCTTCCCGCCGGCGTGCGCCTCGCGAGCTACTAGAGATCCATGATGCGCTTCACACGATCGATCGCAGTACTGACATTCGCGGCGGTGTGCGCCGCGCCGGCGGCGTCGCAAGAGGCGCCGCTGCCGCCGGCCACGCCCAAGGCCGCGCCGTGTGCGCAGTGCGCCGAGTTGGAGAAGATGCGCGCGCAGGAGCAGGCGCTGCGCGCCGAGCTGGACAAGCGCTATGAAGCGGCCATCGACGCGCGCGAAGCGATGCTCGAGAAGAACGATTCGTCGTCGCAGGCGGCGTACTATCAGGCGAATACGAGCTACGAAGTCTCCAAGCGCGCGTACGACCGGTTCGTGATGCGGATGATGAGCGTGGAGATCAACGTCGCCCAGCACGAAGCGATGAAGATCTACATGGACCCGATGACGATCCGCGTGACGCCGCGTCCGCCGCTGGGCTGGCTGGGCATCACGTTCTCCGGTTCGTTCGCGACGTATGCCGACAGCGGCCGCCGGATGATGCGGTTCAAGGAGTATCCGATGGTCGAGTCGGTGGAACCCGACTCGCCAGCGGAGCGGGCGGGCGTGGAGTCGCAGGACCTCGTGCTGGCGTTCGCCGGCCGCGACGTGCTCAAGGGCACGCCGAGCTTCCAGGAACTGCTGCGACCCGGCAACAAGCTCACGGTGAAGCTGCGGCGCGGGAAAATTACGCTCGATCGTACCGTGCTCGTGGAGCGTCGTCCCGGTAACTGGGCGCCGCCGGCCGATATTACCGTCATGCCCGACGCACCCGGCGAGGCGCCGGAAGCGCCGGAGCCGCCCGAGAGTCCGTCGGCCTACACGCCGCTGCCGCCGCGGCCATGGCCCGCGCCGATGGCAAAGGGGATGGGCATGTCGTACAGCTTCTCGTACGACAACCTCACCATTGCCGGCGCGCACGTGCAGCAGTTCGCCGCGCTCAAGGATTATTTCGGCGTCGATTCAGGGCTGCTCGTGCTGAGCGTTCTGCCGGGCACGCCGGCCGCACGCGCCGGCCTGCGCGACGGCGACGTGATCACGCGCGCGAACGGCACGACCCTTTCGAGCCCGGGGCAGTTCTCCCAGCTCGTGCGGCGCGCGCGCGACAACTCGCTGACGCTCGACATCGTGCGCCAGAAGAAGAAGCAGACGGTGACGCTGAAGTTGTGACGCCGCTCAGTTCTTGAGCGAGCCCGGCGGCAGCGAGTAGAGCAGCTTCATCGTCGCGCGGTCGGCGTCCGACAGCTCTCGCACGCGCACGCGCGCGGTCATGATGTTCATCGTGTCGGAGCTGTGGTTGAGGCCCAGCAGGTGCCCCACCTCGTGCAGCGCGATCGCGTGGATGGCCTTCTCGTCGAGCGCTTCGCCGCCCGTGTGGTGCAGCGCGAGCATGATGCTCCCGTTCACGATCCACCAGTTGCGGTCGCGCGACCAGAGCGTGCGCCCCGTGATCTGCGTGTCGAACTTCTCGAGCCAGCCCACGACGACGTCGGCATCGACGCTGTCGCGCACGTACGTGAAGCGCATCGGCAGACCGGTGAGCGCCCACGTGTCGAACGCTTCACGCACCTGATCGGGATAGTGCGGGTCCCATCCCGGGATCCCTTTCCCATCGGCGACCCAGACGCGGAGCGGATTGTCCAGCCGGTCGGGCCAGCGCGCGAGACCGGAATCGCTCACCGCGAGGATCTCATCGATGTAGGTGCCCTTCGAGCCGGCCATCACACGGCGCCGGATGTCGGCGACGTCGTGGTCACCGCCCGCGGCGGACGCCGGGTCGGAGGGCGCCATCGCCGCCGAGGCCGCCGATGAGGCCACGGGCGCGCCGGGCCCATCGGGCTGCGCCGGAGGCTGCCCGGCGGAAGCGGCCGACTGCGCGGCGGCTGCGGAGTCGTCGAGCAAAGGGGCGCTCGCCTTCGCGGCGGCCGCCTTCTCGGCTTCCGAGTCCTGGAATTGTGTCACCGCCTGATAGCCCACGAATCCAATGATCGGGAGCACCAGTATCAACGGCAGCGCTGTGCTGATCTTCATTATGCGCTCGAAGAAGTCTGAGATCGGGTCCAGGCGGGACACACCCCGCCATTCATTCTGACGAGCGAGAGGCGTTCATCGTTCCACCCGGGACCGGTCGTGCTCGAGGGCCCAGGCGGCATGCGCGCGCACGAGCGGTTCGGGGTCCTCTCGCGCGGCGCGTTCCAGCGCCCGCTGCGCCGCGGTTCCCCCGCGATTCCCCAGTGCCACGGCGGCGTTGCGGGCGAGCCCGCGCCGCGCCGTGCGTGCGACGGCGCTGTCGCCGAACCGCTCGCGGAACCCGGCGTCGTCGAGCACGAGGAGCGTCTCGAGATCGGGCGCGATGTTCGCGGCGCGCGCGGCCACGCTCGGATCGCCGGCCGCGCTCGCGAACCGCTCGTTCCACGGGCACACATCCTGGCACACGTCGCACCCGAATGCGCGCTCGCCCACCGCCTCGCGCAGCGATTCCGGGATCGGCCCGCGCTGCTCGATCGTGAGATACGAGATGCAACGCGTGGCGTCGAGCACGCGCGGCTCCGGGAACGCGTTCGTGGGGCACGCGTCCAGGCAGCGCGTGCACGTGCCGCAATGATCGGACTCGAAGGGCGCATCGGCGGTGAGCGCGAGATCGGTGAGCACGGTGCCGATCACGAAGAAGCTGCCTCTCTTCGGATTGATCATCATGGTGTTCTTGCCGAACCAACCGATGCCCGCCTGTCGCGCGAGATCGCGCTCCAGGATGGGCGCGGTATCGGAATAGGCCTTCATCTTCACCGGGTGCTGGGCTTCGGCCGCGACGAGGCGCCGGAGCTCACGCAGCTTCTCGCGCATCACGGCGTGGTAGTCGCGGCCGCGGGCGTAGCGGGCGATCGGTCCGGCGGGCGAGCGGCCGCCGTAGTCCAGCGTGACCACGATCGCCGAGCGCATCCCGCGCGCGGGACGCCGCGTATCATGGCGCCTGTCGGCCCAACGTTTCAGATAGTACATCTCTCCCGCATAGCCGCGTGCGAGCCAGCGATCGAAATGATTGGCCGTGGGCGCGGGGCCGAGCGCCGCGATGCCGCAGAGGTCGAAGCCGAGCCCGTAGGCGTGCGCCTTGATCCGGGTCTCGAGGGGCGTCACGGCGAGCGGATGGCCCAGCGCGCGTAGCGGATGATGTCGTCGGCGGAAGGGATCGCGTCCGCGTCGCCATACGCCGTGTACGTGCGCCAGCGCAGGTACTCGCGCGCGGGAAGCGGAAGGAACGGGGCCCGGTGCCACCAGCCGCGGCGGCGGAAGCGCCAGCCGGTGCGCACGAGGTCGCTCGCGAGCCGCGGGCTCACGATCGCGCGGCCGGCGACGGTGAGCAGGGAGCGGGTCCAGGTCGTTCGCGCGTTGGACATACCTCAATCTTGCGGGTGCGCGGTGCTCTATCAACTCTTGTCGCTCGCGGGCGCGGCGATCGTGCTCGTCGGATTCGCCGGGCTGCAGACCGGCCGCCTCGACCGGCGCAGCGTGTGGTTCAACGCGCTGAACCTCGTGGGGTCGCTCTTCCTGCTCTGGGTGGCGGTGCACGACCGGCGCGCCGGGTTCATCGCGCTCGAAGGGATCTGGGCCCTCTTCTCGATCCCGCCGCTCGCGGCGCGGGCACGCGCTCCTTAGCTTCCCACACCATCATGGCGAAGAAGAAGAGCGCTCCCAAGCCGCGCGTGAGCCGCGTCGTGACGGCGATGGGCAAGAAGGCCGATGTGAAACACATCGCCACCGCGGAGCAGGAGGCGCGCGCGGGGCTGCGTGAGCGCACGGAGACGGGACACATCAAGGCGGGCCGCACGCCGCCGTCGCAGATCTCCGACATGCGGCAGGCGGGCGCGGTGGTGCTCGAGGAGCCCGAGCGGCACATTGACGATTCGATCCGCGATTACCTGCCGCCGCCCGTCACCGAGGATGAGAAGCTCCTCGCGACCACGACGCCGGGCCCCGATTTCACGCGCACGGACCCCTGGCGGGTCATGCGCATCATGTCGGAGTTCATCGAGGGGTTCGACACGCTCGCCGGCATCGAGAAGGGCGTGAGCATCTTCGGCTCCGCGCGCACCGGTCCGGACGATCCCGCCTACGCCGCCGCGCAGGAGACGGCGCGGCTGCTCGCCCTCGCGGGATTCTCGATCATCACCGGCGCCGGTCCGGGCATCATGGAGGCCGCGAACAAGGGCGCGCGCCTCGGCAACGGCCGCTCGATCGGCTGCAACATTGAACTCCCGTTCGAGCAGGGCGCGAATCCCTATGTCGACACGCTCATCAACTTCCGCTACTTCTTCGTGCGCAAGACGATGTTCGTGAAATACTCGTCGGCGTTCATCATCTTCCCCGGCGGATTCGGCACGCTCGATGAACTCTTCGAAGCGCTTACGCTCATCCAGACGGGGAAGATCTATCAGTTCCCGGTGGTGCTCTTCGGCCGGCGCTACTGGGCGGGACTGCATCCGCTGGCTCAGTCGCGCGTGCTGCTCGAGAAGAAGATCTCGGCGGGCGATCTGGACCTCATGCTCATGACCGACGAACCGGCCGAGGCGGCGCACACGGTGATCGCGGCCTACGAGGCGCAGCGGCGCGCGCCGACCGAAGCGCCGCGCGTCGGACATCCGGGAGATCTGAGCGCCCATGAAGAAGAAGCAGCCGGCGAGACCGAAGGCGGCAGCGAAGAAGAAACCGGCGCCGCCCGTGAAGCGCGCGAGCCGCTTCCTCGGCGGCGCGCGCATCGATCCGCGGCGCGTGGACGGCAGCGAGAGCATCACCGAGCTCATCGACGGCACGTTCCTCGCGTACAACGCGGCGCGGCTGCGCGAGGGCGCGCAGCTGTTCACGCGCAAGATGCTCGAGCCGGATGTGACCGTGGGGCTCACCATCACCGGCGCGCTCACGCCCGCCGGACTCGGCATCGCGGCGCTCATCCCGCTCATCGAAGCGGGATTCGTCGACTGGATCATCTCCACCGGCGCGAACCTCTACCATGACACGCATTTCGGGCTCGGGCTCGCGATGCACCGCGGCAACGCGCAGACGTCGGACGTGCTGCTGCGCGAGGAGGGCGTCGTGCGGATCTACGACATCTTCTTCGATTTCCATGTGCTGCTCGACACTGACGCGTTCTTCCGCCAGATCATGCGCGCGCCGGAGTTCCAGCGCGCGATGAGCAGCGCGGAGTTCCACTATCTGTGCGGGAAGTACATCCGTGAGCGCGAGGCCAAGCTCGGCATCGGGCAGAAGTCGCTGCTCTCGGCGGCGTACGCATGCGGCGTGCCGATCTATACGTCGTCGCCCGGCGATTCATCGATCGGCATGAACGTCGCGGCGCTCGCGCTGGAAGGATCGAAGCTCGTGCTCGATCCGAACAAGGATGTGAACGAGACCGCGGCGATCGTGCTCGGTGCGAAGCGCGGCGGCGGCCGGAGCGCCGATCATGATCGCGGGCGGCGGCAGTCCCAAGAATTTCGCGCTGCAGACCGAACCGCAGATCCAGGAAGTGCTCGGCATCGATGAACGCGGACACGATCTCTTCCTGCAGATCACCGATGCGCGCCCCGACACCGGCGGACTCTCGGGCGCCACGCCCGGCGAGGCGGTGAGCTGGGGGAAGATCGACCCGGACAAGCTGCCGGACGCCGTCGTGTGCTACACCGACTCGACGATCGCGCTGCCGCTCATCACGTCGTACGCGCTCGCGAACCGGAGACCGCGCAAACTTCGGCGGCTGATGGAGAAGCGCGAGCAGTTGATGAAGGCGCTGCAGCGCGAATTCGAGACAGGACCGCACTACAAACGCTAGATGCGGACTGTCGACTGTCGGCTGTCGCCTTCAACCGCGGTTGCTTGCGACAGCCGACAGCCAACAGCCTGCCGTTAGCAATCATCCGCTTGCCGTGGTAACTCCGCTACTCGGCACGCAGGACGGAGCGGATCAGGTTCCGGTGCGCCAGCTTGCCGCGCGAGATGAAGCCGACGAAGCCGTCGCGGCCGAGGAGTCGCCGCGAGATCGCAGGCACCGTCATGCCGGCCGCCGCGAGCCGGCGCGCTTCGCCGATGATCTCTTCCATCCACGCGGCCTTGGCGCGCAGCGTGTTCACCGGATCGTGCACTGGTCCGCGGTGCGCGCAGAAGACGCGCTTGGGTTTGAGCGCGATCACCGCGTGCAGGCTGCGCACGATGCCGTGCACATCCTCCGTGTCCTGCGTGAGACGCGCCTTCACGCTGAGGAACAGGTCGCCGGAGAACACGGTCTCGCGTTCGGCATCCCACACCACGTGGTGATCCGGTGCGTGGCCGGGCGTGGGCAGCAGCCGCAGCGGGGCGGGATCGAAGCGAACGAGCGGAGAACGCAGCGCGGGCGGAGTTCCCCAATTCGCTTGACGGTAGAAATCGAGCGTGCGCAGCGCGCGGATCGCGTCGATGGTAGCGTCGGCCGCCGCGACGGGGACGCCGCCGCGCGCGAGCAGCTCGAGATTCCCCGCATGGTCCTCGTGATGGTGCGTGATCACGACGCCGACGGGCCGCGTGCCGTCGAGCCACCGGGCGAAGTCGCGCGCGACGGCGGGGAATCCCGTGTCCACGAGCACCCCGCGCGTGAGAAACGCGCTCGCCTCATACCCCAGCGCGCGCGTGAGCGGCGTGGACATGCGCAACCGCGTCACGTCGTCATAGCGTTCGACGGAGAGCATGGAACTAAGAATAACCACGAGTCGTTGGTCGTACGCGTTTGGTCCGATGCATAACAATTGATTGTGTGGTGCGAGAGAGAGTTCGAGAGTCGTACACCATTCGTTGTCATGCCTCGGACCAAACGCGAACGACTAACGACTGGCAGTCAGAGGGTAGACATCTCGCGCCCCCCCTTCTACTATGCAAGTAACGCACTGCAGCGCCCGGCCCCAATGCCGGGCGCTCCCTTTTTTCCCAGCGCCCCTATGCTCGATGCCCTCAAGGAGAAGCTCGGCGCGGAAGTCGAGCGTCTCCAGCACGAACTCAACGTGGTGTTGCCCGCCGAGATCCGGCGCGCCGTCGAACTCGGCGACCTGAAGGAGAACAGCGAATACAAGAGCGCGCTCGAGCGCCAGGCGTTCGTGCAGGCGCGGCTCGGCCAGCTCCGCAGCCGGCTCTCCAAGCTCTCGCAGATCGACCTCAGCCAGATCCCCACCGACCGCGTGGGGCTCGGCTCACGCGTCGTCGTCGCTGACGTGAAGACCAATCAGAACGAGGTCTACCACCTCGTGTTCGGCGACTCGGTGGAATTCGAGGATGGGCACGTCACGATGAGCTCGGTGATCGGTCTCGCGCTGCAGGGGAAATCGGTGGGCGACGTCGTGCTGCTGCGCCTGCCGAAGATGACGCGCTCGCTCAAGATCGTGGAGTTGCAGACCATCCACGTGGCGCCGAAGGCCTGACTCAGTCGATCCGGAAGATCCGCTCCACCTCGGCGGCGTAGCGCGCGAGTTCCTCGCGTTCGCGGTCGGGAGTCCAGCCCAGCAGCTGCGCCATGACGCGCGCCACCGCGGGCGCGACTGCGCGGCCGTGATCGGCCGTCTCGAAGGCGAGCGGGATGCGCCTTATCAGCACGTCCGACACTCGCAGCGCCATGCCGTGCGTGACGGCGTCGTGCACCTGCCCCCATACGTGCGGCAGCCCCGGCGCGAGCAGGGCCGCGCTCGGCCCGTCGAAGCTCGCGCTGAGATCGCGGTCGCGCAGTTCCTTCTGGTCCGTGCGCGCGCGGCGCACGCGGCGCCCGAGCATCTTCTCGGCGCGGTCCACGATCTGGGCGGCCATCAGGCGATTCGTCGTGAGCTTGCCGCCGGTGACCGTGAGCATGCCGGGCGCGGTGAGCGTGATCGCGTGCTCGCGCGACACCGCGGCCGTGCTCTTCGCGCTGCTCGCGACGAGCGGACGAATGCCGGCCCACGCCGCGACGACATCGCTGCGCGTGAGCGCCGCGTCGGGCGCGTAGTGGTTCGCCGCCTCGAGCAGATACTCGACATCGTCGCGCGTCGCGCGCACTTCGTCGAGCGAGCCGTCGTAGTCGGTATCGGTGGTGCCGACGATGGTGAGCTCGCGCGCGGGCAGGATGAACATCACGCGGCCGTCGCGCGGATGCGTGATCGCGATCGCCTGCTCGTTGCCCACGCGCGTGCGCGGCACGGCAATGTGCGCGCCCTTGGTGCCGCGAATGCCCACGACCGCGCGCGGGTCCGCCATGAGCTGCAGCGCGCCGGTCCACGGGCCGGTGGCGTTGACCACGCAGCGCGCCGCCGCGCGCACCACGCGGCCGGTGAACGCGCACTCGATCTCCGCGCCGGTCACGGCGCCGCCCTCCTTGATGAGCGAGCGCACGCTCGCGTGGTTCACCACGAGCGCGCCGTATTCCGCGGCGGCGCGCGCGTTCGCGAGCGTGAGAAGCGCGTCGTCGGTGTGCGCATCGAAGTACGTGCCGCCGCCCACGAGATCGTCCGTGCGCAGGCACGGCTCCAGCGTCTCGATGCCCGAGGCGCTGAACATCTTGTGGCGGCCGATGTTCCGGAACATCGCGAGCGCATCGTAGAGCGTGAGCGCGGCACGCAACTTCCACTTCGGCACGCGCGCGCCGCGGTACACCGGCCACGTGAAGCGCAGCGGCGTGACGAGATGCGGAGCGATGCGCAGCAGGATCCGCCGCTCGCGGCTCGCCTCGAACACGAGGTGGAATTCGCCGTGTTCGAGATAGCGGAGCCCGCCGTGCACGAGCCGTGAACTGCGGCTCGAGGTGCCGCTCGCGAAATCCTCGCGCTCGACCAGCGCGACGCGGAGGCCGCGCATTGCGGCGTCACGCGCGGTGGCCGCTCCCGTGATCCCGCCGCCCACCACGAGCACATCGAGAACGCCGGTCCCCGCCTGATCGAGCGCGGCGGTGCGCGATGCGGCGGAGAACTCGGTGCGATTCACGGGTCGAACGCTATGCGCGCGATGGGGGCGCGGTCAATGCGGCCGGCCTGCGATTGGCAACGCCGGAGCGGGCCGTCTAAGTTTCCGACTATGTCTCCCTACGGGAACCGGCGGGTCGCGATCGTTGCGGGACTGCGTACGCCATTCACCCGCGCCGGCACCACGCTGCGTACGGTGAGTGCCGAGGACCTCGGGCGCCGGGTGGTGTGCGAACTCATCGCGCGCACGGATCTCAGCGGGCGCGAAGTGGACATGCTCGTGTTCGGCACCGTCGTGCCGAACGTGCTCGCGCCGAACATCGCGCGCGAGATCGCGCTGAGTCCCAGCCTGCCCAAAGGGATCCAGGCCTACACGGTGAGCCGCGCGTGCGCGAGCGCGAATCAGGCGATCACGGACGCGGCGGACCAGATCGCACTCGGCCATGCCGACGTCGCGATCGCCGGCGGCGCGGAATCGCTCAGCAGCGTGCCGATCCTCTTCTCGCGTGGATTCTCCGACGTGCTCGTCGCGGCATCCAAGGCGAAATCGCTCGGCGCGCGGATCGGCGCGTTCACGAAGCTCCGCCCCAAGGATTTCATCCCCGTCACGCCGGCGATCGCGGAGCCGACCACCGGCGAGACGATGGGACAGAGCGCCGAGAAGATGGCGAAGCTCAATCACATCCCGCGCGATGAGCAGGACCAATTCGCGCTGCGTTCGCACCGCCTCGCCGCCGCCGGCACGCAGGACGGCCGCCTCACGGCGGAGATCATGCCGTACTACGTACCGCCGAAGTTCGAGAAGTGGGAGACGAGCGACAACGGCATCCGCACCGACACCAGTCTCGAGCAGCTCGCCGCGCTCAAGCCGGTGTTCGACCGGAAGTACGGCAGCGTGACCGCCGGCAATTCGAGCCCGCTCACCGATGGCGCCGCGGCGATCATCCTCATGAGCGAGGAGAAAGCGGACGCGCTCGGATTCAAGCCGATCGCGTTCATCAGGAGCTACGCGTACGCCGCGCTCGATCCGGGCGAGCAGCTGCTGCAGGCGCCGGTGCTCGCGGCTCCGGTGGCGTTGCAACGCGCGGGCCTCACGCTCGCCGACATGGACCTCGTGGAGATGCACGAGGCGTTCGCGAGCCAGGTGCTGAGCAACCTGCGCGGCTTCGAGAGCAAGCAGTGGGCCGAGCGCGCCGGCTTCTCGAAGCCGGTGGGGCAAGTGGACCGCTCGAAGCTCAACATCATGGGCGGCTCGATCGCGATCGGGCATCCGTTCGGCGCGACCGGCGCGCGGATCACCATGACGCTCGCGAACGAACTCTGGCGGCGCGGATCGCAATTCGGATTGCTCACCGTGTGCGCGGCCGGCGGACTCGGCTGCGCGATGGTGCTGGAGAACGCGTCATGAGCCCCGAGAAGATCTTCGCGGGCGGCGCGCTCGGCGTGGAGGTGCGAGGACGGCGTCGCGATCATCACGTTCGATCTGCCGGGCGAGAGCGTCAACAAGTTCACGCGCCGCGGTGGTCGATGAATTCTCGATCGGTGCTCGACCGGCTGCAGCGCGATAATGACGATCAAGGCGGCGGTGCTGATCTCGGGCAAGCCGGAGAATTTCATCGCGGGCGCCGACATTGACGAGTTCCTCACGATCCGCATGGCGAGCGACGGTGAATCGATGAGCGCCGCGGGCCAATTGATGATGGACCGCCTCGCGCGCATCCGCACGCCGATCGTGGTCGCGATCCACGGCGCGTGCTTGGGCGGCGGACTCGAGGCGTCGCTCGCGTGCGCCTACCGGATCTGCACCGACCACCCGAAAACGATACTCGCGCTGCCGGAAGTGCAGCTCGGCCTCATCCCCGGCGCCGGCGGCACGCAGCGGCTGCCACGCACGGTGGGACTGCGCAACGCGCTGGACATGATCCTCACCGGCAAGAACATCCGCGCGAAGAAAGCATTGCAGATGGGACTCGTCGATGAGATGGTGCACCCCGCGATCCTGCGCGAGATCGCGGTGGACCGCGCGCGCGAAGCTCGGGGCCGGCTCGATGAAGCGGTCGCGCGGCGCGAAGTCGCCGGGCTTCATGGGCTGGGTGCTCGAGAAGAACCCGCTCGGCCGCGCGATCGTGTTCCGTCAGGCGCACGCGAGCGTGATGTCCAAGACGCACGGGAATTTCCCGGCGCCGCTCGCCGCGATCGAGGCCGTGCGCACCGGGCTCACTCACGGCATGCCGCGCGGATTCCACGAGGAGGCGCGCCTCTTCGGCGAGATGTCGGTGACCGCCGCCTGCCAGCAGTTGATCTTCCTCTTCTTCGCGACCACTGCGCTCAAGAAGGATCCGGGCACCGACGAGCCGGCGGAGTCGCTGCCGGTGTCGAAACTCGGCGTGCTCGGCGCGGGATTCATGGGCGCGGGGATCGCGAGCGTCGCGGCGATGCAGAAGACCACCGTGCGCCTCAAGGACGCCGCGCTCGACCGCGTCGCGAAGGGGCTCAAGTCGGTGTCCGACGTGCTGCGCGAGCGGCTCACCAAGAGGCAGATCACGCGGCGCGAGTACGAGGATCAGATGTCGATGGTGGGCGGCACGGTGGACTATTCGGGTTTCCAGAGCGTGGACCTCGTGATCGAAGCGGTGTTCGAGGATCTCACGCTCAAGCACAAAGTGCTCAAGGAGACCGAAGCGGTCATGCCCGCACGCGCGATCTACGCGTCGAACACGAGCACGATCCCGATCGCGAAGATCGCCGAGGCGGCCAAGCGGCCGGAGCACGTGCTCGGGATGCATTTCTTCAGTCCCGTGCAGAAGATGCCGCTGCTCGAGGTGATCGTGACGCCAAGAACGACGCCGGTCGCGACGGCCACGGCGGTCGCCTACGGCAAGCGGCTTGGCAAGCACGTGATCGTCGTGAACGACGGCCCGGGGTTCTACACGACGCGCACGCTGTCGGCGTACATGAACGAGGCGGGCTTTCTGCTCGACGAGGGCGCATCGATCGACGCGCTCGACCATGCGATGGTCGATCTGGGATTCCCGGTGGGTCCGATCACGCTGATCGATGAGGTGGGGCTCGACGTGGGTACCAAGGTCGGGCAAGTATTGCTCGACGCGTTCGGTGACCGGATGAAGCCGAGCGCATCGCTCGCGCGGTGGCCGCCGACGGCCGAACGGGGCGGAAGGGTGGCAAGGGATTCTATCTGTACGAGAACGGCCGCAAACGCGGCGTTGACGAGAGCGTGTACGCGCTGCTTCCCACGGGTACGCACCGCGTGGAGATGGCGGCCGCGGAGATGCAGCAGCGTTGCATGCTCGCCCTCTTGAACGAAGCGGCGCGCTGTCTCGAGGATGGCGTGCTCCGCTCAGCCGCGCGATGGCGATGTGGGGGCGGTGTTCGGCATCGGCTTCCCGCCCTTCCTCGGCGGGCCGTTCCGCCACATCGATCACGAGGGCGTCGACAACATTGTGCGACAGCTCGAGATGCTGCACGCGCGCTTCGCGCCGCGCTTCGAGCCCGCGCGCGCTGCTCACCGGCATGGCGCATACGCACTCGAGATTCTATCCCGCCGAAGGCAACCCGCTCGGATGACGGCATCCACGTCGGAGTTCACCGAACTCGCGGCGGCACTCTCGGGGCAGTATGCACTCGAGCGGGAGATCGGGCGCGGCGGGATGGGTGTGGTGTATCTCGCGCGCGATGAGAAGCTCGCGCGTCATGTGGCGATCAAGACGCTGCCGCGACACATGCAGGATGCGGCGACGCGCGACCGGTTCCTGCGCGAGGCGCGCACGGCGGCGTCGCTGTCGCACCCGAACATCGTGTCCATTATCGCGCCGACGAGACGGGCGGCTTCGTGTACTTCGCGATGGCGTACGTGAATGGTGAATCACTCGCCGAGAGAGTGAAGGCGAACGGACCGCTGAGCGCGCGCGAGGCCGCGAACTATCTGCGCGATGTGGCGCTCGCGCTCGGGTACGCGCACGCGCACGGGGTGATCCATCGCGATGTGAAGGCCGAGAACATTTTGCTCGAGCACGGCACCGGACGCGCGATGGTCACCGATTTCGGGATCGCGCGCGTGGCAGATGCCGCGCCGCTCACGGCCACGGGCCACGTGCTCGGCACCGTGCATTACATGTCGCCGGAGCAAGTGTCCGGAGAGAAGCTCGACGGGCGCACCGATCTCTACGCACTGGGCGTCGTGGGATTCCTCGCGTTGTCGGGGTCGTTCCCATTCGACAGTGAGACGGCGAGCGCGGTGCTGGTGTCGCACGTGACGAAGCGCGCACCGTCGCTCAAGTCGGTGGCGCCGCACGTGCCGGCCGCGTTGGCCGCCGTTGTGGACCGGTGCCTGATGCGCGAGCCGATGATGCGCTATCCCACGGGCAGCGACATGGCGCGCGCGATCGAGGCCGTGCTCGCCGATCCGGGGATCGACGCGCCGGCCGCGGCGCCGCGAGTGCTCTCTGCGTTCGAAGCCGAGGCGGTGTGGAAGCGCGCATCGGAACTGCAAGCGCTCACGGGCGCGATGGTGCCTCCGTCGGTCGCGCCGCCCGCGCCGCCGAAGGGATCGCCGCTCACGACCGGCTACGCGCTCGCGAACGTGCGGTCGGCGGCGCTCGAGGCGGGGATCTCGGGGCAGTACGTGTCGCGCGCGCTGGAGGATCTCGGCATCACGCCGGCGGTGCCCATGCCGGGCAGTGGGACCACGGTCATGCCGGTGGAGGCGCACCCGTCGGCTTGCGGAGTGTGGGCCGGTGCGCCGATGACACTCATGTACGAGGCGAAGATCCCCGGCGAAGTGGACGCGAACGAGTACGATCTCGTGATCGAGACGATCCGCCGGCAGCTCGGCGATGTCGGACAAGTGAACAGCATCGGCCGCTCGCTCACGTGGATCTCCACGCACCCGAAGCGGAAGGCGATGGTCACGATCAGCGCGCGCGGCGGCTCTACGACGATCCGCGTGGAGGAACGCATGGGTCCGCTGGCGGGCGAAGTGTTCGGCGGGATCGTGGGCGGCTTCGGCGGCGGCTTTGGCGGCGCGTCGATCGGAGTGACGATCGGCATGACGCACTCCTTCCTCGCGACGTTCGCGATCGCGGGAGGACTCGTCGCAGCGGCGTATGGCACCGCGCGAACGTTCTTCGTGCGAAAGGTGCGGCAGCGGTCGGAGGAACTGAAAGAACTGACGGAGCGGCTCGCGGGATCGATCGCGGACTCCATGGCGAACAAGCTGAGACGCTAACTACGAACGTTGTTGCTGGTACCACTGAAACAGCGCGTGTAGGCCTTAGTACCGCTGAGAAAGCGCGTTTAGCAACCGAGCGTATAGTACGGCTCGGCGTGAGTGGGGCCTACTCCCGCCCTGCAGTACCATACGCTCAGTTGCCATACGCGCCGTTTCAGCGGTACTAAGGCCTACACACGCCGTTAGTGGTACCGATCCCGCAGGATCGAGAGATGGTGCCTCTCATGTCCCGCGATGATGTACGCGAGTGCCCGCACGCTGATCGTATGCCCGCTCGCGTTGCCGGTGCGGGCCCACGCCGCGTCATTGAAGCCGCGGAACATCGCGATCGTCGCGGCGCGCGTGGCGGCGTATTCCTCGAGCAGCTCCTGCGTCTCGCGCGCGTCGAATTTGCCGACGGGCACATACGCATTCTCGTCGAATCCGGCGAGCGCCGTCGTATCGCCGCGCGCGATGCGCAGCGCGCGGTAGGCGAAGATCCGCTCGGCGTCCGCCAAGTGGCCGATCACTTCCTTCACACTCCACTTGCCCGGCGCGTAGCGCGACATTGCCCACGACTCGGGGCGCGACTTGATGAACGCGACGGTATCTGAAAGCTGGTGCTCGATGTGGCCGCGCACATTGCCGTCGGGCACGAGGGCGATGTACTTGCCGTAGTACTCGAAGAATTCGCCGGCGGCGGGGCGGGAAGGGGTTGATGTTGGCATGATCGGGGTCTGGTTGAGAGGAATGGGCGCGCGGACCGCTGGCCGCGCGCCCATCCTGTGAATAGACTTTCACCCTCCTTCAGCCGCAAGCCGACGCCTCGATGCGACTTCGCTCACTAGCACTCATTGCCCTCGCCCTCCCGCTCGGCGCGCAGCAGACGGCCGCGCCCGATCTCTCGATCGCGGGGATCTTCGGCGGCAATGACTTCAATGGCGCGACGATGCCGGACATCCACTGGCTCGCCGATGGCTCGGCGTGGGTGACGACGCGTGCGAACCCCGCCGGCGGATCGGACATCGTGCGCATCGATGCCGCGACTGGCGCGGCGACGGTGCTCGCCGACGCCTCGCTGCTTGTGGACTCCGCGGGACAACGCCTCACGGTCGAGGGCGTCACGTTCTCCGACGACGCATTGAAGGTGCTCATCTACCACAACAGTGCGCGCGTCTGGCGCCTCAACACGAAGGGCTACTACCACGTTCTCGACTTCGCGAGCAAGAAGCTCACGCCGCTCTCCGTGAAGCCCGGCTACCGAATGTTCGCGAAGTTCTCCCCCAACGGAAAAGACGCCGCTTTCGTGCGCGCCAATAATCTCTTCGTCGTCACGCTCGCGACGGGCGCCGAGCGCGCGCTCACGAGCGATGGCTCGAATACGATCATCAATGGCACGAGCGATTGGGTGTACGAGGAAGAACTCGGGCTGCGCGACGGATTCCGCTGGAGCCCCGACAGCAAACGCATCGCATTCTACCGGTTCGATGTGAGTCCCGTGCCGCAGTACCCGCTCCTCGACGATCGCGAGGTGCACGCGAGAGTATTCCCCGTGCGTTATCCGCAGCCGGGCGATTCGAACTCCCTCGTGAAAGCCGGTGTCGTGGACGTCGGGAATGGACACACCGTTTGGATGCAAACAGAGAATGAGGCCGGGTATCTCGCGACGGTCGAGTGGGTGGGCGACGATTCTCTGTCCGTGCAGCGCATGTCGCGCTGGCAGAATCGCATCGATCTCCTGATGGTGAGTGCGACCACGCGGGCTCCCGCGGCGCGTGCTCATCGAACGGACTCCGCGTGGGTCGAGCTCGACGAAGCGCGCCGCACTGGGTCGCGGGCGGCAAGATGTTCCTCTGGCCGAGCGAGCGGAGCGGCTGGCGCCACTACTATCTGTACATGCGCGACGGCACGCCGGTCGCGCGCCATCACGCCGCGACGGCATCGGATGCCGAGTCGGTCGCCGGCATCGCCGCGAAGACCGGCGGGTATGTCCATCGCGGAGGCCGCGCCGAACGCGATGCAACGGCAGCTGTTCAGCTACGCGCTCAAGAGGAAGCCCGAGCGCGTGCGCATGACCACGGAGCCCGGCACGCACAAGGTGAGCGTCTCGCCGAACGGCCGCTGGTTCGACGTTACGCTTCCTCCGCCAGCTTCCCGCCGCGGCATCGCTGCGCAACTCCCGTCGCTCGCGGCGAGCGCGTGCTCGAGGGCAACGCCGCGCTCCGCGAGAATCTCGCGCGACAGACCAAGCCGCAGTCGTTCTTCCAGCTCACGCTCCCCGACGGAACGAAGCTCAACGCCTTGCGCATTGTGCCGCCCGACTTCGACAGCACGAGCCGCATCCCGTGCTCATGTACGTGTATGGCGGCCCGGGGTCGCAAACGGTCATGAACGCGTTCGGTGGCGATCGCTAGCTCTGGCACGAATACCTCGCGCGGAAAGGCAACGTCGTGATCAGCGTCGACAATCGCGGCACCGGCGCGCGCGGCTCTGTGTTTCGCCACATCATGTATCTCAAGATCGGCATGCACGAATCCCTCGACCAGATCGAGGCGGCGAAGTGGATCGGGAAGCAGCCGTGGGCGGATCCGGCGCGCATCGGCATATGGGGATGGAGCGGCGGCGGATACCTGACGGCGATGACGACGTTCCGCGGCGGCTGCTTTTTCAAGCGCGGCATCTCGGTTGCGCCGGTGATCGACTGCCGCCTGTACGATGACATCTGCACCGAGCGCTACATGCGCACGCCGGCGGAGAATCCCGACGGCTACGAGAACGGCTCCGTCCTCAAGTACACGAGCGGCCTTTCCGCCCGCTTGCTCCTCGTGAACGGAACGGGCGACGACAATGTGCATCCGCAGAACACGCTCTGGATGGTGAACACCCTCGAAGCGGAGGACAAGCAATTCGAACTGATGATGTATCCTCGACGCACGCATTCGATATCGGGAGGCAACACCCAAGTGCATCTCTTCACGATGATGACGGATTTCCTCGACCGCACGCTGGTGGCCAAGTGAAGCGCGCGTTCGTTCTCGCCGCCGCTGCGTTGATCGCGGCGTGCGGCTCACCGGCTGCGCCCGGCGTCAAGCCCGCGCCCGCCGGATCGCCGCGCACGCGGGCCGAGGCCACGTACTACCTCGAGACGTCGCACTATACGGATGTCATCGCCTTCCTCGATACGCTCGAGAAACAGCGCGTGCCAATGTACCGCACTCACGATCGGCACGAGCACACAGGGCCGCGCCATCCCGATGGTCGTCCTCTCGCGGCCGGTCGTGAAGTCGCCCGCCGAAGCGAAAGCACTCGGCCGCCCGATCGTGTACGTGCAGGCGAACATCCATGCGGGCGAAGTCGAAGGGAAAGAGGCGCTGCTCGCGCTCATCCGCGATATCGAGAGAGTCGGTAACAAAACGTGCTCGACTCGATCGTGCTCCTTGTGGTTCCGATCTACAACGCCGACGGCAACGAGAGATGGGCGCCGCAGTCGGTGAACCGCACGGAGCAGAACGGCCCGGAGAGCGTCGGCCAGCGGCCGAATGGGAAGGGGCTCGATCTCAATCGCGACTACGTGAAGGCCGAGGCTCCGGAGACGCGCGCGTCGCTCGCGGTGCTAACGCGAATGGAATCCCGATGTCTTCGTCGATCTGCACACCACGGACGGATCTTCCACGGCTACGCGGTGACGTACGCGCCCTCGCTCAACCCCGCCGCGACTTCGGCGGTCCGTACGCGCGCGACTCGATGCTGCCGGCCATGCAGAAGAACCTGAACGCGATGACTTCGCGATGTTCGACTACGGAAACTTCTCGACACGATTACGGCACCGACGTGAACGCCGATACGGTCAAGCAGGGATGGTACACCTACGATTCGCGCCCGCGCTTCGGCACGAACTACGTGGGCCTGCGCGGGCGCGTCTCGATCCTGGTCGAGGGATACTCGCACGATCCGTTCGACCGGCGCGTGGCCACGATGTACGCGTTCGTGCAGCAGATCCTCTCGTACGCCGCGGCGCACGGCAAGACGCTCACCGCACTCTCCAAGCGCGCCGATTCCGCTGTCGTCGCCTGGGGCGCGTCACCCGGCACGGCGCCGGCGCTCGCACTCCGCTCGTCGCTCTCGCGATCGCCGCTCGAGGAAGTCGTGGTCGCCGAGGACCTCGTGAAGACGGGCGACTCGTCGCTCACGCAGCCCGGCGTCCCGAAAGGACTCAAGCGCACGGGCCACTTTCGCTCGCAGATGATGCCGGTGTACATCCCCTTCGAGGCCACGCTCACGAAGAAGATGCCGTACGCGTACGCGATCCCGGTGGGCGACAGCGCGATGACGCGCGTGCTCAAGATGCACGGCGTGCGGCTCGAGCCGCTCACCGCCGCCTGGTCCGGCACGGTGCAGCGCTATGTGATCGACAGCGTGCATCATGCCGAGCGTCCGTTCCAAGGGCATCACGAAACGACGGTGTTCGGCAAATGGCGCGACACGGTCACCACGCTCCCCGCCGGCAGCATGATCGTGAAGAGCGCACAGCCGCTCGGCGTCGTCGCGTTCTACCTGCTCGAGCCGGAGAGCGACGACGGGCTGGTCACGTGGAATTTCTTCGACGCCGCGATCGCGCCGGGATTCACCTTCCCGGTGTGGCGCATTCCGGCGCGGCGGGCGGATTGAACGATGCGCGGTAGCCGTCTAGCTTCCGTCAGCTTCGCGCCCATTCCCGCCACCGGCACACGTTGAATGCTGCGTAAGACGTTCCTCTATCTCTCCAACCAGCCCACGATCTTCCGCTTCGTGCGGAACAACGGGCTCGCCAAGAAATTCGCGAACCGCTTCGTCGCCGGTGAGACGCTCGACACCGCCATCGAGGCGGTCCGCGCATTGAACGCCAAGAAGATCACCGCCTCGCTCGACCTGCTCGGCGAGAGCGTGACGAACGAGGCCGAGGCGCGCGCCGCGAGTGCGCAGTACCTGGAGATGCTCGACCGCATCAACAAGGAGAAGCTCGATGCCAACGTGAGCGTGAAGCTCACGCAGATGGGGCTCGACATCTCGGAGCCGCTCTGCATTGAGATCATGCGCGGCATCCTCACGCGCGCGAAACAGTACGGCACCTTCGTGCGGCTCGACATGGAAGGGAGCGACTACACCGAGCGCACGCTCAGGATGTTCGAAGAGAAGCTGTACCCCGGATTCCAGGCCGAGGTCGGGATCGTGCTGCAGAGCTATCTCTTCCGCACCGAGGCCGACGTGAAACGTGCGATCATGCTCGGCGCGCGCGTGCGCATCTGCAAGGGCGCGTACCAGGAGCCGGCCACCGTCGCGTATCCGCTCAAGGCCGATGTGGATGCGAATTACGTGCGCTGCATGCAGTCACTCATCAAAGAGGGGAATTATCCCGGCCTCGCCACGCATGACGAGACGATCATCGCCGAAGCGAAGCAGTATGCGAATGGAAGCGCATATCGGACCGGACCGCTACGAGTTCCAGATGCTCTATGGCGTTCGGCGCGATCTGCAGGAAGAGAACGTGCGCCAGGGATATCGCATGCGCGTGTACGTTCCCTTCGGCACGCAGTGGTATCCGTATCTCATGCGCCGGCTGGCGGAACGTCCCGCGAATCTCGCGTTCATCATGGGCAGCGTGATGCGCGAAGCGTTCGGCCGGAGGAAGAAGTAGCGCGTGGGTCGTCATCTTCCGCCGGACCATTCGAAGGGCGACGACAGCACGATCGGCGGCTGGATGGCGGTGCACGACCGCCCCGCGGGGCTCGAGGGGAGCGACGGTCTCAGCTACACCGTGGAGATCGACGTGGACGAGACGGAGGATCCGCGCGCGAGTTACGCCGCGTACTTCGTGTTCGTGCGCTGGAGCCGCGGCGAGCCGCGGGTGACCGGACATCGCGAAACGGATTATCTGGCGCGCGGCCGCACCGAGGCCGAGGCGCGCGCACAGCTCGGCGCATTCCCGATCGAAGAAGCGAAGCGGCTGCTCGACCAGGCGATCGCGGACCGCGGGCCGGCGAACGACATCCCGTATTGGGACATTGTACCTGAGGGCGAGAAGTGAGCGAGGTCGCGGGCCGCGTGTTGAGCGGCACCGGCGGCGTGTGGCAGGTGCGCGATACGGCGGGCGTGGTGCACGACGCGAGCATGCGCGGTCGATTGAAGGAAGGCGACGGACTGAAGTTGAGCGTGGGAGACGAAGTGATGCTCGACCTCGCGAGTTCGCCGGCGATCTCGGAGATAAAGCCGCGGCACTCGGCGCTCACGCGCCGCGCCCCGGGCAATCGATATCAGTCGCGCGTGGTGGTGGCGAACGTCGATCAAGTGGTCGTGGTGTTCGCCGTGGTGAAGCCCGAGCCGCACCGGCGGATGCTCGACCGGTTCCTGGTTATCGCGGAGTCGAACGGGATACCGGCGCGGATCGTGATCAACAAGGTGGATCTCGATCCAAGGGCGGACGAACAGTTCGCGGACTACGAGCGCGCGGGGTATCCCGTGCACTACACGAGCGTGAAGAAACGATTGGGGCTCGAGGAGCTCGGCGCCGTGCTCGCCGGGCGCGTGTCTGCGCTCACGGGGCCGTCGGGAGTGGGGAAGTCATCGCTCATGAACGCGATTTATCCCGGGCTGAATCTTCGAGTGGGCGAGATCTCGGAATCCGTGAACAAGGGCCGCCATACTACGGTAGGCGCGCTCATGCATCCGCTGCCGGACGGCGGGTATGTGGTGGACACTCCGGGACTGCGAGAAGTGGGGATCTGGGGAGTGGACGCGGCGAGTCTCGCCGAATGTTTTCCCGAGTTCAGGCCGGCGCTGGGGAAGTGCAAGTTCAATGACTGCCAGCACATCAACGAGCCGGGGTGCGCGCTGAAGGCGCTCGTGGCGAGTGGAGGCGTGAGCGCGGAGCGGTATGACAGTTTCTTGAGGCTTCTTGAGGAGATAGCGGGCTAGTATAGTAGCGAATGCGCTCGACTCGCCGATTCGCTCTCGCTCTGATGATTCTCGCCGCCTGCATCGGCCATGGTGCCGGCGGCCGGAAGCAGCGCGCGACCGCGCATGATTCGATCGCCGCGCCGCGTCAGCAATCCGCGCCGAGCAAATCCACGCCCGCGCGCACCGCGAGTCTCGTGACTGTTGTATTCGAAGACGAGATCGCGCGTCCGCCGCATCCGCCCGCGCGCACCGCGGGCGGCGAGCCTGACGCGAACATCCCGCAGAACACCGACCGCATCGCCTCGAGTCTGCGCGCCCAGCTCTCCGAGCGCGGCGGCATTGAATGGAGTCCTTCGCGTCCGCTTACGTGGAATGATTTCCAGGCGCCACCGCAGCCATCGGGGCGCGAGGCCGCGCTGTCGGAGGTCGGTCAGATCTCGGGCTCCGGTTGCGATGGAAACCTGTTCCAGTACGGCGTGATCGCCGCGTTCATCCCTCGCGAGTCGTGGGTGCGGCCGGAAGTCGTCGGCAATCAGATGCAGAGCGCCGTCGCGCTCGCGCACGAGCAGGTGCATTTCAACATCTCCGAGATCATCTCACGCGAACTGCGGCGCACGTACATGACGGTGGATCACCCGTGCAAGATGACCGACGCCCAGCGCGACGCACTCGGCGCGGCGGCGTTCGACGAAGAGCGGGTGACGCAGCAGAAGTACGACGATGAGACGATGCACGGACTGAACGCGGAGGCGCAGCAGAAATGGGCGGCGTGGTCGGTGCAGATGCTCGGATCGCTCGCGGCGTACGCGGCGCCGTTCGGTTCTCGGCACGACTGAACACGACAGAGTGTAGGAAGCGGGACTAGCGCTACTCACGCCGTCGTTTGCGAGTAGAAGCCGTCGCTAGTGCCGAGTTGTCACGTAGATACCGCAACGGTGCGTGCATCTCACTCCTTGCGGGTGCGCACTACCAACGCGGTCAGGATCTTGATCAGCGTCGTGTGCAGCGCGATCCGCGCCTCGGCGGCCTCCGGGCCCATCTGCTCGCGCACCTTGAAGTACCAGTCGCGCGACTCGCGTGCGGAGCCGAGTGCATACTCATAGAATCGGCGCCGATCTTTGCGGCCGAGGCGGCTGAAGCCCTCAGCGATATTCGAGCTGATTGATTCGGTGGAGCGCAGCAACTGGTCTGCGAGCGTGCGACGGTCGGAGTGCTTCGCGAGCCATTCGGCATCTCGTTGGCCGAGCTCGCCGGCGAAAAGAGCCGTGCGATAGACGCGAAGCGACCAGAGAGGATCTTGACGGATATGCGGAGACACCCGCTGTTCCCAAACATTGTACTTCACGGCCGCACGCTCCGAGGCATTGTGGCCCCAAACTGCGAACACAAAGCAGCTTTCGCACCACCATCAGAGTGCAACGGGCATCGAACCGTTGCCCTATCAAGTACCTAGTCCTAGTTCGACGGCTTCTACTCGCCAACGACGGAGTGCGTAGCTCCAGTCCCTCGTCCCACTCCGGCAGTTGTCGTGTGCAAGTCCCGCGACCACCGGCGTCCCCTTGCCAGCGCGGTGTGCATCTCGCCACCGCGAATACCAGGCAAGATGCCGGAGGCTCCCATGCGCCGCTTGTACTCGCTCGCCCTCGTTCCGATGGTCGGACTCCTCGCGTTCCCAGCGGCTGATGCCGTAAAGGTCGCGTCGAAGCCGCGACACGATCCGAACGCCGCGATCATCGAAGGGAATGTCCAGTCCGAAGCCGGAGCGCCGCTCAATGGCGCTCAGGTTTTCATTGAAGGCAAGAATCTCGGTGCGCAGGCGTCGCCCGAGGGTTGGTACCGGATCACGGTGCCCGAAGCGCGCATCAGCACCGATTCGGTCACGCTCACTGTGAAGTTGATCGGTTACCGACAGGCGTCTCGAAGGATGCTGCTCCACGCCGGCGAGAAGCGCACGGAGAACTTCACACTCAAGACGAATCCGCTGCGGCTCAGCGAAGTGGTGGTCACTGGCGAGGGCACGACTCCGACGAGCGGCAAGCTCGGCATGTCGATCAACGAGCAGAGCGCTAGCTCACCGGGCTCCTCAGGCAGCATGCAGATGCGTGCCGTCGCGCCGATGTCGATGCCGGCGATGAAATCCGCGTACGCGAACTCCAACGGCATCGAGGACAAACTCGAGGACGCCGACGAAGTCGTCGTCATGGAGCGCGCGCAGTCGATCGGCGACGTGAAAGCCAAACGCGGCGATGGCCCGCGCGGGCCGGTGCAACACGCGGCACAGGTTGTCGGCCCCGTCACGCAAGGCACGCTCCGCGCGCGCGGACCCGACGGTGAGATCGCCGGCGAATTCCCGCTCAAGCACACGGATGTCAACGCCGACATCTCCGGCTACCTCGCGCGCACGACGGTCACGCAACAGTACACGAATCCGTTCAACGAAGTGATCGAAGCGGTGTATGTCTTCCCGCTTCCGTCGATGGCCGCGGTGAACGACTTCATGATGGAAGTCGGCGGCCGCAAGATCATTGGCATCGTGCGCCCGCGCGGCGAAGCCGAGCGCATCTATCGTGAGGCGATCGCGCGCGGTCAGACGGCGAGTCTCCTCACGCAGGAGCGCCCGAACATCTTCACGCAGAGCGTCGCGAACATCGAGCCGGGCGGCCACGTGGACATCAAGATCACGTACTTCGAGCGGCTGCCGTACCAGCACGGCGAGTACGAGTGGGTGATGCCGATGGTCGTCGGGCCGCGGTACATCCCCGGCGGCGCCACTGGTCCCGGTCTTCTCGCCGGCAATCCGCCGCATCCCAGCAATCCCGATGGCGGCGGCTGGAGTCCCAACACGAGTGTCGTGCCCGACGCGAGTCACATCACGCCACCGGTCTTGAAGCCGGGCCAGCGCAGTGGCCACGACATTGGCCTCACGGTGACGCTCGACGCGGGACTCCCGATCACGAAGCTCAACGTGCCCGCGCATCACGTGGAGATCTCGCGCCCCAGCTCGGACAAGCGCGTGATCCATCTCGCCGCGGGCGACTCGATCCCGAACCGCGATTTCGTTCTCCGCTGGAGCGTGGCCGGCGACGAGACGCAGTTCGGCGTCATCACGAATCGCGAGAGCGAGAATGGCCCCGGCTTCCTCACGCTGCAGATGCAGCCGCCCGCCGAGCCGACGGACGAGCAGGTCACGCCGCGCGAGATCACGTTCATCATGGACGTGAGCGGCAGCATGATGGGAATTCCGATCGAGATGTCGAAGCAGGTCGTGATCCGTTCGCTCGACAAACTGCGCCCGGACGACCGCTTCAACATTGTCTACTTCTCCGGCAACAACGCCCAGCTCTGGGAGCGCGCCCAACTCGGCAGCTACGAGAACATCCAGGCGGCCAAGGCGTTCCTGCAGAATCTGAACGCGGGCGGCGGCACCGAGATGCTCGCCGGGCTCGAGCGCGCGTTGCACGCGCACCACGACGCGCGATATCTGCAAATGTACGTGTTCATGACCGACGGCTACGTGGGCGACGAACCGCGCATCCTCGCGACGATCAAGAAGGAGCGGGGCGACGCGCGCTTCTTCGGCTTCGGGATCGGCTCGAGCGTGAACCGTTATCTCATTGACGGCATTGGCCAGGAGGGCGGCGGCGAGAGCTTCGCGCTCATCCCGCGCGACAGCGCGTACGCCGATCGCGGGGTGAACATGCTGTTCGAGGCGATCGATTCGCCGGTGCTCGTGGACGTCGCCATTGATTGGAACGGACTGCCGGTTGAGGAAGTCTATCCATCCAAGCTGCCCGATCTGTTCGGCGGGCAGACGATCAATCTCATCGCGAAATACACGAGTCCGGCGAAGGGCACGTTCTATGTGACCGGACGCGTGGGCAGCCGGCGCGTGCGGTACCCGGTGCGCGTGACGCTGCCGGAGCGCGAGAGCGAGCATGGTGCGCTGGCGCCGGTGTGGGCGCGCGCGAAGATCGCGGACCTCTCGAGCCAGCAACTGGCCGCGGATTCCGCGGATCGCGGAGGCTACGAGCGCGCGATCACCGATCTCGCGGTGCAGTACCATTCTCGTGTCGCAGTACACGGCGTTCGTGGCCGTGGATGAATCACGCATCGTGGGCGACGGCCACCTGCGCCGCATCCTGCAGCCGGTGGAGCTGCCCGAAGGCGTGAGCTACCAGGGGATCTTTGGCGAGCCGTGTGTGGGAGTGCCGGTGCGGATCGGCGCGTGGGGGATCGACGTGCAAGGCACGCAGAGCGGAGCGATCAGAGTGGGCACGGTGGACGACGCGAGCGCCGCGGCGGCAGCGGGACTCAAGCGGGGCGCGGCGATCAAGAGCGTGAACGGCGTGAAGATCACGGACGTGGCACAGCTGGAGCAAGTGCTGATGCAATCGGGGAAGACGGTGACGGTCGAGATCGAGACAGGAGTGAAAGTCACGCTCAAGGCGCCGTAGCTGCGTGTGTAGGCCCTAGTACCACTGAAACAGCGCGTATAGCAACTGAGCGTATGGTACTGCAGGGCGGACGTGGGTACGATCCCACTCACGCCATGCGGTACCATACGCTCAGTTGCTATACGCGCCGTTTCAGCGCTACTAAGGCCTACACGCGCTGTTAGAGCGGTACCAGGTACCACACGCGCCCTTTGGGATTAGAACTGCTCCAGCTTCGCGCGTGTCACCCGGAGCGTATCCCCCACGAACGCCCATACGAACCCTTTCATGTACTTCTGCGCCACGTATTGCACCCCCAGTGGCGACACCGCGTGGATCTCCAGCACGAATTTGTCCGCGTATCGATAATCGCCGCGGTACACCTGCGCGCGCGCGAGTTGGCTGGCTTGGTCGGCGTTGGTCTCGTTCTTCAGGAAATACTCGGTGATGAACTGCTCCTCGATCAGGTTGAGCTGTTCGGGGTCCAGTCGCCCGCGCTTCAAGGCTTCGGTCTCGCGACGCATGATCTCCAGCGTCGAGTCGGCGAACGCGGTGGTCACGTACAATCCGCCGGTCGTGATCGCGCGCTCCTCGAACGGCGCGTCCACGTCGTACGTCAGATTCCGCCGCGAACGCACTTCGGTGAACAGCCGTCCCGCGATCACGGCGGTCGCGATGCGCAGCGCGGTGGCGTCCGAGCTCGACGCCGGCGGCCCGATGTAGTAGCCCAGCAGATAATTCGTCGGCAGCCGCTTCTGCACCATCACCGCAGGGCCGCCCACGTCTGGCGTCGCCACCGGCGGTATCCACTTGTACGCGCCACGCGGCAGTTTGCCGAAGCGTCGCCACGACCATCTTCGCGAGATGATCGCGCTCGATGTTCCCCACCACCACCAGCAGCATGCGCGACGTCATGATCTTGTTCGCGCGCCAGTCCGCGAGCTGCGCCGCCGTGAACGAACTCACCGACTTCTCGCTCCCGCCCACCGGCATCGAGTACGGCATCCCCACGAATCGCGCGCTGTCGGCCAGCACGTGCACGAGGCCGTCGGCGTTGTCATCACGCTGCCGCAGTGCCGAAAGGATCTGGTCGCGCACGAACTCGATGTCCGGCGCGTCGAGCGTGCCGGCGGTGAGCCGGTCGGCCCAGATCGCCCACGTGCTGTCGAACGTCGAACGCACGCCGCGGAATCCGAACAGCGTCCAATCATCACTCGGCGACACCACGATCGTGCTGCCCAGCGCGGCGATCTTGGTGCGCATCGCGTCCTGCGAATAATTCTTGCTGCCGCGCTCCGACACCCAGAGCAGGAACGGCTCGATGCCCGCGTTGGCCTGCGTCACCATCTGCCCGCCGCCAAGCAGGTAGAGATTCGCGGCCACGACATCATTGGCAGGATTGCGCCGCAGGATCACGTGCACGCCGCCGGTGTCGAACGCGACGGTACTCGTGTCGAAGCGCGCGCCGGCGCGCGGCGCCGGGGTCTGCTGCGCAACGAGCGGGCCCGCGGACGCGAATGCGGCCGCGGCGAGGAGGACGAGGCGGCGCATCACTTGGGACTCCGCGGGTTGGTCGAAGAGGTGGTGAGACTGTCGCCGAGGACGTCGGCGGCGGTGAGGCCGATCGCGCGGCGCGCGTCGGGAGCGATGAGCACGCCCACGACGTGCGGTTTGCCGACGATGTACTTCTTCGCGTACGCGCGCATGTCGGCGATGTTCTGCCGCGCCATGTTGTCGACGTAGCCCATGTAGTAATCGAGGCTCGCGACGCTCCACCAGAATCCAAGTTCGTGCGCGAAACCGCTCGCGCGCTCGAGCCCCATCGCGGTGCCCACGGCGCGCTGCTGCTTCTGCGGCTCGAGTTCCGGTTCGGACAGATAGCCCGGCTGGTCGAACTTCGCGATCTCCTGATAGAGCGCCGCGACCGCCGCCTTCAATTTGTCCGGCGACGTCTCGCCGCTGATCGTGATGGGCCCGACGTGATTGAGCGTGTAGTAGTTCACCACCACTTCGCTCCAGAGTCCGCTGTCCACCAGCCGCTTCTGGAAGGTCGAGCCGTCCTGGTTGAGCAAGCCGCTGAATACGTCGGCCGCATACGTCGATTCCGGATCCTTCTGCACGCTCGGCCCGCGCCACTGCACGAGGAACGCGACAGTGTTCACCGGCTCCTCGACGATCACCGCGGCGCTCTTGGTGAGCGGCGGGAAATCGGGCACCGGGTATTTCACGTTGGGATCGTCGCCTCTCGGAAGTTTGCCGAAGATCGCGTCGGCCATGCGGAACGACGTCTCGGGGTCCACATCGCCGGCGATGATGAGCGCGGCGTTGTTCGGGATGTAGTAGCGCTTCTGGATCTCGAACATCTTCTCCGGCGTGACGGTCGAGATCACGCTGCGCTCGCCGATGGTGTTCTTGCGCGAGACCTCCGAGCCCCACATCACGCTGTCCATCTTCTGCGTGAGCTGGAAGAACGGACTGGACTCCTGGCGGTCGTACTCGCCGAGCACCACTTGGCGCTCGCGGTCGAGCTCATCCTTCCGGAACTTCGGCGCGCGGAAGGCGGCCTCGAGGAATTCCATCGCGCCCTGCAGCGAATCGGCGGGCACGGTGAGGTAGTAGTTCACGACCTCTTCGCGCGTGCTGGCGTTGTAGATGGCGCCGAGTTCGCTCCCGCGCGCGACGAACTGATCGGGCTGCGGGTAGTCGTCGTTGCTCTTGAAGAACATGTGCTCGTACATGTGCGCGAGGCCGGCGTACTCGGGCGTCTGCGTGAAGGCGCCGTTCTTCACGACGAGCTCCACCGTGGCGAGCGGCACGCCGTGGTTCTCGATGACGATGACCTCGAGCCCATTGGCGAGCAGCTTTCGCTGGATGATGTGCTCGAGCTCCTCGCGCTGCGTCGGCTGCTTGACGACCGGAGCGACGGGCGCAGCGGCGGTCGGTTTGGGCTTCGGCTTCGCCTGCGCGCCGACGAAGCTCGGCGCGACGATCAGCGCCGCGAGTACGATCCTGGTTGTTCGATTCATGGATTCAAAGTTAGCGCGTGGGGGCGAGCAAGACGAACTTAGGGTTGTACACCAAAGCAGTCATCCTGTTAATCAAGTTCTTATCTTGCAATCCTGTCAAAGCAGTTAGTTGTCGTTAGCCGTAACTGCTTTGACAGGATGACAGGATAAGAACGGGATTTACATGATGACTGCCTTTGTGAACAACAACGGCCGAAGCATCTCGATCGTTAGAAGGGTATAATCTAAGTCGTCGGCCGCCGGGAACTCTCCACCGGCCGAAGCACTTTCTCGCAAGTACGGAGAAATCGTGTCGGATAGTCCGGAGACCAAGCTCGAGCAGGACGCGCGATTCGAGCGTGAAGCGCTGCCGTGGATGGATGATGTCTACCGGTTCGCGCGCTCGATGACGCACGATGAGGCCGACGCCGACGATCTCGTGCAGGAGACCTACCTGCGCGCGTATCGCGCCTGGCACACGTTCGAGCCGGGCAGTGACTGCCGGCGCTGGCTGTTCACGATCTGCCGGAACGTCTTCCTGCGCACGCGCGAACGTGAAGCGCGGCAGGTGGACACCGGCGGCGATGATGCGGTGCTCGAGACGATGGCCGCGGTGCGAGAAGCGTCACCGTTCGCGATGTCGAACGCCGACGCGATCTTCTCACGGCTCGACCTCGTGCCGGCGATCCGGAAGGCGCTCGAAGAATTGCCGGAGGTGTTCCGGACGGCGGTCGTACTGGTCGACGTCGAAGGGCAGAGTTACGACGAAGCGGCGGCGGTGCTCGGCGTGCCGATCGGCACAGTACGGTCGCGGTTGTTCCGCGGCCGCAGGATCCTGCAGCAATCGCTCATTGAGTTCGCGCGCGATGCCGGATTCGTAAGCGCGGCGGCGAAGGAATCGCCCCGGGAGGGTGACGCACATGGATTGTGAGAAGAACATCCAGCAGCTGTGGGACTATCTCGACGGCGAGCTCACCGAAGATCGCATGACCGAGATCCGCGGCCACCTGCGATCCTGCCGCGGATGCTTCCCGCATTTCGACTTCGAGAAGGAATTCCTCGAAGCGATCGCGAAGAGCAGGGTGGAGCACACCGCGCCGGAGGATCTCAGGCGGAAGGTCATGGCGAAGCTGCGGCTCGCGGGGATGGCTTGAGAGAGTAGGACGAGGTAGTGGCGTTACAAACTTCGTCGTTTGCGAGTAGAAGCCGTCGGGACTCTGGAGTCGCCAGTAGATTCTGCGGTATCTACTTGCAACTGCAGAGTCCCGACGGCTTCTACGGTCTAACGACGGAGTAAGTAGTGCTAGTACCGCGTCCTACTCTCCGTTCAGCTTGAGGATCGTCTCGACCTTGATCGCCGGATCCAGCGACGCGCCCACCGAACAGTACTTGAACACGGCGAGTTCGATCGCCCGCTCCGCGTGATGGCGCTCGATCCCCTTGCCGGTGATCGTGAATTTCATCAGCACGTGCACGAGCCGCCTCGGCGTGCTCTCGGCGCGCGTGCCGAACGACTCCACTTCGAGCTTCTCGAGCGGAGTGCGCCGCTTCGCGAGGATCTCCACCACGTCCGTCGCGGCGCACGTCGCGAACGCGGCCAATAGCGTCTCCACCGGACCAGACGCGGCCTTGCCGTGTGAGTCGATCAGCATGGGCGGCACGCCCGGTTTGCCCGACTCGAACTCCTGGTCCTTCCGCCACACAGTGTGCACCACCTGCGGCGCGTGGACTCTGAACTCGGCGGTGTGCGCCGCCTTGTGCGCATCGGTGAACTCGTTCACCGCTCCACCGGGAGTCGCACGCCGTTGCCCCATTCGGTCCAGCTTCCGTCGTAATTGCGCACTTTGCCGTAGCCGAGGAGATAGGTGAGTACGAACCAGGTGTGCGACGACCGCTCGCCGATGCGGCAGTACGCGATCACGTCGTCGCCGGGCTTGAGGCCGACCTCCGTCTCGTAGATCTGGCGCAGCTCGGCCGCGCTCTTGAAGGTGCCGTCGGCGTTCGCGGCGCGCGCCCACGGCACGCTCTTGGCGCCGGGGATGTGGCCGCCGCGCAGCACGCCTTCCTGCGGATACTCGGGCATGTGCGTCTTCTTGCCGGTGAACTCATCAGGCGATCGCACGTCGATGAGCTTCTTGCCCGCCTTCGCGTGCGCCAGCACCTCGTCGCGGAACGCGCGGATGCGCGCGTCGTCGCGCGGCGGCGCTTTGTAATTCGTGGCCGGATACTTGGGCACATCCGTGACGAAGGGGCGGCCCTCTTGCTCCCACTTCACGCGGCCGCCGTCGAGCACCTTGCCGTTCTTGAATCCGAACAGCTCGAACACCCAGAGCGCGTAGCACGCCCACCAATTGTTCTTGTCGCCGTAGAACACCACGGGGGTGGATTCGTCGATGCCCTTGGCGCGCAGCAGCTTCTCGAAATGCTCGCGATCGACGTAGTCGCGCACGAGATCGTCGTTGAGATCGGCGTGCCAGTCCACCTTCTGCGCGCCGGCGATGTGGCCGGTGTCGTAGAGGAGGACATCCTCATCGCTCTCGATGATGCGCAGCTTCGGATCGCTCAGATGCGCCGCGAGCCACTCGGTGGAGACGAGCAAGTCGGGGCGGGAATAACCTTTCGCAGAAATAGGGTCTGGCTGCCATTCGGATTTCCTCGCGCGAGTGCGGACTATGTGAATGTAATAGTGGAGCGGTCGTTAGTCGTACGCGTTAGAACTACAGTCGTTAGTCGTACGCGTTTAGACGGGCGGTCGTTAGTCGTACGCGCTTAGAACTGCTGCCGTTCTAAACGCGTACGACCAACGACTGCCTATTACCCTACCCGCGTACCATTAGCCACCGGTCGCTCCACCTCGAGCAGAATCACCTCCGAAGTTTGCGGCATCGCTCCCAGCACGAGCACTTCCGAATCGAACGTCGCAATGCGACGCACCGGGAAATTCACGACCGCCAACACTTGCCGGCCGATCAATTCCGCGGGCGCGTAGTGCACTGTGAGCTGCGCGCTCGATCGCTTCACGCCGATCTCCGGGCCGAAATCGATCTCGAGTTTGATCGCCGGCTTCTTCGCCGCGGGGAAGGGATCCGCGCGGAGCACGGTGCCAACGCGAATGTCGATCTTCAGGAATTCGTCGAACGTCGCCATGCTAGATTCCGGAATGGGACAATTCAAACATCACGTTTTCGTGTGCACGTCGGGAAGCACCTGCCCGGGACAGGGAGGCGACGCGGTGTTCGCCGCCTTGAAGAAGGGCGCGAAAGACGCGGGCCTCAAGGGGACGGTGCGCGTGAATCACTCCGGGTGCCTGGGCCAATGCGGACACGGGCCGATGGCTGTCGTCTACCCCGACGATGTCTGGTACGCCGGACTCGACGTGCACGGCGCGGAGAAAATCCTCCGCGATCATCTCCTCGGCGGGCAGGTCGTGGAGAGTTACCGGTACATCGCGCCGCCGGGGGAGAACAAAATAGAAGACTGAGAGTAGGACACGGTACTAGCACTACGTACGCCGTCGTTTGCGAGTAGAAGCCGTCGGGACTCCCGAGTCGAGTGTAGATACCGCCGTGTCTACTGGCGACGCAGGAGTCCCGACGGCTTCTACAGTCCAACGACGGCGTGTGTAGTGCCAGTCCCGACCTCGCCACCCTCTAGGCCAAGAACGACCAGATCATCGCCACCGCCGACGCGGTCATCACGAGCGCGCACGCGGTGCCCAGGATGTTCAGCCAGCGGCCGTTCACGTGCTCCATCATCACTCTGGGATTGTTGCACACCACGAGGATGATCACGATCAGCGGCGGCGCGAGCACGCCGTTCAGCACGGCGCTCCAGAAGAGCATCTTGATCGGATCGAGCTTGAGGAAATCCATCGCCATGCCCGCGAGCAGTGACACGCCGAGCACGGTATAGAACCGCGTCGCGCGGCCGGCCTTCTCGTCCATCCCCATGCGCCAGCCGCCGGCCTCGGCCACCGCGTACGCGACGGATCCGGCCAGCACGGGCACGCCGAGCAGTCCGGTGCCGATGAGGCCGAGCGCGAAGAGCAACGATGCAGAGTGGCCGGCGAGCGGGCGCAGCGCCTCCGCGGCTTGCGTGGCCGTGGCGATCTCCGTCTGGCCGTGGGCGTGCAGCGTCGCGCCGGTGGTGAGGATGATGAAGTACATGATGAAATTCGAGAAGAACATCCCCGTGATGACATCGGTGCGGGCGGCGCGCAGCTCGGCATGCGTCGCGCCCATGCGCGCGAGCGTCGTTTCCTTGCCGGCGCTCTTGTCCACTTCCACCGCCTGCGCCGCCTGCCAGAAGAAGAGGTACGGCGAGATCGTCGTGCCGAAGATCGCCACGAGGGTCATCAGGAACTGGCGCGTGAACTCCAGGTGCGGCACGAACGTCGCGCGCGCGACCGCGAGCCAATCGGGTCGCGAGAGGAACGCCGCGATCACGTACGCGAACAGCACGAGCGTGAGCCACTTGAAGATGCGCACGATCATGCGGTACGAGCCGAACACGAGCACGATGAGCATCACGAGGGCGTACGCCGGCTCGTACCAGAGCTTGTCGGCACCGGTGAGCATGGCGGTGGCGTCGGCCATGCCGCCGAGATCGGCGGCGATGTTCACCGTGTTGGCGACGAGCAGCAGCGCGAGCGCGAAGAGGAGCAGCGGGCGCGGATAGAACTTGCGGAGCACGCTCGCGAGCCCGCGTCCCGATACCATCCCGATGCGCGCGCACATGAACTGCACCGCGGTCATGAGCGGGAAGGAGAAGAGCGCGGTCCAGAGCGTCGCGAATCCGAAGGCGGCGCCCGCGGTCGAATACGTGGAGATGCCGGACGGATCGTCGTCCGCGGCGCCGGCGATGAGGCCGGGGCCGAGTCCTTCGAAGAAGCGGCGGGCCATGCCCACCGGCTCGGCCATGCGGCGGCTCGCGAGCGCCACCACGCGCCATCCCTCGCGCGCGGGGCGGCGCACATCGGACGTGACGAACTCCCCCTCGTGGCCGGGGGGCGGCTCGTCCGTCGGCACTCGGAATCGTCCGCTGTCACGCGTTGGCGCCATCTTCCCTCTCGTGACGTTGACCGCCCGCATCACCCGCGGCTAACTTGGGCGAACATCTCCATTGTGCAATGGCCAATCTCCCAACACCGCGCCGCGCCCTGCTCGACTCCGCCAAGAAATTCCTCGCCACGCAGGCGGAGGAGAGCCTCCTGGGTATGCAGAACCCGGACCCGCCGCGCCTCACCCTCCAAGCCCTCGGGAAGATCGACATGTCACGGTCACGCGAACGGATCCTCGGCAATTTGGACGATATGTATCGCGAAGCGTTCGAACGGTTGAAGACGACAGCGGATGCGGCGCAGATGGCGCAGTTGGATTTCGCGTATCGCAGGGAACAGCTCTATTTTGAGATCTTGCTGGACGTTCGAGACGCCATTGAACGGCGATAGGGCGGTCAACAGTCAGCAGTGATCCAGTCAACAGTCGACAGTCACCGGTCGACAGTCATCAGCAAACGGATCGTGCGGGCATTCCGGCTGCGGTGACGGTGATCTATGTTGGCGCATGAGAAAAACGATCCTGATCGCGGGCGCTGCGTTCTTCGCGCTCGTCGTTAGCGCCAGCATGCCCCGACCCCAAGCCGCCATCACGCTCGCGATCGTCAATGCGCGGGTGTGGACGGGCGATCTCAAGCAGCCGTGGGCCGACGCGGTGGCCGTGAGCGGCGCCCGCATCGCGGCCGTCGGGTCGAGCGCGAGCATCCAGAAGCTCACCGACGCGAATACCAAGGTCATCGACGCCAAGGGCGGGTTGGTGACCCCGGGCTTCATCGATTCGCACGTGCACTTCATCGGCGTCCTCGTTCGGGCTCACGTCCGTGCAGCTGCGCACGGCGGCCACGCCTGCGGAATTCGCAGCGCGCCTCAAGGCCTACGCCGCCAAGATGCCCAAGGGTGCATGGATCCTGGGCGGCGATTGGGACCACTCGCTCTGGGGCGGTGAGCTCCCGAACAAGTCCTGGATCGATTCCGTCACGCCCGACAATCCGGTGTGGGTGACGCGGCTCGACGGCCACATGTCGCTCGCGAACTCGCTCGCCCTCGCGGCGGCGAAAGTCACCAAGGATACGAAGGATCCGGCCGGCGGCCGCATCGTGCGTGCGCCCAACGGCGATCCCACGGGCATCCTCAAGGACAACGCACAGAGTCTCGTGGACGACGTGATCCCCGATCCGCCGGCCGACCTCGCGGACAAGGCGCTGCAGAACGGGATGCAGTACGTCGCATCGCACGGCGTCACGTCGGTCGTGAACATGGGCTACACCTGGTGGGACCTCGGCGTGTTCCAGCGCGCGCAGAAGGCGGGGAAGCTCATCACGCGCTTCTACGCAGTGGCGCCGCTCCGCACGTGGGAACAGCTCCGCGACACCGTTTACAAGCGCGGGCACGGCGATGAATGGATCCAGATCGGCGGGCTGAAAGCGTTCGTCGACGGTTCGATCGGGTCGCACACCGCGCTCATGCTGCGCCCGTTCAACGATGCGCCGAACGACAGCGGTCTCTGGGTGACGCCCGCCGACGATCTCTACGCGTGGACGTCGGGCGCCGACCGCGCGGGGCTGCAGGTGATGGTGCACGCGATCGGCGATCGCGCGATCCGGACCCAGCTCGACATCTTCGCGCGCGTGGAGAAGGAGAACGGCCCGCGCGACCGCCGCTTCCGCATCGAGCACGCGCAGCATCTCTCACCGCAGGACATCCCGCGCTTCGCCGAGCTCGGCGTGATCCCGAGCATGCAGCCGTATCACGCGATCGATGACGGGCGCTGGGTGGACACCGTGATCGGGAGAGACCGGAGCCGGTATACCTATGCGTTCCGCTCGCTCATCGATGCGAAGGCGACCGTCGCATTCGGTTCCGACTGGAGCGTCGCGCCCGCGATCCCGCTCTACGGCATCTACGCGGCGGTCACGCGCCGCACGCTCGACGATAAGAATCCCGGCGGCTGGGTTCCCGAGGAGAAGATCACTGTTGAGGAGGCGCTCCGCGCGTACACCATCAACGGCGCGTACGCCGAGTTCCAGGAGAAGGAGAAAGGCTCGATCGAAGTTGGCAAACTGGCGGACTTCGCCTTCATTGACCGCGACATCACGACCATCCCGCCGGAGACCATCCGCGATGCGAAAGTCATTCGGACGATCGTAGGCGGCGTCGTGGTGTTCGACGTGGCGCGCACTTCGCCGTGCGGCGGCGACGCGCTGCCCGATTGGGCGGTCACGAAACCGGTCGTGCCCTCGGGCCCTGCACCGAAGCACCCGCGCTCGATCAGCGGCCAGGGCGGCGGCGTGACGGTGCGATTCATCGTCGACTCGACGGGCAAGATGCAGCCCGGCAGCCTGAAAGTGACCGCCGCGACGAACTCCGGATTCGTGGACGCGGTGCAGGACGTGATGCCGAAATGGAAATTCGTGGCGGCGGAGCTGAACGGACATAAGGTCGCGCAGTGCGTCGAACTTCCGTTCACTTTTGAGATCCAGCCGTAACTGCAGACTTAGACGTTAGACTGAGACGTTAGAAGGCGATTCCACGGGGGATTCGTGTCTTCTTTTCAGAAACTGCTCTTGGTCGGCGCGTGCGCGCTGATCGCGGTGGGGCTGGGCATGAAGTGGGAGGCGAATCATTCGCCGCTCCTGCCGCGGCGTTCGTCGGCGGCGACGGATGCGGCGCCGGGCGGAACGTCGCAGGACTCAGTCGTGCTCCATGAGTATCGAGTCACGAAGCCCGCGTTGCCATTGCCCGGCAATCGGCCTCCGCTCTATCCGAGCATCCTTCGATCCGCCCGGATCGGCGGAAGCGTGCTCGTGCAGTTCGTGGTCGACACCAGCGGGCGGGCCGAGATGGCGACGTTCAAGGAGATCAGGTCGTCCGACGCGCGTTTCACCGATGCCGTGCGCGACGTGATCCCCTACTACCGCTTCACTCCCGCCGAGGCGGGCGGCCGCAAGGTGAGGCAGATCGTGCAATTGCCGTTCGAGTTCGCGACGAAGAACTAACTACAGACCCGGACGCTAGACCTAGACGTTAGAAAGCGGGAGCCCCGCGATGCCGACTTGGCACCGCGGGGCTCTTCCTTTCTCGTGATCAGTTTTCTGATGACTGATGACCGATGACTGATGCCTGCCGTTCTACTGGATCACTTCAGTACTCCTGTTGACTGCAGCTTTCACCACCTGGTGATCTCATTGTATGCCCGTACAAAATCATCCACCTGTGGCAGAATCGCGTCTTCCAACTGCGGCGCATACCCGACAAACGTATCCGTACTCGCAACCCGCTTCACCGGCGCATCCAGCCACGCAAAACACTCATCCGCGATCCGCGCAGCGATCTCCGCCCCATATCCCCACGATATCGAATCCTCGTACGCCACGATCACCCGATTCGTCTTCTTCACCGACGCATACACCGCCTCGCTGTCCCACGGCGACAGCGTGCGCAGATCGATCACCTCGACACTGATCCCGCGCTCGGCCACCTGATTGGCCGCGGTGAACGCGCGCTGCACGGTCGCGCCGTACGTCACCACGGTCACATCGGTCCCCTCGCGCACGGTGCGCGCCTTGCCGAAGGGGATCATGAAATTCGGACCAGGATACTGCGCCTTGTTGTACGTCTGACGGTACAGATGCTTGTGCTCGAGGAAGATCACCGGATCGTCGCCGCGGATCGCGGTGCGCAGCAGGCCATTGGCATCCAGCGCGTTCGACGGACAGACCACGCGCAGCCCGGGACAATGCGTGAACAGGCTCGCGCCCGTCTGCGAATGATAGATCGCGCCGCGGATGTACCCGCCGTACGTCGTGCGCACGACCACCGGCGCGCTGAACGCGTTGTTCGAGCGCCACCGCATGGTGGCCAGCTCGTCGCGCAGCTGCATGTACGCCGGCCAGATGTAGTCGAAGAACTGGATCTCGACCACCGGCTTGTACCCGCGCAGCGCCAGTCCGATCGCGCGTCCCACGATGTTCGCTTCCGCGAGCGGCGAGTTGTACACGCGCTGCGATCCGAATTCCTTCTGCAGCCCCCACGTCACTTTGAACACGCCGCCTTTGCCCTTCACCTTGCCGAGGTTCTCCTCACGCGACACATCGGCCACGTCCTCGCCGAAGATCAGCATCTTCTCGTCGCGGCGCATCTCGTCCTTCATGCACGCGTTGAGCAGGTCCACCATGGTGGTCGGTTCGCCCGCGAACTGCGGATCGCCCTCGGTGTCGAACTGCTCGCCCGTCACATCCACGCTCGGCGAGTACACGAACTGGTGCACGGTGTCGGCCGCCGGCTGCGACTGCGCGAGCGCGTCGTCGGTGGCCGCGAGGATCGCCGCGTCCACTTCATCGCGGATCGCCGCGAGCTCCGCTTCCTTCGCGTGCCCGTGCGCGATCAGCCATTTCGGATAATTCGTCACCGGATCGCGCGCCGCATCGGCTTCGCGCTCCTCGGCCGGCCGGTACATCACCTCATCGTCGCTCAGCGAGTGCGAGTACGGGCGGATCACCTTCGCGTGCACGAGCGCCGGTCCCTTCCGCTCCCGCGCGTACGCCACCGCCTTCGCCATCGCGTCGAAGCTCGCCGCGAAATCGCAGCCGTCCACGTTCTGGATGTACAACCCGGGAAATCCGGTGAGCAGCTTCGAGATGCTGCCACCCGCGGTGTTCACTTCCACCGGCACGCTGATCGCGTAGCCGTTGTCCTCCACGAGATAGACCACGGGCGCCTTGAGATTGCACGCCGAATTCAACGACTCCCAGAATTCGCCCTCGCTCGTGGTGCCGTCGCCGGTGGACACGTACACGACCTCATCCCCGTGGAAGCCCTCCTCCGCGCCGAGCTTCGCCGCGCGCAACGACGCTTCGGCGCTGCCTACCGCCTGCAGGAACTGCGTACCCGTGGGCGAGGAGGTCGAGACGATGTTGTACGACTTGTGTCCCCAGTGGCTCGGCATCTGCCGGCCGCCGGAGGAGGGATCGATCGCGGCGCCCACCGCTTCGTAGAGCATCTCGGCGGGCGTGACGCCGAGCTGCAGACAGAGCGCGCGGTCGCGGTAGTAGGGATAGAACCAGTCATAGCCGGAGCGCAGGGCCATCGCGGCCGCCGTGAGCACCGCCTCGTGGCCGGCGCCCGAGATCTGGAAGAAGATCCGGTTCTGGCGTTTGAGTTGGATCTCCTTGTCGTCGAGCCGGCGCGACATGTAGATCGTGCGATAGGCGGCGAGCAGCTGGTCGCGCGAGAGCGACGCGGTGTCTCTGGGATCTTCGCTGCGCGCGGCGCGCTCGCCGCGGGTCTGTGTGGCCATACGGGCGTCTCCGGAGATCGTAAGGGCTTAGCGCGGTGAAAGATAAGCCCCGGATGGAGTGGGAGCCACCAGGCACATTTTGTGGCGCTTGACGCGGCGACCGGGGGGTGGGAGATTCGCGAGTCGCTCTATAAGTAAGGAACTTGTAATCGATGCTGCAGGCTCACCAGCCGCACCGCGGCCGGTGGCTGGCCCGTGTGCTGATCGGCGTGGGCCTGCCACTCGTCGCCATCGCGTGTCTCAACGACCGGCCCTCGGGGCAGGGCGGTACCGCGCGCGCGAGCTTCAGCTTGCACAAGGTGGCGCGCGGCGGCGCCGCGTGCGGACCCGCGCCGGTGATCGGGCTCGCGAGAGCGCGCGTGCTGCTGCGCGTGCACGGCCACTCCGATTCGATCGTCGCCATCGCGAACTTCACGGGCGACAGCGCGACCCTCTCCGTGGATGTGCCGCTCGCCGGATCCACCGCGCTCGTGGACATCGATGCGCAGGCGATCGATTCCACCGGCGACACCGTCTTCCGCGCGCGCGATACCGCGACCGCCAAGTCGGGCGACAAGACGCGCGTCGGCTATCTCCACCTGTGGTATTCCGCGCCGGACTCAGCGCTGCAGACGCTCACGCTCCATCCGCGCGACACGCTGGGGCGCGCGAACGGCATCTTCCCGCTGCGCGCGAGCGGCACCGTGAGCGGCGGCGCCGCGTTCACCGGGAAGATCCGCCTCGGCTACATCACGCGCGATCCCACCATCGCGAGCGTCACGCCCGCGGGCTCGGTGTATCTCTACCAGAAGATGGGCACGACGTACGTGGTCGCGAGCACGTGGCTCGGGATCTGCGATTCGACCACCGTATCCGTCGTGCCGCCCGTCGCGTCGCTCGTGCTCAGCCCCGACACGACCGACATCGCGCGCGACGGCACCGTGCAGATGGTGGCGGTCACGAAGGACTCCGCGGGCAATGTGCTCACCGGCCGCAAGATCGTCTGGACCACGACGAATGCGAACATCTCCGTCGACACCACCGGCCTCGTGAAGGGGCTCGTGGCGCGGCAGTCGGGGCGCGTGATCGCGACGTCGGAGGGGAAGGCCGACACGAGCGGGATCGGCGTGCTGCCGAAGCCGGTGGCGAAGGTGGCGATCACGCCCAAGCCCGGCTCGGTGAACCAGAACGCCACGCTGCAACTCACTGCCGCGGTCACCGATTCGCAGAACCAGCCGGATCCCGATTTCCCGGTGGTGTGGGCCACGTTGAATCCGACGCTGGCCACCGTGAGCGCCACCGGTCTCGTGACCGGCGTCGCGGGCGGCAACGCGAGCATCACGGCCACCGCGGGCGGCGTCGCGGATACGTCGGTGATCACCGTCGTTCCGACGGGGATCACCTCGACCGTCGTGACACCGACGCCCGACACGCTCTTCTCGATCAACGACTCGCTCACGCTGACGGCGAAGAGCTACACCGGCGCGACACTCACCGCCGGCTCGTACACCTGGACCTCACGCGATCCCACCGTGGTCACGGTGACGAGCACCGGCATCGTGGTCGCGGTGAAGAACGGCTCCACGTACGTCGTGGCGGTGGAGGCGGGCGGCACCAAGGACTCGGCGCACGTGTTCGTGATCCAGAAAGTCGCGTCGATCAGCGTGACACCCACGCCGGTGCAGCGCTACCTGGGCACGAAGCAGCAGTTCACCGCGAGCGCGGCCGACGCGCGCGGCAGCGCCGTGGCCGGCACGACGTTCACGTGGAGCAGCAGCGACCCGAGCATCGCGGTGCCCGACGCGACCGGCCTCGTGCCCACGATGCTCGCGATCGGCATCGATACCGTGAAGGCGACGTCCGGCACCGTGGTGGGGAAGGCGACGCTCACCGTGATCAGCGCGATCACGCGCATCGCGGTCACGCCGACTCCGGTGACGCTCGATGCGATCGCGAAGACGCAGGTGTTCACGGCGGTCGCGCACGATACGCTCGACGCGGTGATGCCGGGGATCAATTTCACGTGGGCGAGTTCGAATCCCGGAGTCGCGACAGTGCCCGGCAGTGTCGGCACCACGCAGACGGCCACCGCCGCGGGGAACGGCACGACCGCGATCGTCGCCACCGCGCAGGCGGTGAACGGTTCGGCGGCGCTCACGGTGGCGCAGAAGCTCGTGACCATCGTCGCGGGGCCCGATCCCACCACCATCGGCCAGGGCGGACAGGCGCAGCTCGTCGCGCGCGGCAAGGATGCGAACGGATTCTTCATTCCGGGCGGCTCCTTCACGTGGTCCTCCGACGCGCCGACGAACGTGAGCGTCGGCGCCGCGACCGGCATCGTGACGGCGCTCTCGAAGCCGCCGGCGAGCGCGCACATCACCGCCACCTCGGGCACGATCAATTCGAATGCGGTGCTCGTGCTGATCGACAACTCGGTGCCGCCGCGCGTCTCGTGGGGGCACGACACGCTCGCGATCGGCCGCGGCTCGAGCAACAACTCACTGCCGCTCTACCTGAGCAAGCCGAGCGCGACGTCGGTGGACATCACCGTGAGCGTGAGAGACACGTTCGCGTTCTTCTCGCCGACGAAGGTGACCTTCGCCGCCGGCGTGACGACGCAGAACGCGAACTTGAATGGCCGCAACGCCGGTGTGACCGACGTGTACGCCATGGATTCGAGCGGGCAGTTCGGCCCGGATACCGCGGTGCTGCTGGTGCAGGCCAACGCGAAATTCACCGCGGCCAACTACAGCCTCAACGCCACTGACTTCCAGGCGACGCAAGTGCTGCTCACCGACCCGGCGCCGGCGGGCGGCATCTATCTCGCAATGCAGTACGGCACCGCGGGCGTCGCTTCGATCTCGCCCGATCCGGCCTTCATCCCCGCCGGGCAGCTGGCGGCGAACATCAACATCAACGCGCTCGCGGCGGGCACCACCACCATCACGCCCACCGCCGCCGGCGTGTCGGGCACGGCGTCGAGCGTGAACGTCGGCGCGCCGACGCTCGCGTACGCCACCGGCCCGACGTTCCTCATCGGCGCCGGCCAGTTCGACAACCGTTACTACGTCTACACGCCTCGCAATATGTTCCACCCGCTCACGGTGGGACTCGTGAGCACGGACAGCACGATCGCGACATCGCCGCCGAACGTGGTGATCCCGGCGGCGTCCAACTTCATCTACTTCACCGAGAGCGCGCCGAGAGTCGGCCAGATCACGCAGACGGCGAGCGCGCCGGGCTGGACGTCGGCGGTGCGCGTGGTCACGGTGAGCACGCCGCGGCTCGTCGCCTGCTGTGCGAACACGATCAACACGACGAGCGCCGCGCAGAACGCGAGCGTCTCCATCGCTGACTCCGTCGGCAGCCAGCATTTCCGGATCAATCCGCTCTTCGTCCAGGTCGCGTCCACCGACACGACGATCGTGAAGATCGTCGACACGCTCGTCACGATCGGCTCGGGCGGGTACACGGTGAACGCGCGCTACAAGCCCGCGGGATTCGGCGGCACCGCGTACGTCAAGTTCCTTGCCGGCGGCCACATCCCTGACTCTATCAAGATCACGGTCATCGCCCCGTCGCTGAACATCATCTTCACCAATGGCCGCATCATCGGCAGCGATCAGGAGGCGGTGAACTTCAGCTACGTGCAGATCCCGAACGCCGTGGGCTCCGCCGTGACGGTCAACCTCACGAGCCAGGACACCACCATCGCGTTCGTCACGCCGCTCATCACGATCCCCACGGGGCAGACCTTCGCGTACTTCGACGTGCACGGCCACGCGAAGGGGAAGGTGAAGTTCTTCGCCGCGGCCGCCGGCTATGCACCGGATAGCGACTCGGTGATCGTCACCACGCCGCGGCTCGTGTACTGCTGCGCGGTGAACGTGCCGAACTTCTACCCCGACATTGCGGTCACGCAGTACACCGCGGACTCGATCGGCACGACGCACAACGTCATCTCGCCGGTGAAGGTCTCCTTCGCGCCCACCGCGCCCTTGGTGGCGGTCACCGACTCGGCGTCGGTCACGGTGGCGGCGGGGGCGTACTACAACCAGACGGCCCATGTGCAGATCAAGGGAGTCGGCAGCGGCCTCGTGATCGCATCGGCGCCGGGCTACCGCCCCGATACGCAGACGGTCACGGTGTTCACGCCGACGCTCGGCCTGTATCTCTACACCACGACGGTCGGCCTGCGGCAGCGGATCGGTCCATCGGCGTACGGCTACACGCCGAACGCGCGTCCCGACAGCGTGATCCTGCACGTCGCGAACTCGGCGCCAACCGTGCTCGGTGTGGTCGATTCGCTCAAGATCCCGAAGACCAACAACATCGCGTTCTTCGACTATTCCGGGCTCGGTCTCGGCAAGGCGACGCTCACGCTCAGCGCGCCATTCTACAATCCAGTGTCCGGTTCCGTGATCGTCACGTCGCCGATCCTCAAGCAGGGTGGCATTGGGACTTCATACAACACCACCTCGCCGCCGGTCACGACGTACGTGTACGCCGAGGACACGATCGGCAATGCGCATTACACGCTGGATAGCGTGGCCGTGCGAGTGACGTCGTCCGATACCACCGTGCTGAAGGTGGACTCGGCGAAGATCCACATCTTCAAGGGCAACTATCAGTCGACGAACGAGACCGTGCGGTTCGTCGGACCTGGCACGGCATATATCGTCTATAAGGACAGCGCGAACTTGTACCACGCCGACTCGACCGCACCGATCACCGTCGCCGGTCCGGTGCTGCGGATCTCGGCCGGCGGTACGCTCGGCAGTCCGGTCACGCTCGGAATGCGGCAGCACCTCGGCACGAACGGCATGTACGTCTACGTGGACAACACGGTGACGGGCTCGCCCGTGACCGTGAATCTGGTGAGCACCGATCCGACCGTGGCGACCGTGCCCGCGACGACCACGATCCCGGTGGGCAGCAACATTGGATACTTCGACATCACCGCGCTCGATACCACCGGCACGATCCAGATCAAGTTGAGTGCGACAGGCTACGCGCCGGTCGTGAGCTTCGTGCAGGTGGGACAGCCGCAGTTCCAGATCTCCGCGCCGACGAGCGTCTACACCACATCGCCGCCGTCCAACACCACCGTGTACGCGGAGGACCAGGTGGGGAACCTGCGCTACACCACCGAGAACGTGGTGGTGACGCTCACGTCATCGAACACGACCGTGGCCGCGCCCGACTCGGCGACGATCACGATCGTGAAGGACAATTACTACCACAACACGTCCAAGATGATCTACAAGAGCGCGGGGACCACCGTGCTCACCGCGAGCGATGCGCGCGTGAAGTACTACAAGTATCAGCCCGCGAACACCGGCACCATCACCGTCGCGATCCCGACCGTGGGGACCGGCCTGAGTCCGTCGAACAGTCTCGGCCTCGACGAGACCATCGATGGGTTCGCGCAGATCCCGAATCCGCCGCTGAGTCCGCCGCTCATCGTCACGCTCTCGAACACGACGGGCGCCGCGACGACGCCGGCGAGTGTCTCGATCCCGGCGGGGCAGACGAGCGCCAACTTCAAGGTGACCGGCGCGAGTCCCGGCACCGACGTGCTGAGCACGAGCGCCACGGGATACAACGGCGCGTCGGCGACGATCGTCGTGGACAGCGGCACGATCCTGATCAGCGGCTGGCCGGCGAGCGTGAAGGCCGGCGATTCGGTGAGCGTGCAGCTGCTCTCGCTCGATCCGTCGGGCAACGCGCGGAATCTCGCCGTGGCGGTGACATTCACCCTCGCGCCGAACGCCAACATCGTGTTCGACGCGGCTGGTGCGACGATCACGAGCATCACGATCCCGGCGGGCGTCTACTACACGTCGAACTTCTACGTGAAGGGCCTGTCGGCGGGCACGGGCCAGGCGATCGTGAAGGGCGGGCGGTTCAAGACGTACACGAATACGTTGACGGTGAATCCCTAACGACGCGGGATGCGGGAAGCGGGAAGCGCCGCGTTGAGCGAGAACTGACGAGGAGCCCACGTCTGTTCACGCTTCCCGCGGCGCTTCCCGCTTCCCTCTTCCCGCGTCGTTAGTTTCCCGACGCCCTCACCGCCGCAACGGCGGCTGCGAGTTCATGGGCCGTCGCAGTGAGCCGCGTCGCCGCATCGTTCAGCCCGTCGATCGCGCCTTCCTGCTGCGAACTGGCGCCGGCCACTGACTCGGTCTCGTGCGCCGCGCGATTCGCGTCCTCCTTCGCGGCGGAGAGTGCGTGCGACATCTCTTCGGAGCGCTGCGCGCTGTCGCGTGCGGCGCGCACGATGCGGTCGCCGGCGGCGGCGACGCCTTCGCTCGCCATCACGATGCGGTCGAGCTCGTCCACCCAGTTGCGGCTCGCGTCGGCCACGGAGAGCACCTCGCCGCGCGTGCGTTGCATGAGCGCCACGGCCTTCTCGAGCGTCGAGCGGATGTCGCGCACGGCGCGGTCCATCCCTTCGGCCTCGCTCGCGCTGCGGTCGGCGAGCGCGCGGATCTCCTGCGCCACCACCGCGAAACCGCGGCCGTGCGCGCCGGCGCGCGCGGCTTCCACCGCGGCGTTGAGCGCGAGCAGTCCCGTCTGGTCGGCGAGCGACGTGATCGTCTGGCCGAAGCGCTGCACCGCGCTCGAGATGTCCTGAAGGCGCGACACCTGGTCGGCGCCCTGCTGCACGATCGCCGCGGCCGCGGTGAGCTGCGCCATTGCCTGCTCGGTCGCGGCGCGCACGACGCGCGCATCGCTCAGCATCGACTCGCCGCTCTGTTGCGTGCCGCGTCCTTCGATCACGGTGCCGTCGGCGATCGACTGCGCCGACTTCGCCTCGTCCGACCCGCGCGCCAGCGTGCCCGCGAGCACGCGCACCGTGGCGGCCAGCCGCCGCGCGCTGTCGGCGCTCTCCTGCGCCGAGGCGTGCAATTGCTGTGTGGTGCCGGTGATCGACTCCACGTGCGACATCATGAACTCACTCGCTTCGAGCACGGGCTTGATGAGCTTGTCGAGCGCGAGCGAGAGGGCCAGCTGCGGCGCGATGTACTCGAGCAGTGCGGCGTCATGATCGCGGTACATGTCGGGGCGCGTGTGGCGCACCGACCAGAGCCCCACCATGCGGTCGCCGTACATGAGCGGCAGGATGATCTCGGAGCCCTTGCCCTCACGTTCCTGCGGCGGCGCATCGGCGTCGGTCACCGCGCGGCCGCTGCGCAGCGCGACGCCGGCCATGCCGTCGGTGGCCGGAATGCGCGTGCCCGGGGGCACCGAGCTCGACGTGTCGGCGAGGATCACGAACTCATGACGGCTCGCGTTGTACGCGGCGATCCCCATGTCATCCCAGGGGACGAGCGTCTTCGTGAGACGTTCGACGTCGGCCAGCGAGCTGTGCAGCTCGGGGCGCGCGCTGAGCACGCTCGTCATGCGCTGCACGAGTTGCATGCTCTCGCCCGTCGCCCCTTGGCGCGCGAGCCAATGCGTGAGCAGCGCGAGCAGCAGCAGCACCGCGCCCTCCGCGGGCGTGCCGCGCGTGGACCATGGTTGGTACGCGATCTTGAGGCCGGCCAATGCGAGCAGCGTGGCGAGCACCGCCACGGTGATCTCCCAGCGCGCGGTGAGCCGCGCATCCACCCAGGCGATCGCCGGCGACAACTTCAGCTGGAGGTAGAACGTGCCGTTCGCCGAGACGATGAAGAGCAGAATGAGAATGCCGAGCCGCCACGTATTGCCGGGCGAGAACGCGAGGCCGGCCATGCCGCCGTTGAGCACGCCGTAGTAGAACCAGCCGCTCACGGCGAAGGCCGTCATGAAGTGACCGGTGTTGCCGATCGCATTGCGCCATGGGAGCCGGCGGCCGAGCAAGTCGCCGATGAAGATACCCGCGCCGCCGAACACCGCGCCCGCGGACCAGCCGAGCGCGATGATGCTCGCGATGCCGGTGCCCACCGCGAAGGATGCGTAGCCCTTCCCGGGCAGCGGGATGCCGAACACGCGCGAGGCCGCCGAGAGGACGAGCAGGAGCAGCGCGCCGGCCCAGGGAAAGGGCGTGACGTATTGGTGGGTGCTGAGCCCGACGACCGTCGCGAGGATGCCCACGACGATCACCGAGTAGCGCACCGTCTCGTCGGTGAGCCAACTCGCGCGCCGGCGGCTCACGGGCCGCTCGCCGGTGGAGAAACCGGGATAGATCGTGGCGCGTGCGCTCAAGCGGTCGCGGGCGCCGCGGCGAATGCCGGCGTATTGAGAGAGGGCATGGCGAGGTTGTATGACGGAGGTAACGATGGCGCGGGCCTCTTGCGCGAATCGCCCGCCGATGCAATGGTGTGACGCGTGACGCCTGCGTGGCGTCACCACCATGGTAGCGGAGCCGATCAGCCCGGGAGAGCATGCACCCTGGATCGCGACGACGACCACGGCACCTTCGCTCTGAAGTTCGGCGATCCATCCGGCGCGCACGAAGCGCCCGCTCCGTCATCATCTCCTTCGTTCCTTTCGCGACGCCCGGCACGGGAAATACCCGCCGCCGGGCGTTGCTGTGTTTCGGCGAGGTGCAATGTCACAACATCGCGCTCACCGCATTCCACTCCCCCGCTCTCCGCGCCGTCTCCAGCGAAAGATCCGCCAGATCTTCCGCCGGGAGCACAAGCGCGCCATGAAACGCGCGATGATGCGCGATTGTTGCCGCCGCTGTGTCTATTGCGGCGCGCCACTCGATCTGGATTTCGCCACGATCGATCACGTCTATCCTCTCGCCAAAGGCGGCGCGCACGCGCCGGGAAATCTTGTGGTGGCGTGTGGGCCGTGTAATCGGATGAAGGGAGATATGCTGCCGCTGGAATTCTTTCTCAGATATCCGTCGGCTGGGCAGAATTTCTTGGCGTATGCAAGGGCGGTGCATCGGGCGTTGAAGCGTGGGGCTAAACGCGCGGTGAGTCTCGCGCTCGCGGCTTGACTAGTCACGAACGTGTGTAGGCCTTAGTACCGCTTGAGATGCGCGTTTAGCAACTGAGCGTATGGTACGACAGGGCGGGAGCAGTTGAAGCAGCTGCTCCCGCCCTGTCGTACCATACGCTCAGCTGCTAGACGCGCCGTTTCAGCGGTACTAGGGCCTACAAGCGTCCTTCAGTAGTCCACCGGCCGAAGGTAGGACTCCCCGATCGCCGTCCCCGATAGGATCGCGACCGTCGGCAAACGCCGTTTCCAATGCGTGCGCTCGAGCCGGTCGTGCACGAGGCGAACATTCTGTCTTCTCGAATCCGCGCGCGATCAATTCCTCGGGCGAATATCCGCTCAATAGCCAATGCAACACGCGGTCGGCTCTCTCATAGCTGATCCCGAGATCGCCCTCGTCCGTCTGTCCCGCCACGAGATCCGCGGTCGGCGCCTTGCCCACGATCGCCTTGGGCACTCCGAGATGCTTCGCCAGCGCCCACACCTGCGTCTTGAACAGATCGCCGAGCGGATTCAGCGGCGGCGAATCGTCGGCGTGCCACGTGAAATAGCCGAGCAGGCGCTCGGTCTTGTTGCCCGTGCCCAACGGGATCGCGCCGTGCGCGGCGCTCTGGTCGAACAGCGCCAGCATCCGAACGCGCGCCATCACGTTGCCGCGGCGCGTCGCGTCGGCCTTCGGCTCGTTCGACAGATAGCCGTTCACCGCGGATGAGATATCGATCGTGCGCGACTCGATGCCGAGCGCATCGATCACTTGCTGTGCGTGCGTGAGACTCTCCTTGCTCGATTTCTCATAGGGGAGCCGGAGCGCGATCACGTTCTTCTTGCCCAGCGCCCGCGCGGCGAGCGCGGCGGTCACGGCCGAATCCACGCCGCCCGAGAGCGCGACGATCCCCTTCGTGAATCCACGTTGCGCCGCCTCGTCGCGGAGGAACTGCACGAGCCAGCGTTCCACGAGCGGCGCATTGATGTCGAGCGCGGGCGGTCCGCCCGCGTCGTCGGCGGCGCGGCGCACGGGGATCGCGGCCTCCTTCGCAGCGGACCCCTTCTTCGCCGGCGCCGCGGCGATCGCTTCCGGTGCGCCGTCGAACGCCAGCGGCGCGCCGGTGCCGCGTTGGATCCGGTCGAGCGATGCGAGCAGGTGCGGCAGCGCGACGCGCAGGTCCGCGAGCAACGGCATGTCCGCGCGCGCGCGTGTGAGATCGGCCAGGTCCAACGGCGCGCTCACCAACGCCTCCTCCCACAGCGGTCCGCGGATCCGCACATCGCCGGCCGGCCCGCACACGATCGCGCCCCCCGGAAAGGCCTTGCCCCCTTCATCGCCCACGAGGTTCGCGAGCGACACGAACACGCCGTGCTCCTCGGCGATGTCGCGCGCGAGGCGCTCCCAACGCGCCACGCTCGACGGCCCGGGGATCGCGTCGTCACGCGGCGTCGTGCCGCGCGCCGGCGCCGCGGCGCAGATGAAGATCATCTGCGCCGCATTGAGCGCCGCCAGAGTGCCCGTCACGCTGTGCCACGCATCTTCGCACACCAGCATCGCGGCTCGGCCCCACGGCAGATCGAACGCGCGGATCTCCTGCCCGCGCTCGACGAAGCGCTCCTCGTCGAACAGGCCGTACGTGGGGAGGAAGTTCTTGCGATGCACGTGCCGCACGAGCGGCGCGTCGCCTCCGAGACGAACGGCCATCGCGCTGTTGTAGATCGTATTGCGCCAGATCTCGTAGAAGCCAAGGACGACTTCGAGCGTGCGCGCACCTTTCACCGCGGCGCGGTACGTGCGCTGCAAGTCGGCCGCGAGCGCGCCGGCCGTGAGCGCCATCTCGCGCACGCCCCCCTCGAGGAAATAACCGGTGAGCGCGGTTTCAGGGAGATGCAGAACATCGACCCGCGGATCGGCGGCGTCGAGCTGCGCGAAGATCGCGCCGAGGCGATCGAGGTTGGAGGGGTACTCGCCCTTTCTCGGGGAGAATTGGAGGGTCGCGAAATGCAGGACGGGCGCCATGAGGTGAAAGATGCACTTGAACGGCGCGTCTGGCGACCTGTAGCTGCGCGTGTGGGCCCTAGTACCGCTGTAACAGCGCGTATGGCAACTGAGCGTATGGTACAGCGCGGCGCACGTGGGACTGCTGGACCAGCCCTACGCACGCAGAGTGGTACCATACGCTCAGTTGCAAGACGCGCCGTTTCAGCGGTACTAAGGCCTACACCCGCCTTTCTCACTATCTTGGACCCTGGCATGCCGCGCCTCACTTGCTCCCTCGCGCTGATCGCGATCGCCTCGCTGGCGAGCGCGCAGTCCACCGGCGAAGCCTGGACCATCATTGCGGAGCCTCAATCCTCCCTCGTGTATGCGCGCGACGGGTCGCTCCTCGGCGAGATCGGCGCCGATTGGCGCACCAGTGTCCCGCTGTCGGCGCTGCCGCTGTACGTCGGCCAGGCCTTCATCGCGATCGAGGACCAACGGTTCTACATCCACGACGGCGTGGACATGGTGGGCATCGCGGGCGCGCTCAAGGACGCCATGGCCGGCCACCCGCGCGGCGCCAGCACGATCACGCAGCAGCTCGTCGGGAACATGCATCCCGATCTCGTGGACCGCCGCGACAAGAGCATCGCGCGCAAACTCCGCGAGCAGGATGCGGCGCGCGCGATGGAGACGCACTACAGCAAAGCGCAGATCCTCGAGGCGTATCTCAACCTCATCCATTTCGGTCACGGCTGGTACGGCGTCGACGCGGCATCGCGCCACTACTTCGGGCATCCGGCGGCGCAGCTCACGCTCGTCGAGGCCGCCACGCTCGCCGCGCTCCCCAAGGGCCCGGCGATCTACGATCCGATCCGCCACGCCGATTCTTCGCGCGCGCGGCGCAACGTGGTGCTCGCGCTCATGGCGCAGCAGGGCTACATCACGCCGGCGCAGGCGAAAGCGGCGCAGCAGCTCCCGGTGGTCGTCGCGCCCGACCGCGGGATGCCGGCCGCCGCGCCGTACGTCGTGGATCTCGTGCGCCGCGAACTCGACCGCGCGGCGATCGCGCACGACGGCGCGATCTCGCTGCGCATCACCACCACGATCGATGCGGCGCTCCAGCAGGATGCGAACGCCGCGCTCGCCGACGGCGCCAAGCGCATCGAGTCGCGCGAGAAGTGGAAGCATCCCACGCTCGCGAAACACGCGCCCGGCCACGCCGACTATCTGCAAGGCATGATCATCGCGCTCGCGCCCGCCACCGGCGATGTGCTCGCCCTCGTGGGCGGCCGCGATTACGGCGATTCCCCCTTCGACCGCGCGGTGTTCGCCCTCCGCCAACCCGGATCTTCCTTCAAGCCCGTCGTGTACTCCGCCGCGCTGGCGTCCGGTCTGCAGGCGAACACGCTCGTGAACGACAGCGCCATCTCGATCGCGATGCCGCACGGGCCGCCGTACCGCCCCGATAATTCCGACGGGAAATTCCTCGGCGCGATCACGCTCCGCGAAGCGCTCACCCGCTCGCGGAATACGGTGGCGGTGCAGCTCGGCCAGCAGGTGGGAATGGATTCCGTGGCCGCGCTCGCCGCGCGACTCGGCATCACTACGCCCATCGCGCCGTATCCGTCGAGCGCGATCGGCGCGAGCGCGGTGCATCCGATCGAACTCGTCACCGCGTACACGGCGATCGCGAACGGCGGCCCGCTCGCGACGCCGCGCCTCATCCTGTTCGTGCGGGACGCGCGCGGCGACACGCTGCTCGAACGCGCCGCCGCGCCGCTCGACAGCGCCGCGCTCGATCCGCGCGTGGCGTTCGTGATGCGCGACATGATGCGCGACGTCGTGGCGCGCGGCACGGCCACGATCGTGCGCGAGTTCGTACCCGCTGAGATCCCAGTCGCCGGGAAGACCGGCACCACGAATGACAACAGCGACGTCTGGTTCATCGGCATGACGCCGGAGATCGTCGCCGGCGTCTGGCTGGGATTCGACACGCCGGCACCGATCGCGCCGGGCGCCGCCGGCGGTACGCTCGCCGCGCCGGTGTGGGGGCAGATGATCGGCAAGTATTATCACGGGCGCACGAGCGACGATTCCGCGTGGGATGCGCCGCCCGCGGGCGTCATTCCCGTGCTCGTGGACCGCGCCACCGGCGCACCGGCCGACAGCGCCACGCCGCCCGACCGCGCGTACGTCGACTACATGATCATCACGCCGCCGGCGCCGGTCCCGAGCGATACGCTCAGGCTCCCGATCGATTCGATCGCACCGGACAGCGCGCGGCGCGACTCGACGGCGGCGCCCCCGCCGCCATAGCGGTGCCCGGCGCGAGAGTGCGCGCCGCATCGATCTGGAGGGGAAGCGCGTACTCTCACATTCGTGATCCTTGTGGCGGCGAGAGCGCAGAGCGCTTCGAAACGCACTGCGCCCAGAGTATCTTCTTGCGTTCCACCTTTCAGACCAACGCGCACGGGGCGACCCGTCATTGAATAGGAATCGTATCGAATGATGATCGCCACGCGCCCCGCGCTCCGGCTCCTCGCGACCACGCTCGTCCTGTCCGCCGCCATCGCCTCAATGAACGCCCAAGGCTCGCTCGCCACAGGGCGAGCGGACCCCAACGCGATCCGCGGCCAAGCCGAGTACATGGCGTACATGTCGGCATTGGTCGATACCGTGGTGAAGGCATGGGAACGCGCGACGAAGGCGCGTGATGCCAACGCGCTCGCCGGCCTCTACACGGATGACGCCATCATCGCGCTGTCGAGCGGCCGGCTCGTGCAGGGCCGCGGATCGGTGCGCGATGCGTACGAGCGCATGCTCCCACGGATGCATGCGGCCCGGATCGAAGTCGCCCAGATCGTGGCCAGCGCCGATGTGGCATCGGTGGTCGCCCGCCTCGAGTGTGACGTCCAGTTGCCGAACGGCGGCTGGTATCACCGGGATATGCTGATGTTGCTCACGATCAAGGCCGAAGACCGCGGGCGCTTCCGCATCGCGATCCAGAGCGGGGGTGACTTCCAAGTGCTGTCGCCCGCCAAGCCGCGGAGCGGCGCGCCGGGCGCGGTCCCGAAGGATTCGCTCGATGTGATCCTCACCGACGCGTCCGGACTCGGGGTGCCGGGCGTCCTCGTGAGCTTCCGGGTCGAGCATGGAACCGGCGTGGTCGATCCGGCGGTGGCGGTGACCGACGCGAACGGCCATGCCGGCAGCCACCTGGATGCCACGGCGGCGGACGATCCGGCGATCGTGAGCGCCGCGGCGGCGACGCTCGTCGAGGAACCGGTCTTCTTCAACTCGATGAGCGCCGAGGCCGACTCGGGGCAGGGCTCGAACACACACTCGGCGACGCCCCCGCGCCGCTAGGCCCCGCGCACGCAGAACGGCCCGGATCCTCACATCGAGATCCGGGCCGTTCTGCGTTCGCAGTTGCAGGCGACAGCCCACAGCCGACAGCCGCTCTCCGTATTTAGACCACCACCTGCGCCATTGGCTTGTCGCTCGCGCCACGACGCGGCTTCGTGCGCCGCGGCTCGCCCCCGACCAGCGCCACCGCGAGCACTTCGTCCAGCGTGCTCACCGGATGGAAGCTCAGCTTCTGCCGCACTTCCTCCGGCATGTCCTCGAGGTCCGCCTCGTTCTCCTTGGGAAGCACGATGGTCGTGATCCCCGCGCGATGCGCGCCCAGCACCTTCTCCTTGACGTCCGCCGATCGGCAGCACGCGGCCGCGCAGCGTGATCTCGCCGGTCATCGCGACGTCCTTGCGCACGGGACGGCCGCTCATTGCGCTCACCAGCGCCGTCGCCATCGCCACGCCCGCCCTCGGCCCGTCCTTCGGGATCGCGCCCGCGGGCACGTGCACGTGCACGTCGATCGAACCGAGCTCGTCGTCGGGAATGTCGAGCGCTTCCGCGTGCGTGGCCGCGTACGTCAACGCGGCGCGCGCCGATTCCTTCATCACGTCGCCGAGCTGGCCGGTGAGGATGAGCGACACGTTCCCCCAGCCCGTGAGCGGCGTGTCGCTGTCGGCGGGCGCCGGTCCGTATAGACGCCGGATCGCCGCCTCGACGAACATGATGTCGCCGCCCGCCGGCGTGTAGTACATGCCGGTGGCGACGCCCACTTCGTTCTCCTCGTTGGCGTGCTCGGGATGCACCTTGGGCCGCCCGAGCAGCTCGCGGATGTCATCCGGCGTGATCTTCACTTTCGGTCTTCTCGCCGGCCGCGATCTTGCGCGCCACCTTGCGCGCCACCGCGCCGATCTCGCGCTCGAGCTGCCGCACGCCGCTCTCGCGCGTGTACTGGCTCACGAGCGCCATCACGGCATCGTCGGTGAACGCGACGCCCTTCTCCTTGAGCCCGCTCTCCTCGAGCTGGCGCGGGATCAGGTACTTCTTCGCGATCTCCGCCTTCTCGCGCTCGGTGTAGCCCGAGAACTCGACGACCTCCATGCGGTCGAGCAGCGGCGCCGGAATGTTCTGGATGAAGTTCGCCGTCGCGATGAACAGCACCTCGCTCAGGTCGAACGGCACGCCCAGGTAGTGATCGGTGAACGAGTCGTTCTGCGCGGGGTCGAGCACCTCGAGCAGCGCGCTCGCGGGATCGCCCTGGAAGCTCACGCCGAGCTTGTCGACCTCGTCGAGCAGGAAGACGGGATTCTTGGTGCCGGCCTGCTTCATCCCCTGCATGATCCGGCCCGGCATCGCGCCGACGTAGGTGCGGCGGTGGCCGCGGATGTCGGCCTCGTCGCGCGCGCCGCCGAGCGACGCGCGCACGTACTCGCGGCCCAGCGCGCGCGCGATCGACTTCGCGATCGTCGTCTTGCCGACGCCCGGCGGCCCGACGAACAGCAGGATCGGCCCCTTCGCCATCGCGCGGGCCTTCGCTTCCTTCTTGTCGGTGATCTGCCGGTCGGCGCTCTCATCGCTCACCGCGAGCGACGGCGTCGCCACTTCCTTGCTCGCGCGCAGACGCGACGCCGGGAACTCGCCCGTCTTCGCCATCTCCGCTTCGAGCTCCTGCGCCTTCAGCTGGCGCACGGCGAGGAATTCCAGGACGCGGTCCTTCACGTCCGGGAGACCGTAGTGATCCTCGTCGAGCACCTGCGCCGCGTGCTTCAGCTCGAGATCATCGTCGGAGCGCGTGTTCCACGGCAGCTCCGCGATCCACTCGAGGTACGTGCGGATCACCTGCGCTTCCATGGATTCGCGGCCGGCGCGTTCCAGCCGCCCCAGCTCGCGCTCGACTTCCTTGCGCGCCTGCTTGGGCAGTTCGAGCTTGTCGAGCTTGCCGCGCAGCTCCTCGATCTCGCGCGCCTGGTCGTCGTCGCCGAGCTCCTTCTGGATCGCCTTCATCTGCTCGCGCAGGAACATCTCGCGCTGGCGCTCGCCGAGCTCTTCCTGCACCTGCGACTTGATCTCCTCCTGCGCTTCGAGCAGCCCGATCTGGCGCTGCACGTGCACGAGCACGCGGCGCAGCCGTTCCTCGACGCTCAGCGTTTCGAGCAGCCCCTGCTTCTCGGCGACCGGCACTTCGAGATAGCCGGCCACGAGGTCGGCGAGCTTGCCGGGCTCGGTCACGCTCTCGAGCACCTGCAGCACGACCTCCTCCGGGAGACCGCGCTTCTCGGCGAGCTCGGCGGCGCGTTCGCGCATCTCCTTGTGGAGCGCTTCGAAGGCGGCGTCGTGCGTCGTCGAGGGGCGCCATCTCGTCCACCGGCAGCACGACGGCGGAGAGATAGTTGTCCGTCTGCGTGAACTGGATGGCCGTGGCCCGCAGTTCGCCTTGCAGCAGGAGTTGCACGCCGCCGAAGCCGCGCTGCGCTTGCCCGATGCGGGCGATCACGCCCATCGAGTACAGATTCTCCTGCGTCGGTTCGTCGGCGTTATCGCGCTGCGCGACCGCGAATACCAGCCGGTCGCCCTTCATTGCCGCGTCCATGGCGCGTAATGTTCCCGGTCGCCCAGCGGCGATCGGCGCGCTGAGTCCGGGGAAGATCACCGTCCCCCTGAGCGGGAGCACCGGAAGCGTCTGACGTGATGCCATGATGACACCTGGATTGATGACCGGCCGGCTCGCAGCTCCTACTACTTCAAACCGCCGACAGCGCCGACAGTTCCGCGTTCCGGCCGTGAGGTTGAGTTACGCCACCGGGGCAGATATTGCAACTTCCGACCGCCGCTCTGACGTAGTGCCACTGCCGCGACGGCCGGATCGCCTTTTCAGATCGGCCCCTGAGTGGTACACTAAGCATCTTCCGTACCTGAACCTGAGCCGGACCCCCCATTGCCCGATCCCATCGCGCTTTCGTCGGACGCAGAGATGCGGGCGCTCGTAGAGCGCGCGCTCTCCGCGAACTACGATCTGGATCAGGAGATCGGGCGCGGCGGCATGGGCATCGTGTTCCGCGCCAAGGACCGCCGGCTCAAGCGCGTGGTGGCCATCAAGGTGCTGCCGCCGGAGCTCGCGTTCCGGGCAGAGATCCGCCAGCGCTTCCTGCGCGAGGCGGAGACGGCGGCGCAGCTGTCGCATCCGAACATCGTGCCCATTTACAGCGTTGACGAGCGCGAGGGGCTCGTGTTCTTCGTGATGGCATGCGTGGAGGGTCCGACGCTCGCGAAGCGCCTGCACGACGAGGGGCGCATCCCGGTGGACGACACGCGGAAGATCCTCACCGAGGTCAGCGACGCGCTGGCGTACGCGCATTCGCGCGGCGTGGTGCACCGCGACATCAAGCCGGACAACATCCTGCTCGACAAGGATGACGGCCGCGCGATGGTCACCGACTTCGGCATCGCGCGCGCGATCCAGGAAGGCGCGGACTCGCGCCTCACCGCCACCGGCGTCGCGATCGGCACGCCGGCGTACATGAGTCCCGAGCAGGCGGCGGGCGACCGCGAGATCGACGGGCGGAGCGACCTGTACGCGCTGGGCGTGGTGGGCTATCAGATGCTCGCGGGGCGGCTGCCGTTCCAGGCGTCGAGCACGCCGTCGATGCTGATGAAGCACATCAGCGAGCGTCCGCAGCCGGTGGAGGCGTGGCGCCCTGAGACGCCGCCCGATCTCGCGCGCGCCGTCATGACGCTGCTGGAGAAGGAGCCCGAACACCGCTTCGCGAACGCGACGGTCCTCTCGCAGGCGCTGCGCGGCGACGCGAGCGCGATGCCCGCGCCCGCGCCGCCGCACGAGACCGGCTCGCTGCCGATGTCGTACCGTTCGCCGATCGGCACCGCGGTGCCGTACGGCGTACGCCCGCCGCCCGGCGCGGGACAGTACACCACACCCACCGCCGACGAGGTGGCCAGCTGGTCGAAGCCCGAGGTCGTGAAGTTCCGCGGCCAGTTCGCGACGTACGCGTTCGTGAACGGCGTACTGGTCGTGGTCTCCATCTTCAGCAGCCACGACCTCATGGTCGTGCCGATCTTCTGGACCGTGGTCATGGCGGTGCGCTATTCGAGGCTCTGGACGGCGGGCTACGATTGGCGGGCGGTGTTCAAGCAGACGAGCGACCGCAGCCTGATCGATCTCGCGCAGGAGACGGCGGAGGAGGTCGGGTCGGTGTTCGATCGCGACAAACGCGAGAAGTTGAAGGCGCGCAACCGCGAGTTGAGCCAGCAGCGGGCGCTCGTGCCGGTGGGCAACGCGTTCGCCATCGCGGCCGGCTCGTACGGCCGGTTCGATGGCGTCGTGCGGCAGGCGGCGCAGGATCGCGAAGAGATCACGCGCCTGATGCTGTCGCTGCCCACGTCCGACCGGAATCTGGTGGACGGCGTGATCCCCGCCGCGGACGGATTGTTCAAGCGCATCCAATCGCTCGCCGGATCGGCGATCGAGAACGAACGCGCCGTGACACCGGGCGCGTCCGCGGACCTCGAGCGGCAGATCGCCAAGCTCGAGAGCGAGGCGAACCCGCTCGACACGGCGGGCAGCGAGGAGCGCGTGCGGAAGCTCGCGATCCTCAAGCGCCAGCGCCGCGCGCTCGCGGACGCGGCGAAGAAGCGCGACGAGGCGGTGGCCAAGCTCGAGACCTGCCGCCTGCAGCTGCAGAACATGCGGCTCGACATCCTGCGCCTGCGCGCCGGCGGGGTGGCCGAAGTGGCGCCGCAGATCACGCAGCTCACGATGCGCGCGCGTGCCCTGGCCGACGACGTGGACGCCGCGCTCGTTGGCGTGGATGAGGCACGCCTGGCCGCGAACGCTTCCGCGCGGCGAGGGTCGCGCAAGACGTGACCGACCCGATGCGCGATCGCGCGGTGGCCGCGGTCGGCGAGCAGTACGAGATCCAGGCGGAGATCGGTCGCGGCGGGATGGCGGTGGTCTACCGGGCGATGGACCGGCGGCTGCGCCGGAAGGTGGCGATCAAAGTGCTGCCGCCCGAGTTCGCCTTCCGCGAGGACGTGCGCCGCCGATTCCAGCGCGAAGCGGAGATGGCGGCGCGTCTCTCGCATCCGAACATTGTGCCGATCTACGCGGTGGATGAGCGCGGCGGCCTCGTCTATTTCGTGATGGCACTCGTCGAGGGCGAGAGTCTCGCCAGTCTGCTCGCGCGCACGCCGCGCCTCACGGTGCCCGCCGCTCGCCGCATTCTTCACGACGTGGCCGACGCGCTGTACTACGCGCACCAGCACGGCGTCATCCATCGCGACATTAAGCCGGACAACATCCTGCTCGACTCCGAGAGCGGCCGCCCGATGGTGAGCGACTTCGGCATCGCGCGCGCGGCCGAGACCGACGGCCAGCTCACGGTCACGGGCGTCGCCGTCGGCACGCCGGCGTACATGTCGCCCGAGCAATCGCTGGGCGAACGCGAACTCGACGGCCGCAGCGACATCTATTCGCTCGGCGTGGTGGGCTATCAGATGCTCGCGGGCGAATTGCCCTTCAAGGCGAGCAACACGCCCGCGATGATGATGAAGCACGTGAGCACGATCCCGCTGCCGGTGCGCGAGCGGCGCGCCGACACACCGGCCGCGCTGGCCGCGGCGATCGACCGCTCGCTCGCCAAGCGGCCGGAGGACCGCTGGCCCACCGCCGCGGCGTTTCGCGATGCCGTAGATGCGCGTGACACCGGTCTCGAGCCCGGCCCATGGCAGCATCCCGTGAGCGACGCGCGCGAGGGGCAGCTCGTTCCCGCCGCCATCCCCGTGCCGCGCGTTCCGTACGATGCGGCCCGCGAGAGCGCGCAGCCGGTGGGACGCGCGTTCCCGCTCCCCCCGAGCGTGCCACCGCTGCCCGTGCCGGCGCTGCAGTATCCGCTCTCGCGGCAGGAGCAGAAACTGCTGCAGCGCGAGCAGCGCCGCCTGCGGCGCGAGGGACTCCAGGATCTCATTGAGGGATTCCGCCAGCGTCCGCTGCACGAGCGCATCATGCGATTCCGCGGCAGCCTCGTGAGCACGGTGACTCTGCTCACGGTGCTCGCGACGGTGAATTACGTCACGTCGAGCCAGTTCCCTTGGGTGATCTTTCCTGCGTTCGCGCTGAGCATGGGCGTGTGGCGCCAGTGGACTCGCCTCTGGGCCGAGGGCGTAACGTGGGCGCAAGTATTCGGGCCGGAGGCCGCGAAGAACATTGCCGCGGCGCGCGCCGCGGCGCGCGCGACAGCGGCACAGGGCGGGGCGGCCGCGCTGCCGGCCGCGCTGCCCGAGCCCGATACGAACACGCTCGCCGCGAAGCTCGCATTGGCCACGGTGCTCGCGGGACCGCACGGCGCGGCGGTGCGCCGCGCCGCGGCCGACCGCGCCACGGTGCTCAGCGTCGTGGACTCGCTCGCGAAAGCGGATCGCGATCTTATTCCGGACGTCGTTCCCACGGTGGACGCGCTGGCTCAGCGCGTGGCGGCGGTCGCGCAACTGCTCACCGATCTCGACGCGGATGCGTCGCCGCGCAAACTCACCGAGCTCGACGCGCATATCGAGAAGGTGAGGTCGGAACCGGAGGACAGCCCCGATCACGAGCGCCGGCTTGGGCTGCTCGAGCGCCAGCGCACATTGCTCGCGGAACTCGGTACGCGCCGCGCGCGGCTCGCCGGCCAGCTCGAGAGCGCGGGGATCGCGCTGCAGAACCTCAAGTACGATCTGCTCAAGTTGCGCTCCTCGGGCGTGCAGTCGGCGATCGGCGACGTGACGAGCGCGACGATCGAAGCACGGGCGCTGTCGAAGGAGATCGGGCACGTGCTCGACGCGGCGGACGAGATCCGGGACATTTGAACGACATTGCGCTCGAGTCGGTCCGTGTGCCTGGACTGGCATCAAGGTTCAAATTTTGACCGGATGCATTGGATGGAGCGGATCGATCGGATACCTCCATGCGCCGCAACGGCTGCCACGCGCCGAGCAAGGCTGTCGTTTTGTTGTTAACAACACAACAGCAGCGCTACTCGGCGCGGAGTACTCCTCGCGCCGCATGGGCGTATCCGATCGATCCGCTTCTTCCGGTTGATCCGGTCAAACCTTGAACCTTGATGCCAGTCGAGCAGAATTAGGACGATGAGATCCTACCAGATGCTCGCGCTCGTGCTCCTCGCGAGCTCAGCGAGCGCGCAGGCGAAGTCGAAGCCGCACGCGCCTGCCGTCGCGAAGATCCCCACGCCCGCGTCGGTGCTCGGCTTCGAGCCGGGCGCGGACCGGAAATTGCCCTCATGGAATCAGGTGGTGGAGTACTTCACCAAGCTCGACGCCGCGAGTCCGCGCATCACGGTGCGCACGCTCGGCAAGACCACGCTCGGCCGCCCGTTCATCGCGGCGTTCATCGGCGATGCGAGCGTCATCGCGAACCTCCCGAAGTGGCGCGAGATCCAGCGCCGGATCGCCGATCCGCGCTTGCGCCGCGCGCACGAGCGCGATTCGCTCGTCCTGAACGGCAAGCTCATCGTGCTCGTGACGTCGAGCATCCACTCCGACGAAGTGGGCGGGATCGTCACGCCCCTCGTGCTCGCGCACCGGCTGGTCACTAGCGAGGACGCCGACGCGCGCGCGATCCGCGCGAACACGATCGTGATCCTCGTGCCGTCGCTCAACCCCGATGGCGTGGACATCGTGGGCGATTGGTACCGCGCGACGCTCGGCACGAAGAGCGAAGGCACCGATCCGCCGGAGATCTATCATCACTACACCGGCCACGACAACAATCGCGATTGGTACGCCTTCACGCAGGTGGAGACGCAGCTCACGGTGGACTCGCTGCACAACCGCTGGCACCCGGCGATCGTGAACGACATCCACCAGCAAGGCTCGTACGGCTCGCGGATCTTCATCCCGCCGTACCTCGACCCGTTCGAGCCCAATGTCGATCCCGTGCTGCTCGCCGGCCTCGATCAGCTGGGTCTCGCGATGACGTGGCGGCTCATGGTGGAAGGGAAGACAGGCATCGCCACGTACGCCATTGACGACGCCTGGACCCCCGCGCGCGCGTACTCGCACTATCACGGCGGCGTGCGCCTGCTTACCGAGACCGCGTCGGCGAATCTCGCGACGCCGATGGATGTCCCCTTCGACTCGCTGCGCGAGGGGCGCGGCTACGATGCGCGCGTGGCCACGTGGAATTTCCTCGCGCCATGGCCCGGCGGGCGCTGGACGCTCGCCAACATCGTGGACTACCAGACGAGCGCCACGTGGGCGCTGCTGGCGAACGCGTCACGCGCGCGCGCGATGTGGATGGAGAGCTTCGCGCGCGTCGCCGAGCGCGCGGTGGAAGGGAAGCGCGCCGCCGGCCGCGAGAAATGGCCCGCAGCGTTCGTGATCCCCATGCAGCAGCCCGACCAGGCGCCGCTCCGCACCCTCATCCGCATCCTGCAGCGCGGCGGCGTCGAGATCCGGCGCGCCACGACGCCCTTCGCGATCAACAACGTGAAGTATTCGGCGGGAACGTACGTGGTGCTCACGGCCCAACCGTACGGCGCCTTCGCGAAGGCGCTGCTCGAAGTGCAGCACTACCCCGACATGCGCGAATATCCCGGCGGTCCGCCGCGCGAGCCGTACGACGTGACCGCGCACACGCTGCCGCTGCTCATGGGTGTGGGCGTCGCGGCCGCGGATTCCTTCCCGGTGCCCGTGAGCGAGATCATTGCGCCGGTGAACGAACCGATCCTCGAAGTGCCCGGCCTCTCCGGTTCATTGGCACGCCGCATCGGCATTTACCGCAGCTACGCCGGCGCGATCGACGAGGGCTGGACGCGATTCCTCTTCGATGAGTACAAGATCCCTTTCCATTCGATGGTGAATGCCGAAGTGCGCGCCGGCGCGCTGCGCGCGCGCTACGACGTGATCATCATCCCCGATCAATCGCCGCGCGAGATCCGCGATGGCGCGACCGATGAGGCCTACCCGGATTCACTCACCGGCGGCATTGGCGAGGCCGGCGCGGCGGCGCTCAAGGAATTCGTCGCCGCCGGCGGCACGCTCGTCACTTTCAACGATGCGAGCCGATGGGCGATCACGGCGCTGGATCTCCCGGTGCGCGATGTGCTCACAGGGATCCCGTCACGCGAATTCTATTCGCCCGGTTCGCTGCTCACGGTGTACATTGATCGCAACCACCCGCTCGCAAAGCTGATGACGGCGCATCCCGTGGCGTGGTTCGAGCACAGCCCGGCCTTCGAGGTGACGGACACCACGCGCGCCTCGGTGGTCGCGCTCTATCCGCTCGAGCAGGACCCGCTCGCCTCCGGCTGGCTGCTCGGCGGCGACAAACTTCGCGGCAAAGCCGCGCTCGTGGATGTGCACGAGGGCGCGGGGCATGTGATCCTGTTCGGTTTCCGGCCGCAGTTCAGAGGCCAGAGTATGGCGATGTATCCGTTGATCTGGATGGCGCTGAAGGGGTGGTGAACCCGGACGTCAGAATGCAGACTGTCGGCTGTCGGCTGTTGCAGGCGACAGCCGACAGTCTGCAGTTCAGAACGACCGCGCGGGCACCATCACATCCACCGAACTCGCCACGACCGGCGCCGCGCCTGCCTTCTTGAGCGCGTCGTTCACCTTAGGCAGGTCGCTCGCGAGCGCGCTTTTCAGTTCGTTCAACTGTTTGGCGATCTGCGGCGCGAAGTCGTTGAACACTTCCACCATTTGGTTCGTCGGCCGGGCGGGCATTGACGATGCCATCCCGCCGAGAGCGCTCGTGCGTTCGAGCAGCCCCGGTGCGTAGACGAGGTTGTCTTCGTCGGAGCGCATCCGCGTCTCGTACAGCGTCTGTTCCACCGTCGCCATGCGCGCGAGCAACGACTTCGCCGCAGCGGCGACCGCCGCGGTGTCGGCCGGCTTCATCTTGGCCATGCGATCGGCGAGCTGCGAGCGCACGTTGCGCACCGTGAGCAGCGCGGTCACGCCGGCCGACACGGTGTCGCGCACTCTCATCTCGAAATCGAACTGCGCTCTGAGATCCTCCGCGCTCACCTTGATGCGCGGATCGTTCACGAGCGTGAAGCGCGCGGAGTCCGACTTGCCGTTCGCCGTGACGCGCACCCAGTACGATCCGGCCAGCGCCATTGGGCCGGTGCTGTACATCCCCAGCGCGCCGGTGAACTGCCGCGCGTCGGGATAATTCATGTTCCATGCGAACTTGTTGAGCCCTGCCTTGTCCGGCGCGCGGGGTTCGGGCGGCACGCGCTGCGGCCACGGCGGATTGAACTCATTGTCGAATCCGGCCACCGCGTCCGAGAGCGCCGCGGTGTCGGGCACCGCGCCCGCCTTGCGAATGCTGTCGGCCATCGCGGCCTTCACCGTCTCCTTGAGCAGACTGTCGGCTCGCGCGAGCGAATCCATACTGCTCGAGAACGAACGGATCGTCTTCCCCTTCGCATCCAGGATGTCGATCGTCACCGCCTGGCCCGTGGCGGCGAGCGTGTAATAGATGATCGCGCCGCTCGACGGGTTCATCCCCAGCGGCTGCGACGGCGGCTGCGTCTCGGACACCTGCCCCCACTGGATGCGGTACGCGTCGATCGGTGCATACACGCGCGGCGACGCGGCCACCGTGGCCGGCGTCATCATCCGCAGCGGCGTGATGTCATCCATGATCCAGAACGAACGCCCGTGCGTCGCCGCCACGAGGTCCGCGCCCTTGATCGCGAGATCGTGCACCGGCACCCACGGGAGATTCCGCTTGAGCGAACGCCAGTGCGCGCCGTCATTGAAGCTCACGTACACCGTTTTCTCGGTGGACGCGAAGAGCAGACCCTTCCGCACCGGATCCTCGCGCACGCTCCGCACGAACTCCGTGGCCGGAATGCCGGTGACGATCTTCGTCCATGTGCGGCCGAAATCGTTCGTCTTGTAGATCAGCGGCTCATCATCCTGCAGCTGGTAGCGGTTCGCGGCCACGTACGCCGTGCCTTCGCCAAAGTGCCCCGCCTCGATGAGCGATACGCGGGTGAAATCGCCGAAGCCTGTCGGCGTCACTTTCGTCCAGTGTTTGCCGCCGTCCACGGTCACATGGATGAGACCGTCATCCGATCCCGCCCACAGCACGCCTTCCTTCTTGAACGATTCCGCGATCGTGAATACGGTGGCGTAGAACTCGGCGGTCGTCTGGTCATGCGTGATCGGTCCGCCGGACGTGACCGTCGTCTTCGGATCGTTCCGCGTGAGATCGGGCGAGATCGCGGTCCAGCTCTGCCCCTGGTCCGTGGTCTTGAACACCACGTTGCCGCCTGTGTACACGACGTTCGGATTGTGCGGCGAGATCAGGATCGGCGCCGTCCACTGGAAGCGGTACCGGCTCTCGGCGGCCGCGTGCCCATCCGGACTATTCGGCCACACGTTCACGATGCGCAGGAAATCCGTGCGGTGGTCCTTCCGCGTCAGCAGGCCGCTGTTGTCGCCGCCGAACGTGATGTCCGGCTCATCCGGCTTGGCCTCGATGTAGCCCGCCTCGCCCCCGCCCGGATCGTACCACTGCTCGATCGGGATGCCGCCGGCGTAGCGGCTGGGCCCGCACATTGCGCTGTTGTCCTGCTGCGCGCCGCACACGCGGTACGGGAAATGGTTCGTCGTGGACACGTGATAGAACTGCGCCGTCGCGTAATCCTGCAGCGACCAGGTCTTGCCGCCGTTGTACGACACGCTGGCGCCGCCGTCGCTGGACTGGATCATCCGCTGCGGATCGTTGCTCGCGACCCAGAAATCGTGATTGTCGCCGTGCGGCTCCTGCAGCCAGCGCCACGTGACGCCGCCGTCGGTGCTCTTGTACAGTCCGACGTTCGGCGCGTACAGCACGTCCGCGTTCTTCGCGTCGGCGTAGATCATTGTGTAGTACCACGCGCGCTCGCGCAGCTTGTGATCGCCGTTCACGTAGCGCCACGTCGCGCCGCCGTCCTCGGACCGATACACGCCGCCCGCCGCCTCGTTCTCGATGATCGTCGTGACGCGCATTGGCTTCGCCGCCGACACCGCGATGCCGATCTTGCCGATGAGCCCGCTCGGCAGCCCCGCGTTCTTCGTGAGTTCCGTCCAGTGCTCGCCCGCGTCGGTGCTCTTGAACAACCCGCTCCCCGCGCCGCCCGACACCAGCTGCCACGGTTTGCGCCCCGCCTGCCAGAGTGACGCGTAGAGAACGTCCGGGTTCGTCGGATCCATGATCAGGTCCGCGGCGCCCGTGGAATCGTTCCGGAACAACACTTTGCGCCACGTCTTCCCGCCGTCGGTGCTCTTGAACACGCCGCGGTCCGAACTCGGACCATACGCATGTCCGAGCACGGCGGCGTAGACGATATCGGGATTCGTGGGATGCACGCGCACGCGCGAGATCTGGCCGGCTCTCTCGATGCCCACATGCGTCCACGTCTTGCCGTCGTCGGTGGTCTTCCACACGCCATCACCGGCCGAGACGTTGCCGCGGATCCCCCACTCGCCGGTGCCGACGTACACGATGTCGGGATTCGACTCGCTCACGCCGATCGCGCCGATCGTCCCGCCGAAATATTTCTCCCCGCTCGGCAGCCATGTGTCGCCGCCATTGGTGCTCTTGAAGACGCCACCGCCGGTGGTGCCCATCCAGAATTCGGCGACGCGCGCCGCCGATCCCGCGACGGCCACCGAGCGGCCGCCACGGAACGGCCCGATCTCGCGCCACTTGAGCGCACTGAAGGCGGTGGTGTCGAACGAACTGCCGTCGACAGGCGAAGCCTGAGCGGACGCCGAAGCGGCGAACGCCATCAGGGGCGCACGCGATGAGAAACTTGGATCGGGCTGGCATGGGGCGGACTCCGAAGAGACTGAGGATACGGCTATTCTGGCGCTTGCGGCCCCGAATTGTTAGGAGTCGTAACTACAGACTGAGACTGTAGACTGAGACGTTAGAATGCGTTAACCACTCGCGCCGTTCGCATTCTAACGTCCCGGTCTAGAGTCTCAGTCTGCAGTTCAGGCTTGGGTTTTCCTCCACGCGACCCATTCCTTGATGTGCGACTCGAGCAGACTCAACGGAATCGCGCCCTGTCCCAGCACCTGATCGTGGAATTCGCGGATGTTGAACTTCGCGCCGAGTTCCGTCTGCGCGTACGCGCGAAGCTCCTTGATCTTGAGCTCGCCGATCTTGTACGCGAGCGCCTGCGCCGGGTCAGACGATGTAGCGGTCGATCTCGACGATGATGTCGCGATTCGTCTTCGCGGTGTTCGCGGTGAAGAAATCGATCGCCTGCTGGCGCGTCCAGCCGAACTGGTGCATGCCCGTATCGACCACGAGCCGCACGGCGCGCCACATCTCGTAGGTGAGCTGGCCGAACTTCGAGTATCGGATCCTGGTACATGCCGATGTCCGCGCCAAGGCTCTCGGCGTAGAGCGCCCAGCCTTCCACGAACGCCGTGTAGCCGCCGTAGCGGCGGAACTCGGGCACGTTCTCCTGCTCCTGCGCGAGCGCGATCTGCAGGTGGTGTCCCGGCACCGACTCGTGCAGCGTGAGCGCTTCCATCTCCCATTTCGGGCGCGCGTTCAGCTGGTATGTGTTCACCATGAAGTAGCCCGCGCGCGGCGCCTTGGGCGCGCCCGGCTGGTAGTACGCCGTGGTCGCCGACGGTGCGATGTAATTCGGGATCGTGCCCACGCCGTACGTGAGGCGCGGCAGTTTGCCGAAGAGCTTCACGAGCTGCGGGTCGATGCGTTTGTCGATGTCGCGATAGCCCTGCACGAGACTCGCGGAGTCCGTGTAGTAGAACTTCGGATCGGTGCGCAGATATTGCACGAAATCGGCGAACGATCCCTTGAATCCGGTGGACGCGATCACGCTGTCCATCAGCGCGTGAATGCGCTTCACCTCGGACATCCCGATGTCGAAGATCTGCTTGGGCGTGCGGTCGGTGGTGGTCTCCATGCGCACGTTGTACGCGTACCACGCATTGCCATCCGGGAGCGCGCTCATCGCGATCGACTCGCGCGTGCCCGGCACGTAGCTCTTCTCGAGGTAGTCGTGGAACTTCTGGTACGCCGGCTTCACTTTCGCGGTGTACGCGCTCACCGCGGCGGCGCGCAGCCGCTCCTGATCCGCCGCCGGGATGCCGATGGTGAACTTCTTGAAGGGCGTGAGCAGCGGGCTCTTCATCGGATCATCGGGGATCAGATCCTGGATCTGCTTCGGCACATCGCGGAGCGTGATGCGCGGCCAGGTGACCTTGGCGGCGAGCCCCTTCTGCAGCAGCACCGTCGCTTGGTCGAGCACCGTGGGGATGCCGTTCAGCCGCGACAGGATGTTCTCATAGTCGGCGACGGTGGCGTTCGGATTGTCGGCCAGCGTCTCGGCGAGTCCCTGCGGGCCGCCGCGCTGCGAGATCGCGAGGTACTCGCCGGGGAACCGCTGCCCCTCGATGCCATCGACAACATCCTTCTTGTACAGGTCGTAGTTCAACTGGTCGGCCGTGGAGAGCGCCGCGCGGTCGATCGAATTGATCACGGCGAGCGGCAGCTTCGCCTCCTGCTTCCGGCGCGCGATGGCATCGAGTGAATTGTCCGTCCAGCGGCCGTTCTGGCCGGGATAGCCGGTGTATGTCGCGAACTCGGGGTGCTCGATGTTCGATTTCTCCCAGTCGAGCGCGAACAGCTGGTGGAGACGCAGGCTGTCGGCGGCTCCGCCCCTTGGCGGCGGCGAGCGCATTGAAGCGCGCGGCCCAATCCGTCGCGGCGGGCTGCTGGGCGATGACGGCCGCCGGCGCGAGAAGCGCGGCGGCGACGAGAACGGGGGTGATGACATTGAAACGCATGGATCGCTCCGAGAGGATTGTGACGTGGCGCCGCGTGAACGTAGCCCCGGGCATCGCGCGGTCAAGACGCGCTCGCGGCGCGGCGACGCTACATTTCGCGGCCATGGCTTGCCGATCGGCGTTCGTACTGGTGGCGGCACTGCCGCTCGCGCTGCTGGCGCAGACGACGGCGCGACCTGTGCCCGCGCCGGCCATCGAGCGGTACTGCCCTGCGTCCCATGCACCCGCACTCGATTCGATCGCGCGCCCGCTGCCGCCGCTCGTCGCCATGCCCGATCCCGTACGCGGTCTCTACGTGAATCGCTGGGCCGCGATCGGCACACGCTTGAACGATCTCATCGCGGTCGCCGCGCGCACCGAGATCAACGCGCTCGTGATCGATGTGAAGGACGACCGTGGCTTCGTGCTCTACCGTTCCCAGGTGCCGCTCGCGCGCGCGATCGGCGCCGACACCAACCGCCCCATGCGCGCCGAACGCATCCGCGCCGCGCTCGACACGCATGCGCGCGCTCGGCATCTACCCCATCGCGCGCATCGTCGTCGTGAAGGATCCGATCCTTGCCGCCGCGCGACCCGCATGGGCGATCCGTTCGCGCGCCGACACGACGCGGCCATGGCACGACAAGAGCGGGAAGCCGTGGCTCGATCCACATCAGGACGGGCCGTGGCGCTATGCCGCCGATCTCGCATGCGAAGCGGTGCAGCTCGGATTCAGTGAAGTGCAGTTCGACTATGTGCGCTTCCCCGACGAGTCACGCCTCCAGCGCGAAGCGGCGTTCCCGCTCGCGGCCGGCCGCACGCGCGATCAGGTGATCCACGCGCAACTCTCGATGCTCCGAACGCGGCTGCGCGGCATGGACGTGGCCGTCACCGCCGATGTGTTCGGCCTCACCACCACCGACACTACCGGCATGGCCATCGGCCAGCGATGGGAGACCACGGTGAACGCGGTGGACGTCATCCTGCCGATGATGTACCCGTCGCACTATCGCCCAGGGGATGTACGGGCTGAGCGTTCCCAACGCGCATCCCAGCGTCGTGATCGCGCGCGGCCTGAGCGACGCCAAACGCCGGAGTGCGCCGATCGCGAACGCGGCCACGGTGCGCCCCTGGTACCAGGACTTCACCCTCGGCCCGCCGCGCTACGGCGTGACGCAGGTGCGAGCGCAGATCGAAGCGGGATATGCGGCGGGGGTCATGAGCTGGCTGCTTTGGAACTCGCGCAGTTCGTACACGCTCGGCGCGTTGAAGGCTAAGTAGTCGTAACTACAGACTGAGACTTTAGACTTAGAACACAAGTGCGGGAGTAGTCTAACGTCTCAGTCTATAGTCTCAGTCTGCAGTTTCAGCTCCGACTCAACCAAGGCGCGAGGAGCTTCGCCACGCTCTCGGGAGCTGTCTCGGGCGGATAATGCATCACCCCGGGCAAAACACTCAGCGTCGCCTTGGGAATGGTTTGTTCCAGTCGCATCCCGATCGACAGCGGCAGGAACGGATCGTCCTCGCCCCAAATGATCGCCGTCGGGGTCTTGAGCTTCTGCAAACCCGGCACCAGCGCCTCGGTCTCAGCGGCATCGAGCGCGCAGACGTGCGCCAGGAGCGCCTCGCGCCCGCCGGGCGCCTCGAACGTGCGAAGGTACATCTCGGTGGAATGCGCGCCACGCTCCTCCTCTTCGTACGCGCCTTTCAGCGCGCGGCGCAACATGGCCATCATCGGCTTCGCCGGAAGCCGCTTCGCGATCGCAAGTCCGGATCTCGTCTTGAGCGCGCCGGGCGGCCATTCGTCGAAGCCCACCGATGAGATGAGCGCGAGACGCGACACGCGGTCGGGATGATGCACGGCGAGATGCTGCGCGATCCCGCCGCCGAGGTCGTGTCCGACAATGGCGGCACTCGTGATATGCATCGCGTCCATGAACGCGAGCACGCGCGCGGCGTGGCCGGCAATGGAGAGGTCGCGATCCGCGGGACGGTCGCTGCGCCCATAGCCGAGCAGGTCGACCACCACCGAGCGATGACCGGCGGGAATGTGCGGCACCACATCGCGCCAGAGATGCGACGAGGCGGGGAATCCGTGCAGGAAGATGATCGTGTCGCCCGCGCCACGCGTGCCGGCAGCGTAGTAGTACAGCCGCGCGCCGGCGATTTCGACGAATTCCCCTCTCAAGTCCTGGCCAGCTGCCGCTCGCCTTCCCACTCCACGATCCTCCCCGCGATCGCAGATGCGGCAACGGTGTACGGCGAGGCCAGATACAACTGCCCGGGGCCCGAACGGCCGGGGAAATTCCGGTTGATCGCCGAGATCGTGACCTCGGTCTTCGTGCGCGACACGCCCGGGCCGGCGTTGATGCACGCGCCGCAGCTCGGCTCGATGAACGTCGCGCCCACGTCGGCGAACGTCTTGTCGTAGCCTCTCTCACGGCAGTACGCGAAGACTTCCTGCGAGCCGCACTGGATGAAGCAGTGCACGTCCGGATGCACGCGCTCCCCGCGCTCCAGCGCCTCGCGGAACACGCGCGCGTACATGTCCATGTCCTCCTTCTTGCCGGCGGTGCACGACCCGGCGTAGGCGATGTCCACTCTCACGTCGCCCTCGAGCTCGTCCACGTACATGCCGTTCCCGGGTCGCCGGGCAGCGCGATCATCGGCCGCAGCTTCCCCGCGTCGATCTCGATCACCTTCACGTACTCGCGCGCCCGCGTCGGAGAACAGGCCGTCGCACAGCGCGCGCGCGGCGGCGGCCGTCATGCCGCGCTGCGCCACGAGGTACTCCACGGTCTTCTCGTCCGGCGCGATGATGCCCGTGAACGCGCCGACCTCGGCGGCCATGTTGGTCATCGTCGCGCGCTCATCCACCGACAGCTGTTGCACCGCCTCCCCCGCGTACTCCACGATCTGGCCGATCGCTTCGCCGTTCTTGATGTACGGGATGGCGCAGGATCTCGAGCATGAAATCCTTCGCCGTGACGTTCGCGGGCTTCTTGCCGTGCACGAGCACCTTGAACGACTTCGGCACCTCGACGCGCACGTCCTTGGTGATCCACGAATTGAAGATCGCCGTGGTGCCCACGCCGAACGCAATGCAGCCCACCGCGCCCGCGTGCGGCGTGTGCGAGTCGCTCCCGATGATGATCTGCCCGGGCTCCGCGTGCGCTTCGAGGATCTTGCTGTGGCAGATCGCCTCGGAGCCCGCCGAGTTGAGCGCGCCCATCAGGTTGAGCCGCTTGTCGAGCTGGCCATAGAGCTTGATGCCCTTGGCCGCGGCGAACTCGCGCTGCTTCTGTTCGAGCTGGTTCGCGACATCGAGCAGTCCCATCTCGACGTGCTCCGGCCGCATCACCTGGTCGAGGAAGGTGAGATGGTCGCGGAAGAAGAACACGGATGACGGGTCGTTGATCGGCTCGTCCTTGCCGACCAGCTCTTCGAAGAAGATCGCCGACATCGGCGTCACATACTCGTGGCTGAACCGAATGTCGGTCTGAACGAACCCCTCATCGCCCGGCCGCACGGCTGGAATGCCCGCCTTTCCCGACGCCGCGTCGCGCACCCAGTGCTTCGCGAAGATCTTCTCCGCGATCGTCATCGGACGCGGCTTGGTCGTGATCTCCGGCACGGCCACTTTCCCCTGCAGCCGAGCGACATTGTAGTTGAACAGCCCGCCGTACTCGATGATCCCGCGCGTGATCCCGCCCTCGCCCTTCGTGAATTCCGTGAGCGGGATCTCCTCGCCGCGGCGCACGCGCTCGATCAACCCGAAATCGGTGCTCGCGAAGACGCCCAGATTCTGGCAGTTCTCGCGATAGATGCGCTCGATGTTCTCGGCGATCACCAGCTTGATCCCGGCCATCATCTCGGCGTACGGCGACTGCTCGCGCGACGATCCCTTGCCGCGCCGTTTGCCCGAGACGCTCGCGACGAATCCACCCTTCTTCACCGAGCCGCGCGTGACGGGGAATTCCTCGCCGCACTTGAGGCCGAGGTACGGGAACTCGCCCAGCGTCTCGTCGAAATAGTAGCAGATGTAGGCGGGGGTGATCTCGTCCGTCGAAATGTTGTCGCGGAGCACCAGCGTGCTGTCACCCGACGTGTACGGCAGATCCTCGCCGTCCAACTGCCGGCGCATGAGCGACGGGTCGGACGTGAGGAAGAGCACGCGGCCGTCGAATCGCATCCGGTCGGGTACTTTCGAGACGGGACGGGTGAGGAGACTCTTGATCATGCGCTGGGCCGGGGGGTGATTCTCGGAAGATGGGCCCGGGCTTTGGGGGACACAAGCGGAGAGAGCCGAGGCCCTGAACGGCAGGCCTCGGCTCTCGGCGTTAGGTGCTTGGCGGAACTAGTGGAGTGTTAGATCACGCCGCGATAGCCGCGATATCCGCGCGCGCGGGGTTGCATGCCGCCGCGGCCCATGCGACCGGAATTCATTCCGCGCCGGCCGTAGTTCATGCCGCGATAGTTCATCCCGCCGCCGCGCGGGCGCGCATTGCCGCGATTCATGCGGCCATAGCGCATCGCGTTGTAGTTCATGCGGCGATAGCTGGCGCGATTGTAATTCATGCGATTGTAACTGGCGCGGCCGTAATTCGCGCGGCCGTAGTTCGCACGGCCCGAGCGCATGCCCGCGCCGTAGCGATTGCCCATGGCCGATGGCCGACGGCCGGCCCTCCCCGGCCCACGATACCAGGAGTTCGCGCCCACACGCTGCCACTGATAACCGCCCTGCCCGCCGTGCCGATGCGAACGCGCGGCGGTCGGCGCCGCAGCCTGCGGCGCCGCGGTCTGTGGCGCCGCGGTCTGTGGCGCCGCGGTCTGTGCCGCGAGCGGCGTCGCGCCAGCCGCGGCGATCGCGGCGGTGATCACCATCGAAACGATGCGCTTCATATCCTCTCTCCGTTGATGCCAGTGCTGCTGTACGTCCCATGCACCAAAAGCGATGAATGCTGTTCAATGAGACGGAGCACCCGTCCCAACGTTAAGAGGCACTAGCGTTTGTGCCAAAACGTGCTATCCTTCCCCGCATTGATGGAATTGTCACGATGATCAGCTTATCGTGTTGTAGGACAACGACTTAATCGCAAAACAGAGGGTTCCTTGACCCTGCCGATGTCTCCGCCTCAGCCTGCCAGGCCCGAGGTAGTCGAGCCAGCGAGCGTGAAGTTCCCGCTGAGCTGGCTTCTTGAGAACGCTTCAGTACCGATACAGTATCGCGCCATTACAGAGGTGGCGCGCGGATCGTTGACGGAGCCCCAGCGTCTTTCGATCCTGCCGTACTCGTATCCGCCCGCGATCCGCCTCGCGCTCACGCAGCGCCCCGATGGCACGTGGAATGGCGAGATGCTGTCGGTGCCCGCCGCGCGATCCGAGCCGCACGATGGCATCGGCACGATCATCGCCGTGCGCCGGCTGATCGAATATGGGTGGGACAAGGACTCACCGCCGCTGCTGCTCGCGCGTCGCGCGCTGTTCCGGTTGCTCGCCGAAGATGAGGATCCGGCATTCCTGTACGAGTTGGCGGGCAAGGGGAAGGTCGACCCCGACGCGACTCGCGTGGGGCGCGGCATCCTACGCGAGGCCGCGGCCGGCGTGCTCGCACAGGCGGGCTACGAGAGCGACCCGCGTCTTCGCGGCGCGGCGCGGCGCCTGATCGAGCGGCTCGACGTCTTCCTGCGCAGTCCGCACGCCGCGAAGCCGTTCGCGCGCGTGGGCAACCAGCACGTGTTGGTGCCCGAAGCGGCACCGCCGTCGGTGCACATGCTCACGATGCTCGCGCACATGCCGCTCTTCCGCAGCGAGCACTATGGTACGCTCGACCGGTTGTACAACTACCTGATGCAGCCGGTACCGCGCGCCACCGCGGCGATGCGCGTCGGCCGCAAGGTGTTGGAGATGCCCCATTCTCGTGATGGGCGATCCGCTCCCGCACCGCAACGCCGCCGACGCGGACACTCCGGGCGCGCTCTGGTGGCTCGAGACCCTCTCGCGACTCGGCTTCCTCCGCCGGAACGAGAACTGGACGAAGCTGTTCGACCGTTTCCTCGACGATTGCGACAGTCGCGGCATCTGGGAGCCGCCCAAGCGAGCGGCGCTCATGCGGTCGAACAATCCCTACGTGTGGCCAAGCTTCCCGCTCGAGCCGCACGCGACCGCCGAGGATCGCCTGGCGAACGTCACCTTCCGCCTGGGGCTCATTGGCCGGTACGCGGGGAGAGGGCTGATCGTAGGGTGAACGGCCTGTACGGCGTGAGTTGTGCGTCGTGCGTCGATACCGCCCCGTGAACGATGCTCGGCTCAGTGCATCCGAGATGTACCCCGCCGGAATCGGCGACGTAGCGGCGCGCTACATCAAGACTGCGGCGGGCGTGCGTGTGCGAGTAGTCGAGTCCGGCCCCGCGAGCGGACCGCCCGTCATGCTGCTCACTGGCTGGGGCGGCTGCGTATACGCCTACCGGAAGAACATTCCGGCGTTGGCGGCCGCGGGGATGCGCGTGATCGCGGTGGACCTCAAGGGACAGGGGCTCAGCGACAAGCCGGAGGAGCCCGCTGAGTACACGCTTCCCGCAATGACCGCGCACGCGCTCGAGGTGCTGGATGCGCTCGAACTTCGGAGCGTGCGCCTCGTGGGGCAGAGCATGGCGGGGAAGATCGCCGCGCAGATGGCGCTCGACGCGCCGGAACGCGTGGCGCGGCTGGCGCTCATTGCCGCCGTGGGTGTCGGACGCGTGCATGGCGTCGCACTCATGAAACATCTCCCGCTGCGCTCGTTCGACCTCATCGATCCGCTCACGGCGCGCTGGACCTTTCGCGCCGTGTTGGAGCGGGCGTACGGGTCGCTCGCGAAGCCCACCGAGCGGGATGTCGACGAGTACTACGCGCCCACCGCCGACCCGAACTTCGTGCGCGCGCTCTTCCTGCTCCTGCGCGAATTCGACTGGCGGCTGCTCACTCCCGAGGAGCTCGCGCGACTGACGATGCCCGTGCTCATCCTCGCCGGCACGGAGGAGCGGATCGTGTCGTCCGATCGCGCGCGACGGGTGGCGGCTCGGCTGCCGAACGCGCGCCTGGTGCTGGTGCCAGGCGCCGGCCACGTGGTCAACGAGGAGGCGCCCGAACCGACGAACCGCGCTTTGGTCGAATTCCTTTCGCCGTAGCGCCGGGAGCCGCCCACCGGTTACATTACCCAAGCTCGAATCGAGCTGAAGACTGCGTTCGCCGCACTCGCGCAGGCCGCCCGCAAACGCGGAGCGGGGATATGAGAGTGCCTCAGGTCGCTGGACCGCACGAATCCTCGTTCATACGATTGGATCTTGGCGGATGCCGCGTCGCAAATGCGCCGGGGCGGAATAATCGAGTGCCGGCGCAGCGCCGCGTGAGCGGCTTGGCGAGCGACCACGGCACCGTGAGAGTGAAATGACTGAGACAACTGAAAGTGCCGTCACCTTCGCATCGCTCGGCCTCGCGCCGGCGCTGCTCAAAGCGGTGGCGGAGGCTGGATACGAGCATCCGACGCCCATCCAGCAGAATGCGATCCCGCTCGCCCTCCAGGGGCGTGACGTGATCGGCCTCGCGCAAACAGGCACGGGGAAGACGGCGGCGTTCACGCTGCCGTTGGTGCAGCGGCTCATGGGCGGCCCGCGCCGCGCCCGCTGCCTGGTGCTCGCTCCGACGCGCGAACTGTGCGCGCAGGTGAAGGAGAGCTTCACGAAATACGCCAAACACAGCGGCCTGAAGGTCGTGGATGTGTACGGCGGCGTGCCGCTCGGACCGCAGGAACGCGCGCTGCGTGCCGGCGTGGACGTGGTGGTCGCGACGCCGGGCCGCCTCATCGATCATCTCGAGCGCCAGAACGTGGTGTTCGACGATCTCGAGGTGCTCGTGCTCGACGAAGCGGACCGCATGCTCGACATGGGCTTCGCGCCGCAGATCAACAAGATCGTCGCGCAGCTCCCGAAATACCGCCAGACGCTCCTCTTCAGCGCTACCATGGTGGCCGAGGTCGAGGCGCTCGCGCGGAAGTACCTGCGCAAGCCGATCGTGGTGCAAATGGGGCTGCGCACGCAGAAGGTGGATACCGTCGCGCATGCGGTGTACCCGGTGCCGAAGGAACGGAAGACGGCGCTGCTCGTGGAGCTGCTCAAGAAGGACGGCATGGATTCGGTGCTCGTGTTCACGCGCACGAAGCACGGCGCGGACCGCGTGGTGCGCCATCTCGAGAAGGCCGGGATCGACGCCAATGCCTTCCATGCCGACAAGTCGCAGGGCCAGCGCACCTCGGCGCTCGCGTCATTCAAGAGCGGGAAGACCAAGGTGCTCGTTGCCACCGACATTGCGCAGCGCGGCCTCGACATCGCGGGCATCTCGCACGTGATCAACTACGACGTGCCCGCGCAGCCCGAGGACTACGTGCACCGTATCGGCCGCACCGGCCGCGCGGCGGCAACGGGCGATGCGTATACACTCATGTCGCCCGACGAGATCGGTACCGTTCGGCTCATTGAGCGCGTACTCGGAACTCCGATTCCCCGGATTTCCGTGCCCGGATACGACTTCGGAACCTAGTTCGAACGGCAGGCCGTCGGCTGTCGGCTGTTGCAAGCGACAGCCAACAGCCGACAGCCCGCAGTTTCAGTGTGCCCGTCTTACCCTTCCCGAGCCTCGACACCGTCACCGTATCCGCCGCCGCTCCGCGACGGACTATCAACGTGGTATTGGCGGCGCCGTAGCCGCGGCCGCTCGGACCGTAGATCACGCTGTCGCGCGATGCTTCGAGCGTGACGCCGAGTTCGGCGCCGAATTGGTGTACGAGCACGGTATCGTGCTCTACGGTGAGCAGCGCGGCGGCGGTTGCTGTGTCGAAGGCGACCACGGCGCGCGCGTCGCGGCGCTGGGCGGCGGAACGTGCGGCGCGCAGCGTGGCCACGATCTCGGTGGCGCCGTCGCGGACGACGGCTTGATCGCGCGCGAGCTGCACGCGTGGCGCGGCGACGGCGGTAAGCGTCCCCGTAATGGTGAGTACGACGAGCAATTCTGGAAGCGTATGGCCGGCCCGCATGAGCGCTCCTGGTTGCGCGGCAGGTATCATAAGAGTTCGGCGCCGCGGAGTGGCATCCAAAGCCCGCTCGTCGCATTGTTCCAACTCACTTTCTCGCACGGGTCAAGGCGACGTGAAGATCTCGATCGAATACTGCACCGTCTGAAACTACGAGCCTCGCGCCACCGGTCTGGCGGCGGAGATCAAGGCGAAGTATCCGGCGGCGGAGGTGGAGCTGGTCCCATCGCGCGGCGGGCGCTTCGAGGTGGCAATGGACGGGCGGCCCATCTTCGAGAAATCCAAGCTGGGCCGGCATGCCGACCCGGGCGAGATCCTGAGCCGGATCGCGGCGGGCGGCGAGGGTGCGAAGGGCGGCAAGTAACGGCGGCGCCGGGTATGGCGCTTTTTCGCGTCAGCGGGGTATGCTTGAGCGTGCCCGGAAGCTCGGGCGAAGAGGAGAAGCGATGTCAGGACAGTCGTTGGTCGTGAGCGTTTTGACCATCAGCGCGTTGATCGCGAGCCCTGTCGGCGCCCAGAGCGCGGCGGGGTCATCGGGCGTTCCCGCGGGCTTCAAGCCGCCTGCGGGCATGTGCCGCATCTGGATCGACGGCGTGCCGGCTGACCGCCAGCCGGCGCCGACGGACTGCGCGACCGCCGTACGCCGCCGTCCCGCGAACGCGCACGTCGTGTTCGGCGACCAGCCGTCGGCGAGTGTCGCGACGCCGGGCCAGGGCAATCCTCCGGCGAACGCATCGTCGTCGATGCCGGCCTCCACCACGCCGCTCTCGGTGCACGAGACGGCGGCACCCGACACGCACACCGAGCCCCGCCCGACTTCCGCGACCACCAGTCCGGCGGCTGCCGCGACGTTCGGCGGGAACGCTCCGCCCCCGGCATTCATTGTTCATACCTCGCCGAAGCCCGCGGCGCATCCGGCGGCGCCGCCGACCGTGGTGCGCCAGCCCGCGGGGCATGGCGGCGCGACGTCCGGTCCGGCCAAATCGACGGCGACGCCCGTGCACACGAAACCGCCGCACGGCAACTGAGCGGCGAGCAGCAGCAGCAACGGCGGGTCCGCGACCCGTATCTCCCACTCGATCATGACGCGTTCGTCGCGGCGAGGCCTGCGACCGGACGCGTCATCGTCATCGCGCCCACGCGCGCGGCGTGCGAGACGATCGAGATGGCGATGCATCTGCACATCGACACGCTGCTCGAACGCGAACACGGCGCCGAGATCCGCACGCTGGCGGGCGCCGGGAGCGGATTCGGCATCGTCGCCGGCACGGGCACCGGCAAGACGCTCGCGATCCGCCCGATCGCGGAGACGATCCTCGGCACGAAGGAACTGAGGGTCGGCGTCGTCAATCGCGAACGCGAGGCGACGCCCGATACGCCCACCTGGAACGTGGTGATCGTCACCACCGGCATCGCGCGCCGCTGGTTCCAGGACGGCGACATCCTGCTGCGCGACACGCTGCTCGTGGACGAGATCCATCAGACGAGCGCGGAGCTGGAATTGTGCCTCGCGCTCGGCAAGCGCGTCGGGTGCCGGTTCATCTGGCTCTCCGCGACGGTGGATCCGTCGTTCTACGCGCGGTATCTCGAGAGCGCCGCGGTGCTCGAGACCACGGCGTTCGATCCCTCGCGCGCGGCGCGCGTGACCGTGGTGGACCGCCGTCCGCTCGATTTCATGGATGAGAAGTGGCTCGGCCAAATGACGCGCGAACGGCGCGGCGTGGGCGTGTTCCTGCCGACGCGGGCCGGCGTCGAAGAGGTCGCCGAACTCGTATCGCGCCGCGCGCCGAAGATCACGACGGCGTTCTATCACGGTGGCGAGCCGGTGCGCGTGATCCGCCCCTTCCTCGAGGGCGAAGTGCACAAGCCGTATCTGCTCGCGATGACGGCGGCGGGACAGAGCGCGCTGAACGTGTCAGGGCTCGACACGGTGGTGATCGATGACACGCGATTCTCCAACGTGATCGAGCGCGGCAAGAACGTGCTCACGCGCACGCACCTCGGTGCGAACGAGATCCTGCAGATGGCCGGCCGCGTGCACGGACGCGTCGAGGGTGGGCGCGTGTTCATGCTGAGCGACCGGCAGATCGATTTCAATTCCCTGCGGCCGGTGGCGCCGGAGTTCCAGCTCGCGGGCGATTCCGAACGCGTGGCGCTCACGAGCGCGGCGCTCGGCGTACGCGCCGACGAATTGGATCTGCCCGTGCCGCTCGACAAGAGCGCGTACCGCCGCGCGATGGCGCTGCTGGAATCGCGCGGGATCATCGAGAACGGACGGCTGTCGCGCTATGGCAAAGCCGTGGAAGCGCTGCCGGTGGAGCGCGCGTGGGCCGAACTGCTCGTGCACGCGGAGGAGGAGCTCGTGCCCTTCGTCGCGGTGATGGCGAGCATCGAGAGCCTCCATCGCATGACGCGCGAGGAGCGCGATCTCGAAGGGCTCATCGTGCCGGGCAGCGATCACCTCACGTCGTACAACCTGTACGTGGATGCATTCCGCGCGCACGGCTACGTCGGGAAAGTGTTCGAGCTGCCGAGGCATCTGTTCCATGATGAGGTCGTGGAATGGGCGGAGGCGCGCGGCGCGCTCGTGAAGAGCGTGGAGGACGCGGCGCTGGGGATGGCGAGCGTATACCGCGCCCTCGAGATGCCGCTGCCGCGCGAGATGCGCTACGCCGACGACGCGGTGCTGCGGAAGTTCGCGGACCTCCTCGCGCGTTTCATGCCGCTCGACCTGGTGATCGACGAGCAGACCGCGGACGGCGGCGATGTGCGCATCTCGAAGACGAGCGTGTGCGGCACATGGGGCGCGATCGCGGGAACGCTCCGCTATTTCGCCGACCGCTCGGGCATCCCGCGTGCGGCGATCGAGGGCACGCAGGTCGCATTCGATCTCGTGAAGAAGTACGCGACGCAGGGCGACGCCGAGCTCGTGCTCGACTGGCACCGCAAGCGCGACCCGCTGCTGGTGCGGCGGCGCCTGGATTATTTCGGCTTCGAGCTGGGGCGCGAGCAGGAATCGATCGATGTATTCCCGCCCGAGTACGCGGCGGCGGCGCGGCACGCGCTCGCGGAGTCGCTGGCGCGCGAAGAGGCGCGGCACGTCGCGGTGAAGCGGAACCACGACGCGATCGACGAGGCGCGTGAACTCTGGCGGCGGAGCGGCGCCGCAACACCGCGGCTCAGCATGGCGGACCTCACGTCGTTGTACGAGGCACGGCTTACGGGAGTGAACTCGCTCGACGAATTCCGCGCGGCCGACCTCACGCTCGATCTCAGTGGCCGGGTGAACGAGAGCGATCGCGCGCGTTGGATGGCGCTGCCGAGCGAGGTGGCGGTGCGTGATCGCGAGGTGGACATTGAGTACGACGTGGAAGAACCGCCGGGCGGCCCGCCCGTCGCCGTGGCGCGTCTGCGATTGCCGGAGAAGATGGCGCGCACGCTGCACGAGTCGGAGTTGCCCATGCTCGACCGTCCGCTGCGATTCATCGTGACGCGCGGGCAGCGTGGCGCGGCGCGCGGGAATACGCTGGAAGAATTGCAGGAGGTGCTCGAGCGGCCGTGGACCGATCACGAGATCGCGCGCGAATCGGCGCGGCCGTCGCGGCGCGAGGAGCGGCGCGAGCGCGTGAAGAAACACGATCGCGGCGGCAAGCACGGCCGCAAAGGCGGCGGCCGGCGCGGGCGGCGCTGAGCGCTACGCGGGCGGCGGTGCGGCCGAGACCGGCACGGGCGCGTGCGCGGGCACGGAGTACGTCTCCGTCTTGAACGCGGCGAATCCGCGCTTGAGGTAGTTCGGCAGCGCCGCGGGATTGTCGAGCGTGCAGGTATGCAGCCACACGCGCTTCGCACCCATCGCCCACGCGCGCTCCACCGCGGCGCTGAGCATCTGCTTGCCGAATCCGCGGCCGACGAACTCCGGCATCAGTCCGAAGTAGACGATCTCGACGCTGCCGTCGCCGCAGCGCTCCAACTCGAAATAGCCGGCGGGCGTTCCCTCGGAATAGAGCACCCCGAGCTCGACGCCGGGGGTGTCGAGGCGGCCGCGACATTGCTCATCGGTCCAGACGAGGCGGTCGCGCCAATGGTATTGGCGGCCGACTTCACGGTAGAGATAGCGGAAGAAGGAGATCGTGCACGCGGAGGCGTGCTCGACGCGCGCGCGGCGGTCGAGGGGGGCGCCCACTAACTGCGAAGGAGAGGTCATCTCCAGGTACGTTCTGACGACGTCTATGTCGGCCATTCGCTGCTGAGAGTTCGGGATTCGGGATTCGGGATTCGGGATTCGACTACAAGTGCGTGGCGTGGGCGCGGCGGTGACGGGCGGCTTTCGCGCGGTTGCCGCAACTCTTCATGTCGCACCAGCGGCGGCGGCCGTTCTTGCTTTCGTCGTGAAAGACGCGCGTGCAGCCGGCGTCGGCGCAGCGCCGCACGCGCACGAGTTCGCCGAGCACGAGGGTATCGGCGGCCGACTCGACCACGGGGATCATGAGTCCCGCGAAGGCGTCGCCGCCCGGCACGAAGCTGCGCACGAACGCGCCATCGTCGCGCGATTCCACGCGGCGCGTGCCGGCGCTGCGGCCGAGCACGCGGTTGATCTCGTCGATCGCGTCCTGCACGACGAGTGGCTGCTGCACGCCGCGCTCGGCGAGGGCGCGCAGCGCGGCGCGCACGCGGCGGGCATCGGCGAGCGCGGCGCTCGCGCCGGCGGGCTGCTCGCGCGCGCGGCGGAGCATCGCGGCGGTGCGTTCGTCGTCGAGCACGCCGGCGGCCTGCAGCCACAGCGCGAGCGCGTCGAAATCACGGAGCGCATCCACGCGGAGGCGCCGGTGCGTGTCGTCCGTGTTCACGAAGTCGAGCCAGAGCCGGTCGGAGATGAAGAGCCACGACATGATGCGACGTTACCGAAGTGCGGTGTGCGCGGCAAGGCGTGCATCGGACCTCGTGCATCGGCGAGGCACGATGCACGATGCACGAGTCGAAGATACCTTTCACCGATGGAGAAGAAACCATTCATCCTCTCGGAATACGTCCGCTGGGGCGACATTGATCTCGCGGGGATCATCTGCTACGGCGCGTATCTGCGCTTCAGCGAACTGTCCGAGTCGGAGATCTTCCGCGCGGCGGGACTGCCATTCAGCGGGATGTTCGAGCGCTACGACGTGTGGCTGCCGCGCAAAGTGATGCACGCGGAATTCTTCGCGCCGGCGCGGCTGGATGACCATCTGCGTGTGGTGACGTACTTCAGCCACATGGGCCGCACGTCGCTCACGATCAACTTCGACGTGATGAACGAGGACGCGTCCCAGTTGCATGCGGCCACGCATCAGGTGCTCGTCTGCGTGTCGCGCGATGGCTTCAAGAAGACGCCGCTGCCCGATGGGATCCGCCGCGCGCTCGAACCGTACGCGCTGGCGACCGACGACGCCCGCGCCGCGGCGCGGAAGGTCTACGCCTCGAGCGCGTCCTCGGCGTAGCTCAGCCAGCCGGCGGTCTCGTCGGCGACCAGCTCGACCTGTGTGCCGAACGGGAGCGTGAGGTTCGGCGCCTCGTGGCCCGCCGGGAAGTCGGCGAGGATCGGCACGTCGAGATCGGCGAAGAGGTCGAGAATGAAGTTCTCGAAATCATCTTCCTCGGAGCGGTCGATCGGCAGCTGACCGATCACGATGCCTCTCACGCGCTTGAGGAGTCCGGCGGCGCGGAGGTGCACGATCCGCTCGTCGAGCACGCTCATGGGATCGCGCGTCTCCTCGAGGAAGAGGATCGCGTCGCGCGTGTCCACTTCGTACGGCGTGCCGATGCTCTGCTGCACGAGCGAGAGATTGCCGCCGGTGAGCCGGCCGGTGGCGGTGCCCTTCCGCACCACGCGCGCGATGCCCTTGCCGAGCTTCGCGGCGGGGCGCGGCGTGGTGAGCGACGCGATGAACGACACCATTGTCGCGTCGCGCGTCGTGGGGATCAGATCATCCACCGTGGGGCCGTGGAAGGTTCGGAGTCCCACGCGCTTCATCATCCAGAGATGCAGCGCGGTGACGTCGGAGTAGCCGACGAACGGTTTCGGATTCTTGCGGAAGACATCCGCCTCGAGGTGCGGGATCATGCGCGTGGCGCCGTATCCGCCGGTGGCGGCCACCACCGCTTTCACGCGCGGATCGAGCCAGCCGCTCATGAAATTCTCGGCGCGTCGTTCGTCATCCACGCGCTTGAAGCGGCGGCTGTCGGTGATCTCCGGATCCAGCACCACCTCGAAGCCGGCGTGCTCCAGCGACTTCACGCCGCGCAGCAGCCACGGCGCCTTGGGCGTGTAGCTGGGCGTGACCACGCCGATCGCGTCGCCCTTCACGAGCGCGCGCGGGCGGAGCAGGGGCGGGGGCGGAGCGGCGGGAGGCATGCCCGGATGCTAGCGCGCCACGGGGGCGGCGGGAACCGAACGCGGGCCGTACAGTCGAGCGGCGCGGGCCCCTGCCACACGTCAACGACCACACGCGCCCCTGCTGCTCGCCGTTGCCACACGTCAACGACCACACGCGCCCCTGCTGCTCGCCGTTGCCACACGTCAACGACCACACGCGCCCCTGCTGTTTCCGAGCTAGATTCCGCTCCATGACGGGCGCTGCCGACGCGAATTATTTCCGCAAGGGATTCGGCCTCAAGGCCGAGGTGCAGGAGACGCTGGTGGCCGACTACGCCGGCCATCTCGTGGACCTCCTGCGCGAACGCGGCCATACGCTCACCGCGGGCGACACGACGATCCGGCTCGCGCACGAGTTCGGGTTCTGCTATGGCGTGGAGCGCGCGGTGGAGTACGCATACCAGACGCGGCGGAAGTTCCCCGACCGCCGCGTAGTGCTCGTGGGCGAGATCATCCACAATCCGCACGTGAACGCGAACCTTCGGGCGATGGGCGTCGAGATCCTCGAGCCCATCGATGGCGTGTTCGACTATGCGCACATCGTGCCCGCGGATGTGGTGATCCTGCCCGCCTTCGGCGTCACGATGCGCGACTTCTCGACGCTCCGTGCCACCGGCTGCGTGATGGTGGATACCACCTGCGGCTCGGTGCTGAACGTCTGGAAGCGCGTCGAGAGCTACGCGCGCGATGGGTTCACCTCGGTCATCCACGGCAAGCATTACCACGAGGAGACGCGCGCGACGGCCTCGCAGGTGGAGACGCACCCGGGCAGTCACTATCTCATCGTGCGCGACATGGCGGAGGCGCGCATCGTCTGCGAATTCCTCGAGGGGAGTATCACGCGCGAGGCGCTGCTCGCGCACTTCGCCGCCGCGGTGTCGCCCGGCTTCGATCCGGACGTGCATCTCTCGAAGATCGGCGTCGCGAACCAGACGACGATGCTCGCGCGCGAATCGCTCGCGATCGCGGAGGAGATCGGCCGCACGATGGAGCGCGCACGCGGCGCCGAGTGGCGTGCCGAGCATTTCCGGAGCTTCGACACGATCTGCAGCGCCACGCAGGACCGGCAGGATGCGGTGCAAGCGCTGCTCACCGAGCCGCTGGATGTGATGGTGGTGATCGGCGGCTACAACTCGAGCAACACGATCTCGCTCGCGGCGATCTGCGCGGAGCGCGTGACGACGTACCACGTGGAAGATGCGACGGCCATCGATCCGGCGCGCGGCACGATACGGCATAAGCCGATCGGGCGCGCCGAGGAGATCGAGCGCGAGGCGTGGCTCCCGCGCATCGGGTGCGCTGCGCGTGGGGATCACCGCGGGCGCGAGCACGCCGAACAACAAGATCGGCGATGCGGTGGCGCGCATCTTCGCGAGTCGCGGCATCGATCCGTCCGCGATCGCGTGAGCGCTGTTCCCGCGCCGGCATACGGCACCGCCGAACTCCAGGCCGGCGGTTCCACGGTGGTGATCGCGCCGGCGCTCGGAGGGAAGATCGTCTCGATGCGGCTCGGCGGACGCGAGTGGCTGTGGAGCGATCCCAAGACGCCGCATCGCGCGGGCGAGATCCCCGACAGCGGCGGCTACGACGAGCGATTCCCCACGGCCGCCGCATGCAGCCTGCCCGCGATCACCGGGCGCTACTCCGCGCTGCACCTGCCGAACGCGTACAGCGGCCTCGCGCTGCCGGAGCACGGCGAGCTGTGGAACCAGCCGACCACGTTCTCCCTCGAGACGCGCGAGGACGGCGTGTTCGCGACGTGCGGAATGGGTGAGCGACCGCATGCCGTACCGGTTCGTGCGCGCGCTGCACGTGACGAACGATGGCCGCGTGCTGATGCGGTACGCGGTGCAGAACGATGGATTGGATCTCCTGCCGTACCTGTGGAGCGCGCAGCCGCTGTTCGCGCTCACGAAGCACACGCGGATCGAACTCGCGGACGGCGCGCGCGTGCGCGTGTGGCGGCAGCATGGCGTGGAACTCGGCGGCGTGGGATCGGAGAGCCGGTGGCCGCGCGTCGCGAGCGCGGGGAAGCTGCACGATCTGTCGCGGCCCGATGGGATCGCGCGCCGGTTCGCGTACCGGCTGTTCGTGGATGCCGCGCAGGGCCACACTGCGTTGGTGGAAGATGATGCGCGGCTCGACATGAGCTTCGACGCGTCGCACGCGCCGTTCGTCGCGATCTGGGTGAACCGGAAGGGATGGTCATCGCATCCGAAGCGCCGGCCGCAGGTGAATCTGTCGATCGGCCCGAGCAGCGGCGCGCCGGACTCGCTCACGGAAGCGCTGGGGTCATGGAAAAGCGCGTCGTGGCTGGAGCCGGGCGAGACCAAGGAGTGGAGCGTGACCTGGAGCTCGCGGCCTCTATAGTTCGTGAGCGTAGTCGTGCGTGGGAACTGCGTGCTCAGCGCGCGGGTCCGGCGAGGCGCGCACCCGCTTCGGGTCGGCGCTCGCGCTTACACACTTCGAGCCTCGCGGCTGAACGGCGCCGCAAGTCTCTCGCTACGCGCGGGCGCCGCCCTCCGGGGTGCGCGCCTCGCCTCTAGATCGAGCGCGGGACTACGCCATTCCCACCGCCGTTGGGCCTCGAAACAAATAAGCGCGAGACGCCGGCGCGCGCGGAACTCCTTGGTCGCGGCGGCTGGTGGGTTCGCGGACAAACCGCAAAGGCGAGAGCAGGCCACAGGGAGGAGAAGGAGCGAGGCTGTCCCCGGCGGAGCCGCCTTCGCGCGTAGCGAGAGACTCGCGGCGCCGTTCAGCCGCGAGGCTCGAAGCGTGTAAGCGCGCAGGCGGTGGAGCCGGGGGCGGCCTCGCGACGGACGCCTCGCGGAGTCACCTACTCGCTACTTCGCGAGATTGAAGTTCACGAACTCCGCTTCGTCGGTCACGTCGCGCACGATGTAGGATTGCAGCCAATCCGGCGGCACGGGCTGGACGTCCGCGCTGGGGAGTTCGATCTCGGCGAGCGTGAGGTCGCGGTCCACGAAGTGATCGATCTCCCACGCCAGATCGCCGTCGGGCACGCGATGGCGCTGCTTGTGCACGCGCTTCCCCTCGGTGAGCGGCCACATCGCCTCGAAGATCTCGCGCGTCGTCTCCTCCTCGAGTTCGGTGCGCACGAGCCCCGCGCCGGTCTTCACGGTGCGGTACCAGCGCACGCTGTCCGGCGTCGTGACGCGGCGGAGCCGCTCGATGAGCCGCTGGCCGGGCACGTATCCCTGCTCGATCTCCTCCGCCGGCACGCCGGCGGCCGCCGCCGGGAAATGGTTCAGCAGATACTTCCGCTCGATCTCGAGCAGCGGTTTCGCGCGCGCGTTCAGCGCGTCGGCCACCCGCTCCGCGTTCGCGAAGAATCCCACGGCGCGGCCGCCCAACCACTCTTCGCGCACGCGCCCGAACGCGACCTCGCCGCTCAACCGCACGCGCTCGCCGAGCGCGAGCAATCCCGGCTGCGGGTCGCGCTGATGCACGCGCTTCGCCGCGCTCGCCTCGCTGCCGTGCGACACGACGGCCATCGCTTCGCGCCGCGCGTGCTCGCCCGCGGCGGCCGACGCCGCGGCCACGAGTTCCGGCGCGAACACGTGCGCGTCGTGCAGCACGCCGAGTTGGTCCTGCAGCTCGCTGAGCTTCTCGCTCAACGCCGCGGCGCCGGGTACGAGGGTCGACACCGGATCGAGCAGATACCGCAGACGCTTCGCGACGATCCGCGCGCAATGCGCATCGGTGTCGTCGGCCGCGCTGTGCACGGCGTCCAACGCCAGGCGCAATTCCTCGATCTTCCGGCGCGCGCCGAGCGCCATCGCCGCGGCGAAGGGCGGATCGGCGTGCGATGGGCCGCCGAGCACCGGCGCATCGTAGCGCGCGAGACGGCGCCGCACGCGATGCGCGAGATGCGGGAACGTGCCGTCGATCGCGCGCTCGAGGCGCTGGTCCGCTCTCGCCTTGCGCTCCGCGAGCCGGCGGCGGATCGAGTCGAGTCCGATGCGCAGTCGCGGCGTGAGCGTCACGCGCTGCCCTTCGAGCCATGCGAGAATGCACCTCGAGATCGCGGCTCTCGCCGGTCGCCTGCGCGAGATCGCGCAGCCGCCGGAACGTGCCGCGCCCCACGCTGTTCGCGAGCGGCTCACGGTACGCGCGCAGCACGCTCCGCAGCCGGCGCAGCGCGACGCGGAAATCGTGGAGCGCCTCCACATCCTCGGGATGCCCGAGGCGCACGCGCGCATCGAGCAGGCGGTCGAGCCGCTCGAGGGCGACGAGGCGCGCGCCCTGCGGCGCGGGCAGGTCGAGGAGATCGGCGGGCAGTGGCACGACTATTTCACGGCGAGGCGGCGCATCTGCCGCGGCGTCAGCGCCCAGAGGAGCACGCCGGTCCCGCCGGCCGGCATGCCCTCGAATTCCATCGCGAGCGCCGCGCCTTTCTTGAAATCGATCACCGAGCGCGGCTGTCCGGTGAGCAGCCAGCTCGCCACTTCGCTCAGATGCGGCTCGTGACCGACGACCGCCACCACCGGCACGCCCTTCACCTCGCGCGCCCACGCCGCGAACTTCTCGCCGCTCTCGGTGGGGACGAGCTCGTGGATGATCACGGTCTTCGGATCCTTGTACGCGCTCCCGACGATCTTGGCCGTCTCCACGGCGCGCACGTACGGGCTCGTCGCGATGAGATTGATCTCCGGCACGACCTCACGCAGCCCCTTCACGCCGCGCTTCATCTTCTCGATCCCATCGTCCGTGAGCGGGCGCTGCGCATCGGGCCGGCCCGTGAGCGCGAACTCCTTCTGGTCCTCGGCGATCGCATGGCGGATGAAGATCAACTGCATGGCGGTCTCCGTGCTTTGCGGTGAACGGTATGGGGAGAATGTCGCATCGCGCGCGCGGAGTCCAGCGCCGCGCTTGACGCGCGGCGGCCCCCCGGGCAATGTCCGAATCGACATGCGACCGCGCCGATGAGCCCCGCCCGCGACGCCTTGCGCGAGACCTTCGCGCAGCTCGATGCCATGCGCGCCACCGAACAGCGGGTGGCAATGGCGACGCTCGTGGCCGCCAAGGGCGTGACGCCGCGCAAGGAAGGCGCGAAGATGTGGGTGGGTGCGGGTGGCCGCATCCTCGGCGCGATGACCATCGGCGGCTGCATCGACGCGCGCGTCGTCGAGGAGAGCGAGGCGGTCCTCGCCGGCGGCGCGCCGCGACTCCTCTCAATGTCGCTGAGCGACGCCGAAGGCTGGGAGATCGGCTTCACCTGCGGCGGCGAAGTCGAAGTGATGATCGAGCCGGTGTCCCTCGCCGATCCCGATGATCCGGTGGTGCAGGCGTACGGCGCGGCGCAGGCCGCGCGCGCCACGGGACATCGCGCGGTGATCGTCGCGCCGCTCGCGGGGGCCATCGCGCGACTCGTCGTGAGCGAGGATGGTTCTCGTCACGGCACGACGGGCAGCGCGGCGCGCGATGCGGAAGCGGCCGCCGCGGGCGCCCTGGCCACGCAGGACGGTACATCGCGCATCGCCGAACTCGGCGACGCGAAAGAGCGCTATTTCCTCGAACTCCACGCGCCGCCGAGTTCGCTCATCGTGTTCGGCGCCGGGCACGTCGCGATCCCGCTCATCGCGATCGCGCACACGCTCGGCTGGCGCACGCTGCTCGTGGATGCGCGCGAGCGTTACGCCACGCGCGACCGCTTTCCCGACGCCGACGAGATCCGCACCGGCGTGCTGGGCGACATCGCGGCGTCGCTCACGTACGACCGGAGCACCGCGGTCGTGCTCACGGCGCACGACTACAAGTTCGAAGTCCCGGTGCTGCGGGAAGTGCTGCGCCGCGACCCCGCCTACATCGGACTGCTCGGCAGCCGCAAGCGCGGGCGCGCGGTGCTCGAATTCCTCGCGCAGGAGGGCTACACGCCCGACGAGCTCGCGCGCGTGCACGTGCCGGTGGGGCTCGATCTCGGCGCCGAGACCGCGGCGGAGATCGCGCTCGCGACCGCCGCCGAGATCCTGCTGGTGCGCAACGGCCGGAGCGGCGCGCCGTTGAGCAAGCGCCCGTGATCGCGGCGATCGTGCTCGCGGCCGGCGCGTCGAGACGGTTCGGCGCGCAGAAGTTGCTCGCGCCGCTTGGCGGCATGACCGTCGTGCGCAGCGCGGTGCTGCGCGCGGTGCACGCCGGCGTGGACGAGACGATCGTCGTGGCGGGAACGAATGCCGCGGCGATCAGGGCGGCGCTCGCGGACCTCCCCGTGCGCGTGGCGGTGAACGCGAACGCGGCGGCGGGCATGAGCGCATCGCTCGCGGCCGGCGTGGACGCGTGCGAGCCGGACACGGAGGCGGTGCTCGTCGTGCTCGGCGATCAGCCGCTCGTGCCGCCGGCCGCGTACGCGGCGGTGCTCGCCGCGTGGCGCACGGGAGGCGCATCGATCGTTGCGCCTCGTTACACTGGAGGGGTGCGCGGCCACCCGGTGCTCTTCGCGGCCGACGTGTTCGCGGAGCTGCGCGCGCTGCACGGCGACGTCGGCGCGCGTGAAGTGATCGAGCGCGACCCGCGGCGCGTGACCATCGTTGATGTGGCGCTGCCGGCGCCGGTGGATGTGGATGAGCCCGCGGCACTCGCGGCGCTCGGTCTTCAAGTCTAGGAGCCGATGCGAATACCGTTCCGCACTCCGAGTCTGCGCCGTGATCGCGGCCGCCGCGACCGCCACGATCCTCGGCGCGCAGGCGCCGGCCGCGCCGCCGCCCGCCAAGCACCCGCTCACCGTGGCCGAGGCGATCGCCGTGAAGATGGTGTCCGATCCGCAGATCGCGCCCGATGGCGAATCGATGCTGTACGCGATCACCACCACTGATCTCGCGGCGAACTCGCGGACGACGACCAGCTACGTGACGCACGGGAATCAGCCGGCGGCGCGCGCCTTCCCGGATGAGGCCGCGCACGCGTCGGACGCGCGCTGGTCGCCCGACGGAAAGCGCGTCGCGTACGTCTCAGGCGATCAGCTCTGGATGGCCGACGCGTCCGGCGCGAACCGCACGCAGCTCACGAAGCTCGCTGGCGGCGCGGGCGGGCCGGTCTGGTCGCCGTCCGGGAACAAGATCGCATTCACCTCGGCGGTCACGCCCTCCTGCGACACCGATGCGTGCGACGCCGAGAGCGCACGCACGCGCGCCGCGAGTGCGGTGAAGGCGCACGTCGCCGACGCGCTCATGTACCGTCACTGGAACGCATGGGACGACGGCACGCGGCAGCACCTGTTCGTGATCGGCACCGATGGCTCGGCGCCGGTCGATCTCACGCCGCACGCACCGTACAATGTGCCCCCCGGCCCCGATGGCACGAGCGACGGCTATGCGTTCTCGCCCGATGGCCAGGAAGTCGCGTACACCGCGAAGGATCAGGGGCGCGCCGATGCGTGGAGCACCGATGTGAACGTGTACGTCGTGCCGGCGGCGGGCGGAACGGCGGCCGTGATCACCGCCGCGAACCAGGGCGCCGATGAGAACCCCGTGTACTCTCCCGACGGCCGCTTCATCGTGTACCGGTCGCAGGCGCGCGCCGGATTCGAGTCGGACCACTGGCGCGTCATGCTCTACGAGCGCGCGACGAAGCAGTCGCGCGAGCTGCTCCCGCAATGGGATCGCGACGCGGACCGCTACGTCTTCACGCCCGACGGCAAGTCATTGTTGATCGAGGCGGTGGACGCCGCGCGCACGAAGATCTTCCGCGTCACGCTCGCCGATGGCGCGGGCGGCAAGATGGCCGCCGAGGGGGCGCCCGTGCCGATCGTGTCGGAGCGGAACAATTCGTCGGTGACGATCGACAAGGGCGGCCGCGCGATCGGCTGGCTGCGCGATGCGATCGATCATCCGCCGGATGCGTACATCGCGGCGCTCGGCGCCGGCGGGATCTCCGGGCTGCGCGCGGTGACGCATGTGAACGATTCGCTGCTCGCCGCGGTGCGATTGTATCCGGCCGAGGATTACTGGTTCAAGAGCGTGCGCGGCGACAGCGTGCAGGGGATGCTCGTGCGTCCGCCGCAGTGGGCGTCGGGCGCATCGTATCCCGTGGTGCTGCTCATCCACGGCGGTCCGCAGGTGCCATGGCTCGACAGCTGGAGCCGCCGCTGGAACGCGGAGCTCTTCGCCGCGCCGGGCTACGGCGTGCTGCTGGTGAATCCGCGCGGCTCGCCGGGGTACGGACAGAAGTTCGTCGACGGCGTGTCGCACGAGTGGGGCGGCGCCGCGTACGCCGACCTGATGAACGGACTTGATGCCGGACTCGTGCGATTCCCGTGGCTCGATGGATCGCGGGCGGCGGCCGCCGGCGGCTCGTACGGCGGGTACATGGTGGACTGGATCGCCGGGCACAACGATCGCTTCAAGGCGCTGGTCTCACACGCCGGCGTGTTCGACCTCGAGGCATTCGCGGGCGCGACCGATGAGCACTGGTTCGCGGAATGGGAGTTCACGGCGCCGTACTGGGACCCGTTGGCGATGTCCACGCAGTATCGCACGTGGTCGCCCCATTCTCTATGCGAAGGATTTCCACACGCCGACGCTCGTGCTGGCGGGAGAGCAGGATTTCCGCGTGCCGTACACGCAGAGTCTCGCGCTCTTCGGCGCGCTGCAGCGGCAGGGAGTGCCGTCGCGACTCGTCGTATTCCCGGACGAGGGACACTGGATCCTCAAGCCGCAGAACCAGCGCTTCTGGTGGGGCGAAGTCCTCGGCTGGCTGGCGCGTTATCTCGACGTAACGCGCGCGCCATAGCCATTGCGCCCTGTCGCGCCAGACATGCATTGTTGGATGGATGCCCAAAAGGCATCATCCTTGGAAGGGGGGCGGCCATGCATGCAATGAGGATCACCGCGGTCCTGTTGGCGCTGTCGGCGTGTGCCACGGCGAGCACGGGCGGGGGCGAAGAGCCCTACGTGACGCAGCAGGTGGACCAGAAGCAGATCAACAACGGGATCAACGGCTACAGCATCCCGATCACGACCATCGACTACAAGGACGTGATGAAGGCGACCATCCTGTCGCCTGTCGACTCGGTGTGGAACGTGCTGGGGTCGATCTTCCTCGACCTCGGGGTCGAGCCGATGACCATCGATCCGAAGGAGCACTATCTGGCGAACACCTCATTCCAGGTGCATGGCGCGCTGGGCGGGGTGAATGTGGGGCACTACCTCACCTGTGGCTCGAACATCTCGGGCTCCATGGTCGAGCAAGCGCAGATCACGATGTCGCTCACCGTGCAAGTGGTGCAGGATTCGTCCAGTACCTCCATCCTCAAGTCGCAGGTGGACGGCTACGCGGTGCAGCGCGGCTTGCAGGCGCAGAAGGTGCATTGCGCCACGACCGGCCAGCTCGAGGCGCGCGTGGCGCGCATGGTGAGCGATGCGCTGAAGCACGGCGCGGGTCATTGACGTGGTAGTTCGCGCGATCGGGAGCGCCCTTGCCATGGCGTTCGCGCTGACGGGATGTGCGAGCGGCGGAGGTTCCGGTCCTTCCGCCGCGCCGACCGCGACCTCAGTGGTGCAGCCGCAATCACTGGTGCCGTCGTCGTCGAAGTCCTACAACTTGACCACCTTGGAGACGAGTGATGTGGTCACCTCCACCATTCTCGCGCCCGCCGATTCCGTATGGCCCGTGGTGAAGAGCGTGTTCCTCGAACTCGGCGTCGAACCGGTCACCGTGAACAATCAGGAGCGCTACATCGCCAACACGTCGATGCGGCTGCAGCGTCAGCTCGGCGGTGTTCAGATCTCGCGCTACCTCGACTGCGGCATGAGCGCGATGGGCCCGGTGGCGCAGCAATCGCAGATCTCGATGTCGCTCTCGATCCACGTGGTCGCCGATTCGGCGGACGTCTCGCGGATCAAGTCGCAGGTGAATGGCTACGCGGTGCCCGAGGGCGTCGCGTCGAATCGCACGCATTGCGCCACGACGGGCCAGCTCGAAGCGCGCATCTCGCGCATGGTGACCGATGCGCTCGCGCATTCGGGCGAAGAAGTGACCCCGCCTCATTCTCTCAGCACACCGGACATGCCAAAGGATTATCCCGACCACCACGACGCCGAGCTGCTGCTCAGGCTGTACGATCTCCGCCGAGAAACGTCGCTGCGTGAGGCGCGCACCACGATGGTGACGCAATTCCTGCCCAAGAGCTTCGACGAGCTCAAGACCGTCGCCACGAGCACCGCGCATCCCCAGAACCAGGCGTTCCGCCAGGCGTCCACGTACTGGGAGATGGTGTACGGCATGGCGAAGCACGGGGTCATCCACGCCGACTTCCTGATGGAGAACGCCGGCGAGGGACTCATCATCTACGCCAAGTCGCTGCCGTGGCTGAAGCAGCTGCGCGAAGAGACGGGGCGGCCGTTCCTGCAGAACGCCGAGTGGGTCGCGACGAACAGCGAGAACGCGAAGAAGACCCTCGCGCGGTTCGTGGCGTCGGTCGAGAAACAGCGCTCCGCGAAGTGACCGCGCCTCCCGTGTCCGGCGCGCCCGCGCCGGGCGCGAAGAAGAAGAAGGTCAACATGAGCAACGCGTGGCAGGAAGCGCGCGAGCTCATTCTGGTCGCACCGGTGGAAGGTGGCGCTGGGTCTCCTCCTGGTGCTCGTGAACAGCGCCGCCGCCTTCGTGCTGCCTTCGAGCACGAAGTTCCTGATCGACACGGTCATCGGGCAGCATCGTCCCGATCTGCTCAAGTGGATCGCGCTCGCGGTCGCGGGCGCGACGCTCGTGCAGGCCGTGACGAGCTTTACGCTCACCCAGGTGATGAGCGTCGCCGCGCAACGGGCGATCACCGACATGCGGAAGCGCGTAGCAGGCTCACGTGATGCGCCTGCCGGTCGCCTTCTTCGATTCCACGCAGAGCGGCGTGCTCGATCTCGCGCATCATGACCGATGCCGAAGGCATCCGGAATCTGGTCGGCACCGGGCTGGTCCAGCTTGTCGGCAGCATGCATCACGGCCGTCGTCGCGCTCGGCGTGCTCTTCTGGATCAACTGGCAGCTCACCTCGCTGACGCTGCTGATCCTCGCGATCTTCGGCGGCGGCATGGCCGTCGGCGTTCAGCCGTCTGCGGCCGCTCTTCCGAGAGCGCGGCACGATCAACGCGGAGATCACCGGGCGGCTCGCGCAAGCGCTCGGCGGCGTGCGCATCGTGAAGACCTATGTGGCGGAGCGGCGCGAAGAAACTGATATTCACCAGCGGCGCGCACCAACTGTTCCGGAACATCGCGGCGTCGATCACCGGCGTCGTCCGCCGTCACGGCCTTCGGCACGCGTGGTGGCGGGCATCGATCGGCATGCTGATGATCGCTCGTCGGCGGGGCCGGACGTGATCAACGGCACGATGACGCTCGGCTACCTCTTCATGTACATCGTTCTTCGTCGGGCTGCTCATCGCGCCGATGGTCCAGCTCGCGTCGATCGGCACGCAATTCACCGAGGCGTTCGCCGGCCTCGACCGCATCCGCGAGATCCTGCAGATGCTCGACCGAGGACGACGAGGACCGCGACCGCGCGCCGATGCGGGCAGCTCGACGGCGACGTCGACGTTCGACGACGTGAGCTTCGAGTACAACGCCGGCGTCACGGTGCTCGACGATGTCTCGTTCCACGCCGAGGCGGGCCGACGACGGCGCTCGTCGGTTCGAGCGGCTCGGGCAAGAGCACGCTGATCGGCGCTGATCATGGCGTTCAATCGTCCGCAGCTCCGGGCGGATCCTGATGGACGGCCGCGATCTCGCGACGCTCGAGCTGCGCGAATACCGCGCGCACCTCGGCGTGGTGATGCAGGACAACTTCCTGTTCGACGGCACGATCGCCGAGAACATCGCGTTCTCGAAGCCCGGCGCGACGCATGGAGGACATCGGAGGCGGCGCGCGTCGCGCACTGCGATGAGTTCGTGACGGTTTCCCGAAGGGTACGAGACGATCGTCGGCGAGCGGGGCGTGAAGCTGTCAGGCGGGCAGCGGCAGCGCGTCGCGATCGCGCGGGCGATCCTCGCCGATCCGAGCATCCTGATCCTCGACGAGGCGACGTCGAGCCTCGACAGCGAGAGCGAGGAGTTGATCCGCGACGGCCTGCGCACGCTGCGCCGGGGCCGCACGACGTTCGTGATCGCGCATCGGCTCTCGACCATCGCAGCGCCGATCAGATCCTGGTGCTCGAGGGCGGCAGCATCGTCGAACGCGGCACGCAGCCGGAACTCCTCGCGCTGCAACGGGCGCTACAAGCAGCTGTACGAGAAGCAGTACGGCGCGGAGAAGGACGAGTTCATCAATCCGGGCGAGGACTTCACCGTGCCGGGCGAGGCGACCCCGGCGCGCACCGCCGGATGAACTATTCCTTCCCCTTGAACTTCACCGCCACGCCGTGCCCGCTGCGGCCGTTGATGAGCTCGAAGTAGTAGTCGCCGTCCAGCGCCACCGCGCGCGCGCTCACGAGCAAGTAGTCGCCCACCTTCCACGTATCGGCCTCGGGGCGCTTCGCGAGGAGCACTTCCCACACGGTGCCGTCCGCGAGCTTCACGTAGCTGCCGCCATCACGCACGTCGGTGATGCGGCTGCCGTACTCGGCGCTCGGCGGGCCGGAATACGAGACGCCGGCGTTCGGGTCGCCCGCGGCGGCGGCCTCCGGCGCCCCTGCCTGCGCGCCGTGCGATGCCGCGCGCTCGACGATGCCGGTGTATCGCGCGAGCCATGCGTCCAGCGCGGAGCGCTGCGCCGGCGTGAGCGACGCGACGCCCGTCTCGCGCATCTCCGACTGCGACATCACGTCGGTGATGCGTGGCGCGGAATCCGACTGCGCCGCGACCGTGAACACGGCGATCGCCGCGCCCGACAGGAGCGCAGCCAGGAACTTCGTGGGGCGTGTCATTGTGGCTCTCCGGAACGGGACATGCTGAATATTACCCCGCAAGCCGCCGCGAGTGCATGGCGCACAGGCCCCGAAACGCGGCTCAATGGAAATCGTGCCCGCGCCACCCTTCGAGCGACACGCCCGGCTTCAGCTCGCGGAACGTCTCGCCGCGCAGATTCACCACGCCTTGCTCCACCTGCAGCGTGCCGCGCACGAGGATGAGCGGCGCGCGCGAGATCATCAACGCCTGCCGCTCGAACCGCTTGGGCGTGACGACCACGTTCACGAGCCCGGTCTCATCTTCCAGCGTGAGGAAGACGAACCCCTTCGCCGTGCCCGGCCGCTGGCGGCAGATGACGAGGCCGGCCGTTCCCACGCCGCGCGTCGCGTCGGGGAGCGCGAGCACTTCGCGCGCGCTCAGCACGCCGTTCTCGTGGAGCAGCGGACGCAGATGCTCCAGCGGATGCCCGTTGAGCGAGAGGCCGGTCATCCGATAATCGGCGGCGGTGATCTCGGCGGCGCTCATCGCCGGCACCGGCGGCGGCACCTCGAGCGAGTACCGTCCCGGCGCGAGCGGCCCCGCGTCGCCGCGCTCCGCCTCGAGCATCCGCCAGAGCGCGGCGCGCCGCCGCCGCGCATTCGGCTCATCCGGCACGAAACAGTCGAGCGCGCCGGACTCCGCGAGCGAGCGGAGCGCGCCGCGATCTAACCCCGAGCGATCGAGCAGGTCGCCGATCGACTGAAACGGGCCGCCGGCTTGTATCGCGCCTTTGAGATTGTCGCGCGCCTTACTGCCCAAGCCCCTGACGAGGTGGAGGCCCAATCGAACTGACGGGACGCGGGAAGCGGGAAGCGCCGCGGGATGCGAGAACTGACGGGGAGGCATCGTCTCTTCCCGCTCATTGCGGCGCTTCCCGCTTCCCGCTTCCCGATGCTCCAGCGTGGTCTCAAACCCGGAAATAGTAGCATCCACCGGCAGCACCTCCACGCCATGCCGCCGTGCATCCTCGATCAACGTTCCCACCGAGTAGAACCCCATGGGCTGCGCGTTCAGGATCGCGGCGGTGTACTCCGGCGCGTAGTAGTGCTTGAGGTACGCGCTCGCGTACACGAGCAGCGCGAAACTCGCGGCGTGCGATTCGGGAAAGCCGTAGTCCGCGAAGGCGTTGATCTGATTGAAGATCCTGAGCGCGACATCCGCGGGAATGCCGTTGCGCTGCATGCCGTCGAGCATCTTGCGCGCGATCGCCTCCATGCGCTCGTGGCTGCGCTTGTGTCCCATCGCGCGGCGCAGCACGTCGGCCTCGCTCGCGGTGAACCCCGCCGCGGTGATCGCCACCTGCATCCCCTGCTCCTGGAAGAGCGGCACGCCCAGCGTGCGCTTGAGGATCGGTTCGAGCGACGGATGCGGATACGTCACCGGCTCGAGCCCCGCGCGCCGCCGGAGATACGGATGCACCATCTGCCCCTGGATCGGTCCGGGACGGATGAGCGCCACCTCCACCACGAGATCGTAGAAGCAGCGCGGCTTGAGCCGCGGCAACGTGTTCATCTGCGCGCGGCTCTCCACCTGGAAGATCCCCACGGTGTCGGCTTTGCCCAGATCGTCGTACACCGCCTGATCGGTGCAGTCGAGGTCCGCGAGCTCCAGCGTCACGCCGCGCGTGCGGCGGATGTAGAGCAGACAATCCTGCGATGAGCGTGAGCATCCCGAGCCCCAGCAGATCGATCTTCACGAGTCCCATCGTCGCGGTGTCGTCCTTCTCCCACTGGATGACGGTGCGATCGGCCATTGACGCGGGCTCGATCGGCACGATGGTACCGAGCGGTTCCTCGGTGAGCACGAATCCGCCGACGTGGATGGACCGGTGGCGCGGCACATGATGCAGGCCGCGCACGATCTGGGAGATGAGATCAAGGACAGGCTTAGGCGCCAGGTGCTCGGCGCTCGCCGGCGGGACGACGACCGCGGCGAGCGTGGCCTCTTCTTTTTCCTTCGCTTCCATCGCGTGGAGTCGCGTGCGCACCTCAGTGCCCGAGATGAGATGCCCGCCGATGCGCTCCGCCTCCGCGTGTTGTGCGGTGTCTAGCGCCGAGCGCCCAGCGCCTAGCGCCTGTTCTTCCAGTCCTTCGGCAGTCGCCTTGGCACTGAAGCGATCGGCCGTGAGCGCGAGTTCATCCGCCTGCTCGATCGACAAGCCGAGCACCCGGCACGCGTCGCGGATCGCCGAGCGCCCGCGATAGCTGATCTGCTCGCACACCATCGCGGCGTGATCGCGGCCGTAACGCTGGTACACGTACTGCAGCACCTGCTCGCGGTCGCGGTGCGCGAAGTCGATGTCGATGTCGGGCGCTTCCTGGCGCTCCTCGCTCAGGAACCGTTCGAAGAGCAACCCCAGACGGATCGGGTCCACCGCGGTGATGCCGAGACAGAAGCACACCGCGGAGTTCGCCGCCGAGCCGCGCCCCTGGCAGAGCACGCCGGCGCGGCGCGAGAAGCGCACGATGTCCCAGACGATCAGGAAATAGCCGGCGAGGCCGAGCTTGCCGATGATCGCGAGCTCGTGCGCGAGCTGCCGGTCGTGCGCCGGCGTGCGCGCGCGTCCCCAGCGTTCGTGCGCGCCCTGCTCCACGAGCCGCGCGAGATATTCATCGGCGCTCACCGCCGGCGGGAGGGGGAACTTCGGCAGCGTGGGCTTGAGCTGTGCCATGCGCCACGCGCAGCGCTCGGCGATCGCGAGCGTGGCGCGCACGCCTTCGGGACGCTGCTGCCAGCGGCGCGCGACCTGCGACGGCGCCTTGAGATACCACTCGCCGTTGGGCCGCGCGCGCGTGCCCATCTCGGCGAGCGTGCGCTGGTGGCGCAGCGCGCTGAGCACATTGTGCACCATGCGCGCGCCCGGATCGGCGTAGTGCACATCGTTCGTGACCACCCACGGGATCGCGAGTGCGCGCGCGATGTCGATGAGCGGCCCGATGAGCGCGCGCTCCTCTTCGAGTCCGTGGTCCCAGCATTCGATGGCGACGCGGCCGCCGAAGATGTCGACGAGCGTGGCGGCGGCCTCGCACGCCTCGTGCTCGAGCCCGCGCGCGACGAGCCGCGGCACCCAGCCGCGCGCGCAGCCCGTGAGCGCGAACAATCCGCGCGCATGCTGCGCGAGCACGTCGAGCGGCACCGCCGGCTGACCGCGCGGCCGCTCCATGCGCGCCTTGGTGATGAGCATGGACAGATTCCCGTAGCCCTCGCGATCCTCGGCGAGCAACACCAAGTGTGTGGCGCCCGGCACTTCTATGGTGAGCTCGGCCCCCACGATGCCATCGATCCCCGCTTCGCTCGCCGCTTGCGCGAACGCGACGATGCCGCCGAGCTCGTCGTGATCGGTGAGCGCGAGCGCGCGGTAGCCGAGCGTCTTCGCGCGCGATACGAGCGTCTCGGGAGGCGACGCACCGTCCAGCAGCGAGAACGCGGAATGGCAGTGGAGTTCGACGTACTCGCTCAGTCGTACCACCCCTGCACGAACCACTTCCCTCTCTCGGCGTACACGAGCAGCTCCCCGCGCGCGGAGGCGCCGCGCCAGTAATCGCGCCGGTACGGATCGTTCCACCAGTCGCCGCTCAGCCGCTCGGGACCGGCCGCGCTCATGAGCGCGATGCGTTCGCCGCGCCACCACACGCCGCACGGCCGCCCATCGCTGAATTCGACATTGATCTCCTCGGGCACTTCGAGGAGCCGCAGCGCGGGCGCGTCGTCGATGGCCGATGGCCACTGACCGATGGCCGGCTCTCCGATGCGCGATGGACGATGCGCGATGCTCTGTTCTTCCGTCCATCCTCCCGCCCGTTCGGGAACATGCGCATCGCGTTCGATGGGCCGCACGACGGTGTCCGGCCCGAGCTCCGCGCGCAGCCGCGCGAGCGCGGCATTGGCGGCGGCGGGATCGTGCCATTGTTGTACGAGCAGGTCGCCCTGCGCCGCCGATGCGGGTGCGGTGGCCGCGACGGTCACGGTGACGCCGCACACCGCGGCGTCGAGCGGCCAGCGCGCGAGCAGCGCGCGGCAATGATCGAACAGCGGGGCCGCGCGCGCGACGGCGCGCGGGAAGCGCACTTCGCGCGTGACGGTGTGCGCCGCCGCGCCCGCGATGTCGGTAGGCATTGCGCCGCGCGCATTGTCGAGCGAGAGCGTGATCGCGAGCGCGGCGGCGGCGCGTCCTTCGCGCGCGAGCGCGGGCGCGAGCCGTTCGAGCGCGGCGCGCACGAGGAACAAGATGGGCTCCATCGTCTCCGCGGGCGCCGCCAGCTCCGCGCTCACCGCGTGGCGCGCCGCCGGCACGGCCAGCACGGGACGGCGCGCATCCTCGCCGCGCGCGAAGCGCCACGCCGCGAGGCCGGCCGCGCCCCAGCGGCGTTCCACATCCTCCGCCGAGAGCGCGGCGAGCGCGCCGGCGGTGCGGATGCCGAGCGCGGCGAGCGCGGCGCGCATCTCGCCGTCCACCGGGATGAGCGCGAGCGGCGCGGGGGCGAGATAGCCGGCGTCGCCGCCGGCGGGCACGATGTGCGCCGCGGGGCCGCGCGTGCTCCACGTGGCGGCGCGCGCCGCGACGCAGGAGTCCGCGATCGCGACGCGCGCGCGTGGATGCCATGCGCGCGCGAGCGCCAGGAGATCGCGCGCGAGCGGCTGCTCGTCGAGGCCGCCGGCGCCGATCCACCAGAGCCCGGGCTCGCCGCCGGCGGGCGTCACCTGCGGGCTCGCGGTGAGGAAGCGCGCGGTGGTCTCGGTGAGCGCGCGCGCGATCGCGGGCGCGTCCCACTCGATCACATTGAGGCCGGCGCAGCGCCCGCGCGCGGCGGCCGCGGTCATCCCCAAGCGCACGCCCGCGCGCGCGGCGGCGCCGGACACCGCGCTGAGCCGCGTGCCTTCCACCAGCGCCACCGGCCGCTCATCCCACGGCGGCGGGAACGTGCGGCGTTCGTTTTCGCGCGTGCCTAACGGGAGCGGCGCTGGCGACGACAGCGCCAGCGCGAACTGCGGCGGCGCTTTCACCGCTTCGCTCGAGCGCCGCTCGCGGTCGCGCCACACCGCGGCGATCGGGAATCTCGGGATGCGTACACACGCGATGCGCCACGGTGCGCTCATGCGCCACCTCCACCGTTGTCCGACGTCCACCTTTCTCGATCGTGATGCGATCCGTCCTCTTCGACCGCGTGACGCGCAGCCGCAGCGCGCCGCCGAGCGCGGCGGCCGCGGCGTCATCATCCGCGGCCACCACGAACGCACATCCGCCATTGCGCGCGAGCCGCGCGAGCCGCACCGCCACCGCGCTCGTGAGCGGCGGCGCGCCGTCCAGCACCACCAATGCGAACGCTCCCGAGCGCAGGAGCAGCTCCGCGCACCACGCGGCGCGGGCGGAACTGCTCCTGCGCGCGGGGCGGATCATCCAGAGCGGCGGCGAAACGCCTGCGCCGCCGCCATCATCCGCGCGCGCGGCCCGCGCCCAGTCGCGCGGCGCCAGCGTGCGCGCCGCATCCACGTACGCCACCCAGAGCCCGCGCGCGATCGTCGCACGCACCACGTGCCGCAGCAGCGTCGTCTTGCCGGCGCCGCGCGCGCCCAGCAGTTCGGTGAGCCGCCCGCACGGGATGCCGCCGCGCGTGAGCGCCGCATCCAACGCCGCGACGCCCGTGGCCAGCGCGCGCACCTCGGCGTGCGGCGCCTCCGTGACCGCGGACAATCGCTGGCGCAGCGCGGCCAGCGACGCCGGACGCTCCGCGCTCGACACGCGCTCCACGCGCACGACCGCCGCCGCCGTCATAGGGAGAACGCGAGCTGCGGATCGGGCGCCGGCGGCGCCTCGTCCTCCGGCTCATCCTCGGCGCGCGCGCTCGCGGTGAGCCCGTACTTCCGGCAGAGCCCGTGCACGTAGCGCGAGAGCCCGTCGCGATAGCGCTTGCTCACATCCGTGCTGTGCGCGTACGCCGCCTCGTAGCGCGCGGCGAGATGCGGGAATTCCTCCGCGATGAAAGGGAGATACCGCTTCCGCGCCTCATGCTGCAGCCGCAGCGCGCACACGCCCACGCGCTTCACGCCGGCGTCCGCCGCGGCGTGCACGAGATCGTCGAGCATCGCCGGACCATCGGTGATCCCGGGCAGCACCGGCATGATGTTCACGCCGGCATTGATGCCCGACTCGTTCAGCCGGCGCAGCGCGCGCAGCCGCGCGTCAGGCGTGGGCGCGCGCGGCTCGAGCCGGCGCGCGAGCGCGCGGTCGAGCGTGATCAGCGAGATCCGCACCGAGAGCGACGACCGCCGCGCGATGCGCGCGAGCAGGTCCACGTCGCGCGTCACGAGCGGGCTCTTGGTGATGATCCCGATGCGGAGCCCCGGATGCGCGGCCAGCACCTCCAGGATGCCGCGCGTCACCTGGTAGCGGCGCTCGGCGGGCTGGTACGGATCCGTCGCCGTGCCGATGAGGATCATCTCGCCTCTGAGCAGCGCGAGATGCCGCTCGCTCCCCTGGCGCAGCGTGCGCGCGAGCACGCTGGGCGCGTTGCGTTTCACCACGATGTGGCGCTCGAAGGCGAGCCAGGGAGGAAGTCCCTCGATCGATGCGGCCGATGCGGCCGGCAGCGTGCCCGCGGTGACCGCGCGCTCCATCACGTAGCGATGCGCGTAGCGCGCGTAGCAGTACGCGCAGCCGAAGGCGCAGCCGGTGTACGGATTCACCGACCAGTACGCCATGCCGGTCATGCGCGTGTCGTTGAGCACGCTCGCGGCGTGGGAATCGTAGTAGGTGATGTCGCGCTGCCGGCCGAGCACATTGAGGCTGCCGCGCATTGGCCACTGGCCATCGGTCATCGGGAACTGCGGCTCGGAGACTTTGGGCATCGCGGGACTCGGTGGTTCGGCGGGGGGTGGAGATGATGCCGAATAAACACCGAAATAGCAAGGCACAACGTAACTCTAATGTTCACTGTCAGTTACACAGACTGCCGATGGCCAGTGGCCGATGGCCTGTTCGGTGAACGTTGACTCAACGACCTGCGCCCCTAACGTGGACCTCACGAAGGAACTCGAGCGAGGGAGGTCATGTGAACGGGAAGAATCTGCGGTTCGCGATGCTGGCCGTCGTCGTCGTGGCCCTCGGCGTGTTCACCTACAACAGGTTCAGCGGCAAAGCGGCAGTGATCCCGAAGCCGCAGCTGAAGTGCACCATGCCATCCGCCTTCAACATGGCCATGGGTCACACGCAGCCGCTGCATGACAAGTCGGGCGCGGCCGTGGTGCAACTCGCGATGATCGCCCCCAACGGCGGGCTCGCACAGTGGGCGACCGCGCAGGACTTCGACGCGGGGGATCACGGCCAGCTGGTCGCGTTCATCTGCGCGACCGAGTCCTATGAGAAGCTCGGCCTCAGAGGCGGGAGCGATGGCAACGAGCCCTGGCTCCGCCACGCGGGCGCCGGCGACGACGCGGCGAACTGGGAGGCGTTCATCCATCACGTGGGCGGCGGCCGCTTCGCACGGCTCGTCGTCTACCAGCGCGACACGACCGATGCGAAGCAGCATCCGCCGGGCCACGCGCAGTGGGTGGACGGCGACGAGAACATCTGGGTGAGCTGCGGGCGCGGGTGCTGCTACGTCACCGGCGGCGGGGGCTCCGACACGACGAAGTAGTCCGCTAGTTCAGCACCGGCACCACCCAGCAGCACCGCCGGCCGCACGCGACCCACATTGTCTCGTCCTTGTCGGACCAGATCCATCGCGCGGTGGGCAGCGGATAGTCCGACTTGTCCATGTGATCGGTGACGTGCACGGCGAGCGGCGTGGCGACGCTGCCATCCAGCGGCACCATGAGCGCGGTGCCGCTGTCGGACCCCTGGGGCACCGCCACGATCAGCACGTTCTTCCCGGCTCGCACGCCAAGCTTCGGATACGCGGAGTCGCTCGTGATGAGGGCGAGCGGCACGCCGCGCGCCATCTCCTGCGCGGTCGCGTGGGTGACGCTCTTCATGCCGAAGTAGCCCCGCAGCGGCGTGATCGTGGCCTTCGGTCCGTACTGCAGCTGCCCGCCGGGTCCGGCCACGGCGAGGCGCTGCTCATTGCCGGCGCCGTGCCGCGTGTCGGCATCGCCGGCCACCGCCTGCGCGCAGGCGGAGAGCGACGTGGCCGACGTGGCCTGCAGCGTCGGCCCCATGCCGCACGGTTCGTCCGCGTTGCCGCCGATGTAATGCGCGCACGCGGTGGTCGCCAGGAATGCGAGCGGGACGAGAGTGCGCATGAAAGTGGCCTCGTGATGGAGTGCGGTTGGCATACGGATCATGGAGCAGCGAGTGCGCGCAGACGGTCGCGGACGGGATCGAGTTCGGGATCGGCGGTGGCCCAGAGCGTGGCGGCGGCCGACGCCCATTGGCGTGCGGTGCGCGCGTCGCCCGCGCGCGCGGCGAGCTCGGCGCGCAGCGCCATCATGCGCACGAGCGATGCGGGCGTCTGCACGTTGTCGAGCAGGTACTGTCCGTACGATGCGACGGCGCTGAGTCCGCGGTCCATGAGCGCCGCGGCGCCGGCGCTGTCGCCCGTCGCGGCGGCGAGCCACGCGTACTGGAAGCGCACGTCGAGCGAGAGATCGCTGGGCGAGGCCTTCGCGTCGGCGGCGATGGAGGCGCGCAGCATCGCGCGCGCTTTCGCGCTGTCGCCGCGCGCGAGCGCGGCCTGCGTCTCGAACAGATCGCCCGCGCCGGTCACCGGCGGCGTGAACGTCACGGCCGGCCGCAGCGGGAAGGCGAGCTGCGCGGGCTGCACGAGCACGGCGTTCCGCACGGTGGCGCGCATCGCCGGTGCGACGCTCCCCTGCACGAGTTGGCCCACCTGTTCCTCGAGGCGCATGATGCTGTCGGCCGGGCCGCCCATCGCGACGAAGCCGAGCAGCGCGCGCGCGCTCATCGCCACCGGGAGCGGCGGGGTGATCAGCCGCCCCTCGGCCGTGAGCGTGGTGAAATTCACGGCGCTGCGGCGCAGCAGGTCGACGGCGCGTCTCGTCTTGCCGGTGAGCGCGGCGAGCCCCTTCACCTCGTCGGCCTCGCGCGGCGACGGATCGGCGGCGAGCGCGAGCACGGCGTCGCTCGCGGCGCGCGCTTCGGCGTAGCGGCTCCCCTCGAGCAGCACGCGCACGTACACCACCCCGGTGCGGATGCTGTCGCCGCGGTCGCGAGCGAGCACGCGCGCCGAATCGATCGCCGCGAGCGCCGAGAGCGACGGGTCGTTGCTGCCGCTCACATTGCCCGTGCTCTCGAGCGCGCGCGCCAGAGTCTCGTACGCGGAGGGGCTGCGCGGATACGCATTCTTCCACGAGCGCGCGATCTCGAGCAGCCGCGCGCGATTGGCGGCGATCGCGCCGCTCGCATCGCCCGTGTCCACGCGGCCTGCGCTGATGTCGGCGAAGCGGTACGGGATGATCGCCACGGTGTCGCCGCGCAACGTCGCGGACCCCGCGAACCAGACGGTGTCGGGCGTGAGCGCGAAGCCACGGCGCAGCTGCGTGCTCTGCGTGAACAAAAGCTGTGACAGCCGCTCGTAGCCAAGTCCCGCAAAGGCGAGGTGCACCGACGGCACGATGCGCAGCGCACGATCATAGGCGGCGATCGCGGCCCCGTAGCTGCTGCGGAACGCGAACCCGCTCGGGCTCTTCGCGTCGGGCACCACGAGGCGGTCGCGCCGCAGACAGTCGCCCAGTCCGTACCACGCGACGAAGTCGAGCGTATCGCGCGCGGTCATCGCGCCGTACCGGTCGCAGGCGACGGGATAATCTCCGCTCGCGAGCGCGTTGAGCGCGATCGCGCGCGCGCTGTCGCGGGCGCCGAGCTGCGCGCGCAGGGCATACGCGCGGTCGGCGGTCTCGCGCCATTCGGTGGGCTGGCCGTTGTTCGCCCAGCTCATCACCTGCGCGAGCCAGAAATGCGCATTGGCGAATCCGGGATCCGCCTGCGCGGACTCGCGGAACAGACTCTCCGCCCGCGGCAGATCCCACTGGCCGAGCGCCGCGTGGGCGCCGGTGTACGCGACGAGCGCGGCGAAATTCCGCGTGCCGCGGGTCGTCGCATCCACCGCGGACGATCCCGACTGCGGCACGATGAGCGAGTCCGCGAGTTCCGCGAACTTCTGCTCGGCGTCGGACAGCGAGCTGTCAATGTGCACCGTGTATTGGCGCACCACGGAATCCTTCTTGGCGACGTCGTACACTTTGCCCAGCACCGTGATGTCGGATCCGGCCTGCGAGACCTCGCCCCAGATCAGACGCCCGGCGTGCAGGCTCTTCGCCGTGCCGATCGCCTCCTCCACCGAGAGCGGGCCCTCGGCATGCCGGCTCTTCGCATCCTGGGCGAGCATGCCATCCACGAGGTGCAAGCCGTTCCATTGCTGGAGCGCATCGTACAGGAGCTGCTGGCACGCGTCGCCATTGAGCAGCCGCGGCGACGCGCCCGCGCGATGGCGGAAGGGGAGCACGACGTAGCGATCCGCGATGAGCGGCGCCGGCCACAGCGCGATGATCGCGATGCCCAGCGCGATGGCGGCGAGCGCCGCGATCGCCCACCTCCACTTCGCGACCGCGGCGAGCCAGCCGGGCGAGACCTCGCGGCGCCGGCCCATCGTGTCCATGACATCGAGCGCGCTCGCGAACTCGGCGACCGTTGCGAACCGATCGGCCGGCACGCGCGCGAGTGCCTTCTGGAGCGCGGCCTCCACTTCGGGCGGCACTTTCTCGCGCAATTTCCGGATCGCCGGCGGCGCCTCGGTGAATCGCTGCGCGATCACCGAGCGCCCGGACGCGCCGACGAACGGCGGCGCGCCGCCGAGCATCTCGAAGAGCACGCACGCGAGCGCGTACTCGTCGCTGCGGCCATTGACCGGATCGCCGCTCGCCTGCTCGGGGCTCATGTACGCGGGCGTGCCCACGGCGAACCCATCCTCGGTGTTCCGCCGGCCGGCCGCGCGGCTCACGGCGCGCGCGATCCCGAAGTCCGCGACGAGCGCGTGTCCGTTCGTGAGCAGGATGTTCTCCGGCTTCACGTCGCGGTGGATCACGCCCTGCTCGTGCGCGTAGGCGAGGGCGCCGGCCACCTCGCGCGCGAGCCGCAGTGCCTCGGGCACCGGCAGTTGCGATTCGCGCTGCAGCCGCTCGCGCAGACTCTCGCCGCCGATGAACGGCATCACGTAGTACAGCGCGCCTTCCACTTCGCCCGAATCGTAGAGCGCGAGGATGTGCGGGTGCTGCAATTTCGCGAGCACCGCGATCTCGCTCTGGAACCGCTCGGTGCCGAAGGCATCGGCGAGCTCGGCGTGGATGAACTTGAGCGCGACGTCGCGGTCATGCTTCAGGTCGCGCGCGAGGAACACGGTGGCCATGCCGCCGCGGCCGATCTCCCGCTGGATCAAGTACCGCCCGGCGATCGTCGCGCCGCGTTCGCGCGACGCGCTCATCGGCATCTCGGTGTCGTCGGACAGATCGCGCTCCGACGGCGCCGTGACGCGGCCGCTGCTGCGCCGCATGGGCGCCGAGGCGCGGGGCGACGCGGGCGGCGTATGACCCGTCTCGGCTTTGAGCTTCTCCGCGAACGCACGCACCGCCTCGTTCGGCGGCGCGCCGAATTCCTCCTTCATGCGGCGCTGATGCGCCTCGCCGTGCGCGACGGCGGCCGTGTTGTCGCCGCCCGCCGCGAGCGCGGACATCACTTCGATCGCGACGTGCGTGCTGAGCGGGTCGATGTCGGCGAGGCGGCGCCACCAGCGCGCGGCCGCGGCGTGCTCGCCCATCGTCTTCGCTTCCGAGGCGAGCGACTCGAGTGCGCCACGGAACCGCTGCTCGAGGCGCAGCCGCTCACGCTCCGTCCAGCGCTGGAACTCCGGCGCGTCGGTGAGCGTGAAGCCGTCGAGGAAGGGCCCGCCGTACACGCCGACCGCCGCCGGCAGGTCGCGCCGGTCGAGCGCGCGCTCGAATTCGGCGAGATCGCTCGTGAACTCGTTGGCGTCGAGGCGCACATCGGCGGTGCCGTGGAAGAGTGCGTCCACCGCGAGGTCTCTTCCGCATTGACGCGAGCATGTCCGCGAGCGCCTGGCGCGCGCGATCGGCTTCCACGTCGGGCCACAGGTACGCGAGCAGCTTGTCGCGGCTCACGCCCCGCTCGCCGGCCGCGGCGAGGAGCGCAAGCAGCGCCAGGCGGCGCCGTTTGGTTCCGGCGGTACCGAGCGGCCCCTCGATGCCGTCCAGGGAGAGGCCACCCAACGCGCTGAGTCTCAGCATCGTGAGTGGGCCATTCGTGGCGAGACGATGTTCAGTCGCCTATCATAGGGCGCGCGAGAGGCGCGCACAAGCAATCCACAGCGATCCCTGAGTGACTTGATCTCTCTCGAAGCCGGCCATCGGCCATGGGCCATCGGCCATCGTCATGCTCTGATCGCGCTCGTCGCGGGCGCGGCCGCGTTCGCCGGCGTCCTCTTCATCACCGAGCCGCTCGGGCCGGGGCTGGACCCCGACGCGCGCGGCTATCTGTACGCCGCCGGTACGCTCGCGCACAGTGGCACCCTGCGCGATGTGCGCGACAACTGGGTGAGTTCCGACAGCACGCGATCGCTCACGCGCTGGCCGCCGGCGTTCCCGGCCGCGATCGCCATCACCATCGCACTCGGCGCGCCGCCGGTGCAGGGCGCGCGCGCGGTGATCGCGCTCTCCGCGTTCGCGGCGATGGCGATCCTCGTGTGGCTCGCCTGCTCGGCAGCGGGCTCCGGCGCGGGGATCGTGCTCGCGATCCTGATGCTCGTGTCGCCACCGCTCGCGTTCGTGCACGAGAGCGTGCTGAGCGAGCCGCTCTTCCTCGCGCTGCTCGCGGCGACGCTCGCGCTCATGGTGCGCGCGGCCCCCGCGCCGCTTGCCGAGGGGGCCACCGCGGCGGCGGCGAGCCTGGTGCGCTACGCGGGACTCGCGTTCGTGGGCGCGGTGGTCGCGTGGGAGCTGCTGCGCGCCGGCACGTGGCGCGAGCGCATGCGCCGTGCGTCGCTCGCCGCGCTTCCCGCGATCGTGGTGAACGCGTGGTGGTGGACGCGCGCCGCGCGCGCGGGCGGCCGGTCGGCGGTGCGGCACTTCAGCGTGTACGGCGCGATCGGGGATACACTGCGCGAAGGCGGCGGCACGATCGTCGCGTGGCTCGCGCCGGGGCTCGTCGCGCCCGCGGGTGTCATCGTTTCAGTCGTCTTCGTCGTCGCGATCGCCGTCGTAGCGGGCCTGGGCGTTAGGCGCTCGGCGCTAGAGGGCGGATCGGATGCGCGCGGCACGATGCCCGATGCACTGGTGAAGGCCTGCGGCGTTCTCATCGTCGCGTACATGGCGCTCATCCTGCTCGCGCGGATGGTGGCGGACCCCGACATCCCGCTGGACGACCGGCTCCTGGCGCCGGCGATCGCGCTCGTCATGGTGGCGGTCGTGGTCGCGGTCGCGGGGTGGCGGCACGCGGCGCCAAGAGCGGTGGGCGCACTCGGCGCGGCGGCACTGATCTGGGCGTACGGCTCGTTTGTCGTCACGCGGGATGCGGTGCGCTACGCGCTGCGCACTGGCAGCGACTACGCCGACATCTGCTGGAGCGGATCGCCGGTCACGGCGTGGGTGCGCGATCATGGGGCGGGGCACGCGCTCCTCTCGAACGCGCCCATCGCGCTCTATTTCCAATCGGGCCGGCTCGCGCGCGAGATGCCCGACGAGATGCAGGCCGATTCACTGCGCGCGTTCGCCGACACGCTCGTCGCGCGCAACAGCTATGTGGTGATCTTCGACCGCTCGTGCGCCGAGACGATCGAGCCGCCCGACCCGGTGTTCATGGGAGCGCTCGGCCTGGTGAGCGAGGCGGTGCTGCGGCGCGGCACGATCTGGAGAATGCCGGACCGCACGCCGCCGGCCGCGCCGCGATAACGCGGCGGGCCGGCGGGGCGGAGCGCTAGCGTCCCTTCAGGATCTCGATGCTGCCGTTCACCGTCTCGAGGCGTACCTCTCGGCCGCCGCTGCCGATCACGGCGTGCAAATGCTTCGGATTCACCTTTCCGCTGATCGTGAGCGGGAAGTCCGACGTCAGCGAGCCGTTCACCGTCTGCATCTCGAGGTCCGCGGCGAAGTTCGATGGCACCGTGACCGAGATCGATCCGTTCACCGTCGAGAACTTCAGGTCATCCTTGCCGGGTGCGGCGTCCATCGTCACACGGATCGAACCGTTCACCGTGTTGGCTTCTACCGGGCCGCCGGCGCTCGACGCATCCACGCGTCCGTTCACCGTGGAGGCCTTCACCTCGCTCTGCGCGCCCGAGACATCCAGGCTGCCATTGATCGTGTTGACGCCGACGTTCACGCCGGCCGGCAGCTTGATCGTGAACTTCACGTTCACGTCGTTGTGATCGCCGTCCCAATTGCCGTGGTTATGGTAGCGGGCGCCGTCGGCATCGCACGTGGAGCGATCGCCCCACAGAGCGCAGATCGTGATGTTGTTCCCATCCTTCACGATCGCGAAGGTGACGTCCTTCGGGTCGCCGTGCCGCCAATCCTTCTCGGCGGTGACCTCGGCCACATTGCCCGACGCCTTCTCGACGCTGATCGAGCCGTTCATGTTGGCCACGCGGAGCCAGGAGCCGGCGTTCATCTTGCCGCTCCATTTGAAATTGTCGTCGGAGCTCGTGGTGGTCTGCGCCGCCAGCGGCGCACTCAGGAACGCGACCGCGAACGCCGTGGTGATGATCCGATGCATGGTCAATCCTCCTTGGACTTGGAACCGCCGCAACCCGTGATCGTGACGTCGCCGCTGAAGGTCTCGATGCTGAAGCGCGCGCCGCCGTCGCCCAACTGGAACGTCATGTTCTTGGAGCGTCCCGTGCCCGTGCGTTCCGCCGGGCATCAGCGTCATCGCGCACGAACTGTTGAAGTCCCCGCTGTAGCCGCGCATGCTCACCGTCGCGCCGACGCCGCGCGGCAGCGCGATCGAGAACGAGCCGGAGTGCGAGTTGAACTCGTAGCGCCCCTTCGGATCTACCGTGCCGTCGAACTCGAGATCGCCGCTCACGGTCTGTGTCCGCACGTACGAACTCTTGATGGAGCGGAGTTTCATCTCGCCGCTCACGGTCTGCACCTGCAGGTCGCCGGTGACGCCGCTGAGCTCGATGTCGCCGCTCACCGCGCTCGCCTTCACGCCGCCGCCCAGATCGGACGCGGTGATGCTGCCCGAGATGTTCTGCAGCGCTGCACGGCCGGCCACGCCGGACACCGACATGTCGCCGCTGATGCTCGTCGCCTCGAGTTCGCCGACGCCGCGCACGGTGACCTCTCCGGAGATGCTGCTGCCGCGCCACGCGGGCGTCGCTGCGGCACCATGAGTTCGAAGTGGGTGTCGTCATCGTCATCGCCATCCTGTTGATCGGTCTCGAGCGTGACGCGTCCCGACGATGCTTCGAAGCGAATGTCGCCGCTCTCGCTCATTGCGTGGATCTGCACCTGCGGCCGGTCCCAGCTGGTGACCTTGATGTCGCCGGAGATCACCGCGACTTCGATCGTGGCGCCGCGGCTCACCGAGACAGTGGTGTCGATGCGGCTCGTGCCTTCGTCATCGCGGTTGCCGTGCTTGCTCTTGTGCTTGGATCTGGGCGCACGCCGGAAGGGCGATCGCGAAGAGCGCCAAGAGCGCGAAAAGCTGATGCGGGGTCTCATGTTGGTCATCTCTCAGGTGCGGGCGGGGAGGAGTGCCGCGGTGCGCAGCAATCCCACCTTCTGGTCGAGTACGCGAGTGAGCTGCTGTTTCAGGAAACGGCTGTTCGGATCCTTCGCGAGGGCCGCGCGGCTCTCGGCGATCGCCTTGTCGATCACGAGCAGGTTCTTCTCGATGATCTTCACGGTGGTCGTGTCGAGCTGGCCGCGGCGGAGTGTCACCGCGGAGTCGAGCTGCGCGATCTCGGAGTCATAGGTGTCAATGAGATTCTGGGACGCGAGCGTGGCGTTCGGCGTGCCGGGCGCGGCGGTCTGCACCGCGACGCCAGGCGGACCTTGCTGGAGCATCATCTTCCGGGTGATCAGAGAACTGCCGATCACGAGGATCGAAGCGGCCGCCGCCATACGTGCGACGCGCCATCCGCGCCGCGCCGGTGAGGCGGCGGCGCGATCGCCGAGTGAGAGTACCCGCGGCTCGATCCGCGCGGCGATGCCGCTCCACAGATCGTGCTCGGGCACGAGCACGGGCAGCTCGGCCGCACGTGCCGGCCGCTCGTCGAGCGCGGCCAGCACGCCGGTGCAGCGCGCGCAGCCCGCGAGATGCTGCTCCACCGCCGCCCGGGTGGGCGCGTCGAGCGCACCGTTCAGATAGTCGGCGAGCCGCACATCCAGCTCGACGCAGGTCATGGTCATGTCGGTCATCTCTCCAGTGCCTCCCGTAGGAGCATCCGTGCGCGGTGCAGCTGCGCTTTGGTGCCCCCTGATGTCACGCCGAGCATCTCGGCGATCTCTTCGTGCTTGTAGCCTTCCACGTCGTGCAGTACGAACACCCGGCGCGCGCCGGGGGGCAGTGTCGCGATCGCTGCCTCGATGTCCATCCGGTCCGCGTGACGCGGGGCCTCGCGGCCCCCGAACTGCGCCTCGGGATCGTCTTGCTCTTCGCCCATCGGTTCCGGCGCGGCGCGCGATCGTTCGCGGCTCGCCGTCTTGCGGTCGTTCAATACCACGTTCACTGCCACCCGGTGGATCCACGTGCCGAAGGCGCTCTCGCCGCGGAACTGCGGCAGCTTGTCCCACGCGCGAACGAACACATCCTGCGTGAGCTCTTCGGCGTGCTCGCGGTTCCCGCACATGCGCGCGCAGAGCGAGAAGACGCGATCCACGTGAGAACGGTAGAGCCGTTCGAACGCCCGCCGGTCGCCCCCCGCAGCCAACGCCGCATCGGCGGCGCTGCTGTCAGCGGACCTGTTCGAGACTTCCACGTGCAAGGCGGCGGCGAGCATCCAGTTCCGTTCTCCTTGTGGTCACTGGATAGGATGCCCGGGGCGGGCGAATGGTTTGAAGGGTGTTCACACGTCCAACCGCGCGATGAGCGCCGGGAAATCGGCCATTCGCGCCACCCGGTATCTGGGCTTCGCGTCATCGAGTTCCGCGGCGCTGAAGGGTCCCCATTCGGCCGCCACGGATATCACACCGGCGGCGTTGCCGGCGGCGATGTCGTGCGGCGAATCGCCCAGGAACACCGCCTCCGAGGGCGGGTAGCCAAGCGCACGGAGCGCCGCGTGCACCGGCTCGGGATCGGGCTTGTGACGCTCGGTGTTCTCCATGCCGATCACGAGATCGATCGTTTCGCGGAGGCCGGTGAACATGAGCGCGCGCTCTGCGAGGTCGCTCATCTTGGATGTCACGACAGCAGTGGGGTGGTGGCGCGTGCGAAGTTCCTGCATCGCCTCGCGCACACCGGGGTACGTGCGCATGAGGCGGTCGTGATGCTGCATCTGGAATTCGCGATACGTGGCGGTCATCGCGCTGGCGACCTCATCGTCGCGCGTGAACTCGCGCAGCTGAGTGAAGAGGGGCGTGCCGAGTCCGGCGATCCAGGCCGAATCGGGCGGCACCGCGCCGAGGTGAGTGGCGAAGGTGTGGCGGAAGGACGTGAGGATCAGCTCAATGGAATCCACGAGGGTCCCATCGAGGTCGAAGAGTAGAGCAAGCGGCCGGCGGGGCATTGTCAGGTCGTGTCTTCCATCGCTACCTATAGTAGGACGTTGCGGGCAACCCTGCACCCCATGAGGATCGCCATGAGATCACTGCTCGCACTCGCGGCCGCGGTTCTGCTGGCCGCCTCCTCGTGCTCCACCAATAGCGGCCCGGTGGACATCACCGGCAACTGGAACTATTCGGCGACGTTCGGCGACACGCTGCCGCTGTTGAATTGCGCGACCACCGCCGCCACGCTGCATTTGACGCAGAGCGGCTCGCAGGTGACCGGCACCTACGAAGGCCTGACGTTCGCGTGCACGGGCGCCATCACCCAGACGTTCGGGCCGTACGATGGGGTCGTTACGAACGGCCTGATCACGGGCGGCTCGTTGTCTCTCAGTTTTGACGTGACGGGATGCTGCGGCGCCGGCTCCGAGTGGCAGAACACGGGTCTCGCGAGCAACACCTCGATCCAGTCGAGCCTGGTGACCGTGCTCACGTTGAACGGTACCGAGTACAGGATGTTCGGCCACTCGAACGCATCCAAACAGTAGCGTCTCGCGGGACCGCTCAGCTGGGCGCGTGCGCGTGCACGCCGGCGACCGAATCGATGGCGATCTCGAAGGCGCGCAGGGCGGGCGGTGCCTGCTTGCAGCCGAAATAGTCGTCCGTGGTCTTGGACCACCCGGCGCCGTAGAAGCTGACGATGGCGCCCGGCATGTCGGTCCATGCCTGCGGGCAGTACGTCCTGGACTCCGAGATCCGGTCGGGAAGCGCGGTGATGCCGCCCTCCGCGGCGAGCGCGAATAGCGCGCGCACGCTGTCAGCGGGAATGGTCCAGTCGCGCTCCGTCACCGCGCGATTTGGGCGCTGCGCCTGCCAGCGCAAATGCACCGCGCCGTCGCGCGAGATCCGGACGCGGTAGGTGGGACAGGTGCCAAAGCAGGCGGTGCGTTCGAAGACGAGACTGTCGGCGGTGGCTACGTTGAAGATGATCGTGGTGTCGACACTCTGTGCGCCGCACGCGACAGCGATCGCCAGCGTGCATGCGATGGTCCAGGCGAAGTGAGTTCTCATACGGATGAGACGAACGATCGGGTGCTCATTGCACATCGATCACGATCGCCGCGATGAGCGTTGCCGCGGTCTGCGGGCGCGCGGGGGGTCCCGCGTGGATCGCTCCGAACTCGTTGAGCGCGCGGAGCCACGCTTCGTCGGCGAGCGGCGCGCCGGCGATCGCATCGAGGATGCGCTCCGCTCCCACGCCGAACGGCGCCGCGACGACGCGCCGGGCTTGGGCAGCCATTGGCGCGATGAGCGCTTTCCGGTGATGAGGCGCACGCTGCGCGATGCCCGCGATCCGGCGCAGCGCCGAGCGCCGCGATGCGGCGCGGAAGATCGCCGCGCCGCCGATCGCCTCGGACGCTGACCGCCGCTCCAGCCACCGCGCGCCGGCTCCCAGCGCGCGTTCGATCGCGCGCGCGTCGAGCGAGGCATCGCCGGCCGACGCGGCGAGCTCGGCGACGGCAAGCAGAGCATCCGGATCGTCGGTCGGCTCTCCGTCATCCAATGAGGCACCGAGCACGGTGTGCGCGCCGTCGCGCGCGGCGAGCAATACCGCGCGACGCCGGCCGTGCGCGGTGGCGACGACGAGTTCTGTTCGGTCCGCGACGCGTTCCGCGCGCCACGCCGCGACGATCTCGTGCAGGCGCTGGCGTGTGCGGGCGGCGGGCGCGTCGTCGGACGGCGGTCCCAACGACGGCAAGATCGCGCCCGCGACGCCGGTGATGCGACCGGCCGCGCGCAATTTCTCGTGAAGCCTCCGCTCCACCTCCAGCAAGCGCTCGGCCGCCGCCGGTGGCGCGTACGCGTACACCCACGTGCGCGCGTGCGGCGCGCCGAGCCGGCGCGAGCGGCCGACGCGTTGCTCGAGGCGCGCCGGCGTCCACGGAAGATCGAGGTGCACGACGACGGAGGCGTCGCCGAGATCGAGCCCTTCGCTGAGCAGGTCGGTCGTGAGCAGCAGATCGATCCGCTCGGACGCTCGTGGCGGCGCGACGCCGAGCGCGCGCGGCGCGAACCGCGCGAGCGCATCGCGGCGAGAGAGTGTGCCGCCGGCGACGCGCGCGCCTCGCGCCGTGAGCGCCGCGACGCCGCCCGCGGGCGCGAGCGATCTGTAGAGCGCAAGCGCAGTGTCGGCGAACTGTGTGAATGCCACGATGCGTTCGCCCGGGTGCGCGCGGCGGATCTCGCGCAGGCGCTCGGCGCGCGCGTCGTCCACGCTGGTGGAGGCACGCGCGCACGCCAAGAGTGTGCGCAGCCCGTGCTCGTGAGCGCGAAGCGCGTCGAGCAACTCTGCGGCGCCGGAATTCGCCGTGCTTACGAGGGCGGGGAACGCGAGCTGGATCACATCGTCGGCCGCGGCCCAGGCGCTCAACTCCCGCTCATTGGGATAGCGCCCGTCCACGAGGGCGGCGCCGAGCGCCGCCGCGCGTGCGAGGCGGCGCCGCACCGCGCCCTCGAGCGCGGCGCGGCTCGACGCCCACTGGCGCGCGAGCCCCCATGCGACGAGTGCGCCGCCATCGCCGCCACCTGACGGCGGCACCGGCGGCGGCAACGCAAGGATCGCATCGAGCAGCGATGCGTCATCGCACGATCTCGACCCAGCGCGGCGCCTCGAGCGCGGGCAGTACGCCGGCGTCGAGATCGGCGTGCGTGCGGCGCACGATGCAGCGCGCGAGCGCGGAATCGTCCAGCGTCCACGCGCGAGCGCCGAGGAAGAGCGCGAGGATCGCGGCCAGGTCGCCGCGCTTGTTGTGCACGGGTGTCGCCGTGAGCGCGAGCACCTGCGCGCCGGCGGCGAGCGCCGCGAGCGCGGCGTAGCGGTGCGCGCCCGGAGTGCGCGCATGATGAGCTTCGTCCAGCACCAGCAGCGTGAAGGCGCCGTTCGGAATGCGGCCGCGGCTGAGCGCGGTGTAGGTGACGAACTCCGCGTGCACGCCGGCGGCGTCGAGGGCGCGGCGCCACATGTCGCGGAGCGCCGCCGGCGCGACGACCAATGTCCGCTCCGCCGCGGCGATGATCGCCGTGGCCACATAGGTCTTTCCGAGCCCCACGTCGTCGGCGAGCATCGCACCGCCGAATTCGTCCATCACTGCGCGCAAGCGCGTGACGGCGTCGCGCTGGTGGGGGCGGAGCGTGACCGAGCCGACGCGCGCATCGTTGCCAGGCGCACCGAGCCACGCGCCCGCGATGATCGCGCGCGCGGCAGCGACGGGCGCGGCAATCATCGTGCGTTCCACGCGAGCAGTGGGTCGATGTCGGCGCGCCGGACACGGAATGCGCTGACCGCCGCGGCGAGCAATTCATCGGCGCTCACATCATCGTGTTCGATCGCGCGGTCGGCCAGCGGTGCGAGGAGCCGGCACGCGCGCGGCCAATCGCGCGGCAACGGCAGCAGCGACACGGTCCACGCGAGGAAGCGCTTGTAGCCGCCGCGCGCGGGTTCGGCGATCGCGCCGAGCCAGGCGGCGGCGAGCGGCGAGTTCAGGAGCGCCGCCATCGCGGCGGCGTCGATCGGGTCGGCGCACGGAAGCACGTAGCACGAGTTCAGCGCGATCGTCGGATCGCCGGCGGCAAGGATGAGTGCCCGGGGAGTGCGGCCCATGTCCGCCCACACGACGCGCGTACACGCATCGCGCGCGCCCGCCGTGCGGAAGAGCGACCACCAGGCGCCGCCGTTCCGTGCGTCGGTGCGCTGGCCGAGCTCGCGGCGCCAATGCGAGAACCAATGCGCGGCGTGCACCGGAAGCCGCGCGAGAGGCAGGCCGTCATTGCCGTGCGTCCAGATGAGGAATTCCGCCGGTCCCTCCGCGCTCCATGGCGTCACGTGCTCGCCACGCAGGAGCGGACGGAGCAACGCGCGCTCGATGGCGCCGCTGCGCTCGCCGCTGCGCACATGCGCGAGCCCGTTCGCGCCGCCGGCGAGCGATACGACGAAGGCGGCGTTGCATCCGCATTTCACTCCGAGGAGCGGAGAGCCGAATGGTGAACTCGCGAGCGGAATGCCCGCTCGGGTGACGCGATCGAACGCGTCGCGCACCGGCGGCGGCAGCGCGAGCCACGGACTCGAGGGATCGGCGTCGAACGCGAGACGGTCCTCCGCGACGGACCAGCGGAGTATCCCGCGCTTGCTGTGGTGCGCGACATCCATGTCGGGCGCCGGCGCCGGATCCTCGCGGCGGCGCGCGACCAGCAGCGATGGATAGACCGCGGCATCGAATGAGTGCGGGGAATCCGTCCAGTCCTCGAGCGCGAGCACCATTGTGCGCTCAGTGAGCAGTCGCCTGAGACCTCCGCCGGCGAGAGAACGCCAGAGCTTCGCCGGAAGGAGCAGCGCGAGCGTGCCGCCCGCACGGAGCAGATCCACGGAACGCTCGACGAACAGCGACGCGAGATCCACCTGCGCGGCGAATCCTGCTCCCGCCCGTGCACTCGCGGCGCCGCGCTGCCACGCCGCCGACCGGAAGATGGCATAGCGCGCGCGCAACGCGGCCCGGGCCGACGGCGGGATACGATGCAGACGCACCCACGGTGGATTCCCGATCACCGCGTCGAATCCGCCGCGGGCGGGGATGTGCGGGAAATGCGTGGCCCAGTCGAAGCGCAGCGCTCCGCCTCCGGAGAGCGAGCGCCTGGCTGTCTGAATGTCGCGGCCGGCCGCGCGCAGCGCCGTGAGATGCGCGGCCGTCTCACGCGAGGCGCGTACGCGGTCGCCGAACAGGTCGCGGCCGCGGAGCACGGCGATCACATCGCGACGCTCGGCTCGGTTCCGCGCCGCCGCCGCATCGAGGAGTGTGAGCGCCAGCGCGCGTTCGGCGCGCTCGAGCGCGCGGTGCAGAGTGCGCTTGCGCGCGCCGGTCGCCCGCGCATAACGCTCGCGCAGCATGCTGATCGCCGCGCCGCCGCGCACGGGCACGCGCTCGCCCGCGAACGCGGCACCCGCCAGCGCGTCGCCCACCCGGATGTTGCGATCGAGATTCGGGAGCGGGGCCACGGCGAGCGGATCGCGCTCGCCGCTCTCGATCACCACCGAGAGCCAGAGTCTGAGTTCGCAGAGCCATACCGCGGTCGGATTCAGATCCACGCCGAAGATCGCGCGCGTCAGGAACTCCCGGCGCACTGCCGCCACCGGCCGGTCGTCGCCGAGCCGCTCGGCGAGCGCCGACATCGTTTCCAGCGCGTGCACGAGGAACGCGCCCGAACCACACGCCGGGTCGAGCAATCGGATCTCGCCCAGACGCGCGCGCAACGAGGCGCGTGCTGGCGCAGGAACATTGTCGCCCGCGAGCGCACGATCTATTACCGCGGGCGGTGCGGCGCCGCGCAGCGCCGACGCGAGAGCGGCGCGCGTGACCGCCTCGACGATCGGCTGCGGCGTGTAGTACGCGCCGCTCGCGCGCCGTTCGTGCGACGACATGAGCGACTCGAACGCCTTGCCGAGCATCTCGGGATCGATCGCCGCTTCACTCCACGCCGCTGAGTCCTCGCGCGCGGTGAAGCGGTAGCGCAGCAGCAGTTCGCTGAAGACGGTGCCGATCGCGGAATCGGGAAAGATGAGTCTTGCGCGACGCTCGAGCGGGGTGCGTGCGAAGAGACCTCCGTTCAGAAAAGGGATGCGGCCGAACGATCGCGCCACGGTGGCGCGGTGGCGAAGCGGCGTATTGAGCGTGCCGAAGAAGAGCGGCAGCAGCACGCGCCGATGGAAGTGCCCGCCGTGCTCCATGCACGATGCGAACCGGTGCTCGAGGAAGCGCGGATCGTTGTCGAGCCAGCCTTTGGCCTCGAGGAAAACCAGGAAGAGCAGGCGGCTGAGATCGAGGACGGCCGTGGCGCGGCGATCCTCGTGGCTTGCGCGGCCGGCCGCCTCGGCGGCGAGCGACGAGACAACGCCCTCCAGCGCGCCGTAGAAACGGCGGCTGAGCGCGTCGCGCCCGAGCACGTCGAGCCAGCGCGCGTGGGTGAGCACGTCGTGCGCATCGGGCAGCACGGCGAGCGTGCGCAGCGTTTCGGCATCGCTCGGTGTGATATGCGCATGGCCAGCGACCAGCGCCGCGATGCGCGGGCGGCCCCGGCCGTCGTCGCGCCAGCACGCGATCGCGACGTCGTTCGCGGAGGCGGCGACGACGAACCACAACAGATGCGGCGCGCGACGCGTCAGCCGGCCGGCGATCGCCGCGACGCGCTCACGCGCGTGCGCGCCGGGTTCGAGCATCACGAGAAGCGCGCGCAGCGTGCCGGCCGCGGTCACGATGCGCGCCTCGCGCGCGAGACCATCCAGGCCGAGTGCCGTCCGCGCGGCGGCGTCGAGCGGCAGTGGCGCGGAGGTGAACCCCGCGGCGGCGGCGACGGGCGCGAGCGTATCGAGCGAGCGGGCGGCAGCGAGGAGGTCGGCCGCGGATCGGAGCGTGAGCACCCGTCATGCTGCGCACATGCGCCGCCGGCACTGCCATCGAGTTGTTGCGCCGCGCGCCATTGCGCCGCGCGGCGGACGCTACCCCGTCACGTATCCTCGGCCCTTCCACTGCACGCGCCGGCCACGCACCATCGCGCGCAGGATGATGTAGAGCACCACGGCCGCGCCGAGCGGGAAGGCGAACGCGTACAGCGGCGAGAAGCCCGCGACCGCCGCGTACATGAGCGCCCAGAACACGATCATCACGCCGGTCGTGAGCAGCGCCCACGCGGCGACGTTCGGGCTCATTGGCGTGAAGAACTGCGCCACGAGCAGCGCCGGCGGCGCGAGCACGAACAGCGGCGGCACCGGCAGCAGGAACGGGAGCACAGCCGCGCCCATGCGCCCGCCCGGCGCGGCGTCGGGCGACGCGGTCCAGATGTTCTTGGTCCAGCCATCCACGATCTCGCGCAGCGACGTGTACATCCGCGTCGCCAGATAGTCCACGCCCACGATCATCTCGGTGCGCTGGCCCAGTGCGAAGGCACGCTGCGCGAGCGCGAGGTCTTCCGCCGGCTTCCGCCGCACCGATGCGTGCCCGCCGATCGCCTCGTAGGATTTGCGCGTGAGGAACATGCACTGGCCGTTCGCGATCTTGTCGGCTACGCGCTTCGACTTGTTGATCTCGCCGGGCCCTCCGAACCGCATCGCGATCATCGCGAAGATGTGCGGCTGCACCACGCGCTCCCAGAACGTCTTCAACTCCTGGCGGCCCACCACGGTGAGGAAGTCCAGCGATCGCGCGAGCATCGCGTTCACGCTGCGCGGGAAGAGTTCGGGGCCCGGCGCGGTGTCCGCGTCCAGAAAGAGCAGGATCGAGCCGTTCGCCGCCATCGCACCGTTCTCGCACGCCCACTGCTTTCCGAACCAACCATCCGGCAGCGGCGGCGCCTCGATCACACGCACGCGCCGGTCGCGCTCGGCGATGAGGCGCGCGATCTCCCCCGTCTCATCCTCGGAGCGGTCGTCCACGACGATCACTTCGATCGCGCGGTAGGGGCTGCCGAGCACGCAGTTGAGACAGCGGGCGATGTTGCGCGCCTCGTTGCGCGCGGGGATGATCACCGAGAGCAGGGGCGCGCCGCCGGGCGGGTCGGCGTTCTCGCCGTCCAGCGTGCGGGAGCCGTTCAGGCGGCCGATCATGATGAACGGCATCAGGATCCACGGCAGCGCCGCAAGCACGGGCCAGAGCGTGAGCTGCGCCGCCGCCGCGGCGAGCGTCTGGAGTGCATCGAGTGCGAGAGCCAGCGCTGGCATCACGCGCTCAAAGTACCGGGCGCGCGCGCGCCGCGCTATGATTCGGCGGCCACGGAGAGGTGGAGCGATGATGAGCGAACGCAGCGAAGACGATCTGGTCGCGGAGGCGCGGACCCGGATCAACGAGATGGCGCCGGCGGAGGCGATCGGGCGGCGCGAGGCGGGCAGCGCGATGTTCCTGGACGTGCGCGAGCTCAACGAGTGGAATCTGTTCCGCATCCCCGGCGCCACGCACATCCCGATCGGCACGCTGGCGGCAGAAGCGGCGGCGCGCGTGCCCCGCGACCGCGACGTGATCGTGTACTGCAACAAGGGGAATCGCTCCGTGTTGGCCACCGACCAATTGCGCGCGATGGGCTACGCGCGCGTGCACTCGCTCACCGGCGGCGTGACGGCCTGGATGGAAGCCGGCGGCGAGCTCGACGACGACTGAGCGTGGAGCAAGGCTCGTCGCTCGCGGGCGTGCTCTCCCATCCGCTCGTTCTGCGCCTCGCATCGTCGCTCGTGGAGCGGCCCGGCGAACAACTCGGGCTCTCCGATCCGCTGCGACGCGCGGCGGTCGCGCTGATCATCCGCATCACCGCCGCGGGCGCGCTCGAGTTCCTGCTCATTCGGCGCGCCGAGTTCGCGGGCGATCCGTGGAGCGGCCAGGTGGCGCTGCCGGGTGGCCGCCGCGAACCGGGCGACACATCGCTCGTGGAGACGGCCGTGCGCGAAACGCGGGAGGAGACGGGCATCGATCTCACGGCGCACGGGCGCATTTTGGGGCGGCTGGACGAGCTGCAGCCGAGCAGTCCGGTATTGCCCGCGATCGCGATCGCGCCGTACGTGGCGGTGCTGGCCGGGCCGATGCAGCTGACGCTCAGCGCGGAAGTGAGCGGCGTATTCTGGGTGCCGTTGGACGTGCTGCGCGACGCGCGCTCGTGGAGCGCGGTGACGATCGAGATCCGCGGGATGCGGCGCGAATTCCCGGGATTCGTTTACGAAGGCAACGTGGTGTGGGGGCTCACCGAGCGGATCCTCACGCAGTTCCTGAAGCGGCTCGATCCGTCGTGGGGAACGCCCGCGACCGCTTGAGCCGCGCCACCTGATGCAGGTGATGATCGTGGTGCTTCTCGAGGAAACGCAGCGTTTGCGAGATGTCCATGTAGCCGCCCACGGGGTGCTTGTTGACGATCGCGCGTGAGGCGGCCTCGTCGATCGTCTCGAGGTACGCGCGCAGCGCGGCGCGCGAACTCGCCCAGCGGGCCGCCGCATCCTCGAGCGTCATGGCGGGGTCGGGCGCCACGCCTTTCACCGGCATCTTCACGCGAACGTTCGTGATCCAGATCAGATCGAGCACGCGCATCCAGAAGATCACGTCGACCGCTCGGCGCCGCGTGACGCCGGTGATGCGGCGCTCCGTGAGCGCGCGCGTGGTGCGGCCGTCGACGAGCGCCAGATGCTGCGCGACTTCGGTGAGGCACCAGGCGGTGGGTATCGGGCGGAAGGCGCGCTGCGCCGGCGTGAGTGCGGCGAGGTCCTCGAGGAGCGCGAGGCGCCGCGTCTCGATGGCGTCGAATCGTCGCTGGAGTTTGGCGAGCATGACCGGTCCCGGATCGAGAGGGCACGATGGCGTATGACCACGGACTCGCCGCGCGCGTCGCCGATGCGCTCGAACGCATCGGCGAACGGAGCGCCCGCCAGAAGAACGTCTTCGGCGGACGCGGCTTCCTGCTGGGAAAGAAAACATTCGTGATCGTGTGGGGGGAAGGGCTCCTCGTGAAGGTCCCGGCCGGCGAATACGCGGCGCTTCTCGCCATGCCGGGCATCACGGCGTTCGCGCCGGACGGCGAGCGGCCGATGAGCACGTGGCTCGTGGTGCCCGACGCCGCGGTGGCCGACGATCCCGAGTTGATGGAGTGGCTTCGACGTGGTCTGGAAGGAATGCGATAGCGATAGATGTTGCGTGCGTACCGAGTCGTGCGTAAATTAGGAGAGACTAAATTCTTTCCTAGGTTCGCATAGGTTCCGCACGACTCCATGGACCCCACGCCCGCGCCGATCGCCGATACGCCTGCCGAATCACACCAGGAGCCGCGCCCCGAACTCGGGTGGCGGCGCCCGCGGCTCGCGCCCAGTCTCGCCGAGGCGTACCGCACGGTCGTCGTGCCGCAGACGTCATGGTGGCGGAAGGCGTTCGCTTTCGCGGGGCCCGGATACCTCGTGGCCGTCGGCTACATGGATCCCGGCAATTGGGCGACGGACCTCGCCGGCGGATCGGCGTTCGGTTACACGCTGCTCTCGGTGGTGCTGCTGTCGAACCTTCTCGCCGTATTGCTCCAAGGGCTCTCCTCGAAGCTCGGCATCGTCACCGGCCGCGATCTCGCCCAGGCGTGCCGCGATCACTATCCGCGCCCGGTGGTCTGGTTCCTCTGGGTCATCTGCGAGTTCGCGATCGCCGCGTGCGACCTCGCCGAGGTGATCGGCGCCGCGATCGCGCTCAATCTCCTCTTCCACGTTCCGCTCGTCGCCGGTGTGCTGCTCACCGCGCTCGACGTGCTCATCGTGCTTTGGCTCCAGCACCGCGGCTATCGCCTGCTCGAGGCGATGGTGGTCGGACTCATCGCGACGATCGGCTGCGCGTTCCTCTTCGAGCTCATTGTGGCGCGGCCAGAACTCGCCGGCGTGCTGGGCGGCCTTCTTCCGCAGGTCGCGATCGTGAAGAATCCGCAGATGCTCTACATCGCGATGGGCATCCTGGGCGCCACGGTCATGCCGCACAATCTGTATCTGCACTCATCGATCGTGCAGACGCGGAAGTACGAGGAGACCGCGGCGGGAAAGCGCGAAGCCGTGCGGTTCGCGTTCCTCGACTCCACGGTCGCGCTCACATTCGCGCTGTTCATCAACGGCGCCATCCTCGTGGTGGCGGCGGCGACGTTCCACCGCGCCGGGATGCACGATGTGGCGGAGATCCAGCAGGCGTACCAGCTGCTCTCCCCGCTCCTCGGCGCCGCCGCCGCGAGCACCGTGTTCGCGCTCGCGCTGCTCGCGTCGGGCCTCAACTCGACATTGACGGGAACGCTCGCCGGGCAGATCGTCATGGAGGGGTTCCTGAACCTCCGGCTCCGCCCCTGGCTGCGCCGGATGATCACGCGAGGCATCGCGATCGTGCCGGCGGTGATCGTCGCCGCGCTCTATGGCGAGAGCGGAACGGCCAAGCTGCTCGTGCTCAGTCAAGTGGTGCTTAGCGCGCAACTCTCCTTCGCCGTCTTCCCCCTCGTGCGCTTCACGTCGGATCGCGCCAAGATGGGGGAGTTCGTGAATGCTGGCTGGATGAAATGGCTCTCGTATCTCGTGGCGTTCGGCATCGCCGGATTGAACGTATGGCTGCTCTTCCAGATCTTCTTCGGGTGACGGCAGGCATGTACTCGCGCATCCTCGTTCCGCTCGAGAACTCCCCGTACGACGATGCGATCCTCGCACATGTGGCGCGGCTCGCGCACGCGTCCGGCGCGGCGATCCTGCTCATCCACGTCGCCGACGGTTTCGCCGCCCGCAACATGAAGCAGCTCGAGCTGCGCGAGAGCGAGGAGCTGCGCGCAGACCGCGAGTACCTCAAGCGCATGACGAATTTCCTCGAGACCGCGGGCTACAAGGTGGATTCCATTCTCGCGGGCGGCGATCCCGTCACCGAGATCATCGCGGCCGCCGAGCGCGAACACTGCGACCTCATCGCGATGAGCACGCACGGCCACCGCTTCTTCAAGGACCTGCTGTTCGGCAGCGTCGCCGAGTCGGTGCGCCACCGCTGCACGATCCCGGTGCTGCTCGTGCGCGGATCGGCGGACTCGCACGCGATCTGGGCCGCCAAGTGAATGCCGGCCCGCGCGCGGCCGGCGCGTACACCGCGCCGGTGGAGGATTATCTCAAGGCGATCTACGAACTCGAACGCGCCGGCGACGCCGCGGGCACGAACGAGATCGCGCAGCGTCTCGCGATCGCGCCCGCATCGGTGAGCGGCATGATCCGCCGCCTCGCCAAGCAGCGCCTCCTCACGCACGAGCGGTACCGCGGCGTGCGCCTCACCGCCGCCGGACGCCGCGTGGCGCTCCGCACGATCCGTCGCCATCGCGTGATCGAAGCGTATCTCACGCGCGCGCTCGGATTCTCCTGGGATCGCGTGCACGACGAGGCCGAGCGCCTCGAGCACGCCGCGAGCGACGAACTCGTGGACCGCATGGCCGCCGCGATCGGCGAACCCGCGACGGATCCGCACGGCGCGCCGATCCCCACGCGCGAGGGCAAGATCGCCGAGCGGCCGATGCTCGCGCTCGATGCGCTCGCGCCGCGCGAGCGCGGCCGCATCGTGGAAGTGAGCGACGAAGATGCGGCGCGGCTGCGCTACCTCGGCTCGCTCGGCCTCACGCCCGGCGCGCGCGTGCAGCTCCTGGAGCGCGCGCCGTACGGCGGGCCGCTGCGCTTGAAAGTGGGCGCGAAGGAGCAGGTGATCGGCGCGGAGCTCGCGGGCACCGTGCTCGTGGAGCGCGCGGACTGACCATGTCCGGCAAGATCCATCTCGGAACCCAGGGCTGGAACTACGACGCGTGGGTGGGGCCGTTCTATCCCGACGGCACTCGCGCCGCCGATTTCCTCACGCTCTACGCGCGCGCGTTCGACACGGTGGAAGTGGACTCGACGTTCTACGCGATCCCCGCCGAGAAGACCGTGCGCGGTTGGGCCGACCGCACGCCGGCGCATTTCAGCTTCGCGCTCAAGATGCCGCAGGAGATCACGCACGAGCGGCGCCTGCGGGATGTGGACGATCAACTCGAGTTGTTCCTCGACCGCGCGCACGTGCTCGGCCCCAAGCTCGGACCCGTGCTCATCCAACTCGGCCCCGACTTCGCGCCCACCGAACTCCCCGCGCTCGCGCAATTCCTGGATAAGCTGCCCGGCGACGCGCGGTTCGCCGTGGAATTCCGTCAGCGCGGCTGGATCAACGACACCGTGATGCAGACCCTCGCCGATCACAACGTGGCGCTCGCGCTCACTGACGCGCGCTGGATCCCGCGCAAGACGATGCTCGCACTCGCTGCGCGCCCCACGGCAAACTTCGCATACCTCCGCTGGATGGGGCCGAACCGCGAGATCGTGGACTACTCACGCATCCAGCACGACCGCACGGCCGAGCTCGAGGAATGGAGCGCGGCGATCCTGCTGTTGATCCAGAAGGTCACCGCGGTGAGCGGATTCGTGAACAACCACTTCGCGGGGCACTCGCCGTATAGCGCGAGGCAGCTGCAACGGCTGCTGGGGCAACGCCCGATCGAGCCGACGGAGTTAGGGGAGCAGATCTCGCTCTTCTAACTGCCGGGAACCGATGACCGGGAACCGGTGAGGCATAACAAAATATGTTGTCATGCATCACCGATTCCCGGAAACCGGTTCCCGGCCGTTAGTCAGGAGCCTGGAGAAGGAATTTCCTGATGAACTCTACAGTGGCATAGAACTGAAAATCCGCATTCGCCTTCTTCGCGAATCCGTGTCCCTCGTTCTTGCCGAGCAGGTACCACACCGGCACGCCGTTCTTGCGTGCGGCCGCCACCATCTGCTCGGCTTCCGTGTACGGGACGCGCGGATCGTTGAAGCCGGCGACGATGAAGAGCGGCTTCGTGATCTTCTGCGCGTTGTTGAGTGGCGCGGTGCGCTCCATGAACGCGCGGATCGTGCTGTCACGTTCGTCGCCGTACTCGGCTCGGCGCAGATCGCGCCGGTAGCTCTCCGTGTGCTCGAGGAACGTGACGAGATTCGAGATCCCGACGATGTCCACGGAGCAGCAGATGCGATCGGAATAGTACGTCGCCACGGCGAGCGTCATGTGGCCGCCGTAACTGCCGCCGGTCACGAGCACTCTCGACTGCATCGAGCGACGCGTTCGCGCCGATCCAATCGAAGAGCGCGTTGATGTCCTTGTACGTCCCTTCGCGCAGCACGCCGTTGTCCAGCAGCGCGAACTGTTTCCCGAACCCGGTCGATCCGCGCACGTTCGGGATACAGCATCGCGATGCCGAGTTCGTTCACGAAGTAGTTGTTGCGCCCCAGGAACGTCGGTCGCGACTGCCCTTCGGGTCCGCCGTGGATGTTGCACGACCACCGGGCGCTTACCGGTGAACTTCGCGGGCGGCATGTAGAGGAAGCCCGAGATCATGCGCCCGTCCCACGACTTCCACTTCACCAGCCGCGGTTCCGGCATCGCCGCGAGATCCACGCCGCCCGTCTCACTGAACGTCCAGCGCGTGATCGTTGGCTGTTTGCCCTGACGGGTCGAGCACGTACGCATCCGAGGGCGCGCGCGATGAGTTGAGCGCGAACCCGAGCAGATGGCCGTCGGCGTGCCAAGCGAGTCCGCCGATCACGCCCACCGGCGGCTTCGGGATCACGATCGCTTTGCGCGCCTTGGTGTCCATCAAATGCAGCTGGCTCACGCCGTCGGCGTTCACGACGTACGCGATCATGCGGCCGTCGCGCGAGAGCGCGAACTCCTCCACATCCCACGGCTCGTTCGTGAGCGCCGTCTGCTTCGCGCTCGCGACATCGATGTAGGCCAGGTGGTTGAACTCGCTGCCAAGATCGGTGGTGACGTACACGCCCTTGCCGTCCGCACTGAACACGCCGCCATCGTACGCCACCAAGTCCGCGCCTTTGGGCGTGAGCAACGTCTTCTCGCCGGTCGCAGCGTTCACGATCCAGAGATATGCCTCGTTCACCGAGATGCCCTGCAGCGCGATCAACCACTTGCCGTCGGGCGACCAGTCGTGCACCTGCCATCCGCCGCCGTTCACCTGGAGAAGCATCTTGTCGGTGCGCGGATCGAGCGGATCCATCGTGTAGATGTCCTTGTCCGTGCCGTTCCGCCGTGACGACGTGTACGCGATGCGCTTGCCGTCGCGCGACCACACCGGTGCACCGTTCTGCGACTTACCGTCGGTGAGCAGCGTCGCGGCGCCACTGGTGAGATCGAAGCGGTACAGCTGCGTGAACTCGCTGCCGCCAATGTCGCGCTCCACGATGAGATACTTCCCCTCGCGCGGCTCGTAGCTCGCGCTCAGCACGCGATCGGGGAAGAAGGTGAGCTGGCGGCGCTCGCCACCCGCGAACGACACCGCATGCGCCTGCACCACGTCGGCGAAGCGTGTGCCGATGAGCATCTGATGGCGCGTCGGATGCCAGTCCCAGAGCGCGACCGAGCGGAATTCGGTGTACGGCGCGGCCGCCGCCGCGATGCTCGCCGGGATCGGCGGCAGCCCATCGGCGACGAGATTCTCATTCGGCGTGATCACCGCATTCTGGGCACCGAGCGGAAGCGCGATGCCGATGGCGATGATCGCCGCGTAGTTCGTGATGCGCATGACACTTCTCCAGAGGGGCTCCGACAGCGAAGGTAGGAGTCCCGGAGTCGCGACGGAAGGCACGCGACAGCCGACAGCCAACAGTCCGCCTCCGCCGTTATCTTTGGCGCATGCTCTCCCGCAGACAAATCTTCGCCGCCGTGCTCGGCGTCACCGCCGCGGCGCTCTTCATGCGGCTCGGCTTCTGGCAGCTCGACCGGCTCAAGCAGCGCCGGCTCGCGAACGACGTGAAACTCACCCGCATCCTCGCGCCGCCGGTCGGCCCGTTCAGCATCATTGCCGGCGCGCGCCGTTGGCGCCCGGTGCGCGCCGTCGGCACATTCGACTTCGATCATCAAGTGGTGATCGCGGGCGAATCGCACGACGGCGCGCCCGGCGTTTACATCATCACGCCGTTCAAAGTAGAGCCGAGCGACCGCGTGGTGCTCGTGAACCGCGGCTGGGTCTACTCACCCGATGCGCAAACCGTGGACCTCTCCAAGTTCGACGAAGCGCCGCACCAGGTGCTGGACGGCTACGTCGAGGAGTTCGTGACCGACGGCAAGGGGCCGGCGCGCACCGCGTCCACCGCGAATGCCTGGCGCCGAATGGACGCGCGCGAGATGCAGTCGGCGTTCCCGTTCCCGATCGCGATGTTCTATGTGGTCGCGCAGCGCGACAGCGCCGCGCCGCCGGCCCCGGGCGCGCCCGTTCGATTGCCCGCGCCGTCGCTCGACGAGGGGCCGCACCTCAACTACGCGATCCAGTGGTTCCTCTTCGCCGCGATCGCGCTGGGCGGCGCGTCGCTCATGATCTACCGCGACCGAAAAGCGCCCGCATAGCACGAATCGCGAGTGTACTCCCTCGCTTGCCGGGTATAACTTCCCCTGAGGACGGAGGTGCTCCGTCCGCCGGCCGCCGGCCGGGCACCGCCAACTCAGCCACCGAAGGCACGCCATGTCACCGTCTTCGCACGGCCATGCCAGCGAGCAGGAAGCCCGCGACGTCGCGGAGTCCGCGCGCGAGAGCGAGTGGACGTCGCCGAGCTTCCTTAAGGAATTGTTCCTCGGCCGCTTCCGCCTCGACTTGATCGATCCGTTCCCGCAGCAGACGGCGGAGGAAGCGGCGCGCGCCAAGCCGTTCATGGACAAGCTCGCGCGCGTTCCTCGACCGGCTCGATTCCGACAAGATCGACCGCGACGGGAGCATCCCGGAGAGCGCGGTGCAGGAATTGCGCGACATGGGCGCGTTCGGGATCAAGATCCCGGTGGAGTACGGCGGGCTGGGCCTCTCGCAGACCAGCTACATCCGCGCCATCGGCATGGTGACGTCCAAGGACGGCTCGCTCACCGCGCTCCTCTCGGCGGCGCAGTCGATCGGACTGCCCGGTCCCCTCAAGCTCTTCGGCACCGACGAGCAGAAGAAGAAATACCTGCCGCGCCTCGCGAAGGGCGCGATCTCGGCGTTCGCGCTCACCGAAGTGGACGCCGGGAGCGATCCGGCGAACATGCGCACGACCGCGACGCCGAGCGAGGATGGGAAGTCGTTCGTGATCAACGGCGAGAAGCTCTGGATCACCAACGGCACGCGCTGCGAATTGATCGTCGTGATGGCGCGCACGCCCGACGCGGTCGTGGACGGCAAGCCGAAGAAGCAGATCACCGCGTTCATCGTCGAGACGAAGACGCCGGGGCTCGAGATCACACACCGCAACCACTTCATGGGGCTGCGCGCGATCGAGAACGCGGTGCTCAAGTTCACGAACGTGCGTGTGCCTCGCGAGAACATCATCTGGGCGGAAGGGAAGGGACTCAAGCTCGCGCTCATCACGCTCAACACCGGGCGCCTCACCCTTCCCGCGAGCTGCGCATACGGCTCCAAGCAGATGCTGCGCATCGTGCGCGAATGGTCCAACAAGCGCGTGCAGTGGGGGCAGCCGATCGGTAAGCACGAAGCGGTGGCGCAGAAGATCGCGCATCTCGCGGCGAACGTGTTCGCGATGGAGTCGGTGGCCGAACTGTCGAGCGGTCTCGCGGACCGCGGCGGTTACGACATCCGGCTCGAGGCCGCGATCGCGAAGCTCTGGAACAGCGAGGCGGCCTGGCGCGGCGTGGACGACGCGCTGCAGATCCGCGGCGGCCGCGGCTATGAGACCTCCGATTCGCTCCGCGCGCGCGGCGAAGACCCGATCCCGCTCGAGCGCGCGATGCGCGATTCGCGGATCAACCTGATCTTCGAAGGGTCGTCCGAGATCATGCGGTTGTTCATCGCGCGCGAGGCGGTGGACCATCACTTCAAGACCGCGTTCGACCTGGTGAATCCGCACGCGACCATGTCACAGCGGTTCGCCGCTGCGGGTCGGTCGATCAAGTTCTACCCAGTGTGGTACCCGTCGATGATGTTCGGCCCGCTCCGGAACTACGGCGAATTCGGCCAGCTGGCGGGCCACGCGCGGTACATCGAGCGCACGACGCGCAAACTGGGCCGGTCGGTGTTCCACGCGATGGTGCGGCTCGGTCCCAAGCTCGAGAAGCGGCAGATGGTGCTCTTCCGTCTGGTCGATGTCGGCGCCGAGTTGTTCGCGATGGCGTCCGCATGCTCGCGGGCCCGCGCGCTCGCGGCGAAGGGGGACAGTTCGGCGCTCGAGGTGGCGGATCTCTTCTGCAACGAGGCCCGCCTGCGCATCGCCGAACATTTTAGAAACCTCTTCGGCCCCAACGATGCCGCTCTGTACAAGGTGTCGCAGCGCGTGATGGCGGGCGACCTGACGTGGCTCGAGGATGGGATCGTGCGCGCGGAATCGGTCGAGTCGAGTCCCGCCGATCAGAAACCGAGGCGAGAGGCGGCGCTCGTCTAGCACGCCAAGCAGAGGGAAGAGGGAAGAGGGAAGCGGGAAGAGGGAAGAGGGAAGAGGGAAGGGGCGAGAGAGTCTCTTCCGTTTCCCGCTTCCCTCTTCCCTCTTCCCTCGTTACCTCAGCGCGCGTGCCTATACATGAGCTCCACCAGCTCATCGTACATCTTCTCGCGCTTCTCGCCGTCCGACCCGCGGATCGCATCCGCGGCACAATATCTCAGGTGGTTCCCCATCACTCCGCGCCCCACGGCGCGCAGCGCTTCGTGCACGGAGCCGATCTGGGTCATCACATCGGCGCAGTAGCGGTCCTCCTCGATCATCTTCTGCAGCCCGCGCACCTGCCCCTCGATGCGCCGCAGCCGCCGCAGGTTCGCCGCCTTCGTCGCCGCATCCACGCCGTGCGCTTTGCGCGCGCCGCGCCCGTTCGGCGACTCGTGCTCGAGCCCGCACGCGCAGGCCGCGATCCGTTTCGCTCTCGCCGTCATGACTCACACCTCACGCGGCGAACCGCCGCAGCCGAAGACTGTTGGATACCACGCTCACGGAGCTGAGCGCCATCGCCGCGCTCGCGAGCACCGGGCTCAACTGCACGCCGAGCAGCGGGTACAGCGCGCCGGCCGCCACCGGAATGCCGATCACGTTGTAGATGAACGCCCAGAAGAGATTCTGCTTCGTGATCCGCATCGTGCGCCGCGAGAGCGCGATCGCTTGCGCCACGCCGCGCAGGTCGCCGCGCATGAGCGTGATGTCGCTCGCCTCCATCGCCACGTCGGTCCCCGAACCGATCGCGATGCCTACGTCGGCCTTCGCGAGCGCCGGCGCATCGTTGATCCCGTCGCCGACCATCGCCACCACGCGGCCCGCGTCCTGCAGCCGCGCCACCTCGGCGGCCTTCTCCTCCGGGACGCACGCCCGCGACCACGCGCTCCACGCCGGCCTGTGCCGCGATCGCGCGCGCCGCGCGCTCGGTGTCGCCGGTGAGCATCACCACCTCGAGACCCATCGCGCGCAAGCTCGCCACGCCCTCGCGCGATGTCGCGCGGATCGTGTCGGCCGCGGCGATGCAGCCGGCCGCCCGCTTGCCGATCGCGATGTAGAGCGTCGTCTTGCCTTCTTCGGCGAAGTGGTCGGCGGCCGCGGTGAGCGGCGCGATATCCACGCCGAGTTCGCGCATGAGCGCCGCGTTCCCGGCCATCACTTCGGATCCGTCCACCCACGCGCGCGCGCCGAGTCCGGCGCGGGCCTCGAAGCGATCGGCGGTCATGAGTGAGAGCGATCGCGCGCGCGCATGGCGCACGACGGCGGCCGCGAGCGGGTGCTCCGAACTCTGCTCGAGCGAGGCGACGAGCGCGAGCAGCGTATCGCGGTCGGCCACCGGCCCGTCGGGCGCGACGAGCACATCCGTCACCGCGGGCTTCCCCTCGGTGATCGTGCCCGTCTTGTCGAGCACGACCGTCGCGATCTCCTGCGCGCGTTGCAGCGTCTCGCCGCCTTTGATCAGGATGCCGAGCTCGGCGCCCTTCCCGGTGGCGACCATCACGGCCGTGGGCACCGCGAGCCCCATCGCGCACGGGCACGCGATGATCGAGCACGGCGACCGCGGCGGCAAAGGCGCGCATGAACGGAGCGCCCGGCGCCACCGTCATCCAGATCGCGAAGGTGGCGATCGCGATGGAGATCACCACGGGCACGAAGATGGAACTCACGCGGTCGGCGAGCCGCTGGATCGGCGCCTTCGAACCCTGTGCCTCGTGCATGAGGCGCACGATGCGCGCGAGCACACTGTTCGCCCCTACCGTCGTGGCCTCGAAGCGGAAGGAGCCGGTGGTGTTCATCGTGCCGCCGATCACGGCCATGCCGGTGGTCTTCTCGACGGGCATCGATTCGCCGGTGACCATGGATTCATCCACGGCGCTCGCGCCGGCGGTGATGCGGCCGTCCACCGGAATGCGCTCACCGGGCCGCACGATCACGACATCGCCGGCGCGGACGTCGGCGATCGGAATGTCCTGCTCCAGTTCCGATCGCACGACGCGCGCGGTGCGCGGTTGCAGTCGCACGAGCGCGCGCAGGGCGCGCGTGGTCTCGCCCGTCGCGCGCGCTTCGAGCATGTTGCCGACGAGCACGAGCGCAATGATGATGTCCACCGCTTCGTAGTAGAGGTCGGGCATCACGCCGTTCGCGCGGAAGAACGCGGGGTCCACCGTGGCGGCGACCGAGTACAAGAAGGCCGCGCCCGTGCCGACCGCGATGAGCGTGTTCATGTCCGCGGACCGGTGGCGAAAGGCCATCCAGGCTCGCGCGTAGAATGTGCCGTCCCGCCCACGCGATCACGATGCTCGTGAGCACCAGCAGCACCCACGGGAGGGGGCGCCAATCCATCGCGAGCATCGAGAGCGCCATCGCCGCCGCGCCGATCGCACCGCTCACCGCCGCTTTGCTCTTGAGCAATGCGAACTCGTGCGCTCGGTCGCGCTCCTGCGATTCCTGCTCCTCGAGCGCCGTGCGCGACGGGTCGGGCAGCTCCGCGCCGTAGCCGGTGGCGCGGATCGCCTCGACCAGGCGCGATGGGGTGGTCGCGTTCGGGTGGTAGTGCACCGTCGCGTTGTGCATCATGAGGTTCACCGTCGCGTCCGCCACCCCCGGCTCTCCCTGCAGCGTGCGTTGCACGCGCGCCTGGCACGCGGCGCACGTCATCCCGGAAACGGGCAGCGTCACCATGCTCGCCGCGGTGCGTTCGGCGGCGAGCATCGCGAGATGGTCATGCGGCTTCGCGTGGCGGATGCCGTCGGGAAAGAAGTACCAGAGCACACCGCCGATCCCGGCGGCGGCGCCGGGCACGACGATCCACGTCATGCGGGGATCGCGTGCGCCGTATAGCCGGCGGCCGACACGGCGGCGGTGATCTGCGCGGCGCTCGCCGCGGTGGGATCGAACTCCACGCGGGCGCGGCCGATCGTGACCGTCTCGATGCGCACGCCGGGAACGCGGGCGAGCGCGCCGCGCACGGCGTTCAGGCAATGGCCGCAGCTCATGCCGTCGATGGTGAGGTCGAGATGCTGCATGGCGCTCCTCGAAGAGGCGGGAGACCGGAATCTAATACCCCCTGGGGGTATATCAAGCAGGCACGAAAAAGGGGCGGGGCCCGAGAGCCCCGCCCCCAAGCCAGCCCGCGCTACGCCGCCACTTTCGCCGGCGCGCCCGCGAACCCGAAGTACGCCAGCACCGCGCCGAGCACGAGGTGCAGGTACGTGTCGTTGCCGCCCAGCGGCACGAGCGTTCCCGGAACGAACGTGGTGAAGCCCAGCACACCCAACGCCAGATAGATCACGCCCCCCACCTTGCAGTACATCGTCGCGCCCTCGGAGCTCTTCGACGCCATGATCCCCCAGATCCCGAACGCCAAATGCACGATGTTGTGCACGATGTTCACCGGGAAGAGCCCCAGCAGCATCGAGCCGTTCATGTCCATGCTGCCGCCGATCATCGCGATCGGCACGAAGCCCAGCACACCCACGAGCACGAACACGATGCCGAAGAGCTGCGCCACTTTCTGTGTGGACATTCCTTCCTCCTGAAGGGGGGCTGCACTACCCGGCGCCCAGCAACCGCTGGGCGACGGAGAAGTAGATCACGATCCCCGCGACGTCCACGAACGATGCGACGAACGGGGAACTGGCGATAGCCGGGTCGAATCCGAGCCGGGTGAACAGCAGCGGCAGCATCGCGCCCGCCAGCGTGCCAGTGAGCACCACCATCAGCAGCGTGAACGACACCACGAACGCCACGTCGTAGCCGTTCCCCCACATCAGCGCGCGCGCGAATCCGATCGCACCCAGGAACGCGCCGAGCACGAGGCCCTGTCCGAGCTCGCGCAGGAAGACTCTCATCGCGTCCTTCAGCTCCACGTCGCCCACCGCCAGCGCGCGCGTGATCAGCGTGGCGCTCTGCGATCCGGAATTCCCGCCGGAGCTCACGATGAGCGGCACGAAGAATACGAGCGCGATCGCGCCCTCCAGCACGGTGGCGTAGTGCCGCAGCGCGGTGCCCGTGAACATCTCCTCGATGAACAGCAGGATCAGCCAGCCGCCGCGCTTCCGGGCGAGCGACCAGAATCCCGCCTGGAAGTACGGCGCCTCGAGCGGCTGCACGGCGCCGAGCTTCTGCACGTCCTCGGTCTGCTCCTCCTGGATCGCATCGATCACGTCGTCCACGGTCACGACGCCCACCAGCCGTTGCGCGTAGTCCACCACCGGCACCGCCACGAGGTCGTACTTCGATACGAGCCGCGCCACCTCTTGGCGATCCGCCGTCGCGGGCACTCGCACGACATTGGTCCACGCCGCGTCCGCGATCTTCGTTCCCTCCGCCGCCGCGAGCAATTCGCGCAGCGAGAGCACACCCTGCACGCGGCCATAGAGGTCCACGGCGTATACCGCGTGCATTGCTTCGCGCCGCCCTGCGCGAGCGAGCGCCCGCACCCGCTCCAACGCCTTCTCCACGCTGTCGTCGAGCGAGACCGCCACATATTCCGTGGTCATCAGCCCGCCGGCGCTGTTCGGATCGTAGGCGAGCAGCCGCTCGGTCTCGCCGCGCGCGTCGCCTTTGATCTCGGACAGGACCTCGTCCGCGCGCTGCTCCTCCATCTCTTCGATCGCATCGGCGCGGTCGTCCGGCGTCATTGCCGAAACGAGCTCCGCGGCCTGCGTGCTCGACATCTCCTCGAGCAGCTCGGTGCGCAGTTCCTCGTCGAGATACTCGAGCAGATCGGCGGCGCGCGCGGCCGGCAATGCGCGCAGCAACGCGAGGATCTGATCTCGCGGCAGCGCCCCCGCGATGTCGGCGAGATTCGCCGGATGCAGCTCCTCCGTTTCCGCCGCGACCACGGACGCGCCCTGCGCGAGCATCGCTTTCAGGTCCGGCGCGAGCAGCACCGCGACGGGCGTCTGGTCCTTCGGTGGCTTCGGTGGTGTCACGTGCACCGTCCGGGAGGGCATCGAGCCGGTGGCGTCGGGCGAGTGGTGCCGCGCGAGAACATAACGCGTGCCTGACACCCGGACCACCCCGAATCCGTACGGATTTCAAGCTCCGTCCAAACGTTTTGATCTCCGCCGGTGTCACACCTTTCAGTGCACGTCGCGGGCGCCGATCATCCGCCGCTCTCCTCCCGAACCGCCGCCCTTGAACCGTTCATGCATCGTCTGTCCCCGCTCGCCGCGCTCGTGTTGCCCGCGCTCCTCGCCGCACAAACGGCGAGCCCACCGCCCGTAAGGAGCGACGCGGCCACCGGTCCATTGGCGAAAGGCACATCGGGGACAGCGGTCTCGCAGCAGCTCGCCTCGCTCGGCGATCCGCCGGTGCGCTCCGCCACGGCCACGCTGAATTCCGCGGTCGCCACGCGCGCGCCGCTCGCGCCCGTGATCGACGGCAGAGACGACGATCCCATCTGGGCGCAGGCGCAGATCATCGACTCCTTCCGGCAGTTCCAGCCGAAAGAGGACAGCGCGCCGACCTTCCGCACGGTCGCCAAAGTCGTGTACGACGACAAGTTCATCTATGTGTTCGTGCGGATGTACGATCCGCATCCCGACAGCATCGTCGCCCTCCTCAGCCGTCACGACGTGCGCACCCAGTCGGATTGGATCAAGGTCATGATCGATTCCTATCACGACAAGCGCAGCGGCTACGAGTTCTGCGTGAACCCCCGCGGCGTGAAGCGCGACTACTACACGTTCAACGACAACCAGGAGGACGACTCCTGGGACGGCGTTTGGGACGTCGCGACCACGATCGACTCGCTCGGCTGGACGGCCGAGTTCCGGATCCCCTTCGACCAACTACGCTTCGCGCCCGCGCCGAACCTCACGATGGGCTTCGCCGTCTGGCGCGACATCGCCCGCTTCAACGAACGCGACAGCTGGCCGGTGTACCGCCGCACCAAGCCCGGCATCTCTTCGCAGCTCGGCGAGATCACGGGCATCGAAGGGCTCGGCGCGCCGCGGCATCTCGAGGTGCTGCCGTACGCGGTCACCAAGAACGTGACCTGGCCGAGCGGCACCGGCTACGAACGCCAGCAGGACATCACCGGCGGCGCGGACTTGAAGTACGGCGTCACCACGAACCTCACGCTCGACGGCACCGTGAATCCCGACTTCGGCCAGGTGGAGTCCGATCCCGCGGTGCTCAATCTCTCGGCGTTCGAGACGTTCCTGCCCGAGAAGCGGCCGTTCTTCGTCGAAGGCACCGGCATCTTCCATCTCGACGTCGGGTGCAACAACGGCGCGTGCACCGGACTGTTCTATTCGAGGCGCATCGGACGGCAGCCGCAGCTCAGCGACGGCTCACTGGCCTCGCCCACCGCCACGCAGATCTATGGCGCGGCGAAACTCACCGGCCGATTGAGCAACGGACTCTCGGTTGGCGTGCTCGATGCGCTCACCGCGCAGGCCGACAATTCGGACGGCAGCACCGCCGAGCCGCCCACGAACTATTTCGCGGCACGCGCGCTCAAGGAGTACGACGACGGACAGAGCGGCGTCGGCGCGATGGTGACGGCCACCAACCGGCAGAACGATGCCTACACCTCGCCGTATCTGCGCACGGATGCCTACACCGGCGGCGTGGATTTCCGGAAACAATTCTCGAAGCGCCAGTACGAACTGACGGGCTACGCGGTGGGCAGCTCGGTGAGCGGTTCCGACACCGCCATGCTCTACACGCAAGAGAACAGTACCCACTACTATCAGCGCCCCGGCAGCGGCCTCCCCTTCGACACGCTGCGCACCTCGCTCACCGGCGACGCGGAGCAACTCAGCTTCGGCAAGATCGGCGGCGGCATCGTGCGATTCAACTCGACCGTCACGCGCGTGAGCCCCGGCTTCGAGATCAACGACCTGGGCTATCTCGCGCAGGCCGGCACCGAGAGTTGGGGGAACTGGTTCGCCCTGCAGTACCAGGAACCGAAGTCGTTCTACAAACAACTCTTCTTGAATTTCAACGCCTATGGCGCCTGGAGTGCGGAGGGCGTCTCGAGCGCCTATCTCAGCAATACGAGCACCAACGTCAACGCGTCCACGGAACTGAAGAACGGTTGGTGGGTGAACGCCGGCATCGAGGGCGACAACCTGCCCGGCGTGTACGACGACCGGAAAGCGCGCGGCGGTCCGGCGATGTACCGCCACCCGTTCCTCTCGTGGTGGGCCGGCATCCAGGGCGATCCGCGCATGAAGGTGGTGCCGAGCATCAACACCTTCGGCTTCAACGGCAGCGGCGGGAAATCGCACGGCTGGAGCATCGATCCCCAAGTGCTGTTCACGATGTCATCCAACCTCGCGCTCACCGTGGGACTGCACTACGACCTGAACATCGACTACACCCAGTGGGTCCAGAACTTCGCGGACGGCCCCGACAGCGTCAGCACGTTCGCGGCGCTGCACCAGGACACCTTCTTCGCCTCGATCCGCCTCGACGCCACGTTCACGCCCAAGCTGTCGTTCCAGTTCTACGCCAATCCGTTCATCAGCGACGGCCGCTACGAGAACTGGAGAGCGCTCACGAATCCGCGCGCGACGACGTACGACGCGCAGCTCACGCCGTATTCCAGACCCGACTCGACCGCGAGCGCGTACAATTTCAACGACCAGGAATTGATCGTGAACAGCGTGCTCCGCTGGGAGTACCGCCGCGGCTCCGCCGTCTATCTCGTCTGGCAGCACGGCCGCAACTATTACAACCAGAGCCAGCAGTACAGCGGCTTCGATCCCGGCACGAACGTGAACAACCTGCTCTCGATCCATCCGATCAACACTTTTCTCGTGAAGATGACGTATTGGCTTAGCCTGTAGCGCGGGATACCTGGGGCCGCCTGCAGGTGACCGCGGAGGAGCAGCCGAGTTGGCTGCTCCTTCGTGCATCCGCCCTCGTTGACGCGCTTCGTGCCCCCGGCGACCTTTCGGCCTCCACCACCTCGCGATCGAACCCATGACCCGCATTGCGTTCCTCGGCCTCGGCGCGATCGGCACACCGATGGCGCGGCATCTCGTCGACCCGCGCTTCGAGCTCGCGGTGTGGAACCGCACGCGAGAGAAAGCGATGGCCTTCGCCGGCGCGGGCGCCAACGTGCGTGTCGCCGCATTGCCGCTCGATGCCGGCAAGGGTGCCGAGTTCGTCATCACGTGCCTGCCCGCGTCGCCCGACGTGGAATCCGTCCTCGATGGCCCGGGCGGACTCCTCGCCGGACTCGAGCGCGGCTCGGTGCTCGTGGATTGTACGTCGGGCGATCCGGCCACGTCGCGGCGCATCGCGGCGCGGCTCGCCGAGCGCGGTGTCGAATTCATTGACGCGCCGGTGAGCGGCGGCGTGATCGGCGCCGAGAAAGGCAAGCTCACGGTCATGGTGGGGGGCGACGCGGCCGTCTTCGAGCGCGTGCGCCCTGTGCTCGCGGCGTTCGGCGAGAAGATCGTGCACTGCGGGCCGGTCGGATCGGGTCACGCGCTCAAGGCGGTGAACAACGCCATGCTCGCGGTGCACATCTCGGTCGGCCGCCGAGGGACTGGCCGCGCTCACGAGAGCGGGCGTGAAGCCCGCGGTCGCGCTCGACGTGATCAATGCGTCGAGCGGCCGCAGCAACGCCTCGCAGAATCTCTTTCCCGAGCGCGTGCTCACGCGCGCCTTCCCGCGCACCTTCCGCCTCGCGCTGCTCGACAAGGATGTCGGCATCGCCGCCGCGGTCGCCAAGGAGCAGCGCGTGCCCGCACCGCTCATCGCGCTCACCGCGGAACTCTTCCGCGCCGCCCACAACGCGCTCGGCGAAGAGGCCGACCACGTGGAAGCGGTGCGCTTCCTCGAACAGCTGGCCCAGGTGGAGATCGCATGACCGCGATACAGTCGGGCTCCCGCGTCACTTCCACGGACGCGATCCGTGCCCAGTTCCCGGCGCTGCAGCGGCGCGAGGGATCGCGCCCCGTCGCTTTCTTCGACGGACCGGGCGGCACGCAGGTGCCGCGCGCGGTGGCCGACGCGATGACGGACTATCTGTACCATCACAACGCGAACACGCACTGGGCGTATCCCACGAGCGCCGAGACCGACGAGATGATCCAGGCCGCGCGCGTCGCGGTGGCCGATTTCCTGAACGCGTCGCCCAACGAGATCGCGTTCGGCCTCAACATGACGACGATCACCTTCCATCTGGCGCGCGCGCTCGGCCGCGAGCTCGAGGCGGGCGATGAGATCGTGGTCACCGAGCTCGACCATCACGCCAACATCGCTCCGTGGCGCGCGCTCGAGCGCGAGCGTGGTGCGGTGGTGCGCGTCGCGAAGATGGATCCCGCCACGGGCCAACTGGACTGGAAGGACCTCGAACGCCAGCTCTCGGCGCGCACGCGGGTGCTCGCGATCGGCGCCGGGTCCAACGCGCTCGGCACCATCACCGACGTCGCGCGCGCGGCGCGACTCGCGCGCGGGGCGGCACCGGGCACCGTGGTGTTCGTGGACGCGGTGCACTACGCGCCGCATGCGCTCGTGGATGTCCGCGCGTTCGACTGCGATTTCCTCGCGTGCTCCGCGTACAAGTTCTACGGCCCGCACATCGGCATCCTGTACGGCAAGCACGAGCGGCTGAGCGCGCTCGACGTGCCGAAACTCATCCCCGCACCCGACACCGCCCCCGAGCGCATGGAGACCGGCACGCAGAACCACGAAGGGATCATTGGGGCGGGGGCGGCGGTGGATTTCCTCGCGTCCCTCGCGCCCGATGGCGGCGCGCACCGGCGCGCACGGCTGACGGCCGCGTTCGGCGAGTTGCATACGCGCGGCGACGAGCTGTTCCATCGCATCTGGGAGGGACTCGGCGCGATCAAAGGCGTGCGCCGCTTCGGGCCGTCGCCGCGCGAGCGCCGCACGCCCACCATTGTGTTCACCGTCGCCGGCGTGCCGACCACCGACGTCGCGATCGCGCTCGCTCGGCTCGGCGTCTACGCGTCGAACGGGGATTTCTACGCGACCACGATCGTCGAGCGGCTGGGCCAGGCGCCCGACGGCCTCGTGCGCGCCGGTTGCGCGTGCTACACGAACATGGAGGAGGTGGAGCGGCTCATCGCGGGTGTGGAGTCCATCGCGCGCCGGTGAGCGCTAAGCGTTCGTCGTTCGTCGTTGCTTCGATCGCGGCGTTCGCGACGATCGCGAACGCACAAGCACGCGACACCACGCGCGCCGATTCCACCAAGAAGGATTCCGCCCGCGTGCAGCATCTCGTGCCGGTCGTCGTGAGCACGCGGCTGAGCGATGCGGATGAGAGCGTGCCCGCGCAGGTGGACAAGGTGAACGTGCACGATCTCGCGCCCGTCCGCCGCGGGCGCCGCCGCCGCGCTCGCGAAACTCCCCGGCGTGAGCGTGTTCGACGATCAAGGCACGCCCGCACAGCCCACGCTCGAGATCCGCGGCTTCAACCTCTCGCCGGTGGTCGGCGTGCCGCAGGGCGTGTCGGTGTTCCTCGACGGCGTGCGCGTGAACGAGCCCGACGCGCAGGAAGTGAACTTCGACCTCCTGCCGATGGACGCCGTCTCGCGCGGGCAGCTCGTGCGCGGACCGGCCACGCTGTACGGCAAGAACACGCTGGCGGGCGCGCTCGTGCTTTTCACCCAGCGCGGCGAAACAGTGCCGGTGCTCGAGGGCGACGTGAGCGGCGGATCCTTCGGCCTGTTCAACGCGACGGTGAACGCCGGTGGCAAGAGCGGTGCCTTCGACGGGTATCTCTCCGCGAATTTCTTCAACGAGTCGGGCTGGCGCGACGACGGCGGACTCACCGAGCGGTCGATCTTCCTCAACCTGGGCCGCAAGCGCGACTCGAGCGACATCGCGCTCACGGTGATGTACGCGCACGACAGCATCGCCGAACCCGGATCGCTCCCCGCGAGCTGGCTCGCCGTCAACCCGCGGCTCAACTATACGAGTGGCGATTTCTTCTCGCCCGAACTCTGGCATCTCGCGCTGCGCGGTGAGCGCACGCTGGGCGCGGGCCAGCTGCGCACCGCGATCTTCTACCGCCACAACGCGTCGGAACAATTCAATGTGAACGTGAACGCGCCCAGCTCCGACGCGTTCCTCGTGAACCAATCATATGGACTCACCACCGAGTGGAGCGCGCCGCTCTCCGCGTGGTCGCGTCCGATGGCCTTCACGGCGGGCATCGAGCTCGCGCGCAACGACGTGAGCGAATCGATCTACGCGCGGCTGACGGCCGACACATCCGTTCATCTCCCACCGGAATGCAACGCCAACGGCCTGTGCGCGGACGTGTTCGTGCCCGAGCAGGATGCCGGCATCTTCGCGCAGGGCGTGCTCTCGCTCACGCCCGCGCTCTCACTCACCGCCGCGGCGCGATTCGACTGGGTGCGCGTGCCGTTCGAGGATCGCTACGACAGCGCCAACAGTGCGACGAGCGTCTTTACGCATCTTTCGCCGCGCTTCGGCGCGACCTACGAGTTCGATCCGGTGTGGCGCGGATACGCCGTGGTGAGCGGCGGGTTCCGTGCGCCCGCGCCGGTGGAGCTCGGCTGCGCGAGTCCTGACGCGCCGTGTCCACTCCCGTACGCGCTCGGCAGCGACCCACCGCTCCAGCCGGTGACGCTCGCGAGCTATGAGGTCGGCGCCGACTGGTCGCCGAAAGGCGGCAGCACGCTCGAGGCGTCGCTCTTCTGGAGTGACGTGCACGACGAGATCGTGTTCGTCGCCAGCACCAACACGCAGGGTTACTTCCAGAACATCCCGCACACGCGGCGGGCCGGCGTGGAAGTGAGCGGCACGCTCATGCTGCCGCGCGGCATGCGCGCGAGTGCGTCGTACACGTTTCTGAACGCGACGTATCAGAGCACCGTGCTGCTCTCGTCGCAGCTTCCGGTGCCCGACTCGGTGCATCCCGGCGATGTGTTCCCGCTCTCGCCGCACGACCGCGTGACGTTCGCCTTCGGCGCCACGGAGGTGGTGGGCTCGGGCACGATCGACGGCGAGATCGGCATGAACGCCGTGAGCACGCAATTCGTCCGCGGCGACGATGCGAACGTCGAGGCGCCGCTCGCCGGCTACGCCGTGTGGCGCCTGCGCGCGACGTACGCGCGCGACCACGTCGCGTTCACGGCCACCGTGCAGAACCTGTTCGATCACAAGTTCTCGAGCTTCGCCACATACGCGGACAATCCCGTAGGCCCGCCCGGCGGTCCGCCCTCCGATGAAGTGGAGCGCTTCTACACGCCCGCGCAGCCGCGCGCGTTCATCGTGAGTTTGAAATTATCTCGGTGATGCGTGCCTCGTTCCTCGGTCTTCGTTCCTCGGCGAGGAACGACGAACGAGGATCGATGAACTATTTCTTCTTTCTCGATACCGTTGTCGGCTCAAGTGCCTCAAGAAAAATGGAGTACTCCGACCCCGGACTCCACAGCACCCAACTGTCGTAGCCCGCGTCGTACACGCCCTTCTTCTGCGCCTCGACCTGCGTCGCCGTATAGTGCGGCGCGCCCAGCGTAAATGCCTGCAGCCACGGGCGCACATGGATCGGGCTCATGATCCCGAGCTTGATGTCCTTGTGATGCGCGCCCGTGATCGCACTGTCCACGACGAGATACGGCTCCGAGTTCGGATGCGCGATGCCGAACGATCCGTGCGGGTAGTGCGACGGATAGACCATCGGCAACAATACGTCGGTCACCGGCGCCAGCTCGCTCCACTGCTGCCCCACTTCGAGCGCGCCGCCGATGGACGTCACCATGCCGAAGATATCGGCCGTGCATCGCGCGCCGGCCGCATGGATGCGCGGGCACGCCGCGCGGAAGAAATCCGCGAGCGCCTTCGGCTTCGCCACGCCGTTCGCATCCTTGAACACCTGCGGCGGCAGCGACGCGTACGGCTCGGGGAACCGGATGTAGTCGAACTGGATCTCGTCGAAGCCCAGCCGCGCCAACTCCTCCGCGACGCGAATGTTGTACTCGCGGATCGCCGGGTCGTACGGATCCACCCACGTCAGCCCCTTCTTGTCGTGCCACGGCGTGCCATCGGGCTTCCGGATCACGTGCTGCGGATTCACGCGCGCGGCCACGGAATCCTTGAACACCACCACACGCGCGATCGCGAGGATGTGATGCGCCTTCAGCGTGTCGAGCAGCGGCACGAGTTCTCTGAGCCGGCCGGACCGCCCCGCGTTGCGCGATACGATCGTATCTCTCGACTCGAAGTTGAGACCGAACTCATCCTTCATGTCGATCACGAGCGCATTGATCTCGGTCTTGTCCGCGATCGCGATGAGCGCGCGCATCTTCTTCGCGCTCTGCGACGCCCATCGATTCACATAGAGCGCGCGCACGATGCCGGTGTCGGCCAACGGCTTTCGCGCGGCCACCGCCGGCGCCGCATGCACACTATCGTGAATGGTGTCGTGCACGATCGCGGAGCGAACGGGCGCGGCAAGTGCATCGCGGCGGCAAGCCACGATGAGAGCGACGAGGACAACGATGACTGGGCGGCGCATCTGCGACTCGCGTAGTGCAGGGTGGTTCACCAGGGGACGCGAAATCTACACCGCGCGTCGTGTTCATAGCACGCACACCCCATGCTTCTCGTCACACGGTATATTCCGCGCATGTTCCGGGTCCCGGCCGCCACCGCGCTCTTTCTCGTCCTCGCCGCCTGTCCCGCGCCGCACCGCGGCCCGGCTGCGCCGGCGGCCGAGTTCATCATCGAAGCCGGCGACAGCTCCTTCTGGGTCCGGTCCGGACCCGAAGGCGTCCGCGTTCGCGGCGCCCCCCTCCGCCTCGGCCGGCTGAACGGTTCGTTCATCGAGCTCTACCTGGCCGACGACGACCATTCCTACCCCGACGCGATCATCACCGGCCAGCGGCTCTACCGCCGCGACCTCCGGAGCGGCGACTCGACCGCCGTTTTCATGGACACGACGATCAACGCCGTGGCGGTGATGTACGCGTCCCAGCATCCCACCGAGCGCCCCCTCAGCCCCGACGACGACCTGCCCGATGAGCCGGCGCTCAGCGCCACCTCGGACCTCGTGCCGCTCGTCCAGTTCGGGCGCTTCCTTTCGGTGAGTTATACCGCCGACCTCGAGGGCGACGGCAGCGACAACTGGCATATCGCGCGCCGCTACACGCTCGACCTGGGGAAGGGCGGGCCGGCCACGGTGGCCGATATCGTCGGCGACAAGAACGCCGAGTACGTCCTGCAGAAGGGCGCCAAGCTCTTCACCCAGACGCTCGACTCGGTGCTCGCCAGCTCCGACGCACGCGCCAAGCAGGCGGCCGCCGCCGTGGGCGATTTCAAGTTCGATCCCACCAGCTTCGAGATCATGAACGTCGATGGCTCACCAGCCATCCGTTTCGTCGCCCCCGGCACCGGCCGAAAGGCCGAAGGGTTCACGCTTCCGCTCCCGCCCATCGTGGTCGCGGCGCCCAATTGGTGGGCGGAATCGGCCGAAGGGCTGCCGCGACCGCTCGGCATTTCCGACGCCTCATCATGGAAGCATGGGAACCTCGAGGTGCAGGTCGGATACAAGCCCGGAGGGGATCCGGGATTGAGCCGGCTCCTCGACAGCGCGGGCCGTGCGTTCCCGATCGCGACGCTTCCGGCCCCCGCCCGTCGCATCTTCTGGCTCGATCATGGCGCCGTGGACAGCGCCACCCGCGCGGCGCTCGCCCGCGCGTTCGATGAGGCCGCACTCTATTCCGAGGACACCCGCACCGCCATGACTCCCGCGCCCAAGAAGTCCCGCCCCGGCAAATTCGTCTCGGATTCGCAGCACGAGACTTCCGAGATCATGATGCCGCAGCACGCCAACAACCTCGGCCATGTGTTCGGTGGCGTGATCCTCTCGATGATGGACCGCACGGCCGCCGTCGCGGCCATTCGCCACGCGCGCGGCAGCTGCGTCACCGTGAGCGTGGACCGCGTGGACTTCCGCGAGCCGATCCACCTGGGCGATCTCGTGATCATGAAGGCGAGCGTGAATTATACCGGCCGCACCTCCATGGAGATCGGCGTGCGCGTGGACTGTGAGAATCTCGTGGACGGCGTGCGGCGCCACACGAATTCGTGCTATCTCACGTTCGTGGCGGTGGACCGCAATGGCCGGCCGGTGGACGTGCCGGCCGTGATCCCGCAGACCGATGACGAGAAGCGGCGCTACGCCGCGGCCGAGGCGCGCCGCCGCCGCCGCCTCGAGGAGCGCAACGCCGAGGGGAAACCGGCGTGAGCCGCCCGGCTCGACGGCACTTCACCGTCGCGCAAGCCAACAGCACGCTGCCGCTCGTGCGGCGGATCGTGCGGGACATCATCACGTTCTACCCCGTGTGGAAGGATCGCGTGGAGGCGTTCGCGGTATTCGCCGCCAACGCGACCGCCGACCAGCCCGACCCGCAGGCCGACGCGGCCGCCGCCGAGGTGCAGCGTCTGGCCGCTGACATCGATGCGTGCCTGCGCGAACTTGCCGACCTCGGCGTGGAATACAAGCAGCCGCTCGACGGCGGACTCGTGGATTTCCCCGGCGAGATCGACGGCCGCAATGTGTGGCTCTGCTGGCGCTACGACGAACCGGCGGTCGAGCACTGGCACGAACTGGAAGCGGGCTTCGCGGGACGGCGCCCGCTCACGCCGGTGCGCGCGAACTAAGTCGCGGCGAAAGGGACGTCGATCTCCAGCCCATCGCGCGCGACCACCACATTCTCGAACGCGCCGCGCGCTTCGTTGAGCAAAGTCTGCGCGTCGTTCGAGTAGCGCGCCGAGAGATGCGTGAGCACGAGCTGGCGCACGCCGGCGCGCTTCGCGATCTCGGCCGCTTCGCGCGCGGTGGTGTGGCCCGTCTCGGCGGCGCGCTCGGCCTCCTCGTCGCCGAAGGTCGCTTCGTGCACGAGCACATTGGCGCCGCGCGCGATCTCCACCGTGGCGTCGCACGGGCGCGTGTCGCCGGTGATCACCACGCGGCGGCCGGAGCGCGGCGGACCCACGAGCGCCGACGGTTCGATGCGCCGGCCATCGTCGAGCGTGATCGTCTCGCCCTTGTGGATCTTCCCCCAGAGCGGGCCCTCCGGAATGTTCATCTCGCGCGCGATGTCAGGATGGAACTCCCCCTTCCGCGCCTCTTCGATCATCGCGTAGCCGATTGAGGCCGCGCCCGCGTGCTCGGCGGGGAATGCGACGATCGCGTAGCCGTTCTTCTTCACCGATTGCGATCGGTTCGAGCTCCGTGATCTCCACGGGGAAGGGCGTGCGTTCCGCGCCGAATCGCACCGCGTCGAACAGGATCTTCTTGGCGCCCTTGGGCCCGTAGAAGCGCATGCGGCTCCGTGCGCCCCTGCAGCGCGAGCGTGCGGCAGAGGCCTACGACGCCGATGATGTGATCGCCATGGAAATGCGTGAAGAAGATCTCATCGAGCGCGAAGGTGATGCCGTATTTCATCATCTGCCGCTGAGTACCCTCGCCGCAGTCGAACAGCAGCGTTTCTCCCTCGCGAGTGAGGGCGAGGGAGGAAACATTCCGCTCCACCGTCGGGCGGGCGGCTGAAGTACCGAGGAATTTCAGGGTCAGAGACACGACACAAGATACTCAGTAATAACGGCGTGAGTACCGAGTCGTGCGTGTTCGACCACAGGGTGCGTGAGTACCGAGTCGTGCGTGTTCGACCACAGGGTGCGTGAGTACCGAGTCGTGCGTGTTCGACCACCGACGGCGTGAGTACCGAGTCAGGCGTCGGCGTTCGTGGGCGCACTCGCGACTCTCGGCGCTCGGGTTGAGACTCACGCCGTGCGTGGTCGAACACGCACGACTCGGTACTCACGCCGTCCGTGGTCGAACACGCACGACTCGGTACTCACGCCGTGCGTGGTCGAACACGCACGACTCGGTACTCACGCCGTTGTTGAACCAACCGCCGCCGCATGTTTTTCCGGGTCAATATTTCGACCTGATACGATCACGACCGTAGGGAATCTGAGCTCCAATCTCCCCTCAAGGATCGCGGAAACGCCCACCGCCCCCGCTCCTTCTACCACCAACCCTTCCTCTCGCGCCAGCCACCCTATCGCGCGCGCGATGGCCATTTCGTCGAGCACAACAAGTTCATCCAGCGCGTGCCGTCCAATATCCAACGCGAATTCGTCTATATCCCCCGCCAGCCCGTCGGCCAGCGTCGGCACACTCTCGATGTGCGTCACCGCCCCCTCCGCCAACGACCGGCTCATCGCCGCGGTATTCACACTCTGCGCGCCCGCGATCCGCACGTGCGGCGCTCTCCGCCGCAGCCAGCTTCCGGTGCCCGCGAGCAGCCCCGCTCCTCCCACGGGTGTCACCACCATCGCGAGCGACGGCAGATCCTCCATGATCTCGAGCGCCACAGTGCCTTGCCCCGCGATCAGCGTATCGCCCAGGCACGGGTTGATGTACATGACGCCCCGCTCGGCGGCGAGCGCCTTGGCCCGCGTCATCGCCACGTCATAGTCCGCCGACTCGGCGTCTACCGTGGCGCCGAGCGCTTCGATGCCGCGCCGCTTCACCATTGGCGCCGCGCGCGGCACGAACACGGTGGCGGGAATTCCGTGATGCTTCGCCGCCCACGCGACACCCAGTCCGTGATTGCCGGCGGAGCTCGCGATCACGCCGCGAGCCCGAACGTCGGGCGCGAGCGAGGCGATCGCGTTGAACGCGCCGCGCAGCTTGAACGACCCCGTGATCTGCTCGCACTCGAGCTTGAGGAACACGTCGCCGCCCGCGCGGCGCGACAATTCCGCGGATCGCCGCAGCGGCGTGCGCACGCACACGCCGGAAATGCGTTCCGCGGCGGCGGAGATGTCTTCGGCGCGCAGATCGTCGAACATGGCGCGGAGAATGGGGCCCTTTGGGCGCGGAGAGCAAGCCTTCCACCGTGACTTTCCACGCGAACGCGCGTCTATATCTCGATAGCGCGGAACAGCTTGACTCCCCCTCATCGCTCCGCTATCTTAGTGGAGCAAGACGGGGGCCCCGCACTGCGGGGCCTTTTCAATAGAAGGGGCTGTAGCTCAGCTGGGAGAGCGCTGCATTCGCATTGCAGAGGTCAGGGGTTCGAGCCCCCTCAGCTCCATAGCAGCCGAATACGCGGGATGCGCCGTTGCACGGTAGGACGTAGAGTTCCAATGAGTGACGTGCCGCAGCCCCGCAACCAGAATTGATGCCCGCCGCCGATCGGTAGGACGCAGAGTTCCAATGACGGCGTGCGTGGCAACTTCTGGAGCAGCACAGTAGGTGAGGCGCCGCGAATATTTCGCGGCGTTTTTTGTTTTCGCCCTACCGCGCGTGCACGGTCTCGGTGGTACTCCGCACGCCATTGCTCACCGTGACCACGAGATCCGCGCCCGGCGCCGCGAGTTGCACCGTTCCGCCGCGCCCGATCGCCAGCACTTGCCCCGTGCGCGCGTCGCGCACGAGCGCCATTGGCCAGTCGCCGCCGTTCCACTGCACCTCGGCGCGATTCCCGCGAAGCCGAGCGATCAGTCCTGTGGCCGAGAACGCGCGCGCATTCACACGCGCATGACGCGCGCCGCCGCGAAGCTCCAGCGCCGCCAGCCTCGACGCGTCGAAGCGCGCGAGCGGGATCGCGAACGCGAACCCGCGCGCGCTGCCCGGCTCGTCGGCGATCCCGTTCCCATTGAATGAATACGAGAAGAGCGGCGCGCCGCCCGCATCGAGCGCCTGCACCGTGTACGCGCCGCTCCCCGACGGAAGCGACGGGCGCGCCGTGACCTCGAACGCAGGTTCGAGCACGAGCTCGCCGGTGCGCACGTGCCCCCACACGATCAACACCTGCTCCGGCGCCGACGCCGCGATCCGATCTTCCGGGATCGAGCTGGTACCCGCCAGGAAATCGTAGACGCCCGTGTAGGTGTAGTCGCTCACCCAGACCGGCGTGCAGTAGCTCATGATGTCGTACGCCATCGTGGGCTGGTACAGCGTATGCGTCGCGACATTGTATCCGTACACGCCAATGTTCCCGCTCGGATACGGATACTGAGGGTCGGGGTCCGCCGGATTCCCGCACGGCGAATGCATCCGCCCCCAGTTGTGCCCGAGCTCGTGCGCCAGCGTCTGCTCCGGCGTGCCGCGGTCGCTGCCGATCGCCACCGGATAGCCGACATAGCCGAGACCGATGACGCCGCCGTCGTACGGCGGATCGACCACGCCGTAGTAATTCTCGCCGGCATCCGCACTCTCCACCAACCGCACGACCGACAACGCCGAGAGCACATCAAGCCACGAACGGTTCGCGTCGTCGGGCGTGAGCGCAGGCGATACCACGCTGACGGCCGGGTGCAGCGTTCCCACGTGACCCGGCAGCGGGTGGATCTTCTGCATGAACGCCAGATACGGTTCGACATCAGCGGGATCCACGTTGCCTGAGCGCCCATTGAAGGTGCGGATCGGCACCAGCGTCACGTGTGCCGGCGGGATCGTGTGCACTTCGAGGAATTCCCCAACGGAGTCCGTCGAGAACGCGTTGTTCGACTCGTTGCTCTCCGCGACGACGTTCGACGGATCCACATTGGCGACGATCCGAAGACCGGGCTGGAACAGCGCGCCCGGCACGAAAAGATTCCACGAACTGTTGAGCGCGCCCTCATCGATCGTCACCGGCACCGACGGACCGGGCGCGGCGATCGTATCGGTGCGCACCAGCGTGTTCTCCACGTACCAGCGCACGCGCACCGGCGGCGTCCAATGGTTCGGGCGGCTCGCTTTCACGAACACCCTGAGGAAACCGTCGCGACCGGCCACCATCGGTACGCGGCCCTGGTAATTCTGCACCGCCTGCGTGATGTACAGCCCATCGATGGTCAGATCGGACGTGACATAGCTGACCGGCGCCGCTGAGCTCAGCGCGCCCGCGTTCAGCGTCACCGTTCGACTGGCCGCGCTCGGGAAATAGGCCGTCGTACCGGCCACCACCGAATCCGCCGCGACCGTGTACACGCCCAGCGGGAGCGAAGAGAGCGTCGTCGTTCCATTCGCGGAGATCGAATGGGAGTAGCCGAACGGTCCGGTCACCAGCACGCTCGGATCCGCGCCGCCGGGTAATCCGCTCACGGTCACGGCGATCTGTCCCGTCATTGCGGCGTAGGCCACCGACGCGTTCACCGGCGTCGTCGAGGCCGGCACCACGACCGTCTGCGTGTACGGTGTGCCACCATACGTGGTGGAACCGTTCACCGCCGTCTTCCCGGTGATAGTGTACGAGCCCTCCACGAGATCGCCGATCGTTTGCGACGACGTGACCAGCTTGTAGTAGCCCGGACCATACACCGCGACATTCGCATTCACACCGCTCGGCAGTCCGGACACGCCGACCGCCAGACTCCCGCTCGCGAGCGCATAGGCGAACGTCACATTGGTAGCAGGGCTCTTGAGCTCCACCTGGAGACTCTCCGGCGTGGGCGCGAACAATTGGTTCGCGCCCGCGACATACCAGGCCGTGATGAGATACCAGCCAGGCGTCAGCCCCTTGAGCGTCGCCGTCGATGTCACGACCTGCGAGTACCCGCCGGCCGAAGTGACCTTGATATCCGCCGGCACGCCGGGCAGCCCGGTCACGGTGACGGCCAGATCCACCGTCGACGCGGCGTCGGAGCTGCTGTTGCACGCGCCGAATGCCAACGCCGTGGCGAGCGCAACAGCGAGCCGGGCACGCGACATCCTACTGTGCCGTGACCGCTTCGGTGGTGCTGCGCACGCCGTTCGACACGGTGACCAGGAGATTCGTCGCGCGCGCGCCGAGGTTCACGACGCCGCCACGCGCGAACGAGAGCACTTGCCCGGTGGCCGCGTCGCGCACGAGCGCCATCGGATACGCCGTATGATCCCAGCGCAGCTCTGCGCGCCCCGCACGCAACCGAGCGATCAATCCGGTGGGCGCCGGTGCGGCCGCGCTCGCGGTGACGACACGTCCTTGCCCCGACAGCCTCAAAGAAGCCAGCCGCGAGATGTCGAACCGCGAAACGGGGATCGCGAACACGAACGTACGCGCGCCGCCCGGCGCGTCGGCCACTTCCTGTCCGTCGAACGCATACGAGAACAACCGGCCCGCCATTCGCGTCGAGCGCCTCCACGCTGTACGCACCGCTCCCGCTGGGGACGCGTGGCCGCGCCATGATCTCGAACGCCGGCTCGAGCACCATGTCATTCCCGCGCATCCGCCCCCACACCATCAGCACCGGCTGCTTCTCTTCGGCCACGATGTCCGGGTTCGCCACGCGGTACGACATCACGCCTACGTACGTGTAGTCGCTGATCCAGTACGGATGGCAGTAGCTCATCACATCGTAGATCGTCGGCGCGAACAGCGTCTGCGTCGCCACGTCGAACCCGTACACGCCAATGACGCCGCCGAGTACGGGTAGTTCGGGTCCACGCCGGCCGGGTTCCCGCACGGCGAGTGATTGCGATTCCAGTTGTGCCCGATCTCGTGCGCGAGGATCTGATCGTTGATCCCCTTGTCCCACCCCATTGCGGTCTCCCCGCCCACATAGCCGAGCCCCGCGACGCCGCCGGAGTACGGCGGATCCACCACGCCGTAGTAGTGCTCCTCGCGCTGCACGCCGTCCGCCGTGCGCAATGCGTCCAACTCCGCGAGGATCTGTGTCCCAGGCGTTGTTCCCATCATCCGATTGCAGCGGTCCCGCAGTCGTCGTGTAGGTCGCGTGCAGCGTGACCACATAGCTCGGGATCGGATGCACCTTCTGTGGGAATGTCATGAACGAGTCCGCGTTCGCCGAGTCCACCATGCCGATGAGGCCACCCGGGGTCTTCACAGGTACCAGCGTAACATGCGCGGGCGACGCCGTACGCACATCGAGCGCAAGCGGGGTGCCGTTGAGAGGGAAATCGTTGTTCGTCTCGTTCCCCTCGGCGATGGCGTTTCCCGGATCCAGATCGGCCAGTACCGAAAGACCCTGCTGGATGAGCGCCTTCGGCACCGGCAGGTTCCACGAGCTGGTCAAGATCCCCTCGGTGACGGTCGTTGGCACGGAAGTGGTGGGCGCGGGAAGGGTGTCGGTGCGCACCAGCACCGTGCCGTTGGTCGTATACCACCGCACTCGCACCTTCGGCATCCACGTATTCGGGTGATTCGCCTTCACGAATACGCGCAAATACCCGTCGCGGCTCGCGACGAGCGGCACCGTACCCGCGTACGTCTGCGTCGCCTGCGTGATGTACATGCCGTCGATCGACATGTCGGGCGTCGCGTACGTGACGGCGACCGGCGCGCTGAGCGTGCCGCCGTTCAGCGTAGCGGTCTGCCTGGCAGACTGAGGGAAGTAATACGCCGGCCCGACCAGTATCGAATCGGCGGCCACCGTGTAATCCCCGAGCGGAAGGGGCGTGAGCGTGGTGAGGCCGTTCGTCGTGATCGCGTGCGAGTACGTGAACGGCCCAGTTACGAGGATGCTCGGGTTCGACCCGCCGGGGAGCCCGCTCACCGTGACCGGGATCTGCCCCGTCATCGCGGAGTACGCGAGGGTCGCGTTCACCGGCGTAAGCGATACCGGCACCGTGACCACCTGCGAGAAGGGCGTGCCGCCGAATGTCGTGGTCCCGTTCACGGCGGTATTGCCGGTGACCGTGTAGTTGCCCGCGAGCAGGTTCGGGATTGTTGTTGACGCGGTCACCACCTGAGAATCGCCTTGCCCGGTGATGAGCACGTTCGCGGCCACTCCGCCCGGCAGGCCCGTGATCGCGAGCGCAATGCTGCCGCTGGCGAGCGTGTAGGTGACGGTCCTGAATGTTGTTGATTGCGTGACGCTCAAGATCTGCGTCGATGGCGAAGGGGCATAGGTCGCAGTCCCGCTCGACGCGTTCGCTGCCGCGATCGTGTAGCTGCCAGTAACAAGACCGCTGAGCGTCGCGGTGCCCGTGACCGTATGCGTGTAGCCGCCCACTCCCGTGACCGTGATCGCCGCTGGCGTCGCCGGCGAACTCGGCAGTCCCATGACGGTGATCGTGAGGCTGCCGGTGGCCGGCCCACTCGGGCCGCCACTACAGGCGCCGAGGGTTGCAGCGAGAGCGAGCGCGATAACGGCGCGGGTGCGCAGCATGCGGTGACCGGGGCGGCGGGTGGACCCGAAAGATGCGCTGACCGGAGTCGTTCCGCGCGCGAAATTCATACCCCGCATCGGACGGATGGCTCCGTCACTAAGGCGGATTGTCGGCTGTCGGCCGTCGCAGGCAACAGCCGACAGCCTACAGCCCGTAGTTAGTGCGCCGTTACGGATTGCGTCACGCTCCGCACCCCATTCGACAGCACCACCTCGAGATCCTCTCGCGTCCACGTCCACGCTCCCGCCGCGCGCGAACGACAACACCTGTCCGGTGCGGCGGTCGCGGACCATCGCCATCGGATACTTCGCGTGGTCCCACGTGAGGTGTGTGAGCCGGCCGAGGAGCCGCGCGCGGAGGCTGCTCGGCGGCGCGTTCCCGCTGTTCATGGCCGCCACTGCCGCGCCGCCCTCGACGCGCGCTTCGGCGCCGTGGCCGCTCAGGCGCAGCGTGGCGAGCCGCGTCGCGTCGAACGAGCGCATCGGGATCTTGAACACGAAGCTGCGCGTACCGTGCGGATCGTCCGCGATCTCGGCGGCCTCGAACGCGTGCGAGAACAGCGCGCCGCCGCGCGAGTCGAGTCCCTCGATCGTGTACGAGCCGCGGCCTGCAGGCATCTTCGGCAGTGCGTTCACTTCGAACGCCGGCTCGAGGCGCAACTGGCCGTCGCGGACCTGTCCCCACACGACGAGCACCTTTTCCGGCCCCGTGGCCTGCCCGAGACCGGGGAAGACGTCGGGTGTGGTCAGGCGGAAATTCATGACGTGCAGGTACTGATAGTTGCTGATCCAGTAAGGGCGGCAGTAACTCATCAGGTCGAAGTCCAGCGCCGGCGTGTACACCGTGGCGGTCGTCGGCGTCGCACTCGCGACATCGACACCATACGCGTCGAGATTACCGGTGGCGTTCGGGTACTGGGGATCCGCACCTGCCGCGCCGCAGCCGGGCGAGTGTTCGCTGTCCCAATTGTGCCCCGTCTCGTGCGCGAGGATCTGGTCGTTCTGTCCACGGTCCCAACCTATCGCGGCCTGGCAGCAGCCCACGAAGCCGAGTCCGGCCACGCCGCCGCCGTAGTTCGGATGCACCACGCCGTAATAGTAGATCGAGTCTTGCGCCGCCGTCGTGACTTCCACGCTGCGCAGCGTCCAGATCTCGCTCAGGATCGTGCCCCACATCCCGTTGCCGTCGCCGCTCTGGAGAACGTCGGCGGTATCCTTGGTGGTGTACACCGCGTGCACTTGCACCTGGTAGCTCGGGATCGCGTGCACCTTCTGCGTGAACGCCATGAAGGTGCTCTCGTTCGCCGCGGTCACGTTGCCCTGCAGGCCATCCTTCGGCGTCTTCACCGGGACCAGCATCTCGTGGAAGATGCTGAGCGTCTTCACGACGAACGGGAACGGCGTGCCGCTGGTGGGGAAGGTGTTGTCGGCCTCGTTCACCTCGGGGATCGCGTTCGTCGGGTCCACATTGGCGATCGCTTTGAGGTTCGCCGCGATCCGCCCCTTCGGCACCGCGACGTTCCACGAGCTGTTCCATGTGCCCTCGGCCACCGCCAACGGGACCGATGCGCCTGGCGCATTGATGATGTCCGTTTGGATCAGCGCCGCGCCGCTGTACCAGCGCACGCGCACCTGCGGCGTGACGCTGTTCGCCTGATTGGCGATCACGAACACGCGCAGATAGCCGGCCTTGTTCGCGACGAGCGGCACCGTGTCGGTGTAGCTCTGCGTGCCCTGCGTGAGATACATGCCGTTGATGGCGAGGTTGAGCCCGGCGACCGACGTGTACACGACGGCCACGGCGGCCGGCGTCACCGAGGCGACCACGCTCTTCGTCTGCGATGTCGGCGCCGGCACGTAGGTGCTGGGTCCGCTGGTCACGTTCGACGCGGTGATGGTGTAGGTGCCGGGCACGAGCTTGTTGAGCGTCGTGGTCGCCGTCACGCTCTGAGAGTATGAGCTCGGCCCGGTCACCGTGATCGCGGAATTCACGCCGCCCGGCAATCCGGAAACGGTCACCGTGAGCGAGCCGGTGATGATCGCGTACGCGACGGTCTTCGAACCCGCGAGCGCGCCCGACGCGAGCGTCACGGTCTGGCTCGCCGTGCCCGGCGCGTACGTCGCGGTCGCGTTGCTCACATTGTTCGCGCCGATCGTGTAGGTGCCGAGCGGGAGCGCGCTGAGCACCGTGGCACCGCTCGTGGTGATGGCGTGGCTATAGGCGAACGGACCGGTCACGAGGACGCTCGGATTCAAACCACCCGGGAGTCCGCTGATCGTGACCGTGATCTGCCCGGTCATGATCGAGTACGCTTCGGTGGCGGTGGCATTCGTGAGCGACGCGGGCACCACCACCGTCTGCGTGGGCGGCGTGCCGCCATAGGTAGTCGAGCCGCTCGTTACGACGTTCGCCGTGATGACGTACGAACCCGGCGTGAGAGCGGTGAAGGTGTGCGTCGCGGTGGCGGTCTGGCTGAATCCACCGGGGCCGGTCACGTGGACGTTCGCGTTCACGCCGCCTGGAAGGCCCGATACCGTGAGCGCGAGTCCGCCGGTCGAGAGGGTGTAGTTCACCGCCGCAGTGAGCGTGGAGCTGGTGATCGAGACGCCCGTCGTCGTCGGCGCCGGCGTGTAGAGTGCGGTGCCGATCGTCACGTTGCTCGCCGTCACCGTGTACGAGCCGGCCGGCAGATTGCTGAGCGTCGTGGTGGCCGTCACCGCCTGACTGAAGCTGTTCGGCCCCGTGACCATGATCGCCGCGGGACCGCTCGGCAGACCGGTCACCGTGATCGTGAGCGCACCCGAGGGCGGCCCGCCGCCGGATTTGCAGGCGGCGGCGAGGATGATCGCGGCGGGAAGGAATCGGCGGAGTCGTGAGAGCACGGGGGCCTCTTTAGAGACGCTTGGACGTTCCCTGAGCGACGGGTTTCCAGAGCTGCGCGTCACCTGTTCGGGGCATCGTACATCGTGCCTCGCGCATTGGCTTTCTTCGTCCCGTGATCGTGGGTCACGTTGCGAACGCACGACGCAACGACTCACGCCCACGACAGTTGGCTTGCTCCATCTTCTTGTCGCCGCTAACTTTCGCGTCCCTCCGGATGATCGGAGTACAATCGAGTTCTGCCCCTTGGTGTAACTGGCAACACGCCTGACTCTGGATCAGGAGAGTCCTGGTTCGAGCCCAGGAGGGGCAACTGACGGCGCGACGCAGAGTTCTCTGCGTCGCGCCGGTGCGTTTGCTGGCCTGGATGAGCCGCAGACGCGTCGGTGCCCAGCCACCGAGCGAAGAAAAAGCCCGCGCTCTCGCGCGGGCTCTGACTTCCTAACCATGGCTAGTGCTTGCTCACCACGACGAGTGTTCCGTCCGACCACTGACCTACCGGAACGTTGAACTCGATCACTGGCGCTGGATCCCACGAAACGAAGAAGTCCGGGTCGTCCAGCAAGACGCCGTCGCGTGGAAGTTCGAACATCAGGTGGGCCAGGTTATGGCTTCCCTGATCGGTCAGGTACGCTTCCTTGGACATCATGTATGCCATGGAACCCGACGCCGGGGCGCCCAGTTCTTTCTTGGCGACTGCGGTCCTGATCGCCTCAGTGATCTGGGCTTTCGAGGCGCCGGCCAGTGCCATGCCGGTCTGTTTCATGGCATAAGGCCAGAGCGACCGCGCGGCGGCTGGATTGAAGCAGATCGGACTCCGATTTTTTGGATTCCAGAACTCCGGGTTGTTCAATGGCCCCGCGAACGCTCTGCCCACCGCACAGACGAAACCGTTCTTGCCGTGAACGGCGATCTCGAAATTCTTCTCGCCCAATATCATGATTTCGGCATCGCGTGATATCGAAGCCGGCGCAGCCGTGCGTGCCAGCGCTATTTCCGCATCACGGTCGATCCGGTATTGCGCGATCGGAGCCATGGTCGGATAGAGCGAGTTGGAATCCTGCGCCTTCGCGCTCTGTGCCGGGACTCGGCCACGCAGCGGCGAACATTGCGACCAACACCAGCTGGCCCCGCCCGATCGCTTTGCCTGTGTTTCGGAGCATTGATCGTGTCCTGTTTGAGGTGAACCTCGCTCATGGCGCCCCTTCGCGGTGACGAACCCGCTTGGACATGGGTGCTCCCAGATGCGGAAAGGGTTGGAATGCCTTCGCGCTCGCATGCGGTCGAAGCGGGCCCCTGACGTCGAATTCCAACCATTCACTCATCGAACGCTACTCATTGGCAACTTCAACGCCGATCGGTGTTCAATGCGTGCATGGATCATTGTCGTGGTTCCTGATTCCAGCCGCGATCGCGGCCCAGCAGGATCCAACGCCGACGGCTCCGGTGAACCTCTCGCGCGCGGATGAGATCCGGTACGCGAAGAGTGCCGCGCCGGCGGACATATCGAAGGACGCCAAAGTGTGGGTGCTGGCGAACGGACACTTTGTCGTCGCGGAACCAGGGACGTCGAGTGTCGTCTGCGAGATCGCACGGAACACCCCGACATCGTTCGAACCGCAATGTGGCGACATTGAGGCGGACACGACGATCCTCGCCATCTTCCGATTCCGGACCGAGGAGCGTATCGCGGGCAAGACGCGGGAGGAGATCAAGGCGGAGGTCAATGACGGGATCGCCTCGGGGCGGTTCCATGTGCCGCAGCGGCCCGCTCTGGTGTATATGGAATCGTCCTCGCAGGTGCTCACCGACTCGACCGGGAAACGTCGGTCTCATTTCATGCCACACCTCATGATCTTCTATCCCTCGATGAAGAACAGCTCGATGGGGATCGTCGGGTCGAAGAGCGCGGACGTGCCGGGCGTCGTGCTGGAGGGGACGCCGCTGTCGGGGCTCGTCATCGTCATGCGCGATTGGGTGGACCCCATCAAGAGTCAGTGACGGACGACCTCGCGCTCGTCGAGCGGTTCCTTCGCGGGCGCGGCGAGGATGCGTTTCGCGCGCTGTATCGCGCGCACACGCCGGCGCTGTATGCGCTGGCCTTGCGCCTCACGGGCGGTGATCGAGGCGAAGCGGAGGACCTCGTGCAGGAGAGTTGGGTCCGCGCACTGACCGCCTTGCGAACCTTTCGCGCGCAGTCGGCGCTGCGCTCGTGGTTGTGCGGCGTGCTGGTGAATGTGCGCCGCGGACGCATCCGCGCCGATTGGCGCATCGTCGACGCGCCGGACGTCGAGGCGCTCGCGGACACGACCAGCCCCGAGGACGCCATCGACCTCGAGCGCGCGATCGCGGCGCTCCCGGAGGGCGCGCGCGACGTCTACGTCCTTCACGATGTCCACGGGTACACGCATCGGGAGATTGCCGAGTTGATGGGCATCGTCGAGGGTACGTCGAAGAGCCAGCTCAATCGCGCGCGGTCCTTGCTCCGGAGTTCGCTCCCATGACGAATCTTCCACGAGATACACAGCCGAACCCGGCGCTGGAGGAGCGCGTCGTGTCGACGCTCGTCGCGGCAGGTCTCGTGCGCCGCCGCCGCGCGTGGCCGGTGTGGGTGGCCGCGGCCGCCGCGGTGATCGTCTTGGCGTTCGGCGTGACGCTGGTCCGTCCGGCGCGTACGGTAGCGCTCGGCCAGACGTACGTGGTGCTGCTCTATGAGGACTCGACGTACCGCCCTGCGCCCGCGGGGCATGGCGCGGAACGTGTGGCAGTGCTCACGCGCTGGGCGGACAGTCTCGATACGATGGGGAAGTACGAACGCGCCGGCCGGCTCATTGGGCCGGGGCCGCTCGGCGGGATGTTCATCATACGGGCGGCGGACGACGCTGACGCGGCGCGGATCGCAGCGTCATGTCCGTTCACGCAGTGGGGAGGGCACGTCGAACTCAAACGTCTTGAGCGATGAAGGGCGTTCGTTGGTTCGAGCCCCCGACGGGCAACTCGAGGCACGAACGCGAAGAGCCGGCTCACGAGTGAGCCGGCTCTTTCGTATGTCCTGGACGGCGACCTACTCCTCGCCCCCCGCCGTCGCTGTTGGGATCGGCTCCTGCGGCGAAGACCGCAGCATCACGTTCAGCAGGATCCCGTAGAGCAACAGGCAGCCGATCGCGCCGAGCACGGCGCCGGCGAGCGCGATGTCGCCGACGTCCGGGCGCGCCGCGAGCTGTGGTGCGACCGCACCGCACACGATCGCGAACGTCACCACCGCGCCGGTCGCGCGCAGCGACATCCAGAAACTCCGCCGCAGCGCGTGGTCGTGGTCCAGCTCCCAGCAGAGCGCCGAGTAGTGCAGCAACATGCTCGAGTTCGTCTCGCTGCTCAGGTTCGAGAGCAGCGATCCGTACGCGCGCGCCAGCTCGTGATAGCTGCGGCGCGTGAGCAGGTGGCTCAGGTACAGCGGCGTCATCGCCTGCTGCGGCACTTCGGTGAGACTCTCCGCCGCGCGCTCGATGCTGCGCGCCGTCGCCTGCAACGCGAAGAGCACGATCGCGCCGAGCAGCCCCATCGCACCCGCGAGCGTCTCGGCGATCGTGCTCATCGAATTCAACAGCGTGACTTGCAGGTCGGCGTTCATGAACGCTGAAACTACTGACTGGACGCTCCGCCGCCACCCAGCCATACTCTTCGCGGCCGATAACCGGGGACTCTCATGCCGCTCGTGCGCACGCGCCTTTCCGCGATGATGTTCCTCCAGTATTTCATCTGGGGCGCGTGGTTCGTCACCATGGGCACTTACCTCGGCACGACGCTCAAGTTCAGCGGCGCCGAGATCGGGCTCGCGTACGGCGCCACGGCGATCGCGGCGATGATCTCGCCTTTCTTCGTCGGCATGTTCGCCGACCGGTTCTTCGCGAGCGAGAAGCTGCTCGCGATCCTGCATCTCATCGGCGGCGTACTGCTCTGGCTCGCGTCACGCGCGGGCACCTTCGCGACGTTCTACCCGCTCATCATCGGGTACGCGCTCTGCTACATGCCCACGCTCGCGCTCTCGAATTCGATCTCCTTCGACCACATTGGCGATCCGCAGCGTGATTTCCCGCGCATCCGCGTGCTAGGGACCATCGGCTGGATCGTCGCGGGGATCGCCGTGGGCCGGCTCGGACTCGAGGCGACGGCGGTGCCAATGCAGCTCGCGGCGGGCGCGTCAGTATTGCTCGGCGTCTTCTCCCTCGCGCTGCCGCACACTCCGCCCCACGCCGCGGGCAAGAAGATCTCCACGCGCGACGTGCTCGGCCTCGACGCGCTCGCGCTCATGAAAGACCGTTCCTTCGCGACTTTCATCATCGGCTCGCTGCTGCTCTGCATTCCGCTGCAGTTCTACTACGCCTTCACGAATCTCTTCCTGAACGAGATCCACCTCGCCGAGCCCGCAACGAAGATGACGCTCGGCCAGGCGTCGGAGATCGGCTTCATGCTGCTGCTGCCATGGTTCCTAACGCGGATGGGCGTGAAGCGCATCCTGCTGCTCGGCATGGCCGCGTGGGCGCTGCGCTATTTCTTCTTCGCGCAGGGGAACGCGGGATCGCTGGTTTGGATGCTGTACGCCGGCATCCTATTGCACGGCGTGTGCTACGATTTCTTCTTCGTCACCGGGCAGATATACGTCGACCAGCGCGCCGGCGTCGCCGTGCGCGCAGCCGCGCAGGGATTCCTCGCGTTCATCACGCAGGGCGTGGGGCTGTTCATCGGCGCGTGGGCATCGGGCGCGGTGGTGGACGCATACCGCACGGCGGACGGACACGATTGGCACGCGATATGGATGGTGCCTTCACTGGGGGCGCTGATCATCTTGCTCGTGTTCGCGTTCCTGTTCAGACCCCAAAAACAGTCTTGAGTCGGCAGGCAGTCGTTGGTCGTGCGCGTTTGGAACTACGCCGCTCTGTTCTAAACGCGTACGACTAACGACTGCCTCTCGACCAAAGACTCCCTAACGCCTAGGGTTTCCACGCCCCTCTCGCCACTGCCGGCACGAAAGTAGAAAGTCCCTTCGGCGGAAAACTCACGCTCTTGCCTTGTTCAGCGCTCATGTATCCCGCCATGAGCATGCGCACCACATCGAGGCCATCATCGAACGTGAGTCGCGGCGTTTCCTTTCCAAGGAACGCGCGCACGAAATGGCGGTCCTCCGCCTCATAGCCGTAGGCCACGGCCTCATTCGCCACCACCGGCATCAGTCCGATCTCGGCGTTCTGCTTCTCCACGAGATCCTCGCCACTCTTCCCGCGCACTTCGCGGCTGAAGAACAGCTTGAGCCCGCTGTCGAGCGAGTTCCAGCTCATGGAGTATTCGGGCCCGAGCAGCTCCGCCGACAACCGCAGCCCCGGCCCGACGAAGCTCCACGACGTCGTCGCCTCCCCGATCACGGTGTGTCCGTCAGCCGTCTCGAACTCGATCATCATGCTGGCGAAATCCTCGGCCGGCGTCTTCGTGTAGTCCACGTCCTTGCCCATTGCCGCGCGCAGCCGCATCGCGTATTCAGGCCGCGTCCACTTGAGGCTCGCGATGTGCGCCGTGATCCTCGCTGGCTTCACGGTTGAAAGCGGCTTGCCAGGCGCGGTGAGCAAGTGCCGCACCATGAGCGCCGAGTGGCACATCATGTCGTTGAGCACGCCGCCGCCCTGCAGTTCGCCGCGCCAGAACCACGGCATGTGGGGGCCGCTGTGCTCCTCGGCGGCGCGCGCGAGATAGGGACGGCCCGTCGTCGCCGCGCCGCGCTTCCACAAAAGCGAATGCCCCGTTTCCACTTGCGGCGCGAAGATCTGATTTTCGAGATAGCCGGTGGCGACGCCCACTGTGGCCGCGAGATCGCGCACGCGCTGCGCTTCTTTTACATTGCGCGCGAGCGGCTTCTCGCACGCGATGCCTTTGAGTTCTCCGCGCCCGCGCGTGAGCGCGTCGACGATCTCCTCTACGTTCTCGATGCGCGCCTGGTTCGGGCCGGTGATCCAGATCGCGTCGATCGACGGATCGGCCACCATCGCGGCCATCGACGGGAACGCCTTCGCGTCGCCCACATCCAACGCGCGCGCATACGCCGCTGCCGATGCCGCATTCTTCGCGTTCGGGCTCCACACGCCGCGCACATCGGCCTCGCGCACGCCGCGCCACCCCAGCATGTGGAAGCGCGCGTTGAATCCGCTGCCGACGAATCCCACGCCGAGCCGCTTCATCGCTTCGTGGGCCTCGCGTCCATCATCGCGTCGTTCACGCCGAGCTTCTCGAGCGCGGCGGGCGGGCAGCCGTTCCATTGGGCAACGGCCCTGTTGCCGAGGTACTGCACGTCTTTCCAACCCATCTCGGTCGAGAAGAACCCGCTCGCCGTCATATCGCGGAATCGCGAGAAGAACGCGGCGCCCTGGCTGTACTCGGGCTTCGCTCTCTTGGGCCACGCGATGTCATTGAGCAACTGGCGCCGCTGCGCATCGGTGCACGCGGTGAACGTCTTCCCGAACCGGTCCTCGCACGCGAGATCGAGCCACGCGAGTCCGCCGCGCATTGCGGTGCGCGTCTCATCTTTCGTGTTCGAGTCGGCCAGGATCCAATCCATGAACTCGGGCACTCTCGCATCGGTGGCGCTGCCCGAGCGCTCGTCGCGCGGGATCACATAGTCCACGAGCACCACCACGGTCGCCCACTCGTTGCGCGAGAAGAATCTCGGCGAGTACGGTGCCGCGCCCGGCTCCTCGAGCGCCCTCAGATGCTCGGCGGCGCGCGCCGTTTGCGCCGAGCTCCACTCGATCGCGCCGATCGCCGGCGCGGCCGCGAGCCATTTCACCATCGTGCGGCGCGAGATGCGGCTCATAGCGCACCCGCCGATCGCTGCTGCGCGATGTACTCGCTCGTGCGCATCGAGAGCGCGAGGATCGTCCACGTGGGGTTCTTGTCCGCCTGCGACACGAATGGCCCGCCGTCGGCGACGAAGAGGTTCTTGCAGTCGTGCGCCTGGCAATTCGAGTTGAGCACGCTCTTGCCCGGATCGCTGCCCATGATGACGCAGCCGAGTTCGTGAATGATCTGCCCGCCGTGCGCGATGCCGTAGCCTTGTTCTCTCGTGGGCATCGCATTGAATACCGTGCCCCCCATCTCGGCGATGAGCGCGCGGAAGGTCTCCTGCATGTGCTTCACCTGGTTCAACTCGTGATCGCTCCATTTCCAGTGGAAGCGAAGCACCGGAATACCGTACTTGTCCACGACATCGGGATCGAGTTCGCAGTAGCAGTCGGCGTTAGGGATCATCTCGCCGCGGCCGGCGAATCCGACCGACGCGCCATAGTAGCGGCGATAGTCATCCTTGAGCTGTTTGCCGTAGCCGCCGCCCGGAGGATAACTCTGGATGCCGCCCATGAACCCGTAGCCCGGCGAGTCGAGGCCGCCGCCCATCTCGATATGGTAGCCGCGCGGGAAATCGAGCTTTGCGTTGTCGAGCCACCAGGGCGAGTAGATGTGTGCGCCGCCAACACCATCTTCATTGTGCGGCACGTGGTCCATCATCTTCGGGATGAACCCGCTCACGCCGGCGCCCGTCGTATCGGTGAGATACTTCCCCACCACCCCGCTCGAATTCGCGAGGCCGTGCGGGAAGAGCGACGACCGCGAGTTGAGCAGTATTCGCGCCGACTCGCACGCGCTCGCCGCGAGCACGATCACGCGTGCGCGCGCGTGACGCTCGGTGCCCGTGGTCTTGTCGATGTACGTCACGCCTTCGGCGAGTCCATCTCTGCCCACGGTGACCTCGCGCGCCATCGCGTTCGTCACGAGCGTGAGCTTGCCCGTCTTGAGCGCGGGCGCGATGAGCACATCGGGGCTCGAGAAATTCGACGCGGTGCCGCAGCCGCGCCCGCATTGCCCGCAGTAGTGGCACGCCGCGCGGCCGTGGATGGACTTCGTGAGAATGGAGAGCCGCGACGGGATGCACGTGACGCCCAGATCGTCGCACGCCTGCTTGATCATCAGCTCGTAGCAGCGCGGCTTGGGCGGCGGCAGGAATTTCCCGTCGGGATGGTTCGGCAGTCCCTCCATGCTCCCGAACACGCCGACGAGTTCATCTACTGCATCATAGTACGGCGCGAGATCGTCGTAGCCGATCGGCCAATCGTCGCCGAGTCCATCGCGGCTCTTGCCGCGAAAATCATCGGGCCCGAACCGCAGCGAGATCCGCCCCCAATGGCTCGTGCGTCCGCCGAGCATCCGGGCGCGCCACCAGTCGAAGGTGGTGCCGGGCGCACGCGTGTAGGGTTCGCCCGCGATCTCCCAGCCGCCGATGCAGCCGTCGAACTCGCCGAACGGTTTCGTCTTCGTGCTGCCGCCGCGCCGTGGCGAGGAGTACTCCGGCACGAGCATCTTCGAATCTTTGGTCGCATACCACGCGGGGCCGGCTTCCAGCAGCAGCACGCGCGCGCCGGCTTTCGTGAGCGTGTACGCCGCCATCCCGCCGCCGGCGCCCGAGCCGACGATGCAGACATCGTACGGCGCATCAGCGCTCATCGCGGCGCTCAGTTGCCGGCGTCGGCCAGCGGCCGCACCCAGATGTTCCGGAATCGCACCGGGAAGCTGTGATCCTGGAGGAGGAGCGGCAGTTTGTCGGGCATTGGCGCGTACGGCGGGCGCCGCTTGTACGCGGTGGGTCCGGTGAGCACGGCGTCGCTCTGCACCACCACCCCATTCTGGATCACCGTGACACGCGCGGCGCACTGGAGCGTGCCGTCCTGATTGAATCGCGGACGGTGGAAGATGATGTCGTACGTCTGCCACTCGCCCGGCTTGCGGCTCGCGTTCACGAGCGGCGGATACTGGCCGAACACCGATCCCGCGGCGCCATCCGCATACGTCGGGTTATCGTACGAATCGAGCACCTGCACCTCGAACGTCGACATGAGATACACGCCGCTGTTGCCGCGCTCCTGTCCCTCGCCGCTCACGGGCAACGGTGTGCGCCACTCGACGTGGAGCTGCATATCGCCGAAGCTCTGCTTGGTCTGGATGTCGCCGGTGTGCGCGACGACTTCCATGTAGCCGCCCGTCACCTTCCACTTTGCGGGCTTGCCCGCGCTGTCGCCGCTCGACCACTGCGAGAGGTCTCTCCCATTGAAGAGCACGATCGCGTCGCTCGGCGGCGCGACCGGCGCGCCGCCCGGTGCCGGTTTCACGACCGGCGGCTGAGGGCGGTCCATGGAATGCTGCTCGAACGCCGTGACGATGGGCGAGGGCAGGGTGGGGCATTGGGCAATCGCGGGTGCCGCGAGGGCGGCGGCGAGCGAGGCAGCGAGGACGGACTGGAGGATCGGCATCGGACACTCGTGATGAAGGCGAGCGGCAAAGATGCAACGCGCCCGCGCGCGGGGCCAGCGCTACGGCACGCTCACCAGTACGACGCGATACGGAGCGGGTGGGACGACGAGGAATTCCTGCCCGAACCGTACGCGCAGCACGTAAGCTCCCGATGCGGGCAGCGTGATCGTTGCCGAGCCGTTGTTGAGCAGCAGGTCGGGATTCGTCACCGACACCGAACCCAATGACACATTGCTCCCCGCGGCGGAGAGTTCGGCAAGCATGCCCCCGGCGGACGGGTCGCCGTTCACGGTCTCCATATAGATCTTGTACTTCTGCCCCGCGGTGCCGGAGAACGTGAATTCGTCCTGGTCGCCGCCGTAGTCCAGCGATTCGCCGGTGAGGGTGTCGCCCACCACGAACGCCGCGGGCAAGGTCTCCGGGGCGCGATTGATCTTCTGCACCTTGAGATAATACGGCCCGGTGTTCAATACGCTCGAAATATCCATCACATCAATGCGAACATGCCCGGACGCGGGGAGGCGGAACCGCCGCGTGGTCTGCGCCTCGATGAAACTCTGCATCCCGGTGATCGAATCGTGCGTCACGGGATCGAGCACGCGTACCCAGATCGCCGGCGGCGGATCGGCTTGCACATGCGCGCGCAAGTCGATGATGAGCTCCTGTCCCGGCGCGCCCGCGAGATCGAACTGGTCAAGATCGCCCAGGAAGTCGATGAGTTCGTCCGTCACCGAGTCGCCCGGCGCGATGCTGGGCGCGTGATGCTCGGGGGCGCCGTCGAAGGGAAGGATCACGAACCGATAGGGTCCCCGCTCCAATGGGAATTGCCCCTGGCCGTTCGAGAGCACGGTAACCTGGTATATGTTGTTCGCGAATACGTCGAGCCGGCCGGTCTGTTGCGCGTCCGGGAGACCCGTGGACGGCGCGGTGCCGAGCCGGATGTTCGGGAATACGCTCGACGTATCGGTCTTCGCGTAGAACGTGTTCCCGACCCCGCCGTTGTACGACCCCTGGAAGAAGATCTGCCAGTGCTCGCCAGTGTGCACCGGCATCCGGTAGATGTCGAGGTCGCCTGGTGGATCGATCGTGCCAACGACGGTATCGGTGGGCGCGAAGTTCTTCGAGCGGCCCTCGGGCAAAGAGTCGATCGCCTGAAGGATCGCCTTCCAGCCGCCGCGATATCCGAATTGCCGGCTGTCCGCGAACACGCGGAGCACATAGCTCCCCGGATCGATCGACGCGGTGGTCGAGCCATTGTTGTACGGAAGAGGCACGCCATCCTGGAGGTCGAGCTCGTTCCCCGTGATGAGCGAGTCATCGCTTAGGCGCCGCAGATGCATGAACAGTGTATGGTGCGGCAATCCCCCATAGCGCGTCGTCTGGATGTGGATCAGCGTCGGCGCGCTGATGGTCACGGGGATCTCATCGATGTCTCCCGGCACTTCGATCGACTCGCCCTGGATCGTATCGCCCAGCGTGCGCGCCGCGCCCGAGATAGTCTCCGGATGCCGATTGATCTTGTGCACATACACACGGTATGCGCCGCGATTGAGCCCGCCGAGGTCCGACTGTCCGCGCACACGGATCGTGTATACGCCCGGAGTCGTCGTCTTGAAGCTCGAGAGCCCGTTTTGCAGCAGTTGGAGCGTGTCGCTGCCGAGACTCGGGACCGAATTGAGCACGGCCGTTGACGGCGAGAGCAGCTCGAGCACGAGCGCGTTGCTCGCGGGACCGGTCGCGGCCTGCAGGAACACGTTGTATTCGTCGTTCGTCGCGGCGGTCAGCTTGAATTCGTCGACGTCGCCGACGCGCTCGATCGCCTCGCCGCTGATGGTGTCACCCGGCACGACCGCCGCCGGTGCGTGTTCCGGCGCCCGGTTGATCAGCGCGACCTCCAGCCGATAGTGCCCGATGTACGCCGCCGTCCGCGTCGGATCTGATTCTACGTGGATGCGATAGCGCCCGGTGGATGGAAGCGTCACGCGCCCCGTCGTATTCGATTCCGGGTCCGGATCGCCGTTGTGCCCGTACGTGGATCCGAGTGTGGCGGTCGTGCTGTCGCGCGACATCGCCATGTAGAAGACGCCGGGGAACGGATTGTCGGTCCCCTGCAGGTACACGATCACTTCCTGATCCTTCACACCGTCGAAGAAGAAATCATCTTCGTCGTACGCAGTGCTGAGCGGCTCAACGATCGCCGTGCCATAGGTCAGCTGCGAGGGATTGGATTCGGGATTGGTGTCAATGAGACTGACGACGAGGTGGAATGCGACACTCGTGCCCGCGTCCGCGGTCAACGTTACGAGATAGACCGTGGTCCCCGCGTTGAACGAAGGGCTCACTCCGTGGTCGAGCGTCACCGGTCCCACGTACAACCAATTGACGACCTGCGCACCGGTCGCCGAATCGGTGACCACGACATGAAAATTGCCGGATCCCGTCGCGCCCTGGACGACGAGCCGCTGCCCGCCCGCGGCAGCGAAGCTGTGCACGATCGCCGCACTGCCTGTCACCGTTCCGGTCACGGTGTCCCCGATCGCGAAACGCCGGCCGCTTGGCGGCGGTCCGGTGGGCGAAGACGAGTCGCCACCGCCGCAGGATATCGCGATCACGACCGTCGCGCTCGCCACCAGAAGGCGCCCGATCGATGACCGATATGTGGCTTCTCGCATGTTGACTCGTGGCGGGGGAGGCCAAAGTATCACCCGCGTGCGCGCGAGATGCCAGAAGCAGCGCGCGATACCATGGCTGGGGGATTGGAATCCGCTAACCCCCGAGCAGCACGCGCCGCTTCCGCAGTCCGACTCACGCCTCGCAGTACCATACGCTCCGTTGCTGGTCGCGCCCTTTCAGCGATACTAGGGCCCACTCGCGCCTTTCAGGGTGGCCTCCCCCCTCGGCGTCGCCTATCTTCACGCGGCACACCGTACTACCGAGGACCCCGCGTTGACATCGCCGCTCCAGGATCAACTGCAAAAAACGCTGGGCGACGGCTACCGCATTGAACGCGAGCTCGGCGGCGGCGGGATGTCGCGCGTGTTCGTCGCCATGGAAACGGCGCTCGGCCGCCGCGTCGTCATCAAGGTGCTGCACCCCGATCTGTCCGCGGCCGTGAGCGCCGAACGGTTCCGCCGCGAGGTGCTCCTCGCCGCCGGCCTGCAGCATGCGCACATCGTGCCGGTGCTCACCGCGGGCACCACCGGCGACCTGCCGTACTTCACGATGCCCTACGTGGATGGCGAGTCGTTGCGCGCGCGTCTCGAACGCACCGGTCCGCTGCCCGTGCGCGAGACGATCGCGATCCTGCACGACGTCGCGCAAGCGCTCGCCAATGCGCACGAACGCGGCGTGATCCACCGCGACATCAAGCCCGACAACATCCTGCTCAGCGGCGGCGTCGCGGTGGTCACCGACTTCGGCGTCGCCAAGGCGATCAGCGCCGCCGGCGTGTCGAGCACGCTCACGAGCGCGGGGTTCGCGCTCGGCACGCCCGCCTACATGGCGCCCGAGCAGGGCACGGGCGACCCCGCGAGCGACCAGCGCGCCGACATCTACGCGCTGGGCGCCGTGGGCTACGAGATGCTCACAGGGCATACGCTCTTCCCCGGCCGTTCTTCGCAGGCCACGCTCATGGCGCACGCGGTGGAAGCGCCGAAGCCGGTGCAGGAGCTGCGTCCCGACACGCCGCGCGCGCTCGCGGCGCTCATCATGCAGTGCGTCGAGAAGGATCCGAGCAAGCGCCCCACCTCGGCCGCCGCGCTGCTCGCTTCGATCGACTCCGTGATCAGCGGCGGCACCTTGGTGAACGCGGCCGTGCCCCGCCGCCGTCGCGTGATCGCGGGCGGACTTGTGGCGGCCGCCGCCGTCGTGGCCGTCACAGGTTTCTTCGCGGCCAGAACGCGCACGCCGGCCGCGGCCACGGAGCGCTCGATCGCGGTGCTGCCCTTCACGACGCTCGGCGGCCAAGCCGAAGACCAGTATTTCGGCGACGGCATGGCGGAGGAGCTGATCACCGCATTGAACAAGGTGCCCGGCTTGCGCGTCGCCGCGCGCAGCTCGGCATTCGCGTTCAAGGGGAAGACGGACGACGCGCGCATCATCGGCAAGCAGTTGAACGTCGGCACCGTGCTCGGGGGCACCGTGCAACGCGAGGGGAAACACATTCGTGTCACCGCCCGGCTCGAGGACGTGAACGGCTACCTCATCTGGTCGGAGCGATACGACCGCAGCGAGACCGATGTCTTCGCGATGCAGGATGAACTCACGCGCGCGATCGTGAGCGCGTTGCAGCTGCGCCTCTCACCGAGCGGCGGTGCGGCGATCGCGAAGCGCGGCACGGCGAACGTCGAGGCGTACAACCTCTATCTGCACGGCCGCTATTTCTACGAGAAGCGCAGCGAAGAGGGGCTCGTGAAGGCGGCCGAGAACTTCACGCACGCGATCGAGCTCGATCCGAACTACGCGGCCGCGTACGCCGGCCTCGCGGACTCGTACAGCCTGCTCTCCACCTTCGGCTTCCGGGCGCCGCGCGACATGTTCCCCAAGGCGAAGGTGGCCGCTCTGCGCGCGCTCGCGCTCGACAGCATGCTCGCGGAGGCGCACACGTCACTGGGGTTCATCCAGCTCTTCTACGATTTCGACTATGCGAGTGGATACCGCGAACTGACGCGCGCCATCGAACTCGACCCGACATACGCGCCGGCGCGGCTCTTCCGCTCCTGGTACTTTGTGGCCGCGGGCCAACTCGACTCCGCCGTGCGCGACGTGGAGCGCGCCAAGGCCGATGACCCGCTCTCGCTCATCATCAACACGCGCCTCGGCACCATGCTCTTCTGGACGCGCAGCTACGATTCGTCCGCGGCGCAATTGCATCATACGCTGGAACTGGATTCAACCTACGCCCTCGCGCACAGCCAGCTCTCGCGCGCCTATCTCATGCTCCATCGGTGCCCGGACGCGATCCGCGAGGCGCAGAAATACAGCGCCGTGGTGGGCAACTACGAGAGCGCGAACCTCGGCTATTCGGCGGCCGTGTGCGGCGACACGGCATTGGCGCGCCGCGAGCTGCAAATGCGCCTCGATGAGCTCAAGACACGCTACGTCTCCGCGGACGTGATCGCCCGGATCTACGCCGGCCTGGGCGACAAGGCACAAGCGCTGGACTGGCTCGAGAAAGCCTACGATCAGCGCACCTGGTCGCTCTTCCTGCTCAAGGCCGAGCCAATGTATGACAACCTTCGCGGGGAACCGAGGTTCCAAGCTTTAGTGACGAAGATGGGGCTCAAGTGAGCCGCGACACCTCGCGGCGCACCGCGTCGTAGTGTCTATGGAGCAGGCAATGACTTCCCGGGTATACCGGTGCAACGAGGTCGCGCGTGAGTCCTGAGCTTCGCGAGCAACTGCAACGAACGATCGGCGCAGGCTACGTCATTGAGCGCGAGCTCGGTGGCGGGGGCATGTCGCGGGTGTTCGTCGCGCGCGAAGTGGCGCTCGACCGGCTGGTGGTGGTGAAGGTCCTGCCGCCCGAGCTCTCCGCCGCCGTGAGCGTGGAGCGATTCCGCCGCGAGATCCAGCTCTCCGCCGGACTGCAACATCCGCACATCGTGCCCGTGCTCACCACCGGCGTCTCGGACGGCCTGCCGTACTTCACGATGCCCTATGTGGACGGCGAGTCGCTGCGCGCGCGCCTCGCGCGCGAGCACGAGCTGCCGGTGAACGACACGGTGAGCATCCTGCGCGACGTCGCGAAGGCGCTCGCGTATGCGCACGCGCGCGGCATCGTGCACCGCGACATCAAGCCCGACAATGTGCTGCTGTCCGGCGGATCCGCGGTGGTCACGGACTTCGGCGTCGCGAAGGCCCTCTCTGAATCCACCGCCTCGGCCGGCGCGTCACTCACATCGCTGGGCATGGCGATGGGCACTCCCGCGTACATGGCGCCGGAGCAGGCGGCCGCCGACCCCACCACCGACAGCCGGGCCGACATCTACGCGCTCGGCGCGATGGCCTACGAGATGCTCACCGGCCGCCCGCTCTTCCCGGGCCGCTCGCCGCAGCAGGTGCTGGCCGCGCACACGATGCAGACGCCGGATCCGATCCAGGGGATCCGTCCCGCGATCCCCAATGGCCTCGCCGCGCTCATCACGTCCTGCCTGGAGAAGCACCCGGCCGACCGTCCGCAGACGGCCGACGCATTGTTGCACGCGCTCGATGCGCTCGCGACGCCGAGCAGCGGCAGCGCGCCGGCGCTCAGCACCGCCACGCGCGCCTTCCTCGCGCCCACCGACGGCCGCATCCGCCTGGGCCGCGCGCTGGTGCTCTATGTCGCCGCGAGCGTCATCATCGTCGCGTTCGCGGCGCTGCTCGTGCAGACGCTCGGCGTGCCCGATTGGGTGCTCCCGGGCGCGGCGATCATCATGGCGCTCGGACTGCCAATGGTGCTCGTCACCGGATTCGTGCAGCATCGCGCCGCGGCGGGCAAGGCGAGCACCACGAGAGGCGTCGCGCGCAAGAATGTTCACATGGCGCCGCACCGCACTCGGCGGCGCCGTTGCGCTCGGGGTGTTCGGCGTGCTCACGATCGGGTGGCTCATCATGCGCGCGCTCGGCATCGGACCGGCGGGCTCGCTCGTCGCGGCCGGCGTGCTGCGCGACCGCGAGTCGATCCTCGTCGCGGACTTCCGGAGCCCGGCTTCCGATTCGTTGCTTGGCGCCGTGGTGACGTCGGCGATCCGCACCGATCTCAGCCAATCGCAGGCGGTGTCGGTGGTGCAGCCCACACGCGTGGCGGCCGCGTTGCAGCGCATGCAGCGGCCTGCGGGTTCGCGCCTCGATCTCACGCTGGCGCGTGAAGTGGCCGTGCGGGAAGGGATCAAGGCCGTGCTCGACGGCGACATCAGCGCCGTGGGCCCGTCGTACATCCTCCAGGTGCGGCTCGTCTCGGCCGATTCCGGCGTGGAGCTCGCCGCCTTTCGCGAGACCGCCAACGACGCGGCCGGCGTGATCCCCGCGGTGGACCGCCTCTCGCGCAAGCTGCGCGGGCGCATCGGCGAGTCGCTCAAGACCGTGCGCTCGTCGGTGCCGCTCGAGCAGGTCACCACCGGATCGCTCGAGGCGCTGAGGAAATATGCGCAGGCGGAGCGCGCCTTCAATTCCGACGGCGACGGCCAGCGCGCGACCGCACTGCTGCAGGAGGCGATCGCGCTGGACACCTCGTTCGCGATGGCGTACCGCAAGCTCGGGGTGGTGCTCGGCAACATCGGCGCGCCGCCGGACCAGCGCGTCGCGGCGCTCACCAAGGCGTACGAGCACCGCGACCGCCTTACCGAGGGAGAGCGCTATCTCACGGAAGGCACGTACTGGATGTCCATCCCGGCGCGCGATCCCGTGAAGTCGCTGGCCGCGTACAACGCGCTCATCGACATCGAGCCCGAGAACACCAGCGCGCTCAACAACGCGTCGCTCATCTACATGGAGCAGGGCAACTACGCGAAGGCGGCGGTACTGCTCGGTCGCGCGATCCAAGTGGATTCAATGGTCTCCGTGGCATACTCGAATCTCGCGGAATCGCAGTTCGAACTCGGCCACAGCGCGGACGCGAAAGCCACGCTGGTCGCCATGTCGAGACGATTCCCCAACAATCCGGATGTCGCCGGCAACCGGCTCAAGATGGAATTGGCCGAGGGCAATTACGATTCGGCCGGCGCGACGATCAAGACGATCCGCGCCAACATGCGCGACAACCTCGACGTGCAATCCGGCGCCGAGAACATGCTGGAGGTCGTCAGTCGCGCGAAGGGGCAACTCGCCGACGCGGGCACGCACGCCGCGGCCGAAGCGGGATACGACGCCAAGCGCGGATTCGCGGCCTCCGCGCTCGGCTACGAGATGCAGCTCGCGTTCTACGATTCGTGGTACCGCGAGCAGCCCGCGAAGGCGGTGCGGCGGCTCGACGCCGCGCTCGGGAAACATCCGCTTTCGTCGATCCCCAAGCTCGAGCGTCCGTACGAAACGCTGTCGCTCATCTATGCGATCTCGGGGCGCCCCGATCGTGCGCGCGCGATGCTCGCCGAGCAGGAGCGCGAGATGCCCGCGGCCGTGATCGCGGCGCAGCAGTACCAGCGTCACAACGCGCTCGCCGAGATCGCGCTTGCGGAAGGGAAACCTGAATGTCGCGATCACGGAGTTCCGGCAGAGCGACCCCGGCGGCTGCGCAATGTGCCCGTTGCCCGGCGTCGGGCGGGCATTCGACCAGGCCGGCCGTGCCGACTCGGCGATCGCGACGTTCGAGAAATTCCTCGACACGCCGAGCATGGCGCACGCGAGTCTCGACCCGATCTTCCGCGCCGGCATCTACAAGCGCCTCGGCGATCTCTACGCGGCCCGCGGCGATACGGCGCTCGCGGTCTCGAACTATTCGCGCTTCATGGCCGCGTGGAAGGACGCCGACCCCGACCTCCAAGTGAGGGTCGAGGAAGCGCGGCGCCGCATGAAAGCGCTCGCGCGCGCCGAGGGCAGCTAGAGCGCTCGGATCGCGTGCGCGACGCACCCCAGAGTCCACTTGTGCGATGAGCCATGGCGCCGTACCATCGTTTTGCCGGGCGGCGCAGCCGGTGCGTCGCTCTCCTGTCGCACGCTCACTACTACCGGAGGACCGTCATGCGTACTCAGAAACTCGTTGCCCTCTCTGCCGTGGCGCTCGTCTTCGGCGCGTGCAGCAGCGGCGGTTCGTCCACGACGAATGCGCCCGCGCCCGCTCCGGCGGCCGCGCCCGCTGCCGGTGCGAGCACCGGCGCCGTCGCCTCGAGCGCCGGCGACACCGTCGTGTCCACCGAGATCCTGGTGAACGTGATCAACAGCCGGATCCCGCCCGCCAACATCACCGTGTGGGTCATCGGCCCATCCGTCGGCCGGATCCTCCTCGGCGACGTCGCCATCAATCAGACCAAGGCGTTCACGTTCAAGGCCGGGAATCTGAACGGCAGCTACCGGCTCGTCGCGCAGGGAAACGGCGGCGCGGAAATTCCGTCGCAACCGTTCAACCTCACGCCCACGCTGCGCTTCGTGCAGTGGTCGCTCGACGTGAACTCCATCGTCCAGTACCAGACGCCGAAGTAGTTTGACGGCGGTCGGTCGCGCATCAGCCTCGCTCGCCGCACTCGCCCTCATCGGGGCGGGTGCGCGAGCGCAGGCCGGCGCGGCGCCGGCCGCACCGGCGCCGGTCATCCTCATTCAGTCCGATTTCGGTCTGCAGGACGGCGCGGTGGCGGAGCTCAAAGGCGTCGCGTACACCGTCAGCCCGGCGCTGCGCGTCGAGGATCTCACCCAGCTCATCCCGCCGTTCGACATCTTCGACGCGTCGTACCGGCTTCGACAGGTCGCACCGTTCTGGCCGGCGGGCACCGTGTTCGTCTCGATCGTCGATCCGGGCGTCGGTACGAAGCGACTCTCCGTGGTGATGCGTACGAAGAGCGGACAATACTTCGTGACCCCGGACAATGGGACGCTCACCTTCGTCGCGGAATTGCTCGGCGTGGACGAAGTGCGCGAGATCGACGAGACCGTGAACCGGCGCCCGGGATCCGAGTGGAGCGCCACCTTCCATGGCCGCGACGTGTACATGTACACCGCGGCGCGGCTCGCATCCGGTGTGATCACGTTTGCGCAGGTGGGCCCGAGCCGCGGCACGCAGTACGTGGCGCTCCCCGTGCCGGCGCCGCAGGTCGCCACGCATTCCGTGACCGGCACGATCATGACGCTCGATCAGCCGTACGGGAATCTCTGGACCAACATCGACACGATGGCCGTGCGCTCGCTGGGCCTGAAGATTGGCGACCGCGTGCGCGTGCGCATCATGAAGGGATCGACCGCGGTATGGTCCGACATCGTGCCGATCGCGCGCACGTTCGGCGACGTCCCCGTCTCGAAGCCGCTGCTCTACGTGAACAGCCTCGATCGCATGGCGCTGGCGCTGAACGAAGGGAACTTCGCGAAGCGCTACTCGATCGGCTCGGGAACGGAGTGGACGCTTGAGATCATCAAGCAATAACTACGCGGGAAGCGGGAAGCGGGAAGCGCCGCGATGTGCGAGAACTGCCGATGGATGCCCGCGCGCGGTTCTCGCTTCCCGCGGCGCTTCCCGCTTCCCGCTTCCCGCGATTCTCAAGGTGTCCAATCGGTACGCGAGCACTGTCCCGATTCTGGACAGTTTTCGCCATAGCGAAAAAGCCAAGTCCTTGCGCACAAGTAACTTGACGGACGGCATGCAAGTCGCATACGTACAAGGTGCGGGTGGCACTCGCCGCCCGAGCGTTGCGTCGCGTTCCGGAGGTCATATGATGCACTCCGTCCTGTTCACCCTGCTCACCGCGGTCACGCTCCCGAACAGCGCCGCGCCGGCCGCACCCGTGGCCAGCGCCGATCGTCACATGCGCTCCGGGGATCCCGTCATCAAGGTCTGGACCGACTGGGATCAGTACTCGCGCGGCGACAACGCCGACGTCCATGTGCGGACGCGCGAAGACGGGTACCTCATCGTGATGCAGGCGGATGTGGATGGACGCGTGCGCGTGATCTTCCCGCTCGATCCGGGCGACGACGACTTCGTGCGCGGCGGCAAGGACTTCAAGCTCGCCGGCAGGAACGGCAAGGGCACCTTCTACGTGGATGGCCCCGGCGGCCAGGGCATGGTGTACGCCGCGATCTCGAGCGTCCCGTTCCGCTTCAATGATTTCGCGCAGAACGATCATTGGGACTACGGCGCGCTCTACGACAAGAGTCTCGACAGCGACTTCGAGAATGGCTTCACGGTGCTCGTGAACAAGATGAGCACGGGCCATTTCGACTACGATATCTATCGCTACGAAGTGATCGCGCACGACTCGTACGCGTCGGCGTCCACCGCATACGCGGGACCGACGACAGTGTACGGCGGCTCGCCATGCTGGGGGATCTACAACCCGTTCTGCTACGGCGGTCCGCTGCTCTATGGCTATGGCCCATACGGCTATGGCTATCCCGGCGCGTACTTCGGCTACGGCTACGGTGGCTGGTCGTTCGGCTTCAGCTTCGGGTTCGGCTACGGCGGCTATCCGGGCTACGGCTACGGCTATCCCTACTACGGATACGGCTATCCGTACTACGGCTACGGTTATCACCCGGGCTACGGCTATCCATACTATGGATATCCGGGCTATGGCTCTGGCTACGGCCCGCACTACGGCTTCAAGCCGGGCAATCCGACGGGCACCGGCGGCACGGGCATCGGCTATCGGCCGCCGCTCACGAGCACGCCCGGATCGAACGGCTTCGGCCGCACCGGTACGACCCTCGGTACGCCGTACCGTCCGCAGACCGGCGGCACGCCCGCAGGATTCCTCGGGCCCGCGGTAGGCACGCATGGTGGGCAGGTGCCGGCCACGCGCACGGGCTACACGCTCGGCGGCCGCGGCCCCGCGCTGCACACGCCGACGTCGGAACCGCGCCACACGGACGCGCCGTACCTCGGACGTCGCAATACCTCCGGCAACGGGCAGAATGGTTCGCCGCAGTCGGCCTCTCGTCCGCAGCGCTATCAGGGTCCGCCTCGCTATGAGCCGGGCCGCAACGCCTCGGCGCCGCGCGGCGGTGGTGGGCAAATGATCGGGCAGCGCGGTCCGTCAGGCTCGGGTTCGGCGCCGCGCGGCGGCGGCGCTCCGGCGCCGCACTACGGCGGTCCTTCGGCGCCGCGCGGCGGTGGCGGAGCTCCGGCTGCGCACCCGAGTGGCGGCGGCGGCGCGCATCCGAGCGGTGGCGGCGGTGGCGGCGGCATGGGACACCGCGTTCCTTAGCGAGCGTTGGGCGCGTTCGCTGGATTCCGTCCGGCTGCGCTGAAGTATCTCCGCTCGCTCAAGCGCCACAATGAGCGAGCGTGGTTCGAGGCCCATCGCGCCACGTGGGAGCAGGAAGTGCTCGGCCCCATGCGCGAGTTCGTGGAAGAGATCGATGATCGGCTGGCGCGCTTCGCCCCCGAGATCTGCGGCGATGCGCGCCGGTCGATCTTTCGCATCTATCGCGACGTGCGCTTCTCCTCCGACAAGCGGCCGTACAAGACGCACTCCGCCTGCTGGTTCTTCCACCGCGATTCCGACGCGAGAGTCGGACACGATGGCGGCGGCGCCGGTTTCTATTTCCATCTCGAACCTGGCGGCGGCGAGATCGGCGGAGGTCTGTGGCGGCCCGGCCGCGACGTGCTCGCGAAACTCCGCGACGCGATCGTGGAGGATCCGAAAGGGTTCGCGCGCGTGGCGGATTCAACTTCGATGCGCCGGCGTTACGGCGGGATCTCCACCAACTACATGCTCAGCCGGCTGCCGCGCGGCTTCGCCGAGCCGCACCCCGCCGCGCGATGGCTGCGGTACCGATCGTTCACCGCGGGCCGATCGATGACGGACTCGGAGATGATCCGCCCCGATCTCGCGACGCGCGTGGCGCGCGAGTACGCCGCGATCCTCCCGCTCGTCCGGTGGCTCAACTCGGCCGTCGGATTGCCTCCCGCCGCGCGTCGATGATCGCCGCGGGATCATTGCTGATGATCCCAGTCACGCCCGAGTCCCACAGCCGCCGGGCGTCCTCGGCGCGGTCCACGGTCCATACGTGCACCGGGATCGCGCGCGTGAGCGCATCGCGCGCGATCGCGCGCACTGGCAGCGGGATCCCGCGCCACGACGGCGGGATCGAGAGCGCCTCGTAGCGGCGCGCACCCGCCGGCAGGCCGAGCAACACATGCGCGATCTCGCGCTGCACATCATGCTGGGAGCCGGACGCGTGCCACGGTGGTTCACGGAACAACGTGAGGGCGGTGTGATCGAACGAGCCGATCACGCACCGGTCCTCGGCGCGGTGCGCCGCGAGCACGCGACGGAGCTCCGCGCTCGCGTCGGCGGTCTTCAATTCGATCAACAGCGGCATCGCCGGGAACCGCGCGAGCACTTCCTCGATCGCCGGAACGCGAACGCCGGCGCCGCGATGAGGGAAGCTGCGGCCATCAGATGTGAATCGCGCGCCCGCGTCGGCGCTCCGGATCTCGGCGAGCGTGAGCGATCCGATCGCACCCGAGCGGTCCGTCGTGCGGCCGAGGTCGGGATCGTGGATCACCACGACCCGGCCGTCGGCGGAGAGATGGACATCGAACTCGAGCGCGTCCACGCCCGCCGACGCCGCGAGTTCGAACGACAGCATCGTGTTCTCCGGCGCCCGCGCTGCAGCGCCGCGGTGGCCGATCACGAGCGGCGCGCCGGGATGCAGCAGCACCGGCGTCACGGCATCACGGCGTTGCGGAGGGGGACTTCGGGATCGGCGCGGCCGCGTCCGGCGACTTGATCACCGTCGCGCTCAGCAACTCGCCGCCGTCGTCGTGGTAGATCGCGACGTGGCGGCCGCCAGTCAGGTACCGCGCGTCACCCATGCCGGCGGCGTTCGTGCTCGCCGTCGTCAGCACCGGAAGACGGACCGTCCACCGGCGCACGACCCACAGGCCGCCCGGCAGCAACTCGAAGTCCATGCGGCCGCCGTAGCGGCGCGGCGATACCTCGGCGAACATGTTCGTATGGCGGAACTCCATGTAGCGCAGATGCGCCGTGGCCGAGTCGAGCCAGAGCGTTCCGGTCACATCCGGCGCGCTCCGCTTGATCACCGGCGTGAACATGAGCCCGATGAGCCCGGGGTGCTCGTCGTCGGTGGAATCGTGCCGCACCCGGAAACAATGCGTGCGCGCGAACGCGTCGGAGAGCAGCACATCCGCGTCGGGCACGGCGAGCACCGAGTCGCCAGGCTGCAGGAATCCGGGGAGCGGCTGGCCGGCATACATCACGCGGTAGCCGTGGAGTGCGAGGTCCTCCGGCGACACCGCCGTCTGCCACGGATGCTCGAGCATCACGGAATCGACGAGCGTCTTTTCCTTGCGGATCGTGAGGCTCGTGCCGTCGAGATCACGCGTGTAACGCTTCCGCACCGCGAACACGGTCTTCCCATCGATCGCGACCTCGGTCGCGTCAAGCGCCTTCCGCGCCTCCTCCCATAGGATGGCGGTCTCGGCGCCTTCCGTCGGCCGGATCACGCAGCGCGATTCGGCGCTCACGAACACCGTGGGCAGAATCACCGCGACGGACGTCGCGCTCAGATGCGCGATGAGCGATGCCCCCGCCGCGATCGAGATCGTATCGAACTTGTTCGCGGCGTACCCGATGCGTTCGGCGCGCAGGCGGTAGTTGCCGGCCGCGCTGAGGCGGAGCGAGAATCGGCCCGAGTCGTCCGTGATCGCGCCGGCCACGCGCGCGCCCGACGTGTCCGTCACGATCACGATCGCGCCGAGGATCGGCGCATGCGTGGTCGCGTCCGTCACATTGCCGTGCACGACCTGCGCTGCCGCGGCCGGCGCGAGGAAGAGCGCGCCCGCGAGGAGCGCGGCGGCGAATGTTCGGGCATGTGGCTGTCGCATGCGTACCGTCCCGATTGAACAGCTAGTCGAACTATACCCCAGGGCCCACCCGGCGCCAGAAGCCGGCCCTGTCCCGCGCGCCCCGGTCGCCATAGAATGGACGCGGCGCGGCTCGCCGTTCGCACACATCCCTCGGCACATTGGAGGCGGGAATGGTCACCATCATGCAGCTGTGGATGCCGATCGTGCTCTCCGCGGTCCTCGTGTTCTTCGCGAGTTCGCTCATCTGGATGGCGCTTCCATATCACAAGAGCGATCTGGCGGGCCTGCCCGATGAGCCCGCGGTCGCCGACGCGCTGCGGAAGCAGAAGCTGGCGCCAGGGCAATACGCCATCCCCTATCATGCGACGATGGAGGGACGCAAGACGCCGGAGTTCCAGAAGAAGATGGCCGACGGGCCGCTCGCGCTCATCACCATTCGAGCGAATACCGGCGGCGGAATGGGACCGATGCTGGGTCAGTGGTTCGTCTATCTCGTGGTGATCATGACCATGGTCGCGTACGTGACGGGACGCACGGTGTCGTCAGGGGCCGCGTACCTCGCCGTGTTCCGCGTGGCGGGAACGGTCGCGTTCCTGGCGTTCGGCGGTGCGCATGCGATCTACGCGATCTTCTGGGGCCGCCCGTGGAGCGTCGCGTGGAAGGACACGTTCGATGCGCTCATTGACGGCTGTCTTGCCGCCGGCGCGTTCGGCTGGCTCTGGCCGCGCTGATCGCGTGATGACCGCGCCCGCGCCGTCGCGAGACGGCCGCGACATCCACGAATCCCGGGCGATCGCGGCGGGCGCGGCGATCGCGGTCTTGATGGTGCCGTTGCTCCTGTACGAGGGCGCGAAGCAGTGGGGCTCGGCGGAGCGCCGCTGTTCGTGACGGCGCTGCTTGGTGCTGCCGCGACCGGTTCGGGAGCTTCCACGTTCATTATCGTCATGCTGCGCCGCTCGGCGAGAGTGACGAGCTTGCTTTACATGCCCACCGGCTCGACCACGCCGTACGAGCGCGTGTTCTCGTACCAGCACGCGCTCGAGATGCGCGGCGACGTCGAGGGCGCCATGCTGAGCTTCGAGGCGTTGATCCGGGAATCGCCGGACGACGCCGCGGTGCGATTCGCCGCCGCGGCGCTCTTTGCCGGTCGCGGCAAGCGGCCCGAGCGTGCCGCCGAATTGTATCGCGAGATCCGGCAGCTCCCCGGCGCGACCCGCCAGCACGAATTCGGCGCGACGAACGCGCTCATCGATCTCTATCGCGGCGCGTTGAACGATGAAGGCCGCGCGCGCACCGAACTCCGCCGCTTCGCCGAGCGATTCGCGGACACGCCGGCCGGCGTGATGGCGCGCCGTGCGCTCGAGGAGCCGCGCCCTGCGCCGGAAGGCGGGCCCTCGTGAGGCGCGCGCCCGCGATCGCGGCGCTCGCGATCTGCGTTCTCGTGGCGGGCGCGCGCACGCAGCAGGGATGGCAGGATTCATCGACCGTGGTGCGCATCTGCGCCGGCGGCGATGTGACACTCGGCGTCAACGGCGACACCGTGATCAAGAAGGGGAAGCGCATTCCGCCGCGAGTGTGGGCGGCGCCGGAGATGTTGATCGCGCCGCTCCTGCCGCTGTTCGCCGATGCCGACATCGTGCTGCTCAACGCCGAGGGCGCGATCGGCGACGGCTCGGCCACCAAGTGCGCGCCGAACGAGAAGAATTGCTTCGGCCTCCGCATGCCCGCGGCGGCCGCGCCCGCGCTGCGCGGCGTGAACGCGAGAGCGACGGTCGTGGCGAACGTCGCGAACAATCATGCGCACGACGCCGGCGACGACGGCTTCGCCGAGACGCTGCGGCGGCTGGATTCGGCGGGGGTGCGCGTGACCGGCGCCGACAGTGAACCCACGATCGTCGTGACGCCGCAGGGCGACAGCGTAGCGATCCTCGGCTTCGCCGCATCGCCACCGATGGACGTGCGCGACCTCGATCTCGTGCGCCGGCTGGTGGCGCGCGCCGCGGCCATCACGCCGCGCGTGGTGGTGACGATGCATTCGGGCGCCGAGGGTCCGGGAGCGCAGCGCACGATGGATGCGAACGAGAAGTTCGTGGGCGAGGAGCGCGGCGATCCGGTGGCGTTCGCTCGAGCCGCGGTGGAGAGCGGCGCACTGCTGGTGATCGGGCACGGTCCGCACGTCGTGCGCGGCATGCAGCGCATGGGCGCCGGCGCGCTGGTGTTCTACTCGCTGGGGAATCTGGTGAACGCCGGCCCGTTCTCGATGCGCGCGCCGAACGACCGGGGGATGATCGTGTGCGCGGATGTGTCGAGGAAGGCGGTGCTGGGAGCGACCCTACGCCCTACGCGTCAACGCGAGCAGGGGGTCGTGTCGCCCGACCTATCCGGGCGCACGCTCGTCCTAATGGACTCGCTCAGCCATTTCGATTTTCGGGACTCGACGCTGAAGCTGCGCGTTGAGGGAGTCTGGACTCCCTAGCCTATTCGATCGTCGTGGTCGTCGACGAGGGAAGAACGAGCGACAGCGCGCTCTCATCGGCCGGCACGATACGGCGCACACCCAACCACGGGCGGATCCCCGGCGCAGGAGCGCGCAGCAGATTCGTCTCGATGACCTTACGCGCCTTCGAGCTGGCCTGAATGAAGCGGCCTTCGCCGATATAGATACCGATATGGGTCACCTTCTTGCCTTTGCCGAAGGTGACCAGGTCGCCCGGCAGCAGTTGCGCTGTGTCCTTCACGATCTCGGTGCCGACTTTCGCCTGCGCAGCCGCGGTGCGGGGGACGCTCAGGTTCAGGCCCGTAAGCACGTAGGCGACGAGGCCCGAGCAATCGAAGCCCTTCTTGGGCGTCTCGCCGCCGCGGCGGTAGCGCTTGCCGAGCAGAGCGCGGGTGCGAGCGATGAGCGAGTCGCGCAGCGCGGATGTGGCAGGGGCGGGGGTGGCCGAAACGAAGGCCGAAGTCTCCTCGCTCTCCTTCTGGGCACGCGCCGCCGCGGGCACCATTGCGACAGCGAGGGTGACGCAAGCGCAGGCCAGCGCGAAGGAACGTGCCCGGTAGATGCCCATGAGTTGATTAGAAAATAGGCCTGGGGCCGCTCCCGGTCAATCTCAATCTTTGCGCGACGTAACATTCTAACGCATTGATTCACATAGACTTCCGGCCTGTCAGAACGGCTGGGCGTGAAAAGCGTTATGTTTAAGTATCATGTTGGCCATTCTTGCTGAGGTCGGAATGTTCGTCGCGGGGATCGCGGCGATCGCCGGCCTCTTTTTCATTGCCGTCAAGAAATACACGCCCCTCGGTCTCAGTCTGCAGCAGCGGGAGAACCGGAAGCGGATCGAACGCGAAGCCGCGACGGTTTGCGCCATTCACGGCCGGCACGAAGAACACGAGCTCGTCCGCCTCGCAAGCGGCGAACGCATTTGTCCCGACTGCTTCAGGGAAGCGGTGCGGGACACACTCGGATAGCGAACGAACCGGAGGACGGGATCCATGGAATCCGAACGGGCGGCGTACGGAGCGGGGCGCTTCAGGATGGTGGCGATCGGCGTGGGCGTGCTCGCGCTCTTCCTGCTGCTGAAGACGATGGTCGTGTACATCAGCCCGGGGCACGTCGGCATCGTGATCAACCGCACGGCCGGCGGAGTGAACCCGGTGGCGCTGAATCCGGGGCTGCACCTGCGCAATCCGCTGACGACGGGGATCATGGAGTACCCCACGTTCATGCAGACGCTCGTGCTGACGCGGACGAGCAACGAAGGCGCCGCGTACAACGAAGAGATCAACGTGAACAGCGTGGAGGGCCAGCCGCTCTCGCTCGACATCTCGATGTCGTTCAAGCTCGACCCGCTGAAGGTGCCGTTCCTGTATACGACGTTCCGCACGGACGTCGTGGCGATCGAGCACAGCTATGTGAAGCAGGCGGTGCGCCAGGCATTGCAGGAAGTGGTGGGCAACGAGCCCATCGCGGATGTGATCGGCCCCAAGAAGGCCGAGGCGACGTCGCGCGTCTTCGCGCTGCTCGAGAAACGGCTGCAGGACTACGGCATTCTCGTGGAGCAGTTCACGATCAACGAACTCCGCGCCCCGCCGGCGGTGATCGAGGCGATCAATCAGAAGAACGTGATGCAGCAGCAGGCGCTCACGGCCGAGAACGAACTGCAGAAGAACAAGTTCCAGGCGCAGGGCGACTCGATCAAGGCGATGGGCCGCGCGAAGGCGATCATCGCCGAAGCCGAGGCGCAGGCGCGCGCGAACCGGCTGCTCGCCGAGAGCATCACGCCGACGCTGGTGCAATACGAGCTGGCGATGAAGTGGAACGGACAGATGCCGCAGGTGTCGGGCGGGGCGATGCCGCTCATTCAATTGCCGATGGCGGGGAAACCATAAGGGCGTGAGTACCGAGTCGTGCGTGGTTGCCCACTTAGTACGTGAGTACCGAGTCGTGCGTGGTTGCCCACTGAGGGCGTGAGTACCGAGTTGCGCGTCGTCACGCCTTCAGTGCTCCACGACGCACGACTCGGTACTCACGCAGTCTGTGGTCGAACACGCACGACTCGGTACTCACGCAGTCTGTGGTCGAACACGCACGACTCGGTACTCACGCAGTCTGTGGTCGAACACGCACGACTCGGTACTCACGCAGTCTGTGGTCGAACACGCACGACTCGGTACTCACGCAGTCTGTGGTCGAACACGCACGACTCGGTACTCACGCAGTCTGTGGTCCACGACGCACGACTCGGTACTCACGCACTTCGGGGTACGAGTCACGGAGTTCGGGGTACGACGCACGCCGTTAGTGGCGAGTAGGAGCCGGCTGCTGCTGGGTAAGGCAGTGGATCGTCCCCAATCCCCACACTAAATCCCCCGCGTGGATCCCTACCACTTCCCGCCCGGGGAACAGCTGCGCGAGAATGTTCAGCGCGGCACGGTCGTTGGGATCGTTGAACGTGGGCACCAGCACCACTCCGTTCGCGATGTAGAAGTTCGCGTAGCTCGCCGGCAGCCGCTGGCCATCCATGACCACGGCGCGCGGGTACGGCAGCTTCACGACGCGCAGTCCGCCGGCGAGTTCGAGCCGCCGCGCGTTGTCCTTGCTCCGTGCGTGATTCTCGTCGCGCGGGTCGGGCTCGAAGGCGAGCGCCACGGTGTGCGCGTCCGCGAAACGCGCGATGTCGTCCACGTGTCCATGCGTGTCGTCGCCGACGCAGCCTTCGCCCAGCCACACCGTGCGCTTGATGCCCAGCCACCGCGCGAACGCGCGCTCGTATGCGGCGCGGTCCATGCCGGGATTCCGCACCTGCACTCTGGACAGTAGCCATTCCTCGGTGACGAGCATGGTGCCCGCGCCATTGGTCTCGATGCCGCCGCCCTCGAGCACGAGCGGCTTGCCTGTGTCATCGCGCACGGCGGCGGTGAGCGGCGCGCCGCTGAGCTTCGCGATCGCCGCGCCGACGTTCACGTCCTGCTTGAAGTTCTTGTACTTCGCCCAGCCGTTGAACCGCCAGCCGGCCCACTGCAGCGCGCCGCCGCTCTCGAGCACACCCGTGGGGCCCGAGTCGCGCGTCCACACCCGATCGCTCGCCACGATGTGCCGGCCCACCCGCGCGAGATCCACTCCATGCGCCTTGAGCGCCGCCTCGGCGCCGCGCTTCACTGCGGCGCTGTGACAGAGGATCTCCACCCGCTCGTGCGTGTGCAGCGCGCGCACGATCTCGGCGTACACCCACGGGATCGGCGCGAACTTTCCCGGCCAATCCTCTTTGTTGTGCGGCCAGCTCAACCACGTCGCCGTGTGCGGCTCCCACTCCGCCGGCCAGCGAACGCTCGACGGCTTCACCCGATCCACCGGTTCAGGATCGGTCCGTAGGCATCGATCCGCCGGTCGCGGAAGAAGGGCCAGTTGCGCCGCGTGTATTCGATCAGCTCAGGATCGATCGACGCGAGCACGATCGCGGGATCGGTGCCGGCCTCGGCGATGAGACGCCCGAACGGATCGGCGACAAAGGAGTGGCCGAAGAATTCCAGGCCATCCGTGCCGGGCTCCGCCTCGAAGCCGACGCGATTCGCCGCGGCGACGAACACGCCGTTCGCGATCGCGTGCGCGCGCTGCGCGGTGCGCCACGCATCGGCCTGCGCCGCGCCCCACTCCGCCTTCTCCATCGGATGCCAGCCGATCGCGGTGGGATAGAACAGCACCTGCGCGCCCATGAGCGCGGTGATGCGCGCCGCCTCCGGATACCACTGGTCCCAGCAGATGAGCACGCCGATCGTGGCGAACTTCGTCTTGAAGACACGGAACCCGGCGGCCGGGCGGCTCTCGTCGTGCTGGTAGATCTCGCCCGGCGTGAAGTAGTACTTCTCGTGATAGAGCGGATCGTCGGGAATGTGCATCTTGCGGTAGACGCCGAGCAGTGCGCCATCCGCGTCGACGATCGCGGCGGAATTGTGATAGACGCCGGCGCCGCGCCGTTCGAAGATCGGCACGATGAGCACGATGCCGAGTTCCTTGGCGAGCGCCTGCATGCGCTCGACCGTGGGCCCGGGGATCGGCTCGGCGAGATCGAACCGCTCGGCATCCGTCACTTTGCAGAAGTACGGTGCGTTGAACAGTTCCTGCAGGCACACGATGTTCGCGCCGCGCGCGGCGGCCTCGCGGATCTTCGCGATGGACTGCTCCACCGCCGCCTTCGCGTCGGTGGGCACGGGTTGCTGGATGAGCGCGACGGAGAAGGGCACGTGAACTCGCAGCGGAGGACCAGGGCGGCGGAGCGCGCCGCCGGCGGGAAATTACTGGGTGATCCGCCTAAAGCTACCCGAGATCCGGGCGAGCGCACCGGGGGTCTTCCGCTCCATCATCTCGGCGGTGGGCGGGCCGCAGACGCCGATCACGACATCCATGACGTTCGTGGCGGTGAGATCGGTGCGGAGCAGGGCGCCGGCCGCGTCGAGCGACGGGTAGGAATCGTGTCCGGCGAGATCCTTCTCGGGATCGCGTCCGGCGCGCGCGATGTCGTTCCACGTCTCGCGGTTCACCACCGCGCCGGCGGCGTCGGTAGCGCCATCGCGGCCATCGGTGCCGCACGCGAGGAGCGTGGAGCCGCGCGCGCTCTTCACCTGCGCGAGCTCGCGCGCGGCGGAGAGCGCGAGTTCCTGGCAGCGGCCGCCGGTGCCGTGCGGACCTTCGCGGAGCGCCACCGTGGTCTCGCCGCCCCAGATGAGGCATGCGCGGCCGGCGCGGTCGGCGATGGTGGGCGTCGCGGACCCGCACGTGCCGGCGAGCGACGCCGCGACGCGCTTGCCCGCGGACGCTGCGTCGCCCGAGAGCGTGGTGCTCATGATGCGCGGATCGTAGCCAAGCTCCTTCGCCTTCGATGCGATCGCGTCGAGCGCGGTGCGATTGCTCGCGATGATGCGGCGTTCGACGTTCTCGAACACAGGGTCGCCGGCTTTCGGCGTCTCGAGACCCGGATCGCGCTCGACGGCGTGCAAGTAGCGGCGCAGCGTGATCGGCACGAGGTCCCAGAGCTTGTACGCCACGAGGATAGAACGCACCTGGCTCGCGGTGCTCGGGTCGGGGACGCACGGACCGGAGCCGATCGCAGCGAGGTCATCGCCCACGACGTCGGAGATGATGAAATTGCGCACCTTGTGCGCCTTGAGGGCGGCGGCGAGACGGCCCGCGCCCCATCGCGTGAAGCGTTTGCGGATGAGATTCATCGTCGCGATGTCGAGACCGGAGCCGTGCAGCAGCTCGAAGAGCTGCACCATCTCCTCGGGCTTGAGCGCCGCATCCGGCGCGGCGATGAGGCTCGTGGAACCGCCGGAGAGCAGCACCCACGCATCGTCCTCGGGACGCACCTTGGCAGCGGTCATCTCGATCATCCGCGCGGCCGTGAGCGAACGAAGCCCGGGCTGCGGATGGTCGCCGACGATCATCTCGAGACTCGCGTGCGGCGTGGGCACCTGTCGCGGCGCGACGATGACGCCACCGGCCGGCTCGGCGCCGTGCTCCTTGAGCCATTCCACCGCGGCGATCGCCATTGGGTTCGCGGCCTTGCCCACCGCGAAGATCCAGACGCGGCGACGCTCCTTGTCCGGCGGGATCTTGTCGAGCGCCGCGCGCAGCGCGGGCGCAGGCGCCGCCGATCGGATCGCCGCCCAGTACAGCTGGATGAGCGTCGTACGCGCATTCATCGGCGCGTCGGGTGCGACCGCCCACATCGGCTGACTGGGAGTCTTCATGAACGGAAACTTACGCGTCCGATCGAGATTCGCGAGAGAAAAAATATCTCACGGCTCGAGGGGCGTGCGTCGTGTGTCGTATCCCGTGCATCCGGCAGAGATTCGGGCATCGCGACCGCCCAAAGCGGTCACGATGGCCGAAGCACGATGCGCTATGGTCCAGACGCCTTCTTCACCTCATTGCCGAGCGTCGTGTAGGCGTCGGCCGACATCACATTGAAGGGCGCTTTGTAGGTGATCCTGCCATTCGGCGCGATCACGAAAACGACGCGCGAGTCCATCGCGTTCTTCTCGCTGTACACGCCGTACGCGGAGCCGATCACGTGGCCGGTGTCGCTGACGAACGTCATGGGGAACTTGGCGTCGCGCGCCCAGCTCTGGAGCGTGGTATCGGCGTCCACGCTGATGCCGAGGACGACGACATTCTTGCCGTTGTTGAAGAGCGTGGCGTACTGATCACGGTACGCCTCCATTTGGATCGTTCAGCCCTTGGTCCGCGCCTTGTAGAAGAAGGCGAGCACGACGGTCTTGCCCTTGTACGCGGCGAGACTCACCGACGGGATGAGCCCCGTCATGTTCGCGCCGGGCGCGGCGAAATTCGGGGCGACGGAGCCAGTGTCGGCGACGGTCGCTTGCCCCGAGGCGATCAGCGGCGCGGCGACGATGGCCATTGCTGCAAGGAGACGGGATCTACTCATGGGCCCTCCGATAGGGAACGATTCGAATGTAGGTCGCGGCGCGCCCGAGCGGAACGGGGCAGCCCAAATCATGTGAATCATGTTAATCATGTCAAATGCTTTTGACAGGATTAACAAGATTGACATGATTGGACTGCCCCATCGATCAGTACTTGAACGCCACCTTCACGCTGCCTTCTCCCTTCTTGTCGATCGCGGCGGCGAGAGCGGCGCGGTATTCGCTGAGCGGGAACGTATGCGTGAGCAATGGGCGGACGTTGGCCTTGCCGGCCGTGATGAGCGAAGCCGCCTCGTGGAAATCATCGCGGTCGGACGCGGCGTGCGCGTGGCCTCCGTGGAACACGGATCCGCGCACGGAGAGTTCCTTCACCCAGAGCGGTGTCCAGTCGAGCCCGCGCATGGTGCTCGAATTGCCAAGCAGCACGATCGTGCCCCCCGCGGTCGTGAAGCGCATTGCGTCGTCCATGCCGCGCGCGCCGCTCACGCACACATACGTGATGTCGAAGCCGCCGATGCCGATCGGTTTGCCGAGGATCGGCTGCAGCAGCTTCGTGCCCGCGACGTCGGCGAGGGCCTTGAGATAATTACCTCGCGCCTTGATCACGTTGGCGGCGCCGAATCGTGTCGCGTGCTCCGCCTGGAAATCGTAGCGCGCGAGCACGGTCACGCGCGCGGCCGGCGCGAGCGCGCGTGCGGCCGCGGTCGTGAGCAGTCCGATCGAGCCGGCGCCGATCACGAGCACCCGCGCGCCCGCCGCCGGGAGATTCGAACGGACGGCACGCACGGAGCATGCGAATGGTTCGATGAGCACGGCGTCCTCGTCCTTCATGCCCAGCGAGAGCTTGAGCAGCTGCGACTCATGGGCCACGAACTGCTCGCCCCAGCCGCCGCCGAGTCCGCGCGTCGTCCCAATGAGCACGCCCGCCGGCAATGGTCCGGTCGTGAAGTTCACGCACCGCCCATGCTGCCCGTCCGCGCACGCGGCGCATACCGGCGCGATCCCGCGCGCCTCGCAGCAGAGCAGGGGATTCGCCGCCACGCGGTCGCCCGCCTTCACGCTGCTCACGGCCGCGCCGCACTCGATCACCTCGCCCACCAGTTCGTGCCCGAGCACGAACGGGAAACTCGAGAAAGGCGAATTGGATGGGCTCGCGCCGAGCGTCACCACGTTGATGTCGCTGCCGCAAATGCCGCCCATGCGGGTGCGCAGGCGCACCCAGCGATCGCTCGGCAGCGCGGGCGCCTCGCGGTCGCCGTAGGTGGTGCAGGCGTACGGCCCCACGTAGAACCGGTCGGAGATCTTGCCGGCGGCGAGCGTCGCGAGGTACGTCGGGATCGGCGCCGCGAAGGAGATCGCTTTCATTTCGCCGGCACCACGAGCCGCAGCGCGCGGGGCACGGTCGTGATCTCGAGCACGGAACTCTTCGCGCGGTTGTATTCGCCGTCGGTCTCATACGCGGGCGGCTCGACGAAGCGCAGAGTGAACGTCGACGATTGCTCGGCATTGACGCTCGCGTGCGTCATGTGCGTGCCCTTGCCCACCGCGCCGAACAGGTTCGCTCTCTGGATCGGGGACGCGTCGTGGATCGCGATGAGGTCCAGCTTGCCGTCGGCGAGATCGGCATTCGGCGCGATCACGAACGTGCCGCCGAAGTACCGCGCGTTCGCGACGATCACCATGAGATGCTGCTTCATGCCGCGCGATTTGGCGGGACTCGCGATGTCCACCATCAGCCCCTTGTAGCTGAGCAGCTGCTTGAGCGCCGAGTACTTGTAGAGCAGGTAGCCGCGCAGCCACCAGAATGCTCTCGATATCCTCGAGCACCGCGATGTCGAAGCCGAAGCCCGTGATGTTCAGGAAGTAGCGGTCCTCGATGCGGCCCACGTCGATCGGCGTGTCGGGACCATCCACGGCGAGCCGCGCCATCTGCTCGATGTCGGTGGCGGGGATCTTGAGCGATTTCGCGAAATCGTTGCCGGTGCCCGCCGCGACGATCGCGAGCCGGCACGAACTCTTCGCGGCGACGATCGCGTTCGCGGCGTTGCTCCACGTGCCGTCGCCGCCGCACGCCACGATCGTCGTGGCCCCATCGCGAAGCGCCTGGGCCGCGAGCTCTCGCTCCTGCCCAGGCGCCGTGGTGAATCGAATGTCGGTGACGCCCACATCCGCGAATGCGCGGTGGATCCGCTCCGCCGTCCTCGCGCCCCGCCCCCTACCAGAGGCGGGGTTGACGATGACGGCGACGCGACCGCTCATCGCTTCGCGTAACTCGCCAGCGTCTGGAGCGGGTGAAAGGTCTGCAGGCCGTTCTTCATCCACAGCTCGCGGAAGGGCTTGAAGTCCACATCCCAGTCGGCGAGCAGGTCGGTCATCGCCTGCGAGTGGATCGTGATGCCGCCACGCTCCTCCTCGTTCTCGCTGAACTCGCTCGCCATGATGATCGTGGAGGTGTACGCACCCTCCTCGTCGTTCATGAACGCCTGGTAGCGGTGCTCCACGTTCGACCACTCGTGCTCGGTGATCGTCATGTCGACGATCGGCTGGCCGCGGTCGGTGGCGTGAATGGTGATGTGCCCATCGCCGCGCACCCAGCGGATGCCGATGTCCTGCATGTAATGCGGCAGGTGCCAGCGCTCGATGGCGTGCTCACGCGACTCACGCGTCGTGGTGCCGAGGCGGAACGGGTAGAACGCGCTCCGCGGCATTGGCTGCCCCGGCTCGATGCGCGGCGCGACGAGGATCGACAGGATCAGCTCGCCGTAGTCGCCCACCGGGCTGTTGGTGAAGTCGAACGCCATCACCGAGAGCACGCTCGAGCCGTGATGCGGCTCGATCGGCTGCAGCTCGGGCGGCAGGATGGCCTTCGCGTTCTCCGTGGGGAATTCGAAGAAACCGCCGATGGCATCGCGGTAGTGATACTGGACGTAGCCCTCTTTGCTCGTGCTCATACGAGGATACCCTCTTCGCGGAGAACCTTGACGAGGATCGCGACGCCCTCGTCGAGCTGGTCGGTGGTATGCGAGGCCGAGATGGAGACCCGGAACCGCGACCGGTGCTTTGCCACTGCGGGATAGATGATCGGCTGCAGGTACAGGCCGGCGCGGAGGAGCTTGTGCCCGAGCTCGAACACGCGACGGTCGTTCTTTACCATGATCGGGATCACCTGCGACGTGGAGTCGCCGATGTCCACGCCCGCCTCTTCGAGGCGGCCGCGGATATGCGCCACATTCTTCCAGAGCTGCGCTCTCAGCTGCGGCTCGGCCTGCGCGATCTCGAGACTCTTGAGCACGCCCGCCGCGACCACCGGCGACAGCGCGCAGGAGAACACGCGCGAACGCGCGAAGCCCTTCAGATAGTTGTAGAGATTCTTCGAGCCGGCCACGTAGCCGCCCTGTCCGCCGAGCGCCTTCGAGAAGGTGCCGACGTGCATGTCGACTTCGTCCTCCAGCCCATACTGCTCGGCCACGCCGCGGCCGTTCTCACCGTATACGAACGCCGAATGCGCTTCGTCGAGCAGGATGCGCGCGCCGTACTTCTTGGCGACCGCGACCAGCTCCGGCAGCGGGCAGACATCGCCGTCCATGGAATACACGCCTTCGATGGCGACGAGGATCTTCTTCCCCTTCACCTTCTGCAGCTTCTTCTCGAGGTCCACCGGATTGTTGTGCCTGAAGAAGCGCACGTCGGCCTTCGACAGGATCGCGCCGTCCACGATGCTCGCATGCGAGTTCTGGTCGGCGATCACCCAATCGCCCGGGCGCATGAGGCCCGAGATCAAACCGATGTTCGTGCTGTAGCCGGTGGGGAAGACCATCACGGCTTCCTTGCGCTTGAACTTCGCGAGCGCTTCCTCGAGCTGCATGTGCACATCCATCGTGCCGCTGAGGATGGGCGAGCCGGCGGCGCCGAGTCCGTATTGGTCGAGCGCCGCCTTCGCGGCCGCGATCACTTCGGGACGCGACGACAGTCCGAGGTAGTTGTACGAACTGAGATTCAGCAGCTGGAGCGTCTTCTTGTCGCGCATCTCGGTGAGCATCACGTGCCCGCCGGGCGGCGTCGAGATCGGCTGGCCGAAGAGGTAGTAGCCCTCCGGCACGGCGCGGTTGTACCATTCGTTATACGGTTCGAGGATCGCGAACGGGTCGTCGCTCGACGAATAGAAGAAACTGCTATAGTCGTAGTCGAGCGGGTTCATCGCCGTTTGCGGTTCCATGCGGATCGCCATGATGTGACCTCCAATTATTCACTGCGGCATGACATCAGTACCGATAGCATCACCCCGGGCGAAGGGCCGCCTGGAGCGGGCGATCCGCGCGGTCCGCGGCTCGCTCTTCTTCATCATATTCCTGCCCTACCTGTGCATCCTCGCGTCCATCGTCCAGCGGATCATCGTGTGGCCGGTGCTCACGCTCATCTCGTCGCCGGCCACGCGCGCCCGGTGGTATGGGCGTTGGCTGCGTCTGCAATGCACGAACCTGGTGTTCGTCGCCCGCTATGCGGCCGGCGTTCGACTGACGATCGAGGGAACGATCCCCGATGCGCCCGTCGTGGCGATCATGAACCACCAGTCCATCCTCGACATCCCCGTCGCGGTGCTGCTCTTCGGCGATCACTCGCCGCTCTTTCCTACCCGCGACCGCTACAAATGGAAGATCCCGTTCATCTCGCCGACGCTGCGCATGGGGCGCTTCCCCTTCATCACGCAGAAAGCATTGGCGATCCAGCAGGATCTCGATTCACTCACTGAAGCCGCCTCGCGCGTCGCGAAAGGCTGGAACTCGCTGCTCGATCTACGCCGAGGGTCATCGCACGCGCGATGGCCAGATCGGCCGCTTCATGCGGCAAGGTCCCCGCCTCATCGTGACACACGCACAACAGCCTGTCTATACCATAGTTGCCGACGGACTTTGGGGGGCCCGAACATTCACCGATGCCCTCGAATCCATCGCCAACTGTCACATCCACGTCGTCGTCTCGGGCCCGTTCCAACCGCCCGCGCCCGAAGATGCCGACGCATTCCTCGACATGCTGCGCTCGAACATGGTGACGACGCTCGAGCGCATCCGTTCCGGCACCGCCGCGTGACGCTCGCCGATACCCTGCTCGCCGAGCCCGGCGCGACCGCCGCGTTCACATCCGACATCTTCGAACCGCCCGACCCCGCTGCCGCGCGCATCGCGCGAGCACTCGCCGAGTCGTTCGGCACTGCGTGTTCGGCCATCATCCACTACGGCTCGCACGCCCAACGATCCGGCGCGAAAGCGGAAAGCGCGTTCGACTTCTTCGTCATCGTGCGAGACTACGATGCGGCGTACACTGCGCTCGCCGCTTCGCGCGGCACGAAGCTCAAACCCTCCAGCGCCGCACGCCTCAATCGCGTGCTCGCGCCCAACGTCATCGCCATCCTCTTCCCGGAGTTCACGCCGCCGGCTCTCGCCAAGTGCGCCGTGCTCTCTCGGGAGGCCCTTGCCCTCGCCACGTCGGCGCACGCGCAGGACCACTTCACGCAGGGGCGCCTCTTCCAGCACGTCCAGCTCGCGTGGACCGCCGCGCCCGAAGACCGGGACGCCGTGATCGCTTCGCTGGCCGCCGCCCGTGCGCGCACGAGCGATTGGAGTCTCCCCTTCCTGCCCGCCGGCTTCGACTCCGCCGGCTACATTCGTGCGTCGCTCACGCGTTCGTTCGCCGCCGAGATCCGGCCCGAGACCGACGACCGGATCGAAACGCTGACCGGCGCACAACGGGAGTCGCTGGCGCCGGTCTATCGCGAACTGCTGCAACGGCTTGAGCAATTAAAGATAATCAAAAAAGACGGAAAAGTCTACCACCTTTTGACCCCCGTCCCGGCGCATGAACGGCGTGCATGGGACCGCTATTTCGCGCGCAGCAAGCGCCGGGCAACGCTGCGCTGGGTGAAGTACGTACTGCTCTATGACGACTGGCTCGAGTACGTCGTCCAGAAAGTAGAGCGCCGGTCCGGAACCATGGTGGAACTCACATTGCGCGAGCGTCGCTGGCCGCTCATATTCCTCTGGCCGCGCGTATTCCGCTATCTTCGCACGAGACCTCAACGCCGTCGCTCTACATGACGCCGAGCACCTACATTGCCGTTTCTCTCGCATTCGCCTTCCTGCTCACGATGCCGGTGTATGCCGTCGTCGCGCGCGGACGTCCGGTGGACGCCGATGTCGCGAGGCGCCCCTCCACGCTCCTCCTGGGCATTCGGGTGCGCGACTGGTTGATGTGGGTGATCACCCCGGTCGAACGCGCGCTCGTGCGCGTGAATGTGTCGCCCGACCTGCTGAATTTCGGGGGCGGCGCGCTCGGACTCGCCGCCGGCGTCTCGTATTCGCAGGGCGCGATCGCGCTCGGCGGCACCTTCGTGCTCCTCGGCGGACTCGCCGACGTGCTCGACGGCCGCGTGGCGCGCGCCCGTGGCGTGGGGAGCGATTACGGCGAGTTCCTCGACTCGATCATCGACCGGTTCTCGGAGATGTTCGTGTTCATGGGACTGGCACTGTACTTCGAACCCTCGCGCTGGGCGATGCTGAGCACCGTGGTCGCGCTCGGCGGCGCGATGATGGTGAGCTACTCGCGCGCGAAGGGCGCGGCGGTGGGCGTCGATTGCAAGGGCGGCGTGATGCAGCGGGCGGAGCGACTCGTGCTGCTCGCGATCGCATTGATGCTGGACAATCCGGTGTGCGAGTACTTCGGGTGGCCGGAGTCGTCGGTCTTGATCGCCGCCGTGACGGTGATCGGCGCGGCCAGCGTGGGAACCGCCGTGTGGCGCAGCTGGGTGATCGCGGCGGAGCTACGCGCGAGGAACGGGAAGGCGAAAGGCTAACTACCGATAATCGATTGCCGGGAGTCGATGAGGCATGACAATTAATTCCCTACAACAAATTCCCTGTTGTTAGGGAATTAATTTTTGTTCCTCATCGACTCCCGGCAATCGATCATTGGCTTGCAGTGAGCAGTTAGCCGCGCACGAGGTTCCTCAGCACGTACTGCAGGATCCCTCCGTTCCTGAAGTACAGCCCTTCCTCCGGCGTATCGATCCGGCATAGCACTTTGAAGTGCTTGCCGCCGCTCACGTGCACCGTGAGTTCGGCGCGCGGTGCGAGTGAATCGTCGAGGCCGGCGATCTCATAGATCTCGAAGCCGGTCAATCCCAGCGTCGCGCGCGTTTCGCCCGGCATGAACTCGAGGGGCAGCACGCCCATGCCTACCAGATTCGACCGGTGGATCCGCTCGAAGCTCTCAGCGATCACGGCGCGAACACCCAGCAGGCGCGTGCCCTTGGCCGCCCAGTCGCGCGAGCTGCCGGTGCCATATTCCTTGCCGGCGATCACGATGAGCGGCACGCCGGCCTTCTGGAATTCCTCAGCGGCATTGTAGATCGGTCTCGGCGCGCCGCCGGGCGCGGTGGCGGTGACGCCGCCCTCGGTGCCGGGCGCGAGCTCGTTGCGAAGGCGGATGTTCGCGAAGGTGCCGCGGATCATCACTTCGTGATTGCCGCGCCGCGCACCGTACGAATTGAATTCCGACGGCGGCTGGCCGTGCGCCATGAGCCACGCGCCGGCCGGACTGTTCTTCGCGATCGAACCGGCCGGTGAGATGTGGTCGGTGGTGATCGAGTCGCCGAGCATTGCGAGCACGCGCGCGCCGTGCACGGGACGGATCCCCGGCGGCGTCATTGTCATGCCTTCGAAGAAGGGCGGATTGCGCACGTACGTCGAATCAGCCGACCAGGTGTAGCGGTCGCCGGCCGGAATGGGCAGCGCGCGCCAGCGCTCGTCGCCGGTGAACACGTCGGCGTACTCCTTGGTGAACATTCGCTCTTCACCGAGGAGAGGATCGTGTCGGCGACTTCCTTCGGCGTCGGCCAGATGTCGCGGAGGAATACGGGGCTGCCATCCTGCGAGGTGCCGAGCGGTTCCTTCTCGAAATCGATGTCCATGCGGCCCGCGATCGCGTACGCGACCACGAGCGGCGGCGAGGCGAGGTAGTTGAAGCGCGTTTGCGGATTCACGCGGCCCTCGAAATTCCGATTCCCCGAGAGCACGGCGGCCACGACGAGCTTGCGGTCGTCGATCTCCTTCCCGATCTCCGGCGGCAGCGGACCGGAGTTGCCGATGCACGTGGTGCAGCCGTAGCCGGCGAGATAGAAGCCCAGCTTCTCGAGCGGCTCCATGAGACCGGACTTGTTGTAGTACTCGGTGACGACCTTCGAGCCCGGCGCGAGCGACGTCTTCACCCAGGGTTTGCGCGTGAGTCCTTTGGCGGCGGCCTTCTGTGCGAGGAGGCCGGCGGCGAGCATGACGCTCGGGTTCGATGTATTCGTGCAGCTGGTGATGGCGGCGATCACGACGGAGCCATGCTGAACGGCAGAGGCGGACTGTCGGCTGTCGGCTGTCGCAGGCGGGGCGTTGGGAGCGAGACGCACCAACTCCTCCTTCAGCGCGTCCTCGAACATCCGCTTCGAATCCTTGAGCGGCACGCGGTCTTGCGGGCGCTTGGGGCCGGCGAGGCTCGGCTCCACAGTCGCGAGGTCGAGTTCGATCGTGTCGCTGAAGAGCGGATCGGGCGTCTCGTCCGTGCGGAACATCCCCTGCGCCTTGCAATACGCTTCCACGAGCGCGGCGTGCGCGCCGCCGCGGCCGGTGAAGGACAGATAGCGAAGCGTTTCGGCATCCACCGGGAAGAATCCCGCCGTCGCGCCATACTCGGGCGCCATGTTCGCGATCGTAGCGCGATCGGCAAGTGCGAGACTCGAGAGACCGGCGCCGTAGAACTCCACGAACTTGCCGACGACCTTCTTCTTGCGGAGCATCTGCGTCACGACCAGCACGAGATCGGTGGCCGTCGCGCCGGCGGGCAATTTGCCTCTGAGCTTGAAGCCGACGACCTCGGGGATGAGCATCGAGAGCGGCTGCCCGAGCATCGATGCTTCCGCTTCGATGCCCCCGACGCCCCAGCCGAGCACGCCCAGGCCGTTCACCATCGTGGTGTGTGAGTCGGTACCGACGAGCGTGTCGGGGTACGCGAGGGTCACGCCGTTCTCGCCGGAGGTGAACACCGTGCGGCCGAGGTATTCGAGGTTCACCTGGTGACAGATGCCGGTGCCCGGCGGCACGACGGAGAAATTGCGGAACGCACTCTGGCCCCAGCGGAGGAACGCATAGCGCTCCTGATTGCGCTCGAACTCACGCGTGGTGTTGATGAGCAGCGCGGCCTCGACGCCGAACTCGTCGACCTGCACCGAGTGATCGATCACGAGATCGGCGGGCTGCAGCGGATTGATCTTCTTGGGGTCGCCGCCGAGCTTGGCGATGGCGTCGCGCATTGCCGCGAGGTCGACCACCGCGGGGACGCCGGTGAAATCCTGGAGCAGCACGCGCGCGACGCGGAACGCGATCTCCTGCTCGACGCCCTTCGTCGCATCCCACTTCGCGAACGTCTCGATGTCGCGCCGCTTCACGAACGCGCCGTCCTCGTTCCGAAGGAGATTCTCGAGGAGGACTTTGAGCGAGAACGGCAGCCGGCCGACCGCCGGCGCGTTGAGTTTCGCGAGGTCGAAGAACGTGTAGTCCTTCCCCGCGACGGAAAGTGTCGAGCGGGTATGGAAAGAGTTCAGCGAGGGCATATCGTGTCCGGTGGGTATGACTGAAATCTAATCAGTTGACTGAACGGCGAGTGTGACGACGCTGACAGCGCCTGTGGTCGTTGACGTGTAGCAACCACAAGCGCCGCCGCCGTTGCCACACGTCTCACACGTCACAGGCGCCGTCAGCGGTGTCACACTCGCCGTCGGCGGTGTCACACTCGCCGTTCGCGTTTAGTCGTCGGAACCGACCGCCATTGGCTGCGTGATGGGCTTCGTCGTCCGCCGTGTGCCGTCGAGCGAGTGCACGGATATCGCCTCGAACGGACACTGCTGCACGAAGTCGCCGTCGGCCGGGCTCCATTCCATCACCGGATTCGCGATCACGGCCTTGTTCTCCATATCGAGCACGATCCGGTCGGGCGCCAGCGACACACAGATCCCGCAGCCGGTGCATTTCTTGCGGTCCACGAGCACGTTCACGCGGCGGCGCGGATAGATCACGCCGGGCTTCAGCTCCTGGTCGGCCACCTGGTCGAGCGCGGCGATGGTGGCGCTGTACCCCGCCTCGATCAGCTCCTCGGTGTGCACGAAGCTGAACATGTCGCGGTGCGCGACGTCCGGCCGGATCAGCAGCATCGGCGGCCCCGACCACTCGGCCAGCGGCTGCAACTGCAGCGCGTGCATCATGATCGATGCGGCGCGCATGTAGATCGCGGCGAATCCCTGGCGGCGGATGAGCCGCGCGAGGCCGAGGCTCGTGGTGCCGACGTCCACGGCGATCACCATCTCGGCACCGAGTCCGGCGATGGCGGCGGGAAGGTTGTCCACCGTGCCGCCGTCGATGCAGGGGCGGCCGCCGATGATGCCGGGCGGGAAGAATCCGGGCAGTGCGCACGAGGCATAGATGGCGTCCGCGACCGACACGTCGCGCAGTCCGGGCAGCCCCCAGACGACACGCGTGCCGCGCTCGACGTCCACCGTGTTCACGAGGAGCGGCACCTTGAGATCCTCGAACGTGCCGGCGGGCGCGTTGAGCCGGCAGAGTTCGCGCAGCGGCTCTTCGTGATAGAGCGATGGGCTCTTCATGCGTTCGAGCAGCATCGCGAGATGATTGATCCGGAAGAGATCGGTCTTCTGCAGGGCGCGGGCGCGCGCCTCCATCTCGTCGAGACTGATGCCGGCGGCGCGCGCAGCGGCGATGAGCGCGCCGATGCTGGTGCCCGCGTAGAGCGACGGCCTAATGCCGCGCTGCTTCAGCGCGCGCAGCACGCCGATGTGCGAGAAGCCCTTGAGTCCGCCGCCGCCGAGCACGACGGCCACGCGTGAGGGAAATGCTGACGAGGCCATGATCACGGAGTGGGTAACTTGCGCGTGGCCAGAATGCCACCGCGGTTAACTTATGCGCCGCGCCCGCCGATGCGAGCGGCGCGCGCGCTTCGTTGCGGCCGCGGACCTCCACCTGTCCTCCTTCGGAATGCCACAGCGACTCGTCCCGCAGCTCGTCACCGCGCTCAGAGGCTACACCCGGCACGACTTCCTGACGGACGTCCTCGCCGGCGTGATCGTCGGCATCGTCGCACTGCCCCTGGCGATCGCGTTCGGCATCGCCAGCGGCGTGACGCCGGCGCAGGGACTCTACACCGCGATCATCGGCGGGTTCGTCATCTCCGCCCTGAGCGGCAGCCGCGTGCAGATCGGCGGACCGACGGGCGCGTTCGTCGTCATCGTGTACGGCATCGTCCAGCAGTACGGCTTCGACGGACTCGCCGTGGCGACGCTGATGGCCGGCATCATTCTCGTGGCGATGGGACTCGTGCGCCTCGGCGCCGCGATCAAGTTCATCCCGTATCCGGTGACGCTCGGCTTCACGGCCGGCATCGCGCTGATCATCGCGGCGCAGCAGGTGAAGGACGTGCTCGGCCTCACGATGGGGGCAGTGCCGTCGCACTTCATTGAGAAGATCGGGGCGTACGCGGCGAACATTGGTAGCGTCAATTGGCAGGCGGCCGGGCTCTCAGTGGCGGTGATCGCCGTCATCGGGCTCTGGCCGCGCGCATGGTCGAGGCTGCCGAGCCCCTTCGTGGCGCTGATCGTGGGCACCGTGGGCGCACAGCTGCTCGGTCTGCACGTCGAGACGGTGGGCTCGAGATTCGGGGAACTCTCATTCTCGTTCCCGCACGCGCATTGGCCGAGCGTCTCCTTCGCCGACGTGCGCCGCCTGGTAAGTCCGGCGATCACCATCGCGCTGCTCGCGGCGATCGAGAGCCTGCTCTCGGCCGTCGTCGCCGATGGCATGACGGGGGAGCGCCACCGCTCGAACATGGAACTCGTGGCGCAGGGCGCCGCGAACATCATATCGCCGCTCTTCGGCGGGATCCCGGTGACAGGGGCGATCGCGCGGACGGCGACGAACATCCGGAACGGCGGGCGCACGCCGGTCGCGGGGATCGTGCACGCGGTGACGCTGCTCATGATCGCGCTCTTCCTCGGCAAGCTGGCCGGTTTCATTCCGATGGCGGTGCTGGGCGCGATCCTGCTCGTCGTCGCGTACAACATGAGCGAGTGGCGCGCGGCGGTGAACATGATGCGCGCGCCGAAGAGCGACATCGCGGTGCTCATCACCACCTTCCTGCTCACCGTGGTGATCGATCTCACCGTGGCGATCGAGGTGGGCATCGTGCTCGCGGCCTTCCTCTTCATGCGGCGCATGGCCGAGGTCACGAATGTGAGCGTGATCGCGCGCGAGTTCGCGGAGAACGTGGACGAGAACGATCCGAACTCCGTGAAGTCGCGGCGCGTGCCGCACGGCGTGGTGGTGTACGAGATCAACGGGCCGTTCTTCTTCGGCGCGGCGGAGACGTTCAAGGACACGCTAAGCCGCACCATGGGGCGGCCGAAGATCCTGATCCTGCGGCTGCGTCACGTTCCGGCGATCGACGCGACGGGGATGAACGCCCTGCGCGACGTGGTGCGTCGCACGCGCACCGATGGCACGGTGGTGTACCTCAGTGACGTACTGGCGCAGCCGATGCTCGCGATGGGCCGCTCGGGCCTGCTCGATGAGGTGGGCGAGGAGCAGGTGTTCGACACGATCGACGACGCGCTCGACCGAGCGCGGCGCGAGCTGGGGCTTCCGCCGGCCGCCGCGAGCGGACCGGGAATGACGCCGAGCACCGGGCAGCCGGCGATCCGGCCGGAGCTGCTACGGAGGCCGGAGGACGTCTAGCGGAGCGGCGGCCGGCGGGGTAAATGGATTGATGCCGAGTCCCGCCGATACCCCGTCCAACGCTCAGCTCGAGCGCGTGATGGGCGTGCGCGCCCTCACGGCCTCATCCGTGAACATGACCGTGGGCTCCGGGATCTTCCTCCTCCCGGCCGCGGTGTATGCGCTGATCGGCGGCGCCGCGCCGGTGGCGTACGTCATCTGCGCATTCGCGATGGCGCTCGTCGTGCTCTGTTTCGCGGAGGCGGGGAGCCGCGTGCACAGCACGGGCGGCGGGTACGCCTATGCGAGGGCAGCGTTCGGCCCGCTTGTCGGCACGATGACCGGCGCGCTGCTCTATGTGGGCGCGGGCGTGCTCGCGGGAGCGGCGGTGATGAACGCGTTCGTCGGTACGGTCGCGGTGATCTTCCCGGCGTTCGGCAGCATCGTGCCGCGCGTGTCGCTCATGATCCTCACGTATGGGATCCTCGCGACGGTGAACATCCGCGGTGCGCGGCCCGGTGTGCACACGATGGAGATCTTTTCGCTCGGCAAGCTGCTGCCGCTCTTCGCGCTCGCGGGGATCGGCATCTTCTTCATGCACCCGGCGAACCTCGCGATCCCCGCGATGCCACCGGTGGGCGAGATGACTCGTGCGTGCGTCGTGCTGATCTTCGCGTTCCTCGGATTCGAGAACTCCCTGAACCCGAGCGGCGAAGTGAAGGATCCGCACCGGACCGTGCCCCGCGCGGTGCTGCTGGCACTGACGTTGGTGACCGTGCTCTACCTCACCATCCAAATGGTGGCCGTGGGCGTGCTCGGCCCGCAGCTCGCGAAGGAGACCGCCGCGCCGCTCGCCGCGGTCGCGGGCGTCGTGTTCGGCCGCGTGGGCAGCACGATCATCTTGCTCGGAACGTTGGTGTCGACACTGGGCTATCTCACCGGCGACGCGCTCACTTCGCCCCGCGCATTGTACGCGTTCTCGGAGCAACGTGTGCTGCCGCAATGGCTCGCCGGAGTGCATCCGGCGTTCCGCACGCCGTACCGCGCGATCATCATCCACGCCATGCTGCTCCTGACGCTGGCGGCGACCGGGAGCTTCCAGTCGCTGATCGTCGTGGCGAACGTCGCGGTGCTTCTGATGTATGCGATCGTCGCCGCCGGCGTTCTCATGCTGCGCCGCAAGGGCGTGCGGGGCGAAGGCGCGCCATTCGTCGTGCCCGGAGGTCCGGTCGTGCCGGTCCTCGCGGTGCTTGTGCTCGTGAGGCTCATCGCCTCGGCGACGGCTCAGGAGTTCATGGCGACCGCCGTCACGCTTGCGGCCGCGGCGGGGCTCCACTTCGCGTCACGCATGTGGCGACCGGCGGTTCGAACGGGATGATCGACCCGCTCCTGGCGTTCCGCCCCGAGTTCCCGATCCTCGCGCGCACGAACTATCTCGTCTCGAACTCGCTGGGTGCGATGCCGCGCGCGGCGGGCGACCGGCTCGCGGAGTACGCGCGCACGTGGAGCGAGCGCGGCGTGCGCGCCTGGGCCGACGGTTGGTGGAACATGCCGGTGACGGTCGGCGACGAGATCGCGCCGCTCATCGGCGCGGGCGCCGGCGAGATCGCGATGCTCGCGAACGTGAGCCTCGCGCACGCGGCGGTGCTGTCGGCGCTGGACTTCCCGCCGGAGCGGAACGCGATCGTGATGACGGCGCTCGATTTCCCGAGCGTGCGCTACGCGGTGGAGGGGCTCGCCGGGCGCTTCGGCGCGCGCGTGGTGAGCGTGCCGAGCGATGACGGCATCGGGATCGATCTGGAGCGGCTGCTCGCGGCGATCGACGAGCGTACGCGGCTGGTGGCGGTGTCGCATGTGCTCTTCCGGTCGGCGTACATCATGGACGCCGCGGCGATCGTCGCGCGCGCGCACGCGGTGGGCGCGCTCGTGATGCTCGACGCGTTCCATTCCGTGGGCGTGATCCCCGTGGACGTGAAGAAGATCGGCGCCGATTTCCTCACCGGCGGCGTGCTCAAGTGGCTGTGCGGCGGACCGGGTGGCGCGTTCTTGTACTGTTCACCGCGCCTCCGCGACACCCTCACGCCCGCGCTCACCGGCTGGCAAGCACATGCGCGGCCCTTCGCGTTCGAACCCGAACTGGCGCCCGCGCACGGCGCCTGGCGCTGGCTGAACGGGACGCCGGTGATCCCCGCACTGTACGCGGCGGCCGAGGGTCCGAAGATCGTGCGTCGCGCGGGGATCGAGCGGGTGCGCGCGAAGAGCGTGCGGCAAACGGCGCGGCTCATCGCGCTCGCGGATGAGCGTGGCTACGAAGTGCACGCGCCGCGCGAGGAGGAGCGCCGCGGCGGCACCGTGGCGTTCCGTGTGCCGCACGCGTACGAGGTGAGCCAGGCGCTGCTCGCGCGCGACATCATCGTGGACTTCCGCCCCGATGCGGGCATCCGCGTGGCGCCGCATTTCTACACGCACGACGATGAAGTGGAGGCGGTGGTGGCGGCGATCGACACGATCCTCGCGAACGGCGACTGGAAGCGGTTCGAAGGCGCGCGCGCCGTCGTGACGTGAGCGCCTTGTAGCCCCCGTGCGCGCGCCGTAAGTTCGGGAGACTCTCATCCCCAGGGCTATGCCGACTCCTCCGAAAAAGCTCCGCAAGAAATACGAGAACACCAAGTATCCCGCCGTCGTGCTCCGGTTCGAGGACGGCCACGAGATCGAGATCAGGAAGGGGCAGGGCAAGGTGTTCGATTGCTACTCGGGCGAGCACGTGAAGGTGCTGGCGATGTACGATCCGACGTCCAAGGAGCGCGAGCTCGTCGAGACGCGCAACGCGGGGACGTTCACGGACGCGTAGCAACGTGATGGCAGGTCTCGGCGCTCGGCTCTCGGCGTTCGCCATCGCGGGAGCGATCCTCGCGACGGCGGTGGGGGTCGCCGAAGCGCAGAGAGTCGACACCGCCAAGTTGCACCGCACGCTCGATTCGCTCGCGGCGGCGCATCACGGGGTGGTCGGCTACGCGGTGCGCGATATGGATGCGGGATGGCGGCTGTCGCTGCGCGGCGATTCGACCTTCCCCACCGCGAGCCTGATCAAGGTCGGCGTGCTGGTGACGCTCTACGACCTCGTGGAGCACGGGCAGATCTCGCTGAACGATCCGATCACGCTGCTCGCGATCGACAAGGCGGGCGGCAGCGGCGTGCTACAGAACCTGCAGGCGCCGCTCACGATCACCGTGCGCGACGCGGCGCAGCTGATGATCGAGACCAGCGACAATACCGCCACCAACCTCCTGCTGCAGAAGATCACGCTCGCGCGCGTCAACGCGCGGCTCGATTCCCTGCATTTCGCGAATACACGCGTGCACCACCTCGTGATGCAGCGCGCGATCACCAGCATCGCGCGCGACAGCTCGGAGAAGTACGGACTGGGGAAGACCACGCCCAACGAGATGGCGCAGCTCTTCGTATTGCTCGCGCAGGGGAAGGCGGTGAGCGCGCGCGCCGACTCCGCGATGCTCGCGATGCTCGAGACCAACGACGAGACGGAGTTGCTCACGCGCATGCTCGTGGGCGTGCGGGCGGCGCACAAATCCGGCAAGGATGACGACACCCGCACCGAATGCGGGCTGTACTATCTGCGGACGCGGGTGGTGATGTGCGTGCTCACGCGCGCGAACGTGGACCAGCGCTGGATCATCGACAATGAGCCGGAGCGATTGATGGGCCGCATGGGCGCCGAGGTCGCGAGAGCCGTCGGTGTGCCGCCGAAGGCGTCCGTCGAACAGGACTAGTGGCGGCGCACCGCGTGCAGTACGAAGTAGACGGCCAGCGCGGCGAGCACCATGAGCAGGATGCCGTAGGTGACGGCAGTGCGTTCAGGCGCAGCGGGCGAAGTGTCGACGACCGGATTCTCGGGCGCCGGCGTCTCGGGTGCAGGTGTATCGCTCATGGCTGCAAACTTAGCGTTTTGTGTTCAATCATGTAAATCATGTTAATCCTGTCAAAGTAATTCTCGCAGAATTCCGGAAGAGCATTGGACATGATTAACATGATGAACATGATCGGAACTGCAACAACACCTCTCACTTTTTTCACGTCACTCTGATGAAACGAATCTTGGTCATCCTGTCTCTTGCCGTGGTCGCGCCGGCAGCCCTCATGTCCCAGAGCGCTACACCGTGCACGTGCGCGGCGAAGATCACGGCGTCGGCATATGACGCCGACCTCAAGTTCCTCTCGAGCGATCTGCTCGAAGGGCGCGCGCCGGCGACGCGCGGCGGACAGCTCACGGCGGCGTACATTGCGTCGCAGCTGCAGATCGCGGGCGTGCTGCCGGGCGTGAAGGGATCGTACTTCCAGAAGGTGCCGATCGACGTCGTGGGCGCCATCGCGTCCACCATTCGCGTCACCGCGAGCGGCAAAGCGAAGGCGACCCTCAATTACCCGAACGATGTGGTGGTCGCGCCGGGCAGCGCGACGGATTCGAGCGTCGCGCGCGGCGAGCTGGTGTTCGTCGGCTACGGCGCGCAGGCGCCCGAGTACAAGTGGGACGACTTCAAGGGCGAGAGCATGAAGGGGAAGATCCTGTTGGTGCTCGTGAACGATCCGCCCGCCACGGCGAGCGAGCCGGGATTGTTCGGCGGCAAGGCGATGACCTACTACGGCCGCTGGACCTACAAGTACGAAGAGGGTGAGCGGCTTGGCGCCGCGGGCGTGCTCATCGTGCACACCACCGAGGCGGCCAGCTATCCGTGGCACACCGTGGTCGGATCGTGGGCGAAGGAGATCCGCATGCTGCCGCGCGATCCCAACGGCCCGCCGCCCAACGGCGTGAACGGATGGATCACCGACAGCGCGGCGAGCGAGCTGCTCGCGCAGGCCGGACTCAACATGGGCGACCTTCGCGCGCAGGCGGCGACGCGCGCCTTCAAGCCCGTGCATACCGGCATCATGATGGACATGACGATGAAGAACCACATGTCGCACATGGAGAGCGAGAATGTGGTGGGCGTCGTGAACGGCAACGCCGCCGGCTATAAGGACCAGTACGTCGTGTACAGCGCGCACTGGGACCATCTCGGCATCGGTCCCGCGGTGAACGGCGACTCGATCTACAACGGCGCCGCCGACAACGCGTCGGGCACCGCGGCGGTGCTCGGCATCGCGCGCGCGGCCGCGAAGCTCGCCCCCACGCGACGCACGCAGTTGTTCGTGTTCGTCACGGCGGAGGAATCGGGACTCCTCGGCTCCGCCTGGTTCGCGACGCACCCCACGGTGCCCGTGAACCAGATCGTCGCCGATCTCAACCTCGACGTCGTGCCGCTCGACGGGAAGATGAAGGACTACGTGGTGATCGGCTCCAACAAGAGTTCGCTCGGCACGATGTTCGCGCATTCTCCTGCAGACCAAGGGAATGTCGCTCGTTCCGGACCCGCATCCGGAGGCGGGACACTTCTACCGCAGCGACCATTTCTCGTTCGCGAAGGCGGGCGTGCCCGCGATCTCGATCGGCGCGGGACTCACGTACGTCGGTCGGCCGAAGGGATGGGGCGAAGCGCAGCAGGCGGACTACACGGCGCACCGCTATCACCAGCCCTCCGACGAGTACCGCCCGGACTTCGATCTCTCCGGCGCGACGCAGCTCGCCGACATCGTGCTCAGCTTCGGCCGCGCGCTCGGGAACTCGCCCGTGGTGCCCGAATGGAGCGCGGGTGCGGAGTTCAAGGCGATGCGCGATTCCACAGGCGGTCCGAAGAAATGACGGTAGTCCGCCGCGGCGTGATGGCGTGAACGCGCCCGTTCCGGTGCGCGTGCTGCCGGAGATCGCGGCCGCGTTGCGGTCGCGCGCGCCTGTCGTCGCCCTAGAAAGCAGTGTGTTCGCACAAGGTTTGCCCGAACCGGCCAATCGCGAGGCGGCGGAGCGGATGATCGCCGCGGTGCGCGCGGCCGGCGCGGTGCCGGCGATCACGGCGGTCGTGCGCGGGGTCGCAGCGGTGGGACTCGAACGGGATGAGCTGGAGCGGTTCCTCCGGCGTGAAGGGATACGGAAGGTCTCGGCGCGCGACGTGCCGCTCGCGATGGCGAAAGGCGTGGACGGCGCGACGACCGTGGCGGCGGCGATGATGCTGGCGCGAGCAGCGGGAGTCGAGGTGTTCGCCACCGGCGGCATCGGCGGCGTGCACAAGAGTCCCAAGTTCGACGAGAGTGCGGACCTGATGGAACTCTCGCGAACGCCGGTGCTGGTGGTGTGCGCGGGGGCGAAGTCGATCCTCGACCTCGCCGCCACGAACGAACGGTTGGAATCGCTTGGCGTGGCGGTGATAGGGTATGGTACAAGTGGAATGCCGGCGTTCTATTCGCGCTCGAGCGGGATCCCGCTCGCGGCGCGCGCCAATGCGCCGAGGGGATGTCGCGAGCATGTGGCGATTGCACCGCGCGCTCGGGCGGAACGAAGGGATGGTCGTGATGCAGCCGGTGGCGGAGGAGCACGCGCTGAGCGCCGCCACGGTGAAGCGGGCTGTGCAGGGAGCGCAGCGTGCGGCGTCCATCAAGAAGGTGACGGGCGCGGCGCTCACGCCCTGGATGCTGGCCGCGGTGGACAAGGCGACGAAAGGCCGCGCCCGCGCGGCCAACCTCGCCCTGCTGGAAGCGAACGCCGCGCTCGCGGCGGCGATCGCCAGGAGTCTGAGTGCAATGCAGGGCACGGCAGGCTGTTGAACTTCGCGGTCACCGTATGCTACGTTACAATGTCCCTCAGTGCCGGAGGCGCCGGAGCCGATGTCGAACCCATTCCTGAGTTCCGAAGAGTACGACGAACGCGCCCACCAACTCTACAACGAAGGACAGTATGAGGAGGCGCTCGAGGTGCTGCGCGAAGGACTCGCGCTCTACCCGGGCTCAGTCGAACTGCACGTGGGCGTGGGCTACGCGCGCCTCGCGCGTGAGGAGTACGCGTGGGCGCGCCAGAGCTTCGAGATGGGGCTCGTACTCGACGGGAATCACGAGGACGGTCTCGCCGGACTCGGCGAGACGCTGCTGAAGCTCGGCCAGCGCGACGCCGCCCTCACGAGCTTCCGCCGCATCCTCGAGCTCGGCTACGAAGACGACCTCGATCTCGTGCTGCAGGTGGGCCGCGCGCTCTTCCGCGAGGAGATGCTCGAGGAGTCGCGCGAATTCTTCGAGACGGCGGTGCGCGAAAGCCCCGAGCTCGCGGAGGCCCAGGCATGCCTCGGCTACGCGCAGCACAGGCTCGGCAAGGACGACGAAGCGATCGCGCATCTCGAGCGCGCGCTCGAACTGGACGACGAACACACCGAGGCGCGCATCTACCTCGCGAACATCCTGTACGATCGCGGCGAATACGAGCGCTCGCTCCGTCATCTCGAGCGCACGTCCGCCGAGGACCATTGGGACGAGCTCGGCATCTGGCGCTACATCGATCTCACCAAGAAGCTCAAGCGCGCGAGCGACGCCGATCCCGAATTCGTGGAATGGCGCAACCGGCTGGGCGAGCTCGCGGGGGAGAGCGACCCGATCGACGACATGCTCTCCGAGATCGAGACGCGGGCCGCCGAGGAAGCGGAGACGCGCGACCGCGCGCAGCTCGAGTTGTTCTCGACGCTGCTCGCCGATCTCGCCGAGCGCCGCCGCGATGAGGAGAGTTCGGAACACAGCGTGCTGATCGATGACGGCACTGAGTTCCGCGGCTCCTGGGACCGCATCGTGCGCGCCATGAAGGAGGCGAACACGATGATGACCGGACGCTCGGTGCAGGAATTCATGGCCACCGAGGCGCGCCGCGGCTATTCCCTCACCGGCGTGAAGATCCCGACGCACGACGCGGAGAGTTTCATCCGCGGCAGCGCCGACGCGGGACTGCTGCGCATCGTGCAGTGAGCGGCGGCGGCGCTTCGCCGCTCCTTCCAGTCGATTCCGTCAGGCGCGTGCGGTTGGAGAACGGCCTCACCGTTCTCCTCCGCCGCGACGCCAGCGCGCCGGTCGTCGCGATCGTCACGTACGTGAGAGCCGGCTACTTCGATGAGACCGACGACGTGGAGGGCATCTCGCACGTGCTCGAGCACATGTACTTCAAGGGCACGCCCACGCGCGGCGTGGGCGAGATCGCCGCGCGCGACGAAGGCCGCCGGCGGCTACCTGAACGCCGGCACGATCTACGACCAGACCAGCTACTACACCGTGCTCCCGTCGGCGGCGTTCGTGCGCGGGCTCGAGATCCAAGTCGATGCATTCGCGAATTCGCTCATCGATGCGGACGAACTCGCGCGCGAGCTCGACGTCATCATCCAGGAAGCCAAACGGAAGGAAGACAATCCGTCGGCGGTGGCGGTCGAGTCGCTCTACGCGCTGCTGCACGACCGGCATCGCATGCGGCGCTGGCGCATCGGCCGTGAGGATGATGCTGCGGCGGTTCACGCGCGCGGATGTCGCGCGTTTCTACCGCAATCACTACCGCCCCGGCAACACGGTCCTCTCGATCGTCGGCGACGTCGATCCTGAAGATGGCGGTGCGCGAAGTGGAGCGCCTGTACGGCACGCTCACCGATGCGCCGGTGGATCGCGCGGCCGGACCGGCGGAGCCGGAGCACGACGGTCTCCGCTTCCGCGAACTGGCGGGCGACATCGCACAGACGCAGATCGCGATCGGCTGGCGAACGCCCGGCACGCTCGACGCCGACACGGTGCTGCTCGATCTCGCCGCGACGATGCTCGGTGCGGGCCGCGCGTCGCGCCTCTATCGCGCGGTGCGCGAGCGACGGCTCGTCGCGTCCATCGGCGCGTCGAACTACACCCCCACCCAGCTCGGCGTGTTCACCATCCACGCGGAAGGCCCGCCGTCATCGGCCGCGGACGCGACCGCGGAAGCGTGGGCTCAACTCGCGGCGATGCGCGATGTGGGCGTGCACCCCGCCGAGCTCGAGCGCGCGCGCCGCGTGATCGAATCGCAGTGGCTGCGCCGCCTCGAGACGATGGAGGGGCAGGCCAGCTATCTCGCCGGATGGGAAGCGCTCGGCGCATGGACGCTCGGCGGTGCGTACCTCGCGGGACTGCTCGGCGCCGAGGCCGAGCAGGTGACCGCGGCGATGCGCCGGCATCTCACGGCGGAGCGCGCGGGCGTGCTGTTCTACCGCCCGCGGAATTCGCCGCCGGTCGCCGCGGACATTGGCGCGCTGCGCGCGATCCTGGAGGGCGGGCGCGCGCAGCCCCTCGTCGCGCCGGCGCCGCCGCCGGAGGCTCCTGCGCTCGTACTCGTCGCCGGTCGCGCTCGACCGCGAGGAGGCCGGCGTGCGCATCTATCGCACGGCGGCGGGCGTCCCGGTGCTGGTCAAGCGGCGCGCGGGATCGCCTCTCGTGCACGTGGGCGTGTTCGCGGCGGGCGGCGCGAGCGACGAGAACGAAGAGAGCGCGGGGCTCACGTCGCTCATGACGCGCACGGCGGTGAAGGGCACGGCGAAGCGCCGCGCCGAACAGATCGCGGAGGAGGCGGAGTCGCTCGGCGGGAGCGTGAGCGCGCATGCCGGCGCCGAGCAGCTGGGCTGGTCGATCTCGGTGCCGTCGCAGCATGGTGCGGCGGCGATGGCGCTGCTCGCCGATGTCGTGCTCAATGCGAACTTCCCGGCGGGGGCGCTCGAGACCGAGCGCGCCGTCGCGATCGCCGATCTCGCGCTGATGCGCGATGACATGTACCGCTGGCCGATGCGGATGCTCGTCTCGGCGGCGTTCGCGGGGCATCCGTACGGCATCCCGTCGAGCGGCTACGAGCACACGCTCGCCGCGCTGGATGCCGGGCGGCTGCGCGCGTGGCACCGCGTGCGCGTGATCAGCGGCGCGACGGCGATCGCGATCGTGGGCGACGTGGATGCCGACGACGCGGCCGCGCGCGCCGCGGCACTCTTCACCGGGCTCGGCGCGGGCAGGCCGGGTGCGCTGGACGCGCCGGCGTGGCCCGCGCGGCCCGTGTCGGTGAGCGAGGACCGCGACAAGGCGCAGACGGCGCTCGCGCTCGCGTTCCCGGCGCCCGACCGGTGGGACGACGATCGCTGGGCCGCCGGGATGATCGCGGGCGTCGCGAGCGGACTCGGCGGCCGGTTCTTCGAGGAGCTGCGCGACAAGAGATCGCTCGCCTACACCGTGCACGCGCACGCGAGCGAGCGCCGGCGCGCGGGGATGTTCGTGAGCTACATCGCGACGTCGCCGGCGCAGGAGGAGACGGCGCGCCGCGGACTCCTGCGCGAATTCGCGCGGCTGCGCGAGGGCGAGGTCACGGAGCGCGAACTCGAGCTGGCGCAGGAGTACGCGATCGGCACGCACGCGATCCGCCAGCAGAGCGGCGGCGCCGTGCTCGGGGAGATCGTTGACGCATGGATGATGGGCCGCGGGCTCGGCGAGCTCGACGAGTACGACGCGCGCGTGCGAGGCACGACCGCAGGCTCAATGCGAGAACTTGCGAAGAGGTACTTCGACGAGTCGCGGCTGGTACAGGCTGTGGTACGAGGAAGTACAAAAGGCGCGTCTAGCGTATAGATACGGCTGGGGGCCGGCGCGTCGCGCCGGCCCCCATTGAAGTATCCACACGCTATACGCGCCTCTCACGCGGCAGCCGCTCGTGCGACTAACCTCTGGGCCGGGCCTCGCTGCGGATCTGCCTCGGGACTAACCGCTTGGCGAACACGTCCAACGCCTTCCGCGCATTGCGCGAGGCTGGCGCGAGGATGTCGAGGAGGAGCAATTCGCGCTCGGGGAACGCATGGAGCGCGATGTGACAGCCGTCGAGCAGCAACACGCCCGCGACATTGCCGCCCGGCAGCTGCTTCACGACCGGCGCCCCGATCGTGCCATAGCCCGCGGCGCCCGCCGCGGCGATGAGCAGCCCGCCGAGCGCCGAGACGTCGCGCAACGCGTCGCCCGTCACGCCAATGAGGTCGGCAGCGACGTGCGTGAACGCGGAGAGGGCGGGAGGCGGGATGGTCGCGGGCATTTGATAGTAGATGCCCTGAACGGCGGAAGCGTAACAGCGGACTGTTGACTGTCGGCTGTCGCCTACGGGCGGGAGCGGCCGGCAAGCGACAGCCGACAGCCGACAGCCGGCAGTGCGGCAGTCTAGAACATGCTCATCGCCAGGAACGACTTCAGGGAGTCGTTCGTGCTGCGGAGCCGCATCGAGAGCATCCGGATCACGGCCCAGAGGACCTTCGTGCCCAGCTCCTTGTTGAACTCGAGGAGCATCTCGAATTCGGGGCGCGAGATCGTGAGCACGGTCACGCCGCCGTCGGCGATCGCGTCGGTGGAGCGCTCGCTCTTGTCGAATACCGCCATCTCGCCGAAGAGCGCGCCCTTCTTGAGCACGGCGAGCGCTTCTTCACCGGCGCCGGGGATCTGGCGCGAGATCCGCACCGCGCCCTCGACGATGATGAACAGCCGGTTGCCCGGCTCGCCCTCGTGGAACACGTACACCCCCGACTCGTACTTCCGCTCCTCGCACAGCTCCGAGACGCGGCCGAGTTCCTCGGGCGTGAGGTCCTTGAAGATGTTGATCGTCTTGAGGATCTCGATGGTGGCGGACATGTCCTTGAAATAGCGCTCAACGCCCCGCGCTGGCAAGCGCGGACCGGTGCGTCTAGCTTGCGGCGTGCAGCAGAACCGCGTGTTCACCGTGCCGAACCTGCTGTCGTTCGCGCGCATCCCGCTGGCCGCGGCGTTCGTGGCGGTCCACGGCACCACCGCGCGTCTCGCGCTCATCAGTGCCGCCGCGCTCACCGATCTGCTGGACGGCTGGTTCGCGCGCCAGGGCGCGAGCACCCGCGTGGGCGCGCTGCTCGATCCGATCGCCGACAAGACGTTCGTGCTCCTCGCGCTGTCGGCCTTCCTGTTCGATGGCTCGCTCAGCACCCGCGACTATTTCATTGTCATCTCCCGCGATCTCGCGACGGCCGTTGGGCTCATCGTGGCGCACTATCTGCCGGGCCTCGAGGTCACGGACTTCAAGGCGCGGCTCTCCGGCAAAGTGCTCACGACGCTCCAGATCGCCGCGCTGTTCGTGATCCTGCTCGAGCCCGGGTGGCTGGCGTGGTACATATGGGTGGTGGCAATGTGCTCCGCTTGGGCGATAATCGACTATACGATGTACCTCTCACGCACACGACGAAAAGCGTGAGGAACAAGAGTCGTGCGTTTCAATACCGCTCGGTCATCGCGGCGATCCTGCTCGCGGCGATATCGAGCTCCGCGCAAACCGCGCCGGGCCCGCAGTGGGAAGGACGCGCGGATGTGTTCCTCGCGAGCACGACCACCGTGCAGGGCGCCGCGGCGGTGGCGTTCTTCCTGGACCCGAACGTAAGGCTGGTCGCGCTCGGCGGCGCGGGCAGCACCTTCTCGAGTGGCGCCGGAGAATTCAGCGCGCGCTTCGATCTCTTGGGGAGGTTCGTGCTCGACCCGGACCGCAAACAGGAGTGGGCGCTGTACGGCACCGGCGGCCTGAGTCTCCGCTACCAAGCGGCGCCATTGTGGCGCGGTGCGCTCGTGGCACTCGTCGGACTCGAGGGTCCGAAGTGGGGATCATGGACGCCCTTCGTGGAGGCCGGATACGGCGGCGGCGTGCAGATCGGATTCGGACTGCGCCGCGCGACGGCGCACGGACGCTAGCGCAGATTGGAGCTTCCTAATAGTCGGATCGAAATGTGCATTGCACGCGTGAGCGAGGACGCCTAGCGTCGAGGCAACTCGTATTGGAGCATTTCTCGTGACGCTCGCGCTCGCGCTCGTCATCTCGGGCATTCTTGGCTCGCACGCCGATCGCCCCACCGGCCGCGAACGGTTCATTTGACGACTTGTGCGGCGCGCCACCGCCGGCCGCCGCCAGTTCGATGCAGGTGGTTGTCAGCGGAGTCACGATGCAAGTCCCGTCGAGCTTCGCGGTTGCCGCGTCGGCCAGCTACTATCGAGATGTACTCGACGGGCAAGGTGTCGGTCCAGCTGTGGGTTGGCCACCGGATGCCTCGGCAGCCGAACATGCAGAGCCTGAAGACGTGCCATGTCACCCTCGGGGGCCGCCCCGCCACGATCACGCTCTATACCATTCCCGCGAGCCTCAGCCCGGTCGCGTCGCTGAACGCCGAATCGATGGCCCGACACGACATCTCTGCCATCCCCACGAACACCGCGAGCGTCACGCTGTTCGCGGAGTGGCTCGCCAGCGACGGGATCGGCGTCGTGGACGTCGCGATCGTCGCGCAGTACCAGTCGGATCTGCTTCCGCTTCGCCAGTTGTTCTGGACGGTCCAGTTCCCTGGATCCGTGGGCAATAAGGTAGTCGATCCGGATTGTGCGAAAGCGCCCGCGGCGCCGCCCAAGATCGCCGAGGTGCTCGACACCGGCGTGGTCAGCATGATGGTGACCGGCTCGACGCCGCCGCTGCCGGCCGGCAACGCGATCTTCGAGTTCGCGTTCGACTCGACCGGCGGCATGTATCCGCTCGCGATCACCCGGTCGAGCATTTCCGATTCCGCGGTGCGCCGGCTCGCGCTGATCGTGGGCTCGAACGTGAAGGATCAGCCACCGGGCGCGAAGCGATTCGGTGTGCGCGTGGAGATCGCGCCGGAAGGAATGAGCTACTCGACCCTGCCCGTCTCGTCCTGCGGCGCCCACTGATGGCAGAGGCCCCTACGGCGTCTCGTCCTTGAGCAGCGGCCGTCCACCCAGCGGCTGCACCGGCCGGTAGTTGTCGCCGACGATGTGCATGAAGTCGAGCATTTGGCCCTGCGACATTGGCACCGAATCCGTCATCACGTTCCAGAGCACGCCCTCGGTGCATGGCGGGGTCGTGAGCGATCCGTCGTAGCGATACGTCGTGCGGCGGGCCGGCAGGAAGAGGATCGCGTTGGTCTGCGCGTCAAGATGCTGCATCTCGCCCGGCTTCTTCGGCATATTCTCCCACACCGAGGCGAACGCGGCATTGTCCTGCTGCGTGTGATACAGGATCACGCCGATCACGAGGAGATGGCCGTCGGCGCTCTTGTGCACGAGATGCAGCTCGCCGTCGCGAAGCTTGCCCTTCGTCTTGTGCTCGCCCGGCATGTGAAAGTGGAACTGCACCAGATCGTAGCGTACGCCCACGAGCGTGACGTAGCTCCCCGGCTCGTACTCGACCTCGATCGTGTGCCCGTTGTTCACGATGTTGATCTTGCTCGGCTCATAGTGGAACTCGATGTTCTCGGCGTCCACCGTCTTCGCGCTGTCGATGTTGATCGGCGATTGATTGTTGCTGTCGGCGCACAGCGCGTAGGCGGTATCGAGCGAAGCCCAGTGTTTGGGGCCCTTGGCTCCGCTGTAGCTCCACGCCGCGTGCGCTCCATGGGGCGACGGGGTCTCGTCGGTGGCGGCCACGTGTCCGCCGCAGGCGCCGGCGGCGGCCAGCGCCGCGAACGCCACAAGGAGCGCTGCCGCTGAGCGGTGCGCGCGAGCCGAGGCATGTCCCGTCATGCGATACCGGATCCTGTTGGAGTGCACGCTGCAGAGTATAGCGCTCGGTACTACAGATGCACAAAGCCCCCGCGCGAACGCAGGGGCTTTTCAGTCTTGCCACACGTCAACGACCACATGCGCCGTCGCTGTTCAGGCGGCGACATTCTCGTCCGCCGGCTCATCCGCCACGCGCGCCTTGGGCGGCTGGCAGAAACGAACGCCGAGGGTCTTGAGTTCGGTGACGTCGCGGGGCTGGAGTTCGTGGTACCGGTCCGCGAGGTACGACATCGTATCGTCGAGCCACTCTATCTGATGCTCGGGCGACGACTGGAGCACGCCGCACTGGATGATCTGTTGGAACATCTCGTCGCGCGCCTGCTCGAAGGGCGTACTCACGCTCTTCTCGCGCTGGCGATTCCTATCCTTGGCCATTCTCCCTGCACGGTATGAGGACCCATGAATCTAATCGAAGATCGCCTCCGGGTGTAGTGCGTAAAGCGAATTGCCGGGGTCTGTCGCAGGCCCTAGCTTTCTTCGAATGACGGAGCCGGAAGAGACCTACGGCGACGGCCGCGCGCGGGCGCTCCAGGCCCTGCTCAGGTCGTTGGCGGCACGGATCGTCGCGCTCGATGAGCGCGGCGAGCTGCTGGCGCACGCCGGCGAACTCATGAAACTCATCGGCGACATCCGCAGCGAGCTCTTCCACTACGAAGTGCGCGCGACGTACGACACGCCCGAGATCGCGGAGAGCCGGCGTATCGTGAGCGAAAGCCAAGCCAACGAACCACACTGGGAGCCCACCACATGGCAGCCGGACGAAAAGAGGGAAAGGGACAGCGACCGGGAGTGGTGAAGAAGAAGAAGCCGGCGAAGAATGCGCGCGGCTTCTGGATCCTCATCGCGATCGTCATCGTCGCCGGCGGCGCGTGGCTGCTCTCGGTCGCCTCACGTCCGAAATCGGCGCCGGTGCAGGAAGTGGACGTGACCGCGGCCGCGGCGCAGGGCTATCTGCTCGGCAATCCCGACGCGCCCGTGCAAGTGCTCGAGTTCGCCGACTACGAGTGTCCCGCGTGCGGGCAGTTCTCGCTCGTCACCGAGCCCGACGTGCGCCGCCGCCTCGTGCAGGCCGGTCTCGTGAGCTACCACTACTACGATTTCCCGCTGCCCCAGCACCAGAACTCGCTGCGCGCGTCCATTGCCGCGGCGTGCGCCGACGACCAGAAGAAATTCTGGGAGATGCATGACGCGCTCTTCTTCAATCAGCCCGAGTGGTCCACCGCCGCGACGAACAATCCGGGCAAATTCTTCGCCGAATACGCGAAGCAGATCGGGCTGAACGTGGCCGATTGGAAGAAGTGCTTCGAGGAGCAGCAGCATCTCACGCGCATCTACGGCAATCGCAAGGAAGGCGATCGCCTCGGCGTGGCGCAGACGCCCACGTTCGTGATCGGGCGGAAGAAGGTGGCGGGCGCGATCGGATACGACGAGTTCAAGTCGTACGTGGACAGCGCCGCGACGCAGCCGCCCGCCGCGGCACCCGCAGGACCGAAGACCGCCAAGAAGCCGTGAGGGCGCGGCAGGTCATTGCCGTCCTCGCGCTCGCGGGCGCGTTCATTGCGCTCTACCTCACGCTCTACAAGGTGGGCGTGATCGGCGAACTCTCCTGCTCGGTAGGCGAGTGCGAGACGGTGAACACGAGCCGCTGGGCCACCTTCCTCGGCTTGCCCGTAGCGGCGTGGGGACTCGCGACGTACGTGGTGCTCTTCGCGCTCGCGATCGCGGGACTCTCCGAGCGCGGCACCGAGTCACGCGCTATCCCATACATGATGGTCGCGATCTCGGGATGGAGCGTGCTCTTCTCGGGTTGGCTCTCGTATCTCGAGCTCTTCGTGATCCACGCGATCTGCATCTGGTGCGTGACGTCGGCGTGCATCATGGTGATCGTGTTCATCACGTCAGTCGTGGATCTGCGCGCGAATCAGGACTCCGTCGCCTCGTACTGATCCTTCAGCTTCGCCACGACCGCCGGGTCGGCCAGCGTCGTCACGTCGCCCAGCGCACGGCCCTCGGCGATGTCGCGCAGCAGCCGGCGCATGATCTTTCCCGAGCGCGTCTTCGGCAGATCGGCCGAGAAGAGGATATCGTCGGGCCGGGCGAGCGCGCCGATCTTCTGCGCGACGTGCTCGCGCAGATCGTCGCGCAGGGCGGGCGATGCTCTCTGTACCCTCGCGCAGCGTCACGAACGCCGCGATCGCCTGCCCCTTCAGTTCGTGCGCCTTGCCCACCACCGCCGCTTCGGCCACCGCCGGATGCGAGACGAGCGCGCTCTCCACTTCCATGGTGCCGATGCGATGGCCCGCGACATTGAGCACGTCGTCCACGCGGCCCAGGATCCAGAAGTAGCCCTCGTCGTCGCGCTTGGCGCCGTCGCCGGGGAAATAGAGATCGGGGCGGTCCTTCCACTTCGAGAAGTACGTCTGCACGTAACGGTCGGGGTCGCCCCAGATCGTGCGCAGCATCGAAGGCCACGGCTTGGTGATCGCGAGCAAGCCGCCGCCCACCGCGATGGATTTCGCGTTCGCGTCGAGGAGATCGGCGAAGATGCCCGGGAACGGCATCGTCGCGCTGCCGGGTTTCGTCTGCGTCACGCCCGGGAGCGGTGAGATGAGGATGCTGCCGGTCTCCGTCTGCCACCATGTGTCCACGATCGGGCAGCGCTCCTTGCCGACGTTCTCGTGGTACCAGATCCACGCTTCCGGATTGATCGGCTCGCCCACGGAGCCGAGCAGGCGGAGGCGGGAGAGATCGTGCTTGAGCACGTGCTCCTTCCCCCACTTCATGAATGCGCGGATCGCCGTGGGCGCGGTGTAGAAGATCGTGACGCCGAACTTCTCGCAGATCTCCCAGAAGCGGTCCTTCTCGGGCCAGTCGGGAGCGCCTTCGTACATCACGCACGTCGCGCCATTGGAGAGCGGACCGTACACGAGATACGTGTGCCCGGTCACCCAGCCGACGTCGGCGGTGCACCAGTAGACGTCGTCCTCCTTCAGATCGAACACGAACTTCGTGGTGGCGTGCGCGACGGTCATGTAGCCGCCGGTGGTGTGCACGATGCCCTTGGGCGACCCGGTGGTGCCGCTCGTATACAGGATGAAGAGCACATCCTCGGCGCCCATCTGCTCCGGCTCGCGGTAGGCCGCGGCGTTCTTCATGAGGCGGTGCCACCAGTGATCGCGCCCGTCGGTCATCTCGGCGTGGCTCTCGCCGCCGTCGCCGGTGCGCTTCACCACCACCACGTGCTTGATGGACGGCGTCTCCTCGAGCGCCTTGTCGGCGTTGCGCTTGAGCGGAAGCATCGCGCCGCGCCGGTAGCCGCCGTCGGCGGTGACGAGCACTTTGCACTGCGCATCGTTGATCCGGTCGCGCAGGCTGTCGCTGGAGAACCCGCCGAACACCACCGAGTGCGGCGCGCCGATGCGCGCGCACGCGAGCATCGCGATCACGACCTCGGGGATGAGCGGCAGGTAGATCGCCACGCGATCGCCGCGCTTCACGCCGAGCGAATCGAGCACGTTCGCGAACTTGTTCACCTCGCGATACAGGTCCCAGTACGTGAGCGTCCGCGTATCGCCGGGCTCGCCCTCCCATACGAGCGCCGCCTTGTTGCGGCGCGCGCCGCGCACGTGGCGGTCGAGACAATTCACGCTCGCGTTGAGCGTGCCGCCGGTGAACCACTTCGCCCACGGCGGATCCCACTCGAGCACTTTCGTCCACGGCTTCGACCACTCGAGCTCACGCGCCATCTCCGCCCAGAACGCTTCGTAATCTTTGGCGGCGCGTTCGTGCATCGCGGTGGAATTGACGTGCGCGCCTCTCGCGAAACTCGCGGGCGGCGGGAATTTCCGGTGCTCGTGGAGGAGGACGTCGATATCGTCTGACATGGGACACATTCTAGGTGTGCGACGAGGCCGTCGCCAGAACTGCTTTTGACAGGATTACCATGATTGTCATGATTTTGAACTGCCGCGCTAGCACCGTGTTGCGCGGCCCAATCATGTGAATCTTGTTAATCCTGTCAAAGCAGTTCTTTATCGAACCGGGAAGCGGCGGTAGTACGCCCATTGCAGCGCGCGCCGCGCTCCGACATACACACCGCGCTCATCGAGCCGCCCGCCGCGCATGATGGCGCTCTTCTTCGCGCCGAGCGACAGACCATACCAGAAATCCGTGCGCAGGCGGTGCGAGGGTCCGGAGCCAACGGCATAGTGTCCGGCGATCCGGCGCGCGAGCAGCGCGCCCTGCCAGATCGCTTCGATCGCGCGCCGCATTGTGGGCCATGGGTTCCCATTGTCCACGATCTGCGCGGCATCGCCGATCGCGTACAGCCCCTCGCATCCGTTCACCTCGAGGCGCGGCGTCACCACGATGCGGCCGTCCTCACCGAGCGGTGCGCCGAACTCGGCGAGCACCGGGTTCGCGCGCACGCCGCCGGCCCACAGCAGCACGTCGCCGGGGAAGGCCGCACCGTCGGCGAGCAGCGCGCGGTCACCCGCGAATCCGGCCACGCGGCGGCCGAACACCATCTCGACGCCCACGGATTCGAGCGCGCGGCTCGCGCGGCGGGCGATGTGCGGCGCGAACGCCGGCAGCAGCCGCGGCTCCGCACCGATGAGCGTCACCGCGATCCGCGTTCCCTCCACGCGCGCGCTCGCCAGCTCCGCGCTCCACTCCACGCCGGTGAGTCCGCCGCCCGCGACCACCACGCGCATCATGCGCGCTCCCGTCGCGCGCAGCACGTGCAGGCGCGCGTTGAGCGCGGCGGCATCCGGGATCCACTTTGCGGCGATGACGCCCGCCTTGCCGTCGAGCTCCGCCGGCACCGCCGGCACCGATCCCACCGCCACGATGCAGTGATCGTAGGTGAGCACGCGGCCGTTCTCGAGCAGTACGGTCTTCGACGCCGGATCCACCGAGCGCGCGCCGCTCGTCACCCACTCGGCGCCGAGCGCCGTGACGAACGCCGGCGTCTCGAAGAGGAGCTCCTCGGGCTCGCGCGCGCCGCTGGCCACCTCGTGGGCGAGCGGGATGTACGAATGACTCGTGCGGGGGTCCACCACCGTCACCTCGCCCGGCCGGAAGGCGCGAGCGCGCCGCGAGTAGCGCAACAGGAATTCGAGCCCGGCGAAGGAGCAGCCGAGGAGCACGATGCGCGGGCGCGCGGCCGAGCGTGATGGGGTCAGCGAGAGTCCGGCGGTTGGGGTCGTCCAAATGATACGTTCGGCGCGGCTGTCAGTCGAGCGCCGGGCGCGCTACAATTCCGGTGCACACTTCGCGTGAGGCGCGCTTGCTCCACCCGTGGCACCACCTGCCCCCTGGGCGGCACCCGCCGGAAGAGGTGACCGCGCTCGTGGAGATCCCCACCGGAAGCCGCAACAAGTACGAGCTCGACAAGGAGTCGGGGCTCCTGCGTCTCGATCGCGTGCTGTATTCGGCCGTGCATTATCCGGGCGACTATGGGTTCATCCCGCGCACCTTGGCGGAGGACCACGATCCGTGCGACATCCTCGTGATGGTGAACGAGCCGACCTTCCCGGGCTGCCAGATCGACGCGCGTCCCATTGGCGTGCTCAAGATGACCGACCGCGGCGAGCCCGACGACAAGATCCTCGCCGTGCCGATCAACGATCCCTTCTTCGGCGAGTATTTCGACATCGCGGACATTCCGCAGCATGTGCTGAAGGAGGTCGAGCACTTCTTCCACATCTACAAGGACCTCGAGGGGAAGCGGGTGCAGACCGTGGGGTGGGGGAAGAGCGATGTCGCGATGACCGTCATTCGCGAAGGCATCGACCGGTACGCGGCGAAGTTCATGACGGCGACGCCGTGACTGCAGACTGAGACTCTAGACTTGGACGTTAGAAGGCCACTGCATCGGGGGGCAAAGATGGCGGCGCGACGAGTGGTGGGGGCGGCGGTGCTCGTGCTCATAGCGGCGGCATTCGCGTCGCCCGGTCGCATCGCGCGGGACGAGGGAATGTGTGCACCGCCGGCCGTTGATACGGCGAAATGGAAGTTGATGCAGGTGCCTGGCATTTCGATGCTCGTGCCCCCCGGATTCAATCAGACATACAAGGATGCGAATAACCTCGCATTCGAGTCGGGCGCGAAGACGATCCAGGTCGCGAAGAGCGAAGGGCCTGATCAGCTCGCGACCAACGGCGGCGTGACCATCCTTTCGACGTGCAGCACCGTGGTCGGCGGGCGGCCGGTCACCATCAGTGTCGAGCAGTTCACGGTATACGATCGAGCGCAGCAGCCGACGGGCAATGCGGGGCCGAAGTACATCGCATTCGCGCGCTGGGGCCAGGTGAATGGGTTGCCGACGGTCACCGCATGGATCATTTCGAACAACCGCTCCGACCTGCACGCGCTGAAGGGCGTTTTCTACACCGCCAATGTGGGTGTGAGAGTTCCTCCACCGTGCGTCGCACAAACTCCCGCGCCTGTGCCGGACAGCATCATCGACAGCGCCGCCATCGCGATGTCGCTGAGCGGCAAGCCGGCGCCGTGGCCGGCCGGGAACGCCATTCTTCAACTGAAATTCGACTCCGCGGGTTCGCTCGGCGCGATCGCCGTGACCGCGGGCGACCTTCCTGATTCCACGAAGCGCGCCGTCGCGATGGTGGTAGGCACGAATGCGCGTGAGCGTTCGCTTGGCGCGCCGAGCATCGTGCAGCTGCGCGTGATCTCGGCGGCGGGCGGCGTGAGCTATGCGGTGGAGAAGGCGACGGTGTGTCCGCTTTGAACGGCGGATGAATCTCTAGCGTCTTTCGACCGCCGCGTCGAACGCGGCGCGCGATGCCGAGTCCATCTGCGTGACCTGGTCGGGCATTTGCGTGGGCGCGCGGTGGATCGGCAGCGGGCCGCAGGCGATCATGAGGCGGCCGTCCTTGTCCGGGGCGAGGCGGAAGGTGACGGTGTCGACCGCCGCTGCCGGCGTGAAGTGCCACACGGTCACGCCGCTCTCGAGCATCTCTCCCGCCGCCGCGGTGCCGGCCACCCGATAGTACGCGGGGATGACGACGCTGTCTTTCCCATTTCCTTGCCGCGCGCCGCCCACGGATACCGATCGCGTGACGCGGATGCGCGGCGCGGCGGCGCTCGTATCGCATGGCGCGATGAGCGACACCGCCTCATCCCAGTTGCCGAGCGTGTCGGCGTGCACGAAATGCGCGACGATCTTCTCGCTCTCCGCGCCGTTCTCAGGCGCACCACACGCGGCGAGCGCGATCAGTGAAAACACGGCGGCGTGCGACGAGCGACTCACTCGTCAGTCGGCGCGGCGGAGCACCAGGGCGGCGTTGATGCCGCCGAATCCGAAGCTGTTCGACAGGATGTGTTCGGGCGCGCCCTGCAATCCCGCGCGCGGTACATGATCCAGCGCGCACGCCGCGTCCGGCGAATCGAGATTCACGGTGGGCGGCAGCCACGCCTGCTCCATTGCGAGGGCGCAGATCGCGGCTTCGATCGCACCGCTGGCACCGAGCGCGTGCCCATAGTAGCCCTTGGTGCCGCTCACCGGCAGCGCGGCGGCATGATCGCCGAACACGCGGCGGATCGCGAGCGTCTCGGTGGAATCGTTGAGCGGCGTGGAGCTGCCGTGCGCGTTCACGTAGCCGATCTCGGTGGGGGCGAGGCCCGCGTCGTCGAGCGCGCGCTGCATGCTGCGCGCCGCCTGCGAACCATTGGGGCGCGGCGCGGTCATGTGATACGCATCATTGCTCATCCCGTAGCCGCACACCTCGCCGTAGATGCGCGCGCCGCGCGCCTTCGCGCGCGTCATCTCCTCGAGGATGAGCACGGCCGCGCCCTCGCCCATCACGAACCCGTCGCGATCCTTGTCGAACGGGCGTGACGCGCCCGACGGATCGGCGTTGCGCGTGCTCATCGCGCGGATGAGCGCGAACGCGCCGTAGCAGAGCGGCCAGAGCGGCGCCTCGGCGCCGCCCGCGATCATGACGTCGGCGTAGCCATTGCGGATCTGCCGGAAGGCGTCGCCAATGGCGATCGTGCCGCTCGCGCAACTCATCGCGTTGGTGCTGTTGGGCCCCTGCACGCCGAATTCGATCGCCACGTTGCAGCTCGCCGCACCGCCGAACACGGTGAGCGCCAGCATCGGGTTCACGTCCTTCACGCTCCCGCGGTAGAACACGCCGCACTGTTCCTCGGCGTAGCCCACGCCGCCGAGCGCCGTGCCCATCATCGCGCCGATCCGCTCCTTGTCCTCGATCGCGAGATCGATCCCGGAGTCTTCGATCGCCAGGCGCGCGGTGGCGACGCTGAACTGCCCGAAGCGGTCGAGGCGTTTCGCGCGCTTCTGTTCCAGATGATCCGTGGGGACGAAGTCGTTCACCTCGGCCGCGATGTGGCTGTGGAAGATCGACGGATCGAATCGCGTGAGCTCGCGCACCGCGCTGCGCTGCGCGCGGAGCCCGTCCCACAATCCGGAGGAGCTGGTGCCGATCGGCGTGATGGCGCCGATCCCGGTGATCGCGACGCGTCGTTTCATCTCAGTCACTACCCGTGAGAGTGCCATTCGAGCCGCGTTCGGCCGCGGCCGCGAGGCCGGCGAGCGTGCGCGATGCGATCCCGTGCACGAAAACCGGGCCGATCACCCGTGTGGCGGCGAAGCCGCCGACGAGCGGCCAGCGCGGGCCGTCCCATACATGCAGTATGCGTACGTGCGTCCCGACGTCGGCCGGTGTGAAGCTCCATTCCACGTCCATCCGTTTCGTGACACCCATGATGTGTCGGAACCGGATCGCCGGCCGCGCATTGTCCACCTGCATTTCCGACATCCACCACGTGCGGATGCCGAACACGCCGAACGGGCGCCACGCCGCCATCTCAACGATGCCTCCACCGTCGGCGGCGCGCTCGTGGAACTGCACCCAGCGGTAGTGAGCGAGGTGATCGGGCCAGCGCTCCACGTCGCGCGCGAGATCGAACATGGCGCTCACGGGTGCGCGCACGATGCGTTCGTCCACCGTCTCCATGAGACGGCCGCCGGGCATCGCGCCCAGCTCGTACGGCGGCGCCAGCTCGAGCTCGGTCACGCGACCTCCGCCGGGATCCAGGCGGCGGTCGTGCGGAAGCCGAGCCGGTCGCGGACATGGGCATCGCGCGACACCGCTTCGCGCACGAGATCGCGCAGTTCTCCGCGGCGGAAACCGCGGAACACCGACACGACTCCGTCGTGCCGGCTCACCGGGTGGAAGCGCAGCGGATACGACACGAGCCAGATCCCGGCGGCCGCGAACCAACTGCGGCGCAGTTCGCTCACGATCACGAGGCGCCGCGCCACGCGGTGCAGCTCGCGCAGCAGCGCGAGCGCGGCGTCGCCGTCGAAGTGATGCAGCAATTGCGAACAGGTGACGAAATCGAAGCTCCGGTCCGCAAAAGGGAGCGCGCGCGCGTCGGCGCAGGCCACCGGGAATTCATCGCCACGCGCGCCGCGAGCGAGCGGCTCCGCGAGTTCGACGCCGGCCGCGCGGAGGGTGCGTCCACGCGCGCGCGCCATTGCGACGGCGCGGCGCGGGATGTCGCCCAGCCCGGTGCCGACATTGAGCAGCGTCGCCTCACGCGCGGGCGATGCGTCGAGCGCGATCTCCAGCTCAGCCAGCACCGCGCGCGTGCCGCCGAAGAGCGCATTGGCGCGGCTCACGTCCGCGAGCGAACGCAGACGCAGCGCGGCATCGAGCTTCGGATCGTCGAGCAGCTCGATGCCTCGCCGGCGCCGCGGGGTGAGAGGCGATGTCACGTCAGCGCCCCATCACGGTGTAGCCGCCGCGGTAATAGAGCAGCGGCCGGCCATTGCGCGCCGCCGCGGCCGTGACCTCGCCCACGATGATCGTATGGTCGCCCTCCGGGTGCCGCGCGCGCACCGTGCACTCGATGGACGCCAAGGTGCCGGCCAGCAGCGCACAGCCGCTCACGCCGCGCGTGAAGGCAAGTCCTTCGAAACGCCCCGCGTCCGGCTCGGCGAAGCGCCGCGAGATCATTCTCCTGGTCATCGGCCAGCACGTTCACCGCGAACGCGCGCGCACTCGCGAGCACGCGGTGCAGTTCGGTGCTCTGCTCCACGCAGATGAGCACGAGCGGCGGCGAGAGGCTCAGCGAACAGAAGGAACTCACGGTCATGCCGTGATCCTCCCCGGACGCATCGCGCGCCGTGGCAACGGTCACGCCGCTCGTGAACCGGCCGAGAACACTGCGGAAGAGATCGGGATCGATCATGGTCACGGCACGCGGGTGAGCGGTTGGACCGCCGCCGGCGCCACGCGCGGCGCGCCGAACAGGATGCGCGCGAGGAATCGCGGCGTGAGCACGGCACTGGTCGGAACGAAGTCGCCCCCGACGCCCACGACGAGATCCGCCATGTCGGGTGAGGCCGCCAACGATCGCGTGATGCGGTCCATGAGCACGGGACTTCCCACCGCGAGTCCGACGAACCGCTCGACCACCCATTTCCCTCCGAACGCGCGGCGTCGCGCGCGGTCGTAGCCGGCGAGCGACTCCGCCGCGTTCCTCGCGGTGGAAGCACCGAGCGCCGCGAGCGCGAACGGCGCCAACAGCTCCCCGCCCAGCAACGCGGCGTAGATGCCCTCGCCGGTGAACGGGTCGAAGAAGTCCGCGGCATTCCCGACCAGCGCCGCTCCCGGCGCCCACGCGCGGCGCGCGCGCTGCGCGAACGGGCCGGTGGCGCTCACTGCGCTCACGCGCTCGGCGCCCGCGAAGCGCCCGGCGAGCTGCGGCCGCGACGCGATCCACGCATTGAAGAACGGTTCGGCACGGCCGCGCGCGGCGCGCGCCATGCGCACCGGCGCGACGATCGCGACGTTGGTCAATCCGTCGTCCACCGGGGCGAGGCCGAAGTAGCCGTCACGCTCGACGTGCATCTCGCCGAAGCCGGACATGCCGCGCACGCCGCGGTAGTGCGCGACGAACGCGAGCCGGCGCGGCACGCGTGCGAACCGTGTGAGGCCGAGCCGGCGCCCGACCACGGAACGCAGGCCGTCGGCGCCCACGACAAGCGCCGCGCGCCGCTCGCGCGCCGCGCCGTTCTCGAGCGTGCGCACGCCTGTCGCCACGCCGCGCTCGTCGCGGATCACATCAGTCACCTGCTCCCCCTCGATCACGTTCACGCCAGCATCGCGCGCTGCTCCGAGCACGAGCGCGTCGAGCGCGGTGCGACGCAGGCCGAGTCCGCGGTCGCGGAAGGGACGGAATCCGTGCTTCGCCGTGAACGCGCCCTGCGCCACCGTGCCGTCGGGCGAGCGCACGATCATGCCCGCGAGCTGGGCCGCGCCCGCGCGCTCGCACGCGCCGAGCACGCCCATCGAGTCGAGGATTCGCGAGGCTTCGGGGCTCAAGTACTCCGCGCAGGGCTTGTCGCGTGGGAAACGCGCGCGGTCGAGGAGCACCACGCGCGCGCCGCCGCGCGCGAGATGCCGGGCGGCGGAGCTGCCCGCCGGCCCGCCACCCACCACGATCACATCGGTGCGCTCGGTCATGACACGGCGCGTGCGATCCGCTGGAAGAGGCCCATGTAGCGCCAATGTGGACGCGGCAACCGCAGCACGCCGGCGAGCCGCGTGAGGTGCGGCAAAAGCGGTGAGCGCGAATCGGCCGAGAACATGAAGCGCGGATGTGCGGACGCGAAGGCGCGCAGGCGAGCGACCGTGCTCTCGAAATCGAGCTCGCGCGTGAAGTAGAATCGCGGCACGAGGAGTGGATCGCCGCCGGCGACCACGCCTTCGTCGCGCGCGATGTTGTGGAGCGTCGTTCCCGGATAGATGCGCAGGCCCACGGTGAGATATACGGCGTCGCCGCGGCCCAGTCGCCAGGCGGCGAAGCGCAGCGTCTCCTCGAGCGTCTCGCGCGTTTCACCCGGCCCGCCCACGAGGAAGATCCATAGCACGCCGATCCCTGCCGCTTCCACGCGCTCTGCGACGGCGCGCACCTGCGCGGCGTCGAAGCCCTTCTGCAGCCGTTCGAGCACCGAATCGCTCGCGCTCTCGGCGGTGATGCCGAGCCAGCGGAAGCCGGCGCGGCGCATGAGTGCGAGCAACTCCGCGGGCGCGGCGGCGGGCGTGAAGTTCGTGGTGTCGAGATGCACGCGCAGCCGCCGGCGCAGGATCGCATCGCACACGTCCATCGCGTGGCGCGGCGGAGCGTTGAAGGTGGAATCCACGAATTCGAAGTGGGTCACGCCGGCTTCGCGGTGCAGCTCCTCCATCTCGAGCGCGACGAGATCGGGATCGCGCAAGCGATAACCCCAGCCTTCCACGTTGAGATAGGTGCAGTAAATGCATTTGAACACGCAGCCGCGCTTGGTCTGAATGGGCACTGTGCCGCCGCGGCGCTCATACGCGGCGAGGTCGAGCCACTTGTGCATGTGCGCCGCGGGCAGCGAATCGAGATCGGCGTCGCCGCCGGGCGGCGTGAGCTTGATCCCGCTGTCGCCGCGCTGCACGACGCCGGGGATCGCGCCGGGCGCGCGGCCGGCGGCGAGCGAGTCGAGCAGCGCGACCGTGGCGCGCTCGCCGTCGCCGGCCACCGCGTAGTCGACGCCGAGCGTGTCGAAGAGCGCTTCGGGCGCGACGCCGAACGCGGCGCCGCCGGCGATCACGCGGGCGCGCGGCGCGGCGGCCCGCAGCGTCGCGAGCAGTGCGGTGGCCTCGGGTGTGTAGTGCCGGAGTGCGATGAGATCGCTGTTGTCGATGTTCCGCATGGAGACGCCGATCACATCCGGGGCGAACTCGCGCGCCGCGGCGCCCGCCGCCGCGTGCGGGTCGCGCGAGAACGCGAGATCCAGCACGCGCACCTGGTGTCGCGCCGCGTCGAGCGCGCCGGCCACGCACGCGATGCCGTTCGGCACCACCGGCATCGGCTGGCGTTCGCGGTTCGTGCTCACGAGGAGCACGCGCGGCGCGGAACCGGCGGCGGGCGCGGTCATGCCGCGCTCAGACGAACGCGGAAGCGATCGCGGCCGCCGCCAGGGCGCCGAAGCCGGTGCTGAGCAGATTCACCAGATCGTTGTCGAGCCACTCGAGACCTCCCGCCGCCACCGTTTCCGTGCCGCAGTCGTGCACCAGCTGCTCCGTGGCGACGCCGCACCTGGGACACTGACGCCTTCCCTGCAGCGTCGCCCCGATGAAAGAATCCGCGAACGCGCCGATTATTCCCCCGGCCGCCGTCGCCACCGCGAGCATGACCGGCCAGCGCACCGCCCACGCGACGGCGCCCATGAAGCACGCACCCGCCAGCGCCGCCGCCGATCCCCGCGCCGTCACGCCCCCCGACGTTCCCGCCGGCACGATCGCCCTCGTCGTGATGAGACGTGGCGGCGACTCCGAGAGCGTGCCGAACTCCGTGCTCCACGTGTCGGCGCACGCCGTCGCGATCGCACCGCCGCCGATCGCCGTCCACAACCACGTCCACGCCGGCAGCGTGTCCATGGTGCCGTACTTGAGTCCCCACCGTGCCTTGATCGCCGCCGCCGCGAGGGCGAACAGCGCCCCGTTCGCCAGAACCTGCAGCGCATCGCGCGCGCCCTCCTTCTCGAGCACGCCGGCCGTGCGCTGCGCCCGCTCCGCCTCGTGATAATGCGAGAGTGCGGTGGCGCTCACGAAGAACGCGATGAGCATCGCTCCCCATCCATACCCCGCACTCACGCTCGCGGTGCCTACCGCCGCCGCGGCGACGGCGCCCGAGCCGGTGAGCGACCCGCGTCGCAGCGCGATCAGGGCGATCACGATCGCGATCGCCGCGCCCACGAGCATTCGCAGCGCGAATCCGTCGTCCGTTATCAAGAAGATGTTCATGGTGCTGTATAGTGCCGCGCCCGGCCGCCGGCCCGCAAGCGAACGCCCGCGTCGCGGCGGCGTTGTTTGCGTCACCCCGCGCGATTACCTTTGCCACGCAATGAACGCCACGGTCGACGCCCTCATCCCGCTCTCCTTCCTCGAAGCCGTTCGCAGCGTCGACAGTCCCGATGGCGATCTCGAAGCCGAGTTCGTCGCCGAGCTTCGCACCAAGCGCTTTGGACTCAGCGATACGGTGTACGCGCAGATCCGCCGCTACGGCGACATGGTGAAGCGCGGTGTTCGGCCCGCGCAGGAGGAAGCGGTGGCGCTCGCGACGCTCATTGGCCGCCGCCCCGACGCCGAGGCCGCCTTCCGCGCCGCCGGCCGCTACGTGGCGCGCGAGACCTATGCCCGCATCCCGGTCATCACGCGCCAGGCGATCGCGGTGCTGCCGTCGCTCCTCTCGCGTCCCATGGCGCTCGCGCAGACCCGCAAGATCGCGGAGCGATACTGGGGCGGCGTCGTTCGCCGCTCGGGCGCGCATCTCATCCTGGAAGTGGAGAGCTCGGTGACGGTGGACAGCGCGCCGAACTCGCTCGGCTGCACGTACTACGAGGAATCGCTGCACGAACTGTTGCGGCTGCTCGGCGCCACCAGCGGCCGCGTGGACCACGTGCGCTGCGCCGCACGCAACGAAGGCCGCTGCGAATGGCGCGTCGACTGGCGGAACCTCAGCGCGGCCTGACGCACTTCCCGCCGTGCGGGGCGGGCGTTCTATTTCCACGATGCTCACGACCGACAACCTGCCCGCGCTCCAGCGCGCGATCGCCGACAGCGGCGTGGACGGCTGGCTCCTGTACGATTTCCGCGGCGTGAATCCAGTGACCGCCGGCGTGCTCGAACTCAAAGGCATGGTCTCGCGCCGCATTTGTGTACGTCCCGAAGAGCGGCGTGCCTACGGCCATCACGCACAACATCGAGCAGGGCCCGTGGCGCGACTGGCCGGCCGCGTGGCGCCGCGAGCGCTACAGCACGTGGCAGGAATTGGAGGGCTACATCGCGGGCCTCGTGCGCGGGAAGAAGATCGCGATGGAGTACTCTCCCGGCGACGCGGTGCCCTACGTGGACTACGTGCCGGCCGGCGTGCTCGAGATGGTGCGCACCGCCGGCGCGACGGTGGTCTGCTCCGGCGAGATCGTGACGAAGTTCTACGCCGTGTGGACCGAGCCGCAGATGGCGTCGCACGTGCGCGCCGCCGAGCAGGTGCGCGCCACCGCGCTCGAGGCGTTCGCTTTCGCCGGCGCCGCGCTCGCGAAGGGCACGCCGGTGCACGAGCACGAGGTGCAGCGCTTCATCATGGATTCGTTCGTGAAGAAGGGAATGGAGTTCGACCACGATCCGATCGTCGCGGCCGGCGCGAACGCCGCCGACGCGCACTACAGCCCGAGTGAGAAACGGCCGCGCGCGCTCGCGCGCGGCGAGCTGCTCTTGATCGATCTCTGGGCGCGTGAGCCCGGCGGCATCTACGCCGACCAAACGTTCATGGCGGCGCTCGGCGCGCCGAGTGCGCGGGCGGTGGAGGTATGGACGGCGGTGCGCGACGCACGCGACGCCGCGATCGCGCGGCTCACCGAGCTCGTGGCCGCGGGGAAGCCGGTGCGCGGCGGCGAGATCGACGACGCGGCGCGCGGCGTCATCACCGCAGCGCGGGTTCGGGAAATACTTCACGCACCGCACGGGCCACAGCATCGACATGCGGCAGCTGCACGGCGCGGGCCCGCACATCGACAACTTCGAGACGCGCGAGGAGCGCCTGCTCATCCCGGCGCCGGCTTCTCGATCGAACCCGGCGTGTACATCGGCGGCGAGATCGGCGCGCGAAGCGAAGTGAACGCCTTCATCGACCTGAAGGGCCATCTCGTGGTCACACCGCGCGAGTATCAGCGCGAACTCCCCGTCTATTGAGCGAGCACGGCGGCGGCCAGCTTCGCCGCGAGTTGGGCGTCTTCTCCGCCGCGATGATGGTGGTGGGCGGGATCATCGGCAGCGGGATCTTCTTCACGCCATCCGTCTCGGCGCGCGCGCTGCCCACGGCGGACTGGGTGCTCGCGGTGTGGGCGCTTGGCGGCGTCGTCGCGTTCGCCGGCGCGCTCACGTATGCGGAGCTCGGCGCAATGATCCCGAGTGCCGGCGGAGCGTACGTGTACATTCGGGAAGCGTTCGGGAATCTGCCCGCATTCCTTTACGGCTGGATGATCCTCGCGTTGATCGCCACCGGCGCGATCGCGGCGGTGGCCGTCGGATTCGCCGGCTATCTCGCGCGGCTCGGCATCGTCCCCGCGGGGCAGACGCTCACCGTCGCGGCCGCGGCGATCGTGCTCCTGGCCACCGTGAACTATCTGGGCGTGAAGCCCGGGGCGCTCGTGCAGAACGTGCTCACCGTGGCGAAGGTCGCGGCGCTCGCGGCCCTCATCGTGGGCGGGTTCGCGCTCTGGTCGCACGTGGGCGCACCGCTCCCGGTGGCGGACGCGCCCGCCGCGCGCACGCCGCTCATCGTCGCGCTCGGCGCCGCGTTCGTGCCGGTGCTGTTCACTATTGGCGGCTGGCAGCAGATGAACATGGCCGCGGGTGAAGTGCGCGATCCCGAGCGCAGCATCCCGCGCGCGCTCGGCATCGGGATCGGCATCGTGATCGCCATCTATCTCGGCGCGAACGTCGTGTACCTGCACGCGCTGGGGCGCGACGGACTCGCCGCGTCGAGCGCGGCGGCGGCCGACGCGGCGGAGCGCTACTTCGGCGCGGGCGGCGGCACGTTCATCGCGGTGTCGGCGATGGTCTCCATCTTCGGATTCATCAGCGTCGCGATCCTCGCGAACGCGCGCGTGGTGTACGCGATGGCGGCCGACGGGAATTTCCTGCCCGCCGCGGGGCGCGTGCATCCGAAGTTCGGTTCGCCGCACGTCGCGATCGTGCTGATCGCCGTGTGGTCGCTCGTGCTGCTCGTGGTGACGCGCGGCGATCTCGGCGCGCTGCTCTCGGGCGTCGTGTTCGCGGACTGGATCTTCTTCGGTCTCGGGGCGGCGAGTGTGTTCGCGCTCCGCCGTTCGCGGCCCGACGCGGTTCGGCCGTACCGTGTGCCCGGCTATCCGTGGCTGCCCGCGTTCTTCGTGATCGCGGCGGTGATCGGCGTCGCGAGTTCGTTCGTCTCGTCGCTGCGCATGTCGCTGTTCGGCATGGCACAGCTCGCGGCGGGTGTCGCGGTGTTCCTCTACTTCCGTCGCGGCGCCGTGTGAGGCGGCCGGCGGCGCTGGCGCTCGCGCTGCTCGCCGGCTGCGCGCACGAGCGATCGGCCGCCGAGCATTCGTCGCGAGCGCGCTATCGCGTTGCGGATGTTCGCACGGCGGGGCGGATCAACGGGCAGGTCACGCTGGCGCCGCCGCTCCGCGCGGGCGACGCGATCGTGTGGCTCACCGATGTGGACTCCGGCAAGCCGCTGCCGCTCTCGCGGCGCTACGACATCGAGAACCGGGCGAACGCGCTCGTTCCGTTCACGCAGGCGGCGATCGTGGGCGGCACGCTCAACGTGCGCAACGTGGACGACACCGCGCATTGCGTGCGCTTCACACTCAGCGGAGGGGACCCGGATCCCGTGCTCGCCGTGGTGAACGAGACCGGGGCGGGGCAGGTGGTGCCCACGCATTGTCCGCTGCAGCGAGTGGGACTCGTGGCCGTCACATGCGACGTACATCCGGCCACGCGCGGCTGGATCCGCGTGTTCGACCAGCCGTATTTCACGCAGCCGGATTCGAACGGCCGCTTCGCGATGGACTCCGTGCCGCCGGGCCGGTGGCGGATCCGCGTGTGGCACCCGTCGTTGGGCGAGACCGACCGAGAAGTGGTGGTCGACTCCGGCGCGCTCGCCTTCGCCGACCTCCGGATCCCGCGGTGATCTAGCGGCGGATCTCGCGCGCGTCGGGGAACTGCACGCGATAGAGCCGCGCGTAGAGTCCGTTGTCGGCGAGCAGTTGCGTGTGCGAGCCTTCTTCGATCACGCGCCCGGCGTCGAGCACCACCACGCGGTCGGCGCGGCGCACGGTGCTCAGGCGATGCGCGATGATGAGCGTCGAGCGGCCGCGGAGCAGTTCTTCCATTGCGCGCTCCACGAGGCGTTCGCTCTCACTGTCGAGGCTCGACGTGGCCTCGTCGAGGATCACGACCGCCGGATCCTTGAGGAACACCCGCGCGATCGCGATGCGCTGGCGCTGTCCGCCGGAGAGCTTCACGCCGCGCTCGCCGACACGCGTGTTCATCCCTTCGGTGAACTGCTCGATGAATTCCATCGCATGCGCGGCGCGCGCCGCGCGCGCGACATCGACATCCGAAGCGTCGGGCCGGCCGAATGCGATGTTCTCGCGCACCGTGCCGCTGAAGAGCGCGGGCTCCTGTGGCACGATGCCAACGGCGCCGCGAAGATCGTGCAGCGAGAGGCGGCGCACATCGAGCCGGTCGAGCGTGATCGTGCCGGCGGTCGCGTCCCAGAAGCGCGGGACGAGTGATGCGATGGTCGTCTTGCCGGCGCCCGACGGTCCGACCAGCGCGACCACTTCGCCGGGCACGATACGGAAGGAGACCTCATGCAGCACGTCGGGCAGTTCGGCCGCGTAGCGGAAGGTGACGCGGTCGAAACGCACATTGCCGCGCACGGGCTTCGTGAGCACGAGCGGCTCGGCGGGCTCGGCGATCGACGGCTTCATGCGCAGCAGCTCGAAGACACGCTCAGCAGCGCCGAGCGTCTCCTGGAATTGTCCGAACAACGATGCGAGTGCTCCCACCGCCGCCGCCACGGTGAACGCGAGGATCAGGAATTGCGTGAGCGAACCTTCTGTGAGCGTGCCGAGCAGTGCGAGCCGGCCGCCCTGCCAGAGGACCACCGCGACGCCGCTGAAGCCGACGAAGGTGATCACGCCGAAGAAGATGCCGCGGAGCCAGGCACGCCGGAGCGCGACGCGCACGACATCGCGCAAGAGATCCGTGTATCGCTTCGTCTCGTACGCTTCACGCGTGAAGCTTTGCACGACACGGATGTGGCCGAACGCCTCATCGGCCATTCCCATCGCGTCGGCGATGCGATCCTGCACGCCGGTCGTGGACTTCCGCAGCAACCGGCCGAAGATCAACGCGGCCGCGATGACGATCGGCACCACGGCGAGTGTCGTCGCCGTCAGTTGCGGCTGCATGATCGTGAGCAGCGTGATGCCCCCCACGAGGTACAGGACCTGCCGCAGCAGTTCGGTCACCTGGTAGTTCATCACGCTCTGCAACATCGTGATGTCCGACGAGAGCCGGCTCGTCAATTCGCCCGACAATCGCTCCGCGAAGAATCCCGGGCTCAGCCGAACGAGATTGGCGAAGACGTCCACCCGGAGCTGCGCGATGACGCGCTCGGCGACCACGGCGAACGCCCAGACCTGCACGAAATTGAACGCGCCCTGAACCAGGAAGAGCGCGATCAGGCCGGCGAAATACCGCGCGAGCAATCCCGGGTCCTTCTGGATGAACGCGGCGTCGAGCAATCCGCGCACCACGAGCGCGAAGACGAGACCCGCCGCCACGCTGAGCACGAGGGTGATCCCGCCCGTCCAGAGCAGCGCGGGGTGACCGCGCATGCGCTGGAAGAGCGGACGAAGCGGGCCGGGCGACGGGATCCTCCGTTTCTTCGTCGCGTCGAGCAGCACCGCGGCCGGCGCGTCCGGTGCGGTCGGCGCCATCAGCGCGCCAGCCCGCGATCGACCACCATGGCGATGAACAGGAGGAACAGATACAGCAGCGAATACTTGTACACGCGCCAAGCGAGCGGCACCCACTCCGTGCGGCGCGCGATCGCGATCGTGCCCGCGAGGAGAATGCCGCCGAGCACCAGCGCGCTCACTCCGTACACCCAGCCGAACGCGCCGAACGCCACGGGCAGCAGCGTGATGGGCACGAGAATGAGCGTGTACCAGATCATGTTCATCATCGTCTCGCGCTCGCCCCAGACGAGCGGGGCCATCGGCACGCCCGCGCGCCCGTAGTCCACCTGCTTGAGCAGCGCGAGCGCCCAGAAATGCGGCGGCGTCCAGTAGAAGATGATGAGGAAGAGATAGACGGCGGTGAGGTCGAGGCCTCCGGTCGCGGCGGCCCAACCGACCAACGGCGGGAAGGCGCCGGCGGCGCCGCCGATCACGATGTTCTGCGGCGTGGTGCGCTTGAGCCAACGCGTGTACACGAACACGTAGAAATAGAATCCGGCGAGCGCGAGCGCGGCGCTGAGTACGTTCACGCCGTACGCGAAGAGCGCCGTCGCGCCGGTCGCGAGCGCGACGCCGTACGCGAGCACCGCGCGCGGCGTCATGCGTCCCGACGGCAGCGGCCGCAGGCGCGTACGCGCCATGCGGTCGTCGATGTCGCGGTCGATGTACATGTTCACCGCGTTCGCGCCGCCCGCCATCAGATATCCGCCGATCGTGACGAGCAATACGAGCGACAGCGATGGCGTACCCGCCACGAACATTGGCGCGATCGTCGTCACGAGCAGCAGCGAGATGATGCGCGGCTTGGTGAGCATCACGAGATCACGCACGAGCGTGCGCGTGTCGGACGCGGGCACTCCGGTCGCCATCGCGCCGCCGCTCACATGCCACCTCCGCGCGCGATGATCACCGCGATGCTCGGCGGCAGCGGCGCCATGGCCGGCGACGCGCGATACGCGAGCGATGCCGTCACCACCGACGTGAGCCAGATGAACACGCCATCGATCTGGTGCAGCGACCGCAGTGCGGCCGGGAGGTGCATGCCGATCATCGCGCCGGCGATGAGCAGCTGCACGAGCACCAGCGAGAACATCACGCGCACGCCGCGCACGGCGGCGGGTGCGCCGGTGATCTTCCGCGTGGTGATCACCAGACCAAGAAGATGCAGGAACAGCAGGAACGCGAGCACGCGGTGCGTCATCTGGATGCGCACGAGCCGCTCGATGATCGGGGACCCCGCCGACGTTCCGCAGAGCGGGAACGAATCGCAGACGACGTTCGCGCCCGCCACCTTCGCGGTGAGACCGCCGAAGATGAGCACCAGCAATGCGAGCGCGGCGGCCGCCGCCGTGCCACGAAAGAGCTTCGCCGGCGCGCTCGCCGGCGCGCCGCCGCCAAGGTCGCCCGCGCGCACGAGCGCCTCGGCGAGCGTCGCGAGCAGCGAGGCGGCGAGCACCCAGTGCACCATCGTGGCGAGCGGCGCGTTCTGGAAGAACACCGTGACCGCGCCGAAGAGCGCCGTGGCGATCACGATCGCGAGTGCGGCGATGGCCGGGCGCAGCACGCCGCCCTTGCCACCCACTCCGGCTTCACCGCGCGCGCGATATGCCGCGAACGCCGTGACCGCGATCGTCACTGTGAGGATGAGGCCGAGCAGCCGGTGCGTCCACTCGATCACCAGCGTCGAGTTGTGCATGGGCGGGAACCACGCGCCCTGGCACATGGGCCAATGTTCGCCGCAGCCCATGCCCGATCCGGAGATCCGCACGAAGCCGCCGAACATGATGTGCACGACCGCCACGGCGAGCGAGGCGCGCAGCAGCGCGCGCAACGACGAGGGAATGCTCACGGATGCATCGCGCGCCACGTGAACACCAGCACCGCCGCGAGCCCGACGGCCGGCAGCATGGTCCAAGCGAACTCCGGGAGTGCGCGCGGCGCGGGCACGCCCTCGGGTGTGGCGCCGCTCGCCGTGCGCGTGCGTGCGCGCATTGCCGAGCGCAGGATGAGCGCCTGTCCCGCGACACAGCTCGCGACCGCGCACCAGAAAAAGGCATCACGCATAGGCACGAAAGGTGCCACGGCGCTCATAGCGGGTCAACGGCGATGCTCTCGCCCCATTGCGCGGCGCCGCGTATGTTCCCGCGTATGCCCGACGCACCCGGAAAACTCCCTCGGCAACTCGGTCTGTGGAGCGCCACCGCGGTGCTCATCGGCTCCACGATCGGCTCGGGGATCTTCCGTTCGCCGGCGGGCATCGCGACCAAACTCCCCGGTCCGCTCCCGCTGCTCGCCGTGTGGTTCGCCGGCGGCGCATTCGCGCTGTGCGGCGCGCTCACGCTCGCGGAGATCGCCGGCGCCTTCCCGCAGACGGGCGGCATCTACGTGTTCCTGCGTGAAGCGTGGGGCCGGCGCACCGCATTCCTCTTCGGCTGGTCGGAGCTGGTGATCATCCGCGCCGCGAGTTACGGCGCGATCTCGACCACGTTCGCGGAGTATTTCCTGCGCGTGCTGGGCCACGACACGTCGGTCGCGCCGTACTCCACGTACGTCCACTGGATAGCCGCGGTCGCGATCGCGCTCACAGCGACATTCAACTACGTGGGATTGCGCTGGGGTTCGCTCGTGCAGAACCTCACGACGCTCGCGAAGTACGGCGGTCTGCTCTTCATCGTGATGCTCGCGTTCGCGGTGGGACTGCCCAATGGCGGCGGACACTACACGCCGCTCACGCCGCCCGGCAGCTTCAACGCCGGTCTGTTCGGACTCGCGCTCGTCTCGGTGCTCTGGGCGTACGACGGCTGGGAGGACGTGACGTTCGTCGCGGGGGAAGTGCGCGAGCCGCGCCGCGTGATGCCGCGCGCGATCATCATCGGCACGGTGGCGGTCGTCGCCATCTATCTCCTTGCGAACCTCGCGTATCTCGCGGTGCTCGATGTGGGGCAGATCGCGCGTTCGAAGCTCGTGGCCGCGGATGTCGCCGAACGGCTCGTCGGGCCGGCCGGCGTGATCTTCGTGTCGGTCACGGTGATGCTGTCCACCTTCGGCACGCTCAACGGCTCGATCATGACGGCGCCGCGCATCTTCTTCGCGATGGCCGACGACGGCCTGCTCTTCGGCGCGATCGCGCGCGTGCATCCGCGCTTCCACACGCCGAGCCGCGCGATCGTCCTCTCCGCGTGCCTCGGCATCGCGTTCGTGCTGATGCGCTCGTTCGAGCAGCTGGCCGACGCGTTCGTGATCGCGATCGTGCCGTTCCTCGCGCTCGGCGTCGCCGCGATATTCCGCCTGCGCAAACGCGCGGACTACGATCCGCCGTTCCGTGTGCCGGGTTATCCGGTGGTGCCGCTGCTGTTCATCGCGAGCACCATCGCGCTGCTCGCGAACGCGATCATCGACGCGAGCAGCCGCTGGGCGACCGTGGGTGTGCTCGCGGCCGTGGTGGCGGGCATTCCCGTCTATCATGCCACCGTAGGGAAGGGGCACAGCGTTACCGAAGGGTGATATTGGTTTCTTGACGCCCGAGCCGTGGGCGAGATAGTTTTGCCCCGTCGCCCCCGCGCGGCGGTGTCCGTTGCCGGCCCGCTCGCTCGCCCCACCTGTCATCACCCAGGGAGAGGTCCTCTCATGATCACAATTCGTTGGCTGCGCACTCTCGCCGTAGTGGCGGTGGCGGCGGCTGTCGCAGTTCCTTCGCGCATCGCGGCCCAGGGGACGACGACCGCCGCGATCTCGGGGACCGTCACCGATTCCACGACGAAGGAGCCGGTCGAAGCGGCGCAGGTGCAGATCGTGAGCGGCGCGACCGGCGCGTCAGTCACGGCCCAGACCCGCCCGTCAGGCCTCTACTTCGTCTCCGGCCTCCAGGTGGGCGAACCGTACACCGTCACGGTGCGGCGCATCGGCTTCCGGCCGAAAACGGAGAAGGTCGCGCGTCTCTCGCTGAGCCAGCGCCTGGTGCTGGATTTCCAGCTCCTTCCGCAGGCCGCCACGCTCGCGGCGATCACGGTGCAGGCGGGCGATCAGCTCTCGCCGGTGATCAACCCGAACCGGAAGGGCACCGGCTCGCTCGTGGATGACAGCATCCTCAAGCGCGCGCCGACGCTGAACCGCAATTTCACCGACTTCATGAGCACGGTGCCGCAGGTGGCGGGAAATCCGAGCAACCCGAACTCATCGGCCGGCGGCGTGAACAATCGCTACAACAACATCCAGATCGACGGCGCGAACAGCAACGACATGTTCGGCCTCGGCGGCACGGGCCAGCCGGGCGGCCAGTCGAACGGAAAATCGATCTCGCTGGACGCGGTGAAGGAATATCAGGTGCTGTTGTCGCCGTACGACCTGAATTTCTCGGGGTTCAACGGCGCGCTCGTGAACGCGGTGACCAAGAGCGGCACGAACGAGTTCGACGGCGACATCTTCTACTACTTCCGCAATCAGAACTACGCGGCGAACGTGCCGTTCATCCAGAACTCCGGCCTCTACGTCGAGCAGTACGGCGCGTCGGTGTCCGGCCCCATCATCAAGGACCGGCTGCATTTCTTCGCGAACGGCGAATGGCAGCTGCGCGCGCAGCCGAGCACGGGCCCGTACATCGGACAGGCGCCGGATGCCGCCTCGCCGCTCACGGTGGACTCGGCGACCACGCAGCGATTCATCAATGACCTTACCGCGCTCGGGATCCCGGCCGGCACCGGCGGCGCGACCAACAACGCGAATCCACTGACGAACGCCTTCGGCCGCTTGGACCTCGCGCTGCCCGAGATCAACAGCACGCTCACGTTCCGCGATAACTATGCCTCCGGCAGCCTTGACGTGTTCAGCCGCGGTTCCACGTTCCCACTCACCTCGCAGCTGTACACGATCAACAACACCAATAACAGTGTCGTTCTGCAGCTCAACTCGCAAATGCAGAGCGGTTCGAGCAACGAATTCATCGCGGCATACCAGACGATCTCGGATCTTCGGCTGCCCATCGCCGGCCAGTACCCCACGATCAACGTGACGGTGCCCGGTCTCCAAAGTGCCACGATCAGCGAGCTCGGCGGCGCCGAGCAGTTCTCCCAGGGCAATTCGCTCAGTCAGAAATGCTGCAGCTGAAGGACAACTACTCGTTCTTCGTCGGCGACAACAATCGCGTCACGGCCGGCGTGTCGGCGGACTTCTGGAAGTTCACCAATCTGTTCACCGAGAGTTCCTACGGCGTGTGGACGTTCCTGAGTCTCGACTCGCTCGAGGCGGGGAACGCGAATCGCTACCGCGTCTCGCTGCCGCTCACGGATCCACCGGCCGTGATCGCCCAGCCGCAAGGCGTCACGTACGGCGCGTACGTCGAGAACACGTGGACGCCGAATCCGAATTTCAACATGGTGTTCGGTCTCCGCATCGACGTGCCGGTGATCACGAATTCACCGCCGTATACCGCGTCCTTCGACTCTATCTTCGGCAGCCTCTTCCAGTCGATGGGCCGCCAGGCGAACACGTCGCAAGTGCCGAGCGGCAACATCCAGTGGGAGCCGCGCATCGGCTTCAACTGGGACCTCGATGGCGAGAAGAAGAACCAGATCCGCGGCGGCGCCGGCGTGTTCGTCGGCCGTCCGGCGATGGTGTGGGTGGCCAACTCCTGGCAGAACTCGGGCAGCGGCCTGGGCTTCCTGATGTGCGGCCGCTCGACCGATCCGGGTCCGCTTACGCCCGTATTCAATGCCGCCGCGGTGGCGTCGCCGCCTCAAACGTGTCCGAACGGCGCCGGCATCGCGGGCGGCGTCGTGGGTCCGGTGGACATCATGGACAACAACCTCAAGTATCCCGAGGTCTTCCGCGCGAACCTCGCGTACGACACGCGCCTGCCAGGGGATTTCTACCTGACGCTCGAGGGATTGTACACGCGCGGGCTCAACAACTTCTTCTACATCAACCGCAACATCAATTACGACTCGACCTACATCGGCCGGAACGGCCGCTACATGTACGGCAACATCGCGGCCTCGGGCGTCCCGACCACGTTCGTGTACGATGCGTCGCACCGGTACTCGGAAGTGATCGACATCGTGAACCAGTCGAAGGACTACGCCTACGATCTGACGGTCGAGCTGCATAAGCGCGTGTTCAGTTCACTGGACATGCGCGCGGCGTATACCTTCTCGCATTCGTACGACGTGGCGTCGCTTAACTCGAGCCGCGCGATCTCCAACTGGCAGTTCGGCCGCGAAGAAGGCGGGAACATCCTGGCGCAGAACCTGGCGCCGTCGGCGTATGACCAGCCGAACAAGCTGCTGATCTCGGGCACGTACACGTTCCCGTGGAAGAACTGGAGGACGGACTTCTCGCTCATCTACTCGGGCTACTCCGGTTCCACCTTCGACTACGTGTACGGGGGCTCGGGCAGCCGCGGCGACGTGAACGGCGACGGCAACCAGAACGACCTGATCTACGTGCCGACGAACGTGTTCGATCCGACGCAGGTGCAATTCACGAACATCCCGGCCAGCGGCAGCCATGCCGCGGTGCCAGTGAATACGCAGCAACTCGCGTTGTACAACCTGATCCAGAATACGCCCTGCTTGCGCGAGCATCAGGGCGAGATCCTGCCGCGCGATGCGTGCCGGAATCCGTGGGTCAACCAAATGGACGCGACCATCATCCAGAACCTCCCGCGCCTCAGTGGCCACAACGTGCAGCTCCGCCTCGATATCTTCAATCTCCCGAACATGCTGAACGGCTCGTGGGGCCTCGTGCGTCAGGCGGGCGGCAGCTCCTTCACCGACGTTTCCCTCCTGACCGTGACCGCCCAGTCGGCGGCGATCAATCGCGCGAACCCGCAGACGGGGATCCCGATCGTGCAATACCAGCCGACGATGATCCAGTTCCCCACGGTCAACGCCGTCTACTCGTACTACCAGCTGCAGTTCTCGGCGAGGTTCGACTGGTAACTGCAGGGGCGCGTGTGGCGTTTGGCGTATGGTACTGAAGTGAACGGGGGCGCCGCGAATGCGGCGCCCCCGTTCAGCAGTATCCATACGCCATACGCGCCCTTCGAGCTGTTTCTAGAACACCTTCACATTGAGATACTTCTTGGGATTCGCCTTGATGTCGGCGCTGAGCGAATCCAGTCGCGCCAGCAAGGCGCGCAGATTGTTGTACACTCCGGGATCGTTCATTAAGAGGCCGATCGTCCCCTTGCCGCTGTCGGCCTTCGCGAGCAGTGCGCTCATGCGCACACTGGACGAATCCAGGTGGCTCGTGAGCGAGGCGAGGCTCTTCGAGGCTTGCGACAGATTGCGCATTGTCGAGTCCACGGCCGCCGAGTCGATCGCGTTGAGCGTGCGGCGCAAGGAAGCCATCGTGGCCGAGAGCGCTTTCGACTGAGTCGATGCCACCTGGTTGAGATTGGTCACGAGCGCATTGGTGGATTCGATCGTCTTCCGCAGTTCTGCGATCCCGCCATTCGTGACGAGTTCGAGGCGCGCGGTACGCGTGACATTGCTCAGCGACCCCGCGACCGTGTCCATCTTGGAAAGGATCTCATCCATCGACGGCGCACCGCGCCCCGCGGGGATCGTGTCGTTCGCCGCGAGGAACGCGCCCGGCCGGCACAGTTGATTCGCCGCCGGGGGAGCCGCCGGCGGCGGCGCCGGCTTCGCGCCCGGCCGCGGCTCCGCGCCGCCCACCGGCGCCTCCGCGCGGCGGCACGGCGTGATCGCCACCGACTTGTCGCCGAAGATCCCCTCCGAGATCACGGCCACGGTGCTCCCCTCCGGCACCTGCCGGCCGCGGTCGATCGCCATCTGCACGTTCAGGTAGCCCGCCGGATCGAGGTCCACGTCCTTCACGTATCCGATCTGCACGCCGGCCAGATACACCGGCTGCCCCACCTTCAGCTGCTGCCCCCAGTCGAAGCGCGCGAACATCGGGTACGACTTCGTCCAGCCGCGCCGCGCGAGGTAGAGCGTGCCGACGATCCCTACCACCACCGCGATGGTGACGAAGATGCCGACGATGACTTCATCCTTGCGTTTCATGGCTTCAAGAGTGGGGCGAGGTAGAGGGCGGTGAGCGCGTCGAGGAACAGGATGATCACGGAACTGATGACCACGGTGCGGGCCGTGGAGCTTCCCACGCCCTCGGCGCCCGCCTCCGCGGTGTAACCCTGGTACGATCCGATGAGCGCGATCGCACCGCCGAAGAGCGTCGCCTTGATGAGCGCATAGTATACCTGGAACGGGATGAACGTGAGATGCAGCCCGGTGGTGAAGTCGTGCAGCGTGACGTTCGTGAACGCGATCACCATTGCGCCGCCCGCCGCGATGCCGGTGCTGATCGCGAGGATGGTGACGAGCGGCACCATCGTGATCCCGGCAATGAACCGCGGCACCACGAGATATGCGATCGGATCGTACGCGAGCGTCTCGAGCGCATCGATCTGCTCGGTCACGCGCATGGTGCCGATCTCGGCGGTCATGCGCGCGCCCACGCGGCCCGCGAGCACGAGCGCCGTGATGAGCGGACCCAGTTCGAGCACGATCGACTGCCGCAGGATCCATCCTACCGCCGAGAGCTGCGCGCCGGGGAAGAGCTGGTACACCGTTTGGTATCCGGTCACCGCGCCGATGAACGCCGCCACCGTGCCCGCGAGCGGCATGGAGTCCACGCCCACATTTCTCATCTGCTTCGCGGTGAGCGGGAGCCACGTGCCGATCTCCGTGACCAGTCCGCGCATCATCTCCACGGCGAACAACACGCGGCTGCCGATCTCTCCGAACAGACCCGCCGCCCAGTGCGACATCTGGCGGAAGAACACGATCGCGGCCCGCTGATGCATCGGGAAGCTGGCGGTGGGGCGCTGCATCGTTCGACCCGTCACGTGCGCACCTTGGTGAGCAGCACCACGCCCACGACCCCGAAGAGCAGGCTCGGCAGCCAGGCCGCGAGGTACGGCGGCACGACGCCGCCTTCGCCTACTGCCTTCATGATCTGGATGAGGATCAGGAACACGATCGTGGTCGCGAGGCTGATCCCGATGCCCATCGCGAATCCGCCGCGCTGCGTGCTCGTGGCGAGCGGCGCGCCGAACAGCGCGATGATCAGACACGTGACCGGCAGCGCGAGCTTGAGCGACAATTCCACTTTCAGTTCGTTCACGTTCGCGCCGGAGCGCTCGAGCGAATGGATGAAGCGGTTCAATTCACCGAACCGCATCTCGTCGGGGCTGCGCGGCAGCGATGTGAGCTCCACCGGCGGCTCCTTGAACTTCGCATCGCGCAGGCTGTCGAACGCGAGCGCGAGGTCGCGCGACGAGTCGGGCACGATGTGCATCGTGCCGTTGATCATCGTCCACCGCTTCGCGGTCGTATCCCACTTCGCGGCCTGCGCGGCGATCAGGATCGTGGGATAGTCCATGCTCACGCCTTTCCGTTCGATCTCCAGCACGTCGATCTGATTCTGCTCGATCGTGAGATTGCCGATCTTGTAGACGCGGCCCTCGGTGGCGGCGTACGCGAAATTGAAGCGGTTCTGGCCGGGCCGGTACTTGTGCTCCTCCAGGATCTCATTGCGTTTCGCGTTGGTGACCGGCACGAGCTCGCCGAGGCCGAACGCGAGCGCCATTACGCCCACCGCCGCGACGAAGATCGGCGCCACCATGCGATGGAAACTGATCCCGTTCGCCTTGGCCGCCGAGATCTCCCAATGCCGCGTGAAGCCGCCGATCGAGAACACGGTGCCGAACAGCACCGCCACCGGCAGCACGAGGAACATCGAGTCGGGGATCCAATAGATGTAGCTGAGCGCGATCTGCTTGAGCGTCAGATGGCGGTTCAGGTACTTCTCCATGTGGTCCACGAGATCGATGATGATCACGAGGAGCGGGAAGCCGAGCGCGAGCCGGATGAAGATCTTCCAGAACTCGCTCATGACGTAGCGGTCGAGCGGGCGGATGCGCGAGAGGATCTTCACGGTGCGGGCGCCCCTTGCGGCCCCACTCCCGGCCGCCGCGCGGCGAGCCAGTTGCGCGCGGTCTCGAGCAGCTCGCTGAAATCGCCGCCGCGCGCCGTGGAGCCGGAGCGCTGCACTTTGTACATGAAGTACACGCCCGCGGCGGTGAACACCACGTTCGCCATCCACATCCCCCAGAAGGGCGTCAGCTTGAGCCGGTTCGCCGTGGCCTCACCGGCCACGAGTCCGATGTAGTACATCGCGAACACCACGATGCTGATGCCGAGCACCATGCCGATGCCGCCGCGCGGGAAGCGCAGTCCCACCGGCGCCCCGAACAACACGAACACGGCGCACGCGGCCGCGAGCGCGAATTTCTTCTGGATCTCCACGGCGTAGCGGCTGCCGGTGGTCTGCGCATCGCTCACGCGCGCCTTGGCGATCTGCAACCGCGCGAGCGTCTGCACGAAGTGCTGCGATCCCAGCGCTCCCATCGACGAAGGTCCCTGCGGATCCAGCACTACGATCTGCCCCGGCTGCGGGCGCGCGCCTGCGCGCGCCGTCATCGTCGCGGGCTGATTGAACGGCATGATCGGTCCGTTGGCGGACGGCGGCATGCGCCGCACCGCCGGCGCCGGCGGGTGCGGGCCCGTCGGCGACTTGAGCACGTCCGCCGCTCGCTGGGAGCCGGGAGGGATCGGTCTCGCCGCGAGAGTCGGCGGCGGCGCGGGCGGGGGCGTGGTGGCGATGGCCGGCGCCACGGGCGGTGGCGGCGGGGGCGGCGGCTCCGATGCTTCGCTCGTGTCCGGCGCCGGCGAGATGCGCTTCACCAGCCGGCAATACAGCGAGCCGAGCGTGTGCAGAGTGAACGGCGGCGGCGTCGCGACCACCGGCGCGTTCTCGCCGGTGGATGCGAAATGCACGGCGGAGAGCATCGTGCCCGCGACCTCGGACCGCGCGACGGCCTCCTCGTTGCGCGCCCGCTGGTACATCGAATCCATCTCGCATACCGACATCTCGCGCTCGGATTTGTACGTGTCCTTGGACGTCTCCTCGAACTTGTTGCCGACGTTCCGCACGCGCACGAGATCGGTCTTGAAATAGAGACGCTGCAACTCGCCCATGTTGAGCTGCGGGATCTGCTGCATGTAGCCGTCGTGCAGTGTGAGCACGAGGTCGCGCTGATCGGGCGTGAGCCCCATCGAGCCGCTGTCGGCGTAGATCGTCTTGCGGCGCGTGGGGTCGTCGAAATTGAAGATCGTGACCTCGTTCATCCCGTTCGACGCTTCGTCCAGCCGGCCGGCGCGCAGGAAGAGCCGCCCGGGCATCACCTCGTTGATCACCTGCGGGCGCAGCGCGAAGGTCGGCTTCTTGCGCGCGATGTCCGTTTGCAGCGAGCGCAGCCGGTGGTTCGCGCGCGGCAGCACCTGGTCGTTGAACAGAAGGTTCGCGAGCGCGAGAATGACCCCGGCCACGAGCACCGGGCGCACGAAGCTGATCATCGAGACGCCGCTCGCGCGCATCGCGGTCACTTCGTTCTCACCGGACAACCGGCTGAACGCATACAGCACCGCCACGAGCACCGCCATCGGCAGCGTCATCGCGACAATGAACGGCAGCGTCAGCAGGAAGAATTCGCCGATCACCCCCCACGACAGTCCCTTGCCCACCAGATTGCCGAATTGCTTGGCGACTTGGTTGAGCAGCAGCAGCGTCGTGAGCGCCGACAGCGCGAACACGAGCGGCCCGAATGTGCTCTTTCAGGACGTAGCGGGTAAGGATGCGCATCGACATTGAGAGGGAATCTATGGGTTACGACGCCAAGGGGCTAATTAACGGCGTGCGTCGTGCGTCGTGCGTCGTGAATTGCATAACAACAATGAACGACGCGCGCTGACCGATTACATTCACTCGAACCTCAATGGAGTTCCGATTCGTGCGCCGTGAAGCGACTTCGCTGTTGATCCTGGCCCTGGCCGTCGGCTGTAGGAACGACGCTCCCCGCACTCCGTTCAACGGGCAGGCGGCGCTCGCGTATGTGAAGACGCAGGTCGACAACGGGCCGCGCATCCCCGGCACTGCCGCGCATCGTAAGACTGGCGACTGGATCGTTGAGCAGGTGCGCAAGACGGCGGACACGGTCATCGAACAGAAGTGGACCCACGTCACCACCAAGGGCGACACGCTGCCGCTCCGCAACATCCTCGCGCGCTTCCGCCCCAAGGAAACGCAGCGCGTGCTGTTCATTACGCATTGGGACACGCGGCCCATCTCCAATGGCACGACCGATCCCGTGCAGCGCGCGCTGCCCATGCCCGGCGCCAACGACGGCGCCTCCGGCGTCGCGATGTTCATCGCGCTCGCCGAAGCGCTCAAGAAGACGCCGCCCGATGTCGGCGTCGACCTGCTCTTCGTGGATGGCGAGGACTATGGCTCGTTCGACGACGGCAAGGATGTCCTGCTCGGCTCCAAGTACTTCGCGAAGCATCCGCCCGACTCTGGCTACGCGCCCCTATACGGCGTGCTGTGGGACATGATCGGGAAGCAGAACACACGTTTCCCCGAAGAGGCGTTCTCCGTACAGCGCGCGCCGGAAGTGGTCGCCCTCGTCTGGAAGAAGGCCGCCGACCTCGGGTACAAGGGTACCTTCGTGCCATTGGGCGCGGGCGCGATGATCGACGACCATCTTCCGCTGCTCGACAGTGGACTGCACGTCATCGACGTCATTGATGCCGACTACCCCGAGCACCACACGCCGCAGGACACCTACGACAAAGTGTCGCAGAAGAGCCTGCAGATATCGGGCGACGTCGCGTACGCCCTGGTGCACGAATAGCGCGCAGTGGTTCGATGCGCTGCGTGATGTTCGGGTGATGGTCCGCGGCAGGGCGCACCACATGTTCGCCCATGCCGACACCCACCGAGAAACGCGCCCTCACCTTCTTCGCCGGAGTGATCCTCCTGGGCGCCGCCGCGCGAGTGCTCGGCGCCTCCGGCGACGCCCCGCCGCCGAGCGCGAACTCGCGGCTGGAACTCCACCGGCAGATCGAGGCTGTGGACAGCGCGCGGCGCGCCGGGGGCGGGAAGGGGCGAAAACGAGCCAAGGCCGATACCACCGCCGGCCCGCGGCCGGTGAGAGGCGGCAGCGTCTGGACGGAGGAGAGCACGCCGCCGCGCGTGTACTATGCGCGCGTGAGGCCCAGCCGGAACAGCGGCCGCTCCGATGCGGAGAGTCCAGCCTCCGGTCTCACGCCTTCCGCGGTCGAACCGCCCGTGAAAGTGGACGTGGACGTCGCCTCCGCCGCCGAGATCGAGCGGCTGCCGCGCATCGGACCCACCCTCGCGCGCCGGATCGTGGCCGACCGCGACGCGAACGGACCGTTCGGCAGCCTCGACGAACTGACGCGAGTGAAAGGCATCGGTCCGACCATCGCGCGTACCATAGCACCGTACGTGACCTTCACCCAGACACCGCGTCCATCCAACGGTGGAGACGGGGCCTCCGGCGACGCCGGCGGCCGCGGTCGGCGCTTGCGCAAGCCGCGCTCTCCATGACAGAATATCGACCTGCACGCAGCCCGGTCCTTGGCCGGGGGCGACCGGCGATACGCCGTTCCACTCTTTCGAGCCCCGATGGCCGCTCAAGCAGTCGCCACTGGTCTGAAGATCGGTGAGCTCCTCCTGAAGGAGGGGCTCATCGATCAACAGGCGCTCGACAAGGCGCTCCAGGAACAGAAGCAGGGCGGATCCCGCGTCGGCTACAACCTCGTGAAGCTCGGTTTCGTGAACGAGGTGGAGCTCACGCGCATGCTCGCCCGCCAGTACCGCATGCCGGCGGTGGACCTCTCCAACTTCGAAGTCGACCCGCGCATCGCGAAGCTCATCCCCGCCGAGCTCGCGCAGCGGCATCTCGTGCTGCCGCTCAAGCGCGAGGGACGCACGCTCACGGTCGCGATGGCCGATCCGTCGAACCTCGGCGTCATCGACGACCTCAAGTTCATCACGCGCTACGACATCTTCCCGGTCATCGCGGGCGAGTACACGCTGCGCAACGCCGTCGACAAGCACTACGGCGACACCGGCGAGGATGCGCTCGCGAACATCCTCGAGGACATGGAGGATGACGGCGACGTCGAGGTCGTCGAAGAGAAAGAGGAGGAGATCAATGCCTCCGTCCTCGCCGCGGCGATCGACGACGCGCCGGTCGTGAAGCTGATCAACGGCATCCTCACCGACGCCGTGAAGAAGGGCGCGTCGGACATCCACTTCGAATGTTTCGAGCACGAGATGCGCGTGCGCTACCGCATCGACGGCGCGCTCATGGAGATCATGAAGCCGCCCATGAAATTGAAGGCGGCGCTGATCTCGCGTTTCAAGATCATGGCGAACCTGAACATCGCCGAGCGCCGCGTGCCGCAGGACGGCCGCATCAAGCTGAAGATCGGCAAGAAGGTCATCGACTACCGCGTGTCCACGCTGCCCACGCTGTTCGGCGAGAAGGTCGTCCTCCGGATCCTCGACAAGGGGAACCTGACGCTCGACCTCGAGAAGTTCGGCATCGAGCCGCGCGCCGAGGCCGACCTCATGGAAGCGGTCGCGAATCCGTACGGCATGGTGCTCGTCACCGGCCCTACGGGCTCGGGCAAGACCACCACGCTGTATTCGGCGCTCTCGAAGGTGAACAACATCGACGTGAACATCATGACCGCCGAGGATCCCGTCGAGTACAATCTCTTCGGGATCAATCAGGTGCTCGTGCGCACCGACATCGGGCTGTCGTTCGCCGCGGCGCTGAAAGCGTTCCTCCGGCAGGACCCGAACATCATCATGATCGGAGAGATCCGCGACCTGGAAACGGGCGGCATCGCGATCAAAGCCGCGCTCACGGGCCACTTGGTAATGAGCACCCTGCACACCAACTCGGCGCCGGAAACGGTGACGCGTCTCATGGACATGGGGCTCGAGCCGTTCAACGTGGCCAGCGCGCTCAACCTCGTGCTGGCGCAGCGCCTCGTGCGCCGCATCTGCGGCACGTGCCGCGCCAAGTACGAGCCCGACGACGTGGAACTCAAGGCCGCGCATTTGAACAAGGACGCCACCTTCGGTGACATGCAGTACACCGAGGAAGCGATCACGAACATGAAGCGCATGGCCAGCAAGGAGGCCGCGCCGATCGTGAAGGACTTCTCGCTCAAGACCAAGGTGGGCGAGATGCCCTTCTTCAAGGGCCGCGGCTGCGACGCCTGCGGCCAGTCGGGACTCAAAGGGCGCCAGGGCCTGTACGAGGTCATGATGATGACCCCGCGCGTGCGGAAGCTGATCATGCAGAGCGCGGGCGCGGCCGAGATCCGGGACGCCGCCGTGCAGGACGGCATGCTCACCCTGCGCATGGACGGCCTGCTGAAGGTCATGAAGGGGATCACCACCCTGGACCAGGTGATCCGCGAAACGGCCTCCTAGCCCCGGCCCGGCCGGCTTGGGAGGGTGGTATCCGGCCGGCGGACGAATCGTTCCGCCGGCTTCGTCGTCTACTATCATGATGTGGCCGGTATCCGGCCCCACCCGTACCGACCGTCCCGGAGCCCAATGACCGCCCCAGCCACAACCGCCGCCCCACCGCAGGGCGCCAATCTCCGCCAGCTTCTGGAGGAGATGATCGAACGGGACGCTTCCGACCTGCACATCACGGCCGGCGACCGTCCGAAGCTCCGCATCGATGGCGACATCACCGATTCGAACACCGATCAGGTGCTCTCGCCCAAGGACACGCTGCAACTCGCGTACTCGATCCTCACCGAGAACCAGAAGAAGCGCTTCGAGACCGAGGACGAGCTCGACTTCTCATTCGGCATCCAGAACCTGGCCCGTTTCCGCGGCAACTGCTTCAAGCAGCGCGGTTGCGTGAGCCTCGTGATCCGGCAGATCCCGTTCAACATCCGCACCTTCGACGAACTGGGGCTCTCGCCCGCGGTCGCGAAGATGGCGGAGAAGCCGCGCGGGCTCGTGCTCGTCACCGGCCCGACGGGCTCGGGCAAGAGCACCACGCTCGCCGCGATGATCGACAAGATCAATCGCGAGCGCCGCGGCCACATCATCACGGTGGAAGATCCGATCGAGTTCATCCACCGCCACCAGAGCTGCATCGTCAATCAGCGCGAGGTGGGCACCGACACGAAGAGCTTCGCGAATGCGCTCAAGTACGCGCTGCGCGAGGATCCCGACGTGATCCTCGTCGGCGAAATGCGCGACCTCGAGACGATCGCGGCCGCGCTCACGATCTCCGAGACGGGCCACTTGTGCTTCGCCACGCTGCACACCAACTCGGCGGCCGAGGCGATCACGCGCATGGTGGACGTGTTCCCGGCGCACCAGCAGCAGCAGGTGCGGCAGCAGCTCGCGTTCGTGCTCGAGGGGATCGTGACGCAAACGCTGCTCCCGCGCGCGAAGGGGCGCGGCCGCGTGATGGCGGCCGAGATCCTGATCGCCACGCCGGCGATCCGCGCGCTCATTCGCGACGCGAAGATCCACCAGGTGCACTCGTCGATGCAGTCGGGCAAGAAGTACGGCATGCAGACGCTCAACGATGCGCTCTACCAACTGTACATGGCGCGCGAAGTCGTGCGCGAGGAATGTCTCCGCGTTTCGTCCGATCCCAACGAGTTCCTCCGGATGATCGGTGAAGGCCCGATGGATGACAGCACGGACCCGCTGCAGGTGCCCAGCCGCGAACAGCGGATGGCCGGCGCCGGCGGCAAGCGCTAACTCCGCGACTCAGGAGCACGAATGCCGACTTTCGCCTACACCGCGCGCACGCTCAGCGGCGAACTCAAGAACGCGACGATGGAAGGGACGTCGCGCGATGATGTCGTCGCCCAGCTCCGCCGCCAGAAGCTCATCGTCGTCAAGGTGGACGAGGAGCAGAAGAAGAAACGCGGCGGGAAGATCAAGACGAAGGACGTCGTCATCTTCACGCGGCAGTTCTCGACGATGATCAACTCGGGTCTGCCGCTCGTTCAGGCGCTGGACATCCTGAGCAAGCAGAGCGAGAACCCGGCGCTGCAGGAAGTGACGAAGCAGGTGGTGTACGACGTGGAGTCGGGCCACACCGTGGCCGACGCGCTGCGGCGGCACCCCAAGGCCTTCAGCGACCTGTACGTGAACATGGTCGCGGCCGGCGAGGCGGGCGGTATCCTGGATACCATTCTCGATGCGTCTCGCCACCTTCCTGGAAAAGAACGATGCCCTGATCGGCAAGGTGAAGAGCGCGATGGTGTACCCGCTCGTGATCATGAGCGTGGCCTTCATCGCGATCGTCGTGCTGCTCATCTTCGTGATCCCGGTGTTCGAGAACATGTTCGCCAGCGTGAACCTCGCGCTGCCGCTGCCGACGCGCGTCGTGATCGAGCTGTCGGTGATCGTGAAGGGATACTGGTGGGCGTTCCTCGCGGGCGGCTATGCGCTCGTGTGGGCGACGCGGAAATGGTACAAGACGCCCGACGGCCAGCTCAAGCTCGACACCGCGCTGCTCCACATGCCGGTGCTGGGCGACATGCTGCGCAAGTCGGCCGTATCGCGTTTCACGCGCACGCTCGGCACGCTGATCAGCTCCGGTGTGAGCATCCTGGACGGCCTCGAGATCACCGCCAAGACCGCGGGCAACCGCGTGATCCACGATGCGATCATGTCCAGCCGCGCGTCGATCGCCGGCGGTGACACGATCTCCGCGCCGCTCCAGAAGTCGAACGTCTTCCCGCCGATGGTGATCTCGATGATCGCGGTCGGTGAACAGACGGGCGGTCTGGACGAAATGCTCTCGAAGATCGCCGACTTCTACGACGACGGAAGTCGACACGGCCGTCGGCGGCCTGCTCTCGCTGATGGAACCGGTCATGATCGTGTTCCTCGGCGTGATCGTCGGCGGCATGGTGGTCGCCATGTACCTGCCGATCTTCGACATGATCAACGCGGTACAATAGCGAACAGCGTGAGTAATGAGTCGTGCGTAGCGCGCGGGGCGAAAGCCCCGCGCGCTTCGTGCATTGCGGAGTTGTAATCCCCTGGATGTTGGCGTGGCCGCCGCGAGGGGGGCATTTTTCTCGTTCTATGCGCGCGACGTGCGGGGTCTCGGTGTGGCTAGCTGTTCTGCTCGGCGCGGTAGTGCCCGCCGTCGGCGCGCAGCAGGGCGCGGATACGCTCCGGCCGGTCTCGCGCACGCAGGCGGTGTCCGAGGCGCTCACGAACGGGTCGCGCGTCGCCTTCGCGCTCACCGACACCGCCGCGGCGCGCGCGGCGCTCATGGCGGCCGAGGCGTATCCGAACCCCGCGCTCGCCGCCGGCTACTCGAAGTCGGTGCCGCAGTATCACGTCTCGCTCGACCAGCCCATCGAATATCCGGGGCTGCGCGACGCGCGGTCGGAAGCGGCGCACGAGCTGCAGCGCGCGGCGCACTACCGGTTCGCGCTCGAGCGGGCGGCGGCGCGCGTCGAGGCCGACACGTCGTACACCGCCGCACTCGCCACCGCGGCCCACGCGCGCCTCTCGGCGCGCAACGCCGCGGAGGCCGACAGCCTGCTCGTGCTCGCACGACTCCGGCGAGACGCCGGCGACGCCAGTGAGCTCGACGTGGAATTGGCGTCCGTCAACGCGGGCCAGGCGGCCAATGCGAGCGCGAACGATTCGCTCGCGGCGCTGAGTGCGCTGCTCGAGCTCCAACGCGTGATGGGATTGCCCGCGGGCCGCGAGCTCATCGTGCTCACGGATTCGCTCACGGCGGTCGTGATGCCGCGCGCGGGCGGGCCGCCGGACAGCGCCGTCGCCGCGCCGCCGCTCGCGGTGGCGGCCGCCGAAGCGTCGATGCGCGGCGCCGCGAGCGCGCTCGCAGTGGAGAACAAGAGCATCTTCAGCACGCCGTCGCTCTCGCTCGGCTTCGATACGCACGACCCCACGGGCGCGGAGCCGGGTTTCCTCCCGACGATCGGCATCACCGTGCCGCTGCCGCTCTGGAGCCGGCGCTCCGGCGAGATCGCGGTCGCGCAGGCGGGCGTGTTCCGCGCCCAGGCGGAATTCGCGCGCGCGCAGCGCGAGAGCCAGGCCGCCATCGCGCGCGCGCGCCGTGAGTTGGAGGCCGCCGTCGCGCGCGTGGCGCGCGATCAGCGGCTGCTCGCGAGTGCCGATCGCGTCGCGCGGATGTCCCTCACCGCGTACGCTGAGGGCGCGGCCGGCATTCCCACCGTGCTCGAAGCCCAGCGCACCGCGCGCGACGCGCTGGGGCATTACGTGGACGACCTCGCGGCGGCGCAGAACGCGGCCGCGCTGCTCACCCTTCAGACGCTCACCGCGGACCAACCGTGAACCCACGCGCCTCGCTGATCCTCCTCGCCGCCGCGGCGGCCGGCTGCTCTCACGCGGCCGATGAATCGCAGCACGCGCCGGTGGTCACGGTGCACACCGCCGCGGCCGTGGCCACACCGTTCGCGCACGTGATCGGTGCGCTCGGCACCGTGGCGCCGCGCGCCGGCAAGTACGCCGAGCTGTCGGCTCCCGCCCCCACACGCGTGGCGCGCGTGTTCGTCGCGGCGGGCGAGCGCGTGGCCGCCGGCGCGCCGCTCGTCGAGTTCGAACGCGGCCCATTCGAGGCCGCGGCCCGCAGCGCCGCCAGCGCGCTCGCGAGCGCGCAGAACGGCTACGACCGCGCGGTGCGGCTCACCGAGGCCGGTGTGCTCCCGCGCAAGGATCTCGACGCGGCGGCGGCCGACCTCGCGGCGGCCAAGAGTGCCGACGTGAGCGCCCGCCGCTCGCTCGAACTCGCGACGCTCCGGGCGCCGATCGCCGGCGTGGTCACGCGCATGACCGCGGTGCTCGGCGCACCGGCCGATGCGGGGCAGGTGGTGGTGGCGGTCGCCGACCCGTCGGCGCTCGATCTCTTGTTCGGCGTGTCGCCGGCGGACGCGGCGGTTGTCCGCGTCGGCGCCGCGGTCACGGTGTTCGCCGGCGAGGATGCGCGCGGCGAACCGGTCGGCACCGCGCAGGTGATCGACGTCGGCGCCACGGTGGACACGGCGTCGCGCGCGGTCACCGTGCGCGCGCGTGCCGGCGCGTCGCATCGCCCGCTGCGCATCGGTGAGACCGTCTTCGGACGCATCACCACGGGCGTGCAGGGAAGCGCGGTGGTGGTCCCGGTGGCCGCGCTCGTGCCTGAGGGCGAAGGCTATCTAGTGTACGTCGTGGATGCCGGCAACGTCGTGCACGCGCGCGACGTCACCGTCGGCGGCCGCGACGAGGGACGCGCCGAGATCTTGTCCGGGCTCTCCGCCGGCGAGATCGATCGTGACGGACGGCGCGTACGGCGTGGAGGACAGCACGCACGTCGTGCCCGCCCGCGACAGCGCGCCGGCCGCTCCGGCGCCCCCGGCCAAGCCGTGAAGCTGTTCGACCTGCTCACGCGCCCAACGGCGGTTCATCTATCTCGCGGTCGCGCTCGCTGAGCGTGGCCGGGATCTGGGCCGCGACGCGCCTCCCGTCCGCGATCTATCCCGAGCTGAAGTTCCCGCGCATCACGATCGTCGCCGAAGGCTCGGCCCTCGGCGCGCGGCAGGTGCTCTTCGCGATCACGCGGCCGATCGAGGAGGCGGTGAGCGATCGTGCCCGGGCGTCGACGCGCGTGCAGTCGCGATCGATCCGCGGCGGCGAGCGAGATCTCGATCTACGTTCTCGCCGAACACCGACATGGAGTTCGCGCTGCAGCAGGTGCAGGCGCGCGTGAACCAGGTCCGCAGCGACCTGCCCGCCGGACTCGACATCGAGGTCGAGCGCCTGACGCCGTCGCTCTTCCCGATCCTCTCGTACAATCTCGAGGGCGGCGATCCCGGCGACGCTCTACGACATCGCGCGCTATCAGATCAAGCCGGTGATCTCGCGCGTCCCGGGCGTGGGCCGCGTGGACGTGCAGGGCACCGACGTGCGCGAGATCGAGGTCATCGCCGATCCTGCGCGGCTGGCCGCGCAGGGCATGACGTTACGACGATCTTGCCGCCGCGATCCAGCCGCGCGATCTCGGTGGCCGCCGTCGGCCGCGTGTCGCAGGACTACAAGCAGTATCTCATCGTGACCGACCAGGAAGCGCACTCGGCCGACGACATCGGCGACGTCGTCGTCGCCGAACGGCCTGCGCGTGCGCGACGTCGCGACGGTCATGCTGGGCACCGAGGATCACGTCCGCATCATCGCCGGGCGACGGACGCCCGCGGCGCTGCTCAACATCACGCGGCAGATCGGCGGCAACACGCTGCTCGATCGCCGACAGCGTCGCGCGCGCGATCGCCGCGACTCACGCCGACTGCTGCCGCGCGGGCGTGCGGCTCAAGCCGCTGTACGACCAGGCGTCGCTCGTACGCGACGCGGTGCGAGTCGGTGCGCGACGCGATGCTCATCGGCGCCGTGCTCGCCGTGCATCATGCTGCTCGCTCTTCCTGCGCCATGCGCGCATCACGGCGATCAGCGCGACGTCGATCCCGCTCACGATGGCGATCACCGTGTTCGTGATGTCGCTCGTCGGCCAGACGTTCAACCTGATGACGCTCGGCGCGATGGCGATCGCGATCGGCCTCGTGATCGACGACGCCGTCGTGATCACCGAGAACATCGTGCGGCACCTCGCGCTCGACGGCCGATCGCGGCACCGCGATCCGCGAGGCCGTGCAGGAGCTGATCTGGCCGGTGACGACGTCGACGATCACGACGGTCGTCGTCTTCCTGCCGCTCGGACTGCTCGAGGGCGTGGACGGGCAGTTCTTCACGGCGCTCTCGATCACGCTGACCATCGCCGTGCTCGTCTCGCTGGTCCTCGCGCTCACGATCATCCCGCTGCTCAGCGAGCAGTTCCTCACGGCGGCACGACGCCGAGAAGGCGCCGGCGCCAGTCGCGAGGCGTACTCGCCGCGGTCGGGCGCGCGATCGAACGCGCTCGCCGACCGCTACGAGCGGTCGCTCGGCAGCGTGCTGCACCGGCCGCGCGCTGATGGTGGCAGCCGCCCTCGCTGCTCGTGGTCGTCGGCGTGATCGCCGATCGCTTCGTCGGCACACGGATTCCTTCCGGAGATGGACGAGGGCGCGTTCGTACTCGACTACTGGACGCCCGGGCGGCACGGCGCTCGCCGAGACCGACCGGCAGGTGCACGATCGTCGAGCGCATTCTCGCCGGGATCGCCGGAGATCGACGGGCACGTCGCGGCGCCTGGGCGCGGAGCTCGGGCTCTTCGCCACGGAGCAGAACCGCGGCGACATCGTGGCGCGGCTCAAGCCGCGAGTCGGCGAGCGCGACCGCGACGCTTCGAGTCATCGACGAAGTGCGCGGCGAAGATCAAGCCGCGGTGCCGCGGCTGCGCGTCGAGTTCGTGCAGATCCTCTCCGACGTGATCAACGATCTCGCGGGCGCGGCGCGAGCCGGTCGAGATCAAGCTGTTCGGCGACCGACCTCGCCGCGCTCGAGGCGTACGCGAAGATGCTCGCGCCGAAGATCGGCGAAGAGTCGACGGCGTCGAGGACTTCTACGCCGGCGTGAGCGAGCCCACCGCTGAGATGCACATGACGGTGCGCGCCGCCGAGGCGAGCGCGGCTGGGTCTCACGCCGGAGCAGGTGGGCGCGACGGTGAGCGGCGCGCTGCTGGGCGTGCAGGCGGGCGAGATCCGTCTCGACGACCGCTCGATCGGCGTGCGCGTGCGCGCGCCCGACTCGGTGCGCTTCGATCCGCGCAGCCTCGGCGCACTGCCGGTCTTCGCGCCGCAGACGCACGCACGGCGCCGCTCGCGTCCGCGCTCGCGACCGTTCACGCCCGACGAGACCCGCGCGCGAGCTGCTGCGTGAGAACCAGCAGCAGATGATCGCGATCACGGCCGACGTCACCGGCCGCGCGCTGGGCAGCGTCATGACGCGATGTGAAGGCGGTGCTGGCCGCGACATCCGCCGCCGCGCGGGCATTCGCCTCGAGCTCGGCGGACAATACGCGAGCCAGCAGGCGGCGTTCCGCGCGCTGCTCATCGTGCTCGCGCTCGCGGCGGTGAGCGTCGTGGCCGTGATGGTGATTCAGTTCCGCTCGTTCGTCGAGCCGCTGGTGGTGCTGCTCGCGGCGCCGCTGTCGTTCGTCGGCGCCCTGCGCGCTGCTGCTCGTCACCGGAACGCCGCTCAACGTCGTCGTCGTTCATGGGCTGATCCTGCTCGTCGGGCTCATCGTGAAGAACGGCATCATCCTGCTCGACTTCACGCGCCACCGCATGCGCGAGGACGGCCTGGCGCTCGAGACCGGCGATCCGCGAGGCGGCGCGCGTGCGCCTGCGGCCGATCCTCATGACCACGCTGTGCACGCTGTTCGGGCTGCTGCCGCTCGCGCTCGGCCTCGGCGCCGGCGCGAGTTGCAGCGTCCGCTCGCGCTCGCGGTGATCGGCGGGCTCGCGCTCTCGACGCCGATCACGCTGTTCGTCGTTCCAACCCTGCTCGTGGCGATCCGCGGGCGGGATTTCACTCTCAGCCGGAGCACCAAATGAAGACATTCCTGGCCTTGGCGGCCTTGGCGGCGATCGCACTCGTATCGCCGAACTATCACGTGGCGCGCAAGCTCACCGTGGGCGGCGATGGCGGTTGGGATTATCTCACCGTCGACACGATCAATCATCGCCTGTTCATCTCGCGCGGCACGCACACGATGGTGATCAGCACCGACAGCGAGAAAGTCGTGGGCGACATCCCGAACACGCTGGGCGTGCACGGGATCGCGCTCGCGTACGATCTCGGCCGCGGCTTCACGAGCAACGGACGCGACTCGAGCGTCACGATCTTCGATCTGCACACGCTCGCGGTGATCGCGAACGTGAAGGTGCCCGCGCGCAATCCCGACGCGATCCTCTACGAGCCGGTGACGAAGCGCGTGTTCACCTTCAATGGCGGCAGTTCGAGCGCGACCGCGCTCGATGCGACGAACGGCGCTGTGCTGGGCTCGATCCCACTCAGCGGCAAGCCGGAATTCGCGCAGCACGACGGCAAGGGCACGGTGTTCGTGAACATCGAGAACAAGGATGGCGCCGTCACGGCATTCGATGCCAAGACGCTCACGCCGAAGGCGCCCTGGATGATGGCGGGCTGCGAGGAGCCCAGCGGACTCGCGATCGATCGCGTGCACGGCGTGCTCTTCTCGGCGTGCGGCAACAAGATCATGGCCGTCGTCGACTACAAGACGGGCAAGCTGGTGACGACCGTACCGATCGGCGAAGGCGTTGACGCGGCCGCGTACGATGCGGGCACGGGGCTCGCGTTCAGCTCGAACGGCGAGGGCACGATCACGGTGATCAAAGCCACCGGGCCGAGGGCATACGCCGTGGCCGCGACCGTGCCGACGCAGGCGCGCGCCCGCACGATGGCGCTCGATGAGCGCACGCACTTCATCTACACTGTGACCGCCGAATTCGGCGCCGCGCCGGCGCCCACGACGGAGAATCCGCGGCCAAGACCACCCATGGTGCCGGGATCGTTCGTGGTGCTGGTGGTCGAACCGTAACTGCTTGAAATACCGATCGTCGATTGCCGGGAGTCGATATGGCATGAAAACATATTCCCTAACAGCACCGCGTAGTGCCGTTAGGGAATGTGTTGTGATTCCTCATCGACTCCCGGCAATCGACGATCGGCAGTTCGGTAGCTACTGCAGCGTGAACACCGCGCGCGATCCGTCTGTCTTCATTCCTCCCTCTGTAAGGAACACCCTTTCCACTTCGATCTTGTTCGCGGGCACACTGAGTAGATAATCGAGGCACGCTTTCGCGCGCGCGGTCGCGAGCAGATGCAGATCGTCCGGCGTGATCGCGATCGTTGCCGCGAGCCGCCGCTCCATCTCGGCGGCGGGGTAGGGCGGCGCGCTGCTCTTCACTTTCTTCGCCGCGAGCACGGCGCTGTCCGCCGGGAACGCGACCGCGAACGCCGCCGTCAATTGCTTGTCGCGCTCCTCGGGCGTGAGCATCACGCTGTCCACCGGCGGCGTGTTCGGATCTCTTCGCCTTGAGCGCGGTCCATTTCTTGAGCCGCATCTGCGCCTCGAGCTTCGCGGTGCGGAGCGCCGCGGGATCGGCGACGGTGTCCACCGCGCCGGCGATGCCGAGCTTGAGCGCGGGCCGCTCGAAGAGCGACTTCGCTAGCACATCGAGCTTCTTGTCCTCGGCCGGCGCGAGCGCCGAGATGCCCGGCGCGAACTCCGCATAACTCAGGTCCGCGGTGGTGCCGCCGCCGAACATGCCGCCCAGCAGCTTGAACGGCGACGTGATGAGTTTCGTGAGCACGTTCAGGATCGCGCGCCCGATCACCCGGCCGAAATGGAAATTCGGATCGTCCAGATTCCCCTCGATCGGCACGTCGAACACGATCTGTCCGCTGCGGTCGCGCATGATCGCGAAGCCGAGCTTCACCGGCATCGTCGTCGCTTCCTTGCTCTCGGTCTTGTCGCCGAAATCGAACTCGTCGAGCGTCAGCTTGTTCTCGGACTTGAGCTGCCGGCCCACGACGCGGTACTTCATCTCCACCTTCATCTTCCCCTTCGCGATCAGGTAGCCGAGGTACTTCCCCGAGTACGGCCCCACAGGCACCAGCTCCATCCCCTGCAGATCGACGACGAGATCGCTCCCCTCCTTGTCGCTGAGCGGGTTGAACCGCCCGCTGATCTTCACCGGCGCGACATCATCGATCGACGCGGTCATGTCGAGCGTGCCGCTGCCGAGCGAGTCCGAAGAGAGCCGGCCAGTCACCGCGTTCATCTTCGTCACGCCGAACGCGACGGCCGGCTGCAGCGACTTGTCGTCGAGAATGGATCGAGCCGTTGTTGATGACGACGCGGCCGATGGATGTCTTCCCGCTGGAACTGACTTTGGTACGTGAGTCGGCGCCGGGCTTCGCGCCAGCGGCCGCCGCCTTCGGGGGCGGCGGCGCCGAGTCGTGCGTGGCGGACGAATCTGCCTTCGTACTGTCGCCGCCCAATGTCGGGAAGATGGTGCGCATCGACGACGAGCCGTCCTCGGCGATCCGGAAGAAGACCGCGGGATCATCGAGGCGGATCTCCTTCATCACGAGGCGGTTAGTCTTGTACGCATAATCCACGCCCGTGAATCGCAGCACCGAGAAGCTCAAGAAGGGGAGGCGGTCCTTCCCATCTACCGTCGCGAAGCGATCGACGCGAAGATCGCCCTTGTACGTGAAGTCCGGGTGGAGCGAATCGGCGACGTTGTACGTGATGCGCGCGGTCGCGGCGAGTCGGCCGTCGCTGATCACGAGGTTCATCTTCGGCTTGCCATACGGGTCGAACGGACGCAGCGACACGTCACGGGCCGAGATCTGCAGGTCGCCCATGCGCTTCCAGATCGCAATGTCGCCGTCGGCCTGCAGCGCACCGCGCTGCCCCCACGTGGTGGTCGCATGGAGCTTGGACACGCGCGCCGAATCGCTCGAGACGCTGTCGAGCGTCACGGCGGCGTACTTCACGCCGATCGTCGCGGGCTTCACCGTGGCGGAGTCCAGGAAGTTCACCGTGTAGCTGTCGGCCGCGATGCGCGCGATCAGCCAGCGCCAGGGCTTCGCCGGCGCGGCGCCGGAGTCCTTCGGCGTCGCCATCAGGCGGAAGACGTTCATCGTGCTGTCGCGGTTGCGCAGCGCGTTCAGCACGCCCGCGCGCGACGTGATCTCACCTATGTACGCACGCCGCGCGATGGCGTCCACACTCACGCGGCCGATCACGAGCTCGCGCACCGCGATCGCGGTATCTGTGCGCCCGCGCTCGACGATGGCCAGATCGCCCACGCGTAGCTCGCCGCCCGTGAGCTGCATCTTGCGGCTCGCGGGCGCGAAGTCGATGTCGTATTTCGCCTTGAGGCCGGCGATGCCGCGCACCACGTCGAAGGCCACTGTGCGCTCGTAGAACGGGCCGTACTTCGGGAGCTTGAGACTGTCCAATGAGAATTCGCCCGATGACCGCAGCGGATCTACGGTGACCGTGCCCGCCCACGCGAACGATTCGCCGCTCTCGGTGCGGCCCGAGAACGAATAGCGGCTGTTGTTGTCCCGCCGCGTCGCGAACGCCGACAGGTCGATGCGCCACGGACCGATGGTCGTCGCGAAGGGGCGCGCGGTCGCGCTGTCGAGCACGTCCAGCCGGGCGCCCTCGATGTGCAGCGCGTCGATCGAGAGCACGGGCGCCGCGCCCGTGCTCGGCGCCGCCTTCATCGAATCCACGATGTCCGTCACATTGAGTGAGCCGTCGCGCCGCACCACCAAGCGGCCATACGGCCGCACGAGGCGCACCTCCGCGAAATCGAGCTCGCGGTGCAGCATTGAGATGAGCTCGAAATTGATGTAGAACTCGTCCCACGCGAAGAGCATCGCGCCATCGCGGTCCGCCACGCGCAGGCTGTCGACCGTCACCGCGAACGTGAACGGGTTCACTCTCACGGGCCCGACCGCCGCCGGCCGGTGCAATGCCGCCCCGATCTCTTTCGCGAGCCGCGCGCGCACGATCCGCGGCGCGATGAAGAATCCCGCTATCGCATACAGGATCACCAGCGACACGACCGTGCCAATGACCCACTTCACGCGTCGCGACGACATGAATCGCATCATGGTGGACAGTCTATCCGCGCGCGACACCTTCGTCCACATCTTCCGATCATGTCAATCTCGTAAATCATGTCAAAGCAGTTCTGTTGGATGGGCTTGAACTGCATTTGACAGGATTAGCACGATGAACCCCATGATGTGATTTGGCCGGGCTCTCGCCCAATTTGCGACCAGAGCAATAGCTTTCCCATCGTGTCTCCCAGGCGCGCGGTGGTCCTCCTGTCCGGCGGGCTTGACTCGGCCACGACGCTCGCGATCGCGCGCGCCGAGGGCTACGAGACGCACGCGCTCTCCTTCCGCTACGGCCAGCGCCACGCGGGCGAGCTCGACTTCGCCGCGCGCGTCGCGAAGGCGCTGGGCGTCGAAGCGCCACGTCGTCACGGAGATCGACCTGCGCGCCTTCGGCGGATCGGCGCTCACCGCCGACATCGAGGTGCCCAAGCACGAGCGCGCCGAGGAGATCGGCGGCGGCATCCCGGTGACGTACGTGCCGGCGCGCAACACGATCTTCCTGTCGTTCGCGCTCGCGTTCGCCGAGGTATCGGAAGCGGAGGACATCTTCATCGGCGTGAACGCGCTCGATTACTCCGGTTATCCTGACTGCCGGCCCGAGTATCTCGCGTCGTTCGAGCAGATGGCGAATCTCGCGACGCGCGCCGGCGTCGAAGGGGGGGCATCTTTCGCATCCACGCGCCGCTGCATCGACCTCACGAAGTCGGAGATCATCCGCCGCGGCCTCGCGCTCGGCGTCGACTACTGCGCTCACGCGCAGCTGTTACGACCCGCGCGCCGACGGCGCCGCTGCGGCCGCTGCGATGCGTGTCTGCTGCGCCGCCGGGGATTCGAACAGGCCGGGCGCGACCGACCCGATCCCGTACGCCGCGACCATGACGTACACCGTGAAGGAGATCTTCTACACGCTGCAAGGCGAGGGCGCGCACGCGGGCAGGCCGCGGTGTTCCTGCCGATTCGCGGGCTGCAATCTGTGGACGGGGCGCGAGGCAGGATCGCGCGAGCGCCGTCTGCGATTTCTGCGACACCGACTTCGTCGGCACCGACGGCCCCGACGGCGGCAAGTTCGCGGATGCCGCGCGAGCTCGCGGCCGCCGTGGAAGCGCGTGGCCGGCGCGTGAGCGCGCGAGGATCGCCTTCGTGGTGTGCACGGGCGGCGAACCCACGCTGCAGCTCGACGCGGCGCGCGGTGGACGCGCTGCACGAGCGCGGTTTTCGCGTCGCGATCGAGACGAATGGCACGCAGCCGGCTCCAAGGCGCCGGTCGACTGGGTGTGCGTGAGCCCGAAAGCCGCGGCGCCGCTGGTGCTTACGCGCGGGCGACGAACTCAAGCTGGTGTATCCCGCAGGAGCGGGCGCGCGCCGGCGCGTTTCGAGTCGCTCGATTCCGGCATTTCTTCCTGCAGCCGATGGATGGCCCGCACCGCGAACGGAACACGGCGCTCGCGGTGCGAGTATTGCCTGGAACATCCCGCGCTGGCGGCTGAGTCTGCAGACGCATAAACTGCTCGGTCTTCCCTAGCGCGGCGCCGATGGAGATCTTCAGAGATTCAGTTTCGAGGCGGCGCACCGCCTGCCGAACGTGCCCGAGGGGCACAAGTGCGCGCGCCTCCACGGGCACTCGTTCCGCGTGACCATCCACGTCGCCGGCGCGCTCGATGCGCGGCCCGGCTGGGTGATGGACTTCGCCGATGTGAAGGCGGCCGCCGAGCCGCTGATCGATACGCTCGATCATCGCTACTTGAACGAGATCGACGGGCTCGACAATCCCACGAGCGAGCGCATCGCGCGCTGGATCTGGGAGCGTCTCGCGCCAAGGCTGGCGGGCCTGTCCGCCATCACCGTGAAAGAGACGTGCACCTCCGGGTGCATCTATCGCGGCGAACCGTGACCCACCTGCTGAGGAGACCGGATATGCGCATGGCATCTGTGAGATCGGTCAACGTCGTCGCGCGTGCGCTGTCGGTGGCCGCGATCGCGGCGGCGATGGGTTGCAGCTCGCTCACCGTGAACACCGACTGGAACACCACCATCGACTTCACGAAGTACAAGACGTGGACGTTCAAGAACGACACTCTGCCGTACTCGAATTTCACGCAGCAGCGCATCCGCCAGGCGATCGCCGATCAGATGCTGTCGCACGGCCTCACGCGTGACGACAACAACGCGCAGCTCATCGTGATCTACCGCGTCAACCTCAGCCACCAGACGGAGTACACCACCGTCGGCTACGGCGGCTACGGCTACGGACCCGCGTGGGGCGGGTACGGCGGCTACTGGGGCGGCTATGGTGGGGGCGTCTCCACCACGACGGCGCAGCAGATCCCCTATGGCGCGCTCACGCTCGCAATGGTGGATCCCAAGCTGAACCAGCTCGTGTGGCGCGGCGAGGCCAACGCGCAGCTCAACGACAATGAGTCCAACGCGCAGCTCGTGCAGCAAGCAATGCAACAGCTGTTCGCGCAGTTCCCGCCGAAGGCGGGCACGATGCCCAGCAGCAACCAGTTCTAGGACCTTCGTCCCATGCCGTAGCGTGCGCGGCGGGCTGGCCTCGGGTCGGTCCGCCGCGCAGTTTTAGCGGGCGGCGCGGGAACTTTGCCCCTGCCGCGCCGTAAGCTAGTCAGCCCTGCCGCACGAGGCGGCAGCGTACCTTCCGCACGAGGACCGTTCACCGTGATGCCCATCAGCCGCCGCACCCTTACCGCGCTCGCCGGCGCGGCCACGCTTGCCGCCGCGCTCGGAGCGTGCGGAGCCGAGGTCCAGGTGAACACCGACTGGAATCCGAACGTCGACTTCCAGCAGTACAAGACGTTCGCCTTCTTGCCCGACACGGTGGACAAGTCGCTTCCGCCCTTCGCCAATGACCGGATCAAGGCGGCGATCGACTCGGCGCTCAAGAAGCGCGGCCTCACGGAGACGACCTCCGATCCGCAGCTCTACGTCACGTACCGCGCGAACCAGCACTCCGAGACGCAGTACACCACGGTGAGCTCTGGCTACGGCTACGGTGCGGGCTGGGGGGGCTGGGGCGGATACGGCTACGGCGGTTACTATGGCGGGATGGGCTACGGTGGCGTCGGAGTCTCCACCACCACGCAGCAGCAGATCCCGTTCGGCAACCTGATCGTCGTGCTCGTCGACACCAAGCTGAATGAGATGGTGTGGCGCGGGAACGCGAAGGCCGAGATCGCCGAGGACATGCAGGGGCGCGCGCAGCAGCTCGAGAGCGCAATGAACCGAATGTTCTACAATTTCCCGCCGAAGAAGGGGCAGCAGCCGGGCTCCACCGAGTACTAGCTCCGGCGTTTCAAGCCGGACGATCGAGCGCCCCGCCGGTTCTCCGGCGGGGCGCTCTTCATTAGAGGCCCCGGCTGACCGGGGGGCTCGCGGGTCGTCCTAAGGGCATGACCGAGCCCAATACCGGACCGTCGAGACGGTTCCTCAAGACCCGCACGAAAGCGTGGGCGACCAAGCTCGCCGCCAGCCTCGCGCGGATGGGCGCGACGCCCAACCAGGTCTCGGTCGCCGGCGTCGTGTTCGCGGCGCTCGCGGGCCTCGCGTTCATGAACGTCACGCCCGACACCGCGAACCCCGCGCGCTTCTGGCTGCTCGGCGCGGCCTGCGTGCAGTTGCGCCTCCTCTGCAACATGCTGGACGGGCTCCTCGCGATCGAGCACGGGATGAAGGGCAAGCTCGGTGAGATGTGGAACGACATCCCCGACCGGCTCTCCGATTCGTTCATCCTCGTGGGCGCCGGCTACTCGGTGGAGTGGCTCGTGCCCGGCGGATCGGCGCTCGGCTGGTGCGCCGCGCTGCTCGCGATGCTCACCGCGTACATCCGCGTGCTCGGGGGAGCGCTGGGCACGACGCAGTACTTCACCGGACCCATGGCCAAGCAGCACCGGATGTTCGTGATCACCCTCGGCGCGCTCCTCGCCGCCTTCCAGACGTCGTCGTTCACCGCCAGGAACTGGTCAATGGAGTCGTTCCGTCCGGGTTGGGTGATGGCGCCGGCGCTGATCGTCATCGTGCTCGGTTCGGCGGTGACCGCGGTGCGGCGCACCCAGTTCATCGCGCGCGACCTCTCGCAGTGATCGCGACGTGGGTCCTCGTCGCGCTCACGAAGTTGCTGAGCAGCGCGCGAGTGGTGTGGGTGGGCGTCGAGCCGTCGGAGCGGCAGCGGGTGTACGTCGCGAACCACTCCAGCCATCTCGACTTCATCGTGCTCTGGTCGTCGCTGCCGGCGACGCTGCGCCGGCTCACGCGTCCCGTCGCGGGGCGCGACTACTGGGAGCGCGGCGCGATCCGCCGATATCTCGCGCGGCATGTCTTCCGCGCCGTGCTCATCGACCGTCCGCCCGCCGCCGGCCGCCGACACCGATGGCTCGCGTCTTGCGGCGGCGCGCGCGGCGATCGACCAGATGGCCGCGGCGCTCGAGGATGGCAGCTCGCTCATCCTTTTTCCCGAGGGGACGCGCGGCACCGGCGGCGAAGTGGCCGAGTTCCGCGCGGGGCTGTACCATCTCGCTCTGCGCCGACCCGAAGCGGAGATCATCCCCGTGTATCTCGCGAACCTGAATCGCATCCTGCCCAAGGGTGAAGTGTTGCCGGCCCCGCTGCTGAGCCGCGTGACCTTCGGCCCGGCGATCACGATCGGCGCGGGCGAAGCGAAGGAACCGTTCCTGGAGCGCGTGCGCGCCGCCGTCGTGCGGCTGAGGGACGCATGACGCCCTGGCACGATGTCGCGCTGCGGGAATTGCTGGAGGGCGTGTTCGCGCTGCTGATCGTGGCGTCGATCGCGGGCTTCGCGCTGTCGCGCACGGTGAAGAGCGAACGCGGACGCGCCACCGTGAACAATCTCAACGCGCGCGTGCGCGCGTGGTGGCTCATGTGCGTGGTGTTCGGGATCGCCGTGATGACCGGCGGCGCGGGATCGCTCGTGCTGTTCACGCTGCTGTCGCTGCTCGCGCTGCGCGAGTACATGACCATTGCGCCCACGCAGCCCGGCGATGCGCACATCATCTTCTGGAGTTTCTTCCTGTTCACGCCGCTCCAGTACTATTTCATCTGGATCGACTGGTACGGGCTGTACTCGATCTTCCTGCCGGTGTACGCGCTCATCTTCATTGCGGTGATCGCCGCCGCATCGGGCGACACGAAGCTCTTTCTCGAGCGCACCGGCGTGATCACCTGGGGACTCATGGCGTGCGTGTATTGCCTGAGCTTCGCTCCGGCGCTGCTGTTCCTGCCGATCCAGGGCTACGTCGGCGACGCGAAGCTGCTCCTCTTCCTCGTGATCGTGGGGCAGATCAGCGACGTCTTCCAGTACGTGTTCGGCAAGACGTTCGGCAAACATCCGATCGCGCCCAAAGTGAGCCCGAACAAGACCTGGGAAGGATTCATTGGCGGCGTCGCGACGGCCACGCTGGTCGGCGCGGCGATCTGGTGGGCGACGCCGTTCTCGCCGCTCGTCGCGGGGCTCATGGCGCTCGCGATCGCGCTCCTCGGATTCGCCGGCGGGCTCATCATGAGCGCGATCAAGCGCGATCGCGGCGTGAAGGATTTCGGCGCGATCATCGAGGGCCACGGCGGTGTGCTCGACCGGATCGATTCCCTCTGCTTCTCGGCGCCGGTGTTCTTCCATCTCACGCGGTACTTCTATGCCTGACCGTCGCACCGCGCTCGTGCGCGCGCCTGCGATCCCGGCGGTCTTCTTCGGGATCGCGGCCGCCCTCTGTTTCCTGCTGTCGGGGCGCGCGCTGCTGCATTGGCAGCCGCCCTTCCTCGCGGTGGGCGTGTTGCTCGCCGCCACCAGCGCGGGACTCGCGCTCCGTTCGCGCGTCGCGCGATGGGCAGCGGCGGTCGTGAGTGCCGCGATGGTCCTGTTCAACGTCGGGCTGCTCTACCTGATGGTCCTCGAGTTCTCGCACGGCATGCGTTCGTCGAACGGCGTTGAAGCGATGGTCTCCACGGTCGCGTGGGTGCTCGTGCTCGTGCCGGTGGTGTTCGGGATCTTCTTCGCACTGTTCGCTGCCGGAATGCTGAGCGCACCCGCGCGCGAGGCATTCGACGCGCCGCGCTGGGACGCGGTCATCCTTCTGGGAGTGCTCATCGCGGGGATGCTCGGCACCCAGTGGTACCGGCGCGCCGACTACTACGGCGAACCCTGCGGTCGCGGCGATCAGTACGCATGTCAGGAGTTCGCCCATATCGTTCCTCAGCGCGGCGCGGCGCTGGGGCCGGCGAGGGATCTCTGCGAAAAAGGTGACAGCCTCAGTGCGCCCGAGGCTTGCGCCGCGCTCGGCTACGCCGCGTGGAAGCGGCACGACTCCACGGCCGCCATGCCGCTGTTCGTGCGCGCCTGCTCGGCGCGTCCGCGACAGTACTGTTATCGCATCGCGCACGATCCGAACGTCGGCCTCATGCCCGCGCAGGCGGCGGAGCTGTATCTCATCGCGTGTTCGCACGGCGAACGGGCGAGTTGTGAAGGACTGGGCAAGTCGCTGCGCGCTACCGGCGACATTCCCGGGGCGTCACAGGCGCTCGATATGGCCTGCCGGCAGGGTGAACTCTCATCCTGCGAAACGCTCGGCGACCTGCAGCTCAACGGCCGCGACACGGTTTCCGCGCTGCGATCGTTCAAGGTGGCGTGCGAATACAACGGCATGGGCTGCTACAAGATCGCGTTCATAGAACGCGTGCAGGGCAGCGTGGACGCTGACCGGTGGTACAGCGACGACTGCCAGGGTCCGCGGCCGAACGCGACGAACGCGAAGTGCCTCGCGATCGCAGACAAGTATCTCGCGAAGGCGGATACGACGGCCGCGCGTCGCTTCTATTTGCGCGCGTGCAATTGGGGATTGCAGCCGGCATGCAAGACGCTGATGCCGCTGCGCGACCGATACGAGGTGCCGCGCCCCGCGCTCTAGAAAGCGAGCGCGACGCCGAGCGCGACGATCGAGCTCTGGATCGGCACCGCGGAGGTGACGCCGCCCGATGTCGTTTGCCGGTCGATCCGGTCGAACGCGAAGTCCGCGGTGAAGCGCAGCGAGCCGGCGCCCGGCGCGTAGTAGGTGTTCAGTCCCAGCTCGAGTGCGAATGGCGCCGAGCCACCGCCGGAGAACTTCGCCGCGGCCAGGTAATCGACATGCGCGGAGATCTTCGCGCCGGGCGCGAGATCGAAGGCGATCCGCCCGCCCACCGGGATCACGCTCATGCCCTGCGCCGCGGTCGTCGGCGCGATGGTGCGCTGCAGATAACCGGCCTCCACGCTCCACATGGCGTTGATGGACCAGCGCGCGCGCCCGTCGAACTGCGTCATGTCGAATCCGTCGGCGTCCGACGAGGCGCTCGACGGCGAGAACGAGATGCGCAGCAGACTCAGATCCACTTCGTAGTTCTTCCACCTGCCATCGAGCGAGACCGCCGGCCCCCAGCCGGTGAAGTCGAGCGCCGGCCCCTGTTCCTGGTACGCACCGCCCGCGGCCTGCACGCCGGCCACGATCGTTTGCGCATGCGCCGTGAACGCGCCCCCGACGACGAGCGCGATCGCGGCGCGGAGCCGGTACGCCGCGCTCACGATCCGCCCGCCGCGGCGAGCGCCGTGATCGTGAGCCGCACCTCGGTGCGCCGGCGCGCATTCTCCTTGGCGATCTCGAGGTTCTGCTTCGCCAACTGTTCCTTCACCAAGTTGTTGTACCGGATGTTCGCGGTGTTCGGCACGGCCGCCGGCTTCTTGGCCACCGCGAGGCCGCCCACGAGCAGCGCGCTGCCGCTCACGATGAGCAGCGGCGTTTGCGATGCGCTGCCGAGCTTCGAGTTGTTGAGCGCCAGCGTCGCGCCGGCGACGCCGGCGGTGACGAGCGCCGCGATGCCGAGCGGGCGCCAGCTGCGCGGCGGCTCCGTCATCTCGGGCAGCAGTTCGTAGCCCGGCAGCGACGTGAGGTGGGGCAGCGTGTCCACCGGCGCGGCCGCGACGCGGAAGGGGATCGCGCGCGAGTACAGGTCGCTGCCGGCGCTCGCTTCGATCACCATCCGGTAATCGCCCGATATCGCGGCGCGCCCGTCGGCCATGAGTCCGTTCCACTTGGTGAGCGTGGGTCCGGGGCTCACCGCGGAATCGATGAGCACGTCGCCGCCCGCGCCAAGGATGCGCACGCGCACGCGCGCGGGATGCGTGACCGTGAACACCACGGGGACGATCTCCGTGCCGGCGATGAACGCGGCACTGTCGATCTGCACTTTGCGCACGACCAGCACCTGGCCGAGCGCGAGCGCGAACGCGCCGGTGATCTTGGGCGAAATGCGCCCCGGATCGAGATCGGCATCGGCGTCGATCACGAGCAGCTGCCTGAACGCCGCCGTCGCCTGGCGAACGGAGTCGAGCGCGGCGTAGGAGAAGGCGAGCACTTCGTACGCGCGCGCGCGGTCGGCGTTCGAGAGGCGCTCCGCGAGCGCGCGATTCACCAATTTGATCGCCGTGGAACGGTCGAGGTCGTCGTACGCGGCCACCGCCTGGCGCACGAGCGCGTTCTCCTGCGCCGCGAGTGCAGGCGCGGCCGCGACGAGCGCGCAGATCAGCGCGCGGGCGCGCATTACGGCTGCACCGGGTCGAGCACGTATTTGCGATGCACCTCGTCGGGACGCGTCACGTGAATCGTCTCTTTCTTGGTCTTGTATCCCTCGCGCTCAACGCTGATCTCGTAGGTCGCACCGACTGTGAGACGATAATTCTCCACCGGTGTTGGGCCGAGCGGATGACCGTTCACGTACACCGTGCCGTAGGGATCCGCATCCACCGTGAGCGACGCGAACGCTGCTTCGGGCGGCGGCACGGGCTTGGGCGGCACGGGGCGGACCACCGGCACGGCACGCGGCGGTGCGGTCGGCGGTGCGGTCGGCGGCGCGGTCGGCGGCGCGGCGGGTGGTGCGACCGTTCCGGCACGCGTGCTGTCGGACGCGGCCGCGGCCGTGGTCACGGGCGCCGCGGTATCGTGCGCGGGCGCGGGTGGCGGCGCGACGGGCGGCGGCGCGGTCTGTCTCCGTGCGAGCGCCGCGCCTGCCGCCGCGACGAGCACGAGCGCCCCTGCCCAGCGCGCCATGCGCCACCGGCGGCTGCGCGACAGGCTCCGCTCGAACTCCACCGTGCCGGAGCTGGTGGGCCCGGTGGCCGCCTCGACGGCCACGGTGGGCGCGATCGTGCGCGGGCGCGCTCCGCTGCGCGACGAACGCGCACGCCCCTCCAGCGCCGCCGCGAACTCATCCATGTCGGCATAGCGCGCGCCGGGTTCCTTCATCATCGCCCGCGAGATCGCCGCGACCATCGCCGGCGGCGCGTCGGCGCGGCGCGCGGCCAGCGGCTTCGCTTGCTCGTAATGTGGCGGTGCAGCACCGCGTGCGCGATGTCGCCGGGGAAGGGCAGCTCGCCGGTCAGCATCTGATAGCCCACGCATGCGAGCGCGTATTGGTCGGCGCGTCCATCCACCGCGCTGCCCATTGCCTGCTCGGGCGCCATGTAGTGCGGCGTGCCCACGATGATCCCCGTCTTCGTGATGCCGCTCGCCGTCTCCATCGCTTTGGAGATGCCGAAGTCGGTGAGGATCACGCGCTCATCGATGTCGATCATGATGTTCGCGGGCTTCACATCGCGGTGCACCACGCCGCGCTGGTGCGCGTGGCCGAGCGCCGCCGCGGCATCGGTGAGCACGCGCATCGTGAACTCCACGTCCAGCGGCCGGCCGGGGATCAGGATGGCGTCGAGCGATTTGCCCGACACGTACTTCATCACGAAGTAGTTGAGCCCCTTCTCGCTCTCGACGCGGTAGATCGGGATGATGTTCGGATGGTCGAGCTTGGCCGCGAGCTTCGCCTCCTGCTCGAAGCGCGAGATGAGCCGATCCTCGGGCGCGAGGTCGGGCGGCAGCACCTTGATCGCGACGGTGCGGTCGAGCGCGACGTCGTGCGCGCGGAATACGGACGCCATGCCGCCGGCGCCGAGGAGTTCGATGCCGGTGTAGCGGCCCGCGAGCGTGCGGGTGAGGCGCTCGAGGAGCAGGCTCATTGGCGCGTGCGGCGTTTGCGCGGGGTCGCGAGCAGCGAGTCGAAGTTCAGGTACGGGTTCGTGGCTCGGCGGCTCACGTTCGGCGCGGATGCGGGTCCGGCGACGTCCGGCAGCGGCGTGAGCGCGCAGGACGCGGACACGGTCATGCACAGCGAGTAGCGCGCCGGCACTCCGACGGAATCGTGCACGACGAGGTAGTAATCGCCCGCGGCGAGAGAGACCGAGAGCGATTTGTTCAGGCCACCGCCCGTCGCGCTCTGCAGGACCGAAAGGGGAGCGCTCGTCGTCGGGACGTTCAACACATAGAGGTTCACCGAGGGGATGCCGGTGATGTCCGGGAATTTGCGCGACGCCATCTTCACGAGCACGGTCTGCGTCCCCGGTCCCGCCACGTGGAAACGGAGCCAGGCGAGCCCGAACGCATTGTCGATCGTCAGCGTGTCCGAGAACGTAGAGCTGAGGTCGATCTTGAGCGCGGGGTTCGCGAAGTTCGAATCCGCGAGATCGCACGTGTTGGCGCCGCCGAACCGGTCGGGGTGCGTGCCGTTCGGTGCGAGGTACAGTCCGACGATGATCACCTCGTACGTGCCGCGGTCGACGAAGAGCGAGACCAGGTCCACGCCTCCCGGCGGCAGCCTCGTGAACGCCACCTCGAATCCGTTGTTGAACTCCTCGCCGGGAGTGAACGAATTGCCTTTGCAATTGTAGTGGCCGCTGCCGTAGCTCCAGTCCGGCGTGAATAGCGTTGACGCCGTGACCGGCGCAGCCAAGTATGTCGCCTCGCGCCCGAACAGCCCCGGCGCGACGTACACGAAGGTGAACGCCGAATCGGGATGAGCGGTCGTGAAGCGGAACCAATCGTCGCGGAAGGGCGCGGTGCGCGGATCCTCCGCGTAGAGCGCCGGGTTGAAGAACGCGAGGTAATACGGGAGCGTTCCCGGGCTGCTCCCGTTGCGGTACGGGCGCTGATCGATGTCGATCACCGCGGGCGTGGAACTGTTGGGATCGAACAGGTCCATCGTGTCGATCACGGTGATCGGGTGCCGGAGTCCCGTGATGACGCCGTTGCCGATCGCGGTGATGGTGTCGGAGCTTCGCGCCGGGAAGGGCACCCAGAAGCTGCTCGTCCCGGTGCCGAGCGTGTCGTTCTTGGTCGACGAGAAGCTGTTCAGCGCCAGCGCCTGCGAGCCCAGGAAGAGCACGTCCACGTTCTCCGCGCCCGGGCCGGTCACCGTCAGTTGCTCGCCGTACTTCACGACGTCGGGCGAGATGCCGTCGAGCGCGAGCGGATTGGACACGCGCAGCACGAGCGCCATTGGCTTCGAGCTCTGCAGCGTGGGCGCGGAGGCGGTGATCGTGACGAACCCCGCATTCACTCCGGTCACCCGCGCCGTGCGGCTCGTGAGCGGAGTGATCGACGCGAGCGTCGGGTCGCCGGTGGTCCACGTGACCTCGACGTTCTTCACTTCCACCGTGTCTCTCCCGTGTTCGAGCAGGAAGACGTGCGCTGTGAGCACCGTGTCCGCTCCGCGGATGATCAGCGGAGGCGCGGTGATCGTCACCCACGCACCCGCGCTATTATCCGTCGGGTACGAGCACGCCGCCGCGAGCAGCGACAGCAGGGCGACGGCGCGGCACAGTGGGTGGAACGCTCGGAACATGGACTCAGGTGGTGGGGAGAAGACGACCCGAAGCTTATGCCGGGCGCTTCTCTTTACAAGACGCCCCCCGGCACCCCGGGAAACAGCCGCGGAGGCATATTCAAAGCATGCCATCCTACACCATGCGTGCGGTGGTGATCGAGAGTTTCGGCGGCCCCGAGGTCTTGCACGTACGCGACGTGCCGCGCCCGGAACCAGGAGCGGGCGAGGTGCTCGTTCGCGTGCACGCCGCCGCGCTGAATCGCGCGGACATCCACCAGCGCGAGGGCCGATATCCCGCGCCGCCCGGTTGGCCGGCGGACATCCCGGGCATGGAATTCGCCGGTGAGATCGCGGGGCGCGGAGCCGGCGCCAGCCGTTGGCGCGACGGCGATCGCGTGTGCGGCATCGTCGGAGGCGGCGCGTACGCCGGCTATCTCGTGACGCATGAGAATGCAGTGGCGCGCGTGCCCGCACGTCTCGACTGGGCCGCGGCCGCCGCGGTGCCGGAGGCATTCATCACGGCGCATGATGCGCTCCGCCAAGGGGAAATGCACGCCGGCGACCGCGTGCTGATCCACGCGGTGGGCAGCGGCGTCGGACTCGCCGCTGTTCAGCTCGTGCGCGCGCTTGGCGGCGCGGCCTACGGCACGGCGCGCAACGAGAGCAAGCTCGAGGCCGCGCGCGCCGTTGGGATGACGGATGGCGCGATCATTGCGGATCCATCGGCCGGAATCTCAGGCGCGCTCCCCGCGCTCGCCGCCGCGGGCGGCGCCAACATTGTGCTCGACCTCCTCGGCGGCGCGTACACCGGCGCGAGCATCCCCGCGATGGCGCCGCGCGGCCGGCTCATCCTGCTCGGCACGCTCGCGGGCGCGCGCACCGACCTTCCCCTCGGCGCGGTGCTCCGCGGCCGGTTGAGCATCCGCGGCACCGTGCTGCGCAGCCGCTCCCTCGAAGAGAAGATCGAGGCCACGCGCGAGTTCGAGCGCGCCGTGTTGCCGCTCCTCGACAGCGGCGCGATCGTTCCCTCGGTCGACCGCGTGTTCCCGCTCGAGGATGTTCGCGCGGCGCACGAACGCATGGAATCCAACGCCGGCGCCGGCAAGATCGTACTCTCCATCGCGCACTGATCCGCGGTTATACTCTGTTGGTCGTGCGAGACCCTCGCCTGTGGACAAATGACCCTGCGCCTGCTGCTCGTTGAGGACGATCCGAAGATCGCCGCCTTCCTGCGCAAGGGACTCGAGGAGGCGGGATTCTCCGTGGACTCCGCCGTCGACGGAGAAGAGGGGCTCCGGCTCGCGGCCACGGATGCGTACAACGTCGCGGTGATCGACATTATGCTGCCTGCGCTCGACGGGCTCTCGGTCATTCGCGCGATGCGCGCGAAGGGCGTGAACACGCCGGTGCTCGTGCTCAGCGCCAAGCGCAAGGTGGACGAACGCGTGCGCGGGCTGCAGGCGGGCGGCGATGACTATCTCGTGAAGCCGTTCGCCTTCTCGGAGTTGCTCGCGCGGTTGCAGGCGCTCGTACGGCGCGGCGCGGCGGCGACGGAGCCCACATTGCTCGCGGTGGGCGATCTCACGATGGACCTCCTGCGCCGGGAGGTGCGCCGCCGCAACCGGCGCATCGATCTCCCTCCGCGCGAGTTCTCGCTGCTGGAATATCTCATGCGCAACGCTGCGCGCGTGGTGTCGAAGACCACGATCCAGGAGCAGGTGTGGGGCTACGACTTCGATCCGCAAACGAACGTCGTGGACGTGCTCGTCTGCCGGTTGCGGCGCAAGCTCGATCTCGATGCGGCCGATAAGCTGATCCATACCGTTCGGGGAGCGGGCTATGTCCTTCGAGCGCCTTAACGCCATCCGGCGCACGGCCAGCTTCCGCGTCATCCTCTGGTCCACCGCGCTGTTCGTTCTCAGTTCCGTGCTGCTCTTCACGCTCTCGTATCTGCTGCTCGCGAACTCGCTCGAGGCGAAGGACCGCCTGGGGATCCAGTTCGTGGTGAGCACGTACGCCGAGGAATTCTCCGAGGGCGGCGCGAAGGCGCTCTCGACGCGCGTGGACGCCGACCGCGCGAGCGGCCGCCTGAGCGGCATGGTCGTGCGCCTCACCGATCCGCGCGGCGCGACGTTGATCTCGAACGCCGGCGATTCGAGTCAGGCGCGCCGGTTCGCGCGCGCGACCGGAGCGGCCGGCGAGAGCGCCCGCCGCAGGCGCAACGCCATGGACCTCCTGTCCGCGCCGTTGCCGGATGGCTCCACGCTCACGGTCGGCGCGAGCCGCGAAGCGCGCGATGACGTGCTCGAACGCTTCCGCGACACCTTTCTCGTGGTGCTCGCGGGCATTGTCGCGTTGGGTCTCGCCGGCGGCATGCTGCTCTCGTCGCGCGCGCTGCGCCCCGTGCGCGCGCTCATGAATTCGCTGCAGCCGATCATCGAGACCGGGGAACTCAAGGCGCGCGTGCCGGTGCACGCCACCGGCGACGAGTTCCAGGAGCTGAGCATTCTGCTGAACCGCGCGCTCGAACGCATTGATCACGTGGTGGACAGCATGCGCGCCTCCCTCGACAACGTGGCGCACGATCTGCGCACGCCGATGACGCGGCTGCGCGGCGTCGCCGAGATGTCCCTCGCGTCTCCGCCCGACCTCGAGAGCTACCGCGAGGCGCTCTCGGACTCGTTGGAGGAATCGGCGAACATTCTCAAGATGCTCGACGCGCTGCTCGAGATCTCGGAGGTTGAGGCCGGCTCTATCGACCTGGATCTCGCGGAGGTCGACATCGCGGGCATCGTCGGGGACGTCGTGGAGATGTACGGCGTGGTCGCGGAAGAGCAGGGGATCGCGCTCGACGCAACGGGCGACGCATTGCTCGTCATCGTCGCCGACCGCGGCCGCGTGGTGCAGGCGGTCGCGAATCTCGTGGACAACGCGGTGAAATACACGCGGCCCGGAGGCCAGGTACACGTCGAAGCGCGCGCCGCCGGCGACGAAGCGGTGATCGTCGTGCGCGACACCGGCATCGGGATCCCGCCGCACGAGTCGGACCGCGTCTGGGACCGGTCCTTCCGCGGCGATGCGAGCCGGTCCAAGCGCGGGCTCGGACTTGGCCTGAGTCTCGTGCGCGCCGTCGCGCGCGCACACAACGGCACCGTCGAACTGAGCTCCACGCCGGGCGTCGGTTCGGAATTCACCCTGCGCCTGCCGCTCGCGCACGCCGCGCGGCCCGCCGTCGTCGCATGATCCGCGAACATCATCTCCCGGTCACGCGCACCGCGCGCTATCACACGCTCGGCCCGGAGAGCGGCGCGCCGAAACAGCTCTGGATCGTGTGTCACGGTTACGGCCAGCTCGCCGCGCGGTTCCTCCGGCATTTCGAGATCCTGAACGACGGCACGCGGCTCATCGTCGCGCCGGAGGCGCTCTCGCGATTCTATCTCAGCGATGACGACGCCGGGCACGCCGAGGCGAAGATCGGCGCGAGCTGGATGACGCGCGAAGACCGGCTGAGTGAGATCGACGACTATATCGGCTACCTCGACGCGCTCCACGCGCAGCTGGCGCACGACTATGATCTTTCCGCGACGCGCCTCGTGGCGTTCGGATTCTCGCAGGGCGTGGCCACGATATGCCGCTGGGTGGAGAACGGCCGCGCGCCGGTGGGCGCCGTGGTGCTCTGGGCGGGCACGGTGCCGCCCGACATGGACCTCTCGCGTCCTGAACATCCACTGCGCACCGTCGCGCCGATCTTCGTGCTCGGCGACAGCGATGGCTTCGCGACACCCGCGACCATCGCGGCGCAGGAGGCACGCCTGCGCACGCATGGCGTGCCGTTCGAGGTCGTGCGCTTCGCCGGCGGACACCGGCTGGATTACGACACCCTCAGCGCGCTGGCCGCACGCTGGGGGTGACCGCCGGCGCTACTTGTTGAGGACGATGACCTTGATGTCGTCCTTCGTGATCTCGCGCAGGAAGTCCAGCAGCGCCGGGTAGTCCGTGGCCGGGAAGACGCCCGTCGTGCCCGAGCGGCGGCGCATCACGCGCAGTTCGCGGCCCACCTGCGTGTACGTCGCCTCGTATTCCCCGAACACGCTCTTCGCGTGCACGCCCGGTGGCAGCGTCGCCCTCCAGCCCGGCGGAAGTGTGAGCCGGAATTCCTGCACCGTCTCATCGGGCCCCCACACCGCGCCGCTCGAGATCGGATACTTACGCGGGCCGCGCGTCTCGAGCGATGCGACGGTCTTCGTTTGCGTGAAGTTCGCGATCGGCAACTCGAGGATCATCACGCCGCCCGCGTCGGTGATCATCTTCCCGCCGCGGATCACGACGGAGTACCGCGGCACCGCGCTCAGGTCGCGCCCTTCGAACAACTGCAGGCTGTCGCCGGTCGAACCTTCCACCACCGAGTTCGCCACGCTCAGCGTCATGCGCGCACGCGCCGCGGAATCCGGCTTCGTGGACGCCGACATCTGTTCGCGCATGCCGAACTGGTTGTTGCCCGTGGCCGTCGCCGTCCACTTGCCGTTGAATGCGCCGGCCGACGTGAGTTCGCCCGCGATGAGCACGGTGGAACGGTTGTTGCCCGCGGGCGACTCGGGGAAGATCACGCCCTGCGAGGCGCCGTCATCTCTCACCAGCAGGCCGAACTCGCCCTGCTCGTCCGGCGGCAGATCGCCGTAGGGCACGATCTCCGCGGTGAGGTCGAGGAACTGGAAGCCTCCGCCCGGCTTCGCCACCGCCGCGATCATGTGGTCGAACTGGTGCGCCGAGGGGACGAGCGTGTCCACGCCGCCATCCGCGCTCAGCAGCACCGGGTACGCCTGGTAGCCGTACTTGCGCGCGATCGCCACGAAGAAGGTCGCCTTGTCCTTGCAGTCGCCGTACTTGTTGTCGAACACCATGCTCGGCGGATGCGGCTGGTACCCGTCGATGCCGAGCGAGAGCGACACGTAGCGGAAGTCCTGCGCCACCCAGCGATACAGCGCGCGCAGCGTGTCCTCGCCGGTCTTCGCGCCGGCGACGATCTCCGCCGCCTTCGCTTCGATCGCGGGATCGAGCGCGTAGCGGTCTCTCGCGAGGCCCGCGTACCACTTGCCCACGTCGTTCCACGTGAGGCGCGACGCGAGGCTGATCGATTCGCCGTAGACGCTGTCCGGCGCGTAAGGTTCGCGCTCGGTCTTCTTCACGTCCTGCGTGGCCCACGTGTACGTGCGGCGCCCCTTCGCGACGGTCTCCTGCCGCTTGAACGTGAGGTGCTGTTCGATGATGTGCGGATCGACTTTCTCCGGCAGATCCACGATGAATCGCGAGCGCTGCGTCTGCACGCCGGTGAGTACGCTCCAGCTCGTGTAGTAGTCGCCCGGGATCAGCGGCTTCTGCACCTCCACGGTGTAGCTGTAGTCGACGATCGTGCCCGGCGCGACGCCGCCGAGCGACACGCGATGGATCATCTCGTCCGAGTACACCGGCGCCGACATCGCGACCGGCGCGAGCGATTCCTGCTCGTGCACCGGCTTCGAGCTGATCACGTTGCCCTTGAGATCGAGCACCCGCACCCAGTTCACCGTGAGCTTCTCGCGCCCCTTCGAATAACCGAACGAACGCTCGCCCCACACCTCGGCGCCCTCGGGCGTGAGCACCTGCGCCACTTGGCGGTACGTGCGCGTGCCCGACCCATCCGCCTCGAGGCGTTCAACGCCGTCATCGAGCAGGAAGACGTAGCGCTGATCGGTGTAGTCCTTGGGATCCACCACCAGCTTGTAGATCGTGTCGTCCTTGATCGACGGATCGCCTTTGGGCGTGATCTTCGGCGCCTGCGCGGGCGCGAGAGAGACGGCGGCGGCGAGGAGCGCGGCGGCGAGCGTTACTTGGCGCATGGTGGATCCGGAAAAGTGGGGGATACGGAAGATCGGGATGTGCGAGCGCAGGGTCAATCGGTGTGGTCCGCGGCGTGCTCGGGTGTTTCGGGAGCATCGTCGGCTGTTCGGTCGCGGATCACACGCTGGTGGCGCCACACGGCGACCGCGACGACTGCCGACAACGTCATCAATACGGCCATATGCGCGATACCGTTCTCTCCCTCGCCGAACCCCGGGAAAGCGCCGTCGGCCGCTGGATCGTGGTCCACGAGGATGATCGAGCCACTGAACACCATATTGATTAGCACGCCCGTCCAGATCGAGCGCGTGAGGTACACCGAGTAGCCGCACGCGAGACCAAGGGGAACATTGATGGTACCCACCATTGGTCGAGATTTGCGACCGCGAACAATGCGGCGGTATTGACGATCGCGCGCTCAGGCCCGAATTCCGCCGAAAGCCGCCCCTGGATCCAGCCGCGCATCACAACTTCCTCGATGAGTGGCTCACGAGCACGGCGGCGACGATTATCGGGATCACTCCCAGCGGCAGGGCGGCGTATTGCTCCGTGGTGTCGCCCGGCGTGTCGGGTTGCGGGCATGAGCCGCATGTAATGCTCAGGAACCCGAGCAGGAACACCGTGATGGCCACCGCCACGACGATGCTCCACGGCCACTGCGCGCCCAGCCCCCGCACGCGAGAGCGGGCCCGCCGCTCGATCTGGGCCGCGCCACCCGCCGGCGCAATGTACCGCGCGATGAACAGGAGTCCCAGTAGCACCAGTACGCCGGTCGCGGCAAGCGGCGGCAGACTTGCGCCGTCGGGCGTGATGATGAAGCACGCCGCCTGCACCAGCATGCAGATGAACAGCAGCGCGAGGGAGTTCGCGATGTCGAGGAAAAGGGGACGCTCCATCCGGCCCGAAAGGATGCGAGGTGTGCGGGGGAAGTCCAGTGTGCCGCGAATCCAGCACGCGCCCTGGATCGTCCACAGCGTACGGAGGACCACCGAGCATGCCGAACATCCCCTGTCCGCACTGCAAGCGCCAGATATCGGACCAATCGAAACGCTGCCTCTATTGCGCCAAGCCGCTGGATGGCGATCCCGCCGGCGAGGCGGAGAAGCGCGCGCAGATGCTCTCGGCGATGTACCAGGCCGGCGTCGGCCTGCCGCCGCGCGCCAAGGAGAGCCGGTTGGAGAAGATGCGCGACGAGCCGATGGCGGTGCGCGTCGCGGTCGCGCTGCTCATGACGCCCCTCGTCCTCATTTGGCCGCCGTGGTGGTGGAACGGGGTGAAGACGCTGTTCCGACCATAGCTGCAAAACGGCGCGTCTGGTCGTTGACGTGTGGCAACTACACAGGGGCGCGTCTGGTCGTTGACGTGTGGCAACCGAACACGGCGTGTGTGGTGGTGGTCGCCACACGTCAACGACCACACGCGCCGTCAGCGGCGTCACATGCGCCGTCAGCGGCGTCACATGCGCCGTCAGCGGCGTCACACGCGCCGTTGGCGGTAGCTGGACGAATCGCGTGTGGACAGGGACATTAGTTCATGCCGTCAGTCGATATCGTCCGCGATCTCGAGTTGCTCGTCCGCTCGCGATATGCGCTCGATCGTACTCGACACCATCGAGGATGACCGCGCCGAGAGCGTCATGCAGTACCTCGCGGCCGGACTCGGCTTGCCGCTTTTCCATTGGAACGCGTCGCAGGGGCTGCTGCCGCGCGGGCACCGAAGCCGCGGCGTACGACACCGGCACGCCCGCGAAAGCGCTCGCCTTCATCGCCGCGTCGCCCATTGCCGCGCTCTATCATCTCGAAGGATTCGGCGACTTCCTCTCCGACGCGTCCATCGTCGCGAAGCTCAAGGCCGCGGCAATGCACTTCGGCCGGAACGCCGGGCGCGCTCATCATTTCGGGCGGCGGCATCGCGATCCCTGATTCGGTCGCGTCGATCTCCACCCGCGTCGCGCTGCCCGCGCTCGAGCTCGGCGACTACCGCCGCCTCCTCGACCAGGTGGTGCGCGAGACAGGCGCGCGCATGACGGTGGAGGTCGATCTCACCGACGACCAGACGAATCAGCTCCTTGGCAATCTGCGCGGTGTCACGCTCATGGAGGCCGAGCGGATCCTCACGCGCGCCATCGTCGAGGACGGCAAGCTCGACGCGTCGGACATCGAGCGCGTCGTCGCGTCGAAGCGGGAGCGCGTCGCGCAAGGATGGCGTGCTGCAGTACGTGCCCGCCGACACGGGCATGAACGATGTGATCGGCCTCGCCGGGCTCAAGACGTGGCTCGCGAAGCGGCGGCTCATCCTCACCGACACGACGCGCGCGTCGCAATTCGGGCTGAGCTTCCCCAAGGGCCTGCTCCTGCTCGGCGTGCCCGGATGCGGCAAGAGTCTGTGCGCGAAAGCGGTCGCGAAGGAATGGGCGCTGCCGCTGCTCAAGCTCGACGCCGGCTCGCTCTACGACAAGTTCATCGGTCGAGACGGAGAAGAATTTCCGGAAGGCGATGGACACCGCCGAGCGCGTCGCGCCCGACGTGCTCTGGATCGACGAGATCGAGAAGGCGTTCGCCGGCCGGCGGCGGCGGCGACGCCGACGGCGGCCTCTCCACGCGCGCTCCTCGGCAGCTTCCTCACGTGGCTCCAGGACCGGCACGGCGACGTGTTCATCGTCGCGACCGCGAACGACATCGAGCGGCTCCCGCCCGAGCTGCTGCGCAAAGGCCGCTTCGACGAGATCTTCTTCGTGGACCTCCCCACGCCGGACGCGCGCGCCGGGATCTTCGCATCGCACCTGCGCAAGCGGAACCAAGCCGGTGGAGCGATTCGACCTGGCCGCGCTCGGCGGCGCGTCCGACGGATTCAGCGGCTCGGAGATCGAGCAGGTCGTGGTCTCGGCGCTCTACAGTGCGTTCGCCGACCACGGCGACCTCACCACCGCCATGCTGCTCGCCGAGATCAAGGCCACGAGTCCGCTCAGCCGCACGATGGCCGACAAGATCGCCGCGCTGCGCGAGTGGGCGCGCGACAAGACCGTGAGCGCCGAGTGACGGGCGGATCGTTCGAGCAGCAGGTCGAGATCGAGACGCCGGAACAGGTGATCTTCTCGTACACCGTGGCGGGCGTCGGCTCGCGCGCGGCCGCGGCGATCGTCGACTATCTGCTCATGATCGCGGGGTTCCTGCTGATCGCGATCCTCTGGTCGGTCGTCGCATCATTGCTCGACGTCAAGAATGATCCGTTCGGCAAGATGCTCGGCGGTTGGGCGGTCGCGTTCCTGATCCTCGCGCTATTCGGCGTGCAGGTCGGCTATTTCATGGTGTTCGAGGCGATCTGGGATGGCCAGACGCCCGGCAAGCGCCGCCTCGGGATCCGTGTCGTCCAGGATGGCGGATTCTCGGTGAGCGTCGGCGCGTCGGCGGTGCGCAATGTCGCGCGCATTCTCGACATGCAGCCCGGTCTCGCCTACGCGGTGGGGATCGCGAGCGCGGCGATCTCGCCGTCGGGCAAGCGGCTCGGCGACTTCCTCGCGGGCACGATCGTGGTGCAAGAGAAGCTGGTGCATATCGCACCGGTCACGACGGCGCTCACGCCGGCGTCGGAGGGGTCGGCAATGGTCACGGCGGCGCTCACCGACCGCGAGTATGAGGTGCTCGAGCGGTATCTCGCGCGGCGGAGCGCGCTCGCGCCCGAGCGCCGCCGCGCGATCGCCGAACAGTTGATGGCGCGATTCAGGACGCACCTCGAATGCGGCCGACGGCTCGCCCTTCGCGCAACTCAACTCGTTGTTCGAGAAGGAGCGCGCCGCGCGCGCGCGCGGCGTCGCCGCACGCGGCGCGACGGGCGCCGCGCGTGAGCGGCACGCGATCGTCGCGCGAAACGCCGGCCGCTGGAGCGCGTTCGCGTCCAAGCTCGCGGAAGCGCAGCGCACCGGGCTGCGCGCCATGAGCGAGGGCGACGTGAGCGCGTTCGTGGCCGAGTATCGCGAAGTGGCCACCGATCTGGCGCGGCTGCGCACCGCCTCCGCGGGGCAGGACACCGACGCGATGTTCTACGTGAGCCGACTCGTGGGCGCCGGCCACAACCTGATCTACCGCCAGCGCCGGCTCTCGACGCAGAACGCCGCGCGTTATCTGTTCATCTCGGTGCCGCGCGAAGTGCGCCGGTCGTGGCGCCCGATCCTGCTCGCGGGTCTCATCTTCTTTGGGTCGCTGGCCGCCACCACGTTCACGGTCATCGCGCATCCCGAGGTCGCCGAGGAGCTGCTGCCGCCGGGCATGCTCGACCGCGTGGCGGAAGGCGAGGCGCGCGAACGCGCGGGGCACCACGAGTACATCAAGGTCAAGGATTTCGAGCGGCCGGTCGTCGCGAGCCAGATCATCGCGAACAACATCCAGGTGACGCTCACGGTCTGGGCGGCGGGCATCAGCGCCGGTGTGCTCACGGTCATCATGCTGCTCACCAACGGCGTGAGCATCGGGGCGGTGCTGGGACTGTATGTGAATCACGGCATCGGGCGCCAGCTCGCGCTATTCGTGATCCCGCACAGCGTGCTCGAGCTTTCCGCGATCACGATCGCCGCCGGCGGTGGGCTGCTCATCGCGTCGGCGCTGCTGCTGCCGGGCGCGTACACGCGCCGCGAGGCGTTCGTGATCAAGGGGCGTCGCGCGGTGCGCCTGCTCGCCGCGACCACGATGATGCTCATGGTCGCCGGCACGATCGAGGGGCTGCTGTCACCGCGCGTCGATGTGCCCGACTGGCTGAAGTTCGGCGTCGCGAGCGCGAGCGCGCTGTTGCTGCTCTTCTACTTCACGCGCGGCGCGGGCGACGAGCCGGACGCGCCGGTCGAGGAGAACGCCTACAGCGAGGCGCGCGCCTTGATCTCGAGGTAACGGTTGATCACCGCCGCGGCCATGAGCCGCGGCGACACGTCGATCACCGTCACGCCGGCGTGGCGCATGCGGGCCAGCGCTTCCTCTCTCGCCATGACGAGTTCCTCCGCCGCGGCGCTCTCGTACAATTGGTCGCTCGTACTCTCACGCGACGGAACGGCAGCCGCCATCAGCGCGTCGTTGCGCAGCGCGACCACCACGAGCACGTGCCGCATCGCGCCGCGCGCGGTGAGCGCGATCAGCGACTGCGATGCGCGTGGATCGATCACGTCGGTGTAGAGCACGATCAATGACCGCTTGCGGTGGCGCGCCGAGAGCGTGCGGAACGCCGCCGCGTAATCCGGCTCGGTCATGGTCGCGCGCACGGGCACGAACGCATCGCGCAGCCGCTGCAGCGCCGGCCGCCCGCGTGCGGCGGGCACGAAGGCGCGCACCTGATCGTCGAACACGATCGCGCCCACTTGATCGCCGCTCTGCGTCGCGACGTCGGCCAGCAGCGTCGCCGATGACAGTGCGTGCTCGAATCGCGATAACGGCCCCGCGAGCTGCGTCATCATGCGGCCCGCGTCCACGGCCACGAGCACGGTCTGTCCCTGCTCCACCGTGTACTCGCGCGTGATCAGCTTCTCGCGCCGCGCGGTGGCCTTCCAGTCGATCCGGCGCGGATCGTCGCCGCCACGTACTCCCGAAGGTTCGCGAAGTTCGTGCCATCGCCGCGCCGGCGGATCGCACGCACTCCCGCATCCTGCAGCCGGTGCTGCAGCGCCAGCAGCCGGTAGCGCCGTACGCCCGTCAATCGACGGCGTCACGCGCACGGTGTCCTCGGGCGCGTAGCGAATCGTGCGTCGCACCAACCCCAGCGCACCTTCCACGCGCGCCACCGACCGTCGCCGAGCGCCCAGCTCCCGCGCTCGCGCCCCGCGACGGTGAAGGGGCTCACGCGCACGCCGTGGGCTTTCGCGGAATCCCGCCGCCGCACCCTTGCCAAGCCGCTCGATGCCGCGCGGGAGCTGGTCGTACAGCGAGAAGCGCAGCGTGCGCCCGGCGTGCGACTGCAACTCGTATTCGCCCTCCGCTTCGTCGCCGATCCCCACGCTCTCCGGCGCGTGGCGCTCCACGCTCAACTGCCACTTCGCCGGCAGGGTCACGATGTCGATCGCGACGAGCGCCGCGAACGCCGCGAGCACGAGGCCGATCCGACGTATCGCCCGCGGGATCGAGCCCCAGCAGCCACACCGGCGCGAGCAGCGCCGCCACGCAGCGCGAGCCGCCGCGTCGGCAGGATCGCCGTCACCCAGCGCGCCGATCGGCGCGCGGGCCAGATCCCGCGTCGCGCTCACTTCGGCGCCACGACCCGCAACAGGAGCGCCTGCAGCACTTCGTCGCTGGTCCGTCCCTCCACCTCCAGCTCCGGCGCGACGCGTCATGCGGTGACGCAGCACCGGGAAGGCGAACGCCTTCACGTCGTCGGGCGTCACGAACTCGCGGCCGGCCAGCAGCGCCGCGCCGCGCGCCGCCCGGAACAGCGCCACGCTCGCGCGCGGGCTACCCGCCGAGCGTGAGCGCTGGATCCTCGCGCGTCGCGCGCACGATGTTCGGCGATGTACGTCGCGCACCTCGGGCGCGACGCTTCACGCCATCGACGGCGGCGCGCACCTCGCGGCACGTTCGCCCGTTCAGCACCGGCGGCGGCATCCACGTCCGCCGCGCGCTCGGCGTCGAATCCGCCCTCGTAGTTCGCGAGCATCTCGCAGTTCCGACTCGCGCGACGGATACGGCACGCGGATCTTGAGCAGGAACCGGTCGAGCTGCGCCTCGGGCAGCGGATACGTGCCCTCGTGCTCGACCGGATTCTGCGTCGCGAACACGGTGAACAAGTCGCCGAGCGGCCGCGCGACGCCGTCCACCGTCACCTGCCGCTCCTGCATCGCTTCGAGCAGCGCCGACTGCGTCTTCGCCGGCGCGCGATTGATCTCGTCGGCGAGCAGGAGTTCGGTGAAGATCGGGCCGCGCGCTGGAACTCGAAGCTGCGTCGCGCCATCGCGCAGCAGTTGACACCCGTGATGTCGCGACGGCATGAGGTCGGGCGTGAACTGGATGCGCCCGAACTTCAGCGCCGAGCGCTCCCGCGAGCGCGCGCACGAGCAGCGTCTTCGCCGTGCCCGGCACGCCCTCGAGCAGCACGTGCCCGCGCGCCAGGAACGCGACCAGCGCCTGGTCGATCACCTCATCCTGTCCCACCACGCGCTGCGATACCGCCGCGCGAACCCTCGACATGGCCTCGGCCACCTGCTGTGTTGTCATCACGACGTCAGCGTCCTCTCAATGTGATCGATCGCGGCACCGGCGCTCACGAACTGGCCGGCGGGGAGTGGTTCTCGGATCGCGCGCGCCAGGAGCGCCGCGTCCTCGTTCAATGCGGGTGCTCGCTCTCGAAGGAGCGCGAGATATCCGTCGTCGGTGAGTGTGCCCGTGGCGCCCAGCGGGTGACGCCGGCGAAGACCGCGCACCAGCCGGCGCGCGGCGAGCCGTGTCGCGCCGATCGCTTCGTAGGCCCGCGCCGCGGCGCCGACGTGCTCGAGTGGCGAGCGGCGCTCGACGATGGTGCGTGCGACCGGTGCGATGGGCCGCACCGAGAGCGCGAAGAGCAGGATGAGCGCCGCGACCGCGGCCTGGAGCACGGCGCGGCCGTACGGACTGTTGCCGAGTCCGTCGATCACCGCGCCGAACATGTCCGAGTGCCGTCCGTGGCCGTGATGGTATTCGTCGAAGATCACGGGCATCGCGCGCCCGCGGTCGGCCCACTCGATCAATCGCACCATCAAGACTGCGGCGTCGCCGCGTCTCAACACCACGTTGCGAAGGAAATCGGCGTCCGCGATGATCACCACGCGACCTTCACCGAGCGTGCGCCCGAGGATGGTCGGTTCATTCACGCTGTCGGTCCGCACCGCGAGCAGCGAGGTCGTGTCGCGGGGAAGCGCGCGCGAGGTGTCCGTGTCGCTCGCGTGCGGCGCCACGAGGAATTGATGGAAACTGATGGCGGAATCGTCCGAGGAACCGGAGAACACGGTCGCAAGCCGCCGCCGGCCCGTCACCGAGCGCTGGCGCCGGAGTTCGGCGCTCCCGAACAGCGTGTCGGTCACCGGTTCTAGCGGGTGCAGCTCGTAGTCGCCTCGCTCAACGCCGAGGGACTCGGCGTTGAAGCCGCCTTCCGGCGCGGTGATGACGAGGCTCGCGCCTCGCCGAACGGCGTCGAGCAGCGCGCCGGTCTCGCGCGCCGAGAGCGGCATCGGCGGGTCTAGCACCACGTACACTGCGGCGCTGTCGAGAGGGTGGCGCAGCGGGCTCAACCGCCGCCGCACCGGCACGCCCAGCAGGTCGAGTGCGTCGTAGATCCCGCGGGCGCCCCAGACCTCGCGGTCGTACGTCGACAGCACGCTCTTCTCGTCGTTGGTCGGCGCGTCGGGCGATGTGACCACGGCGAGCACGAGCAGCGCGCCGAGTGCCGCGAACACCCACGCCGGCCGCAGGCCGCGTCCCGCGCGGGGCTCAGCCATCGGAGCGCAGCATCGGAACGGCGAGCGCGAACAATCGCTCGAATCGGTCGCGGTCGCACATCTGGTCGCCGTAGATCACGACTTCGTACTGATCGGCGAACCGGCGGAATCCCGCGAACAATGGCGAGCGTCGCGCGCGCATCTCGCGCGCGTAATCGCCCGCGGTCTTCGACGGATGCAGCCGCACTTGCTGCGCCCGAGCCGCGTTCTCAAGCAGCGCTGCGTACAGCGAGTGCGCGGCGGCGGTGAAGTCGCCCGTCGCGGCGAGCGACTGCGCGAGCGCCCAAGGGTCCGCGCCGCGCAGGATGCCGCCGAGCCCCCACTTTCCTGCCGGCACGCCCACGCGCGTGCGCGCGCGCCAGAGCCAGATCACCCGGCCGAGGATCACCACGAGCGACGCGATGCCGAGCACCACCACGAGCTTGCCCACGGGTCCGCTGCCGCCGGCGTGCCGGTATGCGTTGACGAGCATCTGGAAGAAGTGCGTCAGCTGCTCGTTCACCCACATCCAGAAGCGGTCCCACGGCGTCAACCGGCCGAACGACGTCGACCGGAACGCTTTGTCCACGGCGCTCCGGATGTCCTGCTCGGGAATGGGTGTCGCGGACTGGAGCATGCGGGCCGGTGGCGGGTGCGGCTTAAGATAGGGAGGGGTGCGAGTGCCGCTAGGAGCGGAGTGACGCGGCGCGGCCGGTCGAGCACGCGGGACGCACGGGGCAGCGGCCGCAATGCGCGACGCGCGCCGTGCACACCAGCGCGCCGAGTTCCATGATCGCCTGGTTGTGATCGTACGTCGCCCGGCCGGTGCGGGGCAGCAACTCTTCGGCGAGGCGCCAGAGGCGTTTCTGGCCGGCGGCGCTGCGCGTGTCGAGGCGCGGCGCGAAGGCCCGGCGGATCACGCGCGCGACGTTCGTGTCGACGAGCGCGGCGCGCCGCTCGTACGCGAAGCTCGCCACCGCGCCGGCGGTGTACGCGCCGATGCCCGGCAGTGCGCGAAGGTCGTCGGGATGCTCGGGGAGCCGGCCGCCACTCTTGCCCACTTGGCGCGCGAGGGCGTGCAGGTTGCGGGCGCGCGCGTAATACCCGAGTCCGGCCCACGCTTCCATCACGCGGCCGCGCGGCGCGCGCGCCACGGCGTCGAGCGTCGGGAATCGCGCCAGGAAGCGCGGATAATACTCGGCGACGCGCGCGACCTGCGTCTGCTGGAGCATCAGCTCGGAGACGAGCACCTCATACGGATCCCGCGTGCGGCGCCACGGCAGGTCGCGTTTGTGGAGATGATACCATTGCCTCAGCCGGCGGCTGAAATCGGTTTTTCGTTCTTTCTCGTCCATCGCGCTCGCGCGGGGCATGCCGGAAAGTACGCCAAGACTGCGGGACTGGCACCGCTGAAGGCGAGTGTGACGCCGCTGACCGCGCGTGTGGTCGTTAACGTGTAGCAACGACGCAGTTGCCACACGTCAACGACCAGACGCGCCGTCAGCGGCGTCACAAGCGCCGTCAGCGGCGTCACAAGCGCCGTCAGCGTCGTCACAAGCGCCGTCAGCGTCGTCACAAGCGCCGTCAGCGTCGTCACAAGTGCCGTCAGCGTCGTCACAAGCGCCCCCAGCGGTTCCACCCCCGCCGTTCTTCTCTCATATTGAACCCATGTCGATCCGCCTCATCATACTCGCCCTTCTCGCGATGCTCCGCGCGGGAGCCGACGCCCCGTCATACTCCCCGGGCACCTACAAGTATTCCTTGCTCACGGTGATCAAGCGCAGTCAGTCCTTCTCGAACAGCGAGATCACCAGCACCATCAGCGCCGATCAGCGCATGACCCTCGCGCTCAGTGCGCATGGTGATGATTCGCTCGCCTTCCAACTCACGATCACCGAGTACAGTCTCCATTCCGATCTGCCGGCGCAGCTGCCCGACGTCGGCAAGATGAAAGGCACGATGGTCATGGGCACGATGAGCACCGGCGGCCGGCTCGCGTCCTTCTCTCATGTGTCACCCGTCACCGCCGGCGCGGACGTCGATGCGCTCGCCGAGAAGATGTCCCACTTCCTCCCAGCGCTCGAATCCGACACCGGCGCCGCCGCTTCGTTCACCGATACCACCACGGACAAGCTCGGCGGCGAGGGCGGCTCGATCACCGAGCGCACGATCACCGTCACCACGCTCGACGGCGACACCGTATTCGCCGGCGCGCGCGCGTTCCGCATCCGGCATTCCAGCACCTCCGCGTCAGCCGGCACGATCATGCAGTCGGGAGTGCCTCTGCCGCTCACATCCGATGGGACCGGCGACGGCACGTTCTACGTGAGCGCGAAAGGCGTCTATCTCGGCGCGCGCGTGGTCAGCACCTCCACGTCGCGCATCAGCCTCCCCACCGGGGCGATCGTCACCCTCACGCAGGACGCGACCTCGACCGTCACGCTGCTGAAATAGCGCTAGTCGTCGCGCGCTGCGCCGCGGCCGCGCTTCCGCTCCGCGCGCCGGCGCTTCTCATCCAACCGGCGCTCCACCGATCCGCGCGTCGGCCGCGTCGCCACGCGGCGCTTCGGCACCGCGAGCGCACGCCGCACCAACTCTGCCAGTCGGTCCTCGGCGGCCTCCAGATTCTGCCGCTGGCTCCGCCGCGCGGAACTCACCACGCGCACGCGCCCGTCGGCATCGAGCCGCGATGCGAGCTTCGCGAGCAGCCGCGACCGCTGCGCCTCGTCCAGGGCGCGACTGCTGGCCACGCCCCACACGACCTCGATGCGCGTGCTCAATGTGTTCACGTGCTGGCCGCCCGCACCGCCCGCGCGCGATGCGCGTACGGTGAGTTCGTCGCGCGGGATGGACAGCTGGTCCGTCACCCGCAACGCGCCGCTCACGCCCGCTTCGCCTTGCCGCCCGCGGCGGCCATCGCCCGCATCACGCGCACCGCCGCCACGCGCTTCCGGTCCATCGCGACCACTTCCAGTTCACCGCTAGGAAATGGCACGCGGTCGCCGACGCGCGGCACCCGTCCCAGCCGCGTGAACACGTAGCCGCCGAGCGTCGTCCAGCTGCCATCGGGAATGTCCACCTGATAGTCCTGCCGCACGTCGATCAGCGACATGGATCCCTGCAGCTCGAGCACGCCGCCGCTCGTCGTCGCCATTCGCTCCGCGCCATCGTACTCGTCCGCGATGTCGCCGATCAATTCTTCCACGAGGTCCTCGAGCGTGAGCACGCCCTGCATCCCGCCGTGCTCGTCCAGCACGATCGCCATGTGCGCGCGCGTCTTGCGCAACTCGTTCAGCACCAGCTCTGCGGGCCGCGCCTCGGGCACGAACATCGCCGGCCGCACGTATGACCGCAGCACGAAGTCCTCGCCGCGCTCGTGCATCCACAGATCCTTCGCCAGGAACACGCCCACCACGTCGTCCGGCGACTCGTCGTACACCGGATATCGCGAGTATCCCTCGGAGCGGAGCGTCTCCCACACCTCCTCCTCCGATTCGCCGATCCAGAGCGACGAGACCTTCGTGCGCGGCCGCATCACGTCGCGCGCCTTCTTCTTCTGGAAGATGAACACGCCTTGCAGCACCTCGCGGTCGGTCTCGCTGAACTTCCCTTCGTCGAGCGACTGGCGCACGATCAGCTCGAGTTCCTCCGGCGAGTGTACGGTGGAGTGTCCGGTCGCCGGCCTCACGTGCAGCACCCGCAGCACGCTGCTCGCCGAAGCGTTCAGCACCGCGGTGAATGGGCTCACCAGCCACGCGAACGCGCGCAATGGATACACGATCCGCCGCGTCATCCGCTCCGGATCGCTCAGCGCGATCGCCTTGGGCGTCAGCTCGCCCAGCACGATGTGGAGGACGGTGATGATGATGAACGCGGTGGTCACGGTCGCCGCCGCGTGCGTGACGCCCGATGGCGCCTCGAGGCCGACGCGCACCAGCGCGCGTTGCAGCAGCCTCGCAATGGTCGCCTCGCCCACCCAGCCGAGCGCGAGCAATGCGCACGTGATCCCGAGCTGCGTCGCCGAGATGTAGCGGTACAAGTTCTGCAGTACGCGCTGCACGGCGCGCGCACGCACGTCGCCGCGCTTCGCGAGCGCGTCGATCTTGCTCCGGCGCGCGCTCACGAGCGCGAACTCCGCCATCACGAAGAACGCGTTCGCGCCCACGATCAACAACACGGCCAGGAGCCGCCACGCGATCGCTCCTGCCGTCAGTTCGTCCGAACCAGGCGCCACGTAACTCCCTGTCGTATGTGCTCGTCCAAGATATAGCAAAACGCCACGATTCACGACTTCCGCGGTTCGGGCGCTCTGCAATACTCCACGCCCTACTATACTATCCAGGCATGTTCGATCCGCGACGCGTTCTACGCTGGATCTACATCGGGCGTCTCTCGCTCGCTGCCGCCATTTTCGTCGCCGCGCTCGTGCAATGGCGACGCGCCGACGCCGCCGACACGCTCGTCGCCACGCTCGCGGTGCTCGGCGCGATCCTCTTCACCTTCTGGTCGCTCTGGTCCACCGGCAACGGTGCTCCGGTGTCGCGCACGTTCTGCTATGAGCAGGCGCTCTTCGACGTCGCGCTCGTCACGGTGGTCGTGCATGTCACCGGCGGCGCGCTCTCGCTCTTCGCGCCGCTCTATATCCTCGTCACGGTCGGCGCGTCGCTCCTCCTCCCGGTGGGCGGCGTACTCCTCATCGCCGCGCTCGGCAACGCCGCGTACTTCGCCGACGTCCTGCTCGGCCATCGCACCCCCGTCTCGCTCGCGCTCATCCTCCAGCTCGTCGTCTTCGCGCTGGTCGCGCTCGCGGTCGCCTACCTCGCGGCGCGCCTGCAGGAAGCCGGCGTCAATCGGGAGGAACTCGAAGCACGCCTCAACATCGCGAAGCTGCAGGCCGAGGACATCCTCAAGAACATCCGCAGCGGCATCGTCACTATCGACGCACGCGGCCGCATGCTGTTCGCGAATCCGATGAGCGGCACGCTGCTCGGCTTCGACTCCGAGAGCGTGCGCGGCCGCCCGGTGCGCGAAGTGTTCGCCAGCACGGCTCCCGCGCTCGTGGCCGCGCTCGAGCGCGCGGTGCAGGCGCGCGAGCGCGTCACGCGCGGCGAAGCGGCGATCACGGTGCACGGACGCACCTTCCCCATCGGCCTCACCACCACCACGATCGACGCCGACGGCACGCCCGAAGGGATCTCGGCCACCGCGATTTTCCAGGACATTTCCGACAACAAGCGCCTCGAGGAACTCCGGCTCCGCGCCGAGCGGCTCGAGGCCGTCGCCGAACTCAGCGCATCGCTCGCGCACGAGATCAAGAACCCGCTCGCGTCCATCCGCAGCGCCACGGAACAACTCGCGCGGCGCACCAAGGCCGACGACGACGAGCGCACGCTCGGCCGCCTCATCGTGCGCGAGTCCGACCGGCTCTCCCGCCTGCTCTCGGAATTCCTCGATTTCGCGCGCGTGCGCGTCACGCGCGGTGAGCGCGTGGACATGACCGCCATCGCGCGCACCGCCGCCGGCCTCGCCACCGCGCACCCCGATCGCAAGAACGGCGTGAGCGTGCTCTGCATCGCGCCCACCGGCCCGCTCTACGTCGAGGGCGACGAGGACCTGCTGCACCGCGCGGTGTTCAACATCGCGCTCAACGCGGTGCAGGCGTCGCGCGAGAACGGCGAAGTGAAGATCGAGATCGGCACCATGGCCGTGGACCAGATCCCCACCGGCGTCCCGTTCACGATGCACGCCGTCTCGCTGCGCGTCAGCGACGACGGCCCGGGCATCCCCGTGGAGATCCGCGATCGCGTCTTCGATCCGTTCTTCACCACGAAGCCTGGCGGCAGCGGACTTGGGACTCCCCATCGTCCACCGCGCCATCGAAGCGCATCGCGGCTTCGTCTTCCTCGACAGCTCGAACAAGGGCACCCGGTTCACGGTGCTGCTGCCTCTCGCGCGTCCGCCCGTCAGCCCCGAGCTCACATGACTGTCGCCGCGCCTACGCCGCCGAGCGTCCTCATCGTCGATGACGAGACCGGCATCCTCGAGACGCTCAGCATCCTCCTCAAGAACGAGGGCTTCAGCCCCGTCGTCGCGCTCGGCGGCCGCCAAGGTCTCGAGCGCATCCAGGCGCTGAACCCGGACATCATCATCACCGATGTGCGCATGCCCAACGTCACCGGCATCGAGATCCTCTCGGCGGCGCGCGCCAAGGACCCCGATCTGCCGGTGATCCTCATGACCGCGCAGGCGGATCTTCGCTCGGCGATCCAGGCGGTGAACGAGGGCGCGTTCTTCTATATCCAGAAGCCGTTCGTGAACGACGACATCATCGCGATCCTCCGGCGCGCCGCCGAGCATCGCCAGCTGCGTGTCGAGAACAAGTCGCTGCGGCAGGAGATCCGGCGCCACGAGCGCACCGGCCTGCTCGCGCCGGTGGGGCGGAGCAAGGGCTGGCTCGAATGTGCTGCGCCTCGCCGAGACCGTGGCGCCCACCGACTCCACCGTGCTCATCCAGGGTGAGTCGGGAACGGGTAAAGAAGTGGTCGCGCGCTACATCCACGATCTCTCCACGCGCGCCGAGGGCTCGTTCCTCTCGATCAACTGCGGCGCGCTCCCCGAATCGCTGCTCGAGAGCGAACTGTTCGGACACGTGAAGGGCTCGTTCACCGGCGCCGTGAGAGACAAGCTCGGCCTCTTCGCCGCCGCCGCGAAGGGGTCGTTCTTCCTCGACGAGATCGGCGAGACGACGCCCGCGATCCAGGTGAAGCTCCTGCGCGTGCTGCAGCAGCGCGAGGTGATCCCGGTGGGCGGCACCGAGGCCGTGCCGATCGAGACGCGCCTCATCGCCGCGACGAACCGCGATCTCGAAGAGGAGATGAAGCGCGGCGGGTTCCGCAGCGACCTTTTCTACCGGCTCAACGTGTTCGCGCTCCACCTGCCGCCGCTGCGCCAGCGGCGCGACGACATTCCGCTGCTCATCGACGCGTTCCTCGGGCGCGGTGCCGAGCAGTCGGGCGGCCTCATGAAGCGACTGAGCGCCGACGCGCTGGAAGCGATGATGGAGTACAACTGGCCGGGCAACGTGCGCGAGCTCGAGAACGCGCTCGAACGCGCCGCGATCCTCTCGAAGGGCGAGTTGATCGACATCTCCGTGCTCCCGCAGCGCGTCACCGAGCGCCGCGCCGAGGCGCTCATCACCGACCGCACGCCCACGTCGAATCCCACCCTCGACGTCGTAGAGCGCGCGTACATTCTGTGGGTGCTCCAGTCGGAAGGCGGCAACAAGAGCCGCGCCGCCGAACGGCTTGGCATCGATCCGAGCACGCTCTACCGGAAATTGTCGCGGTACGGAGTGGAGGTTTGACCGCTCCGGCTGAAGAGGCGGCAGCGCCTCCGATCATTACCGCGTCCAACTTCTTCCCATCGCGCGCACGACTGCGGCAATGGGCGCCGGTGGCCGTCGCGCTCGTCGCGATCGCTGTCTATCTCGAACGCGCTCGAGAACGGTTTCGTGCTCGACGACCGCGCCATCATCCTGAAGAATCCGCTCGTCGCCTTCCCGAACGGCATCTGGCTCGCCTTCGCGCATCCGTACTGGCCCGCCGCGCTCGGCGGCGGCCAGTACCGTCCATTGGCGATCGCGAGCTTCTCGCTCGATTGGTGGCTTTCGGGCGGCGATCCGCGCTGGTTCCACGCGGTGAACATCCTCTGGCACGCCGCGGCATCGGTGCTGGTGTGGTTCCTCGCCGCGGAACTGCTCGCGCCGGCCGCCGCGCTCGGCGCCGCGCTCTTGTTCGCCGTGCATCCCGTGCACGTGGAAGCGGTCGCGAACGTCGTGGGCCGTTCGGAGTGCATGGCGGCGGCCTTCGTGATCGCCGCGCTGCTCGCGCACCGTCGCGCGTCGTGGGCCGCGCCGGTGCTGTTCGCGCTCGCGCTGCTCTCCAAGGAGAGCGCGGTGGTGTTCCTGGCGCTGGCCGTGCTGCACGATCTGCTGTTGACCGGCGGCGCGATGGCCGCGCTTCGGGCGCGGCTCGGATTGTACCTGTCGTACGTCGCGCAGGCGCTCGCCTATGGCGTGGTGCTCCTGGTCGTGTTCCGCCACCAGCCGCTCGTCGCTCCGTCGCCGGTGTTCGTGGGTGTCCCAGCGGCGGATCGCTTTCTCACCGTCGCATCCGTCATCCCGGAGTACGCGAGGCTGCTCCTCGTGCCCGAACATCTCTCCGCCGACTACCAGCCGGCCGTCATCGAGCTCGCCACGTCGGTCACGTGGGGCGTGATCGCCGGCGTCGCTCTGGCGGGCGTGCTCGGCGCGGCGATATTCCACGCGTGGCGGCGGGAACCGGAGGCCGCGTTCGCAATGGCGTGGGTGCCAGTGACCTTGACCCCCGTCTCGAACGTCCTCTTCGTGACGGGAGTGCTGCTCGCGGAACGCACGCTGTACCTGCCCAGTGCCGGCGCGATGCTCGCGGCGGGCTGGGTGATGGAACGGTACGGGTGGCGCGCACCGCGCGCGGTGGCTGCGGCGTTGGCGTTGGTGCTCGTGATGTTCTCGATGCGCACGTGGACGCGCACCGATGTCTGGCACGATCCCAAGACGTTCGCGCTCACGCTGCTCGAGGAACACCCGGAGTCGTATCACGCGCACTGGACGATGGGGCGCGTGGATGCGGCGGCGGGCCGGTTCGACGCCGCGGAACGCGAGTACGCGATGGCGCGGGAATTGTTCAAGCGCGACGCCGTGCTCTGGCGCGAGAGTGGTGAATTGAAGCTGAAGACCCAGGATTGGGCGGGGGCCGCGGCGATGTTCGCGCGCGCTTACGCCGTGGCGCCCGCCGATACGCTGGTGGCCGATTCGACGTGGGCGCGAGCGGCGCTCGTGGGACGGGAAGTGTGGCAGCTCCAGGCGGGGTACGCGGACTATCTGTTGTTGAGAGGGGATACGACCTCGGCGCGCGGTCACGCGGATCGCGCCGTCGAACTCAGTGCAGGAGCGCCCCCGCCTTGGCGGTGCGGGCCCGAGCCAAGGGCAACACACCATGAACGAACCACGCCGCACCGAACTCTCGAGCGTGCCCGATCTGGGCAAGTTCCAGCTCTTCACCTCGCTGAAGACCGAGATGATGCTCAATCTCGCGGTCCTCGGCACCGCGGCGCTGTCGCTCGCCGCGCTGAACGTGGTGGTGCTCGAGAGCATCATCATGACGAGGAACGGCGCGATCTACCTCGGCCTGCTCTTCATCGCGGACATCGTGCTCTTCGTCGCGTTCGGCGCCTACAAGATCCAGGGCCTCGTGCTCGATCCCCTCAATGAGATCGTGGACACGACCGAAGCGATCGCCAATGGCGACCTCTCGCGGCGTGCGCCCAAGGGCAGCAATCGCGAGTTCGCGCGCCTGTCGCGCAGCGTGAATCGCATGACCGCGCGCATCCTCGAGGAGCAGGCGCAGCGCACGCACCTGGAGAAGGTCGCGAGCGTCGGCCGCCTCGCCACGGGCGTGGCGCACGAGATCGGCAATCCGCTCGGCGCGATCAACGGCTACACGCACCTGCTGCACCAGTCGGCCGCCCCGGGCTCCGAGGCGGCGGACGCGCTCGCCGGCATCGAGCGCGAGAGTGCGCGCATCGATCGCATCATGCGCGGCATGCTCGAGTACGCGCGCCCGCGCCGCCGCACCACCGGCGCCGTGGACATCAGTGCGGTCGCCAAGCGCGCCACCGACATGCTGAGCGACCAGGGCGCTCTGCGCGGCACGCAGCTGCACACCACCTTCGGCGGCGATCTTCCGGCGCTGAGCGGCGACCGCCACGAGATGGAGCAGGTCTTCGTGAACCTGCTCCTCAACGGCGTGGATGCGCTGAACGGCAAGGGCGACATCTGGTTCGTCACCCAGTGCGTCGCGTTCAACGACATCTTCGGCGACGGCACGCGCCGCGGCGACGATCCGACCGGCGTGCAGATGGTGCGCGAGCAGAGCGCGCGCGTGCGCGCGTGGCTGAACACCGTGGGCGAGCCTACGCGGATCATCAAGGTGATCGTCTCCGACAACGGCCCGGGTGTGCCGCTCACCGACACCGAGCGCGTGTTCGATCCCTTCTTCACCACCAAGGATCCGAACAAAGGCACCGGCCTCGGCCTGGCCATCGTCTCGCGCATCATCGAAGGCATGGGCGGCACGATCTGGGTGCGCCAGGCGCGCGAGGGCGGCGCGGCCTTCATGATCTATCTGCCCGTGCCCGAGGGCGGCGTCGATCCCACCCCCGCGACGATGGCCGCGATCGAGAGCACGTGAAGATCCTGGTCGTGGATGACGAGCCGGGCCTGCGCCAGACGCTCACTCGCATCCTCGGCGCGGAGGGACACTCGACCGTCACCGCCAGCGACGGCAAGGAGGGCCTCGAGCGCCTCGCCGCCGAGGACATCGACCTCGTACTCTGCGACCTGCGGATGCCCACGATGTCCGGCATCGACATGATCGAGCGCTATGCCGCCACCGGCGGCCGCGCGCTGATCGTCGCAATGACCGCCTACGGCGATTCCGACATCGCGATCGCCGCGATGCAGAAGGGCGCGTACGACTACATGCCCAAGCCCTTCCGTGCCGACGAGGTGGCGCTGGTGGTGCGCAAAGCGGCCGAGCGCGAGAAGCTGCGCCAGCGCGTCGCGTCGCTCGAGGGCGAGCTGCGCACTATCCGCGGGCAGGACGAGATCGTGGGCCGCAGCGCCTCGATGCGCGCCGCGCTCGACGTCGCTCGCAAAGTGGCGCGCCACCCCAGCACTGTGCTGCTCACCGGCGAGAGCGGCACCGGCAAGGAGCTCGTCGCGCGCCTCGTGCACAATTCCAGCCCGCGCGCGCAGGAAGCCTTCGTCGCGGTGAACTGCGGCGCGATCCCCGAAGCGCTCCTCGAGAGCGAGCTCTTCGGTCACGCGAAGGGCGCCTTCACCGGCGCATCGCACGAGAAGGCCGGCCTCTTCGAGGAAGCCGCACGGCGGCACGCTCTTCCTCGACGAGATCGGCGACCTCCCGGTCGCGCTCCAGGTGAAGCTCCTGCGCGCGCTGCAAGAAGGCGAAGTGCGCCGCGTGGGCGCGAACACGTCCACCAAGGTCGACGTGCGGCTCATCGCGGCCACGAATCGCGACCTCGCCGCCGACATCGCGAGCGGGCGATTCCGCGACGATCTCTACTATCGCATCAACGTCGTCACCATCAAACTGCCGCCGCTGCGCGAGCGGCCGCAGGACATCCCAGAACTCGCGCTGCATTTCCTGCGCAGCTACAACGAACGGCTCGGCCTCGGCGTGGAGAGCATCGCGCCCGCCGCCATGCGCCTGCTCGCCGACTACGCGTGGCCCGGCAACGTGCGCGAGCTCGAGAACGTCATCGAGCGCGCGCTCGTGCTCGCGCAGGGCACCACGATCGAACCCGAGCATCTCGCCGAGTTCGTGCGCGGCGGCGACGCACCGGGGCCGTCGTCAAGCGACCTCTCGATCAAGCGGCAGACCGATGCGCTCGAGCGCACACTTATCCGCCGCGCGCTCGAGGAGACCCGGGGCAACCGCACCCGCGCCGCGCAGCTGCTGGAGCTCTCGCACCGGGCTCTCCTCTACAAGATCCGCGAGTACAAACTCGGCGAATGACCGCGCGCGATGTTCCGGTCCGTCGCGAGACGGACGGGTGACATAGCCGAGCACGACCCGAAGCAGATTGCCGGCGCCCCCTCACCAGCAGGCGCCCGTGCCCCATCGCCATCAACTCCGCCGTGCCGCCGCCGGCTTCACGCTCGCGGAGTGTCTCGTCGCCATCACGCTCTTCTCGGTAGGGCTCCTTGGCCTCGCGAGCACCGAACTCGCCGTGGAACGCCTTGGCGCGGCGGGCGTGCAGCGCGCGCGGGCCGCCGCCATCGCATGGTCGCGGCTCGAGGAGCTGCGCAGCCAACCCTGCGCCGCTCGCGCGTCCGGAGTGTCGGCGACGAACGGGATCATCGACCGATGGAGCATCGTCACCGCGGATGGAGCCACCACGGCGCAGGACAGCGTGACCCTCCCCGCCGCGGCCGGCCGCGCGCCGGTGGTGTTCGCGCTGGAGAGCGCGTTCCCATGCTAGCGCCGCGCGGATTCTCGCTCGTCGAACTGCTCGTCGCCGTGGTGCTCGCGTGCGCGATCGGCGCCGCGGTGATGGATTCCGCGGTGCGGCAGCAGCGCTTCTTCGCCGCCGACGCGCGCGCGGCCGTCGCACACGCCGCCGTGCGCCAGGCCGTCGACGTGCTCTCGGCCGACCTCCGCGCGCTCTCGCCCGCCGACGGTGATCTGTACGCCACCGCGCCGGACCACGTCGAGTTCCGCATGCTCATCGGCGCCTCGGTGCTGTGCACGATCAGCGCATCGCGGGACGCCGCCGTGCTCCCGCCACTGCGCGACGCGTCGGCGCTCGGCCTCACGAGTTGGGTCGCCGCGCCCAACGACGGCGACACCATGCTGGTGTTCGATCCCGCCGGACCCGGTCCCGCCGACGATCGCTGGGACCGGCACGTGCTCATCTCCGACCCGGCGAGCGGCGCGGCGTGCCCCGAGACGAGCGGCTTCACCGCGAGCCCGGCCGACGCGGCGGAAGGATGGAGCATCCGTTTCTCGCCGCCACTCGCCCCCGCCGTGGACCCCGGCGCCGCCGTCCGCTTCGTGCGGCGCGCGCGGTTCGAACTCTATCGTGCCGCCGACGCCAAGTGGTATCTCGGTTTCTTCGATTGCCTCTCCACCCGCGCGACGCCGTGCTCGATCGTGCAACCGGTCAGCGGTCCGTACGACGCGGCCGGCATCCGCTTCACCTACATCGACTCACTCGGCGCCGCCGCTCCTCCGGCGGCGGTCGCGAGCATCATCGTGAACGTCAATTCATCCGCGTTCGGTGCGTCACCGGCCGGCGCGGCGGTGCGCGATTCGGCCAGCGCGTCCATCGCGCTCCGGAACTAGTGCCATGAGCCGGCGCCATGGCATGGCCCTCGCAATGGTGCTCGCCGCGCTCGTGGTGGCGGGCGCGATCGCCGCCGGCGCCGTCATGGCGGCGGGGCAGGCGATGCGCGATGCGGCCGGCGCAGTGGCGCGGGCGGGGGCCATGGCGCGGGCTGAACGAGCACTCGCGCTCGCCACCACGTCCGCGGAGTGGGACAGCACCTGGTCAGGCGCCGGCGCACCCGGCCTCGTGGCCGTTCGCGCGCACGCCGGCGGCGGCATCGCCGACACGGTACTCATTGTGCGGCTCGCGCCCGGCAGTTTCGTGCTGCTCGCCGAGGCTCGCGCCGCCGGACCGCCCGTGCTCGCGGCGCGCGCGCGTCTCTCATTGTTCGTCCGGCTCGACCCCGCTCAGCATGCCGTGCGCGCCGTCTCCCACGCGTGGACGCCGATGCCGTGAACGGACCGCGGCGCGTCTTGCTTGCTCTCACGAAACGAGAATGGCGTTCCGACATCACGCGTTACTTTAGGCCGCCCGGCTCGTGTGATAAGCGATAACGCCTTGGCACCGGTCGGTCGAAGTTCGGTGTCGGCTCGTCTTCGTGTTCATCGGCGCGCGCATCAACGCGTGCGTTTTCGCTTCCACCAACCTCGGCCTCTCACATGGCGCTCTTCGGCAAGAAGAAGACGACGATCGGCCTGGACATCGGATCCGGTCTCATCAAGGTCGCAGTCGTGGATCACAGCCGCTCGGAGCCAGAGCTCGTGCGCGTCGGCATCGCGCCGCTGCTCGCGGATGCGATCGTCGAAGGCGAAGTGATGGATCCCGGGATCGTGGCCGATGCGATCCGCACCGCGCTCGGCAGCACCGGCGCGAAGGGCAAGTCGGTCGTCACCGCCGTGGGCGGCCGCGACGTGATCATCAAGAAGATCCAGATCGACCGTGTGAAGGAACAGCAGGCGCGCGAACTGATCCGCTGGGAAGCGGAGCAGCACGTGCCCTTCGACATGGAGTCGGTCGAGCTCGATTTCCAGATCCTCGATCCCGACGCCGATGGCCTCGAGATGAGCGTGCTCCTCGTGGCCGCCAAGCGCGACCTCATCGAGGGCAAGATCCGGCTGCTGGTGGACGCCGAGGTCCAGCCGACCATCGTCGACGTGGACGCCTTCGCGCTCCACAACGCGTTCGAGGTGAACTACCCCGAGGCGATGAGCGGCGTGGTGTGCCTCGTGAACATCGGCCACGAAGTCACGAACATCAACATCCTCGACGACGGCGTGCCGCTGCTCACCCGCGACATCTCGGTGGGCACGCGCCGCTTCCGCGAGGATCTGCAGCGCGAGCGCGGGCTGAGCGCGGAGGAGGCCGACGGTCTGCTCCAGGGCTTCGAGCGCTCGCCGCATCTCCAGTCGATCACCGAGACACGCGGCGAAGAGCTTGCCGTCGGCATCGAGCGCGCGGCCGCGTTCCTCGCGAGCTCGTCCCGTTCGGCGGCCAAGCTCAAGGCCGCGTACACGTGCGGCGGCGGCGCCCGCGTCCCCGGACTTACCGAGGCGCTCGCGGCGCGGCTCCGCATTCCCGTGACAATGGCTACCCCGTTGCAGCGCTTGCGAGTACGTGACGGCGCTTTTGAATCGCTCGTCATGGATGAAGTCGCTCCGCTGCTGATGCTGCCCATCGGACTGGCGCTTCGCCAGGTCGCCTGACCCAACTGACAAGGTCGCGACATGATTGAGATCAATCTACTTCCTGGCACCACCAGCAAAGCGCGTGGTCGCAGCGGTCCGGGCGTCGACATCGCCGGCGCCGCGGCGGGCATCGTCAACAAGGTCAAGGATCCCTATCTCATCGGGATGTTGGGGGCCGTCGTCCTGTCGGCCGCCGTGATCGCCGGTGCAATGTGGTGGCAGCGCGGCCAAGCGGCCGACCTCGACACGCGCCTGCAGAGCGCAGTCAGCGACTCCACGCGCTTCACCGGCGTCATTCGCGAGAAGCGGCGCGCCGAGGCGGAGCGGGATTCCGTGGTGCGCCAGGTCGAGCTGATCAAGAGCTTCGACAACAAGCGCTTCGTCTGGCCACACATCATGGACGAGATCAGCCGAGCGCTGCCGCCCTACACGTGGATCACCCAGGTGCAGCAGACCAACTCGAGCTCGCCTGTGACGACGGCCACGCCGGCGAACGCCGCGGCGGGGGCGCCGAAGCCGGCTGGTCCGGCCAGGCTGCCCGAGGTCGACAGCAGCACCGTGCCTCGTGTGCGGCTCCGCATCATCGGCAACACCGTCGATATCCAGGCGCTCACGCGCTTCATGAAACTCCTCGAGGCGTCACCCTTCCTCGAGAACGTCCAGCTCGACAAGTCGTCGATCATTCTCATCGATGGCAAAGAGGTCACCGAGTTCACGCTCACGGCGTTCTACCAGACGCCTGACCCCTCGGCGATCAAGACCGTTCCCGTTTCACTCGCGGTGAGGTAGCCATGGCCTTTCCTCCGAAGGGACAGCGCGAACAGGTCATGACCCTCGTGGGCGTGCTCGCTATCCTGCTCATCGCCGTGGACTGGTACTACGTGTACCGGCCCAAGGCGAACGAGATCCAGGCGAAGCGCGACCAGCTCGAGCGTCTCCTCTCCGTGAATGAGAAGGCGAAGTCGGAGATGACGAAGGGGAGCCTCGATCAGCTGCGGCGCCAACTCGCCGAATACCAGCAGAACCTCGTGCTCATCCGCACCCTCGTGCCCGTGGGCAACGAGGTGCCGTCGCTCCTCGAACAGGTCTCCACCGCCGCGCGCCGCGCCGGCCTCGATGTGTCGGCGGTCGATCCGCAGGCGGTCATCGAGGGCGAGAACTACGACACCTATCGCTACAGGATGACCGTCGTGGGCGGCTACAACGCGCTCGGCGAATTCTTCGCCAACGTGGGCAACCTGACGCGCATCATCCTGCCCGTGAACTTGTCGCTCGCGGCGCCGTCGAATCCGAATCTCTCGAAGGCCACGCGCAAGACGTCGGACGATGCGGTGGTCGAGGCGCGCTTCGAATTGCAGACGTTCGTCGCCAAGCCGCAGAACATGGATCAACCCGGTCCCAAGAAGAGCGGAGCCAAGAAATGAGCGCACGCATCCGTTTCGTCGCGCTCGCGGCCTCCGCCGCGATCTCTGCCGCCGGCCTGAACGCCGCCGCGCAGTCGATGCCGAACATCACGGCGCCGAAGACCGCGGCTACGAACGCGGCCGCGGCGACCAATCAGCACGTCCAGGCGGAGCAGAATACCGGCGCGCCGCCACCGCAGTCGGCCGCGAAGCCCACGGCCACTCCGTACACGAAGTCGACGGCCCAGGCGCCGGCAGCACCGGCCCCGCGGCCCGCCGCCGCCACTGCGCAGCAACAGGCCAGCAAGCCGACAGTAGTGCCGCCAGCTCCCGCGCCCGCCAAGGGCGCGGCCGCGACCGCACAGACCACCACGCAGGCGAAGGGCGCCAAGGCCGTACCGGCGCCCGCTGCGCCGGTCGCCGCGCCCGACCAGTCCAGCTCGGTCTCGCAGCGCGGCGGCAAGTCGGAGATCTCGCTCCTCCGCGAGACCTTCACCTACCAGGCCGATAACCGCCGCGATCCGTTCCTTTCGCTCATGCGCACGGGCGACCTCCGGCCGATGGTCTCCGACCTTCGCCTCGTCGCCGTGATTTACGACCCGCAGGGTCGAAGCGTCGCTATTCTGCGCGACTTGCAGACCAAGGAACAATACCGGGTCAAAGTTGGCCAAACACTCGGCCGGATGCGCGTGAATCAGATCCGTCCGCAGCAAGTGATCTTCACGATCGAAGAGATCGGTATGACTCGACAGGAAGCGCTTGGGATGAACGCAACGACGACCGCGAGGGCGCAATGAGCCGCATTTGGACGCTGGTAGGGATCGCCGTGGTGACGATGGGCTTCAAAACGCCCACTCCCCGCGACGCAACGACTGATGCAGCCAAGGGCGGCGAAGTCCGCGCCCTCAGCATCGTTCCCGCTTCGGGTCGCGCCGAAGTGGTCATCGCCGTTGACGGCTCCGTCGACGTCTCGGATTTTGCGCTCGCCTCACCGGCCCGCATCATCCTCGACCTCAAAGGCGCCACCTTCACCGGCACGTCGCGACTCTACGACAAGGTGCCGCGCGGCGGGATCACGAACATCCGCATCGCGCAGTACCGCGAAGACGTCGTGCGCGTGGTCATCGAACTCGATGGCGACCACAAGTACACGCTGAAGCGCGGCGCCGATGACGTGCGCCTCACTATTGATGGAGTCTCGGCCGGCAGCTTCGGCACGTGGGCCACCTCGCCGTCGATCGCCGCTGCGCCCGCCGCGAACTACGCGTCGGGCGGCTCCGACCGCATCCTCGGCGGCCACGCGAACGTCAAGGCCGCCCGCCAGTCCAACTTCGTCTCCAGCTCCTCGCAGCCGCGCATCACCGTCACCTACGTCGACGCCGACATCCGCGACGTCATTGCCGCCTTCGCCCTCTTCTCCGGCCGCACGATCGTGGTCGGCAAGGGCGTCACAGGGACCGTCACCGCCGAAGTGCGCGACCAGCCGTGGGACGTCGCTCTCCGCGCCATCCTGCAGTCGCAGGGCCTGGCCGCGAAGGAAGACGCCGACGGCATCATCACGGTCGACTCCTTCGACAACCTCGGCAAGCAGCAGGCGTCCGAGCCGCTCACCACGCAGATGATCTCGCTCAACTATGCGCGTGCGTCCTCGCTCCTGCCTTCGGTGAAGGGCCTGCTCTCCAAGGAATGCGCGGGCCTCGGGTACGGCGGCGCGAATGCCGGCACCGTCCAGAACAGCCCGGGCTACGGCAATTCCGGCTGTACGTCGCGCGGCGATGTCTCGTTCGACTCCGCGTCCAACCGGCTCATCGTGACCGACGTCGGCTCGCGCCTGCTCGACATGATCAACTACATCCGCGACCTCGACGTCCGCACGCCGCAGGTCGCGATCAAGGCCAAGATCATCGAGGTCGATCGCACGAGCATCCAGGACATCGGCGTCTCGTACGACCTCGGAACGGCCAGCACGTTCTTCAACAAGCTCGTGCAGCGCCCCGACCCGTCCACCTTCCAGCCGGTGGACACGAACGGCGATGGCGTTCCTGACGCCGTGTCCGGCAAGGGGTACCCGACCAACCAGACGGTGGTGGACATCGGCGGCAATTCGCTCGCCCTGATCACCAACGCGAACCAGCGCGTGGTGAACCCGGCGCTGCAGCTGCTCTTCACCACCACGATCGGCAAGTTCAATCTCACGGCCTTCATCGACGCGCTCCAGGAAACGCGGCTCGCCGACGTCCAGGCGGAGCCGAGCGTCGTGACGCTCGACAACAAGAAGGCCGAGATCATGTCCGGACAGGAGATCCCGATCCGTATCGTCGACGTCGGGTCGCTGACGACGGGCGGTGCGGTCGCGACGGCGCCGCGTTCGACGGTGGCGTACAAGGAGACCGGTATCATCCTCACGGTCACGCCGCACATCACGAACAACCGCCAGGTGCTGTTGGTCGTGCACGCCGAGCGTTCCACAGTGACGCCCGCGTCGGCCGACCTCGGTTACGTGATCGACAAGCAGCGCGCCGACAACGAAGTGCTCGTCGGCGACGGCGAGACCGCGGTCATCGGCGGCCTCACCGACTCGCACGTGCTGCAGGACAAGACCGGCATTCCGATCCTCGTCGACCTGCCGTTCATCGGCAAGCTGTTCGGCGAGACGCGCACGGAAGAGACGAAGAACGACCTGATCATCTTGATCACGCCGCACATCGTGGATGAAGGCGAGGCGCTTGGCCCGCCGGGCTCCGAACACTAAGCCGCCGCCTTCTCGGTGAGAATTCCTATGATGCCGTCCATGGACACGCGCACCCTCGCCTCCGGCCGTCCTCGCGCCGCCCGCCTCGCGGCGGCGGTCGCGCTCGCGTTCACGCTCGCGAGCTGCGTCTCGAGCGACGCGACGAACGGGCTCAGCGACAAGAACCCGCCCACGGTGAGCCTCTCGCCTGGTGCCGTGACCGACTCGTCAATGTCCTTCACGATCTCGGCCACCGACAACCTCGGCCTCCTGCACGTGGACGCCGTGGCCGGCTCCCAGACGGGCCAGCTCGGCGCGGTCTGCGATACGACGTTCAACAGCGCGGTCACCACGTTCTCGCGCGTCTGCATGATCAATGTGCCGCCCACGGTGCCGATCGGGACGCAGGTCACCATTCTCGGCCAGTCGGTGGACGGTGCGCACAACATCTCGCGCGTCGACACGCTGTTCATGGTCACGGGCGGCGGCAGTCCGTCCATCGTACGGTTCACGGCCCCCCGCACGGGCGACAGCGCCGTGATCGGCTCGAGCATCGCCATGTCCATCAGCGGCAAGGCTGGACTCAAGGTGAAGTCGCTCGGGTGGATCGTGCAGCAGGCCGGCGGCGTCTACAACCCGGCGAAGCATGACTCCGTGGTCTTCAACAGCCCGCTCAAGGACTCCACCGGCGTCGATTCGTCGATCAGCTTCGTGGGCGCGGTGGCGGGCGCGGCGCAGCTCACGCCGTTCATGTACGATTCGCTGGGCACGCTGTACCTCGGCCCGGTCGTGTCGATCAACGTGCTGGCCACCGGCGGTGCGAACACGATCCCGGTGGTCGACTACGGCATCACGAAGCGCATCGAGACCACCGACACGATCCACGTCACGGCGAAGGACCTGAACAACATCAAGGTGATCGGCTACAAGATCACCACGATGCCGCCCGCCAACGCGCTCGTGCAGACCGACTCGGTGATCATCGCCGGCAACTTCTCATCGGTGATCCATACATTCACCATGTCGCTGCCGGTGGCGGTCTTCCCGGAACAGGTGCGCGTGATGGCGTTCGCCACCAACGGCAACGGCCGGCAGGACACGGCGCGCATCCCGGTGGGCACGGTCGGACCGGTGCGCCTCGACACGGTAACGGTCGTGGCGGGTCTGACGCGTCCGCTGCCGAACGGCGGCCTGGTCGCGGACGGTATCTACCATCCGCCCACGAACGCGATCTATCTCACGAACATCGCCCGGAACGAGCTGAATGTCTTCTCGCTGAACGACTCGACCTTCCACCCGGCCATTCCGGTCGGCTTCCAGCCGTGGGGCATCGCGGCGCGGCCGCTGGACCATGGAGCGGGCGGCAATCCGGGCACCATGTCGGATACGCTGCTCGTCGCACTGTCCGGCGCCACGCACATCAGCTACGTCAATGTCGCAGGCGGGCAGGAAGTGAAGCGCTATGCACTCCCGAACATCATCGTCAAGAAGGTGACCTCCGTGCTCAATGCCAACGGGCAGATCGTCGAGACGGAGACGCTCTACGACTTCAGCGACCGGCCGCAGTACCTCGCGGCCACGTGCAAGGGCGCGGGCGCGTGCGGCGACGTGCTGCTCGCGTACTCCACGACGCCGACGGCCGGGCAGAGCCTCCCCTTCACGAATCAGGGCAGCATCCGTTGGGAGGATCTCACGAACGAGACGTCGCACTTCTTCTTCGAGCAGTCCATCGGTCAGACCGGCAACGGAACGATCGACACGCTCGAGATCGAGCGGCACCCGAGCGCCGGCTTCGGCGCGCCCGCGCTGCTGGTCCCGTTCCGTCAGGGGCCGTTCATCACCGGCCCCGATACGTCCTACTACTCGATCCAGTTCCGGCTGGCCGAGGTGGGCTTCCGCGACACGACCTTCACGCGCAACTCGGGTGACTTCGCCCACGCGATCTTCGGCGAGGGCGGCTCGATCGCCGGCGCGGGTAATGCGCCGAACGCGCGCGCGCTCACGTACGACGTCAACGTCGGGCTCATTCCGACCTTCACCGACAAGGGGCACACGTACGCGCTCCCGGTGCCGGTCATCGACGCCGGCGTCTCGGCGCCGACGGACGTCACGGACTTCATCGCCAACACATCGACCAGGGTCTCGGGCGTGGCGGTCAACCTCAATGGTCTGACCAACGCGATCCGTGCGGACTCGACCTATTTGATCAACGCCACGCTTCGCCTCACCGGCATGCTGCAGACCTCTGGCGGCAACGCGGGCCTCGACTTCCATCCGAAGAATTTCGGCGAGCCGCGCCCCGGCGCGACCGGCGGCACGCAGAATGATGTTCTCATCGTCTACGCAGCCGCAGATCGAGGTGTACAACACGAACAATGGCCAGCGCTGCATGCTCGTGCCGACTCGCGATCCGGTCATCGGACCGATCAAGGCGGCCTTGCTCGCCGGCGGCAACACGGTAGTGGTGGGCGCCACGCAGTTCGGTGTCGTGATCATCACGATCCCGCAGGCGCAGATGGCGGCGGCCTGCCCGTAGCGCTCCGCTCTTCGTCGCATCGAGACCCGCCCGGCGCACCGTTCGCGCCGGGCGGGTTTCGTTTTCACCCCCGCCGCGTAGCTTAACCGCATGCTTCGATTCACCACCGCCGGCGAGTCGCACGGTCCCGCACTCCTCGCGATCCTCGAGGGGATGCCGGCCGGACTGCCGCTGCTCGCCGCCGACGTCGACGTGGACCTCGAGCGCCGCCAGCAGGGCTACGGCCGCGGCCGCCGCATGCAGATCGAGCACGACGCCGTGGAATTCCTCGGCGGTGTGCGCGCGGGCTTCACGCTCGGCACTCCGATCGCGATGCGTATCGCGAATCTCGACTGGAAGAATTGGCAGGAGATCATGGACCCTGCGCCGCGCGAAGGCGACCCGGCGCCGCGCAAACGTGCGGTCACTCGCGCACGTCCCGGCCACATCGATCTCAGCGGCATGCTCAAATACGATCGCACCGACGGCCGCGATCTCCTCGAGCGCGCCTCCGCCCGCGAGACCGCGGCGCGCACGGCCGCCGGAGCGGTGTGCCGCCGCTTCCTGCGCGAGTTCGGCATCACGGTCGCGAGTCATGTGATCCATCTCGGTGGCATCGACGCGCGCCTGCCGTCCACGCTGCCGGCGGATCTCAACGCCGCCGCCGACAAGTCGCCGCTCCGCACGCTCGACGCCGGCGCCGAGGCGAAGATGACGGCCGCCATCGACGCCGCGAAGAAGGAAGGGAACACGCTCGGCGGCATCGTCGAGGTGATCTGCGACGGTATCCCGGTGGGTCTCGGCTCGCACGTGAGCTGGGACCGGAAGCTCGACGCGCGGCTCGCCGCGGCCATCATGTCCATCCCCGCGGTGAAGGGCGTCGAGATCGGTCCGGGGTTCGAGAACGCGCGCCGCACCGGCGCCGAAGTGCACGACGAGATCACGCTCATGCCGGGCCGCGCGCGCACCGGCAACGTGCAGCGCCGCACCAATCGCGCGGGCGGCCTCGAGGCCGGCGTCACGAACGGCGAACCGCTCGTCCTCCACGCCGCCATGAAGCCCATCAGCACGCTCATGCGCCCGCTCGCGACGATCGATCTCGCCACCGGCGAACCCGCGCAAGCGGTCGCCGAGCGGAGCGATGTGACCGCGGTGCCCGCGATGGGCGTGATCGCCGAGGCGATGACCGCGTTCATCGTCGCGCAGGCGATGCTCGAGAAGTTCGGCGGCGACTCGCTGGGCGAGACGCGGCGCAATCACGACGGTTACCTGGCGCACATTGCCGCCCGGATCGGATCTCCCAAGCGCTGAGCGGCACATCGTGGTCGTCGGGCTGCCGGGCGTCGGGAAGTCCTCGGCCGCCCGGCGCGTGGCGCGGCGCCTCGCACGCCCATTCATCGATTTCGACACCGAGATCGAATCGCGCGAGCAAATGTCCGTCGATCGCATCTTCGCGGAGAGAGGCGAGGCGTATTTCCGCGCGTGCGAACTCTCGCTCACGCGCGATCTCGCGCAGCGCGGCGGTCTCGTGATGGCACCGGGCGGCGGTTGGGTGACCAGCGCGGAAGCCGTGGCGCTGCTCCGGCCGCGCTCGCTCCTCATCTACCTGCGCATGCGACCTGAGGTCGCGCTCTCGCGCGTGCGCCGCGCGAAGCGCCAGCGCCCGCTGCTGCAGACCGCCGATCCGCTCGCGACGATGCGGCGTCTTCTCGCCGAGCGCGAACCGGTGTACTTGTCGGCCGATCACGTGCTCGACGTGGGCGCAATGACGCCGGCGTCGCTCGTCGCGGAGATCGTGCGCCTTGCCGGAGCCGGGACCGCCCGCTAGGTTGGGCGCCTACTTGACGTCCCTACTATACTATTGCACTTCACAGGCCGGACGGACGGTTTTCATGGTTCCGGTCGCAATGTTCCGGTTACAACGGGCTGGCTGGGGTGTCCAATCCTTCGACAGGCTCGAACCCGTCTTCCGACCGCCAACGGTCGAGGCTGAATGACTTTCCGAGTGCTCGGTCCCCACGAACGGGGACGATTCGCCCCCGAAGCGTGGGGACACTTGATGACACTCTCCGGCGCCGGACTCGTGAGCGCCGACGAGCTGGAGTCGCTCATCGAGCGCGCGCTCTCGCAGATCGAGGGACGCATCGCGCTCGATGATCTTCGCGCGCTCATGGAAGGCGTCGGCTTCATCGACGACGGCCTGGGCGGCGACAACGTGACGGTGCATTAATCGTGGCGACCAAGAAGAAAGTGGCGGCGAAGAAGAAGCCGGCGGCGAAGAAGCAGGCCCCGGTCAAGGCGAAGGCGAAGAAGCCCGCGCCCAAGCCGAAGGCTGCGCCGAAGAAACCCGCGCCCAAGCCGAAGGCTGCCGCCGAAGAAGCCCGTCGCGCGTCCGAGCTCAGAGCGCGCAGCGGTGACCGCGCGCACCTCCAAGAAAGTGAAGGAAGCGCCGCCCGTCGCGTCGGACATCGACTTCTCGACCTACAACAACAAGCGCCTCGTCATCGTCGAATCGCCGGCCAAGGCGAAGACCATCGGCAAGTATCTCGGCAACGATTTCCGCGTGCGCGCCACGGTCGGCCACGTGCGCGATCTGCCGGAGAAGGGGCTGGGCATCGACATCGAGAACGGCTTCACGCCGAAGTACGTCCCCGTCCCCGGCAAGGAGAAGGTGCTCGATGAGTTGAAGGGCGCCGCCAAGGTCGCGTCGCACATCTATCTCGCGACCGACCCTGACCGCGAGGGCGAAGCGATCGCGTGGCACGTCGCCGAGTCGATCAAGCAGAAGAACGGCGCGCCGGTGCAGCGCGTGCTCTTCCACGAGATCACGAAGGAAGCGGTGCAGGCCGCGATCAAGAAGGCCGGCCGCATCGACGACAAGAAGGTGAACGCGCAGCAGGCGCGCCGCGTGCTCGACCGGCTCGTGGGCTACAAGGCGAGCCCGCTCCTCTGGAAAACGGTGAAGAAGGGCCTCTCCGCCGGCCGCGTGCAAACGGTCGCGCTGCGGCTCATTGTGGAGCGCGAGCGCGAGATCCGCGCGTTCAAGCCGGTGGAGTATTGGACGGTGGACGCGCTGCTCGAGAAGAACGGGCAGAAGTTCACGGCCAAGCTGCACCAGCTCGATGGCAAGAAGCCCGAGATCCACGACGGCGCCACCGCGAACGCGATCCTCGCCGACCTCAAGGGACGCAAGCATTTCCAGGTCACCGAGGTCCGCAAGCGCGAGCGCCGCAAGAATCCGTCCGCGCCATTCACCACCAGCACGCTGCAGCAGGAAGGCGCGAAGAAGCTGAGCTTCGGATCGCGGAAAACGATGCGCGTCGCGCAGGACTTGTACGAGGGCATCGAGCTCGGGAAGGAAGAAGGGCAGGTGGGTCTCATCACGTACATGCGCACCGACTCCACGCGCGTGTCGCCGGCGGCCGCTGATCAGGCGCGCGACGTTCCTGGCGGCGCAGTACGGCGCGGACTCGCTCGCGGCCGGACCGCAGCTCTACGGCAAGGCGGGCGCCAATACGCAGGACGCGCACGAAGCCGTGCGCCCGACCGAGCCGACGCGCCGTCCCGAGGACGTGAAGAAATTCCTCTCGCCGGAACAGTTCAAGCTCTACGAGCTGATCTGGAAGCGGTTCATGGCGAGCCAGATGGCGCCCGCCGTGTTCGACACCACCACGGTGGACTTCGACCTCGGCCGCTACCTGTTCCGCTCCACCGGCAGCGTCATCAAGTTCGAAGGATTCCTCGCGCTCTATCGCGAGGCGCACGAGGAAGGGGAAGGACGCGCGCTCGAGGACGAGCAGGCGCTCCCGGTGCTCGAAGTGAAGGAGAACGTGCCGGTGCGCGAGATCACGCCGCACGCAGCACTTCACCGAGCCGCCGCCGCGCTTCTCGGAGGCGAGTCTCGTGAAGGAGCTCGAGCGCCTCGGCATCGGCCGGCCGTCCACGTACGCGAGCATCATCTCCATGCTCACCGACCGCCGCTACGTGATGCTCGAGCAGCGCCGCTTCTCCCCCACGCCGCTCGGCGAGACGGTGGAGAAGATCATGGTGCTCCAGTTCCCCGACATCTTCAACGTCGAAGTTCACCGTCGGAGATGGAGCAGGAGCTCGACAAGGTGGAAGAGGGCGAGCTCGCGTGGCAGCGCGTGCTCAAGGATTTCTGGAAGCCGTTCTCCAAGTCGCTCGATGCGGCGAACGTCGAGGAGCTTATCGCGCGAGGCGCACGACATCTCCAAGCTGCCGAACGAGCGCTGCCCGAAATGCGGCGGCAAGCTCGTCGCCAAGGGCGGCTTCTTCGGCCCGTACGTGATGTGCGTAACCGTCCGGCCACGTGCGACTATACGCGCCCGCTCGGACGCGACCGCAAACCCGCGGTGATGACCACCGAGATCTGCCAGCTCTGCGGCAATTTCATGGTCATTCGCCAGGGACGCTCGGGAGAATTCCTCGGCTGCAGCAAGTTCCCGAAGTGCCGCGGCACACGCGCGCTGCCGATCGGTGTGATGTGTCCGAAGGATGGCGGCGATCTCATCCAGCTGCGCTCGAAGAAGGGCGGCCGCCCGTTCTACGGCTGCGCCAATCATCCCAACTGCGATTTCATCTGCTGGAACAAGCCGGTGCTCGAGAAATGCCCCGACTGCGGCAACATGGGCGCCGAGATGAAATCCACGAAGGCGCGCGGCGAGTACCGGAAGTGCCTCAAGTGCGGCAACGAGTGGGCGTGGCGGGTGAACCCGAGCCCGCCGCCGCCGCGAGCTAGGGTCCGGTGCCGTCGCCGAGCGCCGAGCGCCTAGCGCCGAGCCCCGTAGTCGCAGTGATCGGCGGCGGCCTCGCCGGATCGGAGGCCGCCTGGCAGCTCGCCGAGCGCGGCATGCCGGTGGTGCTCCACGAGATGCGCCCGGCCGTCACGACACGACGGCGCACAAGACCGACCGCCTCGCCGAGCTCGTCTGCAGCAACTCCTTCAAGAGCACCGAGACCACCAACGCGCACGGCCTGCTCAAGGCCGAGCTGCGCGCGCTCGGCTCGCTCTGTTGCTCGGGCCGCCGACGCGCGCGCGTGCCCGGCGGCGCGCGCTCGCCGTCGATCGCGACGTCTTCTCGCACGCGGTGCACGAGCGCATCACGTCGCATCCGCGCATCACCGTCGGTGCGCGGCGAGGTCGACCGAGCTGCCCGATCGCCGGCGTCATCGCCACCGGCCCGCTCACCTCCGACGCGCTCGCCGAGGCGATCAGCGCGCGTCTCGGCATTGCCGCGCTGGCCTTCTACGACGCGATCGCGCCGATCGTCGCGCGCGATTCGATCGATGACGGATCGTGTTCCGCGCGTCTCGCTACGGCAAGGAGACGATGGAGGGCGACGGCGACGACGCGCTATCTCAACTGCCCGCTGACGCGCGAGCAGTACGAGGCGTTTCCTCGACGCGCTCCTCGCCGCCGACCAGTTCCACGGCCACGAGTTCGACGACGTGCCGTACTTCGAGGGCTGCCTGCCGGTGGAGGAGATGGCGAAGCGCGGCCGCGAGACGCTGCGCTTCGGCCCGATGAAGCCCGTCGGGCCTGCGCGACCCGCGCACCGGGCGGGGACCCTACGCCGTGGTGCAGCTGCGGCGCGAGGACCGCGCGGGCCGCATGTGGAACCTCGTCGGCTTCCAGACGCGGCTCCGCATCCCGCGAGCAGCAGCGCGTGTTCCGCATGATCCCCGGCCTCGCCGGCGCCGAGTTCCTGCGCTTCGGCTCGATCCACCGCAACACCTACGTCAACGCGCCCGCCTCGCTCGGCGCCGGCACTGCACGCTGCGCGACGATGCGCCGGTCTTCTTCGCCGGCCAGCTCACCGGCGTCGAGGGTTACACCGAGAGCAGCGGCCACCGGACTGCTCGCCGGGATCAATCTCGCGCGCGTGCTTGCGGGAGTGGCGCCGGTGATCCCGCCGCCCACGACGATGCTCGGCGCGCTCTATCGCTATCTTGCGCGAGAGCCGACCCGGCGCACTTCCAGCCGATGAACGCCAACTTCGGTCTCCTCGACGATCTGCCGGCCCGGTCGCGACAAGGAAAGCAAGACGGAGCTGATGGCCGAGCGCGCCCTCGCGCGACCTCGATGACGTGGCGCATCGCGAACTGCGATCACGCCGGCTCGCCGGCTGCTCCGCGTCGACTAGCCGGTCGCCGTTGCAGGCGACAGCCGCACGCCGACAGCTCCGCGAGTCCGGTTCCGAGTTCCTCGACCATCTCGACAAAGAGCGCGACGTCGCCCATACGGTCAGGCCTACAGCCGCGATCTCGACGCGTTCTGCGCCTTCCTCGGCCGACACTACGGCAGCGAGGCGTGGTCGTTCGCAGGGACGTCGACCGCCTCGCCATTCGCGGATTTCTCGGCGAACTCGATCGCCGCGGACTCGGCAAGCGATCCATCGCGCGCGCGCTCTCGGCGGTGCGGTCGTTCTATCGCTGGATGCACCACGCACGACGCATCGATGCATTCCGGCGCGCGCGCGTCGGCGCACGCCGCGAGCTCGACAAGTACCTGCCCGCGTATCTGGAGCGCGCGCAGATCGATCTGCTGTTCGCGCACGCGGAGCTCCGCGCGTCAGGAGGCCGCTTCGAGCGCTCGCGCGATCTCGCCATGCTGGAACTCTTCTACTCGACCGGGCATGCGGCTCTCCGAGCTGCGCAGGCTCGACCGCGCCGATCTCGATCTCGTGCGCAAGCAGGTGAAGGTGCTCGGCAAGGGACGCAAGGAGCGGATCGTCCCGGTCGGCGACCCGCGCAGCTCGCGCTGCGCTACCTTCGCCGCGAAAGCGCGTGGCTCACGAAGCGACTCGGCGCGCGCACGGAGCGCTACGCGTGTTTCCTCGGGCGGCGCGGGCCGCCGCATCGGCGCGCGCACCGTCCAGCAAGCTCGTCACGGCTCCTGCAACGCGATCGACGAGGACGCGGGACTGCAGCGTGCACTCGCTGCGGCACTCGTTCGCCACGCACCTGCTCGATGCCGGCGCCGACCTGCAGGCGGTGCAGGAGCTCCTGGGCCACGCATCGCTCGCCACGACGCAGATCTACACGCACACAGCGTGGAGCGGCTGAAACAGGTCTACCAGAAGGCGCATCCCGCGCCTGAGACAACGGCAACGGCTTGGAAAGGATTAACAAGATTGACATGATTGGGCCGCGCAGCACTGAGATCCGCGCAGCCGTTCAAAATCATGTCAATCATGTTGATACTGTCAAAGCCCTTGTTGTTCAGCGCCAAGCCGAGAGTGTCGTTATCTTTGTCGATGGAACGCCCACACGGCACCACGATCCTCGCCGCGCGCCGCGATGGGAAAGTCGCCATCGGCGGCGACGGCCAGGTCTCGGTCGACGACACGGTCGTCAAGGCCAACGCGCAACAAGGTGCGCACGCTCCAGGGCGGAAAGTCCTCGCGGGCTTCGCCGGCTCGGCGGCCGACGCGTTCACCCTCTTCGAGAAATTCGAGGAAAAGTTCGAGCGCTACCCCGGGAACCTGACGCGCGCGGCGTCGAACTCGCCAAGGAATGGCGCAGCGACCGCTTGCTCCGCCGGCTCGAAGCGCTGCTCGTCGTCGCCGACCAGCATCATGTCTTCCTGCTCACCGGCACCGGCGAGCATGATCGAGCCCGATGATGGGATCCTGGCCGTCGGCTCGGGCGGGCCCTACGCGCTCGCCGCGGCGCGCGCGCTCATGGCGAGAGCGAAGCTGGCCGCGCCCGACTCGTGGCGCGGCCCTCGAGATCGCCGCCGAGATCTGCATCTTCACCAACGCGAACATCACAGTCTCGAGCTGTCGAAGAGTTGGCGCCACCGCTGAATCCCGTATGCCCTCCGGAACGCACCCAGCCAGCGACTCGCCCGGCTCGAAGAACTCACGCCGCGCCAGATCGTCGCCGAGCTCGACCGCTACATCGTGGGACAGGGCGACGCCAAGAAGGCGATCGCGATCGCGATCCGCAATCGCTGGCGCCGCCAGCAGGCGCCGGACGCGATCCGCGACGAGATCACGCCCAGCAACATCATCCTGATCGGCCCCACCGGCGTCGGGAAGACCGAGATCGCCCGGCGCCTCGCGAGGCTCGCGGGCGCGCCGTTCATCAAGGTCGAGGCGTCGCAAGTTCACCGAGGTCGGCTACGTCGGACGCGACGTCGAGTCGATGGTGCGCGACCTGGTCGAGGCGCGATCGCCCTGGTGCGCACCGAGCGCGAGGACGAAGTGGGGGATCTCGCCGACGAGCGCACCGACGAACGCCTGCTCGACCTCCTCCTGCCGAAGCCGGCGGAGAACGCGCCGCCCGCGAACGAGCCCGCCGACCGGCGAGCGCCCGGCAACCGGCCCCGCGCTATTCGTGGTGTCGTCGAGCGGCACCGTGAACAAGGAGAGCGTGCCCGACGCCGCCGCCGAGCGGCACCACCGCACGCGCGAGAAGCTGCGCCAGCTGCTCGTGATGGGCAGCTCGACGAGCGCGAGTCGAGGTCGAGATCGCGCAGCCCCGGGGCCGATGGCGAGATGCTCGTGCCGCAGGGCGCGCCGGAAGGGATGGGCAATTTCGGTGAGTTGCTGCTGGAGATGCTGCCCAAGCGAAGCGCAAGCGCACCGTGAAGGTGAGCGAGGCGCGCCGCATCCTCATGGACCAGGAGCTCGAGAAGCTCGTCGACAGCGAGGATGTCACGAACGACGCGCTCGAGCGCGTGGAGAAGATCGGCATCATCTTCCTCGACGAGATCGACAAGATCGCCGGCGAGCGTGCCGCCAGCGGCGGTCCCGACGTCTCGCGCGAGGGCGTGCAGCGCGACCTACTGCCGATCGTGGAAGGCTCGAACGTGCAGACCAAATACGGCATCGTGAAGACCGATCACGTGCTCTTCATCGCCGCCGGTGCGTTCCACGTGTCGAAACCCAGCGACCTGATCCCGGAGCTGCAGGGGCGCTTCCCGATCCGCGTGGAACTCGCGCCGCTCACCGAAAGCCGACTTCGTGCGGATCATGACCGAACCGGAGAACGCGCTCACGCGTCAGTACGCGGCGCTCGTGGAATCGGAGGGCGCGAAGCTCGCGTTCACTCCCGACGGGATCGCCGAGGTCGCGCGGATCGCCGCGCAGGTGAACGACCGCATGGAGAACATCGGCGCGCGGCGGCTTGCACACCGTGATGTCCACCCTGCTCGAGGACCTGCTCTTCGAACTCCCTGACCGCGGGAAGCAGCCGATCACCGTGGACGCCGCGATGGTGCGCGACCGGCTCAAGCGGATCTCCGAGGACGAAGACTTGCGGAAGTACATCCTCTAGAACCGCACTCCCAAAGTGAACGGGAAGAGCGCGGTGGTCTCATACGCACCGCGAGAGACGTTCCCGAGCAGGACCTGACCCTCGGCGAACAACCGCGCACTTCCGATCGAGAATGACGTACCGATTCCGCCACCGAGTGCGAATCCGGTCGCGGACTGGTGGAGATCGTATGCCTGATTCGAGTTCACGCGCCACTGGTAAGCAGCGGTCGTGGCGATGAGGTACAGCCGACTATCGGTGGCGGGCAGGTCGAATCGCGCGCCTGCGGTCACTGCCATTAGTTGATCGCTCGCGGTCAGCGATGGGCAGCTGCCTCCAAAGCAGTCGATCACTATCTGCCCGGGCCAGCTGGTCGTTCCGCTCTGAGCGTACTGGACCCCGAATCGCAATTGTATGTCGGGGTTCGCGAGCGGAACCTGCGCCGCCAGCTGCGCCCCCGCCATTGGCGCTCCCTGGCCGAACACCCCGCTGACCGCCACTCCCACCTGCACTCGGTGATCTTCTTGCGCCGTCGCGGACAACGCGATCGACGCGACGCACACACAGACTACGATCTCACGCGCGAGTCTCATGAGCCCCTCCCGGCTGAGTGCCCGACCGCTAGAATCCGATCCCAACGACGACCGGCACGAAGAAGGAAGGCGCGTTCGTGCCGTGGTAGAGGGTCGTGTACATCACCTGTACTTCGCCGTACAGCCGCGCGAATCCGGCATTCACGTTGATCCCAATGCCGCCGCCGGCACCGATGCCCGTCGCGAGGAATTGCTGCCGCAATGTGGCGAAGAGCGGATCACCCGGCGAGGCCGTGGAATACGTAGCGAATCGCGACTGGTAGAGTCCCACGGTTCCGACGAGGTACGGCGCCAGATCGGAATTGAACACGTTGAACCGTGCACCGACGGCCGTGCCCACGATCGAATTGTTCGCGCTGGTCGCCGGACATGCCGTGAGGCAGCCGCCAGCGATCGGGACGCCGTACGTGCCGGTCCCGTAGTACTGCACCAGATACCGGATCTGGAACCGCTCGTCGGGCAGGGTGAATGCCACGCCCGCCTGCGCACCGTACAACATGGCTCCTTGTCCGAAGATCCCGCCCGCCGACGCCACGCCCTGCAGGCCGGTGTCCCCCTGCGCCGCCGCCGCACCCGCCACGACCAACGCCGCTGCCGCTGCGAGCCCACGTAAGAATCTCATCGTGCCCTCCCCGGAGGCTGACGCCCACTCACCTATCCATGCTCGATACACCCGTCGGGCGCAATAGCTCCGCTGGCGCCCCCACCAAGCCCGCCGCTAACTTTGGCTCCATGCCTCCCAAGAAGAAGCCCCCCGCCCGAATCCCGAATCCCAAATCCCGAACGCTAAGTCACCGGGATTTCCTCGCGATTCCGGATCTCAGCGCCAAAGAGTTGCTGGCCCTCTTCGCGCTCGCGGATAAAATGCGCCTCGGCCGCTACACCAAGAAGCCCCTCGCCGGCAAATCGCTCGCCATGATCTTCATGAAGGCCTCCACGCGTACCCGCGTGTCCTTCGAAGTGGGCGCCTGGCAGCTCGGCGGACACGCGCTCTTCCTCTCGCCGCGCGACATCCAGCTCGGACGCGGCGAACCCATTGCCGACACCGCGCGCGTGCTCTCGCGCTACGTCGATGGCATCATGATCCGCACCTTCGCGCACACCGAGGTGGAAGAACTCGCGCACCACGCCAGCGTGCCGGTGATCAACGGACTCACCGATCTCCTGCACCCGTGCCAGATCCTCGCCGATCTGCTCACCGTCAAGCAGCACCTCGGCGGTTGGACGGGCAAGAAGATCGCGTGGATCGGCGACGGCAATAACATGGCGAACTCGTGGATCAACGCGGCCTATGTGCTCGGCTTCGAGCTCACGCTCGCGTGCCCCAAGGGCTACGACCCCGATCCCGAGATCCTCAAGCGCGCGCAGGGCGCCGCCAAGGTGACTGTCGTGCGCGATCCGCGCGAGGCCGCGATGGGCGCGCATGTGGTGAACACGGACGTCTGGGCGAGCATGGGGCAGGAGGAGGAGCAGGACAAACGCGCGCGCGCCTTCGCGGGCTACGAAGTGAACAGCGGTCTCATGCGCACGGCGCACCCCGACGCGATCTTCCTGCACTGCCTGCCGGCGCACCGCGGCGAAGAGGTCTCAGCGGCGGTGATCGACGGACCTCAGAGCCGGGTGTGGGACGAAGCGGAGAATCGCCTGCACGTGCAGAAGGCGGTCATGGCCGTACTGATGGGAGGGGAGCGGTTGGCGTGAGCGAACGGGCCGTCGGCGCCGCGTCGGTCGCGACGCCGGCCTGCGCCAGGAGTTCGCGGATCACGTAGGCGGCCCCTCCACGCGCGCGCACCTGGTGCGGTGCCGCGTGCACGTACCGCTGGCACGCGTTGCGAAAGGCGCTGCCCGACGGATAGTCGAGCGCCATCGCGACGCCGTCGGCGGTGCGCTCCGGATCCTCCAGCAGCCGGGCCGCGACGATCAGCCGGCCCCACGCGATGAGGCGCTGCGAGGTGGGGAAGCCCGCCGTCACCAGCCGTTCAGAGAGCAGCTTCCGGCGCAGCCCCAGCACGGCTGCCAGCTCGTCCGGCTTGAGCTGTTGGTGCGCGCGGGTGACGCACAGGAGCAGCGCGTCGCGCACCGTGGGCTTCACCCCCGCGAGCGCCGGGCGCAGCAGCTCGATCGCCCCGCGCGCTTCAGCCTGGTCAATGGTCGCGCGCAGTCGCCGCGGATCGTCGTCCAGATCGGCGAGCACGAGTCCCTCCATGCCGAACCGTCCCGCCTCGAACAGGTCGTGTGCGTGCGCCGGGGACGCCGAGGTGTAGAGGACGACCGTGACGCTGGGGAAGCGCCGGCGAAGCCGGCGGAGCGCGTCAAAGGCGGGTGTGGTGTCGCTGCCCGGAGCGTCGGGGTACAGGTCCACGAGCGCCACCGTGACCGGCCTGCGCCCGCACGCCAACAGCAGTTCGTCCCAGGTGGCGCACGTGACGAGGGCGTGGCGGTCCCGCAAAGCCGCCCGCACGCGCTCCTGTCTTATCGCTGCAGGCAGCAGCGTGGCGACCAGTCCCAAGCGATCCCTCGGTAGTGAGCAATGCGGCCCGCGGCGTGACAGTGCTTCTTGCGCACACGATCCCCGCAGTTGATAGATGACTGGCGGCCGCGTCTGGTCACGCTCAAGTAGCGCGCGGAATGCCCAGATCGTCATCCATCGTGTAGCATCGCGCCGCTTTGAAACTAATTTGCAATGGTGCAATTGATTGCGTACGAACTCTCTGCGGAGTCAATTATAAGCTTCCAATTATCATGTACTTACATTGCGGCACAGTAACTGCTCCCAAGTTTAGTGTTCCCCGTCACAATTCGGTCATTTTGGCCGCGCTGGACGGGGCGGACTTGGGCGAGATTCACCGCGGAAACACAGCCGCACGACCTCCTGTGCCGGAGCACCGGCCCGGGCGACCCAACGAGGAGCCAGTGACCGCTCGCCGCCATGCGCACCGCGTGATAGCCGCCACTCGCAAGGGTTACACCGCCATCGAAGTGATCATCGTGCTGGTGATCATCAGCATCATCGCCGCGTTCGCCTACCCGCGCGTGAACTTCACGCAATTCCAGGTGGATGCCGCGGCGCGCGTCGTGCGCATGTCGCTGCAGAACGCGCAGCGGCTCGCCGTCACCCGGCAGTACAACGTGGTGGTGAGCTTCGACGCGGTGCACAATCGCGTGCGCGTGCTCGAGGACAATAACAACAACAGCGCGCTCGACGGCGGAGAGCGCGCGACCTGGGCGCAGCTCGAGGATGGCGCGAATTTCGCCACGCCCCCGGCCGGCATCAACGGCGCCGCAATGACCCCGTTCGTCGGCACCGACATTCGCACGGTGGATGGCATGCCGAGCATCATCTTCCGCCGCGACGGCGCGGGGAACACCGATCTCGAGGTGTACCTCACCTCCAAGCGCGCGCAGCCCGCCGACTTTCGCGGGATAACGGTCGTGCAGTCCACCGGACGCACCGACTGGTTCAAGTACATCGGAGCCACCTGGAAGCCGGGGAACCTATGAACTCGACCGCTCTTCCTCGCGCGCGCCGCGGCATGACGCTCATGGAGGTCATGATCGCGCTCGTGATCCTCACCGGCGCCCTGCTCGGCATGGGCCGCTTCATCACGAACTTCTCGCACGCATCGACCGACGGTGCGCTCTCGTCCGCGGCGACGGACCTCACCCTCGAACGGCTCGAGTACGTCAAGGCGACGACGCCCTATACGAATCTCGTGAGCTACGCCGGCACCGAGGTCGCGATCCCGGGCTATCCGAACTACACGCGCGTCACGCAGGTGCTGCGCACGAACAACGCCAGCGCCGATTACACCGCGGTCACGGTCACCGTCACGCACCCGAGCATGGCCAAGGCAGTGAAGAAGACCACCATCATCGGCGCCTTCTGAGGAGTATCACGATGCCTCCCAAGAATGCTCCGCTCCCCCCGCCGCGGCGTGACGCTGATCGAGCTGATGATCGCGCTCTTCCTGTTCGTCATGGTGTTCGGACTCGCGGTGCCGTTCTTCCGCTTTCAGGCACGCTCCGTGAGTCAGAGCTCCGGCCGCCAGGACGCACTCCAGAACGCGCGCTTCGCGCAGAATACGATCGATCGCGATCTGCGCATCGCGGGCATCGGCGTCGTCGCCTCGCAGCCGCTGATCGTGCAGGCCGACAAGTTCGCGGTCACCTTCAACGCCGACCTTTCCACGAACGACTCGACCGACGCGAGCGCGATCTACTACGACCCCGCCACCGATTCGGCCTCGACCACGAGCATGACCACCGCGGTCAAGCAGCAGCTCGCGTACAGCGCGTGGAACTATCCGGATTCGAACTACAACGCGAACTCGATCCCGAGCCGCGCCGAAACGGTGCAGTACTGGGTGAGTGTCGACAGCACCGCCGGCCGCCCCGATCAGTACGTGCTCTTCCGCCGCGTGAACGCCCTGCCGCCGCGCGTCGTCGCCAAGGGGATCATCATCCCCGTGGGCCAGTCGTTCTTCACGTACTTCCGCCCCGACTCGCTGGGCCACCTCGACTCGGTGCCCACCGCGCAGCTGCCGCTCCTCCACTCGGCGCCGATCCACGGATCCAACGCCGATACCGGCAAGAGCGCGTGGACCGACTCGATCCGCGTGGTGGGCATCCATGCGTGGGGTCTCTACAAGGATCCCACCAAGGGCGACATCATCAAGAAGGTCGAGAGCGCCAGCAAGCTCATCAACGCCGGCATGGTGCGCGCCACAATGTGCGGCGACGTCCCATTGCCCGCGACGGGCGCCACCGCCACGGCGCTGCCGGTGGGCGGACCGTACACGTCCGTGCACCTCGCGTGGAACGCCTCGATCGACCAGGACAACGGCGAGAAGGATGTGGAGCGCTACATGGTGTTCAAGAAGCTCTCGACCGACGTGGATTGGGGCGAACCGATCGCCGATGTCGCGGCGTCGGGCCCGTCGTTCACGCTGGATGACACCGACCTGCATCCTGGCATCTGGAGTTGGGCCGTGGTCGCACAGGACTGCTCGCCCGCGAACTCCTCGCAAGACGTCACCGGAAGCATCACGCTGCCGTAAGCGGCCGAACTCGACCACAAGGGATCGCCATGGCCCGTACCCAATCGAAATCGCCGAAGTCTCCGCGCCGCCGCGGCAGCGCGCTGATCCTCGTGCTCCTGATGACGGTCACGCTCGCCGCGGTGGCGCTGTCGGCGATCGTCCTCATGGGCAGCGGCGTGCTGCTCGGCGACTACTACGACCGCGAGAACGATTTCCGCTACGCCGCGGAGGCCGGCCTCGCAATGGGCAAGGCGCAGCTCACGAAGGACACGACGCTCGTCATGCCCGACAGCGGCTACGTCACGCTCATCGCGGGCGGACAGATCATGGGCGCCGATGGGCTGCCGGTGCCGCGCGTGCGCGTGAACGTGTACGTGGGACCCACCGGCAACACGTCGGGCCAGTTCGGCCAGTTCGCCAGCGTGGTGGCCGAGGCGTACGACGTGTCGGGCACGCGCTACGTGCGCCGGCTCGAGCTCGAAGCGGAGAATTTCGCGCGCTTCGCGATGTTCACGAACATCTGGCCGGGCGTGTGTTATGCGACCGGCGAGTTCATTCGCGGCCGAGGCCATAGCAATCAGAACTGGCAGTCGTGCGGCAGCCCGAACTATTACGACACGATCTCGGCGCATGGCGTCGCGGGAGGCGGCGCGCCGATCTACCACAAAGGGAAGATCGACGGCGCGCCATTCATCGCGATCCCACCGGTGACCAAGCTCGCGATCATCCACACGCGCGCGGTGGACGGAAATCTCGACATCATCTCCAATGGCACGACGAGCGCCAATGTGCGCACGCGCCTCGAGTTCGTGCCGGTGGACCTCGACGGCAACGGCGATATCTTCGGCCCGGGCGAAGGATTCTTCCGCGTGTACCAGGGGAATTCCACGGCCGACGTGCGCGTGAATCCCTCGGGGGCGAGCGGCCCGGACGATCTGTGCGGCGACTGGCACATTGATTCCGTGGCGACTCCGGCGCACCTGACGTTCTGGCCCGTGGCGGTGCACAACACCGCGTGGATGGCTGCGCGGTTCGGGGGCGGTCCGCCGCCGGATATGTACGCCGGCGCGATCACGTCGGCGGAGCGCGATGCGATCATGCAGAACCCCGGTTTCCGCTGCTATTCGCGCGGCGATCCGCATCTCGTCGCGATCGAGCGGCAGGCGAAGCTGTCGAGTCCCGCGCCCGTGCCCGCCGATTGGCAGAAGGGCGGCGAGGACACGACCTTCACCGACAGCACGACCTACGGCTACTGGCAGCGCTGGGGCGGGGCGAGCGGGAGCGTCACCGCGGCGCTCGCGGCGATCCCGAGCACGTCGCCGTACGCCGGATACCTGGAGCAGGACAAGTGGCTCTGGCCGCTCTATAAGACCATCAATCCCGGCTCGCACGGCGCGATCCATGTGCACGGCCCGATCGCGCTGAGCGGCGTGCTGCGCGGCAAGGTCACCGTGTACGCGCAGACGTTCGGCGGCCAGCACGGCGACGTGCTGTACATTGATGATCTCGTGTACGCGCAGGACCCGTCCACCGTGCTGTGCGCGAACCTGCTGGGCGTGCTCGCGGATGGCAACCAAATGATCGCGGACAACGCCATCAATTCGCCGCAGCGCGCAGCCGTCGGATTCCCGTACCGGTGGACCGATGGGAACGACAATGGAATGCTCACGTCGCACGACTTCGTGTTCCACGGCGTGATGATGAGCCGCACGGGAACCATTGGCGTCGAGAATTTCGGCGCGCACCCGGAGCATCTGCAGAATTGCGGCGTGGCCAACTCGGGGCGCGGTTGCATTCGCCAGGCCGGCGGCGTGATCCAGAACCAGATCTCGGCGACCTTCACGAACAGCGGCGACGGCTACGGCGAGAACCGAAGCGTGGACCAGTGCATGAACCAGGAATCGCCGCCGTACTTCCCCGTCACCGGCCGCTATCTCGACAACCGATTCTACGAGATGGATCCGGCGCGGTTCAACGTGGCGTCACTCTTCCAGGCGCTGCAAGCGGGGTTCTGAGCACCCGAGAGAGAAAAAAACTGCTTTGACAGGATTAACATGATGAACACGATTACTGCGCATAATGCGCGGTAATCGTGTTCATCATGTTAATCCTGTCAAAGCAGTTTTTTTCTCGGGCTGCAGATGACGCTGAATTGGTGCAAAGAGGGGTTGGCAGTCTGTCTGCCGTTCAGGCATATTCCCGGGCCCTACCATACTGAACGGTCCAATGTCTGACGCCGCCCTCAAGAAGACGCCCTTCCACGCGATCCACGTCGCCCTGGGCGCCAAGATGGTCCCCTTCGCGGGCTTCGACATGCCCGTGCAGTACCCCACCGGGATCACGGTCGAACACAAGACGGTGCGCGAGAGCTCGGGCGTGTTCGACGTCAGCCACATGGGCGAGTTCGACATCCGCGGCGAAGATGCGGTCGCGTTCGTGAATCACGTCACCACGAACGACGTCGCCGCGCTCGCGATCGGGCAGGTGCATTACTCCACGATCCTGAACGAGGGCGGCACGATCGAGGACGACTGCCTGGTGTACCGCGCGGCCGACCGGATCATGATGGTCGTCAACGCCTCGAACATCGACAAAGACCTCGCGCACATAATGAAGTACGCCAAGGCGTTCAAGGTGACGGTCAAGAACATCAGCGACGAGATGGCGCTCCTCGCGGTGCAGGGACCAAGAACCGCGGCGATCCTCCAAACGCTTACGACTTACGACTTGTCGTCGATCGGATACTACCACTTCGCCGAGGGCGAGGTGGGCGGCGTCAAAGCGATCATCTCGCGCACGGGCTACACCGGCGAAGATGGCTTCGAGCTCTACCACGCCGCGAAGGACAGCCTGCGCCTCTGGAAAGTCCTCATGGATACAAAATCGATCACCCCCGTCGGACTCGGCTGCAGAGATTCGCTCCGTCTCGAAATGGGAATGGCGCTCTACGGCAACGACATTGACAGCGGCGTCACGCCGCTCGAGGCCAACCTTGGCTGGCTGGTCAAGCTGAAGAAAGGCGACTTCGTGGGACGGAACGCGCTCGTCGCGCAGAAAGAGGCCGGAATCCCCAAGAAGCTCATCGGATTCACGAGCGAAGAGCGCGCTTTCCCGCGCCATGGCTACCCCGTGTTTGTGAACGGCGAGGCGAGCGGCGAGGTGCGCAGCGGTACTTTGAGCCCGAGCCTCGGCATCCCGATCGGCACGGCGTACGTGCCCACCGCGCTTGCGAAGGAAGGCCAGCCGATCGAGATCGAGATCCGCGGCAAACGCGTGAAGGGATCCGTCGTGAAGCTCCCGTTCTATCAGAACGGCTCGCACCTGTAGCCGGCACCGGAGCCCGGAGCAGGGCCATGCGAGTCGCCATCCTCACCGTCTCCGACGCGGGCGCGCGAGGCGAACGCGCCGATCTTTCCGGCGACGCGATCGCGTCGTGGGCTGCGTCTCGCGGCTATGAACTGGCGGCGCGTACACTCGTCGCCGATCGCACCGAGCTCATCGCTGCGACGCTCGTGCAATGGTGCGATGACGATTCCGCAGATCTCATCCTTACCACCGGCGGTACAGGCCTTTCGCCGCGCGACGTGACGCCCGAAGCCACGCGCGCCGTGCTCGAGCGCGAGGCGCCCGGCATCGCCGAATCATTGCGCGCGAGCGTGATCGCCAAATTCCCGCGCGCTGCGTTGTCGCGCGGCATCGCCGGCGTGCGCGCGCGTTCGCTCATCGTGAACTTGCCCGGCTCGCCATCCGGCGTGGCGGATGGGCTCGCGGCGCTCGAGCCCATCGTGGATCACGCGATCGCGATCCTCCGCGGGTCGCCCACGGAGCACAGCACGTGAAGGTCCTCGTCACGCTCACCGATGTCGAGCCGGCGGTGCGGCTCAACGCTCGGCTCGAGGCCGCGGGGATCTCCACGGCGCTCGTGAGCCCCATGGACGACGTGCAGGCGGCGTTCACGCGAGAGAAGCCGGACGTCATCGTCGTCACCGGCAACCTCACGGAGCAGGCCACGGTGCAGCTCCTGAAGCGGCAGCTCTGGGACGGCGCGAGCGTGATCGGGCTCGCCGACGTTTCCGACGAGGCCACGCTCGACCGTTTGCGCGCACTCGGCTACGTCGAGATCTACCCCAAGCCCGCCGACAGCGAAGAAGTCTTCGATGGCGTGCGGCGTCTGCTCGACCGCCGCCGGCTCACGAGCGAGACCGGACTGATTGGCGAGAGCGCGCCATTGCGCGAAGTGATGGTGAAGATCGAGCAGATGGCGCCGGTGTCGAGCACGGTGCTCATCGAGGGCGAGAGCGGCACCGGCAAGGAGATCGTTGCTCGTGCGTTGCAACGATTGAGTCCGCGCCGAGGAAAGCCATTCATTGCCGTGAACATCGGGGCATTGCCGGAGAGTCTGCTGGAGAGTGAGCTGTTCGGTCACGAGAAGGGCGCTTTCACGGGGGCCGCGGAGCGAAGGCTCGGGCGCTTCGAGCTGGCGAACGGCGGCACGTTGTTCCTGGACGAGATCGGCGAGGCGCCACTGAGTACGCAGGTGAAGCTGTTGCGGGTGCTAGAGCAGCGGGAATTCGTGCGCGTGGGCGGTGCGACGCCGATCAGAGTGGATGTGCGGATCATCGCGGCATCCAACCGTCCGTTGCGCGAAGCGGTGGAGCAGGGGACGTTCCGCGCCGATCTGTACTACCGGTTGAACGTGCTGAACATTTACCTGCCACCGCTGCGAGAGAGGCGTGAGGACATACCGCTGCTCGTGCGTACCTTCGTTCAGGAGTTCGCGAAGGAGCATGATCGGGCGTTCCATGGGATCTCGGCGGGTGCGATGCAGATCCTTGTCGACTATCCGTGGCCGGGGAACGTGCGCGAGCTGCGGAATCTGGTGGAGAGCATGGTGGTGTTGTCGCCGGGGCGTGAGATCACCGCGGCGGACATCCCGCGTGAGTTGCGCGAGGGCGGGAGCGCGCGGTTCTTGCCGGTGCCGGTGGGTGCCGTGGTGCGCGGGCAGCACGAAGCGGGCGGTCGCGAGTTGGAATTCATCGTGCGCTCGCTCGTGGAACTCAAGCTTCAGCTCGAGGAATTGCGGCGGCGCGTGGATGATGGGCGTCCGCTGCGCGGCGAGATCGTGGGCGAAGTGCGGCCGGCGAGCGTTGGCGGTGTGTCGGCGCTCGAAGCGGCGCCGAGTGCGCCGGTGAACACGTTGGAAGTCGAGGCGGGGATGACGATGGCCGAGATCGAGCGTGCGGCGATCGTGCATGCGTTGCGCGAGACGCGCGGGAACCGTCGAAAAGCGGCCGATATGCTGGGGATCGGCGAGCGAACTATGTACCGGAAGTTAAAGGAGTATAATCTCCCCGAGAGCGGGTAGCTTGATTTTCTAATCTTTTGCGGGGATATTCGGCGGGGCAGGAATGGCTGGAGTCCGTTGCATTTTGTGACAGTTGACATTGTTTTGATGCACACGCAATCAATATGGCGCGCTCGTCACCTCTTGCTCCGGAACCGATGGCTCTGAACGTGCCTGGCCACTCATCGCATTCTCCGATCGCCGGCAGCGTATTGCCGATCAAACGCGCGGAGGATCTGCTGTTGACTCTGCCGGGAGTGTTGTCGGCCCGGATCATGGCGGCGGATGATGGTGCGGTGAGCGAGATCCATTTGCTCACGAGCGCCGAAGTGAATCCGAAGCAGACCGTGCGGAACGTCGAGAGCGCGCTGATCGCGCACTTGGGCATGAAAGTGGACCACCGGAAGATCTCGGTGGCGACGAGCGTGGACCCGCAGCAGACGGCCGACGCGCGGGCGCAGAGCGTGGCGCAGGCGGCGGCGGTGGTGCAGGCGGCGACGCTGCCCAGCCGGATGCTGTATTTCGAGGATGTGGAGGTGCGCAGGTCACGGGTGCAGGGTGTCACCTGCCGCGTGACGCTGCGGAAGGGAGAGAAGTCCTACATTGGAGAAGCCGAGGGTGCAGAGACCGAGCGGTCGCGCGCTGAGCTAGCGGCGCGAGCGGCACTTCTTGCTATCGTGCAGGCAGAACCGGACGCGCGATTCGTGTCGGTGGAAGGGTGCAAGATGTTCGAGGCGTTCGACGCCGAGCATGTGTTCGTGGGGATCGCGGCGCGTGACGGACGGGACCGAGTGTTGCTGACGGGGAGCTGTCAGGTGAAGGACAGTCCGGAGACCGCGAGCGTGTTGGCGGTGTTGGACGCGACGAACCGGTGGTTGGGCCGCGCGAAGTAGAGTAGGTCGCAGCGGCTGGGGTTATAGCAGGGGAAGTGAACGCGTGGGGGCGCTGAGGCGTCGTCGCGCGATTGGTGTCCGCGGGAGAGTGAAAGGGAATGGACTTCAACTTTTGAACCGACCAACACCCTCACGATCGAAAAACTGAAACGAACCCCCGTTCTCGGCTAAGCAGTTGTACAAAGCAGTTAGCGAAGCTGAGCGGGCCAGACCAAGCAATTGAGCGGAGCCTACCTATTTGCATGTTCACCGACGAGCGTCGGGGCATGACAAGACCTAAAGGGGGGTGACGCGACAATGATGCATTTGCTGAAGGCTTGGGCGAAGCTCGCCAAGTTTATGAAGGGCATTCCGGCAGCGTTTGAAACGCAGAGTTGGGGTTGAACCGGAATGGGGGTTCTTTCAGGGTCTATGCATATGACATCTAAGATTCATATCTACGTCGGAGGAACTTTACTTGCGGCGGCCTTAGTGGGCGCCGCATTGTGGGCTTATGGTCCGCCGATGTTGGGATACGACGTGCGTGCTGTTGTGGTGCTCGGATTGCTCGGACTGCTCGCCGAGGTACTTGCGCATAGTCTGCCCGGAGGGGCGCGTGGCTCCATTGCATTTGTACCGTACCTTGCGATGGTGACGCTTGTACCGAGTTGGCCCTCAGTCTTGGCGGTAGCGATCGTTTCTGGCGCTGGGTCTCTTTTCCGCGCGTCCACTGGGATCAAGGCGGTGTTCAATTTTGGCCAGGCGGCGCTCTCATTGGGCGTGGCCGCGTTGGCTTTTCTGATGTGCGGCGGTATTTCGCTTCTCTCACCCGGAGCGAGGCAAGCAGGCTTCTCATGGTCGCTTCTTTTGGCTGTGTTTGCCGCTTCGATGGCTTACATGATTTTCAACTCGGCAGTTGTGTCTGGTGTAATTTCGCTGAGTGAAAATAAGAGTGTTCTGCCGGTCTGGCGAAAATCGGTGCAGCGCAGCGTCGCGTACGATGCGATTTCGAGTCCTGCCGTGTACCTCTTGGCATGGCTGTACGCCCAAGCGGGCATTACGGGAGCAGTTCTCTTTGCGGCGCCCTTGCTTGTACTGCGCGAGGTGTACAAGACGAATCGTCAGCTAGAGCGGGTTAACCAAGAGTTGCTAGAGCTGATGGTGAAGGCAATCGAGGCACGGGACCCGTACACCTCCGGCCACTCGCGTCGCGTATCCCAGTACTCGAAGATTATCGCGCGCGCGGTGGGAATCGGCGGCTCTGAACTCGAGCGAATCGCGGTCGTCGCGCTGCTCCACGATGTCGGGAAGATTCATGAGATCTACGCGCCGATCTTGAGGAAGCCGGAGAAGCTCAGCCCGTCCGAGTGGGCGGTAATGCAAACGCATCCTATCAAGAGTGCGGAGCTCGTCTCGACGGTGTCGCATCTCAAGGACATTGTCTCGCCCGTCCGCCACCATCACGAAAACTGGGATGGAACAGGCTATCCGGATGGACTTCAGGGAGAGCAGATTCCACTCGGCGCGCGCATCGTGCTGTTCGCCGACACGATTGATGCGATGACGACCGATCGCCCTTATCGCAAGGCGCTCTCAGAATCACAAGTCCGCTCTGAGCTCGTGAAGTTTCGCGGTAAGCAATTCGACCCGGAAATGTGCGACAAACTGCTCGCGAGTCCGATGTTCGGACTCCTATTTGCCCCGCACCAGAGAGAGACGACTCCTGTGCATGCTCGGCCAGCGGTCTCGGGCTCGCTCGAGAAGGTAGCGGGTCGAACATAGCGTTGGTTTGCGCGCCCCAGATACACGTCCTCATCGCTCGCCGTTGGCCGACTGCGAGGGACCATACCGTGGCGGCTCCTATAGCCATCGCGCGACCGCATCAGGATTGTATTGCGCCTATTTCGATGAGCTTGGCGCGAAGCGTGGGGACTAGTGGCGTAAGTTCCCGACGATAGCGCTCGACATAGGTTGACGCGAGACGCGCGGCCTTCGGCTGTTGTCCTCGAATCATATACGCGTTCACGAGCATCAAGACGAACATATCCGAGTTTATCGCGCGCCGACCCTCGCGATACATTTGCAGCAGACGAGCCATATCGTGGGCCGTAGGAACCCAGCCCTCTGCCTGCATGAGATAGCTCGCCCTTACCTCTGCGATGAAGTGTTGCTCGCGAGGGTACGCGCCCCCCCAGATTGACCCAAACTCACCGAGCCGTCGCTTTGCCTCGGCAAAGTCTGCGCGGAGCATTGCGAATCGGGCGATGTTCCGCTGCATAACGCGCAGTGAAATCCCCTCAGCCCCAATTCCGAGTTCGCAATACCGGATGCAGAGCCGTTCGCCTTCGACGTTCAATCCGTGCGCCAACAGGTATCCAGCCCGCTGCTGACTAACTGCCGCGATTAGCGATTCAAGGCCAAATTTAGCACCTATCCGGGCAGCGCGATCGAGGCAGGCATGCGCTTCCGCGCTATCACCCGTGATGAAGAAGGCGACTGCGCATTGCTGAAGTAGGTGCACCGTGCGGGCGCCCTCGACAGCATCCTGCTGGAGGTCGAGAATTCGACGTGCTTCTTTCGCAGATGCGCGGACTTCACCAAACGATCCCTCGTAGATCATTCGAAACTCGCCTGAGATGGTTGGCGCCGCAGAGGGGAGCGCATCCTCAAGCGCATCGCGGATTCGAGTTGCGGCGGCTGCGTCGCAACGATGAAAGGCCGTTTTTAGGCCGATAATGCCTGCGCCCACACGATGATCGGCCGAGGCCCTCCTATCGCCCGCGCACCTAGCTGCGAGTGCCAGAATCTCCGCAGATGGACCAATAACGAAAAGACTCGCATTGCGCTCAAACAGCTCCTCGGGAGTGTGCTCTAAGACTGCGTCGCTCCCCCGGGCCGAAACCTCTCTATGCCCCTTAACCACCTCGATTAGGAGGGAGTACTCTCTCGCCGCGTAGAGCGCGTGAATTCTTCGCGCATAAAAACCCTGTTTGTCCCGCCCGTCGGGGGCAATCTCAAGCGCATATGCGAGTATTCTGGCGGCTTCCGCAGGTGTTCCAGTCTCCATTGCGCAAGCCGCACATCTATCCAGGAGGCTGAGAGCGCGCTCCCTCTCGCCCGCCGCCTCCCAGTGCACGGCTGCAGTCCAGAGTTTGACTCCGCTGGAACCCTCACTTGCGTCATGCTCCAGCATCTCCGCTGCGTGACGGTGGAGGAGGCGCAATGACAGTTGCGACATTTCGCTTAGCGCGGACATTCCCAGCAGATCATGACGGCAAATCACTCGCGCACCTTCCACCAAGACGAGCGAATTTCTGGAGAGCTCGTCGAGGCTGTCGAGCAACGAAATTCGCCTCTCTCCTAACACAGCCTCGATTCTTGCAAGTGTCGAATTCAACCCGAGCACAGCCGCCGCTTGAAGGACTCTGCGAGAAAGCGGTGTCACATCGAGAAATCGCTCTGCAATCAACTTTGTCAGACTTGGTGGTGCCCGAAACCTTCCGTCCGCTTTGGATGCGCGTCGACCAAGCTCGATGAGGAAGTACGGATTCCCAGCGCTTGTCCTCACACACCAATCGACAAACTCCGCTTCGCTTGATCGCTTTGCCGGGCCCACAAGGCCAAAGAGACTTCGACAGTGCCCGGCGCTTAGGGGCGCCAGCGGCATCATCCGCACTGCGGCGTCTCTTGGAATTCGCGTTGATCCCTCCTCGCTCTCGCGTCGGGTCAATAGGACGAGGACCCCAACCGACTTGAGCTTATTGCTCAGTGCTGCCATGACGCCCCAACTCCAATCATCCATCCACTGCACGTCCTCTACTAGGAGGATCACGCTGCTCTCGCTGGCAACAGCTGCCACGAGATCCACGATAGACACCCTGATCCGCGCGAAGATGAACTCGGCATCCTGGCTATCTTCGCTCGAGGACTTGCATCGGATCGCGATTGGCCAGTCTCTTCAGATACGGGATGTTCTCCGGATCAATGCCCATCGCCCCCGGCATCCGCCGAAGCGCCGGCACGAGATCGCTCCACGCGCCCAGCGGACGATGATCGTCGTGCCGTCCCATGTTGGTCCGCGCGATCTTCACGCCTTTCAGTTCCGCCGCGCGCGTGAACTCGGTGACCAAGCGCGTCTTCCCGATTCCGGGCGGACCGCTGATCACGTACGCGCTCCCACGGCCCTCGCGCGCTTCGCTCAGCGCGGCGTCCAGCTTCGACATCTCCTCCTCACGCCCGATCTGCGGTGGCTCGACTTCGATCACGGTTGGCACGGGATACAAGTCGATGATCCGCTGGCGCAATGCGAGCATCGGCTCGCGGATCTGCTTGGACGCCGGTCCGATCTCCGCCGAGTAGCGGTCGAGCACCGCGATCGCCCGCGCCTTGCTGCCGTCCATCGCGATGGATTCGGCGTATGCCAGGGTCGCGAGTTCGTTCAACGGGTCGAGCTCGAGGCAGCGCATGCTCAGCTTCTCGGTCGCCTGCCAGTCACCCGCCGCTCGGCGCCCACTGATCGCGGCGCACAATTTGCGCCGCAACGCGGCGTTCACCTGCGCGCGCTGCTCCTCTACCCACGTGGTGAACGGATCGGACACCCGCGGCATGTAGCCCGGCAGGAATCCGCCCGGGATCTTGGTGAGCAATTCCTCGGGCGGAACATCGGCCGGGTCGCCGAGCAGATCGTCGAAATCCGTCGAGACGGCGCCGTCCGGCAGCACGAGCCGTGCGCCGCTCGCCTCGATCGGCATGCCGCACGAGCGCAGGCGATAGCACATCTGCCGCATCGCGTGCGTCCCGTTCGACTCAGGGAGTTCCGGCCACAGCGTCTCGGTGAAGCGGCTGCGCTCGATCTTGCGGCGCCCTTCGACGGCCACGAACAGCGCGCTCGCGAACAGCATGCGCGCATTCGGCGCGAGACGCGTCGCGCCGATGGAGATCAAGCACTGGCCCAGGCTCTGCAGGTGGATCATTTCGGCCCCGGTGACTTCTTTGGACTGCAACGCTGTGGCCATGGCGTCACCGGAGTGTCACCAACAACATTAGAGGCGGACTGCGGACTGTCGGCTGTCGACTGTTGCCGGATACTGCGGCGTGCAGGCGAAGACCGCGAGTACTTGCGGGGTTTGTTCAGCCGGTGGAGCCCAGACCACCCGCGCGGTCGGTCGAACGGGCAACGACACCCGGTTTCCATTCGGCGGTCTCATACCTCGCCAGCACCGCCTGCGCGATGCGCTCGCCGTGGTCGATGCGCACGGGGCTCGTTCCTGAGTTCCGCGTCATCACGAGCCATTCGTCAGGATAGTCCGCGTCGATAGTTCCGGGCGCGTTCGGGAGCGTCAGCCCCTTCTTCAGCGCGGCGGAACTCCTGATCCGGATCTGCGCTTCGTAGTGACTCGGCAATCGCGCGCGGAAGCCCAGTGGCACGAGCGCGATCTCGCCGGGCGCAAGAGTGAGCGCATGGTCCGAGCCGATCGCGCGGTCGCTCGCGACGCCGCCCACGAACACGCGCACGCTCCGCCCACGCAAACACGCCGCCAAGTCATAGCCGCTCGAATCCGCGGTCGCACGCGACGGAACGCGTGCGTCCTCGTGCAATGCTTCGAAGATCACCACCGGTAACGAATCGGTCATTCCACTCGTAGTGAAAGTCGCGAGCTTGGCCCCAACTGCACGAACGGGTAACTTCCATGATCAGTTCTACTCAAGAGTATCGCATGCCGCGCGACGACCGGCCGTTCAGAGACCGCGTCACCCACAAACTGCCCCCGCATCTCGCCGGCTGGCAACTGCCATCCGACTGGACGTGGGGCGCCGACGGCGTTGACGGCGAGTACCGCCACTATCAGGAACTCGTGGACGGACTCGGCCGCTCGCTCTCGCTCGTGAGCGTGCCCAACACCGCGCACGAAGAGTGGCTCTTCTCCGAGGCGCGGCGCCTCGCGCATCTCAACCACCCGTCGATCCCCACGACGTATCACTACTGGGCGCGGCACGTGAACTCGCCGCGCGGGCCCGGTTATCTCCGTCGTTGGATCCCGGGCGAAACCGTGTTCGCGCAGGTGGAGCGCGCGGGCACCTACGATCTCGCCACCGCGCTCCAGCTGCTTCGCAACATCGGGTCCGCCATCGCGTACCTGCACACCGCCGGCGAGACGCATGGCGCGGTGAGCGCCGAGACCGTGCTGGGTGGCGCCCACGGGACGGCTGTGGCTGCTCGGCTGGGAATGGGCGATGCCGCGCGCCGAGATCCCCGACGGACTCGCGCCGTCGCGCCGCTTCATGCCGATCCCGCCCGAGTGGAACGACGACGAATGGGCGCCCACGATCGCGAGCGATCAGTGGCAGATCGCGGCCACCGCGTTCGCGACGCTCACGGGCGAGTATCCGCCGGAGGATCTGCCGCCGCTCCGGCCTCATTCGCCCCGATCTGCCGAAGAGCGTGAGCGAAGTGCTCTGCCGCGGTCTCGCGCGCCAACCCGGTGACCGATTCCACTCGGTGAGCGCGATGCTGCGTGAGCTCGACCGCGCCGTGGGCAGCCGCACGAGCATGTTCGTGAGCGGCGGCGTCACGGCCACGCGCAACTCGGGCGACTCCGAGGAAGCGCGCCTTCGCTGGGCGACGGGCGAAGACTACGACGTGATCGCGCGGCTCGGATCCGGCACTTTCGGCTCCGTGTGGCGCGTGCGCGACCTCACGCTCAATCGCGAAGTGGCGCTCAAGATGCTCCACCCGCACGTGAGCAGCGACGAGCAGGTGGTGCACCGCTTCCGTCGCGAAGCACAGCTCGCGGCGCAGCTCGCGCATCCATCCATCGTCCCGATCTTCGACTGGGACACGAACGGCGGCGTTTCGTGGTACACGATGGAACTCGCCGAGGGAGGTTCGCTCTCCGATCTCGTGAAGCGCGCGGGCAAGCGCAGCGTGGAGGAGATCGCGCCGCAGATCGACTTCGTACTCGACGGACTCGCGGCCGCGCACGCGGCGGGCATCATCCACCGCGATCTGAAGCCGGAGAACATCCTGATCGACCGCTGGCGCCGGTGGCGGATCGGGGATTTCGGTGTGGCGAAGGTGACGGGCGAAGAACTCATGGGCACTACCGGCACCCCGGAATTCGCGGCGCCCGAGCAATTGCTCGGCGAGCAGCAGGGTCCGCAGGTGGACTGCTTCGAGATCGCGGCGATCACGCTCTTCCTGCTCACGGGCAAGGCGCCCTTTGGCAGCGGAGATGGGCGTGTGATCCTCGCGCGCATGCTCAAGATGGACATCGACGTCGACGGCGTGCCGCCGGCGATCGAGGCATGGCTGCGCAAGGGACTCGCTCCGCGCCCGGAAGATCGTTTCGCTGACGCCGGCGAGATGGCCGAGGCATGGCGTGAAGCGACCGACGAGACGCTGGGCGAGGGGATGCGCGCGCCGTGGTGGCGCCGTGTGCTCAGCGCGAGCGATCCCGCCGCGACGAACTGAGCCACGCGGCATGACGCGCCAGAACATTTCCAGCGGTACGCCGTGGGAGCCCAAGGTCGGCTACTCGCGCGCGGTGCGCGTGGGCAATGTGGTGCACGTGTCCGGCACGACGGCCACCGGCGACGGCGGCACAGTAGTTGGCGTGGGCGACGCGTACGCACAAACGGTGCAGACGCTCAAGAACATTGAGAGCGCTCTCGCGAAGGCGGGTGCGAAGATGAGCGACGTGGTGCGCACGCGCATCTACGTGACGGACATCTCGCGCTGGGAGGAGATCGGCCGCGCGCACGGCGAGGTGTTCGGGAATATTCGCCCCGCCACCGCGATGATCGAGATCAGCCGACTGATCAACCCCGAGATGCTCGTCGAGATCGAGGCGGAAGCGATCATCGACCGCTGACGCCCGCTACGACAATGGCTGCAGCCGCGCCGAGAGATTGGTGGAGATCGCGGCGCCGCACGCGTCGGCCGACACCGTGACCTGGCTGCGCACCCAGGTGAGGTATCCGGGGTGCATTACGTAGACGGTATACGTGCCAGGGCCGACATTACCGACGAGAATACTGTCCTGCGGCACGAAGCCGTGTCGCAGACTGTCGCTGATGGCGGTGGATCGCACTGTGCCGGTGGCGGTATCGGCCAGCGGACGTCCCGTGACCGAGTCGGCGACTCCCACGATGATGCCCGGCATGTACGCGCCCGGAGTGGGAACGCAGTTGTTCGCCATGGGGCTCGAGCATGCGAGGGCGCTGACGGCGGCCAATGCCAATGAACGCTGACGAGAACAGGACATGCGGCGTGCCTCCCTCATTCACCGATAGCGAATCATACCCTGCGGCGCTCCGAGAGTTCAGGCGTCTGTACGATTCGAGGCCCAAGCGATCATCGACCGCTAGCGCCGTCGCAGTCGCCGTTCACAAAGCGTTTGCAGTATCCGCATGATCCGCCTCATCCGCATGATCCGCGTCGAAATCAGTTCCGTTATCCCTATTCGAGATCACGAAAACTGCTTTCAACGCGGATTTTGCGGATCGGGCGGATCATGCGGATACGGCAACTGCTTTTCTTGGGAACTGCTTACTCCTCGAGGCGGATCAGCTTCTCTACCGTCACGCCCTCGGCTTCGCCTTGGAAGTTGAGCACGATGCGGTGGCGCAACACGGCGAGTGCGACGGAGCGCACGTCGTCGATGTCGGGGACGGGGCGGCCGTCCATCGCGGCCTTGGCTTTCGCGCCGAGTACGAGGAATTGTGAGGCGCGCGGACCGGCGCCCCAGCTCACGAACTTCTTGATGTCGGCGTTCGCCTCGGGATCGTCGGGGCGCGTGCGCCGCGCGAGCTCCACGGCGTAATTCACGACCGTGGGCGGCGCGGGAAGGCGGCGCACGAGGTGCTGCATCGCGCTGAGCTGCTCGGCCGTGAGCACGGGACTCACCGTGGCGCCGGTGTCGCCGGTGGTGGCGGTGACGATGCGTCTCCTCTTCGGCGGCGCTCGGATAGTCGATGTGCAGCTCGAACATGAAGCGGTCGAGCTGCGCTTCGGGCAACGGGTAGGTGCCTTCCTGCTCGATCGGGTTCTGCGTGGCGAGCACGAAGAACGGCTCCGGCAGCGCGTGCGTCTGGCCGGCCGTGGTCACCGCGTGCTCCTGCATCGCCTGGAGGAGCGCCGCCTGCGTCTTCGGCGGGGCGCGGTTGATCTCGTCGGCGAGCACGACGTTCGCGAAGATCGGGCCCTGCACGAAGCGGAAGACGCGCCGGCCGGTGGCGGGGTCCTCCTCGAGCAGCTCCGTGCCGGTGATGTCGCTCGGCATGAGGTCCGGCGTGAACTGGACGCGCGAGAAGGAGAGGTCGAGGGCCTCGGCCAGCGTGCGCACGAGGAGCGTCTTCGCGAGGCCGGGCACGCCCACGAGCAGCGCGTGTCCGCCCGCGAGGAGCGCGGCGACGAGGTCGTCGACGATGGCGTTCTGTCCGATGATGCGGCGCGCGATCTGCGCGGCGAGGTCCGTGCGCGCGCGTTTCAGCGCGTCGAGCAGGCCGAGGTCCTTATCGGCGGCAGCGGACAATTGGATTGACGGGCGAGAGGGTGGAACGGCGCCGCGGGGTGCTACGGCAATACGAATTCTACCCGCTCTTCCACCGGATGGTTGCTGCTGTTGAGGCGCGACACGGCGGTGAACCGTCCGTTGTGGCCGGCGCCGTCCCAGGAATCGCCGAAGCTGAGCGTCTCGCGCGTAGCGAGCAGGCGATTCTGGAGCGACTGCGTGAACATGCGGCCGTTGCTCGAGTTCCACACTTCGCGGCCGGCGGAATCGACGACGACGAACTCGTGCGTCTGGCCGGTGGGGAAGCGGATCTCCATGGCGCGATCGTGGAGATTCGTCACGTGCATCGTGAATTGCACATCGCTGCCGACCGAGACGCCCGTGGAGACGGCGAGCGCCGTGTCGTTGGAGGGCGCGGTGCGAACGCTGGCGTCTTTTTGATCGGCGTCGTCCTTGTGGGCCGCACGCGGTCCACACGCGAGGATCAGCGCGGCGGCGGCGACGAAGAACAGGAATGGACGATTGATGGAACGTGGCACGGAATACCGCCGGAAATGCAACGCCGAAAAATGATGATGCGAACGGGACCGCGAAGTTAGTACCGAAGAGACGAACGGTCAAGTTCGGCGTCACCGTAAGTGTTTGTGGCGTGTGATGTTGCTGGCGGTGTTTGTTCGCAACGGGGTGTGGCGGGGTGGTTCAGGAGTTTGCTTGCGAAAAATTTCACAAGCGGGTAAATTTCGCGGCGAAATGAACGATGAGCGGGGTGGCAAGAAGGATCCGGCGGGCGGGATCGTGAACGGCGCGCAATTCGCCGGGATCGGCATCCAATTCGTCGTTCTGGTCCTGCTCGGACTGTATGGCGGGCGCTGGCTCGATGGACGGTTCCATACGCCGCCGCTGTTCCTGGTCATTGGCACGTTCGTGGGCGCAGGAGCGGGGATCTGGAACATGTATCGGGCGCTGGCCGGCAACACGCGATGATCCGGTCCTTGTCACTTTACGCGGCGGCGTCGCTCGCACTGATCGCCGCCACAGGGGCCTTGCTCGGGTTGGCGTGGCCGGACACCGCTTCGCGGCATGCGGTGCTGGTGAGCGCCGTGATCGCGCTGGTCGTGCAGCTGTTCGCATTCGCCGCGGTGAAGCTGGCAGCTGGGACGAACATGCTCGCCGGATGGGGCATGGGGATGTTGCTGCGGTTCGTAGTGCTGGTCGCGTACGGCTTCGTCGGCGCCCGCGCGCTCGCCTTGCCGATGGCGCCGGCGCTGATCAGTCTTGTCGCGTTCTTCTTCCTGACGTCGCTCCTGGAACCGGTGCTGCTGAAGACATGACCATCAAGTCGATCGCCACCTCCGCTCTCTTCCTGCTCGCCCTCCTGGCGGCGCCTGCTCGCGCGCAAGAAGGCGCGGAGCAGGCAGCGCCCGCGGCGGAAGCGGGTCCGGCACCGGACCTCATCACGCCGCACATCACCGACTCACACCATTCTCGAGTTGTTCGGGAGCGAGATCCAACTTCCGCGCTGGGCGCCGCTCCACGTGGCCGGCGTGACGCTCGATATGTCCCCCACGAAGCACGTCGTCATGCTGCTCATCGCGGCGCTCCTCAGCTTGGGAACACTGCTCTTCGCGGCGTTCGTCGGCGGACGACAGACGGAGCGGGTGGGCCACCTGCACGGCTTCGCCGGCGTGATGGAAACACTCGTGCTGTATGTCCGGAACGAAGTGGCGCTCCCGAATGTCGGGCCGCATGGCGAGGCGTTCGTCCCGTTCATCTGCACCCTCTTCTTCTTCATTCTGTTCGCGAATCTCCTCGGCCTCATCCCGTATGGCGCGACCGCGACGGGCAACATTGCGGTGACGGCCACGCTCGCGCTCGTCACCTTCGTCGTGATCGAAGGCGCCACGATGGCCGCGCTCGGCAAGGACTACATCTGGACGGTCGTGTACCGGCCGCCGGACATGCCGCTGCCGATCAAGATCTTCATGGTCCCGATCATGACCGTGATCGAGATCGCGTCCAAGCTCACGAAGCCGTTCGCGCTGGCGATCCGGCTCTTCGCGAACATGACGGCCGGCCATATCGTGCTGCTCGCGATCATCAGCCTCATCTTCACGTTCAACAGCTGGATCATCGTCGGCGGCCCGGTCGTGATGGGCATCGGCATCAGCATGCTCGAATTGTTCGTGGCGTTCCTGCAGGCCTTCATCTTCGCGCTCCTCGCGAGCGTGTTCATTGGATTGGGTCGGCAGGCGGCGCACTAGGAATAGATCCAACGCAGGCCGCCGCCGGAGCATGCACCACTCCAGCGGCGCGGTACCCGGTCGGGTGACCGGGGAAGCTCGTTGAGGCCCGGGCCTCGTTGACGAGCGGCGCTGTTCCCAAAAGGCGCGGGGCATTGGCACTTCACGTTTCGACTTCAGGAGCACCAAATGCATTCGATCCTTCCAATGTTGCAGGCGGGCGGCCAGATGACGACCCAGTTCGGCCGGGACTACGCGAGCGCGTGGGCCATGATGGGCGCCGGCATTGGCGCGGGCGTCAGCATCATCGGTGCCGGCATCGGCATTGGCCGCATTGGCGGCCAGGTGGCCGACGGCATGGCGCGCCAGCCGGAGCGCGCGGGACAGATCCAGACGGCCGGCCTGATCTTCGCGGCGCTCGTCGAAGGCGCGGCGCTCTTCGCGATCGTGATCTGCTTCTTGATCGTGAACAAGTTCTAGTCACTCTGCGGAGAGCGGACCCGGGTCCGCTCTCCCGTTCTCACTTCGCCGGGACTCGATCCATGCGCAATCCAATCCGTCCACTCATTGCCACGCTGTGCCTCGCCTCGCCACTCGCGGCGGAGGCGCCCAAGGGCAGTCTGCTGTCGCCCGAGCCGGGGCTGATGGTCTGGACGTTCGTGATCTTCATTCTGGTCTTCTGGATCCTGGCGAAGTTCGCCTATCCGAAGATCCTCGGCGCCGTCGTGGCGCGCGAGAAAGCGTTGTCCGATGCGATCGCCGCCGCCAAGAAGGACCGTGAGGAGGCCGCCGCGCTGCTCGCGGAACAGCAGAAGCAGCTCGCCGCCACGCGCGATGAAGCGCAGAAGATCATCGCCGAGGGCCGCGCCGCGGGTGAGAAGATCCGCACGGGCGTGATCGAGCAGGCCAGCGCGGAGCAGCGCGCGATGCTCGAGCGCGCCAAGATCGAGATCGGCGCCGAGCGTGACCGCGCGATCGTGGAACTCCGCCGCGAGGCGGTGGAGCTCGCGATCAAGGGCGCGAGCAAGGTGATCGGCAAGAATCTGGATGACGCGACGAACCGGAAGATCGTGGACGACTTCCTGGGCTCGATCGAGCCGGCGAAGAAGAGCTGATGCGCGAACCGACGGTCGCCCGCAACTACGCCGAGGTGCTGGTGAGCCTCGCGCAGGAAGCCAAGGATCTCGACGGCTTCGGCGCGGCGATGGACATGGTCGCCGACGTCTGCGGGCGCGATGCGCGGCTCAAGCAATTCCTCGAGACGCCGAGCGTGACCGCGAAGGAGAAGTCGCGCATTGTCGGCAAGGCGTTCGATGGGAAGCTGCCGCACAAGCTCGTGCGCTTCGTGCAGGCGATGATCCGGAACCGGCGCCAGCACCTGCTGAGCGAGGTCGCGCTGGAGTATCACTCGCAGGTGGATGCGCTCACGGGCCGCGCGCACGCGCAGGTGCAGGTGGTGAGCGAGCCGAGCGAGGCGGTGCGTGCGTCGATCGCGAAGGAGCTGTCGCGGATCACCGGACTGAAAGTAGTTCCGCACTTCACTGTCCGGCCGCACATTCTGGGCGGCGTGGTGGTGCGCATGGGCGACACCGTGATGGACGGCTCGCTGGCGCGTCGGCTCGCGTCGCTGCGTACGCGCATGCTGGGGACCGCGGCGCGGTAGCTCGACACAGGTAGCACCCCGTATCTTCCAGCGGCGCCCGGGCGAACGGGCGCCGCGGTTTTTTCTATGAGGCGAGAGAGCATGCTGCTGATCCGCGCTGCGTTCCTTTTTCAAGCGACCGTGATGTCCACGACGCCGCCGTCGGGAGACACCACCGGCTATTGGCAGCAGAGCGCGTCGTACACGATCGTCGCGCGGTTGGATGAGAAGGCGCAGGCTGCGCGCGCGACCGGCGAGCTGGTGTACGTGAACCACTCGCCCGACACGCTGCGCGAGATGTTCGTGTATCAGTATCTCAATGCGTTCCGCCCGGGGTCACGCTGGAGCGCGGTGGACGAGCGAGAAGGGCGCACGCGGTTCCAGAAATTGAAGGATCCCGATTACGGGTACGAGCGGTTCACCGCGGCGCCCACGGTGGATGGCACGCCGGTGACGGTGACGTACCCGTTTGCGCCGGACTCTACCGTGGCGCGCATTGCGCTGCCCCGCGCACTCGCGCCGGGTGCGACGATCAGGGTGCACGTCGCGTGGGAGGCGCGGCCGTCGGCCACGGTGTACCGGCGTCAGGGTCGCAAAGGGCGCCACTATGACTTCGCGCAGTGGTATCCGAAGGTGGCCGTATACGATCGGCTCGGATGGGAGGTCAATCCGCTCGTGCCGGCGGGAGAACTCTACGGCGAGTTCGGCACGTTCGATGTGACGATCATCGCGAAGAGCGACCAGGTGCTCGGCGCGACCGGGATCCCCGTGGAAGGCGACCCGGGTTGGGACGGCGCACTGCGATGGGGCCGTGTGATCATCCGGCGCGATGCGTACGGCGCGCTCCCGCCGGCGCCCGCTGTGCAGCTCGACAGTGGCGAACGGGCCGTGCGCTTCTACGCACGCGACATCCATCACTTCGCGTGGACGGCGAGTCCGACCTATCTGTACGAGGGAGCGATGTACCACGACTCGATCGCGGTGCACGCGCTGTACGAACCGCTCGGGAGTGGCGGCTGGGGCCAGGGCGTCGCGATCAAAAAGCAGGTGCGCGCGCTCGCATGGCTCGAGTCGATCTACGGCCCGTACGCGTATCCGCAGGTGCTGGGCACGGAGCGGCTCGATGGCGGCGCCACGGAATTCCCGATGATGGTGATGTATGGCACCACGGCGCCGAGCGATGGGCTGGTGCTGCACGAGACGGGCCACATCTACTCGTACGGCATCCTCGCGAACAACGAGTGGCGCAGCGGCTGGATGGATGAAGGGCTCACCAGCTATCAGACCGCGTGGGCGCTCGACCAGACGCCGCAGGAACGCGCGAAGGGACTCGGCCTCAAACCGCCGCTGCCGCCCAAGGGCTATCGCGGACACGCGATCACTCCGCCGTGGTGGGAGCAGAGCGACATTGATCAGTTCGCGCTGGTGCTCAGCGGCCGCGCGGAGCCGATCGGCACGCCCGGGCCGGAGTTCAAAGAGTTCTCGATCTACGAAGGCGCGGTGTACACGCGCGCGTCAATGATGTACAGCGCGCTGCGTGCGGAACTCGGTGACAGCGTGTTCCGTCTCTTCTTGAAGGACTACTACGCGACGTGGAAGCTGAAGCACGTCGATGAGTTCGCAATGCGGTCGAGTGCGGAGCGCGTGTCGGGCAGGAAGCTCGATCGGTTCTTCAAGCAGTGGGTGCATGAGACGGGGCTGGTGGATTACTCGGTGAGTGACGTGCATGCCGACCCGGTGAGCGGCACCGTCACCAAGCGCGGTTCGTACGAGGCGCTCATGCGCTTCCCAGATTCGGCTGCGACCGGACGCGCGCGATTGCAGCTCGATCCCACGCACATCACCACCGATTGGAACTCGCGCAACGACAACGAGCCCGACCCAACGAAGTTCGTCTTCGGCTGGCCGTTCCTCGACCAGTGGGACCGCTACCGCAACATTGCGGCGATCAGTCCGCAGGCGTGGTACACGGGACCCGGCGGGCTCACGGTCGGCGCGCGCGTGCGCTCGAACTACCAGAAACAGGTGGACCAGTGGGACCTTGGCCTCGTGATGGCGGTGCGCGGCCCCGATCTCTCCGCGGCCACCCAGGTGCAGGGCTGGGCGGCGGTCGACAACCCGATCCTCCCGTGGTCCGACCAACCATCCATGGGACTCCGCACCGGACTCTGGATGGTGGACGGCACGTTCCGCTTCACGCTGCGCCAGAAATGGGATGAGAGCCCGTTCCGCTTCGCGAATGGCCAGCAGGACACGCTCACGTTCGCGTTCAACGTCACGTCGCCGTACGCGCGCGCGTGGCAGGACACGCTGCGTTGGAGCAACGCGACGGTGGCCGACGTGAGCGCCGAGTGGAAATGGCGGTCGCGCAAGCCGTCGCTCTGGTTCGCGCGCGGTTTCATGGATGGCGGCATCGCGTTCGCGCGCGCCGGCACGCCAGGTGCGGGCGCGTTCGGCCGAGTGGAGGTCGAGGTGGGCAACACGTTCAAGCTCGACTCGAGCGGGCGGCTCGCGCTCATGCTTCGTGCGTTCGGCGGGCTCTCGAACGCGACGCCGCCAGAGCGGTCGATCGGATTGTCGTCGCTCGATCCCACGGCGACGTTCGACAACAACTACCTGCGCGGCGCGGACGCGATCCTCGTGCTGCCCGACGTCCCCTATGTGCCGCTCGGCGGCGCGGGCATGCGCGGGTTCTCGCTCTACAATTTCATGGTGAACGTCGTGTCGCTGAATACGCAGATCGCGTACGCCATTACGCTGCCCAAGCCACGGTCGCTCGTGCCGGGGCTGCAGGCGGCGCTGTTCGGCGACATCGCGCAGGGTGCGCCGCTCGGTCAGACCACCTCGTTGAACTATGGCTATCTTGATGCCGGTGCGAGCGCCATCCTTCGCGGTGCGCTCTACGATCGCAGCTACGTGGTGCGCATTGACGTGCCGGTGCTCATGAACCGTCCGACGCTCGCGCCCGGCCACGAAGCGGGAGACGAACAAGTGAAGTTCCGCTGGACATTCACCGTGGGAGATCTCTGGTGACCGGACCCGCCGATGTGAAACGCGTCCCCAAGCCGTGGGGCTACGAGATCATCTGGGCGCACACCGAACGTTATGTGGGCAAGATCCTCCACATCAACGCCGGCCACGCGCTCTCGGTGCAGTATCATGAACGCAAGGACGAGACCGTCTACCTGCTGCGCGGCGAGCTGAGCTACCGCGTGAAGATCGGCGAGGAGATGACCGATGTGCGCCTGAAGGAGGGCGACGCGTATCGCATCACGCCGAACACGATCCACTACATGGAAGCGATCACCGACTGCGACGTGCTCGAGGCGAGCACGCCGGAGCTGGACAATGTCGTGCGTCTCACCGACCGCTACGGACGCCAAGGGACGAGCGCGCCGTGAAGGTGATCATTCCGCTGGCGGGCAAAGGCACGCGTCTCCGCCCGCACACGCATACCACGCCCAAGCCGATGCTCCGCGTCGCCGGGAAGCCGGTGATGGAGTACATCCTGGATGACCTGCAGAAACTCGGCGGTGTCGAGCAGATCGTGTACATCACCGGGCATCTCAAGGCCGACGTCGAGAAATACGTACGCGACGGTGCGCGCTTTCCGAGTGAATTCGTGGAGCAGGTTGTGCAGAACGGTACGGCGAGCGCCGTAGAACTGGCGCGGGAGTTCGTCGACCAGCCGGTGCTCATCATCTTCGTGGATACGATCTTCGACGCGGACCTCTCGATCATCGATCGCACCGACGCCGACGGGATCATCTGGACCAAGGAGGTCGAGGACTACCAGCGCTTCGGCGTGGTGGTGACCGACTCGACCGGCAACATGACGCAGATCATCGAGAAGCCGTCGACGCCGATCTCCAAGCGCGCGAACATCGGCTTGTACTACATTCGCAATTGGAAGCTGCTGTACGAGGGGATCACCGAGATCATGAAGCGTCCGCCGAACAAGGGCGAGTTCTACCTCACCGACGCGTTCCAGTACATGATCGACCACGGGGCGAAGCTGCGCGTGGTGGATGTGGCCGGATGGTACGACGCGGGCAAACTCGAGACGATCCTCGACACCAACCGTGTGATGCTGGAGAAGGGCCGCTCGCGCCGCCCCGCACAGATACCGGCGGGCTCGCGGATCATCGACCCCGTGTATCTCGAGGACGGTGTCGTGCTCCGCAACGCGGTGGTCGGGCCCAACGTATCGGTGAGTGCCGGCAGCGTGATCGAGAAGAGCAGCGTGCGCGACTCGATCGTCGGCGCGCGCGCGATGCTGAAGGATTGCGCGGTCCACGATTCGATGGTGGGCAATGGCGCGGTGCTCGTTAATGTTCGCGGCGCCGTGAGCATTGGCGACAACGGCGAGGTCCACGGGGAGTAGCGGTCGCTCCGAACGTCCATACATTCCCACCCAATGCAGGAACGCGATCTCATCCACGACTGGAATGCCGCGCCCGGCGCATTCGATTGGAGCGCCTGCCGCGTCGAGCTGAACGACGAGACACTGCGCAATGGGCTGCAGTGCCCATCGGTCACGGATCCTGACATCGAGAGCAAGAAGGAATTGCTCCACCTCATGGTGGCGCTCGGGATCGCCAGCGCGGACATTGGGCTGCCCGGCGCCGGTCCGCGCGCGGTGGCCGACACGCTCGCCCTCGCGCGCGAGATCGTGGCCGCCAAGCTGCCGCTCAGCCCCAACTGTGCCGCGCGCACCACGAAATCCGATGTCGAGCCGGTCGTGCGGATCTCGCAGACGGCGGGCATCCCCATCGAGTGCGCGACCTTCATCGGCTCATCGCCCATCCGCCAATACGCCGAGGACTGGACGCTCGATGATCTCCTGCGTGCGAGCGAGACGGCGGTCACCTTCGCGGTGAACGAAGGGCTGCCGGTGATGTTCGTCACCGAGGACACGACACGCGCGGCGCCCGAAACGCTCAAGGCGCTCTACGGGAACGCGATCCGCTGGGGCGCGCGACGTCTCTGTCTCGCTGATACGGTGGGACACGCCACGCCAGACGGCGTGCGCGCGCTCGTGCGCTTCGTGAGGAACGAGATCATCGCGCCCAGCGGCGAGAAAGTGAAGCTCGACTGGCACGGCCATCGCGACCGCGGCTTCGGACTCGCGAACTGCTTCGCCGCGATCGAAGCCGGTGCCGACCGCGTGCACGGCACCGCGCTCGGCGTCGGTGAGCGCGTCGGCAATGCGGAGATGGACCTGCTGCTCATCAATCTCAATCTGCTCGGGGCGCACAAGCACGATCTGAGCCGGCTGCCGGAGTACGCGCACCTCGCGTCGCGGGCGCTCGGGCTCGCGATCCCGCCCGGCTATCCGGTGCTCGGCGAGGACGCGTTCCGCACAGGCACGGGCGTGCACGCGGCGGCGATCATCAAGGCGCGCAAGAAGGGGCACGCGTGGCTCGCCGACCGCATCTACTCGGGCGTGCCGGCCGGCGATTTCGGATTGTCGCAGATCATCGAAGTATCGCACGTGTCGGGATTGTCGAACGTGAAGTGGTGGCTCGAACAGCATGGGCACGACGCGACGAACGCCGCGCTGTGCCAGCGGCTGCTCGACGCGGCGAAATCCACGCACCGCACTCTGCGCGACGATGAACTCGAGGCGCTGGTGGCCGCGCACGCGCGCCAGCCGGCGTCGACATGAGCGCCGCGCTCGACAAGGTGCTGAGCGGGTACCTCGATCTCCGCTGGGCGATGAACCCGGTGGAGGCGACGTACCACGGCCGCCACGAGCGCGACGGCGAATACGCGCAGTGGGACACCGCGTCGGTGCTGCAACACATCGCGGCGCTCAAGGCGTACGAACACGCGCTGGAGGAGCTCGATCCGTCGTTTCTCGAGGATGAGATCGACCGCACGGCGTCGCTGCAGGCGGTGCGGCACGAGATCCTCGTGCTGGATCTCGAGCGTCCCTTCGAGCGGAATCCCGGTTATCACCTCTCGCACGCGCTGAACGGGCTGTATCTGCTGCTCGCGCGCTCCTCGGCCGATCCGTCGCAGCGCGGGCGCGCCCTCGTCGCGCGGCTCGAAGCGCTGCCCGCGTTCCTCGAGCGCGCCGCGAAAACGGTGACGCGGCCCGACGCGAGCTTCGTCGAGATGGCGCGCGCGATGCTGCCCGGCGGCGCGGTGCTCGTGCGCCAGGCCACGGAGGCGGCCGCACTCGCCGTAGCGTTCGACGCCGAAGTGGTGAGGCAAACGGCCCTTGAAGCGCTCGCCGCGTTCGGTGAGGCAATGGTCGCCATGCAGGCGACCGCCGGATCCACCTACGCGATCGGGCGCGAACTCTTCGACCGCAAGCTGCAAACGTGGCATCTGCTCAAAGAGAACGCCGATCAGCTCTACCGCTTCGGCGAACGGCTCCGCGGCGAGGCGATCGCGGAATTGGAGCGTCGCGCTCAGGAATTGCGGCCCGGCACGAAATGGCGCGACCTGGTGATCGAGCTGCGCAAGGACCGGCCCTCGCGCGAACAGGCGCTCGCCGAATACGCCGCCGCAATGAAGAGCGCGCGTGAGTTCACGGCCAAGCGCTCGCTCTTGAAGGTGCCCGTCTCGGAGCTGGCCGTGATCGAGACACCGGAATTCCTGCGCGCGCTCGTGCCGTACGCAGCGTACCAGGGGCCCGGCGCGTTCGACAACGATCAGCGCGGGCTGTTCTTCGTGACGCTGCCGCCGAAGGGTGAGCAGTGGCGCTCGGATTGCCGCGCCGAGTTGCCGAACACGGCGGTGCACGAGGGTTATCCTGGTCACCATCTGCAGATCGTGACGGGCAACTCGCTGCCGCGGAACGTGCGGCGCATCCTCTCCACGCCGGCGACGCGCGAAGGGTGGGCGCTGTACTGTGAATCGCTGATGGCCGACGAGGGATTCCTCGAGCCGCCGCAGCGTTTCTTCCAGGCGCATCACCTGCTCTGGCGCGCGCTGCGCATCATGATCGACGTGTCGCTGCACACGCGCGGCATGACGTGGCAGGAAGCGTCCCAGATGCTCCAGGACGAGCTCGGCTTCGACGCGCGGTTGGCCGACGCGGAGGCGCGCCGCTACTGCGCGTATCCCACGTACCAGCTCTGCTACGCCGTGGGACGCCGCGAGATCCTGCAGCTGCGCGACGACGCGCGCAAATCGCGCGGAACGAAGTTCTCGCTCAGTGCGTTCCACGATGAATTGCTCACGTTCGGTTCGTATCCCACGGCGCTCGCGCGCTGGGGGATGGGACTGTCGGATCCATGAGGCGCGCCGTCGCGATCGCGATCGCCGCCGCACTCTGCGCCGCTTGCTCACCGTCGGGCGAGAAAGGCGACGACAGCACCGCCGTGCGCACGCCGCATGTCGCCAAGTCCCTCCTCGGCGGCGGACCGTATCTGTACGTGAGCGATGAGGACGGGAACTCCGTGGCGGTGATCGACGTGCGCGCGGAATCCGTGGTCGCCTCCATGGCGCCCGGCCGCCGGCCGCGCGGGGTGCGCGTCAGTCCCGACGGAAGCACTCTGATCGTCGCGGTGAGCGGTTCGCCCAAAGGCGGACCCGGCGTAGACGAGAGCAAGCTTCCGCCGGCGGACCATCGCCGCGATGGCATCGCGCTCATGGACCTCACGCGGCGCGTGCTTCGCAAGACGCTCGCCGGCGGCATCGATCCGGAGAATTTCGACGTCAGTCTCGACGGCAAGACCATCTACGTCGCCAATGAGGACGCCAGCACCGTCACCGTGCTCAATGTGGTGAGCAGCAAACCGGTCGCGACGATCCGCGTGGGTCGCGAACCGGAGGGCGTCACGATCAGTCCGGACGGCGATGAGGTGTACGTCACGAACGAGGTGGACGGAACGATCAGCGTGATCGCGACCGATTCGCGCGTCGTGATCGCGACGATCGGCGTCGGGAAGCGGCCGCGCTCGGTGACGTTCTCGCTGGACGGCTCGAAAGCCTACGTCGCGAACGAGGAGGGGAGCAGCGTGAGCGTCATCGACACCGACAATCGTCGCGTGAAACGGACGATCACGCTCACCGGCCCGAACGTGCGCCCCATGGGCACCGCGCTCTCGCCCGACGGCACGCGCCTCTACGTCACCACCGGCCGCGGCGGCACGCTCGTCGCCATCGACACGAAGGGCGACAGCGCGCTGGGATCGGTCGCGGTGGGCAAGCGGCCGTGGGGCGTGTGCGTCTCGGCGGACGGCGCGCGCATCTACACGGCCAACGGGCCGTCGAACGACGTGTCGGTGATCGACGCGAACACGCTCACGGTCGTGCGCCGCATTCCCGCCGGGAGCATGCCGTGGGGCGTCGCCCTGTCGCAGTAGAGGCCAAGCCCGCGAAGCTCGGGCGCAACATCCTCGCCATCTCGGCGGTGAGTTTCCTCACCGACATTTCGGGCGAGATGATCTACCCGCTGGTGCCGCTCTTCCTCACCACTGTGCTCGGCGCGAGCGCGGGCGCGGTGGGCGTGATCGAAGGACTGGCCGAATCCACCGCGGCGCTGCTCAAGCTCGCGAGCGGCTGGATCTCGGATCATGTCGCAAAACGGAAGCCGCTGGTGGTGTTCGGCTATGCGCTGGCCGGGTTCGTGCGTCCGCTCATCGGCCTGGCGCAGAGCGTCTCGCAGGTCGCGGCGATCCGCATCACCGACCGCGTGGGGAAGGGGATCCGCACTTCGCCGCGCGACGCGCTTATCGCGGACTCGGTGGACCCATCGATCCGCGGGCGCGCATACGGATTCCACAGCGCGAGCGACAACGCCGGCGCGGTGCTTGGCCCTCTCATCGGTTTCGCGGCGCTCACCTGGGCGGGCGTTCCTCTGCGCACGGTGTTCCTCCTCTCCGCGATCCCCGCGGTGCTCGCGCTCATCGTGGCGGTCGCCGGCATTCGCGACATGCCGCGAGCCGCCGCGCCGACGGCACGCGACAAGGGACAGGGCGCACTCGGCACACGCTTCTGGGCGTATCTCGCGGTGGTGCTGCTCTTCACGCTGGGGAACTCGACGGATGCATTCCTGTTGCTGCGCGCGGCGCAGCTCGGCGTGCCCGTCGCGCTCGCACCACTGCTCTGGGCGATGCTGAATCTCGTGAAGACCGCATCCGGCGTACCGGGCGGCGCGCTCTCCGATCGCATCGGACGCAAGCCGCTCATCGTGGCAGGCTGGGCGGTATACGCCACAGTGTACCTACTCTTCGGCCGCGCGACGAGCGCGTGGCAAGCGTGGGCGCTGTTCGCGCTCTATGGGATCTACTTCGGACTCACCGAGGGCGTGGAGAAAGCGCTCGTCGCTGATCTCGTGCCTGCGGCACGGCGCGGCGCCGCGTTCGGCTGGTACAATCTCGCGCTCGGATTGGGCGCGCTTCCCGCGTCGATCATCTTCGGTGCGATCTGGGACCGCGCGGGCGCGCCAACGGCGTTCGCATTCGGCGCCGCAATGGCGGGCGCGGCGACCGCCGCCATCATCTTCGTGGCGCCGTCACCTCAGCAGCAGCGTCCTCCCACCGACTCGTAGCGCGCGCGCTGCCGCTCGAGCGAGAACTGTTCTCGCGAGAGCACGGGCTCTCCGGCATGCCGGCGTGCGCAATGTTCCAGATACGTCTCGTAGTCCGGCACTCCGATCACGCGCCGGATCACCCGGCTGACGCGACGAATTCTGTCGCGCCAGCCGAGCAATGCGTGTGTAGCGTGTGGGTCTAGGCCTGCTGGCGTCACTTCCCTACCGCGATCGTCCGGTCGAACAACTCGAGGATCCGGCGGTACTCGTCCATCCACGACGTGGGCCGCACGAAGCCGTGATCCTCATTCGGATACGGCTGCCACTCCCAGCCCGTCTTCTGTTCCTCGATGAGCTTCTGCACCATCTCGACGTCGTCCTGGAAATGCACGTTGGTGTCGATCATGCCGTGCATCAGGAGCAGCGGGCGCTCGAGGCCCTGCGTGAAGAAGATCGGCGACGAAATGCGATAAGCCACCGTGTCCACGTCCGGCTGGCCGAGGATGCGCGACGTGTACCAGTGGTTGTAGTTATTCCAGTTCGTGACCGAGCGCAGCGCGGCGCCGGCGCCGAAATGCTTGGGCTCGGTGAAGAGCGCCATGAGCGTCATGAAGCCGCCGTAGCTGCCGCCGTACATGCCCACGCGCTCCGGCGGAACGCCGAAGTTCGCCTGCAGATACTTACTCGCATCCACTTCATCCTGCAGGTCGCGTCCGCCCATGTGATGCCAGATCGCCACGCGCCAGTCGCGGCCGTAGCCGGCGGAGGCGCGGTAGTCGACATCGAGCACCACGTAGCCTTTGGACGCGAGCAGCTGATTGAACATGTACTCGCGATAGTAGCTCGACCACCAGTTGTGCACGTTGTGCAGATAGCCGGCGCCGTGCACGAACAGCACCGCGGCGCCGTTCGGCTTCGCGCCCATGTCCGCCGGACGGTAAATGCGCGCCGGCACTTTCACGCCGTCGCTCGCCGGGATCCACACGATCTCGGGCTTGAGCCACTTGTGCGAGAGCCACTGCGCGGTGGGACTCGTCGTGAGCTGCGATTCCGCGGCGCCGGCCGCGAACTTCATCACGAACAGCTCGGGCGGCCGGTTCGCGCTCGAGAACACGTCCGCGATCATCTTGCCGTCGGGCGATACTTCGGCATTGTGCTCGCCCACCATGCTCGTGATCATCTCGCGCGCTCCGCCCGCGCCGCCGTTCACCGGCATGCGGTAGAACTGGTGCTCGAACAGCGACTTCTCACTCGTGGTGAGATAGAACCACTGACGGTCGTCGGACATGTCGATGTTCATCACTTCCCACTTGCCGCTCGTGAGCTGCTTCCGGTTGCCGCCGTCGGACGAGATGGTGTAGAGGTGCGCCCACCCGTCGGCCTCGGAGGCGTACCAGATCGCCTTGCCACCGTCGATCCATCCGGCGTCGCCGAACGACGGACCGTCCACCCACGTGGTGTCCTTGAGCACGTCCACCGCTTTCAGCGCGCCTGAATCGGCGGTCATCGTGTAGAGGATCCGCTGGTGCCAGTCGAATGGCACGGCCACGATCAGTGCGAGCGTCCCGGCATCGTTCCAGCCCATCATCTGCGTCACGGCCGGCATGTGCACCGTGTCGGCCGGCGTGACTTTCAGCCACTTCGCGTCGCCCGACGGAAGCGACACGAGCGCGACGCGCCCGCCGGCCTGCACATCGCCCACCTTCTCACGGCCGCGGATGTCCTCCGTGTAGCCGGACTTCGTGGTGTACTGCGGCACGATCGTGGTCTTCTCCTTGTCGCCGGCCGGGACGGTGGTGATCACCACCGCCGACTTGCCGCTCGGGCTAACGCTGATCGACGCCACGCGCTCATCCTTGCCCAGCCAGATCGTCTTGGGCCACCACGACTCGCGGAGCTTCTTCTCGATCTTCGCGAGCGAGTCCTGCATGATCTTGTCGCGCACGACCTGCAAGAGAGCTCGCTGCTGTGCCTCGAGTGCCGCGCGCTGTCCCTTCGGAGCGTCCGGGTCCTTGGGCTCCGGGCCGCTGCGATGTCGGTGAGCTGGCGCTCCGTGCCGTCCACGAGATCCACCGAGTACGCATTACCGTCGCGCGTGAAGCTCACGGTCTGCGACGTGGAGTAGAAATGCGGATCGCTCTCGCGCGCGAGCGTCTGCGTGAGGCGGCGCACACGGAAGGTCTTCTGATCCACGAGGAAGATGTCGCCGTTCGATTCCACGACGCGCCACTGCTTGTTCGGCGACCGCTCGCCGCGCGAGAGCGATGGCCCCACCGAGTCCATGTGCGCGAGGCTCATCTTCTCGGGCTTGGCACCCGCCTCGGGCTTGATGCGATAGGGATGATTCGGCTCGCGCCAATCCGTGCCCGGCTCCACCCACGAGAAGTAGATCCACTTGCCATCCGCGGTCCATCGGACGCGCGCAGGGGGCCGGCCGACCACCTCCTCGCCACGCATGATGCTCGGCACGGTGAGCGGGAATGAGTCAGCGCTCTGCTGCGCAGCGAGAGAGCCGGCGGCAACGAGCGCGAAGATGGGAGCGGCGAGGCTGAGCTTCATGGCGGGCATCATCGGGTTGGAGGACAGTGCGACGGTCGTGCTAGTACGCTCATTCCTTCACGAACGCTGTGCGCGGTTGGAACGGGATCTCCGTGGAAACGATGGGACGTTGCTTCGCGAACGCGCGATACCAATCGCGAATGGAATAACAGAGGATGAGCACGAACGATGCCATGAAGAACGCGGCGACGCCCGTGTCCAAATAATCATTGAAGATGAGCCGCGCCGTGCTCGCCGTGTGCTCCGCGGCCGCCGTTTGCGCAGCGTGCGCGAGGAATCCCAGATGCGGATCCGCCGAGAAGATCTTCTCCGCGCCCGCGGTGAGCGTGACCGTGGCGAGCCACACGAGCGGCAAGCCGGTCACCCACGCGTATTTTCCCTTGCCGCGGTTGATGATCACGGTGGTGCCCACGCACAGCGCGACGCCCGCGAGCAGCTGATTCGAGATGCCGAACAGCGGCCAGAGCGAATTGATCCCGCCCAGCGGGTCGAGCACGCCCTGGTAGAGGAAATGCCCCCACATCGCCACGAAGATCGCGCTCGAGAGCAGCACCGCCGGATACCAGGACACCCTGCCGAACGGTTCCCACGCGTGACGTCCGAGATCCTGCAGCATGAACCGCCCGACGCGGGTTCCGGCGTCGATCGTGGTGAGGATGAAGAGCGCCTCGAACATGATCGCGAAGTGGTACCAGAGTGCCATCGTGCCGGCGCCGCCGAGCGCGGTCGCGAAGAGCGCGGCCATGCCCACGGCGAGGCTCGGCGCGCCGCCGGTGCGCGAGAGGAGCGACACCTCCTGCACCTGCGCGGTGAGCGCGCGGAATTGCGCGGGGTCGAAGGTGAATCCCCAACTCGCGATCGCGTGCGCCGCACTGTCGGCGGTGGTGCCGAGCAGCGCGGCGGGCGCGTTGATCGCGAAATAGGTGCCCGGCGTGAGCGAGCAGGCGGCGATGAGCGCCATCACGGCCACCATCGATTCCATCAGCATGCCGCCATAGCCGACGAAGCGTGCGTCCGTCTCGCGGTCGATCATCTTGGGCGTCGTGCCACTCGCGATGAGTGCATGCCACCCGGAGATCGCGCCGCAGGCGATGGTGATGAACGCGAAGGGGAAGAGTTTTCCCGCGAAGATCGGGCCGGTGCCGTCGATGAATCGGGTGAGCGCCGGCATCTGCAGCGGCGGCAGCGCCACCAAAATGCCCGCGGCGAGCCCCAGCACCACGCCGATCTTCACGAACGCGGAGAGATAGTCGCGCGGCGCGAGCAGCAGCCACACCGGCAGCACGCTCGCGGCGAACCCGTATGCCATAATGAGCACAGCGATCGCCGTGCCGCTCAGGGTGAACATCGGCGCGAGGTCCGGCCGCTCGGCCACCCATCGTCCCGCGAAGAGCGCGGCGGCGAGCAGCGCGATGCCGATCGCGGTGGCCTCGAGCACGCGCCCCGGCCGCACCCAGCGCAGGTAGACGCCCATGAGCATCGCGATCGGGATCGTCAGCCCGATCGTCACGAGCCCCCACGGACTCTGTTTGAGCGCGTTCACCACGACGAGCGCCAGCACCGACATGAGCACGATCATGATGCCGAGCAGCGCGACGAGCGCGGTGAATCCGGGCACGGCGCCGAGTTCGTCCTTCACCATCTGCCCGAGCGATCGCGCATCGCGCCGCATGCTGGCGCACAGGATCACGAAGTCCTGCACCGCGCCGCCGAGCGCGACGCCCACGATGATCCAGAGCGCGCCGGGGAGGAATCCGAATTGCGCGGCCAGCGTCGGACCGACGAGCGGGCCCGGCCCCGCGATCGCGGCGAAGTGATGACCGAAGACGATCCATTTGTTCGTGGGCACGAAGTCGCGCCCGTCCTCGAGGCGTACGGCAGGCGTCGCGCGCGCCGCGTCCAGCGCGAACACTTTCGCGGCGATGAACTTCGAATAGAAGCGGTACGCCACGGCGTACGTGCACACCGCGGCGGTGACGAGCCACGCCGCGTTCACCGGCTCATCGTGCGCGAGCGCGATCCAGGCGAATGCGAGGGCGCCGAGCGCGGCGACAACGATCCAAACGAGCACTCCCGCGAGACGGCGCATGGGGCGAAGATGCCGGCGCATCACGGCGGTGACAAGTACGCGCTCCGACTAGTCTCTCCTATGTCGCGCCGCTAGCTTTCTTCCAACCTCCCAGGACGGGATCGTGAACACTTCGTCGCCATCGCTCATCGCACTCTCGGCGCTCGCGCTCCTCGCGGGCAGCGCGCAGGCGCAGAAAATGAGTTCGCAGGATTCCGCGGCGGTGATCGCCGCCGGCGAGCACGCGCCGCTCGCGCCGATGGCGGGACGCAAGATTGTCGTCGTCCCCACGGCGTATCTGCTCGAGGCCGATCCGATGGGCTGGGCGATCCAGATCCCGGACGAGAAGCAGTACCTCGCCGACTTCGACGCGGAGCTTGCCTTCGCGCTCGCCGATCGCGGGCTCAAGAACGTCTGGGTCATGTACGACAAGCTGCCAAAGGAGTACAAGCGGAATCCCGACTACATGGCGGACCCGTATCACCTCTCCGCCGATTTCCTGCGCTACCCGGGGCCCAAGAAGGCGATTCCGTACATGCCCGATCCGCTCGCGTCGCAACTCCGCTCGATCATGGCGGTGAACGACAAGTCGGAATTCATTCTCTTCCCGATCGAGATCCGCTTCGTCGCCTCTCCGAGCGGCAAAGGGGGGCACGCGGCGCTGCGCGCAGCGATCATCGATCCGCGGCGCCTCACCACGCTCTGGATGGCCGACGTCTATAGCGACGACGAGGACAAGTTCACTCCCGCGCTGCTGACCAGCCTCGCCGAGCATCTCGCGAACCTCTTCGCAAAGCCCTGAGCATTCCCCACAAGAGCATGCCCAAGAAGACTCCCGTCACACTGATCCCCGGCGACGGGATCGGCCCCGAGATCACCGAAGCGACACTCCGCGTGCTCGACGCCGCGGGCGCCTCGCTTGAGTGGGACCGCCAGCTCGCGGGCGTGGCCGCGGTGAGCGCCGTGGGCACGCCGATCCCGGACGCGACACTTGCCTCGATCGAGCGCACGCGCCTCGCGCTCAAGGGGCCGCTCGAGACGCCGGTGGGGAAAGGATTCCGCAGCGTGAACGTCGCTATCCGGCGGCAGTTCGACCTCTACGCGAACGTGCGCCCGGCGCACACGATCGTCCCCGGGCGCTACGACGGGATCGACATCGTGCTCGTGCGCGAGAACACGGAGGGGCTCTACAGCGGCGTCGAACATTTCGTGCGTGTGGGCGACGACGAGCAGGCGGTCGCCGAATCCGTCGCGATCATCACGCGGCTCGCGTCGGAGCGCGTGGTGCGCTACGCGTTCGAGTACGCGGTGCGCCATGGCCGCAAGAACGTCACGCTCGTGCACAAAGCGAACATCCTGAAACTCTCGCAAGGCTTGTTCCTCGAGAGCGGGCGAAGAGTCGCGAAGGAATTCGAGGGGCGCGTGACGTGCGATGAGCGCATTATTGATGCCGCGGCGATGCATCTCGTGCTGCATCCCGAGAAGTTCGATGTGATCGTGACCACGAATCTGTTCGGCGACATCCTCTCCGATCTCATCTCGGGGCTCGTCGGCGGGCTGGGACTCTCGCCCGGCGCGAACATTGGGGAGAACGCCGCGGTGTTCGAGGCGGTGCACGGCACGGCGCCCGACATTGCCGGCAAGAACGCCGCGAACCCTGGCGCGCTACTGATGGCGGCGTGTCTCCTGCTCGAGCACATTGGCGACGGCGAGCGCGGCAAGCGCATCGAGAGGGCGTTCGAAGCCGTCATTCGCGAGAAGAAGTCCGTCACGCGCGACTTGGGCGGCTCGGCGACCACCTCGCAGTTCGCGGACGCCATCATCGCGCGCCTCGGGTGATCTCCGTCCTGCACGTCTCGGACCTGCACTTCGGGCGCCCGAGCGTTCCCGAGCAGGTCGAGGCGGTGGAGCAGATGATCCGCGCGGAGCGGTTCGATGTGGTGGCGGTGAGCGGCGACATCAGCCAGCGCGCGCGGCCTCGCGAATTCCGGCGTGGACGGCAATTCCTGGACGACGCGGCGCGCGTCTCGAAGACGATCGTGGTGCCCGGCAACCACGATGTGAAATGGTGGCGCGATCCGCTCGGACTCGGCTCGAACTCCGCGCCGTTCGCGAACTATCGCGAGTTCATCGCGGAGGATCTGGAGCCGGTTCTGCTGATGCCCGGCGCGACGTTCGTCGGGCTCAACACGGCGCACGGCGTGCAGCCGCATACGCTCACGTGGAACCCGCGCGATATCGGAGTGGTGGGCGAGCTGCGCGAGGTGCAGGTCGATCGCGCGCGCGCGGCATTCGACGCCGCGCCGCGCACGAATGCGCGCGTCGTGGTGATGCACCACAATCTCGTGCGGGGCGACCTCTCGAACCGCCAGGGCCTCGCGCATCCGGCGCGAGCCGCGACGGGCCTCGCGGCACTCGGGATCGATATCATCCTCTGCGGGCACGACCACCAGGAGGCCGTGCACGAGGTGCCGAATGGCGCGCACGGGACTGTGGTCTCCACCGCCGGCACCATCTCGAGCCGCTCCCGCGGCCACCGCCCGAGCAGCGTGAACGTGATCACCATTGCGGCGAACGAGATCACGGTGGATGTGCGAATGTGGGATGGATCAGCGCGTGCCTTTATTCCTGGTGTGGCGAAGAGATTTCCCAGATAGCTCCGCGCGGTGTCGCGACCGTCGCGCTTCGAGTGGCATCAAGGTAGAAGATTCGACCGGATCAACCGGATGATTCGGATGCCGCGGATACCTGACCGCGCGTGGATACCTCTCCGGACGCTTACGCTGTTGCAATGTTGTTAACAACAACTGCTGAATTCGGCTGCCGCCGAGAGTGCTCCATGCGCGTTCAAGTATCCGTCCAATCCGAATCATCCGGTTGATCCGGTCGAAACTTCTACCTGGATGCCAGCCGATCCATGACAGCCGTGACCCGCGCGCGGTTCATGGTACCCAACCTCGCCCGCGCGCGGTAACTTTGATTCATGCAAGATCTCTTCAACATCGATGGCGCTCTCCATGAGGATGAGCGCGCGGTGCGCGATTCGGTGCGCGCGTTCGTCAACGAGAAAGTCCTCCCGATCATCGGCAAGTGCTACGTCGATGGTCGGTTCCCCAAGGAATTGATCCCCGAGATGGCCGAACTCGGCGTGCTCGGCGCGAATCTTCCCGAGGAATACGGCTGCGCGGGACTCAATAACGTCTCGTACGGGCTCATCATGCAGGAGCTCGAGCGCGGCGACTCCGGCATCCGCAGCTTCGCGAGCGTGCAGGGCGCGCTCGTCATGTATCCGATCTACGCCTTCGGCAGCGACGCGCAGAAGAAGAAATGGCTGCCGCAGATGGCGAGCGGCAAAGTCATCGGCTGCTTCGGTCTCACCGAGCCCGACTACGGTTCGAATCCGAGCGGCATGATCACCATGGCCAAGGAGCAGGGAGACGGCTCCTGGATCCTGAACGGCGCGAAGATGTGGATCACGAACGGCAGCCAGGCGAACGTCGCCGTCGTGTGGGCGAAAACGAATGGCGACAAGGACCAGCAGTCCATTCGCGGATTCATCGTTCCCACCGATACGAAGGGATTCTCCGCGAAGGACCAGAAGGGGAAACTCTCCCTGCGCGCGAGCGACACGAGCGAACTCGTGCTCCAGGATGTGCATCTCCCCGCCGACGCGATCCTCCCCAAGAGCGGCGGACTCAAGAGCCCGCTCATGTGCCTTACCCAGGCGCGCTACGGCATCAGCTGGGGCGTGCTCGGCGCCGCGATGGCGTGCTTCGAGGAGGCCGCGAACTACTCGAAGACGCGCGTGATGTTCGGCAAACCGATCGGCGGTTTCCAGATCCAGCAAGTGCGTCTCGCCGACATGCTCACCGAACTCACGAAGGGCCAACTCGTGTCACTGCACCTGGGCCGCATGAAGGACGCGGGCACCATGACGCCGCAGCAGGTGTCGCTCGCGAAGCGGAACAACGTGTCAATGGCCACCGACATCGCGCGCGAAGCACGCCGGCTGCTCGGCGCGAACGGCATTCTCGCCGAGTACGCGAGCATGAGACACATGGCGAATCTGGAATCGGTGTATACGTACGAGGGGACGCATGATGTGCACTCGCTCGTGCTTGGGCAGGCTATCACGGGACTGAGCGCCTTCGAATGAACGTGAACTGCCGATTGTCGATTGCCGGGAGTCGATGTGGCATGACAACACATTCCGTAAAGCCACTGCGAAGTGTCGTAACGGAATCAATTGTCATTCCTCATCGACTCCCGGCAATCGACGACCGGCTTTTTGGAGTTTAAGAGATGAAGATCGCTGTTCTTGTCAAGCGCGTCCCCGACATGGAATCCAAGTTCCGCGTCGGTAGTGACGGCGTCTCGGTGGACACGACTGGCCTCAAATACGATTTCTCCGATTTCGATGGCTACGCCGTCGAGGCCGCGCTGCAGCTCAATGAGAAGCAGGGCCCCGGCGAGACGGTCGTGATCTCTCTCGGTCCGGATTCCGTGCAGGAGACCCTGCGCAAGGCGATGAGCATGGGCGCTGAGCGCGCGGTGCAACTCAAGGCCGACGCCGTGCCCGCGGATGGATTCGCCATCGCGACCGCGCTTGCCGCGGAGCTCAAGGGCGGCGGCTACGATCTCATTCTCTTCGGGCGAATGGCGATGGACACGTCGGCCGGCACGGTCGGCGCGATGACCGCCGAGATGCTCGGCCTGCCGTGCGTGACGAGCGTGTCGAAGCTCGATATCGCGGCGGGCAAGGGCACCGCGCGGCGCGAACTCGAAGGCGCCGCGGAGATCGTGGAATTCCCGCTGCCCGCCGTCGTGACGATCGACGAAGGCATCGCGCGGCCGCGTTATCCGGCGCTCAAGGGGATCATGGCGGCCAAGAAGAAGCCGCTCGAGGTGAAGCCGGCCCAACTCGGCGCGGTGCATCTCACCGTCACGAAAATGGAATTGCCGCCAGAGCGCAAAGCCGGCCGCATCATCGGCGAAGGCCCCGCGGCGGTGCCGGAATTGATCCGGCTGCTGCATGAAGAAGCGAAGGTGCTGTAATGGCGAACGTCTTCGCATTCGCCGAGCAGCGCGGCGGCGCGCTGCGCCGGGTGGCGCTCGAGACCGTGACTGCGGCGCGCACGCTCGCCGATGCGACCGGCGGCGGCGAAGTCCACGCGATGCTCATCGGCGCGCCCGGCGTGCAGTCGCTCGCGGCCGAGCTCGGAAAACACGGCGCCGACGTGGTGATCGTCGTCGAGCACGCGGCGTTCGACCGCTACAACGCGGAGTCGTACGCCGCCACGGCGTCGGCGCGCATCAAGAGCGGCGGTTATCGCGCCGCATTCTTCTCCGCGAGCGCCGAAGGGAAGGATCTCGCACCCCGTGTCGCGGCGAAGCTCGGCGTCTCGATGGCGAGCGGCGCGATCGCGGTCGCGGTCGATGGCGATGCGATCGTCGTGCGGCACCCGAGTTTCATTGGGAAGATCATCATCACACTGCGCCTCACTGGATCGCCGGCGATCGTCACGCTGAATCCGGGCGCGATCTCGGTGGCGCCGAATGCCAAGGCCGGAAAAGTCGAGGCGATGGCGCCCGCGCTCGAACCCGCGCAGGGCCGTGTGATCGTGAGAGAGATGGTGAAAGCGTCCACCGCCAAGCTCGATCTGGGCGATGCGCCCGTGATCGTGAGCGGCGGCCGCGGACTGCGCTCCGCCGAGAATTTCAAATTGGTGGAAGATCTCGCCGCCGCGTTCGGCAACGCCGCGGTGGGCGCGACACGCGCCGTGACCGACGACGGCTGGCGTCCGCACACCGATCAGGTGGGCCAAACGGGCCGCCAAGTGAGCCCGCAGCTCTACGTGGCGCTCGGCATCTCCGGCGCGATCCAGCATCTCGCCGGCATGCGCACGAGCAAGACCATTGTCGCGATCAACAAGGACAAGGAAGCCCCGATCTTCGGCGTGGCGGATTACGGAATAGTCGGCGACGTGCTCGAGATCCTGCCGCCGCTCATCGAGGCGGTGAAGAAGGCGAAGGCGGGAGCATAGCGACGCTTAGCGCGGGGACCACGAGATGACCGACAGCGAGCAGTCTCAGGAATTCCTGGATTGGATCAGCGCGTTCTCCCGCAGGCTCGCGGCGCACAAGCGCGCCGTGTACAAGGTCCAGTACTGGTATATGGCGTTCGGCAGCTGGGTCATCGAGGTCGGCAGCCCGAAGAATCGCGTGGTCGTCGACTGGGACGGAAAGGAGTTCACACTCTCGGCGGACTGTGCGGTCTACGATGGCTCCAGGAGCGTTCCGGACACCAGGCGGATCTCCGAGACGGTGATGCGCGATGCGAGTCATGAGCTCATCTTCGCGACCGCGGAAGGTCTCGTCCTGGCGAACTAGCACAGCGTTCCTCCGCTTGTCGCTCCTCGCGGCGGTCCGTAGCTTCTCCCCATGCGCGCTGAGAACATTGTCTTCACGCTCGTCGTCCTCGCGGCCACGCTGTTCTTCGCGAAGAGCGCGCACCGGCTGATCTCGTACCTCCGCCTCGGCAAGCCCGACCCGCGCCTCGATCACCCGCTAGCCCGACTCAAGAACGTCCTCACGATCGCGATCTTCCAGAAGAAGATCTTCCGCGATCCGGTGGCCGGCCCAATGCACGCGCTCATCTTCTGGGGCTTCATCGTGCTCACGGCCGGCACGACGGAACTGCTCGATCCACGGGATGATCCCGGCGTTCTCATTCGGATTCCTCCCCGCGCCGCTCTACACCGCCTACTCCTTCTCGCAGGACCTGTTCGGCCTGTTGGTGATCGCCGCGGTGGCGTTCGCGCTCTATCGCCGCCTCGTGATCCACCCGAAGCGCCTGCAAGGCGACGGCACGCATCAAGGCGACGCGCTGCTCATCCTGAGCATGATCGGCGGCCTCATGGTCACGATGTTCCTCGCGAACGCCTTCGACATCGTGATCGATCCGAATTCCGTGGTCTCGCAGAAATTCGCGAGCCACGCGATCGCGGGATGGTTCGCGAACACATCACCAGGAACCGCGCACATCCTGCAGCGCACTTTCTGGTGGATGCACGCGCTGCTCGTTCTCGTGTTCCTCAACTACCTGCCGTACTCCAAGCACCTGCACGTCATCACGTCGATCCCGAACGTCTTCTTCTCGAACGCGAACGGGCCGATGAAGAAGGGCGTGATCCGCTTCCTCGACCTCGAGGCCGAAGGCGCCGAACAGTTCGGCGCCGCCGATGTCGACCAGCTCACCTGGAAGGATCTCTTCGACGGCTACTCCTGCACCGAGTGCGGACGCTGCACCTCGGTGTGCCCCGCGAATCTCACGGGCAAACTGCTCTCCCCGCGCAAGATCATCGTCGACACGCGCCAGCGCCTCATGGAGCTGGCCCCCGCGATGATCGCCGGCGACGCGACGCCCGCCATCAAAGAGCACCGCCTCCTCGACAACTTCATCACGGAGGAAGAACTCTGGGCCTGCACCACCTGCCGCGCGTGCGTCAACGAATGCCCCGTGGGCATCGAGCACCTCGATCACATCCTCGATCTGCGCCGCGATCTCGTGCTCATGGAATCGCGATTCCCGCCCGAAGTGCAGCCCGTGTTCGAGTCCATGGAACAGCGCGGCAGCCCATGGAATTTCTCCCCCAGCGATCGCGCGAACTGGGCCGCCGGCCTCGACATCCCCACGATGGCCGAGCTCGCCGCGCGCGGCGAGAGCCCCGAGATCCTCTTCTGGGTCGGCTGCATGGGCTCTTTCGATGACCGCGCGAAGAAGATCTCGGTCGCGCTCGCCCGCATCCTCAAGGCCGCCAACGTCAAGTTCGCGATCCTCGGCCAGGAAGAATCGTGCAACGGCGATCCCGCGCGCCGCATGGGCAACGAGTACCTCTGGCAAACGCTCGCCAAGCAGAACATTGAGACGCTGGGCAGATACCAAATAAAGACCGTCGTCACCTTCTGCCCGCACTGCTTCCACCAGATCGGCAACGAGTACCCGCAGCTGGGCGGCGATTACGACGTGATCCACCACTCCACCCTCATCGAGCGCCTGCTAGATGAGGGCCGTCTAACCCTGGCCACGGCAGAGGGTAAGGCCCTCACCATGGCCTACCACGATAGTTGTTACCTCGGACGCTACAATGATGTCTATGATGCGCCGAGGAACGCGCTCAAAAAGGCGCTCCCGGTGATGGTCCTCCAGGAGCCCGCGCGTTCGCGCGACCGCGGTCTGTGCTGCGGCGCCGGCGGCGGGCGCATGTTCATGGAGGAAACGGTTGGCAAACGCATCAATATCGAACGCACCGAGGAGTTGCTCGCGACAGGCGCCGATCGGATCGCCGTGGCATGCCCCTTCTGCATGACCATGATCACCGACGGTGTGAAGGCGAAGGGTACCGAAGTGCCGGTGCTGGACATCGCCGAGGTGGTCGCGGAGCGGCTGAACGCCAAAGGAGCTGACTGATGGAAGATCTCACGCGTGGACCCGAGATGACCGAGCGCCCGCAGCTTTTGGCGGGCTTTCTCTTGGTGCTGGCCGCGACCGGTGTGCCGCAGTTCGCACGCGTCGCCGCCGACTGGATGGGGCCGTTGGCCGGATTCGGCATCGCACTGGTGCTCTGGCCGCTCGCCGCGATCGTCGGCTATCTGCTCATTGGCAAGACCGTGGGCGGACGCTCGCTCGTGGCGCTCGTGATCGGATGCGGCGCGGCGTGGACGACGCTGATCTTCGGCCTCGCCTGGGTGATGCTCCGAAACGACGCCGCGGTGGAGTATCTCCTGCCCTGGTACACCATGGGCGCCGCCTTCACCGGAGCTTCGTACGGCTTCCTCTGCTATATCCGCTATCGCGGGCTGCCGCTCACCTTGCGCCGCGCGACGAAAACATCGTTGATGGCGTCGGTCCCGTCGGTGGTGCTCGTCTGCCTTGGCTCGGTGCTCGCCGCCTTCACGGTGCAGTCGCGTGACCGGTCCGCGATCAGCATGGCGGTGTTCTTCGTGTTCGTCGCGCCGATCCTGCTCTCGCTCGCGCTCGAGATGGTGTGGTCGCGCGTGCAGAACGTGCGCAAGGAAGCCCGCGCGGCGCAGCTGAGGGCCACGTCATGAAACGCGATACGACGAACCCCACCGTAGCGACGATCGTCTCGCTGCGCATGGCCGGCATTGTAGAGGTGCTGCTGGCCGCCGCGGTGCCGGTGGCCGCCGTCTTCTACGCGTTCACGTCGGTGAGCCAATGGGAACTCGTGCTGGCGCCGCTGGGCTGGGTCGCCGTGGCGGCGATCTCGTGGGTGGTCCTGCATCGCTCGGCCGACGCGCGCACGCTCGTGATACTCGTGAACGGCTGTTGTGCGCTTTGGACCGTCGCGCTCGGCGGCCCGGTGGCATACATGCTGCGCGATGCGCGCGGCGCGTTCCTGACGCTGGCCTTCGTCGTGACGTGCGCCGCGATCACGGGCGCGTGCTTCGGCTATGTGTGCTTCATTCGCTACCGGGGCCTTCCGCCCAGCGTGAAGGGCGCAGTTCGGCTCGCGACGCTGTCGGCGATGCCGGGCTTCGCGCTGTTCCTCGTGGCGCAGGTGATGACCGTGGCGTCGCCATCGGAGCACGGGCATGGTTGGACGGCCCGTGGGTCGCTCTCGGAGGCGCTGATGGTGATCGTCGCACCGTTCCTGTTCGCCGTCCTCGTCTCGATGATCTCGATCCAGAGCAGCCGGCGCGGCCTCACCAAGCCGAACCCCATCGCGTGATGGATGACAAGACCAGGCTCCCGGATCTGACGCCGCGGAACCTGCGCTTCGGCGGCCTGTTCATGATCATCCTGGCGGCCGCGGTGCCGGCGCTCGCGTGGGAATTCGCGGCGTCGGTCCTGTCGCTCGCCGGCCTTTTCATCGGGGCGTCCGCGTGGGCCGCGATCGCGTTGATCGGCTATCTCGCCATGGGCCGCAATGGCGACTCGCGCACCTTCTCGTTGCTGATCTGCGGCTGCGGCGCGCTGTGGGCCGCGGTCCTCACTGCGGCGTTCTGGTTCCTGGTGCGCGGCCAACTCGGTGTGTCCAGCCCGGTGCCGCTCACGGACGGACGGATGCCGCCGGGCGACGTCATGGCGCTCTGCGGCGTGGCCGCCGCCGCGACCGGCGCGACATACGGCTATTTCTCCGCGATCCGCTACCGCGACCTGCCGCGCACCCTGAACCGCGCGTTGCGCGCCGCAGCGTGGGCGCTCATCCCGTCGATCGCGCTCTGCCTCGCCGTGTTCGGCACCGACCTACGCAACCGCTACGCATTGTTCGCCGTCGCGGCGCCGCTCGTCCTCGCGCTCGCGGTCACGGCGGTCTCCGCGGCGATGCCGCGAAAGATCACCACGCCAGACGGTATATCCTGATCGTCTGTTCCTTGTCGCCGACGGGGAATTTTCGCTCGATCGTCTCCACACGCCGGAACTCGCACGCCGCGCACGCCTCGAGGAACTCCTCGATCGCGATGCGCCCGGGGTCGGCCATCACCGCTTCGCCATGCGTCGCCAGCGCGCGCACCATTGCGTTCGCGACGAGCTCGGCGTTGGGCTTCTCGTACAATACGTCGCAGGCGACCACGAGGTCATAGCGCCCCAGATCGGCCGGCAGATCGCGCCAGTTCACCATGCGCGTGGCCGGTTCGCGGCCGGTCGCGGCCGCCGCGTTCACGCGCGTGAACAGCAGCGCGTCGTCGTAATAGTCGGTGGCGGTCACGTTCCACCCCGCGCGCATCGCCGCCGACGTGACGAGACCCAGGCCGCAGCCCAATTCCAGCATCGTGCGCCCGCCGCCCGGCTGATCGGCGATCCACTCCGCGAGTATACGCGATGACGGCCACACGTCCGCCCAATACGGGAGCCGCTCGTCCATCACGTAGTCCGCTTCGCTGATGAGATCGTCGGCGTCGTGCGGCTTGAGCAGCGTGATCGAGCCCTCGCCCACCGGCACGGTCTCGCTGTTGGTGACGAAGCGCCGCTCGAGCTGCTGCCGGAGCGTCTCGCTCAAAGCGCGAGCTGTGCGTCGAGCAGCGCGTTCTCGCCGAGCAGTATCGCGTTGAGCTGCTCGCCCGCGTTCACTCGCGGCTTGTCCTCCGGGACGATGAGCAGCGCGTTCGCGCGCGTCATGCTCGTGAGGATGCCGGAACCCTGCGGGCCGGTGAGGCGCGCCGTGCGCGTGCCGTCGGCCGCGAGCGTCACCACCGCGCGCATGAAGTGCGTGAGCTTGGCGCCGGTGACGATCTCTTGCTCAACGGTCACAGGCACGGGACGGTGGTGCAACAAACGATGGCCGAGCATCCGCCGCAGCACCGGCCGCACGAACAGCTCGAACGTGACCATGGTGGACACCGGATTGCCCGGCAGCCCGATCCACGGCGTGTTGCCGAGCATGCCGAACCCGAGCGGCGCGCCAGGCCGCAAGCGCACCCTCCACACGTCGAGCGTGAGGCCGAGCGCGGCGAGCACGGTGCGCACGTGGTCGTGCTCGCCCGCCGAGATGCCCGCGCTGGTGATCACGAGATCGGCGCGTTCCGCGAGCGCGCGGCGGATGCGTGCCTCGATGTCCGCGGGCTCATCGCGCGCGATGCCAAGGTCGATCGGCACGCCGCCATTCACGGAGATCAGCGCCGCGAGCGCGTAGCTGTTGCTGGAGAAGATCTTCTTTCCCGCCTTCACGTCGGCAAGCTGGTCGAGATCCACGATCTCATTGCCGCTCGACATGAACGCGACGCGCGGCGGGCGCGGCACGTCGAGCCGCGCGATCCCCACCGACGCCAGTACGCCGACCTCGGCGGGCCCGATCGCCGTGCCCGCGGCGAGCAGTTGATCGCCTTCGCCGAAATCCTCGCCGCGACGTCGCACGTTCTTCATTGCGTCGCGAATGTTCTTGATCGCGACGCGCTCGAGGCCGCCGTCGGTGTCCTCCACGCGGATCACCGTGTCCGTGCCGGCGGGCACCGGCGCGCCGGTCATGATGCGCACGGCGCTGCGCAGCGCGAGCGGGCCGCGCGGGAATTTCCCGGCCGCGATATCGTCGCTCACTGGAAGCGTCACGGGGCTCGCATTGCTCGCGCCCGCGACGTCCGCCGCGCGCACCGCGTAGCCGTCCATGCCCGAGTTGTCCCAGGGCGGAACGGTGAAGGGCGCGATGATCGGACTTACTATCGCGCGCCCAAGCAGATCCGCGAGCGCGACGGACTCTGAGTCGAGAGTCCGTATTTTCGCGAGGATCTTCGCGGAGGCATCCTGGACTGAGTGCATGCACTACTCGGGTTTCATGATTCGGGATTCGACGAGATCCGCGAGAGTCGAGAGCCAATCCTTCGAGGAGAAACGGAACATCCGCACGCCGGCGAATTCCAGCGTCTCGTCGTCGGTGATCATCGCGAGATAGTGCGACGCGCCCGGAGAACCTGCCTCGTACAACGGCTCCTTGCCCGCGGCGCGGCGGAACACCTCGATCTTCGGCATGGCGCTCGCCTTGAATCCCTCGCACAGCACCACGCTCGCGTCCGAGAGATAGCGCTCCGCGATCGCCTCCGGCGTCAGCTCCTCCGCCCACCGCGATACCAACGCGAACTTGTCGGGCGACACCATCGCCACGCGCTCGGCGCCGCCTTCATGATAGTGGCGATAGGTGTCCGTGCCCTCAGGGTCGAGATTGAACGTGTGCGACCCATGCTTGATCGTCATCACGCGATGTCCGCGCCGCGTGAGCTCCGCCGCGAGCTCCACCACGAGCGTGGTCTTACCGTGATGCTTCCGGCCGACGATCGCCACCATCGGGGGTCGAGGCATACCGCTCCGCGAGTTTGAGCTCGTCCGGGGAATTGACATTCATGAACATGCGCGCCGGATCGCCGTGCGCCGCGACCGCGGCCGCCGGCAGCCGCGCCACGCGCACCTCACCGAAGAACGCGATCACCTCGCCGCGGTCCGCCGCGAGCGCCCGCTCGATCGCCGGCACGCACGACGGCGCGTACCACGCGCACAGCGGCTCTACGCCGCGCCGCGACGCGCTCTCGGCGATCGCCACATTGTGCCCTTGCTCGCCGAGCGCGCGCAGCTCGCGCAGCAACAACGTTGGCACGAAGGGCATGTCCCACGCCACCACCAGCACCGGTGAATCCGCGCGCATGAGCGCCGCGTGGATACCGCCGAGCGTGCCGCGCCCTACGTGGATGTCCGCCGCCACGCGCACGCCCGGAAGCCATGAGGTCGCTAGCGGATCGTTCGCGATGAGCAGAAGACTGTCGGCCGCGCCGGCGAGCGCGAGCGCGACGCGATCGATGATGCGAACGCCGCCCACCCGCTCGAGTCCTTTCGGTTCGCCGCCGAACCGCGACGCCTCGCCGCCGGCGAGGATCGCTCCCGCGCAGGTCAGGGGGCCCATTCCGCGGAGAGCGACTCGTCCTCCCGCACCACCACGCGCGCGACCGTCACGCGCGAGCCCAGCGCGGCTTGCACCCGCTCGCCGATCACGCGCGCGAGGTTCTCGCCCGTCGGGATCAGCCCGCCCTCGCCGAACTCCGACACTTCGAGATTGAGATTCCGGTGGTCGAAGCGCGCGGTCACCTCATCGCGCAGCACGCGATCGAGCACGCCGAGATCGATCACCATGCCGGTGGTCGGATCCACGTCGCCGCGCACGGTCACTTCGCACGCGTAGCCGTGCCCATGGAAATGCGGGTTCGCGCACGCGCCGAACACTTCGTGATTCTTCGCGTCGCTCCACTCGGCACGCCGGTAGCGGTGCGCGGCAGCGAAGGTCACCCGGCGGGTGAGAGCGGCGCGCGGCATCAGGCTAGAGCGACTTAAAGACGTACGTGAGGCCGACTGTGAACACGCCGTTGTTCAAGAACTGCTGGTTCGGCGAATTCGGCGGCAGGATGGAATTGACCGGCCCCTGATTGAAGTAGCTCTGCGGATAGTGCAGCTGCCAGAGATAGTCCCACAGGGCGACGTTCAGCACCCACGGGCGCTTCAGGCGGTAGCGCAATCCCGCGCCGAGCCCGAAGAAGAACTTGGTGCCGAACTCGATAGCCGCTCACATCCGGGGGCTGGGTGCTGAGTGCGACGCCGGCGGTGAATCCGACGAACGGCACCATGTCGTGCCATGTCTTCTCGCCGGTGAGCGCGAGCAGCACGCCGAGGTTCACGAAGATCAGCGGATCCGAGATCGTGCCGATGACGTGCTGCCCTCGCGGGCAATGCGGCATCCAGCACCGTTCGCTTGGAGTTCGTGTAGCCGATAGTACCGAACCCGAACGCCGCGCCGCCGAGGTGCAGTCCGTAACTCAGATTCGCGATCGGCGCGCCCTGCGGTCCGACGCCGGCGTCGCCCGTATTCCCGGCGAAGTAGCCGACATTGAGCTGGAAGGCCTGGAGCTGGTTGAAGTCCTGGTAGGGGGACGCGATGTGAACGGGCTTCGGCGTGGTGTCAGGCTTCGGCTTCGCCACAGTGTCGGGTGTGGGCTTCGCCACGCTGTCGGGCTTCACTGGTGCCGCCGTGGTGTCCTGCGCGCCCGCCACCGCCGTGAACGCGACCAATACCGCCAAGCTTGCCAGGATATGCCTCACGCCTTCGCTCCAGATTCTCTAAGGTCAACGCCGGTCATTTCCGGCGGCCGGTCGATGCCCAACATCGACAGTATGGTCGGCCCGACATCTCTCAGTGCGCCGCCGGCACGCAGCTTTCGCGCGCCATCGGGGTCTACAACGATAATGGGTACGGGGTTCGTCGTGTGGGCCGTGTGCGGCCCGCCCGTCTCCGGATCGATCATCATCTCACAGTTGCCATGGTCGGCCGTGACGAGCACGCGAGCCTCCACTTTCGCCGCCGCGTCGAGCACGCGAGCCAGGCACGCATCGACCGTCTCCACCGCCTTGATCGCCGCGGGGATCACGCCGGTGTGCCCCACCATGTCGCCGTTCGCGTAATTCACAAGGATGAAATCGTGCTCGCGGCTCGCGATCGCCGCGCAGAGTACGTCGGTCACGCCCGCCGCGCTCATCTCCGGCGCGAGATCGTACGTCGCCACCTGCTGGCTTGGCACGAGCTCGCGCACTTCCCCCTTGTACGGCGTCTCATACCCGCCGTTGAAGAAATAGGTCACGTGCGCGTACTTCTCCGTCTCGGCCGTGCGGAACATCGTCATGTCGCGCGCGCTGACTTCCTCGGCGACGATGCGCGCGAGCGTGATCGGCGGGAACGCCACCGGCAGCGTGAACGTCTCGTCGTACATTGTCATCGTCGTGAGATCGATCTTGGGGCGCGCGGCCACATCGAATCCATCGAACTTCGGGTCCGTGAGCGCGCGCACGATCTGACGCATACGGTCGGCGCGGAAATTGAACAGCACGATGCCATCGCCGTCGCGCACCGGCGCCACCGGAGCGCCATTCTGTTCGATCACGACGGGCGTGACGAACTCGTCGCTCTCGCCGCGATCATAGGCGGCCTGGATCGCCGCGAGCGGGTCCGCGGCGCGCGGGCCTGTGCCGTCCACCATCGCGCGGTACCACTTCTCCGTGCGCGGCCACCGCTTGTCGCGGTCCATGCCGAAGTAGCGGCCGCCGAGCGACGCTACCACGGCGCGACCCTTCGCCCGCTCGATCGTTTCGCGCATGAACGCGAGCCCCGAGCGCGGCAGCGTATCGCGTCCGTCGAGCAGCGCATGCAGCGCGACGCGCGGCATCTTCTCGCGCTCCGCGAGCTCGAACAGCGCGAAGAGATGCCGGTCGCAGGCGTGCACGCCGCCGTCGCCAATGAGCCCCGCGAGATGCACCATGCCGCCGCGCGCTCTCACGGCGCGGAAGAGCCGCACGAGTTCGGCATTCTCGAAGAACGAGCGGTCGGCGACGGCCGTGTCGATGCGCACGAGATCGGTGGGGATCGCGCGCCCCGCGCCGAGGTTCAGATGGCCCACTTCACTGTTGCCCATCTGTCCCGCGGGGAGTCCTACAGCGAGCCCGGATGCGTCGAGCAACGTGCGCGGATGCCGCGCGCACAGTGCGTCCCAGTTGGGCGTTCGCGCGAGCGCGATCGCGTTCCCCTCGCGCTCTTCGCGATGACCCCAGCCGTCGAGCACGACGAGGATCACCGGGCGCTTGCGCCGCTCAGGCATCTTTGCTCGGTACGTGTGAAAGACTATGTTCCGGCGCGCCACGCGCCGCCAAGTGAAATCTACCCCTCCGCTCACGCCCCATCCAGCGATGCGCTCTGAACGCCTGGCACTCCTCGCTCTCCTGCTGCCGGCGGCGCTGCTCGCGCAGACACCCGCTGCCGGAACGGTCACGGCCCCGGTATCGCTGCGCGTCGCGCCCGACGGCCACGAGATCGCCGCGCTGCGCGTGAATTCCGCGGTGCAGCTGCTCGGCACGAACGGCTCGTGGTCGCGCGTGATGGTGGAGGGCTGGCTGCACGTGAGCGTGATCGGCCCGGCGAGGGACAGCTTCCCGCTCACGGCGAAATCGTCGATCGGTGCGCTCATGCGCGCCGGCGCCGATCGCACCGCGCCGGTGGTCGCGCAGCTCGAGGACGGTTTGGGCATGCAGTTGATCGCGCGCACGACACAGTGGGCGCACGTGCGGCGCAGCGGCTGGGTGCTCTCGAGCACCGTGCGCGCGGGCGCGCCGAAACCCGTGGCGGCCGCGTCGCCGGCGGCCGTCCCGAAGCCGGCTCCGCCCCTCGCGCCGGTCACGGCGGCGACCGTCGCCGCCGAACCGATGCCGAGTGCCACCGCCGAGTCGCTTCCGGGCGACGTGGCCGTCGCGCGTCGCACGACCATCCATGCCGCGCCCACCGGCGCCGTGCTCGGCACGCTCGACTCGGCCACGCGACTCGTGACCGGGCCGAGCGAACGCGGCTGGGTGCACGTGACCATGGAGGGTTGGGTGAAGCAGCAGGACCTCATTCCGCTCGACAGCGTGCCGATCAGCAGCATCTCGGCGGCCGATCTGCGCGCGGATCCGGATCGCTACAAGGGGCAGACCGTGCGGTGGGTGGTGCAGGTGGTCGCGTACCAGACCGCCGACCCGCTGCGGAAGGGACTCCGACTCGAGGAGCCGTATCTGCTCGCGCGCGGTCCCGGCAGCGAGAGCTCGCTGCTCTATCTCGCGCTGCCGCCGTCGCTCATGGACATGGCGCGCGAGCTCAAGCCGCTCTCGAACATTGTGGTGCTCGCCAAGGTGCGGTACGGACGCAGCGATCCGAGCGGCGTGCCCGTGCTGGACGTGCAGCGCATCGTGCAGCGGTGACCAGCCGGACCATTGCAAATGTTCACTGAGATCAGGTTCCGCGATTTTCGAGAGCAGTATCCCGGGTTCCTGCCCGGCGTGCTGCTGATCATCGCGGTGCTCGTGGCGATCGACCTGCTTCTCGTGGAGCGGCAGAAGAATTATGCCTCGGAGATCGAGGCGCTGCGCGCGACCATGAGCGAGAGCCAGCGACAGCGCGGCGACGCGCTGGCCGACTCACGCGGCGCGCAGGAGCGCGTGAAGCTGGAGCTCGTGCGCCGCGAGGGGATGTACGGGAAGGCGCTGCATCTTTCGGTGGACGTGGACAGCGCGCAGCTGTCGCTCATGCAGGAGGGCGCGACGCTGCGCCGGTTCCCGGTGAAGCTCGGCGTCTCCCGCAGCGTGCAGCGCGGCGACACGAGCACCACCGGCATGCCGCGCGGGCCGTTCGTGGTGCAGCGCGTGCTGGGGCCGGCCGATCCGTGGCCGGTGCCGCGCTGGGTGTATACCGACCGGCGGCTCGCGGTGCCGGCGGACTCGATGGTGGCGGGGGCGCTGGGGCCGGTGGCGATCCTGCTGGAGGGCGGCGCCGTGATCTATTCACAGCCGACAGCGGGGCCGCTCAAGGATAGCGCGTACGTGCTCCCAGGAGCGGTCAGGGCCAACGCGGAGGACCTCCGCGCCATTGTGCCCAACCTCACCCCTGGCACCCCTGTGTACGTTTATTGATATGAGATCCGTCAAGGAAGTCCTGAAGGATGCGCCGCCCGGGATCTGGGTGATGACCGTGACGATGGTGCTCGCGGGCGCCGTGACGGCCGGCATGTTGTTCGCGACCGTGCAGGCGCGGCACCGTCGCGACGCGAATGAGTTCGTGGTCACCAAGCAGCACGGTGTGCTCGACTCGCTCACGCGCCGCGCCGACCAGGAATTGGACTCGCTGCAGAACGCGCTGGCGTCCACGCCCGATACCGTGCAGGTGGGACAATACATCGTGGTGAGCATCGAGGACCGCCGGCTGTGGCTCAAGCAGGGCGACACTACGCTCTATACCACGCGCGTCGCGGTGGGGAGCGGCAAGTCGCTTGTTCAGACCACCGGCGGCCGGAAGGAGTACAAGTTCGATACGCCGCGGGGCCGGCTGACCGTTCAGTACAAGGAGATGGATCCGTACTGGCAGCCGCCCGACTGGCACTTCGTGGAGATGGCGGCGAAGAAGCACGGCTACGGCGTGGTGATGCTCAAGCGCGGGTCGAGAGTGAATGTGAGCGACGGATCGTGGTACGAGGTGCGCGGCGATGATGTCGTGCGCGTATTCCCCGACGGGCACGTGCAACTGCTGGAAGCGAGCGAGGGGCACGAACTTGTGGCCGACAACAAGATCGTCGTGCCGCCGTTCGGTACGAACCAGCGGAAGTACAAATGGGTGGTGGGTGGGCACCGTTTGAACCTGGGGGACGGGTACGGCCTGCATGGGACCGACGAGCCGAACTCGATTGGCCACGCGGCCAGTCACGGATGCGTCCGTTTGCGGAACGAGGATATCGCGTACTTGTATAGCATTGTTGCGGTTGGCACGCCGGTCTACATTTACTGACCACTCGGCCAGCCAAGAATTAGGACATTTCTGCGCAGTTACACTATCATTGCGCGCTCGTCTTAATTATGTTCGCATCCCCGCATTTAGCGTCGGTCCAACGGGTGCCGTTCCAACGGCTAACGCCTGACGTCCGTCGTTAGTTTCTCCTTGCTCAGGGCAAACCGGTGTGAACACCGGGGCGCAAAGCCAAGAGACAGCGGTACCATTTCGTTCGCTGTTGGTCTGGTTGCCAGGGAGGTTCTCGAGTGTTCCAATCGCCGTTCCGTCGCCGCCTGCCGCGCGCGCTCGGGGTGATCGCCTTCGCATTCGCGACGGTGATGGCTTCGGGTTTCGTCGCGCCTGCGCGTGCCGCGACGATCGACGGTTTCGGCAGCCCGGCGCCGGCTCCGGGTGATCCGTTCGTCGTCAGCGGACTCTTCACGCTACTCGACTCGCTGGCCGGCATCAGCCACAAGCTTCGCGCTCGCTTCATGACGCCGGCGAAGCGGGATATGTCGTCGACACTTCAGCGCCTGTTTGGCGACAGTTCGACGACGCGGCCCGGCGCGTACGCTGTACGCGACAGCACGCTCAGCATGCCGTTCACCTTCTTCACGCTCGTCCCGTTCAACACGAAGCAGAAGGGCCGCATTGGGACGTACCGCGTGGGCAATTGGCCGTACGAGCGCAAAGCGCCGCTCAGCGAGTTCTACGCGAACCCCGATGGCTTCATTGAGGTCACGCCCGAGAACCAGCAGATCTTCGTCTCCGAGCACTTCCAGCTTCGCGACTTCCTCACGCACGACCAGCAGGACGTGTGGCCGAAGTACATGGTGCTCAGCGAACGCCTCATCGATAAGCTCGAGCTGATCATCGCCGACCTGAATGCGCACGGCGTGCGCGTGACGCACCTGGCCGTGATGTCCGGCTTCCGCACCCCCGAGTACAACCGGCAGGGCGTTGGCGAAGGCGGCCGCGCGCGCGACAGCCGCCATCAGTACGGCGACGCCGCCGACATCTACGTGGACAACGACGGCCGCGGCCGCATGTCCGACCTGAACCACGACCATTGGGTGGACTGGCGGGACGCGAAGATCATTCGCGATGCGGTCGACCGCGTCGAAGCTGCGCACCCCGAGCTCGTCGGCGGCGCCGGGATCTACAAGGGCAACCGCCGGCATGGCCCGTTCGTGCACGTCGACGCACGCGGGACCCGCGCGAGGTGGGGGCGGCAGGGCTAACTACTCCCGCCTGATGACCGTTGGCGCGCTGATCGATGATCAGGGCGCCTTTTTTATTTTCGGGAAGCGGGAAGCGGGAAGCGGGAAGCGGGAAGCGCCGCGGGAAGCGAAACGACAGGGAGCCATCGCGTCCCGCCCATCGCGGCGCTTCCCGCTTCCCGCTTCCCGCTTCCCGCTATCTTTCCTGCCATGCCCAATCGGATCGCCCTAGCCGGTCTCCTGGCCGCACTGGCAGCCCCCGCAGTAAAGGCGCAGCAGAAGGGAGTAGACGTCACCTCCTATCACTTCACGATCACGATCCCCGACACCGGGGCCTCGATCGTGGGGAAGGCGGCCGTGCGCTTCCGCACCGCGGCGGGCTACGACGACACGCTGCGGCTCGACCTCGTCGGCATGCACGTCGATAGCGTCGCCGAGCAGGACACGCGCAAAGCGATCGCGTTCACCTACGACGGCAAGATCATCCGCATCCCCGCCGCCGGGCTCGGATGGCATGGCGTACTCGTCGATTATTCCGGCGCGCCGAGCGACGGGCTCATCATCGGCACCAACGCGCGCGGGCGCCGCGCGGCGTTCGGCGACGACTGGCCCAATCGCGCGCGCTACTGGCTGCCCACGGTGGACCATCCCAGTGACAAAGCGCGCGTCGCGTGGACGGTGAACGCACCCAAGGGATGGCGCACGGTGAGCAATGCGCCGCAGTGCGCGAAGGCGGTCGCGGTCGCCGCATGCACGGAGAGTGTGCAGATCCCCACCTACACCATGGTCATCGGATCCACCGAGATCACGGTCACGGCGCACCGGCCCGCGATCGTCGGACACGATACGATCCCCATCGAAGTATGGGCCTATGCCGAGGATTCCGCGTTCGCGAACGACGGGCCGTTCGCGCGCGCCACGGAGATCGTGGAAACGATGTCGCGCCTCGTCGGGCCATTCCCGTACTCGAAGCTCGCGCACGTCGAATCGAGCACGCGCTACGGCGGCATGGAGAACGCCACGGCGATCTTCTACGCCGAGGCACCGTACGTGAAGCGCACGATGCGGGAGGGCGTCGTGCGTCACGAGACGGCGCATCAGTGGTTCGGCGACGCGGTGACCGAGCGCGACTGGGCGCACCTGTGGCTCTCGGAGGGATTCGCGAGCTACTTCGATCTCGTGATCGGTGCTCAGCTCAGCGGCGATTCCGTGATGATGTACGGTCTCAGAGCCGATAAGGCCGCGTGGCTCGAGTCGGCGGTGCTCAATCGCCCGGTCGTCGACATCTTCGAGAAGGATCCGAACAAGCTCCTCAACGCGAACGTCTACCCCAAGGGCGCGTGGATCCTGCACATGCTGCGCGAGCAGGTGGGCGACAGCGCGTTCTTCCGCGGCGTGCGCGAGTATTATCGTGCGTATCGCGATACGTCGGTGGTCACCGCGCAGTTCCAGGAGAAGATCGAAACCTCCTCCGGACAGAAACTCGGCTGGTTCTTCCAGCAGTGGCTCTATCAGCCGGGCTATCCAAAGCTCGAAGTGCACTGGACGCCGGACAGCACGGCGCATACGGTGAGAGTGTTCGTTCTGCAGATGCAGCCGCAGGCATGGGGGCGCTACCGGCTGCCCTCGTTGCCGCTCGCGTTCAAAGCGCTCGACGGAACGATCGAACGGAAGACGATCTCAGTGAACGCGCAGAACGAGACGATCGTGATGGTGCCGGTCACGGGCGCGATGCCGGCGAGCATCACGGTGGATCCTGACGGAACTTTGCTCATCGGGTCCACGGTAGTACCGTGAAGATGTCCCCAACGGCGGTGGCGGCATGAATCAGAATCTTCGCGAGCGGATCGTTCGCAAACTCGATGAGCTCCCCGACGAGCGCGGCTACCAGCTGCTCGACTACGTGGAATTCCTCGAGTCGAAATACGCCGGCAAGACGGCGGTGGCGCCCGGCGTGTTCGAGCGATTCGCCGAAGGCGTAGAGGACACGCTGCGCGCCGGGAAAGTGAGCGCGTCCACGATCGCGGAAACGATGGGATTGCTCAACAAAGCGATGAACGTGCTCGGCGGCGTCGCGGCCACGGGCAAGTCGCTCGCGAACGACGCGGTGGACACCGCCGTGCGCATGACCGCCGAGCGCAAAGTACCACCCGCACCGCCGCCGGCTACTCCTGCGGCGCCTGCCGAGCCCGCGAAGAAATGACCGCCCCGCCGATCCGCCGCCCGCGCACCGGAACGCGCCGCATCCTGCGCGCGTCCGTCGCCGCGATCCCGCGCTACCTGCGCCTCATGGTGGGTCTCATCTTCGATCGGCGCGTCTCGGCGGTCGACAAGATGCTGCTCGCCGCCGCGATCGGTTACGCCGTGAGCCCGCTCGATCTCGTGCCGGATCTGTTGCCCGTGCTCGGCCTCGCGGATGATGTGTTCTTCTTGTCACTCGCTGTCCACCGCCTCATTCGCCGCGCCGGTCTGGATGTGGTACTCGACCACTGGACCGGCGACCCCGAGGAGTTGAGCGATGCGCATTTGACGATGGCGATCTCTGCCGCCGCATTCTTCCTCCCTCGCGCCGTCAGAAGGCGAATCGAAAGCCGCACGCGCAGGAGATAGCAGCAGGCGACAGCCGACAGCCGACAGCCCGCCCTACCGTCGTCCGCCGTCGCCGTTTACCTTTACCCATGGCTACCCCAACTCGCTCCAAGACTCGGCCCGCCTCCTCCGCTCACCCGGAGAGCGGGCCTTCGCGTATCAAGGCTGAGGACTCCGCCGGATCGCGCGTGCGCGTGGAAAGCGCGCTCACTTTCGACGACGTTCTGCTCGTGCCGCGCCACTCGGGCACGCATCCCCGCGACGTGAATACCTCGTCGCTGTTCACATCCGGCATCTCGCTCAACGTGCCGCTCGTGGCCGCGGCGATGGACACCGTGACCGAGAGCGAGATGGCGATCGCGATGGCGCGCGCCGGCGGGATCGGCGTGATCCACAAGAACATGTCGATCGACCGGCAGGCCGCCGAAGTGGACCGTGTGAAGCGTTCCGAGAGCGGGATGATCCTGGATCCGATCACGCTCAAGCCCGACGCGACGCTGCGCGAAGCGAACGCACTCATGATGCGCTTCAAGATCTCGGGCGTGCCGATCGTGGACGGTGACGGCAGGCTGGTGGGGATCATCACGAACCGCGATCTGCAGTTCGAGCGCAATTTCGACCAGCTGCTGCGCGATGTGATGACGAAGGACAAACTCGTGACCGCGCCGGTGGGCACCACGCTCGATCAGGCCGAGAAGATCCTGGGCAAGCATCGCGTGGAGAAACTGCCGGTGGTGGATGGGAAGGGGATCCTGAAGGGCCTGATCACCGTGAAGGACATCCACAAGCGCCGGCAATATCCCAACGCGAACAAGGACCAGCACGGGCGGCTGCGTGTGGCGGCGGCGGTGGGGGCGGGGAGCGACTATCGCGAGCGGGCGCGTGCGCTGGTGGACGCGGGGGTGGACGCGCTGGTGGTGGACACCGCGCACGGGCACTCCGAGGGCGTGCTGCGAGCGACGGCGGACCTGCGGTCGATCCTGCCTGACGTGCAATTGATCGCCGGCAACGTTGCGACGCGCGATGGTGCGCGCGCGCTGGTGGAGCGCGGCGTGAATGCGGTGAAAGTGGGTGTGGGGCCGGGCTCGATCTGCACGACTCGCGTCGTGACCGGCGTCGGCGTGCCGCAGCTCACGGCGATCTTCGAGGCGGTGGAAGGCGCAGGCGATATTCCCGTGATCGCCGACGGCGGTGTGAAATATTCCGGCGATATCGTGAAAGCGCTCGCGGCGGGCGCGAGCAGTGTCATGATGGGTTCGATGCTCGCGGGCACGGAGGAGAGTCCGGGCGAATCGTTCCTGCTGGAAGGGCGGAGATTCAAGATGATCCGCGGAATGGGATCATTGTCCGCGATGCAGGATGGGAGTGCTGATCGATATTTCCAGGAAGGGGAGATGTCGGCAAGAAAGCTTGTACCCGAAGGCATTGAAGGACGCGTGCCGTATAAGGGACCTGTGGGTGACGTGATCTATCAAATGGTTGGCGGGCTGCGATCGGGATGGGATATACTGGGTGCGCGAATATCGAAGAGCTGCGCACGGATACCGAGTTCACGCGCATTACGACTGCGGGATTGCGGGAATCGCATCCGCATGATGTTACGATCACTCGCGAAGCGCCTAACTACTCACTGTGAACTGCGGTCAGCAGTCAACAGTGACTCAGTAAACGACAGTCATCAGTCATCGGTCATCAGTCATCAGAAATCGGATCGTCGCGCGATCGAGCCGAAACGCGCCGCGATCTGTTTTCTGATGACTGATGACCGATGACTGATGACTGTTCTGTACTGAGTCACTGTTGACTGCTGACTTCATATCAGAATGCCAAACCCAGCTCTCCCCGCATGGTTCCTCGGTCCTCGCGCCGAGAACGCAGAGCTCCTTGAGCGGCTCATCGTCGAGTCGCTAAGAGACCACGTCTTCTGGCGCCGCAATTTCCATCCGGAAGACGGCTTCACCATCCGCGAAACCGATAAGCGCAGCGAAGGCTACGAACGCGCAGTCGCGACCATGACCCAAGAACTCATGGGCCTCCTCGCCGAACTGAAACGCGGCGTCCCGTTCTTTTCCGGCCGCTATAAAGGCCACATGAGTTTCGAGCAAACGCTCGCGAGCCAGCTCGGCTATTTCGCGGCCATGCTCTACAATCCGAACAACGTCGCCTTCGAAGGCTCGCCCGTCACCACGCGGCTCGAGCTGGAAGTCGCCGCCGATCTCATGCGCATGATCGGCTACGATCCGGCCACGTCGTGGGGCCACATCACCTCCGGCGGCACGGTCGCGAATTTCGAAGCGCTCTGGATCGCGCGGAACATCGCCTATCTCCCGATCGCCGTCGCGGGCGCGGCGAGCGAGCTCGGCGTCTCGCTCGATGTCGCGCTGCCCGGCGGCACGCGCGCGCCCGTGCGCGAACTGCCGCTCTGGAAGCTCGTGAACATCACGAACGCCGCCGCGCTCGATCTCTGGCACGCGCTCTTCGACGCCGCGCCGCGCGACCGCGTGCAACAAGCGCTCAGCGAACACTCGCTCGCCACGGTCGGCTACCAGGACTACGCGCGCCGGCTTGGGCTTGCCTACGGCGATCCGCTCCCCGCCGGCGTCGTGCTCGTCGCCGCCACCGCGCACTACTCGTGGGAGAAGATCGTGCGCGCGCTCGGCATCGGCTCGAACCAGATCGTGCACGTGCCGGTCGATGCGAACTATCGCATGGACCCCGGCGCGCTATGGGAGCGCGTGCGCGATCACTCGGCGAAGAACGTCCCGATCATGGCGTGCGTGAGCGTGTGCGGCACTACCGAGGAGAGCGCGGTGGACCGGCTCGACGCAGTGCTCGCCGTGCGCGACCGCGCCGAGAAGGAACTCGGCGTCACATATCACGTGCATTCGGACGCGTGCTACGGCGGCTACGCCGCGAGCGTCACGTGGACCGAGCACAATGAGCGCCGCGGTGCATCGGAGATCAGGGCGTCGCTGCTGGGGCTCGACTGGCCCACTGAGGAATGGGTGCGCGCGATGGAAGCGCTGTCGCGTGCCGACTCGGTGACGATCGATCCGCACAAGCTCGGCTATTGTCCGTATCCCGCGGGCGCGTTCCTGCTGCGCGACCGGCGCGCGCGGGACTTGGTGAGCACCGATCCGCCGTATCTCGCGCCGGTGGGTGAGACGGGCGGGACGGCCGCGAGCGAAGAACGATTCCTCGGGCGATACATTTTCGAGGGATCGAAGCCCGGTGCGAGCGCGGCGAGCGTCTGGCTCAGTCATAAGGTTCTGCCGCTCAACGAGAGAGGATACGGCCATCTCATCGAGCGCACCGTACTCGGCGCGCAGCGGCTGCATGCCGCGCTCGGGGGCGAGAGACTCGGCGAATTCCGCGCCGTGATGCTGCCGGAGCCGGACATCAACATCGTCTGCTGGGTGATGCATCATCCGTCGCTCACAACGCTGGCGGCGGTGAATGCGTTCAATGAGGCGATCTACGAGCGCATGAGTCTTGCGCGGCCGGGTGCGCAGCCGGAGTACATCATCACGCGCACGCGATTCCAGAGTCCGATGTATGACGGGGCGGTGGATCCGCTGCTCAAGACGTTAGGCGTTTGCACGCCTGCGGAATGGAAGGCCAATGGTGCGAGTGGGCTGGTGGTGCTGCGTTCCACCGTGATGGATCCATTCCTCGTGAGTCCGCCGCCGGCGCCGGATCATGTGCGTGGATTTCGGAGAGCGCTGCAGAAGGCGTGCGAGGGCGCGTTGAAGGCCGTCGCGTCTTGACAAAGGCGATTTCGACGGAGAAGATAGCGCGGCTGGTCAAGTAAGGGCGCGTATAGCGTATGGTAGATCAACATCAGTCCTCTACACCACGAAGTCAGGAGCAAGATGAGCTTATCCTCTACGAAAAGCATTGCCTCGTTGCAGGCGGAGGCCTCCGCGGAAGGTGCGGGGACTCTCAAGCGCGCGCTGAGCGCGTCCAACCTCACGATGCTCGGGATCGGCGCGATCATTGGCGCCGGTATCTTCGTGCTCACGGGAAGCGCGGCCGCGCAGTACGCGGGCCCGGCGATCCCGCTCTCGTTCGTGATCGCGGGCATGGGCTGCCTGTTCGCGGGACTGTGCTACGCCGAGTTCGCGAGCATGATCCCGATCGCCGGCAGCGCGTATACGTATGCGTATGCGACCATGGGCGAGTTCGTCGCGTGGATCATCGGCTGGGACCTCATCCTCGAGTATCTCTTCGGCGCGGCGACCGTGGCTGTGGGTTGGTCGGGATATTTCGGCGCGCTGATGAAGAACTTTGGGATCGATCTGCCCGTCGGCTGGACGCACGGCGACCGTTCGGTCTCGAGGGCACGCACCATCTCGTGCACATCCCCGGCGGGATCATCAATCTCCCCGCTGTGATCCTGATCTTCGCGATGACCACGCTGCTGGTCATCGGCATCAAGGAATCGGCGAATTTCAACAACGTGATCGTTTCCTGAAGGTCGCGATCGTGTTCCTCGTGATCGGATTCGGCTCAATGTACGTGAAGCCGGCGAACTGGCACCCGTTGATCCCGGAGAACACCGGCACCTTCGGTCAATTCGGCATCAGCGGCATCATCCGCGCGGCGGCCGTCGTCTTCTTCGCCTATATCGGATTCGATGCGGTGAGTACCGCGGCGCAAGAAGCGCGGAATCCGCAGAAGGATCTGCCCATTGGCATCCTGCTCTCGCTCGGCATTTGCACGGTGCTCTACATCCTGATGTCGCTCGTGATGACGGGGCTCGCGCCGTACACCACGCTCGAACGTGCCCCACCCGGTGTCCGTCGCGATCGAAGCGGCTGGCCCGGCGCTCGCGTGGCTCGGCTGGATCGTGAACCTCGGCGCGGTGCTCGGTCTCGCGAGCGTCGTGCTCGTGATGCTCATGGCGCAGCCGCGCATCTTCTTCTCGATGTCGAATGATGGCCTGCTGCCGCCGGCGTTCAGCAAGGTGCATCCGAAGTTCCGCACGCCGTACATCCCGCAGATCCTCACCGGCCTCGTCGCGGCGATCGTCGCCGGCCTCCTGCCGGTGGGATTGCTCGGCGAGCTCGTGTCGATCGGCACACTGCTCGCGTTCGTGATCGTGTGCGCCGGTATCTGGGTGATGCGCGTGAAGAATCCCGATCAGGCGCGCCCGTTCAAGACGCCGCTCGTTCCGCTCGTGCCGATCCTCGGCATCATCAACTGCTTCGGCATGATGGTCTTCCTGCCGCTGGACACGTGGATCCGGCTCGTGATCTGGATGGCGCTGGGACTGATCGATCTACTTCTGCGTACGGAAGAGTCCCATTCCAAGCTCGGGAACGCCGCGGGCGGCTGACGCGCGCAGGCATTATGTTTCCAGCGGCGCCCGCGATGGTTTGCGGGCGCCGCTTCGCTTTCGCCCCCAGTGAATGACGCCGAAGACTCCACCACTCCATAGTCCGCTCGCCATCCCGCACGCGCGCAAAGAAGCGCTCGAGCGGCTCGCGAAATCGTTCAAGCCGGGCATGACGGCGGTGTTGAGCACGCACATCAATTCCGACGGCGACGGCTGCGGCTCGGAGGCGGCGCTCGCGCTGCTCCTCGCGCAGCGCGGAGTGAAGTCGCGCATCGTGAATCCCACGCCGTGGCCGGGACTCTTTTCGTTCCTGCTGGATGGCGTGACCGATCGCAGTGCGAGCGGCGTGAAAGCGCTCGCGGGCGCGGACATCCTCGTTGTGCTCGACATCAGCAATGTGAAGCGGCTCGGCTCCCTCGCCGACGCCGTGCGCGCGTTCAAGGGTCCGAAGTTGGTGATCGACCATCATGTGCCGGCCGCCGAGCCGCCGGGCGAGGTGATCGTGACCGACACCGCGGCATGCGCGACGGGAGAGCTGGTGTTCGATCTCGCGCGCGTCATGGAATTGGAGATCACGCCGCACATCGCGCGCGCGTTGTATACCGCGCTGCTCACGGATACGGGGGGATTCCGGTTCTCGAACACGTCGCCGAGGTGTCATGCGGTGGCCGCGCAACTGCTCGCCGCGGGCGTGGAGCCGGAAGAAATGTATCGGCGCATCTACGCGCAGGTGAGCATCGGGCGATTGCATCTGTTGCGCGACGCGCTGGATTCGCTGCAGGTGGATGCTGCGCACAGTTTGTCGTGGATCACACTGCCGGCCGGCGTGCTCGAGAAGTACGACGTGAAATCGGAAGATCTTGACGGCCTCTCGGAATATCCGCGCAGTGTTGCGGGGACGAGAGATGGCATTGTTCTTCCGCGATCTTGGGCATGGGCAGGTGAAGGTGAGTTTTCGGAGTACGGGTGGGGTGGATGTGAATGCATTTGCCCGTCAGTTCGGGGGTGGAGGGCATGCGCGGGCGGCGGGGGCGATGATACCTGGTCGCCTTGAGGAAGTTCGTGATCGCGTTGTCGAGGCGGCGAGATCCTTCTTGGCGACCTAAGTGAAACGGCCGCATCGCCAGGCTGTTTGAGATGAAGTCAACAGTCAAGAGTGAATCAGTACACGACAGTCATCAGTCATCGGTCATCAGTCATCAGCAAACGCATCGCCGCGCACCGAACAGTCGATCGCACCTGATCCGCTTTCTGATGACTGATGACCGATGACTGATGACTGTCGTGTACTGATTCACTGTTGACTGTTGACTTCATGCATGCTCTCTCTGGTGGCTCGCCCGCAGTTCTTTGCGAATCCGCTTAGATTCCATTCATGGCACTATTCAAAAAGAAACACGACCCAGCCGACATCTCCCGGCGCATTACCGCCGCCATAGAAGGCATGCGCCCCTTGCTGCACATCGAAAAAATGGACCTCGCCCTCCTCTCCTTCGACTCCGCAACAGGCGTGACCGTCCTGCGAATTGCCGGCGACTGCCCCGATTGCACGATGACCGCCACAGAACTCCGCGCCGGTATCGAAGCCCATCTCCGCCTCCGCGTCCCGGAGATCACCGAAGTGCGCAATGCCTGACACGCTGCAGGCGCGCATTGCGGCGGCGCTCGGCGCGGTCGTGAATCCGCGCACCGAACAAAACGTCGTGGAAAGCGGAGATGGTGCGCGATATCGGCGTCACCACCGATGGGCGCGTGCGGTTCACGCTCCTGCTCGACGCGCGCGATCCGGCCTCGCTCGTGCGCGATGCGCGGCAGTCGGTCGAGAAAGTGGAAGGGGTGAAAGATGTTCGCGTCGACGTGAAGGATCCTGCGCAGGCCGCGGCGCCCAAGCCTGCGTCCGTCGCGATGCCGAAGGGCCGCGCGCTGCCCGTGATGGGACAGGAGCCACAATCGCGCAAAGCGGCCGTGCCCGCGCCGACGCCCGTCGCATATCCCAACCTCGGCCGAGTGATCGCGATCTCGAGTGGCAAAGGTGGAGTAGGGAAGTCCACCGTCGCGGTGAATCTCGCCGTCGCGCTCGCGAAGAGCGGCAAGCGCGTGGGACTCATGGACGCCGATATCTACGGTCCGAACATCCCGCGCATGATGGGCGCCAACGAACCGCCGCCCGTGATCAACGAGAAGATCCAGCCGCTCGATGCGCATGGCGTGAAACTCATCAGCCTCGGCCTGCTCATCGAGCGCGATCAGCCCGCGATCTGGCGCGGGCCGATCGTGATGAAGATCATCACGCAGTTCCTGGCCGACGTGCAGTGGGGGCAGCTCGATTATCTGCTCGTCGACATGCCCCCCGGCACTGGCGACGCGCAGCTCTCGCTCGTGCAGGCGACGCACGTGCACGGCGCGATCATCGTCACCACGCCGCAGCCGGTCGCAACAGGCGACGCACTGCGCGGCGCGAAGATGTTCCAGCGCGTCGGCGTGCCCGTGCTCGGCATCGTCGAGAACATGAGCTATCTGCTCTGCCCGCACTGCGGAAAACCCACCGCCATCTTCGGCAGCGGCGGCGGGCAGTTGCTCGCGAACGAGCTCGAATTGCCGCTGCTCGGCGAGATCCCGCTCTTCCCGCCCGTGCGCGAGGGCGGCGACAGCGGCGTGCCCATCGTCGTCTCGCAACCGGACTCGCCGGCGGCGCGCGCGCTCACTGCATTAGTGGAGAAGATCGTGCAGGCGCTCCCCGCGCCCGCGCGCGCGTGACGGTCACCGCTCCGCCGAGCGAGCCGTTCGAGGAACCCTCGGCGGCGCTCCCGATCAGCGCGCGCGACGGACTCGTTTCCGTCGCCGTCACCGACGAGCATTCCGCGCATCCGAAGCTGGTGAGCGGGCCGCTCGTGCGCACGATCGCGAGCGTCGCGCTGCCGAGCGTGGGCAGCATGTTCCTGCTCATCTTCTTCCTCTCGGCCGACGCGTACTGGGTAGGGACGAAGATCGGGCCCGTTGGGCTCGCCGCGGTCTCGACGTCCATCTTCTGGATCTGGGCCGTCGTGAGCATGGCCGAGCTGGTGAGCGTCGGGCTCACGGCGGTGGCGGCGCGGCGGCACGGAGAAGGGCGGCCGGAACTCGCGGCGCGCGCGGTGGGCGATGCGCTGGTGTTCACGCTGGTGATGTCGTTGGTGGTCGCGGTGCTGGGGCGCGTGTTCCTGAGTTCGCTGTTCGGGATCGAGCACACACCGGCCGACGTGACCGCGCTCGGCAAACAATATCTCGGCTTGTATCTGCTGGGTGCGCCCATCGTATTCGGCTATTTCACCGTGGACGCGGGCTTCCGCGCGAGCGGCGATACGAAGACGCCGCTGGTGCTAATCCTCGTTTCGGTGACCGCGGCCGTGTTGCTCGATCCCGTGCTCATCATGGGGCTCGGGCCGGCGCCGAAGCTCGGCATCGCGGGCGCGGCCGTGGCGACCGTGCTCACGCGGTTCGCGACGCTCATCGTGGGGCTGACCATCCTCGTGCGCCGCGGCATGGTCAAGTTCGGCCGCGTCTCGATGGAGACCATCGGCACCATCGTGCGTGTCGGGCTGCCCACCGCGGTCACGGGAGTCGCGTTCAGTTTGATCTATGTGCTGCTCACGCAGACCACGTCGCGATTCGGCACCCCCGCGCTCGCGGCGCTGGGCGTGGGGCACCGCGTGGAGAGTTGGGTCTACATGGTTGGCGTGGGGTTCGGCGCGGCGGCGGCGGCGATGGTGGGGCAGAATCTTGGCGCAAAGCGCCCCGATCGCGCGCGGAGCGCGGGGTGGATCGCCGTGGGAATGGCGAGCGTGATCGGCCTGATCGGCGCGTTCCTCGAGTACACGTGCGCCGTGCCGTTCGCGAATTTCTTCACGCACGATCCGGCCGTGATCGCCGAAGCGGCGAAGTATCTGAGGATCGGCGCCGTGTCCACGCTGTTCGCTTCGTCGGAGCTGGTGCTCGAGGGCGCACTCGGCGGCGCGGGGGACACGCTGCCGCCAATGCTGACCTCTACGTTCTTGACGGCATCGCGCGTGCCACTCGCTATCTGGGCCGCGTCGCGCTGGGGCACCGCAGGGATCTGGTGGGTCCTCTCTGTGACCGCGACCGGACGCGGGCTCGCGATGATGGGACTGTGGAAGTGGCGGCGGTGGGACCTGAAGAAGGTCTAGCCGTCTACTGATCCACCCACGTCACCTTGAGCCCGCCGAGTGACACGGTGCCGGTGATCAACACCTTCCGCGTCGCGGTCGCGTAGTTCTGGCTCGTGTATTCACCCTTCGACTCGGTGAATCCCGCGGCGTCGATGCCCGCGAGGTGGGTCACGGCGGTGATCTTCACCCCCGCGTCGCGCGGCACACGGATCTGCAGGCCGCCCACGGCGACGTTCACATCAACGGTCATGTCGCCGGTCCAGTCGCCGCGCAGGCTCGCTTCGCCGCCGCCGAGGGTCGCGCTCATCTTCACTGTTTTCGCGCGGGCGTTGCCCAGCTCCTTCACGCTGACGCCGCTCATCATGGCGTCAATGCGCAGCTCCTGCATCGGGCGCTGGTTCGCGGTGCTGAAATTGACGTTCACGTCGCCCATGGTAGACTCGATGTGCGCGTTGGCGATCCACAGATTGCCCAGGTCGAGCACGCTCGCGCCGATGCCCGTCTTCACGGTGAGATCGATCGGGATGCCGCGCGCGACGCCGAGGTTCATCTCGGCCAGCTTCTCTTCGTCCTTCACGGCCTTGGCGTCATCGTTGCCGAAGAGATGCGGGCGCAGCGAGAATCGCTCGGCGGTGGCACTGTCGGCGCCCACGGTGAGCGTGTGCGTCGTGGGATCGTATAGCTTCTGCGTGCGGAAGAAGTTGGCGTCGTAGCGCACGTTCAAGTCGTAGAGCACCGCGGGATCGGCGGCGCGCACGGTGAGTTTCCCCATCCCGTAGCGCACCATCACCTTGAGCGAATCATCGCGGCCGAGCGGGCGCTGCGCGGTGAGCGTGCGCCAATTCTGCGCCGTGGCGGTCTGCGTGATCGCTCCGAGCGCGAACGCCGCCGCGACGAGAAACCGGCGCGCATTCATTGTTCGGCTCCCCGGCGCGGAGCCGGTGTGGGGCGGCGCGCGGCGGTGACGCCGGTGACGGGCGTCGGCGTTTGCCATTCGTGTTCAGCGGTGGGTGCGGGCTTGATCTGCGCCGCCGCGCCCGCCGCGACACGCGTGCCGGCGCGCGTCATGATGACGGCGCCGAGTCCCACCGAGACGGCAGTCCACGTGGCGAGCGTGCCGATGACACGCAGTGCGACGCCCACGCCGCCCGTGTAGGGGAACGCGGTGCCGGCCACCCAGAGCAGGAAGAAGAAGGACAGCCCGAAAAGCATCGGCTGCAGCGCGCCAACAAAGCTGCGGTCGCCATTTCGCGGACCGCTCACGGTGTAGCCGGCGTTCTGAGCCACCGCGAGGAATCCGAGCGACAGCGCGCCCGCGCCCGCGGCGCAGAGTCCCACTGCCGCGAACGGGATCACGACGAGCCCGATGACCGTGATCGCGAGCGCGACCACGGTGAGCGTGAAGGCCGGGATCACGGCGGCCTGCGCCGCGACTCCGATCACGAAGGCGCGCACCGGCTGTGCGCGCGACGCGTCGGCGACGGCGTCGAGCGGACCGCGCGCGAGCAGGATCACGCCCATGCCGATCACGGCGAGCACGAGATACCAGCCCACCGAGAGCGAGATCGAACGCCGCATCGCTTGCCCGGGAGTGAGCGGCGTCGCGCGCGCGACTCCGATGGTGGGCGCGCTGATGGTGCGCGTCTCGCCGTCGATCGTGCCGCCTTCGTTGCGCACCGCGCCGCCTACCGAGAGCGCGTCGCCCTTCACGCGGCCGCCTTTCGAGACGATCACGTCGCCGCCGATCGCCGCGACATTTCCGTCGACAGTCCCACGGATCTCGAGCGGACCGTTCCACGTCGCCACTGTGCCGGCGATCTTCTCCTTCTCACCGATCGTGCGGCCGCCGCTGGTGACTTCGGCGGGGAGCAGCTTCATACCGTTCGGATCCTGCGCGAGCGAATCGAGCAGCGCCTGGCCGGCGTTGGCCGGCACGGTCTGCTGGGCGGCGGCACTCGCGGCGGCCATGAACACGGCGGCGAGCGCCAACATCTTCGTGAAGATGCGCATGGGAGCTACCGCGTCCGCGAGCGAGCGGCGACGGCGCGCACGGTGCCCACGGCCGCGAGTCCTGTCGCCAGGACGAGACCGAAGAGCACCGCCACTCCAATGCCGCCGCTTGCGTGGAACGCCTCGGCCGCGCCGACGCCGAGCACTGTCGCCACGACGCTGGTGAGCGCGCTCATGGCACCGGCGCTGAGCCGGTCCCAGAGCATCTCGCCAACGAAGAGCACGGCGTCGAGGTGCAGCAGGCCCCACACGGAGGCTGCCGTCACAAGGAGCGCCGCGGTGGCCAGGCCGCCCGTGGCGACCACGCGCCAGCCGCGCGCGCGCGGCACGAGGCCGCGCACCGTGTCGGCCAGCGCCACGTGCCACGGCACGTAGAGCTGGACGCGAGACATCACCTTGTTCGCGAAATCAGGGGAGGGCGCCAGAATGCGGGATGCGCTCGAGGTCCGTCACGAGGAGCCGTGCGGTGTCGAGCTGGCCACGGCACAGATCGCAGCTCCGGACATGCGCCTTGAGCGGTGCAGTCTCGAAGCCGACCTCGCCGTCCAGCAGCTGGTCGATCTCGTCAGGAAGAAGGTGTCGTTCCACGGGTACCTCTACGGGTTGAGAATGAAGCGAGTTTCAGACGGAGATTCGGGCTATGTTCGGAGGCCGGAAAGGGCCTCTCTGAGCTCGTGACGGGCGCGGTGGATGTACGTTTTCACGGTTCCCAGAGGGAGATCGAGCGTCGCGGCGATCTCCTCGTAGGAACGGTCTTCTACATGGCGCAGCAGGATGCAGGCGCGGTACTCGGGGCGCAGTTTGGCGATGGCTTTTTCTATCGCGCCGCCGAGTTCCTTGGATTCCATCTCTTCGAGCGCGGTCTCGCCGCGACTCTCGACATCGAACGCGCTGGCCTCGGCCTCCGCTGCGGTGGCGGCGTGCGGAGAGCCGTCGATGCTGACGGTCTTGAGCTGGCGTTTGCGGAGGAAATCGATCGTGAGATTGTTCGCGATCTTGAACAGCCAGCTCGAGAACTTGAATTCCGGGCGGTAGCGGTCAATGTGATTCAGGACTTTGATGAACGTTTCCTGCGCGAGATCCTCGGCGGTCTCGCGATCGCGGACCATACGGAAGATCAGCGAGAAGACAGGACGCTCATAGCGCCGCACCAGTTCCCGGAACGCGGGTTCCTTACCTTCTCGCGCGAGGGCGGCGAGATCGGCGTCGGGGAGGTTGATGAGGTCGAGAGAGGCCATTCGGCTCTCAAGTTACGCGTGAAGGGCGCGTGTGGCGACAAGTACCGCCTGAGAAACGCGTGTGGGCCTTAGTACCGCTGTAACGGCGCGTATAGCAACTGAGCGTATGGTACGGCTCGGCGTGAGTGGGGAGGCCGTGCCAACTCACGCCGAGCCGTACCATACGCTCCGTTGCTAAACGCGCTTTTTCAGCGGTACTAGGGCCCACACGCGCCGTTGCAGTGTGCTTGCATAGCTCTCGCGCGCCGGGCACCTTTCGCGTCATGTCCACGGCTACAGTAGAGGAGCGCGAGGCCCAGGAAGCCGCGGAAGGCGGCGTCGCGAAGCGCGCGTATGTGCAGAAGACGTTCTCCGAGATCGCGCCGAGTTATGACCTGCTGAATCATCTGCTGAGCGTGAATCTCGATCGCGGGTGGCGGCGGAAGGCGATCAATGCGCTGCAGATCGCGCGGGATCCGTCGGGGACGTATCTCGATGTTTGCGCGGGCACGATCGATCTCGGCGCGGAATTGGCGGCGCGCGCGGGGTTCAGGGGCAACGTCGTGTGCGCGGATTTCGCGGAGCCAATGCTGCGCGGCGGGATCGCGAAGACCGTCGGTCTGCCCGTGAGAGCCGTTGTGGCCGATGCGCTGCGGTTGCCGTTGCGCGATGGGGTCGGCTCGGGCGCGTTGGTCGGTTTCGGCGTGCGGAATTACACGGACATCAATGCGGGGCTGCGAGAATTGCGTCGTGTCCTGAAGAAAGGCGCGCGGCTCGTCGTGCTCGAGTGTTCGGAGCCGCCGAACGCCGCCGTGCGCGCGTTCTACGATCTCTATTTCCAGCATGTGCTGCCGTTGATCGGGCGCGTCGTGAGCGGGCACAAGACGGCGTACAGCTATCTCCCGAAATCGGTGCAGAATTTCCCCGATGCTGACAGGCTCGCCGAGCGGATGCGCGGGGCGGGATTGGTGAACGTCGGATACAAGCGGCTCACGATGGGGACCGCGGCGATCCACTGGGGCGAGGCGGCGTGAATCTCGACTCACTCCAGGAATTCATCGAGGCGCTCGATGAGGCCGGCGAACTCGTCCACGTGAAGCATCCGGTGCGCGCAAAGCTCGAGATCACGGAGATCGCCGACCGCGCGATGAAGATGCCCGGCGGCGGGCCGGCGCTGCTCTTCGAGCATGTGCTGCTCGACGATGGTTCCCGCTCGGAATTCCCCGTCGCGATCAATCTCTTCGGCAGCATGAAGCGCATGGCGCTCGCGCTCGGCACGGACGATCTCGACAAGATCGGCGCGCGCATCACCGCGCTGCTCGAGATGAAAGTGCCCGAGGGGATACTCGGCAAATTGTCGCTGCTGCCCCGGCTGCTCGAGGTGGGGAAATTCCCGCCGAAGCTGCATGGCGGGAAGCAGGCGTGTCAGGAGGTCGTGTGGCGCGGCGCCGACGTCGATCTCGGCAAGCTGCCGATCATCACCTGCTGGCCCAAGGATGGCGGCGCGTACATCACGCTGCCGATGGTGATCTCGAAGGATCCAAAGCGCGGCATTCGCAACGTGGGCATGTACCGCGTGCAGGTGATCGGCAAGAACCGGCTCGCGATGCATTGGCAGCGCCACAAGGTGGGCGCCGCGCATTGGCGCGAGATGGCGGAGCGCGGCGAGAAGATGCCGGTGTGCATCGTGATCGGCGCGGATCCCGCGAGCGTGTATTCGGCGTCGGCGCCGCTGCCGCCCACGGTGGATGAATTCCTGTTCGCCGGATTCCTGCGACAGATGCCGGTGTCGCTCACGAAGGCGCTCACGTGCGACCTGGAAGTGCCCAGTCATGCGGAGATCGTGATCGAAGGCGAGATCGATCCGCGCGAGCCGCTCGTGACCGAGGGGCCGTTCGGCGATCACACGGGATTCTATTCGCTCGCCGATCTGTATCCGGCGGTGAACGTCACGGCGATCACGATGCGCAAGAAGCCGGTGTATGCGACGACGATCGTGGGCCGTCCGCCCATGGAAGATTATTATCTCGGGCACGCGACGGAGCGGATCTTCCTGCCGCTCATCAAACTCACCGTGCCGGAGATCGTGGACTACCACATGCCGGCGGAAGGGATCTTCCACAATCTCGTGTTCGTCTCGATCGATAAGCAGTTCCCAGGGCAGGCGTACAAGGTGATGAACGCGATGTGGGGCGCGGGACTGATGTCGCTCGCGAAGGTGCTGATCGTGGTGGACAAGTGGGTGAACGTGCGCGACGAGAAGGAAGCCTGGTGGGTGGCGCTGAACAACATCGACCCGCAGCGCGACGCGCGTTTCTCCATGGGACCGATCGACGTGCTCGATCATTCGAGCCGCGCGTTCACATTCGGTTCGAAGATCGGCTTCGACGCGACGCAGAAATGGCCGGAAGAGGGATTCGTGCGCGAGTGGCCGGAGCTGATGACCATGGACCAGGAGACGAAAAAACGCGTTGATAGCGTATGGTCACAGCTGGGGATCGCGGGAGGAAAGTCCGCCCAATGAGAGAAGGCCAGACGTACGCGTCGCATTCGCGCGTGGTGGACTATGTGAACTTCGTGAAGCTGCCGCACACGTTGTTCGCGCTGCCGTTCGCGCTGGTGGGTGTGGTGCTCGCGAGCGCGATCGCGCCGGTGCGCTGGGTGCAAGTGGGATGGGTGACGGTGGCGTTCACGGCGGCGCGATTCGCGGCGATGGGTTTTAACCGGATCGCGGACCGCGAGATCGACGCGCTGAATCCGCGCACGGCGAGGCGCGAGATCCCGGCGGGGATCATCGGGCTCGCCGAGGCGGCCGCGGCGGTGGTGATCGCGTCGGCACTGTTCGTGTTCGCGGCGTGGGAGCTGAATCCGCTCTGCTTCTATCTGGCGCCGGCGGCGCTCGCGTGGGTGTTCTTCTACAGCTACACGAAGCGTTTCACTCGGCTCGCGCACGCGGTGCTGGGACTCGGGCTGGGCATCGCGCCGGTGGGCGGCTATCTCGCGATCACGGGCGCATGGAGCATTCCCTGGTGGGTGCTCGTGATGCTCGCGGCGGCGGTGATGACGTGGGTGGGCGGCTTCGACATCCTGTATTCGCTGCAGGACATTGAGTTCGACCGCGCGCATGCACTCCACTCGATCCCCGCGAGCTCGGTGAAGCGCGCGCGATCACGATCGCGCGCGTGATGCATGCGGGCACCGTGATCGCGCTCGCGATTGGTCGGTATCGGCACCGGCGCCGGCGCGATCTACGCGGCGGGCGTGGTGGTGGTCGCCGCCCTGCTGCTGTACGAGCACTCGCTCGTGAAGCGCTGGCGATCTGTCTCGGCTCGACGCGGCGTTCTTCACAATGAATGGCGTGATCAGTCTCACCTTCTTCGGCTTCGTGCTCGCCGAGCGGTTGATCTCGAAGTGAGATTGCCGCTGGTGATGGCGGTGACGGGTGCGTCGGGCGCGCCGTACGCGGTGAAGCTGCTCGAACAGCTCGTGCGCGCGAAGCAGCCGGTGCAGCTCATCGTGAGCGCGCATGGGTGGCGGCTGCTCGACACCGAGACCGGGATCAAGGACATCGCGGCGCTGAAATCGAAAAGCGGCGCCCAAGCGTGGAAGGGGATCGTCACCGTGTTCGACGACGGCGATCGGGGCGCCGCGCCGGCGAGCGGCTCCGCGCGGAATGCCGGCATGGTGATCTGTCCGTGCAGCATGGGCACGCTCGCGGCGGTGGCGGCGGGCACGAGCCGCTCGCTCGTGGAACGCGCGGCGGACGTCGCGCTCAAGGAGCGGCGCAAGCTCGTGCTCGTCACGCGCGAGACGCCGCTGTCGGCGATCCATCTGGAGAACATGCTGCGCGTCACGAACGCGGGCGCGGTGGTGATGCCGGCCGCGCCGGGGTTCTATCATCGCCCCGCGGCGGTGAGCGATCTCGTGGATTTCATCGTCGCGCGCGTGCTCGACCAGCTTGGCGTGGAGCACACTTTGGGGCGGCGGTGGAGCGGATCGTCGTCGGACTGATCAGCGACACGCACGGGCTGCTGCGCGCGGACGTGCACGATGCGTTCGCGGGCGTGGACCTCATCCTGCATGCGGGCGATGTGGGGCCGCCGTCGATACTCGACGAGCTCGCGCTCATCGCGCCGGTGACGGCGGTGCGCGGCAATACCGATCCGCCGGGGCAGCCCGTGCTGCTGGATCGGATCGACCGAACGATCGGCGGGGTACGAGTGCACGTGAGTCACGGGCACGAATTGGGGAGTCCGACGCTGCCGAAATTGCTGGCGGCGTACGATGCGGACGTGATCGTGCACGGCCACACGCACCGGCAGTTCATTGGGCGCGCGGGCGGACGGCTCGTGGTCAATCCCGGTGCGGCGGGCGCGAGGCGATTCGACCTCTTGCCGAGCGTGGCGCGGCTGACGATTGTGGAGGGCGTGGTGAGCGCGGAGATCGTCGCGCTCGCGCCGTGAGGGAGACTTTCGGAGGGGAGTGGCGCGCTATGCGACTATTGCTGGCATTGGCGGGGATCTCACTTCTGGCGGGCAGTTCGCTCGCGCAGGACACGCTCGGGCGCGAGGTGAAGCTGCCGGGCGGGCAGGTGATCACGCGGAAGTGCCTGCATTGGGAGAGCGAGGGGATCCTGATCCTCACCGCGGACCATCGATACAGGGGAACGGGCGGCGACGCGTATCTGGCGCAGCTCGCGAACAGCATGGAACGCCGGCTCACGCACGTGGTGAAGGACAGCGCCGCGCTGGTGGCGTATTTCGCGGCGAAGGTGATGCGCGACGGATCCGTGAGCGGTGTGCGGCTGATGCAGCCTTCGGGACGTGCGGGATTCGATCTCGACGCGCAGCGCGCGCTGTCCATCGGGCCCAACGATGCGCTGCTCGACTCGATGCCGATGGTGGTGCCCGATTCGCTCAACGTGTTCATCTCCATCGGGCACAAGCAGGACGGCAGCAAGTTCCTGATCACGCACGATTCGTGCGACGCGGTGGAATACCCGAACAGTCCGAAGACGGTGTATCCGATCACGGAGACGCTCTCTCGAGCGCGAACGATCATTCACACTTCGTTCGTGGTGGATACTGATGGCGCGGTGGATACGGCGAGCATCAAGGTGCTCACGGAGACGAGTGATGCGTTCGGAGATGCGACGTTGGATTATCTCGCGACGCTGAAATACTTGCCGGCGGAGTTCGACGGGAAGAAGGAGAGGTCGGTGGTTTATCGGGATGTGGAGTTCTTCATTCCGGAGCAGAGCGGGGAAGGGTTCGACCGCTGAGGGCGTGACTGCAGGCCTTAGTAGCGCTTGAGAAGCGCGTTTAGCAACGGAGCGTATGGTACGGCGCGGCGTGAGTTGGATGGCCCCAACTCACGCCGCGCCGTACCATACGCTCCGTTGCCATACGCGCTGTTTCAGCGGTACTAAAGCCCACAAACGCCCGTTCAGCCGCCTCTCACTATGCGATCCGTTCCTCTTTCGCGTGAGCTTCGGGCACGACGCGGACGCGCTTGGAGCGCGGGGATTTCACGGGCGTCGTGCGGTCCATCTCGTCGGGGTGGGTGCGGAACCACCAGCTCAACAACAATAGCTCGTCGATCTCGTGCGTGGGCAGCCGCGCGCCTTCGCTCTCGCGCGTGCCGAATACTTCCTCCATCACGAGTGCGTGGTGGCGCTTCTCCTTCGGCGTCACCGGTGGGCTGCCCTCGGCGCGCACGCGGCCCTTACGGATGAGATAGACGCGGTCCTCGCCGTTCCAGCCGGGCACATGGTACGTGAAGCTCAGACTCTCCACGGCGAAGCGCAGCCGCTCGAATTGATCGCGCAGCGCCTCCAAGCGCTCGAGCTTGTCGCGCATGCTCGCGGCGCGCTCGTACTCCAGTTCGGCGCTCGCACGGAGCATCTCGAGGCGCAATGAATCCACCGGCGTGTCGTCGGCGCCGTCCAGGAACGCCTTCGCGAGCACGACGCGCTCGTCGTACTGGCCCTCGGTGCACGCGGTGACGCAGGGGCCAAGACATTTCCGGATCTCGTACCGGATGCAGCCGGGCGTGCGCGGCGTGATGGAGAACAGCTCGGCCTGATCGGCGAAGCGCATGCGCGAATCGAGAGTGCAATCGCGCAGGCCGAGTACGTCCGACAGTTCGCGAACGGATTCCGCGACGTTGCGCGCGCCCTGGAACGGGCCGTAGTACGTCGCGCGATCGTCGCTCGCGCCGCGCACCACCATGAGCCGCGGCGCCGGCGGACGCGACAGCTTGATGAAAGCGAAATGCCGCGCGTCGCGCTTGAGCATGAAGTTGAATCGCGGACGCAGCCGCTTCACTTGCTGTAATTCCAGGAGCAGCGCCGCGAACTCGCTCGGCACGTAGTCCCAGTCGATGCGCGCGGCCTCGCGCACCAATCGCGCGCCCTTCTCCTCGGGGAAGGGAAGTCGGAAATAACTCAGCAGCCGCGAGCGCACTTTCTTCGATTTCCCCACGTACAACACTTCGCCATCGTCGGTGTGCATGCGGTACACGCCGGGACGGTCCTCCGCGTTCGCGCGCACGTGCGCCTTGAGTCTCGCGACGTGCGCCGCCTGCGCCGCGGCCTCCAGCTGCTTCTCGGCGCGCTTGCTCACCGCTGGCAGTGCGCGCAGAACACTGTCGCGCGGCCGTCGATCGCCTGAGTGGATACGAGCTTCGCGCCGCAGCGCTTGCACGGTTCGCCCTCGCGGCCGTACGCCGCGAGTTGCGACTGCGAACTCGCCACGCTCGCCAGTGGCGTCGCGATAGTCGCGGAAGCTGGTGCCGCGCGCCGCGATGGATTCGGTGAGCACGCCGACGATCGCGCCGTGCAGCGATCGCGACTCCTCGGCGGAAACAGTCTCCCCCGCAGCGCGACGGATCGATGGCCGCGCGCCAGAGCGCCTCCGTCGCGTAGATATTCCCGATGCCGGCGAGCCGGCGCTGATCCATGAGGAGCTTCTTCACCGCCTGCCGTGACCCCCGAAGAAGTCCCGATAATAGGGCCGGGGTGAACGACTGGTCAAGCGGTTCGGGGCCGAGCGCGCCCTCGTACTCGCTCCAGCGCGCCTGGGACATGAGCATCACCGTGCCCAGGCGGCGAATGTCGCGGTAGTGCAGCGTGCGGCCGTCGGCGAGGGCCCATGCGACCGTAGAATATTCGCGCTCGCGATCAGGGAGATCGCCCGCATCGATGATGAGCGCGCCGGTGAAGCGCGGCTGCACGACGATGCGTTCGCGCGTACCCAGCTCGATCACCACCAGCTTCGCGCGACGCGTCGTGCGCAAAATGTCCGCGCCATTCACGCGCCGCTTGAACGTGCTGGGCGCGATCTCGCGCAGCACGTCGGAATGGGTGACGGTCACACTCGTGATGCGGGCCCCGCTCACCGCGCGGTCGAGACCGCGCGCGATCGTCTCAGTTTCCGGGAGCTCGGGCATTGCGACGCAGTTCGCGCCAGCCGATGTCGGTGCGGAATTGCTTGCCATCGAACTGGATGGACGCGGCCGCATCGGCGCTCGCCTTCTGCGCGGCGGCGAGCGTGTTCGCGGTGGCCGTTACGGCGAACACTCGCCCGCCCGCCACCACGAGCTGGCCGCCAGAATCCACTGCGGTGCCGGCGTGGAAGATCGTGACGCCAGGCGACGGCGGCGGCAGCGTGATGCGCGCGCCCTTCTTCGGTGCGTCGGGATAGCCGGTGGATGCGACCACGGTGGTGACCGCATGCTCATCGCGCCATTTGAGCGTACCGCTGATCGGCCCGCCGCGCGCGATCGCGAGCATCGGTGAGAGCAGGTCGCTCTCGAGCAGCGGCAATATCGTTTCCGTTTCCGGATCGCCGAAGCGCGCGTTGAATTCCACGACGCGCGGCCCGCGCTCGGTGAGCATCAAGCCCGCATAGAGCAAACCGGTGAACGGAGTGCCGCGAACCCGCATCGCCGCGAGCGTCGGCGCCACAATGCGTTCCATCACTTCCAGAACCACTCCCTCAGTTGCCACACTCACCGGCGCGTACGCGCCCATCCCGCCGGTGTTCGGGCCTTGGTCGCCATTGAGCAGGCGCTTGTGATCCTGCACGCCGAGCATCGGGATCGCGTGCGTGCCATCGGTGAGGGCGAAGAGCGAGAGTTCCTCGCCTTCCATGAATTCCTCGACGAGCACTTCCAATCCGGCATCGCCGAACGTCTTCGTGGAGAGCATCGACACGGCGGCGCGGTCGGCTTCTTCCGTGGTGTTGCACACGATCACGCCCTTTCCCGCCGCGAGCCCCGATGCCTTGATCACCACTGGCGCGCCGAAACTGCGAATGGCGTGCAGCGCGCCGTCGAGCGTCGTATGCCGCTCGGCGCGCGCAGTCGGAACGCCCGCGTCCATCATCAACTGTTTCGCGAACGCCTTGGAACTCTCGAGGCGCGCGGCGGCCGCGGTCGGGCCGAACACGGGAAGGCCGTGAGCGCGGAACGCATCCACGATCCCCTCCGCGAGCGGGGCTTCCGGCCCCACGAATGTGAGGTCGGGCTTCTCGCGCTGCGCGAGCACCACGAGCGCGGGCACATCGCTCGCGCCAATGTCCACACAGCGCCCCATGCGCGCGAGCCCCGGATTGCCCGGGGCGGAAACGATCTCGATGCCAGGATGGCGGCGCGACAGACACCAAGCGACGGCGTGCTCCCGGCCGCCGCCGCCCACGATCAACACCTTCATTTCTGCGGCGGCTCTCCCGGCGAACGGAACGCGCCACTCACCAGATCGCCAATGTTGCGCACCGCCGTCGCGACCTGGTCCACCGCGCCGCGCGCTTGCTCGCGATAGTGCGCGCCGGCCTCGGCGTAATCCTCGCTCAGCGGCCGCTGGTCGGCGGCGCCGCGGCGCTGATACTCGCCGCCGAGGATCCGGTCGTACGCGCCGCTCTCGATCCAGCGCTGGAGTTCCGCCGCGCGCACGGTGCCGAAAGGATGCGACTGGAACGCGACGTTCAGCAGCTTGAGCAGACTGTCGAAGGCGGTTCCCGTGGTCTCGTAATCGCGCGCCTGCACGAGGAATTCATCCAGGTTCACGGTGTCGCCTTCGTCCGCGCCGCCCGAGAGGCGCATGTTCACGCGCATGCACGCGAGCGGATCCTGCGTTGCGAGCAGTCCCGCGCGGTCGGCCGAAAGCTCCGCTTTGCGGTACCACTCCATGAGCGCGAGCTGGATCGGGAGCGCGATGAGTCCGAGTCCCGGCACGGCGGTGAATCCGAGCCGCAGGATGAGGAGCGCGATGGTAGTGTACGTCGCGTGGCCGCTCATGATGTGGCCAAGCTCGTGGCCGAGGACCTCGCGACGCTCATCCTCGTCGAGGATCGTGAGCGCGCCGCTGTTGATGACGATGAACGGTTTGTCGAATCCGACGGCCATCGCGTTCGCGATCGGCGTTTGCGCCACGTAGAGATCGGGGCGCTCGGGCCAATCGAGGGATGTGAGCACGTCGGTGTAGAGCTTGTCGAGCTTGGGGCGCTGCCGCGGACCCACTTTCATTGCGCTCGCCGTGAAGAGCAGGCGCACGCCGCGCTCGCCGATGAGCCCCATGATCTTGCGCACGAGCTCATCGAAGCCGGGGATCGCGCGCAGCGTGTTGAGCGCGGCACGGTCGGCGGGATGCTCCCACGAGGCGGGGGCGATCTGGGTGAGGACTTTGCGGGGGGCCATGGAACGCTCCGGTCTCAGAGAACTTTGAAAGCGTGTTCGACGTCGGCCAGGAGGTCGGCCACGTCTTCCACGCCGCACGAGAGGCGGATCAGTCCCTCGGTGATGCCCATCTCCGTGCGCTGCTCTATGGGCACGGAGGCGTGCGTCATCGACGCGGGATGACTGATCAGGCTCTCTACTCCACCCAACGATTCAGCGAGGGAAAAGATTCGCGTGCGGCGCAGCACTTCGTCGGCTTTCGCCTTGGAGCCCGTCTCGACGCTGATCATGCCCGGGATGCCGCACATCTGCTTCTTCGCGAGCGCGTACTGCGGGTGACTGGGGAGTCCCGGATAGATCACGCGTTCGTTTCCAAGTTTCTTCGTGAGCCATTCGGCGACGGCGCGACCGTTGGATTCATGGCGTGGCATGCGCAGGTGCAGCGTTTTCGTGCCGCGCAGCGCGAGCCAGCAGTCGAATGGGCCGGGCACCGCGCCGGCGCCGTTCTGGATGAAGTGCATGCGCGCGGCGAGATCGTCGTCGTTGAGCAGCACGAGTCCGCCCACCATGTCGCTATGCCCGTTGAGATACTTGGTGGTGGAATGGAAGACGATGTCGGCGCCGAGTTCGATCGGGCGCTGGAAGAACGGCGTCGCGAAGGTGTTGTCTACTATGAGAAGTGCGTTCGCTTTGTGCGCGACCTCGGCGGCGGCACGGATGTCCGTGATCCACATGAGCGGATTCGTCGGCGTCTCGACGAGGATCGCGACTGTTTTCTTCGCGCACGCGTCGGCGATCTTCTGCGGATCGCGCGCGTCCACGAATGAGAAATCGATGCCGAAGTTGCGGTAGATCTTGTCGAAGAGGCGGAAGGTGCCGCCGTAGACGTTCGCGCCGCAGACGATGTGGTCGCCGGATTTGAAAAGCTTCATTAGGGAATCCACAGAAGCCACGCCGCTCGAGAAGGCGAGGCCGTGGCGCGCACCTTCCAGCGCCGCTACGTTCCGTTCCAGCGCTTCGCGCGTGGGATTCTGCGTGCGCGCGTACTCGTAGCCTTTGTGCTCGCCAAGGCCTTGCTGCACGTACGTGGACGTCTGATAGATCGGCGGCATGATCGCGCCGCTCATGGGATCGGGGCGCTGCCCGGCGTGAATGGCGCGGGTGCCGAAGCCTTTGTTCAGATCGTCGTCGAAGACTTTGGTCATTCGGAGAATGGGAATGAGTGAGCGGAATCTAGCGCGGGTCGCCGCATGACGCACCCGGCCGCGGAGCTGGAGCGGCGTTGTCTGATCGTGGACGACGAGCCGTCGCTGCGCAGCGCGCTCAAGCGCGTGATGCAGGGGGAGGGATTCACCTGCTATGAGGCGAGTTCCGGCTCCGTGGCGCTCGACGTGCTCGACAGCGAGCCGATCGCGCTCGTGCTGAGCGACGTGCGCATGCCGGAGATGAGCGGGCCCGAGCTGCTGCGCGAGGTGCGCGCGCGGTATCCGGAGATGGCGATGATGATGATCACCGCGGTGGCGGAAGTGGACGTGGCGGTGAGTTGTCTTTCGATGGGCGCGATGGATTACATCACGAAGCCATTCCTCATCGAGGAAGTTCGCGCGCGAGTGGCGCAGGCGATGGAGAAGCGGCGGCTGCTGCTGGAGAACAAGGATTACCAGCTGCGGCTCGAGGACAAAGTGAAGGTGCAGCAAGACCGGCTGGAGTCATTGTTCCTGGCGGGGATCCAGTCGCTGGCGGATGCGCTGGAGCTGAAGGATCCGTACACGCGCGGGCATTCGGTGCGGGTGAGCCAGTTGGGATCGGTGACGGCGCGCGAACTGGGAATGGAAGTGGAGCTGGTGAAGAGCATCGAGCTCGGCGGACACTTGCATGATGTGGGGAAGATCGGCGTGCGCGAGGAAGTGCTGAACAAGCGCGGGCCGCTTACCGACGAAGAATATGAGCACATCATGACGCACCCGTTGCTCGGCTGGCGGATCCTGCGGCCGCTGCTCGCGGATAATCCGGTGCCGCTGAATGTGGTGCGGCATCATCATGAGCGAGTGGATGGGACGGGCGTGCCGGATCGTCTCGGTGGCACCGACATTCCCGTTGAGGCGCGCATCATCGCGGTGGCGGATGCGTTCGATGCGATGATGTCGAAGCGGCCTTATCGGGGCGGGCTCGAGTTCGACGACACGCTGGCGGAATTGCGGGCGGGGGCGGGATCGCAGTTCGATCCGGAAGTGGTGGATGCGTTCGTGGACGTCGCTTACCGCGGAGAGCTATTCGTTTCGGAGTCGCAGCGATCTACGTAGTGGCGCGACTGTAATCACGGCTCATGTTTGAACGCGGATTTGACGGATGGAACGGATTGGACGGAGACCGCGTGAAGGGCACAAAGCTTATTCGACAACAGCTATTGCTGTTAACAACAGAAGCGGTTTGTTCGATAGCGACTTTGAGACATTGATGCGGTTTCCCTCTCATCCGTTCCATCCGTCCGATCCGCGTTCAAACGTGAACCGTGATCTCAGTCGTGCTGCCATGATCTCAGCCCGGCGCAACTATGCCATCAACTAGTAGTGGCGTGGCCGTGATGTTGGTGATTCTAGCCGCGAGTCAGTATTCGTTCGACGGCGCGCGTAATCCATGCGTTCCCGCATCCTCGGCGCAGGGCGAGATCGATCGCGTCCGAGAGATCGTCTCTGAGACGTTCGACTCGACCCAGCCCTTATCAGGCACGGGCGATGGCGTTCGCACCGCAGAGCAAGTCCGCCTCAGAGACTCCCTGCTACATGACTCACGGTTGCACGATAGTCTTCCGTCGGTGCCTCCGAGCGCTGTAATGGTCGTGAAGGACAAGGCGGTTTGCAGCGCAGCGCTCGTCGCGATAAATCGAGAGTACGAGGCGCTGGTCGCGCGCGGCGCACCGCCATGGACCGTGCGGGCGGTGCTTGTCTTGCGAATTGGCGATGTCTACGTCGTCGAAGACCCGCTCGATGCCAGGGACGAGTGGAGAGCAATGTTCGTCTTCACTCACGACTTTTCTCGGCTCAAGGTGTATTTCGGCGTCTAACCCCCATTGCGGGCCGACTGGCTCGGTCCGCGATCCGCGACGCTCCCAATTAGTTCGGGTTCGCGGAAAGCTGTTGCGCGACGCACTTCGCAAGGGAGCGGACCTGAGGCGCCTCTGCGGGCGATGCCGCCAGCGAATTGAGTGACGCGATGAGCGAGCGGATCGAGCCCTCCGACTGAGGAGGGCCCGGGTCGCTAGTGTCTGTGAACACGGATAGGCGGCAACCCGGCCACGGTGGAGCCAGCAAAGACTGATATGGAATCGAGGGGATGAAACCGACGGCAGGCTGGTACTGCCCTAGTAAAGTGAGCAGCGCGAAGATACGCGCCGGCAAAGTGGCACCGTGGTCGATCGCGACGGCCTGAGCGGCCGCAAGAAGAATCGGCGAGCGGTGCTGGATCGCGAGTGAATGAAGATTCCACAGGTACGCCGTATCGCTTTCGCCGCCAGAGAGACGGATGGCGCGCGCGATCGCCGAGTCGCCCAGCGCTCCGCAATTTGAAATGAGGCTTCCCTCGGCCGAAGCGCCGAACGTGCGTGCGTCGGCTCGCCATGCGGCCGCGTATCGCTGGCACTCAGCGGCCGTTGGCTTGGGCGCTCGCAGGATCTGAGCGGTGGCGGGGATCGCGGTCGCACAGAGGGCGAACGCCGCGAGCGCTCGCGTTACTAGCTGGGTGGATATCACGAGTTCAGGATCTCGATCCGGCTCGGTTGCTTGTATGCAGATAGACGCGCCTGGCACCAGCTTTGCACATCTTCCTCGGTCACCGGTCCGACGATCTCCAGCGCGATGTCATTCTCGCGCGACGGCTCCGGGATCGCGCGCGCTATCACCGACTTCACGCCGGGCATTGCGCACGACGCGCTCGATCTCGTGCGGGTAAATGTTGAATCCGTTGCGCGTGAACATTGGCTTGATGATGCCGGTGAACGTGACCACGCCATCGCGATCGATGGTGCCGCGGTCGCCGGTGTGCAGCCAACCGTCGTTCACCTGCAGGCCGTATTCGCCGCCGCTCAGGTAGCCGGGGAACACGTTCTCGCCGCGCACGCAGATCTCGCCCTTGTGGATCGCGACTTCCACGCCGGGGAAATGGGTGCCGAGAGTGCCGAGGCGATTCGGCTCTGATGGGCGATTGAAGAGACAGACCGGGCCCGCTTCGGTGAGGCCGTAGCCCTGGCGCAGGGGAACGCCGGTGGCGCGCTCCCAGCGTTCCTGCAGTTCGATCTCCAGCGGCGCGCCGCCGCAGAGACAGGTCTCGACAGAAGTCGAACTCAGCGTGCTGCCGTCGCGCTCGAGCGCCGCAAGCAATCCGTAGAACACGCTCGGCACCCCGCAGATCAGGGTCACGCCCTCATCACGGATCAGCTCCAGCGCTTTCACCGGATTGTAGCGGGGCAGGGTGACCACTCGGCCGCCGGCCAGCAGTGGCGCCATGAGGGTGACGGTGAATCCGAACAGATGCGCGAGCGGCAGCACCGCGAGTGACACGGTGCGCTCGTTCATCGCGATGGCTTCCACGCACGAGTGCGCGTTCGCGAGCAGGTTCCGGTGCGTCAGTATGGCGCCGAGCATGGTGCCGGCCATCGCGCTCGTGTAAACAATGGCCGCTTCCTCGTCGCGGCCCGGCGCGTCCATCTCGCCTTCGAGCGCGAGGCCGCTGTGCGCGCCGAGGTCGATCACCCGATCGGTGCCGTTGATCACGACGCGCGCGTGCGCGGGGGCATCATCGAGAATCACGCGCGGGAATCCACCCGGCAGCTTCTTCTCGAACGCCGCAATGGTGAACACGACGCCCACGTTCGCGTCGCGCAGCTGCAGCTCCACCTCGGCCGGCGCCGCGAGCGGATTGATGAACACGGCCCCGCGGCCGTCGCTCGCGGCGAGTGCCACGAGAAAAGCGGGTGAGGTGGGAAGTAGCAGCGCCGAACGCTTGCCGCTGAGCGCCCGCACGAGCGGCGCGCTGCGCTGGAGGAGCGTCACTCCCGCGGCCACCAGCGATCGTGCGGCGATCCCGTCTACCTGGCCGGCGCGCGCCGCGGCTGCCAGCGGCACCAGCGCCATGGGATCGCTCACAGCTCGAAGCGCGTCATCACTCCCTTGAGCCGCGTGGCGATGTCCGCCAGGTGCTGGCTCGATTCCGTGATGTGCTCCATGCTCGCCGTCTGCTCCTGCACCACGGCGCTCACCTGCTCGCTTGTGCTCGCGTTCTGCTCGGCGACGATGCTCACCGCCTCGATCTCTTTCGCGAGCGTCTCGGATTCGCGCTTCTGCGCGTTGGTTAGCTCGGCGATGCGCGCCACCGCCTCGCGGCTCCCTTCGATCTCCGCCGCGATCTGTGTGAGCGTACCGGTGCTCGCGCGGATCACCGCTTCACCGGCGCCGACGCTGGCACTCACATCCGTGATGCGCTCCGACATGCGCGACGACACGCGCTGCATCTCGTCGGCGAGCTGACGGATGATCTCCAGCGCGCGCCCGGATTCCTTTGCGAGCTTTCGTACTTCCTCGGCGACCACGGCGAATCCGCGGCCATGCTCGCCTGCGCGCGCCGCTTCGATCGCGGCGTTGAGCGCGAGCAAATTGGTCTGCCGCGAGATCGCCGCGATGGTGTCAGTGATCTGCGAAATGCGCACGGACTTCTCGGTGAGCTCCGCGACGGCCGGCACGGCCTCGCTCGTCACCGACGAGATGTTGGACATCGATTGCAGCCCAGCCTCGGCGGCGCTCGCGGCGCGTTTCGCCGAGTGCGTCACCGTGTCGGCGGCCTGCTGTGCGCGCGTGGCGTGCTGCGCCACGTCGTGCGCGCGCGTGGCCACGCGGCTCGATACCGCCACGATGTTCTGGATGCCCGTCGTCTGCTGCGTGGCCGAACTCGCGATGGTCTGCGCGGCGCCCGACACCTGTTGCGTGCTCGCGCTCATCTCCTGCGCGCCGGCGGCGAGTTGGTCGGCGGTCGCGGCCACTTCGCTCGCGCCCGCTTCCACGTCGCGCAGCAGATCGCGGAGGCCGGCGGTCATCTGGCGGAATGCATCCGCGAGCTCGCCGATCTCGTCGCCGCTGCTGTAGCTGATGTCGTGCCGGAGATTGCCGCGCGCGACTTCCTGCGCGTGCTCCACCACGATGTCGATGCCCGCGGTGACGCGGCGTGCCACCACGATGCTCACGAAGAGCGCGCCGAGCAGGATGAGCAGGGGAATGGGCGCGACCTCGAGGAAGATCCGTGCGAGGCGAGCGAGGAAATCCTCGGCGTTGAGCGTGACCACCACGAATCCCGCGGGCGTGCCATCGGCGCGCAGCACGGGCGCGGCGGCGGCGAGTTCGCGGCCGCCTTCGCCGTCGTACACGCCGCTCGCGCCCGCGTGACCCGCCGCGAGTGAATCGGCGAGGCCCGGGGGCGCGGTCCAGAGCTGGCTGTACTGCGGCTGTCCCGCGAGCCACGACGAATGCGCGAGATACTCGTACTGGAAGCCGGTGGACTTCACGAGCGAGATGCCGTTCGTGAGTTCGCTGACGTCGCCGCCATTCGCGGTCCACATGCGGCTCATCGTCTCGCGCGTGCGCACGAAGGCGGCCGTGTTGCGGCCGTGTGCGGCGATGGAATCCACGGCGCTCGCGGGGATCGAGACGGCGGCGCTCGCGGCGATCGCCGAGAGGCGCTGGGCGTTGAGCGTGGTGAGCGTCGAGCGGCTGGCGAGGTACACGGGCGTGAGGACGAGCACGAGCGTGGCCAGAACTGCGGCCGCGCTGATGATCGTCATTTTCCATCTGAGCGGGAGGCGGTTGAGCGACCGGCGAATTGCCAATTAACTACTCGGGAAGCGGGAAGCGGGAAGCGCCGCGGGATGGCGTAACTACACTGCCTTATAGACGCATTCCCTGGCTCACCCGAAACCTTGTCCATGCTTGATTGTCATTCACGGCGGGCTAGCTTCCGGAGCGGCTTTCATAGGGGAGAGTGTGGACGATCGGTTGATGGTGAGCGTGTCCGGGGTGCGCGGACGGGTGGCGGAAGGGCTCACGCCGGAGGTCGTCGCGCGCTATGCGGCGGGCTTCGGGGCGTGGGCGATCGCGCAGGGGACGAGCCGCAGCGTGGTGGTCGGGCGTGACTCACGTGTGTCGGGGCCGATGTTTCATCGCGCAACGCTCGCGGCGCTGCAGTCGGTGGGCGCGAACGTGATCGACGTCGGCATCGCGCCCACGCCCACGATCCAGCTCGCGGTGGAGTACCATCACGCGGCCGGCGGGCTCGCGATCACGGCGAGCCACAATCCCATCGAGTGGAACGCGCTGAAATTCATCGGGCCATCGGGGCTTTTTCTGGACTCCGTGGACGGAACCGAGATGCGCAAACTGGCCGACGGCGTGGCGCCGCGCGCCACGTGGGACCAGCTCGGCACGGTCACAGTGGACCCCGACGCGGTGGAGCGTCACATTGGCGCGGTGCTCGCTTTGAAGCTCATCGATGTGCCCGCCATCCGTCTGCGGAAATTCAAAGTCGCGCTCGATTGCGTGCGTGGCGCGGGTGGTGTGATCCTGCCGCAGCTGTTGCAGCGGCTCGGCTGCACGGTCACAGCGATCAATCTCGAGACGGACGGCAGATTCCCTCGCGCGCCCGAGCCCGTGGCCGCGAACCTCGGCGAGCTCGAGAAGCTCGTGCTCAAGGCGAGAGCCGACGTGGGTTTTGCGACGGACCCGGATGTCGACCGTCTCGCGATCGTGAGCGACGAGGGCAGAGCGATTGGCGAAGACTGGACGCTCGCCCTTGCTGCGCGCCTGGTGCTGCGCTCGCGCGAGGGCCCGCTGGTCGTGAATCTCTCCACGAGCCGCATCATGGACGACGTCGCCGCCGAGGCGGGCTACAAAGCCATTCGCGCGCCCGTGGGCGAGGTGAACGTGGCCGTGCGCATGCGCGAGGAGAAGGCGGCGATCGGCGGGGAGGGGAACGGCGGCGTCATTCTCAGCGAGCTGCACCTCGGCCGCGACGCGCCCGTCGCCGTGGCCCTCATCTTGCAAATGATGGCCGAGGATGACGAAAAAGTATCGTCCGTCGTGCGTCGATACCCTCAGTACAGCATCGTGAAGGACAAACTCGACCGTCCAAAAGCGAAGCTCGACAAGGTGTACGCCGCGTTGAAGAAGGAGTTCGCAGACGCCGAAGCAGATACCCAGGACGGTCTCCGCCTAGCCTGGCCCGACCGCTGGGTGCATATCAGACCGAGCGGAACGGAGCCCATTGTAAGCGTCATTGCGGAGGCGCCGACCGAGAAGGAAGCCAGGAGTTTGATCGCAAGAGCTCGAAAGCCCCTCGATAGCTTGGCGTAGTTGGTCGTTCAGGAATTCGTTGTCATTCGTCACCGGTTCCCGGTAACCGGTTCCCGATCCCAGAGTCGAATATGTGTGGCATCGTCGGTTACATTGGCCCCCGCGCCGCCCAGCCCTTCCTGATCGAGGGCCTTAAGAGACTCGAGTATCGCGGCTATGACTCCGCCGGCGTCGCGCTCGTGAACGGCAAGGGCATGCAGGTCCGCAAGGCTCCCGGAAAAATCTCCCAACTCGAGAAGACTATCGAGAAGGAGCCCGTCTCGGGCACCATCGGCATCGCGCACACGCGCTGGGCCACCCACGGCGCGCCGAACTTCGTGAACGCCCATCCGCACATGAGCTGCGACCAGAACATCGCGGTCGTTCACAACGGCATCATCGAGAACGGCATGGCGCTCCGGAAAGCGCTCGAAGACCTCGGCCACAAGTTCACGAGCGACACCGACACCGAAGTGCTCGCGCACCTCGTGGAAGAGTTCTTGAAGCCGGCCGACGGCCACAAGATCACTCTCGAGGAAGCGGTGATCGAAGCGCTGCGGAAGGTCGAAGGCACCTACGGCATAGCGGTGCTCAGCGCGAAGGACCCGAGCAAGATCGTCGCGGCGCGGAAAGGCTCGCCCCTCCTGGTCGGACTCGGCGACGGCGAGTACTTCATTGCGAGCGATGTGTCCGCCATCCTCGCGCACACGCGCCAGGTCATCTATCTGAACGACGGCGACCTCGCCGTGCTCGAGCGCCACGGCTATCGCGTGATGGACATGAACGCCGCGCCGCTCAATCGCGCGGTGAGTTCCATCGATTGGGACCTCGACCAGATCGAGCGCGGCGGCTACGCGCACTTCATGCTCAAGGAGATCTTCGAGCAGCCCGCGAGCATCGAGAACACCATGCGCGGCCGCATCCTGGACGACGAGGGCGACGTGAAGCTCGGCGGACTGAACATCACCGACGAGCAGCTGCTCGAGTTCGACAACATTGTGATCACCGCCTGCGGCACCAGCTGGCACTCGGCGCTCATCGGTGAGTTCATGCTCGAAGAGCTGGCGCGGATCCCGGTGGAAGTGGAGTACGCGTCGGAATTCCGGTACAGGAATCCGATCATCACCGATCGCACGTTGTGCATCGTGATGTCGCAGTCGGGGGAGACGGCCGACACACTCGCCGCGATGCGCGAAGCGCAGCAGCGCGGCGCGCGGGCGCTGGGGATCGTGAACGTCGTGGGCTCGACCATCGCGCGTGAGGACGACGGCGGCATCTACGTGCACGCAGGGCCGGAGATCGGCGTGGCGAGTACGAAGGCGTTCACCTGTCAGGTGACCGCTCTGGCGCTGTTCACGTTGAAGCTCGCGCGGCTTGCGCGGATTGCCGGCGCTGGACGGTCAGCGGATCGCGAAGGCGATGCACGCGCTGCCGGGGAAGATCAAGGAGATCCTGGATCGCGCGCCCGCGATCGAGAAGATCGCCGAGGAGTTCAAGACCGTCAGCAATTTCCTGTATCTGGGCCGCGGCTACAATTTCCCGGCGGCGCTGGAAGGCGCGCTCAAGCTCAAGGAGATCTCGTACATCCACGCCGAGGGCTATCCGGCGGCGGAGATGAAGCACGGCCCGATCGCGCTGATCGACGACAACATGCCGGTGGTATTCATCGCGCCGCATGACAGCGTGTTCGACAAGGTCGTGTCGAACATTCAGGAGGTGAAAGCGCGCGGCGGGCGAGTGATCGCGATCACGAGCCGCGACGAGCCGGCGCTGGCGGGGAAGCTGGATTATGAGATCAGGATCCCCGAGACCATCGACATGTTCACGCCGATCCTGTCATCCGTGCCGCTGCAGCTGTTGGCGTACTATATCGCCGTGAAGCGCGGGGCGAATGTGGACCAGCCGCGGAACTTGGCTAAGTCGGTGACGGTGGAGTGATTTGGCGGCTAGGTATTGGTTACGAAACTGACTAGCTCAATTCTACGCGCGCGACCTGTCCGGCAAGTGTTCCATGGTGCGTTGCGAGTGTGACACAGCCGTGTTACATTAATAACGCAGGGCTGGACCAACCATCAGCGGTTGGGATCCGGTCTTGCTTGAGGCGCCCCGACTCGCATGTTGGGGCGCCTCTTTTTCGTTAGGTACGGATGATTCCCAAGCCTCTGTGGTCCTTTCGGAGATGCCTCGACAGCGCAAATGGGCGCAAGATCTGCATACGAGAGCTCTAGTTTGTGTTTGGCAATATGCGGAGTCGGAGGCACCTCGCTCTTCAGTAGAGCGAAAGCCACAAAGTCCGCCGCTTGAAGGAAATAGGACTGGTGCGAAGACTTGAAGAATGGGTCCTCGATCAATCGATCATTTGGGATGTTCTTGTATGCGGAGCCATCTTCCCAGGAACCGAACATGCTCCCCACCGGGTTCCATACTTTCGACTTGCGGGCGAGGCGCGTCAGCTCCTTCTCCTTGCCCTCGTCAGCAACAATCAATATTTGGGAACCCGAGGACGAGGCGCGCTTCTGCAGGCGCTCCTGAACACGCGAGTACGCTTTCAGATGAATCTGGTTCTGGGAGAGTCCTCGCCTGGGCCACGCACCGGAGATCACTGCAGCGCTGGGCAACGCCGCGATGACGCCGAGAGTTTCGCGAAAGAGAAACGCCCGAAGACCCTTCGGCACGGGTTTCGGTGCAATTCGCCCGCGCCCAGCTACAAACTCCGTGGCATGCAACTCCTTGCTCGTGAAGATTCCGTATTTCGCCTTTAGATGCTTCCGGTACCCCTGGAAGTGATTGTAAGAATCGCGCCAGGCATGGGTGGGGATGACGAGCGCACTCATTACAAACACGTCGTTGTCGTAGCTCTCGTCGATATACGCGATTTCGGTTCCGGCCATTTCTCTCCCTTTGCGTCAACAAGAGAAGTTGGACAACCCACTCAAAGATAGCTTTCGCAAATCGCCTTTGGCGGGGAGCTTTGGAGTCCAAACTTGTCGCCCGATGACGTGCCGCTGTTGCCGGAATGGCGCTCGTGTCGCGATGAGCCTATCAGACCGAGTCGGTTCGACTTGGTGTATTGCGCCACGATTTGATTGACTATATATTCGACTCCATCGAATAAATGGAGCCCTTCGATGTCCCCCCGCCTCGGCGAACTCGAACAACTCGTCCTACTCGCACTCTTAAGGTTGAACGACCGCGCCTATGGCGTCGCCGTTCAGCGTGAGATCGCCGCGCGCGCGAAGAGATCGCTGAGCTTCGCCACGATCTACACCACGCTCAATCGCCTCGAAACGAAAGGCCTGGTCTCGACACGACTCGGCGAAGCCACGGCCGAGCGCGGCGGACGCCGCAAGACCTACTACTCACTCAGCACCACCGGCCGCGAAGCGGTGAAGGCAAGTCTCAAAGCCCTCCGCACGATGTCCGCCGGACTCGGCGCCGCGCTCGAGCTGCCATGAACGCGCCGCGACCACCCGAACGCGCGGTGCGCCTGCTCGAATGGGCGCTGCCGCCGGAGCTCGCCGAGTCGATACTGGGCGATCTCGAAGAGTCGTTCAACGAACAACTCCAGTTCACGCAGAACCCATCGAGCGCCAACCATTGGTATTGGCGCGAAACCCTGGTGGCCACGATGAAACTCGGATTCCGCTCCCGCCGGCGACAGCCGACAGCCGACAGTCAGGCGTCCGCTGTTCGAGTCATTGGCCGGCGACTTCGCCTTCGCGGCGCGGCTGTTAGTCCGCCGCCCCGGCTTCACGACGCTCGCCGCGGTCACGCTCGCGATCGGCATTGGCGCCACCACGGCTATTTTCAGCGCGATCAATCCAATTCTCCTCGCGGCGCTCCCGTACCCGCACGCCGAGCGCATCGTCACGATGTGGGAAGGCACCAAGCCCGCCAACAAAGACAACGTCGGCTGGCTCACGTTCGACGACGTCTCGAAGCAGAACCATTCCTTCGACGCGATCGCCGTCTACAAAGACTGGAGCGCGACGCTCACCGGGCGCGGCGAGCCCGAACAGTTCGCCGGACAGCGCGTGAGCCACGATTTCTTCAAAGTCCTCGGCGTGCGCCCCGCGCTCGGCCGCGATTTCTTGCCGGAAGAAGATGTCCCGAACGGCCCGCGCGTCGCGATCCTGAGCGACCCGCTCTGGCGCCAGCGATTCGGCGGCGATTCGCAGATCATCGGCAAGCAGGTGTCGTTCAACGGATACCAGTACACGATCATCGGCGTCATGCCCGCCGGTTTCGAGAGCATCCTCCAGCCCGCCGCCAAAGTGTGGGGACCGATGCAGTACAACGCGTCGCTGCCGTGGGCGTGCCGTACCTGCCATCACCTCAGAGCTGTAGCGCGCATCAAGACCGGCGTGAGCGAACGCGCCGCGCTCGCCGACGTCAACGCGATCTCCGCGGGCCTGGTGCGCGATCATCCCAAGGAATACGCGAAAGCCGGAATGCTCCTGATCCCGCTGCGCGAGCAGGTCACGGGCGACGTGCGGCCCATTCTGCTCGCGGTGATGGGCGCGGTGGCGCTCGTGCTGCTCATTGCGTGCGCGAACGTCATGAATCTCCTGCTCGCGCGCGGCGCGCAGCGGAAAGGCGAGTTCGCGATGCGCGCGGCACTCGGCGCGAGCCGGTGGCGCGTGGTGCGTCAGCTGCTCACTGAGAGTGTGACGCTCGCGTTGCTCGGCGGCGCGCTCGGCGTGTGGTCGCCGAACTCGGCGTGAAAGCACTGGTGGCGTTGAGTCCGCCGGGGCTGCCGAGGCTGGCGCAGATCGAGGTGAGCGGCAGCACGCTGCTGTTCGCATTCGCGCTCACGACCGCGGTGGGCGATCGCGTTCGGCATGGTGCCGGCGCTGCACGCGGCGCGCGGAGATCTGCATGGAAGCATCAAGGCGGGCACGCGGCGCGCGGGCGGCACGAGTCATCGCGTGCGCGGCGCGCTGGTGGTGAGCGAAGTGGCGTTCGCGCTCATGCTGCTCACGGGCACGGCGCTGCTGCTGCAGAGCGTGAGCCGTTGCTCGCGGTGCCGCCGGGATTCGACGCGAACAACATGCTGACGATGACGGTGCAGACCGTGGGCACGCAGTTCAACAACGATACCGTGACGCGCGACTATTTCGACCGCGTGCTCGTGGCGGTGCGCGCCGTGCCCGGCGTGGAAGCGGCGGCGTTCACGACGCAGCTGCCGCTGAGCGGCGACATGGACAAGTACGGCGTGCACATTGAAGCGCACCCGAGAGCGAATCCGGAGGAGGATGAGAGCGCGCACCGGTACGCGGTGACCGACGGGTATCTCGAGGCGATGAAGATCCCGATCGTGCGCGGTCGCGGGCTGGATCCGCACGCGTCGATGCAGACTCCGATGGAAGTGATCGTCAATGAAGCGTTCGCGAAGAAGTCATGGCCCAACGAGGAAGCGTTGGGCCAGCGCGTGCGCATGGGCAGCGCGACCGAAGGGCCGTGGTACACCGTGGTGGGGATCGTGGGCGCGGTGAGGCAGGTGTCGCTCGCGGCGGAGGAGCCGGACGCGTTCTACGTGGCGGAGAGGCAATGGCCGTATGCAGACGGGAATCAGTCGTTGGTCGTACGCGTGTTGAAAGGCCACGACGCCGCGGCAATGGCAGGTCCTGTGCGCGCGGCGATCTGGAGCGTGGACAAGGATCAGCCGATCATGCGCGTGGCGACGATGGAGAAATTGATCGCGACGTCGGAGGCGGCGCGCAAGTTCGCGCTCGTGCTGTTCGAGGCGTTCGCGGTCGTGGCGCTCATTCTCGCGGCGGCGGGGATCTATGGCGTGCTGGCGGGCGTCGTGACCGAGCGGCTGCGCGAGATCGGCGTGCGCGCGGCGCTGGGCGCATCGCGCGGCGATCTCGTGCGGATGATCCTGCGGCAGGGGATGGGTCTCACCGGCGCCGGCGTGATCGCGGGCGTGGCGCTGACGCTGGCGTTCGTGCGTGTGATCGCGGGGATGCTGTTCGGGGTCTCGCAGAGCGATCCGGGGACGTACTTGACCGTATCACTGATGCTCGGCGCGGTCGCGTTGCTCGCGTGTCTGATCCCGGCCTGGCGCGCGGCGCGAGTGGATCCGGCGATGACGCTTAGGTCGGAGTAGTTCTAACGGCTAACGGCCAACGTCTGCCGTTTACTTCTTCTGCGACCGCTCGACGTGCGTCTCTTGCGACGCGCGCTTCTTCTGCTTGAAGCGCTCGTACGCTTCCTTGCGTTCGTCGATGCGCTTGAGGTGCTTCTGGAGGTCGCGCTTCTCGCGAAGATGATCCAGCACGATGCCGACCACGATGATCGCGACGATCGCGCCGAAGATGATCCCCCAGGTGCTCGTCCGGAGATGTCATCCATTCGTCGCCACCGGTCCCGGCTGACTCACGCCGCGCGCGAAGAGCCACCGGCCATCGGGCTGGCGGCGCATCACGAGCACGACGCGCTGGCGCGCGGTGCGCGCTTCACCCCCCGCGCGCGGGGTCACGGTCTGAACGTCCCATCCGAAATCCACGGCAAGATCTCCCGCTGCGAGTGATTCCGTTCGCACGAACGATGAGGAAATATCGTATGTCGAGAGCGCCGGCGCGAGCATTTGGCGCAAGGAATCTCGGCCGACTATTGGCGCCTGTCCGGGGGCCCACAAGACGTAATCGGGGGTGACCAGCTCGATGATCGCTTCGATGTCACCGCGCTTGAACGCGTCGCGCCACGCCGTGTAGAGATCGTCGATGCTCAAGGCTGCGTCATGGCCCGCTGGATCTGCCACGTGCCCATGCTGTCGCGCACCCACTCGATCACGTAGCGGCCCTTCGGACGGAACACTTTTCCGTCGGGCATGGTGGCTCTCTGGTAGTACGTGCCCCAGAGCACCACGTGATCGCCGGCGACGACGCTCGACGTGACCGGCATCGCCTCGGAGTCGACGGTCACCTTGCCGAAGGAATTCAAGAATTCCTTCATCGCCGCCGGGCCCCTGATCGCATCGCGGCCGTTGGGGAGCAGCTCCCCCGTGGGCGCGAACATCTGCGAAACGGAATCGGCGTTCGGCGGCGAGCCGTTCAGCAGCGACGCGTAATGCGCCTGCGCCGCGCGCGCTCCTGCGTCGGCGCCTTTGTCATTCGGGATGCCGCTCGATTCGACTCGGCAGGCAATGGCCGCTACAACGAGCAACAGGGGAGCGATACGCACGGATGGCCATCCTCATGAGTGGGCGAACGGCCAACAAGTTGTCGCCGAGTGCGCGCCCGCCGCTAGGTGGGCGTGGTGGGGGTGACGTTGCGCGGCGCGGCGGGGTCGGCCTTGAGTTTGATGGCCGCGTCGGCCAGCAGGCGCGCCGAGTAGCGCTGCGCTTCGCCAATGCGTTCGACCTCGAGGGACATCGTCTCGAGGGCTCGCTCGGTGCGCGCGAGCATGTCGGTGGCGCCGCCCGTTTGCGCGGCCTGATCCAGCGCGGCGCGCCGTCCGCGCTCTTTGCCGATGAAGTACGCGCCGGCGAGACCCGCGGCCACGACGCCGACGGCGAAGATCACGCTCACGAGTCCGATGATCAAGTCTCATCATGTATTCGCTCATATCGATTCCGGTGGAGGGACATGAGACACTACGGCTCGCGCGGGCCGCGGGTGTCGCTCAGCGCGCCGAGAATTTGGCGTGGATGCGTTCGATGGTGTTCATGTTGCGCCACGTGATCAGCGTGCCGATGCGCTTCTCGATGGGCACGCGGAAGAGCGGGGACACGCTCTGGCCGTTCTTGCAGAGCCAGAAGATCTCGCTGCCTTTCGTGTGCAGATCTTCCTCGGTGCCTTCGGCGAGGGCGAGCAGTGTGCGCGCGGCGTCCTTGCTCAGGGGCTCGGCGATGAATCCGACGAGAAAGACTCTCGCCGCCTTGTGCTTGGCGTCGCCGAACGGACGGTGCCCCGCGAGCGCGGCGATCTGCGCGTCGGTGCGCACGTAGATCGCGACGGGGTAGCCGAGTGCTTTGTGGAGGCCGAGCGTGGATCTTCTTCTCGAGGGCGGCGGCGTTCTTGCTGGCGGACGAGAAGAGCACGTTGCCGCTGGCGATCACCGTCTCGACGTCGGAAAGGCCGAGTTTCTCGAGGTGCTTCCGTAGCGCGTCCATTTTCACGACGCGGCCGCTGATGTTCACTCCGCGCAGGAAGGCGGCGTAGCGGGGCACTACTTCTTCATGAGTTTGGCGTTCACGGCGTCGGACTGGCCGGGCGGGATCGTGATCCACTTCCAGTCGTTGCCGCGGAGCATGTGGGCGCGGTCGATGATCTGGCCGACGTGCAGGCTCACGTGCGCGAGCGCGCGAAGGAGCGCGCCTTCGACGGTGTACGGTTCGGAGTCGGATGGTGATCATCGTCTGGCGCTGCGCATCGGTGAGACCGGCGAGAGCATCGAACAGCGTTTTCCACGCGGGCTCCCATTTCGCGTTGAGTTCAGCGCGCGTGACGCGGCGCTCGGCGAACTCGCTCTCGCGGTCGCGGCCTGGTTTCTCACCATCGCTGGTGAGGAAGTCCGTGAAGCGGCTCTCGAGGTTGCCCGCGATGTGCCAGCAGATCGTGGCCACCGAATTGCCGACGGCGGTGCGGGAGTTGAGCTGATCGTCGTTCAGCTGGTCGAGCGCTTTCTCGGCGGACGACTTGCACTGGTGGAAGAGTGACTCGAAGGAGCGGATGAGGTCGGGCATTCCGGAGTCTGCCTAACCGCCTAAGAGGCCACGCAAGCCGCCAGCAACCATCCCGGCGCGCCCGGTGTCTACCCTTACGCGCTCCTATTGACTGTCTATATGGAGGCGGTTACAGTCCATATAGACGTTCTATATGAGGACCTCCATGGCGCCGTCGAATACCAAGCTCCTGCAGGGCACGCTCGACCTGCTCATCCTTCGCACCCTGGTGCTGGGCGAGATGCACGGGCTCGGCGTCGCCAACCGCATCGGGCAGATCAGTAAGGGCGCCTTTCACGTGAAGCCCGGGTCGCTCTTCCCGGCGCTGCATCGCATGGAAGAGGCCGGCTGGCTCGCGGCGCGGTGGGGGGAGTCCGAGAACAAGCGGCGCGCCAAGTATTACCGGCTCACGAAGGCCGGGCAGCGGCAGTTGCGCGAAGAGACGGAAGATTGGGGCCGCATCTCGATCGCGATCGCCGCGGCGCTCCGCACTACCTGATAGGCGCACGATGCCACTGAACTCCACGCTCTCCAGCTTCTGGCGGAATCTCTTCCATCGCGAACGGCAGGAGCGCGAGCTGGACGACGAGATGCGTTCGTACGTCGAACTGCTCACGGCCGAAAAAGTCCGCGCCGGTACGCACGCCCGAGGCCGCGCGCCGCGCGGCGATGATCGAAGTGGGCGGCGCCGAGAACGTGAAAGAACAGGTGCGCGACATCCGCGCGGGAGAACTCATGGAATCGATCCTGCGCGATCTGCGCTACGCGCTGCGCTCGCTGCGCCGCACGCCGGGCTTCACGTTTGCCGCGATCTTCACGCTCGCGCTCGGCATTGGCGCGAGCACCGCGGTGTTCAGCGTCGTGAACGCGGTGCTGCTGCGTCCGCTCGCGTACAACAGGCCGGAACAGCTCACGGTGCTCTTCCATGGCACCGAGAACGCGGTCGCACCCGGCAACTATGTCGACTGGAAGGCGCAGAACCACGTTTTCTCCGGTATGGCCGCGGCCGAGTACTGGTCGCCCAACCTCACTGACACCGATCAGCCCGAGAAAGTCTGGGCGCTGCACGTGACTCCGAGTCTCTTCCCGATGTTGGGCGTCGCGCCGCTGCACGGCCGCATGCTCGCGGCGGACGCGGGCGCGCCGGGCAAAGATCATGAAGTGGTGGTCAGTTACGGATTCTGGCAGCGCCGGCTCGGCGGCCGCGCCGACGCGGTGGGGCACACGCTCACACTCGATGGCTCCAAGTACACGATCGTCGGTGTGATGCCAGAGAGTTTCCACTTCGCGCCGTTCTGGGCGATCTTCACCGAACTTTGGGTCCCGCTGGACCTCACCGGCAAGGAGACCAACCGCGGCTGGCAGTCGCTGCGCGTCTTCGCGCGGCTGAAAAACGGCGTCACGCTCGCGCAGTCGCAGGCGGAGATGGCCACGATCACGGCACGGCTCGAGCAGCAATATCCGGGCACGAACCGCGACGTGAACGTGCGATCGCTGAACGAAGTGGTGGTCGGCAATGTGCGAACCACGCTGATGGTGCTGCTCGGCGCGGTGGGCTTCGTGTTGCTCATCGCGTGCGCCAACGTGGCGCACATGCTGCTCGCGCGTGCCACATCGCGCTACCGCGAGATGGCAGTGCGCTCGGCACTCGGTGCCGGACGCGGGCGCATACTGCGGCAGCTGCTTACTGAGAGTACTGTGCTCGCGCTAGGCGGCGGATTGGCGGGCATTGGCGTGGCCGCGATCGGCGTGCGCGTGCTGATAGCGCAGAGCCCGGAACGTCTCCCACGCGTGGGCACGGTGAACCTCGACGGCCGCGTGCTGCTCTTCGCGTTGGCGGTCTCGGTCGCGACCAGCGTGCTCTTCGCGCTCGTGCCCGCAGTGCAGAGCGGCATGCGCGACCTGAACGATGCGCTGCGCGATGGCTCGCGCGGATCGAGCGAAGGAGTACACCGCTCGCAGCTGCGGAGCGCGCTTGTCGCGAGCGAGTTCGCCCTCGCTCTCATGCTGCTCGTGGGCGCGGGGCTCATGATCCGCAGCTTCCGCGCGCTGCAGAACGTGGATTCGGGCTGGGCGCCGAGAGGCGTCGCGACGATGGTGGTGTCCGTCGCGGGCAGCAAGGAAGAAGAAGCCGGACGGCGCACCGCGTTCTACAACGACATCATCCTCCGCGTGGGCGCGCTGCCCGGCGTGCGCTCGGTGAGCGCGATCAATCATCTGCCGGTCGCGGGCGACATGTGGGGGCTGCCGTATCGCGCCGAGGGGAAGCCGGTGCCGAAGCCCGGAGAGAACCTGCACGCGACGTATCGCGTGGTGATGCCCGACTACTTCCAGACGATGTCGCTGCCGATCGTGAGAGGGCGCGATTTCACCGCGACCGACCGGCTGGACGCTCCCAACGTGATCATCGTGAACGAAGAACTCGCGCGCATCAACTGGCCGGGCGAGGATCCCCTTGGGAAGCGCATTACGCTCGTCACCGAGGCCGATACCGCCGCGTGGCTTACGGTGATCGGCGTCGTGAAGAACGCGGTGCAGCTCGACTGGACGGCGAAGCCGACATCGGAGATGTACCTGCCGTACTTCCAGACCAAGATGTTCATCGAAAGCAAATCGAGTTGGGTGGCGTACCTCACGTTCGTCGCGCGCACCGACGGCGACGCGGCCGCCCTCACGAAGCAGATGCGGCACGCGGTGAGCGACATCGACGCGAACGTGCCGGTGTCCGAGGTGCAGACGATGGACCATGTGGTCGCGCGCGCGAACGCCGCTGCGCGATTCAATCTCCTGCTGCTCGTGACATTCGCCGGCGTCGCGCTCGCGCTCGCGGCGATCGGGATCTACAGCGTGATCAGCTACGGCGTCACGCGGCGCACGCACGAGATCGGCATCCGCATGGCGCTCGGCGCGGGACAAGGCGAATTGCGCGGCATGATCGTGCGGCAGGGACTCACCGTGGCGCTCGTGGGCGCCGGCGCGGGACTGCTCGGCGCGCTCGCGCTCACGGGGGCCATCGGATCGATGCTGTATGGAGTGGGCGCGACGGATCCGCTGACGTTCGGCGCGGTGAGCGCGGGGCTGATTCTCGTCGCGCTCGGCGCGAGCTATCTGCCCGCGCGCCGCGCGACCCGCATCGATCCTCTGGTGGCGCTGAGGAACGAGTAGCTATTGTGGCGGAATGACCCCGATGTAATCGATGCGCCCTTCCGTTACGCGATAGACTGTCATGCCTACCTGCGATCCAGGCTCCGCGCCGCCGGTGAAGAGCTCCCTTGTCGTGACGATCCGGCCCTCGGACATGACTGAGACGATCTCGAATCGGATGTTAGGAAAGCGGTTGGCGGCTCGCTTGATCGACGCGATGAGCGTCATGCGGGACAGGCGATTTGTGGAGGCCGGTCCGTCGCGCGAATCGAAGAGCAGGCTCACTTGGATCGACTCAGCGAGGAGCGGCTCCATCCTCGCGTAATCATGCGCATTCTGCGCCGCGACGTACTTCTGCACGACACCTACGGGAGAGGGTGGCGCGCCAGCCCACAGCGTGAAGCCGGCTCCGGCGCCCAGTACGAGCGCCGTGCCGGCCAATGCCTTCCAAAGCGCAGTTCGAGTCAGAACCTACTCCAGTTCCATCCCGACGCCGCCGGTCCAGCCGGCGACGATGTTGTAGAAGAACGCCGCGATCGCGCCGAACACGACGCCGATGATGCCGTACAGGATGCGGTGCGATGATGATGCCCATCGCGCCGCCCATCATGCCCCCGCCCGAGGCGCCGCTCATGTTGCCCATCATCCCTCTGATCGCGCCCAGGAAGAGCCACGCGCAGATCGCGATGATGATGCCCAGGAAGAAGTAGAGCGCTCCCATCGTCATGGCCACTGACATCACATCGAACCGCCGGATCCGCTGCTGCATTGGAGGGCCTCCTGTGGGGGGGATGCTCCCTGAACAGTGGGGCCGAAGCTTCATTTCCGAAAGACCGAGTCGGTACTACAGACTTAGACTTTAGACTTGGACGTTAGACTGCAGCTACTCCTCTGCTGAGTCTGCGGTGGCGGGGGGAGGAGCGTTGCGAAGGCGCAGCACCACTGCGGCGATGACAAAGCCTATCACCGATGCCGCTGCTGTCTGCCATTCGCCGAGTTGCGAGTGCGGGGCGAGGGAGCCGATGGTACCGCCTACGATGGTGCCGACGGTGAGGCCGGGGATCGCGAGGCCGAGGGGGACGCGCCGGAGGAACGCCCATGCGCCCAGTGGGGCGACGATGCCACCGATCACGGCGCCGCGCTCGGCGCCCCAGGCCACAGCGGTCCAGCTGAAGGTGTGCATCACGATCGCGACGCCAGCGGTGAAGAACGCGGTGCCGAGGATCGCGCCGAGGATGCCGCTGGCGACCATGAGGCCGCCGCCGACGAGGGCGATGCGGCCGGCGCGGCCGAGCGGCGCTCCGGTGACGACGGGTTCGTTGGTCATGCGGGGCGAAGGCGTTGGCGGGTGACGGCGGCGGCGATGAGAAGCATGCTGATGATAAGATATCCGATGCGCACGCCATTGGTGGCGGCGCCGCTCCAGCCGGCGAAGTCGAACTCAGGCGCGCCGCGCGCGCTGTTCGCGAGATAGAGGAAGAGCAGGAAGAATCCGGCGAACGCCTTGCCGCTGCCGGTGACGATCCCGAGCGCGACGGCGAGCGACGCCGTGAAGATCGCGCCGATCACGAGCGAGAGCGCGGATGGGGGATTCGCGATCGCGAGGCGCACGAGCGGAACGATCACGAAGGCGATGGCCGTGAGCGTCGCGGCGATGAACTTCGCCGCGACGTAATCCTGCTTCACTCTGGGCATGCTGTAGAGCAGCGCCGTGGTGCCGGACGCGGCATCGCGCGTCGCGATGTCGGCGATCGCAATGAGGATACCGAGGAAGATCAGCGGCAGCGTCTTGTCGAGCAGGGTGGGGAGCGACGCGGTCGCGGCCATGAGCGAGAGCACGAGGAACAGCGCCAGCGCGATGGGCGACAGCATGAAGGTGAGCGCCAGCTCGCTGCGCGCAATGCGGCCGAGTCCGGGGCGCGCGCCGGGGCGCGGCGCGAGGAGCCCGAGCACGATGCGCGTGAGCGGCTTGAGCAGGCGGTTGAGCTGCGCGAAGAGATTCGTCTTCGCGTGCTGGACTTCCATCTTCATCTTCGCGGGGTCGAAGCGCGCGAAGAACAGCCCACGCCGCGAGATAGAATCGGCAGCGCGACGAGCGCGGTGGTGAATCGGCTCGCGATCACCGGCGCGCTCCAGTGAATTCCCGGAAAGGTCCACGGCGACTGCGCGGGGTCGAACGGGGAGCCGCCGATCTCGAGATGTTCCGTACGGCCGCCGCCGCCGCTTGCCTGCGTGATCATGAACAGCATGCCGATCACGTCATAGTACGCTGCGGTGGGCAGACCGGGGTGTCCCTGCGCCTCGGCGCCGCCGATGCCGGCGGCCGCGATCATGAAGATCCACACGAAGAAGTAGAGCACGTCACCCACGCGCCCCGACAGCGGGCGCACGCACTCGAACAACAGCGCGATCGCGGACACGACGAGCACGAGCGGTCCGCACATCGCGATGTAAGTCGACAGATAGACGAGCGGTTCGAGCGGTCCCTCGGCGCGCAGCAAATGCATGACCATCACGTTCAGCATGCAGCCGAGCACGACGAGTCCCAGAAAGCTCGCATTGCCGAGGAATTTCCCGACGAGATACTCAGCGTTGGTCACGGGCATCGCGGCGATCACGCTGCCCGTGCGAGTGAGCGCGTCGCGGCGGATCGTGTTGCTCACGAGATAGAAACCGAGCATGCCGAGCAGGATCGCGACGAATCCAGCGGTGGCGAGCGCGATCGTGGCCGACGTGAGCAGCGCGCGATGACCGTCGATCTGCATGAGCGTGCGTCCCGACGACACCGGCGGCACCACGATGTACGAGAAGAAGCAGAGGAGCAGGAAGACCGCGATGGAGGCCGGGCGCCGGACGCGGATCATCACGTCGGCTCCCACGACCGCGCGGATGCGCGCGAGCTGCATCACGCGGCGGCGGCCGGCTCGGGCTCCATCGCGTACAGGAACGCGTCCTCGAGATCGGGCTCGGCGGGCTGCGCGTCGGGCCAGGGGCGGGCGCGCTGCACGACGCGCACGTGCACGCCGTCGGGCTTCCGTACCGCGTGCGACACGCGGAATTTCGCGCGCTCGGCGGCGAACTGCTCGGAACTGAGCACCGCTTGCCACACGGAGCCGGCGGCACTCTGCAGCATTGCTTCGGGCGACGCGTGGCTCACGAGCTTGCCGTGTTTCATGACGGCAATGCTCGTGGCGATCGACTCGATGTCGGTGACGATGTGCGTCGAGAGGATCACGAGTTTCCCGAATCCGATGTCGGAGAGGATGTTCCGGAATCGCACGCGCTCTTCGGGGTCGAGGCCGGCGGTGGGTTCGTCGACGATCACGACGTCGGGATCGTTCACGAGCGCCTGCGCGATGCCGAGCCGCTGCTTCATGCCGCCGGAGAACGCGCCGGCGGAACGGTGCGCCACCGTGTGCAGGTTCACGAGCTCGAGCATCTCCATGATGCGCGTCTTGCTGGTGACGCCCTTGAGCGACGCGAAGTACGTGAGGAATTCGAGCGCGGTGAGGTTGTCGTACACGCCGAAGTCCTGCGGCAGGTAGCCGAGTTTGAGGCGCAGCGCGTCGGGTTCGCTGGCGAGGTCGGCGCCGTTCCACGTGATGCGGCCGGCGGTGGGGCGCGTGATCGTCGCGATCATCTGCATGAGCGTGGTCTTGCCCGCGCCGTTGGGGCCGAGCAGGCCGAGCACGCCGCTCTCGAGGGAGAGCGAGAGGGAATCGACGGCGGTCACGCCGCCACGGAATTTCTTGGTCACTGATTCGATCGAGAGCATCGGGGTCCTTGAGATGATGGCTGAGAACGAGACGGAACGTGCGTTCTAGAGTTTCAGACTGCGTGCGTCGCACCCCGAACCCCGTACTTGGTCACCCGAACTCCGCGTGTGGCGCTTAACGTGTGGTAACGGCAGATGCGTGCTTGGTGTGGTTACCAAACCCGCCGTCGCTGGTACCACACGTCATACGCCACAAGCGGAGTTCGGGTGACCAATACGGAGTTCGGGTCGCGACTCACGCCGTCACTTCGTTCTTCTTCGCGGTTCGGGCTCGGAAACCCTGGTATCCATTCGCCCGCGGCGGAATGCGCGATCGTCTGCTCGAGCCGTCTTGCGCGGGTCTCCGGAAGCTTGGCGCTCATGATGCGGAATGCCATGAGCCGCTGGTACCACGGCGGCTGCGCCTGGAAGTATTTCCATGCGGCGCGGTTCGCTTTGAATCTCTTGAGGAACGCCGGCGAGAACTTCAGCGCCGCGCGCTCGAAGGCGTAAATGCCGGTGCGTTCGGGAGTGCGTTTGGCGTACGCATCGAGTCCCGGCGTCATCATGCGGCCGCTCGCGATCAGCGCTTCCACCTTTCGAATGTTGACGCGGCTCCGAGATGCTGCGCGGTTTGCGCGGCGTGAATCGCTGCGTGAAGCTGACCTCATCGAGACTGCGTTTCACGCCGTCGATCCAGCCGAAGCACAGCGCTTCATCGACGGCGTCGATGTACCCCATGCCGCGGTGCCCGTGCGCGGTCTTGTAGAGCCGCAGGATCAACTCATCGTGCGTGGCGTGATGCTTGGTGAGCCACTCGCGGAATTCGTGGCGACTGCGGAACGCGCGCGGCGCGGGCGATCGCTTCATAGGTCAGTGCGCGTGCGTCAGCGCGGAATCGGTCGCGGCGGCGCCGGAGTCGGCGGAGTTGGGCGCGCCGCACTCGAACGTCCCGAAGATCTCCTCGAATCCGGCGCTCGACTGTTCCTTCTCATTGTCCGCCGTTTGCGACGTGAGGAAGCAGACGCCGGCCGGTCCGGTCATGCGGCCGTACGTGCGCGTGTGCGGCACGTCCACGTTCAGCAGCGAGAGGGTGAAGTGCTCCACCAGGATGTCGAAGCCGTCCACGTGCTGGATGTTGCTGAACGATGACGTTCCCATCTTCCCTATGGGAGTCGCCGAGCGCATGAGCGCGCCGAATGAATCGGCGTAGGCGCGCAAGCTCATCGCGCGCTCGGGCCTCTTCACGTCGATGATCACGAGCGCGGCGCTCGTGGACTTGATGATGAGCGACCGGGTCGGCAGGCGGTTGGTGCGTGGTGTGGCGGTCCAGCCCGCCGGATACTTGAAGGCAATGCCGCCGTCGCGGTAATACTGCGACGGCGCGGGCTTACTCTCGGAGGAGGAACAGGCGGCCGCCAGCACGACCGCGGCGAGGCAGCACATTGCGCGCGACATGCATGACGGTGCCGCGCGGGTGGCGGCGGCGCAAGCGGCGGCCGCGGTTGCGATCAGAAGCGAACGAGGAGGTCTACCGAGCCCGTGGTCTGCTGTCGCGCGGTGCCATTGTCGTACGGCGTGGCGCTGAAGGCTTCGTCGTATCGCGCCTCGACGCGCAGCAATGCGAGCGGCCAGAGCCAGCGTGCCCAGCCGGCGGTGAACGACCCGTACGGCGTCGCGTAGCCGGTGCGTTGTCCCTGCACGTCGTTCAGATAGTCGGTGCGCAGCGAGATATAGCTCTTGGGTGAGAGCAGGATCTCGAAGTAATTCACCGCGGCGATCGCATCGCTGCGCCCGGGGATGAGGGGCCCACATCCGCCGCCGCCTCCGAACGGCTTCACCGGTCCATAATTGCACGAACCGCCCTTGTCGCCATCGAACTGCCAGAGATAGTACGCCTCGGTCTGCATGTGGAGGGTGCCGTTGAACTTGTGTCCCCACGTGAGGATCACCTGCTGCAGATTGTCGTGGCCATTGGTGAAATAGCCGCTGCCCAGGGAGTTCACGCCGCCCCACAGGCCGTCGTTGCCGCTGAGCGACACCCATCGCACCAACGCCTGTCCGTTGAGCTGCGCCGAGTTCTGCCACGGAGCCATGTCGCTGCCGGCATCGACGCCGAGCGTGAGGGCCCACTGCTGGTTGAGCCGTACGATCGCCTCGACGCCCGTGAAGGTGACAGGATCCACGGAGATCGTGAGAGGATGGGTGAGCAGGTAGTTGTCGTTCGCGAATGGATCGTCGAGATCGGCGGGCGAGATGTAGCGTCCGATCTTGAACTCGGTGCCCTGCGCGACGTGGGGGAGATAGAGCACCGCGTACAGCTCGGTGGGATCGAAACCGTAGAGTTCGTTGTGCTGCAGCAGCTGATCGCTGAGCCAGCCCTTGGCCGTGCTGTAGCGATAGTCGATCCCGTACATGCCGGTGAAGTGGAAACCCCAATCGGCGTGCTCGGTCTGCACGGTGTTCGGCGTGCGATCGATGCGCAGCACGAGTTGCTCGAGTTCGAACTTGTTCGGGACGATCGTCGGCGTGAGCGGCGAATTCGAATTGTTCGAGGTGCTCGCGTTCGCCGAGAGGTCCACCCATCCGTAGATCTTGAAGCGGCTCGCATCCAGCGAATTGCCGATAATCGCGCGCTGCATCGGATAGTCGGGCGTGCCATCGGGCTCGCCGATCACCGGGCCGCCGAGCCAGTCGGAGTTCGGGAAGGGCGGCGAATCGAGCGGCGAGGCGAGCGCGCGCGACGTGGGTGCCGAATCGGCTTGTTGAGCCGCCGAGCGCGGGCGCGAGCAGGAGCACGCCCGTAAGGACGTGCACGACGCAGCGATGCATATGATCAGCGCCTCGGAAATGCCGAGTCGACGGCAATGTTGAGCAGCAGGACGTTCACGCGCGCCTCGCCGAAGAATCCGAACTGTCGCCCCTCGATGTGCCGCTCGACGAGCGCGCGCATCGCGCTGTCGGTCACGCCGCGCGCGGCGGCCACGCGCGCGACTTGTTGCAATGCAGTGGCGGGTGAAATGTGCGGGTCGACGCCCGATGCGGAAGAGGTGACCATGTCCGAGGGGATCCGCCCCTTCTTGGCGCCGTCGTTCTTCATCGCACTGTCCACGGCGCTCGCGATGAGCGTGTCGGCGAGCTTCGCACTGGTTGGGCCGAGGTTGGTGCCGCCACTGAGCGTGTCGTCATAACCGGCGCCGGCGGCCGACGGGCGCGGGTGGAAGTAGTACGGCTGCGAGAACGGCTGCCCGATGAGGGCGCTGCCCACCACGCGGCCGTTCACGGTGACGAGGGAACCGTTGGCCTGGCGCGGGAACAACAACTGCGCGAGCGCGGTGACGACGCCCGGATAGATGAGCCCGGTGATCACGCAGAGCGCGAGCGTCATCACGATGGCGGGGCGGAGCTGGCGGCGGAGCATGGTGTTGGTCACGCGACGAAGTGGACGGCGACGAGCAGCATGTCGATGAGCTTGATGCCGGCGAAGGGAATGAGGATCCCGCCCACGCCGTAGAGCAGGAGATTCCGGCGCAGGATCACGCCGGCCGGCGCGGGCCGGTACTTCACGCCGCGCAATGCGAGCGGAATGAGCGCGATGATGATGAGCGCGTTGAAGATCACGCTTGCGAGGATCGCCGACGCCGGCGAATGCAGATGCATCACGTTGAGCGCGGCGAGCGCGGGATACGCCGCCACGAACATCGCCGGGATGATGGCGAAGTACTTCGCGACGTCGTTCGCGATCGAGAACGTAGTGAGCGCGCCACGCGTCATGAGCAATTGCTTCCCGATCTCCACGACCTCGATGAGCTTGGTGGGGTTCGAGTCGAGATCGATCATGTTGCCCGCTTCCTTGGCTGCCTGCGTGCCGCTGTTCATCGCGACGCCCACGTCGGCCTGCGCGAGCGCCGGTGCGTCGTTGGTGCCGTCGCCCGTCATCGCGACGAGGCGGCCGCCTGTTTGTTCGCGGCGGATGAGCGTGATCTTGTCTTCGGGCGTCGCTTCGGCGAGGAAATCATCGACGCCCGCCTCGTGCGCGATCGCCGCGGCGGTGAGTGGATTGTCGCCGGTGATCATCACGGTGCGAATGCCCATCGCGCGCAAGCGGTCGAAGCGCTCATGGATGCCGCCCTTCACCACATCCTTGAGATAGATCACGCCGAGCACGCGCGCGGCGCCGCCGTCACGCTCGGCGACCACGAGCGGCGTGCCGCCCTCGCGCGCGACGCGGTCGACGATCGGCTTGAGGTCGGCCGGAGCCGACCCGCCATTCTCCGTCACCCAGCGCGCCACCGCATCCGACGCGCCTTTGCGCACGAGCAGCGCGCCCTGGTTCACGCCGCTCATGCGCGTCATCGCCGAGAAAGGGACGAACTCCGCATCCTGCGGCTGCGTATCGTGCCCCACCGCGCGCCCGCGGAGATTGAACTTCTCCTTCGCGAGCACCACGATGCTGCGCCCCTCGGGCGTCTCGTCGGGCAGCGAGGCGAATTGCGCGCGATCGGCGAGCCGTTCGAGCGCGACGCCGGGCAGCGGGATGAACTCCACCGCCTGGCGATTGCCCAGCGTGATCGTGCCGGTCTTGTCGAGCAGCAGCGTGTTCACATCGCCGGCGGCCTCCACGGATCGGCCGCTCATTGCGATCACGTTCTGCTGGATCATGCGGTCCATTCCGGCGATGCCGATCGCGGAGAGGAGCCCGCCGATCGTGGTGGGAATGAGGCACACGAGCAGCGCGATGAGCACCGGTACTGTGACCGCGGCACCGCTGTACGCGGCGAAGGGCTCGAGCGTCGCCACCGCGAAGAGGAAGATGATCGTGAGTCCCGAGAGCAGGATCGTGAGCGCGATCTCGTTCGGCGTCTTCTGGCGCGACGCGCCTTCGACGAGCGCGATCATCCGGTCGAGAAAGGTCTCGCCGGGATTGGCGGTGATGCGGATGACGAGATAATCGGACAGCACCTTCGTGCCGCCCGTGACCGCCGATCGGTCGCCGCCGGATTCGCGGATCACCGGAGCGGACTCGCCCGTGATCGCCGACTCGTCCACGCTCGCGACGCCCTCGATCACTTCGCCGTCGCCGGGGATGACGTCGCCGGGCAGACAGAGCACGGCCATTCCCGAACGCAGCGCCGACGCGGGCGTCTCGGTGATCGACTTGTGGTCGGCGGGATCTCTGAGCACGCGCGCCATGGTCTGCGTGCGCGTGGCGCGCAGACTGTCGGCCTGCGCCTTGCCACGTCCCTCGGCCATCGCTTCGGCGAAATTCGCGAATACCACAGTAAACCAGAGCCACACCGCGATCTGGAGCGTGAACCCCCAGTCGCTCTTGCCGCCTGCGATGTCGCGCACGAGCACGAGCGTGGTGAGTGCGCTGCCGACGAGCACGACGAACATCACCGGGTTCCGCACCATGTGGCGCGGGTCGAGCTTGCGGAACGAATCGCCGATCGCGCGGCGCACGATCTGCGGGTCGAACAACGAACGCTTGGTGACGGTCATCCTAGAACAGCCTCCCGGCCAGCATCAGGAAGTGCTCGACGATCGGGCCGAGCGAGAGCGCGGGGAAGAACGTGAGCGCGCTGACGATCAGGATCACGGACACGAGCAGACAGACGAAGAGCGGCGTGGTGACCGGGAAGGTGCCGGCCGACTCGGGGACGACGCGTTTCTCCGACAGGAAGCCCGCGAGCGCGAGCATCGGCACGATCATCGCGAAGCGGCCGATGAGCGTCGTGAGTCCGAGCAGGGTGTTGTAGAAGTACGTGGAGCCGGTGAGCCCGGCGAACGCGCTGCCGTTGTTCGCGGCGGTGGAGGTGAACGCGTACAGGATCTCCGACAGTCCGTGCGGGCCCGCGTTGTTCAATCCCTTGAGTCCCGCCGGCGTGACCGCGGCGATCGCGGACATCACGAGGATCGCGCCTGCGAACACGAGCACGTAGAGCATCGCCATCTGCACTTCGCGCGCCTGGATCTTCTTGCCGAGATATTCCGGCGTGCGGCCCACCATGAGCCCCGCGATGAACACGGTGAGCACGATCATCACGAGCATGCCGTACAATCCCGCGCCGACGCCGCCGAAAATGACTTCGCCGAGCTGAATGTTCACCATCGGCACGAGACCGCCGATGCGGCGTGAACGAATCGTGCATGGAATTCACCGCGCCACAGCTCGCGTCGGTGGTCACTGTTGCGAACAGCGCGGAGTTCGCGATGCCGAAGCGCACTTCCTTGCCTTCCATGTTGCCGCCGGGATTCCCCGCGCTCGCCGCGACGTCGATACCGCGCGCCGCGTGGATCGGATTCCCCTTCGCCTCGGCCCAGTACGCCGCGCTCACGCCGATGAGGAACAGGCAGTACATCGCCGCCCACACCGCCCAGCCGTGCGGCTGGTTCTTCACCATCCGGCCGAGCAGGTACGTGAGCGCCGACGGGATCGCGAAGATCGCGAACATCTGCCAGAAGTTGCTGAACGGCGTGGGATTCTCGAATGGATGCGCCGAGTTGGCGTTGAAGAATCCGCCGCCGTTCGTGCCGAGCTGCTTGATCGCTTCCTGGCCGGCCACCGGGCCCATGGCGAGGATCTGCGTCGCGCCCTCCAGCGTGTGGATGGTGGCGTACGGATGGAAGTTCTGGATCGCGCCCTGCTGCACGAAGAGCAGCGCGAGCAGCAGCGAGAAGGGGAGCAGCACGTACAGCGTGCCGCGCGTGAGATCGACCCAGAAATTGCCGAGCCTGCCGGCCGACTGGCGCGCGATGCCGCGCACGAACGCCACCGCGAGCGCGATCCCGACCGCGGCCGACGCGAAGTTGTGGAACGCCAGCTGATTCATCTGCGAGAAGTACGACATCATCGTCTCGCCCGAATACGACTGCCAGTTGGTGTTCGTGGTGAACGACGCCGAGGTCTCGAACGCCTGGCGGTCGGGCACCGCGCCGAGATGCTGCGGATTGAGCGGGCAGCACGTGCTTGCAGCCGCAGCACGGCATAGGTGAGCAGCATCGTCACGAGGCTGAAGATCAGCATCGACGCCGCGTAGCGCGTCCAATGCTGATCCTCCGTCGGGTCCACGCCGCAAATGCTGTAGATGAACCGCTCGACGGGCCCGCACCACTGTCGCGGTGCCGTCGTACACGCGCACGAGATAGATGCCGAGCGGCTTCGCGACCGCGAGCACCGCGAGCGAGAAGAAGAGGATCTGGAGCCAGCCGTTGACGGTCATCAGAACTTCTCGGGGCGGAGCAAGGTGTAGAGCAGATAGACGAGGAGCGCCGCGGCCACGACGGCGCCGATGAGCATGTCGGCGGTCATGGCTTCGACTCGGGCGCGTCTTGATCGCGCCCTAAACGCTCGCAGCCGCGAGTGTACCACAGCATCAGCGCGAAGAAGGCGACGGAGAGAGCGATGTACAGAGAGTCGAGCATGGCGCGGATCCTCGGGGGTTCGATCACCGGGAGGAACGCTATGCGCGGCGGCATAAAAACGGCGTAGAGATTTCGCGCCGCCGCATAAAAAGAAAATAAAGGCGGCAGAACGCCGCCGCGCGACTCAGTAGTAGCGGTGCTACACTGGTGTGTGCTCTACCGCCGGCAGAAGAAGCTCGAACACACTGCCGCCGCCCTCGCGCGGCCGGAATCGCAGCGCGCCCCCCTGCGCGTCCGCGATCCCGCGCGCAATGGTGAGTCCCAGACCGGATCCGCCGGTGTCGGGCGGCACGCCCGGCGGACGGTAGAACGGCTCGAAGATCCGCTCGCGCTCCGCCTCGGGAACGCCCGGTCCGCGATCGGACACGGAGAAGATGAGCATGCCCTCCTCGCGCCGCACCGCGATCTCCACCGCGCTCGCGCGATCGCTGTACTTGAGCGCATTCTCCACGAGGTTGCCGAGCGCGCGCAGGGTATGCACGAGATCGAACCGGCCGACGAGCAACTCGGTGTCGTCCGGCTCGGTCACGAGCACGCGCCGGCCATGCAGCACGCCGGACACGCGCTGCAGCACCGCGCCGAGCAATTCCTCGGCGGTGTTCAATTCAGGATGGAATCGTGCGGCGCCGCTGGTGATGCGCGACAGCTCCAGGAGATCGCTCACGACGCGCGCGAGGCGGTCGGCCTCCTCTTCAATGGACTCCACGCGCTCATCGTTCGGCGCGGCGCCGGATTCGCCGATCCGGTGCGCGAGCGCCTTGATCGTCGTGAGCGGCGTGCGCAGGTCGTGCGAGACCGCGGCCAACAGCGCGTCCTTGAGCTTGTCGGCCTCGCGCAGCGCGTCGGCGCGCCTCGCCTCGGCAGTGAGACGCAGTCGCTCCACGCCGAGCGCGGCGTAGTACGCGAGCGCGGTAAGGAACTGACGTTGGTCCGCGGCCAGAATGATCCCGGTGCCGTTCACGATGCGCAGCGCACCTACCGCGTGATCGCGCGCGCGCAGCGGGAGTACGAGCACGCGCGCGTCGCCCGGATCCGGCCACACGACGGACACCGGTGCGACGCGCGCCGTTCCGTCGAGGCGCTCCGTGGCGGAGGTGCCATGGCCCGCGACCCACGTGAGCAGGCTGTTGGGATCCGCGAGTTCAGGACCGGCGCTTCCATTGCCTGCACTCGCGACGAGCCGCAGGGCCGGCGCACCGACGCGCTCCTCCTGCGCATAGACCTCGCATCGCTCCACGCCGAGCGTCTCGCGGATCACGCCGCAGATCGCGGCGAGCGCATCCTCGGCGCGTCCCGCACTCAGCGATTCGGCGCCGAGCGCGGCGAGGCGCTCGACCTCGGCGGTGCGGTCGCGCGCGTCCGCGGTTCGACGATCGGCACGCGCGAGAAGCTGCGCTGCGACGACGCTCGTCACCAGGAAGGCGACGAGCACCAGCCAGTCGAGCGGATTCGTGATCGCGAACGTGTAGTACGGCGGCAGAAAGAGGAAATCGAAGAGCAGGAATGCCAGCGCGGCGAGCGCGAGTCCGAGCGCGCGTCCGCCGGCGGCACTGCCGAAGAGCACGACCAGCAGATAGACGAGCGCGACCTGCGCCTTGTCGAGTTGCGGACGGAATTCGTAGAGCACGGCCGTGGCGACGACGAGCAGGAAGAGCGACGCCGTCCAGGTGAGGAGGCCGCGTGCGCGAGGCGATATCGCCACTGTCTTGCTCACGGTTCGCTCGCGCCGGCCTCGAGCACGAGGCGGTACCCGATGCCGGGCTCCGTGATGATGAGGCGCGGATGAACCGGATCGCGCTCGAGCTTGCGGCGGAGATGCCCGACGTACACGCGCAGGTATTGCTGCGCGTCGCCCGAGGCGTTGCCCCACACGGCGTGGTAGAGCTTCTGGTGCGTGGCCGGCCGGTCGGCGAGGCGCGAGCAGCGCTTGCAGGAGATTCCACTCGGTAGGCGTGAGGTGTACCTCATTGCCATCGCGGGTGACGCGGCGCCGCGCGGTATCGATCACCAGATGTCCGATCTCGAGCGGCGCGTCGGAGCCGGGCAGCGGCGCCATGCGCGCGCGGCGCAGCTGGGCGCGCACGCGCGCGCGCAGCTCCACGATGCTGAACGGCTTGGTGACATAGTCGTCGGCGCCGGCGTCGAGCAGCGCGGTCTTGTCCTCCTCGCCGGGGCGCGCGGAGAGCACGAGGATCGGCGCGCTCGACCATTTGCGCACCGCGCGGCACACCTCGAGTCCGTCCATGTCGGGCAGGCCGAGATCGAGCACGATGAGGATCCGGCCGCTCGGCGCCGGCGACCGAGATCGCCTCGCGACCGGTGGATGCGTCGAGCACACGCCCGGCTTCGTTCGAGAGAGCTTCGTGCACGAGTGCGCGGATCTTGGGCTCGTCATCGACCACGAGGATCGTGCCGTTCGCGGCGGCGGTCATGGGGGAACGCTGCACCAATGCATTGGCCCGCGCCACCCGGTCGCCGCGCACGGAGCGCCATGATAGCTTCGGGCATGGACCGCCCCGAGAGCGGGGACAGCGCGGAGTTCCTCAAACTCGTCAGTCGCCGCGAGCGCGGAAAGCTCAAGGTGTACATTGGTTCGGCGGCTGGCGTCGGCAAGACGTACCGCATGCTCACCGAGGCGCACGCGCTCCGGCAGCGCGGCGTGGATGTGGTCGTCGGCTTCATCGAGACCCACGGCCGCGCCGAGACCGCCGCGTTGCTCGACGGACTCGAGAGCGTGCCGACGCGCGCGATCGAGTACCGCGGCGTGACGCTGCGCGAGATGGACGTGGACGCCGTGCTCGCGCGCCGGCCCACGGTGGCGCTCGTCGATGAGCTCGCGCACACGAACGTGCCGGGTTCCAAGTTCCGGAAGCGCTGGGAGGATGTGCTCGCGCTCATCGACGCGGGGATCAACGTGATCTGCGCGGTGAACGTGCAACACCTCGAGTCGCTGAACGATGTGATCCAGCAGACGCTGGGCGTCACGGTGCGCGAGACGGTGCCCGACTGGGTGATCTCCCAAGCGGACCAGGTGGTGAACATCGACTCTCAGCGCCGAGGATCTGCGCGAGCGGCTTGCCGATGGAAAGATCTATGGGCGCGAGAAGATCCCGGCGGCGCTCGAGAACTTCTTCACCGCCGAGAATCTCACGACGCTGCGCGAGTTGGCGCTGCGCGAGGTGGCGAGCTCGGTGGACCGCGTGCGCGAGGCGATCGTGCGCCGCGAGACGGGGCAGGCGCCGGCGCCGCGCAGCGCCGACCGGATCATGGTCGCGATGTCGAGCGATCCGCCGCGCACCGCGTCGCTGCTGCGCCGCGCGAGCCGGATCGCGGGGCGGCTCAACACCGATTGGTACTGCGTGTACGTGCAGACGCCGAACGAGCGCGCCGACCGGATCGACGCCACCGTGCAGCGCCGGCTCGTGGACAACATCCAGAAAGCGCAGTCGATGGGCGCGATGGTGATGAAGCTGGAGGATGCCGATGTGGCCGGCGCGCTCCGGCGGTTCGCGCGCGAGCACGGCGTCGCGCTCGTGATCCTCGGCGCCAGCCGCCGGACATGGTGGCACCGGCTAAGCCGGCGCTCAGTGGTGGATGCGATGATCGCCGAACCCGGTGGTCTCGATGTGCTGGTGGTGGACAGCGATCGCGATGATCCCGCGGCGGAGACGACGTGAGAGTCGGCCAGCGGTTGATGCTCGCGGTGCTGCCGGCGGTGATCGGGGTGTTCAGCGTGGCCGCCCTCGCGTACTGGGGACAGTATGCGCACCAGGCGCCGGAGATCGTGATCGTCGTGGCCGCCGTGGCGGCGATCATCTCGTTGGTGCTCGCCTGGCGGAATACGCGGTACGTGGCGCACCGCGTGGGTCAGCTGGCGATGCGCGCGCGCGAGGAGCCGACGGGTCCGCACGGCGCATCGGCGGACGAGCTCGATGAGATCGAGCGTACGGGGAGGGTGCGGATGGCGCGGGTGACCGCGGCGGAGCGGCGCACCGGCGAGATGGAAGCGTTGCTGAACGATCTGACGTCGCAGCTGGCCGACGGCATGCGGGAGGTGCAGCTGCCGCTGCACATCCTGCTCGACTCGCCGTTCGGTGAACTGAACGAGAATCAGGAGGAGATCCTGCAGTCGGCGCGCGACGCGGCGGAGGCCGCGGAGGTGGAATTGCGGCAAGTGCGCAAGTTCCTCGACCTGGAGCGCGGGCAAGTGGAAATGCACACGAGGTCAGTCGGACTCGCCGAGTTGCTGCGCCCGGTGCTCGCGATCGCAGAGGCGCGCGCCGCGAAGCGCGGTGTCACGATCCGTTCGTCGATCTCGCCCTCGGCGCCGCGCGCGTCGGTGGATCCGATGCACGCGCAGGAGGCGGTGACGATCGCCCTGACCCATGTCGTCGATCGCGCGGCCGCTGGGAGCGAGCTGAACGTCGATGCGGCGGAGCAGGGGCCGGGGACGATCGGCATCCGCGTCACGGGAACGGGTGCGGATGCGGCGGGATCGCTGCCCATGCGGCTCGCGGAGCGACTCATCCGCGCGCAGGGCGGTTCGCTGACCGAGGGCAGCGGGGAGCTGCGCATCGAACTGCGGGCGGAGAGTCTTCGATCCACCTCCGCCACTGCCGTTGGCTCCCGGCCCGCTTAGCTTTCGCTCTTGCGGCCACCCGGCCGCGCGCGGTGCCGCATGATCACTCCTGACCACAATGCCACTATGACTCTCCGCATTCGTCGCGCCTGTTTGCTCCTCGGCGCCGCTCTCGCCGCCACGACTTCGCTCGCGCGCGCGCAGGACGCCGCGCCCAAGGACACGGTGAAGAATTTCACCGCCAACGTCAACCTCGGATTCGTCAACATTTCCGGCAACACGTCGCTCACCACGCTCACCGCCGGCGATGAGATCACGCTCCTCGACAAGGCGTGGACGTTCAAACAGGTGCTCGCGTACGTCTACAGCAAGAATGACAGCGCCGAGACGGCGAATCAGCTCGCGATCGGGCTGCGCGCCGAGCGTGCGTTCGGGCCGAAGTGGGGCATGTACCTCGGGGTGCGTTACTACCGCGATCCGTTCGCCGGCATCGACCGTCGACTCGGTGAGCAGGTGGGTGCGACGTATCACGCGATCGCGGCGCCAAAGGATCTGCTCGATCTTGAGGCCGGCGTCGGGCTCACGCAGGAGCGGTCCACATCGCAGGTGGAGAACGATTTCCCGAACGGCCGCCTCGCGGCCAGGTATCGTCACAGCTGGCAGAAGAAGACGTACTTCCAGGAAGCGATCGAATACCTGCCCGACCTGAATAATTCCGAGAACTATCGCGTGAATTCGCTCGCGGAACTGCTCGCGCCGCTCTCCGAGAGCATCTCGATGCGCCTCGCGTACGCGATCGCGTACAACAATCGGCCGGAGCCGGGATTCAAGGACAGTGACCGGACTCTCTCCGTCGGGATCCAGCTGTCGTTCTGAACTACAGACTTAGACTCTAGACTTAGACGTTAGAATGCCCTGCTCTCGGTTGACGATTCTCCCTCTGTCATCGAATTTGGCGGCATGAGATACGTCGTCACGGGTGGGGCGGGGTTCATTGGGTCGCATCTCGTGGAGCATCTCGTCGGGGGCGGTCATCACGTGACCGTCCTCGACGATTTCTCGTCGGGGAAGCGCGCGAACATCGCGAAGTGGATGGACCGCATCGTGCTCGTGGAAGGGAGTATTACCGACCCGGCCACATGCGCGCGCGCGATCGGCGGAGCCGATTTCGTGCTGCACGAGGCGGCGGTGCCGTCGGTGCCGAGGTCGGTGAGCGATCCGGTCACGTCGCACGCGGTGAATGCGACTGGCACGCTCAACGTGCTCATCGCTTCGCGCGACGCCAAAGTGAAGCGCGTGGTGTTCGCGGCTTCCTCTTCGGCGTATGGCGACACCACGGAACTCCCGAAGCACGAGATGATCGTGCCGCGTCCCCGGTCGCCGTACGCGGCGGCGAAGCTCGCGGCGGAGAGCTATTGCCGCGCGTTCCACGCTTCCTACGGCTTGCCCGCGATCAGCCTGCGTTACTTCAACGTGTTCGGTCCGCGGCAGGATCCGAATTCACAGTACGCGGCGGTGGTGCCGAAGTTCATCGCGGCGGCGCTCGCGGGAACTCCGCCCACGATCTATGGCGACGGCGGACAGACGCGCGATTTCACGTACGTCGAGAATGTCGTGCGCGCGAATCTCGCGGCGTGCACCGCGGCCGACGCAGCGCTCGGCGAAGTGTTCAACATCGGATGCGGCGAGCGGCTGAGCGTGCTGCAACTCTGGGAGCGCATCCAGAAGCTCACCGGTGCGAAAGTGAAGCCGCGTCACGAGCCCGAGCGCGCCGGCGATGTGCGCGACTCGCTCGCGTCGCTCGACCGCGCGCGCAGCCTGCTTGGCTGGACGCCGACGATCGGACTCGACGAGGGCCTCGCGCGCACGCTCGCCGCCACGCGCGCCGCGTAGCGGTGCGCGTACTCCTCCAGCGCGTCTCGCGCGCCGAAGTACGGGTGAACGGAACGGCGACCGGAACGATCGGCCGCGGCTTCCTGTTGCTCATGGGCGTCACACATACCGACACGGAAACACAGGCGGCATGGATGGCTGAGAAGATCGCGGGGCTTCGACTGTTCGGCGACGCGGAGGGGAAGATGAATCTTTCGCTCGCGGACGTCGGCGGCGCGGTGCTGGTGGTGTCGCAGTTCACGCTCTACGGGAACGCGGATAAGGGGCGGCGCCCGAGTTTCATCGACGCAGCGCGGCCGGAAGTGGCGCAGCCGCTCTACGAACGGTTCGTCGCACTGCTGCGCGAGCAACAACTCACTGTTGCGACCGGCGAATTCGGCGCGATGATGGATGTCGAGCTGGTGAACGACGGGCCTGTCACGCTGTGGCTCGAGAAGTGAGCGTCGCGCGCGTGATCCTCGCGTCGGCGTCGCCGCGGCGCCGCGATCTGCTGAACATGATCGGCATCGTGCACGAGGTGCTGCCGGCCGGCATCGACGAGACGTACCTCGCGGGCGAGGACCCACCGAAGCACGCCGAGCGTCTCGCGCGCGAGAAGTGCGCGGCGATCGCGGCGAAGCACCCCGACGCAGTGGTGATCGCGGCGGACACGATCGTCGTCATCGACGGCGATGTGCTCGGCAAGCCCGCGGATATTTCGGAAGCCGCGCGCATGCTGCGGCGTCTCGCGGGACGCCCGCACGTGGTATTCACCGCGATCGCCGTCGCACGCGGCGCGCGCATGGAGAGCGGCGTCGAAGAAGTGGGCGTCACCTTCCGCGCGCTCGACAGCGCGACGATCGAGCGCTACGTCGCGACCAAGGAGCCGATGGACAAGGCGGGCGCGTACGGCATCCAGGGCTACGGCGCCGCGATCGTCGAGCGCATCGACGGCGACTACTTCGCCGTGATGGGCCTCGCGATCGGCCGCATGCTCGCGCTCCTGAAACGCATCGGCGTGCGGTATGATTTCATCGGGCTCAACGCCGAATAGCTCAAGATCACGGCAACTGCTTCGACGCGGATCATGCGGATGGGGCGGATTTGGCGGATCGCTCCCGGCGCGATGAGGGTGCCATGCACGCGGTCAGGTCTGTGTTGTTGTTGTTAAAATCAAGAACACACGCTGACCGGGCGCGCGAAGCCTGTCCGCCAGGAGGAGCGATCCGCCCAATCCGCCCCATCCGCATGATCCGCGTCGAAAGCAGTTGTAGTTGTTGTTGCCGTTATCAGTAGTTCGCTCGCCAGCGCTCGACGCGGTCGAGCACGTCGCGCACGGTGATCCGCGGCATACGGTCCTGGCGGTTCTCCATGTTCGCCGGATAGTCCTCGCCCGGATCGCCGTACGCATCCACCATGAGATCGCGGAATTTCCGGTAGGGCCCCACGCGCTTCGGATTGCTGTAGCCGATGAGACTCACCACCGGCCGGTCGAGCGCGACGGTCATGTGCAGCGGCCCCGTGTCGAGCGACACGACGAGCGATGCCGCATCCAAGAATGCTCACGAGCCGGCGAAGCCCGCTGCCCAGCGCGTTCACCACCGGCCGTTTCGCGCCGGCGGCGATCGCACCCGCGGTCGCGAGTTCGCGCGGCGACTGCCCGCCCACGAGCACGGGGGTGAGCCCGAAGTCCGCACTCAGCGCATCGGCGAGCTGCGCCCATCGCTCCGGCAACCAGTCCTTCTGCGGTTTGCTGCTGCCGATCACCAGTGGCACGATCGGACGGTCGAACGGCTTCATGAATTCCTTCTGCCACGCGCGCTCCCCGTGCCACGGCCCGAGCCCCCACGACACGGGCTCCGACCGGCACGCCGAGCGCCGCGAGGAACTCGAAATATTGATCCTGCACATGCTGGATCGGGTGCGGCGGGATCTTCCGGTTCGTGAAGAGCCAGTTGAGATCGTACGCGCGCGCGCGGTCGAATCCGACCTTGACGCGCGACGGCGCGAGCGCGGTTAGCACGCCCGCCTTGAGGTATACCTGGAGATCGAGCAGCACGTCGAAGGGCTGCCGTGAGCGCGTTGCGCACGTCGACGAAAGCGCGCCAACCGCGCTTCCGGTCGAAGAGCACGATCTCGTCCACCGCCGGGTGCCCGCGCACGAGCATCGCCGGCCCCGGCTGCATCACCCACGTGATGTGCGCCTGCGGATCGTACCGCTTGAGCGCGCTCACCACGCTCAGCGCGTGCACGGCGTCGCCCACCGCGCTCAGCATGACGATGCCGACTCGGCCCAGCGTTCCGCGGGGTGAGGGAGTATTAGGGTCAGTCACGATCCGCGGAAATGTAGCGGCCAATGGCGCGGCACGGCTATCTTATCCGCTGGTCCACTACCCGGAGCGGGGAATGAACGAGTCGATCGGCGCCCTGATCGCGCGCCTCGCAGAGACGAACGTCGAACTCTGGCACGAAGAGGACAAAGCGCGCGTGCCCGACGATCACCAGGTGGCCGCCGCGAAGCGCGCGGTGGACAAGCTCAACCAGCGGCGCAACGACCTCATCGAGCGCATCGATGCCGAGGTGATGCGCGCGGCGCGCGGAGAGAAGTCCGGTGGCTGAGACCGTCGGCTGGCTCGCCGACAAGATCAGCATCATGGAGCTCAAGATCTGGCACATGCGCGAGCAGTCGGAGCGCCAGGATGCCACGGTGGAGTTCCGCGCGCAGTGCACCGAGCGCCTCGCGGTGCTCCAGCTCCAGCGCGACGACCTCGCGGCCGAATTGACGGTGCTGCTCGGCGAGATCGCGGCGGGGCGGGTGACGCCGAAGGTGTACCGTCAGTTCAAAATGTACAACGACCCGCGCTATCGGCCCACGGGCCCCGCGCCGTCGCGGTAACGCTTCGCCCAGATCGCTACGCGGTCGAGCACGTCGCGCACCGTGATCTTGGGCATGCGATCCAGGCGGTGCGCGATGCTCACGGGATAGTCCTCGCCGGGCTCGCCGTACGCGTCCACGAGCAGATCGTGGAATTTCCGGTACGGTCCCACGCGCTTGGGATTGTTGTAGCCCATGAGCGAGATCGTGGGGCGGTCGAGCGCGACGGCCATGTGCAGGGGGCCCGTGTCGAGCGGAGATGACGAGCGCTGAGCCGTGCAGCAGACTCACCAATTCGCGGAGCGGAACGCCAAGCGTCGAGCGCGGCGCTTTCCCGAGCCGCTGCGTCATGATCCGCTCAGTCTCGAGTTCGCTCGCGCTGCGGCCGCCGGCGAGCACCACTTCGAGCCCGTAGTCGCGATCGAGCGCGGCCGCGAGTTCCGCCCATCGCTCCGGCAGCCATTCTTTTTGCGGATGACTCGCGCCGATCACGAGCGATGCGACCGGCCGCCCGATCGCCGCGAAATAAGCGCGCTGCGCCGGGAGCTCCGCGGGGAAGGGACCCAGCCCCCACGCCGGCGGTTCGTAGGGGATCCCGAGCGTGGTGAGGAACTCGAAGTACTGGTCTTGCACGTGCTGCGGTGTGTGCGGCGGGATGCGGCGGCTCGTGAACATCCAATTCATGTCGCGTGCGCGCGCGCGGTCGAAGCCGAGCTTCACCGGCGAACTCAGCAGCGCCGTGACGAGTCCCGCCTTGATGTACACCTGCAGCGCGAGAACGAGATCGAATCGCTGACCCTCGACGGCGCGCCGCACGTCGAGCAGCCCCCGCCAGCCGCGCGACTTCTGGAACACGATTATCTCGTCGACCATCGGATGCCCGCGCATGAGCGACGCGCCGCCCGGCTGCAACACCCACGTGATGTGACACGTAGGATCGTGCCGCTTGAGCGCGTTGATCACCGGCAGGACGTGCACCGCATCGCCGAGCGCGCTCATCATAACGATCGCGATCCGGCGACGCGGCTCCGTCACGGCATCGCCGCGATCACGTTGAATCCTTCTCCGATCTCGGCGCGGTGCTTCTCGACCGATCGCATGAAGCGGCTCCAGTTCGCCTCGACGAGCCGCGGCGAGCCTGGCTCGTCGAACCAGACGCGGTCCACATCGAGCACGAACGCGTCGAACGCACTGTTCGCGGCGTCGGCGAGCAGGACGTTCTTCACGTTGAGATCGGGATGGCGCGCGCCGGCCTCGGTGAGCTGCTGGAACAACCTCCCCACCGCCGCGGCGGCCGCGCGCTTCGCGTACGGCTCGGCGACGCTGAGCGCGGCCAATAGGTCGCGCGAGTGCGGGATCTCACGCGTGACCACATCCGCGCGGCGGCGCAATATGCCCGCCGGATAGGTCGCGTACGCCACCACCTCGGGCGTAGGGACGCCGCGCCGCTGCAGCGTGAGCGAGATCTCTAGTTCGCTCGGCGCGCGCGTCGCGCCGAAGAACTTGTCGCCCTGCAGCGGCGCCAGCATGCCGCCGTGCCGCGAGCGGCGCACGACTACGTTGGCCGCGCCTTCGGGCAGCGGCACCGCGTAGGCCACGCCGCGTCCGGTGAATGTGCGCGCCTCGGGATGATGCTCAGCGTAGCCGTAGAATGTCCCGCGGCCGATCGCGGCGCGCAACGGCGCTTCGAGCGATGCGAGGAGCACCCCCTCCGTGCCGGAGTTCGAGAATGCGACGTAGCCCGGTGGAGCGCTCACGGTATGACGCTGAACACCGGCATCGGCTTCTTGCGCCCCTTGAGTTCCATCGAGCCCTTCTCGGTCATCTCGGGCGGACTCGTGAGCGCCTTCTTCACCGATTCCGTGAGCAGGATCTCGCCGCCTTCGGCGCGCGCGCAGAGGCGGCTCGAGATGTTCACCGCGTCGCCGATCACGGTGTATTCGAGACGGCGCTCGGACCCAATGTAGCCCGCGAAGCTCTCGCCGTAGTTCACGCCGATCCCGATCTGCATTTCGGGACGCCCCGCGGCCTTCCACTTCACGTTCAGGATCTTGAGTTCCTCGAGCATGTCGACGGCCGCCGCCATCGCGCGGTCGGCGTCGTCCTTCTCGCCGATCGGCGCGCCCCACTGCGCCATCACCGCGTCGCCAATGAATTTGTCGAGCGTACCGCCGTGGCGGAACACGATCTCTACCATGACGGTGAAGTATTCGCTGAGCAGGCTCGCGACATCATCGGGATTCATCGTCTCGGAGAGCGACGTGAATCCGCGAATGTCGCTGAACAAGATCGCGATCGTGCGCTTCTCGCCGCCGAGCTTCACTTGCTCGCCCGCGCCCGCGATGCGCGCAGCCAAGGTGGGTGCGAAGAACCGCTCGAAATTGCTCCGCACAATGGTCTCGCGCCGGATGCGTTCCGCGAAGCGGCTGTTCTCGAGCGCGACCGCGGCGATGTTCGAGAAGGCGATGAGGAAATCGAGATCGTCGTCGCCGAACTTCTGGATCGCGGTCACGTTGTCCACGTAGAGCACGCCGAGCACCACGTCGCCGCTCCCGATGAGCGGCGCGCACATCGCGGAGCGCACGCTCTGCATCACGATGCTCTGTCCGCCGAAGCGTTCATCTTCGGCCGCGTTGTCGGAGAGCACGGCCACTTTCTCGCCCGCGACCTTCCGCGCGATCGTCTGCGGCACGGACTTTCCAGTGACCACGCCTTTCCGGTCGCGCGAGATCTTGGGCACACGTTCGCCGTTCGCGTCCACCAGCTCGATGGCGACGCGATCGACATCCATGATCTCGAACACGGTCTGGGTGATCCGGTCGAGCAGCGCTTCGGCGTCGGCCACGCGCGAGAGGCCCTTCGAGACCTCGAGCAGCAGCGCGAGCCGCTTGGCCGTGCGGTCCGCGGCCGATGCGTCCGCCGACTCCGCCTTCACCTCGGCGAGACTCGTCGCGCGGAAGATCACCGAGAGCGGTCCGCCCGACTTGGCGACGTCTAATTCGCGGAGAATGGTCGAACTCGGCCGCGCCGCGACGCCGGATGCGCGCTGCGGCACCGCGGTGCTCGCGCGCGGCGCCGGCGGCGCGGCCACCGGCTCGATGAACGCCACGCGGAACGGGACCTTGCCGAACATCACGATGTCGCCGTCGTTCACGGCGCCATCGGTGATCTGCGTGCTGTTGATGAACGTGCCGTTGCTGGATCCCGAGGTCCTTCACTTTCACCGCCGTCGCGCTCGCGGTGACCTCGGCATGCCGCCGCGAGATCGTGGGATCGAACACGGGGATATCGCTCGTCGAGGCGCGCCCGATGACGAGCGTCTGCCCCTCCTTCAACTCATACGCCTGCCCGCCCGCATCGTTGATGATCTTGAACGGCATGATGGCAAATATGGCGTGAGTGGCAGGGTCTGTCTAACTCGGCTCGCTAATTCAGGATCACGAAAACTGCTTCGACGCGGATTATGCGGATTCAGCGGATGATGCGGATCGCTCCGCGAGGCACAATGGTTCTTCGCCGCGAGTCAGGGCTGCGTGGTTGTTGTTAACAACAAAAACACGGACCCGACCGACCGAGAGGAGCTCTCATCGGGCGCAGAGCGATCCGCATCATCCGCTGATTCCGCATAATCCGCGTCGAAGCAGTTGTCGCGATCTCAGGCGCGCACCTGCGCGATCGCGGTGAGCATCGCGCGCGCTTTGGATTCCGTTTCCTCCCATTCGCGCGCAGGAATCGAGTCCGCGACGATGCCCGCGCCGGCTTGCACGTGGGCCTTCCCGCCCGCGATGACGCATGTCCGGATCGTGATCGCGAGATCCATGCGGCGGTCGCCGGCGGCGATGTAGCCCACGGCGCCGGCGTACGGTCCGCGGCGCTCGGGCTCCAGTGAGTCGATGATCTCCATCGCGCGCACCTTCGGCGCGCCGGTCATCGTGCCCGCGGGGAACGTCGCGCGGAACGCATCGATCGCGCTCGAGTTCGCGGGAAGCTCCCCTTCCACCTGGCTCACCAAATGCAGCACGTGACTGTACCGCTCCACCGCGAACAACTCGGTGGCGCGCACGGTGCCGTACTTCGCGACGCGGCCCACATCGTTGCGGCCGAGGTCCACCAGCATCGCGTGCTCAGCTCGCTCCTTCTCGTCCGCGAGGAGTTCGGCGGAGAGTCTCGCGTCCTCCGCTGGCGAAGATCCGCGCGGGCGCGTTCCCGCGATCGGCCGCACGGTGACTTTGCCGTCCGCGACGCGCACCAGCAATTCCGGCGAACTCCCAACCAGCTCGAGCCCGTCGAGCACGAGGTGGTACATATACGGACTCGGGTTCAGCACGCGAAGCGCGCGATACAGCGACGATGGATCGAAGTCCAGCTTCACCTCGATCCGTCGCGCGAGCAGCGCCTGGAAGCAATCGCCCGCGACAATGTGTTCGCGGATGCGCTCCACGCCGCGCTCGAACGCATCGCGCGCGATGCTCGAGGTGCCGGTCGCCGGCTTCGCGGCGGCGTCGAATGAGAGCGCAGGCAACGATGCCGGCGCGCGCAGCCGCGCGATGAGCTCCACGATCTCCGCCTCCGCCTCCGCGTGCAGTTTCTCGAGCGCGGCGCGCGGACTTCCCGCCGCCACCGGCACGCCCACCACCACGCGCGCCTGCGAGCGCAGATTGTCGATGATCACCACCGCGCGCGTGAACACGAAGAGCGCGTCGGGCGCATCGATCGCGCGCGGCGGCGCGTGCGGCAACTTCTCGATCAGCCGCGCCACGTCGTAGCTGAAGAAGCCCACGGCGCCGCCCCAGAACGCACCCAACTCCGGCACCTCGGCGGGCTCGTGCTGCGTGATCAGCGCGCGAAGATCGGCGAGTGGATCGGCGGGACGCCGCGCATCGTGCCAACCGTCCGCCGCGGACCAATCTTCCACGACGTCGTCGCGCAGCCGCCACGCCGCGCGCGGCTCGGTGCCGAGGAACGTGTACCGTGCCCACGTCTCGCCGCCCGCGGGCGCGCTCTCCAACAGGAACGCGAACGGCCCACGGCGCAGCTTCGCGAATGCGGAGACCGGCGTGTCGGTGTCGAGCAGGCAGTCGCGCCAGACGGGCACGAGTCCGCCGCGAGCCGCATGTGCGATGAATCGTTCGACGCTCATCGCGCTTGCCGCGCCCGGAGCGCGCCGCGACATTCTTCTTTCATGAGAGGTCTCGCCGCATTCGCCATGGTGATGATCCTGTTGCCGGCGGCCACGCCGCCGGGAGCGGCGGCGCAGACCTGGAACGATCCGCGCACCAGCGCCCTCGTGCAGCGCGCCACCGCGCTGCGCGCCGAGCAGATCTCCGACACCGCGCTCGCCGCGTACAGTGCGACGGCCAACGGCTACCTCACCTTCCTTGCGCAGGCCGGCCAAGGGTTCGACCTGCCGCCCAAGATCCTGCGCACCGACCAACTCGCGCTCCAAGTGTACTGGCGCGCGCCCGATCTGAGCAAGCAGGTGATCGTCGGCCGGCGCGACACCGTGCTGCTGCCCAACGACATGCGGTACCACCGCGATCACCTGGGCATCGTCCAGAACAATTTCAAGAACGTGATCCGCCTCGGAGAGGGCGACGAGGTGCAGGATGTGCCGCATCCTCTCTCGCCAGACGGGCTCAGGCAGTACGATTTCGCGATCACGGACTCACTGCGCATTGGGTTCCGGGATCGCTCGATCTACGTCTATGAAGTGCGCGTGCGCCCGCGCGACCCGGCGCTCGCGCGCGTCGTGGGCGCGGTGTATCTCGACACAGCGACGGCCGAGGTCGTGCGCATGAACTTCAGCTTCACGCGCGCGGCGTATCTCGACCCGCAGCTCGAGGACATCTCGATCGTGCTGGAGAACGCACTCGTCGCGCAGCGCTTCTGGCTCCCGTACCACCAGGAGATCGAGATCCGCCGGAGCGGCACGTGGCTCGATTTCCCGGTGCGCGGGATCATCCGCGCGCGGTGGGAGATCGGCGACTACCACATTGACGAGGCGCCGCGAGCGACCTGGTTCCGCGGCGCCGAGATCGTCGACGCGCCGGACAGCGTGAAGTCGGCGTACCCGTGGATTGGCGGCATCCTCGATTCGCTGCCCGGCGACGCGCGCGTGGCCACCGATGAGGACGTGCGCCGCGTGCAGGACCAGGCGCGCGCGACGGTCGTGGCGAGCGCGCTCGCGCCGCGGTCCGGCGCGGCGCTCTCGACGCCGCGCATTTCCGATTTTGCGCGCGTGAATCGCGTCGAGGGCCTCGCGCTCGGTGCGGGCGGCACGTGGCACGCGACGCCGACCTTTTCGATGGGCCTGTTGGCTCGCTACGGATTCGCGGATCACGCCGTCAAGGCGCGACTCTCCGCGACGCTCGCGACCTCGGCGCAGCGGTCGATCGGCGTCTTCGCGTCACGCGAGTATCGCGACGCCGGCGACGTCGAGGAACGGAGCTTGCTGGTGAACAGTTTCTCCTCGCAGGAGTACGGCAGCGATTTCACCGACACGTACGACGTGCGCGCGGCCGGCATCCGCGCTCACCTGGGCGAGTGGCGCCACATGCGGTTCACGCTCACGGGATCGTACGAGGATCAGAGCGCGCTCGCCGTGCACGCCGTCCCCTTCCGCGATTCGTACGAGCCCACGATCCCCGCGTGGCCGCTCCACGAATGGCGCGTCGTGCTCGCCGTGGATCGCGATTGGATCCTCGGCCCGAGCAGCGACCTGCGCGTGAGCGGGAATATCACCGGCGGATGGATCGCGCTGAATGACACGACGATCGCCGGCGCCCCCGTGCGCTTCGGCCGCGCCTTCGCGAGCGTTGTGCTCTCTCGCGCGCTCGGCTCTCAGGGCTTGGAGTCACGCACGACTATTGCCGCACTCACGCCGTCAGACAGTCCCGTTCAGGAGCAAGTGTATTTGGGCGGCCCGATCACCGGACCCGGTTACGCGTTCCATCAGTTCGCCGCCGCGTTCGGCGCGAGCCAACACGTGGAGTGGCACTTCCCGATCCCGTTCTTCGCCGTCCCGCTCGGAGATTTCGGACGCACGCCCGCTTCGTTCACCCTTGCGCCGTTCGCGAACGTGATCTACGTCGACCACACCGCGACCTTCGCGCCCCCCGCGGAAGGGTGGTATCCTTCCGTTGGCGTCGGCGCGAGCTTCTTCTTCGATCTGCTTCGCGTGGATGTCGCGCGCGGATTGCGCGATGGCGGCTGGACGTTCAGCGTCGATCTGGCGCACGATCTGTGGAGCATCCTGTGAACCGGATCCGTGGCACTGCGTGGCTCACTTCGATCGCGTTCGCCGTTAGCGCGGTCAACGCGCAGACGCCCGACACGTCCGCCGCGAAGGAACCGCTCTTCACAAAAGGAGACGCATGGCTCGCCGCGGGCTTCGTCGTGGGGATCGCCGCCGCGATGCCCTTCGACGAGAAAGCCGCCGCCTGGAGCCAGTCGCCTTCGGTGCAGACTCCCTCGCACGCGTCCGTGGCGAGTTTCTTCAATGTGTACGGCGGCGAGGGCGTGCTGATCGCATCCGTGGCGACGTACGGCGTCGCCCGCATCGCCGGCTCACGCCGCTTCTCCGAGCTCGGCCTGCGCGCGACCGAGGCCATCGCGATCAGCGGCGCGATCACCGCCGTTGCGAAAGGGGTCATCGGCCGCCAGCGGCCGTACGTGAACATCGATGACTCCCACTACTACGCCTTCGGCAAGGGATTCGGCAATGACGCGTACGCCTCCATGCCGTCGGGCCACACGACCGCCGCCTTCGCGTTCGCGTCGTCGGTCACCGACGAGACGGCGCACCTCTGGCCCAAGCAAACATGGTGGGTCGCGACACTCACGTACGGGAGCGCCGTGATGGTGGGCGCCGCGCGCATCTACTCGAATGCACATTGGACCAGCGACGTGATCGCCGGCGCGTTCGTCGGCACGTTCAGCGGACTCGGCGTGAACCGCTGGCATCGCGCGCATCCGAACTCGAAGCTCGACAAGTGGCTGCTGCCCAAGTCGGTCGCACCGACCAAGAGTGGCGTCGCCATGACTTGGAGTGCCAGCTTCTGAGCATGACCGAAGCCCGGATCGCCACCGTCGATGCCTACCTGCTCCGGCGCGCCGCCGGCCATTGGGAGACGCTCGCGCTGCGCCGCGCCAGCGGCACGCGCTGCACCGGCGCGTGGGAGGCCGTGCATGGCCACGTGGAGGGCGATGAGCGCCCCGAGGACGCCGCGATCCGCGAGATCGCGGAGGAGACAGGCCTCACCGTGCGGCGACTCTACAACGTGGCCGTGCAGCCGTTCTACCTGCACACCACCGGCGTCGTGACGCTCGCCGTCGCCTTCGCCGCGGTGGTGGACGCGGGCACCGAGCCTTTGCTCGGCCCCGAGCACGATTGCGCCGAGTGGCTCACGATCGACTCGGCGCGCGAGCGGATGAACTGGCCGCGCTCGCGCACGGCGCTCGCCGACATCGCCGTGCTCCTCGCGACCGGCGACGGCGGTCCGGTGGAAGACGTGCTCCGCGTCCGTTAGCGTTATCGCATGACGGAACGCCGCTGGCTGCTCGCACTCATCGGTCTGTTCTCGGTGCTGCTCGTCGTCGAGCTGCCCGGCTCGCGGCTCATCGAACCCGACGAGGCGCGCTACGCCGAGATCCCGCGCGAGATGCTCGCGGCGGGCGATCTCGTGACGCCGCGTCTCAACGGCGCGCGCTACTACGAGAAGCCGCCGCTGCTCTATTGGGCGAACGCGGCGAGCTTCAAACTGCTCGGCGAGACTCCCTTCGCCGCACGGCTGCCGGCGCGACTCGCGGCGCTCGGGACGGCGGCGCTCATGGCGTTCGCCCTCGGCGGCGATCTTGGTCTGTGGGCGGCGCTCATCCTGCTCTCGGCGCCGCTCTCGTTCGTGCTGGGGCGCTACAACGTGACCGACGGCGTGCTCACGTTCGGGATGACGCTCGCATTGGTCGCGATGCGCGCGTTCTTCCGCGACGAACGCCCCATGTGGTCGCTCGCGCTGCTCGGCCTCGGATGCGCACTCGCCGTACTCGCGAAGGGACTGATCGGCATCGTGCTGCCGGGATTGGTGTTCCTGCTCTATATCGGCGTGATGGGCGAATGGCGGCGGCTCGGGCGACTGTTCCTCTCGCCTGCGCCATTCGTGCTGCTCGCCGTCGCCGCGCCCTGGTTCGTGCTCATGGAGCGGCGGAATCCGGGATTCTCGCAGGTCTTCTTCATTCGCGAACATTTCCAACGCTTCGCGACGAACGAGGCGAAACGCGAAGCGCCGTTCTACTTCTTCGTACTCGCGTTCATCGGCGGGTTCCTCCCGTACACGATCCCATTCGGGGTGTGGCTCTCCAAGGCGCGCCCGCGCTGGCGGACGCCGGATCGCGAGTGGCTGCGCGAGCGCGCGGACACGGTGCTGTTCGCGATCTGGTTCTTTGTGATCCTCGTCTTCTTCTCGGTGTCGAAGTCCAAACTGCTCCCGTACATCCTGCCGGCGTTCCCCGCGGCGGCGGCGATCACGGCGCGGTTCATCGTGACCGCCGAGCGGCGGCCGCGCCCGCTGTTCATTGCGTACGCGGTGCTCATGTCGGCACCGTTCATTGCGGCGCTCGTGATGATGAATGGCAAGTTCGCGTCGTACATCTCCGTATCTGCCATCGCCGGAACGGCCCTGCTTTGCGCCGGTTCGTGGGCCGCGGCGTGGCTCGCCGGCCGCGCCGGGCGGCCCGCGCTCATGGCGGCCGCACTCGGCTGGGCCGGCCTCTACGCCGGCCTCGTGTTCGCATTGCCGGGACTGTCGCACGAGTTGTCGGTGGATGATCTCGCGCACGCCGCGGTCGCGGTGCCCGGCGCGCGCGTGGTCGCCTACCGCACCTACCCACAGGGGTTGGCGTGGACGCTCAAGGACCAAGTGGTGGTCGCGGACTTCACGGGCGAGCTCGCATCCGACGGCGTGCGCGCGCCGGAGATCTTCTGGACGCACGATGACTTCTGGCGCCGGTGGAGCGCCGGCGAGCCCATGGCCGTGGTGCTCAAGCGCCGGGCCATCGACGAGTGGACCACCGGCCACGTTCCGTTCGCCACGGTCGCGTCCAACACGGCGTATCTTGTAGTGACCAACGTGCCTGCCGACTCCCTCCGCCTTACGCCATGAGCGCCGACAAGACGCTGATCCGCGACACCTTCCTGCCATTCTCGCGGCCATCCATCGGCGAGGCGGAGATCGCCGAGCTGGTGGACTCGCTCCAGTCGGGGTGGATCACCACCGGCCTCAAGGTGGAGAAGTTCTCAGCAATGTTCGCGGAGTACGTGGGCGGCAAGCATGCGGCCGCGTTGTCGTCGGCCACCGCCGGATTGCATCTCGCGCTGCTCGCGCACGGCATCGGCGCGGGCGATGAGGTGATCACCACGCCGCTCACCTTCGCGGCCACGGTGAACATGATCGCGCTGGTCGGTGCGACGCCGGTGCTCGCCGACATTGATCGTGGCACGCTGCAGGTACGCGTCGCCGAGATCGAGAAGAAGATCACGAAGCGCACCAGGGCCATCATTGTCGTGCACTACGTGGGCGACGCCGCGGATCTCGATCCCATCATGGAGCTCGCGCGCAAGCACAATCTGGTGGTGATCGAGGATGCGGCGCACGCGGCGGGCACGGAGTACAAGGGCAAGAAGATCGGTTCGTTCGATACGACGTCGATCTTCTCCTTCCACCCGAACAAGAACATCACGACCGGCGAAGGCGGGATGATCGTCACGCCGAGTGAGGAGATCTTCGAAAGAGTCTGCCTGCTGCGATTCCACGGGATGGATCGCAACGCGTGGAAGCGCTTCGCCAAGGCCGGTTCGCCGCGCTACGACATCGCGATGCCCGGCTACAAGTACAACATGATGGACATCCAGGCCGCGCTCGGCATCCATCAACTGCCGCGGCTCGATGGATTCATCGAGGCGCGGCGGCGGCTCGCGATGCGCTATCACGAAGCATTCGCCGGCCTCGACGCGCTCATCCTTCCCACCCATACGCCATACGCCACACGCCACGCCTGGCATCTCTACACTCCGCTCGTGAATCTCGACGCGCTCACGATCGACCGCGACCGCTTTATGCAGGAACTGAAAGAACGCAATATCGGCGTCGGCCTCCACTACACCGCGGTGCACGAGTTCTCGTATTACCGCGATCAATACGGCTGGAAGCCCGCTGATTTCCCCGAAGCGCACTTCGTGTCGGAGCGCATCATGTCGCTGCCGCTCTTCCCGATGCTCAGTGACGATGATCAGGACGACGCGATCGCCGCCGTGCACGACGTCGCCGCGAGGTTCGCGCGATGAGCGCCGCGTCCCAGGGGATGGTCTCCCTCGTGATCCCCGTGTACAACGAGGAGGCCACGCTTCCCACGCTCTTCGCGCGGCTGTATCCCGCGCTCGACGCGCTCCGCCGCCCCTACGAGATCATCCTCGTGGACGACGGCAGCCGCGACAAGTCGATCGACCTTTTGCGGGCTGAGTCCGCGAGAGATCCGAATTGCGTCGTGATCGTGGAACTCTCGCGCAACTTCGGGCAGCATCCGGCCATTCTCGCCGGATTCTCGGTAGCCAAGGGCGACGTGATCGTCACGCTCGACGCCGACCTGCAGAATCCGCCTGAGGAGATCGCCAAGCTCCTCGCCAAGATGGACGAAGGCTTCGATGTCGTTGGCGGCGTGCGCCAGCAGCGGCAGGACTCGCTCTTCCGCCGCGGCGCATCGTGGCTCGTGAACCGCGTGACGGTCGCGATCACGGGCATCAAGATGACGGACTACGGCTGCATGCTGCGCGCGTACTCGCGCGAGGTCATCGAACTCATCAATCGCAGCGAGGAACACTCCACGTTCATCCCTGCGCTCGCGCAGAGCATCGCGCGGCATCCCACCGAAGTGCCGGTCGCTCACGCCGAGCGCTCGGCGGGAGAATCGAAGTACTCGTTCTACCGGCTCATCCGGTTGAATTTCGATCTGATGACGGGATTCTCGGTGGTGCCGCTGCAGCTGTTCACGCTCCTCGGATTCATCACCGCGAGTGGCGGCGTGCTCTTCGGCGTGTACCTGCTCGTCAGGCGATTCATCCTGTTGCGCGCATCCGAAGCCGAGGGTGTGTTCACGCTGTTCGCGCTCGCGTTCGTCGTGATGGGCGTGCTCATGGCGGGCGTCGGCATTGTGGGCGAGTACGTCGGGCGCATCTACCAGGAAGTGCGCGGTCGGCCGCGCTATCTCATTCGCCACGTGTACGGCGGGCGCAACGATCGATGACGGACAAGCCGCGCGTCGTCGTCTTCGGGTATTCGGATGTGGGTCACGAATGCCTCTCGCTGCTGCTGAAGCGCGGCGTGAGCGTAGTCGCGGTCTACTCGCACGCGGACGCGCCGGGCGAGAAGATGTGGTTCCCCTCGGTCGCGAAGCAAGCGCGTGAGACCAAGATCCCCGTGCATCTCGATGCCGATCTGCGCAGTGAGCAGGCGCTCGAAGAGTTCGCCGCGCTCAAGCCCGATCTCCTGCTCTCGTTCTACTACCGGCAGTTGATCCCGGCGCCCGCCTTCTCCCGCGCGACGCTCGGCGCGTTCAACATGCACGGTTCGTTGCTTCCGAAGTATCGCGGCCGCGCCCCGGTGAATTGGGCGGTCGCACTCGGTGAGAAGGAGACGGGCGCGACGCTCCATGTGATGACCGCGCTCGCCGACGCCGGCGACATCGTCGACCAGCAGTCGGTTCCGATCGGCCCCGATGACACGGCAGCCGAGGTGCAAACGGCCGTGCGCGATGCCGCGGTGCTGGTGCTGGAGAGGCAGCTCGATGCGTTGCTCACCGGCACCGCGCCGCGCAAACCGCAGGACAACGCCGCGGCCACGAAATTCGGACGCCGCCATCCCGAGGATGGCGAGATCGTCTGGACGCGGCCCGCCGGCGATATCCACAATCTCGTGCGCGCGGTATCGCATCCGTATCCCGGTGCGTACGCGAATGTTTGCAACTCGAAGCTCATGATCTGGCGCACCAAGCGCGTGGAGGGGACGCCAAGCGCGCCGCGGCCGAAGCCTGGCACCTTCCGCTTCGACGGCGACCACTGCTACGCCGCCGGCTCCGACGGCCGCTGGCTCGAGATCGTGACCGCGCAGGTGAACGAGGAACCGGAACTCCAGGGCGCTGCTCTCGCGCGTCGCCTCCAAACGCTTACGACTAACCACTCAGGCAGGTAGCGCATGCGCGTCCTCATCCTCGGCGTCAACGGCTTCATCGGCAACGCGCTCACCGCGCGCATCCTGAAGACCACCGACTGGGAAGTGTTCGGTCTCGACATGAGTTCCGAGAAGATCGAGCCGTTCCTGGGCGACAAGCGATTCCATTTCCTGGAAGGCGACATCGCGATCAACAAGGAGTGGATCGAGTACCACATCAAGAAATGCGACGTGGTGCTGCCGCTCGTCGCGATCGCGACGCCGGCGACCTACGTGTCGAATCCGCTCGCGGTGTTCGAGCTCGACTTCGAGGAGAACCTGCGCATCGTGAAGCAGTGCGCGCGCTACGGGAAGCGCGTGGTGTTCCCGAGCACGAGCGAGGTGTACGGCATGTGCCCCGATCCCGAGTTCGACGAGGAGACGAGCACGCTCGTGTACGGCCCGATCAACAAGCCGCGCTGGATCTACTCCACGAGCAAGCAGCTGCTGGATCGTGTGATCTACGCGCTGGGAATGCAGCAGGGGCTCAAGTTCACCTTGTTCCGGCCGTTCAATTGGATCGGGCCGCACTTGGACAACGTGGATTCGCCGAAGGAAGGCAGCTCGCGCGTGCTCACGCAGTTCCTGCACAACATTCTGTACGGCGAGCCGATCAAGCTCGTGGACGGCGGCAAGCAGCGCCGCTCGTTCACCTACATCGACGACGGCATTGACGCGCTCATGAAGATCCTCGAGAACAAGGATGGCTGCGCCGACGGCGGGATCTTCAACATCGGGAATCCGGCGAACGATCTCTCGATCAAGGAACTCGCCGAACGTTTGGTGAAGGCCGTGGGGAAGTATCCGGCGTTCGCGGACGCGGCGAAGAAGACCAAGATCATCGCCGTCACCAACCAGAAGTATTACGGCAAGGGCTACCAGGATATCATGACGCGCGTGCCGTCGATCAAGCGGGCGAAGGAAAAGCTCGGGTGGACGCCGAAGGTGGACTTCGATGAAGCGATCAAGCGCACCCTCGACTTCTACCTGAAGGGACGCGAGCGTCCCCCGGCGCCGTGAAGCAGGGAGCGCGCCGAGTCGCGCTCAAGGTCGATTGCGATACGTATCTGGGCACGCGGGACGGGCTGCCGAATCTCCTGCGGCTGTTCGACCGGTTCAACATTCGTGCGAGTTTCTATTTCACATTGGGCCCTGATCGCTCGGGGCGTGCGATCGCGCGTGTGTTCACGCGCAAGGGATTCCTCAAGAAGATGCTGCGGTCCAAGGCCGTGGCGATGTACCCCAAGCGCACGATGATGTACGGCACCCTGCTGCCCGCGCCGATGATCGGCGAGAGGCTCGCCGGCGTGATCCGTTCCGTGGGCGACGCCGGGCACGAGGTGGGCGTTCATGGCTGGGACCACATCAAGTGGCACGACCGCGCCGTGCGCATGCCGGAGGAGGACATCGCCGCGGAGTACGGCGCGGCGCATCGCGAGTTCGAGAGGATCTTCGGGCGAAGAGCGCGCGCATCGGCGGCGCCGGGTTGGCAGGCATCCCCGACCACCCTCACCGTGCAGGACCGCTTCGGGATCGAGTATGCGTCGAACACTCGGCTCGGCGCCCCTTCTTCCCCGAATTCCACGGCCGCCAATTCCAGGCGCTCGAGATCCCGACCACGCTGCCGACGTGGGATGAGACGTACAACTCGCCCGAGTTCGCGAGCGACGACGCGTTCATCGCGTATTACACGAAGGCGGTGCAGGGGACCGAGGTGCATTCGATCCACACCGAGGTGGAGGCGACCGCGCTGCTCCCTCTCTTCGAGCGCCAGCTCGATTCCTGGCGCGCCGATGGTGTTGGCTTCGTGACCATGGAGCAGATCGCGCGCGAGACGCTCGCGCGACCGCGCGAAGGTACCGGTGCGTCAGCTCGCGCGCATCACCCTCCCCGGCCGCGCCGGCGAAGTGACGGGGAGCGAGTCCGCCTAAGGCTTCAGCTCGCTCCAGCGCACTTGGACATGATCGCTCGCGCGGCGGCCGTCGCCTGATCGGACGCGGGGATCTCCTGCGTCTCTACGCCAACGCGCGTCCAGTGCAGCGTGAAGCTGCTCGCGGTCATGTGCAGCGTTGACGCCCCTTCATTGCTCTCGGCGTTCGCGCCGCTCGCCGCGATCTTGTCGAGCCGCCCATCTTCATAGGGCGCGAGCACCGAATCCTTGTGCGTCGCCTCAATGCCCTTGCCGTTGTTGACCGTCACGGGCTTGAAGCCGAGCGAGTCCGCGGTGCTCGCGACGCACTTGAGCGTCGCGCCGAGCGGCTGGGGGCTGAGCCCGTTCAACTCGAGATTCATCGGCGCGCCGCATGCGGCCGCCATGATTGCGAGCGCGAGCGCACAATTCCGTGGAGTAGTCACGCGACTAAGCTAGCATCACATAGCCGTTGCCCGCGATTCGGGATCACGAGAACTGCTTCGACGCGGATTATGCGGAATCAGCGGATTCTGCGGACCGCTCCTCGAGGCGCACTGGCATCGCGCGGCCGGTCAGTACCGTGTTCTTGTGGTTAACCCCAACAGCACACACTCGACCGCGCGCGAGTAGCCTGCATCGCGCGCGAAGCGATCCGCATAGTCCGCTGATTCCGCATAATCCGCGTCGAAGCAGTTTTCGTGATCTCCGCCAGCACCCTACAGGTCTACTTTGGCTTCTTGCTCTGCGCGCTGCTGTGGACCTCTGGATGTGGCGGGGCATTCGGCTTGATGCGCACGGACTTCGCCGGGATCCCGACGTTCACATGGAACGGCCGCACATCCTTCGTCGCGAGCGCCATCGCGCCGACCATGCCGTTCGTGCCTACGGTCACGCCGGCGAGCACCGTGGCGTGGTAGGTGATGCGCACGTCGTCCTCGAGCGTCGTGACGGCGTCGGTCACGTCCTTCTGGTCCACGATGGAATGCGTGTGGCTATAAATGTTCGCGTAGTCCGAGACGCTCACGCGATTGCCGAGCATCAGCCCGCCGCGGTCGTCGAGCAGCACGTGACGGTGGATCACCACGTCGTCGCCCGCCTCAATGTTGTAGCCGAAGGAGAACTCCACGTTCTGGAACGCTTTGAAATTCTTGCCGCAACGCTTGAAGATGTGCGGCGCGAGGATGCGCCGGAACCGGATCGCAATGTCCACGTTCTGCCCCGCGATCGCCGTGCGGTCGAAGCTGTACCAGAGCCACAAGCAGCGGCTTCACTTTCTGGAACTTCTCGTCGTCGCACTCGGCGTAGTACTCCGGCTCGAGCGTGATATGCCGCGGGTCGAGCGAGATGAGCGCGGCGCGCGTCGCGAGCGGCAGCATTTTGTCCTGGATCGCCGTGTCATAGTTCGCAGCGAACTGGGGATATACCAGGTCCAGCAGCGTGCGCCGGCAGATCGCGACGCGGTCGGCGGCGGGGTCGGCGAGCTGGTGCTCGAGTCCGTCCAGCCAGCTGTCGAACACGTCGTGTACGGGGCGGGGCGGGAGCGGGCGAAGGGGGCGCAGCACCATGACAGGGCTCCGAAGAGTGGAGGTCGCTGGGGTCTAAGAAGATAAGCCCGCCGGGCCGCCACAGGTTTCCGCTGCCCGCAGGCCATCTGTAACGTTTTGAACATGTTCAATAATCCCCTTGACAGGCCGATCTGGGGGTCCCACATTATTGAACATGTTCAAAACACTCTCACCCAAGGGCGAGGCCACCCGCGACCGCATCCGCGATGCCGCGCTCACCCTCTTCCGCCGCGACGGCTTCGACGCCGCTACGATGCGCGACATCGCCGCCGCCTCGGGCGTCGCGCTCGGCGCCGCCTACCACTACTTCCCGTCCAAGGACGCGATCGTCCTCGCCTACTACGACCAGGCGCAGGGCCTGCACGCCGCGCGCGTCGCCGCCGAGTTCCCGGACGGCGCGCACGCTTCGCGCCCGGCTCGGCATCGTCTTCCATTCCAAGCTCGACCTCCTGGAGCCCGACCGGAAATTGATGGGCGCGTTGCTCCGCTACACCGGATCGCCCGACCACCCGCTCTCGTTCCTCGGCCGGAGCACGCAGCAGCTGCGCGATGAGAGCGTCGCGCTCTTCGCGAGGGCTCTCGACGGAGAGCCGCTGCCGCCCGACGTGCGCGCCATCGCGCCCCTCGCGCTCTGGGCCATGCACATGGGCCTGCTCCTCTATTTCCTGTACGACCGCACGCCGCACCAGATCCGCACGCGGAAGCTCACCGACCGCGCGCTCAATGCCGTCGTGCGATTCCTTGCGATCGCGAAACTCCCGATCTTCCGCCCGATCCGCCGCCGGGTGATCGCGATGCTGGCGGAAGCGGGCCTCACGACCGGCGCCGCCCAGGAGGCCGCATGATGGACAGCACGTTCGACCCGACCAAGGACGCTGAGCCCAGCCCGAACCGCGCGGCCATCGGCGTGATCCTCGCGGTGGCGGCAGCGAGCGTCGGGTTCCGCCTGCTCAAGACGGAGCACCTCGAGCACTCATCGCTGTTGTTCATTGGCATTCCGACGCTCCTCGCGATCATCATGGTCGCCTTCGTCGGTCCGGCGAAGACGACGACCGGTCTCATCCTCAAGGCCACGACGATCGCACTGCTCGTCTCCGGCATCCTGCTCGGTGAAGGGTTCATCTGCATCGTGATGGCCTCGCCGCTCTTCATGCTCGTGGGCGTGATCATCGGCCGCATCGCCGAGAGCGACTATTGGCGGCACACGCGCCGCGGCCGTCAGATCCTGCCTGCCATCGCGCTGCCGGTGTTCTTGATCGCGAGCATGGAAGGCGTGGTCCCCGGCTTCAACTTCGCGCGCGATGCGAGCGTTACTGTCACTCGCGTCGTACCACTGAGCGCCGACTCGGTGGCCGCATCCCTCGCGCGCACGCCGCGCTTCGACGTGCCGCTGCCGCTGTTCTTCCGCATGCGTTTCCCGCGTCCCGTGCAGATGACCGGCGCGGGCCTCGCCGTGGGCGACGAACGCACGATCCTCTTCTCGCACGCCGGCCACCATCCCGGCACGCTCACGATGCGCGTCGCGAGTTCGTCGCCCGGAGCGGTCACGTTCGTCGCAATGAGCGACGACTCGTACCTCCGCCACTGGCTCACGTGGGAAGGTGCCGACGTGACCTGGAGCGCGATCGACGCCACGCACGCGCGCATCTCGTGGACGCTCCGTTACCGTCGCACGCTCGATCCGGCATGGTACTTCGCCCCGTGGGAACATTATGGAGCGTGGCTGACCGCGAACTACCTGATCACCACCGCCGCCACAGGGAGCTGAGCGCCATCATGGAACGCATCGACGTTCTGCTCGCCGGCTCGCTCTACGTGCCGGTCGCCGTGACCGTGGCGCTTTGGCTCTGGCGCCCGCCGTCGCCACGCGCACGCGCCGGCATTCTCTTCGCATTCGCGTGGTGCATGGTCTCGCTGTTGCCGGTGCACGCCGCGGCGATTCGGTTCCATTGGTGGAGCTTTGACGCCACCGGCCCGAGCCTCTTCGGATTCCCGATCGAACTGCTCGTCGGCTGGGCGCTCCTCTGGAGCGCGATCCCCGCGCTCGCTTTCCCACGCGCTCGCATCGCCGCGATCGCAATTGCGATGCTCGTGCTCGATCTCATCGCCATGCCGCAGCTCGCGCCCGCGCTGCGACTCGGCCCCACATGGCTCGCCGGCGAAGTGATCGCCATCGCGCTCTGTCTCATTCCTGCGCAACTGTTCTACCGCTGGACGCGCGACGACACGCATCTCCCCGCGCGTGCTGTGCTGCTGTGCGCCTCGTTCAGCGCGATCATGCTTGGCATTCTTCCGACGGTGATCCTAGCGCACACCGGCGGCGACTGGAGCGCGCTCGCCGCGCGTCCGGCTTGGATCGTCTCACTCGCGCTGCAGTTGCTCGCCATTCCCGCCGCGCTCGGCGCCAGCGCCGTGCAGGAGTTCGTCCTCCGGGGCAGCGGTACTCCCGTCCCGTTCGACGCCACGAAGCGACTCGTCACCAGCGGACCCTACGCCTACGTCTCGAATCCCATGCAACTCGCGAACTCAGTGATCCTGCTGGGACTCGGCGCGCTGCTCGCGAGCTGGTGGCTCGCGGCCGCCGGCGTGATGTCAGTGATCTATAGCGCTGGCCTCGCCGCCTGGGACGAACAGCGTGATCTCGGCGCGCGTTTCGGCGAACCGTGGCGCGCGTATCGCCACGCCGTGCGCGCGTGGATCCCGCGCTGGCGCCCATATGCGACGCCGGGCCGGCGCGCGGTGCTCTATGTGTCTGCGGACTGCACCAAGTGCCGCGCGATCGCGCGCTGGTTCAGTTGGCGCCATCCCGTGTCGCTCGAGATCATTCCCGCCGAATCGCATCCCTCACGCGACCTCACGCGCATCACGTACGATCCCGGTGATGGCACTCGCGACGAGCAGGGTGTCGCCGCCGTCGCACGCGCGCTCGAGCACATCAACTTTGCGTGGGCGATGGCTGGCATGATCGCGCGACTGCCCGTGGTGAACTTCGTGATCCAGGCCTTCGTGGACGCGAGCGGCGGCGGCCCGCAGCGCGTGACGCGCTGCGAAGTGGTCGGGCAGCGCGCCGTGACGTCATGATCAAGAACCCGACGCCGTCGCAGTACGTGATGATCTCGATCGTCGCGGCGCTGATGACGATCCCGACGATCTACGGAGTCATCTGGCTCGTGTCCTTCACGAACCGGCCCAAGCCGCTCCCGGTCGTCGAGTCGCTGCGGTGCGATGCTCCCGCCAACGTCGACACGACGGGCTGGATCGAGATCCCGGCCACGCCGCTCGCCCGCCTTCGCGTGCCGCGGACGACACGCATGAACACCATATACCGCTCCGCCGACGGGCCGACGCATTGGAGCGACCCTGAGGCCTCGTTGTCCCTCACGATCTTGAGCGCGCGACGCTCCGACCCGCGCTGGCCGCAGATCCGCGGCAGGGCCGTCATGCCCGGCGATTCGGGTCGCGTCCCCGACTGCAGCGAGCGATCATTCGTGGGTCATGCGTCGCGGGTCGAGACCGGGCGGCTCTCGTCATCGGGCAACGCACAGATCTACGAGGTGTACTCGCAGGTCGACGCGCACGGCGACAGTGTGATCCGCCTGACAATCCACGCGAACGACGTGCAGTCCCAGCGCATCGGACTCGCGATCGTGCGGTCGCTGCGATTCGTCACGGCGCTGCCGCCCACCTGACGCACGTCTTGCCCGGCGCGGAATCGGACTTGTCGGCGAACGTGAGATCGCAATGCGCCGACGCCGAATCGCCGAGGACGAAGAACACCTTGGCGCGTTCGCGGTACACGCCGTTGGTGCCGCAGACCGGCAACGCTGCGCCCGAGACCAGCCGTATGGCGACGTTGATGGTGTCCAGCGCGAGCCGCGGCTGCGAGTCCTTGAGCATGCCATCGCTCAACATCACGAGCGCATGCGCCGCGACGAAATGCCGGCGTATGGAATCTTGCGGACGCGTAAAGTAGAGATCGCGGCTCGCGCGCGGCTCCGCGAGCACTTCACGCACGAGCGCGTCGAGCTGGCGGTGGGCCGTAGAACGCGTGAGCGAGTCGGCAAGGAACGACGGCTGGAAGAGCACGATCCCCGGCGCCGGCAGCGCCTCGAACCGCGATGCCCATCGCGCCATCGCCAGGGTGTCCTTCGTCGCGATCGCCATCCCAAGACCGCGATCCGCGATCAACTCCCGCGCGTCGGATCGCGTCGTCCACGCTTCCTCGAATCGCGGCAGCAGCGCCCGCGCCGAGTCCGGGCTCGGGGCGCGCGCATCCCACCCGAGCATCACGAGCGACCGAGGATCAGACGGGTACTCGTCGAGCAACCGCGCGCGCCAACGCTCCGACGCCGCAGAATCCTCGATCATCCCGGCGTATCTCGCCATCGCGCTCATCTCGCCGGGCGAGATGGACGCTCGTGCTGCGAGTGTCTTCTCGAGCTTCGCGAACCGCCGCTCGCGCGAACTGAACACGCTCAGCCAATTCGGAATGCGGGATGATCCCTCGACCATCACCTTCGTCGCCCAGCTCTGCGCGCTGTCCGGATAGATCGCTACGAGACTGTCGGCCGCCATGAGCGCGCGGCCGCTGGTTCCCGGGATGCAGCAGGCCACCGTCCCGCGCATCGCGCGCGCAAGCAATCCGGCGAACGACGGCCGCCCGTCCGGTGACGCGGAGACGAGGTCAAAGAGGCCGCAATGGTTGCTGTCGATCTGCGATCCATCGTCGTTCTCGACGATGAGCAGCGCGTAGGCCGCGGAGTCGGGGAATGCGAGCGTGCCGCCGAAGGTCCCGTCGGCGTTCCTCGTGAGCGACGCGACGACCACTCCACGAGGAGCGAAGTAATCGGAGGCATCGCGGGACAGATAGGAGGAGAAGAATGCCGCGCGCACCCGCAGCGCGCTCTCATCGGCGAGGAGCGGATCGGCCTGATATCGAACGTTCACGCTGCTACCGGGTTTCGGGAACGCCGGCGAGAACGTGAGTGTCGGCCGGTCCGCGGCTGCCGCGTGTCGAACGAGTGGTCTTGCCACGATCCCGATCGCCGCGATCACCAGCGCAGCCGCGACGGCGGCGATCCACAGGCGGCTCCGCGCCGGTCCGGCACCCGCCTCGACCGGCAAGATTACGCGCTCCCCGCCGCTGCGCCGCTCGGCAATGCGCTCCCACACGCCGCCGCGCATCGCCGGCGCCGCCGCTCCGCGCGCCGAGTCACCGAGCGCGCGGACCGACGACACCACCGCGCGGCATCGCGCGCACGTCTCGAGGTGCGCCGCCACCCGCTTCGCCCGCATTCCCGTCAGTTCACCGTCGCTATAACGCGACAGCGTGTGTTCGCTCGGATGGAAGATCACGTCAGCCTCCCAGGATCGCGCGCAGCCGCTGCCGCGCACGGAACAATCTCACTTCCGAATTACCCGTCGAGATCCCCAGCATCCCCGCGATCTCGGCGTGCGAATAGCCCTCCATTTCCTTCAGCACGAACACCTCGCGCAGTTCCGCCGGCAGTCGCGAGATCGCGGTTTCGATCGACATCCGGTCGGCATCGCTGCGCGCCGGCGCCGCCACCGCATCCGCATCGTTCACCGTCGATTGCCGCCGCCGCTTCTCGCTCCGCATTCGCATCAATGCCGTTCGCGCCGCGATCCGCCTGAGCCAACCCGCGAACGCGGCGGGATCCGACAGGCTCCGCAATGCCTCCGGCAGTCCAACGAACACATCCTGCACGACGTCCTCTGCGTCATCCGCGCTCGCGGTGAGAAAGAACGCCACGCGATGCACCACCGTCGCATGCCCACGGAACAACTCCGCGAGCGCGTCCGTGTCGCCGCGGCGTGCACGATCGATCAGTGCACCCACGCTCTCGCCAGAATTCATTTGTCGATGATCAGGCATTCGTCGGCGCGCGTCCTCTCAGCGTCGCCATCCAAATGCCGCCCGCGCCCAATTCCTTACAGCGCGTCGCCCGGCTCCGCCGGAGCCGCCGCAGCCCGCCAGCTTGGCGCCCGCACCAGCTCCACGACCGCCTCCGCCAGATCGTCGCGCCCCGCGCCAGTGACCGCGCTGAACGGGATCACCTGCTCGTCGTCCAGCCCCAGCGCGCGCGCCAACTCCGCCGCGCGCGGAACGACCTCGGCCTTCTTCAGCTTATCGGTTTTCGTGAGCGCCACGATGGTCGGCACGCCGATCTCCGCGAGGAAATCGAGCATCTGGCGATCCTCCGGCGTCGGTTCGTGGCGCGCATCCACCAACTGCACCACGCCGCGCAGCGGCTCGCTGCGCTTCAAGTAGCCCTCGATCAGCGGACGCCACGTGGATCGCGCTTCCTTCGACACCCGCGCGTATCCGTACCCGGGAAGATCCACGAGCACGAACTCGTTGTTCACGCGAAAGAAATTGATCTCACGCGTCTTGCCCGGCGTCTGGCTCACGCGCGCGAGCGACTTCCGCTTCACGAGTTTGTTGAGCAGCGAACTCTTCCCCACGTTCGACCGCCCCGCGAACGCGATCTCCGGCAGATCGCTGCTCGGCTGCCAGCCGCCCGCCTGCGCGAGCCCGCCCAGGAACTCGATCTCGCGAATGACGAGCGGGTCTGGCGCGCTCAATGGGTGTGCGGCGGCACAATAGCGGCGATCGACGCCGCCGCACCAGCGCTCGGCGCCACTGCCGCCGCCGGCCGCTCTCCGCGCAGCGCGAAGTTGAGCACCTCATCCATCGTCGTCACCGGATGGAAGATCAGCCCGCTCTTGATGTCGTCGGGGATCTCGGTGAGCTCGCGCGCGTTCCCTTCGGGGATGATCACGTGCGTCACACCGCCGCGCCGCGCCGCGACGAGTTTCTCCTTCAGCCCGCCGATCGGCAGTACGCGTCCGCGCAGCGTGATCTCGCCCGTCATCGCTGTGTCGCCACGCACCGGAACTCCCGTCAACGCCGAGACCACGGCCACGGCGATCCCAATGCCCGCGCTCGGACCGTCCTTGGGCGTCGCCCCATCGGGAATGTGCACGTGCAGATCGCGCGACCGCGGGAATTCCGGGTCGATGCCGAGCACGGTCGCGCGCGACCGCGCATACGTGAGCGCCGCGCCTGCCGATTCCTTCAGCACGTCGCCGAGCGTTCCGGTGAGCTGCAGACGCCCGCGCCCGCGCACGACCGCCACTTCGATCTCGAGCAGATCGCCGCCAATGGACGTGTACGCCAATCCCGTGGCGACGCCCACGCGGTCCTCGCGCTTCTCGTCGGCCTCGTCGAAGGGCGGAACGCCGAGCAACCGCTCGAGGTCCGATGCCGCGACATGCTGCATTGCCGGCGGGTTCGCCGGATCAACCACCGCTTCGCGCGCGAGTTTGCGTGCAACGCGCGCCAACCGCCGCTCGAGCTCGCGCACGCCCGCCTCGCGCGTGTAGCCGCGCGTGATCGCGGGCACCGCGTCGGGCGCGAACGTCACCTTCGCCGGATCGATCCCGTGCGCGCGCAGCTGCTTGGGGATCAGGAACTGCCGCGCGATCGCGTACTTCTCGTGATCCACGTAGCCCGCGAGCCGGATGACTTCCATGCGGTCGCGCAGCGCGTCGGGGATCTGCCCGATCGTGTTCGCGGTCGTGAGGAAGAGCACCTGCGAGAGATCGTAATCGACCTCGAGATAATGATCGTTAAAGGCTTTATTTTGCTCGGGATCGAGCACTTCCAGCAGCGCCGCCGCCGGATCGCCGCGCCAATCCTGCCCGAGCTTGTCCACTTCGTCCAGCAGGATCACCGGATTCACCACCTCGGCCTTCCGCATCGCCTGCACGACGCGCCCGGGCAGCGACCCGATGTACGTGCGGCGATGTCCGCGGATCTCGGCTTCGTCACGCACGCCGCCGAGCGACATGCGCACGAACTTGCGGCCGAGCGCGCGCGCGATCGAGCGGCCGAGACTCGTCTTGCCGACTCCCGGCGGGCCCACCAAGCACAGAATCGGACCTTCCATCTTCCCGACGAGCGCGAGCACCGCGATGTAGTCGAGGATCCGGTCCTTCACATCTTCGAGGCCGTAGTGATCCTCGTCGAGCACTTCGCGCGCGCGCGTCACGTCGATCACGTCGTCGCTGCGTTCGGTCCACGGGAGCGCGAGGAGCCAATCGAGATAATTGCGGCCCACTGTCGCCTCGGGCGAGAGCGGGGACGTACGCCGCAATTTCCGCAGCTCGCGCTCGGCGCGCTCCTTCACCGCGGCGGGGAGATTCTTCTTCTCGATCTGCGCCTGCAGTTCGTCGAAGCCGTCGCCCTCTTCCTGGCCGAGTTCGCGGTGGATGGCCTTCAGCTGCTCCTGCAGGTAGAACTCGCGCTGGTTCTGGAAGAGGGAGCCGCGCACCTCGTTGTCGATCTTGCGTTCGAGGCGCAGGATCTCGTTCTCGGCGACGAGCGTTTCGCCCAGCAGTTCGTTCAGCGCGCGCATGTGCGCCGCCTCGAGGAGTTTCTGGCGCTGCTCGAGCTTCACGAGCAGATGCGCCGCGACCGCGAAGGCCTGCTTGTCCACGCTCTGCGCGCCCTGCACGAGCGCGGCGACTTCGCCGGGGATCCGGCGGTGCATGCTCACGTACTCGTCGAAGAGCGTGACGACGCGCCGGATCTGCGCGTGCTCGTCGGGTGTGGCTTGATGATCGCGGAAGGGACGCGGCTCGACGAGCGCGCTGAGGTGATGCTCGCCCGGCATGTAGCGCGTGACGCGCGCGCGGCCGACGCCCTCGACGAGCACCTTCGTGGTGCCGTTCGCGTTGCGCGCGAGCTGCAGCACGCGCCCGATCACGCCCGTGCGAAAGAGATCCTTGGCGCCGGGTTCGTTCGTGTCCGCTGATTTCTGCGCGACGAGGAAGATCCACCGGTCGGCCGCGAGCGCCGCCTCGATCGCCGCGAGCAATGCGGGCCGACCAACCAACAGCGGGATGACCATGTACGGGAAGACCACGACATCCCGGAGGGGCATGACGGGAAGCTTGTCGGGGACGTCGAATCTCTCGGACTCACGAACAATGGAGAGGGGCATGAAGCAATATACCCCCCACTCCCTATAAACGCCCTACTACTCGCTACTTCCGAAGGGCGTGAGTACCGAGTCGTGCGTGTTGGACCACTGAAAGCGTGAGTACCGAGTCGTGCGTGTTGGACCACTGAAAGCGTGCGTACCGAGTCGTGCGTGTTCGACCACCCACTGCGTGAGTAACCAGTCGTGCGTCAGGCACGAACGGCGTGCGTGGGAACGCACGACTCAGTACGCACGCCGTTGGTGGTCGAACACGCACGACTCGGTACGCACGCCGTCGGTGGTCGAACACGCACGACTCGGTACGCACGCCGTTGGTGGTCGAACACGCACGACTCGATACGCACGCCGTGGGTGGTCCACGACGCACGACTCGTAACTCACGGATTTTGGGGTACCAATAACGGCGTTCGGGGTTCGACTCACGCCGTTCGTAGCGAGTTACGCCTCTTTCTTCTGCCTCTTCGGCGCAATTTCGAGCAGCGGCGGCGTCCCGTTGATCACGCACGATTCCGTGATCTTCACTTCTACGATATCGTCCCGCGATGGCAGATCGAACATGATGTCCGTCATCAGTTCTTCCAGGATCGCCCGCAGCCCCCGCGCACCGGTGCCGCGCTTGATCGCCTTGGTGGCCACCGCGCGCAGCGCCGGCTCGTCGAACGTGATCTTCACGTCCTCGAGGTCGAACAGCTTCGTGTACTGCTTGGTGAGCGCGTTCTTGGGCTCCTTCAGGATCCGCACCAGCGCGTCCTCGTCGAGCGACTCGAGCGCCACGGTCACCGGCAGGCGGCCCACCAGTTCCGGGATCAGCCCATAGCGGAGCAGGTCGTCCGGCTCCACTTCGCCGAACGGGTTCACCACCAGGTCCTTGCGCCTTCCCGTTCTTCACCTCTTCCGTGGTGAAGCCGATCTGCCGCCGCCCCGTGCGCGCTTCGATGATCTTCTCGAGGCCGTCGAAGGCGCCGCCGCAGATGAACAGGATGTCCTTCGTGTTGATCTGGATGTACTCCTGCTGCGGATGCTTGCGGCCGCCCTGCGGCGGCACGCTCGCCACGGTGCCCTCGAGGATCTTGAGCAGCGCCTGCTGCACGCCTTCGCCGCTCACGTCGCGCGTGATGCTCGGGTTCTCACTCTTGCGCGCGATCTTGTCGATCTCGTCGATGTACACGATGCCGCGCTCGCACTCGGCGACGTTGAAATCGCCGGCCTGCAGCAGCCGCACCAGGATGTTCTCGACGTCCTCGCCGACGTACCCGGCTTCGGTGAGCGTCGTGGCGTCGGCGATCGTGAACGGCACGTCGAGAATGCGCGCCAGCGTCTGTGCCAGCAGCGTCTTGCCCACGCCCGTGGGGCCGAGAGCAAGATGTTCGACTTGTCGAGCTCCACATCGTCGTCGCGGTTCGACGCGCTGATTGATGCGCTTGTAGTGGTTGTACACCGCGACGGCGAGCGCTTTCTTGGCCTTCTCCTGCCCGATCACGTACTGGTCCAGGACGTCCTTGATTTCCTGCGGCGTCGGGACCTGCGTGATCGCTTCCGCTACCTCGCGCTCTTCATCCTCCGCCAGGATCTCGTTGCAGAGCGCGATGCACTCGTTGCAGATGTAGACCGACGGGCCCGAAATGAACTTCCGGACCGAATCCTTGGACTTTCCGCAGAAGGAGCAGCGCAGGTGCTTGTCGTGGGACATGTGTATCCGGGAAGCAGGAGGCGCGAGGTATCTAACATCCCCTCAGAAGACGGTCAACCCGGAGGAGCGCCACAATCTCGCTCCGTCTTAGTGAATCATTTCACAAAGTGACGACTTTCTCCTTCGCATCCTTCTGGATCGCCCGGTGCTGCGCGATCACGCTGTCGATGATGCCGTAGTCCTTCGCCTCGTCGGCGCTCATGAACCGGTCGCGGTCCATGTCGCGCTCGATCTGCTCCACCTGCGCCCGGTGTGCCGCGCGAACAGCTCGTTCATCTTCGCGCGCAGGTACAGGATCTCGCTTGCGCCTGGATCTCGATGTCGGCCGCGGTGCCCTGCGTGCCGCCCGATCGGCTGGTGGATCATGATGCGCGAATGCGGCAGCGCGCTGCGCTTGCCCGCGGTGCCGCCCGCCAGCAGGAACGAGCCCATGCTCGCCGCCATGCCCATGCAGATCGTGTTGATCGGCGCGTGCAGGAACTGCATCGTGTCGTAGATCGCCATGCCCGCGCGACACGCTGCCGCCCGGCGAGTTGATGTAGAGATAGATGTCGCGCTCGGGGTTGTCCGCCTCGAGGAACAGCAGCTGCGCGATGACGATGTTCGCCACGTCGTCGTTGATCGGCGTGCCGAGGAAGACGATGCGGTCCATGAGCAGGCGCGAGAAGATGTCGTACGTCCGCTCGCCGCGGCTCGACCGCTCGATCACGTAGGGAGGATAGATCGTCGACACTGGCAGGTTCCCGGTTGGGGTCTTGGACACTCTAAGCGCTCCTCTGGATCTCGTTGTGCTCGAGCAGCCACGCGAAGACCTTGTCTTCCGTGATGCTGCGCTCGATCTCCTTGATGCGGCCGGCCTTCTGGAGCGACGCGTAGATCGCACCCGGCTCGGCGCCGCGCTTGGCGGCGACGTCGGCCACGCGCGCATCGATGTCGGATTCCGACGCCGCCAGCTTCTCGCGCGTCGCGATCGTCTCGATCACCAGGTCGCGCCGCACCTGACGCTCCGCCACCGGGCGGAACTCCCCGGCGAACTTCTGCTTCTCCTCCTCGGGGATCTGGTACATCTCGGCGTAGCGCGCGCACCAGATCGTTCACCCAGCTCACCGGCACCTCGAACGGATTCGCCGAGACGATCTCGTCGATCAGCTTCTGCCGCACTTCGGCGTCGGCCTCGCGCGTGCTGTGCGTGGCGAGATCGGCGCGCACGGCGGTGCGGAGCGCGTCGAGCGAATCGAAGTCGCCCACTTCGCGCGCGAATGCGTCGTCGAGCGCGGGGAGTTCTTTGCGCTTCACGTCCACGACCTGCACGCGCACCGTTTTCGTCTTGCCGCGCTGCGCTTCGTCGGGGAAGTCATCCGGCCACTTCACGGGGCCTTCCTGCGTCGCGCCCGCGTCGGTGCTCATGATCAGCTCTTCGATGGCCGGGATCGCCTGGCCGGAGCCGACCACGATCCGATACTCCTTGCCCTCGGGCAGACGTGCCGGTGTCGTCGGTGGTGGCCAGCATCACCGTGACCATGTCGCCCGGCTGCGCGCGGCCCGTCGCCGGCGTCCAGGCGGCGCGCTGGTCGCGCAGCGTCTCGAGCTGCTCCTTCACCATCTCGTCGGTGAGCGGCTTCTCGTTGCGGGGCACGCGGAAGCCGGACGTGCGCGCGAGCGCGATCGTGGGCTTCACTTCGAGGTGCAGTTCGAACGTGAGCGGCTGCCCCTCGTGGAAGTGCAGATCGTGCACGTGCGGCTGCGTCGCGAGGTCGAGCTTGTCGCGCTCGAGCACCGTCTTGAACGCTTCCTGCACCAGCGCCTCGATCGCTTCCTGCCGGATCGCCTCGGCGAACTTCTTGCGCACAACTGCCGCCGGTGCCTTGCCCGGACGGAACCCCGGGCATGCGCACCTGCGTCGCGTACCGGGTGGCCGCCTTGTCTTCCGCGCTCTTCACATCCGTGAGCGGGACCGTCACCGCCATGCGGCGCTCGAGGCCCTCACTCTTCGTGGATTTGATCTCGATGGACATGCCCTCAAGATAATGGGTGGGGAAGCCCCGCGGGGGCCGGCGGGAAGCGGGAAGCGGCAAGCGGGAAGCGGGAAGCGCCGCGGGAAGAGAGAACTAACGAGGGGCCCTCGTCTGTTCTCGCTTCCCGCGGCGCTTCCCGCTTCCCGCTTGCCGCGATTCGTTCTTAGCTCCGCTTGATGAACCCCGCGCTCACACTCGGCGGCGTGGGCCGCGACGTATCGGAATCGCGGGTGTGCGACATGTCCCACGCTTGGTGGATCGCGTCCATCACCGCGTCGGGGCGCGTGATGTGGATCATGTGGCCGGCATTGGGCAGCACGACGAGACGGGAGCGGTGCACCTGGTTGTGCAGCCGGTACCCCTGGCGCGCCGGCACGGCCACGCGGTCGCTGTCGCCTACCACGATCACGAGCGGCAGGGCGATCTCGCCGTAGCGCGCGGAGAGTTCGCCTGAGCTGTCGTAGCTCGCGGAGAAATCCTCGTCGCGCGCGTGCCGCTGCGCGGGGCGGGCGCGACGGAACGCGAGCAGCGGGTCCGTTGCCTCGGTGTCGGGCACCGGCTCCGGTGCGAATCGCGCGCGCATTGTCGCGCGATACACGCGGTATCCCACCAGCGGCTGCAGCACGGGCGTGAGCCGGTCGCTCGCGCGCGCCATGAGGTGCCCGTGCGGATCGGTGTGGCGCGTATTGTCGTCGGCGTAGCAAAGCGGGTTCAGCAGCACGAGGCCCGACAGTTCGCTGCCGTGCTCCAGCGCGTACGCCAGCGCAAGGAAACCGCTCCACGAATGCGCCACGAGCAGTGGCTGCTCGATGCCGACGCGCTGCACGGCGTCGCGCACGAGCTCGGCCTGGCCGCTCACGCTGAGGCCGGCGGGTGGCCGCTCGCTGTGGCCATAGCCGGGGCGGTCAATGATCACGGCCTGGAAATCGCGGCTCACGCGCTCGCGCAGACGTCCGGAGAAATCGGTGGCGTCGCCATAGTTGCCGTGCAACAGCACGACCGGCCGGCCGCCGCCGCGCACGAGCACGTGCACGCTGACGCCGTCCACTTTCACGCGCTCGCCTTCGGCCGGGTAGCGCTGCGTCACCTCACGCCGCTTCCACCGGTCGTAGCCGAGCAGCACGCCGCCGAACGCGATCACGCCCGCCGCTATCAGCAACCAGATCATCCACGCCCTCCCCGTTCTTGCAACGCTACGACTCGCCTGGGGACCCGTCTACCCCCTCTGAACGAGCGTCTGGGGAGAGGGTCACGGAACTGCGCGGGAAGCGGGAAGCGGGAAGCGCCGCGGGAAGCGACAACGGCGCGAGGATTCATCGCGCCGTTCGCGCATCCCGCGGCGCTTCCCGCTTCCCGCTTCCCGCGTGGTTAGACCGCCCTCTTGCGCCGAACCTCGCGCGATGGAACGATGATGTCTGCAGATTTCTGATCCGCCGCATTTCAAAGGAGGCTCACTTGCTGAAACGACTGATCGGCCTGGCGGCGCTCGCTGCCATGTTCTCGCTGCCCGCTTCGATCCGCGCGCAGACGCCCGCGAGCGTGTGCGTGGACGGCACCACGTCGAACGCGACGGGATCGGGTGCCTGCTCGGGACATGGCGGCGTGGACAAGGCCAAGACGAAGGCCGCGCACACGCCTCCCGCGCCGCCACCGGCGGCCGCGACGATGGTGTCGTGCAAGGACGGAACGCAGTCGAAGAGCGGAAAGGGCGCGTGCTCGCATCACGGCGGCATCGGCGCGCCGGCAGCGGCGGCGACCGCGACGGCCGCACCGCCCGCTCCACCTCCGGCTCCGCCGAGCGCAGCGGCTGGCCCCGCCGTCATGTGCACCGACGGCACCATGTCGAACACGAGCGGCAAAGGCGCGTGCTCGCATCACGGCGGCGTGAAGCACAACGGTGCGACGCCGCCCGCTCCGCCCGCTCCCGCGCCCGCCGCCGCGCCCGCGATGGCCGGCAACGGCGATCATCCGAACAACGATCCGCAGGGCGCGATCGCGAAGTGCAAGGACGGCACGTACTCGCACGCGAAGCAGCACAGCGGCGCGTGCAGCCAGCATGGCGGAGTCGGCCAGTGGTTGGACGGGACGACGAAGCAGTAGGGGACAGACGTTGGCCGTTAGAACTTCAACGGGGGCGCCGCATTCGCGGCGCCCCCGTTTCGCATCATCCAACACCCAACCACTTCAGCAAAACGCGGCGGCCGGAAACCGGCCGCCGCGTTCGCTGGCAGTGCGAGAGGAGGGACTCGAACCCCCACGGGTTGCCCCACTGGATCCTAAGTCCAGCGCGTCTACCAATTCCGCCACTCCCGCGCGCGCGTCCAACCTAAGAGACGCACGGGAGCGCGGCCAGCCACCGCGCCCTTAGCCGCCGATCCTCAGATTCACCACACGCGTCGCCTTCGCGCCCGCGTTGTACACCAGCAGCGTCACCACCTGGCCATCCTTCACGCCGGCGAGCGCCTCGTTCAGATCGGCCACCGAGTGGATGACCTTCTGGTTCGGGCTCAGCACCTTCACGATCAGGTCGCTGCCCGGCTGCAGCTGATGGAACGCCGGACCCATCGCGTCCACGTCGGTCACCGCGAGGCCGCGCTGGTTCTCCGGGATCTCGGCGCGGCTCGCCTTCTCCGCGCTCAGGATCTCCACCGAGATCCCCAGCTTGTCGTACGTCGCCGGCTGCACACTGTCGTCGTTGCCGCTCGAGTTCTCGGCGACCTTGGTCTCCTCGTTCGGCGCCTCGGCGAGCTTCACCTTGAACGACTTCTTCTCGCCGAATCGCATCACGTCCACGGTCACGACGTCGCCCGGCTTGTGGTCGCGGATCTGGCGCTGCATCTGCGCCACGCGGTCCACCTGCACGCCATCGATCGCGACGATCACGTCACCGGCCTCGATGCCGGCCCGCGCCGCCGGACTCTCCTGTCCGGGGGTCGAACCACCGACCAACGCGCCGCGGATCTCCTTGAGCCCGGCCGCCTGCGCATCTTCCGGCCGCAGGTCCGAGATCGATACGCCGAGGATCGCGCGACGCACGCGGCCGTACTGGATGATGTCGCTCATGACCGTCTTCGCGAGCGTGATCGGGATCGCGAAGCCGTAGCCCGAGTAGTAGCCCGTCTGGCTCGCGATCGCGCTGTTGATGCCGATCACATTGCCGCGCGTGTCCACGAGCGGCCCGCCGGAATTGCCCGGGTTGATCGCCGCGTCGGTCTGGATGTAGTCCACGATCGCGTACTGGCTCGCGTACAGCCCGCGGAGTTCGCGGCTCCGTCCCTTCGCGCTGATGATGCCCGCGGTGACGGTGAAGTCGAGGCCGAGCGGATTTCCCACGGCCAGTACCCACTCGCCGACGCGCGCCTTCGCGTCATCGCCCAGCGAGATGACCGGGAAGTTCGAGCCATCGATCTTGATCACCGCGACATTGGTCGTGGGATCGCGGCCGACCACTTTCGCCTTGAACATACGCTTGTCGAGCAGCGTGACGGTCACCTTGTCGGCATCCGCCACCACGTGGTTGTTCGTGAGGATGTATCCGTCCGGCGTCACGATGAAACCCGAGCCGCTGCCCTCTTCCGGCTGCTGCCTCTGATTCGGATCGAACTGGCGGAAGAAATCCTCCATGCCGGGCGGAACGGCCTGCCCGCGTGGCGAGCGCGCCGACGACTTCGGCGCGTTCCGCTCGGTCACGATCGAGACGACGGCCGGCGTCACATGCTCGGCGATCGACACGAACGTGTTGCCGCCCTCGGGCACCGGCGCGCTCTGCGCGAGCTGCAGCGGGGCGCTCGCGCCATTGCGTTGCTGCGCGTAGCCGAACGGCGTGAGATTGAAGCCGGCGGTGACCACCAAACCGGCAATGAACGCAGTGGCCGCGACGACGCCGAGCGTCGCGCGCGACAGGAATCGATTGGACATACTCGGGATCCTTCGGGGATGAGAGTTGGTCATATAGATACGTACAGCGGGGCTCCGGGGTTCCCGGAGCCCCACCGTGTCCATCTATTCGTCACCGGCCGGGCCGGTTGCGTTGCCTTACTTCTTCGTGTCGTCCACGATCTCGTAATCGGCCTCGACCGCCTCGTTCTTCGGGTCGGTGCCCTTGGGATTGTCCGCGGCACTCTCGTGCGCGGCATGCGCCGTAGCCTCTTCACCCGCGGTCTGCTGCCCCTGCGCATACAGCGACTGTCCGGCCTCGCTGTACGCCTTCTCCAGCTCCGTGCGTGCCGCGCTGATCTCGGCCATGTCCTCGCCACGCAGCGCCTTCCGCGCGCGGTCCACCGCGCTCTCCAGCTTGCCCTTGAGGTCGGCGCTCAGCCGGTCGGACCATTCCTTCGAATTCTTGTCCACTTCGTACGTGAGACTATCCAGCTTGTTGCGCGCGTCGATCTGGTCGCGCTTGGCCTTGTCCTCCGTCGCGTGCGCCTCGGCGTCGGCCGTCATCTTCTTGATCTCGGCGTCCGACAGACCGCTCGACGCCTCGATGCGGATCTTCTGCTCCTTGCCCGTGGCCTTGTCCTTCGCGGTCACGTGCAGAATGCCGTTCGCATCAATGTCAAAGGTGACCTCCACCTGCGGCATGCCGCGCGGTGCCGGCGGGATGCCGGTGAGCTGGAACTTGCCGATCGTCTTATTGTACTGCGCGAGCTCGCGCTCGCCTTGCAGCACGTGGATCTCCACCGTGGTCTGACTGTCCTCGGCGGTGCTGAATGTCTCACTCTTCTTCGTCGGGATCGTGGTGTTGCGCGGAATGAGCACCGTGCTCACGCCACCCAGTGTCTCGATGCCGAGCGAGAGCGGCGACACGTCGAGCAGCAGCACGTCCTTCTGCTCGCCGGTGAGCACCGCGCCCTGGATCGCGGCGCCGATCGCGACGACCTCGTCGGGATTCACGCCCTTGTGGGGCTCCTTCTTGAAGAAGTCCTTCACGATCTGCTGCACTTTCGGGATGCGCGTCGAGCCGCCGACGAGGATCACCTCGTCGATCTCCTCGGGCTTCATCCCCGCGTCCTTCAGCGCCTGCTGCATCGGCGGGAGGGTCCGGTCGATGAGGTCGCCCACGAGCTGCTCGAACTTCGCGCGCGTGAGCGAGTAGTTCAGGTGCTTCGGGCCCGACTGGTCGGCCGTGATGAACGGCAGATTGATGTCGGTCTGCTGCGTGCTCGACAGCTCCATCTTCGCCTTCTCGGCGGCTTCCTTGAGGCGCTGGAGCGCCATCGGATCCTTCGAGAGGTCGATCGTCTGATCCTTCTTGAACTCGGCCACGAGCCAGTCGATGATGCGCTGGTCGAAATCGTCGCCGCCGAGGTGCGTGTCGCCGTTCGTGGACTTCACCTCGAACTGGCGCGCGCCATCCACGTCGTACAGCTCGAGCACCGAGATGTCGTAGGTGCCGCCGCCCAAGTCGAACACGGCGACCTTCTCGTCCTTCTTCTTGTCGAGGCCGTACGCGAGCGCGGCCGCGGTAGGCTCGTTGATGATGCGGAGCACATTGAGGCCGGCGATCTTGCCGGCGTCCTTCGTGGCCTGGCGCTGCGAGTCGTTGAAGTACGCGGGCACGGTGATGACCGCCTTCTCGACCTTCTGGCCGAGGTAGTCCTCGGCGGTCTGCTTCATCTTCTGGAGGATCATCGCCGAGATCTCGGGCGGCGAATGGCGCTTGCCCTGGACCTCGACCGTGGCGACGTCGTTCAGCCCGCCGACCACTTTATAAGGGACGCGCTTCATCTCCTCGGAGACTTCCGAGGTCTTGCGGCCCATGAAGCGCTTGATCGAGAAAACGGTATTCGTGGGGTTCGTGACGGCCTGTCGCTTGGCGACCTGGCCGACGAGCCGCTCGCCGTCCTTGGTGAAACCGACGACCGACGGGGTGACGCGTCCGCCTTCCGCGTTCGGAATGACGACCGGGTCCCCGCCTTCCATGACGGCGACGACGGAGTTCGTGGTCCCCAGGTCGATGCCGATGACTTTCTGTGCCATGCTCGTTGACTCCAAGTAAAGTCAGGTGGTGTGGCTTACGCGCATAAGTCCAAGCAATATTTGGGCCTATCTAGTACGCCGGATTGGCAGATAAGTCTGACAGATGGGTGGCCGAATGGCCGATGCTCTGTCACGTTCGGGAAGCGGGACGCGGGAAGCGCCGCGGGAAGCGGGAGGGGCGCGCTGGATCCCCGCGCAGTCCACGCGTCCCGCGGCGCATCCCGCTTCCCGCTTCCCGCGTCCTACCAATCTTTGCCGTCGGCCCCGCGCCGCCGTAAGTTCCACCCCGCGACGCACCCTACCCTCGATGGAGCTCACCGCCCCGATGCGCCTGATCCCGCGAGACGAAGCGTTCTTCGAGATGTTCTCCGAGCTCGCGAAGCGCGGATCCGCCTGCGCGCGGCTGCTGCGGCAGTTGTTCGCGGAGCCGGCGAACCTCGAGAAGCATGTGGCCGCGATCAAGGCGGTGGAGCACGAGGCCGACGAGCTCACGCACAAGATCATCCTGCGCATCGACCGCAGCTTCGTGACGCCGATCGACCGCGAGGACATCCATCTCCTGGCCGGCGAGCTCGACGACGTGATCGACCTGATGGACGGCACCGCGCGCCGCGTGCAGATGTTCCACATCACCACGGTGCTGCCGCAGGCGATCCCGCTCTGCGACGTGCTCATTCGCGCGACGGAGCACATTGAGGCGGCGGTGGCCGAGATGAAGGACTCGCGCATCGTCGTCGCGCGCGGCCGCGACATCAAGCTCCGTGAAGAAGAGGGCGACCAGCTCTACCACCAGGCGATCGGCGACCTGTTCGCCGGCCACCCCGACCCGATCGAAGTGATCAAGTGGAAGGAGTTGTTCGACACCCTCGAGCGCGCGCTCGACCAATGCGAGGATGTGGCGAATGTGCTGGAGAGCATCGCGCTGAAGCACAACTGATCTCGTGATCATCTACATCGTCGCGATCGTCGTCGTCGCGTTCATCTTCGATTTCAGCAACGGCTTCCACGATTCGGCGAACTCCATCGCCACGATCGTCGGCACGCGCGTGCTCAAGCCGCTGCCGGCGGTGATCTGGGCGGCCTCGTTCAATTTCCTCGCGGCGTTCGTCGTGGGCACCAAGGTCGCCCAGACGATGGGGAAAGGGTTGATCGACGTAGCGATCGTCGACCCGAATGTGATCCTCGGCGGTCTGGTGGGTGCGATCGTCTGGAATATCATCACCTGGTATTTCGGGCTCCCGTCCAGCTCGTCCCACGCGCTCATCGGCGGCTACGGCGGCGCGGCCGTGGCGAAGGCGGGATTCCACGCGCTCATCGTCTCGGGCTGGACCAAGGTGCTGCTGTTCATCGTGCTGTCGCCGCTCATCGGCATGGCGCTCGGCTACCTCCTGATGGTGGCGGTGATGTGGATCTTCCACAGGACCGCGCCGGCGAAGGTGGATCGCTTCTTCCGCGCTGCGCAGCTCGCGAGTTCTGCGCTCTTCTCGCTCGGCCACGGCGGGAACGACGCGCAGAAGACGATGGGCATCATCGTCGGACTGCTCGTCTCCACGCAGGCGCTCTTCGCGAGCCAGACCGGTTGGCTGCATCACTTGTACCTCCAGAACGCGGACCACATTCCGCTGTGGGTCGTCATGGGCGGCTACAGCGCGATCGCGCTCGGCACGCTGTTCGGGGGGTGGCGCATCGTGCTCACCATGGGAACGCGCATCACCAAGCTGCGGCCGGTGGGCGGATTCTGCGCGGAGACCGCGGGCGCGATGAGCCTTTTGCTCGCGACCAATTTCGGGATCCCGGTGAGCACGACGCACACCATCACCGGTGCGATCATGGGCGTGGGCGCGACCAACCGGCTGAGCGCCGTGCGCTGGGGCGTGGCGCGGCGTATCGTGTGGGCCTGGGTCCTCGACGATCCCGATGGCTGCCCTCATGGCCGCGGCGGTCTGGTGGGTGCTCCAGATGATCACGAAGTAGGAGAGGAACGATGACCGCTCCCGACATTCGTTTCACCGGCAGCATTCCGGCGAATTACGACAAGTATCTGGGTCCGGTGTTCTTCGAGCCGTATGCGCTCGACGCGGCGGCGCGTTTACCGAAGACCGCGAAGCGGGTGCTCGAGGTGGCGTGCGGCACCGGGATCGTGACCCGCCGACTTCGCGCGGCGATGCGGCCGGATGCCCATTCTCACGGCCACCGATTTGAGCCCCGCGATGGTCGAGTACGCGCGGTCGCGCATGCCGGGTGCGGCCGGCGTCGAGTTCCGTCCGGCGGACGCGATGGCGCTGCCGTTCCCCGATGCCTCGTTCGATGCGGTCGTGTGTCAGTTCGGCGTCATGTTCGTGCCCGACAAAGCCGTCGCGTTCGCGGAGATGCGGCGCGTGCTCGCGCCCGGCGGCACGTTGATCTTCTCGGTGTGGGACAGCCTTGCGGTGAATCCGACGTCGCGGCTCGCGCGTGAGACCGTCGTGAAGCTCTTCCCGGTGGATCCTCCCGATTTCATCACGATCCCATTCGGCTACTTCGATGTCGGATTGATCACCGGCCTCCTCACCGCCGCGGGCTTTGGCAGCGTCAAATCCGAACGCGTCGCGAAGGAGATGCATTCGCCAACGGCGCGCGATCTCGCGACCGGATTCGCGACCGGGACGCCGCTCGCGACGGGGATCGCGGAGCGGCCATCGGTGCCCGCGGTGCGCGTGATCGACGAGATCGCCAAGGCGATCGGCGCGCAGTTCGGCGACACGCCCGTGCACGCGCCGATGCTCGCGATCGTGTTCACCGCCTCGACGCGCACCGGCGGATGATCCCGCACGCGCTCTTCGGCGACGGCATCTGGTGGGTGCTGTTCCTGTCCGTCGAGTGGGCGATCCGGATCGTCGCGGTCGTCATCGTCCCCTTCCGCCGCTCGCCCGAGACGGCGAAGGGCTGGCTGCTGCTCATCCTCTTCGAGCCGATCGTTGGCCTCGTCATGTATCTCGCGTGGGGCCGCACCAGGATGCCCGCGTGGCGGCTGCGGCGCGCGGCAGAATTCGAGGAGGGCGCGCGCCCCGTGTACGCGCGGCTGCTCGCCCACCCCGCGGTGTTCCATCCGGAGCAAGCGCCCGCGATCGCACCGGCCGTGCGCCTCACCGAGCAGCTGGGCGACCTGCCCATCCTCGGCGGGAACCACGCGGAGATCCTGTCCGACTATGCCGGCATTGTCGAGCGGTTGATCGCGGACATTGACGCGGCGAAGAATCACGTGCACTTGCTGTTCTACATCGTGGCCGACGACGCCGTGGCGGCGCGCATCATGGACGCGCTCGAGCGCGCCGTGAAGCGCGGCGTGGCCTGTCGTCTCCTGGCGGACGCGATCGGATCGCGGCCGTTCGGATTCAGAGAGTTGGCACCGCGGCTTCGCGCGAGAGGCATCGACGCGTTCGCGACGCTCAAACTGTCACTGATCCGGTCACAAGGGGCGCGCGCCGATCTCCGCAACCACCGGAAGATCGCCGTGATCGATGGCCGCATTGGCTACACCGGCTCGATGAACCTCGTGGCGCCCGACTTCAAACCAGGGCTCACGTACGAGGAGCTGATGGTGCGCATCACCGGGCCGGCGGTGCTCGAACTCCAGGCGGTGTTCGCGCAGGACTGGTTCATCGAGACGGGCAAGAATCTCGAGCCCGGCACGCCGTTCCCCGACCCGGAGATCACGGGCGAGACGCCCGCGCAGGTGCTGCCGTCGAGCCCGCTCTTCCCGCGCCAGAACAGCCAGCGGCTCATCGTGGCGCTGCTGGGCGTCGCGCGCGAGCGGGCGGTGATCACGACGCCGTATTTCATTCCCGACGACGCGCTGCGCCAGGCGCTCACCACCGCGGTGATGCGCGGCGTGGACGTGCGGCTGGTCGTGCCCGGGCAGGACGATCAGCTGCTCGTGTCCAATGCGCAGAAGTCGTACTATGAGGAATTGCTCACCGGCGGCGTGAAGATCTGCCGGTATTCCAAGCGGTTCCTGCACGCGAAGCATGTCACGATCGACGACGAGATCGGCTGGATCGGCTCGTCGAACATGGACATCCGCTCATTCGCGCTCAATGAGGAGGTCGTTTTGCTCACGTACGATCCCTCGGTCTGCGCTCAGATGCGCGTGGTACAGGAGCGGTACTTCCGTGAAGGTCAGTGGCTCGACGCGGCGATCTGGGGTGCGCAGCCGCTCTGGCGTCAGGTGGGATGGAACGTGGCCCGTCTCTTCAGTTCACTGCTCTAGGAGGAGGCGATGCGCAAACTGATCGCGGGGATCATGGAGTTCCGCCGGCTGCGGCGGGCGGACTATCAGGACACGTTCGCCGAGCTCGCGCTGGGCCAGCGCCCCGACGTGCTGTTCATTGCCTGCTCGGACAGCCGCGTGGCGGTGAACGTGTTCGCCTCTACCGATCCCGGCGATATGTTCGTCGTGCGCAACGTGGGGAACCTCATCCCGCCCAGCGACGTGGATGGGCGCTCGACGAGCGACGAGTCGGAGGCCTCGGCCATCGAGTTCGCGCTGTCGCGGCTGGAAGTGAGCCATGTGGTGGTGTGCGGGCATTCGGACTGCGGAGCGATCAAGGCGCTCTGCGCCGGGCGCGGCACGATCCCGGAACCGAACCTGCGCGCGTGGCTGCGGCACGCTGAGCCGGCGCTGGCGGAAGCGCGGAAGAAGGGGACGGACGATGTTCGCACCGTGTCTCAGCTGAACGTCTTGCAGCAACTGGAGCATATCGGCGGCTACCCGCTGGTGAAGTCGCGCGTGGACCGCGGCGAGTTGCAGCTGCACGGATTGTGGTTCGATATCCGGGGTGCGGACGTGTACTACTTCGAGCCGTTGAGGGGGAAGTTCGTGCTGATCGACGATATGGAGGGCGCAAGCGTGTTGGAGCGACTTGGCGCATGAAGTTGCTTTACTGTCGCTAAAATACAATGGAATATCGTTATACTGGCTTGATAGTGTTGCGTAATGAGGCCTGAATCGCCTACCAACGATCCGACCAGTCGTTACGTACGTGTGATTCACGGCGGCCTCGCGGGGCTCTAGATTACCTCCCACGACAACCGCACTCCCGCCGCCCGCGCCTCACGCCGGGCGGCGACTCGTCTCCGCCTAGGAAATGCCCGAGCGCGCCGCCGCACCTGAGATCTATCTCAACCGCGAACTGAGCTGGCTCGAGTTCAACGCCCGGGTATTGCACGAGGCGCTCGACTCGCGCACGCCGCTGCTCGAGCGTCTCAAGTTCCTGTCGATCTTCAGCACGAACCTCGACGAGTTCTACATGGTGCGCGTGGCCGGCCTCCGGCGGCAGGTGGCCGCCGGCGTCGCGGTGTCGGCGCCCGACGGGCTCGCCCCACAGGAGCAGCTCGACGCGATCGCGCGGTGCGTGTCCGAACAGCTGGCGCTCCGCGACCGCTGCCTGCACGGCGAGGTATTGCCGGCGCTCGCGCTGCGCGGGATCGAGCTCGTGTCGATGGAGGATCTCGACCGCTCGGAATTCGCGGCGGTGGACAGCTTCTTCGAGTCGCACGTCTTCCCGGTGCTCACGCCGCTCGCCGTCGATCCTGGGCACCCGTTCCCGTACATCTCGAACCTGTCGCTCTCGCTCGCCACGGAGATCCGCGATCCGATCACCGGCGACACGCACTTCGCGCGCGTGAAGGTGCCGAAGAGCCTCTCCCGCTGGGTGTCCACCGGCAAGGGCCACCGCTTCGTGCCGCTGGAGCGCGTCATTGGTGCGAACCTCGGCGCGCTCTTCCCCGGGATGGAGATCCTGCGCTGGCACGCCTTCCGCATCACGCGCAACTCGGACATTGAGCTGGCGCCGAGCGAGGAGCCGGACGATCTGCTGGCGACGATCGAGGAGCAGGTGTTCCGCCGCCGGTTCGGCGAGGTGGTGCGCCTCGAGGTGCAGACGGGGATGCCGGAGGCGACGCGGCTGCTGCTGCTCGAAGAGCTGCGCGATGACCGCCTGCCCCCCAACGCGACGCTCACCGAGAAGGATGTGCACGAGTTCGGGTCGCTGCTCGAGCTGGGTGACCTCATGGAGATCGCCAGCCTGGATGTGCCGGAGCTCCGAGATCCGCCCTTCGTGCCGGTCACGCCGCCGCGGCTGCGCGGAGTGAATGGCGGGATCTTCGACGCGATCCGCCAGGGTGACATCCTCGTGCATCATCCGTTCGAGTCGTTCGCGACGAGCGTCGAGGCGTTCCTCGACCGCGCCGCGGAAGACCCGCAGGTGCTCGCGATCAAGCTCACGCTCTATCGCACGAGCGGCGACACGCCGATCGTGCGCGCCCTCACGGCGGCGGCGGAGCGGGGGAAGCAGGTGGTGGTGATGATGGAGATCAAGGCGCGCTTCGACGAGGCCAACAACATCACGTGGGGGCGCCAGCTCGAGAGTGCCGGCGTGCACGTGGTGTATGGCGTGGCGGCGCTCAAGACGCACGCGAAGGTGTGTCTGGTGGTGCGCCGCGAGGCGGATGGGATCCGCCGCTACGTGCACATTGGGTCGGGCAACTACAACTCGCGCACGGCGCGCCTGTACACCGACTTCGGACTGTTCACCGCCGACCCGCTCATCGGTGCGGACGTGAGCGACCTGTTCAACTTCCTCACCGGATTCTCGCATCAGCGCTCGTACCGCCGGCTGCTCGTGGCGCCCACCGAGTTGCGCGACCGTCTCAAGCAGCTGATCCGCCGCGAAGCGGACCACGCGCGCGCGGGCCGGCCGGCGCGGATCGCCGCGAAGATGAACGCCGTCGTGGATCCCGACGTGATCTTCGAGTTGTACGAGGCGTCGCAGGCCGGCGTCGAGATAGACCTGATCGTGCGCGGCGCGTGCGCACTGCGGCCCGGCGTGCCGGGGCTGAGCGACCGGATTCGCGTGGTGGGGCACATTGGACGGCTGCTCGAGCACTCGCGCATCTGGAACTTCGCGAACGGCGGCGCCGAGGAATTCTATCTCGGCAGCGCCGACTGGATGCAGCGGAACTTCGACCGCCGCGTGGAAGTGATCACGCCGGTCGTGGATGTGGCGCTGCACGACCGGCTGCGCTCGCTGTTCGCGACGTATCTCGCGGACAACCGGTTGGCGTGGGACTTGGACTCGACGGGGCAGTACCACCAGCGCAGCGCCGGGAGCGAGCCCGAGCGGAATGCGCAGACGATCCTCATGATGCATCCGTGGGGTGAGGCGGTGGCTGCCGTGGCGCCCACGGTGCCCGTGGCTGCGCCAGCATTTGTGATGACGACGGCGGAGAGGGAAGTCGCAGTCTCGATGGCGGCGGAGTAACAGACGAACGACGTACGACTCACGCAGTTCTAGTCGTCCTCGCCGCCTTTGATATCCCCGCTCTCTTCACGGTCGAACACATTCCCTTCGGGATCCACGATCTCCACGGGCGTGCCCGCGACCTCCTCGAGGAGACGCGCTTTCCGGCTCGCGCCCCAGAGCTCCAGGCGCAGCGACCGGCTCGCGATCCGCGGCACGGTGCTGATCCGGATGCAGCGCTCCACCCAGCGCACCTTCACACGGTCCACCGCGGCGACGTGTCCGCGGTCGAGACCGTCGGCGACGCGCAGCAGCGCCGCGAGCCGCCGCACGCTCCGGCGCATCACGCGGTCCAGCGCGGCGAACTCGGCGTGCCGTTTCGACGGTTCCGCGCCGCGGTGATAGCGCGCCACGTGCGCCACGACGAGCTGCTCCGCCGGTGACATGCCGAGCAGTTCGGCGTGCGAGATCAAATAGTACGAATGCTTGTGGTGGCGGTCGTAGCTGATGTGATAGCCGATGTCGTGCAGCAGTGCCGCGGCGGACAGCGTGTCGCGCTCCTGCGGCGCGCAGCCCAGCCGCGCGCCGAGCGCGTCGAAGAGCTGCAGCGAGAGGCGCTGCACCTGCGTGCTGTGGCGCTCTTCGAAGTGGCACGCGTCGGCGAGCCGCCGCACGGAGCGCTCGCGGGCGTCGCCCGGCCCGCCGATGGATGGCGCGATGCGCGCGTTCTCGAGCAGCAGTCCCTCGCGGATGCCGTAGCCCGACACGACGAGCCGCGGCGTGTCGAGTCGCGCCATCACTTCCGCGATCACGGCGAGGCCGGCCACGATGATGTCGGCGCGCCCCGCGTTGAGCCCGGGCACGGCGAGGCGCTCGGCGAGCGACATGCCCTGCAGCGCATCCAGGATGTGCTCGAGCTCCACGCGGCTCACCGTGGTGCCGTGCACCGTGGGGAATCCGGTGATCCCCTGCCGGTAGAGCGCCATGCCCGCGAGGTTCGTGAACGTGCCGCCCGAGCCGATCACCGTGGCGCTGCGCCATTCGCGCGCCGGCAGGTGCTGCTGCAACTCGTGCCGCACGTGCTTGCGCAGTTTCTTCACCGCTTTGCGCGTGGTGTGCGGTGTGAGGAAGCGCTCGGTCATGCGGAGCACGCCGAAGGGCAGGGAGACGAGCCGGTCCACGAGCCCGGCGGCGCTGAGCGCGAGTTCGAGCGAGCCGCCGCCGATGTCCACCACGGCCGCGCGGCCGCCGCCGAGATCGAAGTGGGCGAGCGCGCTGCGGAATCCGAGGCGCGCCTCGTCGTCGCCGCGCAGGATGCGCACCTTGAGCTTGGCCGCCTGCTGTACGCGGCCCAGGAACTCGCGCGCGTTCTGCGCATCGCGCACGGCGCTGGTCGCGACGGCCTCGATGCGGCTCGCGCCGAGCTGCCGCGCGAGGGTCGCCATGCGGGTGATCGCCTCGGTGGCGCGCTCCATCGCCGCGTCGCTCAGATGGCCTGCTTCGTCGAGCCCGGCGCCGAGCCGCGGCGCCGCCTTCATTTCGCCCACCACCCGGATATTCCCGTCGGGTGCCACATTGGCGACGATCTGCCGGATCGAGTTCGATCCGATATCGATCGCGGCGACGCGCTCGTGCCCGGTGTCGGGCGCGCCCCCCGAGAGGCGGGCTACGGATTCGGCGGTGGCTGATGCCATGCGCTAGGGCGAGGGGGCTGAGGTGAGCAGTTCGCGGCGGTGCTTGATCGATTTCCCTTCCGCAAGATACACCGCGTCCTCGGCGATGTTGGTCGCGAGGTCCGCGACCCGCTCGAGATTGCGGCTCACCAGGAACAGTTCGAGCGCCGCCGAGATCGTGCTCGCATCCTCGAGCATGTGCGTGAGCAGGATCCGGAAGAGCGAGTCGTGCAGTGCGTCCACTTGGTCATCGCGCCGTGTCACCTCGCGTCCCAGCGCGCCATTGGCGCGCACGAACGCATTGAGCGAGTCCGCCAGCATCGCGCGCGCGCGGCGCGCCATGTCCTCGATCTCGGGATCGGGCGTGATGTCCGATTTCATCTCGGCCAGACGGAGCGCCGATTGCGCGATGTTCACGGCGTGATCACCCACGCGCTCAAGGTCGCTGGAAATCTTCATGGCGCTGATGATGAAGCGCAAGTCTTTCGCCATCGGCTGCTGCAGCGCGAGCAGCGACACGGCGAGCTGCTCGATGTCCACCTCGAGCGTGTCCACCTCGTGATCGGCCGCGATCACCGTCTCGGCCTTCGCGGTGTCGCGCTTGAGCAGCGCGTCCACCGCGAGTTCGACCAGCGCTTCGGCGCGCGCCGACATGTCGAACAGGCGCTGCTTGAGCTGGTCGAGTTCGTCGTGGAAGTGGCGGAACCCAGTATTGGCGTCGGTGCTCATCCGAATCTCCCGGTGACGTACGCTTCGGTGCGCTGCTCGCGCGGGCTGGTGAAGAGGCGGCTCGTCTCGTCGGTCTCGATGAGGCGCCCCAGATAGAAGAACGCGGTGACCTCGGATACCCGTGCTGCCTGCTGCAGATTGTGCGTCACGATGACGATCGTGAGTTCGCGCTTCAACTCGTACAATAACTCTTCCACCTTCTGCGTGGCGATCGGATCGAGCGCGCTCGCGGGTTCGTCGAGCAGCAGCACCTCGGGTTCGTTCGCGAGCGCGCGCGCGATGCAGAGGCGCTGCTGCTGTCCGCCGGAGAGACCGAGCGCGTTCTGGCGCAGGCGATCCTTTACTTCGTCCCAGAGCGCGGCGCGGCGCAGCGCGAGCTCCACGATGCCATCGAGATCGGCGCGCGCGCGCGTACCGTTGAGCTGCGGGCCGAACGCGACGTTCTCATAGATCGACTTCGGGAACGGATTGGAGCGCTGGAACACCATGCCCACGCGCTGGCGCAGCGAGACGGCGTCGAAGCGGGGCGCGTAGATGTCCTCGCCATCGAGCTCGATGGCGCCGGTGTGCCGCGCGCCGGGGATCAGCTCCTGCAGCCGGTTCATGGAGCGCAGGAACGTGGACTTGCCGCAGCCCGACGGTCCGATGAACGCGGTGACGGAGCGCGGCTTGATCACGAGATCGATGTCGTGCAGCGCCTGCTTCTTACCGTACCAGAACGAATAGGCGCGCGCCGCGATGGCACCGCGGCCCGCCGCGCGCTCCGCCGCAGCAGAATGTGTGTCCTGCATCAGTGACGGGACCGCGCTCATCCGAAGCGGCCCGTGAGATAGCTCTCGGTGCGCGAGTCCCTCGGCGTCGTGAACAGCTGCTCGGTGGCGCCCGTTTCCACCAGCTCGCCCAACAGGAAGAACGCCGTGTAATCCGACACGCGCGCCGCCTGCTGCATGTTGTGCGTGACGATCACGACGGTGAAATCCTTGCGCAGCTCCCACACCAATTCTTCCACGCTCTGCGTGCTGATCGGATCGAGCGACGCCGTCGGCTCGTCGAGCAGCAGCACTTCCGGCTCGGTCGCGAGCGCGCGCGCGATGCACAACCGCTGCTGCTGTCCGCCGGAGAGTCCCATCGCACTGGTGCCCAGGCGGTCCTTCACCTCATCCCACAACGCGGCGCGCTTGAGCGCCTTCTCCACGATCTCGGCCGTCGCCTGCTTGTTCGGCGTGTCGTCGCCGAGCACGCGCAGGCCGGCCGCGACGTTCTCACGGATCGTCATGGTCGGGAATGGCGTCGGACGCTGGAAGACCATTCCGATGTGACGGCGCACCTGCACCGGATTCACGCCCTTCCCGTACACGTCACGCCCGTCGAGCAGCACGCTGCCCGTGGCGCGCGCGCCGCTCACTGTCTCGTGCATCCGATTGAGCGTGCGCAGGAAGGTGGATTTCCCGCATCCCGACGGGCCGATCATCGCGGTGACGCGCCGCTCCGGCACGGTGAGCGACACGCCGCGCACGGCGTGCACGTTCCCGAACCACGCGTTGAGGTTCGAGACGGTGATCCGGTCGCGCGCGGGCGCCTCGACGCCCGTGGACTTCCGCTCCGGGAGAACGAATCCCGTGCGGCGTCCCGGGCTAGTCGCTGCTGACGGCGCCATGTCCGCGGGTCGCGAAACGGGCAGCAAGGCTGATGGCGAGGACGAGAGCGATGAGGACGAGGGCTCCGGCCCAGGCGAGGGAGTGCCATTCATCATAAGGGCTGATCCCGTAAGTGTAGATCTGGAGTGGCAGCGCCGAGATCGGCTGCCGCAGTGAAGTGGACCAGAACTGGTTGCCGAATGCCGAGAAGAGCAGCGGCGCCGTTTCGCCGGCAATGCGCGCGATCGCGACGAGCGCGCCGGTGACGATCCCGGCGCCGGCCGTGCGCAGCACGATCGTGAGCGACGTGCGCCAGCGCGCGTAGCCGAGCGCGAGCGCCGCCTCGCGCAGCGTGTTCGGCACGGTGAGCACCATCTCTTCTGTGGTGCGCGCCACCATCGGGATCATCATCGCGGCGAGCGCGATGCCGCCCGACAACGCAGAGAAGTGATGCACCGGCCGCACCAGCACCTCCCACGCGAAGATGCCCATCACGATCGACGGCATTCCGTTCAGCACATCGCTCAGGAATCGCACGACGTTCGCCAAGCCACTCGTCTTATGCTCGGCGCAATACAGTCCCGCGCCGATCCCCAGCGGCAGACCCACGACGCCGCCGACCGCCACGAGGATGAGCGTGCCGACGATGCCGTTTGCCAGGCCGCCGCCGGCTTCGCCCACGGGTTTCGGCATCTTCGTGAAGAAATCCCAGCTCAATGATTCCGCGCCCATCTTCACGAGGTGCGCGAGGATGAAGAGCAGGGGCAGGGTGGCCGCGAGCGCCGCGAGGCTGAGCAGCGTCAGCATGACGGTGTTCGTGAACTTGCGCCGGCCGACCGTGCGCTCAGCGCGCTCCGCGAACGCGCGTTGCCGCTGCGTGGGACGCGGCGCGCCGGGAACGATCGCACCCACCGATGGCGCGGTCACGCGGCCTTACCCGTCGCGCGCCTGGTCACCGACCAGAGCAGCCAGCGCGCCAGCATGTTCACGATCAGCGTCATGATCAGCAGCACGAAGCCCACCGCCATCAGCGAACTGAGAATGCAGGTCGCTCGTCGCTTCGCTGAACTCGTTCGCGATCAGCGACGCCATCGTGTAGCCCGGCGCGAAGAGCGACATCGAGATCTCGTGGCGGTTCCCGATGAGCATGGTCACGGCCATCGTCTCGCCGAGCGCACGGCCCAGGCCCAGGATGATCCCACCGAAGATGCCGGAACGCGCGAAGGGGAGCACCGCCCGACGGATCATCTCCCAGCGCGTGGCGCCCAGCGCGAGTGCCGCCTCGCGCTGCGAGCGCGGCACGGCATAGAGCACCTCGCGCGAGACCGACGCAATGTACGGCAAGACCATTATCGAAAGGATGAGACCGGCGCCCAGCATGCTTGGCCCATATGCCGGCCCCGAGAAGAATACGGTGGAGCCGAGGTGCAGAGTGTCGCGCAAGAATGGCATGATCGGATCGCGCAGCAGCGGCAGCAGCACGAAATGCCCCAGAGTCCGTACACGACGCTCGGGATCGCGGCGAGCAGGTCCACGAGGAACGCGACCGGCTGGCGCATCCAGAGCGGCGCGAATTCCGAGAGGAAGAGCGACACGCCGAGCGCGAGCGGCGTCGCCACCACCAGCGCGATGATCGACGACACGATCGTGCCGTAGATCGCGGGCGCCGCGCCGAACTGGCCGTTGACCGGATCCCACGCGCTCGTGGTAAGGAAGGAGAATCCGAATTGGCGCAGGGCGGGCCAGCCCGCGATGGCGACGGCGACCGCGATCGCGAGGAGCAGCGCCGGCACCGAGAGGGCGAAGAGGGAGATCGCGCCCTGGTACACGGCATCGCCGCGCGACACGCCGTGAATGGCGATCTCGGCCGGCGCTCCGGGTTCGGTCGATCGGTCGAGCGTCATGCGCGGGAAGGCGGGTACATGGGTGACCCGAAAAATGCGGGCGCCGAGCGCCGAATACGCGGCCGCGCCCGTAACGGGAGTGTCACAGCGAACGGCAGGGGCGCGTGTGGTCGTTGACGTGTGGCACCAACGGCAACCAACGGCAACTGCAACGGCAGGGGCGCGTGTGGTCGTTTACGTGCGGCAACGGCAACGCCGAATGCGACTGTGGTCGTTGACGTGTAGTAGCTACACGTCAACGACCACACCCGCCTCTGCAGTTTTCTTAGAAGGTGATCTGGTAATTCAGCTGATACATCGTCTTCTGCCCCACGGCACTCGTGGGCGAGCTCTGCGTCTGTCCCTGGTACGAGATACCGAGCGAGGAGGACTTCGCCACATCAATGAATACCGTCGCAATGAGAAGGTTCTGCTTCAGACTGACATTCGTGTTCGGCTGGTAGTTGTCGTAACGGAGAATGATGCCGAGCGGAAGGCCCTTCATATCGCCGAACAGGAACGGCCGATTGATGACGAATCCATCGGTGAGCTTGGCCGTGTTGTCCGCGATCGAAGAATCGGTCGGCACCACGGACTGCGTCAGGCGCTCCGCGTACTCGAGTCCGAACGTGAAGCGCGGATCGGCGTTGCCGACGTACACGCCGTATGCGTTGTTGTCGAGGCCGGGCTTGTAACCCGGGGCGATCCCCGGGCCCTGCGTGCGGCCTGCCTGGTACCAACCGCTGACCTCGAAGGTCTTCAACAGTGAGTTGCCCTTCGCCAGCGGCGTGAGGGAGAGACGGAGCGCCGCGTCCTTATAGCGGTCCGCGTCGTTGGCCACAGTGTAGCCGCCGCCATTATCGAGTACGCCGTACACCGCACCCCACTTGCCCGGCAGGTTCACCTGCGCGCCCAACCCAAGGTCGGACGAGGCCGGCTGGATGCCCCAGAACTCGACGGCGGTCTTCTGGATCCAACGCGCCCAGTAGTGCTCTTCGTCATCGATCACGACGGTCGTGATCTGGCCAATGCGGGCGAAGGCCGAGAGGTCGTTCGGCTCCGCGGCGTGCGCGAAGTCCCACTGCATCCATGCGTACTTGAGGCGGATCCCCAATCCGGCATACGCGGGGGCTGGGGCGCCAATGGTGAACACGTCCGTCGTGACGCGGAAGCCCCAGTCCGGAGCGACCTGCCCGCGGAACGTCAGGTACGCGCGATCGACGGTGAACTTGGACGTGGGATCGCCGTTGTTCGCGGCCTTGGTCACGCTGTCCGTCTGGTACGTGTAGGTGCCGAAGATCCAGGTGTTGAAGCTCCAGCTCGGCTTGAACTCGGGCTTGGGCGGCACGGAATCCTTGGCCACCGGCTTCGGCGTGGTGCTGTCGATCCCTACGGCGGCCGGCGGCGTGGAGCCGAACGAGAAGGTCTGCGCCGCGGCCGGAACGGCGACGCCCGCGACCGACGCGAGCACCAACGTGAGCGAACTCAAGAATGGGCGGTTCATGTCTCTCTCTGATTGGGTGAGTGGCACCGGGCGCCGCGATCATCCCGACCGCGGTGCCCGGCGGTGCTGCACTACATCGCGGGCATCTTGATCGCGGCGACCTGCTTGTCGAGCCGCTTCACGAGCGAGGACGGCAGAGGCGCGTAGTCGAGCGCCGCCGTGGATTTCTGTCCCTCGTGCAGATACCACTTGAGGAAGTTCACCAGGTTCTTCCCCTTCGCCGCATCGGTCTGTGTCTGGTACACGAGCAGCCACGTGAACGACGAGATCGGGTACGACTTCTTGCCCGGCGCGTTCACGATCGAGATACGATAGTCGCTGTTCTCGGGCAATTTCGCCACCGCGCCCGACGCCGCCTCGGTGACCGTCTCGATGGTCGCCTTCACCCACTCGCCGTCGGCGTTCTGCATCTCGGCGCTCGGCATCTTGTTCTGGTTCGCGTACGCGATCTCGACATAGCCGATCGAGCCCGGCGTCTGCTTCACGAGACCGGCGACGCCCTCATTGCCCTTGCCGCCGAGTCCCACCGGCCACGCGACTTCCTTGCCCTTGCCCGGCGCCGCGGCCCACGAGGGGCTCACCGTGGAAAGGTAGTCGGTGAAGATGTACGAGGTGCCGCTGCCGTCGGAGCGGTGCACGACGAGGATGTCGGCCGACGGGAGATTCACGCCCTTGTTGAGCGACGTGATCCGGGTGTCGTTCCACTTCGCGATCTTGCCGGCGAAGATGTCGGCGATCACCGGACCCGTGAGCTTGAGCGAGCCGCCGAAGCCGGGAATGTTGTACGTGATCACCACGGCGCCGAGCACGGTGGGGAAGTGGAACGCCGGCGCGGGCAGTTTGCTCATTTCATCATTGGACATCGGTGCATCCGACGCGCCGAAATCGACGGTGCCGGCCGTGAACTGGCGAATGCCGCCGCCCGAGCCGATCGACTGATAGTTGATCTTGATGTTGGTGGACGTTGCATAGTCCGAGAACCACTTGCTGTAGATCGGATACGGGAACGTGGCCCCGGCGCCGTTCAAATCCTGCGCGCTGGCCGCTCCGGCGGCGAGCAGCGCCGCCAGCAGTACGAGAGATCGCTTCGACACGGTGGACTCCCTGAGGTTGGATTGCGCTGTGAAGGTGTCGCTCCCTCGTAAAGGAAGAGCGACCAAACGGTAACGGGGGTGTCACGGAGCACCGTTGTTCGAGACCAGGGCGGTTCTACCGCGTCAGGGATCGCCTAACGCGGCAGATCGATCCGCGTGGTGCCTTCGCGCGTATCGCGCCACCGGCGGGTCGTGAATGCCAGCGCGTCGAATGCGCTCGGCTCCGCGCCGAGCGTGCCGCGCAGGTCGACGCGCAGATTGCGGACCAGTTCGGGGAGCGATTCGCAGCAATGCATCGCCGCGATCACGCCGTGCGTGGAAAGGGTGCCCGTCACATAGAGCGTGGCGGCGTCCTGGTGGGCCTCGAGCGTGTATTTAAGTTCGGTACTCACGTGCTGACTCCGGCGCTTGATTGTGTGCCGGAAGTATCCCCGGGCGTTGTCACGCCACGGTGCGCCGCGCTGTCACGAGGAAGTAACTGTGCGGCGGTTCAGTTCACCGGAAAGAATGCCCTCACGGTGGCCCCCTTCGAGCCCGAACTCGTGGCCGTCACGCGGCCGCCGTGCGCATCCACCAAGTGCTTCACGATCGCCAATCCGAGTCCGGTGCCGCCGCCCTCACGCGAACGCGCCGCGTCCACGCGATAGAAGCGCTCGAAGATCCGCGCCAAGTGCTCGGCCGGGATGCCGATGCCGGTGTCGCGCACGCCGAGCGCGACGCCCGATTCATCAGGCTGCGAGAAGATCGTGATGCGGCCGCCTGCCGGCGTGTGGCGGATCGCATTGTCCACGAGATTACTGAGGATCTGGCGCAGCGCCGTCGCGTCGGCACGCAGCTCGAAGGCGCGGTGATCGATGCTCATGTCGAGCTTGATGTCGCGCTCGGCCGCCGCGGCGGCGAACGCCGCGATGATCTCGGTGGCGACCGCGCGGAGGTCGTTGCGTTCGGGTTTGGGGACCCAGCCGCCCGACTCGATGCGCGAGAATCGAGGAGATCGTCCACGAGGCGCTGCATGCGGCGCGCGTTGCCGAGGATCGCCTCGACGAATCTCTTGCGCTCCGCGGCGGGCGGATCGTCGGTGGCGAGCGTCTCGGCGAATCCGCCGATCACGGTGATCGGCGTCTTCAGTTCGTGCGACACGTTGGCGACGAAATCGCGGCGCACCGCCTCGAGGCGGCGCGTGTTGGTGAGATCGAAGAACGCGAGCAGGCCCCCGCGATCGCGCAGCGGGCGGGCGGTGAGCATCACCGTGCGTCCGCCGAGCGAGATCTCGGACGGATCCGACGGGTGGCCGGCGAGGGCGCCGGCGAGCGCGTCGCGCAGCTCGGGATCGCGCGGGAGCAGGTCGGCGGAGAAGGGGACGGCGTCCGTGATATTGAGCAGACGCCGCGCCGGCGCGTTGAGGATGATCACCTGCCGTTGTGCGTTCACCGCCGCGACGCCTTCCTGCAACAGGTCGATCATCGCGGCCATGAGGGCGTCATCATCCTGGAGCGCGGCGAGCCGCGCCTCGAGTTGCTCGGCCATGCGGTGCACGGCATCCGCGAGATCGCCGACTTCGCCGGGCGCGGATAGTGCGGGGCGGCGCGAGAGATCGCCGGCGGCGAGCGCTTGTGTCACATCGCGGAGCTCCACGATCGGCCGCGCAACGCCGCGCGCGAACAGGGCGGCGAGCGCGAGCGCGACGAACAGCGCGATGATCCCCGTGGCGAACACATCGCGACGCACGCGAGCGATCGCGGCGTCGAGCTCGCCGGCATCGGCTGACACGCGCGCGACCCCTCGTGGCGCCGCGACCGCGACGTACAGCCGCTTGTCGCCGATCGAGGGACTGTCGCGGCGCGACACGCCGACTTGCCCGTGCATCGCCGCGATGACCTCGGGGCGGTCCGCATGATTCTGGAGCGTGTTGAGCGCGTCGCCCTCGAACTCCGAATCGCCGAGCACGCGGCCGGCGCTGTCGATGAGCGTCACGCGGTGGCCGAGGGCGAAACCGGCGACGCGCGCGAGTGCCGGCGCGTCCGAGGCCACCTTCCATTCCGCCGCCACGAAGCGCACTTCACGCAGGAGCTCATCGCGCTGCCACGCCTCGAGCTCGTTCGACATCCGCGCGCCGCCCAGGGCGACGATGAGGACGATGAGCACGCCGATCACGCCGGCGGTGCCGATCAATAGACGCTGGCCGAGCTTCATGCGCCCTTCAGTCGATAGCCGAAGCCGCGCACCGTCTCGATGAGATCGCCGGCGCCGCCGAGCTTGGTGCGCAGGCGCTGGACGTGCATGTCCACCGTGCGCGTCTGGATGTCGGGCGCGGCGTCCCACACGGTCTGGAGCAATTGCGTGCGCGCTTGCACGCGGCCGCGCCGTTCAGCGAGCGTGAGGAGCAATTTGTATTCGGTGGCGGTGAGTTCCAGCGGACGCCCCTCGACACTCACCGTGTGCGCGGCGCGGTCGATCGTGAGCGGACCCACCGCGAGCGTGTCCGCGCCGCCGGCGCCGATCCGGCGCAGGATCGCGCCGACGCGCAGGATCGAGCTCGGCGGGACTGAACGGCTTCGTGAGATAGTCGTCGGCGCCCAGCGTGAGCCCGCGAATGCGGTCGGGCTCTTCCTTGCGCGCCGTGAGCATGAGCACGGCCACCTCGCGGGTGGCATCGTGCGCGCGGAGCTTCTCGAGCACGTCGAAGCCGGACATGCCGGGCAGCATGAGGTCGAGCACGACGAGCGCCGGACGTTCCTCGCGCGCGGCACGCAGCGCGTCGGGGCCGGTCGCCGCCGTGCTCACGCGATAACCGGCCTTCGCGAGATGGTACGCGACGAGCGCGACGATGTCCGGTTCATCGTCCACGACGAGCACGCGCTCGCCGCTGGCTTGTGTCATGCGCGGGCTCCGGCGAGTCGTTCGTGGATGCGCGCGACGAGCAGATCCACCGCGCGGTCGTTGTGGCCGCCGTGCGGGATGATCACCTCGGCGTACTGCTTGTGGGCTCGACGAACTCGAGGTGCATCGGCCGCACGCTGCTGAGGTACTGCTCGAGGATCTCGTCGAGCGGCCGCCCGCGCGTGCGCATGTCGCGCCGGATGCGGCGCACGAGGCGGATGTCGGCGTCGGTGTCGACGAAGGCGGTCACGTCGCAGCGCGCGCGGATGCGCGCATCGGCGAGGAGGAGGATGCCATCGACGACCACGACATCGGCGGGCTCCACGCGCACGTGCTGGTCGCTGCGGAGATGCGAGACGAAATCATAGACGGGCTTGTCGATCGGCTGCCGCGCGGCGAGCGCCTCGAGGTGCGCGAGCAGGAGGTCGAAATCGAACGCATCCGGATGGTCCCAGTTGACGTGCCGCCGTTGCTCGAGCGTGAGCTGCGTGAGATTGCGGTAGTACGCGTCCATGTCGAGCGCGATCGCGGACGCACCACGCACCGCTTCGCTGACGCGCCGCGCGACGGTGCTCTTGCCTGAGCCGGTTCCGCCGGCGATCCCAACGAGCAGTGGCTTCATTGACCCATGACTGAGGGAGAAACTTGGCGCGCGGCCAGCGCGGCGTGGGCGGCGGTCGGTCACGATCTGGTATCAGCGCACGAGCGAGCACGCCGCCAGCGAAATTCGCGCCTGTTGCGCGCCCGGTCAACCGGTGGCGCATCACCATCCGCGCGCCCTCCCTCACTGCTTGGGGCGCCGCTAGCTTATGCAGATGAGAATGGTCCCGGTGTTCGTGAACGGCGGCCGTGTGGAGGTGGCTGAGGCCGCGGCGGCGCTCGACGCGGTGCGCGCCTGGAATCCCGAAGCCGCGCGTGAAGTGGAGCAGGGGGCGCGCGCTCTCACCGACAGCCGCGGCCTGCCCCTCGATCCCGGCACGACGGTCGTGGCCGGAACGATCGTTCGCGTGGTCTCCGCGCGCGAGCGCGACGCCGGCTTCGAGGACGGGGCGTAGCGCGTGACGAGTCCCATCTCCCGCGATTCGGCTGCTCGCGCTGCCGAAGGCCGAACTCCACTGCCATTTGGACGGGTCGCTCCGCGCCTCCACGCTGCTGGAGCTCGGCCGCGAGTACGGCCAGCCGATGCCGGGCGACACGGTGGAGGACCTCGCGGCGCACATGGTGGTGCGCGATGCGCGCGATCTCGAGGACTACCTGAACCGCTTCGTGATCACGCTGAGCGTGATGCAGCGCGCCGAGGCGCTGGAGCGGATCGCCTACGAACTGGTCGTGGATGCGGCGCGCGACGGCGTGCGCTACATCGAGGTGCGCTACGCGCCGGTGCTCTGCGTGCGCGAGGGACTCTCGCTCGGCGCAGGCCGTGGAGGCGCCGCTGCGCGGCCTCGCGCGCGCCGAGCGCGAGACCGGCACGATCGGGCGCATCATCATATGCGGTCTGCGCCATCTCGATCCGCGCGTTTCGATGGAGTTGGCCGAACTCGCCGTGGCGTTCCGCGACAGCGGCGTCGTGGGATTCGATCTCGCCGGCGGCGAGCGCGACCATCCCGCGCGCGCGCATGCCGCGGCGTTCGCGCACGTGCGGCGTCACGATCTCGCGGTCACGGTGCATGCCGGTGAGGGCGACGGCGCGGACTCCGTGCGCCAGGCGGTGCATGAGTGCTTCGCCGACCGCATCGGACACGGCACGCGACTCGGTGAAGATGAGCGGCTCGCGCGCTACGTGAACGACCGGCGCATCGCGCTCGAGATGTGCCTCACGAGCAACGTGCAGACGCACGCCGTGGCGGACTATGCCTCGCATCCGCTGCGCGCCTATTTCGACCGCGGCATGAACGTGGTGCTCAATACCGACAATCGCATGATGAGCGGCGTGACGCTCACCGATGAGTACGCGCACGCCGCCACGTCGCTCGCGTTCACCAAGCGCGAACTCGCGACGATCGCGATCAACGGATTCGAGAGTGCGTTCCTTCCATGGCAGGAGCGCGAAGCGTTGGTCACACGAGCCCGGCGCGACATCGCGGCTCTCGGTACGTGAGCGGCGCTCCAGACTCGGACGCGGCGCGCGCGGCGCGCGCGATCGCCCAGCGCACCGGTGGCGCTGTGCCACGCATCGCTCTCATCCTTGGATCCGGACTCGGCGGGTTGGCGAGCGAGTTGGAGGATCGGACCGAGATCGCGTTCCGCGATGTGCCCGGGTTCCCCGCCGCATCGGTGAGCGGGCACGCGGGCGTGGTCGCCGCGGGGAAGCTCGAGGGCGTATCGGTGATCGCCTTCGCCGGCCGCTTCCACATGTACGAGGGCCACAGCGCGGACACCGCGGCGCTATCCGGTGCGCGTGGCGCACGCGCTCGGCGCGCGCACGCTGTTCGTGTCGAACGCCGCCGGCGGCGTGAACGCGGCGTATGGTCCCGGCGATCTGATGCTCATCCGCGACCACATCAACCTGATGTTCCGCAATCCGCTCATCGGCGCGGTGCGCACCGGCGAGACGCGCTTCCCCGACATGTCCGATCCGTACGACGCCACGCTGCTCGCGGCGCTGCGCGATGCTGCCCTCGCGCTCGGGATCACCGTGCGCGAAGGCGTGTACGTCGGACTGCTCGGCCCGAGCTACGAGACGCTAGCGGAGGTGAAGATGCTGCGCGTGCTGGGCGCCGACGCGGTGGGGATGTCCACCGTTCCCGAAGTGATCGCCGCGCGCGCGCTCGGCATGCGTGTGGCGGGCGTGAGTTGCGTCACGAACGCCGCCGCCGGCTTGAGCGATGCGCCGCTCGATCACGCGGAAGTGCTCGCGGTCACGGCGCGGGGCGCCGAGCGGTTCAAGTCGCTCGTGCGCGAGTTCGTTCGGCGCGCGGGCGCGCTCTAGTCTCTCGCGAAGAAATCCAGGGGGCCGTGTCCGGCGCCCAGACTCGGCGCGCTCGCGATCGCGGCGCGCACGAAGCCGATCGCCGATTCCACCGCGGCGGGGAGTGCGTGGCCCAGCGCGAGTTGCGCGGTGATGGCGGCGGAGAGCGCGCAGCCGGTGCCGTGGGTGCTCGTGCTGTCGATGCGCGGCGCGCGGAACACGCGCAGGTCGCGGCCATCGAAGAAGACATCCGCGAGATCGTCGTTCGCGAGATGCCCGCCCTTCACGAGCGCGGCGCCGGCGCCGGCCGCGACGAGCGCGCGCGCGGCGTCGGCCATGGCATCGACATCGCGCACCTCGCGGCCAGTGAGGCGCTCGGCCTCATTGAGATTCGGCGTCACCAGTGCGGCGAGCGGCAACAACATATTCGTGATCGCCGGCGCCACGCCGTCGTGCGAGAGCGCATCGCCTGACGTCGCGACCATCACGGGATCGAGCACGTAGGGCGCGAGCGCGTGACGGCGGAGCGCGCCGGCAACCGCTTCGATGATGGCGCGATCGGCGAGCATGCCGCTCTTCACGGCGGCGGGGCGGAGATCGGTCGCGACCGCGTCGATCTGCGCGGCGACGAGCTCGGGCGCGACGGCCGTCCACGCGAACACGCCGCGCGTGTTCTGCGCCGTCACCGCGGTGACCACCGAAGTGCCGAACACGCCGAAGCGATGGAACGTCTTGAGGTCGGCCTGGATCCCGGCGCCGCCGCCGGAATCGGAGCCCGCGACGGTGAGCGCGATCCGCATGATGAATGATGCGCCGCGGCGCGCGCGGCTACAACGGCGTGACGGGTGCGCGCGGCGCCGCGTCCACCAAGGCAGGCAAACGCTCCCTCTCGAAGGCAACGAAGCATGGAACCGCTCGCCACCAACGTGCTGTACATCGGGACCGACACGGCCACGGCCACGCTCCGCGCCGCGCTCGAACTGGCATCGCCGAACGGCGGCGCTCGGTTCAAGCTCACGCAGGCGGCGCTGGACAGTGCCGATGCGCTCGAGCGTCTCGGCGCGGGCGGGGTGGACGTGGTGATCATCGATGCCGCGGCGTCGCCCGAAGGCGCGATGGACGCGCTCGTGCGCTCGCGCATCGAGGCGCCCGACGTGCCGGTGGTGGTGCTCGGCGGCGCCGCCGACGCCGAGAACGCCGGCGCGATGGCCGTGCAGGCCGGCGCCCAGGATTGGGTGGCGCGCGATCCGCTCGACGGTGCGCTGTTGTCGCGCGTGCTGCGCTACGCGATCGAGCGTGAGCGACTGCAGTCCACGCTCCGGCAGCTCGCGCTCACCGATCCGCTCACCGGCCTCTACAACCGGCGCGGCTTCCTCACGCTCGCCGATCACCACCTGCGGCTCGCGCCGCGTACGCGCGGGGTGCTGCTCGCGTCGGCCGACGTGCCGGCGCTCAAGCAGATCAATGAGGAGCACGGCCGCGATGAAGGCGACCGGTCGCTGCTCGGCGCGGCCGAAGTGCTGCGCGACACCTTCCGCGCATTGGATGTCGTGGCGCGGCTGGGGGCGGACGATTTCGCCGTGCTCGTGCTCGACGCCGCGGAAGAGACCGAAGAAGTGATCGGGCCGCGGCTGCGCGCGCACATGAAGCGTCACCGGGAGAAGCACCCCGAGATGCGCGCGCCGCTGACGCTCTCGCTGGGCCTGGTGCGCTACGACAGCAAAGCGCCGCCGGTGGCCGCGGAATTGCTCGCCCGCGCGGTCGCGGCGCGCGCACCGGCCTGACGTGAGACGCTAGTTCGCGGGCTGCGGCGGGTAGGGGGGCAGCGCGTCGAAGCGCTTCTTGAACTTCCGGAAATTCGGCGTGTCGCGCGTGAGGGACTCGAGTTGCTTCGGGTCCATCTTGTCGATCGCGTCGAGCGTGAAGCCGATCCGGTCCTCTTCCATTGGATGGCTCAGGAACCACGCCTCGAGCTTCTCCGGGTCGCGCTGCCGCGCTTCGAGCAGCTTCTCGAACATTGACGTCATGCCGCGCGGATCGATGCCGGCCCGCACCACGTAGATCATCCCCACCGAGTCCGCTTCGTGCTCGGCCTCGCGGCTGAAGCTCGCGAACAGCGCGCCCTCGCCCGCGTTGATCCCCACGCCGGCGGCCTGGCCGCACGCGCGCGTGAGGATACACGCGAGTCCGGTGCCGATCTCCGCGATCTCGCCCTTCTGCTGCAACTTGATGGAGTGCCGCTGCGTGACGTGGCCGATCTCGTGGCCGATCACGCCGGCGAGTTCATCCAGGCTGTCCACGCGTTCGATGAGCCCGCGGTTCACGAACACGAATCCGCCGGGCAGCGCGAAGGCGTTGATCTCCGGGCTGTCCACGATGTAGAAATGCCACTCGAGGTCGCGTGTGTCGGCGACGGCGGCGAGCGAATCGCCGAGGATCGTGACGTAGCGGTTGATGTCGGGATCGGTGACCATCGGCAGCGCGTGCGTGGCCTGTGCGGCGGCCTGTTGTCCCATCTGCACTTCGCCGGCGGTGGACGTGGCGCATGATGCAACGGCCGCCGCGATCGCCGCCGCCGGGAGTAGGCGGCGCGCACCGCGCGTGATACTGTTCAGCAACGTGACCCTGTCCATACCGTGAAACTACTGACCCTCGCGCGCGATCTGCAACGCCGCCGCGCCCGTGAACGCGAGGAACTTTTCCTCTGCGAAGGGGTGCGCGCGGTGGAGGAATTGTTGCGCTCGCCGCTCGTGGTGAAGGGGGCGTTGGTGGCGCCGTCGCTCGCCGGCGCGCCGCGCGGCGCGGCGTTGCGAGAGCGGCTTGAGGCGAGCGCCGTGCCCGTCCTCGCGGTGACCGACCGCGAATTCGAGAGCGCGGCGGGCACGGAATCGCCGCAAGGAGTGCTCGCGGTGGCGGAAGTGCCGCAGCGGACTCTGGAGAGCGTCGGCGCAGCGCTCCCCGCGCGCGCGCGATTGCTCGTGCTCGACGGCATCCAGGATCCCGGGAACGTCGGTGCGTTGCTGCGCACCGCCGCCGCGCTCGGCGCGAACGCCGTGCTCGCGATGCCGGGGACTGTTGACCTGTGGAACGGGAAGGTCGTCCGTAGCGCGATGGGTGCCCTCTTCCACCGGCCTGCGCTCGCTTGCGATTGGGATGCGCTCGACGCGTTCCTCGCGGCGCGCGCCATCCCGCTGTGGGGCGCCGACGCGGGTGGCGATGCGCTCGCGGGTGTACGCGCGCCCGCGTCGCTCGCGATCGCGGTGGGCAACGAAGGCGCGGGGCTCAGTGCGGCGGCGCGGTCGCGCGCCGCGCGAACGGTGGCGATCCCCATCGCCACCGACATCGAATCGCTCAACGTCGCGGTCGCGGCGGGGATCCTCCTTCACCAACTCCGGGCGTGAACCCAGACCTCGCCGTGCTCCCCGAATGGTTCATCGTCGCGGTCGCCGCGTTCTTCGGCGGCTGCTTCGGGTCGTTCCTGAATGTGTGCGTCGGCCGGTGGCCCAAGGAGCTGTCGGTGATCCGGCCGCCATCGCGCTGCCCGCGATGCGGGAGCGGGATCGCCTGGTACGACAACGTGCCGGTGCTGAGCTGGCTGGTGCTGCGCGGGAAATGTCGCACATGCGCGCTGCCCATTTCGCCGGTGTATCCGCTGGTGGAACTGGTGGTGGCGCTGATCTGGGTCGCGTCGGCGCTGCATTTCGGCCCGACGATCACCGCGCTGCGCTTCGCGATGTTCTCGACGGTGCTGCTCGGCGTGATGCTCACCGACGCGTCGACCTATACGATCCCCGACGGCTTCACCGTCTTCGGGCTGGTGTGGGCGATCGTGATGTCGATGTTCGCGTATGTGCGGGAGGACGTGTCGCTCTTTGCGACGCCGGGCGACGCGGTGTTCGGCGCGTGCGTCGGCGCGGGCGCGATCGCCATCATCGGCTGGCTCGGCGAAGTGGTGCTCAAGAAGGAAGCGATGGGATTCGGCGACACGACGCTCATGGCGATGGTCGGTGCGCACGTCGGGCCGAGCCGGTCGCTGCTCACGATCTTCCTGGGTGCGGCGGTGGGCAGCGTGGTCTTCCTCTGGTCGTGCTGCCCATCGGTTGGGCAGCAGCAAGCGGACAGGAACCGCTACGAACAGCCGCTCGTGCCGTTCGGGATATTCCTCGCGCCCGGCGCGGTGATCGCGCTGCTCTGGGGCGCCGATCTCATTCGTTGGTACCGTTCAGGAGTGATGGGACTATGACGAATCGCAATCGTTGGCTCGCGCCGGTCGTCGTGGCGGTCACGCTCGCGGCGTGCGCGCGCCCACAGCGCGCGCAGGGGCAGTACGCCTCGGAGGTCGCGGAGGCCGTACCGATGATCGAGAAGACCACCGGGCTCAGGTTCAAGACGCCGCCGCGCTACGAAGTGCGGAGCAAGGCGGAAGTGCGGGCGTTCCTCGACAAGGCGTTCAACGAGGAGAAGTCGGCACGCGACATCGTGGCGCAGCAGACCGTGCTCCGCCGGCTCGGCATCATTCCCGATACCCTCGATCTGCGGCAGCTCATGCTCGATCTGCTCACTGAGCAGGTGGTGGGATTCTACGATCCGAAGACGAAGGTGCTGTACATTGTGGAGGGCGCGTCCGAGGAGCAAGTAGGATTCGTGATCCAGCACGAGCTGGTGCATGCGCTGCAGGACCAGTACATGAATCTCGATTCCATCCAGAACGTGAAGGGCGACGACGACCGCGTGATGGCCGCCCAGGCCGTGTTCGAGGGGCAGGCGACGCTCGTGCCGTTGCAGGCCATGCTGGGCCCCGGCGTGGACATGCCGGCCGGCTTCGACCGGATCCGCGAGATGGTCCGCGAACAACAATCATCGATGCCGGTGTTCGCCCGCACCCCGGAATTCCTGCAGGAACAGCTGCTGTTCCCGTACATCAACGGCATGCAGTTCATGCGCGAGTTCAACGCGCAGCGACCTGGACGGGTCCCGTACGGAGTGATCTGCCCGCCTCGACCGCGCAGATCATGCATCCCGCCGAGTACTTCGCGTCGCCGCGCGAGATGCCCATCACCGTCACGCTGCCCGCGCCGCGCGTGGGCACGATCACGTATGACAACGTGATGGGCGAGTTCTCGACCTCCCTCGCGGTCTATGAGGCGCTGCGCGACGAGCACCGGGCCGATCAGGCCGCCGCCGGCTGGACCGGCGATCGCTACGTGCTCGTGCACACGCCGCAGGGCGACGGCTTCGCGTGGCTGACGCTCTTCGAGACGCCGGTGGACGCCGTGGAATTCGCGACCGCAATGCAGGAGCTGGCCGCCAAGCGCTACAAGGGGACCGCCGGCACGAAGACGCCGACGGGCATGACGTTCTCGCCGGCGGGGCGCTCGGTGATGGTGTGGGGAGGGACGGTGGCGGGGAAGTCTGCTGTGCTGTACGTCGATGTTCCGGCCGGTGTGGCCACGAACATCTTCGATTTGGGGAAAGTCCGAGTCAATTGAAACAGACTGAGACGTTAGACTGAGACGTTAGAATGCGACGGTAGACTGCAGTCTAACGTCTCAGTCTACAGTCTCAGTCTGTAGTCACAGCAGCTTCGCGATGTAATAGATCACGAGGCCCGCGAGTCCGCCGACGATCGTGCCGTTGATGCGGATGAACTGCAGATCCTTCCCGATCGCGAGCTCGATGCGCTGCGATGTCGCATCGGGATCCCAGCCGGCCACGGTCTGCGCGATCAGCGCCGACACCTCGCCCTCATAGCGCCCCACCACCGCGAGCGCGATCTCGGCGATGTAGCCGTTCAGCTTCGCCACCAGCGCGGGATCGCTCTTCGCCGCCTCGCCGAACGCGACGAGCCCGCGCTCGATCGCGCCGGGACTGAACGAGTCGGGCCGTTCGGCATAACGGAACAGCGCGTTCTTCGCCTCCTCCCAGATCGCCGTCGAGAACTTCCGCACCGCCGCGTCGTCGAGCAGCTCCAGCTTCAGCGCCTCGGCGCGCGCCTGCAGCTCGGGCGAGCCGTTCAGCTTCCGCACGAAATCGTCGAGCGCCGCGTCGAAGCGCTGCCGCAGCGGATGGCCCGGATCGCCGCGCACTTCCTGCAGCGTGCGGTCCACGCCCGTCACGATCTTCTTGTGGATCTTGTCGTCCACCGCCTCGGGGATCCACCACGGACTCTCCTTCTCGATGCGGTCGCGGATCGCGTCGGCGTTGTCGTGCACGGCGCGCGCGAGCAGCGCGATCGCCTGGTCGAGGATCTCCTGGTGACGGCCGCCCTCGGTGACGACGCTCAACAGTTTGCCCGCGAGCGGCGCCACCTGCGTGCGGCGGATCCGGTCGCGCAGCACGCCGTCGATCAGTTCCTGCACATCCTCATCGCGCAGCACGCGCACGCCGCCGGCCACCGCGGTCGCCGCGTGACGCGCGACCGCGCGCGCGTTCTCGGGCTCGCTCAGCCACGCCGCGAGATGCTCGGCGACTTTCGCGTTCGCGAGTTTCTCCGCGAGCACATCGCGGCTGAGGAAGTGGCGCTGCACGAAATTCCCGAGCGAGCGGCCGATCTGGTCCTTTCGCGCGGCGATGATCGCCGTGTGCGGGATGGGCAGCCCCAGCGGATGCTTGAAGAGCGCGGTGACGGCGAACCAGTCGGCCAGGCCGCCCACCATGGCCGCGCCGGCGGCCGCCTTCACCGGATCGAGCCAAGGGTACCCGTGCACGAGCAGCGCCGCCGCAAAGAACACCGCGGTGGAGAGCACGAGCAGTCCTGTCGCGCGCCGCTTCATGCGCACGAGCTGCGCGCGTCTGGTGGCTTCGTCCGGCGGTGGCAGGAGCTGCGCTGGCGTCACGGCGATCCCCGCGAACTCTCGACGGGCTGCGGCGCGCTCAGCTCGTGGTCTCGATCGGCACGATCTTCTCGGGCGGCGTGCCGCGCTTGCTCGCGTCGGCCGGCTTGGGCGCGCTGTCGGCGCGGCCCTTCGACGTCGGCGGCAAGAGCGCGAGGCGGAACACTTCGTCCATGTTCGATGCGAAGGTGAACGTCATGTTCTCGCGCACTTCATCCGGGATCTCGCGCAGGTCCTTCTCGTTCGACTTGGGCAGGATCGCCTCGCGCAGTCCGGCGCGATACGCGGCCATCAACTTCTCCTTCACACCGCCCACTTCGAGCACTTTGCCGCGCAGCGTCACTTCGCCCGTCATCGCCACATTGCGCCGCACCGGCCGTTCGGCGAGCGCGCTCGCGATCGCGAGCGTGACGGTGATGCCGGCGCTCGGGCCATCCTTCGGATCGCGCCCGCCGGCAAATGGATGTGGATGTCGAAGTCCTTGAACATCGTGTCGGGGATCGCGAGCTGCGTCGCGCGCGAACGCACATACGAGAGCGCAGCGTGCACGGACTCTCGCATCACGTCGCCCAGCTGCCCGGTGATCGTGAGCTTGCCGGTGCCCGGCATCTTGAGCGCCTCGATCACGAGCAGGTCGCCGCCGGTGGACGTCCACGCCATGCCGGTCGCCGTGCCGATCTCGGGTTCGGTCTCGGCCTCGTCCTTCGCATAGCGCGGCGAGCCGAGCACTTCTTCCACCATTGCGAGATCCGCGACCCATGCGCCTTCTTCGCCGTCCGCTTTTTTGCGCGCACGTTTGCGCATGATCGCGGCGATGTTGCGCGAGAAGCCGCGCAGCCCCGCCTCGCGCGAATAGCCGCTCGAGATGAGTCCGAGCATCTCGTCGGTGAACTGCAGGTCCTTGTCCGTGATGCCGTGCTCCTCGAAGAGCTTCGGCAACAGATACCGCCATGCGATCTCGACCTTCTCCTCGATCGTGTAGCCGGCGATCTGGATCACCTCGAGCCGGTCGCGCAGCGGCGCGGGAATGTCGAAGAGATTGTTCGCCGTGCAGATGAACAGAACGCCCGAGAGATCGAAGGGCAGATTGATGTAGTGGTCGACGAACGAGTGGTTCTGCGACGGATCGAGCACTTCGAGCATCGCGGCCGTTGGATCGCCGCTCGATCCCGCCCGACGTCATCTTGTCGATCTCGTCGATCATGAGCACGGGATCGCGCAGCGCCACGCGCCGCATCGCCTGCACGACCAGCCCCGGCATCGCGCCGACGTACGTGCGCCGGTGGCCGCGGATCTCGGCCTCGTCGCGCACGCCGCCCACGGAGATGCGATAGAACTCGCGGCCGATCGCCTTCGCGATCGCCTCGCCGAGCGAGGTCTTGCCGGTGCCGGGCGACCCGACGAAGCAGAGGATAGGACCCAGCGGATCGCCGCCGCGCAGTTTGCGCACGGCGAGATACTCGATGATCCGCTCCTTGGCCTCTTTCAGGCCGTAGTGCCGGCCGTCGAGCGCCTCCTGCACTTTCGCGAGCTCGATCTGCTCCGCGCCCGAGCGCGCGTGCCACGGCAGCGAGAGCACCCAATCGAGATAGGTGCGGATCACTTGGTACTCGCTGCTCGCCGGCGACAGCATGCGCATGCGCTCCGTTTCGCGCCGCGCTTCGGCCGCCACCTTCTCGGGCAGCTTCGCCTCTTCGATCTTCTTGAAGATGTCGATCGCGTCCTTCTCGCCCGGGTCGGCCTCGCCGAGCTCGGCCTGGATGGCACGCAGCTGCTGGCGCAGATAGAACTCGCGCTGGTGCTGCTCGATCTTCACCTCGGTCTGGCGCTTGATGTCCTCCATCACGCGCGCCTTCGCCACTTCGCGCTCGAGGCGCGAGAGCACGAAGCGGATGCGCTCCGCGATGTCGAGGCGCTGCAGCACTTCGTCCTTGTCGGCGATCCGGAAGTTCATGTTCGTGGCCGCGAGATCCGCGAAGCGGCCGGGGTCCGACATGTTCATCTTCAGGATCGACGGCACCTCATCCGGGATGCGGTCGACGAGCTCGGCGAGCGTCTCCGCGGCGGACACGAGGCGCGCCATGAGTTCCTCGCCCTCGATCGGATCGAGCGGCGTCTCGCGCGCGGGGTGGATCTTCGCCACGGGGAAGGGTTCGCGCTGCGTGATATCGTCCACCACGATGCGGCGAAGGCCCTGCAGCGTGATCTGGATCGTGTCCCCGGGCAGATTGATCCGCTCGTGCACGCGGGCGGCGACGCCTACGCGACTAATGAACGTCTCGGGATCCACGTTCTCATCGTGATCGCCGCCGGCCACGAACAGGCCGACGATGAGCCCCGGTTCGTCGAACGCGCGGATGATCGAGAGATTCTCCGGCGCCCCCATCTGCACGGCGATCGTTCCCAGCGGATAAACGATCGTGCTCCGCAACGCCATCAGGGGCAGCGTGGGCGGCAGCTCGGAGCGGAGGATCTCTTCCTTGCGCTGGGCTCGCGGCATGAAGCTCCCGAGGGGGAGAGTTGCCCTAAATGATAATCGCGTCTACGTTTAAAGGCTATGTTCGGTGAGCTTTCTGAGAAACTCGACGGGGTCCTTTCCCGCCTTCGCGGGCGGGGCGTGCTCTCCGATGCGGACGTCCGCGAAGGGCTGCGCGAGGTCCGCCGCGTGTTGCTGGAGGCCGATGTCAGCTTCGCGCTGACGCGGGAATTCCTCGAGCGCGTCGAACGCCGCGCGACCGGCATCGCCACGCTGAAATCGGTGGCGCCGGGACAGCATCTCGTGAAGATCGTGCACGACGAACTCGCCACGATGCTCGGCGAGCGCCGCGAAGCGCTCAAGCTCGGCACGATCCCGCCGGGCGTGATCCTCGTGGTGGGGCTGCAGGGCTCGGGCAAGACGACCACCGCCGCGAAGCTCGCGAGAGTGCTGCTCAAGGAAGGGCGGGCGGTGCGGCTGGTGGCGGCGGACGTGCATCGTCCCGCCGCGATCGATCAGCTCGAGACGCTTGGCAAGAAGATCGATGTGCCGGTGTTCGCGGACCGCGATTCGAAGGACGTGATCGCGATCGCGCGGCACGGTGTGGAAGCGGCGAAGAAGGCGCGCGACCGGGTGGTGATCATCGATACCGCCGGCCGCCTGCAGATCGATGAAGCGTTGATGGATGAATTGAAGCGCCTGAAGGCGGCCGTCCACCCCGACGAGATCCTCCTCGTGGCCGACGGCATGACGGGGCAGGACGCGGTCAAGATCGCGCAGGGCTTCAACGATGCGCTGGGCGTGACGGGCGTGATCCTCACGAAGATGGACGGCGATGCGCGCGGTGGCGCGGCGCTCTCGATCTATGGGATCACGAAGAAGCCGATCAAGTACATCGGCGTGGGCGAGGGGCTCGAGGCGCTCGAGGAATTCCACCCCGAGCGCATGGCGGGACGGATCCTGCAGATGGGCGACGTGGTGACGCTCGTCGAGAAAGCGCAGGAAGCGTTCGACGCCGAAGAGACGAAGAAGCTCGAGAAGAAAGTGCGGCGCGAGGGGATGGACCTGCAGGATTTCCTCGCGTCGCTCAAGCAGATCCAGCGGATGGGGCCGATGGAGGGCATTCTCAAGATGCTGCCCGGCGTGAACCCCAAGATGCTGAAGCAGGCGAACATGGATCCCAACCGCATGCGCCACATCGAGGCGATCGTGCTCTCGATGACGCCGGCGGAGCGAAAGGATCCGAAGCTCATCGACGGTTCGCGCCGCCTGCGGATCTCGAGAGGCAGCGGACGGCCGACGAGCGAGGTGAACAAACTGCTCGATCAGTTCCGCGAGATGCAGAAGATGATGAAGAAGATGGGGACGGGGGGGAGAATGAACATGCCCGGACTCATGGGCCGTCGGTAAGTCCAACGGCGTGAGTAATGAGTCGTGCGTGATGGGATAAGGACTACTGGGTGCGAGGCCGGAATCGCCGGCGATCGCGATGAGCCCAGCGCAGGATCAGACCTTCGGACAGTGAGGATTTTCAATGGTTCGCATCAGACTCCGCCGCGTCGGCCGTAAGAAGACGCCGATCTACCGCATCGTCGTCGCCGACCAGCGCAGCCCGCGCGACGGCCGTTTCATCGAGACGATCGGCCAGTACAATCCCCGCCTCGCCGAAGGCGGCCTGAACATCGAGATCGACCGCGCCAACTATTGGCTCGATGTGGGCGCGCAGCCGAGCGACACCGTGCGCTCGCTGCTCCGCCGCGCGGGCGTGCTGAAGACGCGCCACACGGCGCGCGTCGCGGCCAAGAAGGTCGCGGGCGCGACGCCGGTGAAGGAAACGAAGTAGCATGAGCGCGCGCGACGCCCGCGATCTCGTGATCGTCGGGCGGCTGCGCCGCGCGCACGGCGTGAAAGGCGACATGATCGTAGAAGTCATCACCGACGCGCCGGCCGCGGTCTTCGTGGCCGGCCGTCGTTTTGTCATGGGCACCGACAAGGGCGATCCCAGCCCCAAGGGCGAGACGCTCACGCTCGCGCGGGCCACCGAGCGATTCGATGGTTCGTGGCTGCTCGGATTCCACGAGGTGCCCGGCCGCGACGAGACGGCGCGCTGGCGCCTGCACTATTTGCTCGCGCCGCGCTCCGAGTTGCCGGCGCCCGCGGAAGACGATGTGTACCTGCACGAGCTCCCCGGGATGCGCGTGCTCCTGGAGAGCGGCGCCGAGTTGGGCGCAGTGAAAGACATCTACGAGCTGCCCGCGGGGCTCGCGCTCGACGTGCACTGGAAATCGGGCACGGTGCTGCTGCCGTATCTCTTCGTGCGCAGCGTGGACCGCGCGGCGCGCACGATCACCGCCGAGCCGCCGGACGGATTGTTCGAATGACGCTCCGCGTGAACATCATCACGATCTTCCCCGACTTCTTCGCGGGGCCGCTCGGCATCTCCATCCCCTCGCGCGCCGCCGCGGCCGGCGGCGTGGAGTACCGCGTGATCGACCTGCGCGACTTCACGCACGACAAGCACCGCACGGTGGACGACGCGCCGTTCGGCGGCGGCGCCGGCATGGTGATGAAGCCCGACCCGTTCTTCGAAGCCGTGGAATCGATCGGCGCGCGCGCGCCGATCGTGCTCGTCTCCGCCCGCGGCAAGCAGTTCACCCAGCAACACGCGGTGCGCTACGCATTGGGCGAAGAGCTCACGATCCTCTGCGGCCACTACAAGGACGTCGACCAGCGCGTCGCCGACCACCTGGCCACCGAGGAGATCTCACTCGGCGAATTCATCCTGAGCGGCGGCGAACCGGCCGCACTCGCGATCGTCGATGCCGTGGCGCGCCTCATGCCCGGCGCGATGTCCGACGCCGAGAGCGCACGCACCGATTCGTTCGGTGAACACGGCACCGACGGCATCAGCGCGCCGAGCTACACGAGGCCGGCGGATTTCCGGGGGTTCAAAGTGCCCGACGTACTGCTCTCGGGAGATCATGCCAAGATCGCGGCGTGGAGAGCGGAGCAGGGAAGGCTGCGCACCAAGGATCGTCAGGGCTAGCGAGGCTTGGCTGGCATCAAGGTTGAAGTTTCGACCGGATCAACCGGATGATTCGGATCGATCGGATACCTTCATGTGTCTGATGAGCACATCGCGAGGCGCTGGGTATCCTGAAGTTGTTGTTAACTACAGTGAAGAGCAGCCGGAAGGCACACAATGCCATCCACTCGGGCAAGGAGGTATCCGGATGATCCGGATCATCCGGTTGATCCGGTCGAAACTTCAACCTTGATGCCAGTCTTGCCTCGTCGAGCCCGACGTTCGATGGGTCCCCACTCGCTTGACTGGCATAAACCCCGTCGCACCATTAGCTTTACCGACTACCCAAGTCCGACTCTGACCCTGGCGCCAAGCCGCCTGGAGCCTGATATGCACGTATTTTCCGAGACCCAGAAAGAGTACATGCGCACCGACATCCCGCCCTTCCGCGCCGGCGACACGCTCCGCGTGAACGTCCGCGTGAAGGAAGGGGACAAGGAGCGCCTCCAGGCGTTCGAGGGCGTGTGCATTGCGCGCCGCGGCGCCGGTGTGAGCGAGACGTTCACCGTGCGAAAGGTCTCGAACGGTGTGGGCGTCGAGCGCATCTTCCCCGTGCACAGCCCGATGATCGGCAGCCTGTCCGTGATGCGCCGCGGCCGTGTGCGCCGCGCCAAGCTGTTCTTCCTCCGCGAAGCGACCGGCAAGTCGGGCCGCATCCGCGAGAAGAAGGCGCGCCTGATCGCCGAAGTCGGCACCAAGGAACCGGCGGAGTAAGTCACACGTCGCCCCGGCGCTGGTCGGAGATCGAATCGGACCTCCGCCGCTCGGGCGGCCAATTGATAGCCGGGATCGATGAAGTCGGACGGGGCTCCCTTGCGGGCCCCGTCGTCGCATGCGCCATCATCATGCGCCCCGGCGAGCGCGCGATCGCGGGCGTCGATGACTCGAAGATGCTCACGGCATCGGAACGCCGCCGCCTCGCGCGGATCATTCGGCAGCGCGCACTCTGCATCGCACTCGGCGCAGCCTCCGCGCGCGAGATCGATCGCATCAACATTTACCAGGCCACCGCGCTCGCCATGCGCCGCGCGATCAGGCGCCTCGCGATGCGGCCTGATCATATTTTGCTCGATGGTCTGCCGATGCGCGCGCTGGAAGTGGAGCACACCGCCGTCGTGAAAGGCGACGCGCGCTGCTTCCACATCGCGTGCGCGTCGATCATCGCCAAGGTCACGCGCGACCGGTTGCTCACCGCGCTGTCACTGCGCCACCCCGCATACGCCTGGGAACGCAACGCCGGCTATGGCACGCCCGAGCACGTGAGCGCATTGCGCGACGCGGGTTTCACGGCGCACCACCGTCGGTCGTTCAGTGTGACCGGTCTGGAGCCGAGTCCCGAGGCACCGCGTCGACCTGCGCCGGACGCTTCCGCCACGCTCCCCTGAGACAGTTGACCGCAGCGTCCCGTTGAATCGACGCGCACGCTCTCATTCCCTTCGACCACGCCTCCGGCGCACCAGTGTAGTCCGCTCCTCTGATCGCGTGCAGGATCTCGTTGATGCGCCGATCCAGCTGCTCGAGCTGCGCGGTCAGGTTCTGAACGTACGCCGCTGAGTCAGCATTGCTGAGCGTGCTCGGAAGGTATGGCTCGACCCCGTTGCATGGGCTGCCTCCGTCGTCGGCGGGATTGCTGCTGCAGCCGATCGGATCGATCGAATGTGCCTGCATCGAGGTCACGAACATCTGCTGGTGGTCAGCCTCGAGGCGCAGCGAACGGTCGATCTCGCGCGCCGAACCGAGCGCTGCGGCGGCGCTGTCGATCAGTCCTCCGAGCTGTTCGAGCGTCGCCGGGCCAGCCGCCTGAGCGCGTGCCACCGGGGCGGTCGCGGCGAGCGCCGACAAGAGCAACGAAAGCAAGACGTTGGGCAAGCGCGTGCGGATCATCGCGACCTCCTTGCGACAGGCTCTGTAGGGCCCTCTCTCCTCGGTACGGGGGCATGCCCGGTAGCGTTGCGTATACCTGTGGCATTCCGCGGCGCCCCGGGACAAATTCAGTGTCCTTCCCGTCTCCACTCCTCATCCTCACGGACCCAATGCGCGCTCTCCGCCTCGCTGGCTCGCTCCTTATCGTTGCCACCGCACTCTCCGCGCAGGCCGCTAAGCCCGCTGCTGCCCCCGCGGCGAAGGCCGTGAAGGTTACCACGGTCGAAGGCATCACGGAGTACCAGCTCCCCAATGGCCTCCGCGTGCTGCTCTTCCCCGACCAGTCCAAAGCCACGGTCACGGTGAACATCACCTACATGGTGGGCTCGCGATTCGAAGGCTACGGCGAAACGGGCATGGCGCACCTGCTCGAACATCTCCAGTTCAAGGGCACGCCCACGCACAAGGACATCAACGGCGAATCGGACCGGCACGGCGCGCGCAACAACGCCAGCACCTGGGACGACCGCACGAACTACTTCGAGACGCTCCCGGCCACCACGGAGAATCTCAACTGGGCGCTCGCCTTCGAAGCCGACCGCATGACGAACAGCTACATCGCTGAGAAGGACCGCAGCTCCGAAATGACGGTCGTGCGCAATGAGTTCGAGGCCGGCGAGAACGATCCCTTCTCGATCCTCCTCGAGCGCACGCTCTCCACCGCGTACCTCTGGCACAACTACGGCCACTCCACGATCGGCGCGCGCTCCGACATCGAGAACGCGCCCATCGAGCGGCTGCAGGCCTTCTATCACAAGTACTACCAGCCCGACAACGCGGTGCTGCTCGTCGCCGGCAAGTTCGATCCCGCCGCCGCGCTCGCCCAGATCGAGAAGACCTTCGGCCGCATCCCCAAGCCGGTGCGCTCGGAATCCCACGGCAACATCCTCTTCCCCACGTACACGGTGGAGCCCACGCAGGATGGCGAGCGGTCGGTCACGCTGCGCCGCGTGGGCGACGTGCAGGCGGTGGTCGCGGTCTATCACATCCCCGCGCTCTCGCATCCCGACTACGCTGCGATCAATGTGCTCGCCTCCATCCTCGGCGACGAACCGTCGGGCCGTCTCTATCAGGCGCTCGTCGTGCCCAAGCTCGCCGCCAGCGCCGGCGCGTTCGATTTCGGCCGCAAGGAACCCGGCACGCTCATCGCGTACGCTCAGGTGCGCCAGGAGAGTTCGCTCGACTCCGCGCGCACGGCGCTGCTGCGCACGATCGACAGCGTGGTCACTCATCCGCCCACCGCCCAGGAAGTGGACCGTGCGAAGACCTCGCTGCTCAAGGGGATCGACCTCCTCCTGAACAACAGCGCGCAGGTGGGACTCCAGATCAGCGAATGGCAGGCCGCCGGCGATTGGCGCCTGCTGTTCGTGAACCGCGATCGCATCAAGAAGATCACGCCGGCGGATGTGCAGCGCGTCGCGGCAGCGTATCTCAAGCCGTCGAACGTGACGGTGGGCCTGTTCTATCCCACCGTCGAAGCCCGACCGTTCCGAGATCCCGGGGCCGGTGGACATCATGGCGCTCGTGCGCGGTTACCACGGCGATTCGAATTTCGTCGCGGGTGAAGCGTTCGACGCGACACCGGCGAACATTGATGCGCGCACGCAGTTCGCGACGCTGCCGAACGGCATGCGCGTGAGCCTGCTCTCGAAGAAGACGCGCGGCGGACAGGTGGTGGGCCGGCTCGTGCTGCGCCTCGGCACCGAGCAATCGCTCACCGGCCGCGCCGAAGCGGGCGAGATGGCCGCCGACATGCTCGATCGCGGCACGGCGACACTCACGCGCCAACAACTCAAGGACAGCCTCGACCGGCTCAAGGCGCGTGTCGGCGTCGGCGGCTCGGCGCGAAGTGTCACGTTCACGATCCAGACGGTGCAGGCGAGTGTGCCCGCGGTGTTGGCGCTCGTGAGCGAGATGGCGCGCAAGCCGCGCTTTGACAGCGTGGAGTTCGAGCAGCTGCGCCAGGAGCAGCTCGCCGATCTCGAGCAGAACAAGTCTCGATCCGGAGGCGCTCGCAGGCACGGCGTTCAACCGGAAGCTGCGCCCGAAGCCGGTGGGCAATCCGCTCTACACGCCCACGATCGAGGAAGACATCGCGATGACGAAGGGTGTCACGCTCGCGCAGACGAAAGTCGTTCCACGCCGATTTCTACGGCGCCGCCGCGGCCGACCTCGTGCTGATCGGCGACATCGACACCGCCGCCGTGCGCAAATGGGCGGCGAGCGACCTCGGCAATTGGAAGGCTCCCACAGCGTGGGTGCGCATTCCCGAATCCATATCAGAAGGTCGACTCGTCTTCGCTCTCGATCGAGACGCCGGACAAGGCGAACGCACTGTTCTACTCCGGCCTCAACGTGAAGCTCAATGACGCGTCGCCCGACTACGCCGCGGTCCTGATCGGCAACACGATCCTGGGCGGCGCGGAGAGTTCGCGCTTGTGGACGCGCATTCGCGAGCACGACGGGCTCAGCTACGGCGTCGGTTCGCGGTTCAGCATCCCGGCCGTGGATGACGGCGGCTCGTGGACCGTGAACGCGATCTACGCGCCGCAGAATGCCGCGCATCTCATCGCGGATTATCAGGAGGAGCTCGCGCGCATCCTCAAGGACGGCGTGACGGCCGAGGAGCTGGCGACGGCGAAGTCACGCTGGCTGCAGCTGACGCAGCAGTCGCGATCGAACGACGGCGAGTTGGCCGCGATCCTCGTGGCGCGCCGCGATGTGGGCCGCACGCTCGTGTTCGATGCCAAGCTCGAGGCCCAGGTGAAGTCGCTCACCGTGCAGCAGGTGAACGACGCGCTGCGCAAGTACATCGTGCCGGCCGATCTCATCAACGTGAAGGCGGGCGATTTCGCGAAGCCCGCGCCCGCGGCGCCGGCGAAGCCGTAACGCCAGCTACTTGAGGAAGCCCAACGCCGCCTCGCGGATCCGCTGGAACGCGAGCGGCTTGGGCCCCCCGGCCACTTCGCTCGCGGTGTTGAACGCCGCGACGACGCCGGTGCCGGTCGCCGGATCGAAGTAGAGGAACGCCAGGAACCCGGCCTGGCTCCCGGTATGCCCGATGATCGTGCGGCCGCCGCGGTGCAGGATGAAGAACGACATCCCCATCCACTCCTGCTGCTCCGTGGAATCCGCCGATGTCGGGAACCTCGGCTGCCACATCTCGGCGAGACTCTTCCGCGAGAGCACCACGTCGTAGAGGCGCTGCGTCGTGCTGTCGCCGCGCGTCGCGTTCGTGAAGTAGCCGATGTACGTCGCGAGATCCGCGAGCGGCGCGTTCCAGCCGCCGTTCGGGATCGTGATGCCGGGATCGAAATCCGCGCCGTTGTCGCGCACGAGAATGCGGCCCGCGGAATCGCGGATCACCGTGTAATTGTGCGACCGGTCGCCAGCCAGGTAATACGGCGTCGTGCCGAACGAGCTGCGCGTGAGCGCGAGCGGCGACAGGATGTTCTTCTGCACGTACGTCTCCCACGGATCGCCGGAGAGTTGCTCGATGATCCGCGCGAGATAGATGAAGCCTGGGTTCGAATAGCTGAATTGCGAGCCCGGTTTGAACAGGAGCTGCTGGTACGGCATCATCGCGACGAGCTGGTTCCAGGTCGTCGGCTCGAACGGCTCCCATGGCTGGTCGTTCCCGTACGGCCACGTGGGATTCTGGAATCCCGCCGAATGCGACATGAGCATCCGGATCGTGACGCTGTCCATTGAGCCGTATGCGTCGTGCACCAGACGCAGCTCGGGCAAGTAGCTCGTGACGCGATCGTCGAGCGTGAGCTTGCCGCGGTCGCGCAGCTGCATGATCGAGATCGCGGTGAGCGTCTTGGTGATCGAGCCGTAATGGAAGAGCGTGCGCTCCGTGACCGGCCGCTTGGTCGCGCGGTCGGCCCACCCGTTCTCGTGATGCGCGATGATCGCGCCGTTCTTCACGAGCACGATCGCCGAGCCGACGATGCTGTCCTGCGCCACCGCGGAATCGAACATGCGCATGAAGGCGGGCCAGCCCGGCGGGCGCAGCTGGCTTCTGGGCGGCGAGAGTCGCGCTGGCCGAGAGCGCGGCGAGCATGAACGGGATCGCGCGGGTCATGATTCGCATGCCCGATTCTATCGAGCCGTCTATGCGGACGCCACTCGCGCGCAGTACATTTCCGTAGCAGATCCGACCCGGTAGCTCAGTTGGTAGAGCAACGGACTTTTAATCCGTAGGTCGCGGGTTCGAGACCCGCCCGGGTCACTGTTCCACGCGCAAGGTGCCCATGATGTACTCCACCTGCCTCTTCTGTCACACCGACCTCGGCGCGAACGACGACGTCGAGGCCTGCCCGGTCGGCCGCCGCCTGGCGTTCGATCCGGCCAAGGGACGCCTGTGGGTGGTGTGCACCTTCTGCGGACGCTGGAACCTCACGCCGCTCGAGGAACGCTGGGAAGCGGTGGAGCGCTGCGAACAACTCTATCGCGACACGTGGCAGCGCTACTCGGTGGAGAACATTCGGGCTCGCGAAGACGCGCTCGCGTCTCGAACTCATCCGCATCGGCCCCGCGCTCTTCCCCGAGATCGCCTCGTGGCGCTACGGCGCGCGGCTGCAGCGCCGCCTGCACGATGACGATCCGCGCGGCGTCTGGCGCCGCAGCGCGCGCTATCTCGCGCGTCGCGCGGCCGCCGGCGTCGCACGCGTGTCCTCATTGGTCGGACTCAGCGACGAGACGGTCTTGCACCTCAGCACCTTCCGCCGCGGCGCCTCGGTGCTCGCGCGCAGCGAGGACGAGAGCCACCGCCGCGTGGTGATCCGCTACGCGCATCTCGCGCAGGCCGAGCTCATCCGCCCGGCGCGCGGCGAGCCGTGGCGCATTCGCGTGGCGCACGACGAGGGCATCTCCACGCTCGCCGAGCAGCCCGCGATCCTCGCCACCGGCCGCCTGCTCGCGGTGCTCAACTTCGCCGCGGCGAGCAAGTCCGAGGTGCGCTGGGCGCTCGCCAAGCTCGGCGACGCCAGCGACCCGACCGGATTCTTCGGACGCATTGGCAGTCTCGCGATGCGCACATCGTGGGGCCGCCACCCCGAGGCGGCGCCGGACCCGGCCGCCGCGCCCGTGGCGCACTCGGAGGCCGAGCGACTCGCGCTCCCGCTCGCCACTCGCTCCTTCTGGGGCCACGGCGGGATCGGCAGCGAGAGCCGCACGCCGCTGTATCGCCTCCCGCCCGAGGACCGCCTTGCGATGGAGATGGCGTCGAACGAGGACGTCGAACGCCGCGCGCTCGACGGCGAACTCACGGAGCTGCGCGAAGCGTGGAAGGAAGCCGAAGAGATCGCCGCCATTGCCGACAACCTGCTCGTCGGCGACGCGCTCGATGAATTCAAGCGCCAGTACTATCTGCGCCTCGAGGCCGGAACCTGAGCGCGACGCGATCGCCCCATCTCCTGTCTGATTGTACCACATTGCCTGGATGCTCGGCTCACAGCGAGCCCCTTCAGCACGGCAGCGGGTTGCGGCGCCGGGATCGTCGCGAAATGGGCCGCGGGATTCTCGCTCACCACGGTGAATCCATAGCGCGCTTCGAGCGTATCCGTGGTCGCGGCCACGTCCACGTTCGTGTGGTAGAGCAGCACCAGCGTGGGGTCTCCCGGTGAAATTCCCCGCCGATCGCCACGCACTCCACCGCGGTGGACGCGCTGCAGCGCGAGCGCGGGCCAGCATCAGCGCGGCGAATACGACTGACAAGCCATGGCGCATGCGTCGCCTCCGGTGATGTGACACCGCCTGTACGCCGTACCCGCACCCCCACGAGCCGTTCCCGCGGATCCCCCTGAACCGGCGGCCGACATTGATTATCTTTATCGCCGCCTACCCCGTCCGCGCCGCGGATCCGACGAACTCTCAGCGACTCCCATCCCAATGCGTTCTTCGCTCGCTCTCATCCTTGCGCTCGCCGCGTCGCCGCTCGCCGCACAATCGGCGCCGACACCCCCACGACGGTCAGGATCACCGTCGACTCCGTCCATCGCAAGTGATGATCGTCGCCGGCCCGTTCGACCTCGTCGGCCACGGCAACATGCCGGGCATGGGCAGCGGCGTGATGCATCACACGTCGGAGAGCAAGATGATGCGCTTCGCGTGGCCGGTCGCCGGCGCGCTGAACGGCGTCAACGTCACGCTCACCGATCCGCACGGCGCGCCCGTGCCGGGCAACGTGATCCATCACCTCGTGATGTACAACTTCGACCGCCGGCAGCTGATCCACGAGTCGATCGAACGCCTCTTCGCGTGGGGGCAGGATACCCAGGAAGTGACGCTCCCCGCCGGCGTCGGCGTGCCGCTCCCGCTCGGCGACCACCTCGGCTTCCTCATCGCGTGGCACAACGACACCGGCCACGACATCAAGGGCGCGACGGTCACGATCACCATGCCCTACGAGGTGCCGAGAGACCTGAAGGTCGCCGTGTATCCATGGTACCTGGACGTGAGCAATGTGAATGGCGGCGACAATTCGTATGACCTGCCCGCGGGCAAGTCCACGAAGACGTTCGATTTCACGATCCCGGTGGACGGCCGCATGATCGCCGTCGGCGGCCACATGCATCCGTACGGCAAGACCGTGTCGCTGGTGGATGTCGCGAGCGGCAAGGTGATGATCAAGTTGAACGCCACCAAGAGCAAAGACGGTCTGGTGCGCGGCGTGGAGCGTTTCGTGTACGGATTCCACGAGGATGCGCTGCCGCTGCAGGCGAATCACCCGTATCGCCTCGTGGCGTCGTACGACAATCCCACGGGCAAGCCGATCGCGAAGGGCGGCATGGCGCAGCTCAACGGCATCTTCGAGCCAGCCGACTTCTCGCTCTGGCCGAAGCTCGACCTCAACGACCCGGAGACGAAGAAGGACGTCGCGTCGCTGCCGGCCGATCTCGGCGCGACGGCAGACGAGCGCGCGGGAATGGACATGGATCCGAACATGAAGATGGACATGCCCATGGCGCCGAAGGCCGACACGGCGAAGAAGCCGCCGCGGTAAGCGTCCTCGCGGGCACTCTCCCCGCGCGGTAGATTCCGCCTCGATGTCCGACCTCCAGTCACGGCTCCAGACCGCGCTCGGCGACGCCTATCGCATCGACCGCGAGCTGGGCGGCGGCGGCATGTCGCACGTGTTCCTCGCGCATGAGACCGCGCTGGGGCGGCGCGTCGTGGTGAAGGTGCTGCCGCCGGAGATGGCGGCCGGCGTGAACATCGAGCGCTTCCGCCGCGAGATCCAGCTCGCCGCGTCGCTGCAGCATCCGCACATCGTGCCGCTGCACGCCGCCGCGCAGGTGGGCGATCTCTTCTACTACACGATGCCGCTCGTGGAGGGCGAATCGCTCCGCGCGAAGCTCGCGCGCGAAGGCGAACTCCCGGTGGGCGACACGATCCGCATCATCCGCGACGTGGTGGACGCGCTCGCCTACGCCCACGCGCACGGCGTGGTGCACCGCGACATCAAGCCCGACAACATCCTGATCTCCGGCAACCACGCGGTGGTCACGGACTTCGGCGTCGCGAAGGCCGTGAGCGCCTCGAGCGGCGGCACGTCGCTCACGTCCATGGGCCTCGCGCTCGGCACGCCGGCCTACATGGCGCCCGAACAGGCGGCCGCCGATCCGCACGTGGACCACCGCGCCGATCTCTACGCGGTGGGCGCCACGGCGTACGAGATGCTCTGCGGCCATCCGCCCTTCAGCGGCATGTCGCCGCAGCAGGTGCTCGCCGCGCACGTGACCCTCGCGCCCGCGCCGCTCTCGTCGCAGCGCGCCTCCGTGCCGCCGGCGCTGAATGAGCTGATCATGCGCTGCCTCGAGAAGAAGCCGGCCGACCGCGTGCAGCGCGCCGAGGATCTGCTCTCGCAGCTGCAGGCGATGGCGACGCCGAGCGGCGGGATGGCGCCTACCGGCGCGACGCCCGCGCTCACGAGCGGCGCGAAGGCCGCGATCCGCCGCACGAATCCGATGCGCATCGCGATGTTGTTCGCGCTCGCGTCGGTGGCGGTGATCGCGGCGGTGTTCTTCCTGCGCAATGCGCTGGGCCTGCCGGATTGGGTCGTAGCGGCCGCGGCGATATTGCTCGTGCCCGGTCTGCCGATCATGATCCTCACGGGCAAGCGTGAGCGCGAGCGGATGGAAGCGGCGCACACGGGCACGTTCATGGTGCCGCCGGTGGGCGTGCAGAAGCTGTTCACGTGGCGGCGCGCGATGCTGGGCGGCGTCGCGGCCTTCGCGGCGCTCGCGGTGACGGTCATCGGCTACAGCACGATGCGCGTCATGGGCATCGGCTCGGTGGGCACTTTGCAGGCGAAAGGATTGCTGAAGGCCAAGCAGCCCATTCTCCTGGCGGAATTCGAGAACCGTTCGAGCGATTCCACGCTCGGCCCGACGCTCACCGAAGCGTTCCGCGTGGATCTCTCGCAGTCGCAGACCGTCAAGCTGGTGGACGCGCAGGCGGTGAGCGACGCGCTCAAGCGCATGCAGAAGCCGGTGGGTTCGATCTTGAACCCCGCGCTCGCGCGCGAGGTCGCCGAGCGAGAGGGCGTGCCGGCGATCGTCGAAGGACAGATCGACCCGGTGGGGAAGAGCTTCGTCGTCTCGGCGCGCGTCGTTTCGGCGAAGGACGGCGCGGTGCTGACTGCGGTGCGCGAGACCGCGGCCGCCGACGCCGACCTGATCCCGGCGCTCGACAAGCTGTCGCGCGCGCTGCGCGAACGGATCGGCGAATCGCTCGTGAGCATCCGCGCCGATGAGCCGCTGGCGCATGTGACCACGGCCTCGCTCGACGCGCTCCGCAAGTACACGCAAGCGCTGCGCCTCTCAGACCTGGGACAGGAAGAGCAGTCCATTCCGCTCTACGAGGAAGCCGTCGCGGCAGACAGCGGATTCGCGATGGCCTGGCGCAAGCTCGGCGCGATCTATGGGAACATTGGCGCGTCGAACGTGAAAGTGCTGCAACGCGATCACCAAGGCGTACACCAATAGGGACCGGCTCCCGGAACTCGAGAAGCAAGCGACGATCGCGTACTACTACAACACGGTGGACAACGAGCCGACCAAGGTGGAGGCGGCGTACCGCGCGATGCTCGCCATCGATCCGGACAACACGATCCCGCTGAACAATCTCGCGATCGTACTGTTCGACATGCGCCGCTACGCCGAGTCCGAGAGCCTGGCGGTGCGTTGCATGAACAACGGCGTCTTCTCCAACTGCCCATTCCATGCGATCCGCGCGCAGACGGCGCAGGGGAAGATGGCCGCCGCCGAGAGCTCGCTCGCGCGCTGGCAGCACGCGCTGCCGAACGACCCCAACCTTGGCTTCAGCCGCGCCGGCATGGCGGCGATCCGAGGCGACTATGCCGGCGCGGAGCGCATCTCCCGCGAGAACAAAGCGGCGCACCCTGCGTCGCTCTTCGTTGCAGAGTTCTCCGATCAATCGCTCGCTGCGTTCGCCGCGGATCAGGGAAAACTGGGCCTGGCCGCGGACCAGCTCCGCGCCGCACAGGCAGCGGCGGAAGGGCGTGGACTGCCCGCCGACTACCTGACCCTTTCCGCGAACTACGCGATCGTCGAGATCCGTCACTTCAATCGTCCCGCCGAGGCGATCGCGAAGGTGAACGCGGCTCTCGCGAAGCACCCGCTCTCCACGATGGAGGCGGTGGATCGTCCGTACACCATCCTTGCGAGCGCATACGCAGCCGCCGGCCGCATCGATGTCGCCCAACGCATGATGGCGGAGTATGCCGATTCGGTACCGAAGGGCTTCCAGAAGGGCGACGCGAACGCGTCATTGGCCGCCGGCGACATTGCCGCCGCGCAGGGGCGTCCCGCTGATGCGATCGCGGCGTACCGTCGCATGCGCACCGAGATCGGCTGTCCCCAGTGCGGGCTCTTCGACATCGCGGCGCAGTTCCAGAAGCTCGGCGAACCCGACTCGGCTCTCGTGTACTACGAGGCTGGGCTCGCGAACTCGGGACCGCAGCGCGCGATCTTCACCGACCCGATCACCCTGGCCGCCACGTACCAGCGCCTGGGCGAGCTCTACGAGGCCAAGGGCGACCGGAAGAAGGCGACGGAGTACTATCTTAAGCTCGCCGACCTCTGGAAGAACGCCGACCCGGAGCTGCAGCCCATCGTGAAGGACGCGCATGCGCGCGTCGCCCGCCTTTCCGCCGAACACTAGCCGAACTTCTCAGGCGAGCGGTGTAGAAAAGCATTATATTTGGGATTGGCCGGCGAGTGCCGGATTCTGTACGGTCTGGGGCTGCATCGCGCATCGTGCCGCGTGCGTCCCGACCGCCGATTCGATGCCCGATGCACCAGGCACGATGAACGTTGAGGATTCCCCGAAGATAGGAGCTACCATGCGACGCATATCCGCAATTCTGTTGGTCGTGGGCCTCATGGCCTGCGAGAAGATCGGCTCGGGCGGCGGCACCAGCGCCTCGAAGCCCGACTCGATCACCGTGCTGAACACGAAGCTGGCGCAGGCGAAGGCCGTGGCCGCGCAGCAGGACTCGCTCCTGCAGGGCTTCCAGCAGACCACGCAGCTCCTCGCCGACATTGACAAGGATCTGTCGAGCGTGAAGGGCCTCAAGAGCCACGTCCCGGTGGACACGAAGGGCGAGAACCCGAACGACCCGCAGGCCGCCTACCGCGCGAGCATCCAGGGCAAGGTCGCCGAGGTGACGTCGCTGCTGAAGCAGAGCCGTGCCCGTGTCGCGTCGCTGAACGAGAAGAACGGCGCGCTCTCCGGTAAGGTCTCGACCTACGAGGCGAGCATCGCGAGCCTCGAGCAGATCGTAGAGCAGGACAAGGTCCAGATGGCCGCGCTGAACATCAAGGTGGACAGCCTCACGCTCGCGAACGCGACCGTGACGTCGGAGAAGGTGGCGGTCACCGACACCATGCTGGACCTCCGCAAGCAGGAGAACACGGTATTCGTGGTCGTCGGCACCAAGGATGAGCTCATGAAGAAGGGCATCATCGCGGAGGAGGGCTCCAAGTTCCTCTTCTTCGGCAGCAAGGCGATCGTGCCGGCGCGCAAGCTCGACAAGACGCAGTTCACCGCCATCAACAAGTGGGACGATGTGCCGGTCGTGCTGCATATCACCGACAAGCCGTACAAGGTCGTGTCGCGCCAGGATCCGACGCTGATCGAAGCGGGCAAGGATTCGGCGGGCAAGTTCAACGGCGAACTCCACATCACGCAGCCGGCCGAGTTCTGGTCGACCTCGAAGTACCTCATCATCGTGGAAGGCGCTTAAGGGGCGTGTGTAGGCCCTAGTACCGCTGTAACAGCGCGTATAGCAACTGAGCGTATGGTACGACATGGCGTGAGTAGGGAGGGCTCCCCAACTCACGCCATGTCGTACCATACGCTCAGTTGCTATACGCGCTGTTACAGCGGTACTAAGGCCTACAAGCGTTCGTAATGCGTTAGTCGATCCGCGATGACAGCTGCGCCGGGAAGGGCTGCGATGGAGTCGGCAGCATCACGCCATGCACCGGCGAGAGCCGCTTCGCGCGCTTCTCCTCGTACATGAGCCGGTCGGCGCGCGCGAGCAGATCATCGAGCTCGCGCGGCGCATTGGGATCGTAGTACACGATGCCGATGCTCAGCGACAGCAGATAGCTGCGGTCCGACCGCGCGTTCCGCGCGCGCAGGTTCTCCTGCAAGCGCGCGGTCCACAGTTCCGCGTCGGCGCCGGCGTTCTCCATCGCGAGCACCACGAACTCATCGCCGCCCATGCGCGCGATGATGTCCGAGTCGCGAAAGGTCTCCTTGAGCAGTTCCGTGGTCTCGAGCAGCGCCTGGTCGCCCACGCTGTGCCCCAGGGTGTCGTTGATCACCTTGAGCCCGTCGAGGTCCACGAAGATGTGCGAGACTCGCCGCCGCATCCGGTCGGCCACCTTGAACAGCTGCCGCGCGAGCGCGAGCAGGCCGCGGCGGTTGTACAACAGGGTGAGCGGGTCCACGAGCGACATCTCCCGCAGTGCCGCGTGCAGCTGCTGGCGTTCGATCGCATAGCGGATCGCGCGCACCAGCAGGTGGCCGTCCACCTGGCCCTTCACGAGTGAATCCTGCGCGCCCACCTTGAGCGCCCGCATGGCCAGCGCCTCGTCGTCCACGCTGCTCAGCACGATGATCGGCAGATCGGGCGCCTGCTCGTGCAGCAGCTTGAGCGCGTCCAGGTCATGGCCGTCGTGCAGCGAGAGGTCGAGCAGCACGGCGTCGAACTTCCGGTCGCTCATTTGATGCAGCGCGTCGCTCACCTGGGTCACGTGCACCAGGTCGAATTGCGACGCGGCGCGGCCGGCGACGGCGCCGTTGAGGCGCCGCACGTCACGCTCGCTGTCCGCGATCACGAGAACCCGTATGGGCGCCCCGCTCAAACCGCCACCCGCTCGTGCTGCGGCACCGAGAGCGGCCGCGCCGGCGCAGCGGCGTCGCGCTGCGCTGGTCCAGGATCCCGATGAACAGCTTGAACAGCGCCGGATCGAACGCTTTGCCCACGTCGTCCTGCATGATCTCGCGCGCGCGTTCCCGCGAGAACGCCACACGGTACGGCCGGTCGGTCACGAGCGCGTCCCACACGTCGGCGATGCACAGGATGCGCGCCGAAAGCGGGATCGTTTCGCCGGCGAGCTTGTCCGGATAGCCGGTACCGTCCCATCGCTCGTGGTGGTGCCGGATCATTGGCTTCACGTCCCATGGGAACTCGATGCCCGCGAGCATTTCTCGCCCGCCGCCGGGTGACGCTCCATCAGCGCGCGCTCTTCGGCGGTGAGTGCGCCCGGCTTGTTCAGGATGCTCGACGGCACGATGAGCTTGCCGACGTCGTGCAGCAGCGCGCCGGCGCGGAACCAGAACAGCGTCTCGTGGTCGAGGCCCGCCATGCGCGCGAGCGAGCAGGCATAGTCGGCCACGCGGTCGCAATGGCCGCTCGTGTAGTTGTCCTTCGATTCGATCGATGCGCCCCACTCGGCCACGATCTCGAGGAACTTCGCTTCGAGCTCGCCCAGCCGGCGACGCGTCTCCACCAGGTCCCGCCGCGCCCGCAGCTGCGAGAACAGGCGGTGCGCCGTGTTCAGCTCGCGCAGGGTGTCGCGGTTCCGGTCCTGCCGGCGGTAGAGCTCCGCGCGCTCCTTCGCGGTGTGCGCGGCCAGCACCAGCTCGTGGCGCTGCTCCGCGATCTGCCACGCCTGGCCGAGGAATTCCTCGGCGCCCGCGAAGTCGCCCGTCTCGCGCGCGATCACGCCGTAATGCTTGTAGGCGTCGCCAAGCGCCCGCTCGTCACCCGACTGTTCGGCGAGCAGGAGCGCCGTGTCGCACCACTCGCGCGCCGTCACGTAGTCGCGTCGCGCGATGCAGAGTTCCGCGCGGTTCACCGCCACCGCGATCTGCGTGCCGACGTCGCCGGTGCGCAGCGCGGTATCGTACGCCTCCAGGTACATCTCCTCCGCCGAACGCCAGCGGCGCATCTGCGAATACAGCATGCCGATGTTGTTCAGCAGTCCGCTCGATCGGGCCGTCGAGCCCGAGGCGCCGGTATCCCGCGAGCGCCGCGCGATAGTGCGTCAGCGCCTTCGGCTGGTCGCCGCGGATCCCCGCGATCGTACCGAGGTTCTGCTCGATCATCGCGACGAGCTGCGTCTCGCCCGCGAGCGTCGCGTACTTCACGGCTCGCCCGTACAGTCGCGCCGCTTCGTCCAGATCGCCGCGCTGCTGATGCGCGATCGCCATGAGGTTCACGACGCTCGCGACACCGGGCCGGTCGCTGTTGGCCATCGCCACCGCGAGCGCCGCGGCGTAACAATCGAACGCCGACTCCGTGTCGGCGTCGTCGGCGTACGTGCGCCCCGTCCAGCGCAGGAGCGCCGAGGCGGTGGAGGCGTGCGCGCGCTGGTCCAGTTCGTAGAGCGCGACCTCGTACATCCCACGCGCGGTGGCGCGCTGGCCGGCGCGCTCGAGCCGGAGCGCCTCCGAGATGCGCGCGGCGAGCTCCGGCGCGAGCCCTTTCAGCTCGCGCGGCGTCATTCCGGCGGCTCCGCGCTGCCGCTCATCACGCCGTACTCGCGCAGCTTGCGCGCCAACGTCGGCCGCGAGATGCCCAGGATCCGCGCGGCGGCACTGCGGTTCCCGCCTGTGATCTCGAGCGTCGCCAGCACCGCCTCGCGCTCCACCATTGCGAGCGCTTTCCCCTCCGGCGGGATCACGATCTCGTGATGCACGCTCGCCGTCGAGTGCGTCGCCGGCATTGACATGCGCTGCTGGATCATCATGTGCTCGGCGCCGATCGACTGTCCCTCGGACAGGATCGCGGCGTGCTCGATCACGTTCTTCAGCTCGCGGATATTGCCGGGCCACATATGGCCGCGCAGCGCAGCGGCGGCGGCGGGTTCCAGCGTCTTGGGCTCGAGGTCCTGCTGGCGCGCGATCTCCGCCAGGAAATGCTGCGCGAGCAACTCGACGTCGCCGGCCCGCGTCGCGCAGCGGCGGCAGCACGATCCGGACGACGTTCAGCCGGTAGTACAGATCCTCGCGGAATCGAGCCGCGCCACCGCGTCGTGCAGCGATCGTGTTGGTCGCCGCGATGATCCGGCACGTCGATCTGCGATCTCCTGCAGGCCGCCGAGCGGCGCACGCTGCGCTCCTCGAGCACGCGCAGCAGCTTGGCCTGCAGGCGCGGCGGCAGCTCGCCGATCTCGTCGAGGAACAGCGTGCCGCCGCCGCGCGGCTCGAACTAGGCCGGCTCTGTCGGCGCTCGCGCGCCGGTGAACGCGCCGCGCTCGTGGCCGAACAGCTCGCTCTCCAGCAGGGTCTCGGGGATCGCGGCGCAGTTCACGCTCGACGAACGGCTCGCCGCGGCGATGCGCCTTCGTGTGGATGCGCCGGGCGACCAATTCCTTGCCGGTGCCCGTCTCGCCGACCACCAGCACCGTCGTCAAACGACTCGACGCCACCTTGCGCGCCCGCTCCAGCGCGTCCCGGATCGCGTCGCTCTCACCGACGATACTCTCGAGGCCGAATTGCAACGCTCCCCCGGGTCGTGATTCTAAGCAAGGGACTTCAGTTGGCGCCCCAAAGTAACCGGGCGCATTCGGCTCCGGCACCACCGGTGCATTGAGCCGCGGACCGACCGGCGGCATAGGCGCGACCTCACGCATTCCGGCTCATGCCGCGAGCGCCGAAAGGCGCCGTTCGACGTCCACCACCTGACGCGCCGCGCCGAGCGCACGGAAGCGCGTCAGCGCCTGCTCCCATGCCAATCGCGCGGCCGCCGGCTCACCGCGCCGCAGCCAGAGTTCGCCGGCATTGCGTTCCACTTCGGCGCACAGCAGCGCGTCCTCGCTCTCGCGCGCCATGGTGCGCGCCTCGTCCAGCGATCGTGTCGCGCTCTCGAGCTCGCCGCGCTCGCGGCCCACCAGCGCCAGCAGCCGCAGCGATTCGGCGTGATGCGCCCGGTCGCCGCGGTGCTCCGCCATTGCGACACCATGCCGGCAGACGCGCTCGGCGTCGGCCACCAGACCGCGCGCCAACAGGATCTCCACGCGACTCAATTCCACCGCCTCGGTGAGCGGCAGGTCGCCCAGGCGTTTGGCCAGCGCGAGCGCTTCTTGCGACGCGCGCTCCGCTTCATTGAGATCGCCGGCCAGCATGTTCAGCCGCCCCACGTTGCACAACACCCAGCATGCCCCTTCCTCGTCGCCCGCGTCGCGAAAGCCGCGCAGGCTGAGGCGGAAGCGCGCGAGGGCATCCTTGTCCGCGCCCTGCACCATGGCGAGCGCTCCGAGATTCTGCTCGATCATCCCGAACAGCCGGCGCTCACCTGCGTGCACTGCGTTCAACGCCGCCTCGGCGTAGAGCCGCCGCGCCTGCTTCACATTGCCGCGGCGCTGCGCCACGATCGCGAGGCAGTTCAGCGCGTTCGCGATGCCGCCGGCGTACGGCAGCGACCGTGAGATCGCGAGACTGCGCGTGTACACCGGCTCGGCGGCCGACGGATTGCCGAGCTCGCGAAGCAGCGTGCCCTTCCAGCGGAGGATGTCCGCGAGTTGCGCCGACGGGCGATGCGCCTCGAGGAGCGTCACCGCGAGGTCGTAGGCGGAGAGCGCCTCGCGCGCGCTCCCCTCACGCTCGAGGCGCTGCGCGCGGTCCGCGATGCGCTGCACCTCGGCGGTGGGCGGCGTGCGCGCCGCCGACGTGGTGGCGACGGATCTGTTCACTTGGCCCCCGGACTCGGTCGCGGGGCGACTAGTGCCGTCCGCCGATCGTGGTGCAGCAGCTTTGGAATTGCGACGCGAGGATCACGACCGAGAAATGCGGCACCGGGAACGACGCCGTCGTGACCGCGTCGTCCACCGTCGCGGGCTCATCCTCGTACGTCGTTACGCCATCGTCCGCGCCAATGAGGAGCGGCGATGTGATATAGCCGCCGCTCAGCAACGTCGCCCATCCCTGATTGTGGTAGGCGTTGGTGAAGCTCAGGTCGAGCGTGAGCGTCGCGGGCTTCAGGAACTTGAGACCGTTTGGCGACATCTCGAACACGACGTTCTTGCCGGCGTCGGCGCGCATGGTGATCGTCGTGCGCGCCGAGAGCGCGCCCTTGGGCACCGTGAACACGGCGCCGATCTTGTCGATCGAGATCGTGCCGCCCTGCGGACCGATCGTCGCATGCGAAGAGAGGTTGGTCTTGAGGTGGTCCGTCCAGCGCAACACCCTCACCTTGTGCCCGTGATTGCCGTCAGCAGCGGCGCTCGGACTCGCGGGCTTCGCCGCGGGCGGCGCGGCCTGCGAGACTCTGGCAGCGGACGGCGCGGTCGACGGGGCGAGTGGCGCGGTCGTGTCGCCGCAGGCGTACAAAGCACCGATCCCGGCGAACAACGCACCGGTCGCAAGAAGGCGGACGTTCATTGGGACTTCTCCACTCGGGGGACGGGGACTGCGCGAGGGCGGACGCGTCTCTTCTATAGCAACAGCCGTGCCTCGCGTAACTCGTTGCGGTTGAACGTTCCTTTTCAGAGTGTGCAACGGAACGTTCCGCCCTCTCGCAACGATACGTTACAACCGAGCAACGTTTTGTACCGTCACGCAACGGGACGTTACTATCACGACGGACCTAATGACCGATTTGCGCCGCGGTCGCCTGCGCCCAAACGAGGCGGGAGATATCGGCCGTAAGCCGTCGCGTAACGGAGTCGCCGGCGCTTCCCTGGTGCAGCACGACGAGCACATATGGCGGCCGCGAAGGCGGGTATACGATCGCGGCATCATGGTCCACGAGACCATCCACCCAGCCCGTCTTGTGCGCGACCGGCGTGCCCGCCGGCAGACCCGCGGGAATGCCGTCGGCGAATTCCTGTTTGAGCAGGATCGCGATCATTGCTTTGCACTGGCCGGCGATGCCGCGCGGTCCTGCGCGATGGCGGCGAGCACGAGCGCCAGATCGTGCGCCGTGACGGTGTTGATCAATCCCGCGCGGTATGCCGGGCCATCCTCAACGCCGCGCAGCACGTGGATGTGTGTCGCGCCGAGTTCGTGCATTGTCGCGGTCACTTTCGATGGATCGGCGATGTCGATCAGCACGTTCGTCGCGAGATTGCTCGAGCGCGTGATCATGAGGTAGATGAGCTCGTTCACCGTCACCTGCTGGCCGACGCGCGCATAGAGCGAACTGTCGGAATCGTCGGCGAGATCCAGCGCGTAGGGCGACCCGTCCACGATCGACTTGAACTCGTTCTTGAGCGTGATCTTGGTGTCGAGCGAGAGCGTGCCGGCATCCACCATGCGATAGAGCTGGATCATCACGGGGACCTTCATGGTGCTCGCCGCGTGGTACGTCCAGTTATCATGGATGAGCAGGGAATCGCCGCCGGCGGCCAGCGGCCAATACGCGACCGCGGTGCGCGTGGTAGAATCGGCGGCGATGCGCGCGCGCACCTGCGCGTCGAGCGCGCTGTCGGGGTGCAGCGCGACGATGAGCGCGACGATGATCTGCATCATGCGGGAACGGCCCCCCGGAAGACGAAGTAGACGGCGGCCAAGAGACACAGCGCCGCCCAGAGGAAATCGAGCTTGAGCGGCTGCTTCATATAGAAGAGCGCGAACGGCACGAAGACGCCCACCGAGATCACTTCCTGGAGCATTTTGAGCTGTCCCAGCGATAGGGCGCTGTAGCCGATGCGATTCGCCGGCACTTGGAGGAGATATTCGAAGAGCGCGATCCCCCAGCTCACGAGCGCCGCGACGTACCAGGGCTTCGCACTCAAGTTCTTCAGGTGCGCGTACCACGCGAACGTCATGAAGAGGTTCGAGAGGATGAGCAAGCCGGACGTCTTGAGGATCACGGGCATGGGCGGTTCCTGCGCAGGGGTCGGGGCCAGGGACGCGAATATACGAGCGACGCGCGCGGCGCGACACCGCGCGGGTTGCCGAATGCGCGCTGGCTCGTTTCACCAATACGCCGCGTATCACCCGAAATCGACCTCTGATCTCTCGCATGCCTTCGCTGACGCCCCGCGCCGCCGCATTCCCGATCCCCGCCATGGCCGATCCGTCGCGGCGCGAGCGGCTGCGTTTCACCGATTTCCGCTTCCAGCGAGCGGCCGATGGCCGGTGCAGCGCGGAGGTGGAGCTCGAGTGGATGGAGGGCGTTCGCGTGCGTGGCGACGCCGCCGGACAATCGAGCCAGACGGTAGACCTGCGCGTCGCCGCGGAGGCGGCGCTCCGCGCGCTCGAACGCTTCTCGGATGGCGCGCTCCGCTTCGAACTCGTGGGCGTGAAAGCGATCCGCGTATTCGACGCGAACGTGATCATCGTATCGGTCACGAACCACGGGCGCGGTCCCATGAAGCTCCTCGGCTCGTGTCTGGTGGAGACCGATCCGGTGCGCGGCGCCGTGATCGCGGTGCTGAACGCGACGAATCGCGTCCTCGGCAATTTCATCGCGACGCGCTGACCGCGCGTAGTCGATGAGGGCATTCGTTTCGCGCGGCGCGTTGGCCGCGCTCATCGCGATCGCCGCGTGCCACTCCGCTCCTCCCGCGACGGCACCCGCGCCGCCGGCCGCGCCGGGCAACGCCGCGCGCCCAGGCTCGGACAGTTCGGCGTCGATCACGTCCGCCCGCCCCGATACCGTTCCCGTCACGCCGCCCGAAGTCACGCATGAGGCCGTTCGACTCTTCGGCGATTCGATCTCCGCGCCGACGCCGGTGGCGGACTCGACGCCGGACTCCGCCGCTGCGCCGGCCGCCGCGGCGGCGACCGGTCCCACGTGGGACATTGATGTCCGCTCTTTCGAGACGCGAGAGCGCGTCGCGTTCTATGTCGGGCGATTCCAGGGGGAGGCGCGGCCGCGATTCACGGCGTGGCTCCAGCGCGGCGGACGATACGAACCGATGATCCGCGCCAAGCTGCGAGCGGCCGGACTGCCCGAGGATCTCACCTACCTCGCGCTCATTGAGAGCGGCTACGATCCCAACGCCTACTCGAGCGCCGCGGCGATCGGGATCTGGCAGCTGATGACCGGCACCGCGCAGGGCACGGGTCTCCGCGTCGATTGGTGGATCGATGAGCGCCGCGATCCCGTGCGCTCGACCGACGGCGCGATCAAGTTCCTCGGCTGGCTCAACGGGCAATTCGGCTCGCTCTATCTCGCGGCGGCCGCGTACAACGGCGGGCCCGGTCGCGTCGCGCGCGGGCTCACGCGCTATGCCGACTCACTCGAGGGCCGCACGGGCGACGACCGTTTCTTCGCGCTCGCAGAGACGGATTACCTGCGCGCCGAGACGCGCGACTATGTGCCGAAGTTGATCGCGGCGGCGCTCGTCGCGAAGGAGCCCGGGAAGTTCGGGATCAGCGTGACGCTGGACTCCGCGCTGGCGTACGATTCCGTGCGGCTGGGTCCGGCGGTGCCGCTGGCGGTCGTGGCGCGAGCGTCGGGCGCGGCGTTGCCCAAGATCATCGAGTTGAACAACCAGGTGCTTCGGGGGATGACTCCACCGGCGGGCGAGTGGTGGGTTCGGATCCCGGCGGGTAGCGCGCCGCGCTTCGACTCCGCATTCAGGCTAATGGCGCCGAAGGATCTTACGGGAATTCAGCACTACACGGTGAAAAATAGCAGCACTATAGCGACAGTAAGCCACAAGTTCAATATATTATCGCGACAGTTCGTGTGGTTCAACCCGCAATACAAGAAGTCCAAGAATGGAGTGGTGTCCGCGGGGAAGGTGGTGCTCATTCCGACGGCCACCACGCTGCTCGCCGCGCGTGATGTGCCCGACCCCGCGATCGAGAAGTACGGCTCATCGAAGCGCCACGGGGTGACGCACGTCGTGAAGAAAGGCGAGACGCTCACATTGATCGCGAATCGCTACGGGACTACGGCGGCGAATCTGCGGAAGCTGAATGGGATCAAGAAGAACACGATATACCCGGGCCAAGTGCTCCTGATCAAGAAAGGCAAACGGCGTAAGTAGAACGTCGAAGCGCGTTATTGGTCACCCGAACTCCGTCAGTGACGAGTCGTGCGCGGATGAGACAAGCGCCGCGCGGGAAGATCCCGCGCGGCGCTTGCTGTGTCTACGAACGACTCGTTACTAGCGGAGTTCGGGTGACCAATGACGGTGTTCGGGGTTAATCGACTGTGCCTCGGCCCTTGTAGCCCCTGAGCACCGACAGCTCGTATCCGTTCCGCGGATCCAATCCGAGCATCCGCATTGATTCCACCGTCTGAGAGCCGCGATTGTACACCAGGAGCGCCGTCTGCACGTCACCGCGATACTGCGTGATCAGCGTGCGGAGATACCGCAGCCCCACACGCAGGTTCGTGTGCACGTCGGTCAGGTTCTCCCGGGTCGTGTCGCGCTCATAGTATTTGGCCGTCGCCGGCATGATCTGCGTGAGGCCCACCGCTCCGGCGGAACTCACGGCATGCTCGCTGAACTGGCTCTCCACTTTCACCAGCCGGAACGCCAGCTCGGGGTCGATATCCTCCTCGAGCGCGACATCGTAGATCGGCGCGGCGACATTGGCGCCGACCTTATAGCGCGACGAGAAGTCCAGGATCGCGTTGGCCCGGGCCAGCTGGGTGCGCGCGATATCGAGATCGTTGCGAGCCGCGGCGAGATCCCGCGTCAACCGGCTCGTCTGGGCGGTCATTCCGAACGGGAAACGAGCAGAGGCGGAGGCCTGCGCCTCCCGTGGCTGCTCGGCCGGGATGAGCGCGATCGCCGCGATCAGCCCGCCCACCAGAAACCCCTTCCTGATCCGCGCATTCCTGCGGATCCGGTCGCCTCGGTGCGAGTACGTCACCTTGGAAACTTTCATGGCTCCTCCGTGCCGGGGAGTCCCAGACACACGAACGGGGCGAACGATCGCCCCGCAGCCCTCGCGGGCGATGCTACAACGGTTTGGTCTTTCGGCCTTTTCGTTGCCAGTGTCCGCTACTGCCCCCAGCCTTTTCGAGTAAGCAGATGTTGTTGATGCTCATGTCTTTATCGATCGCCTTGGCCATGTCATAAACCGTGATCAGCGCCACGGCCACGGCTGTTATCGCTTCCATCTCGACCCCGGTCTTGCCAACCGTCCGGACGGTCGATTCACAACGCACCCCCGGCAGTTTCTGGTCCAGGGTTAGAACAAGTTTAACATTAGCCAGATTAAGGGGATGGCACAAGGGAATGAGCTCGGCAGTTCGCTTCGCCGCCATGATCCCTGCCAGTTTGGCTACAGATAATACGTCTCCCTTGGCCAGGGAGTTCCGCTTTATGGCCCTGAGCGTTTCGGCCTTCATTCGGATCGCTCCGGACGCGATCGCGAAGCGATCGGAATCGGCCTTGGCCGAGACGTCGACCATGCGCGCGGCGCCATCCTCGCCGGTGTGCGTGAGCGTTCTCCGTTTCATCCCAGGCTACGCTCGAGACTGCGCACGAGCGCCGCGCCCAGCAGATGCGGATTGAGATTGTTGGCGGCGCCTTCGCGCGCTTCCTGCACGGCGTCGATCGCGCGGCTCGCGGCCACCGCGGCGTGCGGGTCGTTGTGCGTCACGGCCTCGCGAGCGCGCTGATGCAGGAGCGACGTCATGGCGTCGAGCATGTCGGAGAAGAAGCCTCGCGCCTTGGATCCGCCCAACGACAGTATCGCGCGCGCCTGCGTGGCGCGGTCGCCGGTCGCGGCGGCAAGCAGCTGTCGGGCCGCGGTTACGGCCTCTTCGCGCGACGATGACGCCAGTAGCAGGCCCGGCGCGCCGGCGGCGAGTTCCGCCCGTGCCTCGTCGCCCTTGGGCGCTCCGGCCGCATCCAGCGCGGTGCGCACCTGCGCGTTCGCGAGCCAGGCGCGCACATTGCGCTCGGGCAGCGGCGCGACCCGCAGCGCGACCACGCGCGACCGGATCGTCGGAAGGAGCGCGCCGGGTTCGCTCGTGGTGATGATCACCGTGGTATCCGCCGGCGGCTCCTCGAGCAGCTTCAAGAACGCGTTCGCGGCCGCTTCGGCGCCGGCCTGCGCCACCATCCGCTCGGCGTCGCCCACGATGAGCACTTTGCGCTTCGCCACCGTGGGCGTGTACGCCGCCTGCTGCACGAGACCGCGCACCGAGGCGACGAAGATCGCTTCGAGGCCGGAGGGCGGGGCGTACAGTCCGCCGTTCGCGGCGCGTTCGCTCGCGGCTTCGGCGTACTCGCCGAGCACTTCCTGCGGCGAAGGATCATCCGCGCCGTCAGCTTTGAGGCGAGGGAAGAACCAGCGGAGATCGGGGTGCACGAGCTGCAGAACGTACTTGCATTGGGTGCAGGTGCCGCACGGGTGCTCGCCGGCGCCGTCGCATAGCAGGAGCTGGCCGAGCCAGAGCGCGAGGCGTTGTTTGCCGATGCCACGCAGGCCGTGGAGCATGAGACTCGCGGGCAGCGCGCCGCGCGCGACCGCATTGCGGAGGCGGAGGCGGAGCGCATTGTGGCCGTAGAGCGGGAGGAGAGGCACGAATGGGAAGATGGGGGGTTCAAACAAACAACGACAAGAGGCGGGAGTCGGGAGTCGTGCGTTCGAACTACATTCTGGAGTCCGGAATCCAGTTCGCGGAGGAGAGATGAGAGCAGGGAGAGTCTTGGCGATGTCGGCGGTTCTTGTCTGCGCGGCAACGGCAGCCGCGCAGACGGGGACGGTGGTGGTGGTGAACAAGGCGGGCTCCACGGTGTCGCTCGTGGATCTCAAGACGCGCGCGGTGACGGCGACGATCGCGACGGGGGAGGGGCCGCACGAGGTCGCGGTGTCGCCCGACGGGAAGTTCGCGCTCGTGACCGACTACGGGCCGCCGCGTGCCGCGGGCTCGACGATCGACGTGATCGACATTGCGCAGGGCTCGCTCGACCGGACGATCTCGCTCGCGCCGCACCGCCGGCCGCACGGCATTCGTGTGGCTTCCCGACGGGAAGAACGCGCTCGTGACGAGCGAGTCAGACAGCGCGATCCTCGTGCTCAATGTGGACAGCGGTGTGGTCACGGCAGTGATCCGGACGGGCCAGGCGGGCTCGCAGCTGTTCGCGCTCTCCGCCGACGGGAGCCGCGCGTACGTCACGAATCTCGTATCGGGCAGCGTGTCGATCATTGATGTGGCGGCGCGCTCGACGCTGAAGACGGCGGTGCTGCCGAAGGGCGCCGAGGGGCTCGCGCTGCGCCCCGACGGCCAGGAAGTGTGGGTGACGAGCCGCGCGTCGAACGGGATCACCGTGCTCTCCGCGAACGATCTGTCGGTGGTCGCGACCATTGGGACGGGGAATTATCCCATGCGCATCCGCTTCTCGCCCGATGGGAAGTTCGCGTTCGTGACCTGCGCGAAATCATCCGAACTGCGCGTGATCGATGCGGCGACGCGAAAGGAAGTGAGCGCGATCCGGATGCAGATCTCGAAGGCGGCGATGCACGGCGCGACGTCGGCGGAGGGGTATGAGGCGAATACTGTGCCCTTGGGCATCGCGATCACGCCCGACGGGGCGTGGGCGTTCGTGGCGTTGGGGGCCGTGGATGGGATCGCGATCGTGTCGGTGGGGAAGAGAGATATTGTTGGGACGGTTTTCGTTGGGCGGGAGCCGGAGGGGGTGGCATACTCCCCATTGGTCCGAAAGGTCTCTGAGTGAACTGCTGACTGCATCACATGCACGATTCACTTTGCAGTCAACAGTCAACAGTGATCCAGTAAACAACAGTCATCAGTCATCGGTCATCAGTCATCAGAAAACGCAGCATGACGCGCGATGAGCGCTTGCTGCATGCCAGCAGTCAACGAGGGGGCGACGAGTGCACACAGCACCCACCGCCCCCTCGATACGTTTGCTGATGACTGATGACCGATGACTGATGACTTCAGTCTACTGGATCACTCTTGGCTGTTGACTGCAGGGTTAAGCGTGCAAGTGAGGAAGTTCGCAGTTAATCCCCAGGATTCTGGACCTTGAATACAAACGCCGCCGCCGCCCCTCCAAGGAACGGGCCGACAAGATAGACCCACACATTCCCAAGCGATCCTCCGCCGAGCACCGCGCGCACGATCGCGGGTCCCGTTCCGACGGCCGGATTGAACGCGCCGCCCGACAGCCCGCCCACGGCGAACGCGCCCGCGGCGACGGTGAAGCCGATCGCGAGTCCGTAGTACGAATTGCCGGCGGTCTTGCTCGCGGTGGCGACGTTCAGCACGACGAGCGCGAGTGCGAAGGTGAAGATGAATTCCGCGGCGAGCGCGCCGGTCCTGGTCATCTCCGTGCTCGGGTCGGGCGCGAACGTCTTGCCGCCGGTGAGCCAGAATACGGCGAGCGCCGCGACGATCGCGCCGCAGAGCTGCATGAGCATGTACGCCGCGGCCTCGCGGCCCTCGATCTTCCCGCGCAGGAATATCGCGAGCGTGACCGCGGGGTTGTAATGCGCGCCGGAGATATGGCCGCCCATATACACCATCACCATGAGCGCGGACCCGATCGCGAGCGGCGCGAGCGGCAGCCCCGCCGTGACGCACATGCCGATCGTGAAGACGAGGAAGAAGGTGCCGATGAATTCGGTGATGTAATTCTTCGCCACTTTGTCTACTCCGATTGGGTGAATCGACGGGCCAAAATGCATCGCCCCGAATGAGCCCGCTAGGGTCGTCATTGGTCCCCCGAACGCCGTCAGTGACGAGTGGTCCGTGGTACCACGAACGACTCGTCACTGACGGCGTTCGGGTGACCAATGACGCGGTTCGAGGTTCGACTAACGGTTTTCGGACTTCTACAGTTGGAACCGCCGGCACGTTGAGCGTATAGTAAGCAGTGACCCACCAGGCGCGAGGAGCAAGTGGCGAGTAGGCATCATTGGATCGTCAGACTCACCCATTGGATCAATGTCGTCGCGCTCACGGTGATGGTCGGGAGCGGACTGCGGATCTTCAATGCCTACCCGGCCTTCGCGCGGCGCGGGGAGTCGTTCTGCTGCTACCCCTTCGCCGGCGACCCGATCCCGGCGAAACTCACGTTCGGCGGCTGGCTCGGCGGCGCGCGCCATTGGCACTTCGCGATGATGTGGGTGCTCGCCGTGAACGGACTCGTGTATCTCACCTTCATCTATCTGCACGGCGAGTGGCGCGATCTCGTGCCGCGGCGCGGCGACATCCGCGATTCATGGGAGATGGTGAAGTTCTACATGTTCCGCCGGAAGGATCACCCGCATGGCGGAAAGCATAACGCGCTGCAGAAGGGCGCGTACTTCGCCATGCCGGTCTTCGGCGCGCTCGCCGTGATCACGGGACTCGCGATCTGGAAACCGGTGCAGCTCGGCTGGCTCACGAATCTGATGGGCGGCTACGCGATGGCGCGTTACTGGCACTTCCTCGTGATGATCGCGCTCGTGGCGCTCGCGGTGGGGCACGTGTTCATGGTGTTCGCCGTGGACCCGTACTCGCTGCGGTCGATGATCACCGGCGGCTACAACGAGGACAACTCTCCGGAGGCGCGCAACGCGCGGCCGTTCTACCACCTGCTGCCGAAAAAGAAGACCGATGACGCTTGATCGACGCGACTTCCTGCGCACCGGCGCGTTCGCGCTCGCCGCGGCGGTGCTCGAGGCGTGCGACAGCCAGGGTCCGCGCGCCGCGCAGCCGTTGCTCCAGTTCGCGGAGAAGAAGAACCAGATCGTGGAAGCGGGGCTCTTCCGTCACCGGTCCATCGACCGCGCGAGCGCGCGGGCGCTCTCGGCCGGACACTCGTTCCCGTCGTACTTCATCTCCGAGCACGTGCCAATGTGGGACGAGAAAGTGCGCGGCCCATGGTCGCTCGAAGTGAGCGGCGCGGTGAAGACGCCGCTCAAATTGTCGCTGGATGAGCTAATGAAGCTGCCGGCGATCCAGCAGCGGGTGGACCACTTCTGCGTGGAAGGATGGACCGCGGTCGCGGTGTGGCGAGGAGTGCGCGTGAGCACGCTCGCGCAGCTGGCCGGCGTGACTCCGGATGCCGGCTTCGTCGACTTCCAGAGTTTCGACGACAACTATCACGAATCCTGGGATCTCGCGAGCGCGATGCATCCGCAGACACTCGTCGCGTACGCGATGGACGACCGCATGCTGGGTCCCGATCATGGGGCGCCCGCGCGCGTACACTCGCCCGTGAAGCTCGGCTACAAGAACACGAAATACCTCACGAAGCTCGTGTTCCTGCCCGCGGCGAACGGAGGATACTGGAGCGACGAGGGGTACGAATGGTACGGTGGCACATAACGGCAGGGGCGTGAGTAACGAGTCGTGCGTTAACTGCGATGCGCGGTGGTCGAGGAACGGCGTCCCGTGGTTTCCTGCACAGCGATGCGGAACACCACATCGCGGAAGGGGACGGGATCGTCTTCGCGGAACGTGGAGGGGAGGAGTTTCCGCAGCAGCGTGAGCGCGTGGCTCCATTCATCTTTCGCGCCGGGCGGCGTTTCCGGATCCACGATATAAATGCCGCCGTGCACCACCACGCTCTGCCAGTCGAAGAGTGACTTCACCTCGTCGACCTCGAACGCCACCCACATGTTCTTTTGCAGCGTGGTGAGCTTGGCTCCCTTCGACGTACGCCCGTAGAGCCAGCCGGCGGAGTGCACGTAGTGGATCGGCTCAATGTTCACGCGATCGTGCATCGAGTACGCGATGCGGCCGACGTGGTTCCTTTCGAGCAGGGCCGTAATCTCGGCGGGCCCCAGTTCGGCAATGTTGGGTGCGTCCATGCTACAATCATGTCGATACTGCAGACTTAGACGCTAGACCTAGACTTTAGAAGGCGTCGACATCTGCCTTCTAAAGTCCAAGTCTATAGTCTCAGTCTGTAGTTCTTAGTTCGACTTGACGAGCCTCACTTCACCCGAACCCGAGTCGATCTTAATGCTCCCTTTCCCATCGCCGATCTTGCCGACGAGGTGGTCGCTCTCGTAGTGCGTCACCTGGATCGCCATGTCGGCTTTCACGCCGCCGCTGCCCGCGTCAATGTCGAGCTCGGCGCCGAGGGTGGACGGGATGCGCAGCGTCACCGTGCCCGAGCCGCTGTCGATCACGAGACGGTCCACATCGCCGGTGAGGCCGATGTCCACGTCGCCGCTGCCGGAGTCGAGTGCGATCTGGCGCGCGCCGAGGCCGTTGATCGTCACCTGGCCGGAGCCGCTGTCGAGATCGGCCTTGTCCACCGCGATGGCGTCGGCGCGAATGTCGCCGGAACCGGAATCGAGTTTCAGGATCGAGCCCTTCACCTTGGAGATCGTGACCTCACCGGAGCCGCTGTCGATCGTGAGGTCGCCTTCGGCGTTGGTGATCTTCGCGCCGCCGGAGCCGGTGTCGAGCGAGAGACTGCCCTTCGTGTTCTCGGTGGTCACGTCGGCACCGTCCGCATCCACGCTGATGTTGCCGTCCACGTTGGACACGTTCACGCTGCCGACGCCGAGATTGAGCGCGACGGTCTTGCCCGCCGGAATGCTGACGATGAGATCGGCGGCGGCTTCGAGACCGCTGCCATCGCCGCTGATCCGCACGCGGCGGCCGTGGGAGCGGTTGTTGAACGTGCCGTCATCGTTCACGTCGAGCGTGGTGGTCGAATGGCGGCCGAGCTTCGGATAGATGATGTGCGTATCGGGGAAGATCACGCGGAGCGTGTTCTTGCCGCCGATCATCCCGGTCTCGATCGTGAGCTTGGCGGCGTCGGGGCCGCTGCGCGTGACCGCGACGGACACATCGCTGCCCGTGCCGCCCACGGCGCGGATCTGGCCCACGAGGTTGTAGATCGCGATGCTCGAGCCGCTCAGGGTCCGTTGATCGGATTGGGCGACGAGAAGGGTGGGTGAGAGGAGCAGAGCGGCAGCGAGTGTGGCGCGCATGGGGGGCCCGGTGGGGTTGGAGGACCTGCGTTCGACAACCCCTACGCGCGATTGGTTTGGAGAGATTCTTTGAACGGCGTGAGTCGAACCTCGAAACGCGTCATTGGTCACCCGAACTCCGTTAGTGACGAGTCGTTCGCGGTACAACGAACGACTCGAAACTAACGGAGTTCGGGTGACCAATGACGCTGTTCGAGGTTCGACTCACGCGGTTCGTAGTTAGTTCGCCGGGAATTTCGCCGGGAACTGCTTCGCGATCGCGGCCGCCAATGGATCGGCGATCATCTGCATGTGCGCCGCAGCCGTGCGCTCGTCCATGTAGGCCTTGCCCAGATCACCCGCGGCCTGCGCGTCGATCACGGCCTTGAGCGTGAGGATGTGCGTCTTCACCAGGCCCGCCACCACATCCTTGGGCAGGTTCGGATTCGCGCCGGCGAGGAATGCGCCGAAGTCATTCGTGTAGCCGAGCAGCGCGTTCACGGCCTTGGTCTGGCCGGCCGCGTCCTTCTTGGCGGTCGCGACGGTGTAGTCCACGACGAAGCCGATGTGGCGGCGCCACAGCGCGAGGAACGCGGTCTCCGCGTCGGGGCCGTACACCATGCCGATCGCCTTCGAGAGATCCACGGAATTCGCATCGAGCGCGGCGACGGCGGCCTTGAATTCCGGGTCCCGGCCGCCGAGCGCGGCGCCGGTCGCATCGGACGCGAGGTACACGTGCTCCGACAGGAGATGATTGAGCGCGACGCGGAGATCGCACGCGGTCATCGACGCCGCGGGTTGATGCGCCGCCGCGGGGCGCGCCGACGTGCTGGAGATCGCGCCGGCGAGGGCGACGCCGCCGAGGGCGAGCGCGATCATGCGGGGAATGCGGGTGGAACGGGTCATGGCTTGCTCTCCGGTGAGGTGACGAGGATCTCGCCGTGCATGAACGGGTGCCGCTCGCAGAAGAAGGGGTAGGTCCCCGGCTTCGTGAGCGTCACGGCGAAGGTGGCGCCCTTGGTGCTGAGCGCCGACGTGAAGCGGCCATCCGGATGATCCGGAACGCCCGCGGTGACGGTGTGCTCGATGTCGTCTTCGTTGGTGAAGGTGATCCGCGTGCCAGCCACGACGGTGAGCGTGTCGGGGTGGACGCCGAATCCCCTCAGGGCGATGGCAGCCTGAGGCGCAGGATGGCCAGCGAGGAGGAGCAGGGTGATCGCGAGAATGGTGCGCATCGGGGGACCCGGTTGAAGACCGGGTATCTACGACCGAAGCGCCTCATCGGATCTGTGGCGGGCCGCGAACTTCGTCAGTCGAACCTCGAACCGCGTCATTGGTCCCCCGAACGCCGCGAGTGACGAGAGGTTCGTGGTCCCACGAACGACTCGTCACTGACGGAGTTTGGGGGACCAATGACGCGGTTCGAGGTTCGACTCGCGTAGTTCTTAAGAGGGGATCAGGACCCCAGCGTCGAGGAGTGCGTTGGCGATCTCCAGCCCCTCCCGCGGCGGCATGCTCGCCGCGTCGATCGCGTCGGACAGCGGCCGCTCGCCGTCGAGATACGCCGTGAGCGTTTCGATGGTCTCGGTCCAGCGCAGCACGGTGACCCGGCCGCGCGGCGACCGGACGAAGACGAGAGTCGTCTCCTCCTTCACCGTCTCAGGCAGTTCCGCGGCCGCATCGTCGCTCGCGGCGAGCGCGAGCAAGGGCTGGAAGATCGCCGGTAGGTCCCACGCGAATCGCAGCACCGCGGCTTCCGGATTCACCACGACAGCCAGCTGCGGCCGCGCGCGGAGCGGGGTGCTGGAAACGACGCGCGGCCCGCTCTCGGCGATGAGCTGCGCGTTCTCGTATCGCACGAGATCGGCGGCGTAGGGCGGCGCGCCGCGCGCGTCGGCGAGGTACGCCTGGATCAGACGTGCGATGTCGCGCGCGGTGGTGCGGCTGCCAAGGATCACGGTAGGGAGGAGATTCGCGAACTCCGGCGTGGAGAGCAGGCCGGTGGGCGAGCGCCCGGTGAAGCGTGAGAGCGCGCGCGAGTACTTGTGATAGTGCGTGATGCGCCGCAGGTAGAACTCACGCGCGAGGAATTTCGCGAAACGATCGATGCGACGCGCTTCGCCCGCGCGGATCTTGTCCACCTGCGCGGCGGAAAGCCCGCCGTACGCGCTGCCGCCGTCCACGTGGGTGAGCGCGTGGCGGAACGGCGCGTCCGCCATCAAGCGGATCAGCGAGTCCTGGAGCGTGCGGTCGGCGTCCACGGTCAGCGCGCCAGCCGTTCGCGGAGCTGCGTGACGGCGCCGATCACAAGCCGCGCTTCGAGCGCGGGACTGGCGGCGTCGTAGGTCACGGCGCGCACACCGCGGCAGCAGTCCACCGCGTACTGCGTGAACTCCATCATCTCATCGCTCGGCGCGACGGGCGCCATCCACGGCCCCTCGAGGTCGGGATCCTCCACCATGCCGCCGGTGTGGATCACCCACACGCGCTCGAGCGGATACTCGTGCATCAGGCCGTATGGGTCGGCGTTGCGCAGCTCGGCGCTCACCCGAATGTGCGAGAGGTTCAGGAGCAGCGCGCCGGGGCTCGTCTCGAGGAGCCGGGTGACGAACCGTCCTTCGCTCATCGTGGAGCCGGGGAGCGTGAACGCGGACGGCACGTTCTCAATGAGCAGCGGCCGGCCGAGCGCCGTGGCGAGGGCGAGCGCGTTCGCGGAATAGCGCTCTCGCATCTCTTCGGTGTAGAGCGGCGGGAAGACGGAGTCGAGATCGTACTTGCCATCGAGCGTGCGGAGGCATTGCACGCGTTCCGTGACCCAGGGTGCGTTGCAGAATGGCCGCGAGTTGCTTGAGCACCTCGGTGGAGCGTTCGTCCACCGGGTCGGAGAGTTGTCCCTGGAAATCGTGCACGGGCAGCGCGAGCCGCTCGCGGAGGGCGGGGAAGTTCGGATCGCTCTGGCGCGGCGGCTCGGTGATGACGAGAATGATCGAACAGCTCGGCAGCGGCGAGCAGCTCGCGGCCGATGTGGGGATTGTAGCAGGCGCCGATCCAGAGGCCGGCGGAGCGTGGCTTCGCCGGCCGCGGAGCATCCGCCGCCGGCGCGGGAGGAGCGGAGGGAATTGGATCTTCGGCCATGAAGGTGAGGGAGAGTTATTCCGGGTTCAACGCGAGGGCAAGACCGCCACACGTGAGAAAGCGTGAGTCGAACCTCGAACAGCGTCATTGGTCCCCCGAACGCCGTGAGTGACGAGAGGTTCGTGGTACCACGAACGACTCGTCACTTACGGAGTCTGGGTGACCAATGACGCGCTTCGAGGTTCGACTCGCGTACTTGTCGTTGTAGTGATTGCGCGTGATGGAGTGCGTTCGTAGCCTTCGTCATGGCGAAATCGGTGCGCTCTCCGTATGCGCGGCTGCGCGATCTGTGGATCCGGCTCAGTCCGCTGCCGGGCGGGAAATGGATGTTCATCAAGGCGCTGGGGTACACGGCGCCTTATACGCGCACGATCGGCGCGCGCGTCGTGGAACTGCGCGAGGGATATGCGAAGACCACGATGCGCGACCGGTGGACGGTGCGAAACCATCTCAAGTCCATTCACGCGATCGCGCTCATGAACCTGGGCGAGTTGACGACGGGGCTCGCGGGCACGTTCGGGTTGCCGGATGATTCGCGCGGCATTCCGGTGCGTCTCGAGATCCAATTCCTCAAGAAGGCGCGCGGCCTGCTCACGGCGGAATGCACGACCGGGCCGGTGGATGCGCGCGTCGAGAGGGAATACGATTTCGTGGCCGTGATCCGGAACGCAGCGGGCGAGGATGTCGCGCGGTGCACCGCGCGCTGGCGGATCGGGCCGGCGTCGCCGGCGGCGAAGTGAGCGGCGCCTCGCTGCTCGACACGGCGTTCACGCGGCAGGCGCACATCGAGGTGCCGCTCATCGGCGGCGCAATGTATCCGTGCGGCAATCCGGAATTGGTCGCGGCCGTGTCGGAGGCCGGCGGCATCGGGATCGTCCAGCCGATCTCACTGACGTACGTGCACGGCCACGAGTATCGCGCGGGACTCCAGCTCATCAAGTCGCTGACGAAGAAGCCGGTCGGCATGAACGCGCTGATCGAGCAGTCGTCGCGCGCGTACCACGAGCGCATGGTGCGCTGGGTGAGCATCGCGCTGGAAGAAGGGATCCGCTTCTTCGTGACGTCGCTAGGCAATCCGCGCTGGGTGGTGGACGCGGTGCGCGGCGCCGGCGGCGTGGTGTACCATGACGTGACCGAGCGGAAGTGGGCGCAGAAAGGGCTCGACGGCGGCGTGAACGGACTGATCGCGGTCAACGATCGCGCGGGCGGCCACGCGGGGCCCAAGAGCGCGCAACGACTGATCGACGAACTCGGCGATCTGGGCGTGCCGCTGATCTGCGCCGGCGGCGTGGGCGATGCGCCCGATTTCGTGGCAGCGCTCCGGATGGGATACGCGGGCGTGCAGATGGGCACGCGGTTCATCGCGACGCCCGAGTGCCGCGCGTCGGATGCGTACAAGCAGGCGATCGTGGACAGCGACTCGTCGCGGATCGTGCTCACCGAGCGGATCACCGGCGTGCCGGTGTCGGTGATCGATACGCCGACGATCCAGAAGATGGGACTCAGAGCCGGTCCGTTCGCGCGATGGATGCTCCGCGGTCGCAAGCGGAAGCATTGGATGCGGATGATCTACGCGCTCAGGTCACTGCACTCGCTCAAGAAATCGTCATTGAGTGAGACGGCGGATTATTGGCAGGCGGGGAAGTCGGTGGATGGGATCCACGCAGATCGAGCCGGCGGGTGCCATCGTCAAGAGATTCGCGGAGGCGGCGAGGGGCGCGCGCTGAAAGCCAGACGGCGTCAGTCGAACCTCGAAGCGCGTTATTGGTCACCCGAACGCCGGGAGTGACGAGTTGTTCGTGGTACTACGAACGACTCGTCACTCCCGGCGTCCCGGTGACCAATGACGCAGTTTGAGGTTCGCCTTTGCTCAGTTCTGCGCCAGCGCTTCCGCCACGCGGGCCGCTCTCCAGCCGCGGAGCTTCTCGCGAAGTTCCGGGCGCTTCGAGGCGAGGATCGCTGTTGCGAGCAGCGCCGCGTTGGCGGCGCCGGACTTCCCGATCGCGAGCGTGCCGACGGGCACGCCCTTGGGCATCTGCACGATCGAGAGGAGTGCGTCGAGTCCATTCAGCGAGGTCGCGTCCACCGGCACGCCGAGCACCGGCAGCACGGTCTGCGCGGCAATGACGCCGGGCAGGTGCGCGGCGCCGCCGGCGGCGGCGATGATCACCTCGAGGCCGCGCGCTTCGGCGCCCTTCGCCCACGCGGCGGTCTCATCGGGCGTGCGATGCGCCGAGAGGATCCGCATCTCGTACGGGACCTGCAGCGCGTCGAGCATTTCCGTGGCCAATGCGAGCGTGTCCAAGTCCGTGCGGCTTCCCATGACGATGCCGACGAGCGGCGCGGGCCGGGCGGCCGGCGCGCGCGACGGTTTCGGGATGGGCTGGATGGAGCGCGGGATCGGCTTGGGCGCTGGAGCCGACTTGGCGGCGGCCTTCTTGGGCGCCGGCTTCGCCGACTTCTTCGCGGCGGTTCGCTTGGGCGCAGGCCTCTTGGTAGCCTTCTTGGCGCTCTTCTTCGCGGCGGATCGCTTCTTGAGTGGGCTCATTTCGCGTTCGACCACCACGCGAAGCTACGCCCCGCGAGGATCATGTCGTCGTTGGGGTAGGTCTTCCAGACGCCATCGTAGCGCCGGAGCGTGATGATCTTGACGCCCTGATCGGCGTCGCCCGGAGTGAACGGGGTGCGACGGTAGAGCACGTGCGCGACCGAATCGCCTTCCACCAACTCGCCCACGATCGTGCGCGTCGGCACGACAATGCGCGGGCCGGCGGCCTCGTCGGATTGTTTGAGATTGCGGGTGCCGGAGAGCCACGCGGCGAAGAATTGCGCGGGCGTCAGCACCTCGAGCTGCAGCAGGTTGTCGACGTGATAGAAATTCTCGAGGAATCGCTTGCTGAAATTGCCTTCCTGCGATTCGAAGTACTTCTGCACGCACTTGGGCATGCCGTAACTCTCGGGATTCTTCTTCTTCTCGAGCTTCTGACGCTCATCCTCTTCGGCATAGAACAGTTGCTTGGCCCGGAACTGCTCGAGGAACTGCGGCGACGCGAGTGCCGCGACGGCGTCCCAATTCTTCGCCGCGAGCGCCGTGAAGGACTCCTGCACCACGGTGCTTGGCGACGACGGCGCCTGTGCGGCCGCGAGGCCGGCAAGGCCGGCGAGCGCGGCAACGGCCAGAGCCGCGGCGCGCATGGAGCGCATGGATCGCAAACCCGAACGGGACGACATTGTGGCGACTCCCAGGGGCTGAACTTGCGTGGGGGGTTATTATATCGCGCCGCGCGGCCGCGTGCGAGTAGGCGCGGCCGGTCGCCCGAAGTTCAGTCCTTCTTGATCGCCCGGCCGACGATGATCGTGATGTTGTCCGTCCCGCCGTCGTCCAGCGCGTCCTGGAGCAGCAACTCGGCCGTCTCGCGCGCCGAGACCATGGTCTTGAGACGCGATTTGATCCGGTCATCGCTCACGTGTTTCGTGAGACCGTCGCTGCACATTAGGTCGATGTTATCCCAGTGTGATGTGAGGCGCGTCACTACCGGGAGATTCTCCTTGCCGCCGATGGCGCTGGAGAGGACGTTCTTGAGCGGGGAGTCCTTGGCCTGGTCGCGGCTGATCGCGCCGGCGTCCACGAGATCCTCGGCGTAGGTCTGGTCGCGGGTGACCTGGGTGAGCACGTCGTCGCGGTAGATATAGTAGCGGGAATCGCCCACCTGGAGGACGTAGGCGTAGGGCCAAACGCCCATCCAGAGCGTGAGCGTGGTGGCGCGCTTGCGGGCGTCCGAGGTTTCCTGCGCGCGCTTGAGCACCGTATTGTGCGACTCGGTGGCGGCTTTCTGGAGCGTACCTCGGAAGGCTTCTTCGCGCGCATCGGGACTGCTGTAGTAGGCCTGGAGGCTGGTGGCGAGGAATTCGGTGACGTTCGCGAGCGCGGTGCGGCTGGCCTCTTCGCCGCCTTCCGTGCCGCCCACGCCATCGGCGACCATGCCAATGAAGGCGAGCCGCTGGTCGCTGACGAGGGATTGTTCGAGTCCGGGGAGGCTGGTGAGGCGGACCTCCATGCGTTTATGCAGGGAGGCGAGGAGGAAGTGGTCGTTGTTGTTCTTGCGGACTCTGCCGCGGTGGGTGAGTCCGAAGAAGTCGATCTCGTCTTCGCGCGGTTTGCGCTTGAGGGTGTCGGCGCTGGGTGGCTCGGTGTGCATGGACATGGTCGTGGCCTCCGGGGGGTCTAGTATGGGGAGGGCCGGGGGCGCGGGGAAGGAGGGCGGCGGGCCGGGCGGCCCTTGACTTTTCAAACATTATATTTAAATATATCGATATGACAGACGCGGAGACGGTGAGAGCCCTCAAGGCGATCGGGCATCCGACGCGCTTCCAGAATGGTGCGGGAGGTGGCGGCGGCGGGTGAGCTGACGTGCGGGGAGCTGGGGGAGCGTTTCCACCTGGCCCAGCCGACGATCTCGCATCACCTCAAGCTCCTCGTGGACTCCGGCGTGCTGCTGATGCGCCGGGAGGCGCAGCACGGGCTGATCGAGGTGAACCGTCCGTTGCTGACGGCGCTCGTCGGGGCGCTGCCCGAGCGGCTGGCGCCGGCGACGCCGCGGGGCGCAGCGCGGCCGCGGAAGACGCCGGCGCGGGGGGCGCGCCGCCGCTGACCACCACGCAGGGCAACGATGAGGCCGGGTGTTTTCGGCTGTTAGATATATTCCAATATGCAGATACTTTAAAACAAGGTGATTCCAATGGCTACTACGCAATGGCAGTTCGACACGGCGCACGCGAACATCGGGTTCAGCGTCCGCCACATGATGGTCTCCAAGGTGCGCGGGCACTTCACGAAGTGGTCGGGGCAGTTCGAGTTCAATGACCAGGACCCGACCCAGTCACGCGCCTCGGTGGAGATCGACGTGAACAGCATCGATACCAACGAGCCGCAGCGCGACGCGCACCTCAAGTCGCCCGATTTCTTCGACGCCGCGAACTTCCCGGTCATGACGTTCCGCAGCTCGCGCATCGACCGCCACGGCGACGGCTACCGCGTCGTCGGCGACCTCACGATCCGCGGCACCACGCGCCCGGTCGTGCTCGACGCCGAGCTCGAGGGGATGATCGTGGACATGCAAGGCAACGACCGCGCGGGCTTCTCCGCCCGGACGCAGATCGACCGCAAGGAGTTCGGGCTCCACTGGAACATGCTGCTCGAGGCGGGCGGCTTCGCGGTGGGGGATTCGATCGACATTTACCTGGAATTCGAAGCAGTACGGCAAAAGGCGGCTGTCGCGGCTTAAGGGCGCGTGTGGGCCCTAGTACCACTGAAGAAGCGCGTATAGCAACGGAGCGTATGGTACCGCTCGGCGTGATTTGGACAGCGAGAGTAGTCCCAATCACGCCGAGCCGTACCATACGCTCCGTTGCTATACGCGCCGTTATGCGGTACTAAGGCCTAGACGCGCCGTTTGGCGAGTTGAATGATTGTCCCATGCTGAAATCGTTCGCGCTCATTGCGCTCGTCGGCGCGCCGCTCGCGGGCCAGTCCAAGGCCTCGGATTCCACCGCGACCAGTTGGACCTACGACAGCCAGAACGCCCGCTTCGTGGCGGACGTGCTCGTGAGCGGGCTCAAGGCGCCCGTCAGCTTCGCGTTCCTGCCCGATGGCCGCATGCTCGCGGCCGACCGTCCCACCGGTGAACTCAGCCTCATAGACGTGCGCACCGGCGCCAAGACGCTGGTGAACGGCGTGCCGCCGGTGCACGGGAAGGTGGATGGCGGCCTGCTCGAGGTGGTCCTCCAGCCTGACTTCGCCAAGAACGGCTGGATCTATCTCGCCTACGCGAGCGAGGACTCGGCGAGCATGGGGCTCGTCGTGATCCGTGCACATCTGCGCGGCAACGCCCTCGTGGATCAGCAGACGCTCTTTGTGGCGCAGCCGCGCCTGAAGAACAGCAACGAATTCGGCTCGCGGCTCGTGCTCAGCGGCGGCTACCTGTTCATCACCGTCGGCCAGCGGAATACGCCCGACCAGGCGCAGGATCTCGCCTCCGACCTCGGCAAGATCATTCGGCTGAACGAGGACGGGACGGTCCCCCGCGACAATCCATTCGTCGGCCGCAAAGGCGCGCGACCGGAGATCTGGGCGTACGGCGTGCGCAATCCCGTGGGACTCGCCGTGAACCCGTTCACCGGCGCCCTATGGGAGCACGAGCACGGCCCACGCGGCGGCGACGAAGTGAACATCATCAGACGCGGGCTGAACTACGGCTGGCCCGTGATCGGGTATGGGATCGAGTACAACGGCGCACTCGTGGGGAAGGGGATCACGCACGCCGACAGCATGGAGCAACCCATCTATTACTGGGTGCCGGACATCGCGCCCACCGGGCTGCATCTTCTACACGGGCGACGCGTTCCCGGGATGGCGCACCAGCGCATTCATCGGTGCGCTGGTACGCGGCCGGCTCGTGCGACTCGTCGTGGATGGCGATCGCGTGATCCACGAGGAACGTCTGATGGAAGACCGGCCATGGAGGGTGCGCGCGGTGCAGCAAGGGCCGGATCGGACTGCTGTACATCGGGGTGATCGGATCGAACGGAGGGATGATCGTGAGGCTGCGACCGCTGGAGGGGGGCGACTCACATCCTCGGTGATCTGAAATGCGCGTGTGGGCGCTAGTACCGCTGAAAGAGCGCGTCTGGCAACGGAGCGTATGGTACGGCTCGGCGTTCGTGGGGCTGCTTCCGCGGTCCCGATCACGCCGAGCGGTACCATACGCTCCGTTGCCAAACGCGCTGTTACAGCGCTACTAGGGCCTAGGCGCGCCGTTACGGGAGAGTGAATCGAGATTCACCGTCAGTTCCGCGATGGTCCTGGTGATCATGCTATCGACATCCGGCCTCCACGCGGCCGCCGAGGCACTGGGCGAAGAAGATCTCCGTCGCGCGATTCACGGCGAGCGACGTCGCGGCGTCGCCGAAATTGTGGCCGGTGTTGGACGCGAGCAGGTACGTTACCGGGACGCCGCGCGCATGCAGAGCGAGCGCAATGCGGTCGGACTGCGTCTGCGTCACGCGCGGGTCGTTCACGCCCTGGAAGATCGAGCAGTGGCACGCGCGCCGAGTCCACGCGATGGATCGGAGATCGCGCGACGAGCATCGCGCTGTCGTCCGCGAGGTGCGGATCGCCCGCCATCGGATACCAAAGGCGCGGCAGGAAGGGCGCCCACGACGGCGGGAACGACTCCATGAGCGTGACGAGATCGCTCGGTCCCGCGAATTCCGCGGCGCAGGCGAACGCATCCGGCGCGAACGTGATGCCCGCGAGCGCGGCGTAGCCGCCGTACGACCCGCCGGTGATCGCAATGCGCTTGGGATCCACCGTGCCGGCCGCGACGGCCCAATGCGCGCCGTCCAACAGGTCGTTCAGCATCGCGCGGCCGAACTCGTGGCGCGCCGCGCGCGCGAACTTCTTCCCGTAGCCGGTGGACCCGCGGTAGTTCACCTGCAGCACGGCGTACCCGCGATTCGCGTGCAGCTGCGTCTCGGGATCGAAGCCCGGCACATCGCGGCTCCACGGACCGCCGTGCACGTCGACGAGCAGCGGCAGCGCGCGCGGCTCGAGCCCGGGCGGAAGCGTGAGATAGCCGTGGAGCGCGAGCCCGTCGCGGCTGTTGAACTTGACCGGCACAGTGCGCGCGAAGGCCGTGCCTTTCAGATCGGGGAACAACTCGAACAGCACCTGCGCGCGGCCGCTCTTCGCGTCGAAGCTGAAGATCGCGCCCGGATCGGTGGGCGACTCCACGCGGAACGTCCACTTCGCGCCGCTGCGCGACCCGTCGCCGATCTCGGAGAGCGTGCGCCCGGTGAGTCGCGCCGCGGCCACGAGCCGCCACGTCGTGATCGTCTTCGGATACCAGCGCACGGTGTCGCCAATGTAGCGCGTGGCGAGCAATTCCCCGTTGGCCGGATCGAAGATGGCGGCGTCAATGTCGGCCTCGCCCAAGGGATCCTGATCGACCTCCATCTCCGCGCCGGTCACGACGTCCTTGAGCACGAGGCGCATGAGGTCGGAGCCGTGATTGCTCAACATGTAGATGCGATGCCCATCCGGATGGAAGCGCAGCGGCGTGATCTTGTCCTCCACCGGGAACGTCTGCAGATCGCGCCACGCATCGCGTTCGGTCGCGCGCGTCCAGAGATGGTACTGGCCGAGGGTGTCCACCGAGTACGCGACGCGCACCTGGTTCGCGCCGTCGGCGACGTAGCCGAGGAAGGTGCCGGGATTCTGCGCCGCCATCGTGAGCGCGCCGGTGGCGAGGTCGAGACGGTACGCGTCGGCGAGTTGCGGATTGCGCTTGTTGAGCGTGACGATCGCGACGCCGGGCGTGGCCGCGGGCAGCGCGAGCAGCTCGGTCACGATCTGCGGGAACGGCGTAAGATCGCGCGGCGTGGCGGGAGCGTCGGCGTCGACGGCGAAGAGGTGATAGCCTTCGTCGCCGCCGTTGTCCTTGAGATGAATGAGGCGGTGGCCGTCGGCGCTCCAGCGGTATTCATCGATGCCGCCCGCGGTATCATGCGTGACCGCGCGGTCGGGGCCGCCGGCGAGCGGGCGGACGAGATGTTCATCTTCCCGCGCACCGCTTTGAGATAGGCGATGCGATCGCCCGCGGGCGAGACGCGCACCTCCCAGACGGTGGCGTTGCCGAAGAGCTTCGCGATGGGAACGATCGGCGGCGCTTGGGCCGCGAGTAATAGCGCGAGGAGGAGCATCGAAAGTTTGACAATCCTCGCGCCCGAATGGTTCGCTACTACTCACGAAGTGCGTACGTCGGGCATGGTACCGCTGGAGCAGCGCGTGTGGGCCCTAGTACCACTGAAACGGCGCGTCTAGCAACGGAGCGTATGGTACTACTCGGCGTTCGTGGGACCGCGGGAGCAGTCCTACGTACGCCGAGTGGTACCATACGCTCCGTTGCTAAACGCGCTGTTCCAGCGGTACTAAGGCCTACACGCGCAGCGTAGCGAGTCCTGCGTTACGGCGTGGGCTTGTGGATCCAGACCGCGACCCCTCCATGCTTCGCGCACGTTCCCTGCTCGTGCGTCGCATGCGAGTAGGTGCCGTCCTTGCACTTGGCGGTGGCGCCATCGGCCGAGACGCTCGTGTGATCGCCGACCGCTTCCGTCGACGCGCCCTTCGCGGTCTTGCCGACATCCTCGGCGCCCTTCGAGACCGCCTTCCCGGTGTTCTGCGCCGCGATCTCCGTGGCCGCGCCAACCTTGTCGGCCCCGGTCTTGGCGTTCTTCATCTTGGTCGCGTCCTTGTCCACGCCTCCGTGCCCGGAGCAGGTGCCCGAGCCGACCGAGGTGGTGGTGCTGCCGTCCTTGCACACCGTGATCTTGGTGGGCGGCGACGATTGCGCGCGCGCGCTGAGGGGCGCGACGAAGCACGCGGCCACGAGGGCCGCGACGAGCGATCTATTGTGCATTGGAAGCTCCAGTCTTCGGGTTGATCGAACGTGTGGTGCGCCTACTCCCATTCCTACCCGCGCAAGCCGATTGGGGTCCGAACAAAGGGCGCGTGTGGTGAGTGGTAGCACTGAGACAGCGCGGGTGGGCCTTAGTACCGCTGGAAGGGCGCGTTTAGCAACGAAGCGTATGGTACGGCTCTGCGTGCGTAGGACTGCGCGAGTCGTCCCACGAACGCAGAGTAGTACCATACGCTCCGTCGCTAAACGCGCTGTTTCAGTGGTACTAGGGCCCACACGCGCCGCTCCAGTGGTACTACTCACGACGCGCGCATGTAGTATCGTAGAGGGCAAATCTCCGGATCGGTGATCATGTCATTCGCCAAGCTGATGCTCCTCCTCTCGCTCGCGCTCCTCGATGGCGCTCGCGCGATCCCGCCTCAGGGCATGCGATATCCGTTGAGCCAACGCGGCAGCGTGGGGCAGACCGTCGCGTACACCACGATCGAGATCACCTACGGCCGGCCGTTCGCGCGGGGCCGCACGCTGTTCGGCGACGGCGCGGTCGTGAAGTTCGACCGCATCTGGCACCCGGGCGCCGACTCGGCGACACGCATCACTCTCGACCACGACGTCCAAGTCGAGGGTCGCGAGGTGAAGCAGGGCGAGTACTCGATCTGGATCATGCCCCAGGACAGTACGACGTGGCAGTTCATCCTGAGCCGGAAGGCGCACGTCTTCCACACGCAGTATCCCGGCGAATCGAACGATGCGCTGCGCGTGCCCGTGCGTACGGAGCGGGGCGCGTATCTCGAGACGCTCACGTACTACTTCCCGGTGGTGGTGCGCGATTCGGCGGTGCTCAGGTTGCAGTGGGGGGAGATGATCGCGCCGGTGCGCATCAAAGCGCCCTATGCTCCGCCGGGCGGCTAGCGCGCTCGTCGTGATCGCCGCGGCAACACACTCGGCGGCGGGTCAGCGCGCCGCGAGCGACTCCGTGCCCGCCAAGCGCTGGGAGATCCTGGCCGATGTGCGCGGTGGCGTGCCGACCGGATTCGTGCAGGTGCGCGAGAACGCCGTGGCGGGAACGCGTCTTGATTTCCGGAACTCGCTCGCCATTCACTCCCTTTGGGCCGCCGCGGTCGAAGTCGATTGGCTGCCCGACGCGCGCACGCGGATCTCCTTTGCGGTCACCAGCGTATCGCTCTGGGGCGAGAGCGTACCGTCGCACGACGTGTACTTCAACGGCACCACGCTCGCGGCGGGGAGCCGCCTCGTGACGAGCACGGAATTTCCCAATTTCGTCGCGGCGACGATCACGGGTTCGCGGCGCATTGCGGGCATCGGCAAGGGCGTGCTGAGCGGCACCGCCGGTGTGAGCTTCGTCGTCCTCGAGTTCGTGCTGGAGGGGACGCTGGCGCCGAGCAGTGCGACGCGTGAGACGAAGGAGGACTTCTATGCTCAGGAATTGCCGGTGCCGGAACTTGGGCTCGACTATCGCGCACCGATCGGCTCGCGCTGGCAGGTCGATCTCTCGCTCACCGGCGGGTGGCTGCCGTGGGTGAACAGCCTCCGAAAGGAAGGTGGCACGGTGACCATCACGCAGACGGCCGCGCAATTCACGGCGGAGTCGCGCTATGCGGTCACACCGACGTTCGGTGTCACGGGAGCGCTGCGGCTCTCCTCGTTCGCGCAGGATGAACAGAGCACCGAGGACGGCAACGTGATCTCGATGAGGACGGCGACGGTCGGGATCGGTCTGGCGCAGCGCTTCTAGCGTTACCACATTGCGGGCCACGCGGTCGAATATGCGGAGTCCGCCCGTCACCTCAGCCCCCGCCCGGATGCCCGCTCCCACCCGGAATATGCCGCGCCGTCTCGCGATGATCGCCGCGCTCGCCGCGGTCTACTTCATCGCGGCGAAGCTCGGGCTGCGCCTCGCCTTCGTGAACGCGAGCGCCACGGCGGTGTGGCCGCCCACCGGGATCGCGATCGCCGCGGTGCTCCTGCTGGGCACGGACGCGTGGCCGGCGATCTTCATTGGCGCGTTCGCGGTGAACATGCTCACGGCGGGGTCGATCGCGACCTCGTTCGGGATCGCCACGGGCAACACGCTCGAAGCGCTGGCGGCGGCGTGGCTCGTGAACCACTACGGCGGCGGACGCTCCAGCTTCGAGCATCCGGAAGGCGTGTTCCGCTTCGCGCTCTTCGCGGGGCTCGTCGCGACGATCATCAGTCCGACGATCGGCATCACGGGACTCGCGCTGGCCGGGTTCGCACCGTGGTCGAATTTCGGCCACATCTGGACCACGTGGTGGCTGGGCGACGCGGTGGGCGCGCTGGTGGTCGCACCGGTGATCCTGCTATGGAACAAGTGGCCGCGCTCGTGGTGGAGTCCGGCGCGCGCACGCGAAGCCGCGGCGATGTACATCACGCTCATCGGCATCGGCGCTCTGGTGTTCGGCGGTTTCTTCCCCACCGATGTGAAGGACTATCCGCTCGAATTCCTCTGTCTTCCGCCGCTGCTCTGGGCGGCGTTCCGCTTCGGGTCGCGTGAGACCGCGACGGGCATGCTCATCCTCTCCGGCATTGCGGTGGTGGGCACGCTGCTGGGGTACGGCCCCTTCGTGCGCGAGACACAGCATGAGTCGCTGCTCTTGCTGCAGACGTACTCGGGCGTGTTCGCGGTCACGACGCTGACGCTCGCGGCGGTGATCGCGGAGCGGAGCCGGCTCGAAGGGCAGTTGCGCGTGCTGTCGGTGACGGATCCGCTCACGGGACTGGCGAACTATCGTCTCTTGCTCGAGCGCCTCGTGGCGGAGATCGGGCGCGTCGAGCGTACCGGGCGGCCGTTCGCGCTGCTCATGGCGGACGTGGACGACCTGAAGAAGATCAACGACAGCCATGGGCATCTCCACCGGCAGCCGGGCGCTGGTGCGCGTGGCGGAGGCGCTGCGCGGATCCTCGCGATCGACCGATACGCTGGCGCGGTACGGCGGCGATGAGTTCGCTCTGATCCTGCCGGAAACGGACGAGCGCGCGGCGCAGGCGGTCGCGGCGCGGATTGGCGGCCTCCTGGCCGGCGATGTCGAGGAGCCGCGCGTGACACTGAGCGTCGGCGTGGCCATCTACTCGGAGAGCGGCGTGACGGCCGAAGCGATGCTCGCGAATGCGGACGCGCGGATGTACGAGATCAAGGCGGCGCGCAAAGCTTCAACAGCAGACTTGGACGTTAGACTGAGACGTTAGACGAGACGTTAGAAGGCGACTCATTGAATTAGCGTCGTCTAACGTCGCAGTGTCGACGTTGCTTGACGCCTGACTGGTCGGGCGCCACGTTTGCGCATGGCCTTTCTTCGACGCGTCGCGGTCGGCGTCGCAGTGCTCAGCGCACTCGCGACGCCGCTTCGCGTTGCCGCGCAGACTGCCGCCGCCGACACTGCGCGCTGGCTCGGCCCGTGGCTCAATGTGCATTACACGTACGCGGGCGGCACGTCGATGGACGGCGATGTCGGATTCACCACGCTCAATACGACGACGAGCAGCAGTAGCGGCGCGGGACTCGGCTTTGGCTACACCTTCCTTCCGTGGCTGGGCATTTTTGGGAACGCCGACGTCGCGCCCGGGCAGACCATCACGTCCACGACCGTGACCGGCTCGCAGACCCTGTACCAACTCGATGCGGGTGTTCGCGCGCAGCTCCCAATGGCCACCTTTCCGCTGCTGATCTATGGGGAGCTCGGCTTCAGCACGCGGATCCTGAGCGGCACAGCGCAGGTGCAGGGCCTCTCGCCGACCGTCGGAAACGACTACAGCAACTGGGGAGGGGCGGCGATGTACGGCTTCGGCGCGCAGTTCCTGGTGGGCCGCAGGTTCGCCGTGGATGCGAGCTACTTAGCCAGCTCGGGGACCTACGCGTGGGTCAAGATGGCCAACATCGCTCCCCTCGAGACGCATGCGTCGTCGAGCAAGTCGAGCCGCGTGCTCGTGGGCGTGACATGGTACCTTCGGCGATGAAGTACTCGGCGCAGGTCATCGTGGCGACATTGCTCGCCGTCATTGCGATCGCACCGTGCAGGGCGCGCGCTCAGCAGGCCGACTCGCAGCACGCGCAAACATTCGCGGGCCCGCCGGATACGATCCGCGCCGGTATGCGCGTGCGGCTGTTCATGTCGCGCGTGAATCTCGTCGGCACGATCGTCACGCTCAACGCCGACTCGCTGATCCTGCAAGAGATCCAAGGGGACCAGCCGGTGCAGACCACGGTGCCACTCGTGTGCGTGCAGGGCGCCGAGCGGGGACTGCAGGCGAAGACGCGCAAGGCGAGCGCGAAGGATGCATTCTGGGTCGGCGCGGTGATCGGTCTGGCGGCCGGGATCATCGTCAACAACCAGCGCGGTGGCTCGAAGCCGCCGACGCCGCCGGTCTATCTGCTAGGCTGGTCGGTCGGCGGCGGCGCGATCGCAGCGGGAACGGCGGCATTGATCGCGGGCGGCGGCACGAAGTGGGTGCCGGCGTCGTTGCCGCCCATCCCGTCGGTGAGTTTCGAGCTGCGTACCGCGCTCTGCAAGCGCTGGACGGCGACGGAGTAGCGTCTAGCCGGCCATGATCCGGAAGGCGCAGCTCGGGCGCGCACCGTGCGCGCAGCGCTGCTGCACCGGACGCCCGGTCTGCGTCTCGAGCATCGCCTCCACCATCGTGCAACTCGCGGGCACGCCCGTGACGGCCGCGGCGAGCGGGCAGCCATTGGCCTGCACGTCGACGTGCGTTCGCTTGCGCGTGACGGTCACCGAACCGCCGAGATCGGTGAGGAGCGTGCGCACCAGGTTGGCGCATGCGGCGAGCGAGGCCGGGCGCTTCGCACCGGCGGCGAGACGGCGCCCCGCATCGCGGAACGCGTCGAGCAGCGCGCGGCCGTCGAGCCGCCGTTCCAGCGTGGCGACGAGCGCCTCGAGCGCCGGCGCGTAGGCGCGCGAGAGGGCGATCTCGGCCTGCTGGGTGATCTCGTACTCTACGGCCGGCTTCCCTGCCACACCCGACCGCACTGTGCCGGTGGCGTGCACGAGTCCAGCGCGCTCGAGCGCGGCAAGATGCCCGCGCACGGCGTTGTCGGTGACATGCAGCCCGTCGGCGAGATCGTTCACCGTGCGCGCGCCGGCGCGCAGGGCGGCGAGCACGTTCTGGCGGGGCGGCGTGAGGGCGAGGCGGGCGGGGGTCATGGCAGGAATATAGTGGACATATTATATGTACACAAGAAACTTGACATATTAGGCACCGGGCGCTACTCTCGGGGGTCCGGCCGGCGCGGGTGCGCCGGCGGCGATACCCACTTCAGAGGAGCGTTCTTTATGCGCAGGTCATCGATCGGTTTTGCGGCACTCGGCGCGATCGTCGCGCTGTCGGCGTTCGCGGGCGGACGGAAGCTGTTCATCACCGACGCGCAGATCGTCGGCATCTTCGACGCGGCGAACACGTGGGACATCTCCACGGGAACGCTCGCCTCGAAGAAGGCGGCGCGGGCGGATGTGCGTGAGTTCGGCGCGCACCTGGCGAGCGACCATAGCGGCCTGCAGAAGGCGGCGCGCGCGCTCGCGACGAAGCTCGGCGTGACGCCGGTGCCGGTGCCGGCAGACTTCCCGCTGCTGCTCGACTACGATGCCACGATGAAGAAGCTGAACGGCCTGAGCGGCCCGGCGTTCGACTCGGCCTTCCTCGAGCACGAGGTGGCATACCACAAGGCGGTGATCAACGCGGTCACCACCCAGTTCCTGCCCGCGATCCAGAACGCGGAACTCAAGAAGTTCGTGCAGGATGCGGCGCCGGCCTTCGGCGCGCACCTGAAGCAGGCGGAAGCGCTGCTGGCGAAGTAAGACGAAAACCGCCTCTAGGAACGACAAAGGCCGCTCCGGATCGGAGCGGCCTTTGACGTTGTCGGAGCTCCCGAGGAGGGACTCGAACCCCCGAGCTAGAGGCGGCAGGCAAATGGCCGACTAGCAAACGAGGTCTCCGGGCCGTTACAAATCAAAAAACCCTTCGCCGGCTTCAGAGTTCGTTAAGCCGTGGCTGTGTGAACGTTGCGGGTAGAAACGGTGCGATGGATTGTAAAGCTCTCGATTTTACGCCCAAAATGGTGATCCCGGCCAGATCAAGTTCATGCCATTGTAGCCAAAGTAAGCGCCGTTCGCCGCGATAGCGCACAGCACTCCACGGGAGGAGCAGTGGCGGTCGTCGGAAGCGAAACAGCGCGTGAGCATCAAGGTAGAGTCCTGCCGGGCTGGTGACAATGCGTGTAACCCCCGATTCGTGCGTTGTGCCGAGCGACACGACTTGGCGATGCAAGCGCTTGCCAGCTGGCCGGTGATCGGCGCGAAACTGTCTCGCGAGCGCCGGCCAGCCGCTCCTCTCGGCTACGAGAGCCCCGACACCCAGCCACATCGCGACAAAGAACGGCGGAAACAAGAGTTCGCCTGCGGTCGGCATCTACTGGGCGCCTCTCGTGAATGACGTAGTGGATTGTTCGCGGGCGCGCGAAGCGCGTTGCGCTGCTGGTGACACACAATAGTGCGAGCGAAGCGAGCACTTGATAGCTCACCCGCCAGTTCCAACGGCGGTTAGACCACAGGCGACATAGTGCTCCTACGACTTGGCGAGCGGCCTTCTGAACCACGTTTGACCCACGACGAGGCCGAAGAACACGGTGCACAACCCGAAGATCAAACGGAAGGCCGGATCGGAGAAGGTTGAGTCTCGCTCCCCTGTCCCGGCGAGCAGATACATCACGGCATAGAGCGGGATGATATACCCTGCCACACAAACGATTCCTGCGAGGTATCTCCCGTAGCCGGGAATCGCTCGGGAGCCGCCGGCCAACGATCGTGTACACGAGGCCTCCGCACGCGCCCGCACCCGAGGCCAGCGCAAGAACGGCGAGAGCCTTCAACGCCGGCTGGGGTTCGCGGAGCAATGAAGGAAGACTCGTGATCACGATAAACAGTGTCGCTGCTCCCGCGGCGAGAGCACCAGCCGTAGCGGGCTGCAGCCACGCCGGAAGACGCGCGATACCTACAGCAATCCATCGAAGCAGCATGCTGGTACGCCAGTGCACTCTCGAGTTGTGGTCCCACGAGGACTATGCTGCAAGGGCGGAGAACGTCACCCGCGTCAGGGAGAGTGCGCCCGGACCGAGTCCGCACGCAAGGCGACGGAAGGAACGAGGGAATAACCAAGGGCGGCACGGCCGATGGTTTCTCGTCGCGTGTCTCGCCTGCGTCGCGATCTTCAGGCTCCTAGCGAGGCGTGCAACGGACTTGGTGCACATTTCGTGCACTTTCTGCCTCGAAACGACTTAGGCCGCCCCTCGCGGAGCGGCCTAATTCGTTGTCTATCCACAACTCCCGAGGAGGGACTCGAACCCCCGACCTAGTGATTAACAGTCACCCGCTCTGACCAGCTGAGCTACTCGGGATCAGGGAGGGGAAGTCTAGTCGCGCGAGAGGGGTAAATCAAGAAATTCGCACGTCGGCTGTCGACTGTCGGCCGTCACCAACGGCCCGCGATTCACGCGCCGGCGCTGGTGCCGGGTTGAGCACCGTGCGCAGCCATCGGCCGGTGTGGCTCGCTTCCACGAGCGCGACTTCCTCCGGGCGGCCCATCGCGACCACGGTGCCCCCGCCGGCGCCGGCTTCGGGGCCCAAGTCCACCACCCAGTCGGCCAGCTTGATGACGTCCAGATTGTGCTCGATCACGATCAGCGTGTGGCCGTGGTCAACGAGACGCTCGAACACGCGCGCGAGTTTCTTGATGTCATTGAGGTGAAGGCCCGTGGTGGGCTCGTCCATGATGTACAATTTGCGCCCCTGCGCGCGGCCGCTCGTGGCGAGTTCGCGGGCGATCTTGATGCGCTGGCTCTCGCCGCCGCTGAGCGTCGGCGCGGGCTGGCCAAGGCGCAGATAGCCGAGCCCGACCTGCTGCAGCTGCCAGAGCGCCTGACCCAGTTTCTCCTCGCGCGGGAAGAAGCGAATCGCCTCGTCCACGGTGAGCTGCAGCACGTCGTCAATGTTCTTGCCATTCACTCTCACTTCGAGCACGGATGGCTTGAAGCGCTTGCCGCCGCATTCGTCGCAGGGCACGTACACGTCGGCCATGAACACCATCTCGATCTGGATCTGGCCCGCGCCCTCGCACACGTCGCAGCGGCCGCCCTTCACGTTGAAGCTGAACGTGCCGGCGCTGAAGCGCTTCTGACGGCTCAGCGGCTGCGCCGCGAAGATGCGGCGCACCTCGTCCCATGCCTTCACATAGGTCACGGGGTTCGAGCGCGGACTCTTGCCGATGGGACTCTGATCGACGAGCACGACATCTTCGAGCGTCTCCCATCCCGTGACGGTATCGAACGCACCGATGATCTCGCCGAGGTGCTGCTTGGCGGTGCTGTCGCCGCGGAGGCGATTCTCGAGGGCTCGATAGAGCACATCGTGGATCAAAGTGCTCTTGCCGCTTCCGCTCACGCCGGTGACGACGGTCATCGCGTTGAGCGGGAATCTCGCGGTCACATTGTTCAAGTTGTGTTCGCTTGCGCCGCGTCACGGTGAGCCAGGAACGCGGAACGGCGCGGGAAGCGGGAACCGGGATGCGCTCCTGGCCGGTGAGATATTTTCCGGTGAGCGGGCTCTCGCTCGCGCGAGAGATCGGGCCGGCGAACACCACCCGGCCGCCGTTCTCGCCGCTGCCGGGGCCGAGTTCCACCATGTGGTCGGCGGCGCGGATCGCTTCGAGGTCGTGCTCCACGACGATCACGGTGTTGCCGTCGTCCTTGAGCCGCTTGAGCAGGTTCAGCAGACGGCTCACATCGCGCGGGTGCAGGCCGATGCTGGGCTCGTCGAGCACGTAGAGCGCATCCACGAGGTGGGCGCCGAGGGAATTCGCGAGCGCGATGCGTTGGGCCTCGCCGCCGGAGAGCGAACGCGTCGCGCGGTCGAGGGAGAGGTAGCCGAGTCCGACGTCCACGAGGAAGCGCGTGCGGGCGCGCGCTTCGCGCAGGATGTGCGTCGCGATCTGCTGCTCGAACGCCGACAGCTTGAGGTCGGTGAGCCACGCGTCGAACTGTTCGACCGGGAGCGCGCTCACCTGCGCAATGTTCTGGCCGGCCACGCGCACGTTGAGCGACGCAGGCTGCAGCCGCGCGCCGTGACAATCCCGGCAGATGCGCGCGAGCTGGTACTGCCTCAGGAAGACGCGGATATACTGCTTGTACTTCTTGGGCTCGAGGTCCTCGAGGAACGGGATGATGCCCTTGTAGCCGCGCGACTTCGCGTGGAAGAGCTGGCGGTGCTGATCGGCGGTGAGCTCGCGCCACGGCGTATCAAAGGGGATGCTCTCCTTCTTCGCGAACGCGGCGAGCGCGGCGCGGCGGCCGTCGTAGCGCGGTTTGGTCCACGGGTCGATCGCGCCATCGCGGAGCGTGCGCTCGGGGTGCGGCACGATGAGCTGCTCGTCGTACTCGAGCGTGGCGCCGAAGCCGTTGCAGGTGGGGCAGGCGCCGCGAGGATTATTGAAGGAGAAAAGCTGGGGCGTGGGAGTGGGGGCTTTTCCGTGACCTTCGGGGCATTCGAAGTGGGTGGTGAACGAAAAACGGACACCGGCTGTCGGCTGTCGGCTGTCGCCTGCAACTACGAGGGTCACAGCATCGCCGTCGCCTTCGGCGAAGGCGGTGCTGAGGGCGTCGGCGAGGCGGCGGGTCGTGTCGGACAGAGAGGCGGCGTCGGATGGGACTTGGAGGCGATCGACGACGATCAACAGCTCCTTCGCGGCGGTGAGATCGTCGGCATCCGTGAGTTCGTCGAGATGTTTGAGCGCGCCGTCCTGCAATACCCGCACGAAGCCCTGCGCGCGGAGGCCTTCGACGACCTGCGCGTGCGTCACCTGTTCGCTCAATCGCAGCGGGAACGCGATCGAGAACCGTGTCCCGGCGTCGAGCGCAAGCAGGCGATCGGTGACGGTCTGGACGCTGTCGGGTCTCAGCTCGCGGCCGCACACGGCGCAATGCGTGTGGCCCGTACGCGCCCAGAGCAGCCGCAGGAAATCGTAGATCTCGGTGGCGGTGCCCACGGTGGACCGCGACGTGCGCGTGGGGTTCTTCTGCTCGATCGCGACGGCGGGAGAGAGGCCGTCAATGAAATCGACGTCGGGCTTCTCCATGCGCTCGAGGAACTGGCGCGCATACGCCGAAAGCGACTCGACGTAGCGCCGCTGCCCCTCGGCGTAGATCGTGTCGAACGCGAGCGAACTCTTGCCCGAGCCGGAGGGTCCCGTGATCACCGTGATGGCGCGCCGGGGGATGTCGAGGTCGACTCCCCGGAGGTTGTGTTGCCTCGCGCCACGGATGACCAAATGGGACTTCATGCTTCAACTTAACTACAGACTTAGACTCTAGACTTAGACTGAGAAGGCGTCTGGTAGTGGCAGTCTGACGTCTCAGTCTATAGTCCAAGTCTGTCGTTGAGGCTCCTTGCCGCCGCTGTCCCCGGGAAATAGTTTCGAGTTGCGGCGCGCGCCCTCCGGGTGCGCGCTTTCACGCCTGCCTGGTGCTGATGCCGTATATCAAGCTGGAGGGACAGCAGTTTCCACTGGTCGCCGGCGAGAACGCCGTCGGCTCGGGGAATGACGCGCAGATCCGGCTCGCCGGGGGCGGCGCGGAGGGCGTGTTCGCGCGGCTGGTGGTGGGCGCCGACGGCGAGACCGTCGTGTGGCGTGGCGCCGATTCGGCGGTGAAGGTGAACGGCGTGGCACTCGGTGCGGAGCCGTCGCCGCTGCTGCACGGCGACAAGATCGAGATCGGCGGTCGTGAGCTCTTCTTCGGCGACGACAAGAAGGCAGGGAACACCCAATACGTTCCCAACGTGAAGCTCCCGACGCCGGGAGCTTCTTCACCAATGGCGCAGCATAAACCGACCGCGGCCACGGGCGGCCGGCTCATCTCATTGGTGGATGGCCGCGAATACGCGGTGCCCGTGGGCGGGCTCGTGCTCGGCCGCGATCCGACGTGCGATGTGGTGGTCAGCTCCGGGGATGTATCGCGGAAGCACGCGGTGATCGGTACGTCGCCCGATGGCTACGTGCTCACCGACACGAGCACGAATGGCGTGACGGTGAACGGTTCGCGCATCACCGCGCCGGTGCGGCTCGGCAAGGGCGATCTGATCGTGGTGGGCACGGAGGAGTTCCGCTTCCACGCCGACAATCTCGCGCCGTCGGCCGGCCCGCGCGTGGTCGCCGCGGCGGAGCGCACGGTGCTCGGCACGCTCTCGGTGACCAGCTCGGGCGTGCTGAACGGGAAGAGCTTCGAGGTGCGGTCGCCGCTCACGCACATCGGGCGCGGCGCCCATAACGACATCGTGATCGCCGACGAGAGCATCTCCGACACCCACGTGAAGCTCCAGCGGCGCGAGGCGGGATGGTGGGTGGTGGACATGGGCTCGACCAACGGCACGTACGTGGGCGGCAAGCGGATCAACGGTGAACAGCAATTGGTCGGCGCGCCGGATCTGCGATTCGGCGGCGTGAAGTTCATCTTTCGCGCATCGGATGCCGAAGCGGGCGGCGCGGGGCAGACGCGCGCGATCGCGGCGCTCAAGCCGGCCGATGGCAAGGCACGCTCCACCGTGAAACAGCCGCCGGGGAAGACGCCGCCGCAGTCGCAGTCGGTGACACCGCCTCGGGCGGGCGCGGTGGCGGGCAAGGATCGCGCGGATGCGCGACCGGCAGTCCAGGCGCGATCGAAGGGCATGCCGGTGTGGGTGTGGCTCGTCGGTGTCCTGGCTCTCGGCGCACTCGTCCTCTACCTCTTGGGTCGTTAGGGTGCAACTCGAAGTCGGGCAGGCCACCAACGTCGGAATGATCCGGCCGGGCAACGAAGACTCGTTGCACACCGATGTGCGCGCTGGTCTCTTCGTCGTGGCGGACGGCATGGGCGGTCACGCGGCGGGCGAGGTCGCGAGCGAGATGGCGGTGGGGATCATCGCCGACGAGCTGCGCTCGGTGAAGGACATCGACGACAGCGTGATCGCGCAGGTGGGGCAGGCGATGAAGCGCGCGAACCTCGCGATCTTCGAGCGCACGCTCACCGAGGTGGACAAGCAAGGGATGGGCACCACCGCGAGCGTGCTGCTGCTGCGCGACGGGAAATACCTCATCGGCCAAGTGGGCGATTCGCGCGTCTACTTGCTGCGCGAAGGCGTGCTGCACCAGCTCACGAAGGACCACTCGTACGTGCAGGAGCAGGTGGACGCCGGATTCCTCACGCCGGAGCAGGCGCGGTACCATCCCTACTCGAACGTGATCACGCGCTGTGTGGGCGCCAGCGCGGATGTGGAGCCCGATACCTACACGGGCCCGGTGAAGCAGGGCGACACGTTCCTCGTCGCGAGCGATGGGCTCACCGGCATGGTGGACGACCGCCGGCTGCAGACGCTGCTGCAGTCGCGCGCGAACGCGCAGCGGGTGGTGGATGCGCTGATCTCCGAGGCGAACGGCCGCGGCGGGCTCGACAACATCACGGCGATCGTGGTGCGCGTCGCGAGCATCAATGGAGATAAACTCATCACGCAGGAGACTGACGCCGTTAGTTGATTCTGAGTTCTGAGTCAGTAACTGCGTGAGTACCGAGTCGTGCGTGCTAGCGTTTCGCCCAGGCCCAGCCGGTCATGAGCCAACCCCCTGCGCTCTTCGCCAGGGAGATCGTGAGCATCGAGTTCTTCTCTCTCACGGGCGTGCCGTTCTTCTTGAACGTGTACGTCGCGGGGAACACGACATAGGCGACGTCCCCGGTAATGTCGACGTGCCTCGGCTTGCCGAGCGTCACGAATGGATCCGTGATCTTGTTCTTCTCGGCGTCGGCGTTGAATGCCTTGGCCCACGCCATGCAGGCCCCCGCGCCCTGCCATATGTGCGGCGGGAACTCATCGATGATCGACGCCTGCGGCGCGCACGCCGCGGCCATCGCGGTGGTGTCGCCCTTGTTGAACGCGACCAAGAATTTGTTGACCGTCGCGAGGACGTCCTCCTGATCGGTGCGGGCGGCCGGCGCCACGAGCAGCGCGGCCGCTATGAGCGCGACGAATGGATTTCATCATGCGTTGCTGCTCCTGAGGGAGTGGGGTTCGGCACTGGCACTACGAACTGCGTCGTTGGACCGTAGAAGGCGTGGAAAGTCGAACTAGGGACTCAGAAACCAGTGTCGTATCGAGTCCCCAGTTCGACTTTCTACGGCGTTACTCGCCAACGACGGCGTATGTAATACCAGTCCCGCATCCTACAAGCAATGGTCCTTACCGCCCTCCGATCCTCTTGATGAGATCCGCGTATCTCGGATCGTTCCGCAGCGGCTCGTAGCACGGATCGAGGTGCAGGTACAGCAGCCCCGCGGAGCGGTCCTGGTACGCGCGCTCGAGGCAGGCGAAGGCACCGTCCAGGTTGCCGGTCGCGGCGTAGCCCATCGCGAGCACTTCGCCGCGCAGATACTGGCGCTTGGCCTCATCCTCGAGGCGCACGAGGATCGCATCCGCTTCCTCCCGTTGCCCGAGCGCCGCGAGCGCGCGCACGATCATCGCGTCGTACGACCGCGGTGCGCGCTCGAGCGACTGGGCGCGGCGGTACCACGTGAGCGCGGTCTCGGCGTCGCCGAGCGCGAGATGCGCCGTGCCAATGTAATGCTGGGCGCGGTGACAGATCTCGTCCATGTCGATCGTCTTCTCGCCCTGCATGATCGCCGCGTCGAACTCGCGATCGTAGAGCAGGAAGCGCGTGAGCCATTCGCTGTAGTGCACCGACAACGGGTCGAGCAACAGCGCCTTGCGCATCGTATCGATCCCGTCGCGCAGGCGGCCCACCGACGGCAGGATGGTGCCGTGCACGTAGTGCGCTTCGGCGTAGTTGGGACTCAACGCCACGGCGCGCGCGAGCTGCGTCTCGGACTCGCCGAATTTCCATTCGTGCCAGCCGAGCACTTTGCCGAGCGAGGTGATCGCTTCGGCGAGTTCGGGCTCCCGTTGCAGCGCGCGCTCGGCGGCGCCCTTCGCGCGCGGATACGCGTCGTCGGGTGCCACCCAGTCGTCGGCGAGATTGCACCACGCGTCGGCAATGCCGGCATAGGCGCGCGCGAGCGCGGGGTCCTGCAACAGCGCCTGCTGGAAGAGATCGAGCGACCGGCGCAGCGCGGGCTCGGAGAGTTTCGCGAAGAAGAAGCGGCCCTTCAGGTAGAGCGTGTACGCCTCGAGGTTCTTCGTGGGCGCCACCACCTGCGCTTCGTCGCCCGCGAGGCGGAGCTTGAGCGCGTCGACGATCGCGCGCGAGATCTCGTCCTGCACGGCGAACACATCTTCGAGCTGGCGGTCGAACGTCTCGCTCCAAATGTGGTAACCGCTGTCGACGCTGATGAGCTGCGCGGTGAGACGGATCTTGTTGCCGATCTTGCGCACGCTGCCCTCGAGCACCGAGGCGACGCCCAGCTTCTCGCCGATCTGGCGCACGTCCACCTCCTTCCCCTTGAAGGCGAAGGAACTCGTGCGCGACGCCACGTGAGATGCCGGGCAATTTCCCGAGGGCGTTGATGATCTCCTCAGTCATGCCGTCGGAGAAATATTCGTTCTCGGGGTCGGCGCTCATGTTCTTGAACGGGAGCACCGCGATCGCCTTGGGCCCGGCCTGCCGGCTCGCTCGCCGCGCGCTGCGGTCCCGTGCCGTCGCGGCCGATCGTGCGCAGCGCCTCGGCGAAATCGGCGGCGGTAGGGTAGCGATCCACCGGCGTGCGCGCGAGCGCGCGGGTACGGCGGCGTCCACCGCTTCGGGCACGTCGCGCGTGGTGCGCACGCTCGGGATCGGCGACACGAATCGCTTCGCGATGATCGCCTGCGGCGTGACGCCGGTGAAGGGCGGCTCGCCGGTGAGCATCTCGTACAGCACGCAGCCGAGCGAATAGAGATCGCTTCGGCCGTCGGTGCCGAGCTTCGCCGGCGGACTGTTCGGGGCTCATGTATGCGGGCGTGCCGATCGCGAGACCCGTCTGCGTGATCGAGCGCCCTTCGCCGGAGAGCGCCTTGCCGATGCCGAAGTCGGCGACCATGGCCGCGCCTTCGTGCAGCAGGATGTTCTCGGGCTTGATGTCGCGGTGCATCACGTTGTGCCGGTGCGCGTAATCGAGCGCCGACGCGACTTCGCGCGTGAGGCGCAGGGCGTCGCTCAGGCTGCAGCTGGCGCTCCTTGTCGAGCCGCTCGCGTAGCGAGCGTCCCTCCATGCTCGGCATCACGTAGAACAGCAGCCCGTCGGCTTCGCCGGAGTCGAACACCGGGAGGATGTGCGGGTGCGTGAGTCCGGCGGCCATCTTGATCTCGCGCAGGAATCGCTCGGCGCCGATCTCGGCGGAGATCTCAGGGCGGAGCACCTTCACCGCGACCTGGCGATCGTGGCGCACGTCGTGCGCAAGGAAGACGACGGCCATCCCGCCTTCGCCGAGCTCACGGTCGAGCGTGTAGCGGCCGGCCAGGGCGGGGGAGAGGCGGGATTGGAGGGAATTCATCGCGAGGGAAGATGCACGGTGGAACGGATACTAGCGAGTAGAGAGAGTGGGATCGGGGACTGGCACTACGAACGCCGTCGTTGGACCGTAGAAGCCGTGGAATGTTGAACTGGGGACTTGATACGACGATCGTCGTCCCAGTCCCCAGTTCGACTCTCTACGGCGTTACTCGCTAACGACGGCGTGAGTGGTGCCAGTCCCGATTCCCTACTCTCGAGAATTACAGATATCGCGCCGTTGCCATTGCCGCGACCGCGATGAGCAGCAGCACCGCGACAATGCGCCCGAACTTCGCGGCGCGGTCCATGAGCGCGCCGACCTCGGGCAATGGCGGGCCGCCGGCGGCCATGAGCGCGCCGATCTTTTCGACGGTGGGCCTCATCACGGTGAGGCCAATGAGCATCGCGGCGATCGCCGCCAGCCCGCCCACGGAGAATCCGATGCCGACCGGCGTGCGCGACCACGAGCCGCCGCCGGCCCTCGCGTCGAGCCCGAAGAGGCCGAGGCCGGTGAGCACGGTGAGCCCTGCCGTGGCGGCCATGGCCTGATTGAACTTCCGCGTCAGGAGCTGGAACATCACCGCGCCTCCGGCCGCGCCCGCCGCCCTGATGGCCGGCTCGATGAAGAATGCGAAGGCGACAACGGCGCCGACCCAGCAGGCGCCGAGGACGATGTGGAACAAGCGGAGAATGAGGATCATCGTGTTGGGTGGGGTTGGAGAGTGACGACGGGTCTCAGTGCCCGCGACGTTCGGGATTCGGGATTCGGGACTCGGGGACTGCTAACGGCGGATAACATGCGCGCTTCAAGACCTCGGCGCGACCCCGAATCCCGAATCCCGAATCCCGAGCAGTACCTAGCTTAGCGCCTGGAATACCTGCGTTTCGCTCAACGTGAGACGATGCGCCGTGAACACCCGCAGCCATCTCGCCGACTTGTAGAGTTTGTCGCTCAAGACCGGCAAGTCGATCGCACCGGAGACTCCGGCCGCCGTCAGCCGGATCACGGAGTCGTCGCGCATGAGCACCGGCAGGTCGAGCGAGAGCATCTGCGTCTTGGCAGGGTAGTCGAGCAGCAGCTCACCGGGCGCGAGGCCGGCGGCTTTCCCAAGACTCTCTTCGGCGGCGCGCACGCGGTCGCGGTCGGTGGCGATCCACTCGAGATCGCGGCCCTCGAGCGTTGCCGCGGGCGTCTCGAACGCGCGCTTGAACAGCCGGCGCATGCGGATCGCGGCGAGCAGGGGATGCGGCGTGCCCTGTTCGAGCGCGTGCAGCAGTCCCTTCGTCGGTGAAGTGCACGAGCGAGGCGGCACTGAGCGTTCCGGCGCGCAGCGCGTCCTCCACCAGGCGCTTGTACATCGCGGTGGCGCTGCGCACGGCGTGGTGCCAATAGACGTTCCGGTACATCTGGTACTTGGCGAAGAGCAGCGACTCGAGCGCGCTCAACGCTTTCGCGCGCACGCCGGTCACCGTGCGCTTCGTCGTTGGGTCGGCGAGCAGCACGATGGCGAAGAGCAATCGGTCCTCGTCGATCTCGCCATAGGGGACGCCGCACATCTTCGCGTCGCGCTTGAGATAGTCGATCTTGTCGAGGTCGAGCGAACCCGAGATGAGTCCCTGCAGCGGCGACTCGCTCTTGCCTTGAATGAGCGCCATGACGCGCGCGGGCGCATCGGCGCCGTATTCCTTCTTCAGGATGACGGCGGCCTCGCCGCCCGTGATCAGATCGCGCGCGACCTCTTCATGGTGCGCGACGCCGATCTCCTCGAGCGCGTGACTGAACGGATAGTGCCCCACGTCGTGCAGGAGCGCCGTGGCGGCGACGATCGCCGGCTCATCGCTGCGCACTTCCGTGAGCGCTCCCGCTTCGCCCAGCGCGTGCAGCGTGCGTTTCGCGAGGTGGTACGCGCCGAGCGCGTGCTCGAAGCGCGAATGCGTGGCGCCGGGATACACGAGATGCGCGAGCCCCAGCTGCCGCACATAGCGCAGCCGCTGGAGCGCGGGAGTATCGATGAGCTGCCGGGCGACCGCGTCCACACGGATGTTGTTCCAGAGTGGATCGCGGATCGTGGTCACTGGCTGGGCGCCGCTAGCCTTTGGGCCCGGCGCCGATGATCGCCGCGCTCACGGAGTCGCCGAACTTCTTGATGTTGTCGCGGAACATCGCGGCCAGTTTCTTCGCTTGTGCATCGTACGCCGCACCGTCTTTCCACGTGCCGCGCGCGTCCAGCACCGAGTCGGGCACGCCCTCCACCTTCGTCGGCACGCTCAGGCCAAAAACCGGATCGGTCTTCACGGCCACGTTGTCGAGCTTGCCGGCGAGCGCGGCGCGCACCATCGCGCGCGTGTACGACAGCTTCATCCGCTCGCCGGTGCCGTATGCGCCGCCGCTCCACCCCGTGTTCACGAGCCACACATGGCTCTCGTGCTCGGCGAGCAGCTTGCCCAGCATCTCGGCGTACTTGGTGGCGTGCCACACCAGGAACACGGCGCCGAAACACGCCGAGAAGGTGGCCTGCGGCTCCGTGACGCCGCGCTCGGTGCCCGCGACCTTCGCCGTATAGCCCGAGAGGAAATAGTACATCGCCTGCTCGCGCGTGAGCCGCGCGATCGGCGGCAGCACGCCGAACGCGTCGGCCGTGAGGAACACGACGTTCTTGGGATGTCCGCCGCGCCCACTCGGCACGTGATTCCGGATGTATGCAGGGGGTACGACGCGCGCGTGTTCTCGGTGACCGACCGGTCATCGAACTTCACGCGGCGCGTGCTCGGGTCGAGCACCACGTTCTCGAGGATCGTGCCGAACATCTGCGTGGTCGCGAAGATGTCGGGCTCGTGCTCGGCGTCGAGGTTGATCACTTTCGCGTAGCAGCCGCCTTCGAAGTTGAACACGCCGTGCTCGCTCCACCCGTGCTCATCGTCGCCAATGAGATCGCGGTGCGGGATCGGCGGAGAGCGTGGTCTTGCCCGTGCCCGAGAGGCCGAAGAAGAGCGCGGTGTCTCCCTGCTCGCCGATGTTCGCGGAGCAGTGCATGGAGAGCACGCCCTGCTTCGGGAGCAGGTAGTTCATCACCGTGAACATCGATTTCTTGAGTTCGCCCGCGTAGCGCGTGCCGCCGATGAGGATCATGCGGCGCGCGAGGTGGAGCACGATGAACGTGCCGGTGCGCGTGCCGTGCTTCGCCGGGTCAGCCTGCAGCTCGGGCGCGTGCAGGATCGTGAAGTTCGGCGCGAACGCCGCGAGCTCCTCGATCTCTGGGCGGATGAACATGTTCCGCACGAAATTCGCCTGCCACGCGTTGGGCGTCACATAGCGGCACGACAGGCGATAGCTCGCGTCCGCGCCGCAATAGAGATCCTGGATGAACAGCTCGCCCTGCGCGTTCAGGTGCGTCTTCACGTCGGCCAGCAGCGCGTCGAAATGCGCTTCGCTGATGGGCTGGTTCACTTTGCCCCAGTCGACGTCTCTCTCGCTGCCGCTCTCTCTCACCACGAACTTGTCGTTCGGCGAGCGCCCGGTGTGCGGCGTCGTGATCGCGACGAACGGGCCCATGTCGGCGAGCTGACCCTCGTCGCGGCGGCACGCGGCCTGGATGAGCTCCGCCGTCACGAGATTCCAGTGGACCGTGCCCTTGGGCGCGAGTCCCTGCTGTTCGAGGCCGGATGAGGAGCGGCGCACGGGCGCGGCCTTCGGTTTGGTCGGAGCGGACATGATGTGATCCTGCGGCTCGAGGTCTATGAAAGAGAGCGGCGCCGCGGCGCCGGCTATTTGCGTGATTGCGCGTCCACGACGGCCACCGCGGCCATGTTGACGATGCTCTGCACATCGCATCCCGCTTCCAGCACGTGCACGGGGAGCCGCATGCCTACCAGGATCGGCCCGATGGCCGTGGCCCCGCCCAACTCACGCAGTAACTTGTACGCGATATTGCCCGCACTCAAGTTCGGGAAGATCAGGACGTTCGCCGGCCCGGAGAGCAGGCTCAGCGGGAACTGAGTGCGCAGTTTCTCCTCGTTCATGGCGAGATCGGCCTGCATCTCGCCGTCCACGACGAGGCTCGGATCGCGCTCGCGGATCAGTTTCACCGCCGCGGCCACGCGCTCCGCCTCCTCGTCCCTCACGGAACCGAAGTTCGAGAAAGATAGCATCGCGACGCGCGGTTCGATGCCGAACGACCGCAGCAGCCGCCCCGCCGAGTACGCGATCTGCGCGAGCTTCTCGGCCGTGGGCGCGATGGTGACCGTCGTGTCGCCGAGGAAGATCGTGTGCTTCTCGAACACGAGCATGTAGAAGCCGCTCACGAGGCCGCCTTTCGGGTGCGCTCCGATCACCTCGAGCGCGGGGCGGATCGTGGCCGGGTATTGCTGCGTGACGCCGGAGACGAGCGCATTGGCGTCGCCGGCGGCCACCATGAGGCTGCCGAAGTAATCCGGATCGGTCACGCGCGCGCGCGCGTCGGCCTTGGTCATCCCCTTGTGACGGCGGCGTTCGAACAGATAGTCGGCGAACGCGTCGAGCCGCGTCGGGTCGGTCGGGTCGGCGAGCGTGAGCCCTTCGAGGGAGATGCGCACCTCCGACGCGGTGCGGCGGATCGCCTCGATGTTCCCGAGGAGCACCGGCTCGGCGATCCCTTCGTCGAGCACGATGCGCGCGGCCTTGATGATCCGTTCGTCCTCGCCCTCGGGGAAGACGACGCGGCGCGGATCCTGCACCGCCTGGTTGATGAGCCCGCGCATGATGCCGCGCGCGCGGCTCAGGCGCGACTCCAGCAGCGCGCGATAATCCTCGGCGTCGATCACCACGCGGGCGACGCCGCTGGCCACCGCGGCCCACGCAACCGCGGGTGCGACCCAGAGGAGGACGCGCGGGTCGAACGGGAAGGGAATGAGATAGTCGCGGCCGAAGGCGACGTTCTTGAGGCCGTACAGCCTGGAGACCGAGTCGGGCACCGGCTCGCGCGCGAGGGCGGCGAGCGCGCGCGTGGCGGCCATCTTCATCTCCTCGGTCACCTGCGTGGCGCGCGCATTGAGCGCGCCGCGGAAGATGAACGGGAAGCCGAGGACGTTGTTCACCTGATTCGGATAATCGCTGCGGCCGGTGGCGACGATCGCATTGGCGCGCGCGGCGTGCACTTCGTGCGGCAGGATCTCGGGCGTGGGATTCGCGAGCGCGAACACGACGGGATCCTTCGCCATGGCCGCGATCATCGCGCCCGAGATCACGCCGCCGCGCGAGAGGCCCACGAACACGTCGGCGCCCACGAGCACCTGGCTGATCGTGCGCATCTCCGTGCGCTGCGCGAAGCGGCCCTTGTACGGGTCCATCTCGATCGTGCGTCCTTCGAAGATCACGCCATGTGCGTCGCACATCGTGATGTGCTCGCGCTTCACGCCGAGTCGCATGTAGTGATTCGCGGTGGCGACCGCCGCGGCGCCGGCGCCGGAGAAGACGACGCGCACCTCATCGATCTTCTTGTGCACGATCTCGAGCGCGTTCAGGAGTGCGGCGCCGGAGATGATCGCGGTGCCGTGCTGATCGTCGTGGAACACCGGGATCTTGAGCGTGCGCTTGAGCTCTTCTTCGATACGGAAGCAATCGGGGGCGCGGATGTCCTCGAGATTGATGCCGCCCACCGTGGGCTCGAGCATCTGGCAGAAGCGGATCACGTCCTCGGGGTCCTCGGCGTTCACCTCGATGTCGAACACATTGAGGTCCGCGAACTGCTTGAAGAGATTCCCTTTGCCTTCCATCACCGGCTTGCCCGCGAGCGCGCCGATGTTGCCGAGTCCGAGCACCGACGTGCCGTTGGTCACCACCGCGACGAGATTGCCGCGCGCGGTGTACAGGTAGGCGTCGTCGGGATTGGCCTGGATCGCGAGGCATGGCTCGGCGACGCCCGGTGTGTACGCGAGCGCGAGGTCGCGCTGATTGTTGAGTGGCTTGGTGGGGACGACCGCGATCTTCCCGGGTCTTCCACCACTGTGATAGTCGAGGGCGTCCTGTTTTTTCATCGCCTACTAAAGTTACTCACGGTGTCGACTCGCATCTACTATTTTCCTATACGCATGTAGGCCTTAGTACCGCTGAAAGGGCGCGTATAGCAACTGAGCGTATGGTACGGCTCGGCGTTCGTTGGACTGCGGGAGTAGGCCTACTCACGCCGCGTGGTACCATACGCTCAGTTGCCATACGCGCTGTTTCAGTGGTACTAAGGCCCATACGCGCTGTTTCAGTGGTACTAAGGCCCACACACGCTTTTTCAGTGGTACTAGGGCCCTCACACGCCGTTGTTGAACTCAGCGTTCTCCGTCGAGCGCCTTCAGCTTCTCGAGCCGGTCGGCGTATCTCTCCGGCACGAAGTCCCGCGTGAGGAACGTCTCGACGATTGCCGTCGCCTGGCGCGGGCCGATGAGGATCCGGCCAGCGCGAGCACGTTCGCGTCCGAGTGTTCGCGCGCGCTGATCGTCGTGGTCACGTCGTGGCAGAGCGCCGCACGAACGCCTTTGATCTTGTTCGCCGCGATGCACGCGGTCACGCCGGTGCCGTCCACTATGACGCCGAAGTGGGCGCGTCCGGAGGCCACTTCTCGCGCCACCAGCACCGCCGCGGCGGTCGTCTCGAGCAGCGACTTCTCCGGGCCCACGAGGTCGGTCACGGTGTGCTGCAGCTGATAGAGGCGCGCGGCCACCGCTTCCTTGATCGTCGTGCCCGACTGGTCGCAGGCGAGCGCCACGGTGCTCGGCACGAACGGCCTCGGGTCGAACGCGCCGTACGCGCGGATGGGGAGCACGGACGTGGGCGTTTCCGACCCGGTGAGGATCACCCCCAACTCGCGCGCGGCCGAGCGAGCGCCGGGCGTCACGATCGCGCCGCGCACGTCGATGATCTTCGCCCCGTCGCGTGCGAGGCGGCGTACTTCCCGCTCGGTGATCGCCCGCTGTTCGCTCATTGGTCCACGCTACGCCCTGACGTTCCGTCGCGCAAGAATGCGCGCGCTCAGACCTCGAGGCGGTCGCCTTCCTTCGCGACCACCACGTAGAGCGCCGGCATGAGGAACACACTGATCAGCGAGCCGCGAGAACAGTCCGCCGACGATCACGAGCGCGAACGGCCGCTGCGAGTCGGATCCCGACGCCGGTCGAGATTGCGGCGGGAAGCAGGCCCAGCGCCGCGACGAGCGCCGTCATCATGATCGGCCGGAGCCGCAGCAGCGCGGCCTCGCGCGTCGCGTCGCACGATGTCCATGCCGTCGCGCCGCAGCTCGTTCACATAGGAGATGTAGACGACGGCGGTCTGCACCGACACGCCGAACAGCGCGAGGAAGCCGATGCCAGACGACACCGAGAACGGCGTCCCCGTGAGCCAGAGCGCGACGATCCCGCCGATCGGCGCCGAGAGCACCACGCCGACCACGGTGATCAGGGGAATTTGAAATTGCTGTAGAGCGCGAAGAGGATGCAGGAAGATCAGCACGATCGTGACCGGCAGTACGAGCTGCAGCTGGCCGCGCGACGCGGTGTACTCCTCGTACTCGCCGCCCCAGTCGCACGCGGTAACCCGCCGGCAGCGCGCACCTTCGCGGCCACTGGCCGCTGCGCATCCTGCACCGCGCCCGCGAGGTCGCGTCCCTCCACCGAGTACTGCACGCCGATGTATCGCGAATTGTCCTCGCGGTAGATGAACGAGGCGCCGTTCTCCACGCGCATGTCGGCCAGTTCGCGCAACGGGATCTGCTGGCCGCCGGGCGTCGCGACGAGGATGTTGCCGATCTGCTCTGGCGTGTGGCGCGATACTGCGGCTCGAGGCGCACCACGAGGTCGAATCGTCCGCTCGCCCTGCACCACTTGGTCGCGGCGCGCTGCCGCCGACCGCCGCCTCGATCAGGCCGTTCATGTCGTCGACGTTGATGCCATAGCGCGCGATCTTCGCGCGATCGATGTTGACCGTGAGGCTCGGCTGGCCCAGCTCCTGCACCAGCGTGACGTGCGTGATCCCGCGGCACCCGCTTCGAGCACGCTGCTTGATCTCGCGGCCCTTCTTTTCGAGCAGTTCGAGATCCGTGCCGAACACCTTCACGTCGAGCGAACTCTTGAGACCTGTCTCGGCCTCGTTCACCGCGTCCTCGGCCGGCTGCGTGTAATTGAAGTGATGCCCGGGAACGCCGGAGCTTCTTGTCGATCGCCTCGATGAGCTGCGCCTTGGTGCGATACGGCCCGTCCACTCGCTGTACGGCTTGAGCCCGACGTAGAACTCCGCGTTGAAGAATCCGGTCGGGTCGGTGCCGTCATCCGGACGGCCGTGCTCAGACGCCACCACGGTCACCTCGGGAAACGAGCGCAGCACCGCGCGGATCTGCGGCACGATGCGCGACGATTCCTCGAAGGAGATCGTGTACGGCATCGTGGCGCGCACCCAGAGCGCGCCTTCGTCGAGCTTGCGGCATGAACTCGGCGCCGATGCACGGGATCGAGCACCAGCGCGACGCCGAGCAGCACGGTGAGCCGCCGATCACGCCGCCAGGGATGCGCAGCGACCAGTCGAGACCCGCGCGCGTAATGCCGCTTGATCCACTCGAACGCCGCGTTGTGCCGCTCGCGTGCATCGCCGTCGCCAGGCACGAAGAAGCAAAGCACGGGCAGCAGCGTCAGCGTGAGCAACAGCGAGCCGATCAGCGCGAAGATCGTCGTGTCGGCCATCGGGCGGAACAGCGTGCCCGACGGGCCCGCGAGCACGTAGATCGGCAGGAATCCCGCGATGATCACGGCCACCGCGTACAATATCGGGCCGGTCCACCTCCGCGGCGGCGGCGATGATGATCTCACGCACGCTCACGTCTTTGTCCTCACGCCGTGCGGATAGCTGGCGGAATATGTTCTCGACCATCACGACGGCGCCATCGACGATGATGCCGAAGTCGATCGCGCCGATGGAGAGCAGATTCGCCGGCACGTGGCGCAGATCGAGGCAGATGAACGCGAAGAGCAGCGAGAGCGGGATCGTGGTGGCCACGATCAACCCCGAGCGCACGTCGTACAGGAAGAACATCAGCACGACGAGCACGAAGCATGATGCCGCGCAGGAGATTGTCCTCCACCGTGCGCGTGGTGAGCGCGATCAGTTCGCTGCGATCGTAGAACGGCCGAATCTTCACGTCCTTCGGCAGCATGCGATCGTTCAGCTCCGGCGGTCTTGGCCTCGCACCTTCTTGCAGCACGGCCTGCGCCTGCTCGCCGCGCGTCATGAGGATCACGCCTTCGACAGCATCGTTCACGTCTGTCGAAGCCGAACTGCCCCAGCCGCGGCGCGCGCGCCGATCACCACCTCGCCGATATCCTTCACCAGCACGGGCGTGCCGTTGCTCACGGCCACCACGGTGCGCCCGATGTCCTCGGTGGTCGCCATGCGGCCGAGTCCGCGCACGTAGTAGAACTGGCCGCCTTCGGAGTAGAATCCGCCGCCGGCATTGCTGTTGTTCGCGGAGAGCGCGGCGGCGACAGCGGGACGGTGAGTCCACGGCCGGCGAGGCGCACGGGGTCGATCACCACCTGGTACTGCATCGTCTCGCCGCCGAGCGAGCTCATGTCGGCCACGCCCGGCACGGAGCGGTATTGGCGCTCGAGCACCCAGTCCTGGATGTTCTTGAGCTCCATCGCGCGTCCGGTCCGGGCTCTCGATCACGTAGCGGTACACGAGCCCCGACGGCGAGAAGAGCGGCGACACGCTCGGCGTGATCCCGGTCGGCAGGTCCACGTCCGGGAGCCGCTCGAACACCCGCTGCCGCGCGAAGTAGTCGTCCGTGCTGTCGCGGAACGTGAGCGTCACATCGGAGAGACCGTAGAGCGAGATCGAGCGCATCACCTTGAGATTCGGGCACGCCGTTCATCGACAGTTCGATGGGCGCGGTGATGAGCTGCTCGACTTCTTCGGCGGCGTGGCCCGGCCACTGCGTGATGATCTCGACCATCGGCGGCGACAGGTCGGGATACGCATCCACCGGCAGCCGCAGGAACGACCAGATGCCGATGCCCGACGAGCAGCAGCGCGAGGAACGCGACGATCGGCCATTGATCGACCGCCGCCGCGACCAGATAGTTGACGAAGCTCGCCGTGTGCGCGGCGCGATCCTTGGGTACTTCCGGCCGGCTCACTGGCCCTGCGCGAATTCGAGGAAGAGCCCGCCCTCCGCCGTCACCTGTTCGCCTTCCTTGAGGCCGTCTTTCACCTCGTAGCGATCGCCAAGCCGGTTGCCCAGCGTGACCACGCGGCGAGAGAAGGTGCCCTTCGCACCTTCGACGAATACGAACGGGAGGTTGTTGTCATCGCGCAGCACGGCGGAGACGGGAATGAGCATTCCCTTGATCGTGCGCGACGACTGGATCGCCGCTTCGACATACATGTCCTTCCGCAGCACGCGCCCGGTGTTGCGGCACCTCGATGCGCACGCTGGTGGCGCGCGTCGAGGGATCGACCAGCGCCGCGACGTAGATCGCCACGCCCGACAGCGGATGCGGCAGCGCCGCGCCGGTGATCTGCGCCTTGTCCCCCGGAGAAACGAACGCGAGGTCCGATTCGAAGACGTTCGCGAGCACCCACATGCGCGACAGATCGGCCACGGTGAAGCACGGCGTCGCGCCCGCCTGCAGCAATTGACCGGGCGTGATCAACTTCTCCACCACGGTGCCGGCGATCGGCGCCCGGATGTACGCCTGTACCGGCACGCTCTTCTTCGGATCCTGCAGCGCGGCGATCGTGATCGAGTCCACGCCCAGCGCGCGCAGCTGCTGGAGTGCGGCGTCGCGGTCCGACTCGGCGGCCTCGGCGTCCTCCTCACTCTGTTCGAGATCGCGCTTCGCGATCCCATCCGCCTTGAAGAGTTCGGCGTTGAGATCGGCGATGCGCTTCGTCTGCAGCGCCGCCGCCTGCGCCTTGCGGTACGCGCTCACCGCCGCGGCGAAGTCGGGCGACGAGATCGCCGCGAGCGGATCGCCGCGATTCACCTGCGCTCCGACCTCGACGAGCAGTCGCAGCACCGGCCCGGAGATCGGCGCGAGCACCTGCGTGGAGATGTTCCCGTCGAACGCGACGGTGCCCGTGGTCGAGATCGTGGGGCGATAGCTCTCCACGGTCACCGGGATCACGCGCAGGTGCTCGCGCTGATCGGGCGAGAGCGTGAGCGGGCGCTGGTCCGCCGTGGTGCTGTCGGCGGCGACGTTCGCCGCGCTCTTCTTCGCGGAGCAGGCGGCCGCGCCGGTCATGGCCGCGAGGAGAACGAAACGCGCGGCGTGCCGCATGATGTGATCGCTCATTGGGGGGTGTCCGAAGGCATGGTGTCGAGCGGCGCACCGACGGCGCGCTGCAGGTCGGCGACGGCGTCGTTCAGGGCGCCGAGCGCGGTAGCGAACTGGTTCTTCGCGTCGAGCAGAGCGTTCTGGGAGTCGATCACTTCCAGTGAACTCGCGCCGCCCAGACTGTATGTCTTGAAAGCGATGTCGTACTGCTCCTGCGCGGACGGCAGCAGCTCGTCGCGAATGAACACCGCCTGCCGGTAGCTCGTGGTGGCGGTGGAGTACGCGTTGCGCAGATCCTGCTCCACCTGCGCGAACACGTCACGCTGCGTGGCGGCGAGCTCGAGCTCGAGGTGCTTCGCCTCGGCCACCTCGCCCTTCTGATGCTGCCAGAAGAGCAGCGGGACGCTGATGCCGACGCCCGTGGTCCAGCTCTGCGGGAGTCCGGGCGCGCCGTACGGATCGTTGTGCTGGAAGCTGACGTTCAGGTCGGGAAAGTAGTACTGCTGCGCGAGCTTCTCGGCGGAGTGCGCCGCGGCGATCTGGCGTTCGATGCCGGCGAGTTCGGGGCGGTGCTCCATCGCGAGCTGCTGCAGGCGGTCGTAGTCGTCGGGCACGGGCACTACGGCGAGCGTATCCACCGCATTGATCCCGGCGCCGAGGATGCGGCCGATGAGACGGTTCAGCGCCGCGCGGGCGGCGGCGACGCCGCGTTCGTTCGCGATGAGATCGTTCTCACTCTGCGCGACGCCGACCTGCGCCTTCACGACGTCGAGGCGCGCGGTGGTGCCGGCGTTGAAGCGGGCCTGCGTCTTCTTGAGGAAATCCTGCGAGAGCGCGCGCGCGAGCAGGAGATCGTCGCGATGCTTCAGGGAGACGAGCAGCGAGTCGTAGGCCTGCGCCGTTTCCGTGGCGATCACCGCGCGTTGGGTGCGGTAGGCCGCTTCGAGATTCCCGACGTCGCCATTGGCCGCTTGCCCGTGGAGCCAGAACTTCTGCGGGAAGGGGATCGTGAAGCCGGCGATGATGTCGGTCTCGAAGGCCGGTTGCGGGTTGATCGCGCGGCCGACGCCTTGCACCGTGAAGCCGAGCGTGGGGTCGGGGAAGGCGGTGGCCTGCGTGACGCGCGCGTTCGCCTGCGCGACCTGTTCCCGCGCGATGACGATCGTGGGATTGTGCGCGAGCGCGCTGTCGATCGCCTGCTGTTTCGTGAGGCGGATCGGCGGTGGCGGCAGCGGAGCCGGCGGGTGTGCGCGAGGCTCGTGCATGATGCGCTGCCGCTCCTTGGCGACGTTCGCGGAATCGGCGCGCCAACGCGCGATCGAGTCCGCGACGTGCAAGGCGCGGGCGGTGGAGTCGGACTGCTGAGCCGCGAGCGGAAGGGCGATGAGGCCCCAGGCCGCGGCGAGGATCGATGGAATGCGCATGTCTCCGTGATGTCGGCGCGCGCCGTGCGGCCGCGATTATCGCGACGGCGGTGCGGCGTGCGGTCGGCTTGGCGCCGGCACGATGGCCGGCGGGCGCGCTCAGATCAGCTGCTGAGGCGCGCGCGGAGCGGGGCGGGAGGTGCGCGCGGAGCGCCGGGACTCCAGGCGATGCGCGTGGCGGCCGCGGGCGCGGCCGCGTCGAACTCCGACGTCGCCGCGTCCTGCGCGACGAGCGTCGCCGAGCCGTGGGACGTGATGCCGATGATCGACTGCGCCAGACACGCCGCGCAATCGTCCGGATTGTGCGCGAAATGCAGGCTCACGCCGAACGCCTCGACGTGCGACGGCGCGCTATTGCCGGCCCCGGAATCCGCCATCGGCGCGAACGCGGACACCGCGAACTGCGACGCCGCCACGAGGGCAGCGGCGAGGACGCGGAGTCGGGATCGGCGGCGGGGATTCATGGGCTTCATACTATCAAGCTACCTGGCTGGTTCCGGGTTGGCAAAACACGGCAGACTGAGACGTTAGACTGAGACTTAGAAGGCGTGGAGTAGAGTCTTCTAGAGTCTCAGTCTAACGTCTCAGCCTGTAGTTAAAACGCGCCAGCCGGCCCGTTCGTTACAGATTCACCGACACCTGAAGCTGCACAGTACGCGGTCGCCCCGCCGACGCGCCGCTGAAGAATTGACCCTTCAGCAGATACTCCGAGTTGAAGAGGTTGTCGATGTAGAGCACGGGACGCACAACGGTCTTGCCGAATAGCCACGTGTAGCCGGCGCTCAGGGTCGTAATAAAGTTCGGCGCGACGTGGATGTCGCGGTTGAAGTCGAACAGTCCCGTGCCGATCGGCTGCGTGATGTCGGCGCCGTTCGTGAGTCCGGTGCCGTACGTGCCCGACGCGCTCGCGAACCAGCGCTTTCCGGAATACACCACCGACGCCACCGAAGAGATCCGCTGGTCGTGGTCGAGATCGAACCAACCGCCGGGCACGCCAGTGGAATCCACCGGGAAGAATCCGCCGGTGATCGGCCCGCGACCGTACGCGTGATTGATCGAGAAATTCACGTAACCTGACCACGGTCCGGCGGGCCGGACCTCGACCGTGGCTTCGATCCCGGTGATGTGTACTTGTTCGAGATTCACCGACGTCACGATCGCCGAGCCGGGCACGGTCTGGTCGTCGATCCCCGGGCTGCTCAGCTTGTGGTAGCCGGAGAATTTGAGCACGCCGAATCCCACGCGTTGGATGTACCCGATCTCGTAGAAATCATCGCGTTCGGGCAGCGTCGGCGCGGTGACCACGCCCGAGTCGGCGACGCTCGTGATCGTGCGCAAGTCCTCCACGTTCGTCGGCATGAAGAGCCTGCCGTAGTAGAGATAGATCGTGCTGCCGGTGCTCGGATAGAAATTGACGCGGATGCGCGGGCTCCACTGGGACTGATGCCCGGCGAACGGCGCCGCATGGTCGTCGTATCGCAACCCGAGGTGGAAATCGAGCCACTCCACCGGCGCGATCACCGTCTGCGCATAGCCATCCACGTCGCTGCCGTTCAGATCGGCGTTCGACGCCGGCCCCGGATTCCCGAGCGAATCCACCGAGGTGAACGATTCGTGGCCGGTCGTCTGCGACACGAGCGTGCCCACCTTGAAGGAGAACATGTGCCCCGTGCGCCACGCGTAGCTCGCGGTGAGGCCGTAGCTCTGGAAATTGCGATCCTCGTGGAGGTTGTACGGCGTCGTATCGGGAAAGAACATGAATGAGGGATCGTCGTTCTCTCCCGGCGTGTAGAGGAGCGACCCCTTCCGGTAGAAGAGTCCGGTGAACACTTCGCCGCCGGGTTCCTCCGGACCCGCTTGCGGCGAGCCGGTGAGGTGATGCCACCCGAAGTTCACGAAACTGTTCTTGTCCTTCTGATGGTCGTCGATGATCCCGGTGGACGAGTCGAACGGGATCTGGAAGGTGGTGGTGGACGCGTTCCCCTCGAGGTACAGCTGATCCCGGTCGCCGGGCGAGTATTCGATCTTGCCGAAGCCGAACAGATCTTCGCCGTGATTGCTGTAGTTGAACGGCTTGAAGGTGCTCGTGTCGAACGCCACGGGATACTGTCGCATGTCCGTGACCTGCCGCGTCGCGGCACCGAAGAATCCCCATGTGCCATTGCTGCTGCTCACGTCGAACGTCTGACCATTGCTGTTGTACGAGCCCGCATAGGCGGACGCGCCCATGTGAAATGCGCCGACCGGAACGCGCGTGGCGACATTCACGATCGCCGTGTTGCGATTGCCGTATTCCGCGTCCCAGCCGCCGGTGATGAACGAGATGCGATCGACGATCGTCGGATCGAACAGTTCATTGAGGCTGCCGGAGATGCCAGGATACACGGGAATGCCGTCGAGGTAGTACGTGTATTCCGCGTGCTGCCCGCGGATGTGTACCTCTCCCGTGGGCGCGCGCGCCGCGCCGGTGATCGCTTGCTGCAGGATCTGCGACGTCGTGTTCGTGGGCGAGCCGTGGTACTCATCCTGCTGGAAGACCTGTACGCCGCTGCGCGTGTCGATCGCGATCGGCACGGCCGTCGCCACGGAGATCGACTGCAGAGTGACGGCGACCGCGCTCATCTTGAAGGCGAGCGAGAGGTTCTTTCCGTCTCTCAACTCGATCGCGCGGTCCTCCGGGCGAAAGCCGATCAACCGCACGAGGACGGTATACTGCCCGGGCTTCACGTTGTGGATCACGAACCGTCCGAATGCGTCGGCGAGCACGCGCGAGACGACTTGTTGCTGGCCGGTGAGGATGCTGATCTGCGCGCCCTGCAGCGCTTGGCCGGTCGCGGAGTCGGTGACGGTCCCGCTCACATTGGAGTTGTCGGGATCGACGGCAGCGTGAGCGGGCGTGGGGGCGAAGAGCGTGAGCGCCAGGCACGCGGCGAGGCCGGCGAGCTGACGGACGTGTTCAAGTGTTCTGCTGGACATGGATCGCTCCGGGCATATGTGCGAGTCCCCCGGCGGCGCACGCGAATGCGGCTCCGCCGAAAGACCGAGATTGGGATGCGCCGAGCGGAACCCCGAGAGGCCCGGCATTGGCGCGCGATCAGTTGTCAGTGGCGCTCAGCTGGATTCAGCGAGCGGCGGCGGCGGAGCGGGGAGGTGCGCGCGGAGACTTCGGAGTGCCCGCGCGATGTACAGCGGGAGCGACGAACGTGATCGCGAGGCCATCGCGCTGCGGCGCCAGTTGGAGCGCGGGCATCGGCACGCGCGGCGCGTCGCCCACCATGTGCGACGCGGCGCATGCGGCGCAATTATCGGGATCGTGCGAATAGTGGAGATGGACGCCGAACTCTTCGACGTGCGCCGGCGCGCTCGCGCCCTGGATGCCGTCGACGAGCGGCCCGAACCCGACGACGGCGAATTGGGTCGCCGCGATCACTACCGCTGAGAGGACTCTTAGGCGGCGGGGTTTCAGGCGCGGCATGAGTTCAAGGTAGCGCCGGGAGAGTCCGCGTCCAACTGCAGACTGAGACTTTAGACTGGGACGTTAGAATACAACTGCGGCTGCGGAGCAGTCTAACGTCTCAGTCTAGAGTCTAAGTCTGCTGTGCCGACTCGGTCCTGGCCCGCCGCCCATACCCCCGAAGCCTCCTAAGCATCTTGCCGTCCGCCTTGGCATGGTCGTCCCCCTTCGGCGTCTCGATCACCTTCGCGACGTTCGCGAGACGCGGATCGGTCATGATCCGTTGGAAGGGCTTCTTCCCCAGAGACCCCTCGCCGATCAACTCATGGCGATCGCGGCGGCTCGCGAATGGCGTCTTCGAGTCGTTCAGGTGCATAGTCTTGAGGCGCGAAAGTCCGAGCACGTCGTCGAAGCGCGACCAGCACGCTGTCATAATCTCTTCACGAGATCGTAGCCCGCCGAGTAGACGTGACAGCTGTCCACGCACACGCCCACGCGTTTCCGCTGCGGCTTGGGCAGCCGCGCGATGATCGCGGCGAGTTCCTCGAACGTGGCGCCGAGTGCGGTGCCGCTGCCGGCGGTGGTCTCGAGGCAGAGTACGGTGCGGCCCGGCACCCGCTCGAGCGCCTCCGCGATCGCGTCGGCATTACGCGCGAGTCCGCTCGCGCGGTCGTCCATGAAATTCCCGGGATGGCTCACAAGGTAGGTGAGGCCGAGTTGTTCGCAGCGCTTGAGTTCCGCAACGAAGCTCTCGGTGCTCTTACGCCGAAGCTTTTTGTCGGGGCTGGCGAGATTGATGAGATACGAGTCGTGCGCCATGGTGACGCGCACATTGGTGAGCGCGAGCTGCGCTTTGAACTCCGTGATCTCGGCGGCGTCGCACTCGCGCTCCTGCCAGCGGCTCGCGGCCTTCGTGAACAGCTGCAGCGCGGTGGCCTTGATGAGTTTGGCGCGGGGCGGGGCGGTGGGCGTGCCGCCGCCCGCGGTGCTGCAATGCGCGCCGAGCGGCGCTTCGCTCACGGCAGCGGCTTGAGGTAGTCCAGCGGATCCACTGCGTGCCCCGCGGGGCGCAACTCGAAGTGCAGATGCGCGGGAAGTTCGGGGTCCGAGACACCCGCGTAGCCGATCACCTGCGCGCGATTCACGATGTCGCCCTTCTTCACATTCAGGCGGCTGAGCGAACCGTACACCGAATAGTCTCCGCCGGCGTGCTGGACGATCACGGTGAGCCCGTACGTACTCAGCGCTTCGGCGACGACCACCTTGCCCGACGCGACCGCGCGCACCTCCGTGCCCTCGGGTGCCGCGATGCCGATCCCGTTCCACCGCACCGTGGTGTTGTTGGGATTCACGACGCGTCCGAAGCTGTAGAGCAGATTCCCCTTCACCGGCCAATCGAAGGTCCCGGTGCCGCCCTTCTTGAGCGTCGGCGCCGCCTTCGGCGCGCGCGAGTCGCGCTCGGCCTTCGCCCGCGCAGTCTCGAGCGTGCCGATCATGTCGGTGAGCTTCTGCTCATCCTCGGAAAGCGATGCGAGGCGCTTCTCGGTCTCGCGCGTCTTCTGCTTCGCACTGGCGAGGCTGTTCGCCTGTTCCTCCTGCAGGCTGCGCAGGCGGCGCTCCTCTTCGCCCTTCTCGGCGAGATTGATCTCGATCTCGTCCTGGAAGTGCACGAGGTTCTCGCGCTGGTGATCGATCTGCTTGCGCAGGTCGTCCACGCGTTTCACGAGCGCCTGGTCGCGCAGCGCCGCGAGATGCAGGTACTTGTAGCGCGCCACGAGGTCCGCGAAGCTGTTCGCACTCAGGAGCACTTCGCTCGAGTAGAGTCCGCCGCGCTTGTAGATGTCCACGAGCCGGTGCTGGAGCACGACCTTCTTCACCTCGAGTTCGTCCTGGGCGCGCACGAGGTCGGCGGTGGTGACGGTGACATCCGCGTTGATCGCCGCGAGCTGGCTGTCGAGCGTCTGCACGACGCGCGCAGTCATCTCCACCTGCCGGTTCACGTTCTCGAGTTCTTCGGAGAGATCGTGCACCGTGCCCTGGAGCGCGGTGCGGCGCCGTTCGAGTTCCTGGCGCTCGTTGCGCAGCTGGTCGAGGCGGGCGCGCTCATCGCGCAGGCGCTGCTCCGCCTGCTGCAGCGTGGGCTGCTGCGCCGCTCCGCGTGGCGCGCTCGCGAAGAGCGCGAGGGCGGCGAGCGCCGCGGCGAGAGCGTGTCTCGCGTTCACACGTCGCGCAGGTGGCGCCCGACGGACATGGCGCTGCCGAGCAGGCCAATGAGTCCTCCGCCGAGGATGCCGAGCAGCGCGATGTCGCGGTCGAAGAAGACCGTCGTGATGAACCGGTCGCTGATGAGCTGGCTCGCGGCCCACGTGAGCAAGAGCGCGAGAGCGCCGCCGGCGACGCCCTTGAGGAAGCCGTCGATGAGAAAGGGGCGCCGCACGAAACCGTTCGTCGCGCCCACGAGCCGCATGATCGAGATCTCGCGCGCGCGCGCCAGCACAGCCATACGGATCGTGGTGCCGATGATGATCACGGCCACGGCCGCGAAGGCGATCCCGAGCACGATGCCCGCCGCCACCGCGAGGCGGCGGATGTCATAGAGCTTCTTCACCCATTCTTCGCCGTAGCGCACGTCGTCCACGAACGGATAGTTGAGCACGCGCGACGCGACGGCGGCCACGTTGGTGGGATCGCGGTAGCCTTCCTTGAGGCGGATGTCGAGCGAGCCGGGGAGCACGTTCGCGTCGAACACGTCGCTGAACTCGCTGAGTTCCTTCCGCGCGCGCGCGAGCGCCATCTCGGGCGTCACGTATTCCACGTGCTGCACTTCGGGGAACGCATTGAGGTCGCCGAGCGCGGTGGTGATCGCCTCGAGCGACGTGCCTTCGGCGATGAAGGCGCGGATCTCGACGTGTTCTTCGAGGCCGCGCAGCGCGCGGCTCACATTGAGCGCCACGAGGCCGAACAGCCCCACGGCGAACATGCTGAACGCGATCGTGACGATGCTCAGCGTGCTGAGCAGCGGCGAGCGGCGGAGGCCGAGCGCGACTTCGCGCAGTGTCAGGCGCATCAGGCGTCTCCGTCCATCGGCGCCGCGGGCACGGGCTGCGCCGCGGAATCGTACACCAGCTGTCCGCGATTCAGTTCGATCACGCGATAGTTCGAGCGGCGCACGAGGTCGAGATTGTGCGTGGCCATGATGATCGCCGTGCCGGCCGCGTTGATGTCGCGCAGCAGCTGGAAGACGCCGCGCGTCGCGCGCTCGTCCAGGTTCCCGGTGGGTTCGTCGGCGATGAGCAACATCGGATCGTGCACGAGGGCGCGCGCGATCGCAACGCGCTGCTGTTCGCCGCCCGAGAGTTCCTTGGGATAGCTCGTGCCCTTGCTCGCGAGCCCCACCTGCGTGAGCAGCCGGCTCACGCGCGCCGCGAGCCCGTCGCGTGACGCGCCGGTGACTTCGAGCGCGAAGGCGACGTTCTCTTCGGCGGTGCGATCCTCGAGTAGCCGGAAATCCTGGAACACCACGCCGAGCTTGCGGCGGAGCAGCGGCACGTCGCGCTGGCGGATCTCGCTCGCCGCGGTGCCGCTCACGCGCACTTCGCCCGAGGTGGGATGATCTTCCATGAGGATGAGCCGCAATATCGTGGACTTCCCCGCGCCGCTCGGGCCGGTGAGGAATGCGAACTCGCCCTTGTTCACGCGGAAGGTGACGTCGTTGAGCGCGACGCCGGTGCGCGGATATTCCTTCGTGACGCGCGTGAAGCGGATCATCAGCGGATCGCCTGCTTGAGATCGGCGATGAGGTCGGCGGCGTTCTCGATGCCCACGGAGAGTCGCACGAAGCCGTCGGGGATCCCGATCGCCGCGCGCTCGGCGGGCGTCATGTGTGCGTGCGACGTGAAGCGCGGCTCGCACACGAGCGAGTCCACGCCGCCCAGGCTGGTCGCGTGCGCGAAGATCTGCAGGCGGCGCAGGATGTGCTCGGCCGCCGCGCCGCCGCCTTTCACTTCCACGGCGAGCATGCCGCCGAAGCCATCCATCTGCTCGCGCGCGATCGCGTGATCGGGATGCGACTCGAGTCCGGGATAGTGCACCGCCGTGAACGCCTTCTGGCCGGCGCACCACTGCGCGACTCTCATCGCGTTCTCGTTCTGCCGCTGCACGCGCACCTCGAGCGTCTTGAGGCCGCGCTCGAGCAGCCAGCATGCGAACGGGTCGGGCGCCTGGCCCCAGAGGATCATCTTCTGGCGCACTTCCTCGATGTAGTCGCTGGTGCCCATCACCGCGCCGCCGAGGATGTCGTGATGGCCGTTGAGATACTTCGTGACCGAGTGGATGACGACGTCGGCGCCGTGCTCGAGCGGGCGGATGTTGATCGGCGACGCGAAGGTAGAATCCACGACGAGCGTGAGGCCGGTCTCCTGCGTCAGATAACTGATCGGGCGCAGGTCGAGCACGCGGCAGCTCGGGTTCACCGGCGTTTCGACGAACACCGCGCGCGTGTGCTTGCGGAGCTTCTTGCGCCAGCCGCGCGACTCGAGCGGATCGACGAGCGTGACGCTGATGCCCATCGCCTCGAACTCGCGCGTGAGCAGTTTGTGCGTGCCGCCGTAGATCCACTTGCTCGCGAGCAGGTGATCGCCGGGGCGGAGCAGGGCGAGCAGCGCGCAGGCGGTGGCGCCCTGGCCGCTGCCGAGTACGAGGCCGGCCTCTGCGCCTTCGAGCAGCGCGAGGCGCCGCTGCACGAGCTCGGCCGTCGGATTGTTGCCGTAGCGCGGATAGCGCAGCCCGTCGCCGGTGCCGACTTCCTGGATGAAGTTGACCGACTGATAGAGCGGCGAGACGATGGGCGTGTCGGCGTCGCGGGACTCGCGCGCGCCGTGCAAGGCGAGCGTCGAGAGGCCGGGTCGGGATTCAGAGGTGGGCATGAGGCTCGCGGCTCAGACGTTGCGACCGCGCCCGGTGCGGGCGTCGGTGTTCGGTTTCACGATCGTCACTACTTCGGACGGCAGAGTGCCGGCGATGTCACGCAGCACCACGTGACCGCGCGGGATCCCATCGTCGATCGCCAGCGTGGCGAGTTCGTGACGACGGGGTCCATACACCCAGACGAGTTCCCCCTCCGTGAGGATTCGGAGCCGCGCGTCCTCCCCGCACATCCATACCATAGTACCGCGCTCGGGGTCCGTGGGTCTGGTGGCGATGAAATCAATGACCCGGAGCGGCGGATTGAACGTCTCGTTCACTGCGCCGCTCCCACGGCGACATAACTCTGTTCGAGACGCATGGCGAGACGGCGGCGCAAGAGGCGTTCGAGCACACGCTCGGCGTCGAAGCCGGCGAGTCCCACCTCGCAGGCGAGCTCATGCGCGGTGAGCCGGCCGCGGCGGCAGAGCGTGTCCCACGCCATGCGCTCTTCTTCGGCGACGATGCCGATGAGGATCACGTCGCCGCCATCGACTTCCGCGACGATCGCGAGGCCGTGACGCTCGAGCACCGCCTCGATCGCATCGTAGTGCTCATCGCGCACGCCGCGGAACACGAAGTACGCATCGCGCGGCGGCGGCGCGGCATCATCGAGGCCGGCGTACCGCATCAGGAGCTTCGCAACGATCTCGTCAGCGCAGGAGTAGTCGATGACGCCCACGTGCGAGAAGTCGATCACCGTGAGCGAGCGGTCGCCGAGTTCCGCGAGCTGTTTCTCGAATGCCATCGCGCACCGCGGCGCCGGTAGGGCGCGTGACGAGATCGGAGTAGAGATCGCACACCGTGCGGCGCAGCACGCCGGTGAGGTCGATGTGATTGATCATCGATCCGCCACGTGCTCGGGGATGGTGATCTGGATCTGGGCGCCCGGGAAATTCGGGAGCTTCTCTTCGAGCGGCACGTCCTCGTCCCATGAAGGCACGATAGCGATTCTAGCGGTTCCGGAACGAACGGACAACTTCCCCTGCCACCTTCCAATGTAACGCCGCACGCCCGCGAGGCCTTGACCGCGGCCCGGATCCTGGAACCGGGAAACGCCTCGGAGCACCGCTTCCTCGAGCGCGCGGCCATCGCCCCACCGTTCGTCAAGCCGCCGGCCGTGCGCGCTCTCGAGCGACTGACGGAATCCGACGCCGGCATCGCACACCGCGATCACCACGACGCGGCGTCCCTGGAGGCGCTTCTTCCACGTGTACGTCTGCACCGCCACCCAGCCGCCGCGTCCCGCGTGCTCCACGATGTTCTGGCACGCTTCGCTCAGCGTCATCGCGAATCCCATCGTCGCTTTCGGATCGACGTTGAGTTCCTTCACGAGGATTTGCGTCGCCTTCTGCTGGATGCGCCCCACCACCTCGTGCACGTCGTCGCTCTTCGCGATCGGCGTGATCTCGAGCAGCACGCTGCTCTCGCCGCCGCGCGCCCGCGGCACTTTGCCCACGAAGTCGTAGAGCTCCGATGCATGCTGGAAGAATCCGGTGCGCGCCCAGTAGCCCGCGGTCTCTTCCGCTTCGGGCGGGATGAACTCGGAGCGCGCGGTGCGCGATTGCGCGAGCGTCAGCAGCGCGGTGAGTCCGTACGGGCTGGCCCAGCGGGTGTGGCGCGCATCGAGAACGAACTTCTCGTCGGGCGCGAGCGGCGCGATCTGCTCGAGCACTTGCTCGAACGTCTTGTCATCAAGCGAGGGCGGGACGTTGACGACAGCGGTCATGTCGAGCTGATCTCTCCGCGCAAGTGACGAGTGAGTCCGGTGGCGCCGCGATGCGAAACGTTGCGAGCGGCCGCGGCGTGCGCGGCATCGATCGACGAGCGTAAGCTATCACCGTGCAGCAGCCGGGAGAAACAGGTCGCGCCCCACACATCGCCGCAGCCGGTGGGATCTCCCTCTTGACGCAGCGCATCCGCGCCCACGCGTTCGGTGCGGATCGGTCCGCTGCCGGCGGCGCCACGGTCGAGTCGTGGCACGCGTGTCAAGTCGGCGAGACGATCGAAGCCCGGCGCCGCGAAGTACACGGCGCCGCGCGGGCCGAGCGTGACGAACAACGATCGCACGCCGTGCGCGAGCGCCGTCGCCGCGAGCGCCATCGGATCGGGCGCCGCCGCCGTCACCTCTTCGTCGTTCATCTGCAGCAGATCGAAGCAGCGGCACCACTCGGCGACGTTCGGCAGCGGCCGCAGCGCGCGCCATCCCTCGGGCTGCACCGCCATCACGAGCATGTGCAGGTCGCAGTAGATGGGTCCCTTGAAATGCTGGCGCAGCAGCTGCGCGGTCTCGAGGTCGAGCTCCCACCCGGAGAGGAAATTGATGTAGAGCGCGTCGATGTTGTTGAGCAGCGGCTTGAGCCCGAGCCACGTCCAGCCCGGCACGCCGCCGGTGAGCCGCTCGCAGCGGCGCTCGCTCGACTCGTAGACGATCTCGACGCGATTGTTGGGCTGCGGCACTTCGATGAGCGCCGCGTCCGGCGCGATGTGGCGGAGCGACGCGGTGAACTCGCGTGCGCGCACGATGAGATCGCTCCCGACCTTCATGAGCGGCACGATCTCCCATTCGTCGTCGAGCGCCGCGTCGAGCGCCGCGAGTGAGTACGTGATGCCGCCCCACTCTTGGACGGGCGCGATGTTCCGCCCGTGGATCGTGTCCCAGACGAAGGTGCCGACGACGCCGAGGCGTCTCTTCATCTCACAGCGTGCCGCGCTGCTGTTTGAACGTCGCGACGGCGCCCACCATGCCCGCGCTGCCTTCGAGTTCGCCGGGCACGATGCGGCACGCGGCCACGGCGGGGCGGAAGGCGCGGCGCTTCACTTCAGCGCGCAGCGGCTCGAACAAACGCTCGCCCGCTTTCGTCACGCCGCCGGTGATCACGACGACGTCGGGGTTGAGGATGTTCAGCAAGTTCGCGATGCCGGTACCGAGGAATCGCGCGGTGTCGCGCACGATCTCGAGGGCGAGTGCATCGCCCTGGTTCGCGCCTTCGTACACCGTGGCGGCGGTGAGCTGCGTGACGTCGCCGCCGGCCATCTTCCAGAGCGCGCTCGCTTCGTTGCGCTCGAGCGCCTCGCGCGCGCGCTGCGCGATCGCGGGCCCGCTCGCGTACGCCTCGAGACATCCGTAGTTGCCGCAGCGGCAGTAGCGGCCCGTCGAATCGATGGTGGTGTGCCCGATCTCGCCCGCCACGTCACTCGATCCGTGATAGAGCTTGCCGTCCATGATCACGCCGCCGCCGATGCCGGTCCCGATCGTGACGCCCACGACGTTCTTCGCGCCGCGCGCGGCGCCGCGCCACCATTCGCCGAGCGTCGCGCAGTTCGCATCGTTGTCGAGGGTCACCGGCAGGCGGATCTTCTCGGTGATCGCGTCGCGCAACGGGAAGTCGCGCCAGCCGAGGTTGGGCGCGATCACGACGACGCCGCGCTCGCGGTCGAGCGGACCGGGCGCCCCTACGCCGATGCCGAGGAAGTCGCTCGCTTGCGCGCGCTCCTTCGCGAAGACGTCGGACATCGTCTGCGCGATGAGCGCGACGATGCGATCGACCACGCCCTCGGCGCCGCGCTGTGCGTGCGTGGGCTCGGAGCGGACGGCGATCTCGCGGCTGCCATCTTCGGGCATCGCGCCCACGACGATGTTGGTGCCGCCGAGGTCGACTCCGACGATGAATTTCGTGTTAGGCATCGTTCAATCTAGCGCAGGAGTTGATTCGCCATCTGCTCAACGTGCTCCACCGGCAATTCCTTCATGCACTTCCAGTGCGTGAGTGGGCACGTCGGCGGGCCGTGGTGGTGACAGGGGCGGCAGGGCAGGTCCTTGTTCTCGGCGATCATCGAATGCGGCGCGAGTGGGCCGAAGCCGAAGGCCGGCACCGTGGGACCGAAGATCGCGATGGTCGGCGTGTTCATCGCGCTCGCCAAGTGCTGCGGTGAGGAATCGTTGGTCACGAGCAGGCGCGCGCGCTGGATCAGTTCGCTCGATGCCAGCAGCGAGAGTCTGCCCGTCGCATCCAGCGCCATGTTTGGTTCGGCCGCCGCCACGATTTCGGCGGCCAGCGTCTTGTCGTCCGGGCCCCCCACCACGACCAGCCGGTGCCGCTTCGAAAGCCGCGAAGCGAGCATACTATAGTAGGGCCAGCGCTTGGTTCCCCAAACAGAACCCGGCGCTAAGGCGACGATGGGTTCATGCGCCCACGCGCCCAGCACCGCGTCCACCGCCGCGTGCTCGGCGGCGCCGGGATACAATCGCGGCCGCAATGCGCCCTCCGGTGGCTCCACGTTCGGGTTCGATGGGAACGCCAAACGCCACAATCGCTCGGCATGGTGCCGGTCGTTCCGCCGCTCGACGCGCATCGTATAGAAGAACCGCCCGGCGGCATCGGCGAATCCCACGCGATCGTCGTATCCCGCGAGCGCGGCCAGCGCCGCCGTGCGCAACGACCCCTGCGCGAGGTACGCAATGCTGCGCGTCGCGAGCCGCCCGCGCATCGCATCGCGCAGCCGCTGCGCCACGCAATGCAGTCCGGTGGCGCCGGCGTCCGCGCCGCGCTTGTCGTAGATGTGGATCGCACGGATGTGCGGATTGTTCGCGAGCACCGGCGCGGCCGCCGGCGTGGTGAGCACGTCCACGGGGCCGCGCATCGCGAGTTCCGTGATGAGCGGTGTGGTGAGCACGGCGTCGCCGAGGAAACTCGTCTGCAACACCAACTGCTCCACGACGAGCGGTGGATCGAGCACGCGTTGCCGCTGGACCGCGGGAAGCTCGGCCGTCGGCGTCGCGGTCATCGCTCAGTCCACCTGGAGCACGGCCAGGAACGCCTCCTGCGGGATCTCCACGCTGCCCACCTGCTTCATGCGCTTCTTCCCCTCCTTCTGCTTCTCGAGGAGTTTGCGTTTGCGCGAGACGTCGCCGCCGTAACACTTCGCGAGCACGTTCTTGCGCAGCGCCTTCACCGTGGTGCGCGCGATCACCTTCTGGCCGATCGCCGCCTGGATCACCACTTCGAACAATTGCCGCGGGATCAGCTCCTTGAGCTTGTCGGCCACCTTGCGGCCCCACTCGTAGCTCTTGTCCTGGTGGATGATCACGCTGAACGCGTCGATCGGCTCGCCGTTGATGAGCATGTCGAGCTTCACGAGCTGGCTGCGGCGGTACGCGAGCATCTCGTAGTCGAGCGTCGCGTAGCCTTTGCTGATGGTCTTCAGTTTGTCGAAGAAGTCGAGGATGATCTCGCCGAGGGGGAATTCCCAGTCGAATTCGACGCGGCTCGTATCGATGTACGACATGTTCTTGTAGATGCCGCGCCGCTCGTTGCCGAGCGTCATGATGGGGCCGATGTAATCCGCGGGCGCGACGATGCGCGCCTTCACGTACGGCTCTTCCACGCGCTCCACGACCGAGCCGTGCGGCATGAGCGACGGATTCTCGAGCAGTTCCATCGAGCCATCATTCTTGTAGACATGGTACTCCACCGTCGGCACGGTGGTGACGAGATTCAAGTTGAATTCGCGCTCGAGCCGCTCGCGCACGATCTCCATGTGCAGCAGGCCGAGGAATCCGCAGCGGTAGCCGAAGCCGAGCGCGGTGGATGTCTCGGGCTGGTACTGCAATGACGCGTCGTTGAGCTGCAGCTTTTCGAGCGCGTCGCGCAATTCGGGATACTGATCGGTGTCGGTGGGATAGAGTCCCGCGAACACCATGCTGTGCACATCCTGATAGCCGGGGAGCGGCACCGCGGCGTGGTTGTCCGCGTCGAATACCGTGTCGCCGACGCGCGTCTCCTGCACGCGGCGCACGTTCGCGACGACGTAGCCGACCTCGCCGCAGCGCAGTTCTTCTGTTTTCACCTGGCGCAGCTGCATGAAGCCGACCTCGGCGACGTCGTACACCGACTCGCTCGCGCCGAAGGTGATCTTCATTCCGGGTTTGACGACGCCATCCACCACGCGCACGCTCGGGATGGCGCCACGGTAGCGGTCGTAGAACGAGTCGAAGATGAGCGCGCGCAGCGGCGCGTTCGGGATCGCCCTGCGGCGGCGGCACCGCGGCCACGATGCGCTCGAGCAGTTCGTCGATGCCGAGGCCTTCTTTCGCGCTCACGAGCAGGATGTCGTCGGAGTTCGCGCCAATGAGATCGTGCAGTTCCTGCTTGCGGCGCTCGGGCTCGGCGCCGGGCAGGTCGATCTTGTTGAGGATCGGGATGATCTCGAGTCCCGCGTCGAGCGCGAGGAAGAGATTCGAGAGCGTTTGCGCCTGGATCCCCTGCGACGCGTCCACCACGAGGATGGCGCCCTCGCACGCGGCGAGCGAGCGCGACACTTCGTACGTGAAGTCGACGTGTCCCGGCGTGTCGATGAGATTCAGCTCGTACGCGCGGCCATCGCGCGCGTTGTACGTCATGCGCACGGCGTTGAGCTTGATGGTGATGCCGCGCTCGCGTTCGAGGTCGAGCGTGTCGAGCATCTGCGCCTTCATCTCGCGCTTCTGGATCGTGCCCGTCTTCTCGATGAGCCGGTCGGCGAGCGTGCTCTTCCCGTGATCGATATGCGCGACGATGCAGAAATTGCGGATATGGTCGAGCTTCAATCGATTTCCCGGGTTTGCGACATTGGCATGCGGCGACCATCAAATATAGCCGCGCGGTCGCTCGTCCGCGTCCGCGGGCCTTCGGACGAGCCGCTCGTTACGTGACTCGCGCACTGCGCGCGCGAGTCCCTCACTGGGCTCGCCTCAGGCCCGCGGCCGCGTCCTCGCTCTCGGGGCCTAAAATGCGACTTCAGTTTGGCCGTGCGAAGCGCTCTTCGCATGCTCCGCAATGAGAGGGGGCGGGCTGAACTGCGTGAGTGGGGTAATAGTTGCTAGGGCGAGGACGTGCCCAGGGGGCCGACATCGAGCCCAGTGAGGGACTCGCGCGCGCAGTGCGCGAGTCACGGAACGAGCGGCTCGTATGGCGGCCCCCTGGGTGCGGACGAGCGACTCCCGTACATTGCCCGCAATCATGCGCCGATCTAGCTTGAGCCTCTCCACTCAGAAATAGCATGGACTCCGCCCGCGCGGATCTGCTCGATCCCGCTACGATCGCCGCGCTCGGCCGCATCGAGGTCATCGCCCGCTGGATCGTGGACGGGTTCCTCAGCGGGCTGCATCGGTCGCCGCGCAAGGGATTCTCGGTCGAGTTCGCGGAGCATCGCCCGTACCAGCCCGGCGACGAACCGCGCACGATCGACTGGAAGATCGCGGCGCGCTCCGACCGGCTGGTCGTGAAGCAGTTCGAAGAAGAGACCAATCTCCGCGCGACGATCATCCTCGATGTCAGCCGCTCGATGGCGTGGACCGGCGACCGCTCGCGCCTCACGAAGCTCGCGTACGCCGAGCGTCTGGCCGCGGCGCTCGCATTGCTGCTGCTGCGCCAGCGTGATGCGGTGGGGCTCATCCGATTCGACGCCGAAGTGCGCACGGCGATCGCGCCGCGCGCGCGCGTGGGACAATGGAAGCGCCTCGTCGCCTCGCTCGACGATCCAGGCGCCGGGCGCGCGACGCGCGCGGGCGTGGCATTCGCGCAGGCCGGGCATCTCGTGCCGCGGCGCGGACTTATCGTGCTCATCTCCGATCTGCTCCTCGAACCGGAAGAAGTGCTCGGGCCGGTGCGCGCGCTGCGCCGCGCGGGACATCAGGTCACGGTGCTGCAGGTGCTCGATCCGGCGGAGCAGGATCTCGCCGCGCCCGCCGGCGACGCGCTGTTCGTGGATCCCGAGAGCGAGCGCGCCGTGCCCGCGAGCGTCGCCGATGTGCGCGCGGCGTACCGGCAAACGGTGGCGCAGGCGTTGGGTGAGTGGCGCGAGCAGCTCGCGCGCGCGGGCGCCACGCACGTCGTGATCGGAACCGACGCACCCTTCGGCGTGCCGCTCCGCCGCGCTTTCGCCGTGCGGCAACAGCTGCCGTGATCGCATTCCTCTCGCCGTTGTGGCTCCTCGCGGGGCTCGCGGCCGCCGTGCCGCTCGTGATCCACTTGATGCGCCGCCGGACCGGCGCGCGTCTGGAATTCCCGGCGGTGCGCTGGCTCGAGCGCGCCGAGCGTGAGCACAGCCGCTCGCTCAAGCTGCGCAACCTGCTGCTCATGCTGCTGCGCGTGGCCGCGGTGCTGCTGCTCGCGCTCGCGGCGGCGCGCCCCATGGCGCGCATTGCGGGCGCGGGTCTCATGCATGCGCCCACCGCGATCGCGATCGTGCTCGACAACTCGCTGAGCACCACTGCCGTCGTGAACGGCCGTGCCGTGCTCGACGACCTCAAGTCGCGCGCGATGGCGGTGGCATCGCGCGCCTCCGGCGACGACAAGCTTTGGCTCGTCACCGCCGATGGCGCCGTGAACGGCGGTGCACGCGGCGCCGTGCGATCGCGCATCGCGCAGGCCGCGCCGCTCGCGGGCGCCGGACACCTCGAAGATGCCACGCGGCATGCCGCCGCGATCGTGCAGGCCAGCCCGCTCCCCGACCGTGAACTCGTGATCGTCACCGATGCGCAGGCCACCGCGTGGAGCACACCGCTCTCGCTCGGCGAAGTGCGCGTCACCGTCTACCGTCCGGCCGGCGCGCCGCCCGCCGATCACGCGGTGCTTATGTCGGCCGCCGAGCCGGTGCGCTGGACGCCGCGCGGCGCGGTGCACGCGCGCGTGCGCGCCGCGGACTCGGTGACGTACCGCATCGAACTCGGAACGCGCACGCTCGCGCGCGGCATCGCCGGCCGCGACGGCGAGATCTTCGTGCGCGCGGCGCCGGCGGAACGCGGATGGGTCGCGGGGCGCGTGGAGCTCGAGCCCGACGAACTGCGCGGCGACGACGCGCGTCATTTCGCCGTGTGGATCGGCGCCCCGCCGAGCGTGCATGTCGATCCGTCGGCCGGCGTGTTCGCGCGCACCGCAGTCGAGGCGCTGGAGCAGGCCGGGCGCGTCTCGGCCGGCAGTGCGGTCACCATCGCGTCGGCCGATGCGGCGCCGTCGCTGCCCGCGTTGATCACCGCGCCCGCGGATCCCGTGCGCATCGGCGCCGCGAATCGCGCACTCGAGCGCCTCGGCGTTCCGTGGCGGTTCGGCGCCGTACAGCGGGGCGCGGCGAGCGCGAGCGCGCCCGCCGGCGTGACCGTGCAGCTTCGCTACGCGCTCGTGCGCGCGGGCGGCACGGCGCCCGCGCCTACCGACACGGTTTCGATCGCCGCGGGCGAGCCGTGGATCGTACGCGGGCCCGGCTACGTGCTCGTCGCGAGCCCGCTCCTTCCGAGTGCGACCGACTTCCCCGTGCGCGCGGCGTTCGTGCCGTGGATCGCCGACGCGCTTGTCGCAGGACCTCGGCACCGAAGGGCGCGTGATCACCGCCGCGCCGCTCTCGCGCGTCGCGCGTCCATCGATCGCGAATGAGCTGGAATCGCTCGCGGGCACACGCGCGCCGATCGATGGCGACTCGACTCGACGTGCCGGGTGAACCGGGCGTGTACTGGTTCCTTCGCTCGGGCGCGCGCGCCGGCGCGCTCGTCGTGAACGCCGAGCCGGGCGAGAGCGATCTCGCGCGCCTCGACTCGGCGGCGCTCTCGTCGCGACTGCACGCGCGCGCAGTGAGCGTCGTGACCGACAGCGCCGCGTTCGCGGCCGCGGCCTTCGGCGGCGCGCCGCGCCGCGCGATCGGAGGCTGGCTGCTCGGCGTCGCGCTCGCGCTGCTGCTGGTGGAAGGCGCGCTCACCGCGCGCCGACCGGCGGCCGGTGCAGGGCTAGTGCTCACCGCGCTGCTCGACGCGATCGACGCGCTCCCGGTGTTCGCGCGGCTCGCCGCCGCGCTCCCCGCGCCGCGCGCGCGCATCACCGCCGGCGGGCTGCCCGGCTCGAGCGATGCGGCGCTCGCCGCGGCGCTCGCGCGCGGGGCGGGCTCAGGGCGCGTGCTCGTGGTGGTCACCGCGACGATCGCCGAGGCGGAGCGCTGGCTCGCGGACCTCGACGCGCTGCTGGGTGCGGGCGGCGCCGCGCTCTACCCGCCGCGCGAAGGGTTCGGCGAGATCGAGCCGCATCTCGAGGTCGCGGGCGAGCGCGTGGAGACGCTCGAACGTCTCGCGCGCGGTGAAGCGCGCATGCTCGTCACGACCGCGCGCGCCGTGCTCGAGCGCACGCGCCTGCCGAGCGTGGTGCGCACCGCGCGTCTCGAGCTGAAAGTGGGCGGCGCGCACCGGCTCGAGTCGCTGTCGGCGCATCTGCGCGCGGTGGGCTTCGAGCAGGTGCCGCTCGTGGACGAAGTGGCGCAATTCTCGGTGCGCGGCGGGATCGTGGACATCTACAGTTTCGGGATGGCCGAGCCCGTGCGCCTGGAATTCTTCGGCGACGAGATCGCGTCGCTCCGTCACTTCGATATTGCGACGCAGCTCTCCACGCGCGATGCCGAGCGCGCGGTGGTCCTGCCGGTGGAAGCGCCGGCGCGCGAGGAACGTGAGGATGGCGAGGCGCCCGCCGCCGGCGAACGCGGCGCGCTCACCGATCTGCTTCCGCCCGACGCGCTGCTCATTCTCCCGTCGCACGCGCATCTCGAGCCCGAGATGCGCCGCGCCTGGGATGAAGCGCAGCATCACGCGGAACTCGCGCGCCGCCGCGGTGAGGACACGCCGGACCGCGACGAACTGTTCCGCTCGCCGTCCGACGCGCTGGGCGATCTCGCGGCGTTCGGGACGATCGCCGTGGTGGAGCGCGGCGCCGATCCTGAGGCGTCGCCCGCGCAGTTCCTCTTCCCGCTGCGCCCGCCCGAGCCGGTGGAGCGCGACATCAAGCGGCTGCGCCGGCTCGTGGACGATGGCATGCCCACGATCATCCTGTGCGACAATGCGGGGCAGGCGGAGCGCCTCGACGAATTATTGAGCGAGAGCGCGGCGCGGCCCTCGAGCGCGGCGCTCGCGGTGGGCGTGCTCGACGGCGGGTTCGTGATCCCGCCCGGCGGCGGCCACGCCGGACTGCGCGTTCTCACGGACCACGAGATCTTCCGGCGCGAACGGCGCATCAGGCGCGCGCGGCGCTACGCGAGCGGCGCGGCCGGCGCGGTGAACGTCACGGCGCTCCTCGCCGGCGACTACGTGGTGCACCTCGAGCACGGCGTGGGCATTTTCCGCGGCATTGAGCGCATCTTCGTGGGCGAGAGCACCATCGAGGCGGCGGTCATCGAGTACGAGGGCGGCGACCGGCTCAACGTGCCGCTCTATCGCATCGATCAGATCGAGCGCTACCGCGCCGCGCGCGACACGGGCGACGACTCGCCGCCGCCGCGCCTGCACAAGCTCGGCGGCCGCAGTTGGGCGCGGCAGCGCGATCGCACGCGCGCGGCGCTGCAGGAGATGACGGAGGAACTGCTCGTGCTGTACGCGCGCCGGCGCGTCGCATCGAAACAGCCCGCGCATCCCGACGGCAGTTGGCAGCGCCAGCTCGAGTCGAGCTTCCTCTTCGAGGATACGCCCGACCAGCGCCGCGCCACGGTGGAAGTGAAACGCGACATGGAGAGCGCGCGCCCGATGGACCGCCTGCTCGTGGGCGATGTCGGCTATGGGAAGACCGAGATCGCGGTGCGCGCCGCGTTCAAGGCGGTGCAGTCGGGCCGGCAGGTGGCGGTGCTCGTGCCCACCACCATCCTCGCCGAACAGCACGGCCGCACCTTCGGCGACCGGCTGGCCGATTTCCCCATGAAGATCGCGACGCTCTCGCGATTCCAGACGGCGAAGGAGCAAGCGGCGGTACTCGCCGCGCTGGCCGCGAAGCAGATCGACATCGTGATCGGCACGCACCGGCTGCTCAGCGCGGATGTGGTCTTCTCCGATCTCGGATTGGTGATCGTGGACGAAGAGCACCGCTTCGGCGTGAAGCACAAGGAGCGGCTCAAGCAGCTCAAGCTCGAGACCGATGTGCTCACGCTCACTGCCACGCCGATCCCGCGCACGCTCCATCAATCGCTCGCCGGCCTGCGCGACATGACCGTGATCGAGACGCCGCCGCGCGACCGCTCGCCGGTGCTCACGTTCGTCGAGCCGTGGGACGACGGGCTCATCGAGGAAGGCATCGCGCGCGAGCTCGACCGCGGCGGCCAGGTGTTCTTCGTGCACAATCGCATCGAGACCATCGAAGCCATCGCCGACCACGTGCGCCGCCTCGCGCCGCGCGCGGTGGTCGCCGTCGCGCATGGCCAGATGCGCGAGCGCGACCTGGACGATGTGATGCGACGCTTCGTCGCCGGCGAGATCACGGTGCTCGTGAGCACGCTCATCGTCGAGTCCGGCCTCGACGTGCCGAACGCCAACACGATGTTCGTGAGTCGCGCCGACCATCTGGGCCTCGCGCAGCTCTATCAGCTGCGCGGCCGCGTCGGGCGTTCGCACCGGCGCGCGTACTGCTATCTGCTGGTGCCCGACGAAGTGGACCCCGATGCGGAGCGCCGCCTCGAGGTGCTCGAGCACCACACCGAGCTCGGCGCCGGCTATCGCGTGGCGATGAAGGATCTCGAGATGCGCGGGGCGGGGAACCTCCTCGGCCCCGAGCAGAGCGGATTCGTGCAGGCGGTGGGATTCGAGCTGTACCTCAAGATGCTGGAGCAAACCGTGCATCGCGTGATGCGCGGCCCCGACGCGCCGGCGATCGTGCCCGCCGATGTGACGCTCGACGCGCCGAGCTATCTCCCCGACGACTACCTCGGCGTGCCCGAGGTGAAGCTCGGCTTCTACCGGCGCGTGTCGGCCGCCACCGAGCCGGACGAGATCGACGCGATGCGCGCCGAGCTGCGCGACCGCTTCGGCCCGTTGCCGCCGCCGGCGGAGGCGCTGCTGTACGCCGCGCTGCTGCGCGTGCTGGGCGGCAGGTTGGGGATCGAGGGGGTGCTGGTGCGCGGCGAGGAGGCGCGTATTACATTTCGGGCTGATGCGGCGCCTCGATTGAAGGGGCTGACCGCGGCCTTTCACGAGGTGCAATTCCAGGCCGAAGTCCGCCGCACGAACCCGCTGTCGCTCAAGCTCACGCGACTGGGAGGCGCTACGCTGCTGGATGGCCTCGCGCGGGCGCTGAGAAGCCTGACAGTCCGAACCTGATCCCACCATCACGCCTACCCCACACGCCCACATGAAGCGTCGCACCGTTCTCGCTCTTGCCGCCGCCCTCGCCCTTTCGTTCGGCGTCGCCGCCTGCCAGGGTCTCAAGGAAGCGCTCACCGCGCACGTCAACGTCGCCGCGAAGGCCGGCTCGCAGGAACTCTCCGTCGATCAGCTGAGCAAGTTGCTGGCCGGCGTGCAGGTGCCCCTCACCGCCGACATCGCGAAGGCGATCGCGAACATCTGGGTGGACTACCAGCTGCTCGGCGTCGCCGCGGCGAAGAACGACACGCTCAACGATCCGAAGCTCGTAGACGAGGCGCTCTGGGCGTTCCTCGCGCAGCAGCGCGTGGGCAAGTACCACGACCAGATCGTCAAGACGTACAACATTCCCGCCTCGGCCGGCCCCGCGGGTTACGCGAAGGGCGACGTGCTCGCGGCGCAGCACATCCTGTTCATCGTGCAGCCCACCGCCACGCCGGCGCAGAAGGATTCCGTGCGGCGCGAGGCGCAGAAGGTGCAGGGCATGGTGACGTCGGCGAACTTCGCGGCGATGGCGCAGAAGTACAGCGGCGATCCGGGTTCGGCGTCAAAGGGCGGCTCGCTGGGCGTGTTCAACAAGGGCGCGATGGTGCCGCAGTTCCAGAAGGCGGTCGAAGCGCTCCAGCCGGGGCAGATCTCCGGTCTCGTCGAGACGCAGTTCGGCTTCCACATCATCCGCCGCAACACGTATGCCGAAGTGAAGGATGAGTACGAGCGCATGGCGAACGGCCCGGCGATCCAGAGAGCCGACAGTATCTACATGACCGGCATGGAGACGGCGGCGAACATCGTGGTCAAGCCCACCGCGGCGGCCACCGTGAAGACCGTCGTGACCGATCTCGATGGGCACGCCAAGGACAACACCGTGCTCGCGACCTACAAGGGCGGCGAGTTCACCGTCGCGCGCCTCGTGAAGTGGCTGTCCGCGGCGCCGCAGAAGGAGCAGATGGCCGACCAGGTGCGCCAGATGCCGGATTCGTCGGTGGTGGGCATCCTGAAGCAGATCCTGCGCAACGAGCTCGTGCTCAAGGCGGCCGACAGCGCGAGAGTCGTGATCGACTCCGCGGAGATGGCCACGATCCACGAGCGCTACACCGCGGCCGTCGTCAATTCGTGGACGCAGCTCGGCATCACGCCCTCGGTGCTCGCCGACAGCGGCAAGACCGCGGCGGCACGGGAGAGAGTGGCGGCCGGCATGGCGAATTCGTTCATGGACCGCCTGATGAACCAGCAGGCGCAGTTCGTGGCGATCGCGCCGCCGGTGGAGAGCGTGGCGCGCACGAAGTACGGCTTCAATCTGAGCACCGCCGGGCTGCAGCGCGCGGTGGAGATGGGAATGAAGATGAAGAAGACGGCCGACTCGGTGAAGACGGCCACGCGTCCACCGAGCGAAGTGCCCATGGGCACGACGCCGCCGCCGGCCCCACCTAAGCCGAAGCCCTGATCCGGACCGCTGCGCAGCGTCCGGGGTATCGGAGAGCATGATGGAGATACGCAACGCACTGGCCCTGTCCCTGCTCGCCGCATTGGCGGGCACGGCAGGGCTTGCGCGCGCCGCGGCGGCGCAGAACATGCCGCCCGGCACGTCCGGCACGATGGATGGCGTGGTCGCGATCGTCGGCGCCGACGCCATCCTCCGCACCGATCTCGAGGAGCGGATCGTCGGCTACCGCGCCACCGGCGCGTCGCTCCCGACGGATTCCGCGAGCCAGCGCGCGCTCATGGAACGCTTCCTCAACGAGCTGATCGATGAGGAGCTGCTCGTGCAGAAGGCGAATGAGCTCAAGGTGACCGTCAACGAGAACGACGTCTCGCCGATGGTGGACAAGCAGGTCGCGGCGATCCGCGCGCGCTTCACGAGCGATGCCGAGTATCGCAACGAGCTCCGCAAGGCGGGCTTCGGCTCGCCCGAGGAGTACCGCAAGTTCATGATCGATGGCGCCAAGCGGCAGGCGCTCGAGCAGAAACTCTTCGAGCGGCTGAAAGAGGACAAGAAGCTGCCGGCCGTGCCCGTGACCGACGCGGAAGTGACGGCGTATTTCCAGGCGCACAAGGATTCGATCCCGCGCCTGCCGCCCTCGGTGACGCTGCGGCAAGTGGTCATCACGCCGATGCCGAGTCCGCACGCCGACTCGGTGGCGTACTACCGCGCCGATACCATCTACCAGCAGATCGTGAAGGGCGGCGACTTCGAGCAGATCGCGAAACGCGTCTCCGAGGACCAGGCGACGCGCGAACTCGGCGGCGATTTCGGCTGGAGGCGCCGCGGCGATTTCGTGCCGGAGTTCGACCAGGTGTACTTCGGCCTGCTCCCTGGGCACGTGAGCCCGCCGTTCCGTACCATGATCGGTTGGCACATCGTGCGCGTGGACCGCGTGCAGCCGTCCGAAGTGAAGGGACGCCAGATCCTGATCCGTCCGAAGATCGATTCGTTGGATGTGGCGAGAGCGCGCCGGCGGGCCGACAGCGTGCTGGCCGCGTGGCGCGCGGGCGCGAAGTTCGACACGCTCGTGAAGAAGTACCACGATCCTACGGAGGAGAAGGCGATCCTGAATCCCTTCCCCCAGTCGCAGCTGCCCATCGAGTATCAGACGGCGATCAAGGGGCACAAGCCGGGCGACATCCTCGATCCCTTCACGATGCTGGACAAGCAGCGCGGCGTACCGAAGTTCTTCGTGGTGGAGATCGTGACGATCGATGACGATCGCGACCCATCCGTCGCCGACTGGCGCGACCGGATCCGCGACCAGCTCGCGCAGGAGAAGGCCATCCGCCGCTACCTCGACACCCTTCGGCGCCAGACGTTCGTGGTGGTGCGCCTCTAGGCTGTGCGCGTGGACCTCGCGCTGAAGCGGCTCCTGCTCGTGAAGAGCCGCACCGAGGGCAAGGAGGCGTGCGATGTGGGTGCCGTGTTGGTGAACGGCGCGCGCGCGAAGGCCTCCGCGGAAGTGCGCAGCGGCGACCGCGTTCGCATCGACTACGCCGATCGCACGCTCGAGATCCAACTCACCGGCGACATCGGCAAGAGCGTGAGCCGCGCGCAAGCGAAGACGCTGTACACCATCGTGCGCGACGACCGCGCGCCGTGACGCGCCCCAAGCTCGCGGTGACGCTCGGCGACCCGGCGGGGATCGGGCCGGAGATCGTGCGCGCCGCGATCCTGGACTCGCGCGTGATGGCGGCGGTTTGCGAGTTCGTGATCGTCGGTCCCGAGGGGACGGGCACCGCGGTGAACGAATCGGTGGGAAATTGGAACGGCTCCGAGTCAGCCGGCGCCCTCGCCGCGAAGGCCATCGAGCGCGCGGTGATGCTCGCGCAATCGGGCGGCGTGCAGGGCGTCGTCACCGCGCCCATCGACAAGCACGAGTTGCACACGGCGGGACACACCGATCCCGGCCACACCGAGATGCTCGCGCGCCTCACCCACGTGCCGGTCGCGATGATGCTCGCGTCGGAAAAGCTGCGCGTGATCCTCGCGACCACGCACATCGCGCTGCGCGACGTGCCCACGATGCTCACCGCGGAACGCATTGCCGCCACCGCGAAGATCGCGAAAGCCGGGCTCCGCGACTGGTACGGCATTGCCGAGCCGCGCATCGCGCTCTGCGCGCTCAACCCGCACGCCGGCGACCGGGGGAGTTTCGGCAGCGAGGACGACACGCTGCTCGCCCCCGCCGCGCGCGCCGCCGGGATCGCCGGACCCTTCCCGGCGGACACGGTGTTCGTGCGCGCCATGCAGGGAGAATTCGACGCCGTGATCGCGCCGTACCATGATGTAGGCATGACCGCGATCAAGGTCGCCTCCTTCGGCAGCGCCGTGAACGTCACGCTCGGCCTTCCGTTCCCGCGCACGTCGCCCGATCATGGCACGGCGAAGGACATTGCCGGCACCGGACGCGCGAAGCCGGAGAGCATGATCCTCGCGATCCTCGAATGTGCGCGCATCGCAAAGGTGATCCATGGGGCATAGCCACGCCGGCCACTCGCACGACCACGCGTCACGGACACACGCACGATCACGGCGACGGCGGCGCGGACCAGCAGCGGCGGCTCACGATCGCGCTCACGATCACGGCGCTGCTGCTCGTGGCCGAGTTCGTGGGCGGGTGGCTCGCGAACTCCCTGGCGCTGCTCGCCGACGCGGGGCACCTCCTCACCGACGTCGCCGCGCTCGGCCTCTCGCTGCTCGTCGCGATCCTGAGCCGCCGCCCCGAGACGCCGCGCCGCACCTACGGCTACCGCCGCCTCGAGATCCTCGCGGCCTTCGCGAACGGATCGACGCTGCTGCTCATCTGTGCGCTCATCATCTGGGAAGCCGTCGCGCGGCTGCGCCATCCGGAGCCGGTCGCGGGACCGCTCATGTTCGCGGTGGGATTGCTCGGTCTCGTCGCGAATCTCGCGTCGGCCAAAGTGCTGCACCCGGCGAGCCACGACAACCTGAACATGCGCGGCGCCTATCTCCACATCCTGGGCGACGTGCTCGGCTTCATCGGCACCATCGTCGCCGCGCTCATCATCTGGCGCACCGGCTGGCTCCCCGCCGACACCATCGCGTCCATCTTCGTCACGCTGCTCATCGTGCGCGGCGCGTGGGCGCTCGTGCGCGACTCGGTGGACGTGCTGCTCGAGTCCACCCCCTCGTACATCTCACTGGGCAAAGTGCGCGAGCAGCTCGAAGCGATCCCCGGCGTCGAGAGCGTGCACGATCTGCACGTGTGGACCGTCACCTCGGGCGTGATCGCGATGAGCGCCCACGCGATCGTCCGCCAGCCCGAGCGCCACCAGCACGTGCTGGAGCACATCCACGACGCGATGGCGCTCTTCGGGATCAAACATTTGACGATTCAAATGGAGCGCACGGAGATGTTCGAGAAGGAAGGGCACCGACACGCTTAACAGCAGATACGGGCTGTCGGCTGTCGGCTGTCGCGTACGCCCTTCGGCACCGTTGCGCGCGGCTCTGCTTTTCGTGATACTCTGGGCCGCTTCAGTAGTCTTGCAGGCGACAGCCGACAGTCGACAGTCCGCCCTTTCTTCCCGAGTGTCATGCCCCACCTCGACCGCTTCCTCTCCGCGTTGCTCACGAACGGCGCGACGGCTCTGCTGTTGCAGGCCGACGACTGCGCGCAATTCGATTTCGCGGGCAGTCCGCGGCCGGTCACGAAGCAGCCGATCACCGGCGCGCAGCTCGCGGCGCTCATGAAGGAGATCGCGCCCGCCGATATCCATTCCGACATCGACGCGGGGCGCGACATTACCTTCAAGTACAAGACCACCGAGTGGGGATTCACCGCGCGCTACGGCCTCGCGGCCGGCCGGCTCGCGGCGAGCATCCGCCCCGACGGGGCCGATGGCGAGGAAGAGACCGTCCGACGCAGCGCGAGGCGACGCCCGACACCGCCGCCGAAGCGGTGGCGGTCGCGGCGAATCCGGCGCGCGCGGAGATCCGCGTGAACGCCGATTCCGAACCGGCCGACAGCGCCTACCGCGATGAGCTCGACACGCTGCTCCGCCGCCTCGTGGTGGATGGCGGCAGCGACTTGCACCTCCGCGTGGGCGAGCCGCCGGTGTTGCGCAAGGACGGCGAGATGAAGCGCCTCACCGACCAGCGCCCGCTCGACAACGCGCGGCTCGAAGTGATGCTCCGCACGATCATGCCCGAGCGGAACCGCGACGAGTACGCCGCGATCAACGACAGCGACTTCGCCTACGAGATCACCGGCGTCGCGCGCTTCCGCTGCAACGCGCTGCGCGACCACCACGGCGCGGGTGCGGTGTTCCGCGTGATCCCGGCCAAGGTCGTGACGGTCGAGCAGCTCGGCCTCAGCGAAGAGGTACAGCAACTCTGCAACCTCACGCGTGGGCTCGTGCTCGTGACGGGTCCCACCGGCAGCGGAAAGTCCACCACGCTCTGCGCGCTCGTGGATCGCTGCAACGCCACGCGCAACGATCACGTCATCACGATCGAGGACCCGATCGAGTTCGTGCACCACAACAAGAAATGCGTCATCACGCAGCGGCAGGTGGGCGTGCACACCAGCTCGTTCAAGCACGCGCTGCGCGCCGCACTGCGCGAGGATCCCGACATCGTGCTCGTCGGCGAACTCCGCGACCTCGAGACGGTGTCGATCGCGATCGAGACCGCCGAGACCGGACACTTGGTGTTCGGCACGCTGCACACCACCGGCGCGGCGCAAACGATCGACCGCCTCATCGACCAGTTCCCCGCCGACGCCCAGGAGCAGATCCGCGTGATGCTCTCCGAGAGTCTCAAGGGCGTGATCTCGCAAACGCTGTGCAAGAAGATCGGCGGCGGCCGCGTGGCCGCGCGCGAGATCCTGCTCAGCACGCAAGGCGTGTCGAACCTCATTCGCGAAGGGAAGACGTTCCAGCTGCAGAGCGTGCTCCAGACGTCCAAGAAGATCGGCATGGTGCCGCTCAGCGACGCGCTCATCGATCTCGTGGACCAGGAGCAGGTCGAGCCGCAGGAAGCCTACTTCAAGGCGAACGACAAGCCGGGCTTCGTGAACATCCTGCGCGCCAAGGGGCACGACGTGTCGTTCCTGGACGGCATCGAACTCGCCGCCACGGCCGGATCCGCTCCGCCGGCCGCCGCAGTGCCCGCCGGCAAGGGCCGCTGAGGATCTTCCGCGCCCTCCTCGCCGCCGCCGTTCTCTTCGGCGGCCTCTGGGTGGGCGCGTTCAGCGTGCGCGGCGTACCCGCGCTCGGCCCACTGCTCGATCCGGCCAACGGCATCTGGCATGTGGCCGCCAACGCGGAACTCCCGCGCGATTCGCGCGCTACGATCCCCGGACTCACCGCACCGGTCCGCGTCGTGTACGACGATCGCGCCGTGCCGCACATCTTCGCCGCCACCGAGGCCGACGCCGAGCGCGCACTCGGCTACGTCGTCGCGCGCGACCGCCTGTTCCAACTCGAATTACATGCGCACGCCGGCGCCGGCACGCTCACGGAGATGCTGGGCAGGCCCGCACTCCCGTTCGACCGTCGCATGCGCGGCTTGGGCCTCCCGTTGTCTGCGGAATGGAAGCTCGCGACAGCCGACAGCCGACAGTCCGCCTCAGGCCTTTCCGCATTTTCCGACGGCGTCAACGCCTACATCTCGCATCTGGCCCCGCGCGACTATCCCTTCGAAGACAAACTATTGTCGCGCGCGCCCGCCGCCTGGCTGCCGATCAACAGCATCCATCTGTTCAACAACATGACGCTCGATCTCTCGTACAACGACGACGAGATCGTGAACTACGCCGTGCGCGAGCGCGTTGGCCGCGCCGCCGCCGACGCGCTCTTCCCGGTGAACAGTCCCGTGCAGGAGCCGATCCAGGTATCGGATCGCCCCGAGCCGCGCACGGATTTCCACGTCATCCCGCCGCCCGGCAAGCCGGAGCCGCCGCTCGCGCGCGTCGCCGAGTTCAAGCCGCCGAACGAGGATCTCGTGATCGGCTCGAACAATTGGGCGGTGTCGCCGCGGCGCACGCACGACGGCCACGCGATCCTCGCGGGCGATCCGCACCTCACACTCTCGCTGCCGTCCATCTGGTACGAAGCGCATCTCGTCGTGCCCGGCGCGCTCGATGTGTACGGCGTGACGATCCCCGGCGCACCGTCGATCATCATCGGCTTCAATCGCGACGTCGCGTGGACGTTCACCAACGTCTCGGGCGATTTCGTAGACCGTTACTTCGAAACGGTGGACGACACTGCGCATCCCACCAAGTACATGGTCGACGGCAAGTGGCGCCCGCTCGTGACGCGCACCGAGTCCTATCGCGATCAGCACGGCGCCGTGATCGCCACCGACACGACCTACTGGACGCACCGCGGCCCCATGCGCCGCGCGCTCGGCCGCTGGATCTCCACGCGCTGGACCGCCAACGACAGCTCGCTCAATTCGGTGTTCTTCGAACAGGCCGCGCACGCGCGGAGCGTCGCGGAATTCATGGCCACGATGGCGGCGTACCGCTCGCCGCCGCAGAACATGCTCGCCGCCGACCGCGCGGGTTCGATCGGCATCCGCTCCACCGGCGCGTATCCCATTCGCCCCGGCGACGGCCGCGGCGATCTCATGCGCGATGGATCCACGAGCAAGAGCGACTGGATGGGCTATCTGCCGCTCGCGAAGTACCCGCAGTCGATGGACCCCGCGCGCGGTTATCTCTCGTCGAACAATCAGCAGCCGGTGGATCCCGCGAACAACGCGCACTACCTGGGCAGCGACTGGCCGCCGCCGTGGCGCGCGATCCGCATCAACGAACTCATGCGCGCCGATGCGAACGTCACGATGGACGACATGCGGAAGTGGCAGACCGATCCGCGCAGTGCGCGCGCCGAGCTGTTCGTTCCCGCATTCATCGCGGCTGCGCATGCCCGAGTGAACTCCGATCCGGTGCTCGCGCGCGCCGGCGAAGTGCTCGCCGAGTGGGACCGCGCGTACACCGCCAGCGACCAGCACGCCATTCTGTTCGAGTACGCGATGGAGGAACTGTCCAACCGCACGTGGGATGAACTGCGCACCGGCGCGGCGAGCGATGCGGATCTGCCCACGCCGAGTGGCAGCGTGCTCGCGGAGTTGTTGCAGCAGCCGAAGAGCGTGTGGTGGGACGACAAGCGCACGCCCAAAGTGGAGACGCGCGATGACATTCTCGCCGCGTCGCTCGCCGCGGCGTACGTGCGCGCGGTGAGAGATTATGGCGAGCCCGACGAAGGCGGCTGGCGCTGGGGGCGGCTGCGTCACGCGAACATCTACCACATGCTGGAGATCCCGGCACTGAGCGCGCTGCTGGTGCCGAGCCAGGGCGGGCCGAGCACGCTGAATCCCGTGGGCACCGACGGCCGCCACGGCGCGAGCTGGCGCATGGTGGTGGAGATGGGACCGGCGGTGCACGCGATGGCGACGTACCCCGGCGGGCAGAGCGGGAATCCGGCGAGCTCGCGGTACCAGGATCATTTGGTGACGTGGAGCAAGGGCGAGCTGGACAGCGTGCGATTCCCGCATAGTGAATTGGAGCTGGATCACCGGCTGGTGACGGCGACGCTCACTTTGACTCCGGCGCCGAAGTGATGCGCGGCATGCTGAGAATGGCACTCGTGGCGGCGGCGTTCGCGTTGGCGACGCGCGTGATCGGATGGTGGGCGGTGCCCGCGCTCGCGATGATATGGACGTTCGTGAACCAGGGGCCATCCGGGGCGCCATGGAGGACTGCGTTCGCGGCGATGATCGGGTGGGGGATGATCTTCCTATGGACCGCGGCGACGGCGCCGCTCGGCGAGTTGGCGCGGCGGCTGGCGGGGTAGTGGGAGTGCCGGCCTCGGGGTTGATCGTACTCACGCTGGTGTTCGGCGGGATGCTCGCCTGGAGCGCGGCGGAACTGACGCGACAACTGCAGGGGCGTGAGTCGAAACCCTGACTCACGTAATTGGTACCCCAAAATCCGTGAGTACCGAGTCGTGCGTGTTCGACCCCTCACGGCGTGAGTACCGAGTCGTGCGTGTTCGACCCCTCACGGCGTGAGTACCGAGTCGTGCGTGTTCGACCCCTCACGGCGTGAGTACCGAGTCGTGCGTGTTCGACCCCTCACGGCGTGAGTACCGAGTCGTGCGTGTTCGACCACAAACGGCGTGAGTACCGAGTCGTGCGTGTTCGACCCCTCACGGCGTGCGTGCCTCCTCCGCACGACTCGATTCTCACGCAGTCAGTGGTCGAACACGCACGCGTCTCGGTACTCACGCCGTGGGTGGTCGAATACGCACGCGTCTCGGTACTCACGCCTTCTAATTCGTTGCAACAATTAGACTTTGGGCCAAGTAGACAGTCGGTTATATTAAGGAACTATGGATATCCGAAACATCGCCATCATCGCTCACGTCGATCACGGCAAAACCACCCTCGTGGACAAAATGCTCCGGCAAGCCGGGGCGTTCCGCGAGAATCAGATCGTCGAAGAACGCGTGATGGACTCCAACCCGCTCGAGCGCGAGCGTGGCATCACCATCCTCGCCAAGAACACGTCGGTGCGCTGGCACGGCGTGAAGATCAATATCGTCGACACCCCGGGTCACGCCGACTTCGGCGGCGAAGTGGAACGCATCCTCCGCATGGTGGACGGCGTGCTGCTCGTGGTCGACGCCTTCGATGGCCCCATGCCGCAGACGCGGTTCGTGCTGCGCAAAGCGCTCGCGCTCGGCCGCACGCCGATCGTGGTCATAAATAAAATTGACCGGCCCGGCGCCGATCCGCACCGCGTGCATCACGAGGTGCTCGGGCTCTTCCTCGAGCTCGAAGCGAACGACGAGCAGCTCGACGCGCCCGTGGTCTACGCCTCGCGCGCGCCAGGGCGTCGCCACGATGGACGCCGACAAGCCCGGCACCGATCTCGTGCCGCTCTTCCAGACGATCGTCGATCACGTGCCCGCGCCGCGCTTCGCGCCCGATGAGCCGTTCCAGATGCTCATCTCCACGATCGATCACTCGCCGTATCTCGGGCGCCTGGGCATCGGCCGCATCGAGCGCGGCACGGTGAACGTGGGCGGCGAGCTCGCGCTGCTGCCGCTCGACCAGACGCTGCCCATGCAGCGCTCGCGCGTCACGAAGCTGTTCACGTACGAGGGGCTCGAGCGGCTCGAAGTGCCGAGCGCGATGTCGGGCGACATCGTGGCTCTCGCGGGGCTCGAAGGCGTCGAGATCGGCCTCACGGTCACCGATGCGGCGACTCCGGAGCGTCTCGAAGGCATTGCCGTGGAAGAGCCGACGATCAGCGTCGACTTCGTGGTGAACAATTCGCCCTTCGCCGGCAAGGAAGGGAAGTTCGTCACGTCGCGCCAGCTGCGTGAGCGGCTCTATCGCGAGCTCGAGCGCAACGTCGCGCTGCGCGTGGAGGACACCGACGCCACGGACACGTGGAGCGTCTCCGGCCGCGGCGAACTGCACCTCGGCATCCTGATGGAAACGATGCGCCGCGAGGGCTACGAGTTCCAAGTATCGCGCCCGCGCGTGATCACGCGCGAGGGGCCCGGCGGCGAGCGCCTCGAGCCGTACGAAGAGCTTTCCATCGACGTGCCCGAGGAATTCCTCGGCGCCGTGATCGAGAAGCTCGGGCCGCGCCGCGCCGAGATGCTCGAGATGAAGAATCCGGGGCAGAATCTCGTGCGGCTGCTATATCGCATTCCGGCGCGCGGATTGTTCGGCTACCGCTCGGAATTCCTGACCGATACGCGGGGAACCGGGATCATCCACCATCGCTTCCTGGAATACGGGCCGTGGGCCGGTCCGCTCGCGGGCCGCAAGCGCGGCACGCTGGTGTCGATGGAAGCGGGCGTCGCCGTCGCGTTCGGACTATGGAACCTTCAGGACCGCTCGACGCTATTCGTAGGTCCGGGGACGCCGGTGTACGAAGGGATGATCATCGGCGAGAATTCGCGTCCGGGCGACATGGATGTGAATCCCACGAAGGAGAAGAAGCTGTCGAACATGCGCACCACCGGCACCGACGAGAACATCCAGCTGGAGCCGCCGCGCGACATGACGCTGGAGATGGGACTCGAGTACATTGACGAGGACGAACTGATCGAGATCACGCCGGCGAGCATCCGCCTGCGGAAGCGCTCACTGAGCACGAATGACCGCCGGAAGCAGTCGCGGGAGCTGAAGCGGGAGCGCGAGCGGGCGTCGCTGTAAGACTTTAATCCAATGGCGGAGGCATTTGGTCATGTGGTACGATCCCGAGGCGGCGGATGAAACCCGGAGTGCCATGAGCGGGAACGACGGCCTCGATGCTGGCTCGGCGCAGGAGTCGGACGACGAGGATGACTTCGACGATGAAGACCTCGACGACGACGAGATGGATGATGACGATGATGATCTCGACGACGACCTCGACGATGATCTCATCGATCTCGATGACGAATTCGATGATCCCGAAGGCGACCGCGAGCGCCAACATCCGCCGCATGCCCCGCGCAGGAAATACGACGACTGAGGACAGGATTCCGGGCGTTACGCGCCGGATTGCCGCACCCCCACATCATGTAAATCATGTAAATCCTGTCTAAAGCTTTGACAGGATTAACATGATTCACATGATTGGAACTGCACACCTGAACAACGGAGATCCTGTATGCGCATGAGATACCTCGTGGCCTCATTGCTGCTCTCGGCTCCCTTGGCCGCCCAGGCGCCGCAGCAGCAGGTAGCGGAGTTCCGGCAAATGCTCGCCGCCAACCAGGCGAAGCGGCGCATGTACACCTGGCTCGAAACCACGCACGTCGCGTACCAGGGCGTCATCAAGGTCACCAAGGTGACGGACTGTCAGTACGCCGGGCCGGCGCCGAAGCCGACGTGCACCGAGATCAGTCTGCAGCAGGCGCCGCCGCCGAGTGGGTTCCTGCGGCGGCGGATAGCGGAGAAGAAGGAAGGGGAGATGAAGGCGTACATGGACACCGTGCGCACGCTGATCGCGGAGTACGTGCCGATCGCGCCGGCGCTGGTGGACAAGGCGTACCAGGGCGGGAATGTGGCGATCTCCGTGGATCCCTCGAATGGCACCAAAAAGATGGTGATCTCGAACTACCGGATGCCCAACGATAACGTGACCGTGGTGTTCAATGCGGCCACGAAGCAGCTGATCTCGGCGAGCATCTCGACGTACACGGGGACGTCGACGAGTCCGGTGCCGGTGACGGCGAACGTGACGTTCGCGACGCTGCCGGATGGCGTGTTCTACGCGTACCAGAAGACGCTGAACGCCACGGGGGCGCAGATCACTGTGACCATCACGAGTACCGATTTCTCTGAAATGATCCAGCAGTAACTGTCGGAGTAGGGAGGTCCGCTGGACCAACGGAAGGCGACGTTGGACGTTGGAAGCCGTGGAAATTGAGAGTGGGGCTGGGAAGACGAATGCCGTCCCAGCCCCACTCTTACGTTCCACGGCGGCCCAACGTCCAACGTCACGGTCCAGTTGGTCTAGTACGGAATTCCCCAGTCTCCGAATGGTTGCAAGTGGGCCTCTCGTTCGTTGACTGAGCGTAAGAGCCCGGCTAACTTTGGTTGCTAACCGGGCCTGTAGCTCAGGTGGTTAGAGCGCACGCCTGATAAGCGTGAGGTCCGAGGTTCAACTCCTCGCAGGCCCATTTGAGTGAAGATTACGCCCCGCTTGAGCTTACGTGCTCGAGCGGGGCGTTTCTCATCGGCTGATTTCCGCCAATGGTGTACGTTCGTGGTGTAGCAGTGAGCGGGAGAAATTGTGATTCGAGTTACCGGAGGAACAATGATGAAAGCGAGCCTACGCTATACCGCTCTCGCCGGGTTGGCACTCGTCGCGGCCTGGTACTGTCTGACGGGATACGCGATGGACGCGTCATTGGCTGGCTCGGAGAACTACTGTTGCGCGTCGCGACGCGCGGAATTGTGGATCGCAGGCGGCGCCGTCAGTATTATCTCGACCCTCTTTTTCGCGATGGCGGCATGGCGAGGACGTCGTGCGCGCTGAACTCCTCGCAGGCCCCTACCGATCAAAATCACACCCCGCCTCGACGTAACCGTCGGGGCGGGGCGTTTCGTTTTCCGCAGTGCGAGCGAAGCGAGCATTCCAAGGTTCGCTCATCGCGCCGCACTGCAGTTAGGCAGGACGACGCCACAAGAACACTCCAACAAATGCGCTAACGAGAATGAGGCCCGCGAGGTTACCAGCGAGGTCATGACCGAACACGCAGGCTGCCGCGAAGTACCCTATTCCGAGAACACCTATCGTTAGTCGCAACGGTCGGCTCATGCGTTACTCTCGGGAGGAAGCGGCTGCCGATTCGCTCATTGGCACCGAAGGGTCTCGAACACAAGACTTACCGCGTTGGCGGAATACCACGCTCACGCCGGCACACACGTCACCCGAACCGCGTCCTCGCCGACGCGCTCGCTGGCAATGATGCGCAGCGGTGGCCGCGCGCCCGCGAAGTACGGCTTGCCGCCACCGAGCACGAAGGGGCGGAAGTAGAGCCGGTACTCGTCGATGAGACCGAGCTCGGTGAGGCTCGCCGCCAGCACGGGCCCCGCGACGTCGATCTCACCATCGACGTCCTGCTTCAGTTTGCGCACGAACGCGTCGAGGTTCTCTCCGACGAGCGTGGCGTTCGCACCCACCGACTTCAGCGTGCGCGAGACGACCCATTTCGGCTTCGCCCGCCACGCCGCCGCGAATTCGTGGTCGCCCGCATCCCACTCCGGTCGATCTTCGTCCCAGTAGCGCATGACCTCGTAGATCCGCCGGCCATACAAGCAGCCGGCCAGGCCGCGCACATGATCCATGAAATGACGGCCGAGCGCAGCGCCAGGCGGCGGTATCACCAGCCCGCCCGCGTCGTTGTCGACGTAGCCGTCGAGGGACTGCATCATGCCAAAAACGAGCTTGGCCATTCGCTCACTCCCCGATCGCCCCAATGCCGGCATCCCACATCTTCTTGTTGAGCGCCGGGATGTCCTCGCTCACCATGGCGTCGGACCGCGCCTTGAGCGCCGCCCATTCCTTGTCGAGTTCCGCGCGCCGGTCCCGCGATGACTGGTTCACCCGTGGCAGATCGCTCTTGGTCTGCTCGATGAGGAAGATGTAGTTCGCGCTGAATTTCTGAGGGAAATTCTCCACGTCATCGTACACCTTGGTGCGCCGAGAGACCATGTCTTCATCCCACGCCGTGAGCTTGGCGAGGAGCGCCTTCCCGTCCTGGGTGATGGCGGCGTACTTGTCCCCCGGCGGAAGGGCCGCGAGCACCGCCGCCAAGCGCTCCTGCATCGCGTGCAACCGGTTGACGGTCTCGTTCATCGCGGTGAGCTCGCGCTCCATCCCCGACATGAACGCATCGTACTCGGCGTACGTGGCGGCATCGGTCGGATACAGCGGGTTCGCGAGGATCGCGGCGTCGGTCGCAGCGGTGCGGCTTCCCACCGTGAACGTGAACCGGTACGACCCCGGCGACGCCTTGTGTCCACGGTAGCTCTCCTCGAGGTGGACGCCCGGGACTCCCGGAACGGTCGGGTACCGCAGGTCCCAGACGAACCGGTTGAGCCCCGTCGCGGTGGAGAGCACCGGCTCGGCCGGCGGACCGCCGTCCCATTTCTTGAACGTCGTGTCCTTCACCGACGAAAAGCGCCGCACCACTTTGCCCGCGGAGTCGCGCACCTCGAGTGTCACGACGTCGGTCTTCTCGAGCTTGGGCAGCCGGTAATAGAGCACGATGCCGGTGGCCGGGTTGACGCCCCGGCTCAGGTCCGCGCCGGTGAACTCCTCCTTCGACTCATCCAGTTCGCTGCTGCTGTTCGACAGCATGACGTTCGCCGGGCGGAAGACCGCGAAGCCCGAGGAATCGGCGCGATACTGCCGGATCAGCGTGAGGTCGTCGAGGATCCAGAGCCCGCGTCCCGACGTGGAGGCGATCAGATTCCCCCGGTGGATCTTGAGGTCGGTGATCGGCGTGATCGGAAGATTGAGCTGGAATGGAACTCCAGTTCTTCCCGCCGTTCCACGGAGATGTAGAGCCCCAGCTCGGTGCCCGCGAAGAGCAGGTCCCGGCGCGTGTCGTCCTCACGCACGACCCGCGTGAAGGCATTGGGCGCGATCCCCGCATCGATGCGCGTCCAGCTCTGGCCGTAGTCTGTGGTCTTGTAGAGCCCGGGCGACTGATCGTTGAACTTGTAGCGTGTGGTCGCGATGTACGCCGTGGCCTTGTCGAAGGGTGACAGCTCGATCGCGTTGATGAGGCACTCCGCGAGCCCCTTGGGCGTCACGTTCTTCCAGGTGGCCCCGCCGTCGCGCGTCAGGTAGACCAGTCCGTCGACGCTCCCCGTCCAGATCACGCCGCGTTCGTGGGGCGACTCCGCCACGTAGGTGAGCACGCCATACGTCTCGGCGCCCACGCCCTCGTTTGTGTACGGGACGCCGGCCTTCCCCTGCTTGTCTCTCTCATTCCGCGTGAGGTCGGGGGAGATCGCCTTCCACGTCTTGCCGAGGTCGCTCGTCTTGAGCAGGACCTGGGCGCCGTGATAGAAGGTGTTCGGCTCCCACTTGCTCCAGATGACCGGCGCGTTCCAGTCGTAGCGGTACTTCATGTCTTTCGCGTCCATGGCCTGGTACTGGATCGGCGCCGGCATGACGTTCGTGCCCGCGTGCGCCTTCGTGTCCAGGAGATCGATCGTTCCCGCGTAGCTGCCGCCCATCACGTACTGCGGATCGTTCGGATCGAATGCCAGGAACGCGCTCTCTCCGCCCGCCGAACTGGTCCAACTGTCGGTGGTGATCCCATCGTTCCCCAGCTCCTGGCTCGCGATGACCACCGAGGAGTTGTCCTGCTGCGCCGAGTAGATGCGGTAGGGGAACTGATTGTCGACGTTGATCCGATAGAACTGCCCGGTCGGCTCCGTGCCGAGCGAGCTCTAGCTCTTGCCGCGGTCGAAAGTGATCGCGCCGCCGCCGTCATCGAAGAGGATGAAGTTGTCGGAGTTGTCCGGGTTGATCCACAGGTTGTGGGTGTCTCCGTGTTGGGTGGGGACCTCTTCCCACGTCTTCCCTCCGTCATTCGAGCGCAGCGCGGGAGAGCTCATCACGTACACGCCGGTTCTCGTCCTTGGGGTCGACGAACACCTTGATGTAGTACCAGGCGCGCTGCAGCAGCCGCGGCTCGCTCGTCACCTGGCTCCACGTCCGGCCGGCGTCGGTTGACATGTACAGTCCGCGGGCGTCGCTGTAGGAATCGCTCTCGATCAGCGCGTAGACTCTTGTTCGGGTTCGACCGGCTCACCGCGATCGCCATCTTCCCCATCTTGTCGGGGAGACCGTTGGTCATCTTCTCCCATGCTGTCCCCGCCGTCGACGGACTTGTAGAGTCCGCTGCCCGGGCCCTCCGCTCGTGACCTGCCAGGGGCGCCGGCCGTGCTCCCACATCGCGGCGTACACCACGCGCGGATTCCGCACATCCATGGACAGCTCGGCGACGCCGGTCCTCTCGTTCACGAACAACGTGTTCTTCCACGTGGCGCCGCCGTCGCTGGACTTGTAGACGCCCCGCTGCTTCGACGGCGCATAGAGGTTCCCCTGCGCGCCGACGAGGACCACGTCCGGGTTGCGCGGATCCACGACGATGCGGGAGATGTGCCGAGTCGAGTCGAGGCCGATCTTCTTCCAGGTGCGTCCGGCGTCGGTGGAGCGATAGACTCCGTCCCCCGAGCCGGTCATGACCCCGCGCACCGCATGCTCGCCCATGCCGACGTACACCACGTTCGGATCGGACTCGGCGACCGCGATGGCGCCGACGGAGCCCGTCTTGAAGTATCCGTCGGAGATGTTGCGCCAGGTGATCCCCATGTTGTCGGTCTTCCAGACGCCGCCGCCGGTGCTGCCCATGTAGTAGGTCTTCGGGTCGCCCACGACGCCGGTGCCCGCCACCGAGCGTCCGCCGCGGAACGGCCCGATGGAGCGCCATTTCACTGGCTTGAACACGCTGTCGAGTGTCGGCGCCGAGTCCTGGGCCGGCGGGGACTGTGCGGCCAGCGGACGGAGGAGAGCGGCGGTCAGGAGGAGCAGCACATGATCTGGTCATTGGATGCGGATTTGGGTTGAGGCGGGACGCGACTCGGGCGCTGACGTCGGGCGACTCAAATAGGCAGCGCATGCGCAGCATGCGCAAATCCTAGTAGCCGTCGAGGGACTGGATCATGCCGAAAACGAGTACTCGCCGTCGCCGCACACGGCCTATAGGTTTGGCGGTCCGCAACCACTCGATCATGAGACTCTGGATTTCCTCAGGACACGCCCACCGCGAAGCAGGTATCTCGCGCTGCGCTCTTCGCTACAGGCGTGGTGATCGTCTGCCACCTCATCGTCGCCCTGAGCGTGGTGCCGGTATTCGAGAACATGTACTCGAGCGTGAACCTGTCTCTTCCCGCGCCGACACGGACTTTGATGGACTTGAGTCGCCGCCACCTTCTGGCTCCCGCTTACGTCGCGTTGGACGCGTCGGTACTGCTGCTCTGGTTCCGCTTTGGACGGCCTACTTGGAACCAACTCTGGTTCGTGCTCGGTTCCATCCTCGCCGCGATCACCTTCCTTTCCGTCAAGGCGATCTACCTGCCGATCGCCGATATGGTCAAGGCAGTGCAGTGAGAGCCCCGTCATCGCCTCGATCGGCGCCCACATTGTAGTAGGACCGACCAACATCCTGCCCCGCTCGAGCTTAGGTGCTCGAGTGGGGCGTTCTGTTGTCCGGAATTCGAACCATCATATTATCGTGACTTCCCCTGTCGATTCTAGCGCGGCTCGTTCGACGCACCATTGAGAGCCGCTCCTACCTTCTTCACTCGATCAACGAGGATGCTCCAATGCGCTTCATGATGCTGGTGATCCCCAAGGCGTACGAGGAATGCGACGGCCGATTTCGTGCCGCCCGCCGATCTCGTCGCCAAGATGGCGAAGTACAACAGCTCGCTCACCAAGGCCGGTGTCCTGCTCGGCCTCGATGGGCTGACTCCGCCGGCCAAGGCCGCGCGCGTGTCGTTCTCCGGCGGCAAGCCGAGCGTGAGAGACGGACCGTTCGCCGAGTCGAAGGAGATGGTCGGCGGCTACTGGCTGATCCAGGTCAAGTCGCGCGACGAGGCGGTCGAGTGGGCCAAGCGCGCGCCGATGCTCGACGGCGACATGATCGAGGTCCGTCAGATCCCGGAGATGGAAGATTTTCCCGCCGACGTGCAGGCCGCGGCGCGATTCTAAACCTTACTCTCATATTCGGAGAATTCATCATGCGAGTCCTGGCACTGTGGTATCCCTGACGGCGATATCAGCGCGCCCACACCGGAGGCGATGCAGAAGATGGGCGCCTTCATTGAGGAGGCGGCGAAAGCCGGCGTGCTCCTCGACACCGGCGGGTGGGATCCTGGCGCGCCCGCCACCGTGATCACGCGGAAACAGGGCAAAAGTGGTGGTGAAGGACGGCCCGTACACCGAGGCGAAGGAAGTGATCGGCGGCTTCGCGGTGATGCGATTCGACTTCGCAGAAGGAGCTCGCGGATTGGAGCACGCGATTCGTGAATATCGCTGGGGATGGGCGCTCGGTGGTCCGCGCCGATCAACGATCAACCGTTGGGACGCTAGGTGAACGACTCGCCCGCGCATCGCGCCATCGATGCCGTGTGGCGCATTGAGTCCCCGCGTGTCATTGCCGGCGTCGCGCGGATGGTCGGCGATGTTGGGCTGGCCGAAGATTTTGCGCAGGACGCGCTGGTGGCGGCACTGGAGCAGTGGCCGGAGACTGGCGTGCCGGACAATCCCGGCGCGTGGCTCATGTCCACGGCCAAGCGCCGGGCGATCGATCACCTCCGGCGGCGACCGATGCTCGAGCGCAAGCACGACGAATGGAAAGTCGAAATGAAGGAGCGCGAGAACGTTGAATCGCAGTTGGACGAGGCGATCGACGACGAGATCGGCGATGACCTGTTACGGCTGATCTTCATCGCGTGCCACCCGGTGCTCTCCGTCGAGGGCGCGCCTCGCGCTCACGCTGCGACTCCTCGGCGGTCTCACCGCCGAGGAGATCGCGCGCGGATTCTTGACCACCGTGCCCACCGTGCAGCAGCGGATCGTGCGGGCCAAGCGCACGCTCGCCGCGGCGCACGTGCCGTTCGAGGTGCCGCGCGGCGCGGAGCTGGCGCCGCGACTGGCGTCGGTGCTCGAAGTGATCTACATGATCTTCAACGAAGGCTATTCAGCCACCGCGGGCGACGACTGGGTGCGGCCGGCACTCTGTGAGGACGCGCTGCGCCTGGGCCGTGTGCTGGCCGAGCTGCAGCCCGAGAACCCGGAAGTGCACGGATTGGTATCGCTCATGGAGATCCAGGCGTCGCGGCTGCGGGCGCGGGTGAGCGCGACGGGCGAGCCGATCCTGCTCATGGATCAGGATCGCAGCCGGTGGGACCGCGTGCTGATCGGACGCGGGTTGGCGGCGCTCGATCGCGCGATGGAGCGGGGCGGGGCGCTCGGGCCCTACATGCTGCAAGCGGCGATCGCGGCCTGTCATGCTCGCGCAGCTGTGCCCGAGGACACGGCGTGGACGCAGATCACTGCCCTCTACGACGCGCTGGCGCAACTCACTCCCTCACCGGTGGTGGAGCTCAACCGCGCCGTCGCGTACTCGATGGCATTCGGGCCGGCGGAAGGCTTGGCGATCGTGGATGCGATCGCCGACGATCCGGCGCTCAAGAGTTATCATCTGCTGCCGAGCGTGCGCGGAGATCTCCTGTTCAAGCTGGGCAGGTTCCACGAGGCGCGAGAGGAGTTCGAGCGGGCGGCGGCACTGACGGCGAATCGCCGGGAGCGGGAACTCTTGCTCGCGCGAGCGGAGGGATCGGGGCGCGGTTGATGATCGCGCGCCGCTTCATTGCGACGGAGCGGCGCGGCGTGTCTCTTGGTGGAAGTCGCAAGAGCGAATCGTCTACTTCCGCTGCCACGCGAGGACCTCGCGCACAATGATCTCGTATCGCTCGCGCCGTGCCGCAGGCACGGTGTTCTTCCTCGCGCTGAGCACCGGATGCTCGACACATGGCGCCGGCTCCAAATTCCGCGCAGCCGCCGGCTCCAGCCTCCCTCGCGTTAGTCAGCCACGTCGATGTCGTCGGAGCGCTCGCGCGCGAGCCGATGATCGTCGAGACTCCAAGCGGTGTGCTGTTCGCCAGCGGATATGGCGACCCCGGGCCCAAGCTCTGGAAGAGCGCCGACCGTGGCGCCACGTGGACTCGCGTGAATGTCGGCACGGAAGCCGACGGCGCGATCGGCAATTCCGACGTGGATCTCGCGGTGGCGCGCGACGGCACGCTCTATTTCGTCTCGATGGCGTTCGACCGCAGCGTGGGGCAGGGCACGGAGATCGCGATCGGCGTCAGCCATGATGTTGGCGCGACGTGGCACTGGAGTTCGCTCTCGAAAGTGCGATTCGTCGATCGCCCATGGGTCGCGGTGGCTCCCGACGGCACGGTGCACGTGATCTGGAACGATGGCCGCGGCGTTGCGCACGCGGTGAGCCGCGATGCGGGCGCCACCTGGATCGAGATGAGTCGCGTCACCACGGTCGGTGGCTCGAGCCACCTGGCCGTCGGCCCGCACGGCGAACTCGCGGTGCGCATCGCGCCGATCTCGGCGTCGGGGAACAAGTTCGATTCGGGCGTCGATCGGATCGCCGTGAGCACCAACGGAGGGATCGACGTGGACGAATCGCCCGGCGCCGGGCGAGCGCGAGTGGGCTCATGACACGGCGGACGCCGAGCCCATTCCGCGATGGGTGGAACCGCTCGCGTGGGATTCCACGGGTGCGCTCTATTCGCTGTGGACGAATCGTGGAGGCCTCTGGCTCGCCGAGTCGCGGGACCAAGGGAGCACGTGGAAGTCGTGGCAGCTCGTCGCAGGCGGCGCGCTCCGCTACTACCCGTACATGATCGCGCGAGGCCGCGGACATCTCGCGGCCACGTGGAGTTCGGGATCCGGCGACAGTCTTGCAAGCGCAGGTCGCGGTGATCGATGTGCGCGGCGGCGATTCGCTGCCCGTCATCGTGCAGGCCGCTCCATTCACGCCGGATAGCTGGGGACTCAGCTCACGTCACGAGGATCCCAAAGTCCGCCAGACGGCCGGAGAATATCTGGCCATCACGTTCCTCAATGGTGGCGGCCTCGCCGTGGTGACTCCCCTCCAGAACGAGAACGCCGGGCGATTCGGATTCTCGTTCTGGAGGTTCGAACTTCGCTAGGGAGTGCGCGCCCGTTAGTGCTTCTCCGGATCCGGCACGTTCGGCAGCGGATACGCGCCGCTCAATTGCTTGAGATAATCCGCGTATAGCCCCTGCAGCCCTGTGAACTCCTTCGTCACGGTCGCGCGGTACTTCGCGTCGGTCGCGTACGCGTACAGAATGCCCGTCATTGTCTGCGCGTCGATGACGAACGCATTGTGCCCGATGTCGTTCAGCGCGTCGGTCTCCATCTCGAACGTGTGATAGCCGCCGCTCGAGCTGTACGCGGTCACGCCCACGCCCGGGATCTGCGTCGCCACGGTGCCGGTCTCCTCGTACGGGATCGGCGCGCCGGGCTCGGCGTTCACGTGCGTCGCGCCGAGCTTCACCTGGATATGCGAACGCGAGATCGTTCAGCGCGCTCACGGAGATGCCGTCGCGCGCGGCCGAGTCGGCCTCGATGTGCACTTTCGTTCCGGTGGCGAGCGCGGCGCCGCGCGCGGCGTCCTCCACCTGATCGCGGATCTGCTTGAGATAGACCTGGTCCGGATAACGGATCCAGATCTCCGCCGCCGCGCGGTCGGGCACGACGTTCGGCGCCTTGCCGCCCTCGGTGATGATCCCCTGGATGCGCGCCTCGGGGCGGATCGTCTTCCGGATCGCGTCAATGTGATTGAATAGCTCGATCACCGCGCTCAGCGCGTCGCGGCCGTTCCACGCGGTGAGTTGGTGCGCGGGCGCGCCGGAGAAAGTGAATCGCAGCACATTGATGTTGAGACAGCAGCTCCCGAATCCGCCCTCGGAGCGCCGCGTCTCAGTGGACGAATGCGAGCGCACGATGACGTCGGCATCCTTGAACACGCCCGCGAGGTACATCGTGGTCTTCGCTTCCGGCGCACCCACTTCTTCGGCGGGCGTGCCGTAGACGATCACCGTGCCGGGAGTCTTCGACGCCGTGAGGAACTCCGCCATCGCCACCGCGACGGCCATCCCCACCGGGCCCTGCGCGCTGTGCTGGTCGCCGTGGAAATCGCGCGTCGTGCCGCGCAGTGCGTCGTACTCGAGGATCACGCCGAGTTTCGGGCCCGCCGTCCCCTTGGTGTAGCGCGCGACGAACGCGGTGGGCATTCCGGCCACGCCTTGCTCCACGGCGAAACCGTGCGCGGTAAGTAATCCGTGAGGATCTTCACCGAGCGTGTCTCGTGCCAGCCCACTTCGGGGTGCTTCGTGATGTCGTCGGCCATGGCGAGGAGTTCCTTATTCATCAACTCCTTCGCGCGGGCCATCACGGCGTCGCGGCGCTTGTCGGGCGCGCTGAGGCGCTTCGACCATGTCGGCGCAGTTGCAGCGAAGCTCTCGAGCTCGTTCATGCGCTTAATGACATCGGCAGCGGCGCTTCGTTCGGTGGGCGTCTCCTGGCCGGCGGCGGTCGCGGTGAGGAGCAGGATGCAGGCGAGCAACAGGAGTGACGGGCGCACGGCGTGGCCTCTCGTGAAGGTGTGTTGAGTGACAATTATACGGGCCCGGGGCGGGCTCCACCATTTCCCCACAGACCCGCACCGCGCGCTCGGCCGCGACGTCAGTTGGCGATGTTGAACTGATAGCACTTATGCTGCGGCGCCGCCCACGTCCAGATCGGCGTCCATCCGGTGGCCGCGGTCGCTGCGCTCTCGCAGGCGCCTTCGTTCCGCTCGGCCTTCTGCTCCGAGCTGCCCACCACCGGAGTCGGCAGCCGGTAGGCGCCCCGCACATTGAAGCCCTGCGTGAGGCTGTGGAATTCCTGCGCGATGGTCGGGCTGCTGGCGCTGGCGTCCCACTCGTGAACGCCGTTCGGCGCAGTGCCCACGCGATGGAAAATGAAGACGGTGCCCGTATTGGACTTCAGCGCGATCACGACATCCAGATCGCTCGCGGTTCCCGCGTTGTTGAATGTTCCCATCAACTTCCAGCCGCCGTCCGCCAGCAGGATCAATTCGGTGTAACCGCGGTCGCCATTGAACTGCCACTTCACCGCGATCTGCGCGGCGGGCGCCTCGGCGATATGCATGATCGGAGCGGTCTCGGTCGCGGAACGCCCGCCCGCGGCCGGATCGCTCTTGAGCATGAAGAAGCCAGCCGGCACTTTTCCGCTCTTGGTCGAAATGCTGTCTGCGCGATGCTGCTTCTCGCCGGACTGCGCGCTGGTAGCGCACGGCGCAAACGAGCCCGAGCGATACGAATGATGCGAATACGATCAGTGCTCTCCGCATGGGCGCGCCTCGTGGTTCGAGGGTGGTGATCACTTCGAAACTATGCGGGCGCACGCGAATGCGACAAGTCTGGCGCGCCGAGCCGGCGCGCCGCACAATACGTGGCACCCTTGAAGCCCTCAACGACCATCGGAGGCCCGCATGCGCAGAGTCACCGGCATCGGCGGCATCTTCTTCAGTGCCAAGGATCCCAAGGCGCTGGCGCGTGGTACAAGAAGCACCTCGGCATCGACGTTCAGCCCTGGGGAGGAGCGGCCTTCGAATGGGCCGACGCCGAGGGCAACGCGCTCAAGGGAACGACGGCCTGGTCGGTCGAGCCGAATGACGGCAGGCACTTCGCGCCGAGCAAGTCGACGTTCATGGTCAACTATCGCGTCGAAGATCTCACCGCGCTGCTCAAAGCACTGCGCGAGGAGGGTTGCAACGTGCTCGAGAAGACCGACGACGGCGAGTACGGGAAGTTCGGCTGGGTCATGGATCCGGAGGGCAACAAGGTCGAACTCTGGCAGCCGCTGGAAGGACAGTGAGGTACGCGGCGCTCCAGCGGGCCGGTTCCTAGATCAGCCGCTTCGGCGTGCGATCCTCGGCGTTCGCGCCGGCATTCGCGTTCGGTCGTCCGAACTGGCCGGTGGCGGCGGCAACGTGCGCGGCGTGAACCGCTGTCCGCGATGCCGCCCATCTGACGCTTGAACTCGCGGATGCCCTTGCCGAAGGAGCCCGCGATCTCGGGGATGCGCTTCGCTCCGAACAGCAGGAGGATCACCACGAGAATGAGCAGGATCTTGTCGATCCCGAAGCCTTCCATAAGTGGAACTCGCGACTGAGGGGTGCTCGCAATCTAGATCACGAGTGACGGCCCGCGCATTTCAATTTTGAAATCTGCCGAGCGCGCGCTCAGTAGTTCCAGAACACGCTCGCCGCGAACACGTTGTCGATCTTGTCCGGATCGTTGTTCCGGAACACTTGCTGGTGCAGGTATCCGAACTCAATGGTCACGGTCGGACTGACCGCCACTCCGGGGCCGACGAAGAAACGGTTGCGATCACTCCCGGCCGTCGCGCCGTAGTTGGTGCTGTTCAGATTGTAGAAGTACTCGTCGTAGATCACGCCCGACCAGATCGATCCCAGCGGCACGGACAGCTTCACCATTTCGCGCAGCCGCCAGCCGGTCTGGCTTCCCGTGCTCACGAATCGTTCTTCGAGCCGCGTACGTGACGAGAGGCGGCTCGTTCCGACTCGGCCGCTCCAGCTCGCCTGCTCCCAGATGCGCGACTCGTACGTGCTCGTGGACGCATACGGCGGCTCGGTGCGGACGTACGCATAGCCGAGCCACGCCGTCCACGACTTGCTCAGCGAGTAGCCGACGCCGGGACGGAGGATCCCCTGCGCGAACGTACTGGCGTCATCGCCGTATCGGATCTGCACATCCAGCCAGAGCCGCCACGAGCCGCTCGAGTCGTTGAGCGCGCGCGGAAGCTTGCCGTTCACGAAGCCGCCGAGCCACACGCCGAAATCTTCGTTCTGTGCGCGGGCGCGCGGCGCGAGCGCGAGGAGCAGCATCACCCACGCGAGCGGTGCTCGCAGCCGCCGGAGTGGTAGGGAGCTGGGAAGCGGCATTTAGGCCTCGTAGACGGGTCTCCTCAAGATACATATTAATGCCGTACGCCATGCCTCGGTGAGATGCACGCCGGCCGTTCCGCCGCGTAGGCTGGTGAGGCATACTTTGTCATGGCTCTCTCCCGCATGATTCGTGAACCGCTCGCCCGCGCTGAGATCGCGGCCATCGCCCAAGGGCAATTCGGCGACATGGTGAAGGCCGTGGTGGATGTGAGCCGCCGGATCATGGCGATCGGCGGCGAGATGCACTCGGACGAGGAGGCGCTGCTGCTCGACGATGGCTCGACGCAGCAGGACCTTTGGGGGATCAACTTGTATCCCGCCGAGACCGGCGCGAGGTGGATCGAGTTCGATTCGATGATCAATGTGCGGCCCGGCCAAGGGAATCGTTCGCGGAACGTCGAGGATCCTGAACTCCAACACACGATCCGGACCATCGTCGGGGAGCTCACGAAGTGAATGACCCATTGCAGCGAAGCCATGTCGAAGCGGCCTCCGGCCGATGGGCCGCGATGACGCTCGTGGAGCAGATGGGCAATATCGGCAGCGAAGTGGACCGGTCGGTGCGCGCGCACGTCACCGGCAACGCCGCCCGTTTCGGGAGCGCGCTCGCGCGGGCTCTCGAACTCTTCGACCTCACGGCCGCCGATCCGCGGTGGGCCGGACCGCGCCGGCGCGAGATCCTCCGCGCGCGTGAGGAATTCTGCCGGCTCTTCTTCGATCCGCACGTGGGCCCGGAATCGGCCGCCGGCTTGAGCGGCTATTTCCTTCGGTTCGCCGTCGCGGCACGCCGGCGATGACGATCGATCGCCGGTCCCGCTCGTCGGGCAGCGCTCGCACGCCTCACGGCCTGCGCGATGGCGCGCAGTGCGACGTCATTGGCGGCACCCACAAAGGGAAGTCGGGCACGGTGCGAGACATCAACACGAGCAAGACGGGTCACGTCACCATCACGCTCGTGCTGTCGAACGGCGATCGGCTCAAGACGCTCGCCAGGAACGTGGTCGTTCCACGAAAGGAGCGCTGACCCGTGCGCGTCGGCATCCTCGGCTCGGGCCTCATGGGTGGCAAGCTCGGCACGATCTTCGCGCGCGCGGGACACGACGTGATCTTCAGCTATGCGCGCACCAGGAAGAAGCTCGAAAAGCTCGCGCGAGAGGCGGGACCGAATGCGCGTGCCGGCACGCCAGGTGAAGCGGCGCAGGGGTCGGATGTGCTGCTGCTCGCGGTGCACTGGTCGCGATTCGACGATGTTCTAGAGCAGGCGGGCGATCTCGCCGGCAAGACCATCATCACGTGCTCGCTCCCGATGCACGATGACGACACCGGGCTCGTCGTCGCGAACACATCGTCGGGTGCGGAGGCGCTCGCGAAGATGCTGCCGAAGGCGCGGATCGTTTCCGCGTTCGGCACGCTTCCGAGCGAAGTGTTCTTCGCCGTGTACGCGGCGCGGCGCAGGAAATCCCGCCCAAGTCTTGCGTACTGCAGCGATGACAAGGTCGCGAAGAAAGCGGCGGCGCAGCTGATCCGCGATGCGGGATTCGATCCCGTGGACGCCGGGCCGCTGCGGATCGCGCGCTACCTCGAGCCGTTCACGCTGCTCATCGCGCAGCTCGCGTACGAAACGAAGGAGAGCCCCGCGCTCGCGTACCGCTTCGAGCGTTACGAGGAGTGACCTACCGTGATCTCGCGCACCATGCCGTGTGAATAATGTGGTTTGTGGTCGCGCGCGTCGTCCACGAGGCAGATCAGCACGTAGGTCCCCGCTGCGAGATCCACCGGGAGTTGCAACGAGAGCCCCGGGTCCAGGTCTGGCGTTCCGCCGAGCAAGGTGACGGGTGCGGGTCCCGGATCGGTGGGCGCGTCCATCCATTTCACGACATCGGAGACCGTCTTCCCGTCGTGTAGGCGCCAGAGCATCGCCATGTGCGGTTGCGAGCCGGTGTTGCGTACCTCGATCACGTGCGCGCCCGCGCGCAACGGATTCGGCAGAGTGAACGCGTAGTCCGAGAGATCCATCCGCACATTGGCCGCGGGCATCTTCGCGCCGTTGCGTGTCGCCGTGACGACGAGCTCGCGGATCATCCCTTCCATCATGTGGGGCGTTCCCTTCGAGTCCTCCATGTCGCATTCGAGAACGTACGAGCCAGGCGCGAGGTCGATGGTCGTACTCGCCGAGCCGCCCGGTTCGATCGTGCCGACGCCGCCTATCTGCGTGATCCAGTGCGGGGTGCCCGGCGTGCCGAGCGTCTGCTCGAAGTCCGCCAGCGTGTGGGAATTCTCGAGGCGGGCGATCCACACGAAATGCTGCTCGCGACCCCGCGAGACGAGACGGATGGTGGTAGGCCCCGCGGCGATGGAGTCCGGCGCATTGAAGGCGTATTCGCGCGCCGTGATCACGACCACCGGCGGCGCCACGGCAGTACTCGGAAGCGCGAGCCAGTGCCACGCGAGCATAGCTGCTAAACCATTGATCATCGGTCGGGTCTCCTCAAGTATCGAACATGTTGCAACGACCGGAGAACCGCGAGGGCGGCTGGCGCGTCATTCGCGAGCGGCGTATGCTGGGAGTGGCAGACCACTTGCGCAGGAATCCAACGGAGGATCTCGCGAGTTCTCTCAAGCAACGGAGGCCTCTTCCCATGACCCAGCCATTGTTGGACCGCCGCCAATTCGTAAAGGCCGGTGCGATCACGGGCGCCGGCGCGCTGCTTTTCGGATGCAAGCCCGAACCATGCCCGGTGCCGCCGGCCGCCGAGCCGCGCAAGGTGGTGACGCTCACCAAGGAATGGCAGACGGCGCTCACGCCCCAGGAGATCGTGGAGCTCGCGAAGGCGGGGAACAAACGCTTCGTGAGCGATGAGCGGCAGGATCGCGACTATCTGCACGACATCAACATCACCGCCGGCGGCCAGCATCCCGCCGCGGTGATCCTGAGCTGCATCGACTCCCGCGCACCCGCCGAGATCATCCTCGATGCGGGTATCGGCGACATGTTCAATGCGCGCATTGCCGGCAATTTCGTGGACCGCGATCTCGCGGGCAGCATGGAATTCGCCTGCGCCGTCGCCGGCGCGAAGGTGGTGATGGTCATGGGCCACACGGCGTGCGGCGCGATCAAGGGCGCGATCGACGGCGCCAAGCTCGGCAACCTCACGGCGCTCCTCGAGAAACTCACGCCCGCCGTGGCCGCCGTGAAGAACTTCAATGGCGAGCGCAGCGCGAAGAACCCCGACTTCGTGAACGCCGTCGCCACCGAGAACGTGAAGCTGACGATGGCCGAGATCCGGAAGATCAGCCCGGTGCTCGCCGGACTCGAGAAGGACAAGAAGATCTTGATGGTCGGCTCGATGTACCACATTGAGACAGGGCAAGTCGAATTCCTCTAAGAGCAGTCGGTAGGCCTTAGTACCGCTCGAGACGCGCGTTTAGCAACTGAGCGTATGGTACGACAGGGCGTGAGTGGCGCCGTTCCAACTCACGCTTTGTCGTACCATACGCTCAGTTGCTAGACGCGCGGTTTCAGCGGTACTAGGGCCTACACGCGCCTTGACAGCCGCGCATCCAATCCGCACTATGTAGACGCAATACGTAGACCGTCTACCTAGTGGGCTCATGCCGCGTCAGATCCCCACGTCCCGCATCGAGCTGCTGCAAGGCACCCTCGATCTCATCATCCTGCAGACCCTGCGCTGGGGGCCGGCGCATGGCTACGGCATCATCCAGCTGATCCGCGCGCAGTCGGGCCACGCCCTGCATGTCGAGACCGGTTCGCTGTACCCGGCACTGCAGCGCCTCGTGCGCCAGCGCGCGATCGCGGCCGAATGGGGCCTGTCGGACACGAAGCGGCGCGTTCGCCTCTATCGCCTCACCACCAAAGGGCGCGCGCGACTCACCGCCGAGCGGTCGCGCTGGAACACCATGGCCGACGTGATCGCGGGTCTCATGCTCCCGCCAGCCACGGAGAAGTCATGAGTCTTGGAGACTGGCTGCCCTGGCTGCGTGACCGCCGCACCGACGAACTGAGCGATGAGATGCGCGCGCATCTCGAGATGGCGGCGGCCGATCGCATCGCGCGCGGCGAATCACCGGCCGACGCCGCCGCGAGCGCGCGTCGCGAGTTCGGCAACGCGGGGCTCGCACAGGAGATCGCGCGCGACCAGTGGGGCGGCGTGGGAATGTGGATCGAGCACCTCGTGCAGGACGTGCGATTCGCGGTTCGGATGTTGCGCCGATCGCCGGGCTTCACGATCGTGGCCGTGCTCACGATGGCGCTCGCCATTGGGACCACGACGGCGATGTTCAGCGTCGTCGACGCCACGCTGCTGCGGCCGCAGCCCTACCCGCAGCCCGGGCAGCTCGTCCGCATCGAGGATGATCTCGCCGGCATTGGCGCGCGCGATGTCGGCATGTCGACGCCTGAATGGTGGGACCTCGAGCGCTCCGGTGTCTTCCAGTACGTGTCGCCGACGTGGTACGACAATAACAATCTGACGGGGTTGGACCACGCACAGCGCGTCAGTCTGCTGATCGTGGCGCCGAATTACTTCACGATGCTCGGCGTCGGTCCGGCGCGCGGGTCGGCGTTCGATCCGGCGGATCGCACGCCGGGATTCAACGGGCAAGTGATGATCAGCGACGGTCTATGGAAGCGCGTGTTCGGCGGCGATCCCGGCGTGATCGGTCGCGTCGTGCAACTCGACTCCGATTCGTATCGTGTCATTGGCGTCATGCCGCCGGGGTTCCATTCGCCGGAGCACGATCGTGAGGGGCGCGGAACGGAGGTGTGGGTCGCGTTCGGATTCGCCGGCGCGCCGCTCACGACGCCTCCGACGCGGACTCCGCTCTTTCCCGGCGCCATCGCGCGGCTGGCGCCGGGCACATCGGTGGAGGACGCGCAGCGCCGCGTCGATGCACTCGTTCGAGACATGCGGCGCCAATATCCGGCCGACTATCCGCCTTCGAGCGATTGGCGCGTGCGTCTCGTTCCGCTCGACCGGTGGGTGAACGGCGATGTCCGCCAGCCGTTGTTGTTCCTGTTCGGCGCGGTCGCGTTCGTCTTGCTCATCGCGTGCGCGAACGTTGCCAACCTCCTGCTCGCGCGGGCCACGGCGCGCGCGCGCGAGATGGCGCTGCGCCAGGCGCTCGGCGGCGGGCCGGCGCGCCTGATCCGTCAACTGCTCACCGAGAGCGTCGTGCTCTCGATGCTTGGCGCGCTCTTGGGGCTCGCGCTCCTTGTTCCGGCGCAGCGCACGCTCGCCGGCCTGATCCCCGAGGCGGTGCCGAGGCTGAACGAGATCTCGATCGATCGGGTCGCGCTGTGCTTCGCGCTCGGCGCGTCGCTCCTCGCGGGGATCGTCTTCGGTCTCGTGCCCGCGCTGCAGGTCAGACGGATGAATCTCACCGGCGCGCTGAAACAGGAAGGCCGCGGCGCGACGAGCTCAGGCAGTCAGGCGCGCGCCCGCCGGGCGTTCGTCGTGGCGCAATTCGCACTGTCGCTCACCTTGATGATCAGCGCCGCACTCCTCGTGCGCAGCTTCTGGCGGCTGGAACGCGAGCCGCTTGGCTTCGATCCGCAGCGCGTGATGGTGGTGCGCACGCGGCTGCCGTACCCGAACGATCCGAAGGAGGATCTGTATCCCACGGCGGCGGCGCAGGCGCCGTTCGTGCGCGAGGTGATCCGCCGCGCCCTGAACCTCGGCGGCGTTCAGGAGGTCGCCGTCGGCAGCGGCGGCGCCGTGCCGCTCGATCATCCGTATCAGGACCAGCCGGTGCGGCGCGTCGTGCTCGAGGACCGGCCCGCGACGACGACCCAGCCCGTGTACCTCACCGCCTCGGAAGTGACGCCCGAGTATTTCGGCCTGCTCGGCATGCGGCTCGTGCGCGGACGACTGCTGGACGATCACGACGACGATCAGGCTCCGTGGGTGGCCATCATCAACCAGGCAATGGCGCGAACATACTGGCCCGATCAGGATGCTCTCGGAAAACGCCTGAAGTTGTCGCCGTCCTCTCCGGCGTGGACGACCGTCGTCGGCATCATCGGCGACGCGCGCACTGATTCGCTCGCGCGCCCGGACATTCCACAAGTGTATGCCAGCCTGTACCAGCAACGTGGCAAGCACCTCGCGATCTTCTTGCGCGGCCAATTCGAGTTGGCCGTGGTGGAACGCGCCATGCGCGACCAGGTGCAGTCGATCAATGCCGCGCTGCCGGTGTTCGCGGCGGAGCGGCTGGACGAAACGGTGTCGGCGTCGCTCGCGGCACGCCGGTTCGCCATGGAACTGATCGCGGCATTCGCCGTGACGGCGCTGGTGCTGTCGGCGCTCGGGATCTACGGCGTCGTTTCGTACATGGTGGGCGAACGCACGACGGAGATCGGCGTGCGGCTGGCGCTCGGCGCGAGGCCCGCCGACGTGATGCGAATGGTGGTCCGGCAGGGCGCGCAGCTCGCGCTCATGGGCGGCGTGGTCGGCCTCGCGGGCGCGCTCGTGGTATCACGCCTGCTCGCGGGCGTGCTGTACGGCGTCACTCCGATGGACCCGCTCGCGTTCACGCTCACGACGGCGCTGCTCACGACGGTCGCGCTCGTGGCTTGTTACATACCAGCTCGGCGCGCGATGCGGGTGGATCTGATCACCGCGTTGCACGGTTGAGCTGACATGCGCGTGTAGGCCCTAGTACCGCTTGAGAAGCGCGTATAGCAAGTGAGCGTATGGTACAACGCGGCGCGAGTGGGCGTCGCCAACTCACGCGCTGCCGTACCATACGCTCCGTTGCCATACGCGCCGTTACAGCGGTACTAGGGCCTGCTCACGCCGTTATCGCGTTCAGTGATGCGTGAGTTTCCATCGCCACACATCCCCGTGATCCTCCTTCACGGTGACCGCCGCGCGCTTCAAGTCGCGTGATACATCCACCGCCTTTGCGGCGCGTGGCACGGTTCCGATCACCTCCACGCGGCCCGGTGCGCGCACCCGGTAGAGCTTGTACAGGCCGCCCGCCTCGTACCCGATGAAGAGCAGCGAGCCATCCGACAGAAAACACGTCGAGCTGAGCGACGCGATGTTCACGGTTCCCCACGGAGTCGCCGCGCCGCTCTTCAGGTCGATGATATCGAAGCGCAGGGAATCCGCGTAGCCGGCACGAACGCCGCCGATGGCGATCCGCTTCCCGTCGAGCGTGGAACCCAGGCCGGCGACACCGAGGAACCACGCGGGCTTCGGGAAGACGCGCGGCGCTGCGTCGCTGGGCATCCACACGCGGATGCTCTGGCCATCGGCCGGAGTCCACGTCCAGCCGCCGCCGCCTCCGAGATGCGCATAGTCCACGATCGCCGAGTCGTCGAGCAGGCGCTCTTCGCTGCGCGCGCCGGTGCGGCTGTCCACGAGTACGAGGCGCACCTGCTGCCCCTCGCGCTCCTCCAGGGCGAGTGATACGGAGTCTGCCCAGTATCCCTTCACGAATGCGCCGCGGCTCGCGACCGGCGCGGCGATGCGATCGGCCATGCGAAGCACGTAGGGCAGCCGTTCGCTCCCCGATGCGCCGGTGACGGTGTTCACGAAGTAGATCCGCGAACCATCGTAGGAGATCTGGGCGGTGAGCACGGCCGAGGACCGCCACACGCGATCCTTCGGCGCGAAGCGGCCGTGCAACGCGTCGGTCACGCTCGTGACCCAGATCTCGTATTCGGCGGCGTCCTCGGCCATGACAATGGTGCTGCCATCCGCCGTAACGTCGAAGCCGGTCATTGCACCAAAGTAGACGGTGTCGATCGCCGGCAGGATGCGTCCGCTCGTCGCATCGAACGGGAGGCGCACGAGTCCGGGGTGGTCGGCCTGCTGCATTTGGATCCAGATCGCATCGCGCGACGCCCTCCACACGGCGGCATGTTGGAAGTCGACACTCGGAAGGGCTCCGCGTTGCGTCACCATTCCTTGCCGATCGATGACGCGGACCTCCGCGTTCCGGCCGCGCGTGGCGAGTGCCAGGAAGCGTGTCGTGCCGGGCACATTGAAAACGAAGATCCAATCGACCGGACCGTTGGTCACGATGCTGTCGCGCGGCACGCCGTCGAGGCCGGCGATGAGCAGGTGCACCACGGAGTCGCCGCTCAGCGCGTGCGGCGGCACCATGATGATCGAATCCCCGCCCGCGAAGAAACTCGCCCAGATCGGCGAGAGGAACCTCGGCGCGCCGCCGAACACCGAGAGAAGGTAGGCGCCCTGCCGTCCGCCGACGCTCGCGGTCACGAGGAGATTCCGGCGGTCCGGGCTCCACTCGATATTGTTCACCGTCTGGAGTCCGGTGAGCAGCTCGCGGCTCTCCGGTTCACCGACATTCTGCACCACCACCGCATACGCGCACCCGGCCGCGCCGCACGACTCTGTGAGGTACGCGATCTCCTTTCCGTCGGATGAGATCGCCACCTGCTCGGCACGTCCCGACGAGGTGAGTTGGGTGCGGTCGCGCAGCGCGAAACCGGCGGCGTGCTCGCCGCGCGATGCCCCGCGGGAAACCCACCATGCGAGGCCAGCGAGAAGAATCAGCGCCGCCGCCGCGGCGATCGGCCAGCGTCGCGTACGCGCGCGCCCGACCGGCTTGCTCACGCCGGCGGCCATTGCCGCCGCGAATTCTCCGGCGCTCGCGTAACGGTCCGAGGGCACTTTCGCGAGCGCGCGGAGCACGGCGTCGTCGAGCGCCTCGGGTACGGTGTCGCGGGTCACTCGCAGGCGAGTGGGCCGCTCGGTGAGGAGCTTCGCGATGATCGCTGGCGCAGACGCGCCCGAGACCGGCGGCTCCCCGGCGATCATCTCATATACGACCGCACCGAGCGAGTACACATCGCTCCGCGCATTGAGCGTGCGCTCGCCGGTCGCCTGTTCCGGACTCATGTACTGCGGCGTGCCCAGGGAAAGTCCCGTTTCCGTGAGGCGGTTGCCAGCGGCCTCCTTCACCGCCAGCGCGATGCCGAAGTCGGCGAGCATCGCTTCGCCCTCCTGCAGCAGGATGTTCTCCGGCTTGATGTCGCGGTGGATCACACCCTGCCGGTGCGCATAGTCGAGGGCGCCGGCAACCTGCGCGCTGATGCGAGCAGTCTCCTCGAGACTGAGCTGCCTCTCCGACCGCAGCCGATCCCGCAGCGATTCGCCGCGAACGTAGGGAAGTACATAGTAGAGGAAGCCGTCCGCCGCCCCTGAGTCGATCAGCGCCAGAATGTGCGGATGGCTGAGTCGCGCGGTGATCCGGATCTCATTCAGGAACCGGTCCGCGCCGAGCACGGCGGCTAGCTCGGGGCGCAGAACCTTGAGCGCCACGTCGCGATCGTGCTTGAGATCGCGCGCCAGATACACTGTCGCCATGCCGCCGGCGCCGATCTCACGCTCGATGCGGTAGCGATCCGCGAGGGCGGCCGCGAGGGAACTGTGTTCCGGGGGCATGCTTCAAACTGTGAACGTGACGAGTGCGGCGCCAGCGTACATGTACGAACGGCTACTACACGCGCGTGTAGGACCTAGTAGCGCTGAAAAAGCGCGTATAGCAGCCGAGCGTATGGTACTACAGAGCGTGATTGGGAACGGCGCCAACTCCCGCCCTGCGGTACCATACGCTCAGTTGCCATACGCGCTTTTTCAGCGGTACTAGAGCCCACATGCGTACGCTAGCGGCGCTCCGCGCCGCGTCGTAGCATTTGTTCGCCACCTTCCTGAGAGTCCCTCCGATGTTCGCGTCTCGCTCGCTCGTGCTCGTCCTGCTCGCCGCGCTTCCCCTCGCCGCGCAGAAGCCCGCCGCCAAGAAAGCTCCCGCGGCCGCTCCGGACACCACCGCCGACTCGGTCTCGAAGTTCCTCTCGAACTTCAGCTATCGCGCGATCGGGCCCGCCGCGTACTCCGGCCGCGTCACTGCGATCGCGGTGCCCACGAGCGCCGAGGCACGACCGAAAACCTTCTACATTGGCGCCGCCGGCGGCGGCGTGTGGAAGACCACGAATGCCGGCGTCACCTGGCGCTCCATCTCGTCGGGACTCGGCAGCGAGACGATCGGCGATCTCGCCGTCGCGCCCAGCGACAGCAACATCATCTGGGTCGGCACCGGCGAGAAGAACAGCCTTCGCTCGCAGTACTGGGGCGACGGCGTCTACAAATCGGTGGACGGCGGCAAGAAATGGAAGAACATGGGTCTCGCCGATTCGAGAGCCATCGGCCGCGTCGTCATCGACCCCGCGAATCCTGAGGTCGTGTACGTCGCCGCGCTCGGACATCTCTGGGGTCCCAACAACGAACGCGGTGTGTACAAGACCACCGACGGCGGCAAGAGCTGGGCGCGCGTGCTCTTCGTGAACGACACCACCGGGTTCGTGGATCTCGCGATGGACCCCAAGGACCCCAACACGCTCTACGCCGCGGCGTGGCACCGCCTGCGCTGGGGCGGTGCACACATGGAAGGCGTCGGCAAGGGAAGCGGGATCTACAAGACCACCGATGGCGGCAAGACATGGGTGCGTCTCACCGACGCCGCGAAGAAGAATGGATTGCCCTATGACCGGATGGGCCGCATCGGTCTCGCGATCTCGCCGCAGGACTCCAAGCTCGTGTTCGCGATGATCGAAGTCGATCGCGGCATCACGAGTCCGGGGCAGGGTCCCTTCGGCGGCGTGTTCCGCTCGTCCGACGCGGGCGCCACGTGGACGCAAGTCAACGATCTGCAGGCGGAACCGCACTACTACTATGACGCGATCTTCGTGGACCCGACGGATTCACAGCACGTGTTCGTCGCCGCGAGTCCACTGCTCGAGAGCAAGGATGGCGGTCGCACCTTCGCGCCCGAATCATTGTTCAACGTGCACGTGGACAACCACGCGCTCTGGATGGATCCGCACGACGCGGGCCATCGCATCCTCGGCAACGACGGCGGCGCGTACGTCACGTACGACGCCGGCAAGGCGTGGTGGCACATGGCGCTGCCCATTGGCCAGTTCTACACGGTGATCGTGGACAGCTCGCTCGCACCGTACCAGATCTGCGGCGGATTGCAGGACAACGGTGTGTGGTGCGGGCCGAGCGCATCGCGAGATTCGAGCGGCATCGATGACGCCGATTGGTATCCGGTGAACGGGGGCGACGGCATGTGGGTGCAGGTGCCGCCGCACGATCCGTTCACGGTGTACTCGGGCTGGCAGTACGGCAACGTGTCCAAGCTCGATCTGCGCACGTGGAAGCGCGACGACATCGTGCCGGCCTCGCTCGATGCCGGCGCCGAGAGCGGCTACGCATTTACGTGGGGCTGGACGACGCCGATCCTCATCTCCACGCACGACTCAGGCACGGTGTACCTGGGCGCTAACCGGCTCTTCCGGCTGAAGCAAGGCGGAAAAGATTGGGAAGCGCTCGGCCCCGACATGACCAAGACGCCGCGCGACAAGCCGGCGCCCGAAGTGGGGAACACGAGTTATCACTCCATCTTCTCGATCGCGGAGAGTCCGCGCAGCGCGGCGGTGCTCTGGACGGGCACCGACGACGGCAATATCTGGGTGTCGCGCGATACCGGCCGCACGTGGATCAACACCACGGGCAAGTTCCCGAAGGGCGCGCCCACCGATTGCTTCGTGCAGTCGATCGCGGCGTCGGCGCATGCCGACGGCACCGCGTGGGTGGCGCTCGACTGTCACCATCGCGACGACTACCGGCCGCATATCTGGCGCACCACTGATTTCGGCGCCACGTGGACCGAGCTCGTGAACGGACTGCCCGCCGATCGCGGGAGCCTGATCGTGATCGAGAGCCCGCGCAACGCGCGCGTGCTGTTCGCCGGCACGTCCGACGGCGTGTACGCGACACTCGACGGCGGCCAGCGGTGGCGCCGCTTCGGCAAGGACTTTCCGCACGTGATGGTGGAAGCGCTCGCGATCGCGCACCGCGAGAACGAGCTGGTGGTGGGCACGCACGGCCGCGGGATCTACATCGCGAGCATCGGCGCGGCGGAGGAGTACAGCGATTCGCTGCTCGGCGCGCCGGTGCACCTCTTCGATGTGGCGCCGGCGTACCAGTTCCGCTGGCATCACACCCTGCCGTCGCGCGGCAGCGCGCAGTTCATGGGACAGAATCCGCCGCGCGGCGCCGTGATCTCGTACTACATCAAGGATCCGCAGCCGGAGGGTGTGAAGCTCGTGATCACGAGCGCGAACGGCGACACCGTGCGCACCATCACGGGGTCGGGCGTGCCCGGACTGCAGCGCGTGACGTGGGATCTGTCGAGCCAGCGGCCGCGTCCGCGCGGATTGGGCGAGCCGACCGATCGCGCAGAGTTGGTGCGGGTGCTGCCGGGCACGTACACGGTGCATCTCACGATGGGCGACAAGAAGCTGACGCGGACCATCGTCGTGACGGAGCTGGGGCCGGACAAGCTGGGCAGGGTGCGCTGAAGGGGCGCGTGTAGGCCCTAGTACCGCTGAAACAGCGCGTTTGGCAACTGAGCGTATGGTACGACTCGGCGTGAGTGGGAACGACGCCAACTCCCGCCCTGCCGTACCATACGCTCAGTTGCCATACGCGCCGTTTCAGCGGTACTAAGGCCCACACGCGCTATTTCAGCGGTACCATGCCCCACACGCGCCGTTCGATTGCACGAAGAAGAGGAAGCGTCTAGCTTCGAAGTGTGGTCGTAGTTCAACGAGTACCCAAGGAGGCTTGCAATGCATACGATGAAATCACTCGCGCTCGCCGTGCTGTCGCTGCCACTCATGGCCGCGGCCGGACACAAGACCGTGAGAGCCGATGAGCACGCGGATGTTGTGGCCGCGATCGCCGAGATCAAGAAGACGGACCCGGGGATCGCCAAGTTCTTCAGCAGTGCGGCGGGCTACGCCGTGCTCCCGAATGTGGGCAAGGGCGCGATCGGCATCGGCGGAGCGCATGGCGACGGCGAACTGCTCGTGGGCGGCAATGCGATCGGTGAATGCTCGATGACGCAGATCACGATCGGCTTGCAGCTGGGTGGACAGTCGTACATGGAGGTCATCTTCTTCGAGACGCAGAAGTCGCTCGAGGCGTTCAAGAAGGGAGACTTCGAGTTCGCAGCGCAGGTGAGCGCGGTGGCGCTCAAGGCGGGCGCGAGTGCAGACGCCAAGTATTCGAGCGGCGTCGCGGTGTTCACCGTCGCGAAGGGCGGGCTGATGTACGAGGCCAGCGTGGGCGGTCAGAAGTTCTCGTACAAGCCGTATAAATAAACTGTCAGATGCGCGTGTGGTCGTTGACGTGTGGCAACGGCATCGCGGTCGCCGTTGCCACACGTCAACGACCAGACGCGCCGTCAGCGGTGTCACACACGCCGTCAGCGGTGTTACACGCGCCGTTAGCGGTGTCACACGCGCCGTCAGCACTTCCCCTCAATGCACCGGCAGCTGCCCCCACGCCGGCGAGAACGCGATTCCCGTTGGAAATGCGATCGATGCCCCTGTCTTGCTGATCGTCGCGTCGGGCAGAGCTCCTGTCGTGAGGTGGTTCGCGTCGTACCGCAGCAGCGTGTTCGTCTGCCAGCTCGCCACCCACAATGCCCCGCTGTTGTCGATCGCCAGTCCATACTCGCTCTGGAGCAACACGCCCGAGAGGATCACCGTGGGCGTGGGCGACCCGATCGCCGTGAGATCGCTCGCGTTGAACCGCGAGAGGGAATCGAGCACGGTGCCCACCCACAGGTTGCCCTGCGCGTCGAACGCGAGCCCGATGGGTTTATGGACGCCCTGCGCTCCGGTGATGCCGGCGAACGGTAGCGGCGAGCCGGTCGTCGTGAGATCGGCCGCCGCGAAGCCGGCCACGGAATTCCCATCGAGATTCCCCACCCACAGGTTGCCGTGCGCATCGAACGCGAGGGCCCATGGCCGCATGATGGTGCCGAAGGCCGCACTGATGACGACGGCGGGCGTCTTCGCGCCGCTCGTTGCGATCTGGCTCGCCGTGAGTTCGTTCAGCGTATTCCCGTACTGGTCGGCCACCCACAGATCGCCCTGCGCATCGATGGCGAGCGCGGTGGGCGACTGCAATGAGGGGACCACGATGATCCTCGGCGCCGCATTGGTGCTGCTCGAGATCTGCGCGGCAGTCCAATAACGCAGCGTGTCGGTGATGCTGCTCTCCCAGAGACCGCCGGCATCATCCAGCGCGAGTGCGATACCGGCGCGCGCCGCGCTCGTGCTGGTGCCGTTGCCGATCACGACGGCGGGCACCGGCGCGCCGGTGGCCGCGAGATTCGCGGAAGAGAATCCGGAGATCGTGAGGCCCACTTCGTTCGCCACCCAGAGCACGCCCGCGTTGCGCCACGCCGCGGTGTACGTCACCGTCGCGCTGGACTGTGCATCGGCGGCGACGGTGGCGGGACTGCCCGTCACCGCGCCGGCGTATCCAGTGCCGACTATCGGATCCGTAGTCGTGCCCGCGCCGGCGTTGATGGTGTAACTGCCCGGCGCGAGCGCGTTGAGCGTTTGCGTCGACGTGATGACCGTGCGGTAGCCGGCCGGGCCGAGCACCGTGACCTTGGGCGTCACGCCGCCTGGCGCGGTGATCGTGACCGCGAGACTGCCGGTGGTCCCGCCGGGGCTGGTCGAATCGTTCTTGCTGCACGACAGGATGAGCGCCAGGCCCCCCATCATGTAAATCATGTTGATCCTGTCAAAGAAGTGCTTTGACAGGATCAACATGATGGACATGATTGAACGGTGGCGAGGGATCATGTCGGCTCGCGTACGAGGACGATGTCCACGAAATCTCCGATGGTGGCGAAGTACAATACAGACGACCACGGGATGAAACGCGTGACTTTCTGGTTGTGTCCTTGGCCGTTGCCTTCGATGCTCACGCGCGCGAGCTCGAAGCCCCCATCGGTCACCGCGAGTCACGTTGTAGCTGTTCGTCTCCGAGCCGATCATGATCTGCTTGTTGAGGCAGCGCGTCATGAGCGCGCGCGTCGAGGTCCATTGACCGGTCAGGTCCGTCGAACGGCAGCTGGTTGTTCGCGGATCCGCCCTGCGGCGCGGGAGCGGGCGTCGGCGGCGCGACGGGCGCTTTCACGGCGGTCATCGGTTTCGCCGCCTTCATGGGCGTCTGCGCGAGCAAGCCGGCGGCGAGCGCGCCGGCGGCGGCGATCACGACGAGCGTCTTGAGCATGTTCCGATGCATGGCTCGGCTCCGTAGGAGAGTGAACTCCTACGGTAGCCGCTCCGGGCGCCGCGCGCTAATTGCTGATGCTGAAGTACCTCTCGACCTTGTTGTTCGCCGGCGCTGGATCGTTGGCCGCCCCCTTCACCGTGGCCGACAGCTTCGCGAATTCACCGTTCTTGCCGGACACGGTGGTCGTCACGACGATATCCACGTGGGCGTGCACGTTCAGCGTTCCCGTGAACTCGCACGTGATCGGCGGCACCTTGGCCTGCGAGGCGCCTTTCTTGCACGAGAGCGTATGACCGCTCGCGGTGACGTTCCGGATCACGAGCAAGGTGGGCTCGAGCGTGAGTTCGATCGCGCCCACGGGTTGCGGTCCGTTGTTGGTCACCTCGACCGTGATGTCGAACCGCTGGCCCGCCTTCGCCGAGTCCGGATGCAGCGTAGTCACGGTCGCCGCAACGTCCGCGTTCGCGGCGAACCGGTTGGGCGGCACCGGCTGCTGCCCGGCCGAGCGCGCGGCGACGATCGTGACCATGGCGAGCGCGACCGGCGCGCCGCGCATCATTGCCGCACCAGCGCGACCTGCACGAATCCCGGCATCATGTTGTAGTAGAGCACCGCGCTCCACGGCACGAATTTTCTCATGATCTCGCCGCCACTTCCTCCGTTGCCGCCCTGCGTTCGCGCGAGCACGAATCCGGCGTCGTTCACGGCCATCACCTGGTAGTCGGTCGTTTCCGACCCCAGCTGGACCAGCCGGTTAAGGCAGACCGTCATGAGGTTCTTCGGCGACTGCAGATACTGGGCGAGATCGGAACCATGACACGGCGGTCCCGACCCGGGCGCCCCGGTGGCCGGCGGCGGCGGCTGCGGAGCAGGCGGCGCATGTACCGCGCTCGGCGCTGTTGGCGGCTTCGCACCTCTGTTCGGCGCCTGCGCGCTCGATCGTCGAACTCAGCACGCCCACCGACGACCGTCAGGGCCAGCATCTGGAACGCGCTCCGGTTCATGGCTGATCTCCACTGAAAAGGTGACGGATTACGCTACTCGCACCGGCCGCGGCTCGCCATTCGCGGCGCCGTGAGGGGCCGAGCGGCGCGATTGCGCTCCGCGCCATTCGCGACCATGCTAGATGACCCCGTGGGTCCGGCCGGAGCCATCGGACTTTGGTCGTATTGCCCGGGCTATTTGCAGGCCCGTTCTATTGTAGGCGGAATGGCAGGTCGGCGTCCCCGAAGGATCGTTACCACCGCACCTTCACGAGGATAGTCGCATGCGAATGCCGGGGTCAGCAGCAGCGTGTTGCATGTAGTCGCGCTGGCCGCGGCCGTCGAGCATTGTCGCGCCGAGCGCGATGCAAGCGCAGGCATCGGCGAAGAAGCCGAATATCGTCATGCTGATGACGGACGACACGGGATGGGGCGACTGGGGTTACATCGCCGGCGGCGGCGCGGCGCTCGGCCACCCGACGCCGAACATCGACCGCATCGCGAAGGAAGGGACCTACTTCACGAATTGGTACGGCCAGGCGAGCTGCACCGCGGGCCGCGCGTCGTTCATCACCGGCCGCATCCCGATCCGTTCGGCGCTCTCGATCGTGGTGGCGCCGGGCGACGAGAACGGGCTGCACAAGGAGACGCCCACCATCGCCGAGTTCTTCAAGAAGAACGGCTACCAGACGTACTTCTCCGGTAAGTGGCACCTGGGCGACAAGCCGGAATTCTATCCGATCGAGCACGGCTTCGATGAGATGAAGCACTTCGCGGCGTACTATCCCGGCGTGTACACGTACAGCGACACGTCGTCGAAAATGCACCCCTGGTTCCCGTCGTACAATCCGGAATTCTGGAAGATGTACCAGGACGCGGTGAACCTGCACGAATGGTCGGGCGTCGCCGGCAAACCCGCGGTCAAGGGCGAGCTGATCACGTGGGAATCGCTCGCGGAATTCGACGTGCTGCAGACCGCTTCGGCCGTAGCGTACATCAAGGAGCACGCCAAGGACGCGAAGCCGTTCTTCATGGACGTGAACTTCATGAAGATGCACAACCCGAACCATCCGGCGAAGGCATTCGCCGGGAAGACGCACCTCGGCAATTACTCGGACGCGATGCTCGAACTCGACTCGAACATTGGCAAGATCATGGACGAGATCCGCGCCGATGCGCCGAATACGATCGTGATCGTGAGCGCCGACAACGGAGCGTGGCAGGATGCCTATCCGGACGCCGGCACCGTGCCGTTCCGCGGGGAGAAGGGCACCGCCTTCGAAGGCGGCTGGCGCGTGCCGGGGATCATGTGGGCGCCGGGCAAGATCCCGGCCGGCATGCATCTCGATGAGATGATGTCGCACATGGATATCTGGCCGACGACGGCCGCGATGGTGGGCCTCAAGCCGCCGCCGACGGGCGAGTGGACCGACAACGCCGGCAAGCCCATCTACTTCGACGGCATCGACAACAGCGCGTACGTCACCGGCAAGGCGATGCACTCGGCGCGCGACTCGTGGATCTACATCGATGGCGAGAACTTCCTCGGCATGCGCGCCGACATCGGCGGCGACCCGAACGAGCCGTGGGTGCACATCGCGTGGAAGTACCTCTACACGGCCAAGGATACGTGGCTGGGTCCGGACCAGAATCTCGGATCGATCGGAGCGGTCTACAACCTCACGATGGATCCCGGCGAGAAATACTCCATGACGTTCAATGGCGCCGTTGCGTCGCGCTTGCCCGGCGAATCGCCCGGCAAGTACGCGGGCGAGGACAACGGCTGGGTGCTCTCGCTCCTGTATCCGCCGATGGTCAACTTCGACCTGTCGATCATGAAGTATCCGAGCATCCAGCGCGTGCCGGGCGGCGCGTCGAACGATCTCGTCCCGAACCTGAAGAATCCGTCGAACCCAGTACCATTGCTCGATCCGAAGAAGCCGGTGAAGGTCGTGCCGGCGATCGACGACTGAGCGGAATGGAGTGGCTGTTCGTTGCGCCCGCCCGGGCTCCATCGCCCGGGCGGAGCGTTTCCGATCGAAGATCGTGGCCCAACACCAGGAGAAGGTGAACGAATTCGAGCTGGAACGTTCGTCTTCCTTGCTGGCCGGGGCGTGCTCGCGGCGGCGATGACGGCGGCTCCGCTCGCCGCGCAGGCGAAATCGACGAAGCCCAACATCGTGTTCATCATGGGCGACGACATCGGCTGGATGCAGGTGGGCCTCTATCATGAGGGCTTGGCGCTCGGCGAAACACCGAACATCGACCGCATTGGCCGCGAAGGCGCGAAGTTCACGACCTACTATGCCGAGCAGAGCTGCACCTCGGGACGCAATGCCTTCTTCACGGGAATGCATCCCCTGCGCACCGGGATGATCCCGCCGCAGCTGCCCGGCAGTCCGTCCTATCTGCGCCCCGGCACGCCGGCGATCGCGAAGTTCCTGCACGATCTTGGCTACACCACGGGCGAATTCGGGAAGAACCATTTGGGCGACCACACGGCCGCGTTGCCCACTGCTCACGGCTTCCAGGAGTTCTTTGGCTATCTGTACCACCTGGACGCCATGGAGCAGGTGAGCTTCCCCGACATCAACAAGACGCCGTTGCTGCAGGGCTTCGCGCCACCGTGCAAGAACACGCCGATCAAGGGGATCGCAGAGGTCCCCGGCGCGGTGGATCCGATGACTGCGACATGCCTGACGCCGCCGCGGCCGATGCTCTTCTGTACATCGTCCGATGGCACCGAAGCCAATCAGACGTGCAAGGATGAGGGCCCGCTCACATTGGAGCGCTCGCGGGGCGTGGACGAGGAGATCTCGGCCCACGTGATCGACTTCCTCGATCGCAACGATCCGAAGAAGACCGGCAAGCCCTTCTTCGTGTGGTACAATCCCGCGCGCATGCACATTACCACCATGTTGCCGCCGAAGTACCAGGCCATGATCGGCGAGCCGGGTGGGAAGGACTGGGGGATCAATGAAGCCGGCATGAAGCAGATGGACGACAACATCGGCCTCGTCATCAAGAAGCTCGAGGAGATGGGCCAACTCGACAACACCGTCCTGGCGTTCACCACCGACAACGGCGCCGAGACCCAGACCTTCCCCGACGGCGGCACGACTCCGTTCAAGGGGCAGAAGCTCACGACGTGGGAAGGCGGCATGCGCGTTCCGATGGTCGTGCGCTGGCCCGGGCACATCAAGCCGGGCACGCTCCTGACCGAGATCTTCGCCTCGCTCGACTGGCTGCCGACGCTCGTGGATATCGCCGGCGGCGCCAAGGGCGACGCGCTCAACAAGCAGATCATGGCCGGCCAGTATCCCGGCATCGTGAAGACGATGCTGGACGGTGTGGATCAGCGCGATTATCTCGAAGGCAAGAGCGATACCTCGGCGCGCAATACGTTCTTCTACTACGCGGACGCGACGCCGTCGGCGGTGCGGTACAAGAATTGGAAGTTCTACTACACGATGGCCGGATCGAGTGGCGCCGCCGCGCTCGCTCCGCCGGTGACGTATCACTGGACCCAGATCGACAACATCCGGCGCGATCCGTTCGAGCAGGCCGTTGGCGATGGGCAGAAGTCGGTGCTCTCGTACGGCGGTGCGCTCGATTCGCCGACCACGGCGTACCTGTACGACTGGAATCTGCTGCCCGTCGGCCAGCTGCTCTGGCTGAAGGAGCTCGATGACGTACAAGATGTTCCCGCCGCTGCAGGCGCCCGAGACGTACAATCTCGATGGCATCCTCAAGGCCATGCAGAACACGCACCAGAGTAACTGATCGGCGGCTGGAGGCAGCAAGCAGTCGAGCGGGCGGTCCCATCTGGGGCCGCCCGCTTTGCGCTCCGGAGCGACGCACGGCATCTTCCACCCGTGATGGTCCGTCTCAAGTCCCTGCGCCTCGCATTCGCCGCACTGAGCATCGCGTCCGCCGCTCTCAGCGCGCAGGAGCCATCCATCGAGCCGCCGGCGGCCACGCCGCCCACGAAGCGCATCCTCGTGCTGTACTCCGACGAGCGCCTGATCCCGGCGAACGTTGCGATGGACTCGGCGATGCGCCAGCGCTTCGCCCTCGATTCCTCCTTCCATCTCGAGATCCAGCCGGAATACCTCGATGTCCAGCGCCTGCCCGGCACGGTGCGCTCCGACATGGAGCGCGAATACCTGCAGGCGCGCTATCGCGGCCGCTCGCCCGACCTGATCATCAGCGCAGGCGGACCCGCGCTGCTGTACCTGCTCAAGAATCGCGCCGTGTTATTCCCGCACACGCCGCTCGTGTACATGGCCGTCACCGACGATGAGCTTCCCGCGAGCATGCCGGATGACCGGATCGTCGGCATACGCAGCATCTGGCCCGCGGCGGCGACGATCGAGCTCGTCGCTCCGCTTGCAGCCCGAGACGCAGCGCTTCGTCGTGATCAACGGCGCGTCGCCTCGCGATCTGCATTTCCTCGCCGACTTCAACCGGCAGGCGGCGCCGTTCCAGCGGGAGTATCCGTTCACGTACCTCACCGGTCTCACGATGGCGGAATTGCGCACGCGTGTCGCGCAACTGCCCGATCACACCGCCATCGTGTTCATCGCGATGTTCTCCGACTCGGCCGGCACGACCTATACGCCCGCGCGCGCACTGCAGCTGCTTCAGCCGTCGAGCCGCGCACCGATGTACGCGTACGCCGATCCGTACCTTGGCCGCGGGATCGTGGGCGGTGCGATGGCGGTGTTCAGCGACATGGGCCGCGCCGCGGGTGACATTGCGCTCGAGATCCTGCACGGCGCCGAGCCCAAGGCCGCGGCGCGCGCGGAGCCGCTCGCGCCCCGTCCGATGGTGGACTGGCGGGAGCTCAAGCACTGGAACATTCCGGAGACGCGGCTGCCGGCCGGCACCATCGTGCGCTACCGCGCCCCGTCGCTCTGGGAGGAACACCGCCAGATCGTGCTCGCCGCCGGCGCGGCGATCATCTTCCAGGCCGTGCTCATCTTTCTGCTGCTCGTCGAGCGGCGCGCCCGGCGGCGCGCGCTCGCCGGACTGCGCGAGAGCGAGCATCTCGTGCGCATGGCATCGCGCGCGGCGCGCGGGGGCGTCTGGATCCTGGATGTCGCGCGGGATGAGATCTGGGCCACGCCCGAAGCACGCGAGGCCGCCAGCATGCCGCGCGACGAGACGCTCACCTTCTCGGCGTATCTGGCATCCGTCGAGCCCGCGGATCGCGCGGCGCTGCGCGAGGCGATCGACCACACGCTTGCCACGCGCCAACCGCTCGAGATCGAATACCGCGTGCGGCGGCCCGACGGCAGCATTCGCTGGATCGCCGCGCGCGGACAGGTGGAAGATGAGCCGGGACAGGGCGTCCGGATCGTCGGCGCCGCCGGCGATATCACCACCAGCCGCAACGCCGAGCTCGAGTTGCAGAAAGAGCGGCGCGAGATCGCGCGCCTCGCGCGCGCCGCCACCGCCGGCCACCTCTCGGCATCGATCACCCACGAATTGAACCAACCGCTCGCGTCCATCCTGGCGAACGCGCAGGCCGGCATGCGGCTCGTCTCCCGCGAGAATCCGGACATTGCCGAGATCCGCGACATCCTCGCCGACATCGCGGCGCAGGACCAGCGCGCCGCCGACGTGATCAGCCGCCTGCGCGCCCACTTCGCGAGCGGATCGGGACGCGTCGAACTGCTCAATGTTGCGAATGTCGTGCAGCGCACCGTGGCGATCGTGCGAGGCGAGTCGCTAATGCGCCACGTCGCGATAGCGATCGAGACGCCTGACGTCCTGCCGATGGTCTCGGCCGATCGCGTGCACATTGAGCAGGTGCTGCTCAACCTCCTCCTGAACGCCTTCGAGAGTACGGAAGAGTCGGCGCGGACGGATGCCGCGGTCACCGTCCGCGTGTCCGCACCCGACAGCGTGGTGCGCATCGAAGTGATCGACCGCGGCACCGGCATTCGTCCCGAAATGCGCGACCGCTTGTTCACCCCATTTTCCACGAGCAAGCGGGGCGGCATGGGAATGGGGCTCGCCATCAGCCTCTCGCTCATTGAGGCGCAGGGTGGCAGATTATACGGTCAGAACAACGACGCAGGCGGCGCGACGTTCGCGTTCGAATTGCCCGCCGTGGAGAGCTTCTAGTGACGATCGCCGAAGAATCGATGGTGTTCCTCGTAGATGACGACGCGGCGGTGCGCACCGGTCTCACGCGGCTGCTGCGCGCGGAGGGCCTGTCCGTGCGGGCGTTCGAGTCGTGCGAGGCGTTCCTGGCTGCCGATGAACCGCCCGCGGCCGCGTGCCTCGTGCTCGATGTGTCGCTGCCAGGACTCGACGGGCCCGGCCTGCAGCGCGAACTCCTGGCGCGCGGGCGGTCGACGCCCGTGATCTTTCTCACCGGCAAGGGGGATATCCCCACGAGCGTGCGCGCGATGAAGGCGGGCGCGGCGGATTTCCTCACGAAACCGGCTACGGCCGATGTGCTGGTGCCCGCGGTACGCGCCGCGATCGAGACCGATCGTGCGGCGCGGCGCACGGCGAGCACGCGCGCCGCGATCGAATCGAGCTTCGCCGCGCTCACGCCGCGCGAGCAAGAGGTGATGCGTCACGTCATCGCCGGCAAACCGAACAAACGCATCGCCGCCGACCTCGGCACCACAGAGAAGACCGTGAAGGTCCACCGCGGGCGCGTCATGTCCAAGATGGGCGTCCAGTCGGTCGCCGATCTCGTGCGCGTCTCCCAGGCCGCTCGCATCGACCCCGCCGGGTAGCCCTTTCGTCCAATATCCGTGGCGAGCTTTCTAGCGCTACGTACAGGATGATGGCTGATCCGGCGCAGCTCATCGCGATCGTAGACGACGAAGCGGAAGTCGGGAAAGCATTGGGCCGCTTGCTCCGTTCCTTCGGCTACACCAGCGCGGCATTCACCTCCGGGCCCGAATTCCTGGCCTGGTCGCGCGGGAGTGTGCCCGATATCGTGCTGGTGGACATCCAAATGCCCGGCATGTCGGGATTCGAAGTGCAGGAACAGCTGGCGGTGCATCATCCGGGAGTGCCCTGCGTGTTCATCACCGCATCGGGCGACGCTGGGATCGCGCGGCGCGCCGCGGATCTTGGCGCGGGGTTCCTGCTCAAGCCATTCGACGAGACGCGGCTTCTCGCCGCGGTGGCCGAGGCGTCCACGAGGTTCGGCGGGCGCTAAGGCGCCGCCTCCTGGAGTTCACGCGCTAGGGCGCGTCGAGCATCCGTTTCACATTCCGGCGGCAACTCGCCCGACAGCTGCCACCGCAGCAAGGACGCCGGGATCATGCCGGCCGCGTTCACATTATCCATGAACCGCTTCATCGAGAAGGCGTCGCCTTCTTTCTTCCGGCGCGCGGCGAGCGCCATCTCCATTTGCATCTTGCCGACGAGATAGCTGGTGCCATATCCCGGCTGCTGGAGGTACAAGTGCTGCTCTCCGCGCACGAGGCCTCCGGAGAGACTGAGCCAGCCGCGCGGCGTGTTCTCGGACGCGTATGTCGCGGCCTGCTCGAGCGTGAAGGAATTGTCGGTCATGCCGAGGTCGCCGAGTGCACGCGCGGCGCGTTCCGCCAGGAGGATGTACACGAGTTCGCGCGATCGCGGCCGTGCGTCGAACATGCCGGCGTTGAGCATCAGCTCTTCCCACGCCGTGGCGAAGCCCTCGGTGCGCGTGTTGAACATGTTGTAGAGCAGCGCGCCGCGGCGAATGGGATCGGGGTTCGGATCGTTCTCCATGCGCCCGATGTCGAACCAGTGGTAGCCGTGCGTGCGCATCACCTCGGGGTCGCGGTAATCCACCTCGGTGAAGAACTCGCGCGGACCGGGCGTGAACGATCCGACCTGCGAGCGCAGCGCCGAGTCCATGTACGGCGCGATCGTCATCATCTTGTGCGAGGCGAGAAAGGCCATGTACTCGGTGACGGCGGCGCTGAAACGCTGCGCGTGCTCGTCGGCGCTGGCGATCGGCACCTGGGCGGGCAAGCCGGCATTGCGAGTTTCTTCCATCGCGAGCAGCGCCCACGCGCGCGCGAGTTCGGTGCGCATGAACGTGACTTCGTCGTTGTACGTGAAGGGCACGAGCTGCACGTGCGTCAGATACCAATTGTAGTTGCCCACGCCGATCCCGCTCGGCGCCGTCTTCTTGACGGTCTGTGCGTCGAGCCAATCCGCGAGGGAATCCGTTGCGGCCTTCGCGCGCGCGACGTTCGCGGCGAGCGAGCCGGGCGTGTCGGCGACGCGCGGCGCGAGCGCCGCGAGCGTGGCGCTCTGGTCGTGGATCGCGCGCGCGCCGTACAGCCAGAGATCGTGGCCTTTGCCGGTGAGATTCTTCCGGGCCTGTGCGAGCAGGGCAGGGATGATCGTGATCCCGGAGTCCATGTGCGCGGCGCTCGCGGCCGTGAGCGGGAAGGTGTAGCGCCACAAGTCCACCGCGCCCGCGGAGAGCGGTCCCTCGCGCGCCGGCTGGTCGCTGCGATCGGAGAACACCGTCACGTAGAACGCGGGATTGTTGGCCCATGGGCGCAACACTTGATGGTCGAAGGCGAGTCCGTTCATCTCGGCGCGCACGATGTACCAATCCACCTGCTCATTGACCGGCCACGCGTGGTGATCGATGGCCGCGAGCCGTTTCCGGTAGCCGGCGAGCGCGCTCGCCTGATGCAGCATTGCGGCGGTGGTGTAGTCCGGCACGCCATGTGTCATCACCGGCCGCTGGAAGGTGCGCCACTCGGCGAAGAGCGTGGTGAGCGTGGAGTAAGCACCGCTCGCGGGCGGTGACTGCGCGCCGAGGGAGAACGCGATCGCGAGCAATGGAATGTAGACAAGGATGCGACGGCGAGTCATTGGCTGGCCTCGGGAATGGCAGGTCGGTGCGAGATTCTAGTCCTCCGGGAGGGGGACCGCCACCGGCATGAGCGTTGGTCGTACGACCAAAGGCCATTTATCACTACTCGATGGCCAGCGCCATTCTTGATTCCTACGCGGGGCGCGAGACTCCATTGCCTCCGAGCGGACCACGCAAGGAGATCCAAATGGAACGGGCTCGCATGCGGCACGTCGCCGTACTCTCCCTCGCGACGCTGATCGGCGCCACGCTGCTGTCCCCCGCGACGCTCGCTGCGCAGGTGATCACCGGGACGCTCGGCGAGCCGAGCGCCACGACCACCGTGAAGGGCGATCAACTGCCGGCGCCGCCGATGAAGTTCGGCGGCAAGATCGCCGGCGCGGCCACAGAGAGTAAGCCCTGGTGGCCGCCGCGCATTGTGCCGCCCGCGAAGGCACCGAACATCCTTCTCATCATGACGGACGACCAAGGCTATGGCGTGCCCGGCACGTTCGGCGGGGTAATCCCCACGCCGGCGCTCGACCGGATCGCGAAGAGCGGTCTGCGCTACACGGAATTCCACTCGACGGCGCTCTGCTCGCCCACGCGCGCGGCGCTCATCACGGGCCGCAACCACCACTCGGTGGGCGCCGGCGTCATCGGGATTTGTCCACCGGATTCCCCGGATACAACTCCATCATTGGCCCAGAGAACGCGACGATCGGCACGATACTCCGCGATAACGGCTACGCCACGTCCTGGTTCGGCAAGAATCACAACACCCCTGGCTTCCAGTACAGCAGCACCGCCGGCCCGTTCGACCAGTGGCCCTCGGGAATGGGATTTCAGTACTTCTACGGCTTCATGGGCGGCGAGACGGACCAGTGGGAGCCGTACCTCTTCCGGGATCACACGCAGATCTATCCGTGGATCGGCCGCGAGGGCGAGTACAATCTCACCACCGACATGGCTGATGAGGCCATCGAGTACATGCGCGATCTCAACGCGGCCGCGCCGGACAAGCCCTTCTTTCTCTACTATGTACCGGGCGGATCCCATTCACCGCATCAGCCCAAGCAGGAATGGATCGACAAGTTCAGAGGCAAGTTCGACATGGGCTTCGAGAAGATGCGCGATTCGATCTTCGCGAATCAGAAGAAGCTCGGCGTGATCCCGGCGAGCACCATGCTCACCCCGTGGCCCATTGAACTCCCGAAATGGGATACGCTGTCGGAGGTTCAGAAGAAGTTGTTCGAGCGGCAGGCCGAGGTGTTCGCCGGCTACGTCGCGTACACGGACAATGAGATCGGCCGCGTGATCCAGGAGGTGCAGGATCTGGGCAAGCTCGACAACACGATCATCATCTATATCGACGGCGACAACGGCACGAGTCCCGAGGGCGGGATCGAGGGCACGTTCAATCAGCTCACGGCGTACAACGGCGTGATCGGCTTCCCGCACGAGGAAGCGGTGCAATTCGCGCACATCGGGCAGTGGGGCGGTCCCAAGACCTACCCGCACATGTCGGCGGCATGGACCTGGGCGTTCGACACGCCGTTCAAGTACACGAAGCAGGTGGCCTCGCACTTCGGCGGCACGCGCCAAGGGCTCGCGATATCCTGGCCCGGGCACATCACCGACGTGGGCGGCATTCGCCCGCAGTTCCATCACGTGATCGACATTGTGCCCACGCTCCTCGAGATCACGGGCATCCCGGCTCCCACCATGGTAGACGGCATCAAGCAGCGCCCGATCGAGGGCATCAGCATGGCCTACACCTTCGACAAGGCGAACGCGAACGCGGCGTCCAAGCGCACCACGCAGTACTTCGAGATGGTCGGCAATCGTGCCATCTATCACGACGGCTGGATCGCCGCGACGCATCCGCCGCTGGAGCCTTGGATGATGGGCGTCGGCACAACGCCGAATATCATGACCGGCTACCGCTGGGAGCTGTACCACATCACGGACGACTACTCCGAGTACAACGATCTCGCGGACAAGGAACCGGCGAAGCTGAAGGAACTGCAGGCGCTCTTCATGAGCGAGGCCGCGAAGTACCAGGTGCTGCCCCTCGACAATACCGGATTCTCGCGCTTGCTCACCGAGCGTCCGAGCGCCGTCGCGGGGAAGACGGTGTTCACGTACACCGGCGTGAACATGGGAATTCCCATGGGCAGTGCGCCGAGCATCCTGAACCGCGATTACACGATCACCGCCGACGTGACGATCCCGAGCGGCGGCGCCGAAGGGATGATCGCGACGCTCGGCGGACGTTTCGGCGGATACGGGCTGTATCTGAGCCGCAGCTTCAATTGGTGGTTCCGTGAGCAGTTCTTCCGCCGGCTGGCGCTCATTCTGTTCGTCGTGGGGCTCTTCTTCATGTGGCTCGCCGCGCGCAACCGGTGGGGGAAGATGGGCACGTTCTTCGGCAACGCGCTCGCGGTCGCGGGCGGCGGTGGCTGGCTGCTCATCGTGCTGATCGGGATGCTTCACCTTGGCAGCGGCAAGCCAGTGTTCCTGTACAACTTCCTCGACCTGCAGCGAACGAAGTGGGAAGGTCCCTCGCTCGGCGCCGGGAAGCACACGATCGTATTCGACTTCAAGTACGACGGCCCCGGCCCGGCGAAGGGCGGAACGGGGATCTTGAGCGTGGACGGCAAGGAAGTGGATCGCAAGACGATGGAGCATCGATCCCCTTGCTCATGGCGATCGACGAGACGTTTGATGTCGGTGCGGACACGCGAACGGGCGTGGATGATTTCGAATATGAATTGCCCTTCACGTTCACGGGGACGATCGATAAACTCACCGTGAAGCTCGGGCCGTCACAGATCTCGGCGCCCGAGAAGGCCGCGGCGCAGGCGGCGGTGCAGGATAAGGTGAATAATTAGGGGGTAGTTGCAGTTCCTGATGACTGATGACCGATGACTGATGACTGTAGTCTACTGAGTCACTGTTGACTCTTGGCTGCAATTCGAACGGCCTGGTGCTATCTGAGCACCAGGCCGTTCGAACTACAGTCATCAGTCAACAGTGACTCAGTAGACTACAGTCATGAGTCATCGGTCATCAGTCATCAGGTAACACCTCCTACTCCCAACTGAAGATCTTCTTCCAATCTCGCTTCATCGATATCACGATCCATCCCCCCTTCATTGCCTCATCATACAATCCCTGCGTGAATGTCCCGACCCTCGTATCGGGCAATCCGGTCGCAGGTCCGTAGGCATATTCGCGCTCGGCGTCGTCGTGCAGGACGATCATCGACAGTCGCATTCCCGTTCCGCCTTTCGTGTATTCCAACATCTGCTGATCGCCCGTCGAATTCCCGAACGCGGCATACGGGCGGCGGCCGATCATCAAGTGGATCGCTTCCGGCTTGCCGGCGTCGTTGTCGTTCACGATGATCTTCGGCATTTTCACCAAGTGCGGCGTGCCGCCGTTGGGATAGACGTATTTCACCTCGCCGGCGCTGCCCACCACCTGCTCGGGCGGCACGCCATACACGGCATCCGCATACACGCGCACGAAATCCTGCCCGCCCCCGGTGACGATATACGTCTTGTACCCGTTCGCGCGCAGGTACGCCATCACTTCCTTCATCGGCTGGTACGTGAGATCGGTGAAGTGCTTGTGCCAGCGCGGGTCCGTCGCCGCCGCGAGCCACGCACTCACCTGCGCATGGAAATCGTCCATGCTCATCCCGGAGAGCGTCGCGCCGGCAAGTTTCTCCAGGTCCAGCATGGTGAGCTTCGACATCGCTTCCATGTTCTTCGACATTACCGTCTTGAACGGCTCGACATTCGCGAGTCTCGGGTCGGCCTTCACGAGCGCCGGCACGCGATCGAAGATGTAGAAGAGCTGCGAGTACATTGGATGTTCCACCCAGAGCGTGCCGTCCTGGTCGAACGTGGCGATCCGCTCTTCTGCCGGCACGAACGTCGAGCTGCCCGGTGTCGTCGTGCCCTCGACGAACTTCACGATCGCCAGCTTCGCGCTCCCATTGTTCCACGACGGCAGGGGGTCGGTCTGCGCGCGCGCGGCGGTCAACACGGTCGCTACAGCAAAGGTGCCGAGTACGGCTCTCAATTGCGTTCGGTTCATGACATGCCTCCGGTCGGGTAGTCATTCGGGCCGCCACCAGCCTTTTGTTGGCGACCCGCGGCAATATCGCACCGCCGGCCTCATATGGAATAGGCCCAAAGTCCAACGGGGATGGTAGCGCAGAAGAGGCCCAGGGCTGATAGTATTGACTCAACTCCGCACCCGACCATTACGGAATCCAGGAGTCGCATGCTTTTTCGTTCGCATCTGGCCACGCTCGCGACGCTCGCGCTGGTCTTTGGCTCCGCGACTGCCCAAGACAGCGATTCGACCAAGGCAAAACCGAAGTCCGAGCCGGATACCACGCTCCGGTACGGCGAGCTCCCCGCGAAATTCACGATCGCGTTGGGTGGCTTCCTGCCCGGGATCTCCTCGAAGACGCAGTTCTCCACCAAGCTGCTCGAAGGCACGGGCATCGATCTCGAGAAGCGGCTGGGAATGCAGAACAGCACCCAGAATTTCGAGGCGCTCGCCACCTTCCGGCTGGGCAAGAAACAGCTGCTCACATTCGATTATTTCCACCTGAATCGCGGCGCCACCAAGACGATCGACGACAGCATCATTTTCGGCGGCGAGGTCTATCACGCCGGTGCCACGATCGATGCGGCGACCGCGATGCAGTATTACGGCCTCACGTACCGCTATTACATCTGGCGTCGGCCGAAGTGGGAGATCGGCGCCGGCCTCGGCATTGATGCCTTCAGCCTCTCCGGACGTCTCGCGATCAAGGCCTCGGTCGAGGGGCAGTCTGACAGTGCATTCGAAGAGCGGGAGCTTCCTCGCCCCGGCGCCGATGCTTGGCTTCTATGGCGACGTGGAACTGTATCCCAAACTGTTCCTGCGCGGCGATCTCCAGATGCTCTACATCAACAATGTGGCGGGCTACGGCGGCACGGTCACGGACAATCGCATCGCCGCCGAGTGGTTCCCGTTCCACAACTACGGCTTCGGCCTCTCGTACCACTATGTGGGGCTGACCGCCACGCGATACTTCAACGACGGCGCGGAGTTGACGTACAACTACGCGATCCAGGGGCCGTCGCTCTACCTGAAGGCCGCGTTCGGCGCGCCGTCACCCGTGCCGCCGCCGCCACCCTCGGACGAACCGCCGTATCCCGACAGTCTACCGCGCTACGGTCTCGTGCCACACCCGTGGCAGATCTCTGTGGGCGGATATCTGCCGGCGGTCAACTCGCAGATGCGCTTCACGAGTACGTCGGAGTCCGGCCCCGGACTGGACATGGAAGGGAAGCTCGGTCTGCCCTCGAGTTCGCGCGACATCGACATCCATGCGCAATTCCAGTGGGGCCTCAAGAACCTGCTGACGTTCGAGTACTTCAACGTGCTGCGAACGGGGCAACGGACGCTCGATGATACCATCCATTTCGGCGACTCGACCTATGTCCCGAACGTGGCGCTCCACTCGACCACGAATTTCCACTACTTCGGCTTCACCTACCGCTATTACATCTGGCAGAAGGATTGGTGGCAGCTGGGCGCCGGCCTCGGCGTGGACTATGTGACCAGCGCGCTCAAGCTGGGGATCACGCATCCGGACGGCGACGAGACCTCAAAGAACGGCGGTGGCATCGGCGCGGCGGTGCCGCTGCTCGGCATATACGCCGACTTCGCGCCGGCGTCGTCGCTGTTCCTGCGCATTCAAGCCGAGCTGCTGCCCTTCGACCTGTCAGGCTACGCCGGCCACGTGACCGACGATCGGCTCGCGCTCGAGTGGTTCGCGATCAAGAATTACGGCATTGGCGCCGGATATCACTTCCTGAACGCCGACATCAACAAGACGCTCCGGAACGGCGACGTGTTGTCGTTGAATTACCAACTGAATGGGCCGTTCCTGTACCTGACGGCGGCGTTCTAACTGCTCTGAACGGCCGGGAGTCGATTGCCGGGAGTCGATGATGCATGACAACAAATGTCGTTAACGACATTGATTGTTATGCCACATCGACTCCCGGCAATCGACTCCCGGTCGTTCAGCTGTCAGCTCTCAGTGTTATCCCCGGATCCACCCTCGCCGCGCGCCACGCCGGGATCCAGCAGGCGAGCGCGGCGACGGCGAGCAGCAGCGCGCTCACGCCGATGTACGTCGCGGGGTCGAGCGGCGAGACTCCGAATAGCATCGTGACGAGCGCGCGGCTCGCGGCCATCGCGCCGAGAATGCCCACGACGGCGCCGGCGCCGGCGAGCGCCATGCCCTGGCGCATGATGAGGTTCCGGATCTCGCCACGCGAAGCGCCCAGCGCCGCGCGCACGCCGATCTCGCGCGTCCGCTCGGTGACGCTGCCGGAGAGCACGCCGTAGATGCCCGCGGCCGCGAGCACGAGCGCGACGATCGCGAACGCGGTGAAGAGCACCATCGCGAACCGGCGCTGCGCGCCCGATCGCGCGAGCAGATCGGTCATCGTCGCCACGCGATCGATCGGCTGGTCGTGGTCCACACTCCAGATCGCGGCGCGGATCGCGGGCGCGAGCGCCGCCGGGTCGCCGCGCGTGCGCGCGACGAGCCACAGCGTGTGGTCCGCGAACCATGACTGCTCGGTGGGCAGATACACGGCGTCAGATCGCGCCGCCGCGAGCGACTGCTGCTTCACGTCGCCGACGACGCCAACGATCGTGTACCACGGGCGATCGGTGGGCCCCACATGCACGCGCCGGCCCACAGGATCCTCGCCGGGGAATTTGCGCTGCGCGTAGGACTCATTGATCAGCACCGCGCCAGGCGCGCCAATGGCGTCACGCGCATCGAGCAGCCTGCCGCGGCGCAGCGGGATGCCCATCGTCTCGAGATATCCGGCGCTCACGCCGTAGCGGAATGCCTGCGCGTCCTCGGTGGGCGCATTGTCGGCCTCGAGGTGCACGCCGTACACATTGTCATCGCCGCTCAGCGGCAGCTGGCTCGTGAAGCCGGCCGCGGTCACGCCCGGCACCTCGCGCACGGCGCCGAGCATGCGCGAGAACAACTGGAACGTGGCGCTGTCCGAATCGTAGCGGTGGCCCACGGTCTGCACCTGCATCGTGATCACGTGCGACGCATTGAAGCCCGGTGGCACGGAGAAGAACCGTTCGAGCGTGCGAAGCATGAGGCCCGACGCGACGAGCAGCACGAGCGCGAGCGCGACCTCCGCCACCACGAGCGCGCGACGCGCCGTGTGATGGCCGCCCGCGGTGCGATGCGAGAGTTGCTGCAGGGGATTGTTCAGTCCGCCGCGCGCGACCCGCATCGCCGGGAGCAGGCCGAAGCTGAGGGCGACCACCGCTGTCAGCGCGAACCCGAACGCGAACACGGAGCTGTCGAGCGCGATCGCGTTCGCCATCGGCAGATCGGGCGGCGTGAGCGCCACTACCGCGCGCATTCCGAACTGCGCGAGCGCGAGTCCGGCACCGCCGCCGAGCGCGGCGAGCAGCAGACACTCGGTGAGCAGCTGGCGCACGATGCGCCCGCGGCCTGCGCCGAGGGCGGCGCGCATCGCGAACTCGCCCTCTCCGCATCACGCCGCGCGCGAGCAGCAGATTCATCACGTTCACGCAGGCGATGATCAGCACGAGGAGCGCCGCGCCGAGCACGGCGAACAGTGCAGGGCGCACATTGCGCGTCGCCTCGGCCTGCAGCGGCGTGACCCCCTGCGCGGGATGGCCGAACGCTTGCGGCTGCTTCACCACGAGCGACCGCGCGATGCCGTTGAGATCATTGCGCGCGCGCTCGACGGTCTCGTTCTCACGCAGGCGGGCGATCGTGCGCAGATGGTGCCCCCACGCACCGGGCTGCGTCATGTCGTATTGGAGCGGCGCCCAGAGCGCGGCGCCCGGTGACGGGACGTTCATGAATCCGCGCGGCATCACGCCGATCACCGTGAAGCTGTTGTCATCGAGATTGACGATGCGCCCCACGATCGCGGGGTCGCCATTGAACCGCCGGCGCCACAACTCGTCGCTGAGCAGCACGACGGCGGGGCCGCTGAGGCGGTCGTCGGATGCGCTGAGGTCCCGTCCGATCGCCGGCGCGATCCCGAGCACGCGGAAGTAACTCGCGCTCACGCGCTGTCCATCGAGCCGTTCGGGCTCGCCGGATCCGGTGAGCGTCGGCTGCCACGGCTTCATCACCGCGATCGCATTCGAGCGTGTGGTTCCGCGCGGCGAGCTCGGTGTAGGTGGCGAACGTGCCCATCCGATGCGCGCCGCCGTCGCCCGCGTCGTAGATCGAGAGGATGCGTTCGGCGTGCGGGTAGGGGAGCGCGCGGAACAGGATGGGATTCACGGCGCTGAAGATCGTGGTGGTGGCGCCGATGCCGAGCGCGAGCGTGAACACCGTGACCGCCGTGAAGCCCGGCGCGCGGCGCAGCTGGCGCGCGCCATGGCGCAGATCGGCGAAGAAGGTGGAGAGGAGATTCTCCCAGCCGTAGCCGCGCACTTGCTCTCGCGCCATGGTCTCGCTCCCGATCTCGAGGCGGGCGGCTCGCCGCGCGTCCTCTGGCGAGAGTCCGCGCGCGCGATGCTCGGCGGCCGAGCGCTCGAGGAAATCGGCGACCTCGTCGCGCACATCGCGATCGGCGGCGTTGCGGCGCGTGAGCACGCGCAGGCCGGCGGTGAACTGACGCCAGAGCGACATCGGCCTATCCCTCCGTTCTCAGCAGGAGCGACACCGCCGATGTGCGGCGCGTCCACTCGGCCGTCTCGTGCTCGAGCTGGCGGCGACCGGAACGGGTGAGCGAGTACACGCGCGCGCGGCGAGAGTTCTCGGTGGTGCGCCATGCCGCGTCAAGCGCGCCCGCGCGCTCGAGGCGCTGGAGCGCGGTGAGCAGAGAACCCGGATTCACCTTGAACACGCCGCGTGAGATCTGCTCGATGCGGCGGGCGATGCCGAACCCGTGCATTGGCTCGAGGCTGAGGGTCTTGAGGATCAGGAGATCCAGGGTGCCCTGGATGACGTCGGTGTTCTGTTGTTCCACTCTGGTCCCCGGGTGGTTTGGTGCTCCCAGGGTAATTGTCTTACATCTTGTTTGTCAAGAGGTGACGGTCAACTGCAAAGAGCCGGGAACCGATTGTCGGGAACCGGTGATGCATGAAAACGCATGGCATTAACTCCATGCGTTGTCATGCCTCACCGGTTCCCGTCAACCGGTTCCCGGCAGTTTGCGGTTTACTGGGCCCGTAGAGCCACGCCGGGCTCAATGCGCGCCGCGCGAATCGCCGGTATCCAACAGGCGGCCACTCCCACCAGCGCCATCGTGAAGGCCACGGCGCCGAGCGTGGCCGGATCGTGCGGCGCCACGCCGAAGAGCAGTCCCTGCATGAGCCGTGAGAGCCAGAGCGATCCGCCGACTCCGATCGCGAGGCCCGTGATCACGAGCAGCCCGCCTTCCGAGAGGATCATGCGCTGCACGCGGCCGGAATCGGCGCCCAGACTCATGCGGATGCCGATCTCGTTCGTGCGCGCGCTCACGGAGAAGACGAGCACCGCACCGATGCCGATGGTCGCGAGCACGAGCGCCAAAATGCCGAACGACGCCACGAGCACCGCGTTCAGCCGCCGCGGCGCCACGCTCTCGTCGCGGATCTGGTCGATCGTCAGCACGTGCTCGATCGGCTGGTCGGGTGCGACCCCGCGCACGATGCGCGTCGCGGCTGGCCCCAGCGCCGCAACGTCGCCCTTCGATCGAATCACCAATCCGCCCGACGGGAAATCGCTCTGTGCGAATGGCAGGAACACCACGGGCAGCGCCGCGGCGTCGAGGCCGCCGTCCTTCGTGTTGCCCACGACCCCGACCATAGTACGCCAGTCTCCCGAGATGCCGATGAACTTGAGCACGTCGCCCGTCCAGGCGATGCGGCGGCCCACGGCGTCCTGCCCCGGGAAGAGCAGGTTGGCGAGTGTCTTGTTCACCATCACCACCATTGGCGACGCGGGCACGGGCCCGTCGTTCGCCGTGAACTCGCGCCCCGCGATGAGCGGGATCCCGGCCGCCTTGAAATAGTCGGGATTGGCCGTGCGATACTCCGCCTGCGGCGCGGGCTCGTTCGGCGCCACCTCTCGCCCTTCGCCTTTCACATCGAGCAGGAACCCGGCGCTGCGCAGCGGCATGGTGGAACCGATCCCCACTTCCGTCACGCCCGGCAGCGCCGCCAGTTCGCTTTGCATCTGCTCATAGCGCGCGACCACGGCGCTCTTGTCCTTGTAGTTGAAATCGTGCGGCACTTCCATCGTGAGCACGTGGCCCGCATCGAGCCCGTCGTCCACGCTCTGGAGTTGTTGCATGGTGCGCGTGAGCAGGCCGGCGCCGGTGAGCAGGATGACGCTCACCGCGATCTGCGCAACCACGAGACCCTGCTGCAGCCGCTGGCGGCGCACGCCGCCGCTCGCGCGCTTCCCGCCCTGCGCGAGCGCCGCGCCCAATCCGTTCTCGCGCGCCAGCGTCGGCGCGAAGGAGAGCAGCACGGCCACGGCCACCGCGAGCAGGAAGGCGAAGCCGAGCACCATGCCGTCCACACTGATCTCGCCGGCGCGCGGACTGTAGCGCTGCGCGAAGGCAATGAGCATCCGCACGCCGGCGAACGCGATCACCAGGCCGAACGCCGCGCCGAGCAGCGCGAGCACGAGATTCTCGGCGAGCAGCAGGCGGCGCAGCCGGCGCGTGCCGGCCCCGAGCGCCGCGCGCACCACGAGCTCGTGTTCGCGGCGCACGCCGCGCATGAGCGTGAGGTTCGCGACGTTCGCGCACGCGATGACGAGCACGAATGCGGCAGCGGCCATGAGCAGCCAGAGCGTAAGCTGCGCCTTCTCGCCGAGCACTTCGTGGAAGGGCGTGAGCGTCACGTGATAATTGGACGCGGCGTCGTACGCCTCGGGGTGGTCCGCGTGCACGCGCTTGGTGATGTCATGCACCTCGGCGCGCGCCTGCGCCACCGTGGCGCCCGGCGCGAGCCGCGCGATCATCTGCGTCATGCGGTGCGTGCGGCCCTGGACCATCGTCGCGCTGAGGTGGTGCTCGCTGTTCACCATGTTCATGAGGGCGTCGATGCGCGCCGGGAAGTACGGCGCCGGCTGCAGCACGCCGACGACCAGCACCGGCTTCGCGCCGATCGTGAGCGTCTTGCCGATGATCGAACTATCGCCGCCGAAATGCTGCTTCCAGTACTCGTACGTGAACATCATGACCGGCGCAGCACCCTTGCCGTCATCGCGGCTGTCGAACGGGCGGCCGAGCACGGGCGAGAGCCCCATCACGGTGAAGTAGTTCCCCGTGACGAGTCCGACGTCGAGCTTCACCGCATCGTGATCCGTCTGCAGCGTGAGTGAGTATGGCGAGTACTCGGCGATGCCGCCGAGCGTCTTGGATTGTTCGCGGAAATCGTTGATCTCGGGCACGGAGAACGCGATGTCCTCGCGGCCGGGCCCGTCGGCGCTCTGGCGGAGATACATGAGGCGGTCGCCGTCGCGGTGCGGCAGGGGGCGCAAGCAGCACGCCGCGCACGACGCTGAAGATCGCCGTGTTCGCGCCGATGCCCAGCCCGAGCGTGAGCACCACGGCGAGCGTGAATCCACGCGACTTGAGGAGACTGCGGACGGCGAACTTGAGATCGTTCAGCATGGGAGGCCGCGGGCGAGAGGTGAGCGGTGGTGAGGCCCAAGTGAGAACATCGCTATGCCGAGAGGTACTTCGCAAGACGCGCCAACGTCTGTTTACCGCCTTCTGCCGCGTGATGTTCCCGGAGGACGTAGTCGCGGGCGGCGACGGTGAGGAAGCGGGCGCGCATTGTGAGAAGTGTATCGCCACCGCGATCCTCCAGCGTGATCACGCTCAGGAAGCGGCGGGGGTCGTTGGGATCGTCGCTGGAGTGTTCGAAGGCGATTCGCTCCGGCTTCACCACCTCGGTGTACGTGCAGAGGTTCGGGTAGTCCGTGCCGTCGGGGCCGTGCATCATGAAGCGCCACGTCCCGCCGGGGCGCACATCCATCTCGTTCACCACGGTGCGGAAGCCATCGGGCCCCCACCACTCGCCGATGTGAGCGGGGTCGGTGAGCGCGGCGAAGACGAGCTCGCGCGGCGCTTTGAGGAGACGGGTGGTGACGATCTCGCGGTCAGCGGTGCTTTCCTTTTCGGCCATGGGGCTTCTCCTTCGTCTGGATTTCCTTGAGATAGATCTCGAGGCGGTCGAGCCGCTCCTCCCAGAACCGGCGATAGCGATCCACGTAGTCGGAGACTTCGCGCAGCGGCTCGGCGTCGAGTTGGCAGGGACGCCACTGGGCATCGCGGCCGCGGGAGATGAGTCCGGCGCGCTCGAGCACCTTGAGGTGGCGCGAGACGGCGGGCAGGCTGATGGGCAGCGGCCGCGCGAGATCGTTGACCGTCGCCTCCCCGGTCGCGAGGCGCGCGAGGATCGCGCGGCGCGTGGGGTCGGCGAGGGCGCTGAGGGTGGTCGAGAGCTGGTCGTTGCCTGAGAGCATCGTGGGGCCTGTGTTTAACCTATTGGTTAAATACAACGCATGACCGGAATTGTCAAGCGGCAAACGCACGACGCACGACTCACGGCTTCTTGGCCGTATCGGTCTTGATGAGATCGGCAGGCAGCTTCAGCGTGTTCCCGAGGATATCGAATAGCCGGCCGCTCACGGCTTGGGCACCGAGCGGGACCACCACCGGACGATCGATCGTGCCGCCGACATGCACGGGCAGCGCGAGGATCGTGCCGCCGAAGATGCTCCGCACGATGGGCGTGTGGCTGATGATCCAGTTCAGCGTCTTCACCGGCGCGACGAGCACGTCGATGTTGAGCGCGCGCGTGTCGAAATCGACGGTGCCGTGCGCGCCCGCATCCAATCCGGACGCGTCGAGCGAGAATGACTTCACATCGATGAGCGGGCCGGTGATCGCGAGGTCGAACGCCACGGTCTTGTAGGCCATGCCGCCCTCTTTGAAATCGGCGCCCTGGCCCACGAGCACCTGCGTCACGTTCACGACCTTCAGCACGCGCGCGAGCTCGTCGAACTTGTTGATGCGGCCGTCGGTGGCGGTGAGGTTGAAGGTGCCCCGCAAGTTGTCCACGACGCGGCCGGGAACGGCGCGCGACGTGATGCCGCCCGAGACGGTGACTTTGCCCGTGATGTCGACGTGCTGGTTGCTGAGGCACTTCACCGCGCCCGCGAGTGGCGCGGCATGCGCCGCGAGGGATGCGTGGACATCCAATGTGTCGTCCTCGAGCACCAGGCCGCCCGACATCGCGATCCCACAGAGCGCAGCGTGCGTGAGCGCCAGATCGATGCGCGTGCCTTCGATCGTCGCGCTCGCCTGCAACGGCGTGAACTCCAACGTGCCCACGCGCAACACGCCGATGTCCACGCGCACGCTGCCTTCCGCCGGGATCTCGTGCAGCGCCTTGATGAACTTGGTCTCCTTCTCCGCGTTGGTCTGCGCGGGCGCTGCGATCGGGGGCGCCGCCGCCGCGCTGTCCGCGTGATGGACGGTGACGGGAATGATCACCGTGTCGCCATGCACGGCCGCATCCACGATGAACTTGTCACCGCGGAACGCGACGGATCCGGTGATCGAGCCCCGGCTCGCGCCGCTGGAGAATTCGGCCGTGTGCAGCATCAGTGAAGTGTCTCTCGCCTCGATCGAGAGACGATCGATCACCAGCGGGATCTCGATCGCCGGCGGCAGAATGGATCGCCGCGCCGGTGAGCGTGCCGGTGGCGCGCGACTTCTTCGGAGCCTTGAGATCGCCTTCGACGCGCAGATCGCCGTTGATGAAGTCCAGCGTGAGCGGCGGCTCGGCAAAGATGTGCTCGAGACTCGATCCGGCGAGGCGCCCCTTCCACACGGCATTGATGCGCGGGCCCTCCACCGTCGCGCTCACGGTCACGTTCGACGCATCGTCGCGCAGCGTGAAGCGCTCGATCCGCAATCTGTCGGTGGCGCTGTGGAGATCGAAGCCGATCTCGGGCCCGCCCTCCACGGTGACGGTTCCGCTCGCGCCGATCCCCTCACTCGTCCGAAGACTCACGCTCGCATCGGCGATCCGCAGCCCGCCGCGCAGCTTGAGCGCCGTCGGCAGCTTCGCTTCCTCGAACGCCCACGCCAACGCGTCGAGCCCCACGTTCCCCTTCGCGAAGACGAGCAGCTCGCTCGTGCTATCACGGAAATTCTCCGTGCCGCCGGACACGAGGAGCCGGGCATCCAGTGCGCTCACCGCGACGCTCGTCGCATTCACCCGAGCCTGCGTCACATGGATCACACCGCCGGTCACGTTGGCGGGCGGACCGTACTTGGGCGCGTCCACCGCGATCCGCTCGGGCACGGCCGATGCGCGGAAGGTGAGAGAGTCCGGTGTCTTCACGGGAAGGGACAGCGCCGCGACCGAGATCGAGAGTGAGCCGGACACCGACTTCACGCCATCGAGCGGCTTCGCGAGCTTCGGTTGCGACGTGGCCCACGTGAACAGTTCCGCGAGCGCGAGATGCACGGCGCCACGGCTGGCGCTCACCACCATTGGGCCGGTGAGCGACAGGCCCGCATCGATGCTGTCGAACGTCGAGCGCCCGATCGTGCCGCGCAGACCGCGGATCGCGAGCGCCTGCGTCGTGTAACTCCCGCCGCCGTCGGAGATATGGATCTCGAACGGGACGGCCGCGTAGTGCGCGGAGGCATTGAGCGACATGAAATCGACACGCGGCACGACGCTGTTCACATCGCCGCCGATGGTGACGTGTGCGAGCACACTGCCGCGCACTCCGGTGATCGCGCCGAGCGTCGCCGCGCTGTCCTTGCCCAACACGCGGCCGGCGATCGCGAACCCCTGCGCAAGGTCGGCGTTCACGTTGACGCTCGCGCGCATCGGCGGCACCGCGGGATTCAGGTCGAGATCGAAGGTGCCGTCGCTCGCGACGGTCGCACCCACGCGCGCTCGCAGCGCATCGGCATGCAAGCGTCCGGCGGTTAGCGCGACGTTCGCGCTCGCACCGGTGATCGGCAGATCCTGGAACACCGTGAGCGTGGCATTGGTGTTCTCGAGGGCGCCCGAGATGGTCATCGCCGGCAGCGCGAATAGATCGCCCAGCGTCGCGGCGCGGCTCGTGAGTGTCGTATGCACCAGCGATCCGCGAGTCACGTTCACGGGCAGCGACGCCAGCGCCGGTACGGCCGGCGCGAGACTCGCGAGCAGCGACTGCGCGACGGTGAGGTCGAGATCGGCGAGCTGGGCAGAGAGCGCGAGCGCGCCCGCGCCGCTGCGCGTGAGCGTGCCGTTCGCGCCAATGCGCGGCGCGTCGAGCGCGAACCGCTTGAGTGTGATCGTCGCGGCGCCGGCGTGCGTCTCGCCGGCGACATCCAGCCCAAGTCCCGTCAGATCGAGTCGCACGTTGCCGAACCGCAGCGCCACGTTGGGCACGCTCGTTCGCACGGTCGCCTGTGCGTCGCTCAATCCTTTGAGTTGTGCATTGAGCTGTACGGTCACGACACCGGTGCCGACCGGCCAATCGCTCGAGATCCCGAGCGCGCCGCCGAGCGCGCCGGCATCGAGCTGGTCGATCGCGAGATTGGCCGTACCCGCGAGATCGGAGGGACTCATGCGCGCGCGAACGGCCACACGCTTCACCCACGGCGTGGTCACGCCGGCGGTGACCTGGATCGCGTCCGACTCGACATCAACGGTGAGGTCCACGTTCTGGAGGATCAGCGGCGGCTGAGAGGGCAAGTCCAGTTCCAGATGCCCGCCGTCCACGTCGGCCTCGAGACCCGGTGCGCGCGATTCGATCATCGCGAGCACGGTGTGCAACTGAGAGTCGGTGCCCGCGAGCGAGAACGGTTTCGCGCGCGCGCGCGCTGTGTCCGGCGCGGACTTCGGGATCGTTATCGCAATGCGTGGCGCCACGAGACGAAGACGCCGCGGCTCGACGTTGCCGCGGAAGAGCGGCAGGAGCCTGATGTCGATCAGCACATTGTGCGCTTGCACGCTCACCGTGCCGGGCAGATCGAAGCTCACCTCGGTGAGCACGACACGCGGGCGCGGGAGGAAGCGGAGCGCGAGTCCGCCGTATCGCGCGCGCCCTCCCGTGGCGCTGGCCACGAGTTTCGCGACCTCGGCTTTCACCGACGCCGCGTCGAGCCAGAGCGGCGCCGTGAGCTGCACGAGGAGCAGCAGCAGGAACGGCGTGAGCGCGATCCCGACGCCCCATCGCAGCCAACGCTTCTTGGTCACGGCCTAAGTATGGCCCCGAATGCGCGCGACAGCCATCGTACTTTGTACCTACGCAAGCGTTGCCGCACGAGTCCCCCAACAGTCTAACAGCGATGCCCGCGCGCGAGCCAAAGCCCACTCCAACACACGTCAGGCGGCTCACCACGGCCGGCCGCTGGACCATCTCTTCGATCGCGGCGCTGGCGGCGATCATCGGGCTCATCGTGAACGCGCGGAATCTGGGACTCACGCCGTGGTTGAACATGGGCGGGGTGAGTTTCGCGGACCTCGCGGCGCGCCGGATCACCATCGCGCCGACGGCCGACACGTTGCACGCGCTGGGCGACACGGTGCATCTCGCCGCGACGGTCACCGATCAGCACGGCGCGACGATCTCGGGTGCGAACATCCTGTGGACCAGCGACGACACGCTCATCGCCCGCGTGGACTCGTCCGGCGCCGTGGTCGCGCGTGGCGTGGGCTCGGTGAACATCGGCGCCGCGGTGCGCGAACATTTCGCGACGTCGCGCATCACGGTCTATCAATTGGTGCGCGCCGTCGCGATCGCGCACGATACGCTGCTGCGGATCCCCGAGGGCACGTCGGTCACGCTCGTCGCGCGGCCGCTCGATGCGCGCGGGCGATTCGTGCCGGCGCGCACGCTCAAATGGACCTCGGGCGACACGGCCGTCGTGTCGATCAACGCCGCCGGCGTCGCGCAGGCCGTGGGCCCCGGGCATGCGACGCTCACCGCGCAGGTGGATGGCTACAGTTCCACGATCACCGCCGACGTGACGCTCACGCCCACCTCGGTCGCGCTGGTATCGGGGGCGGGGCAGCGCGCGCCCGCCGGCCGCCGGCTCGCGCAGCCGGTGCAACTCCAGGTGAACTCGCGCGGCGGCCGTCCGCTGGCCGACGTCGCGGTGACGTTCACCACCGAGGGCGACGAAGGGAGCGCCGATCCGGCGAAGAGCGTGACCGATCGGAACGGCCGCGCGCACACGACGTGGACGCTGGGCGCGCACGCGGGGCGTCAGCGGCTCGTGATCGCGGCGGCGGGCGTGGACAGCGCGGTGACCGTGATCGCGGAATCGGATCCGGTGCGCGCGAACACGCGCATCAGAGCGGCGCGGGACATTCCGGCCGGCCGCACGGGCGCGGTGCTTGGCGAATCCGTGGGCGTGCGCGTGACCGATTCCGCCGGCGCGGCGCAGGCCGATGTGCCCGTGTCGTTCACCGCGCTGGACGGCGGCAGCATTGAGGCGCTCAGTGTGCGCACCGACTCGGTGGGCGAGGCATGGGCGCGTTGGACGCTCGGGCCGCACTCGGGCGCGCAACACGTGCGCGTGCAGGTGGGGAACGCGCGCGCGTTGCCCGCGTTCACGCTCACGGTGAACGCGCTGGCGGAACTGCCGGCCGGCGCGAGCGTCGTGAGCGGCGGCGGTCAGGAAGGGAGGGTCGGCGCGGCGCTCGCGAAACCCATCATCGTCATGCTCAAGGATCGCAATGGGAATGCGGTGGCAGGCGCCGCGATCCACGTGACCGCGCGCGAAGGGAGCGTGGCGGACACGATGCCGGTGGCGGACGAACATGGCCGCGCGCAGATCAAGTGGACGCTCGGCACGAAATCGGGCGACCGAGATGCTCGCACTTGCCGCGGGCGGCGGCGCGCCGGTGGTGGTCCACGCGAAGGCCGTGCCGCTCGCCGCGGCGAACATCGAACTGAGCGCGCTGCCCTCCAGCGCGGCGGCCGCGCACGCACTCGCGAAGCCGGTCGTCGCCACCGTCACGGATGCGTACGGGAACGTAGTGACCGACGTGCAGGTGGTATTCACCGCGGCCGCCGGCACGCCGAACCCATTGCGCGTGATGACCGACGCGAAGGGCCAAGCCGCCACGCATTGGACCCTCGGCGCGACCGCCGGCGACCAGACCATCACGGCGGTGGTGAAGGGGAGCGGTGTGTCTGCGACGGGCACAGTGCGGGCCACGAAGGGGACCAAGAAATAACTGCAGACTGTCGGCTGTCGGCTGTCGCAGGCAACAGCCGACAGCCGACAGTCCGCAGTTGAAATTCTCGCCCGTTGCATGTAATGTCGCCCCGTGCACCAACCCTCCGGGCGCATAAGGTCGATCGATATCGCACGCGGCATCATCATGGTCCTCATGGCGATCGACCATGTGCGCGTGTACTCCGGCGTGCCGCCGGGCGGGCCGACGGCCGGCGTGTTCTTCACGCGATGGGTCACGAATTTCTCGGCGCCCGGATTCGTGTTCCTCGCGGGCACCGGCGCGTTCCTGTACGGCATGTCGCATGGCGGGCCGCGCGCGCTGTCGAAATTCCTCGCCGCGCGCGGACTGTGGCTCATCGTGCTCGAAGCCACGGTGCTGCGCCTCGCGTGGACGTTCAACTTCGACTGGTCGCACTACATGCTCGCGGGCGTCATCTGGATGCTCGGCTGCTGCATGATCGTGCTCGCGGCGCTGGTGTGGTTGCCGCTGCGCGCGGTCGCTGCCATTGGCGTCGTGATGATCGCGGCGCACAATCTGCTCGATCCGCTCGTCCCGCAGCTCTGGCAGACGCTCGACAAGAACCCGCTCGCTCCGCTCTGGCAGTTCATGTACCTCGGCGGCGAGATCCAGGGGACCCCGATCGTCGTGCTCTACTCGCTCGTGCCGTGGATCGGTGTGATGGCGGCGGGCTACGCGTTCGGCGCCGTGATGCGCATGGAGCCCGCACGGCGCGACCGGTTGTGCTACCGGATCGGACTCGGCGCGATCGTGCTCTTTATCGTGCTGCGCGCGCCCGATCTGTACGGCGACCCGCGGCACTGGATGCACCCGCAGTCACCCACGCCGCCGCCCGCGGCGCTGCGATTCCTGAATACGAACAAGTATCCGGCGTCGCTGCTCTTCCTGCTCATGACGCTGGGGCCGATCATCGCGGCGCTGCCGTTGCTCGAGCGCGCGCGCGGCGCCGTCGGGAATGCATTGGACGTGTTCGGCCGCGTGCCGCTCTTCTTCTATCTCCTGCACATCCCGCTCATCCACGCGCTGGCGCTCGTGGTATCGGCGATCCGCGAGGGCGCGGTGAACCCATGGCTGTTCGCGAACCATCCGATGTCGAACCCGCCGCCGCCCGAAGGATACACGTGGAGCCTGCCGCTGCTCTATCTGGTATGGGCGATCGCGATCGCACTGCTATATCCCGCGTGCGCATGGTACGCCCGCTACAAGGCGGCGCACCGGAGCGAGTGGCTCAGTTATCTCTGAGCGCGGTCAGATCTTCTTCGTCTTCGGCTTGAGGAACAGCTCGGCGAGCGCTCCCTCGCCGAGCGAGCCACTGAGTTCGCTGAACGCGAAGAAGGGAAGGAGAGAAAGGAAGAACGCGATGGTCAGGGCGCCCAATTCAATGAGCGGCCGGCCGCCCGGGTGCGGGAGCGACTCGGCGAGCGTCTTTCCCTTGTACATGTCGAAGCCCACGTCCTCGATCACCTTGCAGATCAAGAGCAGCACCGCGAACGCCGCCGACTGCAGGATCACCGACACGTAGAGCGGCTGGCCGGGCCGCTGCGCGAAGTGGAGCTGCTTCGCGATGAGCATCACTTTGCCGATCGCGAGCGCGTTGATGAGCGCGAATCCATACTCTTTGATCGCGATGCCTTGCTGGTCGGCGATGACGGACCGCTGCAGCGCGGCGGAGAGGAACACGAGGAAGAGATACCCGCACACGATCCCGAGCTCGCGCAGCTCGTTCTCAGCTTTCTGCTTCAACGATTTTTTCTCGCCTTCCATCGTGCCGCTCCGCGCCCGGGGTTGGCGTATTATGGCCGCTCGGCGCGGGAGTAGCGAGTAGTCGGGCAACTTCATCGCGCGGTCGGTCGCGGCGCCATCCCGGCGCCGGCGCCCTCGCGCTTACACGCTTCGAGCCTCGCGCATACCGCGCGCGAGTCTCTCGCTACGCGCGGGGCGCCTCTGCCGGGACGGCACCGCTTCCTGACATCGATCGTGGCGCGCTCGAATACACTACTCCCGCGATTCGCGCCCGCTGCGTGACTCGGCGCGTAGCCGCCCTCTCGCGTCTCGTTTTCCGCTTGCTAAGTGCTGAGATCGCGCGCAGATCCCGAACCGAGACAGCCCGCGCGCCCGCCGATCGACGTCAGGGAGCGGTGCCATCCCGGCAGAGGCGCCCCCGCGCGTAGCGAGAGACTCGCGGCGTCGTTCAGCCGCGAGGCTCGAAGCGTGTAAGCGCGAGGGCGCCGGCGCCGGGATGGCGCCGCGACCGGCTGCGCGATGAAAAACCACTCGCGCGTACTTGCCAACCGACGGGATTCGCGGAAGTTCTACGCACTGCACCGTCACCCATTTCCTCGAGCATCCTATGTCCAGCATCCTTCGCCGCGCGTCGTTCACCGTCGCGCTGTCGCTCATGGTCGCGCCGCTCGCCGCCCAGGCGCCGGCGGCCATCGACACTTCCGCCTTCAACGCGCTCTCCTGGCGCGAGATCGGGCCGTATCGCGGCGGACGGTCCGTCGCGGTCGCGGGCTCCGTCGCCCGGCCCAATGAGTACTACATGGGCACCACCGGCGGCGGGCTGTTCAAGACCACCGATGGCGGACTCACCTGGCGTCCCACGAGCGACGCGTATTTCGGCGGCACGATCGGCGCCGTGGCGGTGAGCGAGACGAATCCCGACATCGTGTACGTCGGCACGGGCGAGTATCGGCGATCCGCGGCAACGTGTCGCACGGCGACGGCATGTACCGCTCGAGCGACGGCGGGCGCACGTGGACCTATCTCGGTCTCGCCGAGACGCGCCAGATCTCGCGCGTGCGCATCCACCCGAAGGATCCCGATGTGGTGTACGTCGGCGCGCTGGGCCACATGTAGGGCCGAACCCCGAGCGCGGCGTGTACCGCACGAGCGATGGCGGCAAGACGTGGAAGAAGATCCTCTTCCGCAACGACTCCACCGGCGTCACCGATCTCGCGATGGATCCCGCGGATCCCAAAGTGCTGTACGCGGCCTTCTGGCAGGCGGGGCGCAAGCCGTGGCTGCTCTCGAGCGGCGGAGCGGGCAGCGGGATCTTCAAGACCACCGATGGCGGCGACAACTGGAAGGAGATCACGCGCAATCCCGGCATGCCGAAGGGCATCATCGGGAACATCGGCATCACCGATCTCGCCGGCGAAGCCGGCGCGCGTGTGGGCCATCATCGAGAACGACTCGGGCGGCGTGTACCGCTCCGATGACGCCGGCGCGACGTGGACGCGCATGAATTGGGAGCGCAAGCTGCGCCAGCGCGCGTGGTACTACTCGCGCATCTTCGCCGATCCGAAGGATTCGCTCACGGTGTACGTGCTGAACACGTCCATCTGGCGTTCGCGCGATGGCGGCCGGACGTTCAGCCGCGTGCGCGATCCGCACGGCGACAACCACGATCTGTGGATCGCGAGCGACGATCCGCAGCGCATGATCAATTCGAACGACGGCGGCGCGAACGTCAGCATCAACGGCGGCCAGAGCTGGACGGCGCAGAGCTTCGCCACCGCGCAGTTCTACCACGTGTCCACCACCACCGATTTCCCCTATTGGGTGTGCGGCGCGCAGCAGGACAACACGAGTCTGTGCGGGCCGAGCGCGAACGCGGGCGGCATCCACTATGGCGACTGGAAGAACGGCGGCGGCTGCGAGAGCGGCTATCGTGGTGCCGCGTCCGGATCAGCCGAACATCGTCTTCGCCGGATGCTACGGCGGATTCATCAGCCGCGTCGACCTGCTCACCGGCTTCGAGAAGGATGTCTCGCCCTGGCCGGTGAATCCGCTCGGCCATCCGTCGTCGGACATCCAGTATCGCATGCAGTGGACGACGCCGATCGCGATCTCGCCGCACGATCCGAACGTGCTGTACGTCGGCGCGAACGTGCTGTTCCGGTCCACCGATGAGGGGATGTCGTGGAAGGCGATCAGCCCCGATCTCACGCGGCACGATCCGGCGACGCTCGGTCCGTCCGGCGGCCCGATCACGAAGGACCAGACCGGCGTCGAGACGTACGGCACGATCTTCACGATCGCGGAATCGCCGAAGGAGAAAGGGCACCATCTGGACCGGGTCCGACGACGGATTCATCCAGATCACGCGCGACAACGGCGGCGAAGTGGACGAACGTGACGCCGAAGGATCTCGGCGATTTCACGCGCGTCTCGATGATCGAGGCGTCGCCGCACGATGCGGGCACCGCGTACGTGGCCGCGAACCGATATCAGCTGGACGACATGCGGCCGTACATCTTCATGACCACCGACTACGGCAAGAGCTGGAAGCGCATCGATGCGGGGATCACGACGCGACGAGTTCGTGCGCGTCGTGCGCGAGGATCCCGTGCGGAAGGGGATGCTGTACGCCGGCACCGAACGCGGCGTGTGGATCTCGTTCGACGACGGCGCCCACTGGCAGCGCCTCCAGCGCAACCTGCCGCCGGTGCCGGTGCACGATCTCGTCGTGAAGGACAACGATCTCGTCGCCGCGACGCACGGCCGGTCGTTCTGGATCATGGATGACATCGCGACTATTGCGCACACTCGCGCCGCGACGCGATCGCGGGCGCCTCGCATCTCTTCGCACCGGCGGCCGTGATTCGCGCGGACTTCGGCGGTTCCGGGCCGGAGCTCGGGCATCCCGGGCGGACAGAATCCGCCCTTCGGTGCGATCATCGACTACTGGGTGAAGAGCGCCGACCAGAAGGTGACGCTCGAGTTCTTCGACGCGAAGGGCACGCTCATCAAGACCTTCACGAGCGCGGCCGACACCTTCGCCTTCACCGACAGCACGCGGTATCGCGGCAAGCTCGACAGTCTCCGGAACCTCGGTGTGCTCGCCGCCGCCGTGGACACGAATGTCATTCGCCACGTGCAACCGGAAGCCGAGGAAGCGCCGGCGCATCCGTTCCCGCCCGACCGCGCGCCGAACAAGAAGGGGATGAACCGCTTCGTGTGGGATCTGCAGTATCCCGACGCCGCGTGGTTCAGCCGGATGGTGCTGTGGACGGGATTCCTGCAGGGACCGGTCGCCGTGCCGGGCACGTACTCGGTGAAGCTCACCGTGGACGGCGGCACCGCCGAGTCGCAGACCTTCGTGGTGAAGAACGATCCGCGCTCGAAGGCGAGCCAAGCGGACCTCGAGGAGCAGTTCAAGCTGCAGATCCAGATCCGCGACGCCGTGAGCGCCGCGAACAACGGCGTGCGCACGAGCCGCAACGTGAAGGCGCAGATGGCCGCCGCGATCGCGAAGACGAACGACAACGCTCTCAAGCAGCGCGCCGCGACGCTCACGCGCGAAACTGAACGCGGTGGAATCGGAACTGTACTCCGTGCAGAACCGGGCGGGGCAGGACATGCTCAACTACCCGATCAAACTGAACGATGAACTCGGCTCGCTCTACAACACCGTGTCGAGCGCCGACGGCAAACCGACGGCGCAGTCGTACGAAGTGTTCAAGGACCTGAACGCGCAGCTGCAGAAGCAGCTCGCGGCACTGAACCAGGCGCTCGGCGCGGACCTCAAGTCCGTGAACAGATGAGCTCGCGCGGCTGAAACAACCCGCGATCGTCCCGAGCACCGCGGACCTGTCGCCGTAGCGCGCTTGGTTCATCGCGCGAAGGCGGCGCGCGACGCACCCGCTCCGGGTCGGCGCTCGCGCTTACACGCTTCGAGCCTCGCGGCTGAACTGCGCCGCGAGTCTCTCGCTACGCGCACGCGCCGCCCTCCGGGGCGCGCCGCGCGCCTTCGGATCGAGAACGGCGGCGCACGCGCGGCGCTCCGCGTTGGCACGAGGGACTTCCCGCGCGCTCAAGGGCGCTCGCCACGAGATCGATGTTAGGGAGCGGTGCCGTCCCGGCAGAGGCGCCCCCGCGCGTAGCGAGAGACTCGCGCGCGGTATGCGCGAGGCTCGAAGCGTGTAAGCGCGAGGGCGCCGGCGCCGGGATGGCGCCGCGACCGAAGGCGCGATGCTCGTCTAGCGACTACTCTCGAGCGCGTCCACGGCCGCCGTCCATCGCTCGAGCGCGGCATCTCGCTCGCGCGTGGCAGCTTCGAGTTCGGACTTGAGCTTGCCCGCGCGGCGGGCGCCGTCGGCGCCGGAGCCGTAGAGCGCCGGATCCTCGAGCGCGCGCTGGAGCTCCGCCACGCGCGCTTCGAGCCGCTGCGCCTCGCGCTCGCCGGCCTCGACTGCCTTGCGCGCACTCTTGTCGCTGGGCGCGCTCTCTTTCTTCGCGGCGGCCTTCTTTGCCGCCGTGCGCGTCTGCTCGCGCTGGGCGGCCACGCGCTCGGCGTCGGCTCTCTCCTGCCGCGCCGTGCGATTCGCCGCGTGCGCTTCCCATTCCACGAATGGCCCCGCGAAATCCTCGATCGTGTCACCGTGGAACGCCCACACGCGCGTGGCGAGTTCGCGCAGGAACGCGCGGTCATGGCTCACCAGGATCACGCTCCCCTCGTATTCCTCTACCGCGTCCTCGAGGCCTTCGATCGTCTCGACATCCAGGTGGTTCGTCGGTTCGTCGAGCACCAGGAGGTTCGCGTGGCCGAGCGTGAGCATCGCGAGCGCGAGACGCGCGCGCTCGCCGCCGCTCAACGTGGCGGTGCTCCACCGCACTTCGTCGCCGGAGAATCCAAAATTACCCAAATGATTCTGGATGCGGCCGCGCGTCCACTGCGGGCGCAGGTCCTCGATGCAGTCGTACAGCGTGCGGTCCTTGGGCAGCTGCTCGAGATCCTGCCGGAACCACTCGACCCCGACGGATCCGCCGACGCGCGCCTCGCCGTGCACGGGCGCGCGCTCGCCGAGCAACGTGGCGATGAGCGTGCTCTTGCCGGCGCCGTTCGGACCGACCAACGCGATCACGTCACCGCGGCGCACCGACGACGAGAAGTCGCGCACGAGCACGCGCCCCGCCACGCCTACCGTGAGTTTGTCCGCCACGAGCACCTGGTCGCCGCCGCGCTCCGCGATCTCCAGCCGCCAACTCAGCACGCTCCCGTCGCCCGGCGGCGGCGACAATCGCGGCAATCGCGCGAGCCGCGTGCGCCGCCCCTTCGCCTGCGCGGTGTTCTGCCCCGCGATGTTGCGGCGGATGTAGTCCTCTTCCTTCTCGATGAACTTCCGCTGCTGCGCCACCTGGCGCTCCTGCGCGAGCTGGCGCTCGGCACGCTGGGTCACGAACGACGAGTAGCCGCCGCGGTAGGCGATGGCCGTCTTCGCGTTCACATGCAGCACGTGATCCACCGTGTCGTCCAGGAAGGCGCGATCGTGCGAGATCATCATCACGGTGCCGTCGTACGACTCGAGGAATTCGGCGAGCCACCGTGTGGTGTCGAGATCGAGGTGGTTCGTCGGTTCGTCCAGCAGCACGAGATCGGCGGGCGACGCGAGCTGCGCGGCCAGGCCTAGGCGGCCGCGTTCGCCGCCGCTCAAGCTCGCGAGCGCGCGGCCGTGCGCCTCGGCGGGATCGAAGCCGAGCCCTTGGAGCACCGCGTCCACTTTCGCGTGATAGTCGTATCCGCCGGCGTGAGCGAAGCGTTCCTGCTCATGGCCGTAGCGCTCGATGTCCGCCTGCGAGACGCTGTCTCCAAGGCGCGCGAGTTCCTCGCCGTGCTCGGCGAGCGACTTCTCGAGCGCGATCACGTCGCGGTATCCGTACGCCGCAGCCTCCCACACCGTGACCGCGCCGCCGAAATCCCGTTGCTGGTCGAGTAGCGCGACCCGGAGTCCAGGCAGGCGTGCGACCGATCCATCCACCGGAACTACGTCGCCGGTGATCACGCGAAAGAGCGTGGTCTTCCCGGCGCCATTGCGGCCCACGATGCCCCACCGCTCGCCGCGCGCGACGGTGAATGTGATGTCCTGCACGATCGTCGTGGCGCCGAAATCCACGCGGACGCCGGAGATGGATACGAGGGTCATAGCCGTTCAATCTAACCTGGCGCGGCCATCGACCATCGGCCATCGAAGTGCTCCGATGAGAGCAGTTCGATGGCCGTTGCGCTATCTCAGATTCGCGAGCCCTCCGGCCGCGCTCGCGTTCGTCGCCCCCATCACTTTGCGGATCGCCGGTTGTAGCTGCGCGAGATTGTGATCCGCCTTGGTCGCGTCCATCAGCGCAAGGAACGCGAGCGCGTTCGTGACGTTGGCGGGCTGCGCGCCGAATCGCGATTGCGCGCTCTGGCGTGCGGCGGCCACGAGTTGATCCGCGCTCCCGTTATTCTGCGACAATGCGCGGCCTTCCGTGGCGACCCAGGTGCGGCCCGCTCCACTGAGTGACTGCGTGAGTTGCTGCTCGAGCGCGACGGGGCTCGTCGCGGCCGGTGCCGACATAGTGGCCGGAGCGGCAGCCATTGCCCGGGTCGGCGCCGTGGGCGGCGCGGCAGGCGGCGCGGCCATCGCCGGCGCTGCCATGGTCGTCGGACGCGGCGCGGCCGCGGCCCCGGCCGCAGCCGTCGTGCCCGGCTTCGGAGGATAGACGATCTCCAAGCTCGCGTAGTTCAGCGTCAGGTGCTCGGTGGGCTGTCCGCCGCCCGAGCCGTGCCCCGTCTGCTGCACCGACGAGATGATCACCTCTTTCAACATGTAGCGTGTCGTGCCGACGTCGATCTCCGCGGTGGCGAAATGCCTGCCATTCGCGACGGCCTGCATGAGCTGGGCGGATGAGCGGTCGGCGAGCTTCGTGACCTGGACGTCGTGCGACGCCGTCCTGCTGCTACTCGTTCTCCCGCCGGCCCCGGTGCCCGACGCCGAGGCATTGGTGACGCCAAAGCTCACGGACTCGAGCGCGATCCAGTTCTTGTGCTTTTCGTCCGTGCTCTCGCCCGTGACGCCGGGCAGCTGGAGGTACGAGGCGGTCTTGAGCAGGTAAAGCGCCGCGACCACGAACGCGCGGAAGGGGATCATGGGATCCTCCTGAAGGAATGACGACGCACGCTATTTGAGATTCGACACGATGCCGGAGCTCGTCTCCGACATCCGCTTCATCATATTGCTCAGTGCCCGTTCGGCCTGGGTCATGCGGTCCATGACCGTCTGCATCTTCGTCTGCTGTTCCTCCGACATGTCGCCAAGCTGGTCCTGATGGTTCTTGAGCGAGTCCTTCATTGCCGCGGACTGCTCTTTCTGCACATTCGCTGCCGCCCGTTGCGCCGCCTTCTGCTGATTGCTCTTCTGGACCGCGGCGAGCTGGTCTCTGAGGTCGTTCTGCGTATCCTGCGCCACCTGGTACATCACCATTTGCACCAGCTGGTCGATGTCCATGCCGGACATCCCCTGGCCGGAAAAGCGGCTCTTCGCGTCGGACTGCGCCATGGCGATCATCGCCGAGGAGCTCAAGTTGCGCCCGGCGATCACCCTCGCCTCCGACTGCACCCAGCTCTGCGCCGGCGCGCTGAGGTGCGGCGAGACTTTCGCGTGCATTGCGGCCGCGCTCGCGGGAACGGGCTTCGCGGCCATGACCGTGGCATTCGCGACGATCTGCTGCTGCGTGGCCGGGCCGGTCACCGGCTTCGCGTGCACCGGTGCCACCGTCTGACCCCGCGCCATGGGCGCAATGGCGATCATCGCGGCCACCACCGCGCCCCCGCTGACACGATATTGCATCGTTCCCCGTAAGGAAGGCGTTCCCGTAACCATTCAGCGGTCTGGGCCGCCGCGCAAGCGCGCGCTTGCACCGGTGCTGGGGCCGAGGACACCTTTTTCGAGCGCCGCGTGTCCAACGGAGGACCGCCCGCCGGACCCATCCGCATCCCAGGGGTGATCCATGGAAACGTTTCTGTCCGACATCGCCTACGGTGTTCGCACCCTGCGTAAGAGCCCGGGGTTCGCCATCACGGCCCTCATCACGCTCGCGCTGGGCATTGGCGCGAGCACCGCGATCTTCAGCGTGGTGAACGCGGTGATGCTGCGCCCGCTGCCGTACGCGGACCCGTCGCGTCTCGCCATCGTCACCAGCGACATGCGGAACCGGAATGTGTACGACTTCTTCATCGCGCCGTCGGACCTCTGGGACATGCGGCAGCAGGCGACGGCGTTCAGCGAGATCGCGGGGATCAATAATTTCCGTGTCTCGCTCAAGAACGACCAGGGCGAACCCGAACAGATCAAACTCGGATTCGTGACGCCGAATCTGCTGCGCGTGCTCGGCGCCAAGGTGGTCCTCGGCCGCGACTTCAACGACGACGACGCGATCCCGCCTCCGCCGCAGCCCAACACCCCGCCGGCCGCGAACGCGCCGCCGCCACCGCCGCAGGACGTCGCGGTGATCCTCTCGAACGAATTCTGGAAGAGCCACTTCGGCGGCGATCCGAATGTGATCGGCAAGACGCTCGACATGGGCTTCAGCATGGGGCACATCGTGGGCGTCGCGGCGCCGGGGCTGGAGATCCTCTTCCCGCCACGCTACGGGATCACCCGCGATCACGACATCTTCCAGGCTGCGCGCCTCGACCTCGAGAAAGGATCGCGGATCAACGTGATCTTCCGTCTCATCGGGCGCCTCAAACCGGGCGCGACGTTCGGCCAGGCGCAGGCGCAGCTCGACGCGCTCGGGATCGACCTCCGCAAGAAATTCCCGATCAAGACCACCGCCGGCGTCTACTTCCGCGCGGTGCCGATGGACGCCGAACTCGTGTCGGAAGTGAAGCCCGCCCTCGTCGCGCTGCTCGGCGCCGTGGCCTTCGTGCTGCTCATTGCGTGCGCGAACGTGGCGAACCTCATCTTGGTGCGCACGTCGCGCCGGGAGCGCGAGCTTGCGGTGCGCGCGGCGTTCGGTGGAAGCCGCTCGCGGCTCGTGCGGCAGATGCTCGCCGAGGCGCTGGTGCTCGCCATGGGCGGTGCCGTGCTCGGACTGGCGGTGGCGAAAGCGGGGATCGGCATGCTCGTGGCGATCGGCCCGCAGGACATTCCCAATCTCTCGTACGTCGGGATCGACGGCGGCGTGCTGTTGTACACGATGTTCGCCGCGCTCGTGGCCGCGGCATTGTTCGGCGTGATCCCGGCGCTGCGCGCGTCGCGCCCCGATCTCATTTCTACGCTGCGACAGAGCGGACGCAACGAAGGACTCGGCGGCGGCCGCAAGCTTCGCAACAGTGTCGTGATGGCGGAGGTCGCGCTCGCGTTCGTACTGCTCATTGGCGGCGGCCTGATGTTCCGCAGCTTCCTCGCGCTCGTGAACACCGATCCGGGATTCGATCCGCACGGTGTGCTCACGTTCAACCTGCAGATCGCGCGGCGCATGAACCAGGATGAGCGGCAGGCGTTCCAGCGCGCCCTGAACGACCGGCTCGCCGCCGTCCCGGGCGTGACGGAGTTGACGTCGTCGTTCCCGACGCTGCTCGACGGACAAGAGTCGAACGTGCGGTGGGGCACCGAGGCGGCGGCCACCGACATGGCGGCGTTCAAGCAGGCGAACTCGTTCATCGTGGCGCCGGGATTCTTCGCCGCGATGCACACGCCGATCATCGCGGGGCGCGATTTCACCGAGGCGGAGAACATCCCGAAGTCGCAGAGCGTGATCATCGACGATCTGCTGGCCGCGAAAGCATTCCCTGGCGCGGACCCGCTGGGCAAGCGGCTGCTCGTGCGCTTCCGCGCCGACACGGCGGAGTACGTGAACGTCATTGGCGTGGTGAAGCATCAGCGTCATCTGACGCTCGCGGCGCCCGGGCGCGAGACGATGTACTTCACGGACGGGCAGTTCTTCTTCGGCAATCTCGGCGGCTGGTCGCTGCGCACCAAGGGCGATCCGTCGGCGCTCACATCGGCGGCGCGTGAGGCGGTGCGCGCGTTGGAGCCGAGTGCCACCATCGCCGATGTGCGGCCGATGGAGAGTTTCGTGGACAAGATGCGCGCGCCGACGCGTTTCGCGCTCGTGCTCATCGGCGCGTTCGCGGCGATCGCCGTGATCCTGAGCGGGGTGGGACTCTACGGCGTGCTCAGCACCGCGGTGCGGCAGCGCACGGCGGAGATCGGCGTGCGCATGGCGCTCGGCGCGCCGAAGACGGGGATCTTCTCGATGGTGATCGGGCAGGGAATGAAGCTGAGCCTCGCCGGGATCGGCGTGGGACTGGTCGCGTCGTTCGCGCTCACGAGGGTGATGCGCAGTCTGCTCGTGGGAGTCGCGCCAACGGATCCGGTGACGTTCAGCGCGGTGGCCGTGCTGTTCGTGGCGATCGCCGCCGTCGCATGCTGGCTGCCGGCGCGCCGAGCGGCAGGGCTGGATCCATCGATCGCGCTGCGCGACGACTAACCGCGAACTGCGTTCGTCGAACCTCGAAACGCGTCATTGGTCACCCGAACTCCGTCAGTGACGAGTCGTTCGTAGTACCACGAACGACTCGTCACTGACGGAGTTCGGGTGACCAATGACGTTGTTAGGGGTTCACGATCACTTGTCCCACCGGCCCTCTTCCCAGTGCCAGCCTTTCTTGGTCTCGCGCCAATGGCCGGCTACCCAGCGGTGGTAGCCATCCGGCGGAGCCGCCCAGCGGCCGCTCACCCACACGTAGTGCGTGTTGGAGTATGAGTAGTAGCCCGGTACCCACACGACATTCGGCTGGGGCTGGACGATCACTTCCTCGACGGGCGGTTCGGGCGGAGCGAAGCGGACATACAACCCGCCCGCCTCGGCGCTGTAACACGCGGAAAATCCGAGCGACGATCCTGCTATCAAGAGCGCGGCGGTAGCCACGCGAAGGGTTCGTGAGCGCATTGAGGCCCTCCGGGAATGGGGGGGATGCTACTCACTGTTTTACACCACTCGCGGGTGCGGGTTTCAACGTACGAACGGCGTGAGTACCGAGTCGTGCGTGTTCGAACACTAAGAGCGTGAGTACCGAGTCGTGCGTGTTCGACCACGCATGGCGTGAGTACCGAGTCGTGCGTGTTCGACCACGCATGGCGTGAGTACCGAGTCGTGCGTGTTCGACCACGTAAGAGCGTGAGTACCGAGTCGTGCGTGTTCGGGCCCACGTAAACTGCGTGAGTCGATTACGAACGACTCGGTACGCCCGCAGTTGCGTGGTCGAACACGCACGACTCGGTACTCACGTGCGTCAGTGGTCGAACACGCACGACTCGGTACTCACGTCAGTCAGTGGTCGAACACGCACGACTCGGTACTCACGTCGTCAGTGGTCGAACACGCACGACTCGGTACTCACGTCGTCAGTGGTCGAACACGCACGACTCGGTACTCACGTCGTTCGTAGTGAGTCCGGCACATGCAGTAGGAACTCCGGCCAATCTGGGAGGTCCCGAATGAACGTCCCCTTCTTCTTCCCCTCCGCCGTGAACCGCCGAACCCGCTGTTTCTTTCGTTCGGCCACATAAATATCCCCGTCGGGTCCGATCGCGAACCCGGAGGGCGCGTCGAGTTTGCGATCGATGACGGTGCGCGGTTTGTACTTTCCCTTCGGCGCCTTCTTCGGGATGTCGAACGCGAGGATGCTGCCCGAACCCGACGCGCCGATGTAGAGCGTCTCGCCGTGCAGGATGAGATGCACGGGTTTGCTCACGCGCTTCCCCTTGATGCGTCCCACGAGGCGGCCCGAGCGCAGCTCGAAGATCTTCACCATGTCGCCCGCCTCGTCGGCGACGTACAGATGCTTGCGGTGCACGATGATCCCGCGAACGGAGTGGCGCGGTTTGCCGCGCTTGTCGAGCACCACGGCGAGTCCCTGCGGCGCCGGCACGTCCAACGGAACGCTCTCGCCAACCTCCGGCAGGTTCCCCTGCGCCGACGCGACCTGCGTACCCGGCAGGAAATTCCCCTTCGGAAATTGCTTGCGCAGGTGCAACGCGATCGGCGCCGGCGCGCGCGTCTCGGGCAGGATCGCGACTACGGTATTCGTGTCCTGGCATGACACGTACAGCCGGCCGTCGTCGCCGAGCTCGACGTCGAACGGATGGACCATCGCGGAGATGTGCTCACTCGCGACCACGACGTCGGCGAAGTGGAACGTGTCGCCGCGCCGCTGGTAGCGCGCGACGTGGCTGTCCTTGCGCCACGCGTTCGCGATGTACAGGTCGTCGCCCACCAGCGCGAATCCGCGCGCGATGTGCAGCGGGTGCGCGGTCGGCGACGGATCGAGGAGCAGGGGATGGACGCGGCGTGGCGCGCCGTCGTCCTCGAAGACGCCGATGTTATTGATGCCGTGGCTCGCTTCGCCGCGATAGCTGATCCACCACATGGTGCGCTACTCCTTGGCGGCGAGCCTCAGCACGCCCGCCGCCTGCAGTGCCTTGAGATATTCGACGACGATATCCAGCGGCACCGGCCCGTACTCGGCGCTCACGAGATCGCGGATATCGCGCGCGTGGCGCTTGCCGTTCACGAGATTCAACGTCTCGTAAATATATTCGCCGCCCGCGCCGCGCAGGCCCTGATAATCGATGAGGCGCGGTTGCGGACCCTTGTAGTGATCGGCGAAATAATCGTAGCCGACGAACAGCGACATCGGTCCGGTGGCTTGCGGTGTTCGCGTGTACACGAGGGCGCCATCGCCGGTGGCGGCCGGCATCGCGGCGACCGGGCCGAGCATCGTCTCGAGGCGCGTGAAGAACAGATCGGCGTCCGCTTTCACGCTGTCAGGGATCGGCGCGAACGAGCCGATCGATGCGAACGCGGCGCGCTCGATGGAGAGTTGTGAGCGCACGAGCACCCCCGCCTCCGCAGGTGAGAGCGCGGCGCGACGATCCATCACCACCGCGGCGCGCCGCAAGGCCTGCCCCTTCATCACGTTCCAGAGCGACGCGACGCCGGCGGAGCGCACGTTCGCGAGATACAGTCCGCTCGCCGCGCCGATGAACGCCGCGCGTTGGAGCTTCGTCGCGTCAATGTTCGCGGGCGTATCGAAATTCGTGTGGATGTACCGGTCGGGCCAATCGTTCAGGTAGATCACCGGGATGCGGAACGAGCCCTCGGCGTAAATGATGTTGTCGCTGCCCATCGTGAACTCGGCGAGGTTCGCGAGCAGCGCCTCCTTGCCGCCCTCTACCGACACGAACGGATACTGTCCGCCGGTGCCCGAGGCGTAACCGTCCGATTCGTTGTTCACGTACGCGCCGAACGCCTCTCCCACATTGTACGCGAAGCTCGGCAAACTCGGCGGCCCGCGCGTGACGTGGAAGATCGCCTTCGTGTTCTGCGTTGCCGCCCACCATGTCCATCTGCACCGCCGCCTTGAAGTGCGCGCGCATGTCGGCGCGGTAGTGGAAGAGCGCCATCGTCGCTTCGATCTCGGCGGGCCAGATGAAGCGGATCGTGCGAGCGGGGCGAGCGATGCGGCCTTCGCGGACGAGTTTGTCGAGCGTGCGCGCCACCTCGAGGATCGTCGCGCAGCCGCTCGCATTGTCGTTCGCGCCGGGCCGCTGGTGGTCGAGGTGGCAGCTGAACACGATCTCTTCGGCGCTCAGCGCGGGATCCGCGCCTTTGATCACGGCGGTCACCACGCGGTACGTGCCGGGATGACGAGCGGCGATGACCGTGGCGCGCAGCGTGACATGCTCGCCCGCCGCGAGGCGCGCCCTCATCGCGCGCGCCTGTTTGAGTGACAGCATGAAGGAGAAGGTCTTGCGCGGCGAGTACGAGTCGAGGTGGCCCCAGCGGATGAGGTTCTCGTCCTCGCCGCTCCACGCGGTGGGCTGGTTCTGCGCATAGCTCACCATGCCGGCGGCGCCGAACTTGTCCACCGCGAGCGGCGCGGCCGCGCCCGGCTGCGCAGCGATGAGCACGAGTTTGCCGCGCACATCCTTGCCGGCGTAATCGGATCTCCGACGTGCCATTGCCCACATTGATGATCTCGGCGGTGACACTCCCGCTGTCGCTGTCTTCGGCGAGGATCACCGGTTCGTCCTCGAAGCTCGCGATGCGCGTGACATCCACCGTCTTCGCACCATCGCGGCGCACTTCCCAAAGTTCCGCGAACTGCGGATCCCACGCCGGCCGCGATTTCTCAGTGCCGTACATCGTGCGGCCATCGGTGGGGATCTCGATCACCGTGACTCCGTCGAGGCCGTACCGCGTGAGCTCGGCGGCGATGTGATCGGACGCGATGTTGAACGTCTTCGACCCGCGCGGGCGATTGAGTTGCGCGATGAATTCCACTGTGCGCTTCGCCGCGGCGCCGCTCAACTCATTGTTGAGGGCGGCGACGGTGGTTTCGCTGATGAGTGGAGCGGGGTAGTCATGCTGCGCGGCGGCGGAACTAGCGGCAAGGGCGAGCGCATGACGAGCGCGCAGAGGGGGATTTTCATGGTACGATTCTGCGGCGCTGCGAGCGGCATTGCAAGGCGCGTGTGGCACCGCTGACGGCGCGTGTGACGACGCTGAGGGCGCGTCTGGTCGTTGACGTGTGGCAACTGCCGTTGCTACACGTCGCACACGTCACACGCGCCCTCAGCGGTGTCACACGCGCCGTCGGCGTTGTCACCCTCGCCGTTATTTCAGTGAGGCCTTTACCGTCATCGGAACCGACGCCAACGCCCTCGACACGATGCAATTCTTCTTCGTGTCCTCCGCGGCCGTACCGAACTCGGCGGCCGAAAGTCCCGGCACCTCACCGACGGTCACGAGATCGATCTTCGTGATCGAGAATCCGGCGTCGGTCTTATCCAAATGCACCGTGGCCGTGGTGTCGATGCTCTTGGCCGTGTGACCACCCTTCGCGAGTCCAGCCGCCAGCGCCATCGAGAAACACGCGGCGTGCGCCGCGCCGAGCAGCTCCTCGGGAGTCGTGCCCGGCGCATTCTCGAACCGCGTGCCGAACGAGTAATTCCCCGCGAAGGTGCCACTGCCGAGCTTCACCTTGCCGTTGCCCGCCTTGAGGTCGCCCTCCCAGCGGGCGTTCGATGTGCGCTCCATGCTAGGTCTCCTGGACTAGGGATTTTGAGCTGTTCGTTGTTCAAATCATGTACATCATGTTAATCCTGTCAAAGTGGTTCAGTAGGAATTGGTGAAGAGCATTTGACAGGATTAACGTGATTTACATGATGGTTACTACCGATCAGTCGGTGTCTTCACGGTGAGTGCTCCTGTCTCCAGGGCGCGCTCGGCGAGTGTCTTCAGCCGCGCATCCTGGTTGTGCTCGAATGCGCGCACTGAGCGGCGGGCGCGGCGCATCGCGGCGGGGATGAAGATGCGCGCGTTGTCTACGTCGGCCTGCGCGCCCTCAACGCTGCCGGCCGCCTCGATCGCCGCGGTGGCGCGCGAGAGCGCGGCGGTCGAGAGGTAGATATCGATCGCCGCGTTCGCCATGCGCTCCTGGTGGAACTGGTGTTCGATCATCTCCTTGCCGTGCTCGATGAGCAGCTTCTCCACGCCGAGCGCGAGATCGTGGATCACCGTCGCGACGAGATCGGCCTCGCGCTCGAGGGCGGGGTGCACCTGCGTGAACACCGACTTCACCACTTGGCGCTTCACGCGGCCCGCGATGTACGTGCTGATCGCGCCAATGGAATGGAGCGGATCTTTGAACGCCTTGCCGATCGCCTTGAGATGCTCGCCCGGCTGCTGCAGCGCGGTGAGCGCGATGAGCGCGCGCAGGATCTCGTTCGTCCCCTCGAAGATCATGTTGATCCGCGCGTCGCGCACCTGCTGTTCGTACGGGTACTCCTTGGAGTAGCCGATGCCGCCGGCGATCTGCATGCATCGGTGGCGGCGCGGAAGGCGAGCTCGGAGCCGAAGATCTTGCCCGCCGCCGTCTCGAGGGAGAAATCGATGCCGCCGCGGTCGACCATGCTCGCGGTGAGCATCCATGCCGCGTCGGCCGCGTAGCAGTCGGCGGCGAGCATCGCGAACTTGCGCTGGATCATCTCGAACGAGCCGATCGCGCGGCCGAACTGCTGCGCGCTCCTTCGCGTAGCGCGAGCGCCGTCGCAGCCATGCGCTGCGCGCCTTGCGCGCTCGCGGCGCTCAAGCCCGAGTCGCCCCGAGTTCAGGATCTCGAGCGCGATCTTGAATCCGTGGCCGACGTCGCCGAGCCTGTCCTCGACCGGCACGCGCACATTCTTGAACGAGACCGTGCGCGTATCGCTCGCCTTGATCCCCATCTTCTCTTCGATCTTGCCGAGCGAGACGCCGGGGGCGTGTGCGTCCACGATGAACGCGGTGACGCGCAGCTTCTTCTTGCCATCGATCTCGACTGGGACCTTCGCGAACACCGTGAACACGCCGGCGTATCCGGCGTTCGAGATCCAGATCTTCTGGCCATTCAGCACATAATGCGTGCCGTCGGCGTTCGGCTCGGCGGACGTGTGCATCGCCTGCGCATCGGATCCCGAGCCTGCCTCGGTGAGACAGAAGGCGGCGATGAGCTCGCCCGAGGCGCAGCGCGGGAGCCAGCGTTTCTTCTGCTCGTCCGTGCCGAAGAGCGTGATGCCCTTGGCGCCGATCGACTGATGCGCACCGAAGTAGACGGCGAGCGCCGGATCCGTCGCGCCGATCTCGGCGAACACGCGATTGAACGTCATGGCACTCGCGCCGAACCCGCCGTACTCCTCGGGCATGTTCACGCCCATGAGCCCGAGCTGGGCCATGCCGCTGCGCACCGCGTCGGGGAACTTCCCGTCGTGATCCTGCTGGCGCGAGTCCACGTTCTCCGCCGCCCAGGCGCGGAACGAGTCGAGAATGGCGTTGAGATTCTCGGATTCTTCCGGGCTCAGCACCGGGAAGGGGAAGACGAGCTCCTCGCGGATCTCGCCGAGGAAGACGGATTTGGTGAAGGACGGGTTGTGATCGGGATCGGCGAGATGAGCGGGCATGGGCTCCATGCGGGTGGCAAGTCGCGGTGCTGAATAATAGTACCACGTCAGAACGGCGTGAGTCGAACCTCGAACCGCGTTATTGGTCCCCCGAACTCCGTCAGTGACGAGTCGTTCGTGGTACCGCGAACGACTCGTCACTCCCGGAGTTTGGGTGACCAATGACGGGGTTCGGGGTTCCACTCGCCGCCCTTGGCAACCATTGTGATAGTCAGGGTGTCTACCTATCAATAGGTAGTCATTCTTCCTATCCGAGGTCCGTTGATGGCCCGATCCACCACCGAGAGAGCCGAACTGCTGAAAGGCACCCTCGACATGCTCATCCTGCGAACGCTGAGCGTACAGTCCATGCATGGCTACGCGATCGCGCAGCAGATCGAGGCGCGCTCGCGCGATGTACTGAGTGTGGAGCAGGGATCGCTGTATCCCGCGCTCGAGCGGCTGCAGAAGCGGGGGTGGGTCACGTCCAAGTGGGGCCAGTCGCCCACCGGACGGCGCGCGCGGTACTACACCATCACCGCGGCCGGCCGGCGGCAGCTGGGGCAGGAGATCGTCAGCTTCGACCGTGTGCTCGCGGCGATCGGCCGCGTGATGCGGCGCGCATAGGCACGGGTCATGTCCCTCTTCGATTCGCTCCGCTACCGCTGGCGCGTGCTGCGCGACCCGGAGGGGCACGCGCGCGAACTCGAGGATGAGATCCGCCTGCATCTCTCGCTCGAGACGATGCAGCGCGAGCATGCGGCGCGGGGCGCGATGAGCGGCGATGAGGCGGCCCACGCCGCGCGCCGGCGGTTCGGGAACATCACCACTGTGAAGGAGGAGGCGCGCATGACCGCGGGACTCTCATGGCTCGACACCACCACGCAGGATCTGCGCTTCGCGTTCCGCGCCTTCCGCCGCACGCCGGGCTTCACCGCGGTCGCGGTGCTGACGCTCGCGATCGGCATCGGCGCGAACACCGCGATCTTCAGCGCCGTGAACGCGATGCTGCTGCGGCCGCTCCCCTTCCGTGATCCCGAGCGGCTGATGGCGGTGAGCCTCGGCCGGCCGGCGTGGGGCAGCGATCCCGCGCGCAGCGATCTGCCGTGGTCGTACCCGAAATTCGCGGCCTTCCGCGACGCGCAGACGGTGTTCACCGACGTTGCGCTGTCGATGGAATATCAGCTGACGCTCACGGGCACCGAAGAGCCGCAGCGCTTGGTAGACGAAGTGGTCGGCGCGCGATATCTCCCGCTGCTCGGCATCCAGCCCGCGATCGGCCGCAACTTCTTGCCCGAGGAAGATAGGACGCCCGGCACCGCGCGCGTCGCGATCCTGGCCGACGCGTTCTGGAAGCGGTCGTTCAACGCCGATCCGTCGGTGCTGGGCCGCTCGATCGTGCTCGACGGCGAACAATACGTCGTGGTGGGCGTGCTGCCGCCCGGGTTCCGCGGACTGTCGGGGCGCGCCGATGTCCTCTTGCCGGTGATGTCGCTGTCCTCGGACGTCCTCACGCAGGCCTGGAGCCACTCCTTCCAGGCCACCGCGCGCCTCAAACCGGGCGTCTCGCCGGAGCAGGCGAAGGAGGCCGTGAAGCGCTACGGAGTGATCGTCGACGCGGCGTTCCCGCATCCGGAGGTGAGCACGGTGCACTGGAGCGCGGCGGCGCGCGAGCTCGACGCGACGCGTGCCGACCCTGTCGTGCGGCGCTCGCTGCTGGTGTTGCTCGCGGCCGTGGGACTCGTGCTCCTCGCGGCGTGCGCGAACGTCGCGAACCTCTTCCTCATCCGCGCGAGCGGGCGGCGCCGGGAAATCGCGGTGCGCCTCGCCGTCGGCGCGGGGCGTTCGCGTCTCGTGCGCCAGCTGCTTACGGAGAGTCTGCTGCTCTCATGCGTGGGCGGAGCGGCCGGGCTCGCCCTCGCGTGGTGGGGCGTGCAGCTGCTCGCCGCACTGGATCCCACGAGCGCGCTCCAGCTGCGCAACGTCGCCGGACTCGGGGCGGTGAACTTCAGCACGATCCGCCTTGATGGCACGGCGCTCGCCTTCGCGGCCGCGCTCGCCATCGGGACGGGCTTGCTCTTCGGACTCGTGCCGGCGCTGCAATCGACGCGTCTCGGACTCAGCGGCGCGCTCAAAGGAGAAGCGCCGCGCCGGGAGCGGCGTTGGCTGACGAGCCGGAACGCGCTCGCCGTGGCGGAGATCGCCATCTCACTCGTGCTGCTCGCGGGCTCGGGGTTGATGGTGCGCAGCTTGACGCGCCTGCTCGGCGTGCACCCCGGCTTCGACGCGTCGCAGATGCTGACGATGCGATTCAACGCGCCGGCCGCCGCCGCGAGAGATTCCCTGCCGAATTTCTACGACGGGATGATCCAGCGATTGGCGGCGTTGCCGACCGTCACCGGCGTCGGTCTCGGCGACTGTCCGCCGCTCAACGGCGGTTGCAGCATCACCGTCGTCGCGCTGCGCGACCAGCCGCCCGCGGCGCCGGGCACGGAACCGCAGGTGGGCGTGCACTGGATCACGCCGCAATGGCCCGCTGTGATGCACGTGCCCCTCGTGAGGGGCCGGCTGTTCACGGATCAGGATCGCGCCGGCGCGCCGAAGGTCGTGCTCGTGGGCGAGACGGCGGCGCGCAAACTCTGGCCTGGACAGGATCCGATCGGGAAGCCGATCAGCGTCGGCCAGGGGGGATTCTGGAAGGACACCGCGCACGTGGTGGGCGTGATCGGCGACGTGCGGTTCGTGACGCTCGACTCGCTGCCCGAGGCCGATGTGTATCTGTCGTACTATCAGTCGATGCGCGGCCGGATGATGGTCTACGTGCGCACCACGGGCGACCCGCTCGCGCTCGCCGCGCCGGCTCGGCAAGTGACGCATCAGCTCAACCCCGATGCGCCGCTGTACGATGTGCGCGCGATGGACTCGCGCGTCGCCGACGCGTCGAGCGCGATGCGCTTCCGCGCGCTGCTGCTCGCGCTCTTCGCGGCGATGGCGCTCGCGCTCGCGGTCATGGGCACGTACGGCGTGATCTCATTCGCCGTGAGCCAGCGCACGCGTGAGATCGGCGTGCGCATTGCGCTTGGCGCGCGGCGCGGGGACGTGGTGCGGCTCATCGTGCGGCAGGGGATCGGCGTGGCGGCGGCCGGCGCGGCAATCGGACTCGCGGGGGCGCTGATGGCCATGCGCGTGCTGGGATCGTTGCTGTACGACGTTGGGCCATCGGATCCGGTGACGTTCCTGGGGATCGTCGCGGTGCTGGTAGGATCGGTGCTCATTGCGAGTTGGGTGCCGGCACGCCGCGCGGCGCGCATCGAGCCGACGGAGGCGCTCAGGGCGGAATAGAGGCGAGTGTAGCACCCCGAACTCCGTTAGTCGAACCTCAGACCGCGTCATTGGTCACCCGAACTCCGTCAGTGTCGAGTCGTTCGTGGTCCCACGCACGACTCGTCACTGACGGAGTTCGGGTGACCAATGACGCGTTTCGAGGTTCGACTCACGCAGTTAGGTTGCTAGAGTATGACAGTCGATGCCGATGTAATAGTCGTTGGCGCTGGATTAGCCGGCTTGGTCGCGGCGGCTGAACTGGCCGACGCCGGCCGCCATGTGATCATCGTCGATCAAGAACCCGAGCAATCACTCGGCGGCCAGGCGTTCTGGTCGCTCGGCGGTCTCTTCCTCGTGGATTCGCCCGAGCAGCGTCGCCTCGGCATCCGCGATTCGCGCGAGCTCGCGCTGCGCGACTGGATGGGCACGGCCGGTTTCGATCGCGCCGAGGACGCATGGCCGCGGAAATGGGCCGAGGCGTATGTGGATTTCGCGGCGGGGGAGAAACGCGCGTGGGTGCGCGCGCAGGGGATCCGGTTCTTCCCGGTCGTCGGGTGGGCGGAGCGCGGGGGCGTAGCGGGGAGCCCGGTGGGGAATTCCGTGCCTCGATTCCATCTCACGTGGGGCACGGGGCCGGGTGTGCTCGCGCCATTCGTGCGTCGCGTGCGCATCGCGGAGTCCCGCGGTCTGGTGACGTTCCGTTTCCGGCACCGCGTGAACGAACTCGTCGTCACCAATGGTGCTGTGACGGGCGTGAGCGGTGATGTCTTGGAGGCGAGTCCGGTGGCGCGCGGCGCGAAGAGTTCGCGTGTCGTGGCCGGCGCGTTCGCGTTCAGTGCGCCGATCGTGATCGTCGCGTCGGGGGGCATTGGCGCGAATCTCGAGCTGGTACGCAAGAACTGGCCGCCGCGCCTCGGCGCCGCGCCGAAGACCATGGTGTGCGGCGTGCCCGATCATGTGGATGGCCGCATGCTCGCGATCAGCGAGCGCGCAGGCGCGCGCGTGGTGAACGGCGATCGCATGTGGCATTACACCGAAGGGCTGCACAACTGGGCGCCGATCTGGAGCGATCACGGGATCCGCATCATCCCGGGGCCGAGCTCGCTCTGGCTTGACGCGACGGGACGGCGCCTGCCGTCTCCCATTTTCCCTGGATTCGACACGCTTGGCACCCTCGAGCGCATCACGCGCACGGGCTATGACTACACGTGGTTCGTGCTCACGCAGCGGATCATCGAGAAGGAATTCGCGCTGAGCGGATCCGAACAGAATCCGGACATCACCGGCAAGCATGTGTTGTCGCTCATTCGCACGCGCCTCATGGGCGGCGCGCCACCGCCGGTGCAGGCGTTCGTCGATCGCGGATCGGACTTCGTCGTTCGGCGCACGCTGCCGGAGTTGGTCGACGCGATGAATGCGCTCGCGGGGTCAGCGTTGCTCGATGTCGCACAGATCGCGCGCGAGATCAGCGTGCGCGACGAGCAAATGATGGGCGCCGAGCCCGCGGACTGGCAGGTGCGCGAGATCCGGCGCGCGCGGCGCTATTTGGGCGACCGGCTCATTCGCGTCGCGAAGCCGCATCGACTGCTGGATCCCGCGGCCGGTCCCCTCATTGCGGTGCGATTGAGCATCCTCACGCGCAAGTCACTCGGCGGACTGGAGACCGATCTCGCCGCGCGCGTGCTTGGCGCCGGCGGGCAACCGGTGCCAGGTTTGTACGCCGCCGGCGAGGCCGCCGGCTTCGGCGGCGGCGGAATGCATGGTTATCGTGCGCTCGAGGGGACGTTCCTGGGCGGGTGTCTCTTCTCGGGGCGCGTCGCCGGAAGGGCAGCGGCTGAAGCGACGCGAGGGTGAATGCGCGGGCGGCGGCTAACCCCGCACAACACTCACGGGCTCGACCTGGCCGCACGCGCCCGTCGCGCGTTTGCCGAAGCAGTCGGTGGGGACCCACCTACCATGAGGCTGAGTCCACTGGTGCAATTGTCGAACTCGAATCCCCAACTCCGCCAATGGCCGCAGCCGCCAGAATAGGTTCCGGGCCAATCGCCTGACACGACCGCTCCGCTGATGGTCTTCTGATGCAAGCCTCCCAGACGATCCCGATAGGTGAGCCGCGCGGTCGCTATCCCACCGGTCGCGCGATGGCCATCCGCCGCGGAGAAGGAGAGATCGAAGTCGCCGTACAACTCGTGGAACAGCTGCGTATCCTGGGCCGTTGGCACCGCGAGGTCCACCGCCCATACGCGCGGGAATGGCGCTTGGAGTCCCGGGATGTCGAGCATCTCGAATCCGAGTATCTGTAGGGGCCCCGAGCCAAGCGTATCCGCAACGATTAACTGCGGTCCATACTCCCAGCCTACCGCGGGGACGTACAATGCGATCTCGAGCACCGTGAACGACCGAATCGCGATCCGATCCAAACTGTCAGGAGTGGCGCCCACTACGTTGACCGGAGCCGAAGTCGCGATCTGACCGGACGAATCCTGCACTTGGAGCTTCAGCGTGTGGGGGCCTGGCTGCAGTTGCGACAACATCTTGAACCAGCCGTCGCCCGAGCTTCCGTAGAAGTAGCCGGTCTCGGATTCGACCTGATGCCAGCTGTCGTGCACCGCATCGTACTCCATGACACCGAGGGACATGATGCCGTTGGCGGTGAATACGTGGGCGTTCAGGCTCGGATAGCCGACCGGCATCGAATCGCCCGGCGCCGGCCCGGTGATCGAGACATCCGGAAGCGTGCCCAAGGTGGTGAACGTGACCACGAGCGGAGCCGTGAGTGTAGCGCCGCCCACGTCGCGCGCCGTCACCGCGATATCGAACTCATACGCGGTGTTCGGGGCGAGCGACGCGGCCGGGACGAATGTCGCGGTTAGCACGTCGCCCGGCTTCTGGGGCAAGGTCACCGTTCCGGCCACGGGAGTGCCGGCCACGCTCAGCGTGAGGGCCGCACGCAGGCTCGCGGTATCCATTGGAGAGCTGAATACCACGAGGATCGTCGCATTGATCGGCACGTCAGCCCTTTTCGAAGGCGGACTCGTGCGCACCACACTGGGCGCGTGTCGAATACCGGCGACCTGATAGCCGTTGATCGGCGGTTTTGATCCGACCTGCGTGATCGAGGTGAAGATCGTGTCGCCGATGGCCGCGGCGATCGGCACTGGATCGAATCCGCCATTGTAGACAATGCGGCCGTGGTGGCGCCGTTCGTACCATTCCTGATCTCGGCGCGCACGCCATTCGGTACCGACGCGGGCGACATCGACACATACGCGACCGTTCCCGAGACCGCCGCACCCGCGCCGCCGCTGGACGAGAATGGCGCCGAGACGATGAGCGCGGGCATCTCGTACACGGGCACGGAAGGCGGCCCGCTGTTATCGGCGCAGGCGCTAGGCAGGACGAGCAGGACCGTGACGCCGGCTAGGCCGAGACATGTGCGGATCCGGTGCATTCGTGTTCCACTCCTCTTGAAGTGTGGCTGACGCCGTTCTCGGGTCCTAGGCGAACCGAACGGTCACCGCTCGGGCCCTCGCTCGATCAGACGCATTATCACCGCGCGCTCATCGCCGCCACGCGGGCGTGAATGCACCGCCCGGGATCGCGGTCACGATCCGCTGCACGCCGCCCCGCTGGTTGGCCGGCGCGATCACCAGCTGTCCATTCTTGCGGAATACGATGAAGTAGCCGTCGCTCGACCAATCGGGGGACGAATCGAAGAACTCGGCAGGGGCGAAGTTGTAATCGCCGGTCACGCTGTACGCTTGGTCGCCGGTGCCGTTCGACGCGAGTACCGTGATGCCCCGGAGGAAACTCCAGTATGCGATCCGCGTGCCATCGGGCGACCAGCTCGCGTCCCACTCGGTGGTCTCCTCGGCGTCATTCGTGTACGAGTAGTCGTTCGTCAGCCGTCGCAGGTTCGCGCCGGTCGTATCGATCAGATAGAGCTGCGAGATCGGATCCCCGGACGGCCCGGGGTGATGGCCGTTGATCGCAATGGTGGATCCATCCGGCGACCACCGCGGGAAATCGTACGAGGTCAGAGAGTCCAGTGAATCGGCGACTTCCGTTTCGCTCCGCGTGCGAATGTTCACGATATACATCTTGCCGAGACTGACCACCGCGAGCCGCTCTCCGTCCGGCGCCCACGTTGGTGCGCCCTCGCGCGAACTCACCTGGCGTTGCGACCGACCATCGGCGCCCATCACCCAAACGCCCGATGCGGAGCCGGCGGCCCGCCGCTGAAATGCGACGAGGCTGTGATCCGGAGACCACTCCGGCGCCGAATCCGCGTCGGAACCTGTCGTGAGTCGCGTGAGGGTCGAGTGGTCGAGATCGAGCATGTAATGTGCGTCACCGGATCGCCGCCGCTGCTCGAGAACAGGACCTGCCCTTGCGGATCGGCGACGAAGCACGCCACCGTGACGCCGGAGAAGTCCTGGCCGGAAATGATCCCATCGCCGCCGCTGACGGAACAGAGTTGGTTCGGCGCCGACGGCAGGGCGGATACGGTGACCGTCACCGCGTCGCCTTCGGCGAGTCGCGACGCGAATGTGAACGAGCCGTTGGAGCCTACCGGGAGGTCCTCGATCGCATTCAGATGAAGGACGAGCCCGGATCCCGTGAGGCCGCTGACGGTGCCGCTGACGGCGCGCGCGACCGCGGCCGTACCCGAGGTGAACGTCACGTCCAGCGGCACGGAGTCAACCGGCGCGCCGCTAAGATCCTTGATCCCGTTCAGCACCGTGAGGCGATAATCGGTGTTCGGCGCCAGCAGCGAATCCGGATCGAACTCGGCACGGAACCCGCCCGTGCCGTTCGGCCGCACCCTGCCCGCGACTTGCGCCGCATTACGCGTGAGCTGGATGGTCGCGCTGTCCAGCGTCGCGGGGTCGACGGGCTCGCTGAAGACGATCACGATGATCGCGTTGAGCGGCACGTCCCGCTTGCCTTCGGGCGGCGACGTGCGAATGATCGTCGGGCGGCGGACGGCGCTGATCACCTGATAGCCGGAGACGGGCGGGGCGCCATTGGCCCGCGTGATCACGACGAATGCGGTGTCGCCCGCGCTGGCGGCCAGGCCGACGGGGTCGAAACCACCCTCGACGACAGCCGCTTCGGTGGGCACACCTTGCGCACCGATCCGGATCGTGGCGCTCAACCCATTGGGCACGCCTCCCGGACGAAGCGATACGTACCCTAGAGTACCCGATACCGCCGCATTCGCGCTCAGCGTGCCGGGAACGGGTGGCGAAGTGACAAGCGCCGTGAGTCCATTCGGCTGCGGCGCGGACGGCCCGCTGCTGTCGGTGCAGGCGGTGGCGACCGCGAGCATCGCGAAGGTGAACGCCCAACCGATCGCGCGGGTGGCCGCGCGCAACTGCGTGTCATTCGTCATTGTGCCCCACTCATGGTGAACCCTGCCCAATAGAACGGATGCGCCGTGTCTTTATTGCGGAGCATCTTCCGCTGCGCGAGTGCTAGCGACTCGGCCTCCGAGTGCCCCGACGCGAGGGATGTGTAGAAATCCCCCATGAGATCCGCCGTCGCCCGGTCGTCCACCGGCCAGAGTGCCGCCATGACGTTCGCGGCGCCGGCGGTATGGAACGCTTGCACCAAGCCCACCCAGTCATTGCCGCGCGGCACGTCCTCTTGCGTCCCCGCGCCGAGCGCGGTCTGGCACGCGCTCAGCACCACGAGTCGCGCATTCAACTGCAGTCCGAACACCTCGTGGACTTCGAGACGGCCGTCGCCGCCGTTCTGCGGCGCGAGCTCCACGAAGGAGAAGAGCGGGTTGTCCTTGTTCAACACGCCATACGTGGCGAAGTGGATGATCCCCTGCTGTGGCGCGGCGCGCTCGAGCGCGCGTTTGGACGCCTGCGCTCCGGCGAGCACGGTCGCACGTTTGCCATAGATCGCGCCGATCGCCGCGACCTCGGCGCGCGAGCCGGGCAGCGCGTCCACGCGCGGCGCGAGCGCCAGCACGCCGCTCGCGTTGGACACCACGCGCCCGCGCAGCCGCAGCCACACGGATGCCGAAGGAACGCTCACCACGCGATACCGCTCGACAAGAAAATCCTTCGTGCCAAGCAACGCGGCGAACGGCACGTAGTGAAGTTCCGCTTGCGGCGCGATGATCAATTCCTGCTTCCCCTTCAACAACCCCGACGCCTCCGCCGGCTCGATGAGATAGTGATCGAGACGCCGCAGCGGCGCGCGCCACAGGTCGCTTGTCGCGCCCGGCGCTGGGCGGCCGAGCACGCCGCGGCTGAAGTCCACCAGCTTGGCGAGCTCGTGTTGCGTGACATTCAGATCCACCGCCGCCACGGTGTCGCGCGTGACGATGAACACGTAGCGAGCTCGAATCGCCCACGAGATATTCCAGCAGCGCCTGGTCCGGCGCGAGCGATGCCATCACCGTTCGCAGTGGCGCGATCTCGCCCGTGACGAGCGCGGCGTACTCCGGCCGCGACTCGCGCACCTCCAGCAAGAGATCCGCATAGCGTTGCTGCGCCAGCGACAGCGCTTCACGCACCGCGCCCGAGCTTCGTTCCGCCGCCAGAGGTCCGCGCAATTCGCCGCTGCGCGATCCCTCGAGTTGGCCCGTGAGCACATTGATCTGCCGGCGCAGATCCTGCTCGCGCACCTTGAGCGGATCCCTGCTGCCGCAGTCGGCCGGCGCGCCGACACGACCACGCGCGAGCAGGTCGAGCAACTGGCGCGCGCGAAGCCGCTCGCTCACCGCGAACGCTTCGGCGACGTTGCCGCGCGCCGTCTCCACGCGCGCGAGCTGCGCGTACACGTCCCACTTGTCCGCCAGGAACGCCGCGCGGCGCTCTTCGAGCGGAAGGGTCGAGGACATCCGCTCCACATCGCGAATGGCCGCGCGATACTCCCGCGCCGCATCATCGAGTGCGTTCCGGTTGCGCAGGGCATCGCCGAGTCCCGCGTGCAACGGCCACGATATCGACGGCGCGGGAACTGCCGCGATCCTTGCCAGCGCGCGCCGGTAGAGCGACTCGGCGGCGAGCGGGAGCTTCTGGCGCGCAGACAGATCGCCGAGCGACCCGAGCGTCGCCGCCTCGCCGGCCGCATTGCCCAGGCCGTGGTATGCCGCGAGCGCGCTCGAGAGCGATGCGCGCGCGGCGGCGGTGTCCGCTGTTTCGCGACTGGATCGCGCCGAGTAACAACCGGTTGCCGGCGATCACGCGTGGGTCGCCCGACGCTTCGGCGCTACGCACCGCGGCTGGCGGCCTGCGCCGCGGCGCCGGGCAGGTCCTTGCGATAGTACAACAACAGTGCGAGGCCGCCGGCCGCCTCGGACTGACCGCGCGCATCGTTCGCGTCGCGGAAGAGTTGAGCGGACCGCCGATATTGCCGCTCCGCTTCCGCGTAACTGTTGAACTCCACCGCGAGGTCGGCGCGCGCGAGCGCGAGCTCCGCGACCGCTCCCGGCGCGGGGTCGCCTGAGGCGGCCAGGCGCTCGGCGGCGCGGTACTGGATGAGCGCGCCCTGCAGATTGCCCATTGCAGCGTGCGTGATCGCGATCTCGCGCCGCACATCGATCTCTTCGGCGGCGGGGCCCGTTGTGCGGAAGACGGCGAGCGCGGCAAGGAACTCATCGAGCGCCCGGCGGTAGTCACCGCGCTGGAGTTCCAGCACGCCGAGATCTCGCGTGACGCCCGCGGCATCCACCCGCTTCCCGTGCGCGACGTACAGCTGGAGGGCTTCTCGATAGTACCCGCGCGCGCGCCCGTAATCACCGTCCAGGCTCGCTAGGTTGCCAAGATTGATCAGATTGACCGCAGCGGGTTCATCACGTCCGGCAGCGCGGTTCGACGCCAACGCCGCATTGAATGAGCGGCGTGCCTGTGCGAGATCGCCCATCGATTCGGCGATGAGGCCCAGATTGTTCCGGTCGGCGGCGGCGCCGCGGTCATCGCCATTGCGCTGGCGGATCTCCGCCGCGCGCGCGTACAACTCGACCGCGCCGCGTGGGTCGCCGCGATCGGCCGAGTACGGTGGCCATGGTGCCGACCGCGTTCCCCTCGGTGCGCAGATCGCCGACGGCGGCGGCGATGTCACGCGAGCGCTGCAGATAGAGATCGGCGCTGTCGAGCTCACTCGACTGATAATACCCAGCGCCGATGTTGCCGAGCGTCGCGGCCATGCCGGCGGAGTCGGTGATCTTCACCGACTGCGCGAGGCTCTTGCGCCATTCGCGCAGCGCCGCGGCGAAGCCGTCGCTCGCCGAGCGCGGAGTTGCCGGCGCGGCGGAGACTGTCGGCGAACGCCTTGGTGCGCCGTTCGGCGGGCGACCAGGATGCGAGGAGCGCTACCTGACGCAGTGGGAACGAGTCGGCCCAAGCGTTCGCCCAGGCGCCGGCCATTTCGCGCGCCGCCGCGAAATCGGCATCAGGCGCGGTATCGAGCGCGGCGCGCCGCATGATCTGCCGAAGCGAATCGCGCAGCGCGTCGGGCCGCGTGCGCGCCATCACGACGAGCGCGCTGTCGGCCGCGGGGGCGATCGACGGCGGCGCGCCATGGATGGCAGCGGCCAGGATGAGCGGAGCGAGCCAGCATCACCGCTTCGTTGGACCGATCGAGAATTCAATGAGGTCGGACGCCACCCATTGGTTCCAACCCGTCTGCGCCTCCACCTTCCAGAAGTAACTCGCGTGCGCGAGGAGCGGGATCGTAGCGGGGATCGCCGCGACGGTATCGGCCGTCTGCGTTTCCCAGAGCGAGCGGCCGGCATCATCGAAGAGCGTGATGCGGTACACGTCGGCGTGCGGCACCGAGGTCCACACCAGCGTTTTCGCGGCAGAAGTGACGCCGCGCGGCGCGAGGGCCGACGGCGCGACCGTGGCCGAGATCATTGGTTCGCGCGTGACGGGCGCGCGTCGGTCATCGGGCGCCGGCCGAAGCATGACGAGCATCAACGCGGCCGCGGCCGCAACGGCCGCGGCGGGAATGTACCAGACCCGGCGGCGCGCGGGCTTGGCGACCAGCCGCGAGACGGCGACGATCTCCGCGCGGCACTCATTGCAATCGGCGATATGCGACTCGATGCGCGCACGGTCGGCGGCCGGCAGCAGACCATTGACGAATCCGGCGAGGTCGGCCGGGTCGAGGTGAGCGCTCGGATCAGCGTTCATTGGCAGCACGGGAGTGCGGGACATGACGGTCATCACGAGGATTGAACGGAGCCGTCCGGCGTTTTTGCGCGGTCATGGATCGGCCTCGTGAATGCCAACGCGCGCCAGCGTCTCTCGCATTTGGGCAAGCAGCGCGTTGATCCGGCGGTATACATGGAACGGGGAGGGGTAGTGCAGGATCCCCGCGATCTCGCGCGCGGGCAGGTCGTCCTCGAAGCGAAGGCGGAGCAGCAGCCGGTCGGACGGATCGAGGCCGGCGAGCGCGGCGGCCAGCGCGCGGGTCAGCTCCGCGCGGCGGAGCTGTGCATCGGCGTCGGCGCCGGTCTCGCTGTGCAATTCATCGACGTCGATCTCATCGGTGACGTGATCGATGAGGCGCCGCCGCGCGGCATGGGCTTCGCGGGCCTGCGGCGTATCCTCCTGCAGGCGGCCGTATCGCTGGCGCACATGATCGAGGCAGAGCCGCCGTGCGACGACCACGAGCCACGTGGTGAACTTGCTGCGGCCATCATCGGCGTACCCGCGCAGCCGGCGGAAATCATTGGCGCGCAGCTGGTCGAGGAGATGGGCGTACGCATCCATCGCGGCGTCATGCTCGCGGTCCACGTTGCGCGCCGTATGCAGCAGCAGGCGGCTGTGGAGTCCGACGAAGGATCGCCACGCTGCGTCGCGCGCCTTAGCGTCCTTGGCGCCGAGCAACGTTTGCAGCTCGGATGGAAGCACGGGGGTGCCACTCCGGTCGAGCGAGTGGCGCTAACCTAGTGACAACGGCCGATTCGCGCGAATGCGCGCTGATTGAACTGCGTGAGTCGAACCTCGAAACGCGTCATTGGTCACCCGAACGCCGTTAGTATGGAGTCGTTCGTGGTACCGCGAACGACTCGTCACTTACGGAGTTCGGGTGACCAATGACGGAGTTCGGGGTTCGACTCGCGCCGTCAGCGGTTGAAGTACACCGCGAGATCGAACGGCTGCGCAAAGTACTTCGCTTGCCACGTCGGCTCTGCGTGATCCAGCAGCAACCCGATCGACGCGCCGTAGTCGTACACCACGACGCGCTGATCCCGGCCCATTTGCTCGTTCGCGAGTTCCGACTCGATGTTGCGCAGCACACTTGCCGCGACCGCGGAGTACGCGGTGTAATCCTTGAGCGCCTTGAATTCGGCGCCGGGCTCGTAGCCCTTCGACGCCGCGGCCGCCACGCGATACTCGGTGTACCGCGCGATCCCCTCCTGCCACAGCTGGAACGCGAAGTACTTCGCGCTTTCCGCAGCCACTTTCGACGTGAACGCCTTGTGTTCGCGCCGGAACGCCGCCGCGGCCTCCGCGAACGCCCGGTCGTCCTCGCGCATGCAATGCGGCGCCCAGCGCGCGCGCCGCCGCGGCGAAGCGCACCTGCACCGCGGAATCCGCGTACGGGAACGGGAAGTTCAGCATCCACATCCCCGACTGATCGCCGTGCGAGAGGCCGAGCGCGGTCACGCCGTCGTAATACCCGGGCCGTGAATATTGCAGCTGATGGAAGTGTTCGTGCACCAGCGTGACCACCCACGGCGTGCTGGTCTTCGACGTGGTGTACTCCGCCTCGCCGATCACGATCGTCGGCACACCACCCACCGCCGGGAACGTCGCGAGGAAACTCACGGAGTACTGCCGCTCGCGGTACCACACTTTCTCCTGCAGCAGGCTGTCGTACCCGATGAGCGTGAAATCCTCGCTCGGCTTCGGATGCCGGATCAGGAATTCATACTTCGGCGTGACGAGCAACACCGCGAACGGCGCGCTGCTCCACCCCGGCCAGATCTTGTCCTGTACGGCATCCGCAAGCCGGAACGCCTCCGCGATGCGCACGCGATCGACCTCGCGGCATCGCCGGCGCGTCCTGCGCCGGCAGCGTGTGCGCGCACAGCCAGAAGCGCGGCGAGGGACAGCGTTCGCGTTCTCATGAAGATGTCTCGCTCCCGGTAGTTCTAACGGCTAACGTCTGCTCGATGATAAATTGACGCCATGCGAATCGTCTCATCGTTGGCTTCCGGCACCGAGATCGTCTGCGCCCTCGGCGAACAGCATCCTCCTGGTCGGCCGCTCGCACGAGTGTGACTACCCCGCCAGCGTGAAAGCGCTCCCACAGGTCACGTCGCCGAAGTACCCGTTCGACGGCACGAGCTACGAGATCCACCAGCAAGTGCAGGCGGTGCTCCAAGAAGGTCTGAGTGTCTATCGCGTCGACTCGGACAAGCTGCGCGGTCTGGCCCCCGATGTATTAGTCACCCAGACCCAGTGTGAGGTTTGCGCCGTAAGTCCCGGCGACCTCGCGGCCACTTGCGGTGCGTGGCTCGGCCACGACACGCCGATCGTCGATCTCTCGCCGTTCACGCTCGGCGACATTCGGGGCGACATCGCCAAAGTCGCCGCGGCGATCGGCATCCCGGAGCGCGGCGAGCAGTTGATCAAGTCGCTCCGCGGGCGCCTGGACGCGATCGCGGCGACGTCGCGCTCGCTGCCGCATCCCCGTGTGGCGGTGATCGAGTGGATCGCGCCGATCTTCACCGGCGGCAACTGGATGCCCGAGCTCGTCGAGATCGCCGGCGGCGTGCCCTTGCTCGGCAAGCCGGGCGTGCACAGCCCGGTATGCGAGCCCGCCGCGTTGGCGGCGGCCGCACCGGACGTGATCGTGGTGACGCCCTGCGGATTCGATCTCGCGCGCACACGCGCGGAGTATCCGGCACTCACGACGATCGCAGGGTGGAAGGATCTGCCGGCCGTGAAGAATGGGCGAGTGTACCTCGCGGACGGGAATGCGTTCTTCAATCGATCGGGGCCGCGCATTGTGGAGAGTGCGGAGATACTCGCTGAGATCCTGCATCCGACTTCCTTCAGCTTCGGGCATAAGGGGAGAGATTTCGTAAAGGCGTGAGTCGAACCTCGAACAGCGTCATTGGTCACCCGAACTCCGTCAGTGACGAGTCGTTCGTTGTACCGCGAACGACTCGTTACTCACGGCGTTTGGGGGACCAATGACGCGCTTCGAGGTTCGACTCACGCCGTGAGCGAGTAGATTGTAGGCATGGATCTCCTCCAGCGCCTCCATGCGGGAGTTGGCGACCGTTATGTGGTTGAGAAGGAGATCGGCCACGGCGGGATGGCCGTGGTCTTCATGGCGCGCGATGTGAAGCTCGACCGCCGCGTCGCGCTCAAGGTGCTGCGCCCCGATATCTCGGCGGCCGTCGGCCCCGACCGGTTCCTGCGCGAGATCACGATCGCGGCCGGATTGCAGCATCCGCACATCGTGCCGGTGCACGATTCGGGCGAGTGCAACGGGCTCCTGTACTATGTGATGCCGCTCATCGAGGGCGAGACGCTGCGCGCGCGCATGCTGCGCGAGGGGAAGCTCTCGCCCGACGAGACGGTCCGCATCGCGCGCGCCGTCGCCTCTGCACTGGACTACGCGCACCGCCGCGGCGTGATCCATCGCGACGTGAAGCCCGAGAACATCCTGCTGCAGGATGGCGAAGCGCTCGTGGCGGATTTCGGGATCGCGAAGGCGGTGAGCGGATCGGGTACTTCCACCCTCACCGAGGCGGGGCTCGCGATCGGGACGCCGGCCTACATGAGCCCCGAGCAGATCGCGGGCGACGCCGACGTCGATGGACGCACCGACATCTACTCCCTCGCCGCCATGGCGTACGAGATGATCGCGGGCGAGCCGCCCTTCACCGGCGCCACATCACAGGCCGTGATGATGAAGCGGTTCACTGAGACGGCGCCGAGTCTCCGGCGCGTGACCGCGGCCGCGCCGGACGGCGTCGTGCAGACGCTCGCGCGCGCGATGGCCAAGCGGCCGGAGGATCGTTTCGCGACCGCCGCGGAGTTCGGCACGGCGCTCGCTTCGACGGAGGTCACTCCATCGCGCGCCGGTCCGGCGATGGCGAAGTCGATCGCCGTGCTCGCGTTCGCGAACATGAGTGCCGATGTCGAGAACGAGTACTTCAGCGACGGCATCAGCGAAGAGATCATCAACGCGCTCACGCGCATCCCATTGCTGCGCGTCGCGGCGCGAACGAGCGCGTTCGCGTTCAAGGGCAAGACCGAGGATGTGCGCGTCATTGGCGAGCGGCTGAACGTCGCGACGGTGCTCGAGGGGAGCGTTCGCCGCTCGGGCACGCGCCTCCGGATCACCGCCCAGCTCATCGACGTCGCCGACGGCTACCATCTGTGGAGCGACACGTTCGACCGCGAGCTGAACGACGTATTCGCGATCCAGGATGAGATCGCACGCGCGATCGTGGACGTCCTCAAGATCAAGCTGCTCGGCGACCCCGATGCGACGCTCGTGAAGAAGCCCACCGAGAACGTCGATGCGTATGCGCTCTATCTCAAAGGCCGCTACTACTGGGCCAAGCGCAACGAGACGGCGGTGCGCCGCGGAGTCGGTTATTTCGAAGAGGCGATCGCGAAGGATCCGACATACGCGCGCGCCCACGTGGGGTTGGCTGACAGTTACAATATTCTGGGCTTCTGGGACCACATGGCGCCGCGCGAGGCGTTCCCGCTCGCGCACGCGGCCGTGAATCGTGCGTGCGAGATGGACCCGACGCTCGCCGAGGCGTACGCGGCGAAGGGATACGCGAAGCTGTACTACGATTGGGATCTGGAGGGGTCGGCGCGCGACCTCAAACGCGCGATGGTGTTGAACCCGCGTTACCCGACGGCGCCGTTCTACTACGGGAATCTGCAGATGCTGCGCGGCTTCACGGAGGAGGCGCTCGCGTTCACGCGGCAGGCGCTCGAACTCGAGCCGCTCGCGCTCATCATGCTCGCCGCGATGGGCCATTGCTACCATTTGGCCGGCCGCTTCGAGGAGGCGATCCCGCACTATCGCGCCGCGCTCGATCTCGATGAGGACTTCCTGGTCGCGAACTGGTGGATGGGTCTGAACTTCGCGGCACTGGGCCGCCTTCCCGAATCGCAGGCGCAGATGGAGCGATCGGTCGCGCTCTCGAATCGCAATCCGACGATGGTCGCCGCGCTCGCGCGCGTGCACGCGCTCGCCGGCCACCGCGCCGAAGCGGAAACGCTGATTGCCGAACTCGCCGAGGTCGCGAAGCAGCGCTACGTGTCCAGCTTCGAACTCGCCACGGTACATTCTGGCATTGGGCGATAAGGAACGCACGCTCGCTCTGCTCGAGAAGGCATACGAGGAGAAATCGCATTCCATGATGCTCCTCAGGACCGACTCGCGAATGATCGAGCTCCGCGCGGAGCCGAGGTTCATCGCGCTCCGCGCGCGGGTTGGCAACTGACGTCCGAGTTGCGTGAGTCGAACCTCGAACCGCGTCATTGGTCCCCCGAACTCCGTCAGTGACGAGTCGTGCGTGCTACAACGAACGACTCGTCACTGACGGAGTTCGGGGGACCAATAACGGAGTTCGGGGTTCCACGCACGCCGTTCATGAAGCACATTCTCTGCGACTCTCTTCGAGGCTCCCCATGAAGAAGCTCCTCCTGCTCATGATCTGCGCCGCCACATCGTTGAGCGCTCAATCCCCTCCGTCCTTCACGCTCAAGCAAGTGTTGAGCTACCCTTATCCTCTGGAACTCACCGCCGCGCCGAACGGCGCCGCGGTCGCCTGGGTGTTCAACGAGCAGGGCGTCCGGAACATCTACGAGGCGCAAGCGCCCGATTGGACGGCGCGTAAACTCACGCGCTACGCAGTAGAGGACGGCCAGGAACTCGGCCAACTCTCGTTCACCCCCGATGGCAAGATGGTCGTGTTCGTGCGCGGCGGAGATCACGATTCGAATTGGCCGAACGATCCGCCGAACCCGACGCTCGGCACCGCGCAGCCCAAGGTCGGGATCTGGGCGGTGAACGTCGCGGCCGATTCCGCGCCGCGGCTGCTCACCGAGGGCGACGCGCCCGTCGTCTCGCCCAAAGGCGACCGCGTGGTGTTCACGCGCGGCGGGCAGGTGTATTGGGTGTCGCTCACCAGCGGCAAACCGGCCGAGCAATTGTTCTACGCGCGCGGCACGAGCAGTGAGTGGTGTTCTCGCCCGATGGTTCGCAGCTCGCCTTCGTCTCGGAGCGCGGCGATCACTCGTTCATCGGCGTCTTCACTTCCGACTCCGCGCCGATCCGTTTCCTCGCGCCGGCGGCGTCGTACGATTTCAGTCCCCGGTGGTCGCCCGATGGGAAGCGCATCGCGTTCGTTCGCGTGCCGGGGCAGGGCGGTGCGCCAGAATCGTACCTCAAGCTCACGCCGTCGCCGTGGTCCATTCGTGTCGTGGATGTCGCGTCGGGCGCGGACCATCTCGCCTGGCAGAGTCCCAAGACACTGCACGGATCATTCCCCGAGACCGCCGGCAGCGCGAATCTCGCGTGGGGCGCGGGCGACGTGCTCATCTTCCTCGCCGATCTCGACAACTGGCCGCACTTGTACAGCGTGCCCGCCGCGGGCGGCGCCGCGCCGACGCTGCTCACCGCCGGGAACTTCATGGTGGAGCACGTGTCGGTCTCGAGCGATCACAAGTTCATCGTCTACAGCGCGAACACCGGCGGCTATGCGGGCGATGATGCGCGGCGGCACCTGTTCCGCCTCGCGGTGGATCGCACCGAACTCACCGCGCTCACGATGGGCGCCGGCATCCAGTGGACGCCGGTGATCACCGGCGACATGAAGTACGTGGCGTTCATCAGCTCCGAGGCGCAGCGGCCGCCATTGCCGGCCGTGTACATGTTCGGTTCCGCGCAGGCGGCGCGCCTCATTGGCGAGAATCGTCTGCCGGCCGATTGGCCCGCGGCGGGGTTCGTGATCCCGAAGGCCGTGACATACAAAGCGGCCGACGGCACCGTGATCCACGGCCAGCTGTTCGAGAATCCCGCCTTCACCGGCAAGCGCCCCGCGCGTGGTGTTCGTGCATGGCGGCCCGCCGCGGCAGATGATGCTCGGCTGGCACTACATGGACTACTACACGAACGGCTACGCGGTGAATCAGTATCTGGCGAGCCGGGGATTCGTGGTGGTGACCGTCAATTATCGGCTGGGCATCGGCTACGGACACGACTTCCATCACCCGCCGCACGCGGGACCGGCGGGCGCCGCGGAGTACCAGGACGTGCTCGCGGCCGGGAAATATCTGGCGGCGTTGCCGAACGTCGATCCCAAGCGCGTGGGCATTTGGGGCGGATCGTACGGCGGCTTCCTCACCGCGATGGCGCTCGCGAAGAACTCGAACGTGTTCGCCGCCGGCGTGGACCTGCACGGCGTGCACGATTGGCTGTCCGACATCCGCGACGCGTACGCGCCGCCGGGCTGGCGTTACGAGCGCGGTGATCTCGACAGCGCGAAGGCCGTCGCGTGGCGGTCGTCGCCGGTGAGTTCGATCGCCGGCTGGAAGAGTCCGGTGCTGCTCATCCAGGGCGACGCCGACGGGAACGTGCATTTCGCGCAGACCGTGGACCTCGCGCGCCGCCTCGACGCGGCCGGTGTGTCATACGAGCTGATCGTGTTCCCGGATGAGATCCACGGGTTCTTGCTGCACTCGAGTTGGATGGTCGCGGACTCAGCGACGGCGGCGTACTTGGAGAAGAAGCTCACGCACTAACTACGCGGGAAGCGGGAAGCGGGAAGCGCCGCGGGACGCGAGAAACGCGCGGGGAACAATCGCGCAGCTCTCGTTTCCCGCGGCGCTTCCCGCTTCCCGCTTCCCGCGTAGTTAGTAGTTACCCGTATCCCGACCGAACCTGATCGGCAACTTCGCCCAATCCACCGGCTCGATCACGGAAAGCACCGCTCCCGTATTGCATCGCTTCGCATTCGGCGGCACCGGTGCCACCGCGCGCACGGCTCCCGCGATGTCCGCCACTCCTCCCGTGATCGCCTTCAGCGCATCCGCCGCGGTGGACGTCCCGTCCGAATTCGACGGCCGTGATCAGTCCCACCCGACATCGTGACGGAGAGCTTCACGGTGCCGATCCCGTGCCGCACCGGCGTCATGATGCGCGGGTGGGCGAAATCCGGCAGGATGAGCAGCTCCGTGTGCTGCACGGTGCGCCAGCAGCTGTCGGTGGCCGGCACGTTCTTGTCCGCCGGATTCTTCGACACGGCCGGATCGAACTGCGTGAACACGTACGTCAACATGTACGGGCGCGGCTGATAGAAGATCACACCCTCCAGCGTATCCCCTTTGCCCGGCGCATACAGATCGGCGGGCGAGATCGGATGCGACTCCACGCTCGCGGTGACGCACGCGCCGAGCGCGGCAACGAGGATCGCGGGGGCGAGCAGGCGACGGCGCATGGAGGCTCCTGATCGAGTGGTCGGAACGCTTCGCGATACTATCGGCCGCCGGAAAATTGCGCCAGAGCACGGTCTGGCGCGCCGCGACCACCGGTCTACATTGATGGAAGAATGAATCCGCCCCCCGATCAGCACACGTATGATGAGAACACCGACGCGGGCGTGGTCGCGCGCATGGCGCGCGGCGACGAGCAGGCGCTCGGCCAGTTGTACGATCGGTGGGTCGACACGGTGCACACGCTCGCTTTTCACCTGCTCGGCGATGCCGACGAGGCGGAGGATGTGGTGGAGGAGACTTTCTGGCAGGCATGGCGGCAGGCTGGGCGCTACAACGGGACGCGTGGCGCGGTGTCCACGTGGCTCTCGACGATCGCGCGCAGCCGTGCGCTCGACCGGCTGCGCTCGCGCCGCCGCCGCGCCGAGGAGCCGCTCGACCAACCGCCCACCAAGTCTGCGCCACAGCGCGGGTTCAGCACCGATGCGCCGGCCGCACACGCCGATGCGCACACGTCGGCCGAGCACTGGGAGCGCGCCCGGGATGTCGTGGCCGCGCTCACGGTATTGCCCGCTGATCAGCGTGAGGTGATCGAGCTCGCATATTTCGCCGGCTTGAGCCACAGCGAGATCGCGGAGAAGACGTCGCTCCCGCTCGGCACGGTGAAGACGCGCGTGCGCTTGGCGCTCGAGAAGCTGCGCGCGCCGCTGGAACTGCATCGCGGCGGCGCCTCATGAGCGCGATGAACCATCAGGACGCGCGCGAATTGCTCGCGCTGGCCGCGCTGGACGCACTCTCGCCCGAGGATGCGGCGGCCGTCGAGGCGCACATTGCCTGGTGCGCGGATTGCCGGAAGGAACTGGCCGAGCTGCGCGACGTCGCGGCGCGCGTCGGGTCGTCCATCCCTCTCACGCCGATGGACCCCGAGCGCAAACAGCGCGTGATGGCCCGGCTCCAGCGCCGCGTCGCGCACGACAAGGAGATGCCGTCGCTCGGAGCGCGTGTGCGCTCGAGAGTCCGGCCCTCGGGCGTACCGTGGCTCGCGGCGGCCGCGGCGATCGTGGTCGCGGTGGCCGCCGGGTGGTATCTGGGCCGCACCGGCGAACTGCGCGAGCACGCGCTTCAGCTCGCGGATGCCGACTCGGCGTACCAGGTGCTCGCCTCCCGCATCGCGGAGCAGCAGGCCACGATCGACGCGCTCACCGGCCCGGGCGTGAAAGTCATCAACGCCGCCGCGGCCGGCGTGCGAAAGCCGTACGCGCGCATGTTCTGGGACCAGCCGGCGAACAAGTGGACGTTCGTCGCGTACGACCTTCCGGCGAACGCGCCCGGCCGCACGTACCAGCTCTGGCTCATCACGAAGGACCAGCAGAAGGTGAGCGCCGGCACCTTCGCCGCCGCCCCGGACGGAAAAGCCTTCGTGCGCGCGACCTACGCGCTCCCGAGCGATTCCCTCGTCGCGATCGCGGTGACGGAGGAGCCCGCCGGCGGCTCCAAGCAGCCGAGCACCACGCCCTTCCTGGTGGGCGCCGCGGGCAAGTAGCGCCCGGTACAGATCCAGTTCGGCGTTCCCGGCGTAGATGGTGGTCGCACCCATCTACCAAGCCGGGAGGCAATCATGAAGTGGATCGCGAATGTCAGGACGCATTGCTGGCTCTGGGCCGCCGGGCTCGCCGCGATCGTCGCGACGAGCGGCGTCGCCCTGAGGCACGCGCGCGCGTCGGACCACCAGGATACCGCCGACGTCGAACTCAATCCGTCGATGGACATGACGGACGTGTACGCGTTCCCGGGATCGGCGCCGGGCCGCATCGTGCTCATCCTCAACAGCTGGGCGCTGCTCACGCCGGCCGAAGCGCAGCCGGGCGTCACCGATTTCGACAACAACCTGCTGTACCAGTTCAAGATCGACAACAACGGCGACGCGGTGGAAGACAGAGTGATCCAGGTCGTCTTCCATGGCACCGGCGTGGACGAGACCGTGGAAGTGCGCGGCCCGATGGCGCCGCCGGTCGCGGGCGCGATGCAGAACACGCTCTCGACGTCGACGCCGACGGTGACGGGCAAGATCAACACCGTGCTCGGCAGCTCCAGCGGCATGCAGGTGTTCGCCGGGCGCGCGGCAGGATCCCTTCTTCATCGATCTCGAGCAGTTCTTCCGGATCATCCCCGATCGTAAGCCGGTGACGGGCCCGCTCTCGATGCTGCCCGATACGCCGACCGCGAGCAGCTTCCGCGCGCCCGGCGCGGCGGTGGACATCCTGGGCGGCTCGGGCGGCCATCCGTTCAACGTGCTCTCCATCGTGATCGAACTCCCGAGCTCCGAGCTCCGCGGCGGCCACCGACAAGATCGGCGTCTGGGGCACGATCAGCCGCTGACATGACCACTCATATCCTACGAGGAATCGATCCATGCGACATGCGGCTCTCATTGTTGCGGCGCTGGCGCTCGCCGCCTGCAGCGACAATTCGAATAACACTACGCGCCCACGTACCGCGCGCATACGACCAGGTGCAGCGCCTGGGCAATCCGCTCGTGAGCGAAGTGTTCCTGATGAAGCGCGATCACGCGTTCCACGGGTCGATCGGCCCGGCCAGCGACGTGGCGGCGTTCGCGAGCACGGTGAAAGCGTTCCCGCACGGCCTTCGGACGTGACACGATCATCGGCCACACGCTCGCGGCGGTGCTGCTGCCCGACATGCTGATCGTGCAGCTCGACAAGCCCACGAATACGTCGGGCTGGTTGAGCTGGGCGCTGGCGGATGGTTGGGGCGGCCGGAACACGAGCGACGATGTCGTGGACGCCGGACTCACGGCGATCTTCGGGCCGCTGCTCGGGGACCCGGGGCATCAGGTGTGCGCGAATTTCGCGTTGCCGCTGTGCACCGACAACGTCGGTGATCCCATGCGGCATACGAGCACCTTCCCGTATCTGAAGCCACCAGCTTGATCACGTTCGGGATTCGGGATTCGGGATTGGGATTCGGGCCCTACGCACTACACGCCCCCGAATCCCGAATCCCGAATCCCGAATCCCGAATCCCGAACGTCGGAGGCACTCATGAATCGCAGGCCACTGTTGATCGCGAGTTCCATTGTGCTCTGTGCGACGATCGCGATGAGCTTGTCGCGCGCCGCAAAGCCCGTTGTAGCCTCGCCGCGCCCGACCCCCGCGGCGTTACTCGATTCGAACATTGTCTTCTACGAAGGCGTCGCCCGACGCGACCCCACCGGCGCCATGGCGCCGGGGACGCTCGCGCTCATGTACATGCGCCGCGCGCGAGCGACGGGCAACTACGAGGACGTGCTGCGCGCCGAGGAAGCAGCGCGCCGCTCGCTCGAGAATCGCTCGGCGCACAATACCAAGGCGCACCAGGCGCTCGCATTGTCGCTGCTCTCGGAACATTGGTTCACCGACGCGCTCGGGATCGCGCGCGCGCTGGCCGATCGCGATCCGTCGAACGCCGCGTTCCGCGCGTCGCTCGGCGAGATCCAAATGGAACTCGGCCAGTACGACTCCGCGCGCGTGTCGTTCGCCTCGGTGGCCGGAAAGACGAGCGACCTGTCCGTCGCGCCGCGGCTCGCGCGCTGGGCGGAGCTGCAGGGTCGGCCGGAGGAGGCGTTCCGTCTCCTGAACGGATCGCTGTTGCAGATCCTCGACCGGAAAGATGTGCCGGCCGAGCAGCAGGCGTGGTTCTGGCTGCGGATCGGCGATGTGCAGTTCCGGCGCGGGCTCTTCGCCGAAGCGCGCAGCGCCTACGACCGCGGCCTGCAGGTGCACGCCGAGGACTACCGGCTGCTCGCCGCGATGGCGCGCGTCGAAGCGGCGCAGCGTCACTGGCAGAGCGCGATCGACTTCGGATCGCGCGCGGTGGCGCAGAGTCTCGACCCCGCGACGCTCGGAACCATGAGCGACGCCTACGCCGCGCTCGGCGACAGCGTGCGCGCCGAGGAGAACGCGAAAGCGATGGAGGTGGCGGTGTCACGCCAGGCCACGGCGTATCATTGCGCGTGGAGTCTCTTCCTGCTGGATCACGGGCGTCGCACCGATTACGTGCTCGCCCGGTCGCAGGAGGATCTCGCGACGCGGCGCGACATTGACGGTTACGACGTGGTCGCGTGGGCGCTGCACAAGAAGGGACGCGACGCGGAAGCGCGCGAGATGATGACGCACGCGCTCGCGCTCGGCACGAAAAATGAGATGCTGTTCTATCACGCGGCCGCGATCGATGCGGCGCTCGGCCGCGCGCGCGAGGCGGCGGGGGAGATGGCTCGGGCACGCGCGATCGATCCCGATCTTTACGTAGCGGGGGCACGATGAGCGAATTCGCGACGTTCGTGCAGCTCGGCTTTCGCCACATTGTGGACGCCGGCGCGATGGATCACATTCTCTTTCTCCTGGTGCTGGCCGCGATCTATCGGGTGAGCGACTGGCGGCAGACGCTCTGGGTGATCACCGCGTTCACGGTGGGCCACTCGATCACGCTCGCGTTGGCGGTGACCGGCGCGCTCTCGATCCCGAGCGACATCGTGGAATTCCTCATCCCGCTCACGATCGTCGCGACCGCGGTGGAGAATCTCGCGGTGCCCGACCGCGGCGCCGCGCTGTGGGGTGGGCGCTATCGCGTGATCTTCGCGGGCTTGTTCGGCCTGGTGCACGGCGCCGGCTTCGCGACGTACTTGAAGAGCCTGTTCGTGGACAACGTGGCGCTGCCGTTGTTCGGCTTCAATGTGGGCATCGAATGCGGACAGATCGTGGTGTTGCTCCTCGCGTTCACGCTGTTCCACGTGGTGGACAGGATTATTTCAAAACTGAAGTTGCCGGCTCGATCGCCGACGCCTCTTAGGCTTCGTGTCGTCGCCGTTTCAGCGGTGGTGGCCGTCATCGCCGCCCGATGGGCCGTCGAGCGCGCGCCGTGGTAGTTCCAATCATGTCAATCATGTTGATCCTGTCAAAGCAGTTCACGAACGACTGCATTCGACAGGATTAACATGATTGGAACTGCTCCCGGGAGAAGGCTCACCGTGGCCATCCTCGCCACGGTGATCCTGCCCGGCATCGTGGTGCGGAGCGCCGAGGCGCATCCGCTGCACACGACGCTGACTCAGATGAACTACGATCCTGTCTCGTTGCAGCTCGACGCGAGCATTCGTGTCTTCACGAGCGACCTCGCGCTGGCGGTGCAAAAGCGCTCGGGATCATCCCGTCCGATGGATGATGCGGCGGCGTTCGCGTATCTCGCCGCCACGTTCCAGCTCGCGGACGCATCCGGTCGTGTGATACCGTGGACATCGTGCGGCACACGCCAGGAAGGTGACGTTACATTCTTGTGCGTGCGTGCTATCAAGGTCCCGCCCGGCGCGCGAGTCTCCGATCAGATGCTCTGTGATCTCTTCGATGACCAAGTGAACATCGTGCAGGCGGTGTCGGGCGGGAAGAAGACGAGCAACCTGTACACGAAAGGCGACGGGCCGAAGGCGGCGCTTTAACGGTTATTCGCGCAATAAATCGATGGTGCGGCTCGCACCCCGTCGCGCTATACTCGCGAGCAACCGATCCCGAGTGCCTCGCCGATGCGGATCCTTGTCGTGATCATCCCAACGTTGTTCGTGGTTTCCACGGTCCCCGCATTCGGCCGTGTCCACACCGCCGTCGCAGTTTCAGGCGACAACATGTGCACGGTGCCGCACGACGACACCGCGAAGTGGACGCCCGCCACGCTCCAGGCGCTGGGTCTCAGAGTCCCCAGCGCATACAAGTTCGCAGGCTCCGGGGGCGGCCGCGCCTCCACATATCGCGAGGGCAACCGTTATATCGGGCTGGTGATCGGCGACCAGGGCATATCGGTTCCGCAAACGTTCTACTACAGCATTGCCGGCGGAGGCGGCGCCAACGGGGGCGGCGTACGGTCACTTGGCGGAGGCATGTCGACCGGCGGAGCCACCTATGACCATACGATGGAGTCCACGTGTACGACGGTCATCGCGGGCCGGCCCGCGGAGATCACCACATGGAAATGGGAGAAGCAGGCCGCTGCGATGACCAATGGCAGCGATGTGGGGCGCCACTATCTCGCGGTGATCCGGTGGGCCGCGCTCGGGGATCTTCCCAGCGCTTACATTTGGATCAGCAGCACCTACAAGTCGGACCTCATGTCGCTGCGCCAGATCTTCTGGACCGCGCATTTCGAGGGGCTCGATGCGGGTGCCGCCGGCGCGGCCGCCTCTGGCTCGCTCGGCGAGCCATGCCGTGATACCACGCCCGCACCGCGCGGCGCGGTGGGTGACTACGTCGACACGGCCCTCACGGTCATGCTCCTCAATGGCGTTTCACCGCCGCTCGCGCGAGGCGGCGCCGACGTGACGGTGACCTTCGATTCCACGGGTTCACCATTGAAAGTGGCCGTCGGCTCGAGCGGCATGCCGGACAGCGACCAGGCGCGTTTGGGCACGATCGTGGGCTCGAACGTTCAGCCGCAGCCGCCGGCCTCGGTCACGCTCGTGCGACTGCATGTGGGACTCGGATTCTCCGGCACCAGCATCCAGCTCGCCGGATCGGCGAAGTGCGCGCGCGCGCCGTAGCGCGCTACTCGAAGCTCGGCTCGTACTCCTGCTCGATGCCGGGGCGCAGATGCTTGTCGCGCTCGAGGATGCGCACGCAGGTGTTCCAGCGCAGAATGGCCTCGTCGTTCCCGTGCGGCCGGAGTTTCTCGGCGCGCTCGTAGTGCGCCATGGCGCGCCTGATCCAATCGTACGCCATCTCGGCGGCGCCCGGCGCACCGAGCGCGAGATGGGCGCGTGCGCGGCGCTCGCAGATGATCCCTTCGTAATAGGCGCGCTTGTATTCGTCCTGCAGCCGGGGCAGGTGCTCGATCGCCCGGCCGTACTCCACCGCGGGCGCCTTGGTGAACTGATCCGTGATCGACAGGATCATGTCCACCAGCGCCTGCTGGTTGTCGGGCTCCACCGTCAGGACGTCCAGGCAGATGCTCTCCGCCGCGCTCGGGTCATTGATGAGACGATAGCGCTCCGCCTTCATCAGCGCCGCCGCGATGCCGCTCTTGGAGATCGGTTTGATCGGGAACGTCATCCAGGCCTCCTGCCGTTCAGGCTCCGGCGTTCTTCCGGCTGAAGATCTTCACCAACTTGCCGATGGGATCGAAGAATTCATCCACGACGCGCTCTTTCAGCGGGATGATCGCGTTGTCGGTGATCGTGATGTGCTCGGGACACACTTCGGTGCAGCACTTGGTGATGTTGCAGTAACCGATTCCCTGGCTCTCCTTCAGGTCGGGCACGCGATCGGCCACATCCAACGGGTGCATCTCGAGCGCCGCCGAGTAGACGAAGAAGCGCGGTCCGATGAACTCCTCGTGCTTCGCGTGATCGCGCAGCACGTGGCAGACGTCCTGGCAAAGATAGCACTCGATGCACTTCCGGAACTCCTGCACGCGATCCACTTCGGACTGCTGCATGCGCCAGGTACCATTGGGCGCATCCGGCTTGCGCGGCGTGAACGGCTTGATCCCCTTCTTCGCGCGGTAGTTCCACGAGACATCCGTCACGAGATCGCGGATGGGCGGGAAGGCGCGCATGGGCTCGACCGTCACGGGCTTCTCGAGGTCCAGATCGCTCAGCCGCGTCATGCAGAGCAGGCTCGGGTTCCCGTTCACCTCCGCCGAGCACGATCCGCATTTGCCGGCCTTGCAGTTCCACCGCACGGCGAGATCGTTGGCCTGCTCGGCTTGGATCTGATGCACCGCATCCAGCACCACCATGCCATCGCTGATGGGGATGGTGTAATCCACGAGTGCGCCCTTCCCGCGGTCGCCGCGCCAGATCTTGAAGGTCGCTTTGGTCTCGGTGGGCATCACTTCATCTCCTCGATGATCTGCGCCAGCTCAGCGGGCAACGGCGGGATCGTTCGGCGCTGAAGCTCCATGCGCTGGCCCGCGCCTTGCCGCACCACGATGTTGAACTTCGCGGCCTCCGGATCCTTCTCCGGGAAATCCTCCCGGAACTGTGCGCCGCGACTCTCTCTCCGTTCGATCGCCGCGCGCGTGATGGCTTCGCTCACGATGAGTTGATTGCGAAGATCGAGCGCGGTGTGCCACCCCGGATTGTACTCACGATGCCCGCTCACGGCCACGCGCTTGGTGCGCGACTTGAGCGCCTCGATCGCGTCGAGCGCTTTGCGCATGTGCGTGTCGTCGCGCACGATGCCCACGAGATCCTGCATCGCACCCTGCAGGTCGTGCTGGATCGCGAACGGCCCCTCGCCGCTCGTGACCTCGCGCTCGAAGGGCAGCAACGCCGTCTTCATCTCGCGCTCGGCATCCTGCGCGTCCACGATCGGGCGTTTGTGGTCCTTCGAGAACTTCGCCGCGAACTCGCCCGCGCGTTTGCCGAATACCAGTAGATCCGAGAGGGAATTGCCGCCCAGGCGGTTCGCGCCGTGCAATCCCGCGCCCACCTCGCCCGCGGCGAACAGCCCGGGCACGGTGGACATCTGCGTGTCGCCGTCCACCCGCACGCCGCCCATCATGTAGTGCGTCGTCGGCCCCACTTCCATCGGCTCCGCGGTGATGTCGATGTCGGCGAGTTCCTTGAACTGCTGGTACATGCTGGGGAGCTTCTTGCGGATGTGTTCGGCGGCGTTCGGGATCCTGTTCTTGATCCACGAGATGTCGAGGAACACGCCGCCGTGCGGCGACCCGCGCCCTTCGCGCACCTCGCGCATGATGCAGCGCGCCACGTGGTCGCGGGTGAGCAGCTCGGGCGGACGCCGCGCGTTCTTGTCGCCCTGCGTGTAGCGCCAGCCTTCTTCTTCGTCGGTGGCGGTCTGCGACTTGTAGTTGTCGGGGATCGAGTCGAACATGAACCGGCGGCCGTCCTTGTTCGTGAGGATGCCGCCCTCGCCGCGCACGCCTTCCGTCACGAGCAGACCGCGCACGCTCGGCGGCCACACCATGCCGGTGGGATGGAACTGCACGAACTCCATGTCCACGAGTTCGGCGCCGGCCACGTACGCGAGCGCGTGTCCGTCGCCCGTGTACTCCCACGAATTACTGGTGATCGCTGAACGACTTGCCCGATCCCGCCGGTGGCGAGCACCACGGCTTTGGCGCGCCAAAGCTTGAAGCGGCCCCGTTCGCGATCGTAGCCCAGCGCGCCGGCGATCCGCCCCTCGTCCTTGAGCAGCGCGATCACCGTGCATTCCATGAAAACGTCCACCTTCTGGTGGATCGCCGTGGTCTTGCAGCGTGCGGATGATCTCGAGGCCGGTGCGGTCGCCGACGTGCGCGAGGCGGGGATAGCGGTGCCCGCCGAAATTGCGCTGCAGGATCTTCCCGTCGGGCGTGCGGTCGAACACCGCGCCCCAGGCCTCCAGTTCGTTCACGCGCGCGGGCGCTTCCTTGGCGTGCAACTCGGCCATGCGCCAATTGTTGAGATACTGCCCGCCGCGCATCGTGTCGGCGAAATGGACGCGCCAGTTATCGCGGTCGTCCACGTTGCCCAGCGCCGCGGCCACGCCGCCTTCGGCCATCACCGTGTGCGCCTTGCCGAGCAGCGACTTGCAGACGACGCCCACCTTCACGCCGGCGCCGGCGGCCTCGATGGCCGCGCGGAGTCCGGCGCCGCCAGCGCCGATCACGAGCACGTCGTGATCCTGTGTTTCGAATTCGGCCATCTAGAAGAGCCTCCAGTCCGTCCAGATCCCCATGGAGCAGAGGCGCACGTAGATGTCCGCGAATCCCGACCGAGAGGAGGCTCATGTACGCCCAGTACATGTGCTTGCGGTTGAGGCAGCTCGAGCACGCGTAGGCCGTTTGTCGAACGGGCCGGCCGGCGAGCGAATCGAGGTGGCCGCCCACGATGTGGCGCAGGGAATGACAGCCGAACGTGTAACAGCTGAGCAGGACCACGTTCACCGCGAGCACGATCGTGCCCACGCCGACGCCGAAATGCTCCACACCGGTCACCGGATCGGCGAACCAGAGCGCGCGCCACACATCCGTGGTGAGGATCACCAAGAAGATCAGCGCCGCGTACAGGAAATAGCGGTGGACGTTCTGGAGGATGAGGGGAAATGACTTCTCCCCCAGATAGGTGCTCCGGGGCTCGCCCACGGCGCAGCCCGGAGGGTCCGCCCAGAAAGACCGGTAATACGCACCTCTATAGTAGTAGCAGGTGACCCGAAACAAACCCGGAAAGGGGAGGATCAGGAGGGCGGGGGAGATCCAGGCTGGGAACCAGGCGGGGCGCGCGCCGAACCAGCTGAAGGAGGAGTTGCCGAAGAGGAGCGGGGAATAGAACGGCGACAGGTAGTTCCCGAATTGATAGTGATCGCCCTGCCAGGCCGCCCAGTTCGCATAGGCGAGGAAGCTGCCGAGCACGATCACGATGATCACGGGCCTGACCCACCACGCATCGGTCCGCATCGTTCCGCCGAACCCGCGCTGGATCACGGGGAGCTGCGCCTGCGCCATGTCGATCCTCAGAGAGCGGAAATGGAGTCGCCGCATATTCAAGCTCCGCGGCGGGGGCGAGTCAATAGGTCGCGCGCATCCCAGGACTTCCGTATACTACGCGGGACGAACTGCGCGGGACGCGGGGCGCGCGACGCGCCGCGGGATGCGCAACTACAAATACGCGAACGAGGGGGTTGCTATGGCGGAGAGCGTTTACAAAGTCATCGAACTGGTGGGCACGAGCACCGAGAGCTGGGAGAAGGCGGCGGCCGCCGCGGTGAAGCGCGCCGCGAAGACGATCCGCGGGCTGCGCGTGGCCGAAGTCGCTCAGCTCGACATGACGATGAAGGACGGCAAGGTGGAGGCGTATCGGGCGAAGGTGAAGGTGTCGTTCAAGTACGAGGGGTAGCCGCTATTAACGGCTGGCTGTTGGCTGTCGGCTGTCGCAGGCAACCGCAACTACAACTCACGGTGAAGATCATGCGTGCATCGATCAGGATCGCGGCGGGTCTGATGGTCGCGGTATGTGGGATCGCGGCGGCGCAGGAGAAGCCGAAGGTGCCGAGCGATGTCTCGGTGTGGAAGGGGATCGTGCTCGGCAACGATTACCAGGCGCACCTGCTCACGGTGCAGGGCTCCAACGGCCAACTGCATGAGTTCGCGCTGCCGGCGGCCGCGGCCAATCAATTCAAGGTGAACGTCGGCGACACGGTGACGGTGCGGTTCGTCGAGTCCACGGTGCTCTGGATGCGGCGCCCCGGAGATGCGTCGGTCCCGTCGCCGCCCGAGAAGATCACCGTGACACCGGCCGGGCTGCCGGACATCAATGAAGTGAAGATCGTGAACGTGGTGTGCAAGATCACGGGTGTGGACATGAAGACCCGGACCATCGCGTTCGCCAACCCCAGCGGGAAGATCTACTCGTTCAAGGTGAATCCCGGCGTCACGGCCTTCAACACCGCGAAGGTGGGCGACCAGATGATCCTGAGCTATAACGAGGCGACGGCGATCGACATCACGAAGTAGCAGGCGGGTTGCGCGGCCGGACCGCCAACCTAATATTGGGGTAGCACGACATAGGCCGCTCCGGCGGCCACCTTGACGCGTGGCGCAAGCGGGCCGCGAGTCGAAGGCGCGAAGAGACCGGTCACTCCGGTCTCTCGCGCCTTTTTTCATCTCCGCGAATCCCGGTGACCCATGGCCCGCGCACTCTGGAGCGGCTCGCTCTCCTTCGGACTCGTCAGCGTCCCGGTGGAACTCCATCCCGCCGAGGATCGCCGCGCGTTCTCCTTCACGATGCTCGACAAGAACGATCTCTCGCCCGTCGGCTACCGGCGCTACAACAAGCGCAGCGGCAAAGACGTGGCGTGGAACGACATCGTGAAGGGACACGAGTACGAGAAGGACCGGTACGTCGTGCTCACCGACGCGGATTTCGAGAAAGCGAACGTGAAGGCGACGCAGACGATCGACATTGAGCACTTCGTGCCCGCGCAGGAGATCCCGCCCTGGTATTTCGAGACGCCGTACTATCTCGTGCCCGGCAAACGCGGCGAGAAGGCGTACGCCCTCTTCCGCGAGACGATCCGCGATACCGGCCTCGCCGCCGTCGCACAGATCGTGATGCATTCCACGCAGCATCTCTGCGCGATCGTCGTGAACGGGCCGGCGCTCATGCTCAACATCATGCGCTACGAGAGCGAGTTGCGCGGTACGAAGGGGCTCGATCTGCCCGCGGCCGGCAAGAAGGGCGCCGCCCTCTCGGCCAAGGACCTGCAGCTCGCCAAGCGTCTCGTGGATGATCTCACAGGTGAGTGGGATCCTTCGGGCTTCGTGGATTCGTACCATCGCGACCTGCTCGCGCTCATCCGCCGGAAGATCAAGAAGGGAGATACCGAGCGGATCGCGGAGCCGAAGACGGAAACGGAGACCACGGCGACGGGCGGTACCAAAGTGCTCGACCTCACCGCGCTGCTCGAGCGGAGCCTCGGCAAGAAGCAGGCGGCCGCGCCCCGGCGCGCGCTCGTGCACCGCCGCAAACGCGCATGAGCACCGCGCACCGCCTCGAGCGCCGCCAGCTGCCGGCGCGCATGCAGCCGATGCTCGCCACGCTCGTGAAACGGGCGCCTTCGGACACGGGGTGGCTGCACGAGATCAAGTACGACGGCTACCGGATGCTGAGCCGCATCGAGGACGGCGAGGCGCGCATCTTCTCGCGCAATGGCAAGGAATGGACGGCGCAGCTCGCCGGCATCGCGAAGGAACTCGGCGCGCTCGACGTGTCGAATGCGTGGCTCGATGGCGAACTCGTCGTCATGGACGCCCGCGGCCGGTCCAGCTTCCAGGCGCTGCAGAACGGGCTCGCCGGGCCGCGCGCGCGAGATCTCACGCTCATGCTGTTCGATGTGATGTACCTGGACGGGACCGATCTCCGGCACCGGCCGCTGCGGGATCGCAAGCGCGAACTGCACAAGATCGTCGCACGCGGCAGCGCACATGTGCGTGTGGGTCCGGAGGTGAGTGGCTCCGGCACGGAGTTCTTCCGGCAGAGTTGCGCACTCTCCCTCGAAGGGGCGATATCCAAGCGCGTCGACTCACCGTACCGGAGCGGCGAGCGCAGTGCCGATTGGGTGAAGGTGAAGTGCACGCGCCGGCAGGAGATGGTCGTCGGCGGCTACACCGACCCGCAGGGCCCGCGTCGCGGGTTCGGCGCACTTCTGCTGGGCGTCTATGAAGGGCGCGAGCTCCGCTATTCGGGACGCGTCGGGACCGGGTTCGATGACGCGATGCTCGCGGAGCTTTCGGAGAAACTCCGGCGCCTCGAGCGCGCCGAACCTCCCTTCGCGAACCCGCCGCGCGGCGCCGACGCGAATGGCGTACACTGGGTGAAGCCCGAGCTCGTGGCCGAAGTGGAGTTCACCGAATGGAGCGAAGACGGCGCGCTGCGCCATCCGTCGTTCACCGGACTGCGTATGGACAAGAAAGCAAAGGACGTCGTGCGAGAGCGTGAGGCCGAGGTGAAGCCGGCGCGTGCGCGCGGGAACGGCGCGGTCGCGGGTATTACGATCTCGCATCCCGACAAACTGCTCTTTCCGCCCGCGGGCCCCACGAAGCGCGAACTCGCCGAGTATTACGTGCGCGTCGCGCCCGCGCTCGTGCCCCACCTGCGCGACCGTCCGCTCAGCCTTCTGCGATGTCCCGACGGCGTTGGCGAGCACTGCTTCTTCCAGAAGCACGTCGACGCATCCGTGGGCGCGGCGGTGAAGCGCGTGCGCGTGCCCGAGAGCGGCGGCAGCGCGACCTACGCCAGCGCCGGCTCAACGAAGGCGCTCGCATTGCTCGTGCAGTGGGGCGTCGTGGAACTGCACCCGTGGGGATCGCGCACGCCGCATCTCGAGCATCCCGATGTCCTGATCTTCGATCTCGACCCCGATGAGGGCAGCGGCTGGAAAGCGGTGGTGGACGGCGTGCTCGCCTTGCGCGCGACACTCGAGCAGGCCGGCCTCCGGCCATTCCTCAAGACCACCGGCGGCAAGGGACTTCACGTGGTCGTGCCGATCCGTCCGACCATCACGTGGGCGCAGGCGAAGGACTTCTGTCGTGCCGTCGCGGAATCGATGACCGCCGCGCAGCCCGATCGGTACGTCGCGACGGCCTCGAAGGCCAAGCGCGTGGGGAAGATCTTCATCGACTGGCTTCGCAACGCCGAAGGTGCCACTGCGGTCGCCCCGTACTCCGTGCGCGCGCGTGCCGGCGCGCCGGTTGCGACGCCGATCCACTGGAATGAATTGGACGAGGATCGAAGGTTCGATCATTTCAACGTACAGAACGTGCCCGCGAGGCTCGACGCGCAGCGGGACGATCCCTGGCGCGAATTCGCGCGTGCGCGCCGCGCGATCACCGCGGCCGTCGTCCGCCGGCTGCGCGCCGCCGGCTGATCCACCCACCATTCACCGGACCCATCATGCCGAAGAAAGAGAGCACGACCGCCGCCGCAGCGAGCGGCGCCCCATCCGTTACGCGTGCCGATCTCATCGCGGCCCTTGGCGAGGACCTCTCGCGCGAGTACCAGGCGATCATCGCCTACGTGGTCTATTCGCAGGTGCTGAAGGGCGCCGCAGTACATGTCCATCGCCGCGGAGCTGGAGAAACACGCCGCGCGAGGAATTGAAGCACGCGCTGCATCATCGCCAAGCAGATCGACTACCTTGGCGGCGATCCGCCGGTCACGCCCAAGCCCGTGAAGACATCGGACAAGGCGGAGCACATGCTTCGCTTCGATCTCGAGAACGAGCGCGTGACGATCGGGGAATACCGGAAGCGCATTGCGCAGTGTGAGGCGCTCGGCGAGTTCGCGATGAGCGAGCATATCCGCGAGATCCTCAAGGACGAGCAGGAGCACCAGTCCGATCTGGCGACCGCGCTGGGCATCGATCCGCCCCGCATCGACTGAGCGTGGGGCTGCGCTCGGGACATCCGTCCTGGCTGCTTCGACCGCTAACGCCGCGGGTCAGCTGCTCGCGCGCGCGGCGGCGAAGGCGACCATGTTCGGCGAGGCGAGTTGCTCCAGCGCCCACACATGCACGATGGCGCGGTGCAACAGCTCGGCCGCGTGTTCGCGCGCGTCGAACATGACCTCGTGCGGATCGCCCATTTCGTGGTCCTGCACCGCGCGCAACGCGGCGTTGAGTGCGCGACGGCGTCCGCTCGAACGCCGCCCCGCGCGCCTGAGCCATCGCTCGAGGCGGCTCTTGGAGCGCTTGAGCGCGGGGAACCGGCCCGACACACGGCGGTCGGCCACGAGGCCGCCGAGGATGCGCTCCGCGGCCCCCGCGAGATTGATCACGGCGTAGTCATTGTCCAGCCCATCGTGCAATCGCAGTGCCGTCTCCAGCTGCGAGACCGCGATGTCGCGTTTGTGATGTGCTCGCTTGGACATGGTCCGTTCCTGGGCTGGTCACGATGTGAATTCGTCGCGGAATCCGGGCAATACCTCGCCGATCACTTCCGCGGCTTGCACGGCCACTGTCGCGAGCAGAGCGCCTTTGAAGCGGCGCCATGCCTCGCTCGAGGCCGACGGCTCGGCCGGTGCGCGCTCCGCTCCATCCGCGAGTGGCGCGGCCGCGTTCTGCCGCCGGCGGCGCCGCCGCTTGCCGACGAGCGCGGAGAGTGCCACGCCGCCCCCGAAGGCAAGCCCCAGCACCACGAGGGGCCGGCGGTCCACCTGGACGCGCCAGTCACCCACGTCGCGCACCCGCGTCTCGAGTTCATGAAGGTGCTCGCCGATCGCGTGCTGCTCGGCGGCGATCTCGCGCCGCAAACGTCCCGTGATCGTCGTCATAGGATGTGCTCCCGTCGGGGTTCGAATTCTATCGCTCGCGCGACGCGCGCGCGCCGAATGCGGTCGAGGCCGGTGAGGATCACGCCGGCCGCGGCGGATCCGGCGCCCACGGCGACGAGCAATGCCGCGAGCCACGGGGCGACCGCGGTCTCGATGACGAGGAACGCGGCCAGGAAGAGGAAACCGATCGCGAGATACCCGAGCGCCGCACCGGCAACGAGCATCGTCGCCGATGCGCGCGACGCTCCGATGTCCTCACGTGCTTCTTCCACCGCCAGGCGCACCTCGGACCGCACCATGCGGTCGAGGTTGCCCAGGAGATCGCGCACGATATCGGCAACGGGGCGGCGCACGCTGCCGGCCGCGACGGCGGGTTCAGTCATTGCTGCTCCGGAACGCGCGCGCGACGATGAAGCCGGCGGCCGCGGCGACGAGCAGTGACTTCCCGGGATGGGCTCGCACGAGCTCGCCGAGATCGCTCGCCATTTCCTTGGCCGAGTGCTTCTTGAGATAGCGCGCCGTGGCATCGACTCTGTCGGCCGCATCATGGCCGATCTCGCCGATCCGGTTCACGCGCTCATGCAGGCTCTCCGCCGCATCCGCGAGCTTGTTCGCGGCGGCCGTACGGCCGCTGTCGAACCTGCCCGAGACCTTGTCCTGCACTTTCGACGCCGCGTCGGCCAGATTGTCCTTCGTGTCCACGATCGCATCGCGCGTCGAGTCGATCGCGCCGGTGAGTGAGCTGGTGTGTGGCATGTTCATGCTCCTTGTGTTCGGGTAGATGAGGCTGGAATGACGACGTCCGTTTGGGACTTGGCGATCTGATCGAACTCACGGGCGACCCGCTTGAGCGTTTCGTCCGGCCTGTTCTCCAAACCGACGAGTCCGGTGCGAGCTTCGCCCACCGCGCGCAACAGTTCGTCGATCTTCAAATGCAGCGCCGTCGAGCTGCGCATCTGCGTGTTCTGCAAGAGGAAGACCATCAGGAAGGTGACGATGGTCGTCCCCGTATTGATCACGATCTGCCACGTCTCCGAGTAGTGATAGCGCGGCCCGAGGGCCGCCCAGAGCAAGACGGCGGCGAGTGCCGCGCCGAAGGCCCATGGCGAGCCGAGTACGGTCTCGGTGCGTTCCGCGAACGCGCGGAATCCGGCGGAGAAGCCGGCGTGCGTCGAGCCGTTCGTCGCTTCGGACTGTGGCATGGATCACTCAGGTGAGAGGCCCGCCGCGCGGACAGTCGTCCGCGCGGCGGGAGCCTCGAACGTCGTCAGAGATCGGTGACTTTTCTTCCCGCCATCAGCCCGAGGATGAGCGTGACGGCGAAGATGAGCAGGAAGAGGAAGAACAACGTCTTCGCAATGCCGGCGGACGCGGCGGCGATGCCACCGAAGCCGAAGAAGGCGGCGATCAACGCCAGCACCAGGAACCCGAGCGCCCAACGCAACATGGCACACCTCCTGAGAATTCGATTGACCGGCGACCAGCTGCCGGAAGGCACAGAAGGCGCGCCGGCGATTCCCATCGAGCGGAACCGCCAACACGCCTTCGACTGACGAAGCCGTTGCTTCGCCCGCTAAGGGGACCGGCCGTTCGCCGGTCCGTTCGTCATCTATAACAGCAGGCGGCCGAAGCCACCGGAAATAAAAAAAGGCGCGGGAGATCGGTGTACCGATCCCGTTCGCGCCTTCGACTCACGAGCCAGCTTCGCTCGTCCGCCAAGGAGCCCCGAACCGCGGGGCTGCATGTCTTGAAACCCAACGTAGGCCCGCTTGTTCCACCGCGCAAGCCCCGAGTTCGCGCGCTCTTGCGCGCATTAAATCTTCGGCGCTATACCTTACTATTGTAGCGGATCGAACATGGCAGTCAAGTCTTGGCGGGCGGAGGCGAGCTCCGAAAGCCGAAGGCACGGATCTCCGCGCGAGCATCGCGCGGCGTTCGTGCCTTTTCGTTCATCTATACCCTGCGCAATGACCGAACAGGCCGCACCGCGTCGATCCGAACTCACGTCACCGCTCGCCATCGCGGCGTACCGGTCGGGCTACGTGTACGCCGTGATCAGCGGCGTCATGGGCATTGCCGGCATGCTGGGCGAATTGCCGGGACTCGCGCGGCTCGCCCAGCCGCTGTCGAGTTGGCCGCGCATTCCATTGCTCGGTTCGATCGCACTCGTCGCGATCGGATTCGCGCTCTGGCAATTCCTGCAGCAACGGTACCGCTCCGCATTCTTCGCCGCGCTGATCGCGGAGCTCACCGCGGCGCTAAGTCTCGTGGCGCAGGTCGCGCCCACCACGATCTCGCACGACGCGATGGCGCTCGCGTCGGCGGTGCTCGTGCTGGCCGCCGCGACGCCGCTGGCCGTCGTCTCGGCGCGGCGCCGGCTGCTTCCGGAAGATGCCTCGGTCGGGATCGCCGGGTTCATTCTGCTCGCGGTCGCGGCCACGCTCCTCATCGCGCGCGCGACCGGCATCACGCATACCACGATCGACATGCTCGGCGCCGGCCCGTCGCTCCAAGTGTTGGTGGCGGGCTTCCTGATCGGGAGTTGCTACGTCGCCCTCGTCTGGTCGCGTGGACTGCTCTCGGGAGATTCCGCGACCTGGCTGCCCACGGCGCTCGGCATCGCGGGCGTCGTGACGGTCATTGTGCTCTGGCGCGGCCTCGCGTCGCGCGAGAACGATCAGGTCGTGGCGCTCACGCGCCAGGCGGGCGAAGAGCGGCGGCGCGTGCTCGTGCGCGAGGCGGTGGTCACGGCGCACTCGCTCCATTGCGCGAGCGAATGGCGGGCGTCCGGCGCGTCGTTCGACCAGCAGCGCCGCGATATCGCAGCGCTGCAACGTGACGTGCCCGGTCTCGAAGCCGCCGGCTGGATCTCATCGCTCGGCGTGATCGATACGGTCACCTCGCCGTCGCTCGCGGGGGTAGGGGCAGATTCCGTCACGCTCGCGTACGTCAATCGCAACTGCCAGATTGCCCGACAGCATCGCGTTCCTTCCGCTCGACTCGGCGACGAAGCGATTCGTGATCCTCGCGCCGGCGTGCGCGATCAATGTCTGCAGTGGCACGATGGTCGCGGTGATGCGCACCGCGCGGCTCTTCCGCGATGTGATCCCCGATACCTCGCGCGGATTCCACTACGCGATCATTGGCCGCGGCCGGCCGCCTCGCCGGGCCGGCCGCCGATTCGGACGCGACGCGGCAGTGGGTGCAGTGGCTGGGGCTGGATCTGCGGGGCGGTGCACGCCACGCTCGCGGCGTGGCCCACGCAGGAGACGGTCGACGGCGTGCGGTCGAGTCTGCCGCTGCTGGTGCTGCTCATGGGATTCGCGGTCAGCGGGCTCGTGCCGGTGAGCGTGCGCTTCGCGCAGCGTTCGCTGCGCAGCGTCGCGAACTGGAGCGCTCGCGCATCACCGCTGCGCTGGAGCGCACGCACCGACGGGATCTGGGAGTGGGATCTGCTCACCGGCGGATCGGTGCACAGCCCCGGCATCTGGCGTTACCTGGGATACGATCCGGAATCGGTGCCGCCGATCCGCGACGCGTGGATCGCGCTCGTGCATCCCGAGGATCAGCCGCGCCTCGCCCGCGAGATCCAGGAGCATCTCAGCGGCGTGCGGCCCAGCTACGAGGCCGAGTACCGCGTGCTCGCGCGCGATGGCAAATGGCATCAGATCGTGGATCGCGGCCGCGTGGTGGACCGCACGGCCAGCGGCCATCCCGCGCGCATGGTCGGCATCAAGGCCGACGTCACCGTCGCGCGCTCAGCCGCGCAGGCGCGCGAGGCCGCCGAGCAGCGCTTCCGCGAGGTGTTCGACAGCGGCTTCCAATTCCAATTGCTGCTCGATCGCGGCGGCCTGGTGGTCGAGATCAATCAGCATGCGCTGGACGAATTCGGCGTCGCCGGCGACGATGTGCGCGGCAAGCTCGCGTGGAACACGCTCTGGTGGCAGGGGAATCCGGAAGCGCAGGAGCGGCTGCGCTCGGCCACCGCGGCGGCGGCGCGCGGACTCACGCGCCGCTATGAAGAGGAATTCAGCGGGCCGGCCGGCGAGGCGACGCATATCGAGATCGCGGTGAAGTCGCTCACCGGCGAGAGCGAAGAGCACATGCAGTTGCTGCTCGAGGCGCGCGATCTTCACGGCACGCCGACGCGCCGAGGCGACGCTGCGCGAGGTGGAGACCCTCACGACGATGGGACGCGTCGCGGCGCAGGTGGCGCACGAGATCAACAATCCACTGGCCGGCATCCAGAATTCCTTTTTGCTCATCGAGGCGCGATCCCCGCGACGCACCCGCACTATAAGTACGTGGGCGCGATCGAGCGCGAGGTGGCGCGCATCGCGGCGGTGACGCGTCAGCTGTACGAGACGTACCGGCCGGAGCACGATTCGCAGGCCGGCGCGGCGATCGCGACGGTGATCGGCGATGCGGTGTCGTTCCTCGAGCAGGTGAACCGCGCGACCGGCGTGCACGTGGTGGTGGAGCTTGGCCGCGGACCGCTGATCCTGCCGCTGCCCGGCGCGCTGCTCCGCCAGATCGCCTATAACCTGGTGCAGAACGCGATCGAGGCGTCGCCGAGCGGCGGCACCGTGACCGTGCGCACCATCGCGAACAACGGACACTTCGAACTGCGCGTGCGCGATCATGGGGCGGGCATTCCCGCCGAGTCGCGCGAACGGATCTTCGAACCGTTCTACAGCACGAAGAGCGGACGGCTGCGCACCGGCGGCATGGGGCTCGGGCTCGCGCTCGTGCGCCGCACCGTGACGGCCGCCGGCGGCACGATCGGCGTACACGACGTGGAGGGCGAAGGGTGTGAATTCGTGGTCACGTTACCATTGCACGCAACGAAGGAGGAAACGGCATGAACGGGAAGTCACTCGGCAGGATCCTGCTGGCGGACGACGAACCGACCTTCCTGAGCGCGACCGCGGATCTGTTGCGCGCGGAAGGCTACGAATGCATCACCGTTCAGGATGGTGACGCGGCGCTCAAGGCGGCGGCGAGCGAGACCTTCGACCTCCTGATCACGCGATCTCGAGATGCCCGGAAATTCCGATCTGCAACTGGTGCGCAGGATCGCGGAGCAGAGCGGCGGATTGCCGGTGATCATCCTCACGGGATTCCCGTCCGTCCGCAGTGCGATCGCGTCGATCGATCTGCCGGTGGTGGCCTACCTCACGAAGCCGGTCGCATTCCCCGAATTGCTCGAACGGGTGGGGCGCGCGGTGAAGCGATTCCGGTCGTTCCAGGCCATGCGCCAGACCGAGGAGCGGCTGAGCGGCTGGCGCGACGAGTTCCAGCATATCTCGAAGATGGGCGGCGCGGATGGCAAGGTGCCGGTGGACCTCTTCCTCACGCTCACACTGCGCAACGTGATGGGATCGCTCACCGATCTCGAGCAGCTGGGGAAGGCGCTCACGAACCAATCGGTGGAACAGCACCCGTGCCAGCTCATGAACTGCCCGCGTGGCGCGCAATTCCAGATCGCGGTGAAGGAGACCGTGGCCGTTCTCGAGGAAACGAAGGGCGCGTTCAAGTCCAAAGCGCTCGGCGATCTGCGGCACAAACTCGAGCTGCTGCTGGAGCACGCCTAATCCATAGTACTCGGGCGGTTGTGCGGAGCATCACATTAGAAAAGATCTTGTGCTGGACCTCTTGCGGGATTCAAAGGTATGTGTAGTTTGGAATGCAGCAGGGCGACATGGGCCGCGTGAGCGGCCACCTTGGCGGGCGAGTGAAGCGACTCGCGAGTCGAAGGCGCGAAGAGATCAGCCACACCGATCTCGCGCGCCTTTTCTATTTGCGGGATACGAGATGGGAGGGAGTCATGCCACTCAAGAAAGGATCCTCGCGCGAGACGATCTCGGAGAACATCAAGACCGAGATGCACGAGGGAAAGCCCCAGAAGCAGGCGGTAGCGATCGCGCTGCAGAAGGCGGGAAAATCGAACCGCAAGCGCACGAAGAAGTCGCGGTAGAAAATTTCGGCCCTTCGGGGCGGTGCAGTCATCAATGACGCGAGGGCCGGCGCAGCGGCCGGCCTCCCTTGTCGGACGAAGCGCAGGCTTCGTCAGTCGAAGGCGCGTTGGTCGCTCTCCTCGGAGACGGCCAACGCGCCTTCGTTCTTTCAGCGATCGAGATCCAGGAGACGAGCCATGAGCCATGAGCAGGAGTCTGAGATCGCGGTACTCGAGCGTGTGTTGGAGGCGCAGCGCGTCCCAGCGCGCCGGCGCGAGAGCAAGAACCCGGCGTCCGAGGTGCGGCGCTTGTTGATCGCGGCGGCGCAGGCGCTGCCCGCCGGTCTGCCGCTCTGGGTGAACAAGGCCGCCAATCAACGTGTGAGGTGATCATGCGTCCGTCTACGATCTTCCTGCTGCTCCAGGGCGGCACCGCGGCGTCGCTCGGCTTCTCGCGCATCCACTCGGCTCCGGTCGGCAGCGGGCGCGCGATGCTGTACGGGATCATGGCGCTGGTGGGCGTCGGTCTCGTGCTCGCGCTGGTGATGAATGCGGTGATCGAGCGCGCGCGGCACGTGCGCCGCGCACGAGAGGTCCTGCGCCGCATGCGCGCATCGCGCGCAACGCGGATATCGCGCGAGCGGGCCGCGGCGTGACCGCTCTCCCGCGAGTCGTCGATGCCCCACGCGAAGCGGCGCGCCGATCGCGCGCTCCGATCGTGAGGCTCATGCGCGGCAACGCGCCCCAGGTGGCGATCCTCGTCATCATCGCGCTCGCGGCGATGCGCTGGGCGTCCGCGGTGCTGGTGCCCATCACGATCTCCGTGCTCCTCGGACTGCTGTTCGGACCGGCGATCCGCGGCCTGCGGAAGTTGGGTGTGCCCGCTGCGATCGGCGCCGCCGTCGTGGTATTCGGCGGCGCCACACTGCTCACGGCCGCCGGTGTGCTGCTCGCGCGGCCGGCCACGGTATGGCTCACGCGCGCGCCCGAGACGATCCCGGAGCTCGAGCAGAAGATCCGGAAGCTGGTGCGGCCGATCACGACCATCGAGCAGACCGCGGAACAAGTGCAGCGCGCCGCGAACTCATCGGGCGGAGCGGCCGTGAAGGTCGCGGTGCAGGAGCCGGCGATGATGTCGCGCTTCACGAGCGGCACGATGGACTTCATTGCGGGCTTCATCACGGTGATGTTCCTCACATACTTCCTCGCCTCCACCGACCAACTATTCAAGCGCAAGGTGGCGGGGTTGCTCGCCGAGCGCGAGGATCAGGAACGGATCATGAGAGCGGTGGCGGAGATCGAGCATCAGACTGCGCGCTATCTCGGGCTCACGACGCTGATCAGCGTCGCGCTGGGGTTGCTCACGTGGGGGCTGCTCGCGTGGGCGGGACTGCCCAACGGCGCGCTGTGGGGCGCATTGGCCGCCGTGCTGAATTTCATTCCGTACGTCGGGACGATCATCAGCATGGTGCTCATTGGCGGCGCGTGCCTGCTCACCTTCGACGGGATCGAGAAGACGCTCATCGTGTGCGCGGTGTTCTTCGCGGTGCATAATCTCACCGGGAACATCGTTACGCCGCTGGTACTCGGGCGCGGTTTGCCGTTGAACAAGGTGGCGCTATTCATCAGTCTCATCGTGTGGGCGTGGGTGTGGGGCGTGGCCGGCGCGATCATCGCGGTGCCGCTCACGGTGATGATCAAGGTGATCTGCGACCATGTCGACCGGCTGAAGCCGGTGGCGGTGTTGTTGAGTCCGTAGCACAACGGAACAGGGCAACGGTGCGTAGGGTAGAAGAGAGTCACAGCAGTCGGAGGCCCGGGGGTTGGTGGCCGGGTCGCCTTGTCGGGCAGCGAAGTCGGTCTGCCAGTCGAAGGCGCGCATGAACGCCGCATCCGCGGCGCTCGGGCGCGCCTTTTGTGTTCTTGGTCGCACGCATTCGAGGAGGTCCACATGAATTGGAATCAGATCGAAGGTTCATGGAAGCAGGCGCAGGGCAGAGTGCGCGAGAAGTGGGGCAAGCTCACCGACGATGATCTCGAATACATCGCCGGCAAGCGCGATCAGCTCGTGGGGCTGCTGCAGCGGAAGTACGGCGAAGGCCGCGACGAGATCGAGCGTCAGGTCGCCGAGTTCGAGCGCTCGTATCCCACGATGTGAGCGCGATGATCGCCTCGGCCCAATTGCTCGCAGTCACGATGGCGATCGCCGCGGCGGCCGCGTGCCGGCAGGGGAGTCCCTCCGGCACGGACGCCGCTCGCACCGGGAGATCGATGGTGCGCGTGGTGAACGCGCTCCCGTCCGGCAAGAAGGTGGACGTCACCGGCGACGATCGCACGCTGTTCAGCGGCGTGAACTACAAGCAGGTCACGCCCTACGCCCAGGTGAGAGATTCGCTCATCGCGTTCCGCGCGCTGGCGGCGGATGACAATAAGCTGCTGGCCGACGATCGCGAGATGATGCTCGACGGCGTGCGTTACACGGCGCTCATACTGCCGGGTGACAATGGTGCGACCCAGATCCGCGTCGTGCGCGACGATGTCGCGGCCGATCCGGACAAGGCGCGCATCCGCGTCATCAACGCATCGCCGTCGGTGAAGAGCGCCGATTTCGCGGTGCTCGGCGAGAAGGCGGCACTCTTCCAGGGCGCCGACTTCACGGACGAGGCGGGCTACAAGGACGTCGCCCCCGCGACGATCACGCTCGACGTCCGCGTGAACGCGAAGTCGGTGAAACCGATGATCCTCAAGCCGGTGCATCTCGAAGCCGGCAAGGCCTACACGATCGTGATCCTCGGCGGCCGGGGTGCGCCGGCGGAAGCGATCAACGTCGAAGATGGGGTCAGCCCGCCGCCGGCACCGCGCGGGAACTGACCGCATCGCCGATCCCATTCGAGCCCTTTGATTGGAGGATGACGCCATGGCGAAGCAGCATGCCAAGAGCAATGACAAGCCGTCGCACGCGCCGCTGCAGCACACGGAGCGGAGCGCGCGCAAGGCCGAGATGAAGGAAGAGATCCAGACGTGGGAGGATGAGGGCGGTGCCGAGCTCACCGGGCCGCAGCTGAAGGATCCCACGGACGGATACGACGAGCGCGCCGGCGCTCAGAAGACCGAGCGCGAGAGCGCGCGGTCCGTCGGCGAGCCGGCGCGGAACATCGATGGCAATCGCATCGGCGAGAACGGCGACGAACCGCGGGGACGCAGCGGCGGCTCGCGCGCCGGAGCGAAGAACAAAGCGGGCTCGCGCGGCGACCGGTGACCACATGATCACGATCGCACGGTACCCGTTCAATGGCGACATGATCCCGGAGCGGAGCGACGCCGTGGTGCGCGAGCACCTCTCGGATGCGCTCCGCGGATGCGCGGACCTCGATTCGCGCGACGTGGATGTGTATGTCGCCAACGGAGAAGCCACGCTCCTGGGCGTGGTGAACAGCCTCGCGGACGCGCAGCTCGCGCAGAACATCGCCGAGCATTGTCCGGGAGTGAGCACGGTCTTCAACCAGCTCCGCCTCGCTACGGTGTACGTCGATTACGCCGGCGACTCCCTGGCAGGCGGCCGCTACGACGAGGGATTCGATGTGATGTGAACCGAGCCGAGCGAAGCGGAACCACCGGCGCGTGGCAGGAATAGCGATCCTGCCACGCGCCGCCGTCGTTCGCGGCGGACGCTTCGCTCTGAATCATAAGAAACTCAATTTGGGAGAAATGAATATGAAGACGAGAATCGCATTGCAGGCACTGGGCGTTCTTGCAGTCCTGGCCGCGGGCGCGGCCGGCGTCACGGCGCAGGCCGGGGCGGGGGGCCATGGGGGTGTGGCGGCCCCGGTGGGCGGCGGTGATGTGGGAGGCCAGTCGCTCGCAGAAGGGCTGATCGGCGAAGTCGCGACGATGCGCGGCACGATCACCGACATCGATGCCGGCACGCATGAGATCACACTGCGTGAGTCCGACGGGACCGTGCGTGAATTGCCCGTGAACAAGGACGTGACGAGCTTCAAGGACTTCACCGTCGGGCAGACAGTGAGCGTGAGCGTCCTGCAGCCGATCGGACTCGGCATCCAATCGGCGGGCGATGGATCGGGCAAGTTCTCGAGTAAGGCCGTGAATATCGCCCCCGCGGGCCGGCCGAAGATCATGAACGTGACCGTGCGCGAGACGACCGCAACCGTCGTGGCGGTGGACGACAAAACGCGCACCCTGATGCTCAAGGGTGCGAACGGCAATCCTTGGTCGGTGAAGATCGCGCCGAAGGTCTCGGGACTGACGAACGTGCAGCCCGGCGATCGAGTGACCGTACAGTACACCGAACCGATGGTGGTGGGCGTCACGAATTGACGTACGCGGTGCGTGGCGGGATGAGCGGTCCCGTCGCGCGCCGCGTTGCGCGCAGTCGTGCGAAGGTAGGACTTTGGGCCTACTTGCGACGCGCTCCGGGGTGGGGGACATTCTGCATGTTGCTCCGGGCTTGGAGCCGCGTGTCCCCAGGTATGTGAATCCCGCATGGAGGTGCGTATGCAGCATGCAAAGAATCTGATGAGCGCCGTCGCGCTCGTGTCGGCGGTCGCCCTCAGCGCCAATGCGCAGAAACCGGCGGCGCCGCCGCCTGCGCCGCATGGCACCGTGATGGGCGGCGTCATGGGCGCGGTCGAGACGTGGAAGGGCATTGTGCTGTCGGTGGACCAGAAGACGCGGCATGTGGTGCTGCGGGGGATGGCCGGCAACCTGCACGCGTTCACCGCACGGAAGGAGGGCGTGGACCTCACCCAGGTGAAGCCCGGCGACTCCGTGAGCGTGCAGTACGTCGAGTCGATCGCCGTGTACCTTCGCGAGCAGACCGATCCGCCCGTGACCGCGTCCGAGAACACTGTGACCGTGCAACCCACCGGACTGCCGGCCATCACCGATGTGACCGTGAAAGAGACCGACGCCGAAGTGACGGGCGTGGACTCAGCGACGCGCGTGCTGACACTGAAGACGGCGCAGGGGAATACCTTGACCGTTCACGTGGCACCGAGCGTGTCGGCGTTCTCGAGGGTGAAAGTGGGGGATCGGATCGTAATTCGGGCGAGTGAGGCGCTGGCGGTGAAGGTCACCCGCGGAGCCTAACTGCTAACGGCGTGAGTACCGAGTCGTGCGTGTTCGACCACGCACGGCGTGAGTACCGAGTCGTGCGTGTTCGACCACGAACGGCGTGAGTGCCGAGTCGTGCGTGTTCGACCACGCACGGCGTGAGTACCGAGTCGTGCGTGTTCGACCACGAACGGCGTGAGTGCCGAGTCGTGCGTGTTCGACCACGCACGGCGTGAGTGCCGAGTCGTGCGTGTTCGACCACGCACGGCGTGAGTGCCGAGTCGTGCGTGTTCGACCACGCACGGCGTGAGTGCCGAGTCGTGCGTGTTCGACCACGCACGGCGAGAGTCGCGGCCCGACCGCCGGGAGTCAGACGGCGGTCGGGGCGGAGGGTTCGCGCGAGTTCTTCAGCATCGCCAATAGGATTCGGGTGATCGCCGAGTGAAGGGCGATGCGCGCATTCGCGACGTCGTTGCCTAGGCCTCCTCGGGTGCGATAGTACCACTCGCGCGATTCACGGGCGGAACCAAGCGCATACTCGAAGAAGCGGCTTCGGTCTCGCTTGCTGAGGCGGCTGTATCCCTCGGCGATGTTCACTCCGATAGAACCCGTTGCGCGCTGTAGCTGATCGGCGACGTCTAGGGGGCCGCCCTGCTCGCGAAGCCGCGCGGAATCGCGAGTACCGAGTTCCGCCGCATACAGCGCCGCGCGGTACACCCGCATGTTCCAGATCGCGTCCTTGCGCATCTCCTCCGGCACCGACGCTTCCCACTTATCGTAACCCACGCCACGCCCCCACTCGATCGAGACGCGGCACTATACGCCACCGCCCGCCCGTTCGCCCCATCCCTGTATCGCACGCCGTACCGAGCGAATTCACTCACGCCGTTCGTGGTCGAACACGCACGACTCGGTACTCACGCCGTCAGTGGTCGAACACGCACGACTCGGTACTCACGCCGTTGGTGCTCGAACACGCACGACTCGGTACTCACGCCGTTGGTGGTCGAACACGCACGACTCGGTACTCACGCCGTTAGTGGTCGAACACGCACGACTCGGTACTCACGCCGTTGGTGGTCGAATACGCACGACTCGGTACTCACGCCGTTAGTAGACGAACTTTGTCCCTGCGTCCAATCCCCAAGTCTTCTCGTTATGCACCAGCGTGAGATAAACCATCGCCGACCGATCCGGCAGGATCGCCCATATCCCCCCTCCCAATCCCGTGTGCCAAACGTCCGGCTCCTCTCCCCCGGTCACGAATACCCGCCCCGCATCCATGATCGCGCTCACGCCGAAGTCCCAGCGCACCACGAACGGCAAAGTTCCTACGCGCAGTCGCGCCTCGAGATTGCTGTACAGGCTCGCATTGCCCGCGTAGCGCTGCGGCGGCAGACCGCGCACGGTGGTGGCGCCGCCGATGTACGCCGCCTCGAACACGGGGAAGGGCCCCCAGATCTTCTGCCCCGCCACGCGCACGGCGAGAGTGAGCTCGTCCTGCGCCGGCGGCGTCCAGTACGTGGACACGGCCGCGTTCACGCCGCCGAACGGTTTCAGTACATTGAGCGCTTTCGGGAAATAGTCACCCCCCGCGATCACGAGCCAACCGCGGTGCGCCGCCACCGGTGAGTCGCGCGTATCGCGCCGCACCATCAACCGCGCCCCCGCCTCGCGGAATTCCGGATAGCCGAACGGCTTCGAGATGGTGATGAACCGATCCCCCGCGGTGCTCGTGCTCACATCCTTGTACACGAGGCCCACGCTCAGCGTATCGCGCGCGCTCCACGGCAGCTGCACCGCGGGCGCGACGGTGTACGCCACCTGGTTCGCCGAGTAGAACTCGTCGGGCTGGTCGCGCACGGTCGCATTGCCGTAGCCGTAGAAGCGCAGGATGCCGATGCCCGATCGGCTGAGCGCGAGATTGAAGTCGGACGCCGCGTGCTCGAAGCGGAAGGTGCCGTCGTACTCCACCGCGTACTCGTTGGGCGACGTCGCGTACGCCGCGCGCAGCCGCTGCCGCGAGCTCCACGGCGCGAATCCGTGCTCGTACCGGATGCGCTCCACGCCGCCGCCGAAGAGCACGCCCAGATTGCCGAATAGATCGAACCAGATCACCGGCCCGTATCGCACGCCGTCGGCGGGACGCGTGGCCGATCCGGTACCACTCGGCGTGACGTCGGGCGGCGCCACGGAATGGCGCGACACGCGCGGCGATGCACCGGCGGCGGCGCTGTCGATGGTCGCGCGCCCGGCGCTGTCGTCCACGGAGAGCGTGCGCGCGACCGCCGTCGCGGAGTCGATGATCGTCGCGTGCGCTGCGCCGGTCACCACGCGGAGGTCGGGCCCACCGTACGCTCCGCCGCGAATGAGCACGGTGTGATCGGCGCCCTCGAGGAAGAGCGTCACCTCGTGCGTTTCACTGGAGAGGAAGGTGCGGTCCATGCCGGCCATTTGGATGCGCAGCGCGCCCGGCTCGGTGCGTGACGCGAGGATGCGCCCGGCCGCTGCCGGCGCGTACAGATCCACGTGCCTCGACACCATCAAGTAGAGCGCGCGCGCGACTCTGGGCAGCGCGTCGCGGCGCGCGCGCAACGCGGCCGCGAGCTGAGCACCGTTCGTGGCGCGCCATGCGGGCGGCATCGCGGCGATCGCGCTGTCGATCACCGCATCGGTGAGCGATGACTGCATGGTGCGCGCGGTGCTGTCCCACGCCGCCGTGTCGAGCGCGCCGAGCAGCGTGCGATCCACCGCGAGCAGATACGCGGTCTCGCCGAGATACGGGTCGTACTTGGGGCCGAACGTCATGAACTGCGGCACCGCGATGCGCGCGAGCGCCGCCACCGTGCCGTCGAAATTCGCGAAGGCCGCATCGCGGTTCCTCGCCTCTGGAATCCACACCGGCGGCGTGCCGTGCACACGCCAGCGCGATTCCGTCGGATACAATTCGGTCTCGCCGACGTACACGTCGAAGAGCCGCTCGCGAAGGTACGCGCGAGCGTCCACGCGCGGCGCGTCGGCGCTGCGGATCTTCTCGATGAGTTCACGCGTCGACGCCGAGTGTGCGACCTCCCGCTCGGTCTGGAAATAGCCGAGCTTGTCGGCGAAGGTGGAGCTGAGCGCGCCGAGCGAAGGGTCGCTTGCCAGGAATTCCATGTCCGATGGTGACTCACCCACGCCGGCCGCGCGCGCGAGCGGTGGCACGACGAGCGCGGCGCCCGGATGCAGCGCGCTGACGAGATCCTGCACCGGCCCGATCACCACGCCGAGCCGCAGCTCATCGGGCAGCGCCGAGCTCACCGGCGGATCGACCAAGCGAAATGTGTACGCGTCGGAGAGCGGCCCGCTCAGGTTGAGCACGCCACTGCGCAGGCCGGTGTCCGCACTGACTGGTCGCAGCCCGCCGAGCGTCCTGGGAGCCCGCAGCACATGTACACGCACGGTGTCGGTCCACAGCGTGCGGTAGCGGGAGCCGAACATGAAGCGGTCGAGCCAACCGAGCGGGCCGGAGATCCCGTACTCGGCGCCGGCCGCCGTGATGACGGAATCCTGCGCTCGCGCCGCGGTCGCCGCGAGGCACGCGATGATGACGAAGAGTGCCGCTCTCGCCGCGCGGTTCACCGGCCGCCGCCGTTCAAGCCCGCGACAGCCAACAGCCGAGACCCGCCGTTGTAGTTACCGACGTCCCCCCCACCCGCCGCCCCCGCCGCGGCTCCATCCACCGCCGCCGAAACTGGATGCGCGCGAGGAGCCGGCGTCGCGCGACCACGCCTGATCGTTCATCGCGCTCGATCCGCCCCAGCCGCCCCACCCGCCGCCGCCACCGCCGCCGAGGCCTCCACCGCCGTGGCCGCCACCAGCGCCGGCACCGCCGCCCCATTGCGACCAACTCCCGCCGCCGTTGTCCTTGAACACGTTGCCGTTCGCGTCGCCGTACACATTGTTGCCCACCTTCACGGCGCTGCCGTAGTTGGACGACACGCCGGCCACGCTCGTCGAGCGACCCGTGTTGGTGTTCGTCACCGTGCCGCTCGCGTAGCTGCGATAGCCGCCGGTGTAGGCGTTGGCCACGGTGGTGCGCTGGCCCGCGGCCGCGATGCCGGTCGCAGAGTTGTAGGATGCGCCCATGTTATGCGACCATCCGTTGCCGGTGTACGCATTGTAGCCGGCTGACTGACGCGTGACCGCGCTCGTCGAACCATACTGGTGGTACATGTTGCCGGTGGTGCCGGCCCAGCCGCCGTAGCCCGCGGCCATGTAGCCATGCGCACCATAGTAGCCGCCGTAGTACGCGGGGCCGTAGTACGGATGCACGCCCCACATCGGGCCGCCGAACGTCATGCCAATGGCCACGCCGCCGTACGCGTAGCCGAATCCGAAGCCCACGCTCCACCCGGTCCACGGAGTCCAGCGGATGCTCGCGCCGAATCCGTAGGTGATCGGTGGCGGATAGTAGTAGGATCCGACCCACGCGGGATACACGTAGCCGGTGCCGTACACCACCACGCCGCCCGGCGCGATGACCGTACCATAGTAGCCCGGTGTGTAGCCCACATACACGACGGTCGACGTCGCGCCGTAGATCTGCACGTTCGTCACGTAGTACAGCGGCGAACTCGGTGGGATGGTGTAGATCGCCGCGGGGATCGCCGTCGCCACCGTCCATGGGCCGGTCGCGCTCGCGGACACGAACCAGATCCCGTTGTACACGGAGAAGAAGTTCCCCTGCGGACCACGGATGATCGGCAGGCTCGCGTTCGTGACGTAGCTGAGCAATGTGCCGCTGATCTTGGCCATTAGTGGCGCGCCATCGACCTCGGGCGCGGGCATCGTGGTCGTGATCGGCACCGCGCCTGTTTGCGGGATGCCGTTCTCGAGCGCGGCCTCGGCGGCCTGCGGCGTACCCGGGATCGACGCGAGCACCGGTTCCACCGGGCTGTCGAGCGGGATCTGCGAGAAGTCCGCGGGCAGCTCCGCGCCCGGCACGTACGTCCAGGGGCCGTATGTCGCGGGCGCGGTGAACCAGCGCCCCGAGAGCAGCACGTACACCTGCTGATTCTCAATGTACTGGAACACATGTGCGCTCGTGTTCCTCACGTAGAGCAGGTCGGTGTTGCCCACGGGTTCGTAGTCGGCCGGACCGTCGGTGACGATCAGCGCCGCGGGCGTGGTGCTCGTGAAGATCTGCGGCGGTGAGTCGGTGATGATGCTCGGCGCAGGTTCATCTGGGTCGGGGCTGACGCCGGGCAAGAGATCGATGGGCTGCGTCTTCGCCCAGGTGAGCACGCTGTCGAGCACGGCGGGCGCGCTGTACGCCACCGTCCATGGCCCAGTGAGCTGTGGCGCCTGCATCCATCCGTCGAACACTTTCAGGTAGTACACGCCGCCGCCGGTAACGAGCAGCACGCGCGTATTGATGATGCGCTGGATGCTGGTGCCGGGCACCGCGCGCGGCGCGGGATTGCCGTCGATGAGCACGAGGATCGCCGGCTGCTGCGAGAAGTAGATCGTGGGCGGATCGTTCTTCACCGGCACCGTCTTCACCTTGTTCTTGTCGCTGACCACGAGCAGCGACATCTGCAGCTGATCGAGCGAGATGACACGCGCCGTACCGGGCAACTTCGCGCGCAGCGCGGCGAGGTACGGCTTCACGCTGTCGGGCCGCGACGGATACTTGGCGCCCGTGAGCTTCATGTCCTCGAGTGTGACCGTGCGATTCTCCTTGTCCGTCTCCGTGCGCGCGGTGGCGAACACGACGCCGAAGGTGGGCGCACCGGAATCCGTGGCGGCGAAGGAGACCGCGGCGTGGAAGGTGAGTTTATTCCCGGTCCACGTCTCGACCTGCGGCTGATAGATCGTCGCGTAACCCGCGGTGGTCTGCACGTGACGGGGCCACGGATCCCGCGCGACCGCGGCCTGCAGCGCGGAATCGGGGTCCTGCGCGCGCAGCGAGCCGCTGAGCGCGATGACGGTCGCGAGCACCAAGCGCGAGACTGGCATGACTCGGCTCCTTATTCGAACGGGGGGCGGTAACGACGCGATGCGTAATCTATTGAGCAGGCGTGTGTGGCAACTAGTACCGCTGGAACGGCGCGTGTGGCAACTAGTACCGCTGGAACAGCGCGTATGGCAACTGAGCGTATGGTACGGCAGGGCGGGAGTAGGACTGCGACAGCGTCCCACTCACGCCGAGCCGTACCATACGCTCAGTTGCCAGACGCGCTGTTTCAGCGGTACTAAAGCCTACACGCGCAGTTCTAAGGCAGTTGCTTCACCTCGACCCGCCGATTCTCCTGTCTGTTCGCGGCTGACGTGTTCGGCACCAGCGGAACCGTTTCGCCGTAACCCTTGGCGACGATGCGGTCGGCGGCGACTCCCTTCGACACGAGATACGCCTTCACGGCGTCGGCGCGCTCCTGCGACAGTTTCATGTTGTACGCCGCGGTGCCCGAATTGTCCGTATGCCCCTCGATCTCGATCCGGACTGTGGTGTGCGCCAGCAGTCCCGCCGCGACCTTGTCGAGCGTCGTCGTCGAGCCGGGCAGGAGCACGGCCTTATTGCTCTCGAACTTCACTCCCTCGAGCACCAGGGGATGCACCGGGCATCCGGTCGCATCCACCGCCGTGCCGGCCGGCGTGTCGGGGCACGTGTCCTTGTCGTCCATCACGCCGTCGCCATTGCTGTCGCGCTGCGACGCCGAGCATCCGTTCGCATCCACCGGCTGGCCGGCGGGCGTGTTGGGGCACTTGTCCAGATTGTTCATCACGCCGTCGTGATCATCGTCGAGCTGGCTCTGCGAACAGCCATTCGCATCCACGCTCTCACCCGCGGGCGTGTTCGGGCACTTGTCCGCCGTATTCACCACGCCGTCCTTGTCATCATCGGCGGGCGCGACGACTACGGCGGCTGCCGCCGGAGCAGCGGCGGCAGCCGGCGGCGGCGCCGGCGCGGGCTCGGCGACCTTGGTCTCCTCCTTGCCGAACAGCAGGAATCCGAGGCCGAGTTCCAGCCCGTTGTTCAACGTGTGCTTGGTCTGCGCGCTCTTGTCGGCGGGGCTGGTGGAGTAGTCGCCGGTGTAATCGATCATGGCGTACACGCGAGTCCCGAGCGTCGCGCGCATCCCGAGAATAAAGGCGATCGAGTTGTCGGATCCGTTCGTGCCGCTCTGCCGGAACGTCTCGTGCCCGTAGCCGGCGCCCACCAGCAGCGACCAGCTGTCGCCCGTCGGGAAGAAGTACTCGGCGCGCAGATGCCACGGCTGATATGTCAGGTCGCCGAGGCTGTCCGTGTTCGAACTGTTCGTGCTCTGCGAGAGGTCGAAATTGAGCTCGAGGTTCTTCCAGAAGAAATAGCCTGCCCGGAATCCGCCGCCGCCTCCGGTGGCGGTACTGTAGCTGGCATCCAATGAATTCAGCCGCGCGAAGACGCCCAGGTCGACCGTGCCGGAACTTTGGGACGCGGCGGGCGGCGACATTAAGGCGACCGCCGCGAGCAGTGCGCCGACGAGACGGAGGACTTTCATGGATGATTGCTCCCGTGGGGAATCGATTGGGTGCCTGCGTGGAAGGCGGCCGGAGGCGCCGATTGCGCGATACGTTGGCATTTTCGTGAACCGTTGGCAATAGCCCGGCGGGCGCTTGTCCCGCGCGCGCCGCATCCCTTCATTTCTCAGGTAATCCGCGCCCGTTCACCTCTCGCCGATCCGCTCATGCGCATCCATCGCAGCGCCGCCGCCGCCATTCTTCTCACGCTCGTCGCGCGGCCGGCCCGCGCCTGGGACGAGACGGGCCACATGGTGATCGTGCGGATCGCCTGGGAACAGTTGTCTCCGAAAGTACGTGGCCAGGTCACGGCGCTGCTTGCGCGCGCCCCCGGGGACGCGGGGCTCGCCGATCTGCGGCCCACCGGCGGCGATTCGCTCAGCGATCTCCTGTTCGCCGAGCGCGCGGGCACGTGGGCCGACGTCATTCGCGCGCGCGATCCGGAAGCGCGCCACGCGTACCATTGCCCCACGTGGCACTATCACGATTGGTTCTGGAGCGAGAGCCCGGACGGCGCGATCGTGGAGTCCACGACGCTTCATGCCGACAGCGCGAACATCCTCACCGAGCTCGACCGCCAGTCGCGCATCGTGCGCGATACGACCGCGAGTGCGGCGGACCGCGCGATCGCGCTCGCGTGGGTGATGCACCTCGCGGGCGATATCCACCAGCCGCTGCATGCGAGCGGCCGCGTGACCGCCGAAGAACCGGACGGCGACAAGGGCGGGAACACGTTCGCCCTCGACGGGAAGATGTCGCTCCATTGGTATTGGGACCGCATTCTTACGGCGCGTTATCCGCGCGAGTCGGGCGAGTCTGAGGCGGCGTATATCGACCGCGTGGCCGCGATCGTGACGGCCGCGGTGCCGCGCGATTCGGTGGCGAGTCTTATTTCCATCACGAGTTTCGATGCATGGGGGCGGGAATCGCTCGTGCTCGCGCAGCGGCAGGTGTATTGCTGCGGGATCCTGCGCGGCGCGGCGGCGCCGGAGGCGTATATGGATCACGCGACGCAGGTGAGTGAGCGGAGGATCGCGGTGGCGGGATATCGATTGGGGGCGTTGCTCAATTCTCTGTTCGCGCCATGATCTCGAACGGCGAACGTCATCATCAGGTTCGGAGAGTTGCAGTCACGAGTCAACAGTGAATCAGTAGAACCGACAGTCATCAGTCATCGGTCATCAGTCATCAGCAAACGTCGCAACGTGGGAGCAGGTATCCCGATGCTGACCCGGCGCTGGGCAGCGAGCTTCCGCATCAGCCCGTTTTCTGATGACTGATGACCGATGACTGATGACTGTCGGTTCTACTGATTCACTGTTGACTGATGACTGCAGCCTTCCCGACCTGGCGATCGTGTTCGCCGTGAACGTTCACGGCACCGCCGCCCCACCCATTCGCTCCGCCCCCATCATTGTCGCCATTGCGCGCCACTCGCGCTCGGTCGTCACAAATGATGAATCGTCCCGATATCTCGCCGCTGCCGCGAGGATCGCAGTTCGCTTCCCGTCGCGCGGGATCGAAGGCGATGCAAGAATATCCGACACCACATTATGCATCGCATGCAGATTGTCGAAAATGATCGCGGCCTCAGGATATCGCGCGGTGAAACGCGGCGCGACGGCGGGCGTCATTGGCATCAATGCCGGCATGTGACCGGGTGTCCGTGAGATCATTTCCCAGAAACGCGCCGTCGCGGCCGCGACGTTCGCGTCGCGCTCGGCGCGTGTAGATCCCGCGAGCAACGCGTCGTACAGTCCCACCTGCAGCCAATGATACGCCCAGATCAGCCCGTTGAACTTGGGATACCGCTTTCGAAAGGCCAGTGAATACGACTGGCCTTCCATGAGTGTCATGGTCTTGGGGTGCGCGCTGAAGGCGAGGTCGCGGCGCGAGCGATAGTAGCGGATCAACTCGGCAACGCGCGCATCCTTCTCCTCGATCGCGATGCGGTCGTCGCTCCACACATTGTAGATCTGGCGATGGAGCTGATGCGCCCAGTCGAACATTGCCTGCGCCTCGGGCACGAGCTTGGCGTACTCCGGATCGATCGCGCGTTCGGCGAGCGGCAGCCGCGGCGGATGGCGCAGCAGTGTATCCACGATGAAATCGAACACCGCCGTCTCGAGCGCCGACGTGTCCGCGCTCGCACGCGTGAGCAGCGTCTCGTACAACACCGCGTGGCCATAGTCGAATGCATAGAACAGTCGCTCGGCCGCCGGATAGTTCGAATGGAATTGCCAATTGAACGTGCCGGGCAGATACGCCTGTTCATACACCGTGGACCACTGCGCGCGCGCGGTTTGCGCGCCGGCCACGAGCGCGAGCAGTAGCGCCGCGATGCGCGATCTCACTTGGACGCCGGCATCCAGGCCCGTACTGCGAAACTCCACGTGATGCCAAGCGTGGCGCTCCACGCCTGATCGGCGCCGGTGAAGCGCCGGCTCACGCCGCCGTCGAGCACGAGCACGGGCGTCCACTGCACGCGCGCGCCCGCGCCGGCGCTCCACGCGATCGAGCTGCTCTCGGCGAGCGGCTGCAGCGCGACGATCTCGACGGCCGCGAGTACCGAACTCAGCGGCCACGTGTGATCGAGCGCGGCGCCGAGGAACCACCGTGGCCGCTCCAGCGCCCCCGTGCCGCCGCCGGCCGGACCGATCGTCGCGGCCGCGTCGAGGTGCGCGCGCAGTCCGCTCCAGCTGCGCGTGGCGATCCCCTCCATTGTGAGCAATGCGCTCGACGGGCCGAGCGAACCGGCGGGCAGCGTGATGTGCGAGGAGACCGCGAATGCGGGAAGGGAAGTAGTCTCGGTATTCAGATTGTAGAGCGCGCCCAGCTCGAGGCCGTCGAGTCCGGTGGTATGCCCTCCGCCCGCCGCCGGCGCGGACGCGAGTGGCGCCGCGAGTTCGATCTGCGTGCGCGGCAGCGCGCCCCACGCGAGCGCCGTCTCGAGCGCCGAGGTGGATGCATTCCCCGAGGGACCGGAAATGGCCGGTCCTACCTGAAGGTCCCAACCATAGCGCTCGATCGCGTAAGCATTCTTGTACGCGCAGGGGGCGGCCAGGATCGAGATTGAAATATTCTGTCTGCGCGGCGGCGGGCAGGGCGAGGGCGAGGAGCAGCGCGACCATGGGGAGGTGCATTCTGGAACGCTACATTCTGCACGCTTCGGGGCACAGTGGGAGAGGCAACGGCATCACCAGGAAGTGAGAGTTGCGGTCAACGGTCAACAGTGAATCAGTAGAACTGACAGTCATCAGTCATCGGTCATCAGTCATCAGCAAACGTGGCAACGTGTGTGCGGTGATCTCGTTGCCGGTTCGGCACTGTGTGTCGAGCGTACACCTCAAGCTGTTTTCTGATGACTGATGACCGATGACTGATGACTGTCAGTTCTACTGGATCACTGTATACTGTTGACTTCAACTTTCTCTCCCTGGTGATGATGTTCGCACTTAAGCTCGCACGTGCCGCGCTGACAGCGATCATCATCGCCTCACCCGCCCTCGCGCAAACTCGCGACGCGACGATCACGATCAAGACGGATCTCCCGCCAATATCCACCTTCGACGCACGCGAAACCTTCGGTGCCGGACTGGATGGCCACGCGAAAGGCGCGATAAAACAGATCTATACCGCCGCGAACATCCGCGCGATGTCGAATGTCGGCTTCTCGCTCGCAACCCTTCGCCTGCGCACCGAACTCGGCATTGAAGCGTGGCATTGGAATCCGAGCGGCCGCTGGAGCGACAGTGTGCATTGCCGCGGCTACTGGACGTCCGACGATTCCTCGGCGACTCCGATCCTTCTCGCGCACGGCTACCGTCTGCCGCGCCGCGGGAACTCCATTGACCAAGCCGACAACACGGGCTACTCCCGCCTCGACGACGGCGATACCGCCTCATTCTGGAAGAGCAATCCGTATCTCGATCACCGCTTCACCGGTCTGCCCGACTCCACGTACCCGCAATGGGTGATCGTGGACCTCGGCCGCGCGCTGCCGGTGAATGCCATTCGCATCCACTGGGGCGTGCCGTGGGCCGCGGCGTTCCGTGTGCAGTATTGGCGCGGAGCGGTCGTGAACGATGTGGACGAGAATCCGCCCGGCCGTTGGGTGACGTTCGGTGGCGGCGAAGAGCATGACGGACGCGGCGGCATTGAACTGCGCCGCCTCTCGCAGGACAGCGTGACCGCGCGCTTCGTGCGCATCGTCATGACCCAGAGCGCGAGAGCCGCGCCGCGATTCGCCGAGGACGCGCGAGATTCGGCGGGCTACGCGATCCGCGAGATCGAGATCGGGACGATGCAGGGCACGTCGCTGCGCGATGTGGTGCGCCACGCGCCCACGCGCGAGAAGCAATCGACCACTTACGCCTCCACCACGGATCCCTGGCACCGCGCCGAGGACATTGATCTCGATCTCGAGCAGCCCGGCTTCGACCGGATCTACACGAGCGGACTCACCGGCGGCCGTCCCGCGATGATCCCTGTGCCGGTGCTCTACGGCACGCCGGAGAACGGAGTGGCCGAACTCCGCTTTCTCGCGAAGCGTGGCTATGCCGTGGGCCGCGTCGAGATGGGTGAAGAACCCGACGGACAATACGTCGCGCCCGAGGATTATGGCGAGCTCTACACGCAATTCGCGCGCGCGTTGCGAGCCGCGCGCCCCGATGCGCAGCTCGGCGGTCCGAGCATGCAGGGGCTCGAGAGCCGCGTGATGTTCGCGTGGCCCAACGACAGCGCGGGCGATCCGTGGATCCCGCGGTTCATGCGCACGCTGCGCACGCGCGGGCGTCCCGGCGATCTCACGTTCTTCTCGTTCGAGTGGTATCCGTACGACGATATCTGCGGACCGTATGCGCCGCAGCTCGCCGCGGCGTCGGCGCGTCTCACCGACCGTCTTGCGCAGGTGGAGAAAGATGGAATGCCCGCCGCGATCCCGCGCGTGATCGCCGAGTACGGCTATTCGGCGTTCGCCGGCCGCGCCGAGGTGGACATTGAAGGCGCTCTGCTCAACGCCGACATTGTCGGCCGCTTCCTCTCGCTCGGCGGGAGCACGGCGTATCTGTATGGCTGGGAGCCGAGCTGGCTCGAACGCGCGCCGCACTGCGACTCGTGGGGGAACAACATGCTCTTCCTCGCGGGCGAGGACCGGAGGATCCGTTTCAACACCGCGACGTACCACGGCGCGCGGATGCTGACCCGCGACTGGCCCGCGCTGGAGGGGAAGAACGAGATGTTCGCCGCGGAGAGCGACACGCGCGATTCGCTCGGCAACGAATTGCTCTCGGCATACGTGCTCCACCGGCCCGACGGCAGCTGGAGCACGCTGCTGGTGAACAAGGATCCGGTGCATAGCTACCGCGTGTCGCTGAAGTTCGGCAGCCGCTATGGCGGCGCGATGAACGGCGCGCGGACGGCGATCCGGTTCTCCAAAAAACAGTATGTGTGGCGTGCCGCGGGTGAGAATGGGGCTCCCAGCGTCGACCAGCCGCCGGAGCGCGGCACGCTGGCTGCTGGGGCGGCGCTCATCGTGGCGCCCTACTCACTGACCGTGGTGCGCGGGGGACGGACCAATTGAAGTGCTCGGGAAGCGGGAAGCGGGAAGCGCCGCGATGTGCGAGAACTAACGAGGGTCCCTCGTCTGTTCCCGCTCATCGCGGCGCTTCCCGCTTCCCGCTTCCCGCGTAGTACGGATAGATTCGCCCCATGCGCCGAGATCTCGTTGCCGTCGTGGCGATCGCGTTTCCGCTAGCAGCGCGCGCGCAAGCCGATAGCGCGGTCGTTCACGCGCTCGCGCCGGTCGTGACTGTCGGACGTTCGAGCGGGCAGTCGAGCCTCGATCTCCCATACGCGATCAGCGCGCAAACGCCCGACAGCCAGCGGCCGGGCCAGCGGCACGTGCAGCTCAGCGAGACCGGGCTCGCGCTGAATGGCGTCGTCATCTCCGGATCGCACGAATCCATTGCAGGATCCGCGCATCTCGATCCGCGGCGTTGGCGCGCGCTCGTCGTTCGGCGTGCGCGGCATTCGCATCCTGCGCGACGGCATGCCGCTCACGCTCCCCGACGGTCAGACGCCGATCGACTATCTCGATCTCGAGGACATTGGCCGCATCGAGGCGATGCGCGGCGCGGCGAGTTCGCTCTATGGCAACGCGAGCGGCGGCGTCATCGACTTCCGCTCCGCGCCGCCGCCGGTGGATCCGCTTGCGGGCGAAGTGCGCACCTCGTTCGCCGGGTATAACTCCGAGCGACTCACCGGCGTGCTCGGCGGCGCGTACGGCGGCGGCGGGTGGGATGCGAATTACGGATACACGAGCAGCGACGGATATCGCGAGCACGCGAACGTGCAGCTCACCAATGGCTATGGGCACGCTCTGCTCGCCGCGGGGAAGTGGGATCTGGGCGTGCAGGCCATGGGACTCGATATGCCGCTCGCGCAGAATCCGGGCGCGCTCACGAAAGCCGAGTTGGATTCGAATCCGCGCATGGCCGATCCGCGCTCGGTGCTGAAGGATGCCTCGAAGGCGGTGAAGCAGATCCAGGTGGGACTTTCGGCGCAGCGCGCCATGGACAGCGGTGGCGTGATCTCGGCACAGCTTTTCGGCGGCACGCGCGATCTGTACAATCCGCTCACCTTCGGCGTGGTGAACGTGGACCGATTCTCCTATGGCGGATCGTTCCGCGGCATTCTGGGCCGGCCATCTCGGATCGCTGCTCAATCGATTCACCGCCGGCATCGATGCGTCGCTCCAGAATGACGACCGGCAGAATTGGAACAATTGCAACGGCGTGGCCACGCCCACCGCCGCGTGTCCGGTGCTCCCGACCACCAAGGGCACCCTCACGCTCGATCAAACGGAGATCGTCTCGACCGCGGGCCCGTACGTGCGCGACGAACTGGAGATCGCGCGCGACTATACGCTCACGCTCGGTGTGCGCGGCGATCTGACCAAGTTCACCGTCGATGATCACTTCCTCTCCGACGGCGACAACTCCGGTCACACGACCATGAGCGCCGTGAGCCCGATGTTCGGCATCGTCGCGCGCGTCGCGCCCCTGCACTCACTGTACGCGAACATCGCGGCGGGATTCGAGACGCCCACGACGACCGAGCTCGCGAATCATCCCGACGGCAGCGCCGGCATCAACCCCGATCTCAAGCCGCAACACTCGTGGAACTACGAGATCGGCGCCAAGGGTATCCTGGGCGCGAAGTGGGCGTACGATCTCGCGCTCTACGATACCGAGGTGCAGCAGGAACTCATCCCGTATCAGGTGGTGGGCGGCGGCGGCCGAGTGTATTACCGCAACGCCGGCCGCACGCGACGACTCGGGATCGAATTCGGCGTGAACACGAACGTCGGGCCCTGGGAGTTCGGCTTCGCGTACAGTCTGTCGCGCTTCCAGTTCGTGGACTTCGTTGTGGACACGAACCGTTACGATGGCAACACCGTGCCCGGCGTGCCCCAGAACGTGGTGCAGCTGCAGAGCACCTACCACTGGCACACGTTGTTCGGCACCGCCGAAGTGGTGGGGAAGAGCTCCGTGTGGGCGGACGACGCGAACACCGCGTCGGCGCCGGGTTATGTGGTGGTGAACCTGCGCGCCGGCGGCACGGCGCTCTTCGGACGCCCGTGGCTCCAGCCGGTGATCGGCGTTTCGAACGTGTTCGGCGCGCGCTACGTGGGCTCAGTCGTCGTGAACGCCACCGGCGGCCAGTACTACGAACCAGCCCCGCAGCGCATCTACTTCGCGGGACTCACGGTGGGATTCAACCACTAGCGCAGCGATCCCTCCTCTCGGCCTCCGCCCCATCCGTTCGATCCGACGGATCCGCGTAAGGTACGAATCGTAAACTCATCGTCGCGCGTGGATCTTCGCGGGCGCACGGGCATCAAGGTTCAAGTTTCGGCCGGATCAACCGGATGATCCGGATCACTCGGATACCTGATCGCGCACTAGGGGGCCGTCGCAACGCACCGGCGCTGTTCTTGTTGTTAACAACTATTCAAGAACTTTTGTACCGCGCTGGCCTCTCCTGGCGCGTTCAAGTATCCGATCGATCCGGATCATCCGGTTGATCCGGTCGAAACTTGAACCTTGATGTGAGTATGCTCGCGATGAGATCACGGTTCATTTCTTACGCGGATCCATTGGATCGAACGGATGTGGCGGATGCTGCGCCCGCAACGACACGGCACTGGTGTTATCCAACCCACATCTTCCCAGCCACCAGCACCAGGAACACCGCGAATGCCCGCCGCGCGCTCTCGGGGGACAACGTCTGATTCAGTTGCGCGCCGAAGTACGCGCCCACGAAAAGTCCCAGCGCAAGCAACAGCGATCCGTTGATGTCCACGTGGCCGCGCTTCCAAAAGGCCCACGCGCCCAGTGCGCCCACGGGGAGCAGGAGTGCGCCAAGCGACGTGCCCGTCGCCGTCTGCGGATCCATCTTCAGGAGCAGTACCAGCGCCGGGATGATCAGGATGCCGCCGCCGATCCCGAAGAGGCCCGCGAGGACGCCGGCCGCGAGGCCGATGATGATATAGAAGACCGAGATCATGATGCGACCGGGTGAGGGAAGGACTGCGCTTCCGCGAATCTGCGGCGTTCCAGGCGCCGGGGCCAGTTCGCCCGCCCCCCGCTTTCCCGGCGGCCGTCCGCGGTTCAGATTAGGGCGGGCGTAGATTCCTCCCGGAGACCAGCATGGGCACCTTCCTCAAGGCCAACCAACTCGGCACGCAAGGCGCGCGCACGATGCCCGGGCGCAACTACACCTCGCCCGAGATCTATGCGCGCGAGATCGACCGCATCTTCCAGCGGCGATGGATCTGCGCGGGCCGCGTGAGCGAACTCGCGAAACCGGGCGACTTCATCACCCGCGAGATCGGCACCGAGAGCATCATCGTCACCCGCGACGAGGCCGGCGCGTTGCGCGCGTTCTTCAACGTCTGTCGTCATCGCGGCACGCGGATGTGCGAGGAGGCGCGCGGGAATTTCGCTGGCGCCATCACCTGCCCGTACCACGCCTGGAGCTACACGCTCGACGGCCAGTGCCGATCCGCGCCGCACATGGGCGGCCTCGAGGATTTCGACAAGAAGGACTATCCGCTCCACGCCGCAGCCGTCGCCGAGTGGGAAGGGTTCGTGTTCATCAACCTGTCGCGAGAGCCGGAGCCGTTCGCCGAGGCGTTCGCGCCGATGTTCGGCCGCTTCGCGCGATTCGGATTGCCCGAGCTCGTGCTGCACCGCCGCATCGAGTACGACATCAAGGCGAACTGGAAGCTCATCCATCAGAATTATTCCGAGTGCTATCACTGCACCGGCGTGCATCCCCAGCTCGTGAAGCTCACGCCGCCCACCAGCGGCGAGAACGATCTGTTCGACGGGCCGTTCCTCGGCGGCTTCATGGAGATCACCCAGCCGGGCGGCAGCCTCACCGTGAGCGGCAACATGTGCGGTGTCCCGCTCAGCGATACGCCCGCCGATGGGAAGCAGCAGGCGTGGTACTACTCGATCTTCCCGAACCTGCTGTTCAGCCTGCTGCCGGACTACGGGCTGTTCCATACGCTGTGGCCCATCTCGCCCACGCGAACGAAGCTCGTGTGCGAATGGCACTTCCATCCGGACACCATCGCGAGCGGCAAGTTCGATCCGGACGACGCCGTGAAGTTCTGGGACGAAGTGAATCTCCAGGATTGGCACGTGTCCGAATTGAGCCAGCTCGGCGTCGCGAGCCGGATGTACACGCCGAGCCCGTACGCGCCGCGCGAGGGGCTCGCCGTGCAGTTCGATCGCGAAGTGCAGCGCGCTCTGGACGAGAAGTAGTCGCGCGTGACTCCGGCGCGCGAGGCAGCCGGGGAACGAGCGCCGCGCGCCGCGTGGGTCGCCCTTGTGGTGCTCACGCTCATCAATCTCCTGAACTACATTGACCGGTTCATCGTGCCGGCCGTGATGGATGAGCTCAAGCGCTCCGAGCTTCATCCCTCCGATGTGCAGCTCGGGCTGCTCACCACCGCGTTCCTCCTCGTGTACACGCTCACCGCGCCCTTCTTCGGCGTGTTCGGCGATCGCGGTCACCGCCCCAAGCTGCTCGCGCTCGGCGTGGGCGTGTGGAGCATCGCGACCGCGCTGGGCGGCATCGCGACGAGTTTCGGATTCCTGCTCGCGTCGCGCGCGATGGTGGGCATCGGCGAGGCGGCGTACGCGACCATCGCGCCCGCGCTCCTGGCCGATCACTTTCCGGCGGCGATGCGCGGCCGCGTGCTCGCGGTGTTCTACGCGGCCACGCCGGCGGGCGCGGCGCTCGGCTATGTGCTCGGCGGCCAGATCGGCGCGCACTATGGGTGGCGCTACGCGTTCTTCATCGCGGGCGTGCCCGGACTCATCCTCGCGCTGCTGGCGCTGCGGCTGCCCGAAGCCACCGAGCGCGCGGCGAAGGGCGCAGCGGCCGGGTTCGGCAACTACCTAACGCTCCTCAAGAACAGACCGTACATGCTCGTGATCCTCGGCTATGCGGCGTATACCTTCGGACTGGGCGGCATCTCCGTGTGGATGCCCGCGTTCCTGGAGCGCGTGCATCATCTTGGGCTCGCGGCGGCGAACAACCAGCTGGGCATCATCACCGTGATCACCGGCTTCACCGGTTCGCTCGCCGGCGGATGGCTGGGCGACCGCATGCTGCGGCGGTGGAAGCAGGCGTATCTCTGGCTGTCGGGGGCGAGCACGCTGCTCGCCGCGCCGCTCGCGTATCTCGCATTCACGCTGCCGGCGCCGCTCTATCTGTACGCGTTGTTCGCCGCGGAACTGCTCATCTTCCTCAGCACCGGGCCGGTGAACTCGAGCATCCTGGGATTGGTGCAGCCCACCATGCGCGCCGCGTCCATGGCGCTGTCGATCTTCGCGATCCACGTGCTCGGCGACGGCCCGTCGCCGGCGATCATCGGCTATCTCTCCGATCGCGGCACGCTGCAGGGCGCCGTGATGATCATCCCGTTCGCCGTCGCTCTCGGCGGCCTGATCTGGCTCTACGCCGCCTGGCGCGGCGAACGCAGTCCCGCCCGTGGAGCGACCACATGACCGCCCCTCCCGAACTCCTCTATCTGCTCGCCGGCGACTCCGCCGAATTCGCGCAGACGCTCTCCACCATGCGCAGCGCCGACGTGGCGGATTCGCTGAACCATCTCGAGCCGCCCGCGGCGGCGGCGGTGCTGTGCGCACTGCCGTTCGACTTGATCGTGCGGGTGTTCGACGAACCGGAGCTCGAGAGCAAGGCGGTGTTGTTCAAAGGACTCGAGGGCGGACGCGCCGCGCCGGTGATCGAAGCGATGGCCGCCGACCAACAGGCCGATCTCTTCCGCGAGCTGGAACCCGCGGAGCGCGAGCGGCTGCTGCCGACGCTCACCGCGCCCACGCGCGAAGCGCTGATCAACCTGCTCAAGTATCCGTCCGAATGTCGCAGGCGGACTGATGACCACCGAGTTCATGGCGGTGCCCGCCGATTGGAGCGCGCAACGCGCGCTCGAGAAGATCCGCGAGGTCGCGCGCGGCAAAGAGACCGTCTACGCCGTGTACATCCTCGACCCGTCGGACCAGCGCCTCGTGCACGTCGTCTCGTTGCGCGATCTCGTGCTGGCCGATCCAGGCGCCGCGGTGCGCAGCATCGCGACCGGGGTCAGGCCGCTCACCGTCCGCGCCGACATGCCGCGCGAAGATGTCGCGCGGCTCATCTCCAAGTACAACCTCCTCGCCGTGCCGGTGGTGGACGATACCGATCATGTGATCGGCATCGTCACCGTTGACGACGTGATCGATGCACTGATCCGCGAGCAGACCAAGGACATCCAACAGCTCGGAGGCGTCGAGGCCCTGGACGAGCCGTACACGCAAGTAGGGTTCGTCGCAATGATCAAGAAGCGCGCCGGCTGGCTCTCGGCGCTCTTCCTCGGCGAGATGCTCACCGCGACCGCGATGGGCTACTTCGAGGGCGAGATCAGCAAGGCAGTGGTGCTCGCGCTGTTCATCCCGCTCATCATCAGTTCTGGCGGCAACTCGGGATCGCAGGCCACGTCGCTCATCATCCGCGCGATGGCGCTGCGCGAACTCACGCTCAAGGACTGGTGGCGTGTCGCGATGCGGGAATTGCCATCGGGCATCGCACTCGGCAGCATCCTGGGCACGATCGGCGTCATACGCATCGTGCTCTGGCAGAAACTGGGGTGGTACAGCTACGGCGAGCACTATCTGCTCGTCGCGTTCACCGTCGGCACCGCGCTCGTGGGCGTCGTGACCTTCGGCTCGCTCGCGGGCTCAATGCTCCCCTTCGTTCTCCGGCGCTTGGGCTTCGATCCCGCCAGCGCATCGGCTCCCTTCGTCGCCACCCTTGTGGACGTCACGGGGCTCATCATCTATTTCTCGGTCGCGTTGTTGATCCTGCACGGCACGCTGCTCTAGACCATTCTTTTTCCGAGGATTCACATGCTTCGCAAGTTGTCGATCGCTCTTGTCGCGCTTCCCGTCACGCTGAACGCTCAGGCGAAACCGGCCAAGCCGGCATCCGCTCCGGCGCCCGCCGCCATGACCGACACGCTCATCTTCGGCGCAGGGCAGAAGGCGCGGAGCATCGGCCCCGGCATCATGGGAGGGCGCGTGTCCGCACTCGCGTTCGATCCGCATGATCCGTACACGTACTACGTGGGCCTCGCGACCGGCGGTGTGGTGCGCACGAACGACAACGGGCAGACATTCTCGCCGGTGTTCGATAAGGAGGCCGTCGCTTCCATCGGCGACATCGCGCTCTCACCCTCCGACTCGAACGTGGTATACGTCGCCACCGGCGAAGCGAACGATCGCAATTCCACCGGGTGGGGCGCGGGCGTCTACCGCTCCGCCGACGGCGGCGGCAGCTGGACGTTCGCCGGACTCAAGGACAGCAAGAGCATCGCGCGCATCGTCGTGCATCCCACCGATCCGAAAACGGCGTGGGCGGCGGTCGCCGGCAACCTGTGGGCCGAGAGCGCCGAGCGCGGCATCTACAAGACCACCGACGGCGGTGCGAGCTGGACCAAGGTGCTGAGCGCGCCCAAGCCGAACGACACGAAGGCCGGCGGCGGCGACATTGCGATCGACCCGTCCAATCCCAATGTGCTCTACGCCGCGCTGTACGCGCGCATCCGCCGCCCGTGGAGCTTCGTCTCCGGCGTGAACTACACCGATGGCGCGGACGTGGGCGGCGTCTTCAAGAGCACCGATGGCGGCGCGACGTGGAAGAGACTCACCGACGGCCTGCCCACGCGCACGCAGCGCATCGCGCTCTCCGTGTACGCGAAGAATCCCAAGATCGTGTACGCCGAGATCCAGACCGACTTGGGCGGCACGACGAACCTCGACGGGCCGCTCAGCAAGTCGGGAGGCGTGTTCCGCTCCGACGACGCGGGCGAACATTGGACGCGCATGTCGCGTCTCAATCCGCGCCCCTTCTATTTCTCACAGATCCGCGTCGATCCGGCGAACGACAAGCTCATTACGTGCTCGGCTTCATGGTGCACGTGAGCGAGGATGGCGGAAAGACGTGGCGCGAGGACCGCTTCAAGAACGTGCACTCCGACAATCACGCGCTCAGCATCGACCCGCGGAACTCCAAGCACATCATCCTCGGCACCGACGGCGGCATCTACCAGAGCTTCGACGGCGCGGAGTCGTGGCAGCACGTGCGCAACGTGCCGTCGGGCGAGTACTACCGCGTGCAGGTGGACATGAGCTCGCCGTACCGCATCTGCGGCGGCTTGCAGGACAATGAGAATTGGATCACGCCGAGCGCCGTGTGGTCGAAGAACGGCATCACGAACGGCGATGGCTTCAACATCAGTGGGGGCGACGGGGCGTACTGCGCGTTCGACGCGACCGATTCGAACCTCGTGTATGCCGAGTCGCAGGGCGGCACGATCTTCCGCATGGACCTCACGAACGGCGAAGCGCGCGACCTGCAGCCCTCGCCGAGCGAGGGGAGCAATGCGTTCCGATATCACTGGGTGTCGCCGATCGTGCAGAGCGTGCACGCGCCGGGCACGTTGTACCTCGCGGGGAACCGGATCTTCAAGATCACCGACCACGGCACGAAGTGGCAGACGATCAGCAAGGATCTCTCCACGCGTGACTACGACAAGATGACCGTCGTGGGCAGCGGCGCCGAGGATTATGGCGTGATCTATGCGTTCGCCGAATCGCCCATGAAGGCGGGATTGCTGTGGGCGGGGAGCGACGACGGGAAGCTGTGGAAGACCGACGATGACGGCGGCAACTGGACCGATCTCACCGCATTGCTGCCGGCCGCGGTGAAGGGATTGTGGATCAGCCGCATTGAGGCCAGCCACTTCGATCCAATGGTCGCCTACATGGCGGTGGACGGGCATCGCACCGGGAATTTCGGGACGTTCCTCTATCGCACCGCCGACGGTGGGAAGACGTGGCAGAGCATCGCCGCGAATCTCCCGGCGGATGCACCGGCCAAGGTGATCCGGGAGAGTTCCAAGAACGCCAACGTGCTGTTCGTGGGCACCGAGTTCGCGCTGTGGCTGAGCGTGGACCGCGGCGCGCATTGGCAGAAGTTCGGCAGCCTGCCCACCGTGGCGGTGGACGACATCATGATCCACCCGCGCGAGCGCGATCTGATCATCGGCACGCACGGCCGGAGTCTGTTCATCGTGGATGACGTCACGCCGATCGAGGAATTCACGCCGGCGATCGCGGGCGAAGCGATGCACTTCTTCACGCCGCGCCCGGCGTACGGGCGGTACCCGCTGCCGGGTTGGGTGAGCAGCGATGGCAACACCGTGTTCCGCGGCGACAATCCGCCGGACGGTGCGATCCTGCAGTACTACGTGAGAGCCTACACGGGCGACAATGTGAAGGTGAGCATCACGAACGCCGCCGGCACCACGGTCGCGAACCTTTCCGCCCCCGGCACGCCCGGCTTCGGTCGGATCGTCTGGAACCTGCGCCCCACGAGCGACCTCCTGACCGAGTACGGCGGCGAGGGCGGGGACAAATTCCTCCCGAGCGGCGACTACACGATCACGATGAGTTTCGGGAAACTGAAGCAGAAGCAGACGTTGAAGGTCACCATCGCGCCGGGCATCGAGACACGGTAGAGCAAACAACTGCTTTGACAGGATTAACATGATTTACATGATGAGAACGGCGCCGCCCGCTACGGAGTCGTTGCAGTCAAATCATGTAAATCATGTTAATCCTGTCAAAGCAGTTTGTTCTGTGCCGTAGGGACGGCAGGCGCCGCGGCGCGGGACCGGCGCATCTGCACGCAGAGCCATGCGGTCGCGGATACCGCCGTCAGTAGCACGATGGCAGCGGCGAAGCGCGTGAGTCCCGCGAACAACGTGTCCTCCTTCAGCAATCCTGTCCGGTAGAGCAGGTAGTGCCAATCATGTTCTGGATTGTCGGTGAATCCCACCAGCGGCAGTTCCTGCGCGCGCGCGTCGCCGATGTAGGTCGCGAGGTTCGCGAGACTCGACCCGAGCCATGTCGCGCCCACGCACACGCCGTACCAATCGCGCTGTCGCCGGAAGAGCCACATCACCACCAGTGGCGCCGCGATCTGCGTGATGCTCCCGCCCGCCACGGCCAGGAATTCCCCGAACGGGGAGAAGATGACGTGCCCCGCCTCGTGCACGCCGAGCGTGATGCCGCTCCACCAATTCCATCGCATCGGGTCCGTGAGGCCGCGCGCGGCGGTGTAGGCCAGGTAGACCATGAGCGGCGCGCGCCAGCGCCAGTCGCGGCCCCGGCACCAATCCAGGGCATCTTCGCGCCAGGTGAGTCCCGTCGCATCGCCGGTCATGCGGGGGAGACGCGCGACGGCGCGGCCGGGGCACGCTGGGGCGCGCGGCGCTATCTTATGGGGTCGTGAGCAAAGTTTCGCACTCGCACCGGCCCGTCGCGCCGGTCTTCCTGGATGTCTCTGGACGCCGCTGGCGCCGCGTGCGCGCGGTCGGCCTGGGCCTCGGCATCTTCACGACGATCGTCGGCGGCACCGTGGTGCTCAGTCTGCTCGTGCCGCCGCTCATCCCGCGGCTTGCGACGAATCCGGTGAAGTTGAACATCACGCCGCGCATCGCCACCAGCAAGGCGGAGCGCGCGCAGATGGAGAAGAAGCTCGAGCTCTGGTTCGCGCTGGAGCGCCAGCACGCGCCGCCGTCGCTGCGCCCATCGGAACTGCCGGTGGACAAGCGCCCGCAAACGAAATCGCCCCGCAAGCCTGGCGACCCGATCATCGTCGGCTTCTACGTCAACTGGGACGACAACTCCACCGCTGCGCTGCGGGATCACGCCGACGATCTCGACTGGGTCGTCTGCGAGTGGGCATTCGTCGCCAACGGCGGCGACTCGCTGCTCATGAAGATCGACCGCCGCGTGCAGTACACCATCAATCAGGTGATCTCCAATGCGTCGCAGCGGCCCGCCGTGTTCCTCATGGTGAGCAACTATGACCAGATCACGCACAAGTGGGATCCGAAATCGCTTCGCCATCTGCTCACCGACCGCGCGGCGCGCCAGCGAGCCGTCGACCAGCTCACCGATTCGGTGACGCACTATGGGCTCGCCGGCGTCACGGTCGACTTCGAAGAGGTCCCAGGCGACCTCACGTCCGACGTGGTCATCTTCACGCGCGCACTCACCGCCGCCCTCGCGCCGCGCGGACGCCGCGTCACGCAGGCCGTCTCGTTCAACGACACCGACGATCAACTCGCGCGCTACGCCGAGGCGAACGATCACGTCTTCCTCATGCTGTACGACGAGCACTACGGCAAAGGCGATCCCGGCCCGGTCGCGAGCCAGGATTGGTACATCTCCAAGGCGAAGCGGATGCTCAAGTTCATCCCCGCCGACAAGGCGATCCTCGCCGTGGGCGCGTACGGCTACGACTGGAATGACGGCGACTCCCTGTCCAACGGGCAGACGCTCACCTTCCAGGAGATGATGTCGGCGATGCGCAATGCGCCGATCAAGTCGTTCCACTTCGATCCGATCACGCTCAATCCGTACGCACGCTGGACGGACTCCGACTCCACCGATCACGTCGCGTGGTATCTCGACGCGGTCACCGCCTATGACCAGATCGTCGCCGGCCAGGCGCTCGGCGTCGCGGGGCACGCGGTGTGGCGCCTGGGTTCCGAGGATCCCGCGATCTGGCGCGTGATCGGACGCAAGGGCATCGATCAGCCGGCGGAATCGCTCGCCGTCATCCCGCCGGGCTACGATCGCCGAAGCGCTGCCGCGCGACGGGAAGGGCGAGATCATCCAGATGGTGTCGCGCCCCACCGAGGGCCGCCGCGAGATCACGTACGATTCCGTCGCGAGACTCGTGGTGAACGAGAAGGTCGTTTCGTACGCGACGCCCTATGTGTACGACCGCTTCGGCGACGGATTCCCGCATCGCGTGGCGCTCACGTTCGACGATGGACCCGATGGCCGATGGACCGCCGCGATCCTCGATACGCTCAAGTCGCGCAATGCTCCCGCCACGTTCTTCGTGATCGGGCAGAACGTCGAGGCGCACATCCCGCTGCTGCGGCGCGAGTGGGCCGAAGGGCACGAGATCGGGAATCACACGTTCACGCATCCGAATCTCTTCTTCACGAACACGCTGCAGACGAAGCTGCAGCTCGACGCCACCGAACGGCTCATCGAGGCCGTGCTCAACCGGCGAACCGCGTTCTTCCGCCCGCCGTACTTCGGCGACGCCGAGCCGACCACCGATGACGAACTGATCCCGGTCGCGCTCGCGAGCGACCGCGGCTACCTCACCGTGGGCGTGCACCTCGACAGCGAAGATTGGCGCTCGCCCGGCGTACAGGTGATCATCGACACCACGCTCGCGCAGCGCGAACGCGGCAACGTGGTGTTGCTGCACGACGGTGGCGGCGACCGCAGCCAAACGGTCGCGGCGCTCGGCCCGCTCATCGACTCGCTGCGCGCCGAAGGCGACACGCTCGTCACCGTGTCCGAACTGCTCGGGCTCACGCGCGATCAAGCGATGCCGGGACTGCCGTCGCGCACCGTAGTCGCGCGCTTCGGCGAACTCGCCGCGTTCGGCATCTTCGGCATCATCGAGTGGACGCTCTACTGGATCTTCGTGATCGCGATCGCCCTCGGCGTCGCGCGGTTGCTGTTCATCACCACGCTCGCCGTGATCCAGCACGCACGGCGCCACCAGGACCCCGAGGCGCCGGTCACCTATGCGCCGAGCGTGAGCGTGATCGTCCCGGCGTACAGGGAAGAGATGGTGATCGTGAAGACCATCGAGAGTCTCGTGTCGCAGGATTATCCGGGGACGCTCGAGGTGGTCGTCGTGGACGATGGCTCACCCGACGGGACGTACCAGCGTGCGATGGAGGCGTTCGGCACGCATCCGCTCGTGCGCGTCTATCGCAAACCGAATGGCGGCAAGGCGAGCGCGCTCAACTACGGACTCACCGTGGCGAACGGCGAGATCGTCATCTGTCTCGACGCCGACACGATCTTCGTGCCGAACACCGTCGGCGAACTCGTGGACCCGCTGCGGGATCCGTCGGTGGGCGCGGTGGCCGGCAACGCGAAGGTGGGCAATCGCATCAACATCACCACGCGCTGGCAGGCGATCGAGTACGTCACGAGCCAGAACCTCGACCGCCGCGCGTTCTCGCTGCTGAATTGCATCACCGTGGTGCCGGGCGCGGTGGGGGCGTGGCGCAAGGAACTCGTGCTCGCCGCCGGCGGGTTCAGCGAGGAGACGCTCGCCGAGGATCAGGACCTCACGCTCTCGATCCGCCGCGCCGGCCACGCGATCGCGTACGCGGACGAGGCGATCGGATACACCGAGGCGCCGGACACGCTGCGCATGCTCTCGCGCCAACGCTTCCGCTGGAGCTTCGGCACGCTGCAGTGTCTCTGGAAACACCGCGATGTGTTCTTCAAGAAGCAGTACGGCTCGCTCGGATGGGTGGCGCTGCCGAATGTGCTGATCTTCCAGCTGTTCTATCCGGCCGTCTCGCCGATCGCGGACTTCCTGTTCGTGTGGAGCATCGCGAGCGTGTACTGGGTGCGCGCCGAGCACGGCACGACGTTCGCGATCTCGTCGCTGGAACACGTGCTCAAGTTCTACGCGATCTTCCTCGTGGTGGACTGGGCGGCCACGATCTTCGCGTTCCTGCTGGAGCCCGACGAGGACCGCTCGCTCACGTGGCTCGTGCTGCTCCAACGCTTCGCCTATCGACAGGTGATGTACGTCGTGGTGATCCGGTCACTCCTCGCGGCGCTGCAGGGGCGCGTGGTGGGATGGGGGAATCTGGAGCGGAAGGCGACGGTGGAAATAGAGCCGGCGATGGCGCAGCGAGGCTGATACAAAACTACCGGGAGCCGATTGCCGGGAGTCGATGTGGCATGAAAACAAATTCCATAAAGACATCGCGCGATGTCCTGATGGAATCAGTTGTCATGCTACATCGACTCCCGGTAATCGACCCCCGGCAGTCATACCTCAATTTCCCTTCGGGATAGTCGGATGCGATCCCGTCAACTTCAGTATTTCGTCCGTCTTCTCCAGTTCCGCTGCCACGTGGGCGCGGTTCCGGCGCTGGATCACCCAGAGCACGATCAGGATGACGAGCGCGAACACCAGCCACACGCTGAGTTCGTGCCGTCGCGCGCGCCCCAGCAGGATCAGCAGCGTCTCGCCCGACATCCAGCCGAGCCACGTGAAGAGCGACGCCCACACCACCGAACTGATCGCGCTGCCGGCGACGAACGGCACGACCGGTACTTTCGCCGTGCCGCACGCGAGCGGCAGCAGGGTGCGCGCGCCGAATACGAACCGGCTCGCTAGCGCGGCGCGCCAGGGCCGGCGCGACACGACGCCGGTGAGCCGCAGCACCGTGGCCTCCGCCGCCGGCCAACGGGTCAACAGTCGCGCGGCGCCGTAGCGGCCGATCGCGTACGGCGCGAGCGACGCGAACCACCCGCCGAACGCGCACACCAGGCCGAGCTGCCACACGGAGAAGTGTTCCTGATGCGCGGTGAAGCCCGCGAGCACGGGCATCGTCTCCTCGAAGAGGATCACCGATGCACCGATCGCGAGGAACCCCCACGCCGAGTCGAGCGCGTGCAGCACCGGGTTTCCCTTGACCGCGAGGAACAGCCAGAGCAGTGGCATGGATGAAAGGTGGCCGAGGGGCCGGAACGAGGCAAACGGCGCGTGTAGGCCCTAGTACCGCTGAAACAGCGCGTCTAGCAACTGAGCGTATGGTACTCCAGGGCGTGAATTGGGAGGCTCTCCCCACTCACGCCGAGCCGTACCATACGCTCAGTTGCTAAACGCGCAATTTCAGCGGTACTAGGGCCTACACGCGCCGTTCAATCAGTCCCGTAGCTCGTCAGATACTGTCGCGCGAAAGACTTCGCGTCCGCTCCACACGCCGATCGAGACCGTGAGTACCATTGTGCCGGCGGCGAGCAGCAGCATCCCCACCGGCGCGAGCGCGAACGTGCTCTCGAAGATGAAATGCATCACGCCCCAGGCGGCGAACGCTGAGAGCGTCATGCCCGTGAGGCTGCCCAACGCGCCGAGCGACGCGTACTCCGCCGCCATGATGCGCGCGATCTGCGCGCGCGTCGCGCCGAGGGTCTTGAGCAGCACCGCCTCGCGCACGCGCTGACGGCGCGCGCTCGACACGGCGCTCACGAGCACGAGCACGCCCGTCACGAGACTGAACAACGAAAGGAACCGCACGGCGAGCGACACTTTGTCCATATCCGCCGCACCGCGTCCTGAATGGTCGAGAGATCGATCGCGCTCGCGCTCGGGAATCGCGTCACCACATCGTGCTGCAGCTGCGCGCGCCCGCGCGCGTCGTCGATGCGCGTGAGCACCGCGAAGTCTCGCCGGCGCGTCTTTCAGCGCGCGCGGCTCGAACACCACGAAGAAGTTCGGCTCGAAGCGCGCCCACTGCACCTCGCGCAGGCTCGTCACGATGCTCGGCACGCGCACGCCCTGCACGTCCCACACGATCGTGTCGCCGATCGCTACCTGCATTTCGGCGGCGAGGTCGTGCTCCACCGAGATGCCGGGCAGTCCGGCGGCGTCGCGCGGTCCCCATTTTCCCGCTGTCACGCGCTCGGACGCGACCAGTGTGTCGCGATAGCTCGAGCGATACTCGCGCCGGAGCGCCCAGCTCTGCCGCTTCTTCGTGATGTCCGCGACGGAAACGCCGTTGACCTCGGCCACGCGCATCGGAACGATCGCGACCTGTTGCAGCACCGGCGCATGCGCGGCTTGCACCATGGAATCGAGACCCGCGACGGCCGCCGGCTGCATGTCGAAGAACGCCATGTTCGCCTGCGCCGCGTTGCCCGCCGCGCGCAATTCGCCCAGCAAGCTCGACTGCACGAGGTACACGAAGCAGAGCAGGAATGTCGCGAAGCCGAGCGACAGCACCACCGCGCGCGTCTGATTCGCCGGGCGATAGAGATTCGCGACGCCCTGCCGCAGCACGAACGGCCAGCGCTCGCGCACCACGCGCCGCGCCAGCGCACTGAGCAGCGCCGCGCCCGCCGCGAGCACGCCCACCACGCCCACGATGCCGATGGTCATCCCCACGCCCTGCGAGAGGATGCCGGTGCGCCGCACGGCGAGGAACAACACGGTGGCGCCCAGGAGCAGTTCCACGGAAAGCCTCGGCACATCCACGCGCCGCACACGCCCCGCCGCGCCCGGCGTATTCGCGCCGCAGCACCATGAGCGGACTCACATCGCGCACGGCGAGCACCGGACGCAGCGCGAACAGCGTGGCGGTCCATACGCCGATCGCGAGTCCCATAGCAGATGCGCGGCTCGAGTTGCGGCGCGACATCCACCGGCAGGAAATCGCCGAATACCTTGGGCAGCAGCAATTGCGCGGCCACGCCGAGCACGATGCCGAGCACCGCGCCGATGACGCCGAGCAGCGACGCCTCGATCACATACATCGCCATCACCTGTGGCCCGGTGGCGCCGAGGCAGCGCAACACGGCCACGCTGTCGAGCCGGTCGGCGATGTACGCGCTGATCGCGCTGCCCACGCCGATCCCGCCCAGGAGCAGCGCGACAAGTCCCACGAGTCCGAGGAACTTGTTCAGCTGTTCCACGCCCTGCGTGAGCGACTGCTCCGTTTCCGCCACCGTGCGCGCGCGCACTTTCTGCGCTTCGAACACCGGGCGCGCGCGCGCGACGACGCGCGCGGGGCTGAGCGTGGCCGGCAATTTGAGCATCGCCTGGTACTGCGCGCGGCTGCCGAAGCCGAGCAGCCGCGTTTCCGCGAGGAACGATTCGGGGATGTACACGCGCGGCCCGATCGCGGCGGAGATCCCCACGTCGCCGGGCACGTTCGAGAGCACGCCGGTGATCGCGAAGCGCGCGAAGCCCAGGAAGAGCGTGTCGCCCACGTTCGCGTTGAGCGCGATGAGCAGTGACGGATCCACGAGCGCGTGCCGCCCCTCCTGCAGGTGCGCCCATTGGCCCGCGGGCTCCGTTTCGATCTCGCCATAGAACGGCATGCCTTCGGAGACGGCGCGTACCTGCACGAGCTTCGAGCCGGGATGCCCCGGCACGACGGCCATCGAGGTGAACGTCGTGGCGCGCGCGACCTGCGCGCCCTGCTGCTCGAGCGACGCAAGCACGGAATCCACCGGCGCCGTGAACTTCTGGCTGGAATTGAGCGCGAGATCGGCGCCGAGGAGTGCGCGCGATTGTTGGCGCACGGATCGCGTGACGTCGGCGCTGAAGGAATCGGTGGCGACGAGCGCGGCGATGCCGAGCGAGATCGCGCTCACCGAGACGATGAGCCGCCGGCGGGCGGTGCGCGTGTCGTGCCACGCCAGCGCGGGGATCGCGCGCCAGCGGCTGCCGTCGCGAAGCGTCACGCGGCGCGTCCCGTGTCCTGCACCACGGCGCCGTCGGCCAGGCGGATCACGCGGGTCGCGCGCGCGGCCAGCGCCTCATCGTGCGTGACGAGGATGACCGTCGTGCCCGATTCGCGGTTCAGCTCCTCGATGAGGTCGATGATCTTGGCACCCGTGGCCTGGTCGAGATTGCCGGTGGGCTCATCGGCGAAGAGCACGCGCGGCGCGTTCACGAAGGCGCGCGCGAGCGCCACGCGCTGCTGCTCGCCGCCGGAAAGCTGGGCGGGGTAGTGGTGCGTGCGGTCGGCGAGCCCCACGCGGCCGAGCAACTCGCGCGCGCGGGTGGCCGCGTCGGCCACGCCGCGCAGTTCGAGCGGCACGCGCACGTTCTCGAGCGCGGTGAGGGTGGGGATGAGTTGAAAGCTCTGGAACACGAACCCAACTTTCTGTCCGCGGAGTTTGGCGCGCGCATCTTCGGAGAGCGCTGCCGAGGTCGGCGCCGTCGAGCGACACCGAGCCGCGCGACGGCGTGTCGAGTCCCGCGAGCAGGGCGAGGAGCGTGGTCTTGCCGCTGCCGGAGGGCCCGAGCACCGCCACGAAGGCGCGCTCGGGGATGTCGAAGTTCACGTCGCGCAGTACCGTTAGGGACTGATCGCCGCTGGGGAAGGTCTTCGTCAACTCCCGGACTACGAGCATGCGTGCACCGCTGAGATGGGGAATGATCGTGATCGCGCTCGCCGCCTGCGACCGCGGGGTGAAGCCGGCGCCGCGCGAGGCGCCCGCCGCCGCCACCCGGCCGGCGCCTGCCGACAGCGCTGCCGCGAAGCCCGTGATCCTGTTCATCGGCACGAGTCTCACCGCCGGCTACGGCCTCGAGCCCGACCAGTCGTACGTGGCCGTGATCGCGCGCCGGCTCGACTGGCTGCACGAAAACTATGAGGTGGTGAACGCGGGCGTCAGCGGGGAGACGTCAGCCGACGCGCGCGGACGGATCGGTTGGCTGCTGCGGCGGCCGGCCGCCGTGATCCTGCTGGAGACCGGCGCGAACGATGGACTGCGCGGTCTCAGCGTGGATTCCATGCGCGCGAACATCCAAGCGATCATCGACTCGATCCGGGCGGAACAGCCGCGCGCGAAGATCATCCTGATGGCGATGGAAGCGCTGCCGAACATGGGACCGGGTTATGCGACCGACTTCCACCGGGCGTTCCCGGAATTGGCGCGCGGAACAAGATCACGTTCTTGCCGTTCTTGCTGACTGGGGTGGCGGGGATCGATACGCTCAATCAGAACGATGGGATACACCCCAATGTTCGAGGGGCGCAGATCGTGGCGACGAATGTAATGAAAGTACTTATCCCGGTCTTGGATTCGCTCAGACACTGACGGCGTGAGTGGCGAAAAGCGTGCGTACCGAGTCGTGCGTGTTCGACCACTGACAACGTGCGTGCCGAGTCGTGCGTCTCACGGGCGCGAGTAAAAAGACGGAACGCCGTGAATGGTCTTCACGGCGTTCGAGGTCAAAACGCACGACTCGGTACTCACGCCGTGTGTGGTCGAACACGCACGACTCGGTACTCACGCCGTGTGTGGTCGAACACGCACGACTCGGTACTCACGCCGTGCGTGGTCGAACACGCACGACTCGGTACTCACGCCCTTAGCGCCTTCGGCCGCCCCCTCTCATCCCGCCCGACCGTGCGCGTGCCCCTCCCGCATTATTGAACCCGCCCGCTCGCGTTTCGCCGATCCCGCGCGCGCCGTCCATCCGGTTCAGTGCCGCGGCGCGTCCCGCATCCACTCCGCCCCAGCCGCGCACACCGTTGCCGCTCCAGCTGCCATAGCCGTCGCGCCGGAACACATTCCCGTTGCGGTCGCCGTACACGTTGTTCCGGTACGCCCAGCGCGCGGCGTAGTCGCCGTAGGCGCCGTAGTTGTAATAGCCGCCCGCGTACGCGCCGTAGCCGCCGTAGATCCCCGCGGCGTACATCCCGTCGGCGTACACGCCCGTGAACACGTTCCCCACGGCGCCATACTGGCCGGCGGCCGCCCAACCGGTGCGCGAATTGAACGACATGCTGAACCGGTCGCCCCACGGATTGCCCATGCGGGGATCGACGCCTCCATACAGCTTCGCGCGGCCGCCGTCGAGCCACCGGTCGTACACGCTCCCGGTCATCGAGCCCCAGTCGCCCACGCCCCAGCGGCCCACGCCGCGGTAGGAGCCGAGTCCATAGCCGCCCCAGCCCCACGCATAGCCGTAACCGGCGCCATATCGCCAGCCGTACCACGGCGTCCATCCGATGTTCGCGCCGTATCCGTACGTGAACGGCGGCGCGTACCAGTCGTCGCCGATCCAGGAGTTGTACCCGTAGCCGGTGCCGTACACCGCCACGTTCTCATTGTCCAGGATCACGCCCGTGTAGCCCGGCGTGTAACCCACCCACACGGAATCCGCCGACGAATCGTACACTTTCACGTACGTCACGTAGTGCAGCGGCGAGCTCGGCGGGATCTGGTAGATCGCGTCGGGCACCGTCGTCGCGACCGCCCACGGGCCCGTCATCGTCGGGCCGGTGAACCACACCCCGTTCTCGCACAGGTACCAGCTCGAGGAGGTGACCTCGATCAGCGGACGCGACGCGTTCGAGACGTACTGCAGCCCCGTCAGTTCGAGTGGCAGGATCTTGGCTGCGCCATCGATCTCCACCGCCTCGGCCTTCGTACTCGTGCGGCTCAGCGTCTCCGTTTGCGGGATCGAATTCTCGATGCGTGCTTCCTCCGCCTGCGGCGTTCCCGGGATCGCGGCGCGCACATTCTCCATCGCGCTGGAATCGGGGATCTGCGCGAACGACTTGGGCAGGTCCGCGCCGCGCACGTAGGTCCACGGTCCGGCGAGCGCCATTGACGTGAACCAGCGGCCCGACAGGAGGATGTAGACCTTTCCGTCCGTCGTGTCCTGCAGAATGCGCCCACTCGTGTTCTTGATGTAGCGCAGCGGCACGCCGGCGATCGGCGCCCACTTGGGCGCGCTGTCAGTGACGATGAGTTCCGTCGTCTTCGTGGCGATGACCACTTTCGGCACCGGCGGCTTGAGCAGCGACGGCAGGGGCACCTGCGAGTACGGCGTCGACGGTGCGCCGGAGAGCGGGTCGGCATCGCCGGAATCGACCAGCGCGCGCAGCACGAAATTGAGATCGTTCACCGTCTCGACGGGCGCGCTCTTCGTCACCGTCCACGGGCCGGTCGTGTCGGCCGCCTGCAGCCAGCCATTGAACACGTGCAGATACAACATCTTCGTCTGCGACGACTTCACGAGCACCGGCGCGGTGTTGATCACGCGCGTGAGCTTCGTTCCCTTCATTGCGCGCCATACGGGCGCCCCGTCAATGGGCACCAGCACCGCGGGCACCGACGAGAAGACGATCGCGGGCGGCGCGTTGGCGAGGGTATGCTTCGTCATCTGCCGAGTGCCGCCGATCACCTGAAGCGCCGCCTCGAGCTTGTCGAGCTGGATCGCGTGCGACCGCGCGGGCAGCTTCGTCGTGAGCAGAGCGAGATAGCCCGCTTCGCGATCCGGCGCGGTGGGGAACTTCACGGAGGTGATCTTCATCGCCTCGAGATAGACCGTGCGATTCGCCTTGTCGACATCCGTACGCGCCGTGAACTCCACGACGCCGAACAGCGAGTCGCGCGAGGCGTTGGGCAGCACCGAGACCGCCATGCGTGCGACTACCTGATTCCCCTCCCACGAGTCCAGCTGTGGCTGGTACACGGTGAAGGTGTCCGACTTCGTCTGCACGATGCGGGGCCAGCCGGAGTCGGCGGGCGGGACGGGCGGTGGGGAGAAGACCGTGCTGCCGTTCACCTGCGCCGCCGCGTACGCCGGGGCGATGAGCGACACCGCCAGAATGATCGCGAATCTCCTCATGACCGACCCTCAGCTTTGATAGGTGTTACTACACGTCAGACGCCACACGCGCAGTGTTCTGTTGACCGGAATGCCCTCAATGGTGTAAACTTAAAGGCTACGGCAGTTTGCACCGTATCCACTCCAAGCAAGTATAGAGTCCAATGGCGATTCCCGCGACCCAGATCCGGCGCGGCATGGTCATCGTCTTCGAAGGCGACCCCTGCCGCATCACTGAATTCCGTCACCATACGCCGGGCAACCTCCGGGCGATGGTGCAGGCGAAGCTCCGCAACCTGCGCACGGGCTCCAACTTCGAGCATCGGTTCCGCGCCGCGGACTCGATCACGAAAGCGAGTCTCGAGACGCACAATCTCGACTTCATGTACAAGAGTGCGGATACGTACCACTTCATGAACAGCGAGAATTACGACCAGCTCGAGATCGACGAAGAGACGCTGGGCGACGGGGCGCAGTGGATGCAGGAAGGGATGAAGATCATCGCCGAGTACTATAACGGGAAGCCGATCGGGATCGAGCTGCCGAATTCGATGGAGCTCACGATCGTCGAGACGAGCCCGGTGATGAAGAGTGCGACGAAGAACGCGAGCACGAAGCCGGCCAAACTGGACAACGGCGCGACCGTGAACGTGCCGGAGTTCATCTCGAGCGGCGAGCGGATCAGGGTGAATCCGAACACCGGGGAATATCTGGATCGGGTGAAGAACTAACGGCGTGAGTGACGAGTCGCGCGTCGTGAGCGGATTGGAACTGTGATTGATTCGGGTCGTCTTCACCGTTAGAATATCATGTTCGCAGGAACATGGTGACCGTAGCTCAATTGGTTAGAGCACCGGACTGTGGCTCCGGGGGTTGGGGGTTCAATTCCCCTCGGTCACCCTGGGGATTCCAACTACTCGGGCGTGGGCGAGTGCCGAGTCCCGAATCCCGAGTCGTTAGGTCCGTAGCTCAACTGGTAGAGCACTGGTCTCCAAAACCAGCGGTTGGGGGTTCAAGTCCCTCCGGGCCTGTTGGCGCTTTTTGAAATGATGCTCGAGCAGTTGACTGGCGGTATCGTCTAGGGGACTAGGACGGAGCCCTCTCAAGGCTTAAACACGGGTTCGAATCCCGTTACCGCTATTCATGATCTTTCCCTCGCGATAAGGTCCAAACGCTAACGACCAAACGCAGTCGTTAGTCGTACGCGTTTAGAACGGCAGTCGTCAGTCGTACGCGTTTAGAACAGCGGTCGTTCGTCGTGAGCGTTTAGCAGTACCATACGCGATACGCTAGACGCGCCCCTGCTGTTAGTAGGGCCCCATTGTCTATCGGTTAGGACGGCACCCTTTCAAGGTGCAGAGAGGGGTTCGACTCCCCTTGGGGCTACTAGGGGACGATAGAGATGTATTTGGGGCTGTAGCTCAGCTGGTTAGAGTGCCGGTCTGTCACACCGGAGGTCGCGGGTTCGATCCCCGTCAGCCCCGTAGGAAGTAGTCGGTCGTTAGTCGTTGGACGTTAGACCTCATCTCGACGGAAAGTCAGCAGCGCCCTGGTGGTGAAATTGGTAGACACGCCATCTTGAGGGGGTGGTGCCGTAAGGCGTCGCGGTTCGAGTCCGCGCCAGGGCATGCAGCAACTCGCAGCACTATCGACGATCGCCAGCGTAGCTCAGTGGTAGAGCACTCGATTCGTAATCGAGCGGTCGTCAGTTCAATCCTGACCGCTGGCTCTCAGGACAGAGGCCCCGGGAGAATTCCCGGGGCCTTCATTTTTTTGTGCCCCACTCACGCCGGCGAGTGGAACCTCGAACCGCGTCATTGGTCCCCCGAACTCCGTCAGTGACGAGTCGTTCGTGGCACCACGCGCGACTCGTCACTCACGGAGTTCGGGGGACCAATAACGCGCGTCGAGGTTCGACTCACGTAGTTCAGGGTTGCTAGCGCGAGGCGGCCCGCGTCACTATTGGCAGCCCGCCCACCAGGAGCCCACCATGACCGCCCCGCAGCCGCCCAAGCCGCCCGCCGCGCCCGCGCCCATCACGAACATCGACGACCTGCTCGAGCGCGCCGAGGACCGGCTGATCGCGAAGGGTTCCACCGTTCGCGTCTCACCCGACAACGCCGAGCTCAAGCTCCCGTCGCAGATGCAGGAAGCCCGCGATACGCTCGAAGCCTGCGGCGTCAAACTGGTGCAAGACGCCACCCTCGGCGCGAAGGACATCAAGGTCGATCCGCCGGCGCCTAAGAAATAACGACGCGGGAAGCGGGAAGCGGGAAGCGGGAAGCGCCGCGATTCGCGGGACGCGTGTAAGCCTGCGCGCCCTTCCCGCGTCCCGCGGCGCTTCCCGCTTCCCGCTTGCCGCGCCCGCCGAAGCAAGGGAGTAGCCCGCCGCACCGCCAGCCAGTAGTTTCTAGGAGCAACAAGCAGTTCGCGTGCAGCAAGCCGCGGGCGTAATTCAGTTGGTAGAATGCCAGCTTCCCAAGCTGGACGTCGCCGGTTCGAGTCCGGTCGCCCGCTCTTATGTGATTCCCTTGTGCTGTCGATCACCGGGTCGCGGTCCGTCTGGACCGGGGCCCGTTCTCATGCCCACCAGGAAAAATGTCCGCCCCCGCAGTATCCCGCTTCAAGCGGGTGCTCTTCGGCCGTCCGCTCGCCTCGGACCGCCTCGATCACGAACGCCTCAATAAGAAAACGGCGCTCGCCGTCCTCTCCTCCGACGCGATCTCGTCGGTCGCCTACGCCACCGAGCAGACGCTGATCGTCCTCGCCGTCCTCGGAACGCTCGCCTTCCAGTACATCGTTCCGATCTCCGGCGTCATCGTCGCGCTGCTCGTCATCGTCGCCCTCTCCTATCGCCAGACGATCTTCGCCTATCCCGCCGGCGGCGGATCGTACACGGTGGCCAAGGAGAATCTCGGCACGATGCCCGGGCTCGTCGCCGCCGCGGCGCTGCTCACCGACTACATCCTCACCGTCGCCGTGTCGATCTCGGGCGGCATCGCCGCGATCACCTCCGCGTATCCGGCGCTCCAGCCGCACACGGTGGCGCTCTGCGTCGCCGCGATCGTCCTGCTCATGCTCGTGAACCTGCGCGGCGTGCGCGAATCGGGCGCGGCGTTCAGCGTGCCCACGTACATCTTCATCGTGCTGATGCTCGCGCTCATCGGCACCGGCTTCTATCGCATCGCGCTCGGCCACGAGCTCGCGCCGGTGCTCGGCGCGCCGCGCATCGATCTCGTCTCGGCCGCGGCGCATGGATCGCAGGGGATCGCGGGCTTCGCGCTCGTGTTCCTCATCCTGCGAGGGTTCGCCGAAGGATGCGTCGCGATGACCGGCACCGAGGCCATATCCAACGGCGTGAGCGCGTTCAAGTCGCCCAGCGCCAAGAACGCCGCGATCACGCTTGGCTGGATGGCCGCGATCCTCGGCGTCTTCTTCATGGGTGTGAGTTCGCTGGCGCAGCACTACCAAGTGATGCCCTCGGCCACCGACACCGTGTTGTCGCAGCTCGGGCGGCACATCTTCGGCGGCGGCGTGGTGTATTTCGCGCTGCAGTACGCCACGTTCGCGATCCTCGTGCTTGCGGCGAACACCGCATTCGCCGATTTCCCTCGCTTGTCCAGCATCCTCGCGCGCGACGGCTACATGCCGCGGCAGTTCGCGGCGCGCGGCGACCGCCTCGCGTTCTCGAACGGGATCGTCGCGCTCTCGCTCGTGGCCATTCTGCTCGTGTGGTTCTTCCACGGCGACACGAGCGCGCTCATTCCGCTGTACGCGATCGGCGTGTTCGTCTGCTTCACGCTCTCGCAGGCGGGCATGGTGATGCATTGGCGCACCACGCGCGACGAAGGATGGAAGTGGAAGTCCGCGCTCAACGGACTCGGCGCCGTCGCGACGGCGATCGTGTCGGTGGTGCAGGTGGTCACGAAATTCCTGCATGGGGCGTGGATCGTCGTGATCATCATCCCCGCCATCATTCTCTTGCTGCGCAAGATCCACTCGCACTATGCCGAGTTCGCCGAAGAGATCCGGTTCACCGGGCACTCGCCGCTCATGTTCATGCATCACACCGTGATCGTGCCGGTGAACGGCATCACGCGCGCGACCGCGGGGGTGCTCGTGTACGCGACGACGATCTCCGAGGATGTGCGCGCGGTGTACGTCGAGACCGATCCATCGGCCACTGAGCGCCTGAAGTCCGAATGGGCCGCGTGGGACATCGGCGTGGATCTCGTGGTGATCCCGTCGCCGTACCGGTCGGTGTTGCGGCCGCTGGTGGACTACGTGAACCGGATGATCCATCGCGGCGACGCCGATCTCGTGACCGTCGTCGTTGCCGACATCGTGCCGCACAAGTGGTGGGAACATCTCCTGCACAACAAGACGGCGCTCTTCATCCGCACGGCGTTCACATTCCGGCCGAATGTCGTGGTCACTTCCGTGCCGTATCTCGTGGGGCGCGCACAGCGCCTTCGCGATATAATGATGCACGACGAGACGCTCGACACGAACACGGCCGAGCGGACCGCGCTGGGGATCTGAAATAAAAAGCTTGCGCGATGGCCGGCGCAGAAAGTAACCTCCCTGCAACAGGAGGCGTGATGCGGATTGTTGCCATCATTGGTATGCTCGTGGCCGCGGTGTTGCCGCTGCCGCGCGCCGTTGGCCCGGTGAAGCTCGGGATGCCCGTGCAGGCGTTCACGCGGCTCACGCACGAGTTGCCCGATTGCACGCCCAAGCAGAACTGCGGCGCACATGAGGCACGGGCGAAGGCGTTCATTGACACCGTGGATGTCGCCAGCGGCGGCCTTCCCGGGATGCAGCAATTCGATTGCGCGTTCATTCGTGACTCGCTGTTCGCGTTCACGACGCCGCCGGAGGATCGTCGTTATTCGACGATGCGCTTTCGCCTGAACGGGATGTACGGCGCGCCGACGCGCGAGGACACCACCGACTCCGGGCTGGGCGAAGTGATCTGGCAGACCCGGACCACGCGGCTCACGCTGTACTATGCGCGCGCCGGGAAAGCCGCCGGGACCGCGACAGGAGTGGAGTACGCGGACGTACGCCTCTCCGCTCTCGCCGATAAAGATCGTGGAGATAAACCGTGGCCCTGACAGACTAACGGCGTGAGTACCGAGTCGTGCGTCGCAACCGTTCGTGGCGTGTGGCGACTGGGACACTCACGACTCACGACTCACGCTAGCGACGCACGACTCATGACGCACGCTGGCGACGCACGACTCGGCACTCACGCCGTGCGTGGTCCACGACGCACGACTCGGCACTCACGGCGTTCGGGTTACGAGTCACGCCGTTAGTCTTCGGACGATCCCCTCCGCCATTCTCGCTGCCGCATCCGGCTCCTCGCGCAAATAAAGCCTCGGCTCGATGAGCTCCAGTTCCATCAGCCGTGGAACCCCCCAGTCGTCCGGCGCCATATCGATCCGCGCGTATAGCGGAGTCTCCGGCAGCGCGCCCAGCGTCGCGTCGCACAGCGCCCGCTCGGCCGCCGATGGTTCCACGCGCGGGGCGGGGGCCTCCATCTCGAACGGCGCGCTGAGCACCGCCTGCCGCTTCACTCCATGGGTGAAGCGTCCTTCGATATGGATGAACGACCGCTCGCCGTACGTTTCCACCGAGGGTAGGTACGGCTGCACGATCGTCGTGCCGCGCGCGGCGAGAGCGGCGAGATGCGCGCGCGCTGCGTCGCGATCCGCACGCATGAATCGCTTGGCCCCGTGCGCGCTCGCCGCGACCGCCGGCTTGATCACGATCTCGCCCCAGCCGCGCGCATTCAACTCGTCGTCGAGCGCCGGCATCATTCCATTCTCCACCCAGAGCGTCGGCACGGTCGCCACTCCGCGTTCCGCGAGATCACGCAGGTACGTCTTGTGCGCGTTCCACCGCACGAGGGTGAATGGGTTGAACAGCGGCACGCGCGCGCTCACGAGCCCGGCCCACGCGAGGAACACCGGCGCCCGATGGTGATAGTCCCACACCGAGCGGATCACGACGGGATCGTCCCACGCCACGTCCACCCCATCCCACACGCGCGGCTCGGCGCGGACGCCCAGCGTCTCCAGCGCACGCACGAGCGGCAGGTCGTCGGCATGCAGTGATGGGTGATCGGCGGATGTCGCCAGGAGGACGGTTCGCATCATGCCGTGCCGCTCACCGCGATCCACACGCGTGCATCGACCGCTACGCAGCGATCGCTGAACGCGAGGAGCGGGTTCGCATCGCGTTCGCCGGCGATCGTCCCCGGCGTGAGCGGCGCATTCGAGCGAAGCAGGGAAGACTCCGACGGTGGGTCGTCGGATCTCAATGGACTGCGGTGCGGTGGGCATTGGAAGTGAAATCAATGCGAGGTGACCGGTCGCGCCAGGGACGGGCGCGGAAGGCCTGTGGGCATTTCGCTTACGCCTGCGGGAAGAACCCCGACACACAGCGATGGCGCGTTCCCGTACTATGGAATCGACCCTCTCCTCGAGGCGACTATGACTGCCACCGCGTTCCCACACACCCTCCCGCCGCCAGACGCCAAACTTCCGGCGCTCGGACGGATCCTCATCGCAACCGACGGCAGCGAAGCGTCAGATGGCGCCTTCGCCGTCGCGTCGCGGCTCGTCGACGAGCGCGGCGCCGACGCGACTGTGCTCGCCGTACTCGAACCCATCCCCGAGTTCGGCCGCAATATCGCGCTGCCCGCGTGGGTGAGTGATCTGAACGCCATGCGCCATGGCGAACTCGCGTTGCGCGCCAGACACCAGATGCGTGCGAACGCCGCGCTCGGTTGGACCCTCGATATCCGCGTAGGCCCGCCGGCACTGGAGATCGCGAAGGCTGCGCGCGAGCGCGGCGCGTCGCTCGCGGTGCTCGGCATCGGCCGCCACACGCTGCCCGATCGTTTGTTCGGCGATGAGACGGTGCTGCAGGTGCTGCGCCTCACCGATACGCCGTTGCTCGCGGTGACGCCCGAGTTCGCGGCGCTGCCGCATTGAGTGATCCTTGCCACCGACTTCAGCGATGCGAGCATTCGCGCGCTGCGTACCGCGTTGCCGATCATCAGTGAGACGGCCACTGTGTACCTCGCGCACGTGGTGCCGCGGTTCGCGCCGCTGACCGGGCCGTGGGAGAGCATCCAGGCGCAGTACACCGAGACGCTCGCCGAGGAGTTCCGGCATCTGCGCGCGGCGCTCGACATTCCCGCGTCGATGACCGTCGAGACGATCACGCTGTGCGGCGACGCGTCGCACGAGTTGCTCGATCTCGCGCGCGCGTCGAGAGCCGACCTGATCGTGTGCGGCACCCACGGGCGGGGTTTCATCTCGCGCACGTTGCTCGGCTCCGTGGCCACGCGGTTGGTGCGCGGCGCGGAGTGCCCCATCCTCGTGGTTCCGCAGGCACGGGCGATGCCGGTAGATCGCCGCGGCGGCGACCGCCGCGCGCCGAACGATGCGAAGCATACGATCGAGATCCCGAGGTCCGAATGGCCGGCGCGGCTCAAGACGTTCACCGAGCGCAACGCCGGGCGCCATTGCAGGATCGAGGTCGATGACCCCGCCATCGGCTCGCAGGCGCAGGCGTACGACTATCCATTGCGCGGCGTCGCTTTCGACCGACGCGATGAGCGCCTCGAGATCATGCTCGGCGACAGCGAGGGCGCGTTGCATTTGACGCGTGGCATCGCCGGCGTCACATTGGTCGCACTCGTCGTGGATGACTCCGGCCGCGACCGTGTGCTCAGGATCTCGTACGCGGACGGGCAGACGCTGCTCTTCGTGGGGCGGTGGGGCGAGAACGCCTAGCGGTTGCGCGCCAGCCGTCACCACGACTCCTCACCTCCCTGACGGCTGGCGCCCGCGCGACTATCGGTTCATGAGCACGATGGCGATCACGCTCGCGGCGCCGAGGGCGGCCAACCCCAAACCGGCGATCCGGCGGAGCGCCGGCGACCCGAAGATGAGCACGACGACGGTCTTGAGAACCGTGTTCGCTACGACGCCCACGGCGATCGCGAGCGCGGCGAGCTCCGCCTGCCCGCCGGCGCCAAGCCGTGTCATGGACACCGTGAGCGCGTCCATGTCGGTGAGGCCGAGCACGGCGGCCGAGCCCAGCAGTTCCAACCGGCCCCAGTGATCGCGCACGAACGCCACCGCCCAGAGCGAGAGCTGGAATGCGATGGTCATCTGCAGCGCGGAGGCGATGCGCAACGGATTTTGGGGTCCGACGGCCGGCTCGGCGGCCGGCTGCGGATGGTCGCGCCAGATCGAGGCTGCCATGATCACGCCGCCGATGATGAGCGGCGCCACGAGATACGGGAGCAGCGCCGCCGACACCGTGCTGTCGAGGATCGCGGTAACCACCATGAGGCGGAGGGGCAGCACCGTGCAGGCCCCGGTGATCCCGAGGGCGAGCGGCGCGCTCGTCGCCGGTTCGGTCCTTGAGCGGCGCGAGAAGAGGAGGGCGACCGCGGTCGATGAGACGATCCCGCCGAGCATGCCCGCGGCGCCGTAGCCGCGTTCCGGCCCGAGCGCGCGCTGAGCGAGGTAACCCGCGAAATTGATCCCCGTGAAGATCAGCACCATGATCCAGAGCGTGCGCGGCTGCACGCCGCCGAACGACGTGTCCGGCAGCAATGGGAGGATCACCAGCGACATGACCGCGAATTGGAGGGCGGAGCGCAGTTCGCGTGCGCCGATGTGCTTGACCAGGGCGTGGAGGCGCTCCTTCTCCATGAGCGCGAGAACGATCACCGCGGTCGCACCGCTGGCGAGCGCCAACTCGCCCAGCCCAGCGAGCGTACCGAGTGCGAGCACCATCAACGCCGCCGCCTCGGTGGTTCCATCCTCGCTCCCCGGGCCGCGTCGCGCGGCGATCGCGTAGGCCATCACCGCGAGCGCCGCTCCGCCGGCGAGCAGCACGACCGCCAACGGCACGAGTGCCACGGTGGAGAGCCAGCCGCTGGTGCCGCCGAGCAGTCCGAGGAGAAGGAATGTCCGGACTCCCGCGAACCGGGCGTTGGGCCCCTCGGCGTGGCCGGACCACTCCCGCTCGATGCCTACCGCGAGCCCGGCGAGCGCGGCGACCGCGAAGTTCACCACTGATGGACCGATCATGTTCCAATGTACGGGTCGTCGCGGGGCGATTAATGACGGGGATCCCCGCCGCCGGCGGAAGGCAATCACCTACGCTGGACACGGCAAAACGCTGACAGGATGAGACGCATTCCCGCCGTAGACTTCGGGCATGCGGGCCTCCTGGCGAGTGACAGCGGTGCCGGCGTTCGCGCTGCTCGGGATTTCCGGCGGGATCGTGCTCCGACTCTCGGGCGCGCCCGATGCGGCGCAGGTCCTGTGGATGGCCATACTGATTGTCTCGGGTCTCCCCGTCGTCTGGCGTACCGTGAACCAGGCGACGCACGGGCATTTCGCCACCGACCTCGTCGCGACGCTCGCGATCCTCACAGCGGTGCTCCTCGGCCAGCCGGTGGCCGGCCTTGTGATCGTGCTCATGCAAACGGGCGGCGAGGCGTTGGAGCGGTACGCTGAGGGGCGCGCCAGCGGTGCCATCCAAGCGCTCATCGCGGCGGCACCCACGATGGCGCGCCGGCTGCGCGACGGCGTGACGGAGGATGTGCGCGCGGAAGACGTCGAGGTGGGCGATCTGCTCATGCTGCGTCCAGGCGAGTTGCTCGCCTGCGACGCCGAGGTGGTGGATGGTCATTCGGAACTTGATGTGTCGCGGCTCACCGGCGAACCAGTGCCCTTCGCGGCGGGGCCCGGGGCGGCGCTCATGAGCGGAAGCGCGAACGGCCAGGGCGTGCTCACCGTGCGCGCGGTCGCGCTCGCGGGAGCAAGCCACTACGCTCGCATCGTGGAGCTGGTTCGATCGGCACAGGCGAGCAAGGCGCCGCTGCAACGTATCGCCGACCGCTATGCCGTTTGGTTCACACCGGTGACGCTCGTCGTTTGCGCGGCGGCGTACCTCCTCACGCGCGACTGGGTGCGCGTGCTTGCCGTGCTCGTGGTGGCGACCCCCTGTCCACTCATCCTCGCGACCCCGATCGCGATCCTGGGCGGGATCAACCGTGCGGCACGGCGGAACATCATCGTGCGCAACGGAGGCGCGCTCGAGAGCATGGAGCACGTGCAGACGGCCGTGTTCGACAAGACGGGGACGCTCACGATCGGACGTCCCGAGGTGTCACGCGTTATCGCGGCGCCTGGTTTCGACGAGACCGATGTGCTGCGCCTGGCGGCGAGCGTCGAGCGCGGGTCGAGTCACGTGTTGGCGCACACGGTGATCGCGGCGGCGGAAGTACGGTCGTTGGTGATCCCGCTGGCGCGGCACGTGCGCGAGGCACCGGGGCAGGGGATCATCGGCGAAGCGGACCATCACACGGTGGCCGTCGGCGCGCGTTCGTTCCTCGGTGAGCGGTACGGCGTCGTGCCCGGGGAATTCGATGCGTTGGAGAAAGGGGACACGCGGCTGCGCGCGTACGTCGTGATCGACGGGCAGGCGGCGGGCGCGATCGAGTACGAAGACCGGCTCCGCCCCGGGCTCCCGGCGCTCTTTGCGGATCTCGAACGGCTCGGCGTGCGGCGCACCGTGCTGCTCTCGGGCGACCACACGCCGAACGTCGAGGCGGTGGCGCGCGCGGTGGGGATCCGTGAGGCCTACGGCGACCTCCTGCCGGAGCATAAGGTGCGCCGTGTGCGCGAGCTCGCGGCGGGCGGCGAGAAGGTGCTCATGGTAGGCGACGGCACGAACGACGCGCCGGCGCTCGGCAGCGCGAGCGTGGGCATCGCACTCGCTGCGCACGGCGGCGGCATCACTGCGGAGGCCGCGGACGTCGTGATCTTGGCGGACGACCTGGGGCGGCTTCCCGAGGCGCTGCGGATCGCCGGGCGGGCGATGCGGATCGCACGACAGAGTATCATGCTGGGGCTCGGGCTCTCGGCCGTCGCCATGGTGTTCGCGGCTGCCGGGGTGATCCCCCCGATCGTGGGGGCGGTGTTGCAGGAAGCGATCGATGTGGTGGCAATCCTGAATGCGTTGCGAGCCGGCTCCGAGGGTCGCGGGCGGCGCCGTGTTCGCGCGCCATGCGATGCTCGCGAGCGCAGCGCGCGGCGTCCGGCTCAGTGCGTCATTCCCCCCGCATGATGCTCGTGCCGTTGGAACGCGAGGAACTCGTGGATCGCCGCGACGGCCGCGGGATCGGTCGTCGTGATCAGCAATTCGGCGCCGCGCGGGAGGTCTTTCACGGTGTAGGTGATCTCCGCGCGCTTCGACGCCATGACGCCGGTGCCGCTCACGCTCTGGGCGTGCACGAATTCCGGCGAACTGAAATCCCCGGCCTTGAACGCCGTCGCGATCTCCGCGAAGTGTTTCCTGATCTTCGCGACGCCCGCCGGGTCGGTGCTGTCGCGCTGCAGCTCGATGCGCCCGCCATTGGGAAGATCATCGAACACATGGGTGGACGTGTACTGATCGACCCCCATCGCCATCTTGCCCCGCTGCTGCATGGAGTCGAAGGACTGGGCGTGGGCGCCGAGCGAGACGGCGATCAGGAGGGCGGGCAGGGCGGCGAGGCGCATGGCGGGTCCGGGGCGGAAGGGTCCATTGGTGTGCCTCATCCTGAGACACGGCGCATGGCCAAAGGGTGCACGTCGTTCGGGACGCGGGGCTCGGGACTCGCCGCGGGACGCGGGATACGCGTGAGATCTCCCGCGTCCCGCCCATTGCGGCGAGTCCCGAGCCCCGCGTCCCGAACGTAGGGTGTGCTTGGGCTCATCCCGCCGCATTACACTTTGCGTCACAAAGTACTTGACAACGCGAGCTTGGACGCCCAGATTGACGCCCATGCCTCACCTCAGCCTTCACGACCGCGCCAGCCAGGACCTCGCCTTCATCAGGCAGACCATGGAGTCCGCCGCCGGCTTCACGGCCATTCTCGGGCTGGGGGCAGGCGGCGGTCGGCGGAGTCGGAATCGCCGCCGGCCTATTGCTGCCGCGCAGTCCACTGGACGCGCATGGCTTACGGTATGGATCACGGCGGCCGTCGCCGGCGCCGCGATCGGCACCGGCGCCACGCTGCTCAAGACGCGGCGCGCGGGGAAGGCGGTGCTCAATCCCGCGATCCGGAAATTCGTGCTCGCCTTCGCGCCCGCGATCGTCGCCGGCGCCATCCTCACCGTCGCGATCGTCCAGACCGGCTCGCTCACGCTCCTGCCCGCGGCGTGGCTCGTCTGCTACGGCGCCGGCGTCATGGCGGGCGGAGTATTCTCGATCCGCGCCGTGCCCGTCATGGGCGCCTGCTTCCTCGCACTCGGCGCCGCGGCCCTCGCCTCGCCCGACTGGCTCGGGAACGCCTATCTGATCGCCGGCTTCGGAGGACTCAACTTGATCTTTGGCATCTTCATCGCGGTGCGGCACGGTGGCTAAGCACAACGCCGCCCGGCGCCCCGCCGCCGATCCGCCCGAGCTGACGCGCGCCCTCCGCGCGATCGCGGGGAAGGCGGCCGCCTCCGCTCCGCTCGCCCTCGACGAGGTGATCCATCATCGTCTCCGCCTGGGCATGGTGAGCGCCCTCGCCGCGAACGAGAGCCTGAGCTTCACCGAACTGCGCGACATCCTCAACACCACCGACGGCAACCTGAGCGTTCATGCGAGAAAGCTCGAGGACGCGAAATACGTCCACGTCACCAAGCGCTTCGAATCCCGCCGCCCCCGCACCGACTACAAGCTCACCGCCGCCGGCCGCGCCGCCCTGAACCGGTATCTCTCCCACATGGAATCGTTGATCGCCAAGATGCGCCCGTAGTCGCGCGTCCCGCGGCGAATCCCGAATCCCGAATCCCGAACGCAACAAAGCTGAGACCATTTCACATGTCATTGAACTTTGCAAAACAAAGTACTATGAAACGCGGACTCCACGTCGCCATGATCATGGACGGGAATGGAAGATGGGCAACAGCCCGCGGCCTCCCCCGCGCCGCCGGCCACCGCGCCGGCGCCGACGCCGTGCGCCGCGTCGTCACCGCCGCCCCATCGCTCGGCATCACCACGCTCACGCTCTACGCCTTCAGTTCCGACAACTGGCGCCGCCCTCCGCTGGAGGTCGAGATCCTGCTCCGCCTCTTCCGGCGCCATCTCCTCACCGAGAGCCGTCGGCTCGCCGAGCATGGCGCGCAGCTCACCGTCATCGGCCGCCGCGACCGGCTGCCACCCGTGCTCACGGACCTCATTGCGCGCGCCGAGCAGATCACGCGCGGCGGCACGGTGCTCGACCTGCGCATCGCGATCGACTACTCCGCGCGCGACGAGATCCTCCGCGCGGCGGGCGAACTCTCGCGGCATCACACGCCCTTCACGCGCGAGGCACTCGACGCCCGCCTCTCCGCGGCTCCGCCCGTCGACCTGCTCATCCGCAGCGGCGCTGAGCGCCGCCTCAGCGATTTCATGCTATGGGAATGCGCCTACGCCGAACTGTACTTCACCAATGTCATGTGGCCCGCCTTCACCGGCGAGGATCTCGCGAGAGCCGTCTCCGATTTTCATTCGCGAGACAGACGTTACGGCGCCTTGGTTGCCGTCTAACGTCTCAGTCTAACGTCTAAGTCTGGAGTTAAAATGAGCATCTGGATCGCCGCTCTGTTTCTCGCCATTCTCGCCGCCGCGCTCGAATTCGATGCGGAACCGGGGCTCAACTGGCTCCTCTGGACCGCCCCCGCGGCGCTCGCGCTCTGCTACTACACGCTCGCGACGCGCCCCGCCGTCGCGCGCGACATCGCGGTGCCGCTCGCGCTCGCGGTGGTGATCTCCGCGGGCGCCGCGATCACGAGCAGCCCGGCACTCCATTTCTTCATCGTCATCGCGAACGTCCTGCTCTTCGCCTACGCGTCGCGCATTGCCGCCGGTGTGCCGGCCGCGAGCGCGGGCGCCCTCTTCATCGCGACCGCTCCACTCGTGGGCGCGTTCGAGACGGCGCACGAATCCTGGGACCAAGTCGGCGAACTCGCGGAATCCGCGAACGCGGAGCGCAGCATGCCGGTGCTGCGGGGCACGATGCTCGCGGTGCCGGTGATCATCCTCCTCTGGCTGCTGCTGGCCGCCGCGGATCCGCACCTCTCGAGCTGGGGTGGTGCGATCGTCGACGCCATTCGCGAGCTCACGTTCATCCCGCGCCTCATCTTCGCCGTCGGGATCGGCGTGCTCTCGCTCGGCGCGTTCGGTCTCGCGTCGCGCGAGGCCGTCACGTCGGGCGACCCCGCCTTCGCGCCGCGCGCGAGCGCGACCGCCACCGAGCGCCTCATCATCCTCGGCGCGGTCACGACGCTGTTCGGCGTCTTTTTCGCGCTGCAGTTGCCGGTGATGTTCGGCAACCCCGCGGCCGCGGCGGGATCGGGCGTTACCTATGCCGAATGGGTGCACAGCGGCTTCGCCGAGCTGACGACAGCGGCGACGATCGTGACGGTGCTCATCGTGGTGCTCGACACGACGGCCGCGCGCGGTGGAGCGGGGCAGGAACGCGCAGCCCGCGCGTTGAGTCTCACACTCCTCGCGCTCACCGTGTTCGTGGTCCTGTCCGCTTTCCGTCGTATCGCGCTCTACGAAGCGGCGTATGGATACACCATGCCGCGTCTCTGGGCGCAGACGTTCATGGTGTGCGTGTGGATCGCGCTCGCGCTCACCGCGGTGGAGATCGCGCGTACGCTCGACGCGCGCCGTCTCGCGCGTCGCGCCGCCGTGGTGGGCGCCGTCGCGCTCGCGGCGCTCATCTACTGGAACACCGGCGCCTTCGTCGTACGCGAGAACGTCGCTCGCTTCGCGGACAGTGGAAAGCTCGATGTCCGCTATCTCGCGTCGGGATTGTCGATGGACGCAATGCCATCGCTCCTCGCTGCGCGCGCGTCGCTGCCCCCCGTGCTGGCCGACAGCCTCACCGCGATGCTCAAAGAGCGCGTGAGCAAACGGTGCGAACTCGCGCCCGGCGCATGGTACGAGTACAACGCGCGCCGCTGGGAAGCGATCCGCCTGGCCGGCGCCCAGCAGTGGCCCATCACATACCCAGGCCGTCACTGCCGCGAACAAGAGGACTGAGCCGCGCTGGAGAGCAGTCGATGCGGCTTCCGCCCCATCCGTTCCATCCGATAGATCCGCGTAAGACATGAACCGTGATTCCCTCGCGCCCGCGATGATCCGCGCGGGCGCGCGCGCATCTAGGTTGAAGTTTCGACCGGATCAACCGGATGATCCGGATCGATCGGATACTCTAACGCGCGTGCGAAGGCCGTGCGGGTGCGAATTGATCGATCGGTTGTTAACAACAACTACAGGCATCATTCGAACCCGAGAGGCACGAATCGCGCGATCAGGTATCCGAGTGATCCGGATCATCCGGTTGATCCGGTCGAAACTTCAACCTTGGTGCAGACGCGCCCACGACGATCTGCGCGGGCGCGACGAGATCAGGGTTCATGTCTGACGCGGATCCGTCGGATGGAGCGGATGAGACGGAAACCGCGTGGACGGATCGCCGCGCGGAGTTAAGTTTGGAGCCAACGCCGGAGGGACAATGGCCGTAGATTCACGGTCCTACTCTCAGTCCCACGGCCTCCACTCGCCAACGACGTCGTTCGTCGTGCCAGTTCCAATTCCCCACTCTCCACTCAGACAATGACCAATCGTCTCGCCGCGCTGCTCCTCTGCGCGATCGCGCCCGCCGCGGTGGCCCAGACCGCCACGATCCACGCCCCCGAATCCGCGATCACGCGCATCCGCGACATCGAGCGCGACTCGAGTCGAGATGGCGAGCTTCGCGCAGCCGCTCTTCGACTCCATCGGCCCGCGCCTCACCGGCAGTCCGAACCTGCGCAGCGCACAGGCGTACATCATCTCGCGCTACGCCGCGTGGGGGATCGGCGCCAAAGTCGAGGACTACGGCACGTGGCGCAGCTGGATGCGCGGCCCCACGCATGTCGATCTCATCTCGCCCCGGGTGCGCTCGCTCGAAGCGATCATGCTCGCGTGGAGCCCGGGCACCGGCGGCAAGGACGTCGAGGGTGAAGTGATCACGATGCCCACCTTCCTCGCGCCCGGCGACCTCCAGAACTTCCTCGCCACGGTGAAGGGCAAGTTCGTGCTCGTCTCCGTGGGGCAGCCTACCTGCCGCCCCGACACCACGTGGGCGGTGAACGCGACGCCGGCCGAATACTCCGACATGAAGACCGCGCGCGCGGCCGCCGATTCGACGTTCGCGAGAAGTCTGCGCGCCGCCGGCGTCACAGTGCGAGATCTCCCGGATTCTCTCGAGCACGCCGGCGCGCTCGGCGCGTTCCGTAACACGTGGACCGGCGGCTGGGGCGTGGATCGCATCTTCGGCGCGCGCACCAAGACGATGCCGCTCATCGACGCGAGCTGCGAAGACTTCGGACTCATGGCGCGCCTCGCCGACCAAAGGCCAGCACCCGCGCGTGCGCGTGAACGCGACGAGCGCGTTCCAGGGCGAAGTGCCCGTGGGCAACGTGATCGCCACGATCCCAGGCGGCGAGAAGAAGAACGAGGTCGTCATGCTCAGCTCGCATTTCGACAGCTGGGATGGCTCGAGCGGCGCCACCGACAACGGCACGGGCACGATCGTCATGATGGAGGCGATGCGCATCCTCAAGATCGTGCTCCCGCATCCCAAGCGCACGATCATCTCCGGCCACTGGAGCGGCGAAGAAGAAGGCCTGATCGGGTCGCGCGCGTACGCCGCGGATCACAAGGCGATCGTCGACTCGATGCAGGCGTTCTTCAACCAGGACAACGGCACCGGGCACGTCGCGCAGGTCGGACTCCAGGGGCTCACCGGCGCGGAGCCGTTCTTCCGCCGGTGGTTCGCGGAGATGCCCGACAGCGTCACCGCCGGCATCAAGATCACGGCGCCGGGCGCACCCGGCCGCGGCGGCACGGACAACGCCAGCTTCATTTGCTACGGCGCCCCCGCGTTCGGACTCGGCAGCACGAACTGGGATTATTTCTCCTATACGTGGCACACGAATCGCGATACGTACGACAAGATCGCGTGGGCCGAAGTGCAGAAGAACGCGACGCTGGTCGCGATGCTCGCCTACCTCGCGAGCGAGGACGACGCGACGATGCCGCGCGATCGCGTGGAACTGAAAGACCCGAAGACCGGAGCGGCCGTCGCGTGGCCGGAGTGCACCGAGGTGCTCCGGAACTCCAGCATGTACGCGCGGTAGTTGAGATCATGTGAATCATGTAAATCATGTCAAAGGCATTTGACAGGATTAACATGATTTACAGGATGGGAACGACATTTCTTCTGGAGATCACATGCTGAAAGTCACTGGCCCTCGCGTTACTTGCTCGCGTTTCCCGCTGCATTCCTGTTTCATACGAAGCTCAGCAAGGCGGAGCCGGGCGTCGCGTCCACGGTGACGGCTATGCCCACGCAGATCAGGCTCTGGTTCTCCGAGGAGCCGGAGCTCGGCCTCACGAGTGTCGTTCTCGAGAGAGCCGATAGCAGCGTCGTCGCGAAGCTCGTACTCGCCGCGACGGACGACAAGAAATCAGTCGCCGGCAAGATTCCGGCGCCGCTCGCGGCGGGAACCTATCTTGTCGTGTGGAAGACTGCCGCGACTGATGGGCATCCGGCGAAGGGGAGTTACTGGTTCACTTACAAGCCGAAGCAATAACTGCGCGGGAAGCGGGAAGCGGGAAGCGCCGCGGGAATCGACAAGTGCGCGTTGGCCTAACGCGCAGTTCTCGCATCCCGCGGCGCTTCCCGCTTCCCGCTTCCCGCGTCGTCACCCCATCTGACTCAAACGATCACGGACCTCCGCAGCCGTCCGCGGTCGTGAGTCGGGCCTTTCGCCAGCAGCATCGCAATGAGCTCGCTCAGCGCAGCAGGCACGGCGTCGTTCACGCTCTTGGCAGTCGGCGGCTCTTCCTTCAGCAGCTTCGCGATCAAGGTCATGGCCGTCGCCGCTTCGAACGGCAGTTTCCCCGTCGCGGCCTCGAACAGCACCACGCCCATCGCGTATAGGTCGGCGCGCGCTGTCCACCTCTTCGCCGAGCAGTTGCTCGGGCGGCATGTACGCCGGGGTGCCTACCACCAGTCCGATCTCCGTGAGCCCCGCGCCCGCGCGGTCGGTGAGGCGCGCGACGCCGAAGTCCATCACCTTGAGGACGCCTTCGCCATCCACCAGCAAATTGTGCGGCTTCACGTCGCGGTGGATCACGCCCTCAGCGTGCGCGGCGGCGAGCGCGTCGGCGAGCTGCGTGCCGATCGCGAGCACGCTCTCCATGCTCAGCACGCCGCGCGTGTCGATCAGCTCGCGCACGGTGATCCCTTCCACCAATTCCATCGTGAGGAAATAGCCACCGTCGTATTCGCCCAGATCATGCGTGCGCACCACATTCCGGTGCGTGATCTTCCGCGCGAGGCGGATCTCGCTCTTGAAGCGCTCGATCGTCGCCTCGTCCGCCACGCTCTCCTTGCGCAGCGTCTTGAGAGCGATCTCCTCGCCCAGCTCGCTGTCTCTCGCGCGGAACACCGCGCCCATGCCGCCGCGGCCCAGCGTCGCGAGGATCTCGTACCTGTTGGCGATGCGCTCCCCAGTCTGCAGCGTGATCGGCGCGAGCCCGCCCGGACCGCCGGCGTTCGATTCGCGCGCCTTGGTGATGTCGGTCTTGAGCGCCCGCACACGCTCGTGCAGTTGCTGTTCGCGCGCGCGCACGTTCGTGGCCATGGTGTCGAACACTCTCGCGAGACGGCCCACCGCATCGCGACGCCGCGCCATATCGGCGAGCATCCCCGCCTTGTACGTGCCCGCCTCCACCGCCGCCGCCGCAGTCGCCACGCTCTCGGCCGCCAGCGCCACCGCGCGCTCCTGATCGCGCGCGCGCTTGCGCGCGACGCTCGCGCCCACGCGCGCCTTGAGCAGCACGGGATCGAACGGCTTCGGCAGGAAATCTTCCGCGCCCTGCTCGATGCATCGTACCGCGCTCGCGGTATCGTCCAGCGCCGAGATCACGATCACCGGGATGTCGCGCGTGCGCTTCGCCCCCTTGAGGCGTTCGAGCACCGCGAATCCGTCGAGTTCGGGCATCATGATGTCGAGCAGGATGAGATCGGGCATCTCGCTCTCCACCATCTCGAGCGCGACGCGTCCGTTCTCCGCCATACTCACCGCGTAACCCTGTTTCTCGAGCCGGCGCTTCAGCAGCTGACGGTTATCCTCCACGTCATCCACCACGAGCACGCGCGCGGCGCGTTCCTCCGCCGGCTCCTCTTCCGCCAAGGGCGCACTCGCCGCGATCTCGAGATCCTTCGGCCGCAGCTGCTCCGCCGCGTGCAGGATGCGGCGCAGATCGTCCGCCGCCGCGTCGCCGAGATCGTGCGCCGAGATGAGCGACGTGACCGCGCGAATGATCTGCGCCTGCGGTTCCTCCAGCTCGTCGTACAATCTCCGCACCGCATCGCTCGGCGGCGTGCTGCTGGGCACCAGCACCGCGCTGATGTGCTGCAGCGCATCGTGCGCCGCCGCGAGGATGATCTTGAGCGGCTCGCGATGCTCCTCGTCGCCGGGCGGGAGATCTTCCAGCAGCATTTCCGTATAGCCGACGATGTGATTCACCGGCGTGCGGAACGTGTGCCGCAGTTCGCCAACCGCCGAGTTGCGACCGCTCACGCCGGGCTCCCGAGCACCGCGGCGATCTTGCCGAGCAATCGCTCGAAGTCCACCGGCTTCGTGTCGTATTCGTCGCAGCCCGCCGCCAGCGCCTTCTCGCGGTCGCCCTGCATTGCGTGCGCGGTGAGCGCGATGATCGCCACGCGGCGCCCCTTCTCGCCGGCGCGGATCTGGCGCGCGGCCTCCCAGCCGTCGATCTCGGGGAGATTCATGTCCATGAGTACCACGTCGAATTCGCCGGTGAGCGTCATCTCCACGCCGCTGCGACCGTCCACCGCGATGCCGACCTCGAATCCACGGCGCGCGAGGCGGCGCGAGAGCATGTCGCGATTCATCTCGTTGTCTTCCACCAGCAGCACGCGCTTTCCCTCGGTCATGAACTCATCTCCGGCACGGGCCGCGCGCCCCGCGCGTCCGCAGGCAGTCGAATGGTGAAGGTCGATCCCTGTCCCGGTGAACTCTCGCCGATCACGTCGCCGCCCATGAGCCGGCAGAAGCGCCGCGTGATCGCGAGGCCGAGTCCGGTGCCGCCGTAGCGGCGCGTCGTGCCGGCGTCGGCCTGCGCGAACGCTTCGAACAGCTCGCGACATCTGCTCGGGCGTGATGCCGATGCCGGTGTCGCGCACGCGGAACACCATATCGTGCTTCTCACGCGCGACCTCGAGCGTGATCGTGCCCTTCTCCGTGAACTTCGCGGCGTTCGAGAGGAGATTCAGCAGCATCTGCCGGAGCTTGGTGACGTCGGTGTACATCGCGCCCGGGCTTCGGCAGGCACCTGCACCACGAGCTTGTTCCCATTGCGCGCGACGAGCGGTTCCACCGTGGCGCGCACGTCCTCGATGATGCCGCCGGCATCGGCCTGCTCGATGAGCAGGTCCATGCGGCCGGCTTCGATCTTCGAGAGATCGAGGATGTCGTTGATCAGCGACAACAGATGCTTGCCCGCCGAGCGGATCTTCTCGAGGTCGCCGGTGCTCGCGGTGTCTCCCCGGTCGCGCGCGTCCTCCTCGAGCATCTCGCTGTAGCCGATGATCGCGTTGAGCGGCGTGCGCAGCTCGTGGCTCATGCTCGCCAGGAACTGGCTCTTCGCCTTGTTCGCGCCCTCGGCGTCCGATTTCGCCTTGAGCAGTTCGGTCACATCGTGATAGAGCGCGAACACGCCGATGCGTTCGCCGTTCACCACGACGGGCACGCCGAAGAGTTCGACGTCGATGAACGTGCCATCCTTCCGCTTGCGTTTGCCGATGCCGCGCGCCGCCTGGCTCGCGGCCATGCTCGTGTAGTTCTTCGCCTCGAGCAGCGTCTCGGGCGTCGTGATGAGACTGTCGAGATTCTTGCCGAGCACTTCGGCGGGCGTCCACCCGAACACGCGCTCGAAGGCGGGATTGAGCTGCACGATGTCGTCCTTCATGTCGAGCGTGACGATCGCGACAGGGCTCGTCTCGACGACGGCCTCGAAGAATTGCTTCTGACGGTCGGCATTGGTGAACAGCCGCGCATTCTCGATCGCGATCGCCGCCTGCGGCGCGAAGAGCCTGAGGCGCCGGAGGTCCTCGTCGTTGAACACGCGCGCGGGATCGGCGTGCACCGTGGCGATCGAGCCCACGAGCCGCTCGCCGATGAGCAGCGGCGCGGCCATCACCGAGTGGATGTTCGAATCGAGATACGCGGAGGCGCGCCCCATCCACTCGTTGTAATTCGGGATCACGATGGGTTCGAGCGTCTTCGCGACCGTGCCCATCGCGCCTTCGCCGTACGCGAGCCGCGTGGACACGAAATCGCCCTGCTGGATCTCGCTCGCGACGATCTCCATCTCGCGCGTGGCTTCGTGATAGATCGCGATCTGGCCGCCGGTGACGCCGAGCAGCGTGACGGCGCGATTGAGCACCGCCTCGAGCACGCGGGGCAGGGAGAGCGCGCTCGCGAGGTCGCTCATGGAGTCGAGCAGCGCCTGCTGCTCGTCGGCGCGGCGGCGTTCGTTCACCAGGAGTCGCGCGCGTGCGAGCGCGATCGATGCCTGCGTCGCCGCGGCAGTGAGGATCTCAAAATCGGGCTTGCCGAAGGCGTTGGCGTCGTGACTCTGCACGCAGAGCACGCCCACCGGTTTGTCTTCGAGCATGAGCGGCACGTCCACTTCGCTGCCACTCTTGTAGGTCGCGACGTACTCGGGCGCCTTCTTCACGTCGGCCGTGTACTCGAGCTTCCGGCTGCGCAGCGCTTTCTCGGTGAGCCCCTGTCCGGGCGGAATGCGCATGCCGACCTTCACATCCTTCCACCCGACGCACGCGCGCAACACGCGCTCGTGCGTGTTGTCGTCGAGCAGGAACATACCAATGAGGTTGTATCCGAGCGCATCGTCGCGCAGCCCCTCGACGACCCGATGGCAGACTTCGTCCTCATCCAACGCGGCGGCGATCTCGGCGCTGAGGCGGAGCAGGGCAGACTGTCGGGCAGAGGCGCGTGAAGGGGATTTAGACACGACCCCAAATGTGCGAATGGGGACGGGGGGAGTCCAGAGGTGTTGGCTCGAATACTTGAGAAGCGTGAGTCGAACCTCGAAGCGCGTTATTGGTCACCCGAACTCCGTCAGTTGAACTTGAGTCGTTCGTGGAGCCACGAACGACTCGTTACTAACGGCGTTCGGGTGACCAATAACGCGGTTCGAGGTTCGACTCACGGAATTCGGGTTTCGACTCACGCGGGCTGGCCGTCCTGTTGCAGGGCCCGCCCCTGTGGGATTCCCGACTCGCGAGGTTAATCGATGAAGCGCGCGCCATTCTTGGCTTCCACGCTGTTCATTGCCGCCGCCTGCGGCCACCAGCCGCCGGCGGATTTCGCGCCCGATCCGGCACTCGTCGCGCAGATCCGCTCCATCCAGATCATGCCGGGTTATTCGCGCGTGTGCCCCGGCGCCGCGATCCCGGCACAGTATGAGGCCGTGCTCGCGGACGGCACGCATATCCCATTCGTTCATAGTTACGACGAGAAGCATCCGCCGCGGCTGCACGTGAATTTCCTCGCGCTCTCGAGTGATGAGGCGCGGAGCCGCTCCGACGGCAGTTGGGTCTCAGCGCAGGATCCGTTGCTCTCGGCGAGCACCGGATTCCGTCTCACGGCAACGCTCAGAGCGAAGCCGAGCATCGGCGGCAGCGTCTCCGTGCAACCGGATTACAGCTGCGCGCCGCACGCGTTCGAGTTCGAGGGTCTCTCGGGCGGCCGCGCGCTCTCGGGCGACAACGGACCGCCGGTGACGGTGACGCTCGCTCGCGCGCGATCGCCGTTCTACGAGAAATTGATCGTCGTCGGCATTCAGGTGGGCGCGCAGGCGCCGTTCTACGAGTTGTACGACGCGGCCTCCATTCCTCCGGCGGACTTCATTGGCGTGACGACGCGCGGCGGACATGGCGGTGCCGGTGTCTCAGGCCCGCCCGGCGGCGACGGAGCACCCGGGGCATCCGGTTGTCCCGCCCAGGCGGGTGGTGCGGGAGGCGACGGCGGCTACGGTGGACCCGGCGCGCCCGGCGGACGCGGCGGCGTGGTGACGGTGGTGGTGCCGGCCGACGAACCGTTCATGGCCGGACTGGTGACCGCGCGTGAGCCCGGGGGCAACGGCGGGCCCGGCGGCGTCGGCGGTAACGGCGGCCTGGGCGGAAGAGGCGGCCAAGGCAAGACCAACTCCGACGGCACGAAATGCGCCGATGCGTCCGAGGGCGCGCCCGGTCGCAAGGGACTCGCGGGGCCGGTGGGATCAGAGGGACCGCGTGGGCCGCGTACCGAGATCGTGGCGGTGCCGACTGATCAGCTCTTCGGTCAGGCGGTTCCGCAGGAACTGTTGGCGCTCGTTCAGACCCGAACGCCGTGAGTCGAACCTCGAAGCGCGTCATTGGTGACCCGAACGCCGTCAGTGACGAGTCGTTCGTGGTATCAACGAACGACTCGTCACTGACGGCGTTCGGGTGACCAATAACGCGGTTTGAGGTTTATTGAAGCGCTAGGCGTTAGGGAGGCTGGAACTTCGGATTCGGAGCCGTCGACTGCACCGACTCTCGATCTCCACCTCCCTACCGCCCGACGCAATTCAAATTCAGTTGCAGCCCGCGTGTCCGCAGCCGCATGCTGCGCCGGTGCTCGCGGTGCCCGCCTTCGCGCAATGATCACTGCAGAATTTCTGCTCCGGGCGCGGTGAGCATTTGCATCCGGCATGCGCGCAGCGCTGCGGCGAGCCTGCCGGTGAAGCTGCGTTGGGTGACATGACTGACCCTCCATGGGATCGATATGAACGAAAAAAGGCGCGGGGGACCGGGAGGGTCCCATCGCGCCTTCGAATTACGAGCCGAGATCGCTCGCACATCAAGGCATTACCTATCTACTACTACTCTCGAAAAATAGTAGGGTTCCACCGAAAAGCGTAAGTCGAACCTCAAACCTCGTCATTGGTCACCCGAACTCCGTCAGTTGAACATGAGTCGTTCGTGGAGCCACGAACGACTCGTCACTTACGGAGTTCGGGTGACCAATGACGCGCTTCGAGGTTCGACTCACGCCGTCGCAGTTGCGATCACGAATTCACCCGGTATCTCGTATGCATCGCCGGACTTGAACCCCGCGATGGACGCCAGATACTCCGCGCGAGCCGCCGCTTTATCCGAGTCGGAAAAGTGTGAATACGCGAGCGCCACCGGCCCCGCCACGAACGCCGCGCCGCACGCTTCCGATCCCGAGTCGTAGTGGAGCGTCGTGTTCATCCGCTCGCTCGTGATCGATGTGAATCCCGCCAGCTCCATATTCAGCGCGAGCGCGTCCGCCGTCCCGAGTTGGAAGAACAACGGACACACATCCGATTCCACACGCCGCTCGACGATCGGGAATATCTCCGCCCATCCGCATTTGTCACGCGCGCCCCACACGGCCATCACCGCGCGCCCGCCGGCGCGCAGCGCGCGCTTCATCTCCTTGAGCGCCGCCAGAGGATCGGGAACGTACATGAGTCCGAACGCGCACAACGCCGCATCATACGTGCCGTCGGGCAGCGCGAGCTCCTGCGCGTCCATGCGCTTCACGATCACATTCGACAGCGACTGCTCGGCGGCGTTCTGCTCGAGATCTCTCACCATCTCATCACTCAAGTCCACCGCCATCACTTTCCCGCGCTCGCCCACCGTGCTCGCCGCGCGCAGCGTCACGAGCCCCGTCCCGCACGCCACATCCAACACGCGCTCCCCGCTGCGCAGTGAAGCCAGTCGCAGCAAACGGTTCTGCGCCGGCTCGAGCGCCCGAGCCCAATACCGTTCGTACTCGCCCGCCGCCTTGTCCCATCCGTATCGCTGAACGCGCAGCTGCAGCTTGGGGTCCATTTATCTCCCGTTCACGCGCGCGAGTCCTGTCACCGGCACCGCGCGCGCGAGATTGTCCACCCACGAACTCGTGCGCAGCGCCACGTCGAGCATCGCGCGTACTTCGGATTCCGGCGCTCGACTCGTCACATCCACCGTGTACCGCATTGCCGCATAACCCGGAAACACTCTTTCTGAGATGCCGAGCTCGCCGCGCACGTCGAAGTCCGCCTCCACTTCTACCGTCAGTGCGTCGAGCACGACATCCATGCGCACCGCCCACAACGCGATCCCAAGCGCGAGACAACTCGCCAGCGCCGCTCGGCCGAGCATTCCGGGATTCACGTCAGTGCCCGTGCCGCCGTATTTCTCCGTGAGCCCGACCGCGAACGAGTGCTCGCCCTCGGTGATCATGCACGAGAGTCCATCGCCGAGCGTCGCGACCGTGCGCGCCGTGCCCTGCGCGATACTCGCGCGCATGGACACAGCTTTGACGCTGCGTTCTACGGTGGACTTAATCGCGGCGGAATCGCGCATTGGGTAATCGAAGATGCGGATGCTGCGACCGCTGGCGCTAGCTGTACGACGAAGGTCTTACGCCTGGCTGCGCATCGAATCCCTAGATTCCACCGCAGTTCCCCGAATCCCGAATCCCGAATCCCGAACGCGACGAGGCTCAGCGGATGTATACCGTCAAGGCACTCACCCTCGCACTGGCCTCTCTCGCGATAACGGCCTGCCGCACCGAGCCCACGCCCGCGACCAGACCGCCCGCCGGCTCACTGGATCGCACGAGTCTCCCGATCCCGACGCCCGCCACTCCGGTCATCACCACGCTCGACGCGCGCGACGCCACGGCGCCGCCGATGTTCCGCGTCACCGCGCCCCACGGCGCGCCCAACATTGTTTTCATTCTCATCGACGACATGGGCTTCGGCCAGCCGAGCGCCTTCGGCGGCGAAGTGCCTATGCCCGTGCTGGATTCGCTCGCCGGCCAGGGCCTTCGCTACAATCGTTTCCACACCACGGCGCTCTGCTCGCCTACGCGCATGGCGCTCCTCACCGGCCGCAATCATCACACCGTGAACACCGGCGCGGTCATGGAGATCGCCACCGCATTCACGGGCAATACGGGCATCCGTCCGCTCGCCACCACGCCCGTTGCCGAGATCCTGCGGCAGAACGGCTACAGCACCGCGGCGTACGGCAAATATCATGAGACGCCGCCGTGGGAAGTGAGCGTTTCCGGATCGTTCGACCGGTGGCCGACGCACTCGGGCTTCGATGAGTTCTACGGCTTCATTGGCGGCGAGACGAATCAGTTCTCTCCGCTGCTCGTCCATGGTACGGCGCTCGTCGAACCGTCGCGCGATCCTCACTATCACGTGACCACCGACATCACCAACAAGGCGATCGGCTGGATGCGCGCGCAGCACGCGCTCACCCCCGACAAGCCGTTCTTCATCTACTACGCGCCGGGCGCGACGCACGCGCCGCACCAGGCGCCCAAGGAATGGATCGCGAAGTTCAAGGGGAAATTCGACGGCGGTTGGGACAAGTACCGCGCCGACGTCCTCGCCCGCCAGATCAAAATGGGCATTGTGCCGCCGGGCACTCCGCTGGCACCGAAGCCCGCGGCCATCAAGGACTGGGACAAACTCACCCCGCTCGAGCAAAAGTGTTCGCGCGCCAGATGGAAGTGTTCGCTGGCTTCGCGGCGCAAACGGACTACGAGATAGGCCGCCTGCTGAACGCATTGCACGAGATGGGCGTCGCCGACAACACGCTCGTCTTCTACGAGACGGGCGACAATGGCGCGAGCGCTGAGGGCGGCGCGGTCGGCGTGCTCAACGAGATCACCTACTTCAACGGCGTGAGCGAGAACGTCGAGGACATCGCCAAGCATCTCGACGAACTCGGCGGCCCTAAGAGCTACAGCCATTACGCGTCGGGGTGGGCTGTGGCCGGCGACACACCCTTCGAGTGGACCAAACAGGTGGCCGGCAGCTACGGCGGCACGCGCAATGGACTCGTCGTGTCATGGCCCGCTCGCATCAAGGCGAGAGGGGAGATCCGCAGCCAGTGGGCGCATGTGACCGACATTGCGCCCACCGTGCTGGAGGCGGCCGCGATCCCCGAGCCGAAGACCGTGAACGGCATTGCGCAGGCGCCGATGGACGGAACGAGTCTTGTGTTCTCGTTCGACAGTGCGAGCGCCAAGAGTCGGCATGGCACGCAGTACTTCGAGATCCTGGGCAATCGCGGCATCTACCACGACGGCTGGCTCGCGGGCACCGTGCACCGCGCGCCGTGGGAATTCAAGCCGGCGCACAAGTTGGCGGACGACGTGTGGTACCTGTTCAACGCCGACTCCGATTTCTCCCTCGCGCACGACGTGGCCGCGGCGAAGCCGGAGAAGCTGAAGGAGATGCAGGATCTGTTCATGAGCGAGGCAGCGAAGTATCACGTGCTGCCGATCGACGATCGCACGCTCGAGCGGTTCGTGGCATCCACCGCGGGCCGTCCCGACATCATGGGCGCGCGCACATCGCTCACGGTGTACCCCGGCATGATCGGCATGATGGAGAACGCGTTCATCAATGGCGAAGAACCGCTCGCACGACATCACCGGCGATTTGCGACGTGCCGGCGGGCGGCGCGAACGGCGTGCTGCTCGCGCAGGGCGGCCGGTTCGGCGGATGGACGCTCTTCGTGAGAGACAATCGTCCGGTGTACGAGTACAACTACCTTGGGCTGGAGCGATACGTGGTGCGGGGTTCAACGCCGTTGCCCAAAGGCAAGGTGACGCTGCGCTATGTGTTCCTGTACGACGGGCCGAAGCCGGGGCAGGGCGGCACCGAGATCATCTATGTCAACGGCACGAAGGTGGCCGAGGGCAAGATCGGGAAGACGCACCAGAGCATGTTCAGTGCCGACGACGCGGCCGATGTGGGGATGGACGAAGGGACGCCCGTGAGCGATCAGTACGGCCAGTGGGACAACGGATACGCGGGCACGATCAAGTCGATCACGATCAAGACGAGCGCCACGCAGTTGACGCCGGAAGAGACGCAGAAGCTGCTGCAACAGGAATCGGATGATGCCGTGGCGATCGAATAACTACAGACTTAGATGTTAGACTTAGACGTTAGACTACTCGCGCCGTTGCATTCTAACGTCTCAGTCTAGACGTCTAAGTCTGCAGTTCCGACGGAGGACCCAATGCCCGAATTCCCAGATGCCAGTCCTGCGGCATGCCGCTCAGCAAAGACCCCGCGCCGCTCGCCGGACGCCGCGTTCTGCAGTTATTGCTACGATGGATCGACGTTCAAGCAGCCCGACTTCACGCTCGAGCAAATGCAGCAGCTCGTGGAGCAGAAACTGCGAGAACAGGGAATGCCGGGATTCGTGGCCAAGTGGCTGGCGGGGAGTACGAAGAAATTGCAGCGATGGTCTTGAACTGGACCGGGAGTCGATTGCCGGGAATCGGTGAGGCATGACAACGCATTTCGTCACTGACATCGCGCGATGTCGCCGTGAGGCCATGCGTTTTCATTCCTCATCGATTCCCGGCAATCGTTTCCCGGCTGTTGATCTGCCTGGTTGTCGCGTGCTCCGCGCTCTCGCGCCCAAACCTCCGGCACTTCGCCTTTCGTCCTCGACGGCAATCGCGTCTACGCGCAGATCGACTTCCTGCGCCCCGACGGCTCGGCGCATCGCGCCCTCGCGTATATGGACATGGGCGGCACGTCGCTTGTGCTCGCGGACTCCGTATTCCGCGAATTGCAGCTCGACTCCACTCGTCCGCTGCGATTCACGGATCGGCGAACTGACCGTCGAGACGCCGGCCGCGGGGATCGTGAGCGTGCACCGTCCGCCGCGCCGTCTCGGCGGGATCCGATCTGCGCGTGGCGGCGATCATTCCCGCGAGCCTGCTGCAGCGATATGTGGTCGTGATCGACTACGCGAAACGCACGCTCACCTTCGCACATGCCCGGCACACTCAAGCCGCAAGGGATCGCCGTTCCATTCCAGCTCGACTCGGCGACGGGTCTCATCGCGGTGAACGCATCGATCGACGGCCGGCGCGTACTCGATCACCATCGACAACGGATCCGCCTACACGTGGGTGCGGAAGAGCGCCGCGAACGATTGGCTGCGCGCGCACCCCGCGTGGGCGCGCGGCACCGGCGCGGTGGGCGCGAGCAACATGATGATGTCTGGGCGACAGCACGGAGACCACGGGCACGCTCATGCGCATCCCGGAGATCGCGTTGGGTACGCTGACGCTGCACGACGTGGGCGTGCTCGCCGGCTGACGGTGGACAGCAGCTGACCGGCGGCCTCGAGTTCTTCGATTGGTACTCGAAGAAGAACGCGGTGCCCGTGCTCGGCTGGATCGGCGGGAATGTGCTGAAGGGATTCCAGCTCACGATCGATTACCCGCATCGCACGAGCTACTGGCTGCGAGCATCGGATCCCGATACGCGCGGACCAGGATCAGATCGGCCTCACGCTGCGCGCCGAAGGCGGATCGTACTTCGTGGCGGGCATCGCGACGAAGAACGGGAAGCCCACGGTATCCGGAGTTCAGATCGGCGACCGTCTCGTCAAGATCGGCGATCTTGAAGCGACGGGCGCGTCGTTCGGCGCGATATACTCTGCGATGCACGGGAAAGCGGGCGAGACGCGCGTGTTGGTGCTCGAGCGCGGTGGCGCGCAGGTCACGGTGCGGCGAAGGTGACTGGCTTCTAAGACGATTGTAGGAAGCGGTACTGGCACTACACACTCCGTCGTTTGCGAGTAGCACCGTCGGAGCTCGAAGTTGAATGTAGATACTTCGCAGTATCCACTTGCAGCTTCGACTTTCCACGGCTTCTACGGTCAAACGACGCATTCGTTGTGCTAGTACCGCTTCCCACTCTCTCGAGCTTCACCCGCCCGCGATCGCCCCGATCACCAGAAACGGCTCCTCTCCCTTCCGCACCGCCTCCGGCAGCGGCGCGTCCACCGGCTCGAACGTGAGATCCCTCTCGCACGCGAAGAACCTGATGAACGCCCGCCGCTTGAGCGTGTCATGATCCCGCATCGTCCCCTGCAACACCGGATACTGAGCCTCCAGCGCGTCGAGCACCTCGCGCTGAGTCCCGCCGCCGTTCACGTTCACCGTGACTTCGTCTCCCACCTGCGCGAGGATCCGCAGGTGATGCGGCAGCACCACGCGCACCGTCATTTCAGCGTCTGCACTTCTACGCGAAAGCACCGCCGGCAGATCGCGCGCGATCGCGCCCCAGCTGTCGCCGCTGTCGGCGCTGCAGTAGATCTGCCCGCCCGTGGTGCCGAAGTACACGCCGCACTTGTCGAGCGTGTCGATCGCCATCGCGTCGCGCAGCACGTTCACGTAGCAGTTCTTCTGCGGCAGTCCCTTCTTGAGCGGCTCCCACTCGTTGCCGCCCGTGGTGCTGCGGAACACCTGCAGCTTGCCGCCGATCGGGAAATGCTCCGAGTCGCTCTTGATCGGCACCACGTAAATGGTCTCGGGCTTGTGCGCGTGCACGTCGATCACGAAACCGAAATCGGTGGGGAGATTGCCGCTCACTTCGCGCCAGCTGTCGCCCGCGTCGTCACTGCGCATCACGTCCCAGTGCTTCTGCATGAACAACGTTTTCGGTTTCGACTTGTGCATCGCGATGCGGTGCACGCAGTGGCCCACTTCGGCCTTGGGATCGGGAATGTGATTCGAGCGCAGTCCCTGGTTGATGGGCTTCCACGTTTCGCCGCCATCATCCGTGCGGAACGCGCCGGCCGCGCTGATCGCGACGAAGATGCGCTTCGGATCCTTCGGATCGAGCAGAATGGTATGGAGACACATTCCGCCCGCGCCCGGCGTCCAGTCCGGGCCCGTGCCGTGGCCGCGCAGACCGGGCAGCTCCTTCCAATTCGTGCCGCCGTCGGTGCTCTTGAAGATCGCCGCGTCCTCGATGCCGGCGTACACGGTATTCGGGATCCTTCAGACTCGGCTCGATGTGCCACACGCGCTTGAATTCCCACGGGTGCGGCGTGCCGTCGTACCACTGATGCGTGCCCGGCGTGCCGGTGTACGCGAACTTGTTGCCCACGGCTTCCCACGTTTTCCCGCCGTCGCTCGAGCGCTGCATCACCTGCCCGAACCACCCGCTCGTCTGCGACGCGTAAATGCGATCGGGATCGGCCGGCGATCCCTTCATATGGTAGATCTCCCAGCCCGCGAAATGCGGACCGGAGACTTCCCATTTCTTTCGCTTGCCGTCGGCGGTGAGAATGAACGCACCCTTCTTCGTGCCGGCGAGGACTCTGACTCGAGACATAGTCCGCCCCTTTCGCGTGTTACGTGTACTCTGGCTCATCGGGGCCGACGAATCAACTGGCTGAACTGCCGATGGTCGATTGCCGGGAGTCGATGAGGAATAACAATTGATTCCGTTACCACACGCGCGACGTCGGGCGCATGTCGTTATGGAATCTAGTTGTCATTCCACATTGACTCCCGGCAATCGACTCTCGGCCGTTCGCCGTTACCCACACTTGCTTCCGCGCCCGGAAACCGACCTATTCTCCGGCTAGCTCGAGCCCCGCTCGCACCCGGAGGAATTCGTGCCCCGCTGCACCAGTCGCATCGTCGCCGCCGGATCGCTCATCGTCGCTGCCGCCGCCGTCGCCCGATCGCAGTCGCAAACCGCATGGGGCCCGTACTGCGGTGTCCGCGACTCCACGGTGCACACCCTTCCCGTTTCGCGCGAGGAGGATCGGGACGGAGCGTGGACAGTGTGGTCCAAGTATTGCCGAGGCGGTTTCCACTATCACATGACGCCGGCCGAGCTCGTGCCGGGCGATCCGCAATTCAACCGCGTCGATGTGCCCGGCGACGGCTACATCATTTGGTGGCCATGGTACATGGCCGTGACCGCGGGACCCCGGGGGCCGATCGAAACGCGCGAAGGGGAGCAGCCGCTCTCGGATTTCCTCGCCTGGTTCGGCGATCCGACCTACTACAAGCTCGCGCACAAGCTTCGCGCGCCCGACGCGAGTCGGCCGACGACCGCGCTGTTCGTGCCGGTGTGGAAGACGGGCGATCCGAAAGTGAAGATCCTGGGGCTCACGCTCGGCGCGAGCCGCACGGCGGTCGCGGCGGCCCTCGGCGAGCCGGAGGACAGTACGCTCGCCGAGGGCATTTTGACGCTTCGATTCCCGAGTCACGAAATGGAAGTGAAATTCGCCCCGCGATCGGGCGCGATCGCCATTGCGGCGGGTCGGCTGTCCAACGCCGATGTGCTCGGCGTGCATATCGGCAGCGGGCGCGAGGACGTGCTCTCCGGTTGGGGCGCGCCGCAATTGGTGAGAGGCTCGATGGCAGCCTACGCGTTCGACGGCTGGAACGCGGTGCTCACACTCGACGCCGCGAACGAACACGTGCAGACGATCACGATCAGAGAAGGGGCTGGTCGTGAGGTGAACGAATCGCTGGACGTGCAACTACCGGGAGTCGATTGCCGGGAGTCGATGAGGAATGACAATTGATTCCGTAACGGCGACAACCTCGCGCAATGTCGTTGTCCTTACGGAATTGATTGTTCTTCCTCATCGACTCCCGGCAATCGACCATCGGCAGTCGCCGTTCAGTTCCTGCAGTTCCGCTCCTCCGGGTGCCGTTCCGCATTCGCCATTGCCGCTCGATTCCTCCGCCACGTCCATGAACTGCACCGAAGGCGGCATCGTCGGCGCCATCGTGATGCTCACCCATATGGCTCCTCGTTCGCACGGCATGATCCACTGTCCGCGCAGCGCGTTCTCCACCACGAACCACTTCGTTGCCGGCGGTGCATGCGCCGACTTTCGCGTGCAGCGAGTCGAGCTGCGCGATGCGATGCGACTTGGAGTGGTCGAGGTACAGATTCATTGACGCGAGTGAATCCGCGAGCGCGTCGCTCCACTTGATCACGAGGCGGCTCACCTGGTCGCGCGCTTTCACGAGCGCGGGCGCCGGCACCGGCGTTCTCCGCTCGAGCCCGCCCGTTCTCTTCAAGAGCGCGAACACCGAATCGCTCGCCGCGCTGTAGTCCGTGTATGTCCTGTTCCCGAACGCGAACAGTCCCACTCCGTACTCCGGCAGCCAGATCATCAGCGATCCGAATCCCGGCAGTCCGCCGGCGTGCGCCACGATGTGCGAAAAATTGCAATTGGCAACGATGCGCAGGCCAAATCCATAGCCGGGCGCGAAGAGCGTCACGTGTTTCGTGAGCGTGTCGTACGTGACCTGCGGCGGACGCGTGCGGTGCATTTGCTGCATCTCGCGCAGCGAACTCCGCTTCACCGGTCCCGTCTCCGGCGCATCGCTCGGCGGCCACGCCGAGAGCATGTTCGCGATCCACACTCCCATATCGTGCGGACTCACGAGCATGCCGCCCATTGGTCCGCCGGCGCCGTCGGGCAGCTGCGGCTCGAGTTTCCAGGTGTTGTCTTCCCAGCGGTATCCGAGCGTGAGCTTGTCTTTCGGCACCGTGCCCACTTCGAGCGTGCTCGACTTCATGCCGAGCGGCGTGAGCAGTCGCGTTTGCACGAATTGCCGGTACGGCATTCCGCTCGCGCGCGACACGATGCGGCCGAGGATCATGAACGCGTAGTTCGAGTACTCGTACGCCGTGTTCGGCGCGTGCGAGAAGGGAATGCCATGCGCGATCATGCGACTCAGCGTGCTGTCGGCGATCGAGAGCTGCTGGTCGCCCCACGGATTGTCCTCGGGCCAGCCCGTGTCGTGCGACAGGAGCATGCGGATCGTGAGCGTCGGCGAGTCCTTTGTTGCGCGAAGTCCTTTCAGCTCGGGGATCCACTTTTCCGCAGGGTCATCGAGCGAGAGCTTCCCCTCATCGCGCAACAATAGGATGCTCGCCGCCGTGAAGCTCTTCGTCATGCTCGCGATGCGGAACACCGAATTCGTATCGACCGGCGGCCTTCGTCGCGATGTCGCGCACGCCCGCGGCCGACACATGCGCGAGTCTCCCGTCGATCACGATCCCCCACGCCGCACCGGGGATATGCTCGCGAGCCGCCATGGCCGCGAACAGGGAATCGATGGCCGGATACGCCGCGGCGAGTTTCGCAGCGCGATCGGGATCGGTGAACTGCGCAGCGGGCAGCTGCTGGCCGGCGCCTCGGCTGGCCGGAATGATGGCAGCGGCGAATAGGAGGCAACGACCGAATCGGCTCATGTCAGGCCCGGGCAGGAGAGGCGTACGCGAGCGCCGAACATGGCCCGGGCTGGAGCGGGGTGCCAGGGCTGACTGGCAACTGCCGGTCGTCGGTTGCCGGGAGTCGATGAGGAATGACAATTAATTCCGTAACCACACTGCAACGCTCTCCAGTGTGTATTATGGAATTAATTGTCATTCCTCATCGACTCCCGGCAACCGACCACCGGCAGTTAACGCCTCCCGAACATACCCCGACGCCCGTCACCCTCCCCTTCCGCCACAATTTGTTGCAACTTCGAGGCTTACTGGTCAGAATTAGTAGGCACCTTCCAGCCCAGAAATGGTGTACATTTCCCCAATGCCTAACCGCCTCTTCCTCGCCGCGTTCACTCTGCTCGCCGTCTCGGCGTGCAGTGATGGCCCGATGGGCAATGCGCCTGTTCCGCCGCCCGCTCACGCACGCCGCTTGGGGATGATCCGCGGCACGGTGGATGGCACCAAGATGACAGCCGAGTTCGTGCCGATGGGCGCGAACGCCGCGGTCGGGAAGAACGGCGCGATCAGTCCGTCCATCTACGGCGGGCCCACGACGATCGCGGTGACGGGCGAGTTCGTGAGCCTCCAGGACAACGTGCCCAGTGCTGGTGTGCGCACGTGGACCTTCAATGTCCATATGCAGAATCTCCTGAGTATTCCGATCGGCTCCAACTACTCGGCGTACGAACGCGACGCCGGCCGACACGAGCGGCGTGTTCATTGGCTTTACGACCCCGCCGATCGTGACGGCGTTCCCGGGTTGCCCCACGGGCTGCAATATCAATGTCGGGAACTACAGAGGCAGTCCAGGCCTTCACGGCGCCAATGCAGCCGTTCTTCTGGTATCAGGACCGTCCGACGGCATTCCAGGGAACGCCGGGCACCGACACGACGCGCAACTTGCCGTGGCAGTTCATTGGCACGTTCGATCCGCCGACCGACGATACCGCGCACACATTCACGTTCGCGCTCATGGTGAGTGCGGCGTGGCCGTCGCCGAACGACACGGCGTGGTCTACACTACAACGGCAAGACCGACTCGCTGCCCGACCAGTTCGCGAAGCCGCGCTGGAAGACGCCATTCACGCAGATCAACGACTACACGACGCTGGGCACCGAGACGTTCAACATGGGCACCGACCTGGTGCTCACCGCCGCAACCGGCACCAGCTCCATCTATATCGCGCGCAACGACTCCATGGTCATTCCCGAAGAGCTCTCCATAGCGATGCGCGGAACCGTTCGGGGCACATCGCCGGCGCCCCGCTGCAGGCCTTGTTCGGCCTCGTCGAGCCTGGCGCAGCCGGGAAGCAAGCGGTCGTCGGGATCTATCGAGGACCACGTCGCGTTCGTGCACCTGGATCCGGTCACCGGCGCTGTGGAGCGACATTGTCGGGAACCACGCTCCGGTGGATGCGACCGCACCCACATTTACCGGATCCGGAAATTCGGATCGCGGAGTTGTCCTTCTCTGCGTTGACGACAGCACGCTGACGTTCGCCACGGCAGCGCAACTCGACGCCGAGCGCGCCCGACTTCACGACCACCACCGAGTTCTTCGCCGCGGTGGGCAACGCCACTGCCGCCGCGAATTTCCACGTGACTAACGTCGCGTACGTCGCTGGGCATCGACAGCGGCGGTTGCTGAGCTGACCGACTGGTTCGCCCGCTTCACCGAACTGCCGTCGTACGGGATCGGTGCCCTTGTAGTTCTGCTGCTCTACGCGCTCGAGACCGAGCTGCGATTCGGCGCGCGCGCCCGCACCATGCGCAGCGGCGCCTCCGACAAGAAGAGCGACGTGGGTGTTGTCGGCCTCCTACATCGTGCCGGTGTAGCGCGACAGCAGTCTCGGACGCGTGCCCGACCGGCGCATTTGCCCTGTGTAAGGCTTCACTCGCTACGCGCGTCTACCTACCATGACAATGCTCCGTTCACTCGCGTTCGTGCTCGCGATCGCCGTCGCCGCGCGCGCGATCGGCGCCCAGGCCGATCCGGATTCCGCGCACCGGATCGGCTGCCGCCTGGCGGCGCAGACGCTCTTGACCGGGAATCCGGATCCCAAGATGAACTGGGCCATCCGTGCGATCCCGGAGTTGCGGCGACCATGGCGTCATCGGCATGAGCATCGCCGCAACGCTCTCGCGGCTCCGGCATTCGAGTGATACTGCGCAGCTCTTGTCCGTAAGGAATGCCACCTTCGGACTCGTGGACGGCGACATCTACGTCGCCGCGCTCGCGATCTCGGCGGACAGTTCCGCGTCGCCGACTGCGCGCGCTGTGAATCTCTTGATCGTGCTTACCCAGTTGCAGCGCGATGCCTACGTCTGTACACGGACCTGCTCGCCGCCACCATGTCGGACACGGAGTTCTGTCCGGGTGGGATCACGTCCGACGTGCCTCACCTCACCGGACCAGTTCCGCTCCCGGCCGACGCCAAGACTCACGCCCTGACGCTCGCGCAGAGTCTTGAGAGTAACGCCAGCCTACCCACCTTGGTTCGTGCCGCCGCGCGATGCGTCGTGCAGGAGGTACGATTCGCCATGACTCGACTCGGATCGATGATGGCATCGGCGTGTTTGATCGGCATGGTCGCGCGTGCAAGCGCGCAGGGATATCCGGACTCCGCGCAACTCGCGAACGACTGTCATCTCGTCGCCCAAGTCGTGATGACCGGACTTCCCGCCGCCAAGATCGAATGGGCCTACGCCATGGTCGGGAACTGCGGCAATGAGGGCATTCACGCGCTCGCCGTGGGCATCGCGAGCATGAAGTCCTCGGTGGACACGCTCCTCCTGCTGAACCTGAGCCGGCAGGCCAGCTACTATAGAGACGGCGGCATCTTCGCATCCGCGTTATCGGTTGCCGGCGATCCGTCGGCGAGCGCGCTGGCGCGGGTGTACGCGTTGCTCACGCTGCAGCACATTATCCGGCCAACGTCAGGGAATAGCTACGCCGAGGCGACGTCGGATTTCGATTCGGATGGGCTTCCTGTCTGCACGCATCTGACCACCAGCTATTCGCACCAACCGGTGTGGCCCGGCATCACACCGTTGGCCGCGGACTATCGCGAGCAGGCGCAGGCGGTAACTCGCCGGATTTGGGCGGACGCGAGCACGCCAGCGTTGGTTCGCGCCGCCGCGTCGTGCCCGATGTGACAGAGGGCGATCGCGCTCGACCCGCCGCAGCTAACGAACAACCGCCGGGAATCGATTGCCGGGAGTCGATGAGGAATAACAATTGATTCCGTAACGGCAACGACGTCGCGCGATGTCGTAATGGAATTGATTGTCATGCCACATCGACTCCCGGCAATCGATCATCGGCAGTTGCAGTTACCGTTGTCGGCCCCTCCGCGCGCGCGTAGATTCCGCGTCGTTGCCGCAACGCCGTACAGCGTCCCCTCCCGCGGGAGCCCCTGGATGAAGCGCACGCCGATCCTTCTCGGCGCTCGCCGCTCTCATTGCCGCCTGCAGCAGCACCCCAACGACTCCCTCCACGATCGTCCTCCTCGCGAATCCGCTCACGTGGGGCTACGGGAACGTGAACCTCGGCGATTCCTCGGCGTTCAAGGACTTCACGATCACCAACGCCGGCAACGCAGCGACGATATCGTTCGCAAACGGGTTGAGCGGGCCGAACGCCGGTGACTACACGATCATCGCCGACGGTTGCGCCGCCGCGGGCGCCGTCGTCCCCAGCGCCACGTGCACCATCAGGGTCGAGTTCACTCCCGTGAGCAGCATCGGCACGAAGAATGCGACCCTCGACGTCGTGGCCCAACCGGGCAGCGCGCACGTGCACGTGACGCTCAGCGGCACCGCGCTCCCGTAGCGGCGACAGCTGATGTCCGACTGGATCAACCGCTTCGCCGAACTCCCCGGGTACGGCCAATCCGCCATCGTCGTGCTCCTGTTGTACATGCTGCAGGCCGAGCTCCGCTTCGGCGCGCGCGCGCGGGCTCATCGCGGCGGCGAATACGACCGGAAGAGCACGTGGATCCTGTCGGCCGCGTCGCTCGTGCCGGTGTTCGGATTCGTCCTCGCGATGAAGGCCAACTCGCCCGGCTACGCGGGGTGGCTGCCGCATTGGTTCCGAGACGCCGCGATCCCCGGCATGCCCGCGGCCGCGTGGACGGGCGTGGCACTCGGCGTCGCGGGTTTCGCGCTGCGGCTGTGGGCCGTGCTCACTCTGCGCGAGCGCTACACGAGGACGCTGCTCGTGAACGCCGAGCACAGAGTGTCGCGCGACGGTCCGTACCGGTGGGTGCGGCATCCCGGTTATCTCGGATCGCTGCTGTGTCTGAACGGCGTCGCGATGGCGAGCGGGAACGCCGTGACCCTCGCCGCGAGTCTCGTCGCGACCCTCGCGGCGTACGCGTACCGCGTGAGAGTGGAAGACGAGATGCTCGTTGCCGCGCTCGGCCGGCCGTACGCGGAGTATCGCGAGCAGGTGCGGGCGCTGCTGCCGTTCGTCGGCGTGCGCCGGGGCAGGGAGTGAGTAGTTGGGGTCTCGCGCGGGCGCGGAGTGCGGCGGCGGTTGTCGGGGCATCGTCGCGCGAGTAGATTCCGGTCCTTGCTCCGAGGTAGAGGAGCGGGACGTAGCGCAGCCCGGTAGCGCACCTGAATGGGGTTCAGGGGGTCGCGGGTTCAAATCCCGCCGTCCCGACCGCAAAAGCCCAGACTTCGCGTAGTATCGCGCGGTCTGGGCTTTCTTTCTGCGAGCGAAAACTCGCTTCAGTCTCAGTTGCTACTATGATACAGCTCGCGGCGCGGCACGCACGCAATCCGAACAAGCGGAGTTTGAATTAGCGACGAACAGTCTTTAGGAGCCTGACGAGTGATCACCGGCGACATCAAGAGCCAGATCGACCGTCTGGGACGCCTTCTGGTCGGGCGGCATCTCCAACCCGCTGGAGGTGATCGAGCAGATCACCTACCTGCTCTTCATCCGCGGCTCGACGACCTGCAGACGCTCGAAGAGAACAAGGCCGACGCGACTGAAGCAAGCCGATCGAGCGCCGCATCTTCCCCGAGGGCAACGACGCCGAAGGGCGCCCGTACGAGGACTTTCGCTGGTCGCGCTTCAAGAACTTCGCACCGGCCGAGATGTTCGACGTCGTCGGCGAGCACGTCTTCCCGTTCCTGCGCACGCTCGGCGGCGACGACTCCACCTACGCGCACCACATGAAGGACGCGCGGTTCACCATCCCCACGCCGGCGCTGCTCGCCAAGGTCGTCGACATGCTCGACCACGTGCCGATGGAGGACCGCGACACCAAGGGCGACCTCTACGAGTACATGCTCGGCAAGATCGCCACCGCCGGGCAGAACGGCCAGTTCCGCACGCCGCGCCACATCATCCGGCTGATGGTCGAGATGATCGGCGCCGACGCCGACGGACGTGATCTGCGACCCGGCCTGCGGCACGGCGGGCTTCCTGGTCGCGGCGGGCGAATACCTGCGCGAGCACCACCCCGAAATCCTGCGCGACGCGAAGCTCAGCGCGAGCACTTCCACCACGAGCATGTTCCACGGCTTCGACTTCGACAACACCATGCTGCGCATCGGCAGCATGAACATGCTGCTGCACGGCGTGGAGAACCCCGACATCCGCTACCGCGACTCGCTCGCGCAGGACCACGCCGGCGAGGAGGAGAAGTACACGCTCGTCCTCGCCAATCCGCCGTTCGCCGGATCGCTCGACTACGAGAACACCGCCAAGGACCTGCTGCAGATCGTCAAGACGAAGAAGACCGAGCTGCTGTTCCTCGCCCTGTTCCTGCGCCTGCTCAAGCCCGGCGGCCGCGCGGCGGTCATCGTGCCCGACGGCGTGCTGTTCGGCTCGTCGCAACGCGCACAAGGCGCTGCGCAAGATGCTGGTCGAGGACCAGAAGCTCGACGCCGTCGATCTCGCTGCCCGGCGGCGTGTTCAAGCCCTACGCCGGCGTCTCCACCGCCATCCTGCTCTTCACCAAGACCAACTCCGGCGGCACGGACCACGTCTGGTTCTACGACGTCGACGCCGACGGCTGTCGCTCGACGACAAGCGCACGCCGCTGCTGCCCGACGAAAGCTCGGCCCGGTGCCGCGCGATCGCGCTCACCGCCGACGAACACGCGAAGAACAACCTGCCCGACATCCTCGCGCGCTGGGCGCAGCGCGACGGCGCCGAGCGCGAACGGCCGCGCACCGCGCAGAGCTTCTGCGTGCCCAAGGCCGACATCGCCGCGCAGGGCTACGACCTCTCGCTCAACCGCTACAAGGAAGTCGTCCACGAAGAGGTCGAGCACCGCCCGCCGCGGCGAGATCCTGCAGAGCCTTGGCGAAGCTGGAGGCGGAGATTCAGCAGGGCATGAAGGAACTGGAGGGGATGCTGGGGTGAAACTTGAGGCAATCCCGCTTTCAAAGTTGGCCTCGGTGAAATCGGGTGGAGGTGCCCCCCAAGACCCGGGTGTCT
>CAVTUD010000002.1:0-397796 GCA_963737845.1 uncultured Gemmatimonadaceae bacterium | reverse complement strand
CGTGACCGATTTCGGCATCGCGCGCCTCGCGCAGGCCGGCGGTGAGACGGCCGTCGGCGAAGTACTCGGCACGCCAGAGTACATGAGTCCCGAGCAGGCGACCGCCGAGGCGGTGGACGGGCGCAGCGATCTCTATTCGCTGGGGGTGGTGGGTTACTACATGATGACGGGCGCGCTGCCGTTCACGGCGAATTCGGCGCACGCGATCATCGCGCAGCAGGTGACCAAGATACCGCCGAGTGTGACCGAGACGGCGCGAGGGGTTCCGCGACACATTGCTATGGCGATCGACAAGTGTCTCGCGAAGGATCCGGCGGACCGGTTCGATCGTGGGGAGGCGTTGGCGGAGGCGTTGAGCCCGTCGCTCGCGAAGAGTGAAGAGGTGCCGGTGCCGATCAGGGTGTTCCTGGACCGAAGGCGGATGATCCAACTCGTCATCGCTCCGATTGCTGATGCTTTCGCTGGGGCCGATGCTGATCTTCTCGGTGGGGAAGATCTGGGATCGTGCGATGCCGTTCATCCTGGCCGCCGAGATCGGCGTGGCGCTTGCAGTGCCGATCGGGTTGGTGATCGCGCGCACGCGGCGACTGTTGCGGTTGGGATATGGGCCGGATGATATCGCAGCCGGAATTCGAGGATTGTTCGCGCGCCAACGGGACGAGTTCATCTTCGAGCATGGCGCCACCGCGAGCCTCCGCGAGCGAATATTCTCCGCAGTCGGTCCGATCGGTCTTGTAGTGGGCGTCGGGATCTTCGCGGCCCGCGCGATGGGCATGCTCCCGCACGAGGGTTGGGTCGGCTTCGGTCTGTCCTCGCTTTACTTGGGCGGTATCGTCACGGCGGTGGCAAAACGATTCCGCCGTATTCGCAACGGAACGTCGATATGGTTGCGATTCTGGGAGGGGAGGTGGGGGCGGCTGCTTGCGCGAGTCTCGGGCTATCGGCTGGGCGCACGCGCGGCGGCGGCGTCAGCGAACCGGCCGACAGAGATGGCGATCAGTTCGTCGGCGGAGGCGATGTTCGGGAGTTTGTCTAAGGAGACCAAGAAGCAGCTCGGGGATGTGCCGGCGGTCTTGCGCGGGCTCGAGGCGCAGGCGAAGGCGGCACGGGCGCGGATCGAGCAATTGGATTCGTCGATCGCGGAGGCGAAGAATTCTTTGGCGCGCGGGGCGGGTGGGAGGGGGGAGGAGTTGGTTGTGGATCTCAAGGCGGCGCGGACGGTTGCGGAGGCGAGGTTGAGTTCTGTTGTCGCGGCGCTGGAGAATCTGCGATTGGATCTGCTGCGACTGAGTGCGGGGGCGGGTGGGGCGGAGGGGGTGACGCGGGCTATTGAGGCGGCTCGGCTTCTTGGGGAAGACATCGAGCGGGCACGGCAGTAAACAGTAAACAGTCACGAGTGACTGCCAGTCGACAGTCTACAGTCAACAGGTCACAGAAAACGGTGAGTCTTCTATCCGAGGTTTCATGGCATGAAGGAAAGATCTGGTCGGCGGTCGTTCCTGGCGACGCTGTCGGCGCTTGCGGCGGCGGCGACGTTGAAGCCGGTCGAGGCGTTCGGGCAGGCGGCGGCGAAGGGCGCCGGGAGGAGGGAAGTGGGATCTGACGTGGATGGATTCGCTCACGGGGAAACACAAGCAAGTATTCGATATCGGCGCATTGGATATCGCGCTGCTCGTCGTGACCAACAATCTCGACGCGTATAAAGAAGTGTTCGACCTTTCGTATCCGGATGTGAATTGTGTGGTCGGGATCGCGGGGAAGGGGTTTGCGATCAATGCGGGCGATGCACTGTGGAAGAAGTACGAGCTTGGGAAGCGTTATTCGGTGAAAGAACCGGGAACGGATGAGTGGGCGACGAGGAATATTTGGTTGGATGGGATCACGACGCGCGGAAAATTGATCGGAGTGAAGCCATTGCAGGCGCGCGGGGCGATTTTCTGGCAATGCAATAATGCGTTGAATGGGGTGACGGCGATATTGGCGGGGGAGACGAAGCAGCCGATCGATATTGTGAAGGCGGAGTTGGTTGCGGGGCTCAATCCTGGAGTGCATATCGTGCCGGCGCATACGCAGGCGATCGGGCTCGTTCAACAGAGAGGGTGTGCGTACGAATTTGTATCCTAGCCACGTCTGAACTGCGCCTTCATCACCTGCGGGCGGGAGGGATGAAGTAGTCAGTCAACAGTGACTCAGTACACAACAGTCATCAGTCATTCGGTCATCAGTCATCAGAAAGCGGGCCCCTGTGCAGGGAAGCATTCCTGCGCAGGGGCCTGTTTGCTGATGACTGATGACCGATGACTGATGACTGTTGTGTACTGGATCACTTCTGACTGTTGGCTTCATGCCTGAGCGCACTGGTAGCCCGCGCGGTTGCCGTTGCCTTGACATTCGACAACAAGAGATATAGCCTATTGTCGAACGACATAACAACGCCCCCACGAGCACACCCATGCCCCCACGCGCCGACCTCCTCCAAGGCACACTCGATCTCCTGATCCTAAAAGCCCTCGCCCTCGGCCCCCTCCATGGCTGGGCGATCTCGAAGCGGCTGCGGCAATTGAGCCGCGACGTACTCGATGTCGGGCAGGGCAGTCTGTATCCCGCGCTCTATCGGCTCGAAGATAAAGGTTGGATCGCGGCCGAATGGGGGATCTCGCTCGAAGGACGCCGCGCGAAATTCTATACGCTCACTCCAAAGGGCAAGAAACAGCTCGCCGCCGAGCGCGCGGAATGGAGACTGTTCTCGGCGGCCGTGGAACAGATCCTGAGAGCCGTCTGATGAACGCCCTGCTGCGGAAGCTCCGCGCGCTCTTCTCCGGAGCGCGATCGATCGCGAAATGAGTGAAGAGATGCGCACCCACATCGAGCTCGAGACCGATGACCTCGTGCGCACGAAGGGACTGCTCCCGCGAGGAAGCGCGTCGCCAGGCGATGATCGCCTTCGGCGGCACCGCGCGATATGAAGAACAACATCGCGACGTGCGCGGCACGCGTTGGTTCGATGATTCCATGCGCGATGTGCGCTACGCGATCCGCGTACTGCTGCGGAGCCCGGCGTACACGATCTCTGCCGCGCTCATCCTCGCGCTCGCCATCGGCGCGACCACGGCCGTGTTCAGCGGCGTGAACGCGCTCGTGCTCCATGGCCTGCCGTATCCGCACGATGAACAACTCGTGCGCCTCTTCGAGCAATCGTCTCCGGAGCATCGCTGGGGACTCTCCACAGTGGATTATCAGGCGATCGAATCGCAGGCGCAGACTGTCCAGTCGGTGGGCGCCTTCCGCGTGAGCTCCGCGCCGGTGTCGGCGGGAGACGAGCCGAAGAATCTCACGATCGGGCGGGCGACCAGCGGGATCTTCCGCGTCCTCGGCGTGCGGACGGCGTACGGCCGAGCGCTGGAGCCGCGTGACGATATCGTCGGCGCGCCGGAAGTGGCCGTCGTGACGCATGTATTCGCGGACGAGAAATTGGGCGGCGATGCCGCGGCGGTGGGACGCACCGTAACGGTCGATGGCGTCGCGCATACGGTGGTCGGAGTTCTCCCCGCGGACGTGCTGCAGCTGGCCGGCATGCCCGTGCCCGTATGGACCGCGCTCCAGCTCGAGACGCCCAAGCGGCGCGGGCCGTTCGGGATGTTCGTGTACGCGCGGCTCAAGGAGGGCGTAACGCTCGACGCCGCGCGCCGCGACTTCGCGGCGGTGAGCGAGCGGATCTTCCCGATCTGGGCGGCCGGCTATCAGGACAACACCTCGAGGCTCACGCCCGTTCCGCTGCGCACCGTGATGCTCCGCGACGCGCCGCGCATGCTCACGCTCTTCGGCGGCGCGGCGCTCATGGTGCTCCTGATCGCGGTGGCGAACGTCGCCAGCCTCACGCTCGTGCGCGCGACGGCACGCGCGCCGGAGCTGTCGCTGCGCTCGGTACTGGGCGCCACGCGAGCGCGGCTCGTGCGGCTCGTTGTAGTCGAAAGCGTGGTGCTCGCGCTCGCCGGCGCGGCGGGCGGCATCGTGCTCGGGGCGCTCGGGCTGGATCTCCTCGTGCGCATCGGACCCAACGTGCCGCGGCTGAACGAAGCGCACCTCGACCCGCAGGCGGTATTGTTCGCCGTGTTGGTGGCGGTGATCGCGGGGATGATCATTGGCGCCTACCCGATCGTCATGCTGCTCCGCGGCGATTCGTCATCGCTCGGCGGCGGTGCGCGCGCGATCGGCGGCGGACGGCGCACGCACGCGATGCGTGGCGCGTTCGTGGTGGCGGAGTTCGCGCTCGCGCTGCCGCTGCTCGCGGGCACCGGCCTGCTGCTGAGCGGATTCCTCTCGCTCTCGCGCCTGGAGCCGGGGTTCGATGTCGATCGCATCGCGACCATTCGCGTCGCGCTGCCGGCGGCATCCTATCAGAACGATTCCGCGCGCCAGCGCTTCTGGGCGCGCGCGTTGCCGGCGCTGAGAGAGATCCCGGGAGTCGAGAACGCGAGTTTCTCGAGCGGTCTCCCGCCCGAGGGGGACGGCATTGACGTGGACAATTTCGATCTGGTGGATGCGCCGGTGCCGGCGGGCACGTCGCAGCCGACGTCTCCGGAACTCGCCGCATTGCACGGCTACTGGGAGACCTTTGGCCTCACCATTCTCGAGGGGCGTGACTTCGGGCCGGCCGACAGCGCGAATGGCGCGCCGGTGATGATCGTGAGCCGGTCGTGGGCGCAGCACTTCTTTCCCGGACGGTCGGCGCTGGGGCGTCAGCTCGTGGTAGGCGGATGCGTGCAGTGTCCGCATACGACGATCGTCGGGATCGTGGGCGACGTGCCGTACGTCGGATTGGACAACACGCGCGATGCGATGTACGACCCGGCGGCGCAAGGCGTCAACCGCGTGATGAACGTGTTCGTGCGCGCGCAACCGGGCGCGAACGCGCAGACGGTCATCAAGGACGCGCACGCCGTGCTGCATGCGCTGGACCCCGCGGCGGCGCTCGACGGGCAGGCGGTGATGCGCGACGTCGTGTACGGGTCGGTGGCGCAGCCGAGGCATCTCGTGCAATTGCTCGGCGGATTCTCCAGCGCAGCCGTGGTGCTCGCGGCCGTCGGGATCTTCGGATTGCTCTCGTACACCGTGAGCGCGCGACGCAAGGAGATCGGCGTGCGCATGGCGCTCGGCGCGCAGCGGGGAGAAGTCGTGCGCGAGATCGTGGTGCGGGGAATGCGCTACGCGCTGCTCGGCGCCGCGATCGGGATCGTGGTCGCGATCGTCGGACAGCGGGCCGTGGGGAATGTGTTCGGAGCAAGCGGGGGGAACGGGCTCGTGTCGCTTGCGGTCGTGACCGTCGTGCTGCTGGGCGTCGCGATGATCGCCGCGTGGCTGCCGGCGCGGCGCGCGGCGTCGATCGATCCGGTGGGGGCGCTGCGAACGGACTGAACTACGGAGCGATCACGATCTCCCCAAGCCGTTGCGTCCCACTGAGCGCGAGCCACACGCGACCGCGCGTGGAATCCACCGACATATTCCGCACGATCGCGCCCTTGGTGGGAATCGGCGTCACCGTCATTGCTTTCGTCGCGTAGTCGAAGGCGATGATACTGCTCGTGCCGGACTCGTCGTACCAGACGCGGCCGTCGGGACCGAGCGCGATGCCATAGGGTCCCGAGCGCGCGCCGCCGGGGCTGCGAAATTGTTCGACCACTTTCGTCGCGGGATCGAGGCGGCCGAGGAAACCGCGCGCGAAGTCGGTGTACCAGACGATGCCGTGAGAATCGACGGCGAGGCGCCGCGGGCGCGCGCCGTCGGGCACCTGGAATTGCGTGAGCGCGCCGGTGGCGGGATCGATGCGGCCAATGTGATTGGTGCCGAACTCAGCCATAAAGATCGAACCGTCCGGCGCATTCACGAGGCCGTAGGGGAGCGCGTGCGCGACCGGTATTTGAAAGACATGCACCGTGCCGGTGGCCGGGTCGAGTTGTCCGTACGCATTCGACTGCTGCGACGTGAACCAGAGGTGATCCTTGTGCCACACGGGCGTGTGCGGATCACTCGCGGTGTTCGGGAACAGCGAATTCCTTGATCGTGCCCGTGGCGGGATCGAGGCGTCCGATATTGCTGTGCGCGTTGCCCGTGTACCAGATCATGCCGTCGGGCAGCGACGATGATCCCGTGCGGTCCGGAGCCAGGAGTGGGCGTCGCGATATCGGTGACGGCTCCCGGTGGCCGGATCGAGATGGCCGATGAAGCTATTGCTTTGGTCGGAATAGTAGACGGAGCCATTGGGCGCGACGGCGACGTCGTGAGGGAAGGCGTTGGCGCGGGGAAGGGGAAATTCCTTGATCGCGGCGGGGCTCGCGGTGAGAAGCACGAGGGCGGCGAGGGAGAGGCGGGAGGACATGAGGGGCTCCTGCGGGTTGTGCATGCAGTCTGTTTGTGGGACTTCGGGAGAGTCAACTACCGGTCGTCGATTGCCGGGAGTCGATGAGGCATGACCACACATTCCATTACGACACGGCAACGGCGTCGCGCGATGTCGTTATGGAATTTGTTGTCATTCATTATCTGACTCCCGGTCGATCGACGATAACGGCTGTTGGTTATTTTCCTCCAGCCGGCAGATGCTCTTCAAGGAATCGCGTGAGCAGATTATACACATGGAGCGTTGTTCCGCGTCCCTCGTAAATCCCGTGCGTGCGATTGGGATATTCCATCATCTGTGAATGGTTTTCCCGCGGCGACGAGGGCATTGATCAACTGCTCCGTGCCTTGATAGTGCACATTGTCGTCGCCACTTCCGTGCACGACGAGTAGATCGCCCTTCAATCCGCTCACGAAATTCACGCCGGACGCGTCGTAGTAGGCGGCGGAGTCGGTGGAGGGGAGACCGACGTATCGTTCCTGATAGATCGTGTCGTAATCATGCACATCGGCCACCGGCGCGACGGCCATGCCGACTTTGTATACGTCGGGCGCGCGGAACATGAGGAGCAGTGTGCTCGAGCCGCCGCCGCTCCATCCCCACACCGCGACGCGCGTGGAGTCCACGCCGGGCATGCGGCCGATGATCTTCGCGGCGGCGCTCTGCTCGCGCACGCGCAGGGCGCCGATCTGGCCAAGCACGGCTTTGCGCCATGCGCGTCCCTTCGGCGCGGGAGTGCCGCGATTGTCCACGCTGGCGACGATGTAGCCCTTCTGCGTGAGCATGACGTCCCAGAGCCAGCGCGCGCCGCCGTACGCATCGAGCACTGTTTGGGCGGCGGGCTCGCCGTAGATGGTATAGAGAATGGGATATTTCTTGGACGGATCGAAGCCCGGCGGTTTCATCATCCACGCGTCGAGCTTCACGCCGCCGCCGATGTCCACCTGGAAGAATTCCTGCGTGCCCTTCGTGACGCCCGAGAGTTTGGCGGCGAGCGCATTGTTCGTGACGAGCATGCGCACCGTCTTGTGCGACGGCAGCTGCACGAGTTCCGTTCGCGGCGGCACGCCCCACTGGCTCCAGCTGTGAACGGCGTAGTGCGCGCCGGGGCCCACGTTGTACGAGTGGTAACCGCGCTCACCTGTGGGAGTGAGACGCTGGGCCTCACCCGTGCCGTCGAGCCGCGTGCGCCAGAGGAAACGCTGCGTCGCATTGGTGGGCGACGCGTAGAAATAGAGCCAACCGCCGGCGGTGTCGATGTAGTCGATGCCCATCACATTGTACGCGCCCTCGTGATGAGCTTCATCGCGCCGTCGCGCGCCCACGGAGTACGCGTGCTGCCAGCCGTCGCGCTCGCTGAGCCAGACGAACGACTTCGCGCCGTTGTACCACGAGAGCGGCGTGTCCGTCGGCGACCAGATATCGATCCACGCGCTGTCGCGCTCCACGAGCACCGAGCGCACCGCGCCCGTGGCGGCGGTCGCGAACCAGAGCGTGTTCACTTCTGGCGGCGATTGAGTTGCTGCACGGTGAGTTCCGTGGAATTCGCCGCCCAATCCATGCGCGCGATGTAGTTATTGCGCGGATCGCCGGGGATCTGCATCCACGTCGTGGGTCCGCCGGCGGCGCTCACCACGCCGAGTTTGGCGGAGGAATTCGTAGTGCCGGCCTTCGGATACTGGATCGGCTTCACGAAGGAGTAGAGCGAATCGGTGTTGTTGATCAACAGGAAATCGCGGACGCCACTCGCGTCGAGCTGCCAATAGGCGATGTGCGTGCCGTCGGGGCTCCAGCGGAAGCCGTCGCGCATGCCGAGCTCTTCCTCGTATACCCAATCGAACGTGCCGTTGATGATCGTGACGGAACCGTCGCTCGTGAGGCGGGTGATCGCGCTCGAGTCGACACTCTCGACGTAGAGATCATGCGCGCGCACGTAGCCGACTCGCTTCCCGTCCGGCGAGAACTTCGCGAATTGCATGGTGCTGGATGCGCGCGTGCCTCGGCGCCGCCGAGTTGGGCGAGGCGGTGCGAGGCGAGATCGAGCACCCAGAAATCACCGCGGGTATTCTCGCGCCACACGCGCGCGCTGTTGGTGAAGATCAGGAGTTTCGTGTGATCGGCGGACCATTCGTAATCTTCGACATCCAGCGGCGCGCTCGCGCCGGCGGGAGTGAGGAGGGTCGCGCTGACGAGCACGCTCTTCGCGCCGGTGGCCGCGGATACGCGCACGAGATCGGAGCCGGAGAGGGTGGTGTAGGTACTGTCATCCAGCCACCGCGTTTCGCCGAAACGTTCTGCGACGAATTCGCGGGTGGCGAAGATACGGTCGGTGGTGAGAGTGCTCTGGGCGGAGAGGGCGGTGGCGAGAGCGAGTAGGGCGGGGACGAGGAGTCTGCGCATGGGATCCGGTGGAGGGGGAGGTGCAAGGAGTCTATTCCGGTGCAGCTTGGAGGGCTAGCGAGTGGAGACCTCGGCACTTGCACGCTTCGGCTTGAAGTCAAGAGTCAACAGTGAATCAGTAGACAGCAGTCCTGCCAGTCTATCGGTCATCAGCAATCCGCAGTGAGCGGCTGAACAGGTGCAGTCACCTCCGATCGGCATTCGCTGATGACTGATGACTGATGACTGATGACTGTCGGAGTACTGAGTGACTGTTGACTGTTGACTGCAACGCTACCGGCGCTGGTGGAAGTAGTCAGTAGTTCCTCTTGCTTTCCGACAGGAAGCCATTACCCTTCTGTAGACCCCAACAGAAGATGAGCAGAATGCCCCCCATCCCATTCCGATGTCCTCCGCGGCACGCTGGATCTCCCTATCCGGAAAACCCTCACCCTCGAACCAATGCACGGGTGGGGAATGAGCCAGCGCATCAGCAGACCTCCCGCGGCGTGCTGGACGTCAATCAGGGTTACTCTATCCGGCGCTGCAGCGGCTGGAACAGCGCGGATGGATCGACAGCGATTGGCGCACGACGGAGAACAACCGGCGCGCGAAATATTATCGCCTCACCGCCAGCGGCAAGCGCGCGGTGGGCTGAGATGGAGAATTGGTGGCGTTATGTATTGGCGGTGGATCACATGGCACCGCGTGAAGCCCATGGATGCCATGAACGGATTCTGGAAGCGCCTGCGCGCCGCGTTCGGCAAAGCGGCGCGCCGACCGGCGATCTCGAGCAGGATATCGCACGCACATTCAGTTCGAGACGGAAAAGAACATTCGCGCTGGATCTCGCCCCGACGAAGCACGCCGCCGCGCCACATATTGCCTTTGGGGGCGTGGAGGCAATGAAGGAAGAGCATTGCGATGGCCGCGGCGCCCGGTGGATCGAAGATTCATCGGCGACACTCGATATGCACTCCGCGCGCTGCGCCGAGCACCGGTACTCGCGGCCACGGCGATCATCACGCTCGCGCTCGGCATTGGCGCCAATACCGCGATCTTCTCGGCCGTGAGCGCCGTGATCCTGCGGCCGCTGCCCTTCGCCGACGCTTCGCGATTGATGAGCTCGGCGAGAACAACGACGAATATCACTGGCATCAAGCGCAGACCGCGCCCGCGAACTATCTGGATTGGCGTGAACGCGTCACGGCGTTCCAGGATGTCGCGGCGTATCTGTCGTTCACTCCGATGATCACGCTCACCGGCGACGCGCCGCCGCAGCTCCTGCGCTCGGGATCGGTGACCGGCAATTTCTTCCAGCTGCTCGGCGTGCGCGCCGCGCTCGGGCGCACGTTCACGGACGATGAGACGTGGGACACGGGACCGCGCGTCGCGGTCATCACCGACCGGCTGTGGCATGAGCAGTTCGGCGCGCGCGCCGACGTCGTTGGCACCTCGGTCATGCTCAACGGGCGACCGAACACGATCGTCGGCGTGCTGCCGGCGAATTTCGCGTTCCCCGGTCTCAATGTGGACGTGTGGCGTCCGATGATGTGGGACAAGCCCGACCGCACGCAGGTGTGGTTCCGGCGCGCGCATTTCGCGGACGTCGTCGCGCGGCTCAAGCCCGGCGTGAGCGAGGAGGCGGCGAACGCGTCGTTCCAGGCTGTCGTCACGCAGCTGCAGCAGGAATATCCCGCGACGAATGCGAAGATGGGCGCGGGCATGACGCCGCTGCACGACGCGCTCATTGGTTCGACGCGCCGGCCGCTCATGGTGTTGCTGGGTGCCGTGGCGCTCCTCCTGCTGATCGCGTGCGCGAACGTCGGCAATCTGCTGCTCGCGCATGCGGCGAGCCGCGATCGCGAGGTCGCCGTTCGTCTCGCGCTCGGCGCGGGGCGCGGCCGCATTATTCGCCAGGCGCTCACTGAGAGTCTCGTGCTCTCCGCGCTCGGCGGCGTCGCAGGTCTCGTGCTCGGATGGTGGGCGACGGGCGCGCTGCTCGCGCTGAGGCCGGCGGGGCTGCTGCCGGTGACCGACGTGACCGTGAGCTGGGGCGTGCTCGCGTACGTCGTGGCGATCACCGCGGTGAGCGGTGCACTCTTCGGCATCGCGCCCGCACTCTGGAGCGCGCGGCGCATGCCGGCAGAGGCGATGCAGGAAGGTGGGCGCGGCGGAACGGCCGGCGGGCGCGCGCGGCGCTGGGGGAGCGTGCTCGTGGCGGGCGAAGTCGCGCTCGCGCTGCTGCTCACCGTGGGCGCCGGATTATTCGTGCGCAGTCTCTGGCACCTGAACCGAGTGGATCCGGGCTTCGAGTCGGCCGGTCTGCTCACGGCGCAACTCGATTTCCCCGGCGTGCGGTACGACAGTGCGGCCAAGGTGATCCGGTTCCTCGACGGCCTCGGTGAACGCATGGGCGCGCTGCCGGGCGTGCAGGGCACGACGTACACCACCCAGCTGCCGCTCACGAGTCCGCCCTGGTCGAGCGATTTCTCAGTAGAGGGAACGGGCGGCGACCGGTTCGGATCCAACGTGGTGCACCGCGAGATCTCGCCGGACTACCAGCGCGTGATGCGCGTGAAGTTGTTGAAGGGCCGCCTGCTGACGCCGCAGGACCGGAAGGGCACGCCGTTGGTATTGCTCATCAACGAGGCGATGGCGAAGCGCTACTTCAGAGATCGCGACCCGATCGGCGTGCGTGTCTGCTTCGACCGCGTGCCGGATGCGAACTCCACATGGCGCACGATCGTGGGCGTGGTGGGCAGCGAGCGGCAGGAAGGGCTGGCCGCCGAGCCGCGCGAGGAATTCCTGGCGCCGTTCGCGCAGGAGGCGCAGAGCACGGCCACGCTCATCATGCGTGCGTCGAGCGATCCATTGGCGCTCGTGCCGGCGCTCCGGAGCGCCGTGCGGGAGATGGATCCGAACCTCGCGATCTCGAGCGTGCGCACGATGAATGACGTCGGTGCGGAATCCGTCGCGCAGCAACGATTCCTCGCGACCATGCTGCTCGTGTTCGCGGGCGTGGGGTTGCTGCTCTCGGTGGTGGGCGTGTACGGCGTGATGGCGCAGCTGGCAGCCGACCGTGCGCGCGAGATGGGGATCCGCGTCGCGCTGGGCGCGCGCGCGGGACAAGTACAGTGGTTGGTGGTGCGTCGCGGGCTGCGCCTCGTAGCGATCGGCGTGGCGATCGGTCTCGTGTCGGCGATCGCGGCCACGCGCGCCGTGAGCGCGCTGCTCTATGGCGTGGGTGCGCTGGATCCGCTCACGTTCACCGTGGTGCCGGCCATTCTGGTGACAACGGCGCTCGTGGCCACTTGGGTGCCGGCGCGCCGCGCGAGCCGCGCCGATCCGGTGGGAGTGATGCGGAACGGCTAGGGAATGAGCAGCACCTTGCCGGTGGTGCGCCGCGCTTCGAGATCGCGGTGCGCCTGCGCCGCGGCGGCGAGCGGGTAGTCATGCGTGAGGCGCAGCTTCAATTCTCCCTTCGCGACCGCGTCGAGCACCTCGCCCGCGCGCATTCGAGCTCGCCGCGCGTGGCGATGAAGTGCGCGAGCGTCGGGCGCGTGAGCGAGAGCGAGCCCTTGCGTGAGAGGATCGATCGGATCGAAGGGCGGCACGGCGCCGCTGGATCCGCCGTAGAGCACGAGCATCCCGCGCGGGCGCAGGACATTGAGATCCTTGTCGAACGTCGCCTTGCCGACGCCATTGTACACCGCGTTCACCCCGCGGCCACTCGTGATGCGCTTGGTCTCCGCTTCGAAATCGTGCGTCGCGTACACGATGGTGTGATCGGCGCCCTCGGCGCGCGCGAGCGCAGCTTTCTCCTCCGTGCCGGCCGTGGCGATCACGGTCGCGCCGAGCCGCTTGGCCATTTGCACCAGCAGCGATCCGACGCCGCCCGCCGCCGCGTGAATGAGCACGGTATCGCCTGCGCTGATCGCATAGCTGTTGCGCGTGAGATAATGCGCGGTCATGCCTTGCAACATTGCGCCGGCGGCGTGGCGGAAATCGATCGTGTCCGGAATGCGCACGAGCGTGTTCGCCGCGACCGATTGGAATTGCGCGTATGCGCCGAAGGCGCCGGTGTAGGCCACGCGGTCGCCGGGCTTCAGGTTCTTGACCTCGGCGCCCACTTCGACGACGACGCCCGCCGCTTCCTGCCCGGGAATGAAGGGCAGGGAGGTGGGATAGCGGCCTTCGCGAAAATAGACGTCAATGAAATTCACGCCGATCGCGCGAAGGTCTATTAGCGCTTCGTAGGGCTTCGGCGTGGGGCGGGGGAGGTCTGTTACCTCGAGGGCTTCGGGGCCGCCCAAACTTCTGACTTGGATCGCGTGCATTTCTAATATGAAGTCAAGAGTCAACAGTGATCCAGTACACGACAGTCATCAGTCATCGGTCATCAGTCATCAGAAATCGGATCAATGGGCAGATGGTCATCACGCGCATTGGACAGTTTGCTGATGACCGATGACCGAATGACTGATGACTGTCGTATACTGAGTCCCTGTTGACTGATGACTTCATGCAGGCGGCCCGCAAGTGGCATTAGTCGAATTCGATCTTCGCCTTCGTCTGTTCTATCCCCACTCTCCCACTCACGATCTCCGCCCGAGCATAGCTCTCCCCCTTGATCGGCGCTCCGCTCAGCCGCCGGAGATACGTGAGCTGCCCCGTATGCTGCAACGCATCCGCGATCGGGCCTTGGAATAATATCTCCGGCGTCCGTCCCAATGGCGCCGGGCCCGCGAGCACGGCGTCGAAGGCTGCGACCGCGTCGAAGAAGCGTTTCACATCTCTCTCCCACGCCTGCGTCGGCGTCTCGTTCCACGTGTGCTGCCCGTGCGCAAGATGGAGCGCCCAATCCATGAGATCGCACATGTGCGCGAGGATCTCGGCGGGCGTGCGACCCGAGCCTTTGGGACGAAAGCCGGCGAATTCGGGCGGCGCGTCTCGCAGCGGCTTCGCGGCGCGATACGCGAGCGTCGCGAGCGTGTGGCGCAGCAGTTGGCGCGCAGGATCGGGGGTCGTCATGTGCGTGTTATTTCTTGATCATCCCGACGATCCAGAGCAGCAGGCACGCGCCAATGACGGACATGATCAGGCTGCCGATGAGGCTTCCCGAGTAGATGCCGAGCAGTCCGAAGACGAACCCGCCGAGGATCGATACCCACGATGCCGACGACGATGTTCCCGAGCGCGCCGAATCCGCTCCCCTTCATGATCTTGCCCGCGAGGAAGCCGACGAGGGCGCCGATCAGAAGCATCCAGATGAGGCCCGTGACGCTGATGGCGAATCCGTTCATTGTCTCTCCGCTGGTCGAAGGGAACGAGCGGCGTCAGCTCACTCGTCGAGCAGACCTGGATACTCGCGCGCGATCATGTCCGCGAGCGCCTGCTCACTGGGAACAGTGCGCTTCGGCGGCGCCCGGAGCAAGCCGGCCACGGCGGCCGGCAGCACAGAACTCATCGTACCCACCGCCGCGGTCCCTTCGCCGTTGAACATCACGATGAGGCGCGCGCCATCGCGATTGATCGCCATGGGCAGGAGGCAGATCACGTCCTCGCGATAGCGGCCGTACGTGCGCGCGATCGCGTCGTCCTTCCTCGCGCGGCGCGTGAGGACGGACCGGACCATCTGCAGTTCGTACAGCCGGCCGCCCGACTGGAGATAGATGGACGAGATCGGGAAATTCACCGAATCGTGCGCGATCGCGGAGATGAGGAGCAGCGCATTGCCCGCCACCGAGTCATATTCGGCCGGCGTTGCCGGATACGCGGCGTCCCAGAAGGCGGACCGCTGCGGCGGATCGGTGGCGGAAACGCCGCGGGCCTGCTGTTTGATCCGGTCGTCGACCTCGGTGAGTGCGGAGGGGCGCACCACCCAACCGCCCGGCAGACCGGCGCGCGTGGAGTCCTGCGCCACGGCCGGAGCCGCCGCCAGAAGGCCACTCGAAACGACGATCAGCAAACCGCCCATCCACCTCATGCGTCAATTCTCCCGCTTCCAGAGTTCGAGCGCAACTTTATCCATCCCAGCGCGTAAGGAACTTCGCCTGCTGATCCATCACGAACCCGCGACCGGAGACGGCATATGACGGCACCTGAATCCAGCGGCCCCACGCGCACCGAAGAGCATCGCATCAATGGCGAGGATCTCGTCGCGCGCGTCAAGGAGATCGTGCGCGAGGGGAACGCGCGCCGGATCATCATCAAGGCCGAGGATGGTCATACGCTGTTGGAGATCCCGCTGACCGTCGGCGTGGTGGGCGCGATGCTGATGCCCGTGTGGGTCGCAATAGGCGCCATCGCGGCGCTGGCGGTCCGATTTACGATCGTGGTGGTGAAGGATGAGAAGCCTAAGGAGCAGACTTAGACGTTAGACTTAGACGCTAGAAAGCGACTCCACGAGGTAAGACACCATTCCATCGGTCTCGTTCCTCGTGATTCGACCGCGCCCGCGTGGTATCTTCGAGGAACTCCGGAACCAGAGGCTGCGATGAACCTGTTCCTGTCGATCGTGCTCGCCCTCGCGGCAGCAACGCAGGCGAAGTCCCTCGAGAAGACCAAGTGGCTGCTCGTGGATCTGCGCGCGGGCACTGTGGTCACGGACTCGGCGCAGTATGTCGCGGCGATCACGCTGACGCCCACCGGGCACACGGTGACCGGCAGTGGCGGCTGCAATACCTTGGCGGGCGGTTATTCCCTGCACGGCAAGAATGGCGTGAAGATCAACGCGTTCACGGGCACGCAGAAGAGCTGTCCGAAGCCGTTCGCCGACGAGGAGAAGTCGTTCCTCGATGCGCTCGCGAAGACGACAAGCTACCAGATCAGCGGCACCGTGCTCACCCTGTTCGAGGGCGATAAGGCGATCGCCAAGCTCGAAGCGGAGAAGAAATAGATCGCCCGCGCTCATTGCGCATTGAGCTAGTTCTTCGTATCTATAGTTCCAGCGGTATGGAGCCCCGAGAGGGCTCCCCCGAGGCGTCGCGCGAGTTGGCGGAGGGCACAGTGCCCTTGCGCCGGCATCTGCGGCAGCGCCGAGTGACCCGACACGATTCCCCAGTTGATCTCTGCGCTCTTCGCGCGGCATCGGCATTTCATCCATCTCGAGGTGGCACCATGCGTTCATCCATCATCGCCGGAATCCTCCTGCTCATACTCGGCGCGGTGATCACATTCCGCGGCATGAGCTACAAGACCACGAAAGAGGTCGCGAAGGTGGGCGACGTCGCGGTCACGGACACGGACAAGCACGGGATCCCGCAGTGGGTTGGGATCGTGGGCATCATCGGCGGCGTCGTGCTCATCGGCGGCGGCGCATTAACGAAGAGGGGTTGATCGATGCGTCTCCGGCGTAGCTCCGCGATGGGCCGCGGCCTCGGCACGCTGCTGCTCGTGGCAGGCTGCGCGGTGAACCCCGTCTCGGGCAAGAACGAGCTGTCGCTGGTCTCGGAATCGCAGGAGATCGCGATGGGCAAGCAAGGCGCCGCCGATGTCCAGCGGACGATCGGCTTGTACAACGACGCGGCGGTCCAGGCGTACGTCTCGAAATTGGGGCTCACGCTCGCGGCGCACACCGAGCGGCCGAGTCTCCCGTGGCAGTATCAGGTCGTGGACGACCCGGCGGTGAACGCGTTCGCGCTGCCGGGCGGCTACGTGTTCGTGACGCGCGGAATGCTCACGCACATGACGAACGAAGCGCAGCTGGCGACCGTGCTGGGCCACGAGAGCGGCCACGTCGCGGCGAAGCACAGCGTACAGCAGATGAGCCAGCAGGAGGTGGCCTCGCTCGGTCTGGCGGTGGGCATGGCGATCTCTCCCGATGTGAGGAAGTACGGCGAGGTCGCGAGCGCGGGGATGCAATTGCTCTTCCTCAAGTACAGCCGCGATGACGAGACGCAGGCGGATCAGCTCGGGTTCCGTTATGCGCTCAGCGATGGATACGACGTGCGGCAGATGGTGCCGATGTTCCAAATGCTCGGCGGGTTGGATCAACTCAGCGGCACCGGACGGCTTCCGGAGTGGCAATCGACGCATCCGTCGCCGGAGAATCGCGTAGCGGATGTGCAGGGGTTGCTCGCGAAGAACACCGTGGACCTGGACAACAAGACGCTCGGGCGCGAGGCGTATCTGCGCCTGATCAACGGCATGGTGTACGGCGTGGATCCGCGCCAGGGCTATTTCGAAGGGACGAAATTCCTCGCACCCGATCTGCGTTTCCAGTTCCAGTTCCCGGAAGGATGGATGACGCAGAACTCGGCGGACGCGGTGGTCGCGGCCAGCAAGGATCAGGATGCGATCATCGAACTGCGCATGGTCGCGGGGAGCGCCGCGGATGCGTCGAAGACGTTCTTCGCATCGCAGAGCGTGGCGCAGGCGGGATCCGCCACGAGCGGCAACGTGCACGGGCTTGCGGCGATGCAGGGCGGTTTCACGGCGCAAACTTCGGGGCAGGCCGCGGTGAAGGGGCTCGCGACGTTCATCGAATACGCCGGGACCACGTACCAGGTGCTCGCGTACAGCCTGACCGATAAGTTCGCCGGATACGCACCGCAGTTCTCGGCGACCTCGTCGAGTTTCGACAAACTCAGCGATCCGAGCGCGTTGGATGTGAAGCCGATGCGGCTCCATCTCGAGACCGTTCCGCGGTCCATGACGCTCGAGCAGTTCAATGCGCAATTCCCATCGAGCGTCTCGATCGAGGAGATCGCGCTGATCAATGGAGTACAGAAGGGCGCGACCCTGCAGGCGGGGCAGACCGTGAAGCGGGTCGTGAAGTAGGCACCACTCAACACACACCAAGGAGATCCAATGCTGTATACCATCGCGGTCATCCTGCTGATCCTCTGGGCGCTCGGATTCTTCGTCGTGCACGTGGGGGGAGGGCTCATTCACCTGCTGCTCGTGATCGCGCTCATTGCGATCGTGTTCAATCTCGTGACGGGAAGACGCATCGCGGCTTGACGGCGGAGTGCGACTGCCGGGAGTCGATTGCCGGGAGTCGATGAGGCATGACAACACATTCCCTAACGACATCGCGCGTTGTCGTTAGGGAAGGTGTTGTCATGCTTCACCGGTTCCCGGTGATCGGTTCCCGGTCTGTTCATTGAAGCATGACTGGCATCAAGGTTCACGTTTCGACCGGATCAACCGGATGATGCGGATCGGTCGGATACTTGGGCGGGCGTTGAAGGGTCGAGTGCGCGACTGGCGGTGTTCTTGTGGGAACTGCCGGACTTCCTTGCGCTGATCGATGCTTCTATGGCGAGAAGGGATCAGGGTTCATGTCGTGAGCGGATCTGACGAATGGAACGAATGGGATGGAGTCCGCGAGAAGATCGCCTCGCGCAGTGCCGTTAGGGAATCAGTTGCCATGCCTCATCGACTCCCGGCAATCGACCATCGGTAGTTCGCATCGCTGGCGCGCGAGCCTCGGCCGCCTATACTATTGCGCAGCCTGAGTCTCCCCACCGAACGAACGGAGGTGCCAGCATGCGCATCAATGAACGTCGTGCATTCGTCACTGCTTCTCTGTGCGCCAGTGCGTTTGTCATGGGATGCGGGGGCGCGAAGGACCAGCCCGCCGCGGGATCGAACGCGGCGCCTCCGGCGGCGCCGGCGACGGCGGCTGCTCCGGCCGCTCAGGCGGGTGCGGCGCAGTTCGCAACGTGCAGCGTGTGCCATCAGGCCACGGGACTCGGGCTGCCCGGCGCTTTCCCGCCGCTCGCGGGCTCGGAGATCGTGAACGGCAAGCCGGACGCGCACATCCGCATCGTGCTGCAGGGACTCACCGGTCCAGTGACGGTGAAGGGGCAGCCGTTCAACAGCATGATGCCCGCGCAGGGCGCGGCGCTCACCGACGCCGATGTCGCCGCGGCGATCAACTACGAGCGCAGCTCGTGGGGCAATACCGGCGCACCGGTGACGGCCGAGCAGGTGGCCGCGATCCGCACCGCCACCGCATCGCGCACGACGCCGTGGACGATCGCGGAGCTGAAGCAATACCAATAACGGCAGGCTGAGACGTTAGACTGAGACGTTAGACTACTCCCGCGGTGTGCATTCTAACGTCTCAGTCTAACGTCTCAGTCTGTGGTTGAAAAAACCGCGAATCCCACGACGTTCCCGCCCGGCTCACGGACATAGAATTCCGTAGAGCCATAGAACGTTGTATGACGCGCCTTCACGACGGGGGCGCCCTCCATCGCGCGTTCGGCCGCATCGAGATCATCCACCTGCAGGAACAGCGCGGTGGAATTTCCGGCGAGTTCCGCGGTGGCATCCGGCCGCTCGGCGAGCACGCTCGTGCGCGTCTGGTACATCACTTCGATCCCATCTTTCTGCGCACTCGCGAAGATCAACTTGCCGTCGGGGCCGGGCACCTGGTTCTCGGCGACGAAGCCGAGCCGGTCGACCCAGAACGCGAGACAGGGTTCGACGCTCTCTACGATGAAGACGGGCGTCAGGCTGGTGATCTTGGGAAGAGGCATGATCATCGTGGGCTGAAGTGTTCCGTAGCATACGGGGAGATCTGAAAACGGCAACTAACTGCTTGACAGGATTAACATGATGAACAGGATGGACCGCCTGGGCGGTTCATCCTGTTCATCATGTTAATCCTGTCAAGCAGTTAGCTGACCGAGTCGCGCTTGCGACTCGTGAAGCGGAATGGGAGCTTTCAGCACACTCTCACCCAAGCCCGGAGCCCCCGAATGTCGTTTCATGTCGTCCTTCCTGTCGTCGCGATCCTCTTCCAGCAGACTCCCACCGCGCCGCTCCCGGCGTCGCCGGTCAAGCGCATCGAGGTGATGCCGGCCACGCGCGAGATCACGGCGGGCGACTCGGTGCAACTCGTGCTGCGCGCCGTCGATGCGAAGGGCGAGGTGGTGCCGGGCGCGGTGATCTCGGTGAAGATGCTGGGCGGGCAGGGCGAAGGGGACATCCCGGCGGGGAGTTCGTGGCTCATCGCGAGCTCGGTGGGCAAGTTCCCGCTGGCGCTCTCGGCCGTCGTGCCGGGTTCTGCACCGTTCATCGATTCGACCTCGGTGCAATTCCGCGGCGTGGCGGGACCCGCGGTGCGCGTGAGCGTCGCACCGGCGGCGGTGAACATCCTCGTGGGACAGTCGTTGCGCGTGAGCGGCGCGGCGTTCTCCAAGAGCAACGATCGCAATCTCAACGCGCTCTCGTGGAAATCGAGCGGTGACAAAGTGGCAACGGTCACGCAGGACGGCACGATCAGCGGCGTCGCGCCCGGCAGCGTGAAGATCACGGCGAGCGCGGGAACGGTCTCGGGTGCGGTGAGCGTGCGCGTGCTGCCGAACACGATCAGCAAGGTCGCGCTATCGCCGGCGAAGCCGGCCGTGCGCGAGGGCGACGTCGTGCAATTCACGGTGGATGCGCGCGAAGCGAACGGCAAGGCGGTCACCGAACTCACGCCCACGTGGGCGTTCTCGCCGGGCGACGGCCAGCTCAGCGCGAGCGGCCAGTTCGTCGCGTACCGCGCGGGCACGTACACCGTGACGGCGATGCTCGGCTCGCGCTCGGCATCCGCCACCGTGATCGTGACGCCGCGCGACGTGCGCCGCGGCGTGACCGTCGTGGGTCGAGTGGGCCGCACGCGATTCGCCACATCGGAAGTGTGGATCCATCCGAATGGCAAAGTCGCGTACCTCGGCACGCACGAGGGCGGCGATCTCGTCTACGCGATCGATATCTCCGATCCCGCGAAGCCGGTCGTTGTCGATTCGATCAAGTCGAACACGCGGCTCGTGAACGACATGCAGAACACCGCCGACGGGAATTACATGGTGTTCACGCGCGAGGGCGCCAGCGACCGGAAGAACGGCATCGTGATCGCCGACACGCATGATCCGCTCCACCCGAAGGAACTCTCCCAGTTCGTGGATGGCGTGAGCGCCGGCGTGCACTCGGTGTACATCTACGAGACCGCGAAGTACGGGAAATACGTGTTCATCACGAACGATGGCACCGGTGCGATCGACATCGTGAACATCGATGATCCGGCGCATCCGAAGCGCGCGGGCTCGTGGCACACCGACCGTCCCGACGCGTCGCGGTACGTGCACGATCTCGACATCGTGGATGGGATCATGTACGCGAGCTACTGGAACGACGGGCTCGTGATCCTCGACATCGGCAACGGCAAGTGGGGCGGCACGCCGGCGAAGCCGGTGATGATCTCGCAGTTCAAGTACGATCTCGATTCGCTCTACAAGGATGTGGAAGATGCGTCGGCGCCGGGCTTCGGCCGCGGCACGCACACCGCGTGGCGTCAGCGTGGCGGCAAGTACGTCTTCATCGCCGACGAGGTGTACCGCAACGGACCGGTGCAGGGCGCGAAGGACGCGTCCTCCGACCGCATGTACGGCACGCTGCAGGTGCTCGACGTGAGCGACATCGAACATCCGCGCTCGGTGGCGTGGTACACGCCCGAGATGGGCGGCGTGCACAACGTATGGCAGGTGGCCGACACGCTGTACCTGGGCGCGTACGATGCGGGCTTCCACGTGTTCGATATCTCGGGCGAATTGATGGGCGACCTCAAGGCGCAACATCGCGAGATCGCGTCGCTCAATACCGCGGACATGAACGGCAACGTGCAGAATCAATCGTTCGACTGGGGCGTGGTGGTGAATCCGAGGGATGGGCTCGCGTATGTGAACGACTTCAACAACGGGCTCTGGATCATCCGCGTGAATCCCAAGCGGCCGCAGCCGGTGACGCCGCCGGCAGCGCCACTGCACCCGTGAGCACCGTGCGCGCCGCCACGCTCACGGCGGTCTTATTGGCGGTGGCTGCGGCGCGCGCGAGCACGCAGACTGCGCCGGCTCCAGTGCCGCCGGCACATGATTATCTCGTGTTCGTCGCGAGCGAGGGGAACGATCAGGTGGCGCTCGTGCGCTTCGGGCCGAAGGGTGCCAGAGTGGAGCGCACGCATCAGGTCGGCACCAATCGCACGGAACTCGTGGGGCCGCACGGGATCGCGGTGTCGCCCGACGGACGCTGGTACTACGTGACCACCGCCCACGGCACGCCGAACGGCGCGATGTGGAAGTACAGCACCGCGAACGATTCGCTCGCCGGGCGCGTGGAACTCGGGCATTTCCCGGCGACGGTCACGGTGTCGCCGAACGGACAGTACGCGTGGACGGTGAATTTCAACGCGTATGGCGAGATGGTGACGTCGAGCGTGAGCGTGGTATACGGCGAGAACATGGCGGAGGTGAAGCGCATTCCCACGTGCGTGATGCCGCACGGCTCGCGGCTCGCGCCCGATGGGAAGCATCAGTACTCCGCGTGCATGATGAGCGACGCGCTGGTGGAGATCGACGCCGACCAACTCGCGGTGAGCCGGCACTTCGTGCTCACGAAGGGGAGCGAGATGGGCGCGGCGGGCCCCGTGCCGGCGGCGATGAAGATGGGCGCGATCACGTGTTCGCCGACCTGGGCGCAGCCGAGCGTGGATGGGAAGACCGTGTGGGTCGCGTGCAACAAGTCGAACGACATCGTGGAGATCGATCTCACGTCGTGGACGATGTGGCGGCGTGTCGCGGCGGGCGACGGGATCTACAATCTCGCGGCGAGCCACGACGGGAAGCTCATCGTGGGCACGAACAAGCGCGGCAAGTCGGTGAGCGTGATCGACGCGAAGAGCGGCGCGGAGCTGGCGCGCATCCCGACGACGCGGCGCGTGCCGAGCGGGCTGGTGATTTCGCCGGACGACCGGTATGCGTTCGTGACGCTCGAAGGCGTCGGCTCGGAACCCGGCACGGTGGACATCATCGATCTTCGTGCGTTGGTGCGCGTGGCGAGTGTGGACGTGGGCCAGCAGGCGGGCGGCATCGACTTCTGGAAGTCGGAGTAGCGAGTAACGACATCGCTCCCGCGGTCGCGTGCCGGACCCCGGCGCAGACCGCTTTCGCTCGAACCGCTTCGAACCTCGCGGCTGAACTGCGCCGCGAGTTTCTCGCTTCTCGCTATCGCGGCTGCGCCGGGGTCCGGCGCGCTCCCTGCGTCGATCAGGCTCGCTCCCGCTCACCAGTCGACGTTCTAAGCTCGCCGCCGGGCCGCAACACACATTTCGCCGTGCGCATTCGCCCGCCAGCGAGTATGGGCGTTCACCGTGCGGGCTGCCTCATCGGTCGGGCCGGCGAGGAGGCGGGATCCGCGCGCAACAGATCCCGCTCTTGTGGCTGAGCGGCGCCCGACGGATGCCGGCGAATGAACTGGTGCGCGGATTCGGTGCGCGTGCAGCTGGCGTACGTAGTGAATAGGCGCGAGTTCGAGTGAGGGAGCGACGCCGTCCCGGCGGAGGAGCCCCGCGCGTAGCGAGAGACTCGCGGGGTAGTCTGCCGCGAGGCTCGAAGCGTGTAAGCGCGAGGGCGACGGAGCCGGGATGGCGTCGCGACCGCCCCCCGCGATGTCGTTTCTACTCCACGGTCACGTGGCCTTTCATGCCGAGCGCCGCATGCGGGTCGCATTGGAAATAGAACTTTCCCTTCCCGAAGTTGAGCGGGATGTCGATGCTCTGGCCCGGCAGTTGCAGCATGTCCGATGCCGGCGGAAGATTCGATTTGCCAGGGTTCGAATCGGGCAGAAAGTGCACGTTGTGGACGCCCACCACGAGCGTCACGCGCATGACGTCGCCCTCGTGCGCTTCGAAGTCCGCCGGCGTGAAGAAATTCCCCTTCTCGTTCGTCGTCACCGTCACGTCGATCACCTTGCACGTGGGGCAGGGCATGGCTGGGCCGGCCACGGCGGCGGGCGCGCTCTCGGCGGCCTTCTTTTCGCCGCCGCACGCGGCGAGGGCGAAGAGCATCGTGAGAGCGGTGGTGCGAATCAACGTCTTCATATGGACTCCAAGTGATGTCATAGGTGAGGATCGAGTTAGAAATCGCGCAGCCGGAATCGGCGCGCGGCCATCAGGAACGGCGCGACGCACCAGGTGGCGAGCACGACGATCGCCACGGTGACGCCCACCGGCGTGCCGAAGGTGCGTTCGAACAGCGCGCCCGTGTATCCGGTGAGCGCCGGCACGTCGAGCTGCGTCAGCACCAGCACGCGCGCGAGATCCACGGGGTTCAAGATCATGAGCGCGAGCAGCGGCTTCTCGAGCGGCCAGTTGGAGAACGCCGCGGCCGCGGCGAGCACGAGACCGTCGTACACGACGGTGGTCATCAACCAGGCGCCGAGCGCGAGCCCCACGCCCTTGAGCCGGTCGTCGATGCGCAGCGCGATGCACGTGGCGATGGCCGAAAAGGTGAGCGTGAGCCCGATACCCGCGCCGAAGAGCGCCGCGAGCGCGCCGGCGCCGGCGCCCGAATGCGCGTGGAGCGCGAAGGGGATGCCGGCGCCCAGCGCGAACGCGGCCGCGAGCGGCAGCGCGAGGCCGAGGTAGAGACCCGCGAACAGCTGACGGCGTGGCACCGGCTGCGCGAGCAGCAGTTCCACGAACTCGCGTGATCCATACACGTGGATGGTGCCGAACAGGAGCGCGACCAGCGGCACCACGAGCAACACGATGTTCAGCATGCTGAGCACGACCTGCGGACCGGTGCCGCCGAACCAGAAGAGGCCGCCGGCGATGAGCGCGAACGCGGCCGCATAGGCCGCGATCCACCGGTTGCGCGCCAGATCGCGCAGGCCAGCTTCGAGGACGAGCCGGATGATATTCATGCGGCCTCCGCGATGCGGCTGCGTTCCGAGAGCATGAGCGCGCCGATCGCGGGCTCGAGGCGCTTCTCCCGCGTGTGCGCGAGCAAGTCGGCCACGCTGCCGGCAAATCGCAGCGAGCCATCGCACAGGAAGGCGACATCGTCCGCGAGTTCCTCGAGCTCGGTGAGCACGTGCGACGTGATGATCACGGTGCAGCCGTTCTCTCGCGCGCAGCGGATGCGCGCCTTCAAGATGCCGCTCGCCACGGGGTCGAGACCGGCGGTGGGCTCGTCGAGGATCAGGATCCGCGGGCGGAAGAGGAACGCGATCGCGGCGTTGACCTTCTGCTTCGTGCCGCCGCTGAGGTTCCCCATCTTCTTGTCCATCTCGGCGGCGAGGCCGAACGCGCCGATCAGCTCCTCATCCCGATCCACGCCAGGCCGCAGCGCGGCGACGAGCGCCAGCACGTCGCGCACGGTGAGGTTCTCGGGAAAGTGCGCCGCCTGCGGCATGTAGCCGATCATGCGCCGGTATTCGCCGCGCGCGTCCGCCAGGGCGCCGTTCACCCAGACGGCGCCGCCATTGGCGCGCGTGAGACGGAGTATGATCTTGATGAGCGTCGTCTTGCCCGAGGCATTGGGTCCGACGAGCGCGGTCACGGCGCCCGGGCGCGCACTGAACGAGACGCTGTGCAAGACGTCCAACGCGCCAAAGTGTTTGCGCACGTTCGTGAGATCGATCATGGATCCACCCGCGGGCTGTGCATGAGAGGATGCCGGTCGACGATCGCCGCCGGCGTGAGTACGGGCAATGCGCGCTCGGCCGCATTGAGCATTCCGACCACCGGACTCCGCAGCAGTGCCAGCGACGGCGGATGTTGTTCCACCACGAGCGCGAAGAGACGCACCGGATAGAAGGGCACATTGCCGGTGCCGTCGCGGTCGAGATCGTAGCCACGGTAGGCGTCCCACCAGTTGCCGTCGAAGGTGGAGGTGGTGGTCGTGGAATTGGTGCTGACGTCGAACGCATTCCCGGCGAATCGATTGCTGGTGAACCGGTCGTCCTCCGCGTTGCCGAGCAGGCGCACGGCCCAGCCGTTCTGCAGGAAGTCGTTCGCGCGGATCTCGAGGTGCGACGATCCCTCCACATAGATCGCGGTGGAGTTCAGCGAGAACACATTGTTCGATATCTCGCCGCCCAGGATCTCCTTGAGCAACAGGCCGTACGACGCACCGCCCACCGAATTCTCGAAGCGGTTCGCATGCATCACGATCCCGCGGCTGTACATTACCGCGACGCCCGAGTTGTTGTCTCTGAACGTGTTGTGTTCGTAGCGGCACGAATCGGAGAACATGAAGTGGAGCCCGTAGCGTTGGCTGTGCTCGCTCACGTTCCACCGGGTGACGCCATGCTGTGAGAACTCGAAGTAGATGCCGTCACGCTGCCCGTCGATGTGATTCCACTCGATGCGCGCGTATGGCGAGTACCAGAGATGGATCCCGTTGCCGCTGGAACTCTGCGAGAGTCCGTGCGCCGAGATGTCATTGCGGCGCACCGTGCAGCCGGCGGCGTTCTGCAGGTAGATGCCGAAGTGGTCATCGCGCAGCCGGTTGCCGTCGATGAGGCAATCGTCCGCGTCCTGCACGCGGATCCCGGCGCGATCCTCCATGTTGGCGACGCCCGTGTTCGCGACGACCAGTCCGCGAACGGTGACGCTATCGGCGAGGATGAGCAGCACGCTGCGCGCGCCCGCACCATCGAGCACCGGCCAGCCGCGGCCCTGCAACGTGACGCGGGGCGTGCGCACCTCGAGCGTCGGCTCACGGTACGCACCCGAGTCGATGAGGATCCGGTCGCCCGGACGCGCGGCCGCGAGCGCCGCGGTGATCGTGCGCACTGGGCCACTCGGGTTCACGATGATGTCGCGCGCCTGTGCCGCCGCCCGCGGCGCGAGCGCGATCGTTGCGAGGAGCACGATGGCCAGCGCGAGCTTGCGCGCGTGTCGCCGGGCCGGCCGCGCCGTGCGCGTGAGTGCGACGGCGACCAGCACACTTGCCGCGACGAGCAGCCAGCCACCCGGCGCAGGCCACGAGGTGGCGACGAAGTTCAGCAGCTGCTTGGAACCGATGAGCGGCGGCTGGTACGTCATCCCGGGGATCTTGATGATCGCGTCGGGATTCAGGTCGTGGCCGTAGTCGTAGCCCCACTTCCAATAATCGGCGAGCCCCGCCGCGAGCACGGCGGCGAACGCCACGGCCCACCCGATGAACACCTTCTTGTTCCCGAGCAACGCCACGAGCAACGCCGACATGATGAGCGCGCCGAGGATCCACGGCATGAATCGGAGCTCGGGGATCGCATCGGGCTGAATGACCTTCATCCCGATGTAGTGATTGAGCCCGTTGATGCTCTGCAGATCGCCTTCCTTGGCGCCGGTGACATCCGAGATCCGGATGAGCATGCCGAGCCCTTCGGGGTACTGCGGCGCGATCAGCGAGATCCGCCAGAGAGGCAGCGCGAACGCCGGGAGCATGAGCAGCGCGGCGAACGCGACGAAGAGGCGAGCGGTGCGGGACACGGTGGCTCCGGTGGCCGGTGCGGCCCTGGGGCGCGGGGCGGGACGCCGGAGCGCCCCGCCCGCGCGCGGTGAGAGTTACTTCTTGTCGCCGCCGCTCTTTTGCTGCGGCGCGGGACCCTTCGAGAGCGTGGCCGTGAGCGCGACACTGCTGCCGGGCGCGGACACGCGGACGTAGCCCTGCATTCTCCTGGTGGAGCGCCGAACAGAAATCGGTGCAGTAGAACGGATAGACGCCGATCTTCGTCGGGACCCACCGGAGCGTCTTCGTCTCGCCCGGCATCACGAGCAGCTCACCGTTCCGGTTGCCCTCCACGGCGAAGCCGTGCGGGATGTCCCAGTCCTGTTCGAGGTTCGTGACGTGGAAGTAGACCGTGTCGCCGAGCATCACGCCTTCGATGTTGTCGGGCGAGAAGTGCGAGCGGATGGACGTCATGCGCACATGCACCACTTTGCCCTCGCGCGTCACGCCCGTCTCCTTCTCGGCGCGTGACACCATAGGATTCCTGTTCTCGGCGATCTTGAAGAACTTCACCTGCTTGTCGCGGATGGTGCTCGCGAGGATGGCGTTGCCGTAATGCGGCTCGCCGATGGTGGGGAAGTCGAGCAGGAGTTTCATCTTCGGGCCGGTGATGTCGTACAGCTGCGCACTCTGCGCGAGCTCGGGGCCGGTGGGGAGATAGCGGTCCTTCGTGATCTTGTTGAGCGCGACGACGTACTTCGCGTTCGGCTTGCGGGTGCCGCCGCCGGGGATCATGAGGTGGCCGATCGAGTAGTAGGTGGGCACGCGATCCACGACTTCCCACGTGCCGAGCTTCCACTTCACGATCTCCGAGGAGATGAAGAAGGAGGTGTAGGCGTAGCCGTTGCCGTCGAACTCGGTATGCAGCGGGCCAAGGCCGGGATTCTTCACTTCACCGGCGAGCGTCGCGTTGTACTGCAGCACCGGGATCCCGTCGAAGTCGCCTTCGAACGCCTTGTCGGCGATCGCCTTCTGCAACTTGGTGAACGAGTGCACGGGGATGACCGTGGCGAGCTTTCCGCCCGCGACGATGTACTCGCCGGTGGGATCGACGTCGGCACCGTGCGGTGACTTCGGTGTGGGAAGGAAGAACATGGAATTGGGGCAATCCGCCGGCGTGATCTGCAGCACCGTCGTGATCTTCTCCGTGCGCGCGGTGCGCGTGGCGGAATCCATCACGTTGTGGAGGTACTCGGTGGGCGCCGGCTTGCCTTTGCCGGCCTTGATGCAGCTTTCGAAGGAGCGCCAGTTCACGGCGGCGATGAAGTCCTTGTCCTTTTGCGACGCGTTCACTTCGAGCAGCGAGTTCGCCTGCTCGGTGTTGTACGTGGTAAGGAACATCCAGCCGTCGCTCGGGCCCTTGCCCGCGCGGGCGAGATCGTAATTGAATCCGGGGACGACGATCTGGAACGCGATCGCCATCTTGCCGGGCTGATCGGCGCGAATGAAGGAGATCTGTCCTTTGAAGTTTCGCTTGAACGACGCGATCGGCACGTCGGCGTTCGGCACCGGCACCGAGAAGCGCGTGGACGCGACGGCGTACTCGCTGTTCTGCGTGATGAACGGGGAGCCGTGATTGCCGGCGGCGTTCGGGATCTCGATGATCTCGTCGGTCTCCATCCTGGTGAGATCGATGCGCGCGATGCGCGGCGTGTTGTTCCCATTGATGAAGAGCCAGCGGCCGTCGTCCACGCCGTCGGTCTGCGAGAGGGCGGTGTGGTGCGCGTCATCCCACGGGATGAAACCGTAGGAAGTGTTGAGCATGTTCTTCGTCTCCTCGTTGTATCCGTAGCCGTTCTCGGGGAACACGGAGAAGACCGGGATCACTTTGAGGAGGCGGCCGGAGGGGAGACCGTAGACGGCGACCTGCCCGCTGAAGCCGCCTGAGAAGAAAGCGTAGAACTCGTCGTAGCTGCCGGGCGCGACGTACACCTTCGAGGCGGCGTCGCTGCTAATGAGAGAAGGGGATCCCTGATGCGGCGCGCACGCGTAGCCGGCGCCGAGCACCGCCACGAGCGCGGCGGCGAAGATCAGGGTGCGGGTGCGGAACGAGGTGGACATGGTCGAGACCTCATGGGTTTGGAGCGGGGTATCGCGGAGCGGCGTGCATTCCCGATTGACGGATCGCATGACGCATATATGTTGCATATAAGGTACGACTTTTGAAATCCGGACCTCTCCCGACGTCGTGTCGGGGATTCCCCTACCGCCCGCACCGGAGCCGACCGTGCGTCTGACCCGCCATACCGACTACGCGCTGCGATGCCTCATTCTGCTCGCGCTGCATCCCGGGGAGCCGCGGACGGTGACGGACATTGCGCGGCGCATGCGGATCTCGGAGGATCACCTGTTCAAGGTCGTGCACCGGCTCGCGGCGGAGGGGTTCGTCACCACGCAGCGCGGGCGCACGGGCGGCGTGCGGCTGGCGCGGGCGCCGGAGCGGATCGTCGTCGGCGCGGTGGTGCGGCGCCTCGAGGAGAGTTTCGCGCTGGTGGAGTGCTTCACGCCGGAGACGAACGAGTGTCCGATCGCGCCGGCGTGCGCACTCGCGAAAACGCTCCACACGGCGCTGCGCGCCTTCCTGGCCGTGCTCGACGACGTGACGCTCGCGGACATTGCACGCCGGCGCATTGTACTGGAGCGGCTGCTCACGGCGTAGTGCCGACTATCGCGCGCCTTGCACGCGCGGCATTATCCGCCATGCGCACGACTCGCCCATTTCGCTTCGCCGCCGGGATCCTCGCGATCACGGCCGCCCACGCGGCCGGTCAGGAACTCGAGCCCCGGTCGTACTCGGCGTCGCCAACAGGCGCGCACTTCGCGGCGGTCGCCTATGGGATCTCTACCGGCGACATCATCTTCGATCCGTCGGTGCCGATCACGGATGTGAAGGCCGACGTGCGCAACGTCGCCGTCGGCATCGGGCAGACCTTCGCGATCGGGCACATGCAGGGGCTGTTCACTGCGGCGATCCCGTACGCGTGGGGCTATCTGAGCGGGAAGGTCGGTGGGACTACCGACAGCGCCGTGAGCCGCGCCGGGATCGCCGATGCACGGCTCAAAGTGTCGCTGAACATCATTGGCAGCCCGGCGCTCACGCCGCAGATGTTCGCGTCCACGCCCGCGAGCCGATTCATCTTCGGCGCGAGCCTGGCGCTCGCGGTGCCGACGGGACAGTACGATCCGCAGCACCTGATCAACGTCGGGACCAACCGATGGGCATGGAAGCCGGAGGTCGGCGCGTCGTACAATTTCAACAAGAAGCTGTACCTGGACCTCTATGCCGGGGTGTGGCTCTTCGCGCCGAACTACGATTTCTATCCCGGCACGGCCAAGCGCACGCAGGATCCGCTCACGTCGCTGCAAGCGCACGCGAGCTACACGTTCGCGAAGTGGATCTGGGTCGCGGCCGACGCCACCTATTACGCGGGCGGAGGCACGCAGGTGAACGGCGGCCCCACCACGGCGCGGCAGGACAACTCGCGCATCGGACTCATTGCCGCGATCACGGTCGGCAAGGGCCAGCAGGTGAAATTCAACTACTCCGACGGCGCGAGCGCGCGCGTGGGATCGAAGTTCGAGACGTTCGGGGTGGGGTATCAGGTGCTTTGGTTCTGAGCCGCAGCTCGCCTCGTACTCTAATCTTGTAGTTCCAGTCGGTACTGCAGACTTAGACTCAGACGAGACGTTAGAAAGCGTCTCGTCTCACATCCGCATTCGAAGTCTCAGTCTAAAGTCTCAGTCTGTAGTCACGACGCCAACCTTTCCGACGGCGCGATGGTCTAAGAAGCACCCTAGCGCCCGAGCCTCTCGTGCATTCTCTCCGCTCCCTCGCAAAACGCCCCGCTTTCTGCGCCATCGTCATCACCACCCTCGCGCTGGGGATCGGGGCGAACTCGGCGATCTTCTCGGTCGTGAATGCGGTGCTGCTCAAGCCGCTGCCGTATCGCCAGCCTGAGCGGCTCGCGCTCATTTGGAGCAAGTGGGTCAACTTCGACAAGACGTGGCTCGCGGAGGGTGACTACCTCGGCTACAAGGAGGCGACGTCCTTCCAGGATGTGGCGGCGTGGAGCACGCAGAACGACGCGACGCTCACGGGCGATGGCGGGCCCGAGAGCGTCGGCGTGACGCAAATGACGGCGAACATGCTCGATGTGCTCGGCACGCCGGCGGCGCTCGGGCGTTCGTTCACGGCAGCGGAGGATGTGCCGAAGGCGCCGGCCGTCGTGATGCTCTCGTACGATCTCTGGCAGCGGCGCTACGGCGGCGATCCGTCGATCATCGGCCGCATGATCGACGTGAATGCCAAGCCGCAGCAGGTGGTGGGGATCCTGCCGCGCGGTTTCAAGTTCCCGCTCGAGTTCAAAGGACTCGCCACCACACAGCTCGTGCAACCGCTGGGCATTGATGCCGGCATGCGCGATCACGGCAGTCACTACCTGTACGCGGTGGGGCGGCTGAAACCGGAAGTCAGTGCGCCGGCCGCGAGCGCGCAGGTCGCGGCGCTCGCGCGACAGTGGACGGAGCAGGGACTCTATCCGGTGTCGATGCGGTTCACAGCGTTCGCAGTGCCGCTGCCCGCCGATATCGCCGGCAGCGCTTCGCGCGCGCTCTTGGTACTCTCGGCCGCGGTCGCGTTGCTGCTGCTGCTCACGTGCGCGAACGTCGCGAATCTCATCCTCACGCGCGCCGATGCGCGGCGCCGCGAGATCGCGGTGCGCTCGGCGCTCGGCGCGGGACAGAGTGATCTCGTGCGGCTGGCGCTCGGTGAGAGCGTGATCCTCTGCGGTGCCGGTGGTGCGCTGGGACTCGCGCTCGCGTGGGTAGGCGTGCGCCTGCTCGTGGCGCGAGCGCCGGCCTCGGTGCCGCGCCTCGCCGACCTCTCCGTGGATTGGCGCGTGGTCGCGGTGACGCTGGTGCTGTCCGTGGGCACGGGCCTCGTGTTCGGCCTGCTGCCGTCGGTGCGCGGCGCCGGGATCGATCTGCAGGACGCGCTGCGCGATGGCGCCCGCGGTCAGAGCGGCGGTGCGGCGCGCATGCGGGGCCGCTCATTGCTGGTGGCGGCCGAGATGGCGCTCGCGGTGCTGCTCGTGATCGGGGCCGGGCTGACCATTCGAAGCTTCGCGAACTTGCGGCGGATCGATCCGGGATTCGGGGCGCGCAACGCGCTCACGCTCGATCTCTCGCTGCCCGCGATGCGGTATCCGACACCTGCCGCGGTGTCGGATTTCTACGACCGCGTAGCTGAGCGCGTTCGTGAGCTGCCCGGCGTACAAGCGGCTGGCTTCGTACGGCAGCTTCCGCTCGCCACGGACATGGGCGATGCCGGGATGGCGATCGAGGGGCGCCCGCAAGATCCCAAAGCGAACGGGCTGAGCGCCGACTGGCAGGTCGTGACGCCGGGCTATTTCGACGCCATGCAGGAGCGCGTCGTGCGCGGCCGCGGCATCGAGCCGACGGACCGCCTGGATGGCGTGCCCGTGATCGCGGTGAACGAGACGCTCGCGCGCGAGTACTTCCACGATGAGGATCCGCTCGGGCACCGGATCAAGTTCGGCGGACCGAACGAGCCGTGGCGCACGATCGTCGGCGTGATCGGCGACGTGCATCATCAGTCGCTCACCACGCCGGTGAAGCGCAAGTTCTTCGTGCCGCACGCGCAGTGGGGCAATACGTTCGGGAGCCCGCGGCGCACGATGACGCTCGTGGCGCGCACCAGCGGCGACGCGCGCGCGCTCGCGATACCCGTCGGCGCGATCGTGCGCTCGCTCGACGCCGATGTGCCGCTGAATCACGTTGAGACCTTGGGCGACGTGCTCGCCGCGGCGACCCAGGAGCAGCGATTCACGATGGCGCTCATGGCGGGCTTCGCTGCGTTGGCGCTTCTCCTCGCAGCCGTCGGCATCTATGGCGTGATCTCGTACGCCGTGAGCCAGCGGACGCGTGAGATCGGGATCCGGCTCGCGCTCGGCGCGCGCGCCGCGACGGTGCTGGCGCTCGTAATGCGGCAGGGCCTCGCGCCGGCCGCCGGCGGCATCGCCGCGGGACTCGCAGCGGCCGCGCTGCTCACGCGATTCCTGGGCTCCGTGCTGTACGGCGTGGCGCCGCTCGATGGGCTGACCTTCCTCGTGATCCCGCTCCTTCTGCTCGGCTGTCGCGGCGCTCTCGGTGTTGATCCCCGCGGCGACGCGCGGCGCGGGTGGATCCGAATGAGGCTCTGAGGGCGGAATAACTACGCGGGAAGCGGGAAGCGGGAAGCGCCGCGGGAAGCGATAACAGACGGGGAGTCCTCCGGCGTTCGCGCTTCCCGCGGCGCTTCCCGCTTCCCGCTTCCCGTCAGTCGCGCCGAAGGCGAAAAGCTCGCGAGTCCCCGTCGCACCGAGTAAGTTCCGCGAGCCAAAATGCTCAAACAGACCCCATTTCACTCGCGCACCGCCGCCCTCTGCGTCAGCCAATCGTGGCGGCGCTGGGCCGGGTATGTCGCGGCCAGCCAGTACGATCTCGTGCACGATCGCGAGTACCACGCGATCCGAAGTTCCGCGGGCCTCATCGATGTCACGCCGCTCTACAAGTATCTCATCGGCGGCCGCGACGCGGCGCGGTTGCTCGATCGCGTCGTCACGCGCGATGTGACGAAGATGAGAGTCGGCCAAGTCGGCTACACGTGCTGGTGCGATTCGCACGGCAAGGTGATCGACGATGGCACGATCTCGCGCCTCGACGAGCGCACGTTCCGTATGACCTCCGCCGATCCGAGCATCCTGTGGCTCTCGCGCAACGCGATCGGCATGGACGTCACGATCGAGGATGTCTCCGAGAAGACGGCGGCGCTCGCGCTGCAAGGTCCGACTTCGCGCGCGATCCTCGAGCAGCTGACGGAGAGCGATCTGTCGGGGCTCAAGTATTTCCGTCTCGTGCACACCAAGGCGCGCGGCATTCCCATCACGATCTCGCGCACCGGCTACACCGGCGACCTCGGCTACGAGATCTGGGTGGACGCGGCGCAGGCGCTGCCGCTCTGGGACGCGCTGTACGCCGCCGGAATTCCGTACGGGATCATCCCGTCGGGCATGCTCGCGCTGGACATGGTGCGCATCGAGGCGGGGCTGGTGCTCATCGAGGTCGACTATTTCTCCTCGCATCGCGCGATGATCGAGGCACAGAAATCCTCGCCCTTCGAACTGAACCTCGCGTGGAGCGTGGATCTCAAGAAGCCGTGGTTCGTGGGCAAGGACGCGCTGGCGGCCGAAGTCGCGCGCGGACCCGAGTGGCGTCTTACCGGCATCGAAGTGGATTGGGATTCGCTCGAGGGACTGTACGCCGAGGCGGGTCTCCCGCCGCGCCTGCCGAACACGGCGTGGCGCACGAGCGTGCCCGTGTACGCGGGCGGCTCGCAAGTGGGCTATGCGACCAGCGGGAGCTGGAGCCCGCTGCTCAAGAAATACATCGCGCTCGCGCACGTTCGCACGCCGCACTTCATCGCGGGGGCGCCGCTGGAGATGGAGGTCACGGTGGAGCACGTTCGCAAGCGCGCGGCCGCGAAGGCGGTGGCGACGCCGTTCTTCGACCCGCCGAGGAAGAAGGCATGACGGCCGTGAAGCGGTACGACGCGATCGTCGTGGGCGGCGGGCACAACGGATTGGTGAACGCGGCCTATCTCGCGCGCGCCGGCAAGCGCGTGCTCGTGCTCGAGAGAGCCGACCAGGTGGGCGGCGCCGCGGTGAGCCGGCAGGTCTTCCCGGGCTTCACCTTCTCGGTGTTCTCGTACGTGGTGAGCCTGCTGCGGCCGGAGATCATTCGCGATCTCGATCTGCCGAGCCATGGGCTGCACATCCTGCCGCTCGAGAGCACCGTGACGCCGATGCTGAACGGCGACTATCTCGCGCAGTGGCCCGACCACGATGACACGCGCCGCGAACTGCTGCGGCACTCGAAGAGAGACGCGGACGCGTACGACGAGTACGGGCAGCTTGATGTTCCACATGGCGCGCGCGGTGAAGCCGATCATCTCGATGGTGCCGCCCGACCCGGCGTCGCTGAGTCCGCGCGATCTGATGGGCATGCTCCGACTCGGAAAGCACATGCGCGGACTGGGCGCGGTGAAGTTCAACGCGCTGTACAAGCTCATGACCATGAGCGCGAGCGATTTCCTGGACGAGTGGTTCGAGACCGACGTGCTGAAAGCGACGAAGAGTGCGAGCGGGATCATCGGCACGTTCCTCGGGCCGCGCTCGCCCGGCACCGCGTACGTGCTGCTGCATCACTACATGGGCGAGATCGACGGCGTCTTCCGCGCGTGGGGATTCGCGAAAGGCGGCACGGGGAGCGTGAGCGAGGCGATCGCGAGTTCGGCGCGCGCATTCGGCGCGGAGATCAAGCTCAATGCCGGCGTGGCCAAAGTGATCGTGAAGAACGGCCGCGCGACGGGCGTGGCGCTCGAGAACGGCGATGAGTTCGAGGCGCCGATCATCGTGAGCGGCCTCGATCCGCGGCGCACGTTCATGCATCTGCTCGACCGCAAAGAGCTGCCGGACGATTTCACGAGCGCGATCGACAAGTTCAAATTCCGCGGCTCGTCGGGGAAAGTGAATCTCGCGCTCAGCGAATTGCCGGATTTCACCTGTCTCCCCGGCAACGGACCGCATCTGCGCGGCGCGATGTCGATCAGTCCGAGCATGGATTACGTGGAGCGCGCGTATGACGACGCGAAGTACGGCGAGTTCTCGCGGCAGCCGTACATGGACATCATCATCCCGTCGCTGATCGATCCGGGGATGGCGCCGCCAGGCAAGCACGTGATGTCGATCTTCGTGCAGTACGCGCCGTGGAACATCAACGGCGGATGGAGCGCGCAGAAGCGCGAGGCGTTCGGTGACGCCGTGGTGAACACGCTCGCGCAGTTCGCGCCGAACATCAAACGCGCGATCATGCACCGCCAAGTGATCACGCCGCACGAGATCGAGGAGATCACCGGCTTGAGCGAGGGGAACATCTTCGGCGGCGAGCTCGCGCTGCATCAGCTGTTCTTCTTCCGGCCGGCGCCCGAATGGGCGCGCTATCGCACTCCCGTGCGCGGCTTCTATCAGTGCGGCGCGGGAACGCATCCCGGCGGCGGCATCATGGGCGCCTCCGGCCGGCTCGCGGCGCTCGAGATCTTGAAGGACGCATGAGTTACGACGCGATCATCATCGGCGCGGGGCTGAACGGCCTCGTCACCGCGGGCTACCTCGCTCGCGGCGGACTCAGAGTGCTCGTGCTGGAGCGGCGAGGCACCGTGGGCGGTAGTGCAGTGACCACCGAGCTGGCGCCCGGGTTCAAAGTGGATGCATGCGCGCACGACGCGGGGTATCTGTCGGCAAAGATCATCGGCGATCTCGAACTCGGGAAGCACGGGCTGTCGCTCATCCCGTCGAGCGGATCGGCGCTCGCGCCGCAGCGGGGCGGAACGTCGTTCCGCCTCGATGGGAATGTCGCGAGAGCGGCGGCGTCGATCGCCGCCATCTCGCCAAAGGACGCGGCGCACTGGCCGGTGTTCACGGCGCGGATCGCGCGGCTCGCCGGATTCCTCGAGGCGGTCTACTCGGTGCCGGCGCCGAGCATCGACGCGTCGAGCGCGGGCGATCTGTTCAGTGCGGCGTCGCTGGGGCTGCGGCTGCGCAAGCTCGGCAAGGCCGAGATGGTGGACCTTATGCGCATCGTGCCGATGTCCGTGCAGGAGGTGTTGGATGATGCCTTCGAGACCGATGCGCTGAAGGGGATCGTGGGCGCGCGCGGGATCACGAACATCTTCCAGGGTCCGCGCGCGGGCGGCACGGCCTTCGTGCTGCTCCATCATCAGGTGGGCCGCGCGGCGGGGGCATTCCACGCGCCGGTGACGGCGCGTGGCGGCGTGGGCGAGATCGCGCGCGCACTGGCGGATTCAGCGCGCGCCGCGGGTGTGGAGATCCGGACCGCCTGTGACGTGAAACAGGTATCGATGGCCGGCGGCCGCGCGACGGGCGTCGTGCTCGCGAACGGCGACACGATCGCGGCGCCGCGCGTGATCTCGAGTGCCGATCCGCGGCGCACGTTCATGTCGCTCTGCGATCCGTCGCAGCTCTCGCCGGAATTCACGAGCGCGGTGGGGAACATCAAGTACAAGGGCGCGTGGGCGAAGGTGAATCTGGCGCTCGACGGCGTGCCGAAGTTCGCCGGCGCGATGGGTGACGAGACGATCGTGATCGCGCCGGATCTCAATTACCTCGAGCGCGCGTACGATGACGCGAAGTATGGGCGCGTGTCGGAGAAGCCGTATCTGCAGGTGCGGATCCCGTCGCTCGCGGACTCGTCGTTGGCGCCGGCGGGGAAAAGTGTTATGAGTGTGCACATGCAATATGCGCCACGGCGACTACGGAGTGGTGAGTGGGACGTGGCGGGGCGTGAGTCGCTCGGGGACCGGGTGATGGCGACGCTGGAGGAGTATGCGCCGGGGATCTCGCGAATGGTGGTCGGGAAGCAGGTGCTGACGCCGTTGGATCTCGAGACGGAGTATTCGCTGCCCGAGGGAAATGTGTATCACGGCGAGTTGACGTTGGATCAGATATTGTTCATGCGGCCGGTAGCGGGGAGTAGTCGGTATGCTACGCCGGTGCCGGGGTTGTTCTTGTGTGGATCGGGGAGTCATCCGGGCGGAGGGATCGCGGGAGGGGCGGGGTTCCTCGCGGCAAGGGAGGTGTTGAAGCACAAGCACGCTTAGAATTGCAGTCAACAGTCAAGAGCGATCCAGTCAACAATCAGCAGTCATCAGTCCTCAGTCATCAGGGAACTGCCTTTTCCTTCGCGCGGGAGGGGCTATGCGACGCAGTAAGGGTTTATCTCGCAATCCGCTATATCGCCTCGGTAAGCAAAGAGCTAAGCGCGATCGGCGAAATCTTCGGTTCGCGAGCATACTGCGCGCGGCGCCGGCGTTGCCGGCGGAGTATGATTTCGATGTGAAGCATCCGGGCGTGCCGACGCCGATCTTCGCGAACGATCAGTATGGCGATTGCGTGATCGCCGGGCGCGCGCATCAGACGCTGCGCTTCGAGCTGGTGGAGCAGGGGAAGATCATCGCGATCACCGACAGCGATGTGACGCGCGAGTATTTCAAGGAGACCGGCGGTCCTGACAGCGGGCTCGTCGTGCTCGACTCGCTCAAGGAATGGCGTTCATCGGGCTGGCTCGCCGCCGCGAAGCGTTATCGCATCCAGGCGTTCTCCGAGCTGGATCGCTCGGTGCGCAATCAGGTCAAACAGGCGATCGTGCTCGATGTGGGCGTCGGCCTCGGGCTCGGACTCCCGATCTCGGCGCAAGCACAGTTTCAGGCGGGCAAGCCATGGGACGTCGTGTCCGGTCCGACCGGCGCCGTGAATTCATGGGGCGGGCACTATGTGCACGTCCCCGGCTACACCACCCTCGGCCCCGTGTGCGTGACGTGGGGGCGCAAACATCAGATGACGTGGGCCTTCTTCGCGAAGTATTGCGACGAGGCGTATGCGATCTTTGATGCGAAGGATACGGCGCGGGTTCAGGAGAGCGATCGATCTCAAGGCGGTCAGGAGATTTCTCGCTGAACTGCAGACTTAGACTGAGACGTTAGACTTAGAATACGACTACGAACTGTCAGGGCAGTTGTATTCTAACGTCTACAGTCCGACGCCGACAGTCTGCAGTTCAGAACTTCGCTGCCAGGACAAAGCCTACCGCCCCGGTCGAGCTATCCCAGGTAGGAACGAGCAGCACGTCCTGATCGCGCGCTGATCGTAGCGCTCATACGATCCGGTCTTGATGAGCCACCCGATGCCGGCGCCGACGAGGGTGCCGGCGATCGCGCCGACGAAGCCGCCGCCGACGGGCTCGCCGTCGTCGGTACAAATGTTCGGGCACGCGCCATCGGTGGTCACGACCTTGTCGCGCACGTAGCCGGCGAGTGCGCCGGACACGAGACCCACGGCCGCGCCATTGAGCGCGTTGCGGTGGGGCGGGAGATTCCCGTGGTTGATCGCGATCGAGGTGACCGAGGAAATGGCGGTCGGAATGGTCGCGCTCCCGGGGCCGGGGATGCGCCATCGGATGGAATCGTCGCGGATCGAGACGAGGGTGCCGCGTGTATCGTGGAAGCCGAGCGATGGCGCGGTGACACGCACTTCGTCACCCGACGCGGCGAGCGACGTGTCCTGCACCAGCACTCCGGCTTCGGTGCTGTCCTGCGCGCCAAGCGCAAGGGTGAGCAGCGCGATCGGGATCAGCGAGAGGGCGCGCATGTTCGCTCCGCAGAGTTGGACTGCCTACCCCGGACGCAGGAAAAAGTTTGTAAGTTCCTCTTCAACACCAGCCGAGGCGCGAGGCACGATGAGCGATGAGCGGAAACGCACCATCACATGGCACGATCCCAAGGTCTTCGCGGAGTCGGCGCATCTGAGCGGACTCGAGATACTGCAAGCGATGCGTGACGGGACGTTGCCCGTTCCGCCGTACACGGAGCTGCTCGGAATGCGTGGTGTCGAACTCGAGAAGGGGCGGGTCGTGTTCGAACTGAACGTGGGGGAGTTCCACTACAACCCGCTGGGCATCGCGCACGGCGGTGTGGTGAGCGGGCTCCTCGACACGGTGATGGGCTGCGCGCTCTGGTCCACGCTCGAGGGCGGCATGAGTTATACCACGACCGATCTGCACATCCATTTCGTTCGGCCGCTCACGGTGGAGAGCGGCGTCGTGCGCGCAGAGGGCACGGTGGTGCACGCGGGCAGGCGCAGCGCGACGTCGGAAGGGCGCGCGTTCGACGCGCGCGGGAAGCTGGTGGCGCATGGGACCTGCACCTGCATGCTGCTGCCGTCTAGCCGCTGACGGGCGCCGGCGGTAGACTCAGCGAGTCTCTCACCGTCAGGGCTCATGTCCATCTCACGTCGTCATTTCCTGGGCGCCGGTGCGGCGGCCGCCGCCGGGCTCGCGCTGCCGCGCGATGCGAACGCGCAACCGGTCATCTCCCTCTTCGACCGCGCTGACCTCCGGCGCGCCGCGCCCGCGTCGCGCCCGGTCGTGATCTCGGCGTCGAACGGGTTCACCACCGACGCGAACGGCAAGCAAGGCATCAAGGTGGCGTACGATCTGCTTGCGAAGGGCGCCGATCCGCTCGACGCGATCATCGCTGGCGTGAATATCGTCGAGTTGAATCCCGACGATCAATCGGTGGGACTCGGCGGACTGCCCAACGAAGAAGGCGTCGTGCAGCTCGATGCGTCGTGCATGCACGGGCCCACGAAGCGCGCCGGCGCGGTGGGGGCGCTCGAGGGGATCGCGACGCCGTCGCTCGTCGCCAAGGCGGTGATGGACTACACCGATCACATCTTCCTCGTGGGCGCGGGGGCGAAGCAGTTCGCGCTGGAGATGGGATTCAAGGAAGAGAATCTGCTCACCGAGAAGAGCCGGAAGGATTGGCTCAAGTGGAAGGCGGGGCTCAACGCGTACGACAATTGGCTGGAGCAGCCGCCCGCGCCGGGCGCGCCGCGCGGCGCGATGCTGCCGCGGCCGGAGGATCCGGCGTCACACGTGAGTTACGACGAGCGCGGCGTGCCGCATACATGGGGGACGATCAACATGGACGCGGTGACGGCGAGCGGGGACATCGCGAGCGTCACCACCACGAGCGGGCTCTCGTGGAAGATCCCCGGGCGCGTGGGCGATTCGCCGATCGTGGGCGCGGGGCAGTATTGCGATAACGAAGTGGGCGCCGCCGGATCCACGGGCCGTGGCGAGGCGAACATCAAGGTGTGCGGCGGATTCCTGGCCGTGGAGTTCATGCGACAGGGGATGTCGCCGGAGCAGTCGCTGATGAAGGTGATGGAGCGCGTGCTCGCGATGACGGAGGCGCGGCTGCTGGATGAGAAGGGCCGGCCGTGGTTCAATCTTGAGTTCTATGCGTTGAACAAGAAGGGGGAGTAGTCGGTGGCGAGTGCGTATGAGGGGAGTAGTATGGCGGTATGTGATGCGAGTGGTCCGCGGCTGGTCAAATCGGTGTATTTGTTCAAGGCGGATCAGCGGCCGAAGCGGAAGTAACTACGAACGGCATCACCTGTGGTATCTGAGTTGCAGTCAACAGTCAGCAGTGATCCAGTCGACAGTCATCAGTCCGCAGTCATCAGTCATCAGGAGACATGAGAACGGCGCCCTCTTGGGGCGCCGTTCTCGCTAATGGCATTGGATCACGCCGTCGCCCGCGGGAGTGGAGTCGCTGCCGAAGCCGATCTGGCACGTGATCGCGGTGTTGGGATTGCTCATCACCGCCGTCCATCCGGTCTTGCTGGCCGACGGGATCACGAGGTGGTTCGAGCCGCTGATGTGGAAGCGCGTGCCATCGGTGGTGTAGGTGCGATTGTCCACGAAATAGGCTTCCTGGACGGTCGCGATCTGACGCAGGTCGGCACGCATCGACGCGACGTACGCTTTCTCTTTCGTGTTCGCGAATTTCGGGATCGCGACGGCGGCGAAGATGCCGATCACGAAGACGCCGGCGATCGCGAAGGCGCAGCCGACTACGATCTTCGCGGCGGTGGAGCTCGATCGGCGGCCCGCGTTCTTGACGAGATCTTCGTGGCAGTGGGGGCAGATCTTATCGTCGGGGCTGATTTCCTTGCCGCAGTGTTTGCAGGTCATGGGTTAGCATGGGCGGGATTTTGCGTGGTGTCAATTCAGCGGCGACGTCGTCACCAGGACATCCCGGGGTTGCAGTCAACAGTCAACAGTGATCGAGTACATCAGTCATCAGTTGCGGATTCAACCGGTCGCTGCAACATCGAGGGCAAGTTGCTCGGCCGGCGTACGAAAGCCAAGCGTTTCGCGCGGGCGCTGATTGAGTTGGAGCGCGACGGCATCCAGTTCCGCTTGCGTGACGTGTGAGAGATTGGCGCCCTTCGGAAAGTATTGGCGGAGCAACCCGTTCGTGTTTTCGTTCGAGCCGCGCTGCCACGGACTCTGCGGATCACAGAAATACACCGTGGCGTTGGTGGCCATCGTGAAGCGGTGATGGTGCCGCATCTCGTTGCCGCGATCCCAGGTGAGGGAGCGCATGAGCCCGGCCGGCAGTCGCTGGACTTCACGGATCAGCGCGGTGACGACACTCTGGGTGTCTTTGCCGGTCACGTGCACCAAATGCACATAGCGGGATTTCCGTTCGACGAGGGTGGCGATGTGCGAGTTCCGCGATCCCGCGAGCAGGTCGCCCTCCCAATGACCCGGCACGGCGCGGTCCGCCACCTCCGCCGGGCGCGCGGCAATCGACACCAGATCGGGAATGCGACTCGCGCGCGGCGCGGCCACCGCGCCGCGCCGGCGGCGCAGGCCATGCCGGTGCCGCAGATGCGCGATCAGTTCCTTCTTCAGCACGCCGCGCGCTTGGATATACACACTCCGATAGATGGTCTCATGCGAGATCCGCATCGTCGGGTCGTTCGGATAGTCGCTCACGAGGCGGCCCGCGATCTCGCGCGGCGACCACCGTGCTTCGAGCTGCGCCGCCACCACGGCGCGCAGCGCCGGGTGGCGCGCCAGCACACACGCTTTCGGACGGCTCGCGCGACGCCAGGTGGCAGCGTCGGCGCCCGCGGCTCGGTACTGCGCGCGACCTCCATTCCGCATAATCTCGCGCGCGATCGTCGACGGCGCACGGTGCAACGTCCGCGCGATCGCGCGGGCCGAGTCCTCTCGCGCGATCCCGCGTGTGATCTCTTCGCGGTCCGCCAGCGTCAATGCGTCCGCCGCGCGGCGTCGGGGCATGGGCGCGATGCCGCCCGCCGGCGCCAGCACGTAGTAGATCGTGCTCGGAGTGCACGCCAAGGCGCGCGCAATATCGCCGATCGATTCCTTCGCCTGCCACCGGACCCACAACTCCCGTCGGCGCTGCGCCGATAAATCGGCCCGAAGCCGTCGTGCCACGGAGCCACCTCCAGTGAGAGCAATCAATCAAACACTGTTGCACTCACCAGTTGAATCCGCCGTCATCAATCATCAGGAAAAAATGAACCGGCGCCCTAGGGGCGCCGGTTCGCGTTGGTGCGATTCGCTCTCGTGCAGCCGCATGTTCATGGTACGTGGAATTTTCCCCCACGACTCGTCGCCGCCGGCGCAGGATGTTTCTTCACGCCCGGATCGCTCGGAATGATCGGGGTCATGCCGTGCTCCGGCCGCACGATCTCGGCGCGATTCGGGTCGGCGCTTTGTGTACTGACCATTGGTTGCGTGAAGCGGCTCGCGGCGCTGTCCACCGCGAAGCCGAGGACTTCCGGGGCGTAGACGATGATCGGATCGAGCACGAGACTGTCCGGCAGCGAACTGGCGGCGCTGAGCGCGCGACGGTTCTTGATCGTGCGCACGGTGAGCGTCAGGCCGAGCGCGACGAGGATGGCTGCGCCCATGCCGATCGCGAAGGCGGTGGCGGCTGGCCGGCGATCGCGGCTGTACGAACGCGGTTGGATATCGGGATCACTCGGCGCGCGCACGAAACGCGCGCCGGCGCTGCGGGAGCCCGTGCGTGAAGCGGTCGCGCTGCGGCGCGGGCGTCATTGGGCGGCGGTGATCGTCCGTCGCCTCGTCGACCATCGCTTTCCATGGCGGCAGCGTGGGCCGGCGAGCGGAGCCCGGCGTCGCGGTCTTCACATTCGGATCGGGCTTGATGAAGACTGGCTCGGCCGACGCGGCGGCCGGAGGCGCCGGCACGAAATTCCGCTCGCCGTTATGGTAGACGCGCGCATGACGCTCTACCACCGGCTCGTTCGCGACAGCGCGCCGCGCATGGTACTCGAGGAACTCGCCGAACGCGTCCTTCCCGAAGGAATAGTCGACGCTCCAGCCATGCCGCTCCATGTGGCCGGCTTGGCGATCGACGATATCCTGCGCCGGGAGCGAGAGCCCCCACTGCGAGAATTCCTGTTCGAACGCGGCGATCGCTTTGCGCATCTCGTCCGGTGGAGGGCGGGCGGTACGGGGTGACACTCGTCCACAGGAACGACGATTGACCGGGGTCGCAGGTTGCTGTTCCGGCCCCCCGAAGAGACGCCGCCCATCGAACGAAATGGTGTGGTCTTTGAGCCACCGGCTGCGACAGTCGACAGCCGACAGCCCGCAGTCAGCCGTCCGCCGTTACTAAGCGGGATTTAATGCGTCATTGTCTCAAGTGCGTCCTCATGCGAGGGCCGCGAAATGGCAAACCTGTCGAAAGGCAGGGACGCAAAGCCCACGGGGCTTCGGTGCTCATAGCGAGCGCCATGCCGGCCGGGCTGCCGAACGGACCATTTGCTTGAGGGAGGATAACGTCCATGACCGACAAGTTCCCCGAATGGGAGTTGCGACAGCTCGAGCCCGGGACCGATCTTCTGATCACGGACGCGAACAAGAAGCACATTGCACGGGGAGTGTTGCGCGATGATCGGCGCGGGCTCGCGGGACCGAATGGTGAGTATTTCCCGTTCGACCGCTGGCAGGACGGCTGGCAACTCACCGTACTGAAGCAGCGCCGCTCGAATCCCGGCGGGCAGCGGCCCTTCGGCGAATAGCCCTGCTACGGCTCCGAACCGATCGCGCGCACGCGGGATGCGACCGCGATGCGCTCGAGTTTCTCGATCGGCAGGGCCAGCAGCAGATCGATCCGGCGGTCGATCATCAGCCGTGCGTGCTCGAACGCGCGGCTTTTGTCTTCATCTGACCCCTGCACCTCGGCCGGATCCTCCATGCCCCAATGCGCGAGCGTCGGCTGCCCCGGGAACACAGGGCACGCTTCACGCGCGTTGTCACACACCGTGATCACGAAGTCCCAGTGCTCCCGCTCGAGACCATCGACGCTCTGCGGCGGATGACCGTTCCACGTGATGCCGGCCCGGCGCAGCGATTCGATCGCGAGCGGATTCACGCGCGGCGCGGGGCGCGAGCCGGCGCTATGCGCTTCAAAGCGGCCCTTGCCCTTCTTGTTCAGGATCGCCTCCGCCATCTGACTCCGCGCCGAATTCCCGGTGCAGAGGAAGAGCAGGCGGAAGGGGCGCGGGGGCGCGCCGATCTCGGGAGCGCTCATGGCTATGCCGGCTTTCGCGCGCGAATGAACGCGCCCATCACGCGGCCTTCTACGTCATGCGCGATCTCGGCGGCATCGAGCCCCGCCTCTCCGAGGAATGCCTTCGCATCGTCGAACGAGTAGACGCGCGTCGGCTCGATGCTCGCGTTCGACGAACCCGGCCCCTGCCAACAGAGCAAGGAACTCCGTGTCCGCGAGCGCGCCCGCGACGCAGCCGACCCACAGCTCCATGTTCCGCCGCACCGCCGGCGGCAGCTCGCCGTGCACGACGACGTCCGAGACCGCGAAGCGTCCGCCCGGCTTGAGCACGCGGAAGGCCTCGGCGAGCACCTGCTTCTTGTCGGCCGAAAGATTGATCACGCAGTTCGACATGATCACGTCCACGCGTCGCGTTCGGCAGCGGGATATGCTCGATCTCGCCGCGGAGGAATTCGGCGTTCGTCACGCCGGCGGCGCGCTGATTCTCGCGTGCGAGCGCCAGCATCTCGTCGGTCATGTCGAGGCCGTACGCCTTGCCGGTGGGGCCCACGCGCCTCGCGGAGAGGAGCACGTCGATGCCGCCGCCCGAGCCGAGATCCAGGACGGTCTCGCCGGCATGCAGCTCGGCGAGCGCGGTGGGATTTCCGCAGCCGAGCGAGGCGAGCACGGCGCCCTCGGGCAATTGATCGGTCTCGCCGCGGGTGTAGAGGTTGGAGGTGATCGGATCGGCCGTCCCACAGCCGCACGACCCGCCGCAGCACGACGACGTGTCTCCCTGCTGAGCGCGGAGCGCCGCTTCGCCGTACTTCTGCTTCACCGTCGCCTTGATGTCCTCGTTGGACACGTTCATCAGCAACACCTCACGGGTAGGGCGCGGCCGCTGCGTCGTGGACGCAAAGCATCCACGGCGTCGTCGGCCTCGCCGAGTGTCTCGGTACAGAGCGTGTAGTAGGTCCAACGGCCCTGCGCGCGATCGTGCACGAGTCCCGCCTCCTTGAGCACCTTGAGGTGGAAGGAGAGCCGGGACTGCGCCGCATCGAGGGCGTCGGTAAGCTCGCACACGCACCGCTCGCCGCCGCGGAGCAGCTCGATGATCTCGAGCCGCGTCTCATCGGAGAGTGCGTGGAACAGCCGCGCCATGCGCGTGCGATCGGCGGTGAGCGTCGAACTCATGCCGAACGATATATCAAGAAATGTTGTTTTGTCAACCATGCCGTACCGTATGCCAGACGCGCCCGTGCTGTTCGCTGGAAACCCCCTGTCCGCGCCCGTATCTTGAGGCGACCCTCTTCGCGCGAGCCCGCCATTCAGTTCCGGTATCCCGACACTGCCGTCTTCTACCGCAAGCTGACGCGCGCATATCCGCGCATCGTGCGCGGCGAAGGCTGCTGGCTGTACGACGATGCGGGCAAGAGATATCTCGACGCGTCCGGCGGCGCCTTCGTCGTGAACGTGGGGCACGGCGTGAACACGATCGCGGACGCGCTCGCCGTTCAGGCGCGCAAGGTCGCGTACGTGAATGGTGTACACTTCACGAACGAACCGGCGGAAGAGCTGGCCGCCGAGATCGCCGCGCTCTCACCGGGCGATCTCGACAAGGTGTTCTTCCTCTGCAGCGGATCGGAGGCCGTAGAGGCCGCGCTCAAGCTCGCGCGACAATACTGGGTGGAGCGGGGGATGCCGGCGAAGCAGAAGATCCTCAGTCTCTCGCCCGGCTACCATGGCAATACGATGCTCGCGCTCGCGGCGTCGGCGCGCGAGCACTACCGCACGTTCTTTCAGCCGTGGCTCGTGAACGTGACGCGCGTGCCGGCACCATACAGCTACCGTTGCGAATGCGGCGGCCTCGACCCCGCGTGCCCGATCTGCAGCGGCACGGCGCTGGAGGAAGCGATCGTGCGCGAGGGCGCGAACAGCATCGCGGCGTTCATTGCCGAGCCGATCGGCGGTTCGTCCACGGGCGCGGTGACGCCGCGCCCCGATTATTTCCGGACGATCCGCGACATCTGTGACCGGCATGACGTGCTCTTCATCGCCGACGAGGTGCTCACCGGCGCCGGACGCACGGGCACGTGGAGCGCGATGCAGCAGTACGGCGTGGCGCCCGACATCATGACGCTCGGCAAGGGGATCTCCGGCGGCTATGCGCCGCTCTCGGCGGTGGTCGCGCCCGAGCGCATCCTGGATGTGCTGGCGCGCGGCTCCGGCGGTCTGATGCACGCGCAGACGTTCTCGCATCATCCGGTGATGTGTGCGGCGGGCGTCGCGACGATCCGTCATCTGCGCGAGCATCGCCTCGTGGAGCGCTGTGCGGCGATGGGGCCCGTGCTCCACGGCGAATTGCAGTCGCTGCTCGCGCTGCCGCACGTGGGCGATGTGCGCGGACGCGGGTTGCTGGCCGGCGTGGAGTTCGTGCTCGACGCCGAGACGCGCGAGCCGTTCCCGCGCGCCGCGAAGTTCGCGGAGACGTTCGTCGAATGCGCGCTCGACGCGGGCCTGGTGGTGTGGCCGAACGTGGGGCATGCCGACGGCGAGCGCGGCGACCTGGTGATGCTCGCGCCTCCCTTCGTGATCACCGCGGAGGAGATCCGCGAGATCGTCACGCGATTCGAGACGGCGCTCGACGCCACGCTCGCGCGCACCCGCACCGCGAAGTCCGCATGACCGCCGCGACGCAGCCCCAGAAGATCACGTACACGTCCACCAACGTGGACCTGGACGCGTTCCATCAATCGTTCGACGCCGCGGTGACGCGCGTGCGCGGGATGGCGGGCAAGCACTATCCGCTCTACATCGGTGGCCGCGCGATATCGAGCAATGCCGAGCGCCTCACCGATACGAGCCCGATCGACAATTCACTCGTGCTCGGCACCTTCGACACGGCGCGCGCGGCGGAAGTGGACCTTGCCGTCGCGGCGGCGCGCGGCGCGCAGCGCGCCTGGGAGCGACTGGGCTGGAGCGCGCGCGTGGCGCAGCTGCGCCGCGCCGCTTCGCTCATCCGCGAGCGGAAATTCGAGTTGGCCGCAGTCATGGCGCTCGAGGTGGGGAAGAGCCGGCTCGAATCGATGGGCGACGCGGAGGAGAGCGCCGACCTCATTGACTACTACTGCGGCCTCATGGAAGAGGCGGCGGGCTTCCGGCGCGACATGGCGAAGATGACGCCGATCGAGACGAACACCGACGTGCTGCGCGCGTACGGCGTGTTCGTGTGCATCGCGCCCTTCAATTTCCCGCTCGCACTGTCCGCCGGCATGTCGAGTGCGGCGCTCGTGGCCGGCAACACGGTGATCTACAAGCCGGCCGAGGACACGCCGTGGACGGGGCAGAAACTGTACGAGATCTATCGCGATGCCGGGCTTCCGGCCGGCGTATTCAATCTCGTGCACGGCCGCGGCGCGATCATGGGCGACGCGCTCTGGCGGCATCCCGGAGTGGACGGCGTGGTGTTCACCGGATCGAAGGCGGTGGGCATGCGCATTGATCACGAATTCAGCGCGAAGCATCCCAAACCGTGCCTGCTCGAGATGGGAGGCAAGAACGCGGCGATCGTCGTGCCGAGCGCGGATCTCGATGCCGCGGCCGAGGGCGTCGTGCGCTCCGCATTCGGACTGCAGAACCAGAAATGCAGTGCGACATTGCGCGCATACGTGCACGAATCCGTGGCCGCGCGGTTCACCGAGCTGCTGCTCGCGAAGACCGCGGCGCTGGTGATCGGCGATCCGTCGGCGCGCGATGTGTACCTCGGCCCCGTGATCAACGCGAGGGCGGTGGAGCGGTACGAGCGCGCGGTGGCGCAGGCGCGAACGGAGGGCGCTGTTCTCTGCGGCGGCCGGCGCCTCACCGAGGGCGCGCTCGCGCGGGGCTTCTACCTGGCCCCGACGATCGCGACCCTCCCGCTCGACAGCACGCTGTTCCGCGAAGAGTTGTTCGTGCCGTTCCTGGCGCTCGCGACGGTTCCATCGCTCGAAGCGGCGCTCGCCGAGGCCAACAAAGCGGAGTACGGACTCACCGCCGGCATCTTCTCGAATGAACCCGCCGAACTGGAGCGCTTCTTCGACGAGATCGAGGCGGGCGTGTGCTACGCGAACAAGCGCACCGGCGCGACGACCGGTGCGTGGCCCGGCGCGCAACCGTTCACCGGCTGGAAGGGCAGCGGCAGCACCGGCAAGGGCGGCTGCGGCCCGTACTACGTCGCGCAATTCATGCGCGAGCAGAGCCGGACCGTGGTGCAGGGGTAGTTCCGCTTCCCGCTTCCCGCTTTCCTCTTTCCAGTGCGGTCATGAAGGATTATCCCAAGATCGTGATCCCGCCTCCCGGCCCCAAAGCGAAAGCGATCGTCGAGAAGGACGCGCTCTGGAGCAGCACCTCCTACATCAAGGAGTATCCGCTCGCCGTCGCGCGCGGATCGGGCGTCATGGTCGAAGATGTGGACGGCAACCGCTATCTCGATTTCATGGCGGGGATCGCGGTGTCGTCCACCGGATACGGGCATCCCAGAGTCGTCGCCGCCGTGAAGGCCGCCGCCGACGACTTCCTGCACATCTGCGGATCGGATTTCTACTACGCGGGCATGGCCGACATTCTGCGAGCGCCTCGCGAAGATCGCGCCCGGCAAGAGCAAAAAGCGCGTGTTCCTCTCGAACTCCGGCACGGAAGCGGTGGACGGCGCGATCAAGCTCGCGCGCAACTCCACGGGCCGCGCCGGACTCATCGCGTTCAAAGGAGCGTTCCACGGCCGCTCGTACGGCGGCATGAGTCTCACGAGCCGCTCGGTGAAACAGCGCGCGGGATTCGGGCCGATGGTGCCTGAGGTCTATCATCTTCCGTATGGCTACGAGTATCGCTGCGACTATCGCCGCGAGTGCAAATGCGATCTCACCTGCGTCTCGGCCATCGAGAACGATTTCTTCCAGCGGCACGTGAGCCCCAAGGATGTCGCGGCCGTGTTCGTCGAGCCGATCCAGGGAGAGGGTGGCTACGTCGTGCCGCCGCCCGGTTATCTCAAGGCGCTGCGCGATCTGTGCGACCGCCACGGCATTCTGCTCGTGTTCGATGAGATCCAGAGCGGGATCGGCCGCACCGGCAAGATGTTCGCGTGCGAATGGGAGGGCGTGGAGCCGGACATCCTGCTCACTGCCAAGGGACTCGCGAGCGGCATGCCGCTGGGTGCGATCATCGCGCGCGAGAGCATCATGAAGTGGGAGAGCGGCGCGCACGGTTCGACGTTCGGCGGTAATCCCGTGTGCTGCGCCGCCGCGCTCGTGACGCTCGATCTCGTGGAGAATGGCCTGGTGCAGAACGCGCAGAAGATGGGAGAGCGCTTGATGGCCGGGTGCAAGAAGTTGATGGAGAAGCACCAGGTGATCGGCGACGTGCGCGGCCGCGGACTCATGATCGGCGTTGAGCTCGTGACAGACCGCGGCACGCGCGAACCGAACGTCGCGATCATCGAGCCGCTCGAGGAGATGGCGTTCGCGAAAGGGCTGCTCATCCTTGGCGCCGGGAAGAACTCGCTGCGCCTCGCGCCGCCGCTGGTGATCGACGCCGAGGACATTGACACCGGGCTGCGGATCCTGGACGAGTGTCTGACCGCGCTGGCATGAACAAGGTGATGTCGATGCGCGACGCGATCGCGCGGCATGTGCGTGATGGCGACACCGTGGTGATCGAAGGATTCACGCATCTCATCTGCTTCGCGGCGGCGCACGAGATCATCCGCCAGGGGCGCACGGGCCTCACGCTCGCGCGGCTCACGCCCGACGTGATCTACGATCAGATGATCGCGGCGGGATGCGCGAGCAAGCTCGTGTTCTCGTGGGCGGGCAATCCGGGGGTCGGCTCGCTGCACGCGTTCCGGCGCGCGGTGGAGCAGGGGGTGCCGCCACTCGAGATCGAGGAGTACTCGCACTTCGGGATGGTGGGCCGCTTCAGCGCCGGCGCGGCGCGGCTCCCCTTCTGGCCGATGCGGAACTACATGGGCACGGACCTGCCGGTGGCCAACACGCGGATCCGGAGCGTGATGTGTCCGTATACCGGCGAGGAACTAGCCACTGTGCCCGCCCTCAATCCCGATGTGACGATCATCCATGCGCAGCGCGCCGACGCCGATGGCAATGCGCAGATCTGGGGGTTGATCGGGGTGCAGAAGGAAGCCGCGTTCGCGAGCGAGCGGGTGATCATTGTCGCGGAGGAGCTGGTGGATGCGAGCGTGGTGCGCGCCGACCCGAATCGCACGCTGATCCCCGGCATGATCGTGAGCGCGGTGGTCGTGGAGCCGGGCGGCGCGCATCCCAGCTACGCGCAGGGGTACTACGATCGCGACAACGATTTCTATGGCGCGTGGGAGGCCATCTCGCGCGACGCGGGTGCGCTCGACCGCTACCTCGATGAGTGGGTGCGCGGCGTTCCCGATCGCGCCGCGTATCTCGCGAAGCAGCCCGATCTCATGCGGCGTCTCAAGGTCACCGATCGGATCGCAGCGGGAGTGAATTACGGCTACTGAGCGCGCGTACTCCGCGGAGGAGATGATGACCGCCGTCGCCGCGCGCGAGCTGCGCGACGGCGAAGTGGTGTTCGTGGGGATCGGGCTCCCGAACCTCGCGTGCAATCTCGCACGCGCGACGCACGCGCCGTCGCTCGTGCTCATCTACGAGTCGGGCGCGGTGGGGGCGGTGCCGGCGCGGCTCCCGATGTCGATCGGCGATCCGGCGCTCGTCACCGGCGCGCTCATGGTGTGCGGCATGGCGGACATCTTCCAGTTCTTCCTGCAGAATGGCCGCATCGAGGCGGGATTCCTCGGCGGCGCGCAGGTGGATCGCTACGGCAACATCAACACGACCGTGGTCGGCGACTACGCGAAGCCCAAAGTGCGTCTCCCCGGCAGCGGCGGCGCCGCGGAGATCGCCGTGCACGCGCGCCGCACGCTCGTGATCGCGCGCGCGTCGAAGCGCGCATTCCCGGCGGACGTGGATTTCATCACGAGTCCCGGCCAGCGCATGCGCGGCCGCGCGCGCCGCGAGCTCGGGATGCCGGGCGCCGGCCCCGTGAAGATCATCACCGACCTCGGCATCCTCGAGGCGAACGAGGACACTGGCGAGATGGAGCTCGCCGCGCTCTATCCGGGCGTGACGGCGGACGACATGCGCGCTGTGATCGGATGGCCGCTCGTGGTGCGCGGCACGTTGGCGCCCGTGAGTGCGCCGAGCGCGCGCGAACTCGAATTGCTGCGCAACGTGCTGGATCCGCAGAAGCGATATCTCAAGGGAGGAGCGAGCTGATGGCCGCGTCCGCCGGCACGCAGAACTACTGGCGCGCGAGCCGCAGTCCGCGCTACTCGATCCTCTTCGCGATGCCGTTGCTCCTCGCGTACGAGGGGCTCTCGGTGGCGCTGCCGCCATCCGAGACGCACGGGGTGCGGAACGGCGCCGAGGTCGATCATGGTGGGCGCGTTCGACGCCGTGGCCGGGCGATATGGGCCCGCGATGTTCGGCTTGCTCATGATCGGGATCTGCTCGTGGCTCGTGACGCGTGACGCGCATGCGAACGGCGCGCCCGATCGCGGCTCGGTGTACGTGCTCATGCTGCTGGAGTCGCTGCTGCTCGCGGCCGTGTTCGCGGTCACGGCGTCGCTGCTCACGCAGCGCGTGCTGGGCGTGCTCAACATGATGCTCGTGGGCGGCGGCGTCGGGCAACTCGATGCGCCAACGCAATTCATGGTGTCGCTCGGCGCGGGCGTATTCGAGGAGTTGCTCTTCCGGGTGGTGCTGGTGACCGCGCTCATGGCGCTCGGCCGTCACGTGTTCGGCATGGGCCCGCGATTCAGCGCGGGATTCGCCGTGGTGCTCTCGGCGCTCATCTTCTCTGCGTTCCACTACATCGGACCGTTCGGCGACAAGCTGTCGCTGCCATCGTTCCTCTTCCGCGCGATCAGTGGATTGTTGTTCAGCATCATCTATGTGACGCGCGGGTTCGGGATCGTCGCGTGGACGCACGCGTTGTACGACGTGGGACTCCTCTTGCTGGGTGCCGGAAAATGAATCGGAGAGTGATGTGGATCGCGGTGTGCGCGCTTTGCCGCGCTGCCCTGCGCGCTCGCGGCGCAGCAGCGCGAAGGCGTGCTCAAGCAGATCAACGAGCCGCACCCGTACTACTACCACGAGATGTATCTGCCGCAGGTGACGACCGGCCCGAGCAGCGTGACATGGAGCCCCGACGGCAAGGACGTGATCTTCGCGATGAACGGCTCGCTCTGGCGCCAAACGCTCGGCACCGCCGTAGCGCACCAGATCACGTGGGGGCACGGCTACGATCATCAGCCCGACTGGAGCCCGGACGGCAAGCAGGTGGTGTTCGTGCGCTATGAGAACGATGCGCTGGAATTGCAGGTGCTCGATCTCGCGACCGGTGTGACGACGCCGCTCACGCTCGGCGGCGCGGTGAACGTCGAGCCGCGATGGAGCCCCGACGGCACGCGCATCGCGTTCGTCACGACGCAGTTCGAAGGCCGCTTCAATGTGGCCATCGCCGATCTCACGACCGGACTCGTGAAGCGCATCACGCCGCAGCACGACAGCCATCTGCCGCGCTACTACTACTCGGTATACGACCAGTATCTCTCGCCCACGTGGAGCGCCGACGGCAACGATCTCATCATCGTGTCGAACCGCGGGCACATCTGGGGCGCCGGCACGTTGTGGCGGATCTCGATCGCGCATCCCGATTCGATGCGTGAGATCCACGACGAGGAGACGTCGTGGCGCGCGCGCCCCGACTGGGCGCGCGATGGCAAGCGCGTGGTCTACAGCTCGTACGTGGGCCGGCAGCGCAACGGCCTCTGGCTCACCACCGGCGACGGCGGGCATCCCTTCGAACTCACGTACGGTGACTACGACGCGACGAATCCGCGGTGGTCGCCCGACGGCAGCGCGATCGCGTACATCTCGAACGAGGGCGGGAATACTTCACTGTGGACCGTGGCGCTGCCCGGCGGACAGCGCGCGCGCGTGAAGCAGGATTCGCTCGCCTATCGGGAGAAGATGGGGAGCGTTACCGTGCTGCTCCGTGCAGCGGATGGCACGCCGATCGATGCGCGCGTTTCGGTCACCACCGCCGATGGCCGCTCCTGGACGCCGCGCGACGCGCTGCGCCACGCCGACGATTCGTTCGACCGGAAGGAGCGCGCGTTCGAGATCGGCTACTTCCACGCGCGCGGGGAGTTCGCACTCGAGGTGCCAATGGGTGACGTGACGGTAATCGTCACGAAGGGACTCGAGTACCAGGCGGTCACTCGGGTGGTATCGGCGATCGGGCCGGGGATGCTCAGCAAGACGCCGATCGTCACGATCAAACGCCTCGCGAACCTTCCCGCGCTCGGCTGGTACTCCGCCGATCTGCACGTGCACATGAACTACGGCGGGCATTACGTGGTGACGCCCAAGGAACTCGCGATGCAGGCGCGCGCCGAAGATGTGCACGTGATCGAGAACCTGATCGTGAACAAGGAGCAGCGGTTCCCTGACATCGCGTGGTTCACGGGCAAGCCGGACATCGCGAGCACCGCGTCGAACCTGATCGTGAGCGGACAGGAGTATCACACGAGCTACTGGGGTCACACCGGGTTGCTCGCGATCACCGATCACATCCAGCTGCCGGGCTACGCCGGCTACACCGGCACCGCGGCCGCGAGTCTCGTGCCGATGAACGCCGATGTCATGCGGCTCGCGAAAGCGCAGCATGGCGTCACCGGCTACGTGCACCCGTTCGATGATCCGGTGGATCCGGCGGACACGACAGTGCCGCTGCACAGCGAGCTGCCGGTGGATGCCGCGCTCGGCCTCGTGGACTACATGGAGATCCTCGGCTTCAGCGATCACCGGAACACGGCCGCCGTGTGGTACAAGCTGCTGAATTGTGGATTCCGGATACCGGCGGGCGCGGGCACCGATGCGATGACGAACTACGCATCGCTGCGCGGCCCGGTGGGGCTCAATCGCGTGTATGTGAAGGCGGGCGTTCCGCTCACGCATCCGAAATTTCTCGCGGCACTCAAGGCGGGGAAAACGTTCGCGACGAACGGACCGCTGCTCGAACTCAGTGTCAACGGCCGCGACATTGGCAGCGAGATAGCGCTGCCGAACGGAATGTCGAAGCTCACGATCCGCGGCCGCATGCGGAGCATCGTGGCGGTGGACAGAGTAGAGATCGTCGTGAACGGCAACGTCGTGGATTCCCTTCCGCTCAGCGCCGATCACAAGTCGGCGCAGGGCACGCGCATGCTCACGGTGAATAACAGCTCGTGGGTGACGCTGCGCGCGTGGAGCGCCCACTCGCAGGCGCCCATCCTCGATATCTATCCCTTCGCCACCACGAGCCCTGTGTACATCACCGTGGGCGGACGGCCGCAGCGTTCGGCGCGCGACACGCAATTCTTCATGGCATGGCTCTCGCGGCTCCTCGCCGACGCCGACGCGAACACCGACTACAATTCGCTGGCGGAGAAAGCCGAGGTGCTCGCGACGATCCGGAACGCGCGCGCCGAGTACGTGAAGCGGCTCGAGGAGGCGGTGGAGTTCAACGCGCAGTAGCGTTTACGCGCGATCGTCCGGCTTGGGAAGGAAGATCTCCTTGGACGGATCGAGGCGTGTCGTCGTCGAGCGCGGCGGTGCGAGCGGCGCAGGTCTCGCGCCTGTGATCGCGCGGTAGCCGACCACCGCGACGCCCGTCACGACGGCGACCGCCGCGAGGGAGAGGGCGAGCGCGAGCCCCACGGTGAGGAAGAGCACTCCCGCGCCAACGAGCGCCGCCGCGAAAGCGAACTTGCCGAGCGCCGTGCGCGGCTGGATCACCACGCTGCGTACGTGGATGTTCGGCGGCAATCCGTCGCCGAGCGGCGTGAACGGCTGGATCTCGTCGCTCATCGGCTAGTGCTGTGCGAACACGGTGGTCTTGCCCTTGGCATCGAAGGCTACGACGCTGAACGCCGCCGGTCCGCTGCCCATCCCGGGCGAGCCCGACACCATGCCCGGCACGGCGAGGCCGGCGATCGCCGGCCGCGTGGCGAGCAATTTCCGGATGTCCTCCGCGGGCACGTGGCCTTCGATCACGTAGCCGCCCACGTGCGCCGTGTGGCAGGAGGCGAGTTCACTCGGCACGCCCGCCGCGGCCTTCGTCATCTCCATCGTCTCTGGCGACACGTCGCGCGCGACGACCACGAAGCCCTGCTGCTTCATGTAGTCCACCCATTCGCGACAGCAGCCGCAGGACGCGGTCTTGATCACTTGCACCGTATCGTGCGAGTCCGCGGCAGCGAGTGTCATTGTCGCAGCGGATGTATTCGCGGGCGTGTCGCGCGGGCGGCGCACGGCCGCGACGGCCGCGATCGCCAGCGCGCCCGCGAGAACGCCGATCGACAATCCCTTCACCATGTTCGATGCCATGATCGCTCCCGTCTCTCGTGGCTACTGCTTCATTCTTGAATTGTAAGGCACCGGACGGGCATTTGGCGACGGCCGCCGCGACATCGGCGGCGCTCGCGTTCTCGAGGCGCACCCAGCGCTTCTGGCTCACGTCGAATACCGAGTGCAGTGAGCGCACGCAGACGCCCGTGTGGCGGCAGACGTTCGGATCGAAGGTGACCGTGATCTCGTCCGTCTCGTAACTCTGGAAACGCTTGGGCCGGTTGTCGTCCGTCATTTGGCCTCCTTGAAGCGGAAGCACGACACGAGATGGTCGTTCACCAATCCCGTGGCCTGCATGTATGCATAGATGATCGTGGTACCGACGAAAGTGAAGCCTCGCCGCTTGAGATCCTTGCTCAGCGCATCGGATTCGGCGGTGCGCGCGGGCACGTCGCCCATGCCGCGCCGCCGGTTCACGAGCGGCTTCCCGCCGACGAAGGGCCACACGTACGCATCGTACGAACCGAATTCCTCCTGCAACGCCAGGAACGCGCGCGCGTTCTTCGCGAGCGATTCGATCTTGAGCCGGTTGCGCACGAGTCCGGCATCTTTCATCAACTTGGCCCGGCGGCGCGCATCGTAGCGCGCGATGCGCTCGGGGTCGAAGTCGTCCAGCGCGGCGCGATAGCGGTCGCGCTTGTTGAGGATCGTGCGCCAGTTCAGTCCGGCCTGCGCGCCCTCGAGCACGAGGAACTCGAAATGCACGCGGTCGTCGTGCACTGGCACGCCCCACTCCGCGTCGTGGTATGCCTGCATCGCCGCATCGCTGCCCGCCCAGGCGCAGCGAACGGGACCGGCCGCGGTCACGACCCCTGGCGCGGCGGCAGTGCCGCGGGCTGGGCCTGCGGCTGGCCGGTCTGCAGGCGCGTGAGGAATCGCTGCGCCTCGGAGATGCGTTCGACCTCGATGGCCATTGACTCGACCGCGGTCTCGATGCGCTGCAACTGATCGGACACCGCTTTCGGGAGCGGCGGCGCGATCGGCGCGGGGCCGAGGCGGCGACCGAGGGCCCGCACCAGCGGCACGCCGATGGCGATCACCGCGACCGTGAGGAAGAAGTAGCTGGTGATGTTCTCCGCCATGGCGCGCATCTGCGCCGGATCCATGGGAAAATCGCCGCCGCGGTGCCCGGGCACGAGGATCACCGGTCCGTTCTGCTGCACGGACTGCGCGGCGTCGCGTGCCGCTTGTGCCGCGTCGCGAGTGGCCTGAGCCGCGTCGCGCTCCGCCTGCGCCTGCGCGCGCGCCTGGCGCCCTATCTCTCGCGCGCGCGCCGCGTCGGCACGGGCCAGATCGGCCTGCGACGGCGCCTGCGCATTGGGCAGTGCGGGCGCGGCGGGCGCGGCGGGGGCCTGCGGAGCGGTCGGTTGCTGCTGGTGGTCGGGCATGGTAAGTGGTCGGCTCTGTCGAGGTGTCAGCGATCTGGAATCCCTTACGATGCCTGGACGCGCTTGGTGTCGCCAGTACGCTCTCTTTCGGCGCGCCTCCGGGACTCCTATATTCGCGGCGAGGCACTCACTGCAGCATCGCTCACCGGAGGCGGCGTGGACTCATCCATCATTCTTGGCAATCTCGGCTATGCGATCGCCGGGATGTTCCTGATGTTCGCGGGCTTCATGCTCTTCGACAAGCTCACGCCGCGGGTGGATTTCCAGGCCGAGCTCTCGAAGGGGAACATGGCCGTGGCGGTGATCATCGCGGCGTTGTTCCTGGGGCTCGCGTACCTCATTGGGCGCTCGTTGAACTGATGCGACGGGCGGCGGCCGCGTGCGCGGCGCTCATCCTCTCGCTGCCGGCGGTGCTCGCGCAAACGAGCACGCCCGCCTCGCCGGCGAAGGCCGCGAAGGCCGCGAAGGCCGACAAGACCGCGGTGAAGCGGCGCCATCCGACGACGCGCTATGATGTGTACTTCAAGAAGTACACGAAGCGCTATTTCGGGCCGGGGTTCGACTGGCGGCTCTTCAAGGCGCAGTCGATGGCGGAGAGCGATCTGATCCCGACGGCGAAGAGCCACGTCGGCGCGCGCGGTCTGATGCAACTCATGCCGGCTACGTACGCGCAGATCAAGTCCACGCGGCCGCAATACGAGAGCATCGACGAACCGGAGTGGAACATCGCGGCGGGCATCCTGCACGACAAAGGACTCTGGATCACGTGGACCAAGAAGGTCCCGGACGACGAGCGGCCGCACTTCATGATGGCGTCGTACAATGCCGGCGACGGCACGATCAGGCGGGCGCAGTCGGCGGCGAAGAAGTCGCAACTCGATCCGCAGGACTGGGAGAGTCTCGTGGTCGTCGCGCCGAAGGTCACGCGCTGGCGCTACCGGGAGACGATCGGCTACGTGTCGGAGATCGACGAGAACTACGCCTACCTCCAGGCGCCGCGCGAGTCCGCCGCGAACATCGCGCCGCGCTGAGGCCCGCTAGCGGTTCGAGTACCAGTCGCCCGGCGGGTACATCCAATATTCCTCGAAGCCGTCGCGTGCGTAGACTCCCACGCTGAATTCGCACTTCTTGCCATCGTCGAACATGCGATAGGTGAACGGCCCGTACTTCGTGTCCGGCGGCGCGAGGCCGATCGCGGCCAGCGAGGGCGGACACGCGCGATGCGCGCGGGTGTAGGCGTCGAGGGAATCGGCCACCGGCGCGCCGACGCGGCGGAGTTCGTCGCCGCCATGGTCCTTCGTGCTCACGATGATCACCACGGCGGCCGCCACGCCGGCTGCCGCCAGCAGCGCGAACTTCGCGCCGGCGGTCACGGCAGCTGCGGCACCGAGCAGTGAGGTGACTTGCTCGTGGGATCCAGCGACACGAGCGGCTGCAGCAACGCGAGGCCAATGAAATGGGAGTTCATCACCACGCCCTTGCCTACCGCCATGTTCAGCTGGTTCGGCATGCGGAAGGTGACGAGATAACCCGTGCCCGTGTCGCACACGCGCATTGGCGCCGGCGAAATGGTGTTGTGCCGGTTCGAAACGGTGTTCTCGAAGCCGAGTCCGACATCGGTGCCCGGTTCGATCGCGATGTCATTGCGATTGGATGACGCCGGCGCATCGGTGTAGCCGTTGCGAATGATGAATTCGCGCGCGCACCAGCCGGCGGTGTCGCGCGCGTTGTGCAGCGGCTGCATCGGGAAGCGGCACACGCGGGCATTCGTCTGCGACATGTCCGGCGCCGATCGCGGCCGCCACGACGAGTGCCGCGAACGCGCGGATCACCGGACGACGCCGAAACGCACGGCCGCGGCCAGCAGTTCGCGGATGGCCTGTTCGGGCACCGGCACATCCGGCCAGCACGACACATGGCGCACCTGCAGTCCCGTGCCCGTGAGCACATGGTGCGGATCGGGCAGCACGGCGCCGTGCTCGAAATACACCTTCACGCAGTCGGGCTGCGGGAAGATGCCGGCGAGGTAGCCGCTCTGCCGGTCGTGATAGCCAATGCCATGCCAGCCGTCGTACGCGCGCTCATCGACCTTCGGCAGCGTGCGGCGGATCAATTTGCGCAGCTCGTGCGCGAGGTGGCGGACCGAAGGCGGGAAGGGACGCAGGATCTCGCCGGGCGTGACCGAGTTGCGCGAGCGCGCGGGACGTTTCGCCGCCGACTTTGCCGGCGCGCGCTTTGCGGCGCGCTTCGCAGCCCGCTTCGCCGGACGCGCGGCGGCGCGCTTCGCCGGACGCTTCGTCCGCTTTGCGGCGCGCTTGGTGCGACTCGCTTTCGCCTTGGGTCTCGTGCGTCCTTTCAATGCGCCTCCGGTAGGGTGTTCTTCGTGCTCGCCCCGGGTCTCGGGGCTAGACGATGCGCCGCCGCGCGAGCCGCCGCTACCCCGCCGCGAGTTTTCGCAACACCGCCAGGGTGATGGGGATCAGGACCGCCACGATGTATATGGTAAGGTGCCGGGTTCCGTACGGGAGGTGGACGATGAAGTCGCCGCCGGTGGGATCGGTCTCCTTGGCGTGTGAGATCACCCGCGAAACGAGTCCCGCCGCGACCAGCGTGAGCACGGCGGCCCACGCCATGCCGGCGAGCGCGAGCTTGCCCCAGCTCCAATGCGCGGGATCGAGCATCAGGCGCGCTCGGCCCGCACGAGGATGCGGCGCCGTGCGCGAACCGGTCTGAGCCGGGCGCGCAGATCATCCCGCCACGCGCCGGCGGCGGTGCGTCGCACCACGTAGTCGCCCACGCGCAGCACGGCGCCCGCGAACGCGTTCCACGGCACTTCGAACCGCGCGTCGCCGCCCACGGCGCATCCGCGGAAGTCCGACAGCGTCACCCGGTTCCCGTCATGGCGAACGGAGCAGTCGGCCGCGCCGGCGCGATCGCCGGCAGGCGCCGTCCCGAAGAAGAGCGGCCACTCGGCGTCCGGTGTTACGAGATGGTCGTCGTTGGCGGCGCGCGCAAGAGCGACGGCCGATCCACTCAGTTCCGTGACGCGCCAGTCGAGCACGATCACGCCGCGCACGCGCAGCAGCACGGCCGCGACGAGCAGGCCGCGCTCGGAAGCGTGCGCCACGCGTTCGAACTCGAGATGGACGTGTCGCGCCATGCCGGCGCTCGCCTCGCGCTACGCCTTCTGCAGCCGCTTGAGCGCGAGTCCCGCCACGATCCATGGCATCCCGCGGAAGATGAGCGTGATGCCCACGAAGATCCCGATGATCGCCACCGACTGCACGACCATCGCGTTCCACAGCAGCAGGCCGAGCACGACGTCCACGACGCCGCCCGCGAGCGACCATCCCCAATTCGGATGACGATCGGCGATCGACGATATGGAGCGGATCAGTCCGCCCGCCAGGAAATACGCGCCAAGGAGCATGAGGAGCGCATCGCCGCTGATCGCGGGATTCCGGATGAAGACGATGCCCGCGAGGATCGATATGAGGCCGCCGATCACGTAGAGCGACCGGCCGGGCATGCCCTCCATGCGGAAGGACTGGACGAACTCCACGATCCCGCCGAAGAGCAGCAGCCATCCGAAGAGCAGCAGCGTGGCGAATCCGGCGACGAGCGGCGAACCGAGCGCCATGAATCCGGCGATCATGAGCAGGACACCGGCAACGACCATCCAGCCCCACACACGCTTCTCCATGGTCATACGATTCTCCCGGTCATGAACTTCGTGAGTACTGAGTCGTGCGTCGCAAACGTGCGTCGTGCGCCAACTGCGTGCGTCGTGCGCGAGGCACGATGCACGAGGAACGGTGAACGCGCTAGCGTTCTTTGCGCGTCGCGGCGGGGGCGCCGCGGGCGAAGGCGATGAAGTCGGTGGGGTTGGGCTCGAGCCCGGCCGACCGGAGCAGCGTGCTCACTTGCCCGCGATGGTATACGGCGTGGAGCGCCACCTGCAGCAGGATCTCCTCGACCGTCGAATCGAACTCGAGGCCGGCGCTATTCGTGTAGTGCACGGTGCGCGCGAGTTCCGCGTCGGTGAGGGTCGCGAGATACGCCCGCCACCCCGCATGCGATTCGGCCATCATGGTACCACAGTCGGCGACGGTCTGCGCCGGCCACACCGCGGCGCGCGGCGTCGCGCCCTGGACGCGCGCGAGCCAATTGAGATCGGCCCCGAGGATATGAGCGAACAGTTCAACGGCCGGCGGCGGGGGAGCGGCCGCGCGCCGCAGCGCATCGAGCGCGCGTTCGTCCGCCCACTCGAGGTGGGCGAAGAGGCGCTTCATGAGGCGCGCGCTCATGCGCGTCTAGCGGCCGCGGGCCCCGCCTTTCACCGACGTGGACCACGGCTTGTGCGCCGGCTGCGAGTGCAGATCCTTGGGCTGCGGCGCGATGTTCTTCGCCTGCGGCTTGCTGTGCGGCGCCGGCAGTCCCTTGCGGGCGGGCGCTGGGATCGGCGATTTCGGAGCGCGTTTCGGGGCCATGGTCTAGAACTCCCTTTTCTTCATTTCCTTGAACAGCTTGAGCGCATCCTGATCCGGGTCGTTCGCCGGCGTGATCGTGTCATCGTACTTCGCCTTCGGCTTCTGCTGCGCGGCCGCCTTGGCGGCATTCTTGCGCGCGAGGGCCTGGAGTTTCTTCTCGTCCATTCGACTACGAGCTCCGTTCCGGGATATGCCTTGAAACTAGCGAAATAACGACGAGAGTGGAACCTCGAACCGCGTCATTGGTCACCCGAACTCCGTCAGTGACGAGTCGTGCGTGGCACCACGAACGACTCGTCACTTGCGGAGTTCGGGTGACCAATGACGCGCTTCGAGGTTCGACTCACGCCTCTATGCCTTGGCCGGCTGGACTACGACGGCCGTCCCATAGCAAAGGACTTCCGTGACTCCCTGCATCAACTCCGTCGCATCATAACTCACCGCGATCACGGCGTTCGCGCCCTTCTCCTCGGCGTGGGCCATCATCAATTCGTACGCTTCCTCGCGTGTCTTCTCGCAGAGCGAGGTGAGCAGCGTGATGTTGCCGCCCATGATCGTCTGCAGGCCGGCGCCGATCGTGCCGAACAGGGAGCGCGAACGCACGGTGATGCCGCGCACGAGGCCGAGCGTCTTCACGACGTCGTAATTGGCGAGTGTCTGGGCGGTGGTGACCATCGTCGGGTGGGTGGAGCGCATCGGGTCCTCGTGTGTAGGGGTCAGGCGTCGGTGTCATCGACGACGGTATCGCGACGCTGCGCGCTGCGACGCGCGAATGCGTCATCCACGGCGCCGACGCTGATCGCGATCACGAATCCGGCGCCTTCGAGCGCCGCGAAGGCGACCGTGCCGAACATCAGCATGATGACGAGCGTGAGCGCCGGCGTGTCGGCGCTGTCGATCAACTTGGTGCGGTACGATTCGAAATCTCTCTCATACCGCTCGCGCGTGAGCTTCTCTCCGCGGGTGCGGTCGGCGCGCTCGCTGCCAATGAGCGCGGCGCCGAACAGCGCGCTCGCGAGCACCACCGCGATGCCGCGTCCCACCATGCGCCGGCTCTCGCTGCGCGCGAGCCAGCGCGTGCTGCTATCCGCCATGCGACGTCACCGGTGAAGGAATGTCCCGGTCATTCCGGCTTTCGCAGTGAGAATCTGAGTCCCGACCACGTCGCGTCAACCGCTTGCGCGCATCGCGCGCTCAACGGCGCGCACGGTCGCATCGATCTCCACCGGCTGGTTCGCGCCGCGCGGCGGCGGCTCGGTCTCGCGGTGGTAGCGCAACAGGATATCGGGATCCTTGAGCACATGTCCGGTGAGCACGGCGGCGACGCGTTCGCGCGGGCCGATCGCGCCGCTAGCGCGCAGCTGGCGCACGCCGGCCACGCTCGCGGCGCTCGCGGGTTCGCAGCCGACGCCGCTCGCGTCGATCGCTGCCTTCGCCTCGAGTATCTCCGCATCGGCCACGGAGGTGACGACGCCGTTCGTCTCGCGAATGGAGCGAACGCCGCGCGCGTACGATGCCGGATCGCCGATCTTGATCGCGGTCGCAACGGTCTCGGCATGTACGCGATGTCGGGTGCGGAAGCCATCGCGGAAGCTCAGCGCGAACGGCGCCGCACCCGCGGCCTGCACGGCCAGCAGCCGCGGGACCCGCGTGATCAGCCCGCACGCGTGGGCGTCGCGCAGTGCGCTGCCGAACGCGGCGGTATTGCCGAGGTTGCCGGCCGGGAAGGCGATCCACGCGGGCGCGCGCCACTCGAGCTGGGCGAGCAGCTCGAAGATGATCGTCTTCTGTCCCTCGACGCGCCACGGATTCACGGAATTCACCAGGTACACGCCGAGCGACTCGCTCGCCTCGCGGAGCAGGCGAAGACAGTCATCGAAATCGCCGCGCACGAGGAGTACGCGCGCGCCGTAGGCGAGCGACTGCGCCAGCTTCGCCGTCGAGACGCCCTGCGCCGGGACGAGCACCAGCGAAGGGATGCCGGCGAGCGCCGCGTATGCCGCCATTGAGGCGCCGGTGTTGCCCGTGGTCGCGCACGCCACGGCGCGCGCGCCGATGCGCTTGGCTTGCGTGATCGCGACCGTCATGCCGCGATCCTTGAAGGAACCGGTGGGATTCATCCCTTCGTGTTTCAGCCACAGGTGCGGAACGCCGGCGAACGCGTTCACCGCCGGCCGTTCGAGGAGCGGCGTGTTCCCCTCGGGGTACGACACGGGTGCCACCGGCGCTCCGGGCATGACGAGTTCCCGGTAGCGCCACACGCCGGAGCCCGGCCGGCTCGCGAAGCGCTTCGCGAGCGCGGCGCCGCGCGCGCGCGGCGACGGGTGCACGATCTCCAGCAGACCGCCGCACTCGCGGCAGGTGACGCGTGCGTCGCGCTCGGCGAGCGTGGTCGGGCAGTCGAGGCAGCGCTGGCGTGAGCGCGTGGCGGGGGCGGGCATGGCCTGAGGATACGAGCGCGGCCGCAGTGGCGCGAGCGGCCTGAAACTTCACCGGGGCGTCCGGTGTCTTATAAGTACACGCGACGCGGACCATTCCGCCGCCGCCCTCGATCCGCTATTCTGCGGGAGAGCCGCACGTTCACGCCTTACCCTCCGCTCATGTCCCCGCGCATCCGCCAGTTCACCATTGCCGCCGCCGTCGCCCTGCCGCTCGTCGCCGGAGGATTCGTCCTCGGCGCGCGCAAGGAGCGCGACTCGGCGCGGCTGTTCGACGAAGTGCTCCAGTATGTGTCGATGCGCTATGTCGATTCCATCGGCACCGGCGATCTCTACGAGAAGGCCGCGCGCGGCCTCGTGCGCGAGATCCAGGATCCGTACGCCGCATTGTACTCGCCGAAGGAGCTGGACGAGTTCACCGCGAGCACCGGCGGACGGTACGGCGGCCTCGGCATGCTGGTGGAGGACCAGGAAGGCACGGTCGTCGTGAGCCGCGTGTACCCGCACACGCCCGCGGAGAATGGCGGCGTGCGCGAGGGCGACCGGATCGTGGCGGTGGGTGATCGCTCGACGCGCGGTTGGCGACTCGTGCAGGTGACGGACTCGCTGAAGGGGAAGCCGGGCACCTCGGTCGCGGTGACGTTCTCGCGTCCCGGCGTGCCGCAGCCGATCCCGATGAAATTCACGCGCGCGGTGATCCGCATTCCGGCGGTGCCGTACGCGATCATGCTCGATGGGAAGACGGGCTACATCCCGCTGCTGCAGTTCAACGAGACCGCGGCGCAGGAAGTGACCGACGCCGTGATGAAGCTGCAGGCGCAAGGCGCGCGCAGCATGGTGATCGACCTGCGCGACGACGGCGGCGGCATTGTGGGTGAGGCGATCACGATCAGCAATCTCTTCCTGAAGCCGGGGCTCGAGATCGCGAGCGTGCGCGGCCGGGAAGGACCGCCCGAGAACTTCCTCGCGAAGGCGGCGCCGCTCGCGCCGTCGATCCCGCTCGTGGTGATGATCAACGGCTACACGGCGAGCGCGAGCGAGATCGTGGCCGGTTCGCTGCAGGATCACGATCGCGCGCTGGTCGTGGGAACGACGAGCTTCGGGAAAGGCCTCGTGCAATCGCTATATCAACTCGACGGCGGCTGGGCGCTGAAGCTCACGACGGCGAAATGGTATACGCCGAGCGGCCGCTCGATCCAGAAGGAACGCAAGATCGTGAACGGAGAGCTGGTGGAGGAGCCGGATTCAGTGCCCGGTTGTCCCGCCGCGACCGACAACACGGTCGTGAAGCCCGTCTGTCCCGCCGGCGGAGACACGGCGAAGAAGGTCCGCCCCATCTTCCACAGCGACGCGGGGCGCACGGTACTCGGCGGCGGCGCGATCACGCCCGACGTCATCGTGCAGCCCGATACGCTGACGTCGGTGGAGCAGCGCTTCTTGAAGGCCGTGACGCCGAAGTCGCAGGAGTTCTACATCACACTGTACAATTTCTCGATCGGGATGAAGGATAGCGTCAAGCCCGATTTCGTTGTGTCGCCGGCGTGGCGCAGCACGTTCTACACGCAGCTGACCGCGGCGGGCGTCAAAGTCGATCGCGCGGTGTACGACAGCGCGTCGCCGGAGGTGGACCGTCTGATCGGCGACCGCGTCGCACGCTTCGCGTTCGGCGACTCCACGGCGAAGCGGCGCGAACTCGCCGATGATACGCAGCTGGAAGTCGCGCTCAAGCTCCTGCGACAGGTGCCGACCCAGCACGACTTGTTCGTCGTCGCCGAGCATCAGTCGGCTAAACCCGCGGCGCCCCCGATGAAGGGAACGCCGGAACCCCGAAGGAGATAGCCCATGAGGAAGACGTTCGCATTCGCCGCGCTCGCGGCCGCGGTGATCGGGTGCAGCAAGCCGCAGCCCGCCGGCGATGTGTCGCTCAGCCCGCAGGTCCAGATCGTGGTGAACAACAATTTCCAGCCGCCGGGGCAGGTGACCGTGTACATCGTGAGCAACACCGGGTTCCGGCAGACGCTCGGCAACGTGAGTCCCGGCCAGAAGATCACCTTCAAGTACGCGCCGACGAACGCGACGGACAAATTCACGCTCGTGGCGCAGAGCAATGGCGGGAAGAAGATGACGTCGCAGGTGTTCACGCTGATCAATGCGACGAGCGTGTCGTGGGATATGAGCACCAATCTCATGCAGACTTTTGAAAACTAGGGGCGTGAGTAACGAGTCGTGCGTCGTAGAGCTTGAACGGCGCGTGTAGGGTCTGGTACAACTGAAACGGCGCGTGTGGGACTGGCAGTGCTCGCCGGTCACTACACGCGCCGTTGTCGTCGTAGTACCAGACGCCAGACGCGCCGTTGCTAGTGAACGATCTCGCCGCCTTTCATCACGAACTTGACCTTCCAGAGCGCCTTGATGTTCGCGCTCGGGTCACCCTCCACCGCGATGAGATCCGCGAGCAGTCCCGGTTTGATCGAGCCGACTCTGTCGTCGATGTGGAACACCTTGGCGTTCACCGACGTGGCCGAGCGGAGCACGGCGACGGGTGACATGCCCCACGCCGCCATCAATTCCATCTCGCGCACGTTCTCGCCGTGCGTGAACACGCCCACGTCGCCGCCCATGCAGATCGTGACGCCGGCGGCGAGCGCGAGCTTGAAGCTCGCCCGTTTCGCGGTGATCATCGGCGGCTCGCTGTCCACGCCGGCCTTCCATCCGCGATAGCGCGCGATCGCGTCGTCGGCAGCGAGCGTCGGACAGAGCGCCACGCCCTTCTGTGCCATCAGCGCGAACGTCTCGGCCGTGCCGCCATCGCGCGTGTTCGACCGTCTCGACGCCGGCGAGCACCGCGCGCTTCACCGCTTCGGCGCTCGACGCATGCGCCGCCACCGGGCGGCCCGAGCTGCGCGCCACCAGCACGATCTGCGTGAGCTCCTCTTGGGTGAACGTCGGCCGCGTCTCCCGTTCGGGCCCCAGCGGTAGTCGGCGTACACCTTGATCCAGTCGGCGCCCTTGCCGATCTGGTCGCGCACGGCGTGCGTGACGCCTTCGATGCCGTCGGCCTGCTGCGCGCCCTGCGGCACGTCCCAACGCGGGTCGAATCCCTTGGGGCCGTACGATCCGGTCGGCGACGATCGCGCGCGTGACGACGATCAGCCGCGGACCCGGGATGATCCCTTGATCGATCGCCATCTTGAGTCCGACGTCGGCGTCGCCGGCGCCCTCGGTGCCGAGATCGCGCTCGCTCGTGAAGCCGGCCATCAGCGTCGCGCGCGCCTGGTTCACCGCGCGGGCGGTGCGCAGCGCGAGCGGCTCCTTGAGCACCTGCTCATTCCACGGCGTCTCGTTGTACGGATGCAGGAACAGATGCGAATGCCCTTCGATCATGCCGGGCATGAGCGTCATGCCGGGCAGATCGATCACGGTGGCGTCCGCGGGCGCGCCGACCTGCGCCGCGGGGCCGACGGCGGCAATGCGGTCGCCGCGCACGAGCACCGCCCAGCCGTCGTGCCATGGCGGTGCCGTCGAACACGTGCGCGGGCTTGAGCAGGAGCGTCGCGAGGGCGAGGATCTTGATGGTGAGCATGGCAGATACTATGCACGCATTTCGCCGCGTCCGCACGTGCGATAAGTTCAGCGCCATGAATTCGATCGAGACGAGAGCGCTGCGGAAGGTGTACGATGCGCCCACCGCGCGGGGGAAGAAGAAGTCACCGTCGGCGCAGCCGGTGATCGCACTCGATGCGCTCGACCTCGACGTGCGCAGCGGCGAATTCTTCGGCTTGCTCGGGCCGAACGGGGCGGGGAAGACGACCACGATCGGCATCCTGACGACCCGCGTTCTGCCCACCGCCGGGTACGGCCACCGTGGCGGGCCGCGACGTGCTGCGGGATGCGGTGGAGGTGCGGCGCCGCATCGGCGTCGTGCCGCAGCGGCCGAACGCCGACCGTCAGCTCACGGTGCGCGAGAATCTCATCTTCCATGCGGCGTACTTCGGCATTCCGTATCGCGAGGCGGATCCGCGCGCGTCGGCGTTGCTCGAGCAATTCCAGATCGCCGAGAAGGCCGACGTGAAAGTCGACAAGCTCTCGGGCGGCCAGCAGCAGCGCATGATGATCGCCCGCGCGCTCATCCACGAACCCGAAGTGCTCTTCCTCGACGAGCCCACGGTGGGCCTCGATCCGCAGGCGCGCCACGATCTATGGGACATCCTGCGCGGTCTCCACGCGCAGGGACGCGCGATCGTGATGACGACGCATTACATGGAAGAGGCCGACGAGCTGTGCGAACGCGTCGCGATCGTGGATCGCGGCCAATTGCTCGCGGTGGACACGCCGGCGTCGCTCAAGTCGCGCGCGCCCGGCGGCACGCTCATCGAGATCACGCTCGACGGCGACGCCGCGGCGCTCGCCGCCGCGTCGCGTGCGCTGCCGGGCGTGCTGCGCGCCGAAGCGGATGGCAACACGGCGCGTGTGTACGCCGAGCGTGCCGGCGAATCGGTCGCCTCGCTCGTGCGCACCGCGGAGCAGAGCGGCCGCACCGTGGCCGACATCCATCTCGCGCCGCCGAGCCTCGAAACGCTGTTCATCTCGCTCACCGGGAGGAAGCTCCAGTGACCACTGCCGCTCTGCCCGAGCGAAAGGGCACGCTCTGGATCTTCGGCGCGCTCTGCCGCCGCGAGCTGCGCGTGGCGCGACGCGAGCTGCCGTTCTTCCTGCTGCGCACCACGCTCCAGCCGCTGCTGGTCGTGATCGTGTTCGGCTTCATGCTGCCGCGCATGGGCTTCGTGCAGGGTGGCTACGGGGGCGCACTGCTGCCGGGCATCTGCGCGATCAGCCTCATGCTCTCGAGCATGATGTCGGTGTCGTTCCCGATGATCGTGGACTTCGGTGTCACGAAGGAGATCGAGGACCGCCTGCTCGCGCCGATCGACATGCGGTATCTCGCGCTCACGAAGGTGCTCTGGGGCTCGGTCGCGGGATTGATCGCGGTGCTGTTCCTGCTGCCCGTCGCGCGGCTGATCATGGGTCCGATCGCGGGACTCACGGTGTCGCACTTCGCGCTCGTGATCCTGTTCACGCTCCTCGGCGCGGGCGCCTTCTCGACCTTCGCGCTCTGGCTGGGCACGGTGCTGAATCCCGAGCAGATCGGCTTGATGTTCGGCGTGATCCTCACGCCGATGATCTTCTTCGGCTGCGCGTACTATCCGTGGCAGGCGATGAGCATCGTGCCGGTGCTCAAGTACATCGTGCTGATCAACCCGCTCGTGTACGTGGCCGAGGGGCTGCGCGGCACGCTCACGCCGTCGCTCCCCCACATGCCGGTGTGGGCGTCGCTCGCGGGGCTGGTCGTGATCAATGCGCTCTTCTGGTCGATGGGGATCCGGACGTTCAAGAAGCGCGCGCTGGGGTGAACTAGGGCTTCTCCACCGGCAGCTTCGCGCGCTCCCATTCCGTGAAGCCGCCGGGGATGTTGAACACATCCTTCACCGCGCGCGATCGCAGGAAGCTCGCGCCGATCGCCGACCGCGTGCCGCCCTGGCACATCACGCCGAGCGGTTTCCCGGTGGGAAGTTCGCCGACGCGATCGGGCAACTCGCTCAGCGGGATGTGCTGCGCACCGGGCGCGTGTCCCTCGTCCCATTCGGCGCGCGAGCGCACGTCCACCACGAACACCTCGCCGCGCGAGAGATGGCCGTTCGCGCGGTCCGTCGCCATCTGCGGCATCTTCATCAGCTTCCGATCGCCGGTGGCCCACACTTCGAGCGCACCGCTGCCGAACGCGCCGGCGACGCGATCGAGTCCGATCATCGCGAGGTCGCGCGCGGCCGTTGCCGCGGCGCCGGGGATCGCATCATCCACGATGAGATAGAAATCCGTCTCGAACGGAATGACCGAGCCCGCATAGGTGCTGAAGCTCTTGTTGAGCGCGATGTTCACCGTGCCGGGCACGAATCCCGCGGCGTACACGTCCACGCGGCGCGTATCGATCACGAGTGCGCCGCTCGCGATCACCTCCGCGAGGCGCGTCGCGTCGGGACGCGGGGGATCGCGGAAGCCATCGAGCAGCGGCGGGCCGTCGCGATTGAGCCGCTTCATCTCGGCGAAGTACTTCGGCGGCTCCACCTGGCCCGCGAGCACTTCGCGCACGAATTCCTTCTCGTCTTCGATCTGGAACGCCCAGTTCGACACGCGCTCGTAGCCGAGCGTCGTCTGCGGCATGGAGCCCAGCGACTTGCCGCACGCCGACCCCGCGCCGTGGCCCGGCCACAGCTGGATGTACTCCGGCAGCGAGCGGAAATCGCGCAGCGACTTGTACAATGCGCGCGCGCTGGCCTCCATCGTGCCCTCGACGCGCGCCGCGCGCTCCAGCAGATCGGGGCGGCCCACGTCGCCGGCGAAGATGAAGTCGCCCGTGAAGGCGCCCATCACCTTGTCGGTGGCGGGCGTGTCGGTGACGAGAAAGGTGAGATGCTCCGGCGTATGGCCCGGCGTGTGCAGCACCTCGAAGTTCACGTTGCCCACGGCGAAGAGCGAGCCGCCGCCGACCATCATGGCGTTCTCGCCGGCGGCGTACGCGTATTGCCAATCCGCGCCGCCCTCGCGCGAGAGCAGGAGGCGCGCACCGGTGCTCGCGGCCAGTTCGCGGCTGCCCGAGACGAAGTCGGCGTGGATGTGCGTCTCGGTGACGTGCGTGATGCGCATCCCCTCCGCCGCCGCGGCGTCGATGTACTGCATGACGTCGCGATTCGGGTCGATCACGATCGCTTCGCCCGTCGCCTCGCAACCGACGAGGAAGCTCGCCTGCGCGAGGCGCTCATCGTAGAACCGCTTGAGCAGCATGGCGGTCAGCCCGCCTTCGCGTGGCGGCGCGCGTAGTCGAGTCCCATCGACGCGTACTCCGGACTGCGCAGCCCCGCCTCCTGCGCCAACTGAAGCGCCGCCCGTTCGTCGAGCTGCTCGTCGAGGATGAAATACGGCAGGAGCAACCCGCCTACGCGATTCGAGCTGGCGCAGTGCACGAGCATGGGACGCCGCGCGGGATCGCGCATCACCGCGAGGAACCGGTCATAGATCGCGTCATTCAGCGTCGCGGGCGTGACGGGAATGAGGATGTACTCCATGCCCGCCGCACGGATCGCCGGCGCCTCATCGAAGCCGCGCGGTTCCGACTCGGCGCGCGTATCGACCACCGTCTTGACGCCCGCGGCCGCGATCTCGGCCACCTGGGCCCCGGAGATCTGACCCGCCGTCGCGACATCGCTCAGCGGGCAGGCGCCGTTGGGGAGGGTCCGAATGAGGGAGTCGAGTTGCATGCCACCACAAACTAACCGCGGCGGCGGTTGTTGGAAGCATCGCGCGTTGCCATCATTGTCGCCATGCGGATCCTCACGCCGGCCGCGTGCATGCTCGTGCTGGTGCTCGCGCCCCTCGCGGCCGACGCGCAGGACGGCATCGTCACGCCGAGCCTCGAATGGAGAACGGTGGAGACGAAGCACTTCACCGTGCTCTATCCGCAGCGCGCGGAAGTGTGGGCGCTCGACATGGCGGCGCGGATCGACGGAGCGTACGCCGCCGTCTCGGCGATCGTCGGGAACGCGCCACGCGAGAGAGTCACGGTGATCGTCGAGGATCCGAACAACATGGCGAACGGGTTCGCGCTCCCGTTCCTGCACGCGCCGGTGGTGTTCTTCTGGCCAACGCCGCCCGATCCCACGAGCGGCACCGGTGATTCGCGCGGCTGGGGCGACCTGCTCTCGGTGCACGAGTACGCGCACATCGCGCATTCTGTCCATCGCACCGCGCGGCAGCGAAGGGCGATTCCCGTCGCTCGGCTGGGCGCTGGACCTCGGACCGGTCGCCGAGCGCTCGCCGCGCTGGGTGATCGAAGGGTACGCGACGTTCATCGAGGGCCGCGTGACGGGCAGCGGCCGCCCGCACAGCGCGTGGCGCGCGGCGATCCTGCGCGACTGGGCGCTGAACGGCCAACTCCCGACGTACGCGCAGCTGAACGGCGACCAGCGATTCCTCGGCGGGAGCATGGCGTACCTCGTGGGATCCGCGTATCTCGAGTGGCTCGTGGCGCGGCCGGGGCAGAGCGACTCGAGCCTGGCGCATGTGTGGCGCCGAATGAGCGCGCGCATCGATCGCGATTTCAATGAGGCGTTCGCCGGCGTGTTCGGGGCGCCGCCGGCGGAATTGTACGGCCAGTTCACCGCCGATGTGACCGTGCGCGCAGTGGCGGCTCGAGCGATCATCGCGCCCGACTCGGCGCCGGTCACCGTGCAGCGACTCACCTGGTTCACCGGCGCGCCCGCCATTGCGCCGAACGATTCGTTCGTGGCACTCACGCGCGATTCGCCCACCGAACCGACCACTGTCGTGATCTGGCCGCTGCGTCCGAGCGCCGACACCGGCGCCGCGCATTGCGCGGCGAAGGAACACGAGCGCGATTCGCTCGACGTCGCGGGCATTCCCTGGCGGCCGGCGCCGTTCAAGGCGGCGTACACGCGTTACCCGCAGGGCGGAGCGTCCTTCTTCGTGCCGCGCTGGATGCCGGACGGGAAACGTCTGCTCGTGACGCGCGCGACGGGGCCCGGCAATGGAGTGTCGCGCAGCGATCTGTTCGTGTGGGAGCCGGCGACCGATCGCGTAAAGCGCATCACGCACGCGGGCGGCATCCTGCACGCCGACGCGATGCCCGATGGCCACGGCGCCGTCGCGGACCGCTGTGTGGACGGGATCTGCAGCGTGGTGCGCGTGGATCTCGCCACCGGTGCGATCACGACCATCGCCGCGGGCGCGCCGCGCGAGACCTACGTGCGCCCGCGCATCTCGCCCGACGGCCGCACGATCGCGGCGGCGCGCCACGCGAACGGCGCCTGGCGCGTGGTGCTGATGGACGTCACCGGCGGCACGATGCGCGAGATCGGTCCCGCGGATGGCGCGAACCGCTACGATCCGGCGTGGAGCGCCGACGGCAAGCGGCTGCTCGTCGTCTCCGAGGCCGGCGGCGTGCCGAACGTCGAGGAACTCGACATCGCGACCGGCGGAGCGCGCCAGCTCACGCGGGTCATATCCGCCGTGCGCGCGCCGGCGCCATTGCGCGGCGACAGCGCCGTGTACTTCACCAGGCTCACGCCGCACGGGTACGATCTCGATCGCGTCGACCGGAGCGCCGTTGTCGCGGGCTCAGCGGCGATCGCGCCGCCCATTGATCGCACGCTCGCACCAGCGATGCGAGACCCGCCGGTCGCCGCCGACACATTTCCTGTGGCAACGTTGTCGCCGAAGCCGTACGGCCTCGGACCGCGCAGCCTGAGATTCTTGCCGAGTTTCCTCTATGGCGCGGAGGGGTCGAGCGCCGGACTCATGCTGGGCGGACTCGATCCGGTGGGCAAACTCACGTGGGTCGCGCAGGCGATGATCGGCACCAAGGGCGGCTGGGATGGCGGCTCGGCCGCGGCCGCGTGGCGCGGGTGGCCGGTGGAAGTGCTCGGCGAGTGGTTCACCTGGCGGAACGATCCGGCGTTCCAGTGGGGATTCGCGGCACCGGACGAACTCGACGCTGGGAGCACTGGATTCCTCCTCAAGGGAACGTGGGCGCGCGACTACATCACGAACAAGCAGCGCCTGAGCGCCGGAGGGTCCGCCGCGTCGTTCGCCGATTCGGATCCCGGCTGGAGCCAGCGGGATCTCGCGTTCGCGGATTATCGCGGCACATTCGCGCACAGCTTCGAGACCCGCACTGTTTCGGCGACGATCGCGCTCTCGGCGAGCGCGGGCCGCACGATCGGCGAGTCGTGGACGCGGTATACCACCGGGCTCACGCTCTCGGGCGGCACCGATTTCATTGGCATCGAACTGAGCGGGCAATTCGGCGAGATGAGCAACGCGAACGCCCGCGTTCGAGCAATTCTCCCTCGGCGGCTCGGCGCCGCCCTTTATCGACGACGCGCTCTACTCACAGCGGATCTCGATGCCGGCGATCCCGGCGGGTGTGCAGGTCGGCACGCGGATGGCCACCGTTTCCGCCGCCCTTCCGATATTCGGCCTGAGGCCGTATTTCTGGGCGGGCAGCGCCGGCTCGGAACCTCGGCGCGTGGGAGCAAGTCGTGGGAGTCGAGACGGGTTATTCCACCGACGGCATTTGGTTCGCCCGGTTGCCGGGAGTTCGTGTCTCCGGTGGTGTCGGCTATGCGTTCAAAGGCACTGTGGAGAGATCAAGCGCGCGTCTATGTCGCACTGACGTACCGGCCTTAGCGGAGGGATCCATGCAGAAGTTCGCGAAGCTGGCGGCGCTGGGAGCGTTCGCGGTGATCGGCGGACTGGGATTCGTCTATGGGCTGTTCATCGCGTGGCTCACGTGGCCGAACGGCGAAGGGATGGATCGCACGGAGTCCGGTGGTGAGCTGGATCTCGGTGGGCTGCGTCGTGCTCGCGCTGGTGGCGGTTCACCTTGTGTTCGGGCGCACGCTGATTGGCGTGTCAAAAGGTCGCGAGTACTCGGTCGAAAGTTCCTGGGACTAGATTAGGGGCTGCTTAACAGGGTTACAGCGGCCGAGCAACCGCGTCCATTGGTGTAGTGGAGGAGTCTGGATGACCGATTCGATCGAGGCGCGCTGGGAGGCCCACAACGAGGCCGGCCGCCGGTACTTCAGTCAGGGTGATTTCGCGAACGCCGAGCAGGCGTTCGTCGCGGCCATCCGTGAAGCGACCGCGATCGGCGGCGACAACGTGCGCCTGGCCTCCAGCCTGAGCAACCTCGGTCAGCTCAAGTACAAGCAGAAGGATCTCGCGCAGGCGGAAGCGTTGTTCCGGCGCTCGCTCGCGATCCGCGAGACGGTGCTCGGCCCCGAGCACTTCGGCCTCGTGCAGAACCTCAACAATCTCGCGGCGCTGCACTATGCGCGCGGCGAGCTGGAGCAAGCGGAGCCGCTCTTCCGCCGCGCGCTGTTGATCAGCGAGCAGGCGCTGGGTGAGGCGCATCCCGATGTCGCGGTGACGCTCAACAATCTCGCGCGGCTCTATTTCCGGCGGAACGATTTCAAGGCGGCCGCTCCGTTGCTGCTGCGCCTGCTCACGATCAAGCAGGAGGCGCTGGGCGCGAGCCATCCCGAGGTCGCGGCCATCCTGACGAGCCTCGCGAAGGTGCGCTACGCCGAAGGCGAGTACGATGCGGGCGAACAGCTCGCGCGCCGCGCGCTCGCGATCCGCGAGAAGATCCACGTGCCGAACGATCCCTCGATCGCCACGGCGCTCGAGACGCTCGCCGAGATCTGCGGCGCGCGCGGCAAGCGTGACGAGGAGATGGACCTGCGGCGCCGCGCGGTGGAGATCCGCGAGGCGTCCATGGGCGCGGACCATCCGGCCGCCGCCGCGTCGCGCGCGACGCTGGAGCTGCGCCGCGTGAGCGTCGAGACGGTGCAGCTCGGTGAGATCTCGGGCGAGTATCACAAGGTCGAGACCGCGATGCCCACGCCCGACCAGCCGCGGCTGCGCATCGACTCGCCGAGCGCCGGCATTGAGCGCCGTGTGACGCCGCCGGAGATCCCGGCGCGCCCCGCGACGCCGGCGGCCGCTCCTCCGGTGGCGCCCGTGGCGCCTCCAGCCATTGCGCCTGCCGCGGCCGCGCCGCCTCCGCCGGCAGCGGTCGTCCCGCCGGCCGTGAGCGTGCCGATGGCCGCCGCGCCGCCGGCGGCGCCGCCGGCTCCACGCGTCGCGCCGCCTGCTCCGCCGGCGGCACCGGCGCCTCCGATGGCCGCGGCTCCGCCGGCCTCGACGGCCGCGCCGCTTCCCACGACCACCAAGTCGAAGTCGCTGCCGTGGATCGAGGCGCCGACGTCGCCGGTGGTCACGAATCGCCCGGGCTTCACGCCGCCGCCGCGCGTCGAGGGGCCCACCGGTCCGGTGAATCCGAACGAGCGCGTCGCGCGCATTCCCGCGGTGAGCGACGGCGTCGCGTCGCGCACGCCGAGTGAGACGTACGCGAGCCTGCTCACGCAGAGCACCTCGCTCACGACGGTGCCATCGGCCCGCCTGGAGCATCACGAGGAGTACACGAGCGAGCGGCGCGAGGTGAGCCTCGAGGATTGGCCGCTGCATTCGCGCCGCCCGTGGCTCAAGTACGCGGCGGTCGCAGCGATCGCCGCCGCGGGCGCGGGTGCGTGGTTCTTCTATGGGCGCGGCGCCCTCGCGGCGCGTGCCGCCGCATTGCCGGCGCCCGTCACGGCCGCGAAGGCGCCCGAGACCTCGCTCGCCGCGAAGGCGGTGGGCCCGATCGTGAAGGACAGTGCCGCGGTCCAGTCGGCGCCGGAGCAGAAGGTGGACCCCGCGCCGCCTCCGCCCGCGCCGCCGCCGGAACGCCCGGCGAGAGTCGCGGCCGCGCAGGACAACGAACCGGTCACGCCGCCGTCCCGCCGCTCGGTGGGTGCCGCGCTCCCGACGGTGAACGTCGACAAGATCATGAAAGCGATCGACGACAGCGCCCGCGCGCAGCGCGACTCGGCCGGCAAGTCATTGAACGTCAGCGCTCCCGTGTTCAAGGGTAAGCCGCCCAACCCACCGGCGCCGCAAGCGCCGCGCTGAGCGCACGGCGCCCGCTCCAACGCTGGCGAGCGCGTGCGCGCTCGCCGAGATTCATTGCCATGGACCCCTTCGCGGAATTCCGCGAGCACTTCGCCGAGGCGGAGGCGGTGGACCGCGCGCGACTTCCGGAGCCGACCGCGATGACGCTCGCGACGGTGGGCGCCGACGGCGCGCCGAGCGCGCGCATCGTGCTGCTCAAAGCGCTCGATGAGCGCGGCTTCGTGTTCTACACCAATCTCGGAAGCCGGAAAGGGAAGGAACTCGCCGCGAACGCGCGGGCCGCGCTGGTGTTCCATTGGGCGCCGCTCGAGCGGCAGGTGCGCGTGGAGGGGACCGTGGAGCGCGTGACCGACGCCGAGGCCGATGCCTACTTCGCGACGCGCGCGCGCGACAGTCAGGTCGGCGCGTGGGCCTCGCGGCAGAGCGAGCCGCTGGCGAGCGATGCGGAGCTCGACGCGCAGGTGCGTGAGGTGGAAGCGCGATTCGCCGGTCGTGCGGTGCCGCGCCCGCCGCACTGGAGTGGATTCCGCGTCGTGCCCGAGCGCATTGAGTTCTGGCACGGGCGCGCACATTGTTTGCACGAGCGGCGCGTATTCGAGAGACGCGGCGGCGCCTGGACGCTCCGCCGTCTCTTCCCGTAGCGCGACCGGCCGCATTGCCCCTAACTTCACGCCCATGAATCCGAGCACGATCACGCCCGCCGCCGCGCCGCCCGCCACCCCCGCCGCTCCGGCATCCGATCCGGCGTGGTCGATCGAGGACGCGCGGCTGCTGTACAACATCGAGGGCTGGGGGCTGGGCTACTTCGACATCAACGCGCGCGGCCGCGCGGTGGTGCGCCCCGACCGCGCGCGTCCCGATCGCGAGCTGGATCTCTTCGAGATGGCGACGGATCTCGCCGCGCAGGGCGTGGGACTCCCGATGCTCCTGCGCTTCTCCGACATCCTGCGCAGCCGGATCGAGACGCTCACCGTCGGATTCCGCGACGCGATGAAGGAATTCGCGTACGACGGCGGGTACACGCTCGTGTATCCGGTGAAAGTCAATCAGCAGCGGCACGTCGTGGAGGAGATCGTCCAGTTCGGGTCGTCGATGGGCGTCGGGCTCGAGTGCGGCAGCAAGCCGGAACTCCAGATCGTGCTCGCGATGAGCGAGGCACGTCGCACACGATCGTCTGCAATGGCTACAAGGACGAAGAGTTCATGCGGCTCGCGCTCATGGGCCAGAAGCTCGGCCACCGCGTGTTCATCGTCATCGAGCAGATGAGCGAAGTCGAGTGCTGCTCCGCGTCGCCGTGGAGATGGGCGTCGGCCCACCGCCGGCGTGCGCATCAAGCTCGCCTCCGAGGGATTCGGACGCTGGGCCAGACGGGCGGCGAGAAGATCGAAGTTCGGCGTGAGCGCGGCGAGCTCATGAAGGTGATCGACCGTCTGCGCGAAGCGGACACGCTCGATTTCCTCAAGCTGATCCATTTCCATCTCGGATCGCAGATCACCGACATCCGCTACATCAAGACGCGGGCTGCAGGAACTCGCGCGCTTCTACGAGGAGCTGCGCGCCGCGGGCGTGACATCACGCACGTGGACGTCGGCGGCGGCCTCGGCATCGACTACGACGGATCGGGCTCCACGTGACAGGCGAGCGTGAACTACTCGCTGCAGGAGTACGCGAACGACATGGTCTACACGCTGGCGGAAGTGTGCCGCGACCACGAGCTGCCGATGCCGCATCTGATCAGCGAATCGGGGCGCGCGCTCACCGCGCACCACGCGCTGCTGCTGTCAACGTCATTGACGTCGAATCGCCGCAGTCGATCAGCCGGTGCCGCAGATCAACGGCGACGATCATCCGCTGCTGCACGAGATGTCGACGATTTGAAGACTCGTGACGCGCAATTGCGTCGCGCGTCGCGTGCGCGAGGTGTACCACGACGCGATGTTCGACAAGGAGCGCGCGCAGGCGCTGTTCAACAGCGGCGTGCTGTCGCTGCGCGACCGCGCGCTCGCCGAGCAGCTGTATCACGGCCACGATCAACGCAGATCGCGCGCATCGCGCAGAAGCATCGCGACGAATACGAGGACATCATCGCCGAGCTCGAGGCGCAGCTCGTCGACCGCTACTTCTGCAATTTCTCGCTCTTCCAGTCGCTGCCCGACAGCTGGGCGATCGACCATCTCTTCCCGATCATGCCGATCCACCGCCTGACGAGGCGCCGGACCGCCGCGGCACGCTGCAGGATGTCACGTGCGATTCCGACGGGAAGATCGACCGCTTCACCGGCGGCAAGCACGGGCGTCCGGCGCTCGAGCTCCATCCGTTCCAGCACGGCGAGGTACATCCTCGGCATCTTCCTCACCGGCGCGTACCAGGAGATCCTCGGCGACCTGCACAACCTGTTCGGCGACACGAACGCCGTGCACGTGCGGCTCTCGCCGAACGGCTACGAGATGACCGACCTCGTGCACGGCGACACCGTGACGGAAGTGCTGAACTACGTGCAGTTCCGCGCGGCGGACCTGCTCGCGATGTTCCGCCGCAAGGTGGCGGCCGCGAAGGATCTCTCGCGCGACGAAGCGAACATGTTCATCGCGGAATACGTCGCGGGGCTCGAGGGCTATACGTACCTCGAGGGCGACATCACGCCCGAGTAGGCGCCGCGAGCCGATGCACGACGTCGCATCGCTGATCCTATCTCTGCTCATCGTGCTGGCCGCCGCCAAGCTGCTCGGCGCGGCGGCGCAGCGCATCGGGCAACCCGCCGTGCTCGGGGAGCTGCTCGCGGGCGTGTTGCTCGGCGGCTCGCTGCTGAACGTGCTGCACCCGACCGAACCGGTGATGCACGCCCTTTCCGAATTGGGCGTCCTCGTGCTGCTCCTCGAGATCGGGCTGCACACCGACCTGCGATCGCTGATCCGCGTGGGAGGGACCGCGGCGATGGTCGCCAGCGTCGGCGTCGCGGTGCCGTTCGCGGCCGGCTATCTCGTGGCGCGAGTGCTCGGCGTCACGCAGTTGCCGGTGATCGTCTCGGCGCGGCGCTCACCGCGACATCGATCGGGATCTCGGCGCGCGTGCTGGCCGACCTCGGCCAACTCCAATCGCGCGAAGGGCAGGTCGTGCTCGGCGCGGCGGTGCTCGACGACATCGTGGGACTGATCATCCTCTCGGTGGTGAGCGGTCTCGCGAGCGGCCTGAGCGTCACGCCGCTGGAGGTGGTGCGGATCGCGGGCATCGCCGTCGGGTTCATCGTGGCGGCGCTGGTGATCGGCAACATCGTCGTGCCTCCGCCATTCAAGGGCATCGGCGCGTTCGCCGGCTCAGCCGGAGGTCCTGGGTCCGCTGGCGCTCTCGATCGCGCTGCTGCTCGCGTGGCTCGCGGACAAGTCCGGTTCGGCGATGATCATCGGCGCGTTCGCCGCGGGACTCATCCTGCACGGGACTAAGCAGCGCGAGGACATCGAGGGGAGCATCACGACGCTCGGGCACTATGTGGTGCCGCTCTTCTTCGCCGTGGTCGGGGCGAGCGTCGACGTGCGCGCGCTGCTGCACGGACCGATCCTGCTCATCGGCGGGTCCCTCATCGCCGTAGGCATCGCGGGGAAATCCTCGCGGGATTCTCGCCCTGGTGGTTCCAGGGGAACAAGCTGCTCGTGGGCGTCGCGATGGTGCCGCGCGGCGAAGTGGGGTTGATCTTCGCGCAGGTGGGCTGACGTCGGGCGTGTTGAACGTTCAGCTGTTCAGTGCGCTCACGCTGATGGTGATGGTCACCACGTTCATTGCGCCGCCGTGGCTGGCGCGCGTTATCGTGCATCGTTCCTCGTTCCTCGTTCCGGCGAATGGCGAACGAGGAACGACGAACGACGAGCGATGAACTATTTCTTCTTCGCCGCCTCGTAGCGCGACTGCACCTCGCCCCAGTGCACGACGTTCCAGAACGCGTTGAGGTAGTCGGCGCGGCGGTTCTGGTACTTCAGGTAGTACGCGTGTTCCCACACGTCCACGCCGAACAGCGCCGTCTTGCCCTCCATGAGCGGGTTGTCCTGGTTCGGCGTGCTCTCGATCTTGAGCGCACCCGAACCGTCCAGCACGAGCCACGCCCAGCCCGAGCCGAACCGCGCGAGGCCGGCGGCGTTGATCTGCTCGCGGAACTTCGCGAAGTCGCCGAAGGTGGAGCGGATGGCTTCGCCGAGGGCGCCGCTGGGCTCGCCGCCGCTCTTGGGCACCATGAGACGCCAGAAGAGGGAATGGTTCCAGTGGCCGCCGCCGTTGTTGCGCACGGCGCCGCGGATCGCCTCGGGCACCGCGTTCAAGTTCTTGATGATGTCGTCCAGGCTCTTGCCGAAGAGATCGGGCGCTTTCTCGAGCGCGGCGTTGAGATTCGTGACGTACGCCTGATGATGCTTATCGTGATGGATCGACATCGTCATCGCATCGATGTGCGGCTCGAGCGCGGCGGCGTCGAAGGGAAGGGGCGGGAGCGTGAATGCCATTTCATTTCTCCGGAAGGGTGTTCTCCGGGCGCGCCGCTTGCTGACGCTGGCGGAGCCATGCGATCGCGCCTGGCATGAGCGAGAGGAGGATCACCACAATGATAACGATATCGATGCGCTGCCGTACGCCTGGGATATTGCCCAACAGATATCCGATGATCAGCATGCTCCAGACCCAGAGCGCAGCGCCCACCACATTGAAGATAGTGTACGCGCGGAACTCCATTGCCGCCGCGCCGGCCACGACCGGCACGAAGGTGCGGAAGATCGGCATGAAGCGCGCGATGACCACGGTCTTGCCACCGTGCTTCTCGTAGAATTCATGCGCCTGCACCAGATAGCGGCGTTTGAAGAACCGTGAATCCTCGCGCTTGAAGAGCGGCGGCCCGGCCGCCTTGCCGATGGCGTAGCCCAGCGATTGCCCCACGATCGCGGCCACCGTGACGAGGATCCCGAGCAGCCAGATGTTGAGCAGTCCAGTGCCGCACAGCAGCCCCGCCGTCACGAGCAGCGAATCGCCGGGGAGGAAGAAGCCGAGCAGGAGACCGGTCTCCGCGAAAATGATGGCGGTGATGACGAAGTAGCCGCCCCAGCGGATCAACCCTTCGAGGTCGGACAGCTGGTGAATGAAGTTCGAGAGCCATTGCATGCCCCAAAGCTCGGACGGCGAGCGGCGCGGGTCAACTCTGCGTGTTGCGGGCGCGGACCGCGGCGGCGAACTTTGCTCTGGAATGACATCGCTCCCCGACGCATCCACGCGCGACGCCGACCCGCTGGCGAACATCATCGTCGTGCTCGTGGAGCCCAAGCACGCGGTGAACATTGCGGCGGCGGTGCGCGCGGTGGCGAACATGGGCGCCGGCGGCCTGCGCCTCGTGCGGCCAGGCGCGTACACGCCGGAGCAGATCGAGACGATCGCGCACGACACGCGCGACATCGTGGAGCGGATGCGACATTGCGATACGTTGGACGCGGCGCTCGAAGGCTGCGTGCGCGTGGCGGGCTTCACCGCGCGGCGGCGCGCGGCCAAATGGGCGGTGAGCGCGCCGCGCGAGGCGTCGCCGGATCTGATCGGGGCGGCGCGCGAAGGCCCTGTGGCGCTCGTGTTCGGGCGTGAGGAATCGGGGCTCACGAACGATGAGCTCGACCGCGCGCATGTGGTGCTCACGATCCCCACCACCGACCGCGCGTCGCTGAATCTCGCGCAGGCGGTGATCCTCGCGCTCTACGAATTGCGATGCGCCGCACCGGAGAACGCGCGCACGCTCGCGCCGCCGCGCAAGGACGCGCCGCCGGCGAGCGCCGAACAATTCGAAGAGCTGTTCGCCGACGCCGAACGCGCGCTCGCGGCGATGGACTTCTTCCGCACGCGGAATCCCGAGCTGGTGATGCGCAGCCTGCGCTCGCTCACGTATCGCGCCGCGCCGAACGCGCGCGAGATCATGCTCGCGCGCTCGATGGCGCTGGAAGTGCTGCGCACCATCGAGCGGGTGCGCGGCGGAGGATCGTGATGCTGGTGGACGCGAACGCTTCGTTCGCGCCGGCTGAGGAAGGCATCGCCTCGGATCTCTTGAACGATGCGAGAGCCCGGGCGGCCGCGAAGATCGGCATCACGACGCACATCGTGCCACGTGCGCACGACGCGATCGAGCGACCCGTCGCGCCGTCCGTGCGCATCTGCGCGATCATCGATCCTCTCGAATTCATCGACGGCGCGATGGAATCCAATGACGAGGGCTTCGTCGAGCGCGAAATGGCCCGGATGATCGCGAGCGTCACAGATGAGGGTGTGGTCGCGATCGAGTTGTCGACGCCGCCAATGTTCGCCCCTCTCTCGTATGCCTCTATCGCCGACACGTGCGTGACGCACCGCGTGCCGCTCCGGCTCGCGGACCGTGCGGTGGTCTCGACGCTCGCGCACGAACATTCTGCCGCGACGTTCGTGCTTGCCGCGCTCGGCGACGATCCCTATTGGGAAAGCACTATCGCGTCCGTCGCGCCACTCACCAACGTGGCCGTCGACATCTCCGGCGCGCGCACCGAGCGCGGGATGCTCGATCGCGCGCTCGCGGTGCTCGGGCCCGAGCGCCTGCTCTGGGGCACAGGATCCCAGATGGAAACGGGGCTCGCACAGCTGCGCGCGCTCGACGTGATCGCGCCGGGCGCCGACGTGATCGAGGCGATCCGGTGGAAGAACGCGTTCCGCGTCTTTCCGAGACTCGCGGATCCCGCGTGAACCTCATCGATGTGAATCTCTGCATCGGCAGCGTGCCGTATCGCGCGGTACCGCACCCTGAGGCCGCCGTGCTCGCGCGCGTGCTCGCGCGCGAAGGCGTCACCGGCGGTTGGGTGGGCCACCTGCCGTCGGCGTTCGCCGACGATCCGCTGCCCGGCAATGACGCGCTCTTCGCCGCGCTCAGCGCGCACCGCGGCGTGCTCGCGCATGTGCCCGCGATCCGGCCCGGCCGCGACGGGTGGGAGCGTGCGCTCGAGCGCGAAGTGGTGCGCGGCGCCGCGGCGATCCGAGCGTATCCGCGCAAATGGAAGATGCGCGCCGACGATCCCGCGATGAGCGAGCTCGCGTCCGCGTGCGGCGAGGCGGGCATTCCGCTCCTGCTCACCGTGCGGCTCGAGCGCGCGCCGATGATGAACGCCGCGGCGATCCGCAGCGCGGTGCGCTCGTCGGTGCGCGTGAAGATCGTCGTCGCCGCCGCCGGCCGCGAACTCATCGAGTCCACCCGCGAATCGCTCACACACGAGGAGCGCATGCGCATCTGGTGGGATATCTCCTGGGTCGCCGGGCCCCCCGCCGACGACCTCGCGCATCTCGTGCGCACTGTGGGGCCGGGGCGCCTGCTGTACGGCAGCGGCTGGCCGCTGCGACTCACGCAAACGCCGCGCGCGAATCTCGAACTGTTGCCGAATGATTTACTCGGGATAACGCTCGCCGACGCATCGACGCTGCTCGCGCGGTGAAGCGCACGCCGCATCGCGCGCGACGGCACGCGGCACTTGCGCCGCGCCTCTCGGACGGACAGTTTTCCGCGCGGTGAAGTTGCCAAGTTCTTTCACCCGTTCGCTCTTCCCCTCGCGAGGACCACTCGCTCGATGACACTGCGCAGCTCGTGGGCGATCGCTGGTGCCGTCGTCGTGCTTTCGTCCCTCGCTTCGTATCGCGTGGTGTTCGTGACGTCGGCCTCCGCGGGCCAGCAGAGCGCCGCGCCTCAGAGCGGCCCCACGTCATCGCCGGCGACACCACCCGCGACCCAACCGCCGGACACCACGGTCGAGCGCGCGCCCTGGGGATACTCGGGTGCCTCCACGCCGCAGGGGCGCGCGCCCGTGCAGCCGATCGCGTTCCCGCATCCGACGCACGTGCAAACGCTCGGCATGAACTGCCTGTACTGTCATTTTTCCGCGAACAAAGCGCCCGACCCGGGCATGCCCGCGGTCGGCACTTGCATGGGCTGTCACCTCATCGTCGGCCCGAATCGTCCCGCAATGAACGGCAAGCCCGCGCGCACGAGTGAGGGGATCCAGAAGCTGCAGGAGTATTGGACCAAGAAGGAAGCGATCCCGTGGCAGCGCATCCACCGGGTGCCCGACTACGTGAACTTCCCGCACATGCGCCACGTGAACGCGGGCGTGAATTGCCAGGCGTGCCACGGCCCCGTGCAGAACATGACGCGCGTGTTCCAGTATTCCTCGCTGAACATGGGATGGTGCGTGAATTGTCATGTCGGGAACGTGAACAAGGCATGGAAGGCCGCGTTCGATTGCGCCACCTGCCACTACTAGAGACGACGCCCGCATGAGTGAGCGCGAGATGCCCGACGGCGTGAAGCGTCGCGATTTCCTCAAGGTCCTCGGCGTCGTCGGCGCGGCCGTCGGCACCGCGGGATGCACCGACCGCACGTACAAGCTCATTCCGTATCTCGTGAATCCCGACGAGACGGTGCCGGGCGTCTCGAACTACTACACGTCCGTCTGCCGCGAGTGCTCGGCCGGTTGCGGCATCCTCATGGAAACGCGCGACGGGCGCGTGACCAAGCTCGAAGGCAATCCGGCGCACGCCACGAATCGCGGCGCGATCTGCGCGCGGGGGCAGGCGGCGGTGCAGGGGCTCTACAATCCGGACCGCTACAAGAATCCGAGAGTGCGCGAGAACGGCGTGCTCACCGACACCACGTGGGAGAAGGCGATCGCGCTGCTGTCCACGAAGATGAACGAGGCGGCGAGCAAGGGGCAGGCGGGCAACGCGGTGTTCATGAACCGCCACGAGTCCGGCTCCTTCCCCGCATTCCTCGACACGTGGCTCGCGAGCTTCGGCATGCCGGCGCACCTGAGCATGGATCCGACTCGCGGACGCCGGCGCGATCGCGGCGAACCAACAGTCGTACGGCGTCGCGTGGCCCTCCATCGACCTTGGCGCGGCGAAGCTGATCATCTCCTTCGGCGCGGATTTCCTGGAGACGTGGGGCTCGCCCGTGAGTCATCAGCTCGACTTCGCCGATGCGCGCGCGAAACTCGAGGGCGCGCCGCGGTTCTGGTACATCTCGCCGCGCCGTTCGCTCACGGGACTGAACGCCGACGAATGGCTCGCGTGCAAGCCGGGCACGGGCATCGCGATCGCGCAGGCGCTCGCCGGCACGATGACGGTGGCCGCGGCTGCGCAGGCGAGCGGCGTTCCCGCCGAGAAGCTCGCGCTGCTGCAGAAGGAGTTCGCCGCCGCGAAGCCGAGCGTGGTGATGGCGGGCGGACACGGCGGTCATGCGACCGATCTCGCGCTCGCGGTGAACGCGCTCAACAAGCAGGCGGGCAACGTCGGGGTCACCGTGCTGCCGGCCAAGCCGTTGTCGAGCTTCGAGGGGATCAGCGTTGGCGGCGAGGTCGTGGACGCGATCGGCCGCATGCGCGCGGGACAGGTGCCGATCGCGTTCGTGCGCGGCGTGAATCCGATCTACTTCATTCCGAAGTCAGCGAAAGTCGATGAGGCGTTCGCGAAGGTCCCGTTCAAGGTGAGCTTCTCGAGCTATCCCGACGAGACGAGCGAGATGTGCGACCTCGTGCTGCCCGATCATCATGCGCTCGAGAGCTGGGGTGATGCGCAGGCGATGCCGGGCGTGCTCACGCTGCAGCAGCCGGGCATGGATCCCGTGTACGACACGCGGCAGACTGCGGACGTATTGCTCGCCGTGAATCCGCCGTCGCGCAACGCGGCGCAGAAGGACTACCGCAGCTGGTTGATCAGCCGTTACGCCGGTGGCGCGACCGCGTTCACGGCCGCGCTCGTGAAGGGATTCGGCAGCGGCGCCGCGCTCCGCTCCACCGCCAAGCGCGCGCCGGTGAAAGCCACGCTTCCTGCGGCGAACATCGAAGGCACCGCCGGCGATCTCTACTTCTTCGTCTATCCATCGCCGATCCTGGGCGACGGCAGCGGTGCGAACAAGCCGTGGCTGCAGGAACTCCCCGATCCGGTCACCAAGGTCCTCTGGCAGTCGGTGATCGAGATCAATCCGGAGACGGCGGCCAAGCTCGGCATCGATGAAGGCGATGTCGTCACGCTCGAGAGCGGTGCCGGCAAGATCACCGCGCCCGCGTATCTCTACATGGGGCTGCAGAAGGACACGGTCGCCGTGGCCGCGGGCCAGGGGCACACCGCGTACGGCCGGTACGCGAAGGGGATCGGCGTGAACGCCTCCGACGCGGTGCCGCTCTCTTTCGACACGAAGTCATCGGGGCGTGCGTGGACCGCCACGAAGGTGAAGCTCTCGAAGACCGGCGACTTCAAGCCGATCGTCACCACCGCCGGCTCGAATCGCCAGCATGGCCGCGGCATCGGCCAGGCGATGACGGTCGCCGAACTCAACGCGAAGCCCGAGGCGGCCGAGAGCATGCCGGGCGACGCGTCGCACGCGTTCCTCCCGGGGCTGCGCGCGCCGGTGGCGCAGGATGCGCAGGGCGATCTGCCGAGCGACAACAATCTGCGCGGCATGTACGCGCCGGATCACTGGAGCGGCATGGCGAAGCGGCGCTGGGCGATGACGGTCGATCTCGCGCGCTGCACCGGCTGCTCGGCGTGCGTCACCGCGTGCTACGCCGAGAACAACATTCCGACGGTGGGCGCGCCGTACCAGCACAGCGCCACCGCGGGCATGGAAGGCGCAGGCGGGCGTGCAACATCCTGCGCGGCCGCGAGATGAACTGGCTGCGCCTCGAGCGCTATTGGGAAGGCGGCGAGGACGGCGGCGACGCTTCGATGCGCGCTTCGTCCCGATGCTGTGCCAGCACTGCGGCAACGCGCCGTGCGAGCCGGTCTGCCCGGTGTACGCGACGTATCACTCGCCCGACGGGCTGAACGTGCAGGTGTACAATCGCTGCGTGGGCACGCGGTACTGCTCGAACAACTGCCCGTACAAGGTGCGCTACTTCAATTGGTTCGGGTACGGCGAGCGCGACCGGCACGCAGTACGCGTGGCCGGAGCCGCTGAACTGGCAGCTGAATCCGGACGTGACCGTGCGCGGCAAGGGCGTGATGGAGAAGTGCACCTTCTGCGTGCAGCGCATCCGCGAGGCCGAGCACCGCGCGAGCTCGAGGACCGGCGAGTGGCCGCCGACGAGTTCACGACGTCGTGCGCGCAGGCCTGTCCGTCGAAGGCGATCACGTTCGGCGACGCGGCCGATCCCGCGTGGAGCGTGGCGAAGCTCGCGCAGGACCGGCGCGCGTACCACGTGTTCGAGGAGCTCAACACCTACACGGCGGTGGTGTACTTGAAGAAGCTCCTGCACCCGGCGCCGGGCGCGCCGGCCAAGGCGTAGGGGCGCGCATGTCGAGCGAACACGATGCGGCGCGCCGAACGTCTCGTCGGCCAACGTGCAGTTGCCGGCGGTGACGAACTACGACGCAGGTCGAACGACGAGATCCTCGACACGCTGCGTCCCACGAAGGCGTGGTTCGCGCTGTTGCTCATCTCGATCGCTCTGCCTCCTCATCGGCGCGGCCGCGTGGACGTACCAGATCTACATGGGCGCTCGGCGTCGCGGGCTACGAGCCGCCGGTGATGTGGGGCGTGTACATCACCACGTTCGTGTTCTGGGTCGGTATCGGCCACGCCGGCACGCTGATCTCGGCGATTCTCTATCTGTTCCGCGCGGGCTTCCGCACCACGATCTACCGGTGCTCCGAGGCGATGACCGTGTTCGCGGTCATGACGGCGGGACTGTTCCCGATCCTGCACCTCGGCCGCCCGTGGAAGTTCTTCTGGCTCATTCGCGTATCCCAACTGGCGGCTGGTCTGGCCGCAGTTCCAGAGCCCGCTGGTGTGGGACGTGTTCGCCATTCTGACGTACCTCACGGTCTCGGCGACCTTCCTGTACGTCGGGCTCATTCCCGATCTCGCCGCGATGCGCGATCGCGAGAAGAATCCGGTGCGCAAGGCGATCTACGCGCAGCTCTCGCTCGGCTGGCGCAACTCGGACCGTGAGTGGCGTCACTTCGCGCGGGCGTACTTGTTCCTCGCCGCGTTCTCGACGCCGCTCGTGCTCTCGGTGCACTCGGTCGTTTCGTTCGACTTCGCGATGGCGCTCATGCCGGGCTGGCACACGACGATCTTCCCGCCATACTTCGTCGCGGGCGCGATCTTCTCGGGCATCGGCATGGTGTTCACGATCATCATCCCGATCCGGCGCTATTTCCACCTGAAGCATTACGTCACGATCAACCACCTCGACGCGGCGGCGAAGCTCTGTCTCTTCACGTCGATGGTGGTCGGCTGCGCGTACCTCACCGAGTTCTGGATCGCGTGGTACAGCGGCAATGCGGTGGAGCAGCAGTACTTCATGAACCGGGTGTTCGGCCAGTGGTGGTGGGCGGCGTGGATCATGCTCACGTGCAACATGCTGCTGCCCATGTCGCTCTTCTCGCAGCGGCTGCGCCGGAACACGACGTGGCTGTTCATCCTGTCGATGTTCATCAACCTTGGCATGTGGTTCGAGCGCTTCGTGATCATCATTCCGTCGCTCTCGCACGAGTTCGAGCCGTGGCAGTGGGGTCCGTACTCGCCCACGTTCATCGACTAGTCGATCCTGCTCGGCAGCTTCGGCTGGTTCTCATGTGGTTCCTGCTGTTCATCAAGCAGCTGCCGGTGATCGCGGTGACGGAAGTGAAGGAGATCGTGCCGCCGGCGGTGCGGCGGCCGCACCAGCACGGCATTCGCGTCACCGGTGAGCATGTCGCGTTCGAGGCGGACACGCCCGGGGAGCACGACTGATGCGCGGCATCCTGGGGGTCTTCCGCGAGCTGGATGCCGCCGTGGACGCGATCGGCGCGCTCCGCAAAGAGAGAGCCGGCGCGATGACGGTGTATTCCCCCACGCCGCGGCACGAGCTGGAGCACGCGATCCACGCCGGCCCGAGCGTGGTGCGCCGCTACACCCTGATCGGCGGTTTCCTCGGCGCGACCTTCGGCTACTGGATCGCGATCTGGATCTCGCGCTATTGGCCGCTCGTCACGGGCGGGAAGCCGGTCTCGAGCTGGGTACCGTACACCATCATCAGCTTCGAGCTCATGGTGCTGTTCGGCGCGCTCTCGACCGTCGCGGGCTTGTTCATCCATTCGCGGCTCCCGCGCATCACGATGACCGTGGGCTACGATCCGCGCTTCAGCGACGCCGACTTCGGCGTGTGGGTGGAGTGCGCGCCGGAGAAGCAGAACGCGGTGCGCGCGATCATGTCGAACGCCGGAGCGACGGAGGTGCGCGGTGATCGCTAAGCGCCTCTGTCTCGCCGCCGCCGCGCTCACGGTCGCGGGCTGCTCCTGGTTCACGGACTTCCGCTACCAGCCGAAGATCAAGCCGTGGGAGGAGCAGTACGCCGGCAACGACACGACGCCGTTCCGCGGCCAGCCTGAGTTCTCGGTGCCGATCACCGGCGACCCGGAGCCGGCCTATATCGTGTCGCACGCCGCGCTGCCGGCGACGATCGATTCGATGTCGAGCCTCGTGAATCCGCACACCGCCGATGCGATATCGCTCGACAACGGCCGCAAGTATTTCCAGATCAATTGTTCAGTGTGCCACGGCGCGAGCGGGGCGGGCACTGGCCGCGCGCTGCGCTATGGCATTCCGGCGCCGAGCCTGCTCACCGATCTCACGAAGGGCCGGAGCGACGGCTACATCTGGGGGATCATCCGCAACGGCCGCACGCTGATGCCCACGTACGACCGGATCGAGGATTCCGACCGCTGGGATGTCGTGCTGTACGTGCGCGCGCTGCAGGGGAAGATCCCGGGCGTCGTCGCGGACACGTCGCCGGCCGGCACGCCCGGAGAGAACGGCCGCACGGTGCCCGGATACACGCGCACCGCCCCGACGCGACCGGCGCCGTATCGCCCACAGGACATGAACCGGCAGGAATCGCCGGCCGCGCCGCCCGCGGCGCCGCCGGCCGCGCCCGCGAGGAGCACGCCGTGAGCACCTACGACGATTCGCATCTCCCGAGCCGCGCCGAACTGGTCGCGTCCACGTCCAAGCCGATCCCGCGCGCGTGGTACATCCTGGCGCTCACGCTCATCGGGATCGGCGTGGTGACGTTCTCCTTCGGCGCGTTCGGGGGCGGCGATCGCGTATGGCAGGCGCTGCTCGTCAACTGGCTCTTCTTCTACTCGATCTCGCAGGCCGGAGTCGTCTTCGTCGCGGTGCAACGCATCACCACCGCGCGCTGGTCGCGACCGGTGATCCGTCTGCTCGAGGGTTATGTCGCGTTCCTGCCGATGGCGTTCCTCCTCATGGGTCTCATCTTCCTGGGCCGCGCGCACATCTTCCCGTGGGCGCACGAGGAAGTAGGCATCGCCGAGAAGGCCGTGTGGATGCGGCCGTCGTTCATCATCACGCGCGATCTCGCGCTCATGGCGATCATTGCGGCGCTCAGCGTCCGCTACGTCTGGCTATCGGTGCGTCTCGATGTGGGCGTGCTCCCCGACAGCGGCGCCGAGTGGGCGAGAGGCGTGCGGGCGCGGATGCGCCACGGCTTCGGCCACGAGCGGCGCGAGCTGCACACCACGCATTCGAGGCAGGGCTATCTCGCGGTGATCCTCGCCGTGTGCTTCGGCTACTTCATGAGCGTGTTCGCGTGGGATTTCTCGATGTCGCTCGACCTGCATTTCCAGAGCACGCTGTACTCCTGGTGGTTCTTCATGGGCGGCTGGGTGGGCGCGCTCGCGAGCTGGTCGTTGCTCGTGCTCTGGTGGCGGCGCCATTCTGAGCGCATCGGACCTCCTCACCGAGCATCACTTCCACGATCTCGGCAAGCTCTGCTTCGCGTTCACCGCGTTCTGGGGCTATCTCACCTTCGGCCAGTACCTGGTGATCTGGTACGGGAACGTCGGTGAGGAAACGCACTGGCCGCGGCTGCGGCTCATCGCGCCGTGGATGCACCTCACGGTGACGATGGTCTTCCTGATGTTCGTGATCCCGTTCTTCGGTCTGCTCTCGCGCGCCGCGAAGGTGTATCTGCCGACGTTCATCACCTTCACGATGTCCACCGTGATCGGACTCTGGATCCTGCGCTATCTCGAGGTCTATCCGTCGCTGCTTGGCACGCCGGCATCGGTGCCGTACGGCATCCCCGAGATCGGCGTGACCATGGGCGTGCTGGGACTCTGGATGCTCTGCTACGCGCGATTCATGGATGCCTTCCCGCGGATGCGCGTGACGCTCATGACGTCGCCGTACCGCGACGAGGTGCAGATCCCGGTGGATCCCAAGACGATGGAGCCGCTCCCCGCACACGAGTAAGCGCGCGGCTGGCCCGCCTCGCGCGCCGCCGGTATCTTTTGCGCTAGGGGGCGTTAGCTCAGCTGGGAGAGCACTCGGTTTGCAACCGAGAGGTCGCGAGTTCGATCCTCGCACGCTCCATCCACATTCACCGTTCGCGGGGGCGCCGATGTCCTCCCCATCCGAGTTCGGCCTCGAGTCGCCCGCGTACGTGGCGGTGCGGGTCGCGATGTACGCCGGCCTCACGGGGCTGATCGGCGCCGCATTGTTCGTACTGCTGCTCCTCCGGCGCGTGCGGGCGCTCGGGTTGGGCAGCGATCTGTTCGCCGAGGATGCGGCGACGGCCGCGCGCCGCGTGGCGATCGTGTCGGGCGTGGTGCTGCTGCTCGCGACGCCCGCCCGCCTCTACTGCTTCGCGCTCGTGAACGAAGCGACGGTGAGCGCGGCGCTCGACACGCATTTCGGGCGCGCGTGGATGCTGCAGCTGGCGGGCGCGGTGCTGGCGCTCGCGGCCGTGGCGGTGATCCGCAAGATGAGTGGCACGGGTGTGGGCGCCGTGCGGCGCTGGCGAGTCGCGCTCCTGGGCGCGGTCGCAGTGGCGGCAGGCTTCGCGCTCTCGGGCCACGCCTCGGATGGCTCCTCGACGCAGCTCGTGCAGCAGACGGCGGACGTCGTGCATCTCGTCGCCGTCGGCGCGTGGATCGGCACACTGGCATCGCTCACGTTCGCCGGGATCCCTGCGGCGCTTCGCGCGAACGAAGAGGCGCGCGGCAGCGTGGCCGCGGCGCTCGTGCGCGCCTTCTCGCCGCTCGCACTCACCAGCGCCGGCGTGCTCGCGCTCACCGGCAGTTACGCCGCGTGGATGCGACTCGGCGGACTCGGCCCGCTCTTCTCGAGCGACTACGGCCGCGTGTTGCTGATCAAACTCGGGATCATCGCGCTCGTGATGGTATTCGGTGCGATCAACTGGCGCTATCACGGCCCGCGACTCGGCTCCGAAGGCGCCGCGCGAACGATCAGCCGAACAGCACTCGTGGAGCTGAGCCTGGGGCTCCTCGTCATCATTGTCACCGCGGGGCTGGTGGCGGTCGCGGCGCCTACCGACTAACTGCGGCTCCTCGGCACGCGATGATCCTCGCAACTCACGAAGCCCAAGCACACGCTATGTTCGGGATTCGGGATTCGGGAATCGCCGCGGGAAGCGGGAACGAACGTGGGCTCATCGCGTCCCGTCAGTTCAACGCGGCGAATCCCGAGTCCCGAATCCCGAACATGAACACACAGGTGGCCTGTAGTGAACGAAGGATGCGATCGGCCACAGAACCCTCAGCCCTTGAGCACGAGATGATCTCATTGCCGCCCGTCGGTACTCCGCCCTCCAAGGGACAACCGGCGCCCGATTTCACTGTTAGTTCGACCGCCGGTAGCTTCACGCTGAGCTCGCTGCGCGGACAGAAGAACGTGCTCCTCGCGTTCTTTCCGCTGGCGTTCACGAGCACGTGCACCGCCGAACTCTGCGATTTCTCGAATGAGTTCGATCGCTTCGGCGGAGAGAACGTGGAAGTACTTCCCATCAGCGTGGATTCCACCGCGTCGTTGCGCGAGTTCAAGAACAAGTACGAGATGAAGGCCACGCTGCTGAGCGACTTCAAACGCGATGTCTCGCGCGCCTACGGCGTACTGATCCCAGAGAAATTCTACTCCGAGCGCGCCTACTTCCTGATCGACAAGACCGGCCGCGTCGCGTGGAGCCACGTCGAGAAGTCGACGAGCGAGAAGCGGTCGAACGAGGAATTGCTCGCGGAGATCAGGAAGCTCTCCTAACGACGCGGGAAGAGGGAAGCGGGAAGCGCCGCGGGACGCGGTAACGGCCGATGGTGCGTCGCGTCCCGTCCGTTCATTGCGGCGCTTCCCTCTTCCCGCTTCCCTCGTCGTTCGGTCATTCTGTCCGGCCTGCCGCGCACGCGTAGCTTCTCGCGCGTCGTCCACCGTTGAGGCATTTTGCCCGCTCGCGTGCGCAGTCGGTCATCCCGTCCCAACAAGAAGAGACCCGTTGATTTGATCACCGCGATCGCCGGAGAATTCACGGGCGACGCGTCGCTCGACGAGGCGCTCGCGGCCACGGTCGCGCGGCTGCGGCGGGCCGCGCGGTCGCGCACGGCGAAGCCCGCCGAGCGCGCGAAGCTCGCGGCCGCGGCGCAGGCGATCGCGACATCGCTCGCGCGCACGGCCTCCACGGACGGCGATACGCAGCTCTTCGCCGACATTATCGATGCCCTCCCGCTCGGCCTCTACGTGGTGGATCGCGAGTATCGCGTGCACGCCTGGAACCGGTCGCGCGAGATCGGCACGCAGGGCGTGCGGCGCGATCTCGCGATGGGCCGCACGATCTTCGACGTATTGCGCCGGCAGGCGCCCGAGATGCTGCGGCGCGAATTCGACGAAGTGTTCGCCGACGGCGAGGTGCGCCAGTTCGAGATCGAATCGCGCGCCACCGGCGAAGCGCGCACGTACCGCGTGTCGAAGATCCCCATGCGCATGGACGGGCACGGTGTGACGCACGTGATCACGCTCGGCGAAGATGTGACCGACGCGAAGCGCGCGCAGCTGCGCGCGGCGCAGGCAGAGAAGCTCGCCGCCGTCGGACAGCTCGCCGCCGGCGTGATGCACGAGGTGAACAATCCGCTCGCCACGGTCGGCGCGTGCGCTGAGACGCTCGCGCTGCAACTCCCGGCCGCGCTCGGCGATGAAGCCGCGCGCACGCGCGCGCTCGAGCTGTGCGCGATCATCGACCTCGAAGTGCAGCGGGCGAAGCGCATCGTGAACGGCGTGCTCGATTTCTCGCGCCCCTCGGAGGAAGTGAAGTCCGCGGTGCCGCTCGGCGCGGTCGTGGACGAAGCGCTCCTGCTGCTCCGGCATCACGCGCGCTTCAAGGGGGTCGCCGCAGAACGCGTCGTGGATGCGGCGCTCCCGCCAGTGATCGGCAGCGCGCCGCAGTTGGTGCAGGTGCTCGTGTCGCTCCTCCTCAACGCGGCGGATGCGATGGATGGCGGTGGCAGCGTGCTCGTGCGCACGGTGCGCGACGGGAACGAAGCGCTGCTCGAGGTGAGCGATCGCGGGCACGGCATCGCGCCGGGCGATCTCGCGCGCGTCTTCGAACCGTTCTACACCACGAAACCGCCGGGCCGCGGCACCGGACTCGGCCTCGCGATCTGCTTCGGGCTCGTACGCGACCATGGGGGCCGCATTGAGGTCGAGAGCACGGTGGGGCGCGGGAGCACGTTCCGCGTGCGGCTTCCTTTCCCAGCGGGTGCGCGATGAACGACCGCCAGCGCATCAAGGTGCTGGTCGCCGAGGACGAACCGCATCTCGGCGCCGTGCTCGCGCAGTTCCTCATCGAGCGCGGCTGCGATGTGACCGCATGCGCCGACGGGCGCGCGGCGCTCGAGACGCTGCGCGCCGAGGCGTTCGACGTCGCGTTGCTGGACGTGTTGATGCCGGGGCTCGATGGGCTCGAAGTGCTGCGCGCGGTGCGCGAGGACGCGGCGCCGCCCGAAGTGATCATCATCACCGGCAACGCATTGATCGAGAGCGCGATCGGCGCGATGAAGCTCGGCGCATACGACTATCTCACCAAGCCGTACCGCATGGCCGAGATCGATGTGCTCGTGCGCCGCGCGTACGAGCGGCGCCGGCTGAGCCGCGAGCACGCGATGATGAGCGCGCGCCTCGCGCGGCTGGATGACGCCGACGAGATCGTCACGCAGTACGCGCCGCTGAAGGCGGTGCTCAGCATGGTCGCGCGCGTGGCGCGCAGCGACTCGCCGGTGCTGATCTCGGGCGAATCGGGCACGGGGAAGGATCTCGTCGCGCGGCTGATCCATTGTGGGTCGTCGCGCGCCGATGGTCCGTGGGTGGATCTGAATGGCGCGGCGATCTCGCCCGATCGGCTGGAGACCGAGCTCTTCGGCCAGGAGCGCGACACGACGCCCGGCGCCGCGCGCAAGATGGGACTGCTCGAGATGGCGTCGGGCGGCACGGTGTTCCTCGATCAAGTGGGCGCGCTCGATCCGCGGGCTCAGGGCAAACTGCTGCGCGCGATCGAGGACGGCACCTTCTACCGCACCGGCGGCACGCAGAAAGTGCACACCGACATTCGCGTGATCGCCGCGACGAGCCAGGACCTTGCGACGAAGATCGGCGACGGATCGTTCCGCGCCGACCTTTACTACCGGATCAACACCGTGAGCATCGCGCTGCCGCCCCTGCGCGAGCGCGTCGTGGACATCCCGCTGCTCGCGAAACATTTCCTGGGCCGCGCCGCTTCCGTGAACGGCGATGGACGCGCGCGCCGGCTCTCGGGCGAAGCGATCGACGCGATGCAGGATTATCCGTGGCCCGGCAACGTGCGCGAACTGCGCAACGTGGTGGAGCGCGCGGTGCTCGTCGCGAGCGGTGCCGAGATCCGCGCCGGCGATCTCGCGCTCGGCCACGGCATGCCGCTCGCACCGGCGCGCGCGGCCGGCGAGCCGCCGGTGTCGCTCGAGGAGATGGAGCGCCGCCACATCGATGCGGTGCTTCACGAGGTGAATTGGCATCAGGGCCGCGCCGCCGACATCCTGGGCATTTCGGCGAAGACGCTGTACCGCAAGATGCGCGACTACGGGCTGCGCCGTCCCGGCCCCGCCGTGCCGAGAGAGCGCGCGTGAAGATCCTCGTGATCGAGGACGATCCCACCGTCGGCCAGTACGTGAAGCGCGGCCTCGAGGAGCAGCGCTGGGTGGTGGACCTCGTCGCCGAAGGCGAGGAAGGCGAGAAGCTCGCGGCGAATGGCTCGTACGATCTGATCGTGCTCGACATGCGCCTGCCCGGGCGCTCGGGCATGGACGTATTGCACAATTTGCGCGCCCGCGGCTTCGAGCGGCCGGTGCTCGTGCTCACGGCGCAGGACGCCGTGGACGCGAAGGTGAAGGCGCTGCGCGCCGGCGCCGATGACTACGTCACCAAGCCGTTCGCGTTCGAGGAGCTGCTCGCGCGTGTCGAGGCGCTGAGCCGGCGCCCGCAGGTGATCGCGGCGCCGGTGCTGCATGTGCTCGACCTCGAGCTCGATCGCAACACGCGCACCGTGACGCGCGGCAAAGACGCGATCGAGCTCACGCCCAAGGAATTCACGGTGCTCGAGTATCTCATGCGCCATCCCGGCCGCGTCATGAGCCGCACGCTAATCACCGAGTATGCGTGGGGATATCACTTCGATCCCGGCACGAACATTGTGGACGTCGTGATCAATCACCTGCGCAAGAAGGTGGACACCGGGCACAAGGTGAAGCTCATCCACACCGTGCGCGGCGTGGGCTACGTGGTGCGGGAGTAGCGCGCACCGTGCGCCGCCGGCGATGAACACGATCCGTTTCCAGCTCACCGTCCGCTTCGCCGGGGCGCTGCTCATCACGATGTTCGCGTTCGCGGTGGCGGTGTGGGGCGCGCGCCGCTCCGGTGCCGCCGAAGAAGTGCGGCGCACCGCGCGCGCCGAGGCGGAGATCGTGCTCGCCGTGTTCCGCCAGACGGAGGAGGCGGGGCACCCCGTCACGATCGTGCGCGATTCGGTCGTTGGCCCGGTGCTCATGCCCGACCTGCGCGCGCTGGTCGAGGGGATGCCCGACTACGTCGCCGTGCTCGCGCAGGATGGCCGGCTGCTCGCGCTCTCACAATCGGCCGTCCAGGACCTCTCCTCCGACGACAAGGTACTGCTCGACACGACCTCCCTCGCGTCGCCGGCGGGCGGCGCGGCGCGCGTGCTCCAGCTCAATGGCGAGCCGATGCTGCTCGTGATCCGGCAGCCGCAGGCCACGCGGTCGGCGATCGCGCGCATCGCGGTGGCGATCCGATCCGTCCGGTGGTGCAGGAGGGCGTGCGCGAGCTGATCGGCACGCTCCTGGTCATCGCGCCGCTGCTCCTGCTCGTTTCGCTCGCACTCGGCTACGCCATTGCCGGCCGCGCCATCAGGCCGGTGGACAAGATCATCAACGAGCTGCACGCGATCACCGACGGCCGGTCGCTGCATTGGCGCCTCGCGGCCATCGAGGGCGCCGAGATGCAGCGGCTCGTGTCGACGCTCAACGAGATGCTCGAGCGCCTCGAGAGTTCGTTCGGCGCGCTGCGCCGGTTCACGGCGGATGCGAGCCACGAGCTGAAGACGCCGCTCGCGGTGCTGCGCGCCGACGTGGAACGCGCGATGACCGAGAGCGCGCCGCGCGCCGACCGCCTGGTCGCGCTCGAGGAGGCGCTGCACGAGATCACGCGCATGGCCGACCTCGTGGAGAGCCTCCTCACGCTCGCGCGCGCGGACGAGGGGCGATTCGACCTGCACCGCGAACCGGTGGACCTCGCGCTGATCGTGCGCGATGTGTTCGAGACCGCCGCGATCCTCGGCGAGAGCGCCGAGCTCACCGTCACGCTGCCACGGCTCGAGGCCGCGATGGTGTACGGCGACAGCACGCGCCTGCGCCATTTGTTCCTTAACCTTGCCACCAACGCCATCAAGTACACGCCGCGCGGTGGCAGTGTGGAACTCAACCTGCTCCGGCACGAACGTACGGTGGCGTTCAGCGTGCGCGATTCCGGCATTGGGATCTCGGCCGGCGACCTGCCGCACATCTTCGAGCGATTCTATCGCGCCGATCGCGCGCGCTCGCGCCTCTCCGAGCGCGGCGGCTTCGGTTTGGGCCTCGCGATCGCGCAGTATATCGCGGAGGCGCATGGGGGAACGATTGCGGTGAGGTCGAGACTGACGCGGGGAACGACGTTTACCGTCACGTTGCCCATCTATGAGCCGACGACCGAGGTCGGCACACAGTCGGTACAGCAGACTTAGACTTTAGACTGGGACGTTAGAAGGCGGGAGTAGGGCTTTCTAACGTCCCAGTCTAAAGTCTCAGTCTGTATTTTCGTCACCAATTCTTAATGATTGAGTCATTACCCCTCAATCCACCGCGCATACCTTTTCTCCCGCAAGTCAGCAGCACCGGAGCATTCACTTTCAGGTGAGCGACGCATGTTCAACAACCTGATCGAATCGAAGCGGGCGAAGGACCGCCAGGTCACTGGCACGGTCTTCAGTCTCTTCCTCCACGTCGCGGTGGTCGCGCTGCTCGTCGTCGTCACCCTGCACGCCGGGGAGAAGGTCGTCGAGAAAGTGGTCGCCGAAGACGTGAAGTTCGCTGAGACGAAGAAGGAGTCCGCCGCCCGAAGAGAAGAAGCCGCCACCGCCGCAGGAGATCGCGGCGCCGCCACCGCCCAAGGGCTTCCAGCTCTTGCAGGCGCCGGTGAACATCCCCGACAAGATCCCGGATGTGGACCTCTCCAAGGCCGTGACCGACGAGAACGACTTCAGCGGCAAGGGAGTCGCCGGCGGAACGTCCAAGGGTGTCGTCGGCGGAACGCCCACCGACCAGCCGCTGTTCGAGTTCCAGGTGGAGAAGCCGGTGCTCGCGCGTGATGGCAATCCGTCGCCGCGCTACCCGGAGATCCTCCAGAACGCGCAGGTGGCCGGCGAAGTGCTCGTGCAGTTCGTGGTCGACACGCTCGGCCATCCCGAGATGAATTCGTTCAAGATCCTCAAGGCATTGAACGAGCTGTTCGGACAGGAAGTGAAGCGCGTCCTGCCCTTCCTCAAGTTCTACCCCGCCGAAGCCGGCGGACACAAGGTACGGCAGGTCGTGCAGCAGCCGTTCACATTCGCACCGCTGAAGAAGTAATCACTTCCATTCCGCACTAGGGGAGACTCGTCACCATGAACATCTCACTCATTACGCTCTACAACTCGATGGGCTGGTTCGCGAAGGGGATCGTGTTCACGCTCCTCGCGATGTCGCTCTTCTCGATGTCCATCATGCTCCAGAAGTGGTGGAGACTGCGCAAGGCGCAGGCCGAGACGCGCAAGTTCGCGCCCGAGTTCTCGCAGTTCCTGGAAGAGGACAACCTCAACGAGGCGATCAAGCTCGCGGAGAGCTACAAGAAGTCGCACGTCGCGCGCGTGCTCGGCGGCGCGCTCGGCGAAGTGAAGCCGCTGCTGCAGGACGGCTCGGTCACCGTGTCCGACATCAACTCGGCGGAGCGCGCGGTGGAGCGCGAACATGATGATCATCCTCGCGGAGCTGAAGCGCGGCCTCGCGGTGCTCGCGACCGTCGGCGCCACGGCGCCGTTCGTCGGTCTGCTCGGCACGACGATGGGTATCGTGAACGCGTTCCAGGGCATGGCGCAGAGCGGCGCGGGCGGCATCGGCGCGATCTCGGCCGGTGTGGCCGAGGCGCTGATCACGACGGCCTTCGGTCTCGTCGTCGCGATCCCGGCGGTGTGGGCGTACAACTACTTCACCACCAAGATCGACAATCTCCAGGTCGAGATGACGTACACCTCGAAGGAGATGATCGACTATCTGATCAAGGGCGTCGCCGGCGAGTTCGGCCGTTCGCGCTTCACCCGCGAGTTCAGCGCGGCGAGCGGCAGCGGCGGCCCGATCGCGCAGTAGTCCGACATTCCACTGAGGAGATCATCCCGATGGGGATGTCCACTGGAGGGGGAGGCGGAGTCAAAGCGGAACCGAACGTGACGCCGATGATCGACGTCATGCTCGTACTGCTGATCATCTTCATGATCGTGACGCCGCTCATCAACGCCGGCTTCGCGGCGCAGCCGCCGGTCGGCATCAATCTGAAGTCGCACCCGGAGGATCCCGACGATCAAGTGCTCGGGATCGACCGTGATGGCCAGTACTATCTCAACAAGCGCCCGATCAAGAACGAGACACTGGCCGAGCAATTGAAGGCGATCTTCGATGCACGCACGACCGACAAGATCCTGTATCTGAAGGCCGACCGGGATCTGCAGTACAGCAAGGTGCTGGACGCGATCGACATCGCCGCGCACAACGGTGTGCGGGTGGTCGGCGCGATCAGCGATCAGACGCCGGGCACATCGAGTACGGCGCCTGAGGATCAGAAGAAGCCCCCAACGCCGTAGGAGACGAGACTATGTCGATGTCCACTGGAGGCGGGGGCGGCCTCACGAACGATATCAACGTCACGCCGATGATCGACGTGCTGCTGGTGCTGTTGATCATCTTCATGATGACGATCCCGATGATGCGGAAGGCGATCGATCTGCAGCTGCCCGATCCGACGCCGCAGAACACGCCACCGGGACCGCCGACGCCGCAGATCGTGTTGCAGGTGCTGCCGAACGGTGTGTTCAAGATCAACAGCGAAGATGTCACGCAAGCGGGTCTCGCGCAGCGGCTCAAGGACATCTATGACCAGCGTCCCGAGAAGATCATCTTCGTGAAGGGCGATCCCGCCGTGAAGTACCAGGATGTGGTATTGGCGATGGATGCGGCGCGCGGTGCCGGCGTGAAGGTCATCGGCATTCCGCCCAAGTAACACCCGGCGCCCGAGCGCTGGCATACGACGGACGAACCTTCCGGGTTCGTCCGTCGTATTATTTTCAGGGAGCGTGAGCGCGAGATCCATTGCGCGCGGCCCCAGAGGAGCGATGGCCGACAACGTTCAAGTGAACCTTCCCGCGCGCGGGGTGCCGAAACCCCGCTATCGACCGCCACTCGGCCTGCCATTGGGGCGCGAGGGGCGGGGCGGGGGCGTCGTGTCACTGCTCATGCACCTGCTGATCATCCTCCTGATCTTCGTGCCGCTATTCGAACATGATGTGGCGCTCGTGGTGGAGAAGGGTGCGGGCGGTCTAGGTCCGGTTGGCGGCGGTGGCGGCGGCAATCGCGGCAATGGCGGCGAGATCCGCGAGGAGCACGTGCGCTATTTCGCAGTGAAGCCGCCGGCGGCGCCGCCAGCGCAGCAGCTCCAGGTGCCGCAGCCGCCCAAGCCCGTGCCGCCGCCACCGCCCAAGGAGATCGTGCCGCCGGTCGCGAAGATCGACGTGAAGCTCGACGTCACTCCGCCGCCGGTCGAAGCGATCGCGCCGGTCGCTGGAACAGGCGGCGGCAGCGGTACCGACGGCACGGGCGGCAATGGACCGGGCAGCGGCGGCGGGATCGGTACGGGCGTCGGCACCGGCACGGGCTCGGCGAATGGGCCCGGGACGGGTGGCGAGGGAGGCGACATCTACCTCGCAACGCCCGAGTATCTCATCCTCCCGCCGCTCCCGTCGCCGAACAGTGTGCGCGGCAAGAAGCTCAAGCTCCTGTTCGCCCTCGACGATCACGGAAAGGTGCTGCGTGTCGAGTTCGAATCTTCGGGCGACCGCGGCTACGACAAGCTGCTGCGGGCGAAATGTCTGGAGTACAAGTTCAGGCCGGCGCATAGGCGGGACGGTACGCCAGTCGCTTCCGTGTTTCCCTACGATCTGGAGCTGTAACCTCGCGGGAAGCGGGAAGCGGGAAGCGCCGCGGGAGGCGAGAACCACCGGCGAGCACCCGGCTGTTCTCCCTTCCCGCGGCGCTTCCCGCTTCCCGCTTCCCGCGTCGTACCGCGCCCTAGCCTCCACCCTCGCCCGGGGCTAGTTTTCCGCCTCGAAACGCGCCCCCAGACAGCAGTTAGCCGAGGTTGAATGAGCCCTGAGCCGTCCTCCGAGTTCGTAAAGGCCATGTCGCTCACCGATGCGACGATGCTCGTGGCCGGCTCCATGATCGGATCGGGGATCTTCATCGTCTCGGCGGACATCTGCGGTCGCTCGGCTCCCCGTTGCTCCTGCTCTGCGTCTGGGGACTTTCGGGTCTCATGACCCTCCTCGGCGCCCTCGCATACGGCGAGATGGCGGCCATGTACCCGCGGGCCGGCGGGCAGTATGTGTTCCTCCGCGAAGCAATGGGTCCACTCATGGGTTTCCTCTATGGCTGGACCCTTTTCACGATCATCCAAACGGGCACGATCGCCGCGGTGGCCGTGGCCTTCGCGCGATTCCTCGGCGTGCTCTGGCCCGCGATCACGCCGGATCTGTACACGTGGTTCCCGCACGCGGAAGCCAGCATTCCCGGCGGCACGATCATCTTCGGGCTCACCGCGCAGCGCGTGGTGGCGATCGTGAGCGTGTGGGTGCTCACGTGGGTGAATCTGCGCGGCGTACGCGAAGGGAAACTCGTGCAGACGTCGTTCACGCTCGTGAAGACGGCCGCGCTCGCGCTGCTCGTGATCCTCGGGCTCGCCGTAGGCCGCAATGCGACGGCGATCGCCGCGAACTTCGGCGCGGGGAATTTCACAGCGCACGGCGATTGGACCGGCGCATTCGTGGTGGTGTTCGGCGCCGCGATGGTGGGCTCGCTCTTCTCGAGCGACGCGTGGAACAACGTGACCTTCGCCGCCGCCGAGGTGAAGGACGCCGCGCGGAATCTCCCGCGTGCGCTCGCGATGGGCACGCTCTTGGTCACGGTGCTCTACGTGATGACCAACATCTCGTACCTGAGCGTCCTTCCGCTCCACGGCGCGAAGGACGGCGCCGACGTCATGGCGCGCGGCATCCAGTTCGCGTCGCAGGATCGCGTGGGCACCGCCGCCGCCGAGGTGATCTTCGGCGCGAGCGGCGTGACGCTGATGGCGGTGGCCATCTTGATCTCGACGTTCGGCGCGAACAACGGGCTCATTCTCTCGGGCAGCCGCGTGTACTACGCGATGTCGCGCGACGGGTTGTTCTTCAAGAAGGCCGGCGTCTTGAGCAAGCGAAGTGTGCCGGCCGTGGCGCTCGTGGCCCAGGCGATCTGGACATCGCTCCTGTGCCTGAGCGGCACGTACGGCCAATTGCTCGACTACGTGATCTTCGCCGCGCTCCTTTTCTACGCCCTCACCACGATCGGCCTCTTCGTGCTGCGCGCGAAGCGCCCCGACGTGCCGCGCCCGTATCGCGCGATCGGCTATCCGTTCCTCCCTGCGCTCTACATTGTTCTGGCCAGCACGGTGTGTGTGGTCTTGCTGATCGCCGAGACGAAGCGCGTGCAAGCGTTCCTGGGGCTCGTGCTCGTGCTGGTGGGCATCCCCGTGTACTACGCCTGGCGCAAAGCCGAGGCGGTGTGATGGAGTTGCAGCTGCAGTCGAATCCCGAATCCCGAATCCCGAACGCGATCTCACTTTATCCCCAACTGCTGACCTCATGACGCGATTCACCGTTCTAGCCCGTCGCACGTTGGCCGCGATCTTCCTCGGAGCCCTGCCGCTCGCCGCCCAGGACGCCGCCGGCGGCGAAGCCGCCCTTAAGATGCCCGATCTCTCGTCGGTGTCGTTCCTTGGCGTGCCGGGGCACTCACTCCTCCTCTACGGCCTGATCCTGTGCGCCGCCGGCCTGCTCTTCGGGCTTGTGATCTACACGCAGCTCAAGGCGCTGCCGGTGCACGCGTCCATGCTCGAAGTCTCGGACCTCATTTACGAGACCTGCAAGACGTATCTGGTCACGCAGGGGAAATTCCTGATCATCCTGTGGGTGTTCATTGCGCTCGTGATCACGATGTATTTCGGCACGCTCATGCACTTCGAGGCGAGCCGCGTCGCGATCATCCTGGCCTTCAGTCTGCTTGGCATCGCCGGCAGCTACGGCGTGGCGTGGTTCGGCATTCGCGTGAATACATTCGCGAATTCGCGCACCGCGTTCGCGAGTCTCAAGGGGAAACCCTTCCCGTGCTATCAGATCCCGCTCAGTGCGGGCATGAGCATCGGCATGCTGCTCATCAGCGTGGAACTGCTGATCATGCTCTCCATTCTGCTCTTCATTCCCGGCGACTACGCCGGCCAGTGCTTCATCGGATTCGCGATCGGCGAATCGCTCGGCGCGGCGGTGCTCCGCATCGCCGGCGGCATCTTCACGAAGATCGCGGACATCGGCGCCGATCTCATGAAGATCGTGTTCAACATCAAGGAAGACGACGCGCGGAATCCGGGCGTGATCGCGGACTGCACCGGCGACAACGCCGGGGACAGCGTGGGCCCGAGCGCCGACGGCTTCGAGACCTACGGCGTGACCGGCGTCGCGCTCATCACGTTCATTCTGCTCGCGGTGCACGACCCCAAGGTCCAGGTGCAGCTGCTCGTGTGGATCTTCGCGATGCGCGTGATGATGATCGTCGCGAGCGGACTGTCGTATCTGATCAACGGTGCGATCGCGAAGGCGCGGTTCGGGAACGCCGACCAGATGAACTACGAAACGCCGCTCACGACGCTGGTGTGGCTGACGTCCTTCGTATCGCTCATCATGACGTTCATCGTGAGCTATGCGTTGATCCCGACCCTCGGCGACGGCACGCTCTGGTGGAAGCTGTCGCTCGTGATCTCGTGTGGCACGCTGGCGGGCGCGATCATCCCGGAGCTCGTGAAGGTGTTCACGAGCACCGAGAGCGCGCACACGAAGGAAGTGGTCACGAGTTCGGAGCAGGGCGGGGCGTCGCTGAACATCTTGTCCGGCCTCGTCGCGGGCAATTTCAGCGCGTACTGGCTCGGCATGGCGATCATGATGCTCATGGCGCTCGGCTATCTCGTGAGCACGATGGGCTTCGGTGCCCTGATGCTCGCGCCGGCGGTGTTCGCCTTCGGCCTCGTGGCCTTCGGCTTCCTCGGCATGGGTCCCGTCACGATCGCGGTGGACAGTTACGGTCCGGTCACCGACAACGCGCAGAGCGTATTCGAACTCTCGACGATCGAGCAGATTCCCGGTGCGGCGGCGATGCTCAAGAAGGATTTCAACATTCGACGCGAACTTCGAGCGCGCGAAGCACCTGCTCGAGGAAAACGATGGTGCAGGGAACACCTTCAAGGCGACGGCGAAACCCGTGCTCATCGGCACCGCCGTGGTGGGCGCGACCACGATGATCTTTTCCATCATCATGGTGCTCACGAAGGGGCTGCAGCCGGAGAACATCCAGTATCTATCCATGCTGCATCCGCCGTTCCTGCTCGGCCTGATCACCGGCGGCTCGATGATCTACTGGTTCACCGGCGCGTCGATCCAGGCCGTGACCACGGGCGCCTACCGCGCGGTGGAATTCATCAAGGCGCAACATCAAGCTCGAAGGTGCGACCAAGGCCAGCGTGGCCGACAGCAAGAAGGTGGTGGAGATCTGCACCAAGTACGCGCAGAAGGGGATGTTCAACATCTTCCTCGCGGTGTTCTTCGCGACACTCGCCTTCGCGTTCGTCGACCCGTACTTCTTCATTGGCTACTTGATCTCGATCGCGCTCTTCGGATTGTACCAGGCGATCTTCATGGCGAACGCCGGCGGGGCGTGGGACAACGCGAAGAAGATCGTCGAGGTGAATATGAAGCAGAAGGGCACGCCGCTGCACTCGGCGACCGTGGTGGGTGATACCGTGGGCGATCCGTTCAAGGACACGTCGAGCGTGGCGCTCAATCCGATCATCAAGTTCACGACGCTCTTCGGATTGCTCGCCGTGGAGCTGGCGCTCTCGCTGACCGACCAGCCGATGCTGCTGCACGTGCTGGCGGCGGCGTTCTTCCTCGTGTCCGTCACGTTCGTGTGGCGGTCGTTCTACCGCATGCGGATCGAGACTCGCGGCGTAATTCGAGTACGTTGGTGACCGGGCGGTCCTTCGGGGCCGCCCGGTCTGCTTTCATTTCCTTCTTCGGTCGTGGGGTCGCATGAGCTCAATCGTCAATAGGCTCTTCTCGCGCAAGCCGATCGCCGCGCTCATGGCGGAAGCGGACAACCCGAACGGCCTGAAGCGCGCGCTCGGCCCCCTCGACTTGATCATGCTCGCGATCGGCGCCGTGATCGGCGCCGGGATCTTCGGCGCGATCGGCACCGCGGCGGCGGGCGAGCTCGGGCCCAACGGCGAGGTCATTCGCGCCGGCGCCGGTCCCGCGCTCGTGCTCTCGTTCCTGCTGCTGGGCGTCGTGTGCGCGTTGGCCGCGCTCTGCTACGCGGAACTTGCGGCGATGATCCCGCAGGCCGGCAGCGCGTACGCCTACTCGTACGCGACGCTCGGCGAGATCGTCGCGTGGATCATCGGATGGGATCTCATCCTCGAGTATGCGGTGGGCAATGTCGCCGTCGCCATCTCGTGGGGCGACTACTTCAAGACGCTCATGCAGGGCGCGTTCCAGCTGCCCGATTGGATGACCACCGGATATCGCACGGCGCTGCTCAGTTCGGATCCGGCGGTCCACGGTCTCATGCAGAGCGCGCCGCACGTTTTCGGCATTCCGATCCTGATCAACATTCCAGCGGCCGCGATCGTCATGCTCATTACGTGGCTGCTCGTGCTCGGCGTGCGCGAGAGCGCGCGCGCGAACAACATCATGGTGGCGGTGAAGCTGGTGGTGCTCGCGCTGTTCGTGGCGGTGGGCGTCATGCACATCACGCCGGCGAATTACCATCCGTTCGCGCCGAACGGTTGGCACGGGATCCATCAGGGTGCGGCGATCGTCTTCTTCGCCTACATTGGATTCGACGCGATTTCCACGGCCGCCGAGGAGACCAAGGATCCGCAGCGGAACATGCCGATCGGGATCCTGGGCGGGCTCGCGATCTGCACGGTGATCTATATCGTGGTCGGCGCGGTGCTCACCGGCATGGCGCCCACGGCCAGCTCGGCGTGGCCGATCCGCTGTCCAGAGCGCTGCAGCTGGCGGGGCTGAACAACGTCGGCCGCATCGTGGCGTTCGGCGCGGTGTTCTCGATGACCGCCGTGCTCCTCGTGTTCCAGTACGGCCAGCCGCGCATCTTCTTCGCGATGGCGCGTGATGGATTGCTGCCGCCCTTCGCCGCCAAGGTGCACGGCAAGTACCGCACGCCGTACATCACGACGATCCTCACCGGCGTGTTCGTCGCCTCGTGGGCCATGATCGGCGACGCCGGCGAGACGTACGACCTCACGAACATCGGCACGCTCTTCGCGTTCGTGCTCGTGTGCATCGGCGTGCTCGTGCTCCGCCACACGGAACCCGAGCGGCCGCGCCCGTTCCGCGTTCCGCGGCGGAAAGGCGGGACTCTGGTTCACGACGATCGGTGGCGCGGCCGCGTGCTTCTACGTGATGAAGGGACTGCCGGGCGTCACATGGATCCGCTTCGGCGTGTGGCTCGTGATCGGCTTGGCCCTGTACATTCGCGTATGGCTACGGCCATTCGACGCTGAAGGGCGGCCAAGCGCCGGCGCAGCCACCTAGCGCCTAGCGCCGAGGCCAGCCGTGGTTTCCTCCGGAAACTTTCCCTCACCCAGTGGATCATCATCGCGATGATCCTGGGCACGGCCATTGGCGCGCTGTTCCCCGACGCCGGTGCCTCGGCGAACGCATTCACCGCCACGTCGCTCAAGCCGCTGAGCACCGTGTTCCTGCGGATGATCAAGCTCGCTGATCGTGCCGCTGATCTTCAGCACGCTCGTCGTGGGCATCGCGGGGCACGGCGACGACATGAAGCGCGTCGGGCGGCTGGCGCTGCGATCGATCATCTACTTCGAGGTCGTCACCACGCTCGCGCTCGCCGTGGGACTGATCGCGGTGAACTTGGTGAAGCCGGGCGTGGGCGTGAACATCACCGCGGCGTCCGACGCGCCGGGCAAGGAACTCGCGGCGACACCAGGTGACGCATCGCGAATGTGCTCGAGCACATCGTGCCGCACAGCTTCTTCGAGGCGGCGGCGAACAACGAAGTGCTGCAGATCGTGTTCTTCGCCGTGCTGTTCGGCGTGGCGCTCTCGCAAGCGTCCGACGCGCCGAAGCAAGACGATGCTGCGGTTCTGCGAGTCGCTCTCCGAGGTCATGTTCAAGTTCACCGAATCTGGTGATGGGCTTCGCGCCGATCGGCATCGGTGCGGCGATCGCGGTCACGGTGGGCAAGAGCGGGCTGGGCGTGTTCAAGTACCTCGGCCTGCTCGTGCTCACGCTCTATGGCGCGCTGGCGGTGTTCATCATCTGCGTGCTCGTGCCCGTCGCGCTGATCGCGAAGGTGCCGCTCAAGCGGTTCATCAAGACGGTGAAGGAACCGGCGCTCATCGCGTTCTCCACCGCGAGCAGCGAGGCCGCGCTGCCGCGGGCGATGGAAGTCATGGAGCAGTTCGGCGTGCCGCGACGCATCGTGGCCTTCGTGATGCCGACCGGCTACTCGTTCAATCTCGACGGCAGCACGCTGTACCTGGCCGTCGCGAGCGTGTTCGTGGCGCAGGCCGCCGGCATCGACATGTCGCTCGAGCAATCAGCTGATCATGATGCTCACGCTGATGCTCACGTCGAAAGGCGTCGCCGCGGTGCCGCGCGCGTCACTCGTGATCCTCTCCGGCGCGCTCGCGACGTTCGGACTTCCGCTCGCAGGGTGTCGCCGTGATCCTCGGCGTCGACGCGATCATGGACATGGCGCGGACGTCGATCAATCTCGTCGGCAACTGCCTGGCCACGGTGGTGATGGCGCAGTGGGAGGGAGAGTTCCACAACACAGACTGAACAGCCGGGAACCGATTACCGGGAACCGGTGATGGCATAACAACACATGGTGTACTACTCGTCGCGAGGTAGTACACCATGTGTTGTTATGCCATATTGGTTCCCGGTAATCGGTTCCCGGCTCCTTAGCTGTGTACTCCCGAGATGCCGTCAGCGCTCCTCGCACCGCCCCTCGAACCGCGATCACTTCCCCCGCGTGGAGCTGCACCCCCGGCACCGCGCTCTTGAGCCGCCGCTCGATCCGTTTGCGCAGCGGCCGCCCCGGCCCGATAAGCCCGCCCGCCAGCGCGACGGGGCACGATGCCCGTTCATCGCCGAACAGTGATCGCGCCAGCGTGCGCACGTGCAGCACCAGCTCCTCAATGCCCAGCGTGATCAACGCGTTCGCGCGCATATCGCCCGCGTCGGCCACGCGCGCCACCACCGGCGCCAGCGTCGCGATCTTTCCGAGCGACGCGGTCGCGCCCCACGCGATCAACTGCTCCGCGTCGGTCAGCTCGCACGCGGTGAGCACGGCGCCGAGCAGCGCTGTCTCCGGCTCGCGGCCATCCACGGATGCGGTCACCGCCGAAAGCGCGCGCCGTCCGATCCATGCGCCGCCGCCTTCATCGCCGCACACCGGGCCCCATCCGCCCGCGCGCGCCGTCACTCCCGTGGGCCCGCGACCGTACGCCATCGACCCCGTGCCCGCGAGCAGCAGGATCCCCGCGCCGTCGCCGAACGCATCATCGAAAGCGGTCTCCGCATCGGTGTGCACCACAACGTCCTCTGCCACTCCGCGAGCGCTCAGCGCTTCCCACAGCGCGAGGCGCTCGGGATCGCGACCGGCGCCCGCCGCGCCAACGCACAGCACGCGCGGCACGACGTTGCCCATGTCGCAACCGGCCAACGCATCGCGCAGGCAATCCACGATCGCATCGGCGGCGCGGTCCGCTTCGCCGGGCCGCATCGCGCCCGCCGCGCCTTCGGCGCTGCCGAGCGGTTCGCCGCTGTCGTCGGCAACGCGCACGCGCGTGTGACTGCCTCCCGCATCAACGCCGGCCACGATGTGCGTCATTTGACTCCAGGCTCCGCGTGCGGCGGCGCCGCGTGTGTGAAGGAAACGAGAACGCCCACTGCGAGCGTGATGGATGTCCCGATCAGAACGTACCAAGGCCACGCGATGCGCGACACCGGCGCCAATGCGTTCGCCCAGGAGGGCACGGCGACCGCGAGCGGTCTCGCGAACACGATCGCGGCCATCGCGATGATCCCGGTGCTCATGCCGATGATCGCGTCCGTCTGCTGCGCGCGCGCCCATAAGATACCCAGGAAGAAGCCGCCGAGCAGCCCGCCGTAGGTGAACGACGCGATGCCGAGCGCGACGACGACGGCCGGCGTCCCCTGCTGGCGGAAGAGCAGCGCGCCGAGGGTGAGCGCGGTGCCCCAGGTGAGCGCGAAGATCTTGCCCATGCGGAGCGCGCGCGGATCGTGGGCGCGCGGCCGTGAGCGGGAGATAGATGTCGTAGGTGGTGGCCGTCGCGAGCGAATTGATCGCGCCGGCGTGCGTGCTCATTGTGGCGGCGACGATCGCGGCGACGACGAGGCCGAGCAGCCCCACCGGCATCTGCTCCACGATGAACGTCGGGAACACCGAGTCCGGCGCGGCGAACGTGCGCGACTGCATCACGCTCCAGAGTCCGATGCCGATCATGAGGAAGAGCGTGAACTGCACGAACACCGCGATGCCGCTGCCGATCAGCGCGCGCTGCGAATCGCGCAGCGAGCGCGCGGTGAGCAGGCGCTGCACGATGAGCTGGTCGGCGCCGTGCGACGCCATTGCGAGGAACGCGCCGCCGATGAGTCCGGCCATGAGCGTCTGCGGCCGGTCGAAGCCGGTATAGAGATCGATCACGCGCAGTTTGCCCGCCGCCGACGCGTCGTGCAGGATCGACGGCCATCCCCCGGCGCGAGATGCCCGATGAGCACGAGCGCCGCGGTGCCGCCCAGGATGTAGACGCCGGCCTGGAGCAGCTCGGTCCACACCACCGCGCGCATGCCGCCGCGCCAGGTATACAACACCGTGAGCGCGCCGAGCACGAGAATGGCGGCCACCATGGACGCGCGCTCGCTGCCCGCGAACGCGGGGCCGATGATCAGCGCGACCGGGATCGCCGTCGCGAACACGCGCACCGAATCCGCCATCGCCCGCGTGACCATGAACACGATGGACGTGAAGCGCCGCGTCGCGACGCCGAAGCGCGTCTCGAGCAGCGTGTACGCCGTGACCAGCTCACCTTGGTAATAGCGCGGCAGCAGCGTGCGCGCGACGACGATGCGGCCGAGGATGTAGCCGGCGGCGATCTGGAGGAATCCGAGGTCGCCGATGTACGCGAGTCCCGGGATGGAGATGAACGTGAGCGCGCTCGTCTCGGTGGCAACCACGGAGAACATGACCGCCCACCACGGGATGCGCCGCGATGCGACGAAGTAATCGCTCGCATTCTCCTGGCGGCGGCCGAGGCGCAGGCCGAGGAGTGTGACGCCTACGAGGTAGGCGACCAGCACCGCGAGATCGATCCAGCCGAATCGGCTCGCGGCGTTCATGTGGGGCGGGGGATGTGAAAAGGCCCGCGACCGACAGTGCGGTCGCGGGCCTCGCGCGCGTCAGCCCGACGCAATGCTACGCGTTGAACGAGCTGCCGCAGCCGCAGCCGCCGGTGGAGTTCGGATTCTTGAACGTGAATCCCGAACCCTGCATCGACGTCACGTAGTCGATCGTGACGCCGTTCAGGTACTGGGCGGAGAAAGGGTCGACGAAGACGCGAACGCCTTCCTGGTCGACGACGAGATCGTCATCGGCGGCCTTTTCTTCGATGAGCAGGCCGTACTTGAAGCCGCTGCATCCGCCGGGCTGCACGCTGACGCGCAGTCCGCCGGCCGCTTCGGTGACGCCTTCCTGTTCCATGAACTTCTTCACCTCGACGCCCGCGGCGGAGGTGAGCGTGACGGCGATGGTGGGTTCCTGGGTGGTGCTCATTGTATCGGCCTCGTTATAGAGGGGGTAACTGCTTAATAGTATAATGACGAGCGAACTCCACTTCAAGAACCGTTGTTCGCTGTCGGTACTGCAGACTGAGACTATAGACTGAGACGTTAGAATGCGGTTACGACGTATGCAGTCTAGAGTCTCAGTCTAAAGTCTCAGTCTGCAGTTTCGACGCCAGCCTTTCAGCGTCCGCCGTGAATCCGCCCTCCCCGTCCAACTTCCGGTCTCCGGTGTATTATCCCTTCACCCCCCATCCCCCCTCAATGACCCGCTCGCAGAAACGCACCGTCTTCGCCGCAGTCGCCGGGATCGCCGGCGTCATTGCCCTCGCCTGCGCCAGCACGCCGAGGGAGGATCCGGATCCCGATACGCAGCAAGGGCTGCAGATGACGATGTCGCAGCGCAAACAGGCGATGAAGACGCTGCCCGGCATCACGGTGCTGCTGCGCGACAGCCTGGAACTCCTCGAGAACAAGCGCGTCGGCCTGCTCACGAACCAGACGGGGATCGATGAGAACGGGGTGAGCGACGCCGACCTGCTCGTCGAGGCCAGCAAGAAGGGCAAGGCGCCGGGGATGAAGCTCCTGATGCTCTTCTCCCCCGAGCATGGCATTCGCGGCACCGAGGACCACACGAACGTCGCGGGCGGCGTCGACAAGAGCACGGGACTCCCCATCATCTCGCTGTACGGGAACAACGTGCTGCCGCCGCCCGACAGCGCGCTCGACCAGATCGACGCGCTCGTGATCGACCTGCAGGACATTGGCGCGCGCCCGTGGACGTATCCGGCGAGCGTCGTGTACGCGATGCGCGCCGCGGCGCAGCATCACGTGATGGTGCTGGTGCTCGATCGGCCCGAACCCGGTCAATGGGCAGGACGTCGAAGGCCCGGTGCTCGACAGTGCGCTCGCGTGGGCCGGCAGCCAGAGCCCCGAACGCTCGGCGCAGCCCACCGCACTCTACCCGATCCCTCTGCGGCACGGCATGACCATGGGCGAGCTCGCGAAGCTCTACAACAGCGAACTCCAACTTGGCGCCGATCTCCACGTCATTCCGATGGCGAACTGGCGGCGCTCGCGGTGGTTCGACCGCACGGGGCTGCCATGGGTCAACCCATCGCCCAACATGACGTCGCTTGCGGCGGCGACGCTCTATCCTGGTCTCGTCATCCTCGAGCCGTCGAACGTCTCGGTGGGGCGGGGCACGCCGATCCCCTTCCAGTGGGTGGGCGCGCCGTGGATGAACGCGAAGAAAGTCATCAATGTGCTCGATGATTTCACGCATCCCGGCGTGAAATTCTCCGTCGAGACCGAGACGCCGGTGAAGCCCACGGACTTCCGCTACAACGGGAAGACGATGAAGGGCATCCGCATCACCGTCACCGACCGCAGCGTGCTGCAGACGTCGCGCCTCGGCGCGTGGATCGCGTTCGCGATCAAGAAGACGCACCCGGATTCGTTCAAAGTGGATTCGCTGGGGTTCGCGCGGACGTTCGGCGAGCCGGTGCGCGACAAGCTGCTCAAGGGGCTCGACCCCGACCAGATCATTGACTCGTCGCTCGCGGCGACGGTGGAGTTCAAGCGCAAGACGAAGCGCTTCCTGATCTATCAATAGCGCGGCGGGCGTCGGGTTGCTCCGCGCATTGCGGCCGGATAAGTTAACCGGCCGGGCTGCGAGCCCGGCGAACGCGATGACTTTCCTCCCGGGCTGGCTCCGTTCCGGTTATCTCAGGCTCATCGAACCGGTCGCGGACGGGTTGGTGCGTCTCGGCGTCGCGCCGAACACGATCACGACCGTTGGCACGCTGAGCGCGATGACGGCCGCCGGGTTCTACGCGACGGGCCACATTCGCACCGGCGGTTGGGTGCTCGGCCTCACGGCGCTCTTCGACGTGCTCGACGGAACGGTGGCGCGCCGCACGGGACGCAGCACGGCGTTCGGCGCGTTCTACGATTCGACGCTCGACCGCGTGGCGGACGGGTTCGTGCTCGGGAGCTTCGCGGTGTTCTGGGCGTCGCGCCCCGGTTCGTGGGCGCTGGCGATGGTGGCGGTGAGCGTGCTGGGTCTGATCGGCACGTTCATCACGAGCTACACGCGGGCGCGCGCGGAGTCGATCGGCGTGCACGCGAACGTCGGGATGCTGCAGCGCCCCGAGCGAGTGGTCTTGTTGTCGGCGCCGCAGGCGTTCTTCGGCCTCGCGCTGGATGGGTTCGTGTTGAGTGCGATCCTGGTGTTGTTGACCGTTACCGCGTGGCTCACGGCTGCGCAGCGGATCGTCGCCGTGTACCGTGCGGCGGACCGCGGCGGCTCGGAACGCGCGAGAGGAGAATAGCGAGTGCAGGGATCGTCCACCGGCGGCGCGCGCCCCGCGCCGCGTCCGGCAACCGGCCGGCTCGGCGTGCTCACGCCGGGTCTTGGCGCGGTCGCGACGACCTTCATCGCCGGCGTGGAGAATGCGCGCCGCGGCCTCGCGAAGCCGATCGGATCGCTCACGCAGATGGCCACGATCCGTCTGGGCAAGCGCACCGAGCACCGCGCGCCGCTCATCAAGGAGTTCGCGCCGCTCAGTTCCATGAACGACCTCGTGTTCGGCGCGTGGGATCCGATCCCGGATGACGCGCTCACCGCCGCGCGGAAGGCCGGCGTGCTCGAGGAGAAACATCTCGCGCCGATCGCCGATTTCCTCGCCGCGATCAAGCCGATGCCCGCCGTGTTCGACAATCACTACGTCACGCGCATCACCGGCACGAACGTGAAGACGGGCAAGACCAAGCGCGACCTCGCGGAGCAGCTGCGCCAGGACATCCGCGATTTCAAGGCGAAGCACCAGTGCGACCGCCTGGTGATGGTGTGGTGCGCGAGCACCGAGATCTTCATCACGCCCGGTCCGGCGCACGCGTCGCTCGAAGCGTTCGAGAAGGCGATGGCGTGCAACGATGAGTCGATCGCGCCCTCGATGCTCTACGCGTGGGCCGCGCTCATGGAAGGCGTTCCCTTCGCGAACGGCGCGCCGAATCTCACGGTGGATTCGCCCGCATTGGTCGAGCTCGCGGGCAAGCAGGGCCTTCCGATCGCCGGCAAGGATTTCAAGACCGGCCAGACCTGGATGAAGACCGTGATCGCGCCGGCGCTCAAGGCGCGCATGCTGGGACTCGCCGGCTGGTACTCCACCAACATCCTCGGCAATCGCGACGGCGAAGTGCTCGACGATCCGCAGTCGTTCAAGACGAAGGAAGAGTCCAAGCTCAGCGTGCTGCACACGATCCTGCAGCCGGAGCAATATCCCGATCTGTACCAGGGCTTCTCGCACGTGGTGCGCATCAACTACTACCCGCCGCGCGGCGACAACAAGGAAGGCTGGGACAACATCGACATCGTGGGCTGGATGGGCTACCCCATGCAGATCAAGGTGAACTTCCTATGCCGAGACTCGATCCTGGCCGCACCGATCGTGCTGGACCTCGCGCTCTTCATGGACTTCGCGCATCGCGCGGGCATGAAGGGGATCCAGGAATGGCTGTCGTTCTACTTCAAGAGTCCCATGGCGGCGCCGGGGCTGCAGCCGGAGCACGACCTGTTCATCCAGCAGACGAAGCTCAAGAACACGCTGCGCCATTCTCATGGGCGAGGAGCAGATCACGCACCTCGGCCTGGAGTACTACTCCTCGTGAGGCGCGCTCGCGCGATGCGGATCGCGGCGCTCGCGGCGGTGGTGCTCGTCGCCGCGGTGTGCGGGCAGGAGCCGGAGAAGGGCATGCCGGCGTTCACCGACAAGTACATGATGCGCGTCACGAGCGACCCGGCGCCGCCGCGCGCGCGCGAGCGCACGACGTTCAAGATCGTCGTGCGGGACAAGGACACGAAGGAGCCGATCAACGGCGGCGAGGGGATCCTGTACGGGAACACGAATCCCAAACAGAAGATCGGCGACAAGTACGTCGACGTGCCGGTCGTGAAGGTGTGGGACACGTTCGTCGCGGGCGCGGAGCCGGGCACGTACTACGCGAACCTGAACTACACGATCGCCGGCGACTGGGCGATGGGTCTGCGCTTCCGGAAGGACTCCACGCAGAAGCTCGAGCAAGTGGACTGGATGCAAACGGTGAACAACGCCAGCGGCGAGGTCCATTGATCATGCGCCACTATCATCGCACGCACATTTCATCCGACGCGGCGCTCAAGATCGCCGACGAATTCTTCCCGACGATCGGTCTCGCGAAGACGTCGTCGCTCGCGCGTTCGCGCGCGTTCTCGGGGACGCTCGGCACGATGACGCTCAAGATCCGCCCCGATGGCGGCCACTACACGTTCATTGAGGTGGACACCGACCAGACCGGCGAGAGCCGGCTGGACCGCAATGTGAAGCGGTATTTCGTGAAAGTGCGGAAGACGGAAGAGCCCGCCCGCACGCTCGAGGCCGCCTACTGATGCCGTCCGGCGCCGCGCCCCGCATCGTCCCCGCTGCGCCATCGCGCGAAGCGGACCGCCCGTCGTCGTCGCTCTCCAAGGAGCAGAAGCTCCAGCTCTATTACTACATGCGGCTCACGCGGTCGCTCGAGGAGCGGCTGGTGAATCTGTACCGCCAGACGAAAGTCGTCGGCGGACTGTTCCGTTCGCTGGGCCAGGAGGCCGACGCCGTGGGCAGCGCCTTCGCGCTCGACCGCGGCAAGGGCGATTTCCTGAGCCCGCTCATCCGGAACCTCGGCTCGATGCTGGTGCAGGGGGCGACGCCCCTCGAGATCATGCGGCAGTACATGGCCAAGGGCGATTCGCCCACGCGCGGCCGCGAGCTGAACATCCATTTCGGCGATCTCGTGCGCGGATTCGTCGGACAGATCTCGCACTTCGGCGACATGGTACCGGTGATGGCCGGCATCACGCTCACCTTCAAGATGCGGGGCGAGGATCGCGTCGGCCTCGTGTACATCGGCGACGGCGCGACGTCCACCGGCGCGTTTCACGAGGGGATCAACTTCGCGGCGGTGCAGAGGTGCCCGCTCGTGGTGATCGTCGAGAACAACGGCTACGCCTACTCCACGCCCACGAGCAAGCAGACCGCGGCGAAGGAGCTGACGGACAAGGCGATCGGCTACGGCGTCCCCGGCGAGCAGGCCGACGGCAACGATGTGCTCGCGACGTACGACGTCACCAAGCGCGCGGTCGACCGCGCGCGCCGCGGCGAGGGCGTCACGCTCGTCGAGCTGATGACCTATCGCCGCAAGGGCCACGCGGAGCACGACAATCAGAGCTATGTGCCCGAAGGCGAGATCGAGCGCTGGGAGAAGAACAACGATCCGCTCGACCGCTACGTGCGCGTGCTGCTCGACGAGGAACAGGAGAAGCGCTCGGCGCTCGAGAAGATCGACGCGCGCGTGAAGCGGAGATCGACGAGGCGACCGATCTCGCCGAGCAGTCGCCGATGCCCGAGGCGGGCGACGCGCTCGCCGGCATCTACGCCGACCCGGCCGCACCGAGCCGCTCTGGTTCCGCGAAGGCGTGCGCTCCGCGGTCGCGCAGCACGAGCGGCCCGCTTCGTGGGGAACGTTCAATGGCTGAGATCACGTATCTCGAGGCGATCCGCGAGGCGCTGTTCGAGGAGATGGAGCGCGACAAGAATGTCTTCTGCCTTGGCGAGGACATCGGCGCGTACGGCGGCGCGTTCAAGGTGACCGACGGCCTCATGGCGAAGTTCGGCGAGCAGCGCGTGATCGATACGCCGATCTCCGAGGTCGGCGATCGTCGGCGCGGCGGCGGGCGCGGCGCACATGGGGATGCGGCCGGTCGTCGAGATGCAGTTCATCGACTTCATCGCGTGCGCCTACGACATGCTCACGAACTACGTCGCGACGGCGCGCTATCGCGCGATGCTCCCGTGCCCGATGGTCGTGCGCGGGCCGAGCGGCGGGTACGTGCGCGGCGGACCGTTCCATTCGCAGAATCCGGAAGCGGCGTTCCTGCACACGCCCGGACTCAAGATCGTGTATCCGGCGACGGCGAGGACGCGAAGGGGCTGATGAAGGCGGCGATCCGCGACGACGATCCGCGTGCTCTTCTTCGAGCACAAGTATCTCTATCGCCGGATCAAGGAGGAGATGCCGGCGGGCGATCACGTCGTGCCGATCGGCAAGGCGCGCACGGCGCGCGAAGGGAAGGACCTGTCGATCATCACCTACGCCGCGACGGTGTGGAAGGCGCTCGAGGCGGCGGAGGAGCTCGAGAAGAGCGACGGGCTGAGCGTCGAGGTGATCGATCTGCGCTCGCTGCTGCCGCTCGACGACGAGGCGATCGTCGCGACGGTGAAGAAGACCAATCGCGTGCTGATCGTGCACGAGGACACGCGCACGGGCGGCATCGCGGGCGAGATCACGGCGCGCATCAACGAGCACGCGTTCGAGTGGCTCGATGCGCCGGTGCTGCGCGTGACCGCGGCACGACGTGCCGCTGCCGTACGCGCCGCCGCTCGAGGATTTCGTGCTGCCGCAGACGGCGGACATCGTGACCGCGGCGCGACGGCTCGCGGCATACTAGCGTGACGGGCAGGGATCGGGACCGGCGGCGGCGCGGCCGAACCGGTTCGCGATCGGATGTTTGATGATCGATCCCGGGGTTCTTCGGCGGCGGGATGGTCGGCGCCCTGGTGGCGAAAGTGGTCGGCAGCGCGCGGAATTGCGCGCCGCCGGAAGGGATGCCGGCGTGCGACACGTGGAGCTACGTGCTGCCGGCGGCGGTCGTGGGGGTCGTGCTGTTGCCGTCGCTGGTGTTCTGGCGGCTGCGGCGAGGGAGGGGCGGTCCAGGGAATTCGAACGAGGAGTTGATCCAGTGGCACGCATTGACGTGATCATGCCCCAGATGGGCGAGTCGATCGCCGAGGGCACGTTGTCGAGCTGGCTGAAGAAGGTCGGCGACGAGGTGAAGCGCGACGAGCCGATCTTCGAGATTTGACCGACAAGGTGGACGCGGAGATTCCCGCGCCCAGTCGGCCGGCGTGCTCGCGGAGATCCTCGTGACGGAAGGGCAGACGGTACCGGTGCAGACCGTCGTCGCGCGTCTCGAGACCGAGAAGGGCGCGGCGGCCGCGGCGCGCCGTCCGCGGCGCCACCGGCTCCGGCCGCGCAGAGTGCGCCCGCCGCGGCCGCCGCGGCACCGCGCCGCTCCGAAGGCCGCCGCCCCGACCGCTCCCGCCGCGCCGGCGCCGGTTCGTTCGAGGAACGCGTGCGCACGCAGTCGTCGCCGCTCGTGCGCCGGATGGCCGCCGACATGGGACGTCGAAATCACCGCGCTGCAGGGTAGTCGGGCATCGCCGGCCGCGTCACGAAGAAGGACCTCGAGCGCTACGTCGCGTCGGGCGGCGCGGCAGCCGCGGCCCCGGCCGCACGCGCCTGCCGCCGCGCCGGCGATGGCGCCGCCGTCGATGCACGCGCCCACGGGCGCGGTGCAGCACGGACCCATGCCCGAGCCGTGGCCCGGCGATGTGCGTCGAGCCGATGTCGAAGTCATGCGGCAGCAGATCAGCGAGCACATGGTGCTGTCGCGCCGCACGTCGGCGCACGTGACGTCGTTCTTGGAGATCGACTTCACGCGCGTCGCGCGCATCCGCGCGGCGCAGCGCGCGGACTTCGAACAGGCAGACCGGCCAGAAGCTCACGTACATGCCGTTCATCATCAAGGCGGTGGTGAAGGGGCTCAAGGACATTCCCGATCATGAACGCCTCGGTGGCCGGCAACGACGTCATCTACCGCAAGCCGTTCAACATCGGCATCGCGGTCGCGCTCGACTGGGGGCTGATCGTGCCGGTGATCAAGCGCGCCGACGATCTCTCGCTCGCCGGGATCACGCGCACGCTCAACGATCTCGCGGCGCGCGCGCGCGCGAAGAAGCTGCAGCCCGACGAAGTCGCAGGACGGCACGTTCACCATCACGAATCCCGGCGTGTTCGGTTCGCTCATGGGCACGCCGATCATCAACCAGCCGCAGGTGGCGATGCTCGGCGTCGGCGCGATCGAGAAGCGCCCGAAGGTGATCACCGGCCCCGACGGCGAGGACGCGATCGCGATCCGCACCTGCGCGTTCTTCTCGCTCTCGTTCGATCACCGCATCATCGACGGCGCCGTCGCCGATCAGTTCCTCGCGCTTCGTGAAGCAACAGATCGAGACCTTCCCCGACGCGGTGCTCTAGCCATGCCGCGCGCGCTCACTCTCAAGCGGTCGATCGTCCCGGCCGGCGACCGCAAGAAGTTCCTCGTCAAGCTCCAGGCGCGGCACGAGTTCTATCTCGCGAACCAGTGCAAGCACTGGGTGTTCGAGGAAGCGGAACTTTCGGGTGCGTTCATCGAATTCATTGAAGCGGCGGATGGCGAGACGCTTTACAAGGCGCTCACCGCCGCGCCCGACCCGGTGCTCGATCCGGCTCGCATCTACCAGGAAGTGGAGCTCACCTGATGCCCTTGCGCACGATCACCGTCGGCGGCGACACGTGGGACGTCGCCCCCGCGGGCGGATCACCCAGTCCGACCGCGATGAATTCACGCTCCTGTTCACGCGCCGCGCGGCCGCGGGCGCGCCACCGCGAAGTCCGCGTGACGCGCTACTCGCCGCAGGGCGCGCGCGTGCGCGAGGCCTCGTTCGCCGAACTGAGCGGCGCGGAGCTCCAGCGCCTGTTCGCCCAGTCGCAGTCGAGCGTGCGATCGCCCGAAGCGGGCTACGCGCGGTGAGCACCATCGCCGGTGCGCGCGTCGATCTGCACATGCACTCGACGGCATCGGATGGCTCACACGCGCCGGCCGCGGTCGTCGCCGCCGCGCTGAGCGCCGGACTCGCGGCGATCGCGCTCACCGATCACGACACGCTCGCCGGACTCGCCGAAGCGCGCGCCGCGGGCGACCGCGTGGGCATTCGCGTCATCGCCGGCGTGGAGTTGAGCGCGGTCGATTCGGCCGGCGCGGAGGTGCACATCCTCGGGTTGCACATTGCGCGCCCCGCGCCGCTGCAGAACGCGCTCGACGTCTTCCGCACGGCGCGCCGCGCGCGCGCCCTCGAGATCGTCGAGCGCTTGAACGCGCTCGGGATCCCGGTCACCGCCCAGGCGGTGCTCGAGCAGGCCGGCGACGCGGCGATCGGCCGTCCGCATGTCGCGCGCGCGCTCGTCGCCGGCGGCTTCGCGAAGGATCACCGCGAGGTATTCGACCGCTGGCTCGGCGCCGGCCGGCCCGCGTTCGTCGAGAAGCGCCGGCTCACCATCCCCGAAGCGTTCGCGCTCATCCACGACGCCGGCGGACTCGCGGTCATCGCGCACCCGGGGCCCGATGGCACGCGCGAGAAGCTCGCCGCGCTCGCGGCCGCGGGCATGGACGGCGTGGAAGTGCGCCATCCCGGGCACGGCGTGTCCGAGACCGCGCGGCTCGCGACGCTCGCCGCCGAACTCGAACTGCTGCCCAGCGGCGGCTCCGACTGGCACGGCGCCTCGGAAGGGCCGCGCACGATCGGCTGCATGAACGTGCCCGCCGAGTGGCTCGAGCGGCAGGATGCGCTGGTGCGGTCGCGCTCGGCGTCGGAGGTCGTCGCGTGACGGGCGCGCCGCTCGAACGCGGCACTACGGCGCCCGCCTTCGACGCACCGGCTGACGACGGGCGGCGCTATGCCCTCGCCGACCTGCTGCGCGACGGTGGCGTCGCGCTGTTCTTCTATCCGGGCAACAACACCCCTGGCTGAAACAAACAACTCTCCGCCGTGCGCGATGAGATGGCAGCATTCCACAAAGCAGGCGTTCAGCCCCTCGGTGTGAATCCGGCGAGCGTGGAGAGTCACGCCAAGTACGCGGCGAAATTCGCCTTCGGCTTCCCGCTGCTCAGCGACGCCGATCACTCGATCGCGCGCGCGTACCACGCGCTCAAGGAGGACGGGCGCGGCATCCAGCGCACGGTCTACCTGATCGGCCGCGACGGTGTGGTCCGCTTCGGCGAACGCGGCGCTCCGCCCCCCGCCGAGGTGCTCGCCGCCTTGAACGCGTGACATTCGCGCTCGCAGGGCGCGTCGCGCTCGTGACCGGCGCCGGCCGGCGCGTCGGGCGCGCGATCGCCGTCGCGCTGGCCGCACGCGGGATGCGCATCGCGGTGCACCACCACGCATCGAGCGAGGAAGCCGAGCAACTCGTCCAGGAATTGAGAGCCGCCGGTGGTGAGGGATGGGCCGTCACCGCCGATCTCCGCGACGCCGCCGAGGCGGAACGTCTCGTGCGCGACACGGCCGCGCATTTCGGCGCGCTCGACGTGCTCGTGAACTCGGCGGCGAGCATGCTGCGCACGCCCGTCGCCGACGTGACCGTGGAGCAATGGGACGAGATCATGGCGCTGAATCTGCGCGCGCCGTTCTTCTGCGCGCGCGCCGCGGCGAGCGTGATGGGCACGCGCGGCGGATCGATCGTGAACATTGCCGATCTCGCGGGGCTCGAAGCGTGGCCGGCATACGTGCCGCATGGCATTCTCGAAGGCGGGCGTGATCCACATGACCACCGAACTGGCGCTCGCGCTCGCGCCGCACATCCGCGTGAACGCGGTCGCGCCCGGCGCCGTGATGCTGCCGGAGAGCTGGAGCGCGGCCGACGCCGAGCATCTCGATGAAGACCACGCCGCTGGGCCGCATTGGCAGCGCCGATGACGTGGCGCGCGCGGTGCTCTACTTGCTCGAGGCGGAGTACGTGACCGGCGACACGCTCATCGTGGACGGAGGGCGTCACATCCGGTAGGCGGCGGAGCGGGCGGACCCTTGCGGGAGTCGCCATATTTAATCGTCGGCATCATTCGTGAGGACGCATCGTGGCCCGGACGCTCGAATACGACATCGTGATCATCGGCGCGGGGCCCGCGGGGCTCACCGCCGCCCTGTATGCGGGCCGGTCGATGCTGCGCGCCGTGGCGCTGGAGAAGGGCGCGCCGGGCGGCGAATTGCTCAACACCGAGAAGGTGGAGGACTATCCCGGCTTCCAGAGCGTGGATGGCTGGGAGCTCGCGCAGAAGTTCGAGGAGCACGCGAAGAAGTTCGGCGTCGAGATCGCGACCGGTGTGAACGTCGTCGCACTGCGGCGGCTCCATGATGGCACCTTCGAGACCGTGAGCGACACCGGCGACATGTACCGCTCACCCGCGGTGATCATGACCTCCGGTGGCACGCCCGTGAAACTCGGCGTGCCGGGCGAGCTCGAATTCGCGGGGAAGGGCGTGTCGTACTGCGCGGTGTGCGACGGGCATTTCTTCCGCGGGCACACGATCGCGGTGGTCGGCGGCGGCGATGCGGCGTGCGAAGAGGCGGACTACCTCACGCGCTACGCCGAGAGAGTCTATCTGGTCCACCGCCGCCACGAGTTCCGCGCGTCCAAGATCATCCAGAAGCGCGTGGCCGAGAACCCGAAGATCGAAGTGATCTGGAACACGCTCGTGGAGCGGGTGGAGGGCGACGCGCAGGGGCTCGTGCACCGCGTGATGCTCCGCGACGCGATCACCGGCGAATCGCGCGCCCTCGCCGCGAGCGGATTGTTCGTGTTCATTGGATTCAAGCCGAACACCGGCATCCTGCAGGAGCACGTGCAGCACGATGCGTCCGGATACATTGTCACGGACCAGAACATGTCGTCGTCGCTGCCCGGACTGTTCGTGGCGGGCGACGTGCGCGCGCAGCTCACGCGGCAGGTCACGACCGCCGCGGGCGATGCGACCACCGCGACGATCGCGGCCGAGAAATATCTGGCCATGCGGCGCGACCATGAGCGTGCCGCCGCCGCGGTGCACGGAGCGGCGGCCGTCGCGCGATGATCATCCGCGCGTTCACCGTCGGGCCGATGCAGGAGAACGCCTATCTCCTGATCGACGACGCGACGCGCCACGCGGTGCTGATCGATCCCGGCGATGAAGCCTCGCGGCTGCTCGCCGCGGTGCGCGAATCGGGTGCGACGCTCGATGCGATCTGGGTGACGCACGGTCACGTGGACCACGTGGGCGCGATCGCGGCGATCAAGCGCGCGCTCCCCGTGCCGGTGCTCCTGCATCCCGCCGACCTGCCGCTCTATCGCGCCGCGGCGGAGCATGGACTCATGTTCGGCACCACGATCGAGCAGCCGCCCGATCCCGATGGGGAATTCGCCGACGGTGAGGTGCTGCATGTCGGATCGCTCGCGTTCACGGTGTTGCACGCGCCCGGCCACGCACCGGGGCACGTCGTGATCCACGGGAATGGCGTCGCGTTCGTCGGCGATTGCCTGTTCGCCGGCTCCATTGGCCGCACCGATCTTCCGCTGGCGAACGGACGGCAGCTGGGCCGCACGCTCGCGCGCATTGCGGCGCTGGGCGACGCGACCATCGTCTACAGCGGCCACGGTCCGGCCACGACCGTCGCGCGCGAACGCGCCGAGAATCCGTTCTTGAACGGCTTGGTGCGAGTGGCCGCGGGCGGCTGAGGGGGCGGAGCCTGTTCCCGCCAGCGGGGTATGAGGTTTTATCGCATTAGTCCCCCGGTTGTCGGAATGCCGTCACCGGATGCACCTTTCAGGCGTGACTGGCCGGCGCCGCGCTGAGGTGGCGCCCCGGTCCGTTGGACCATGACTCGAGGATCCGCTATGCGACCCAGTTCTCGTCTGTGTGCCATTGTGTTCATTGCTGTCGCTGCCGCGGCATGCGGCTCCAGTGCATTGCCCCCGACGTCGCGGCCGCTGGGCGTCATCACGCTCACCGACTCGTCCGATGGCGTCGGCGGCTATCTGACCTCGCCGCAGGCTGTGTTCTGGGATGCGTCCAATGTGTCCCTGCCGGGCAGCAACTCGCCGCCGGATGCGTGCATCGACACCATTGATTTCGCGCCGGACACATTGCACGCGGTCGTGCCCAACCAGCTGAACGCCGGCGATTCGATCGCGTTCTCGTCTACGCTCTCGAACGGGTTCTTGAAGCCGGACACGATCGTGAACGTCCAGATCGTGTATCGCTATCACGGCGCGGGATTCCAGTACACCCCCGGCGGCAACATCACGTTCACGATCCCCGGAGCGCCGGGCGGATTCGACGCCTCGACGATCGCAGCCGTCACGGCGAAGAAGCTCGACCTGGCGCCGGTGCCGGGGCAGCCCACCGACTCGTTCCCGATCAACTGGACCGCCGGCGTGCCGGGCACGGATGCCGTGAACATTGATCTCATCTACGAGACGCCCACCTCCCTCGTCCCGGACCGGCAGATCATCTGCTCCGCCGATGACGATGGCCAGATCTACGTGCCGCGAAACATGGCGGTGCACTGGGACACGGCGGCGAACTACTACCAGCGGGTGACGGCGTTCCGCTGGGTCACCAGCTATGCCACGACCACGAACAACGGCCTCGTGTACACCTACTCGAAGTTCGACACGGTCGGTGTAGTGGCACCGTGACCGAGGCGACACGCACGGAGAAGGACCCACTCGGCGCGCTGGAGGTCCCCGCCGCGCGCTGTATGGCGTGCAGACCCTGCGCGCCGCGCAGAACTTCCCGATCAGCGGTTTGCGTCCGCTGCCGACCGTTCGTCGACGCGCGTGGTGTGGATCAAGAAGGCGGCGGCGCTGACGCACAAGGAGACGGGGCGCCTCGAGCCGCGGCTCGCCGACGCGATCGTGCGCGCCGCGGACGAAGTGCTCGCCGATCAGCACCGCGACCAGTTCATCGTCGATCCGTACCAGGCGGGCGCCGGGCACGTCGCACAACATGAACGCGAACGAGGTGCTCGCCAATCGCGCGAACGAGATCCTCGGCGCGGCGCGCGGCGACGTACGCGCCGGTGCATCCGAACGATCACGTCAACATGGCGCAGTCCACCAACGACGTGATCCCGACCGCGATCCGCCTCGGCGCGCTGTCAAGCTCGCCGCCGATCTCGACCGCGCGATGGCGGCGCTGCGCGATGCGCTCGCTCGCGAAGGGCAAGGAGTTCGACGACATCATCAAGAGCGGGCCGCACGCATCTGCAGGACGCGATGCCGATCCGGCTCGGCCAGGAGTTCACGCGCCTACGCCGGAACGATCGAGCGCGGAATCGCCGCCGCCTCGAGCACGCGGCCGACTATCTGCGCGATCTCGGGATCGGCGGCAGCGCCGTGGGCACGGGCGTCAACGTCGAGCCGGAGTATCCGGCGTTGATGGTCACGAGCATCTGCACGCGATCACCGGCCTCGCGCTGCGCGAGCGGCACGGACCGCATCCAGCTCATGCAGAGCATGGGCGACGTCGGCGGCATTCAGCGGGGCGCTGCGCGTCGCTCGCGTCGATCTCGCGCAAGATCGCGAGCGACCTGCGGCTGATGGCCATCGGGCCCGCGCACCGGCCTCGACGAGATCCGGCTGCCCGCGGTGCAGCCCGGCTCGACCATCATGCCGGGGAAGATGAATCCGTCGATCCCCGAGATGGTGAATCAGGTCGCTTCCAGGTGATGGGCATCGACACGACGGTCGCGATGGCGGCTCGGAGCACGGGCAGCTCGAGCTCAACGTGATGATGCCGGTGATCGCGCACAACTCTCTTCTGCGATGCGCATCCTCGACGAACGCGGCTCACGTCCTCACCGAGCGCTGCGTGAAGGGCATCGAGGCGAACCGCGAGCATGTGCGCGTACTGGGTGGAGCGGTCGGCGGCGCTCGCGACCGCGCTCGCCCCGCAGATCGGCTACGCGCGGCGGCGGAGCTTGAGCAAGCAGTCGGTGAAGGAGAACATGCTCATCCGCGAGCTCGTGCAAGCGCGAGCAAGTGCTGCCCGACGCCGAGATCGACGAGATGCTCGACCTGCGGAAGATGACCGAGATCGGCGTGCCCGGCGGCAAGCACGGCGGAGTGTCCGCGGGCTGAACGGGCCGCCCTTGTCGCGCCCCGGAAAGGTGCCTATCGTCCATCGATGCGCATCACGACGCTGGGCCGAGTACGGCGCTGATCTGCGCGCTGCATCTCGCGCGCCGCTCGGACGATGGGCCGGTGACCGGCCGCGAGATCGCCGCGCGGGAGAAGCTCCCCGCCGATTACGTCGAGCAGATCCTGCTGCGCATGCGGCGCGCCGGCATCGTGAACGAGCACGCGCGGCGCGCGCGGTGGCTACGCGCTCGCGCGCACGCCGGCCGAGATCTCGGTGCGCGACGTCATCGACGCGTCCGAGCTGGCGACCTTCGATCTGCACTGCGTATCGCATCCGGTGGATGACGAGCGCTGCGAGGCGTCGCACGAGTGCAGCATCCGGCCGGTGTGGATGCTCCTCCAGCAGAAGATCGACGACGTGCTCGATGGCGTGCATCTGACCGATCTGCTGCATGATGAGCCGGAGGTCCGCATGCGCGTGGGGCTTCCCGTGCTGCACGGCTGAGCACGGGCGCGCGCGACCGCATGCTCCCTTCATTCCTGCGGCGCTGGCGCGAGACGCGCGCGCGCGAGGCCGAGCGCGGTCGCGTTCGTCGCGGCGCTCGAGGGCGAACCGGATGCCGAGGACGTCGCATGGCTCGCCGGCGCGGGGACGCAGGGCGATCTCGATCACGCGCGCTGGGAACTGCGCTACGCGCGCCGCGCACTGGGGTTGGTGACCTCGCAGCGCGATGCGCTGGACGACCGCACGGCATCCGAGGTCGCGCGCGCGCTCGATGACGTGATGGCCATTGATGCCGGCGTGGCGCCCGACAAGCGGCGCATCGTGGAGCATCAGTTGAACGCGCGTCTCCGCGCCTACGCCGACGCGCTGGGCCGCCGCGAGGCGCCGGGAACCGGCTATCACCTCGGCAGCGCGCTGCTGCAGTTCGCGGGGCGCCTCGAGCCGGGATCCGACGAGCAGATCGCGCGCGCCGGCGACATCGCGGCGCGCTACCTCGCGGAGGCGAATGCCGCGTTGCGCGCCGCGTACGGCGCGGCGGAGCTGCCAGAGGACATTGCGCCGTCGGCGATGGTCGTGAAGCGATGAATCGCTGCGCGTGTAGGCCCTAGTACCGCTGAAACGGCGCGTCTGGCAACTGAGCGTATTGTACAGCAGGGCGTACGTTGGACCACTCACTACCGACGCCGGGAGTAGTACCATACGCTCCGTTGCTAGACGCGCCTCTGCCGTTGGAGTACCATACGCTCAGTTGCTAGACGCGCCTCTGCCGTTGGAGTACCATACGCTCCGTTGCTAGACGCGCCTCTGCCGTTGGAGTACCATACGCTCCAGTTGCTAGACGCGCCTCTGCCGTTGGAGTACCATACGCTCAGTTGCTAAACGCGCCTCTGGCACACGAAAAGGGCGGCACACCGACGGTGTGCCGCCCTTCTTTGCAATGGCGCATGGAGGATCGCGTCACAAGGAGTGCCGAAGGGGGGACTCGAACCCCCACGAGGTTGCCCTCACTGGCTCCTGAAGCCAGCGCGTCTACCAATTCCACCACTTCGGCGGGATTGCAAAGCTAGGCCGCGTGAGAATCGAAGTCAACGCGACGCCGTTGCCCGATGCGAGAACGCCGTCTAACTTCCGCCCACGATGGCCAGTGAGGAGCGCGGCGACCAGGAGCTCATCGCCCGGAACCGGCGGGCGCGCCACGAATATTCCATCCTCGACTCGTGGGAAGCCGGCATCGCGCTCACCGGCACCGAAGTGAAATCGCTCCGCAACGGCAAAGCGAACCTCTCGGACAGCTACGGCATCGTGCACGGCGGCGAGGTCTTCCTGCTCAACTTGCACATCTCGCCCTACGAGCAGGGGAACCAGTTCAATCACGAGCCCACGCGCACGCGCAAGCTGCTCATGCACCGCCGGGAGATCCGGCGGCTCATCGGCGCGACCGAGCGGCAGGGACTCACGCTCGTCCCGCTCGACCTCTACTTCAAGAAGGGCAAGGCGAAGGTGACGATCGCGCTCGGCAAGGGGAAGAAGCTCCACGATAAGCGGGCCGACGAGCGCAAGAAGGACGATGAGCGCGAGATGGCGCGCGCCCGCCGCGTCCGGTGATCCACCTCGCGATCGCGCTGCAGCTCGCCGCGGGAATGCCCGCCGCGGCGCCGGGCGTGCTGAGCATCCGCTCGGGCGCCGCGACGGCCGACGTCGCGGTCGCGCAGCGTGACGGCATTCGTACGTGCCGGTGATCGGCCTCGCGCCCGTTATCGCGGTGCGCGACAGCATCGGGCTCGGCGGGCGCCACGAACTGCTCATCGGCGGAACGCTCGTCGAACTCGCGCTCGACGTACCGTTCATGCGCGTGGACGGCGAGACGATCCCGCTCGCCGTCGCGCCGCGCCAGCGCGACGGCGTGCTGCTCGTCCCCTACGAGGTGTTCGCGGAGATGCTGCCGCACGTGACGCCGTCGCGCTGGGTGTACGATCCGCCCAATCGCCAGCTCACGCTCGTGGCCCCCGGCGAGCGGCCGCCGATCGTCGCGGTCGCGGACGTGGCGGTGACGAAGAAGGGGAGCGCGACGCGCCCCGGCGTCCGGAGCATTGCCGCCGCGTCGTGGTGGACGCGGGGCATGGCGGCGTCGATGGCGGCATGCACGGCCCCATTGGCTCGCATTGGCAGATGCACGAGAAGGACATCACGCTCTCCGTGGCCAAGAAGCTCGCCGCCAACCTGCGCGACCGCGGCGTGGACGTGATGATGACGCGCACCGCCGACACGCTCATCGGCCTCTACGATCGCGGGCCGATGGCAAACAAGTGCGCACGGCGACGTGTTCGTCTCCGTGCACGTGAACGCGGCGCCGCTCGAGTGGCACCGCCCCGGCGACACGCGCGGGTTCGAGACGTACTTCCTGTCCGAGGCGAAGACCGAGGACGCGCGCCGCGTCGAGAAGATGGAGAACGACGTGATCAAGTTCGAGACGGGCGCCAACGCGCCGCAGGGCGACCCGCTCAACTTCATCATCAACGACATGGCGCAGAACGAACACCTGCGAGAGTCGAAGGAACTGGCCGAGATCGTGCAGCGGCATTTGAGCGACGCGATGCCGGGACCGAGCCGGGGCGTGATGCAGGCGGGGTTCGTCGTGCTCAAGACCGCGTACATGCCGGCGGTGCTCGTGGAGATCGGGTTCGGCACGAACCCGGATGACGCGAAGCTGCTCACGAATCAGGCGCAGCAGCGGAAGATCGCCAACGTGATCGCCGACGCGACCATGGAGTACCTCGACCACTACGAGCGCCGTGTGCGCGGCGGCACCCCATGACCGCCGGCGCGCTCGAAGTCGAAGCGGCCGGATCCGCTTCCAGAATCCGCTGCTCCTCGCGAGCGGCACCGCGGCCTACGGGCGCGAGCTGCACGATCTCATGGACCTCGACGCGCTCGGTGGGATCTTCACGAAAGCTGTGAGCGTGCGGCCGCGCGCCGGTGCGCCGGCGATGCGCGCCGCCGATTTCCCCGGCGGGATGATCAACGCGGTGGGTCTCGCCAATCCCGGTCTCGAGGCGGTGCGGCGCGACGAGATCCCGTGGATCGCGGAGCATTCCCGCCGCGCGCGTGCGCTCGTGAATGTCGTGGGCGATACCGTGGAAGAATACGGCGAGGTGGTGCGCGGACTCACCGGCGCTGCCGGCGTGCACGGCTTCGAACTGAACGTCAGCTGTCCGAACGTGAAAGCGGGCGGCATGGAATTCGGCGCCGACCCGGTCGACGCTCGCGGCCGTCGTGCGTTCGGCGCGCGCCGCGACGACTCAGCCGCTCTTCGTGAAGCTGAGTCCTGTGCTGAGCGACATTGGTGCGAGCGCGCGCATTGCGGTGGATTCGGGCGCCGATGGCATCAGCGTGGTGAACACGATCCCCGGCCTCCTCGTGGACACAAGCACGCGGCGCCCCGCGCTCGGCTTCGGCACCGGCGGCGTGAGCGGCGCGGGATTGCTGCCGGTGGGCGTGCTCGCCGTATGGCGCGTACGCAAAGCGCTCGGCGCCGCGGTGCCGCTCTGCGGCGTGGGCGGCATCGCCTCCGCGAACGACGCGCTCCAATATCTGCTGGCCGGCGCGACGATCTTCGCGGTAGGCACGGCGGCACTGCGCGACCCGCGCGCGCCCGCGCGCATCGTGCGCGACCTCGAGCGGTGGTGTGAGCGCGAGGGCGTGCGGTCGATCGGCTCAGTGATCGGCACGCTGGAGTGGCCCGCGTGAGATCGCGCGCGGATCGTCGCGCTCGACGTGCCCGATCTCGCGCGGGCGGCAGCGCTCACGGCGCGCCTTGGGCCGGCGTGCGAATTCGTGAAGGTGGGACTCGAGCTCTTCACCGCCGGAGGGCCGCCGGTGGTACGCGCCATGCGCGACGAAGGGCGCGAAGTGTTCCTGGACCTCAAGCTGCACGACATTCCGAACACCGTACGCGGCGCGGCGCGCAACGCGGCGGCGACGGGCGCGGCGCTCGTGACCGTGCACGCGTCGGGCGGCCGCGCGATGATCGAGGCGGCGGTCGAAGGCGCCGGCGCGCACTGCAAAGTGCTCGCGGTGACCGTGCTCACGTCGCTCGACGCGGCGTCGCTCGGCGCGGTGTGGGGGCGTTCGATCACGAGCCTCAGTGCCGAGGTGGTGAGACTCGCGGGGATCGCCGCCGAGGCGGGCGCGCACGGCGTGGTATGCTCGGGCGCCGAGTGCGGGGCGGTGAAGGCGGCGTTCGGCGAGGAGCTGGCCATTTTGGTGCCGGGGATCAGGCGGGCGGGCGGGGACGCGCATGACCAGGCGCGGGTGGTGACGCCGGCGGCGGCGGTGGCGGCGGGGGCGAGTTACTTGGTGCTCGGCCGGGCGGTGACGGAGGCGAAGGACCCCGCGGCGGAGCTGAGAGAGATCATGACGGAGATTCGCTGAACTGCGAACCTCAAAACGCGTCATTGGTCCCCCGAAAACCGTTAGTGACGAGTCGTTCGTGGTATCCGCGAACGACTCGTTTCTCACGGCGTTCGGGGGACCAAGAACGCGGTTCGATGGTCGCCATTGCGGCCGCCTCCGGCGGCCGGCCGAAGCGGGCTTGCATTGGAAGTCTAAGTTGGTTATTCTGTGAGACTTGACCGGATTTCAGTTTCGCACCAAACCGGAGTTCCTGTGAAAGTTCGAAGCAGCGTCAAGCCGATCTGCGAGCATTGCAAAGTCGTCAAGCGAAACGGCGTGACTCGCATCATCTGCAAGCGCAATCCAAAGCACAAGCAGCGGCAGGGTTAACCCATGGCACGCATTGCGGGAGTCGATCTGCCGCGCGAGAAGCGCGTCGAGATCGGCCTGACCTACATCTTCGGCATCGGGCGCGCGACCGCGCGCAAGATCCTCGCCGAGACCGGGGTCAGCCCCGACACCGCGCGTAAGGACCTCTCGACGCCGACGCGAACCGCCTCCGCCAGGCGATCGAGAAGGACCTACCGCGTCGAAGGCGCGCTGCGCACGGAAGTCGCGATGAACATCAAGCGACTGATGGACATCGGCTCGTATCGCGGCATCCGCCACCGGCAAGGCCTGCCGGTCCGCGGCCAGCGCACGCATACCAACGCCCGCACCAAGAAGGGCCCGCGCCGCGCCATCGCCGGCAAGAAGAAGGTGACCAAGTAATTGCGGCGCTCCGCTCACTCCGCTCTCTCCGACTACCGATCTAGAGGCTCGCACCGCATGGCTATCGCAAAGCGCTCAGAAGCGAAGCGTGCCGTCGAGTCCGAAGGGATCGCGCACATCACCGCGACCTTCAACAACACGCTCATCACCATCACCGACATGCACGGGAACACCGTCGCGTGGGGGTCGTGCGGGCAAGGCGCGGTTCAAGGGTTCCAAGAAGTCCACGCCGTTCGCCGCCACCGTCGCCGCCGAGATGTGCGCGCAGGAAGCGAAGGACCTTGGCGTGAAGCCGCGTCCATGTGCGCGTGCAGGGTCCGGGCTCGGGCCGCGAGTCGGCCATCCAGGCGCTCGCCGCCGCCGGTCTGCAGATCAAGTCGATCCGTGACGTGACGCCCATCCCGCACAACGGGTGCCGTCCGCCGAAGCGCCGGAGGGTCTGAGCCATGCGCTATACCGGTCCCAGCTGCCGCCAGTGCCGCCGCGAAGGCACCAAGCTCTTCCTGAAGGGCACCAAGTGCTTCACGGAGAAGTGCCCGGTCGAGCGCCGTCCCGTACGCGCCCGGCCAGCACGGCCAGAGCACCGGCCGCCGCCGCAAGATGTCGGAGTACGCGAAGCAGCTCCGTGAGAAGCAGAAGGTGAAGCGCATGTACGGCGTCAGCGAGATGCAGTTCCGCAACACGTTCGTGCGCGTGTCCAAGCTCCCCGGCATCACCGGGCACAACCTGCTCGGCGCGCTCGAGAGCCGCCTCGACAACATCGTCTACCGCATGGGATTCGCCGCGAGCCGCAAGGCCGCGCGCCAGCTCATCCGGCACCGGCACATCGAGGTGAAGGGCAAGCAGGTGGACATCCCGAGCTATCTCGTGCGCCCCGGCGAGGAAGTGCGGGTGCGTCCGGCGTCGCGCGAGCAGGTGTCCGTGATCCAGGCGATGGAGCAGGCGGGACGCGGCGTGCCGCTCTCGTGGATCGCCGTGGACAAGGACACGTTCAGCGGCAAGATGCTCGAGAAGCCCAGCCGCACGGACATCCCGATCGCGGCGCAGGAGCAGTTGATCGTCGAGTTGTACAGCAAGTAATCCGGTTGCATTGGTGCGGCGCGCTCCGGCGCGTCGCTGCACTGGTCGGGGCTCTGACCCCGTACGGGTTCACCGCGCATCAGAGGCGAGGTGAAGCGTGGCCGGGCTCTCCCGGTCTGACCATTCGAGGAATCCAAGCATGGCGCAAGCGATCGATCTTACGGGCCTGGTTCGCCCGCAGGTAGTTGAGGCGACGAAGCGGGACGACAATCCGAACGTCGCGGAATTCCGGGTCCAGCCTCTGGAGCGCGGCTTCGGCCACACGCTCGGCAACGCGATGCGTCGCCTGCTGCTCTCGTCGCTCCGCGGCTCGGCGGTGTGGGGCTTCCGCATCGACGGCGTGCTGCACGAGCATCAGACCATCCCCGGCGTCGTCGAGGATGTGCACCAGATCATCGGCAACCTGAAGACGCTCACGCTCGTCCTCGCGGACGATGTGGACGAGACGGTGCTGAAGATCCGCAAGAACGGCACGGGCGCGGTCACGGCGCGCGACATCGAGGAGAGCGGCGCGGCGCGGGTCATCGACCCCTCGCACCACATCCTCACGCTGCAGGATGACCGCGAGCTGAACATCGAGCTCTACGTGAACAAGGGGCGCGGCTACCTCGAGAGCGACCAGCATCCCGCCGACCGCGGCCTGCCGATCGACCTCGTGCGCATCGACGCGATCTACAATCCGGTGCGCCGCGTGAACTTCGCGGTCGCCGAGACCCGCGTCGGCCAGCGCACGGACTACGACCGCCTCACGCTCACCGTCGAGACGAACGGCACGCTGACGCCGGAAGAGGCCGTGAGCTACGCCGCCGCGCTGGCGCAGACGCACTTCCAGTTCTTCGCGAACTTCGGTTCGCACTCGCAGGGCGTGGCCGGCGTCGAGGGCGACCACTCGGGCGACGGACACCGTCTCGCGACGCTGCTGCTCACGCCGATCGACGAACTCGAGTTGAGCGTGCGGTCGGTGAATTCGCTCAAGAACTCGGACATCCGCACGCTGGGCGACCTCGTGCGCCAGACCGAGACGCAGATGTTGCAGGTGAAGAACTTCGGGAAGAAGTCGCTGCAGGAGATCGCGACGCTCCTCGAGCGTGAAGGACTGAACTTCGGCATGCGGTACGAGGAAGGCGCCGAGGGCGTGCGCGTCACCGATTGGGGCACGCCGCCGAGCCGCGCCGCCGCCGCCGCACCAGACGACGAGGAGTAGAGCACCATGCGCCATCAGAAGGCAGGCCGTCAGCTCCGCCGCACCGGCGAACAGAAGCTCGCGCTCATGCGCAAGCTCGCGTCCGCGCTCATCGAGCACGGCGCGATCGAGACCACCGAGGCGAAGGCCAAGGAGCTCCGTCCGTTCGTCGAGAAGCTGATCACGAAGGCCAAGACCGGCACGCTCCATGCGCGCCGCCTCGCCGGCCGTCACGTGCAGCAGCGCGACCTGGGCGACAAGCTGTTCACCGAGATCGGCCCGCGCTTCAAGACGCGCGCCGGTGGCTACACCCGCATCCTGAAGATCGGTCACCGCAAGGGTGACGGCGCCGAGATGGCGCGCATCGAGCTGATCGAGGGCTGACCCATGCAGAGCAAGTGCTGCTACGTGTGCAAGAAGGGCGTGACCTTCGGGAACAACGTCTCGCACGCCAATAACCGGACGCGCCGGGTCTGGAAGCCGAACCTCCAGGTCGCGCGCATCCTCGTCGACGGCAAGATCACCAAGATCAAGGTCTGCACCCGCTGTCTCGCGGCCGGCAAGATCCAGCGCGCGCCGCGCGGGGTCCCCGTCGCGTGATGCGACTGGCGCGAATAGCTTACTTTGATAGGGAGCCGCAGTCAGGCTCCCTATTTTTCTGCCCGTGACCGCCGCACTCCTCTCGCCCGCACACCGGACGCTCCCATGCCCACCGCGCTGATCACCGGAATCACGGGACAGGATGGCTCGTATCTCGCCGAGCATCTCCTCGCGAAGGGATACCATGTGGTCGGGATCGTCCGGCGCAGCTCCACCACCCCGTACGAGCGGATCGCGCACCTCGTGGACAAGGTCGAGCTCCTGTCCGCCGACCTGCTCGATCAGCACTCGCTCGTGGACGCCATGGCCGCGTGCAATCCCGACGAGATCTACAACCTCGCCGCGCAGAGCTTCGTGCAAACGTCGTGGACGCAGCCCGTGCTCACCGGCGAATTCACCGGACTCGGCGCCACGCGCATGCTGGAAGCGATGCGCAAGGCCGCGCCCATGGCGCGCTTCTACCAGGCCAGCTCGAGCGAGATGTTCGGCAAGGTGCAGGAAACTCCGCAGCGCGAAGCGACGCCGTTCTACCCGCGCAGTCCGTACGGCGTCGCGAAAGCATACGCGCACTGGATCACGGTGAACTACCGCGAGAGCTACGGCCTGTATGCGGTGAGCGGCATCCTCTTCAATCACGAGAGCCCGCGCCGCGGACTCGAGTTCGTCACGCGCAAGGTCACCGACGCGGCCGCGCGGATCAAGCTCGGCCACGCGCCGGAGCTGCGGCTCGGCAATCTCGAATCGCGGCGCGACTGGGGCTTCGCCGGCGACTACGTGGACGCGATGTGGCGCATGCTCCAGCCCGACACGCCCGAGGATTTCGTGATCGGCACCGGCGAAACGTGGACGCGTTCGCCAGCTGTGCGAGCACGCGTTCAGCGCGGTGGGGCTCGATTACCAGGAGTTCGTGAAACAGGACGCAGCGATTCTTCCGGCCGGCGGAGGTCGATCTGCTCGTGGCCGACGCGACGAAGGCGAAGAAGGAGCTCGGCTGGACCGCGGCCACGCGATTCCCGGCGCTCGTGCAGATGATGGTGGAGGCGGATCTGGCCCGGCACACGGCGCGCCGCTGAGCATGCGCCGCGCGCTGGTGACCGGCGCGGCCGGCTTCGTCGGCCAGTGGCTCTGCCAGGAGCTGCTGCGACAGGGCATTTCCGTGACCGGCACCGCGCTCGGCGGCGATGTGCCGGCCGGTGCGCTCACCGCGGACGAGAAGAAGGCTGTGACGTGGCGCAGCTGCGACGTGACGCGCATGGACGATGTGCGCGGCGCGCTCGAGGCCTCCAAGCCGGACATGGTGTTCCATCTCGCCGGGGTCGCGTTCGTTCCCGCGGCCGACAAGGATCCGGGCGCGGCCGTCGATGTGAACGTCGGCGCGGCCGCGCGCCTGCTCGGCGATCTGCGCGTGCGGCGCGCGGCGGGCACGCTCGATCCAGTGGTGATCATCGCCGGGAGCGGTGAGCAGTATGGGCGGCACGACTCCGCCGACGTGCCGCTGCGCGAGACCACCAAGCAGCGGCCGCTCAGCGTGTACGCCGCGAGCAAGGCGGCGCAGGAGGTGCTTGCGCTCGAGGCGCACCGCAGCGCCGGCGTGCGGGTGATCGCCGTGCGCGCGTTCAATCACAGCGGCCCGGGTCAGTCGGCGCAGTTCCTGCTGCCGGCGCTCGTCGCGCGCGCGATCGCGGCGCGTGCGAGCGCCGCGAAGGTGGTGCCGGTGGGGAACATGACGCCGGTGCGCGATTTCTCGCACGTGGCCGACGTCGCGCGCGCATACGTGCTGCTCGCCGAGCGCGGCGCGCCGGGCGAGGCGTACAACATCTGCGAGCGGCGTGGGCACGGATGTCGCGGCACTCGCGCGGCTCGTGCTCGCGCGCGCGGGCGTGCAGGCGATGTTGCAGCCCGATCCGGCGCTCCAGCGCCCCGTGGATGTGCCCGCCCTCGTGGGCGATGCTTCGAAACTGCGCGCCGCCACCGGATGGACGCCGGAGCGGCCGCTCGACACTCTCATCGATGAGTTGATCCGTGCCGCGTCGCGCTGACCTCCACCGCATCCTGCTCATCGGCTCCGGGCCGATCGTCATCGGCCAGGGCGCCGAGTTCGACTATTCGGGCACGCAGGCCGCAAAGGCCCTGCGCGAGGAAGGGTATGAAGTCATCCTCGTGAACTCGAATCCGGCCACGATCATGACCGATCCGGAGTTCGCCGATCGCACGTACATCGAGCCGGTCACGCCCGAGGTCGTCGCGCAGGTGATCGAGCGCGAGCGCCCCGACGCGCTGCTGCCCACGATGGGCGGCCAGACGGCGCTCAACGTCGCGCTGGCGCTCGCCGACCGCGGCGTGCTCGAGCAGTACGGCGTGGAGCTGATCGGCGCCGACGCGCGCGCGATCCGCCTCGCCGAGGACCGCGAACTCTTCGGCGATGCGATGGAACGCATCGGCCTGAGAGTCGCGACCGGCGGCATCGCGCGCTCGTGGGACGACGCCGTCGCGCTGATCGCGCTCGTCGGCTTCCCCGCGATCATCCGCCCGTCGTTCACGCTGGGCGGCACGGGCGGCGGCATCGCGTACAATCGCGAGGAATACGAGGAGATCGTGCGGCGCGGGCTCGACCTCTCGCCGACCACGCAGGTGCTGGTCGAGCGCAGCGTGCTCGGCTGGAAGGAATACGAGCTCGAAGTGATGCGCGACCGCGCCGACAACGTCGTCATCGTGTGCAGATCGAGAACGTGGACCCGATGGGCGTGCACACCGGCGACTCGATCACCGTCGCGCCGGCGATGACGCTCACCGACCGCGAATACCAGACGATGCGCGACGCCGCGATCGCGATCATCCGCGAGATCGGCGTGGACGCGGGCGGCTGCAACATCCAGTTCGCGGTGGATCCGGCGAGCGGCGAGATGCTCGTGATCGAGATGAATCCGCGCGTGTCGCGGTCCTCGGCGCTCGCGTCCAAGGCCACCGGATTCCCGATCGCGCGCATCGGCACCAAGCTCGCGGTCGGGTACCGGCTCGACGAGATCACCAACGACATCACGAAGACCACGCCGGCGTCGTTCGAGCCCGTGCTCGACTACGTGGTGGTGAAGTGCCCGCGCTTCGCCTTCGAGAAATTCGCCGCGGCGAATCCGCGCCTCACCACGCAGATGAAATCTGTGGGCGAGTCGATGGCCATCGGCCGCACCTTCAAGGAGGCGCTCCAGAAAGGATTACGCGCGCTCGAGACCGGACGCCCCGGATGGGCGGTCGGTGCGCGGCTCATCGACGACCGCCTCGCCGACGACTCCGACGAGACGCTCCGCTTCGCGCTGCGCCATCCCACGCCCGAGCGGATCTTCCAGGTCAAGCGCGCGATCGAGCGCGGCATTCCCGCTCGACGAGATCCACGAGATGACCGGCATCGATCCCTGGTTCCTGAGCAGATGAAGCGAGCTTGCGGACGCCGAGATCGAATTCACGCGCGCTGCCGGAGGTCACGGCGCCGGCGCTGCGCCGCATGAAGCGCATGGGCTTCTCCGACGTGCAGCTCGGCGCGCTGCGCAAAGAGAGCGAGAGCGACGCGCGCGCGCGGCGCTGGGAGATGGGCATCCGTCCCGTGTACAAGATGGTGGATACGTGCGCGGGCGAATTCCCATCGAGCACGCCGTACCTCTACGGCACATACGACGAGGAGAGCGAGGCGCCGCGCACGCGGCAAACCGAGCGTGATCATCCTCGGGAGCGGGCCGAACCGGATCGGGCAGGGCGTGGAGTTCGATTACTGCTGCGTGCGCGCCGCGCTCGCGCTGCGCGAGCAGGGCTATCGAGACGATCATGGTGAACTCGAATCCCGAGACGGTCTCCACCGATTTCGACATCTCCGACAAGCTCTACTTCGAGCCGCTCACCCTCGAGGACGTGCTGGAGATCGTGCAGCGCGAGGACCCCCTGGGCGTGATCGTGCAGCTCGGCGGTCAGACGCCGCTCAAGCTTACGCGGCCGCTCGAGGCGGCGGGCGTGAAGATCCTCGGCACGTCGCCGGACGCCATCGACATCGCCGAGGATCGCCGGCGGTTCGACAAGATCGCGCGCGAGCTCAAGGTGCTCCAGCCGCCGAACGGCACCGCCACGAGCATCGCTGAGGCCGTGGCCGTCGCGGAGAAAGTGGGCTATCCCGTGCTCGTGCGCCCGAGCTACGTGCTCGGCGGCCGCGCGATGCAGATCGTGTACGACGAGGAGTCGCTCCGCGATTATTTCGAGACCGCGGCGCGCGCGTCGGGGGATCATCCCGTGCTCATCGACCGGTTCCTCGAGGACGCGTACGAAGTGGACGTCGACGCGATCGGCGACGGGGAGCACTATGTGATCGGCGGCGTGATGCAGCACATCGAGGACGCGGGGATCCACTCCGGCGATTCAGCGTGCGTACTGCCGCCGTACATCATCGCCGAGGCCGATCTCGAGACGATGCGCCAGCACGCGCTCGCGCTGGCGCGGGCGCTCGGCGTCGTCGGCCTCGATCAACGTGCAGTTCGCGATCAAGGACAACACCGTGTACGTGCTCGAGGTGAATCCGCGCGCGAGCCGCACGATCCCGTTCATCTCGAAGGCGATCGGCGTGCCGCTGGCTTCGCTCGCGGCGCGATTGATGCTCGGCGAGAAGCTCGCCGACCTCGGCTTCACCGAGGAGATCATTCCGCCGTATGTGTCGGTGAAGGAGGCCGTGTTCCCCTTCAACAAGTTCCGGGAGTCCGATCCGATCCTCGGGCCGGAGATGCGGTCCACCGGGGAGGTCATGGGGATCTCCGAGAGCTTCGGGAGTGCGTTCGCCAAGGCGCAGCTCGCGGCCGACAACGGGCTCCCGCTCAAGGGCGCGCTGCTGATCACCGTGAACGACCACGACAAGCCGAACGTCGCGCCGATCGCGCGGCGCTTCGCCGACATGGGATTCACGATCATGGCCACCGGCGGCACCGCCAAGTTCCTCCGAGGGCGCGGGATCGCCTCCGAACGCGTCATGAAGGTGCACGAGGGGCGCCCGCACGGGATCGACATGATCGTCAACGGCGAAGTGCAGGTGCTCATCAATACGCCGCTCGGCAAGCACTCGCAGCACGACGACTACACGATGCGCCAGGCGGCGGTCGCGCACCGCGTGCCGTACTTCACCACGCTCTCGGCCGCGAGCGCGGCGTGCGACGCCATTCTCGCGCTCAGATTCCGGCCGCCGAGCGTGCGGTCGCTGCAGGAATGGCACGAGATGCTCCGCAGTGCGACCGTGAATTGACGGCTGACGGTCCCCGCGTCAGACTTCCGCAGCATCGAACTCCAGCCCCGACGACAATGCCAGTCCCGCTGCTCGATCTGAAGGCCCAGCACGCCACGATCCGCGACGAGATCGTGCAGGCGATGATGCAGGTGGTGGACGATCAGCTGTTCATCCTGGGCAAGCCCGTCGCCGCGCTGGAGAAGGCGACCGCGGAGCTGTCGAAGACCAAGCACGCGATCGGATGCGCGAGCGGCACCGACGCGCTCCTGCTCGCGATCAAGGCGCTGGACATCGGTCGGGGCGACGAGGTGATCACCACGCCGTTCACCTTCTTCGCGACCGCGGGCACCATTCACAATGCGGGCGCGACGCCGGTGTTCGCGGACATTGAGCCCGACACGTTCAATCTCTCGGTAGCGGCGGCCAAGGCGGCCGTGACGAAGAAGACGAAGGCGATCATGCCGGTGGACCTGTTCGGTCAGATGGCGCCGATCGAGCAGTATCTCGCGGCGATGCCGGGGCTGCCGCTCATCGAGGACGCCGCGCAGACGATCGGTGCGCGCCGCAAGATCGATGGCAAGTGGACGATGGCCGGCGAGCGCGCGACGATCGGCACGTTCTCGTACTTCCCCTCGAAGAATCTGGGCGGCTACGGCGACGGCGGCATGATGGTCACGCAGGACGACGCGATCGCCGCGCGACTCTTCAAGCTCCGCACGCACGGCGCGACCACCACCTATTTCCACGACGAAGTGGGCTACAACAGCCGCCTCGACGCGCTGCAGGCGGCCGTGCTCCTCGCGAAGATGGGACACCTCGCCGCGTGGAGCGCGGCGCGCCGGGAACACGCGGCGTACTACAACGAGGCGTTCAAGGGGCACGCGGACATCCGCACTCCGGTCATCGATCCGAACAACGAGTCGATCTACAACCAGTACACGATCCGCGTCCCGCGGCGCGACGACTTGCAGGCGCATCTCAAGACGAAGGGGATCGGCAATTCGGTCTATTATCCCTTGCCATTGCACTTGCAGAAATGCTTCGCGTATCTTGGCGTCAAGGCAGGCACGTTCCCGCAATCGGAGCGGGCAGCGAAAGAGGTCCTGTCGCTGCCGGTGTATCCGGAACTGACCCGCGCCCAGCAGAACGAGACGATCGCGGCCGTGCGTGAATTCTTCGGACGCTGACCCAGTGACAACGGTGCGCCGGCGTGCGTCGAATGATCGCATGACAGACGCTCAATGCTTGCCGGCGGGCCCGACGGAGGGAGCCGCGTCATGACCCAAGCCGATGCCCCCGTAGTCGCCACGCCGGAGAGCGGAGATGCGCCCGACCGCGCATTCCCGTTGCTCGGGCTCGGCTTCCACGTGCGCCGCGCGCTCGTGGTCGCGCTCCAGCTCCTTCTCGTGGCCGTCAGCTACTGGCTGGCGTTCGCGCTGCGCTTCGATTTCCGGATCCCGCCGTCGGACCTGATCACCTTCTGGACCACGCTCGCCCCGTTGCTGCTCATGCGGGCGAGCGCGTTCGCCTACTACCAACTCTACAGCGGTTGGTGGCGCTACGTCGGCATGCGCGATCTGTACGCGCTGCTCAAGGCGGTGCTCTCGAGCAGCATCCTGTTCGCCGCGGCGTTGGTGCTCCTCGGCCGCGCGCTGGCGTTCCCGCGCTCGGTCATCGCGATCGACGCGGTGCTCACCATGATGATGATCGGCGGCGCCCGCTTCACGTTGCGCGCGCTGCGCGAGAGCCGCCGCCCGCGGGCCGACGGCATGCGCAAGCGGCGCGTGCTGATCATCGGCGCCGGCGATGCCGGTGAACTGCTGCTCCGCGAGATCCAGAACAATCCGCGGCTCGGCTACGAGCCGGTGGGCTTCGTGGATGATGATCCGCGGAAGACCGGCTTCCAGATCCACGGCGTCGCCGTGATCGGCCTCACCGCGAACCTCGCGGGCGTGCTGGCGGCGCATCCGGCGGATGAACTCATCATCGCGATCCCGTCCGCGTCGCGCGAGACGATCCAGGCGATCGTGAACCGCTGCCTCGCGCTGCGCTTGCCGTTCAAGATCCTGCCCGCGATCGCGGCGCTCTCGGGGCGCGTGCTGGTGAGCCAGCTGCGCCCGGTGCGCGTAGAAGACCTGCTCGGCCGCGATCCCGTTGAGCTCGACTCACAAGTGGTGCGCGTGGACATCACCGGGCGCCGCGTGCTGATCACGGGCGGCGGCGGCTCGATCGGCGCGGAGCTGGCGCGCCAGGTGGCGACTTTCGATCCCGCGGAGATCGCGCTGGTCGATCGCAGCGAGAACTCGCTGTACTTGATCGAGCAGGAGCTGCGCCGCCGGCATCCGAACCTCTCGGTGCGCGCCGTGCTGTGCGACGTGCGCGACAGCGCGGACATTCGGGCGGTTCTTCCGCGAGGTGCGCCCGCAGGTCGTGTTCCACGCGGCCGCGTTCAAGCACGTGCCGCTCATGGAGGACCACCTCCCGCACGCCGTGCACAACAACGTGTTCGGCACGCGGATCATCGCCTCGGCGGCGGCGGAGCATGGCGCGAAGTTCGTGATGGTGAGCACCGACAAGGCCGTGAGTCCGAGCAACGTGATGGGTGCGACGAAGCGGCTCGCCGAGAAGATCGTGCTCTCGCTGAATCGCAGCGCCGGGCAGCATTTCGTCGTCGTGCGATTCGGCAACGTACTCGGGAGCAATGGGTCGGTGGTGCCGCTGTTCGCGAACCAGATCGCTGACGGCGGCCCGGTGACCGTGACGCATCCGGACGCGACGCGCTACTTCATGACCATTCCCGAGGCCGTGAAGCTCGTGCTCCAGGCCTCAGCGCTCGACGAAGCGCGCGACAAGATCGTGATGCTGGAGATGGGTGAGCCGGTGCGGATCATCGACCTCGCGCGGAACCTGATCCGGCTCTCGGGGCTCGAGCCCGACGTGGACATCCCGATCATCTTCACCGGCCTGCGCCCGGGGGAGAAGCTGCACGAGCAACTCACCGACGAGAGCGAAGCCACGCTGCCCACGCGCTACAAGAAGATCCGCATCGTGCAGACCGACGCACCGGTGCCGCTCGAGGCGGGGCTGGCCGAGTTGTGGGAGGCGTTGGAATCGCACGATGACCGGAAGCTGCTCCGCACGTTGCAGACGCTCGTGCCCGAGTACCTGCCGCAGTCGGCGTTGCTGGCGAGGGTACGCGACCGGGTTTCTGGTGAGGTCAGGGCTCCAAGTCGCGAGGCCATGTGATGCGGGCAAGAGCAGGGGCGTATGTGGCGTATGGCGTGTGGATACTTCTCAGCGCCGGCGCGAGCGCCGGCGCTGCGCAACATCCGCTGGTTTCCATTCCGCTGGATGACCCCATGTACGTGCAGCTCGACGCGCTCATGCGGCAGGGGTGCGTGGCGGCGCGGCTGTCGCCGTACCGGCCGTACATCACGCTCGCGGTGCGTGAGGCGCTCATCGCGGCGCATGACGAGAAGAATTGCCAGGGGCCCATACTCGAATTGCTCACCGCGCGGTTCACGCGCGACACAGGATGGGTGCACGATACCGCGGGAAGCCGCCTGCGGTTCGGTTCCGTCATCTCGCTGCGCGCGACCGGTGAGACCAACGGCACCGTCGCACCGCTCTGGCGGGATGTGCGCCCGGTGGACTCAGGACCGCAGCCGCTCGTCGGCTACGCGGCGGCCCGGCTCACGTTCAACGGCGGCGAGCATTTCGTCGCCGTCTCGGAACTCTTCGCGCAAACGGGCGTACGCGACGATCCAACGATCCGGCAGGAAGCCTTCCGTCACGGTTCGGGCGTCATTGGATCCGATGAAGCGTATTTCACCGCGCGCGCCGGGCCGGCGTTCTTCTTCTTCGGCCGCGAGCCCGTGGCCTGGATGGGCGACGGCACCCAGTCGCTCGCGCTGAGCGCAGTAGGTCCGCCGATCGATCACTTCGGATTCGCGCTGCGCCTGCGCCAGTGGGAATTCATGAGCTTCGTCGGGCAGCTGAGCGACGTGAACCTCGATCCGCTCCTCGACAGTGTGCCCGCATTGCAGAAGTGGTACCGTACGCTGTACGCGCACGCAATCACCTTCTGGCCGGTGCGCAGCGTGGAGCTCACGCTCGGCGAGACCGCGCTCGTGCCGCGCACCACCGGCGGGCTCGACTGGGCGTACCTCAATCCGATCATGCCGTACCAGACCACGCAGCACGAGACCAATCAATCCGGCGAGGGCGATGCGAACCTCACCGGATTCTTCTCGGCGCGCGCGACGCTCGGCAAGGCATCGCTCTCCGGCGAACTGCTCGTGGATGACTACCAGATCGACTCGAACGACAAGGCGATCTATCCGAATCAGCTCGCGTGGACGCTCGGCGCGAGCTATCCCGATCCGCCTCGCGATGGCGAGCAGCATCTCCATCAATTGGCAGAAGGTGCAGAGCTTCACCTACGTGGGGCAGGAGACGTACGCGAAGGTCTACCAGAACTTCGACGCGCCGCTCGGTTCGAGCCTGGGCCCCGACGCGGAGACCGTGCTCGGCACCTTCGAAGTCATGACCTCGGCGCGGCTGCGTCTCGCCGCGACCGGCGGCTGGTGGGAGCGCGGTTCGCAGCGGCTGAATGAGCGTCCGCCGATCAACCGCACCGGGCACGCGGGCGATCCGTTCCCCGACACCACCGCACTGCGGCCCGATGTGCAGCATTCGCTCATTGGCGGCCTGAGCGCCGCGTGGCTCGACGAGCGGTTCCCGATCACGCTCGAAGTGGGCGATGCGCGCATTTCGAACGTGAACAATCAGCCCACCGATGGGAAGGACTACCTGCTGGTGAAGCTCACCGCGAGCTGGCGGTACCAGTACCCGTAGTCCGAGCGTCATAGGGGAGACGGTCCCCGCGCGGCGAGCCATTCGATCACGCCGCGAGCTTGACGCGCGAGTGCGCGAGTCCCACCCTCGATCGCGCCCGCCTGATGCTCTTCAACTCCCTGCAGTTCCTCCTGTTCTTCCCAGTCGTCACGACGCTGTATTTCCTCGCGTCGCAGCGGCTGCGCTGGGTGGTGCTCCTCGCCGCCAGCTGCGTGTTCTACGCCGCGTTCATTCCGAAGTACCTGCTCATCCTCGCGTTCCTCATCCTGGTGGACTACGTCGCCGGACGCGGCATCGAGAACGCCGAGGGCCGGCGCCGGCGCATGCTGCTCCTCATGAGCCTCGTCGCGAACATCGGGCTGCTGTGCGTCTTCAAGTATCTCGATTTCGCCGACCAGAATCTCAATGCGCTCTTCGCGTGGGCGGGTCTCGATTGGGTCATCCCGCAGCTCAATATCATCCTGCCCATTGGCCTGTCGTTCCACACGTTCCAGGCGATGAGCTACACGATCGAGGTGTATCGCGGACGGCAGAAGGCTGAACGACACCTGGGGATCTACGCGCTCTACGTGATGTTCTATCCGCAGCTCGTGGCCGGACCGATCGAACGGCCGTACCAGCTGCTCCATCAGTTCCGCGAGCATCACGAGTGGGACCTGCCGCGCGTGTCCGACGGCCTCAAACTGATGCTCTGGGGCTTCTTCAAGAAGGTCGTGATCGCCGACCGCATCGGTCTGTACGTGAATCAGGTCTACGAGGCGCCCACGAGCCATCACGGATGGTCGCTCATCGTCGCCACCTACTTCTTCGCCTTCCAGATCTACTGCGATTTCTCGGGCTACACGGATATCGCCATTGGCGCCGCGCAGGTGATGGGCTTCCGGCTGATGGACAATTTCAATCGCCCGTACTTCGCGAAATCGATCGCGGAATTCTGGCGGCGCTGGCACATCTCGCTCTCGTCCTGGTTCCGTGACTATCTCTATTTCCCGCTGGGCGGGAATCGCGTTCCCGTGCCGCGCTGGTGCTTCAACATTGCGATCGTCTTCCTGCTGAGCGGGCTCTGGCACGGTGCGAGCTGGACCTTCGTCGTGTGGGGCGCGCTGCATGGGTTCTACATTCTCGCGGGCAGGTTCACCGAGCGCGCGCGCCGTCGCTGGTACGCCAGCGTGCCGATGCAACGCGTACGATGGAGCCATCGCTGGATCCGGGCGTTCGTGACGTTCCATCTCGTGCTCGTGTCGTGGGTCTTCTTCCGGGCCAACTCGTTCAACGACGCGATGTACGTCTTCAGCCACGCGTTGCAGGGCCTCGACGTGGCGTCGTTGCGCGCGATCGTCAGCACACAGTACTTCGTCATCAGCGTGTGCATGATCGCGATCATGGAGGCGGTGCACGTCGCGGAGCGCCACGGCCAGATGCGGCAGCTCCTCGACGAGCGACCGATGCTGGTGCGCTGGGCATTCTACTACGGCCTGATCCTGCTGATCATCAGCTTCGGCATGTTCCACACGCCGATGGAATTCATTTACTTCCAGTTCTGACGTGATGCGACCTTCGCGGCGCGCCGCCGTCTTCCTCGTAGGCCTCGTGGCGCTGAGCGTCGCGATCGCCGCCGTGTACGACGCCGCCGCGCGCCGCGATCCAGTCGTGAAAGTGAACTGGATCTTCGCGATGGAGGGACGCGACTTCGACTTCATCGTGCTTGGCTCCTCGCGCGCGTACCACACGGTGTACATCCCGACGATCGAGAACGCGGTGGGCGGTCGCGGTGCGAACCTCGGCCTCAACGGGGCCTCGTGGCCGGAAGTGGCGCTCGTGCTCGAGCGCTTCCTTTCGCGGAACACCACCCAGCGCATTGCACTCGAGGTCGACCCCTTCGGTTTCGACGAGCGGTGGCTGCACGACCAATTGCACCCGTACCTGTACGTGCCGTACATTGATGAGCCCATCGTCGCCGAAAACCTCGAGCGTCGATTCGGCGCCCGCGAGCTTGCCTGGCGCTGGATCCCGTTGTTCAAGTACGCCGAGTTCAATGAGCGCATTGGATGGCCGAGCGTGCTCGAGGTGATCCATCATCCGCCGCCTGAATTCGATGAGTGGGGATCCCGGCTCTCGGCGGGCCGGATCTCCGACTCGGCCGTGCGGGCGATCCGCGACACGTCGTACCGCATCGATACGCAGCGGGTCCATGCGTTCGAGCGGATCCTGGACGTCGCCGCGGCGCACCGGGTGAAGGTCACCATGTTCATGGCGCCGCAGCTCGGTGCGGCCGCGCGGGCCGTCACGGACCGCGCGCGCGTCCTCGACGTCTATCGGGCGCTCGCGCGGGAACGCGGCCTCACCTTTCTCGTGTTCGACGACTCGGCGATCGAGAACGATCCGGCGCTCTTCAGCGACGGCGAACACTTGAATCGCGATGGCGCGATGAGGTTCTCGGCGCTGCTCGGGGCCGCGTTGCGCACGGAATGGCGCCCGAAGCCAGTGAAGCGCGGGCGGTGACACGGGATCTTGCGCATATTCCAGCGCGTTGCGCTGGACCGGTCGAGCGCGTTCTGTGTGGGATGACATCAAGCCACCGATCGATGACGCTCGCGAGATCACTTGTTGGGTTGGTCGTGCTCGGCGCAGTCGCCGGCTGCAAGCACTCCGAGGCGCCGCGCTCCGGTGCGGCCGCGGATTCAAGCGCCACGAAGCAGTTGGCAGCGAAGAGCGCGGTGCATTGTCCGCCGCCCGCGATGGCGTTGCAGCGCACGCTCGCCGCCTACGCGCCGCCGCCCGAACAGAGCGCCTATTCCGTCGCCGAGCGCACGCTCCCGCGAGAATTCGGCGCGATCAGCCTGGGCATGACCGGCGGCGAATTCACGAAGCTCACGGGACTCCCGCTGCAGCCCTGCCGCGCCGAGGACTGCGCGCGTCACAACCTCGGCCCGCGCTCCGCGAGCGCGCTGTTCACCGTCGAGGCCGGCGCGTCGGGGCCGACGTACCGCCCCATCGTCGCCGATTCCGCGGCGGGCTGTGCCGCGGAGCTGCTCGCCGCGTTCTTCCGCGATACGCTCGTCACGATCGAGGAGATCCGCCGCGCGCCCTTCGCGCGCGATTCGCTGCGGGAGAAGTACACACTGCTCTTCGGCCCCCCGGCCGCGATGGACAGCGACAGTACGTCGCGCACCGAGGGATGGAGCCGCGGCCCGACGGTCGTACGCATGCGCACGACGTCCGCGCTCGCGGCCATGAAGGACGCGCCGCCGCCGGGCGCGATCCTGTCCGTCACCCTGCACGATCCGCAGCCGCAGCTCGCGGATTACAACCAGGCGGTGAAGGTCTCCATCCATCGCGCCGACTCGATCGTGCACGCCGATTCCATCCCGCCGTCTCCCACCTGGCCGCTGCCGCGTGGCTGGGCGACGATCACGCTCGGCATGACCGAGAGTGCCTTCGCGCTCGCGGCGGGCGCGGATCCGAAGGACTGCAGCAAGGAAGACTGGTGCCCGGATGGCGGCACGTCGTCGTATGTGCTGGTGGACAGCTCGCGCGGCATGGTCGTCTTCCGCGAGCCGTCGCGCACGGAGAACAGCGCGGCCAACCGCATGCTCGCGGCGCAGTTCTTCGGGCGGCGCCTGTACATGATCGTGCTGCGGACGCGCTATTCCGCGGCGGCGGCCGGCACGCCGACCGCGTACGACTCGCTCCGGCGCGAGTCGGTGAGGGCGTATGGCCCGCCGAGCGATGTGCTGAACACGGCGGACGCGTCGTTCGCGTCGTGGCTCAAGGGGCCGGGGCAGTACTGGATAAGGCTGACGCATCCCGAGGGCACCGACGAGGTGTCGGTCGGGTACCTCGACTGCCGATTGGCCGGCCCGCCGGACGGGAAATGCCCTCGATTCTCGGGGAAGAATCCGGCGCCGTGAACTCCCTGGGCGCGCGCCATTGCCCGCCCCAGAACGGCCCGCTAACTTCAATAGCTGTAACTATTTTGGACTTCTTGCCCGGGTGCATTTCGACGCGTGCGAATATCGGTCATTGGTACGGGCTACGTCGGCCTCGTGGTCGGCGCATGTCTGGCGGAGACGGGGAACGATGTGGTGTGCGCGGACGTCGATCGCGGCAAGATCGACGGCCTCACGCGCAACGTTCTCCCCATCTATGAGCCGGGCCTCGACGCGCTCGTCGAACGGAATCAGGCGCAGAAGCGGCTGAGCTTCACGACCGACGTGCCCGCGTCGATCGCGGGCGCCGAGGTCGTGTTCATCGCGGTCGGCACGCCGCCCGACGAAGACGGCTCCGCCGATCTCCGGCACGTGCTCGCTGTCGCCGAACTCGTCGGCAAGCACATGACGCGCGAGACGGTGGTGGTCACGAAGAGCACCGTGCCCGTGGGCACCGCCGCAAAAGTGCGCGCCGCCGTCGCCAAGCACGCGAAATTCCCCTTCCATGTGTCAGCAATCCCGAATTCCTGAAGGAAGGCTCGGCGGTAGAGGATTTTCTGAAGCCCGACCGCGTGGTGATCGGCATGGACAGGGCGCGTGCGACACGGTGATGGCCGAGCTGTACTCCCCTTTCGTGCGCAGGGCAATCCGATGATCTACATGGATTCCCGAGCGCCGAGATGACCAAGTACGCCGCAACGGCTTTCTCGCCGACGCGCATCAGCTTCATGAACGAGCTCTCGATGCTCTGCGAGAAAGTGGGCGGGAACGTCGAGTAGGTTCGCCAGGGCATGACCACCGACTTGCGCATCGGCAGCTCGTTCCTATTCCCCGGCGCCGGGCTACGGTGGCTCCTGCTTCCCCAAGGACGTGCAGGCGCTGATGGGCACGGGAGTAAGTGCGATGCGCCCGACGTGGTCGTGGCGGTCGAAGAGGCCAATGCGCGGCAGAAGCTGCGGCTCTCGTCAAAGCTCTCAAAAACACTTCGGCACCAGCTCAAGGCAAGAGCTTCGCGGTGTGGGGGCTGGCTTTCAAGCCGAATACGGATGACATGCGGGAATCTCCCTCGCTTTCGGTGATCGGGGCTCTCGGAGGCGGGCGCGGCGTCCTCGCGCTCGATCCGGTGGCCGATGCCGGACGCGCGCAAGACTGCGCGGCGCGGGCGCATTTTCGCCGATCCCTACGAAGCGCTCGAAGGCGCGGACGCGCTCGTGATCGTCACGGAGTGGAACGAGTTCCGCAACCCCGATTTCGATCGCATCAAAAGCGGCGCTCAAGCGCCGCTCATCTTCGACGGCCGCAATCTCTACGATCCCGCGCGCATGAGAGAGAACGGCTTCACGTATCTCTCGATCGGGCGCGGCGCGTGAGGGTCATGATCACCGGCGCCGCCGGCTTCCTCGGCTCGCATCTGTGCGACCGCTTCCTCGCCGACGGGCACCAGGTGGTGGGACTCGACAACTTCATCACCGGACATCCGGAGAACATCGCGCATCTGTCGTCGAACCCGAAGTTCGAGTTCATGCAGCACAACATCTCCACCTACACGTACGTGGCGGGCACGCTCGACGGCGTGCTGCACTTCGCCTCGCCCGCGAGCCCGCGCGATTATCTCGAGCACCCGATCCCCACGCTCAAAGTGGGCGCGCTCGGCACGCACAACGCGCTCGGCCTCGCGAAGGCGAAGAGAGCGCGCTTCTTCCTCGCGAGCACGAGCGAAGTGTACGGCGATCCGCTCATCCACCCGCAACCCGAGACCTACTGGGGCAACGTGAACCCGGTGGGCCCGCGCGGCGTGTACGACGAAGCGAAGCGGTTCGCCGAGGCGCTCACGATGGCGTATCACCGTTTCCACCAGCTCGACACGCGCATCGTGCGGATCTTCAACACGTACGGGCCGCGCATGCGGCCGCGCGATGGCCGCGTGGTGTCGAACTTCATCGTGCAGGCGCTGAACGGCGAGGCGCTCACGCTGTACGGCGACGGTTCGCAGACGCGCAGCTTTTGCTACGTGAGCGATGAGGTGGAGGGGATCTACCAGCTGTTCCTGCGCGGCGACGCCGAGCCGACGAACATTGGCAATCCCGTGGAATGCACCGTGCAGGAACTCTCGGCGCTCGTGCTGCAGCTCACCGGATCGAAGTCCACGATCGAGCGGCGCGCGTTGCCGGAGGACGATCCCAAGGTGCGCCGGCCGGACATCACGCGCGCGAAGAAGCTGCTCGGCTGGGAGCCGCAGGTGCCGCTCAAGACCGGCTTGCAGGAGACGATCGAATATTTCCGTTCGCTCGACGCATCGCGGATGGCGCTCCATGGCTGAGCGCGTGCTCGTGACCGGCGCCGCCGGCTTCATCGGTTCGCACGTGAGCGAGGCGCTCCTCGCGCGTGGCGACGCCGTGACGGGCGTGGACAATTTCGACGACTTCTACCCCGCGGCGATCAAGTGGGCGAATCTCGAGCAGTCGCTCGCGCAGCCGGGGTTCTCACTCGCGAAGGCCAATGTGCGCGACTCCGTCGCGATGAGTCGCGTGGTCGCTGACTCGAAGCCATCGGCGATCGTACACCTTGCCGCGCGCGCAGGCGTGCGCCCTTCGATCGCACAGCCGGCACTCTATGCCGACGTGAACATCGGCGGCACCGTGACGCTGTTGCAGGCGGCGCGCGAGGCGGGCATCACGCGCTTCATTTTCGGCTCGAGCTCGTCGGTGTACGGCGACAACGCGACGCCGCCGTTCCGCGAGGACGACCCGGCGATGCTGCCGATCAGTCCGTACGCCGCCAGCAAGCGCAGCGCCGAACTGCAGTGCGAGGCGTTCAGCGCGCTCGAGGCCGCGATGCGCATCATCTCGCTGCGCTTCTTCACCGTGTACGGCCCGCGGCAGCGTCCTGATCTCGCGATCCACAGCTTCACGCGATTGATGGAAGCGGGCCGGCCGATCCCCGTCTTCGGCGACGGCACGGCGAGCCGCGATTACACGTTCGTGAGCGACATCGTGCAAGGCGTCCTCGCCGCGATCGACCGCACGCGAACGACGGCGCTGCGCCACGAGATCATCAATCTCGGCGAACAGGCCACCACCACCGTGAACGAGCTCGTCGCGCTGATCGAGTCGGCCACCGGCCGCCGCGCGACGATCGAGCACCGCGCCTCCCAGCCGGGCGATGTACGCCGCACTTTCGCGGACATCTCGCGCGCCCGCACGCTCCTCGGCTATGCGCCGCGCGTGGGCGTGCGCGAGGGGATCCCGCGCTTCGTCGACTGGTACCGCCGTCACGCCGCACCCGCGATGGCCGCGGAAGGCGCGCGATGAACCGAACTCTCACACCCGGGTACCACACCCGCATGACTTTTTCTGTCCGCAGCACGCTTCGCCGGCTCGTCCTCATTGCCGCCGCCACCGCGGCCGCCGCGTGCGCCAGCGCCACCTTCACCCAGAAGCAGGCGTCCACCAACGCGAACCTCTTCGAGGCGTCGCTCGCGGCGCTGAAGCATTCGTACTGGTCGAAGGCCGCGAAGGGATTCGAGCAGCTCACCTTCCAGCTCCCGGCGCGCGACCCGGCGCTGCCGCTCGCGTATTACTACCTGGGCGTCGCGCACCAGCACACGGGCGAGTACATCCTCGCGGCGCAGGCGTTCTCGCGCGTGCCCGAGAATTTCCCGGAAGACACGATGGCGTCGCTCGCCACCTACGAAGCGGGCGTGTCCTACGCGAAACTCTGGCGGCGCCCCGATCTCGATGCCGACTACGGCACGACGGCGATCAGCACCTTCCAGAGCTTCCTTGCGGCGTACCCGGACTCGCCGCTGCGCGATAGCGCGGCGATGGCGATCGACCGCTTGAACGAGATGTTCGCCGAGAAGAACCTCGAGACGGCGGACCTGTACTCCAAGCAGAAGGCGTACGACTCGTCGATCATCTACTACAAGGACATTCTCACCCGTTATCCGCAGACGAAGACCGCGAAGAAGGGGATGATGGGCTTGATCAAGGCGTATCGCGCGATCTCGTACATTGACGACGCGAACGAGACGTGCGCGGCGCTGCGCGACAAGTACGGCAAGGACCGCGATGTGCAGCATCTGTGTCCGGTGAAGGCGGCGCCGGCGGCCGCGACGGTCGCGCCGCCGCCCCCGCCACCGCCGGCGGTGGTCCCGGCCGCGAAGGCGCCGGCGAAGCCGTAACCCGAGTGCGCCTCGGCGTGTTCGGCGGCACGTTCGATCCGCCGCATCTCGGACATCTGCTCGCGGCGAGCGACGCGCATGAGGCGCTCCAGCTGGACCGGCTCCTCTTCGTGCCGGCGGCGCAGCAGCCGTTCAAGGGCGATCGCGTGGGCGCGTCGCCCGAGCAGCGCGCCTCGATGTGCGAGTTGATGCTCGGCGTCGACGCGCGATTCGCCGTGGACCGCTCGGAGATATTGCGAGGGGGGTTATCTACACGGTGGACACGCTGGCGGCGCTCTCGACCGCGGAGCCGGGCGCGGAGCTGGTGTTGCTCATCGGCGAGGACCTCGCGGTGCAGGTCGCGACGTGGCGGGAGCCGGAGCGGATCGCGTCGCTCGCGCGGATCGCGGTGATGTCGCGTGAGACCGGGGCGGCCGCACCCGCGGCCGGCGGGCTGCCGATGCGCCGCATCGCCACGCGGCGCATCGAGATATCGTCCACGGAAGTGCGAGCGAGAGTGAGAGCCGGATTGCCGATCAACGGATTCGTCGCCGAGCCGGTGGCGCGCTTCATTCGCGACACCAGCCTGTACCGCTAGAGGATCGAGATGATCAAGACCGTGCTGTCCGCCATCTTCGGGACCCGCCACGAGCGCGAGGTGAAGCGCATCCAGCCGCTCATTGACGAGATCAATGAGCACTATGCGATGCTGAAGGACCTCACCGAGGACACGCTCCGCGCGCAGACGGAGAAGTTCCGCGGCGTCGTGAGAGCGCGCACCGCGGAGCTCGAGGCGGAGATCGCGAAGCTCAAGGAGCAGAAGAAGCTCACGGCCGATCCCGACGAGCGCTCGCGCATCGACGACGAGCTGAGCGGCACCGACGGGCGCGGCGGCGTCGAGAAGGAATTGCGCGATGAGCTCAAAGAGGTCCTCGAGGAGATCCTGCCCGAGGCGTTCGCGACGGTGCGCGAGGCCGCGCGCCGGCTCGTCGGCACGATGGCGAACGTGACCGGCCACGAGCTCGAGTGGAACATGGTGCACTACGACGTGCAGCTCGTCGGCGGCGTGCAGCTCCACCGCGGCCGCATCGCCGAGATGGCCACGGGCGAGGGCAAGACGCTCGTCGCCACGCTGCCGCTCTATCTGAACGCGCTCGCCGGGCGCGGCGCGCATCTCGTCACGGTGAACTCGTACCTCGCCCGCCGCGACTCGCAGTGGATGGGCCACCTGTACAGCTATCTCGGCCTCACGGTCGGGTGCCTGGATGACACCGAGCCGGGCACGGCCGAGCGCCGCGGCGCGTATAACGCCGACATCACCTACGGCACGAACAACGAGTTCGGCTTCGACTACCTGCGCGACAACATGGTGGTCTCGCTCGAACAGCGCGTGCAGCGCCCGCACTTCTACGCGATCGTCGACGAAGTGGACTCCGTGCTCATCGACGAGGCGCGGACGCCGCTCATCATCTCCGGCCCGGTGAGCGACGAGGGCGACGATCAGTACCGCGAGTTCAACAACGCGGTCGCGCGGCTCGCGCGTGCGCAGACCGAGGATTCGAACAAGCTGGTGGGCGAGGCCGAAGAGGCGTTGACGCGCGGCGACGAGGCCGAGGCCGCGATGCGCCTCTACCAGGCGCAGCTCGGCGCGCCGAAGAACAAGAAGCTGCTCAAGATGCTCCAGGAGCCGGGCGTGAAGACGCTCGTGCAGAAGATGGAGCTGGACCACATCGCCGACCGCAAGCAGCCCGGCGCGAAGCAACAGTATCGCGACCTCGAGGAGCGGCTGCTCTTCGTGCTCGACGAGCGCGGCCACACGGTGCACCTCACCGAGCGCGGCGTGGACTATCTGTCGCCCGGCGACCATGAGGCGTTCGTGCTGCCCGACATCGCCGAAGGCGTGCACCGCGTGGACAAGGACGTGCGCCTCTCGCCCGCCGAGAAGCTCGCCGAGCGCGCGAAGATCGAGCGCGAGTTCGCGACCAAGAGCGACAAGCTCAACATCGTGCACCAGCTGCTGCGCGCGCACGCGCTGTTCGAGAAGGACGTGAACTACGTCGTGCAGGACGGGCAGGTGCTGATCGTCGACGAGTTCACCGGCCGCACGATGCCGGGGCGGCGGTGGTCCGAGGGGCTGCACCAGGCGGTGGAAGCGAAGGAGAATGTCGCGGTGAAGGGCGAGACGCAGACGCTCGCGACGATCACGATCCAGAACTACTTCCGCATGTACGAGAAGCTCGCGGGCATGACGGGCACCGCCGAGACCGAGGAGACGGAGTTCCATACGATCTACGGCCTCGATGTCGCGGTGATCCCGACGAACAAGGCGGTGGTGCGCGACGACCGGCACGATCTCATCTACAAGACGCGCCGCGAGAAGTACAACGCGATCCTCGAGGAGGTCGAGCGCCTGCACAAGCTCGGCTATCCCGTGCTCGTCGGCACCGTGAACGTGGACGTGTCCGAGACGCTCTCGCGCACGTTCCAGCGCGCCGGCCTCAAGCACAACGTGCTGAACGCGAAGTACCACCAGCGCGAAGCCGAGATCGTCGCGGAGGCCGGGCAGCCCGGCGCGATCACGATCGCGACGAACATGGCCGGCCGCGGCACCGACATCAAACTCGGCGCCGGCGTCACCGAGGCGAAGCCGTCGCAGGTGAAGGACCCCGAGGGTAAGCCGGTGGACGTCGAAGAGTGCGGCGGCCTGCACATCATCGGGTCGGAGCGCCACGAGGCGCGGCGCATCGACCGCCAGCTGCGCGGCCGCGCCGGCCGCCAGGGCGATCCGGGCGCATCGCAGTTCTTCCTGTCGCTCGAAGATGATCTCATGCGGCTCTTCGGCTCCGAGCGCATCGCCAAGCTGATGGACCGGCTCGGCGCGCAGGAGGGCGAGCATCTCACGCACCCGCTCATCACGCGCTCGATCTCACAGGCGCAGAAGCGCGTCGAGCTGCAGAACTTCCAGACCCGCAAGCGGCTGCTGGAATACGACGACGTGATGAACCAGCAGCGCGAGGTGATCTACTCGCTGCGTGCGTTCGCGCTCGAGGGCGGCGAGGAGTTGAAGGGCGAAGCGAAGAAGATGGTGGAGCGGGCGATGGAGCGGCGCGTCGAACAGGGGCTCGCAGATTTCGAGAGCGCCGAATCGTGGGACCTGGGCGTGCTGCGCCAGGACCTGCTCATGCACTATCTGCTCACCGTGCCGCAGTTCGCCGACGGCTCGGCCGAGATGCCGCACGATCTCGACGGTGCGCAGGCGGTGGCGCGCGCCGCGGGCGACGCGGCATTCGAGGCGAAGTTCACGAGCCTCGGGCCGGCGGCGTCGGGTCCGGTGCTCGCGTTCGTGATGCTCAAGGTGCTGGACGACAAGTGGAAGGACCATCTCTACGATCTGGACCAGCTGCGCGCCGCGATCAACTACCGGGCGTGGGGCCAGAAGGACCCGCTCATCGAGTACAAGCAGGAGGCGTACTCCATGTTCGTAGAACTGATGGCGGACGTGTACCACACGTTCACCGAGCAGTTCCTGCGCGCGCAGTTCGTGTTCGAGCCGGCGCCCGCGCCGCCGCCGCCGCGCGGGGTCGCGACGAAGCCGACGTACGACGCGCAAGGGATGATGGATATCGGGCCGGGCGAGCCGGCCGAGGGGCCGGTCGCGCGTCGCGAGACGCCGAACATTGGCGGCGTGAAGCCGATCGCCTCGAATGGGAGCGACGGAAAGGCGCCGATGGACTGGTCATCGGTCGGGCGGAATGATCCATGCCCGTGCGGGTCGGGGAAGAAATTCAAGAAATGCCATGGGGCCATTGCGTAACGGCGTGAGTCGCGACCCGAACTCCGTTATTGGTACCCCTTACTCCGTGAGTGACGAGTCGTGCGTGGCAGTTCTAAACGCGTACGACCAACGACTGCACGAAATGCGCCCGGCGAATGAGCCGGGCGCTTTTCGTGCTTCGCGCGACGATCTGATGCGCGACCCCTGAATCCCGATCGCCACATTGGACGCCTGCATTCAGGAGGCGTCATGGCTGGATTCGCGGGCGGAGGGTTATTAAGTATCAGGGAGATGCCGCGCGGGGAGAGGCCCCGGGAGCGGCTGCGGAACAACGGCGCGAGTTCGCTCAGCGCCGCCGAGCTGTTGGCCATCGTCATTGGCTCGGCGGGGGGTGGGTCGTCGGCGTTGCAGTTGGGACACGAAGTGCTGGCGTCGGCGGGCGGTTCATTGCGGCGGATGGCGTCGCAGCCGGTGGCGGCGATCACGGCGATGCGCGGGATGGGGCCCGCGCGCGCCGTGGCGATCCACGCGGCGCTCGAGCTCGGGCGCCGGTTGGCAGCGGAGGTGCGCGACGAGGGCGCGCCGATGCGGAGTCCGCGCGACGTGGCGGCCGCATTCGCGCCGCGACTCGAGGACCTGCCCGTCGAGGAGTTCCATGTGGCGATCCTCGACGCGCAGCACCGGCTCGAGCGCGATGTCACCGTCACGCGCGGGCTGCTGAACTCGTCGCTCGTGCATCCGCGCGAGGTCTTCCGGGAAGCGATCGCCGAACGCGCGGCGGCGATCATCCTGGTGCACAATCACCCGAGCGGCGACCCCACGCCGTCGGCGGATGACCGGTTGGTGACGGAGCAACTCGTCGCGGCCGGGCGGTTGCTGGATATCCCGGTGCACGACCACGTGATCGTGGGGCGCGGCCGGTACACCAGTTTCGCGGAGGCAGGGCTGCTGTGACGGTTCCGGTGCTCAAGAGCGTGATCCCCGGGTGGGACCTCGACAGCGAGCTGCTCGCGCGGCTCGATGCCGATCTGCTCGCGCGCGCCTACCGGTTCAGCGAGGTCGCGCATCACGGGCAGAAGCGCTCATCCGGCGAACCGTACGTCGCGCACTGCGTGCAAGTCGCGCGGATCCTCGCCGAGCTGCACCTCGACTCGGTCACCGTCGCGTGCGGACTCATCCACGATGTCGTGGAGGACACCACGGTCACGGTCGCCGACGTCGAGCGAGAGTTCGGGGCGGAGATGGCGCAGATCGTCGACGGCGTCACGAAGATCGGATCGCTCGCCTTCCAGAGCCGCGAGGAGCGGCAGGTCGAGAACTACCGGAAGCTCCTGCTGTCCATCGCGAAGGATGTGCGCGTCATCCTGATCAAGCTCGCGGACCGCCTGCACAACATGCGCACGCTGGATTATCTGGCCGAGGAGAAGCGCCGGCGCATCGCGCAGGAGACGATGCGACCTGTACGCGCCTATGGCGCACCGCTTCGGTATGGCGCAGGTCCGGTGGGAGCTCGAGGACCTTTCATTCAAATACCTCGAGCCCGCGGACTACAAAGCGCTGGCGAAGCTGGTCACGTCCAAGCGCGGGCATCGCGAGGGGCTCATCGCGCAGATGGAGGGTCCGCTCGCGCGCGATCTCAAGGCGGCCGGCATCAAGGAGGTCGAGGTCGTCGGGCGGCCGAAGCATCTGTGGTCGATCTGGAAGAAGATGAAGCAGCGCGACAAGCCGTACGAGGAGATCTACGATCTCATGGCCGTGCGCGTGCTCGTGAACACGGTGCCCGAGTGCTATCACGCGCTCGGCGTCATCCACGACGCCTATACGCCGCTGCAGGAGCGCATCAAGGACTACATCGCGCAGCCGAAATCCAACGGCTATCAGTCGCTCCACACCACCGTGTTCGGACCGGGCCGGCAATTGTACGAAGTGCAGATCCGCACGCGCGAGATGCACCAGACCGCCGAGTATGGCATCGCGGCGCACTGGCTGTACAAGGAGGAGCGCGATCCGGACCAGGCCGACCAGCAGATGAACTGGCTTCGGCAGGTCCTCGAGTTCCAGCTCGACGCGAAGAACCCGGCGGAGTTCTTCGAATTCCTGAAGCTGGACCTCTACCAGCGCGAGATCTTCGTGCTCACGCCCACCGGCGACGTGGTCGAGTTGCCGGACGGCGCGACGCCGATCGACTTCGCGTTCGCCGTGCACTCCGAGGTCGGGCTGCACTGCCAGGGCGCGAAGGTGAACGGCCGCATCGCGCCGCTCTCGCGCGTGCTCAAGAGTTCGGACACGGTGGAGATCATCACGTCGCCCAACGCGCGGCCGAGCCGCGACTGGCTCGCGCATGTGCGCACCGGCCGAGCGCGCCACCGCATCCGCCAGTGGATCCGCCAGGAGGAGCAGACGACGTCGGCGCGCCTCGGGCGCGACATCCTCGAGCGCGAAGTGCGCCGCCGCGGACTCGCGAAGCCGGACGACGATTCGCTCAAGGCCGCCGCGAAGCTGCTGAACCTGAACGACGCGCACCACTTGATCGCGAGCCTGGGGCAGGGCGATGTGAACAAGGACCAGGTGATCAAGGCGCTCTATCCGATGCTCGAAACGCCGTCGGAGAAGCCGGCGCAGAAGCCGAGCGCGTTCGAGCGCCTCGTGACGCGCATGCGCGGCGCGCCCAAGGGCGTGCGCATCCAGGGCGTGGACGGGCTGATGGTGCGGTATTCGCAGTGCTGCCAGCCCGTGCCGGGCGACCCGGTGGTGGGATTCGTGACGCGCGGGCGCGGCGTGAGCATCCACCGCGCCGACTGTCCGAACGTGCTCTCGCTGTCGAGCGAGCCGGAGCGCCGGCTGGACATCGACTGGCAGGAAGTGCAGGGACAGATCTTCCTGGTGCGCCTCGCGCTCGAGGGGACGGACCGACGCGGCCTGTACGCGGACATCGCCGAGGCGGTGACGGCCACGGGCACGAACATCAAGAGCGTGGACCTGCGCTCCGGCGACGGCGGCGGCGTCTCGGGCACGATGCTCGTGGAAGTCGAGAACCTCGCGCACCTGCAGAAGGTGATCCGGGTGGTGCGGAAGATCAAAGGGATCACGGACATCGCGCGGCGGGAGCGTCACGCAAGCGAGGAGCAATAACGGCGGCACTGGAACCGCCGACGGCGCGTGTGACGCCGCTGACGGCGCGTCTGGTCGTTGACGTGTAGCAGGTGCCGTTGCCACACGTCAACGACCAGACGCGCCGTCAGCGGTGTCACAGGCGCCGTCAGCGGTTCCACACACTATTTTCCAGTACGATGCCCGACTTCGAATTCACCGCTCCCTTTCAGTCCCGCCGGCGACCAGCCCCGCGCCATCACCGAGCTGAACGAGGGACTCGCGCGCGGCGACCGGTTCCAGACGCTCCTCGGCGTCACCGGTTCGGGCAAGACGATGACCATCGCCAATGTCATCGAGCACTACCGGAAACCCACGCTGGTGCTGTGCCACAACAAAACACTCGCCGCGCAGCTGTACGGCGAACTCAAGGGCTTCTTCCCGAACAACGCGGTCGAGTACTTCATCTCGTACTACGACTACTACCAGCCCGAGGCGTACGTCCCCTCGAGCGATACGTACATCGAGAAGGACGCCTCGATCAACGAGGACATCGACCGCCTGCGCCTGCGCGCGACGTCGAGCCTCATGGAGCGCGACGACGTCATCATCGTCGCCACGGTGAGCGCGATCTACGGCCTCGGCGATCCGGTGGAATACCGCGAGACGCATGGTGAGCATCAACGTCGGAGAGACGCGTCCGCGCGACGACATCCTGCGCGCGCTCGTGTCGATCCAGTACTCGCGCAACGACGTCGCCTTCGAGCGCGGTACCTTCCGCGTGCGCGGCGACACGGTGGAGATCTTCCCCGCGTACGAGGAGCAGGCGGTGCGCGTCGAGCTGTGGGGCGATCAGTGGAGCGCATCTCCAAGATCAATCCGATCACCGGCGACGCGATCGCGAAACTCGAGCGCGCGGCGATCTACCCCGCGAAGCATTTCGTGACGTCGCGCCCGACGCTCGAGCGCGCGGTGTCGCTCATCCGCACCGAGCTCAACGAACGGCTGCCGCTCCTGCGCAGCGCGGGCAAGCTCCTCGAGGCGCAGCGCCTCGAGTCGCGCACGAACTTCGACATCGAGATGATGCTCGAGGTGGGCACCTGCGCCGGCATCGAGAACTACTCGCGCCACCTCTCGGGCCGGCAGGCCGGTGAGCGCCCCGCGTGCCTCTTCGATTATTTCCCCGAGGATTTCCTCGTCGTCGTCGACGAATCGCACGTCTCGCTGCCGCAGATCTCGCGGGATGTTCAACGGCGACCGCGCGCGCAAGCTCACGCTCGTCGAGTACGGCTTCCGCTTGCCGAGCGCGCTCGACAACCGGCCGCTCATGTTCGACGAGTTCCTCGCGCTCACGCCCAAGGCGCTCTTCGTGTGCGCCACCCCGGGCGATCTCGAGCTCCAGCTCTCCGAGGGCGTCGTCGTCGAGCAGATCATCCGTCCCACCGGGCTGCTCGATCCCGAGATCGAGGTGCGCCCGGTGCGCGGACAGGTGGACGATCTCCTCAACGAGATCCGGCTGCGCGAGCGGCGCGGCGAGCGCGTGCTCGTCACCACGCTCACGAAGCGCATGTCCGAGGACCTCGCCGACTATCTCCAGCAGATGCGCGTGCGCGTGCGCTACATGCACTCGGACATCGACGCCATCGAGCGCATGGAGATCATCCGCGGGCTGCGACTGGGCGACTTCGATGTGCTCGTGGGGATCAATCTCCTGCGCGAAGGACTCGACCTGCCCGAGGTGTCGCTCGTCGCGATCCTCGACGCCGACCAGGAGGGCTTCCTGCGCAGCGACCGCTCGCTGATCCAGACCGTGGGCCGCGCGGCGCGGAACGTGAGCGGCCGCGCGATCTTCTACGCCGACCGGATCACCGGCTCGATGCAGCGCTGCCTCGACGAGACCAAGCGCCGGCGGGCGATCCAGCGGGCGTACAACGAGGAGCACGGGATCACGCCCACGACGGTCGTGAAGAGCACGGACGAAGTGAACTTCAGCACGCGATTGGCCGATGCGCGCATGGAGGTGCCGGAGCGGAAAGTCGCCGAACCGCGGCACACCTACGCGTCCGAGATGGATGATGCCGCACTGCTCGAGATGCTGGAGGCGCAGATGAAGGAGGCGGCGGAAGGACTCGACTTCGAGGAGGCGGCGTCGCTGCGCGATCAGGTCTTCGAGCTCAAGGCGCGGATGAGCGGCGGCTCCGCGGGCGGCGGTGCGAAGCGCGGCGCGGGCCTCGGCCGCCTCCGGGCGCCGCGCGCGTGACCGTGCAGGCCACCGTGGCGCTCACCCGCGCGGAACTCGCCGCGTGGGGCGAGGCGTTCGGGCGCACCAGGGCCGCGCCGCTCGTGGTCGCGATCCGGGGTGAGCTCGGCGCCGGAAAGACCACGCTCGTGCAGGCGATCAGTCGCGGCGCCGGCGTCACGCAGGAGGTGACCAGCCCGACCTTCGCGCTCGTGCATGAGTACGCGGCGGCGAAGTGGCCGGTGTTCCATCTCGATCTCTACCGGCTCGACCGGCCGGACGAACTCACGAACCTCGGGTGGGACGAGATCATTTCCGCGCCGGCGCTCGTGCTCGTCGAGTGGCCGGAGCGCGCGGGACGGCGCCTGCCGCCCGGCGCGTACCCGATCGCGCTCGAGTACGATCCCTCGGATCCGGAGCGCCGCTTGCTCACCGCCGGATGACCGGCCGCCCCAGCGTCACGCTCGCGCTCGACGCCGCGACGTACACCGGCACGGTGGCCGTCCTGCGTGCGGGCGCGGTGGCGGCCGAGCGGTCGGTCGCGATGCGCGGCGAGCACGAAGAACGTCTGCTGCCCGCGGTCGCCGCGGCGCTCGCGGAAGCCGGTGTCACGGCCGCGGACATCACGCGCGTGGTGTGCGGCGCCGGGCCGGGAAGCTTCACGAGTCTCCGCATTGCCGGCTCGATCGCCAAGGGGATCGCGAGTGCGCGCGGCATCCCGATGTTCGCGCTCCCCTCGCTCGCGCTGATCGTCGCCGGCAACCCGCTCCCGCCGGGCGCGTATCTCGCCGTGCTCGACGCGATGCGCGGCGAATGTTACGTCGCCGGCTACGCGCGCACTGCGCACACGATCGAGGAGATCGCGCCGCCGGCGCTCGTCGCGCGCGGCGCGGTCGCCGCCATGGCCGACGCGCTCGGCGCGCGCACGGCCGGTCCGGCCGAGGCGCTCGTCTGCTCGCCGCACGCGCGCGGCGCCGCGCTGCTCGTGGAGCAATTCGCCGTCGCGGGCCCGGTGGATCTCGCGACGTGGGAACCGCACTACGGCCGCGTCGCCGAAGCGCAGGCGAAGTGGGAGCGCGAGCACGGCCGCCCGCTCACCGGCGCGTAGCGTGGCGCCCGCGCTGAGAGTCCGCGCGGCGGCGCCGTCGGATCTCGACGCCGTGGTCGAGATCGAACGCGCCTCCTTCGGCGATCCGTGGACGCGCGCGCTGTTCGCCGGCGCGCTCCGCGCGGCGGGTTCGCGCTTCGATGTCGTACTCGGGGATGACCAGGCGCTGATGGGATACATTGTCGCCCGATTCGCGGCGGATGAGGCCGAGGTGCTGAATCTTGCCGTGGCACCGGCGCGGCGCGGCGCCGGCGTCGGTGCGCTGCTGCTGAGCGGTGTGATGACGGAGGCGCGCGATCGCCGCGCCGCCACGGTGCATCTCGACGTCCGCGAATCCAACGCCGCCGCCCGCGCGCTCTACGCGCGCTTCGGGTTCACCGAAGTCGGCCGGCGCCGCGCCTATTACCGGGAGCCGGTCGAGGACGCGCTGGTCTTGCGCTGCGACCTGCCGGCCAGCTCCGCACGATGATCCGCCGCGCGTTCGTTCGGTGGCACGGGGGCGGCCCGTCCGATATACTTTCTCCGGCGATGTCATTCGCCATCTGCCAGGAGGAACCGTGAGCCGCAGTCTGAATAAGGTCACCCTGATCGGCAATCTGGGCGCCGATCCCGAAGTCCGGTCCGCCACGGGCGGCAACCGCGTCGCGAACTTCTCCCTCGCCACCAGCCGCCAGTGGACCGGCGCCAACGGGGAGAAGCAGGAGAAAACGGAGTGGCACCGGTGCGTGGTCTGGAATTCCAAGGCCTTCACGCTCGCCGACATCGTCGAGAAGTACCTGAAGAAGGGCGACAAGGTGTACGTCGAGGGGCGGATCGAGTACCGCCAGTGGCAGGACAAGGAGAACCAGACCCGCTACAGCACGGAGATCAACGTCCGGGAGCTGATCATGCTCTCCGGCCGCCAGGGCGGCTCGGATGACGCCGAGGGCGCTCCGCGGAGCCGCCCGCGCGCGGCCGCGGCCGGCGCAGGCTCGGGCGCCGGTGCCAGTCCGGCCGGCGGCGACTTCGAGGACTTCAAAGGCAGCCTCGAAGAGACGGACGACGATCTGCCCTTCTAACAACGGCAGGGGCGCGTTTGGCAACTGAGCGTATGGTACCGCAACGGCAAGGGCGCCTCCCGCCGTTGGTAGTACCATACGCTCAGTTGCCACAAACGCCCCTTCGCTGTAACCCGTTGCCCCATCACGCGTCTTAGTAGGGAACCCGTGCGCGCCCCGGCTTATTGCCGGGGGTGCGCAGTTCCGTTTTCCTTGGGGAACCGCGCACCCGTTGCGCACCGAGTGAGGACCACGAGGACACCGCTATGAGCCTGCATTCGATGCGCTTTTCGCCTCTCGTCCGTCGCGCGTTCGCGCTCGCCGTCGCCGCTGCGACGCTGGCTTCCTCGCCGCTCGCGGCGCAGGAGCCGACCGCGATCCCCGCGACCCACACCGTGAAGAAGGGCGATACGCTCTGGGACATTGCCAAGATGTACCTGAACGATCCCTTCCTGTGGCCCGAGATCTACCGGCTCAACACGGCCATCGTCGAAGATCCGCACTGGATCTATCCCGGCGAGGTCCTGACGCTGCCCGGCGGCACCCCGCAGGTGGCTGAGAATCCGGGCGGCGGCGCACAGGTCGTCTCGGAAGACCAGATGGAGCAGCCGGCCGCGCCGATCGCGGAAGCCCCGCGCCAGCCGGTCGGGTCCACGGTCTTCGCGGCGGCCAATCGCAAGCGCACCATCAGCGCGTCACGCTTCGGCGGTACGGCCAACACGTACCAGCATACCGCGGTGCGCGCGGCCGAGTTCTACTCGGCGCCATGGCTCGATTCGTCCGCCGGTCCGCCGAACACCGGCCGGATCATTCGTACGGCGAACGTGCCGGGCGAAGTGCGCGGCGTGCAGCGCGACAAGTTCAACATCAACGACTACGTCTTCGTCACGCTGCCCAAGGGCGTCGTGGCGGCCAAGGGCGATCAGTTCCTGGTGTTCGAGATGCTCGCGGATCTGGGAACGGGACGAAGGTGATGCGTCCCACCGGCCAGGTGAAGATCATCAGCATCGAGGGCACGGATGCGGCGATGGCCCTGATCACGAACTTCTACCAAGAGGTCTGGGTCGGGCAGCAGATCATGCCGCTCGAGCACTTCGCAATGAATCCGGACGCGCGCCCCGCGCCGCTGCTCCTCGGCACCGAGGGCAAGGTCGTCTTCATCCCGCCGGCGGTCACGATCGCGTCGGCGCAGGACTGGATCATCCTCAACGTGGGCCTCAAGGACGGCGTGAAGATCGGCGACCAGTTCACCGTGTACCGTCCGTCGTTCAAGCAGCCGCAGGAGCACGGGCCGGACGTGACGATCCCGGAGGGGTTGATCGGCCGCGTGCAGGTGATCAAGGTGACGGAACTCGGCGCCACGGCGCTCGTCACGGACATTCGCAATCCGGCGATCTTCGCGGATGCGTCGGTCCGGTTGACCGCGCGCATGCCCTAGGGCGCTCTCCGTTTTTCGCAGCGCCGCGGCCCCGCCGTGGCGCCGCGCGTGTTACATTATGGGCGACGCATGACTGCGATCGCCCATTTTGTTTTTCCTCGCGCGCTCCGGCGCCGCGTCCACGCGTTGACATGACGCGCCGCATCCTCGTCACCGGCGGCGCGGGCTTCATCGGCTCGCATGCCGCAGCCCGCTTCACGGGTGCCGGCGACCGCGTCACCATCCTCGACGACCTCAGCTCCGGCAAGCGCGAGAACGTTCCCGACGGCGCCGAGCTCCTCACGCTCGACATTCGGTCGGCCGACGCCGCGCGCGCCGTGCGCGAAGGGCGGTTCAATGTCATGTGCCATTTCGCCGCGCAGATGGATGTGCGGCGCAGCGTGGCCGATCCGGTGCATGATGCGCGCGTGAACGTCGAAGGCACGCTCAATCTCCTCGAGGCATTGCGCGCGGCCGGCGCGACGGCGCGCGTGGTCTTCGCCTCCACCGGCGGCGCCATCTACGGCGACCTCGCGGCGCCGCCGACCGCGGAGCAGGCGCCGAAGGATCCGCAGTCGCCTTACGGCGTCGCGAAGCTCGCGGTGGAGCATTACCTCGCGTACTACGCGCGCGTGCACGGATTGCCTACGATCGCGCTGCGATTCTCGAACGTGTACGGCCCGCGACAGGATCCGCACGGAGAGGCCGGCGTCGTCGCGATCTTCTGCGAGCGGCTCCTGCGCGGCGAATCGCTCACGGTGTACGGCGACGGCCTGCAGACCCGCGACTACGTGTTCGTGGAGGACGTCGCGCGTGCCGTGCAACTCGCTGCGCTCGCGCCATTGCCGCCGGCCGGCGGCGTGGACGCCCGCGCGCTCAACATTGGAACCGGAGTGGAGACCGACGTGCTGACACTCGCCACGATCCTTGCCGGTGCGGCCGCCGTGCCGCCGCGCCTCACGCACGCGCCCGAACGTCCCGGCGAGCAGCGCCGCTCCGCGGTGCGCATCGACGCCGCCGCGCGCTTATTGGATTGGCGCCCGGCGGTCGCCCTCGAGGACGGCCTGCAGCAGACATTCGCGTGGTTCGCCGCGCGGCGCCTGGCGGTGGTGTCATGAACGCCTTCACGCTGTTCGCGCTGCAGCTCGGCACGGCGCTCCCCACCACGCCGATGGACCTGATCCGTCAGTCCACGATCGCGACGAAGATCGTGCTCGTGCTGCTCGGCACGCTCTCGCTGATCAGCTGGGCGATCATGCTCGCGAAGTGGCGCGAGTTCCGCCGCGCCGACGTGCGGGCGCGCGCATTCGAGAAGGACTTCGCGTCGGCGCACACGCTCGAGGCCGCGGCCGCGCTCGTGCGGCGCGGCGCCGAGGGGCCGTTCGCGAGCATCGTATCCCGCGCGTCCAACTTCGTGGCCGTCCTCAACTCGGGGAACCTCTCCGCGTCGCAGGTGGAAGCGCTCCGTCTCGTGCTCGACGCCGAGACGATGGACCAGCGCGATCAGCTCTCCCACTTCATCCCCTGGCTCGCGACGATCGGTTCGGTGAGCCCGCTCATCGGACTGCTCGGCACGGTGCTCGGCGTGATCGACGCCTTCGTCGGCATCGCGGTGAAGGGGAGCGGCAATCTCGCGGCGGTCGCGCCGGGCGTCGCCGAGGCGCTCGTGGCGACGGCGGCCGCGCTCACCGTCGCGATCCCGGCGGTGTTCGGCTACAACATCTTCGCCGCGCGCCTCGCGCGTTACGAGGGCCAGCTCGAGAGCTTCGGCACCTCGGTGATCGCGATGATGGTGCGCGCGGGGCGCATCGAGTGAGCCAGCGGCGGCGCACCCGGGGGCTGCCGCTCAACGCGGACATCAACGTCGTGAGCCTCATCGACGTGATGATGCTCTTGATGGTGATCTTCATGATCACCGCGCCGATGATGCAGGGGGGCGTGGACGTCGCGCTGCCGCGCGCCGACGCGCGCCCGCTGCGCGCGGCCAGCGGCCTCGTCGTGACCGTCGCGCGCGACGGCACGATCTTCGTGGATGAGGGCAAGTTCACCTATGAGGAATTCCGCGCCACGTTCAAGGCGCTCGCCGGCAAGCGTGGGCGCGACGGCATCTATCTGCGCGCCGACCAGAACGTGCCGTACGGATCGGTGGTGCGCGTGCTCGCGGTGATGCGCGGCGCGGGCGTGGGCGACATCGGTCTCGTGGCCGAACCGGAGACGGTCACGCCGTGACCGCGCGACCGGGCATCGCGCGCCGCCGGCCGTCGATCGCCTGGGCGATCGCCGCGTCGTTCGCGTTGCACGCGATCTTCGCGACGGCGCTCTTCTCGGCGCATCCGGCGCCGCGCCGGGCGCTGCCGCCCTCGTACCATGTGAATCTCGTGGCCGCGCCGCCGGAGCCCGCGGCGGCGCCGGCGCCGGCGCCTGCGCCGCCCGCCGCGCCGCCACCGGCGCCGAGTCCGCCGCCGAAGAAGGCGGTGCCGCCGCCCAAGGCGATGGCCGCGCCGCCGAAGTTGGCGCCCAAGACGCCGCCGAAGAAGACGCCGCCCGCGCCGCCGAATCCGGCCCCGCCCGCGCCGCCGAATCCCACGCCTCCGGCCCCCGGCACGGCCGGCCGCGGCAACGACGTCGTCACGGTGCAGAGCGAAGGCGCCGAGTTCCCCTATCCGCAGTATCTCGAGAACGTCGTGCGGGTGATCGCGCAGCGGTTCAAGCCGCAGGGGAACTCCGCCGTGCGGGCCGAAGTATCGTTCATCATTCGGCGCGACGGTTCGATCGTGCCGAGCAGCATCCAGTTCGTCACGCGCTCCGGGAATTTCGCCTTCGATCTCGAGGCCGAGGGCGCGGTCGAGCAAGCCGCCGCGGTGAAAGCCTTCGGGCCGCTGCCCACGGGGTTCGCCGATGATGTGCTTCCTGTCGTCTTCAGCTTCGACCCGCGAGTGTTGCGATCACCATGACGAGCCGCATGCCCCTCCGATCCGCGATGCTCGCCGCGTCGCTGTCCGTGTGCTGCGCGGCGTTCGCCGCGCGCGCCCAGGATTCGACGCCGCCGCGTGGCGTGCGGATCGGACTGTCGTATGAGTCGGGCTCGAAGCCCGGCGTCGTCGTGGGGATCGTGCGCGGCCCGATGGGCGACAGCGTGCGCGCGATCCTGCAGCGCGACCTGGACAACAGCGATCTCGTGGAGGTGATCGGCGTGGACGGCACGCCGGCCGCCGCGACCGTCGCGCAGGTGGGGCCGGGCATCAACTACGTGATGTGGAAGGCGATCGGCGCGGCCGCGGCGCTCCAGATGTCGTTCGTGCCCGGGGCGCTGCACATCGCGGCGCACGACGTGGCGAAGAAAACGGTGCTGCAGGCGCGGGACTTCCCGCTCGCCGGCTCGCCGGGCAGCGCCGACTGGCGGATGTCGCTGCACGCGGCGTCGGATGAGGTGGAGCGGTGGCTCACCGGTACGCGCGGGATCGCGGCGACGCGGATCCTGTTCGTGCGCGGCGGCCGTGTGCTCGTGATCGACTCCGATGGCTGGGGCGAACGCGCGCTCACCGAGGCCGGCACCGTGCTGTCGCCGGCGTGGCATCCGTCCGCCAAATTGTTCGCGTACAGTGCGGTGATCGGGCGCCGGGTGGCGCATCCTGCTGCGCGACTTCAACGGCGGGCCGGCGCACGCGCTCGGCACCACGCCGCAGGGGCTGAACATGACGCCGGCGTTCTCGCCGGATGGGACCTCGCTCGCGTACGCGCATGGCGATGAAGCGGGCGCCGATCTGTTCGTCGTGCCGGTGAACGGCACGAGCGCGGCCGGCGAAGCGCGGCGGATCACCGTGGGGCGCGGCACCGACAACGTGTCGCCGACCTTCAGTCCGGATGGCCGCCGCATCGCGTTCACGTCGGGGCGGATCGGACACCCGGAGGTGTACCTTGCGGACGCGGACGGCGCGAACCCGGAATTGTTGACGCCATTCGCGTTCGGCGAGGAGGCGTACCGGTCCAATCCGGACTGGTCGCCCGACGGCCGCCAGGTGGCTTACCAGGCGCAATTCAGCGGTGTATTCCAATTGATGGTGATCAGCCTGCGGGACCGGTCGGTGCGGCAGCTCACGAGCGAAGGACGCAATGAGGATCCTTCGTGGGCGCCGGACGGCCGGCATCTGGTGTTCGCTTCCACGCGCACGGGTGCGCGTGAGCTGTTCGTGCTCAATGTGGAATCGGGGCGCGCGCGGCAGTTGACGCACGGACCGGGAGCGCGGCTCCCCGCGTGGTCGCCAATGCTCGCGTCGGCTCCGTGATCCTGTTCATCCATTCTCACACACCAACCCCAATCCCTTCTCGGAGAAGCACCATGCGTCATTCACTGGCAGTCCTCGGTACCGTCGTCACGCTCGCCGCCGTCGCCGCATGCAACAAGAAGGCTCCGGAGACCGGACCGGCGCCGCTCAGCGCCGACTCGATCGCAAAGTTGCACGCCGCCGACTCGGCCGCGAAGGCGACGGCCGCGGCGAACGCCGCGCAGGCGACGAAGGACTCCATCGCGAAGGCGAACGCGGATGCCGCGGCTGCTGCCGCTGCGGCCGCGGCCGCGAAGAAGGACGCGCTGAAGCACGATATGGCCTCCACGGTCTATTTCGACTTCGATAAGTCGACGCTCACCGACTCGGCCAAGGCGAAGCTCGATCGCAAGATCGCGATCATGAACGCGAATCCCGCGGTCGGCATCCAGATCGAGGGCGATACCGACGAACGCGGCTCCGCGGAGTACAACCTGGCGCTCGGCCAGCAGCGCGCCGCGTCGGTGAAGCGGTACCTGACGCAGCACGGGATCGCCGATGCGCGGATCACGATCATCAGCATGGGCGAGGAGAAGCCGGCGGCGCCGGGGCACGATGAGACGTCGTACTCGCAGAACCGGCGCGCCGAGTTCACGATCACCGTCGGCGAATTGGCGGCGACGCCGTGAAGCGCATCGCGCGCGCGCTCGCACCGGCCGTGTGCCTCGCGGCCGGTGCGTGCATGGCGACCTCCGCCGACGTGGATTCGCTCCGCGTCACCATCAATGAGCTGAAGGCCACGCAGGTCCGATCCGACTCGGCGCGCGCCGCGCAGATCGCGGCCACCGGCGTGCAGATGGCGGTGATCGACGATTCCGTGCGCGCGCTCAGCGCGCGGATCGCGAAGATGAACGGCGACATGCGCGGCGATCTCTACGCGATCAACCAGCAGCTCCTCCAGATCCAGGAGCTGACGGGACAGAGCCAGCGGCGCCTGCAGGACCTGCGGTCATCGCTCGAGCAACGGCAGTCGGATACGCCGGGCGGTGTGGCGGCGGCGGGCGCGGCGGGCGCGGCGGTGGGTGCGTCGGCGACGGCACCGGCGGCGCCGGGTCCCGCCGAGTTGTTCCAGCTCTCGCTCGACCAGCTGCGCCGCGGCAGCAACGCGACGGCGCGGAACGGTCTCACGATGCTCGTGACACAGTATCCGAAATCGGATCTCGTGCCCGAAGCGCAGTTCTACATCGCGGAGTCATGGGCGGCGGAAGGGAACGCCGCCATGGCGGACAGTGCGTACGCGAACGTGGTGGCGAAGTATCCGCAGTCGCCCCGTGCGCCGACGGCGCTGTACAAGCGCGCGCTCTCGCTCGAGAAGGCAGGGAACAAGACCGCGGCGCGCGCCGCGTTCACGCAGCTCACCACCGCGTACCCGCGCTCGGACGAGGCGGCACTCGCGCGCGAGCAGCTTCGCACGATGAACTAGAGGTCGATCCTCCGGCGATGAGCGACGCGAGCCAACAGCCGGAACCCGCCGGCGCCGAGATGCCGTTCCTCGATCACCTCGAGGAATTGCGCTGGCGCATCATCAAGTCACTGGCGGCGCTCATCGTCGGCGTAGGGCTGGCGTTCTTCGTGCTCATCCAGTTCGACGTATTGATGTGGCTGGAGGGGCCGATCCTGCCCTATCTGCACGGGCGCCACCTCGTGTATACGCACCCGGGCGATCCGTTCACGATCGTGCTGAACGCCGCCATGGTGATCGGCGTCGCGATCGCGCTGCCGGTGATCCTGCACCAGGTATGGAGCTTCGTGGCGCCGGCGCTGTTCAAGCACGAGAAGCGGGTGGCGGTCGGCGTGTTCGGCTTCGCGGTGTTCCTCTTCCTCGGCGGCGCGGCGCTCGCGTGGTTCGAGGTGCTGCCGCTCGCGTTGCCGTGGCTCATGGACTTCGGCGGCACCGCGCTCGAGCCGATGATCACGGCGAGCGAGTACTTCGGATTCGCGACGAGCATGGCACTCGCGTTCGGCGTGGCCTTCGAGCTGCCGATCGTGATCCTCGCGCTCGCGGCGTTGGGGATCGTGACGCCGCAGCTGCTTAACAAGTACCGGCGCCATGCGATCGTGGCGGTGGTGATCATCGGCGCCTTCCTCACGCCGGGCGACCTGATCTGGACTACGATCGCGATGGCGGTGCCGCTCTACCTCCTGTACGAGGTGAGCGTGGTGTTGTCGTACGTCGTGTACCGGCGCCGCCAGCGTCGCGCGGCGGAGCGTGACGCCGAGCTGGGCGCGGAGACCACCGGGTGAACCATCTCCGGCTCCTCCTGCTGTCGATCATGGCGGCCGCGGGAGCCGTGAGAGCCCAGCAGCCGACGCCGCCATTGTTGCCGCTCCCCGGCGCGCCGGGGATCACCATGAGCCCGTTCGATTCCGCGTCGCGCGCGCGCCGGGATAACTACGTGCGCGACACGACGGCCGACACGCTGCATGCGCCCAAGACGCTCGTGAAGTGGGCGGACCCGGATTCGGTGATGCAGGCGCTGATGGACAAGAAGGGCTACACCGTCACGCGCTACCAGGGGAACCGGGTGCAGCTGATGGCGGGGCGGCGCGATCTGCAGCTCGATGGCCGCGGCGCGATCGAACGCGGCCAGACCATCCTGGTGGCCGACACGATCTTCTACTCGGACTCGCTCAAGATGATGAAAGCGAGCGCGCCGCCGCTCGACACCATCTTCCTGCGGGATCCCTCGCAGGGCACGGCGGACATGCTCGCGCACGGATACCTCGACTACGATCTCGCGACCCATCGCGGCCTCGCGGGGTCGTTGGCCACGAGCACGCATCAAGCCGGGAACACCTGGTACGTCTACGGCCACCAGGCCGCGGTGGTGGGCGACACGACGGGGCAGGGGCACAACACGTCGTTCGCGATCGACGGCTCGATCACGAGCTGCGATCTCACGGAGCCGCACTACCACTTCCAGGCCACCGAGATCAAGGTCGTGTCGAAGACGATCATGGTCGCGCGGCCGGCGGTGCTCTACGTGGCCGATGTGCCCGTGCTCTGGCTGCCGTTCATCTTCCAGGACATGCGGCAGGGACGCCGCAGCGGCATCCTCACGCCGCGCTTCGGCATCGCCGACATCATCCGCACGACGCCCACCTACGTGCGCCAGATCGAGAACGTCGGCTACTACTTCGACATGAACGATTACATGGACGCGCTGCTCGCGCTCAGCTGGCGCAGCGGCGCGGGGCAGCCGGATAACCAGCCGGGATGGACGCGTCTCGACGGCCAGTACCGCTTCCGCATCCTCGACCGCTTCATCTCGTCCAACATCCGCGCGAGCTACACGACGTACACGAACGGCGCGAACAGCTTCGATGGCTCCTTCCAGCTGGCGCAGCAGTTCAATCAGAACAGCACGATCAACGCGAACCTGAACTACTCGAGCTCCACCAGCCTCTATCGCTATCAGGCGGTGACCGTCGCGCAGGCGCTCGCGGCGATCACCTCGCAGCTCGCGTATCAGGACCGCCTCGGCCCGTTCGCGCTGAGCGTCGGCGGCAGCCGCAGCCAGTACGCCGGCCAGGACGAGGTCGACACCAACTTCCCGAATTTCAGCCTGTCCTCGCAGCCGATCACCGTCGTGCCGGGTGTCCTGTGGTCGCCCGCGGTCACGGTGTCGAACACGATGAACGACCATCTCCGCGGCTTCGGCTACAACTACAACCTCGCGGTCACCGACAGCGTGGACAGCCTGCTCGCGAACGCCAGCCAGCGGCAGACGTCATTCGATGTGAACACGCCGTTCCGCTTCGGCAATTTCTCGCTGCCGCTCGATTTCAAGGTCACCGATGTCGAGAAGGACCTCGAGCAGAACTGGTTGGTCTATGATTTCAATACCGGCAAGGTGATCGGCCAACGGACGTATGCGCGCACCTTCCGCACCGATGCGAATTTCGAGACGGGCGTCGCGCTCCCCGCCTTCTTCGGCAGCAGCTGGAACATCACGCCGTTCGTGGCGTTCGTGAACGCCGATCCGTCGGCGGGCTTCTGGGTGCGCACCGAGCAGACCGGAGGCGCCTGGGTCGCGCAATCGAAGACCGTGCAGACCGGCATTGGCGTGCAGCCCACGTTCTACGGGTTCTTTCCCGGCTTCGGACCGTTCGCGCGCATCCGGCATTCGATCCAGCCGCGGCTGGCGTTCACGTACTCGCCCGCCACGAACGTCAGCGACGAATTCCTCAAGGCGCTCAACGAGGTCCGCTTCGGCTACCTCGGCGGGCTCACGCGTGAGGCCGTCACGCTGCAGCTGCTCAATACCATTGAGGCGAAGCTCAAGCCGAGAGGCGGCGACACCACCACGAACACCTCCGGCGGCGACAAGATCAAGCTGCTGAATTTCGACATCTCGGCGCTCACCTACGATTTCGTGATCGCGCACAAGATCGGACGCGGCATCACGACGCCGGCGCTGAACTGGAGCGCGCAGAGCGATCTGCTGCCTGGGTTCCAAGTCTCCGCCGCGTACTCCCTGTTCTCAGGCGATCCGATCAGCGATACGGCGAAATTCTCGCCCTTCCGGACCAATCTCTCGCTCTCCTTCAGCATCGGGCGATCGAACAATCCGTTCGCCGCATTCAGCCGGATCTTCGGCAGTGCGACGCCGCCCGATTCGAACATCGCATCCACCGTGCAGTCGCTCGCGCCGAACGGCGGCGCGTTCGTCCAGCCGCCGATCGCGGGCCCGATCACCGACCGCGTTCCGCTCGGCGGCTCGACGCGGGGCGGATGGAGTCTGTCGCTCATCTTCACCGAGTCGGAACAACGGCCGGTGACGGGCACGAACGTGATCAACTTCAATCCCAAAGCGTACTGCGCGCAGTTCATCAACGATCCGGTCTTCTACAGCCAGTGCCTGCAGACCGCGACCGGTCCGGCCGATACGCTGATCAAGACCGGCGCTGGCGCGCCGGTGATCATCACGCCGCCGCAGAGCACCATTCGCGCGATCTCGCAATTCGACCTCACGCCGCACTGGGCGGTGAATTGGGCGACCGGCTACGATCTCGTCGCGCACAAGTTCTCGGACAACGTGCTCAGCCTTACCCGGCAGCTGCACGACTGGCACGCGGTGTTCGCGTTCACGCAGGCGCCCAACGGGAACTTCGCGTTCAGCTTCTTCATCGCACTGAATGCCGAGCCCGACCTGCGCTTCGACTACAACCGGCGGAGCAACCGGCCGATCTCTCCCTAGCGGGAGGCGTGTCGCGGCGGTGTCGCGCGCTGTCCCAACGGGTGGACGCTTGCGGCAGGTGGCTCGAGCTAAGTGGTTGCGGGAGCGGATCGGGCGCTGGTGCGTAGTATGCATAACAGTAGCGCAAGAGCCGTTGCCACACGGCAACGACCACACGCGCCCCAACGGAGTGCCCCTATGCGCCGCGCCCTCTTGTTCGCCACCTCGATCGCGCTCGCCGCTTGCTACAACCACAACACCGCGTATCCCACTCAGCCGACGCCACTGCCGCCGCCGGCGAATCTGTCGTACGAGCTGATCCCGAGCGGCGAACCGGCGAATCCGGTGGGCGTGCTATTGCGTTGGGATCCACCGCCGGTGGCGGGGACCGCGCAGTACAACGTCTACTCCGCCAGCTCGCAGGGGGGCGCCTGGGTGCTCCGCGCCACGACGACCTCGGCATCGTTCTATGACCTTGGCGTCCCCGATGTGCAGTACGCGGTCACCGCGGTGGATGCCTACGGGACGGAAAGCGCGATCTCGAATACGGTGACGGTGGTGCTGATCTCGATCCTCCCGGCGCCGACCGGCCTCAATTCGAACGCGCTTGATGGCGCGGTCGAGACGTTCTGGGATCCGAACGCACGCCTCGCGTCCCCATTGCAGTTCTCGTACTACCGCGTGTACAGCAGCAGCTACGATGCCGTGCACAACCTGTGCGGCACGCAGTGGTTCCTCGAGGGGACCACGGTCTCCGAGGACTTCATCTCGACCGGGCTCGTGAACGGCACCGGGTATTGCTTCGATGTGAGCGCGGTGACGAACACCGGCCAAGAGAGCCAGTGGGCCATTCCCACCGCCGCGACGCCAGGCATGGATGTGGTGAACGGGAGCATCGTGAAGCCGAGAGTGGAGGCGGTGTCGTTCACGTTCTACGATGCGCTGCGGAAACGCACCGGGACGGTGACGAGCACCGGCGGAGTGACGAGGATCGACTGGACGAATTGACGGCGTGACTCGAACCGCGAACGGCGCATGTGACGCCGCTGACGGCGCGTCTGGTCGTTGACGTGTAGCGACTGCAGTTGCCACACGTCAACGACTAGACGCGCCCCTGGCGGTGTCACATGCGCCGTCAGCGGTTCCACCGCGCCGTTCGCGGTACCAGTCTCGCCGTTATAGCTTTGTGTAATGCCGAATGAGATCCTCCTCGATGGCGATTCCCTCACCATTGAATCCGTCTTCCAAGTCGCCTCCGGATCCGCGAAAGTCGCTCTCGCACCCGCCGCCCGGGCCCGCCTCGTCGATCGCCGGAAATTCGTCGATGCGATCGTCAAGCGGCATGATGCCGTCTATGGCATCACCACCGGCTTCGGGAAGTTGAGCGACGTCGCGATCCCGCCCGACCGGCTGGCCGATCTGCAGAACAACCTCGTGCGCAGCCACGTGGTGGGCGTGGGGCCGGCGCTCCCCGAGCGCGAAGTGCGGGCGATGATGCTGCTGCGCGCGAACGTGATCGCGAAAGGATTCTCCGGCGCGCGCGCGGAGTTGGTCGAGCTCCTGTGCGGGATGCTCAACGCCGGACTCTATCCCATGGTGCCGGAGCAGGGGAGCGTGGGCGCGAGCGGCGATCTCGCGCCGCTCGCGCATCTCGCGCTCGCGCTCATTGGCGAGGGCACGCTCCACCGCGGCGCCAAGAGCGGGCCGGCGGCGTCGATGCTCGCCGAGGCGGGGCTCAAGCCGGTGTCGCTCCAGCCGAAGGAAGGCGTCGCGCTCATCAATGGCACCCAAGCGCATACCGCCATTGCCGCGCTCGCGCTGCGCGAAGCGCTGCGGTTGTGGCACGTGGCGCACGTCGCGGGCGCGATGACGCTCGAAGGGTTGCGCGGCACGCCGGTCGCCTTCGATGTGCGCATCCACGACGCGCGCGGCCAGACGGGGCAATCGGCGTCCGCGGCCCTGCTGCGCGAACTCCTCGCCGACAGCGAGATCCGCGAGTCGCACCGCGAGAACGACCCGCGCGTGCAGGATGCGTACGCGCTGCGCTGCATGCCGCAGGTGCACGGCCCGGTGCGCGACGCGCTCACGTTCGCCGAGCAAGTCGTGGGGCGCGAGTTGAACGCCGCGACCGACAATCCGCTCCTCTTCGACGACGGCACGATGCTCAGCGGCGGCAATTTCCACGGGCAGGCCGTCGCGATGGTGCTCGATTTCATGGCGATCGCGCTCACGAATCTCGCGACGATCGCGGAGCGGCGGATCGAACGCCTCGTGAATCCCGATCTCAACGAGGGGCTGCCGGCCTTCCTGTCGCCCGAGGCGGGTGTGAACTCCGGCTTCATGATGATGCAGGTCACGGCCGCGTCGATCGCGAGCGAGTGCAAAGTGCTCTCGCACCCCGCGAGCGTGGACACGATCCCCACCGACGGCAATAAGGAGGACGTGGTGCCGATGGCGATGGGCGCGGCATGGAAGCTGCGCCGGATCGTCGAGAACCTCTCGAACATCCTCGCGATCGAACTCATGTGCGCGGCGCAGGCGGTGGATTATCGCGCGCCGCTCACGCCGGCGAAGCGCGTGGGCGAAGCGCACGCCATTGTGCGGCGCGCGGTGAAGCCGCTCGCGCAGGACCGTGTGTTCGCGGGCGACATTGCGGCGCTCCGCGCGCAGATCGGCGCCGGCGAGTACGACCGCGTGACCGCCGGGATCGCGCGATGAGCGTGGGAGCGCGTCCGGTCCGCGCGCCGCGCGGCAGTTCGATCTCCTGCAAGGGATGGCAGCAGGAAGCGGCGCTCCGCATGCTCATGAACAATCTCGATCCCGAGGTCGCCGAGCGGCCGGATGATCTCGTGGTGTACGGCGGCACCGGCAAAGCGGCGCGCGACTGGGCCTGCTTCGATGCGATCGTCGCCGCGCTGCGCGCGCTCGAGAACGACGAGACGCTCCTCGTGCAGAGCGGCAAGCCCGTCGCCGTGTTCCGCACGCACGCGAGCGCGCCGCGCGTGCTCATCGCGAACAGCAATCTCGTCGGACGTTGGGCCACGTGGGATGTGTTCCGCGATCTCGAGAAGAAGGGGCTCATGATGTACGGCCAGATGACGGCCGGCTCCTGGATCTACATCGGTTCGCAGGGGATCCTGCAGGGCACCTTCGAGACCTTCGGCGCGATCGCGCGCGCGCATTTCGGCGGGACGCTCGAGGGGCGCTTCGTGCTCAGCGCGGGACTCGGCGGCATGGGCGGCGCGCAGCCGCTCTCGGCCACGATGCAGGGCGCCGCGTTCCTCGGCGTGGAAGTGGATCCGTCGCGCATCGCGAAGCGCGTCGAGACCGGCTACTGCGACCGGCAGACCGCGTCGCTCGACGAAGCGCTCGCCTGGATCGCGGACGCCAAGGCGAAGAAACAGCCGCTGTCGGTCGGACTCGTCGGCAACGCCGCCGAGGTGTTGCCGGAACTCGTGCGCCGCGGCGTGAAGCCCGATGTCGTGACCGACCAGACGAGCGCGCACGACACGCTCAACGGCTACGTGCCCGCGGGCATGCCGCTCGCGGCGGCGCTCGCGCTGCGCGCATCGGATCCCAAGGCGTACGTGGCCAAGGCCACCGCGTCGATCGTCGAGCACGTGCGCGCGATGCTCGCGCTCATGAAGGCCGGCGCGGTCACGTTCGATTACGGCAACAACATCCGCACCGTCGCGCACGATGCCGGACTCGCCAACGCGTTCGAGTTCCCGGGCTTCGTGCCGGCCTACGTGCGGCCGCTCTTCTGCGAGGGGAAAGGGCCGTTCCGGTGGGTCGCGCTCTCGGGCGACCCGAAAGACCTGCACCGCACGGACGAACTCGTGCTCGAACTCTTCCCGCACGACGCGCATCTCAAGCGCTGGATCACCCTCGCGCGAGAGAAGGTGCATTTCCAGGGGCTGCCGGCGCGCATCTGCTGGCTCGGCCAGGGCGAGCGCGCGAAGTTCGGCGTCGCGCTCAACGATCTCGTCGCGAGCGGCCAGCTGTCGGCGCCGATCGCGATCGGCCGCGACCATCTCGACACGGGCAGCGTCGCGAGCCCGTTCCGCGAGACCGAAGCGATGAAGGATGGCAGCGACGCCGTGGCCGACTGGGCGATCCTGAACGCGCTGCTGAACGTCGCGAGCGGGGCGAGCTGGGTGAGCTTCCACCACGGCGGCGGCGTGGGCATCGGCAACTCGCTGCATGCGGGGCAGGTGATCGTCGCGGATGGCACGCCGGAAATGCGCTCGCGACTCGAACGCGTGCTCACGAACGATCCCGGCATTGGCGTCGCGCGCCATGCCGACGCGGGCTACGACACCGCCGCCGTCACCGCGAAAGCGAAGGGGATCAAGATCCCGATGCTGCGCCCGCGCGCGTGAGGAGCTGACCGGTGCTGTCGGCGCGCTTCCGCCCGTGGCACGTTCCGCTGTTCGCCGGCAAGTACGCGTGGCACCACGTGCGCGGCACGCCAATGCTCGTGCACTTCGAAGTCACGATGCGGTGCAATGCGCGCTGCGATTTCTGCGACTACTGGAAAACGGATCCGTCCGCGCGCGACACCGAGCTCAAGAGCTTCGCCGACGCCGCCCGCTATTTCAATCCGCTGATGATCACCTTCACCGGCGGCGAACCGTTACTCCGGCGCGACCTAGAAACCTTGGTTGCCACTGTCGCCCGTGCGGTTCGGTTGAAGTACATCACCGTGATCACGCACGGCGGCTCGCTCTCGCTCGAGCGCGCGCGGTCGTTGTGGGACGCCGGCATCAACCAGTTCAACATTGCTCGATTTCCTGGACGAGCGCCACGATGCCGCGCGCGGCATCCCGGGTCTCGCCGCGCGCGTCCTCGCCGTCGTGCCGCGCATGCGTGAGGCCGGCATTGACGGGATCCGGTTCAACACGGTGATCAAGAATTCGAATCTCGATCAGCTGCTGCCGATCGTGCACCGCGCCGCCGAGTTGGGCGCGGGCGTGAGCTTCAGCGCCTACACCGGATTCAAGAATGGCAACGAGGCGCATCGCCCGCGCGCCGAGCAGACCGCCGAGGTGGACGACACGATCGCGCAGTTGCTCGCCTACAAGCGCCGGCGGCGCGGCGTGATCGTGAACTCCGACGATTATCTGCGGGAGGTCGCGCGCTGGTTCCGCGGCGACGCGCAGGAGCCGTGCCGCTCCGGCATGCGCACGATCCACATCGATCCGGTGGGGAACGTGCGGCGCTGCCCCGACTTTCCGGCCGATTTCCACTGGAGCGAATTCCGCCGCTACGCGCCGATCGATTGCAACGCCTGCTACTACGCGTGCCGCGGCGAGGCGCAGGCGCCGCTCACGATCTCGCGCGTGCGCGACGTGATGGCATGAGTGTGCGCACGACGCTCTTCGTGAACGCGTCGCAGGTGGTCACGTGCAACGGACCGCCGCGTGCGCGGCGCGGTGCCGAGATGCGGGACGCCGCCGTGCTCACGGGCGCGGCCGTTGCGATGCAGGGCGAGCGCATTGTGTCCGTGGGCGACGGTGAGACGCTCGAGCGGTCGTATCCCGACGCGGCGCGCATTGACTGTGCGCGCGGCGTGCTCACGCCGGGCCTCGTCGATTCGCATACGCACGCGATCTTCGGGCGCCCGCGCTCCGATGAGCACGAGCTGCGCGCCGCCGGCCTCGGCTACATGGAGATCGCGGCGCGCGGCGGAGGGATCCACGCCTCGGTGCGCGATCTGCGGCAGCGCGGCGAGGATGAGCTCGTCGCGCTCGCCCGCGCGCGTCTCGAGCGCCTGGCGTCGTACGGCACCACCACGGTGGAGGTGAAATCCGGCTACGGACTCACCGTGGCCGACGAGCTCAAGATGCTCCGCGCGATCGCGCGTCTCGCGCAGGAACTGCCGATGCGGATCGTCCCCACGTGGCTCGGCGCGCATGAGATCCCGCTCGAAGCGCGCGGCAGCGCGGCGTCGCGCGCGGCGTACATCGATCTCCTCACCGAGGAGATGCTCCCGGCCGTCACCACGGCGAAGCTGGCGAAGTTCGCCGATGTGTTCTGCGAGCCCGGCGTATTCACCATCGACGAGACGCGCACGATCCTGGCCGCGAGTCGCGCGCATGGGCTCGAACTCAAGCTGCACGCCGACGAACTCAAACCGTCCGGCGGCGCGGAGCTCGCCGCCGAGTTGGGCGCCGTGAGCGCGGACCATCTCGCGGCGATCTCACCCGTCGGCATCGCCGCGCTCGAGTATGCCGGCACCGTCGCGACGCTGCTCCCCGGCACGATGCTCTTCCTGGGGAAGGGGACACGCCCGCCCGCGCGCGCGCTCATCGACGGCGGCGCGGCCGTCGCGCTCGCCTCCGATTTTAACCCGGGCACTTCGCCCACGGTGAACCTCCCGCTCATCCTCACGCTCGGCGTGAGCGAGCTCCACATGAGCGTCGCCGAGGCGGTGCTCGCCGCCACCGTGAACGGGGCCGCGGCGCTCGCGCTGGCCGACCATGTGGGACAGCTCGCACCCGGGTTTTCGGCCGATCTCGCCCTCTTCGAGATCGAGGATATCCGCGAGTTGCCGTACTGGTACGGAGACCGTCGATGTATGGGTACGTGGAGTCGCGGCAAGCCTTGTCACCCCTATGGCTTAGGCCTAACTTAGGAATTCCTTCGCGTCCCTCGCGCGGAGTCGCCTCGTTCTGCCCCGGGAGCACATCAGGCGCTGATGTCCAACGTCGCAAAGCTGAAGAAACGGGCGCTCGAATACGAGCAGCAGAAGAAATTCGACAAGGCACTCGAGACGTATGCGCTCGTCCTGGCGGAACTGGACGATCACATTGACGAGGCGGACGTCGCGTTGTACAATCGCGTCGGCGATCTGCTCATGAAGAGGGGCGACGTCAGCGACGCGGTGGACCACTACGAGAAGGCGGTCGATCTCTACATTGACGGCGGGTTCCTCAACAACGCGATCGCGCTCTGCAACAAGATCCTGCGCAACGCGCCGGGCCGGAACACGGTGTACTACAAGCTCGGCAAGATCAGTGCGCACAAGGGATTCATCAACGACGCGAAACAGAATTTCGTCGAGTACGCCGACCGCATGCAGCGCGCCGGCAATCTCGAGGAGGCGTTCCGCGCGCTGAAGGAGCTCGCCGATCTCTGTCCGGGGCTCGACGACATCCGCTTGATGCTCGCGGACCAGCTCGTGAAGAAGGACCGGAAGTCGGAAGCGATCGAGCAGCTGCAGACGCTCTACAACAAGTTCACCGCCGAGGGGCGCACGAAGGAAGCGCGCGCGACGGTGGATCGCATGAAGGCGATCGACGGCACGCTCGAGCCCACCGCCGGCGCGACAAGGGCGACCCCTCGCGCGAACGACTTGATCTTCCTGGACGTCGACTACGACTCGAACAGTCCGGCGAAGAAGGGCTCGCCGCCGCGCGAGCAGGATCCGGAGCCGACGGTGAGCGAGATCGTGCTCGACAACGATCTCCCGCTCATCGACGGCGCCGCCGCGGCCGCGGCCGCCGACGCGATCGAAGGCCTCACGCGTGGCGCCGATCTCGGCGTCGCGAAGGATGACGCCGAGAGTGAGATCGTCAGCCACGTGGACGCCGGCCTGATCACCGGCTTCCTCGAGTCCGTGCGGCCGCCCGCCGATCTGGACGAGAAGGCGGCCGACGAGAGCGCCGGCATAGACGTCGAGCTCCCGATGCTCGATCTGCCCGAGGACGTCGGCGTCCCAGACTTGAGCCACGAGCCGCCCAAGTTCGACACGGGCATGCTGGAGCGGGCGACGAGCGGGTTGAATCTCATCATGCCCGACGATCCGTCGCCGCTCCCGCCCGAGCCGGCGAAGAAGGCGGAGAAGCCGAAGGCGCCGGAGCCCGAGCGAGTCGCCCCGCCGGCCGCCAAGAAGGAGCCGCCGCCGGTCGCCGCCGCGCCGCCGAAAGTGGAGACGCCGCCGCGGAAGTCCGAGCCCGTCACCGATCCCAAGGCGAAGCCCCGCCGCTCGACGCCCGCCCTGCTGCCGGATCTCAAGGGTCTCGAGGAGGACGGCGTCTCGGTGATCGATGCGGCGTTCGCGCAGGGCATCGGCAACGCGGTCGACGAACTGCGCGAGCGCGTGCTGCACGAGCCCGAGAATTGGTCGCTGCGCCGCGAGCTCGGCGAGGCGCTGCTCGAGAATGGCGAGCGCGCCGCCGGTCTCAAGGCGCTCGAGGACGCGATGGGCGGCCTCGAGCGCGCGGGCGAGTTCGCGGGAGCGAGCAGCGTGGCCGAGGAACTCCTGCGCGTCGATCCCAACTCCGTCCATTACCACCAGAAGCGCGTCGAGTACGCCGTGCGGTCGAACGACCGGCCGCGCTTGGTGGATGCGTATCTCGCGCTCGCCGAGTGCCTCTTCCGCAGCGGCCAGCTCGACAAGTCGAAGGCGGTGTACGGACGCGTGCTCGAACTCGCGCCCGACGATCTGCGCGCGCAGTCCGCAATGCGCGAGGCGTTCGGTACGCGCGAGATGTCCAAGGCGAAGATCCAGGAAGCGGCCGCCGCGGCGGTCGCGGCGGATGCCGCGTCCCAGGAGCCCGTGATCAGCAACGGCGCGTCCCCCGCGCCGCCCGCTGCGCCGGCCGTGCCCGCAGCGCCTCCGGCATCGCGCCGCAAGTCCGATCCCACGCCGGCGCCATCGCGCACGGTCACGCCGCCGCCGTCGCGCTCGGTCACGCCACCGCCCTCGGAGACGGTCAAGCGCCCGTCCGCGCCTCGCCGCGAGAGCTTCGTGAACCTCTCCGACTGGCTGCGCGACGACGAGACGGAGAAGAGCACCCGCATCGTCTCGGCCAACACCGAGACGCCGAGCGAGCAGGTGGGCTTCGCCGAGATGCTCACGATGTTCAAGCAGGGCGTGGCCGCGAACGTCGAGGACACCGATCACGAGAGCCACTACGATCTCGGCGTCGCGTACAAGGAGATGGGGCTCCTCGACGAGGCGATCTCGGAATTCCAGAAGGCGCTGCGCGGCACCGAGCAGCGTGTGCGCACGTACGAGGCGCTCGGCCAGTGCTTCGTGGAGAAGCGCCAGTACCAGATCGCGCTCACGATCCTCGCGCGCGCGCTCACCGACAAGAACACGCCCGACGACACGCTCGTCGGCGTGCTCTACCTGCTCGGCTACGCGTCGGAGTCGCTGGGCCAGATGGACGAAGCGCTCAAGTACTACGAGCGGGTGTTCGCGCAGGACATCCAGTTCCGCGACATTGGCGAGCGGCTCGCCGCCACGGAGCGCAAGTCGCGGTGACGTCGGCCCTCTCCGCGCGCTCGCCCCTCACGCCGGCGCTGAGCGACATCCAGGCGCCGGTGCGCGACCGCCTCGAGCTGGTCGCGCAGGAACTGCACCGGATCGTCGCCGCGGAATTCCCGCTCATCGACGAGGTGAACGGGCATCTCCTGCTCATGAAGGGGAAGATGTTCCGCCCCACGCTCACGCTGCTCGCGAGCGCCGCCGCCGGCCGGCCGGAGCCGCGCGCCGTGACGCTCGCCGCGGTGGTGGAGCTCGTGCATCTCGCGACGCTGGTGCACGACGACTCCGTCGATCATTCGGCGCTCCGGCGCGGCATGCCCACGATCAATTCGCTCTTCAGTCACCAGGTGTCGGTGATCATGGGCGATTTCCTGTATTCGCGCGCGGTCGTGGAGCTCGTGCGCAACGGCGACCTCGAAGTGCTCGGCGTGCTCGCGCGATGCGACCAACGCGATGACCGTGGGCGAGATGCGCCAGCTCACGTCGCTCGATGCGCTCGGATTCTCCGAGGAGGATTACGAGGACCTGATCCGCGCGAAGACCGCGTCGCTCCTCTCGGCCGCGTGCGCGATCGGCGCGCTCGCCGGCGCGCAGGAGCACCGCGCGGCGCTCGCACGCTACGGCGAGCAGCTCGGCATGGCGTTCCAGGTCGCGGACGACCTGCTCGACTACACGTCCGACGAATCGGTGACCGGCAAGCCGTGCGGACTCGATCTGCGCGAGCACAAGGTGACGCTCCCGCTCATCCACGCATTGCGCGGCCTCGGTGCCGCGGCACGCCACGAGGTGGACACGCTGTTCGACACGGCGGAGCCCGATGATGCGCAGATCGCGCGTGTGATCGAGATCGTGTCCGATCGCGGTGGGTTGGACTACGCGCGCGATCGCGGGCTCGAATACGCCCGGACGGCGGAGTCGGCGCTGGCCGGCCTGCCCGACACGGCGGCCGCCGCGTCACTGCGCGATGCGATCGCCTACGCGCTGGACCGGTCGCAATGATCGCTCCCACGCGTGGCATCGCGCGCCACCGCCCGATGTTCTATGTCGGCGTGCTGGGCAGTGGTTTCATCGTCGGGTGGCTGCTCCAGGTGCTCGGCCGGCAGTTCCTGCCGGTGGGCGCGGTGAAGGAGTTCTTGACCATGGGGGTGACGCCCCAGCTCGGAGCCATTACTGTTAACTTGGGTATCATCAATTTCGCGGTCGGTCCCCTCGCGATCGACGTTTCACTGCTCAGCGTCGTCGGCGTGATCGTCGCCTACCTCATCGCCCGATCTCTCTTCTGAGGAGCTGTCCATGTTCGGCAATCTAGGCTTCAGCGAGATCATGCTCATCCTGCTGGTGATCCTGCTGCTCTTCGGGGCCAAGCGGATCCCGGAGATCGCGGGCTCGTTCGGCAAGGGGATCAAGGAATTCAAGAAGAACATGAACGACATCGGGAACAGCGATGTCGCGTCGCCGCCCGAGCGCGACCGGCTGCGCTCGACCGATCAGACGACCAGCTCGCGCGCGGCGGACGAAGCGCGCTCCGAGCCGAAGCGCCTGGTATAGCGGCGCTGGGAGTACCGGATGCAGAACGCCCCCCGTCGGCCAAGGCCGCCGGGGGGCGTTCTGCATCCGTGCGTGCGGTCAGCTCGCGGGCTGGCGCTGCGCCGCTGGATGTCCTTCCGCTTGTCGGTGATGCTCGCGTTCTCGCGCAGGTTCTGCACGTACTGTTGCACCGCCTGCTCGCGGATCCGCTGCTGCGCCTGCAGTCGCTGCTGCACCTTGTTCTTCTCGAACGCCGCGCTGTCGGCCAGCGTGCGCACATCCACGCGCTCGATGATCACCGTGGTGGTCGCCTTGACCGGCTCGCCGACCTGCTTGAGCGGAAGGCCGAACGCCGCGCCGATGGCGGCGTTCCCGACGCCCAGTCCGACCACTTGGCTCGTCCGCGCGAAGGATGGACTCACGATCGTGGCGAAACCCGCCGGGATCGCGGCCGCTTCGAGCGTCGAGCCCTTGCTGGCCATCGCGATCTGCTGCGCCTTCGGCATGATCAGATCGAGCTTCTTCTCACGCGCGAGCAGCGCGTGGATCTCGGTCTTGAGGGCTTCGACCGTCGCCTTGCCGCCCGGCGTGAGGGAGTCGAGGCGCACGAGATAGTAGGCGTCATCGGAATCGATGAGCTCGCCGATCTCGCCGGGCTTCGCACCGGAGAACGCCCAGGCGGTGGCACCCGGCACGGCGCTGCCGTCGAATGAGGCGGTCACGCCTTCCTGCACCGGGATCATGCGCGTCGCGAACCGCAGCGATCTTCGCGGCGCTGTCGAACGCCGAGGGTTTGGCCGCGCCGGCCGCTTTCGCGAGCTGATCCGCGCGACGGTCGGTGGCCGTGGCCGCCGAATCGCCCTGCTGGATGCGCACGAGGATGTGCGCCACGGTCACCGAATCGCCCTGACGCGATTCGAGGCGGATGATGTGATATCCGAACGGCGTGAGGACGGGCTGCGAGATCTCCCCCACTCTGAGCGAATATGCGGCATCCGCGAACGGCTTCACGTACGTCGTGCGGCCGGCCTTGGGTAGCACGCCACCCTGCGCCGCGCTCGCCGTGTCGGCGGATTCGCGACGCGCCACATCCGCGAACTTGGCGCCCTTCACGATCTCCGCGCGCAGCGCCAACGCCTTGTTGCGCGCGATCGCGCTGTCCGCCGCGGTGATCAGGCGCGGCAAGCGCGCCACGGAGATCACGGCGTGGCCCGGCAGGTCGGTCAGTTCCTTCTTGTGCTTCTCGAAGTAGGCGGCGATCTCGGCGTCCGAGACTTTCACGGCGCTATCGGGGATCGTGAGGGCCGGGATCGAGACGTAGGTGACTCTCGCCGAATCGTGCGCATCGCGGTACAACCGCCACAGCTGCGCATTGGTCACGTACACGCTCGTGGCCAGCTGCTCGAAGAGCTTCGACTTGAGCAGTCCCTGCCGGTAGTAATCGTCCAGCATCACGAGAATGCCCTGCTGCTTCGCGGCCGGGCTCGTGAGATAGCGCTGGTACTTGTCGCGGTCGAACTGGCCATCCGTCTGGAATTCCGGGGCGCGCGCGAGCGGCGGGTAGGGCTGCTCTACGGCCGCCTGCTGGATCTCGGCTTCCGTGACCGTGATCCCGCGCTTCGCGTACTCCTGCTGCAGGAGCGCGTCGTTCACCATTTCGTTGTAGACGCGCTCCTCGATCATGCGCCGGTCGTCGGCGTTCAGCGTCCGTCCGTTGCGCTCCTCGGCCTCCGAACGCTGGGCGACGGCGCGCTGATATTGATCGTACGGTGATCGCGGTGCCGTTGACCTTCGCGACCGTCGTGCCGGCGGTCACCAGCCGGTCGCTCAACCCGGACTGCTGGACGAAGACGAAGCCGATGAGGAACGTTGCGGCGACGAACCACCAGATGTACTTGGCGGAAGCTCGCATCCCTTGCAGCATGGGGCGTGACTCCTGACGGAACGAAAGGGTGGGTAAGGCGCGATTTGCGCGAGCCGGAGAATCTAGCCGCCCGGGTCTCGTAAAATCAAGACAGCGTATGACTTCCGATTGACTTGAATCGTCAGATACATGTACTTTCCCGACTCTCTCCTGCCACCCTGCTGGGGTGGCAACCCTGAGGGCTTGCATGGCCGAGTCCGCTCTGATCGAAGACCTCATACGGCAGTACGGCGAGAACCCGCGGCGCGTGTTCGCGCGGCTGGCCAACGAGTATCGCAAGCAGGGGGACCTCGACTCGGCGATCCAGATCTGCCGCGCCCAGGTGCCGCTCCAGCCCACGTACATCAGCGGCTACATCGTGCTCGGCCAGGCGCTCTTCGAGAGTGGCCAGCTGGACGAAGCGCGCGCCACGTTCGAGGCGGCGATCGGTCTTGACCCGGAGAACCTGATCGCGCTGCGCCAGCTCGGGGACATCGCGCGTCTCTCCGGCGACATGGAAGGCGCGCGCGGCTGGTACTATCGGCTGCTCGAGGTAGACCCGCAGAACGATGAAGTGCGCGCGCATCTGCAGGCGCTCGAGGTCGCGCCGTCGACGCCGGCGGTGCCGAGCGGTGCGCCGGAGCCGGTCTCGTGGAGCGACATCAATCCAGAACGGCCGAGCGCCGCCCCGACGCAGATCCTGCCGCCGCTCCCGCGGTTGACGCTCGGGATGATCCCGGAGGACATGTCGCAGGAGGCTCCGCCCGCGCCGGTCGTTCACGAGACGATCGAACTGGAGACCACGGCCGCGTTCATGCCGCCGCAAGCGGCGCTGGCCGAGATGCCGCCGGCGCCGGCCGTCGAACCGCCGCCTCCGCCGCCGGCACCGGTATTCGAAGCGGCGCAACCGCCCGCGCCGCCGGCACCGCCGCCGACTCCGACGCTGGAGATCACCGGCCTCGAGGAGTTCGCGCAGTTCTCCGCGCCGATCGCGCCTCCGCCGCCGCCGCGGCCGTCGCTTCCCGACATCGCCGCCTATGCGCCAGCGGAGACGGATCTCCCGCCGCTCGATGCGATGACGGGCGAGTTCAAGGCTGCCTCGGTGACGCGCGCGTCGGCACCGGATCTCATTCTCGATGTGCCGCCGTCGCCCGCCGCCGCGCTTCCGGGAGCGCCGGAAGAGGAAGAGCCGCCGCTCTATACGCCGCCGAGCCGGCCCGCCGTGCCTGCCGCGGCATTGCCATTCGACGCGGAGATCCCGTCGCTCCGCGATACGCTCAGCTTCCGCACGCCGCGAGCGGTGCCGGCGCAGCCCGAGCCGCCAATGGCGGCGGAGCCGCCCGCTCCAGCTGCGGCGCCCGCTCCCGCGCCGCGCGCGCCGGACCAGCGCGTCACGGTGGACAACTGGGGCTCGGTGACCGATGCCGCGGTGGTGAGCGGCGCGCAGTCGCAGGAAGAGGCGTACGATCCGACCATTGGACGGATGCTCGATCTCTCGGTGAATTCCGGGAACGACATTCCCGCGGCGTTCATGACCGAGACGATGGCCGAGTTGTACCTGCAGCAGGGATACACCGACGAGGCGCTGCGCATCTACCGGCAGCTCGCGTCGATGCGACCGGAGGATCCGTCGCTCAAGGAGCGGATCTCGCGCCTCGAGAGAGGCGCGCGCTCGAGCGTATCGGTCGCGGCGAACATCTCGGAGGAAGTGATCACCGCCGCGCGCGATCGCGCGTCGAAACCGGCGCAGAGCATCCGCTCGTTCTTCGGCGGACTCGCCGCGCGCAAAGCGCCCGGCGCCACGCCGCCGGCGGCCGAAGCGATCGCCGCACCCGCGCCCGTAGCGGCACCCGCACCGGCGCCGGCGCCGATGTCGCCGCCGCCGCCGACGATGATGGCGATGCCCGCGGCGCCGATGATGACTCCGCCGCCCTCTAGCGATGAGGACCTAGCGCCCTCGGTCGCTGCCGGAACCCCCGAGAGTCTCTCCGCGCTCTTCGATGAGCGCGCGCTCGCGGCCGACGACAGCGCGGCGTCCGCGCTCGCCGGCGCCTTCAACGAAGAGTACGCGACCTCGATCACGACGCCATCGTCGGGACAGCCGTCGCGCGCGGCCTCGCAGCCGCTCTCGCTCGACGATGTCTTCCGCGGCCAGAAGGCGACGGTGGAGCAGAAGCGCCACGGCGAGAACGTCTCGTTCGATGAGTTCTTCTCGCCGCGCGACAGCGGCGCGGTGCCGGCGATCCGGAACGGCGGCGGCGACCGCGAGGCCGACGCGGCCGGCGGCCGTCCGCAGGAAGCCGACCTGGCACTCTTCCACGACTGGCTGGACGGGCTCAAGAAATAGTGCGGATCGCCGTCCTGAACGGGCCGAATCTCAATCTGCTTGGCGTGCGCGAACCCGAGATCTACGGGCGCGAGACGCTGGCGGATGTGGAGACGCGCCTGCGCGCGCTCGCGACGGAGCTGGGCGTGGACATCGAGTTCGCGCAGCGGAACGGCGAGGGCGAGCTCATCGATCTCATCCAGAAGATGCGCGGCCGCGTGGATGGCGCGCTCATCAACGCGGGCGCCTACAGCCACACGAGCCTCGCGATCCGCGACGCGTTCAAGAGCGTGAGCGTGCCGTACGTCGAAGTGCACATCTCGAACATCTTCGCGCAGCGAACCCGAACGGCGCCGCACGGTGCTCGCCGGCGGAGCGATCGCGTTGCTGAGCGGATTCGGCACCACGGGATACGACCTCGCGCTGCGGGGACTCGCCGCGAAGCTCGGCGCCCGTGGCTGATCACCGCGCCCGCGCGCCTCGCGTCGCTGCGCGCGCTGCTCACCGCGCAGCAGATCGACGGCCTGCTCCTCACGGGCCTGCCGAACATCCGCTATCTCACGGGATTCTCGGGGTCGAACGCGCTCGTCGTCGTCACGGCGCAGAGCCTCGTGCTCATCACCGATTTCCGCTATCAGACGCAGGTGAAGGAAGAGGTCGGCGACCTCGCGCGTGTCACGATCGATCTCGCGAGCGTGTGGAACGCGCTGTGGCGGTTGCTGCCCGAGCTCGCGGTGAAGACGATGGGATTCGAGAGCGCGATGCTCACGCACCGGGATTTCGCGCGGCTCATGCAGCAGGGCGACAAGTGGCTCTGGCGTCCGACGGTGGACATTGTCGAGTCGCTGCGCGAGCGGAAGGACGCCGATGAGATCGCGGCCATCAAGCGCGCCGCCGACTGCGCGACGGACGCGCTCGGCCGCACGCTCAAGCTCGTCCGCCCGGGCATGACGGAACTGCAGGTCGCGGGCGCGCTCGAGCGCGAATTGCGCGAGGGCGGCAGCACCGGATTCCCCTTCGAGGCGATCATCGCGTCGGGTCCGCGCTCGGCGCTGCCGCACGCGCGCGCGAGCGGGCGCGCGATCGCGAACGGCGACTGGCTGCTCTTCGATTTCGGCGCGGTGGTGGATGGCTACGTGTCGGATGTCACGCGCACGTTCGTGATGGGGAAGGCCACGGCCGAGCAGCGCGCCTTCTACGACGTGGTGCGCGCGGCGAACGAGAGGGCTTCCGCCGGCGTACGGCCCGGGATGACATTCCGGGATGCCGACGCGCTCGCCCGGAGCTACATTGAGGGGCAAGGATTCGGCGAATTGTTCGGGCACGGGCTGGGCCATGGCATTGGCCTGGAAGTGCACGAGGCGCCGCGGCTGTCGAAGATCGCCGACGGCGCGCTGCAAGTCGGCACCGTGGTGACGATCGAACCCGGGATCTACCGCGCCGGTTGGGGCGGGGTGCGGGTGGAGGACGATGTGGTGATCGAGGGCGCGCAGGCGCGCGTCCTCACGGACTTCCCGCGCACGTTGATGGAATTGTCGTAACGTTTGCGATCCACGCGAGAGCCGAGACGACCATGATCGATTTGCGCTACGTGAAGAAACTCGTGGAGCTGCTGGACAGCTCTTCGGTGGATTCGATCGAGATCTCCACGGACAAGGGGATGAAGATCCGGATCTCGAAGACGCCCCAGCAGCGCGGCGCGGTGCAGGTGGCCGCGCCGATGGCGATGCCGGCGTTGATGCCGGCGCCGTCACGGCTCACGCCGACGGATGGTTCGCCGATCGTGGCCGAGACGGATGCGCCGCGCGCCGGCGCCCAAGTCGAAGCTCCTCGAAGTGAAGTCGCCGATGGTGGGCACGTTCTATCGCTCGCCCGAACCGGGCGCCGCGCCGTACGTCAGCGAGGGCGGACGCGTGGAGAAGGGGCAGGGCCTCTGCATCATCGAGGCGATGAAGATCATGAACGAGATCGAATCGGAATACGCGGGCGTGGTGCGCGAAGTACTGGTGCCGGATTCGCATCCCGTCGAATACGGACAGGTCCTCTTCCGGATCGACCCAAATGGCTAATACGACACAAGTCCCCGCGCAGGTCGACATCCCGTCGCCCGCCAACGCCGCCGCGTTCAATTTCAAGGCGGTGCTCCAGCGGATGATCCAGCAGAACGCGTCCGACCTCCACTTGAAAGTGGGACGGCCGCCGGTGCTGCGCATCAACGGCGACCTCTCCACGCTCGACGTGCCGCCGCTGCGCCCCGAGGATCTCAAGGTCCTCGCCGAGCAGATCATGACGCCGAAGCAGGTGAAGGAGTTCGCCGAGAACAAGGAGGCGGACTTCGCGATCGGCGTGCCGGGCATCGGCCGTTTCCGCGTGAACGTGTACCAGCAGCGCGGCACGATCGCGTACGCGCTGCGCGCGGTGCCGTACCAGGTGAAGACGGTCACCGAGCTGAATCTCCCCGCGGTCGTCGAGCAGGTGGCGATGAAGCCGCGCGGGCTCGTGCTCGTCACCGGCGTCACCGGCTCGGGGAAATCCACGGCGCTCGCCGCGATGATCCAGCACATCAACGAGAAGCGGCACGCGAACGTGATCACGATCGAGGACCCGATCGAGTTCCTGCACCGCGACAACAAGTCGTCCATCAACCAGCGCGAAGTGGGCGCCGACACCGGATCGTTCTCGGTCAGCGCTCCGCCGCGTGCTGCGGCAGGACCCCGACGTCATCCTGATCGGTGAAATCCGCGACCTCGAGACGCTCGAGATCGCGCTCAAGGCCGCCGACACGGGACACCTCGTGTTCTCGACGCTGCATACCACCGACGCCACGCAGACGATCAACCGCGTGATCTCCTTCTACGCGCCGCACCAGCAGGCCGAGGTGCGGTTCACGCTCGCGAGCGCGCTCTCGGCGGTCATCTCGCTGCGCCTCGTGCCGCGCGCCGACGGCAAGGGCCGCGTGCCGGCGGTGCGAGATCCTCGTCAACACGGCCGCCGTGAGCGACCAGATCCGCGACATGACGAAGTCGCTGAACATCCCCGATCTCATCAAGGAAGGCACGGTGCAGTACGGGATGCAGACGTTCGACCAGTCGCTCATGCAGTGGCACAAGAAGAAGGTCATGTCGTTCGAGAGCGCGATGTTCTACGCCAGCAACCCCAGCGAGTTCGCGCTGCGCGTGCAGGGTGTGGAAGCGTCCAGCGACACGTCGTGGGACGACTTCCAGCGCGACGGCTCCGCCTGAGCCGCGCCCGGCGGCCACGCTAGATGTTCAAGAAGATCCTCATCGCGAACCGCGGAGAGATCGCGCTCCGCGTCATCCGCGCGTGCACGCGAACTCGGCATCCAGACGGTGGCCGTGTACTCCGAGGCCGACCGCGAGTCGCTGCACGTGCGGTTCGCCGACGATGATGTGTGCATCGGCCCCGCGCCCGCGCGCGACTCGTACCTCCGCATTCCGCGGCTGATCGCCGCCGCCGAGATCTCCGGCGCCGACGCGATCCATCCCGGCTACGGATTCCTCGCCGAGAACGCCGAGTTCGCCGAGACTGCGCCGCGTCGAACATCGCGTTCATCGGGCCGACGGCGGAGCAGATCCGCATGATGGGCGACAAGGCCGCGGCGCGGAAAGCGATGACGGCCGTCGGCGTGCCGGTCGTGCCGGGCACGCCCGGCCCCGTGGAGGACGTCGACGAAGCGCTCGGCTTCGCGAAGAAGATCGGCTTCCCGGTGATCATCAAGGCCGCGGCGGGCGGCGGCGGGAAGGGCATGCGCGTCGCGCTCGACGCCGATGATTTCGCGCGCGCCTTCCAGCTCGCGCGCTCCGAGGCGCTCCAGGCGTTCGGCAACGGCGATGTGTACGTCGAGAAATACCTGCAGCGCCCGCGGCACATCGAGTTCCAGATCCTCGGCGACAAGCACGGCAACGTGATCCACCTGGGCGAGCGCGACTGCTCGGTGCAGCGCCGCCACCAGAAGCTGATCGAGGAGAGCCCGAGCCCCGCGATGACGCCCGAGCTGCGCGAGAAGATGGGCAACGACGCCGTGCGCGGCGCCAAGGCGATCGACTACGTGGGCGCGGGCACGATCGAGATGCTGCTCGACGAGGACGGCTCGTATTACTTCATGGAGATGAACACGCGCATCCAGGTGGAGCATCCGGTCACCGAGATGCTCACGGGCGTGGACCTCGTGAAGGAGCAGATCCGCGTCGCGTCGGGCGAGAAGCTCTGCGATCAAGGAGCTGCCGCCGCTGCGCGGGCACGTGATCGAATGCCGCGTGAACGCCGAGGATCCGGCGCGGAATTTCCAGCCGTCGCCCGGGCGCATCGACGTGTTCCATCCGCCGGGCGGGCCGGGCGTGCGCATCGACACGCACGTCTACGCCGGCTACACCGTGCCGCCGTTCTACGACTCGCTGCTCGCGAAGGTCATCTGCCAGGGGCGCGACCGCGCCGAGGCGGTGAAGCGGATGCAGGTGGCGCTCGAGAGCTTCGTGCTCGAAGGGGTGACGACGACCATCCCGTTCCTCGCGCGCGTGATGCAGAACCCGCGCTTCCAGTCGCGGGAAGATCGACACGAAATTCCTCGAGCGCGAGAGCGACTTGATGAAGGAGACGTAGGTGCGCATCGACGTCGTCTTCGGCCCGGGCGTGGCGGCGCCGGCGCTCGTGAGCGGACGTGCCGTGGCGATCATCGACGTCCTGCGGGCCAGCACCACCATCGCCGCCGCGCTGCACAACGGTGCACGCTTCGTCGTGCCGCTCGAGACCGCCGACGAAGTCGATCACGCGCTCCAAGGCGTTGGACCGCTCCGAGGTGATCCTCGGCGGCGAGCGGAAGATGCAGCCCATTGAAGGGTTCGACATGGGCAACTCGCCGCTCGACTACACGCGCGACAAGGTGGAAGGGAAGACCGTGCTGTTCACCACGACGAACGGCACCGCTGCGTTCGCCGGACTCTCGGGCGCGCGCGAGTCCTCGTCGGGTCGCTACGCGAACTTCTCGGCGGTCGCGCGCGCGATGCGTGGCGCCACCAAGCAGGGCGCCGATGTCACGATCATCTGCGCCGGAAGCGACCGCCAGTTCGCGCTCGAGGACGCCGCGTGCGCCGGACGCTTCGTGAAGGCGATCGGCCGCCGCGCGACCACCACCGCGCTGAGCGATGCCGCCGTCGCGTGCCTGCTCGTCGAGAAACGCTACGGCGACAACCTTGCGCGGCTCTTCGGCGACAGCGAGCATGGACGCGCGCTCGCCGACGCGGGGTATGGCGCCGATCTCGAGGCGTGCGCGCGCATCGACGGATTATCCGGTCGTGCCGGTGTACCAGGACCGCCAGATACAGCGCGGCCGACGCCGCGCGGGGACGATAGATGAGCATGTGGAGCAAGGAGCAGCGGCGCGAGTATCTCGCGATCGGGCTCCTGATGCTCAGCCTGCTGGCCCTCGCGGCGATCCTCATCGGTCCCGGCCAATTCCCGACCGCGGCGTGCTACAACGAGCCCGGCGGCATGGGGCCGGCCGGCTACTGCCTGCGTTCGTTCTTCGTTCAGATCTTCGGCTTGCCGGCCACCGTGCTGCTCGCCCTCACGCCCGCGCATTTGGGCGCTGCAGCACTTCGGGCATATGAAGGCCGAGTCGAACCGTTCCTGGTTCCGATTCTTCTTCGGCCTCGTGCTGCTCCTGCCGATCGGGCTCGGCCTCGCCGAGAACGCGTGGCCGGCCGTGTGCCGAGCAATCTGAGCGGCTACTGGGGCAGCTTCTGGAGCTTCTACCTCGACAAGTGGTTCAAGGCGGGTGCGTGGTTCGTGCTCGCGGCGATGGTGAGCATCGTCGCGTTCGCGACCATCGCGCTCAATCCGATCCGGGTGCTCTTGGGGCTCATTCCGCGGCCGTCGGCGGCGGTGCCGGTCATCGTGGAGGAGGAGGCGCCGTCGAAGAAGAAGCGTCGGAAGGACAACGGGCTTGAGCCGGCGCCGGAGGAGCTGCCGGCGATCGAGCCGTCGCCCAGGTTCTTCGACGAAGAGCCGCCGGTTGAGAAGAAGAAAAAGAAGAGCAAGGCCGAACTCACCGCCGAGCACGATGAGCGCATCGCCGCGGCGATCGATGCGCACGTGCCGGAGGCCGACGACGAACTGCCGCCGCCGACGCTGCTCGACGCCGCGCGCTCGCGCGATCACGCCGAGGAGGAGAGCGCGAGCTCGACGCGACTGGGCGACAAGCTCATGGACGACGCTCCGCATCGTTCAACGTGGACGGCGAGCTTGGCCCGCACACGTCGGGGCCGGTCGTCACGCAGTTCGAGATCGAGCCGGCGCCGGGCGTGAAGGTGCGGCAGATCGCGAACCTCGCGAACGACCTCGCGCTGGCGATGAAGGCGCAGAGCATCCGCATCGTGGCGCCGATCCCGGGCCGCGGCGCGGTGGGCGTGGAAGTGCCGAACCCGACGGCCGAGATCGTCGCGCTGCGTGAACTCATCGAGAGCGACGAGTTCACGAAGGCGCGCGCGGCGCTGCCGATCGCGCTCGGCAAGGATCTCGAGGGGAAGCCGGTGATCGCCGACCTCGCGAAGATGCCGCACCTGTTGATCGCGGGCGCGACGGGCTCGGGGAAATCCGTGTGCGTGAACACCATCATCACGAGCCTCGTCTACCGGCACACGCCGCGCACGCTGCGATTCCTGATGGTGGATCCGAAGATGGTCGAGCTGTCGGTGTACAACAAGCTGCCGCACCTGCGCCACAAGGTGATCACCGACAATCGCGACGCGGCGAGCGTGCTGAAGTGGGCGCTGATCGAGATGCAGCAGCGCTACGAGCTGTGCGCGGAGAATGGCTGCCGCAACATTCAGGAATTCAACAAGCGGCTCAAGAGCAAGACGCCGATGCGCTGGCCCAAACAGCCGAACGTCGCCTTCGAGGCGCGCGACTACACCGACGGCGAGCTGCCGTACATCGTGATCGTGATCGACGAGCTGGCCGACCTCATGATGACAGTCCAGAGCGAAGTGGAGACGCCGCTCGCGATGCTCGCGCAGAAGGCGCGCGCGATCGGCATCCACCTCATCCTCGCGACGCAGCGGCCGAGCGTGAACGTGATCACGGGACTCATCAAGGCGAATTTCCCGAGCCGCATCGCGTTCCGCGTGGCGTCGCAAGTCGACAGCCGTACGATCATCGACGGCATGGGCGCCGAGTCGCTGCTGGGGAACGGCGACATGCTGTTCATCCCGCCGGGCAAGAGCGACCTGAGTCGCATCCAGGGTGCGCTCATCACGAGCGAGGACACCGAGCGTCTGCTCAAGTGGTACGGCGATCGCGCGGCCGAACGGAAGGCAGAACTCGCGAAGCAGGGCTTGCTGCCCGAGGAGCCGCGCGCCGAGGCGGACATCCTCGAGGAGATGCGGAAGCGCGAGGCCGAGGCGGCGGCGGGCGAAGGTGGCGAGATCGGCGATCCGAGCGAGCGGGACAAGCTGTTCCGCGAGGCGGCGGAGGCGTGCATTCAGAATCAGGGTGGGTCGACATCGTTGCTGCAGCGGCGGCTGAAGGTGGGCTACGGGCGCGCGGCGCGATTGATCGACCAGCTGCAGGAAGCGGGTATTCTTGGGCCGCCGGACGGCTCGAAGCCGCGGGATATTCTCGTGGGGTTCGAGGAGCTCGAGCGGATCGCGGGGCCCAAAGGCAGCTGAGCGAACGGCGCGTGTGACACCGCTAACGGCGTGTGTGACACCGCTGAACGGCGCGCTGTGACACCGCTGACGGCGTGTGTGACACCGCTGGGGGCGTGTGACGTGTGAGACGTGTGGCAACTGCGGCGTCGTTGCTACACGTCTCACACGTCACAGTCGCCGTCAGCGTCGTCACACACGCCGTCAGCGGTGTCACACGCGCCGTTTTGATGCCGCGTGCAATGCTTCGGTGCCAGAGAAATCTCAACCCCATGTATGTTCGGCCCATGTCAGCAGACACTCAGCGGCTGGGGATCATGGGCGAACGGATCGCGGAGCGGTGGCTCGCGGAGCAGGGATGGCGCACTCTGGGCCGGCGGGTCCGCAGCGGGCACCGGGACCTCGACCTCGTGATGGAGCGCGATGGCGTCGTCGCCTTCGTCGAGGTCAAAGCCCGCAGCCGGCTCGGCTTCGGGGACCCGGTCGAGGCCGTACATTGGAAAAAGCAGCGGGAGCTGGTCCGGTCCGCCTTAGTATGGATGGACCGGTATGGCGCCCCGAATTGGGTCTATCGGTTCGACGTGGTCGGGGTCATCGTGACGGAGGGGCGGGCGAAGATCCGGCATGTCCCCTCCGCCTTCGACCTGCGAAGTGGCCATTGACGGGAGCGGGGTAGGTTCGTACTTTGTTCGGGTCGGGTTCTGGGCGGCTCATATGAGCACTTTCACGCGAAATCGGGGGTAGGCGAGCCATGGCGGTCTCCACGATGCAGGACGACAAGAAGAAGGCCCTCGTTCTGGCCATATCCCAGATCGAGAAGAGCTGCGGCAAGGGCTCCATCATGCGGATGGGCGCCGACACCCCGAGGGTCCGGCTCGAGTGCATCCCGACCGGCGCCATCAATCTCGATGCCGCCATCGGCATCGGCGGCATCCCCCGCGGCCGCGTCACCGAGATCTACGGCCCGGAATCCAGCGGCAAGACCACGCTCTGTCTCCACGTCGTGGCCAACGCCCAGAAGGCCGGCGGGGTCGCCGCCTTCATCGACGCCGAGCATGCGCTCGACACGGAGTACGCCGCGCAAGCTCGGCGTGGATGTCGAGAATCTCCTCGTCTCGCAGCCCGACACCGGCGAGCAGGCGCTCGAGATCTGCGAGATCCTCGTGCGCTCGGGCGCAGTGGACGTGATCGTCGTCGACTCGGTGGCGGCACTCGTGCCGAAAGCCGAGATCGAGGGCGAGATGGGCGAGTCGCACATGGGGCTGCAGGCGCGGCTCATGAGCCAGGCGCTGCGGAAGCTCACCGGCGCCATCGCCCGCTCCAAGACGTCGGTGATCTTCATCAATCAGCTGCGCGAGAAGATCGGCGTCATGTTCGGCAGCCCCGAGACGACCACCGGCGGCAAGGCGCTCAAGTTCTACGCGTCGCTTCGCCTCGACATCCGCCGCATCGGGCCCGTCAAAGAGAAGGAAGACGTGATCGGCTCGCACGTGCGCGTGAAGGTCGTGAAGAACAAGGTCGCGCCGCCGTTCAAGCAAGCTGAGTTCGACATCATGTTCGCCGAAGGGATCAGCCACACCGTCGCTCCTCGTCGACATCGGCGCCGAGGCCGGCATCATCGAGAAGTCGGGCGCGTGGTACAGCTACGGCAATCAGCGCATCGGGCAGGGCCGAGAGAACGCGAAGATGTTCCTCAAGGACAACCCCGCCATGATGGCTGAAGTGGAAGAGAAGGTGAAAGGCATTCTCGGGATCAAGGCGATCGAAGCCGCTGAGGAATCGCCGACGGAGGAGTAACGGGCCGTTGCGGCTGGCACGATGAAGAGCGTCGAGTGGAACGGCGCGTGGACGCGGTCAACCTGATGAGGTCCCGGTCCCGCCAGCCCCACACTCGGCGCTTTTCCGCGCGCGACGAACCCGAATCGTTCGGGCCGGATGCTCGCATCACCGAGATCTCCGAGTCCGGCCGCCGGCCGGGCAGGTTCGACGTGCTCGTGGACGGGAGGCGGGCCGCGCTGCTCTCGGTGGACAGCATCGCGCGCCTCGCGCTCCACCTAGGCGACGAGTGGAGCGAGTCGCTCGCGGTGCGCGCTGGCGGCGGAAGCTGAGGCCCTACGAGTGTTCGACCGGGCGCTGGCGATGCTCGCCGTGCGCGCGTACGCCGAGCGTGAACTCCGGATGGCTCTCATTCGGAAGAAGGAGGCTGAGCCGCTCGTGGACGCCGCCGTCGCGCGGCTTGTGGCGCTCGGCGCACTCAACGACGAGGTGTTCGCGCGCCAGTTCGTGCGCATGCGTATGTCGCGTCGAGGGGATCAGGCGAATCCAGTCCGAATTGGCGCGACGGGGCGTTCCGCGCGAGGCGATCTCGGCCGCGATCGAGGAGGTGCGCGAAGAGGAGCGCATCGATCCGGCCGAGGCACTGGCCGGTGTCGTGGCGAAGAAGCTCCGCTCGATGTCGAAGCTCGACGCGCCAACGAAGCGCCGCCGTCTCTACGGATTCCTCGCGCGCCGTGGCTACGAACCCGACGAGATTCGCAGCGCGCTCAAGGGTGTTGGCTAGCGCCTAGCGCCGAGCGCCGAGCCCCGCCGTTCATAGTATATTCCGCCCATGCTCGCCTCCGAGATCCGCGCGAAATTCCTGAATTTCTTCGAGAAGAACGGCCACGTTCCGCGGCCGTCGAGCTCGCTCGTGCCCGCCGATGATCCGACGCTGCTCTTCACGAACGCCGGGATGGTGCCGTTCAAGCGGATCTTCCTCGGGCAGGAACCGTCGCCGTTCGGCAAGCGGGCGACCACGTCGCAGAAGTGCGTGCGCGCGGGCGGGAAGCACAACGATCTCGAGCAGGTGGGGCACACGGCGCGCCACCACACGTTCTTCGAGATGCTCGGGAATTTCTCCTTCGGCGACTACTTCAAGCGCGACGCGATCAAGTTCGCGTGGGAGTTCGTCACCAAGGATCTTGGCATCGACCAGGATCTCCTCTGGGTCACGGTCTACCACGAGGACGATGAAGCACGCAAGCTCTGGAAGGAGATCGCGAAGCTTCCCGACTCGCGCATCTACGGCCTCGGCGAGCGCGACAACTTCTGGCAGATGGCGGACACTGGGCCATGCGGACCGTGCAGCGAGATCTATGTGGATCTCGCGCGCGTCGCGAAGGATTGGCGTTTCCCCGAGGGTGCTAAGGGCGAATGGACCGATGTGAAGCGCGCGGAATTCTCGCAGGATGCGTTCGTGGAAGGCGCGGAAGCCGGCCGCTTCCTCGAGATCTGGAATCTCGTGTTCATGCAGTACGACCGTCAGCCGGATGGCGTGCTCAAGCCGCTGCCGAAGCCGAGCGTGGATACCGGTGCGGGGCTCGAGCGCATTGCGGCCGTGATGCAGAAGGAGACGAACAACTATCACACGGACCTTTTCGCGCCGCTCATTGACGAGGTCTCGAAAGCGGTCGGCCTCGAGTACTGGGGCCGCACGACCGACGCGAAGAAGCCGAAGGGCACACCCATCCAGGGCGGCACCAAGAAAGCGACGAACGACCTCGACCCCGCCTCCTACCGCGTGATCGCCGATCACGCGCGCGCGGTGGCGTTCCTCATCGGCGACGGCGTCTTCCCGGCGAACGATGGCCGCGGCTATGTGCTGCGCCGCATCCTTCGCCGCGCGGTGCGCCACGCGTTCCTGCTCGGCCGCACGGAGCCGACGCTCGTGCATGTCGTCGCGAAAGTGATCGAGACGATGGGCGGCGCATTCCCTGAATTGCAGCACCGCGCCAAGCTCATCACCGACACCACGCGCGCCGAAGAGGAGCGGTTCCTCGCGACGATCGAAGGCGGCATGCTCAAGTTCGAGCAGCTCGCACCGGCGCAGAGCACGCAGGGCTCGCTCGCGATCCGCGGCACGATCTCCGGCGAAGATGCGTTCAAGCTCTACGACACGTACGGCTTCCCGATCGATCTCACCGAACTCATGGCGCGCGAGCGCGGCTACACGGTGGACATCTCCGGATTCGAGCGCGCGCTCGCGGCGCAGCGCGACCAGAGCCGCGAGGAGCGCAAGACGCGCGAGATCAAGGTCGCGACGGATACGCTCGCCGAGGGCGGGCTCGCCGGCTGGGAGCGTGCGCCTGGGGCGAAGGGCGACGTGCATTCTGCGTTCGTCGGCTACGGCAATACGAATTCGGAGACCGCCGTCGAGGCGGTGCGCCGGCTCGACGGCGGGCGCATCGCGCTGATCCTGCGCGAGACGCCATTCTACGCCGTGTCCGGGGGCCAGATCTCGGACAAGGGAGAGATCGTGGGGCAGGGTTGGCGCGTGGATGTGGACGACGTGCGCAAGATCGAAGGGCGCACGGTGACCGCGGGTCGTCTCACCGGCACGTTCGCGTTCGGCGCCGTGCACGCGCGAGTGCCCGCCGACGTGCGGCGGGACACGGAGCGCAATCACACCGCGACGCATCTCTTGCACGCCGCGTTGCGCGAAGTGCTCGGCGAGCACGTGCACCAGCAGGGCTCGCTCGTGGAGCCCGATCGGTTGCGATTCGATTTCACGCACCACGGTCCGGTGAAGCCCGCTGAGCAATCCGAGATCGAATTGCGTGTGAACCGCGCGATCTGGGACGACATTGATGTGCTCACAGAGGAGAAGCCGTACAAGGCGGCAGTCGCGAGCGGCGCGATGGCGCTCTTCGGCGAGAAATACGGCGATGTGGTGCGCGTCGTGAGCGTTCCCGGCGTATCGAAGGAACTCTGCGGCGGCACGCACGCGCGGAACACCGGGCAGATCGCGCTGTTCAAGATCGTCAGCGAGAGCGGCGTGGCCGCGGGCGTGCGCCGCATTGAAGCGGTGACCGGTCCCAAGGCGTACGAACTCGTCCGCGCGGAAGAGCAGCGATTGTCGCGGCTCGCGGAACTGCTCAAGGCGCCGCCGGACGCGATCGAGAAGCGCGTCGCGACGCTGCGCGATGATCTGCGCGCGATGCAGAAGCAGCTCGATGAGGCGCGGAAGGGTGGGGGCGACGAGGTGGCGAAACTCCTCTCGGGCGCGTCGAATTTCCAAGGGCACCGCGTGATCTGCGATACCGCCAGCGCCGCCGACGGCAAGGAACTTCAATCGCTCGGCGATGCGATCCGCGAGCAGCTCGGATCGGGCGTGGCGGTGGTAGGTTCGTCGCTCGGCGACGGAAAGACCATGGTACTCGTCGTGGTCACCGACGACCTCAAGGCGCGAGGCGTGGCGGCGGATGCGATCGTGCGCGAGATAGCAGCGGCGGCCGGCGGGCGCGGCGGCGGAAAGTCGCACATGGCGCAGGCTGGATTGCCCGATGCGAGTGCTCTGCCGCGTGCTCTCGGCGCGGCGCCACAGATCGTGCGCGCGGCGATCAACGCGGCGAGTGCGGCCGCGTGACCATCGCCGAGTGGCTCGCCGGGCGGACGCCGGTGCCGCCGGAGAATCTCGCCGCGCGCGTGCGAGAGGCGCTCGGCTCGACCGCGTCGCAGGACGCGGAATTCACCGTCGTGCGCTGCCTCGACGCCATGGAATCGCTGCTCGTGTCGCTCAAGGATGATGAAGAGGCCGGCCGCGAGCGCGCGCTCGATCTGCTCGCGGCGGACGCGCTCGTGACGTACGCCTTCGAGGCTGCCGCGGAGCGACAGGATCTCCTGGCCGAGATCGCGGAGGGGGCGATGTGGCGCGTGGGCGAGGTCGCGGCGGAGCTCGAGCCGTGAGCGTATATGCCGCACTTACCGGGAAGAACGCCGGCGGACTCGCGGTGCTCGTGGATCCCGCGCGCACCAATCCGGTGGAAGCGGCGGATCTCGCGAAGCGCGCGGCCGACGATGGCGCCGCCGCGCTGCTGCTCGGCACGAGCTTCGGCGGCGATGCGAGCAGCGGCGCGCTCGCTCGCGCGCTCAAGGAGGCCGCGCCTGAATTGCCGGTACTGCAATTCCCCGCGACCGCGGCGCAGCTCGTGGCCGGCGTGGATGCGGTGCTCTTCCTCTCGCTCATCAGCGGGCGCAACCCGCAGTACTTGATCGAGGAGCACGTGCGCGCGGTGCCGTTCCTCGAGCGGCATCCCGAGATCGAGGTGATCGCGACGGCGTATTGTCTCGTGGATGGCGGGCGAGTGACCAGCGTCGAGTCGGTGAGCCAGACGCGTCCGCTGCCGGCCGACAAACCGGAATTGCTCGCGGCGCATGTGCGCGCGGGGATGACGCTCGGTCTTCGCGCGACGTACGTGGATGCCGGGAGCGGTGCGACGCGGGCGGTGGCGCCGGAGATGATCCGCGCCGCGCGAGAGGCGGCGCGCGGGCCGCTGTTCGTGGGCGGCGGCGTGCGGAGTGCGGATGGCGTGCGCGCCGCGCGCGCGGCCGGCGCGGATTTCGTCGTGGTGGGCACGCGATTCGAGCAGGGCGGCGCGCGCGCCGTTCGCGAGCTTGCCCTCGCGGCGCGCGCGTGATCGACATCCACAGCCACCTCCTGCCCGGGGTGGACGATGGCGCGCAATCGCTCAGCGAGGCGCTGCCAGTGCTCGAGCGCTTCGCGAAACAGGGCGTCACCGTGCTCGTGTGCACGCCGCACCTGGATGCGAGCCGGGCGGATGACGCGCCGGTGGCCGAGCACGCTGCGCTGCACGCGGAGCTGCAAGCGCACGCGCCGAAAACGCTTGCGCTGCGCGCGGGCTGGGAGATCCAGCTCGATCTGCCGGGCGTGGATCTGACGCGCACCGAACTGCACCTGGGCGGTTCGAACGCCGCGCTCGTGGAATTCGCCGGCATGACCGTGCCGCCGAACGCGGCGCGCGAGATCTACCGGCTGCGCATGAGCGGCATGGTGCCGGTGCTCGCGCATCCGGAGCGTTACCGTGGCGCGACGCTCGAGCAGGTGGAGGAATGGCGCGGATCGGGAGCCGTGATGCAGGTGGATTCCGCGATGCTCTTCGGCAACGCGCCGGTATGCCGCCTCGCGCGCGCGATGCTGCAGCACGGGCTGGTGGATTGCATCGCCAGCGACAACCACGGCGACGCCCGTTCGCTCGTGACGGCGCGGCGCTGGCTCGAGGAGATCGGCGCGACCGAACAGGCGCTGCTGCTCACCGAGACGAATCCTGGACGCGTCCTCGCGAATCAGGGGATGCTGCCAGTAGACCCGATCCCCGAGGTGGAGGAGGGCATGCTCGCCCGTCTCCGCGCCCTCATCACCGGACGCCCATGACCGACCGACTGACGCAGGCGCTGCGCGAGCTCGCCGACACGGCCACTCGCACGGCCGACACGATCGCGCCGCAACTCGAGCGCGCGCTGGAGATGGTGCGCGCCGCGGTGAAAGGCGGCGGCACGCTCTATTTCTGCGGCAACGGCGGCAGCGCGGCCGACGCGCAGCACATGGCCGCCGAATATGTGGTTCGTTACATGAAGGATCGCCGCGCGTATCCGGCGGTGGCGCTCACGACGGACACCTCGCTGCTCACCGCGATTGGGAACGACCTCGGCTTCGAGCACGTGTTCTCGCGCCAGGTGGAAGCGCTCTGCAAGAAGGGCGATCTGCTCATCATCCACTCGACGAGCGGCACGTCACCCAACGTGCTGCGCGCGGCGGAGGCGGCCAAGGCGAGAGGCGTGCCGGTGCTCGCCTTCACCGCGCGCGACGGCGGAAAGCTCAAGTCGCTCGCCGATCACTCGGTGGTCGTGCCCACGCAGCGCACCGATCGCGCGCAGGAGATCCATCTCTGCATCGAACACGCGATCTGCGAAGTGGTGGAGAGCGCGCTGTGATCGATCTCAAGGGGAAGCGTGCGTTGGTCACCGGTGGATCGCGCGGCATTGGCGGCGCCACCTCGCTCATGCTTGCGCGAGCGGGCGCGGACGTGGGCATCGGCTTCCGCGCGCGTAAGGCCGACGCCGAGGCGATGGCGGCGCAGTGCCGGGCGCTCGGCGTGCGCGCGTTCGCTCAAGCCTCGGACATCGGCACGGCGGCGGGCGCGAACGAACTCGCCGCGCGCGCGAAGAAAGAATTCGGCGGGCTCGACATCTTCGTGGGGAACGCCGGGATCTGGCCGGTGGAAGAGTCCGCGGCGTCCGCGATGACGGACGCGCGATGGGCGAACACGATGCGCGAGAACATTGATGGGATGTTCTTCTCCACGCGCGCCGCGCTCGGCGTGATGAGCGACAACGGCCGCGTCGTGCTGTGTCGAGCACCGCGGGCCAGCGCGGCGAGTCGATGCACGCGGACTACGCCGCGAGCAAAGGCGCGATGATCAGCTTCGTGAAGTCGCTCGCGATCGAACTCGCGCCGCGCGGCATCACAGTGAACAGCGTCGCGCCGGGATGGGTGGACACCGAGATGGCCGCCGAGCCGTACGCGGGTAGCCGGACGCGCGCGCATCGCCGCGACGATCCCGATCGGGCGCATCGCGACCGCCGACGACATCGCGGGGCCGATCGTCTTCCTGTGTTCGGCGATGGCGCGACATATCACCGGCGAGATCGTGAACGTGAACGGCGGCAGCGTGCTGTGCGGGTGAGCGCGGCATGATCCCGATCGTCTTCACCGGCGGCACGATCTCCATGCGCATGGACAGTGCGCAGGGCGGGGCGGTGCCGGCGCTCAGCGGAAAGGAGATCCTCGCGGCCACGCGCGGCATCGAGAGTGTGGCGCCGGTGGAACTCGATGAGTTCGGCGCGTTCCCCGGACCGCACATGACCATCGAGCGCATGTGGGCCCTGCGCGCGCGGATCATGGAGCATCTCGCTCGCGCCGATGTGGCGGGCGTCGTCGTCACACACGGCACCGATTCACTCGAGGAGAGCGCGTACCTCATCGCGCGCTCGGTACCCGGCGACAAGCCGGTGGTGTTCACCGGTGCGATGCGCACCGCGAGCGACCTCGGCTGGGACGGGCCGGCGAACCTGCTCGATGCGGTGCGAGTTGCCGCGAGTCCGGATTCGCGCGGCTTCGGCGCGATGGTCGCAATGGGCGGGCGGATCTTCACCGGACTCGACGTCACCAAGGCGCACACGCATTTGCTCGATGCGTTCGAGAGTCCCGGCCTCGGGCCCATTGCGGTGATCGACGACGGCGCCGTGATCTTCCGCCGCGCGCTGCCGCCGGCGCCGCCGGTGCTCACTCCCGCCACGCCCGGCGGGCCGGTGGACATCGTATACGCGTGGGCGGGCGCTGACGACCGTCTGCTCGAAGCATCGCGTACGACCGCGCGCGGACTCGTGGTGGCGGGAATGGGGCGCGGCAACGTGCCGCCCGCGATGGTGCCCGGCATCGCCCGCTGGATCGCGGAGGGAAAGCCCGTCGTGATCGCCTCGCGCGCGCAACGCGGCCGCGTGGGCGAGACGTACGCATACGAAGGCGGCGGCCGACGGCTGCACGCGATGGGCACGATCCTCGCCGGCGGCCGGCGTCCGCCGCAGGCTCGCATCGATCTCTTGCTCGCGCTCGGCGCCGGCATGGACATGGCGGGCATCCGCGAAGTGTTCGAGTGGCGGAGCCAGAGCGAATGAACGCGCGCGATCAGTCGCACCTGAAGCCACCAGGTGTGGTGCTCGATATCGCGCGCACGCTCGAGGGCGCGGGCTTCGAGACGTGGTTCGTTGGCGGCGCCGTGCGCGACGCGCTGCTGGGCGAAGCGCATCTCGATTGGGATCTGGCCACCGCCGCGACGCCCACGCAGGTGAAGCGCCTCTTCAAGCGCACGGCGCCCGTGGGCATCAAGTTCGGCACGATGGGCGTGCTCGATCCCGCCGGCGGCATGCACGAGGTCACGACCTTCCGCCGCGACGTGAAGACCGACGGACGCCACGCGGAAGTGGAATTCGGCGCGTCGCTGGACGAAGACCTCGCCCGGCGCGACTTCACGATCAACGCCATCGCGTACTCGGCATCGCGCAAGGAACTCCACGATCCGTTCGACGGCCGCGCCGATCTCGAGCGGCGCGTCGTGCGCGCCGTGGGCAAAGCGGCCGATCGCATGAAGGAGGACCGCCTGCGCGCACTGCGCGCGCTGCGGTTCGCGGCTCGATTCGGCTTCACGATCGATTCGGCCACATGGAAAGCGATCGTGGACAGCGCGCCGCACCTCGGCCGTCTCTCCATGGAGCGGGTGAAGCAGGAGCTCGAGAAGACGATGGAGCAGGTGGCGTGGCCGAGTGAAGCGATGAAGCTCTGGCGCGCGAGCGGCGCGTTCAAGTCGCTCGTGCCACCGCTCGCGAGCGTGAGCGACGTCACGCTCAAGTCGCTCGACGCTATGGCGCAGCCGCGCGGCGCCGCGCATCCGGAGCGCCGCATCGACCGCCTCACCGCGCTTTTCGCCGAGCTCGCGCCCAAGGATGCCGAGCGCGCGCTCAAGGCGCTCAAGTTCTCCAACAGCGATGTGTCGTGGATCAAGGAAGTGCTCGAGCGGTGGCGCGCGCTCGAGCCGCAGGTGCGCGCCGCGATCTCGGCGAGCGCGCCGGTGACGGCGGTCATGGTGCGCCGCTGGGTCGCGGCGGCCGGGCGGCTGCGCGTGGGGGCGGTGATGCGGCTGCTCGCGGCGCGATATGCGGCGGAGCGCGGGGCGTCCATGGCCGCGCCGACCGCCGAGCGCGTGGCGTCGCTCTACCGCAGGATGTCACGCGCGGCGTTCCATGAGCCGGTGGAGATGGGCGATCTCGCGATCGACGGCGACGATCTGCGCGGCGCCGGGATCCCCGCGGGGCCGGCGATGGGCAAGATGCTCCAATCGCTGCTGGACTGGGTATTAGAGGATCCGGCGCGCAACACGCGCACCGCGTTGCTCGCACGCGCGCTCGAGGCCAAGTAGCGCGATGTCCATCTTCCGCGATCACCCCCTGCAGATGCCATTCTGGGACCAGTTCCGCACGGCGCCGAGCGGCTTCACGATGACGAAGGAGTCCGGTGGCTACTGGGCGTTCCATGTGGTGGCCGGCGAGCAGGGAGCGGTCATGCTCTTCTTTTCTCTGCTGAGCGAATTGAGCGGCGCGGTCACTGTGGAGATGGACGACAAGCATACCGAGCGCTCGTGGAAAGGACCGGCGCCATCCGGCGCCGCGGTGCGCGAGGCATTCGCGGCGCTCGAGCAGCCGCTCGTGGCGCTCGGCGGCGTGCAGATCATGGTGTTCACGCCAAGCGACCAGCTCACGCTGAATCCGGTGCGCGAATTGTTCATCTATTCGCAGAGCGACCGCTGGGCGAACGTGCTCGAAGGGAAGGGGATCAAGGAGCAGCGGCTCGTGCGTACGAAGAGCTGGAAGTTCGCGCGGCACGGGGAGGCACCGGCGCCGGAACTGAGCGAGCTCGTCGCGCGCGCGGCGACTGCGCTGGGGCTAGCGGCGGCATGACGCCGCTCGTGCTCGCGCTCGCCGCCGCGGCGGCGAATCTCGCCGGCGCAGCGGCCGTCACATGGCGCTCCGGCTGGAGCGTGCGCGCGCTCGAGACGATCATCGCGCTCGCCGCAGGCTTCATGATCTCGGTGGCGCTGCTCGACATGCTGCCGGCGGCGTACGCGGCGGGCGGGCACACGGCGGCCGTCGTCGCGCTCGGCGGATTCCTCGCGGTGCATCTCACGCAGCACGCGCTCGCACCGCATTTCCATTTCGGCGAAGAGACGCACAAGGTCTCCGAGGCCGTGAGCGTCTCCGCGCTCATCGGGCTGATGGTGCACACCACCGTGGACGGCGTCGCCATCGCGAGCGCGAGCGCCGCGAGTGCACAACTCGGCGCGTTGGTGTTCCTCGCGATCGCGCTGCACAAACTGCCCGAGGGGCTGGCCATCGCGAGCCTCTTCCTCGCCGCCGGCGCGGGACGCCGGCGCGCGTTCTTCGCGGCGGCGCTGCTCGGCGCGGCGACCGTGCTCGGAGCGATCGCGACACCGCGCATCCCATGGCTGGCGACGTGGGGGCTCGCGCTCTCGGCGGGCGTCACGCTGTATGTGGGAGCATCCAACTTGATCCCGGAATTCCAGGCGAAGCGCGGCTGGCACTTGCAGGCCGGATTCTTCGTGGGAGTCGCGACCTATCTCGGCGCCCGCGCGCTGCTGCCCGCTTGAAATCGCGCGCCGTGGTGGGGAAAGGCCGCGCCGGGAGCGAGTCGCAGCTCTTCCAGGCGCCGGTGGCCGCGCAGCCGCTGGCCGCTCGCATGCGGCCGCGCACGCTCGACGAGTTCGCGGGGCAGCAGAAACTCCTCGCGCCGGGCAAGGCGCTGCGCGTCGCGATCGAGCAGGGACGCGTGGACTCGATGATCTTCTGGGGTCCGCCGGGCAGCGGGAAGACGTCGCTCGCACTGCTCGTCGCGCAGCATGGCGACCGCGCGTTCGTTCCGTTCTCGGCCGTCACCGAGGGGGTGCCGCGGCTCCGCGAGATCATACAGGAGGCCGAGGAGCGCCTGGCGACGAACCAGCGCGGCACCGTGCTGTTCGTGGACGAGATCCATCGCTTGAACAAGTCGCAGCAGGATGCGTTCCTGCCGCACGTGGAGCGCGGCACCGTCACGCTCATCGGTGCGACGACCGAGAATCCATTGTTCGAGGTGATCGGCGCGCTCTTGTCGCGCACGCGAGTGTTCGTGCTCGCGGCGCTGACGAGCGAGGACATCAGCGCCCTCATTGACCGCGCGCTCACGGATGAATCGCGCGGACTTGGCCGACTCAAGCTCACGCTCGACGCCGACGCCCGCGCACTGCTGGCCACGGAAGCCGACGGCGACGCGCGCCGGGCGCTAACCGCGCTCGAGGCCGCCGCCGCCCACGCGGGATTCAACGGCACGATCACGGTGGATGTCGTGCGCGAGGCGCTGCAGAAGCGCTTCGCGCGTTACGATAAGAGCGGTGAGGAGCACTTCAACGCGCTCTCGGCGTACCATAAGTCGCTGCGCGGAAGCGATCCGCAGGGCGCGCTCTACTGGATGGCGCGCATGATCGACGGTGGGGAGGATCCGATGACCCTCTTCCGTCGCGCGATCGCGATGGCCGCGGAGGATATCGGGCTGGCAGATCCGAACGCGCTGCAGCTCGCGATGGCCGCGCGCGACGCGTATCACATGCTCGGCGCGCCCGAGGGTTATCTTCCTCTGGCGGAGATGACGATCTACCTGGCCACCGCGCCCAAGTCGAACGCGACCAAGCGTGCATTGGACGGCGCGATGGCCGCCGCGCGAGAGACGCCGGCGGCGCCTGTGCCGCTGCATATCCGGAACGCGCCCACCGCGCTGATGAAGGATCTTGGGTACTTCAAGAACTACAAGTACGCGCACGATTCGGAGAACGCGTACATCCCGCAGCAGTATCTCCCGGACGAGATCGCCGGCGCGCGCTTCTACGAGCCGGGGAAGTTCGGCTTCGAGAAGGAAATAGCGAAGCGCATCGCGTGGTGGGAGAGTTTAAAGAAGTCACCGGATCCATCAAACGAACAGAAGCTTTGACATGATTAACAAGATGTTCATGATGGAAGTGCAAACCCCTTAAGCGTGTGTTGTTCACATCACGTCAATCATGTTAATCCTGTCAAAGCAGTTTGTTCTCTTGAAGCACTAGAGGATCATTGAATTGAGTCGTGACATGATCAGTCTGGAAACCGTCGTCGAGCGCGCGCTGTTGGTCGGTGCGCCGATGAAGGGCGCGGGTGCGCGCCGCCGGCTCGATGAGCATCTCGAGGAACTGTCGGAGCTCGCCGACACCGCGGGCGCCACCGTGGTGGGGGAGGTCACGCAGCTGCTCGACCGGCCGCATCCGGGCACCTACCTCGGCAGCGGCAAGCTCGAGGAGCTCAAGTCGCTCATCGACGAGAAGCAGGCGACCCTCGTGATCTTCGACGACGAGCTCACCCCGGCGCAGCTGCGCAACATCGAGAACGCGGTGGGCAAGCGCGTCATGGACCGCGCCGAGTTGATCCTCGACATCTTCGCCGTGCGCGCGCGCACGAGCGAGGCGCAAGATGCAGGTGGAGCTCGCGCAGCTCGAATATCTGCTGCCGCGCCTCACGCGCATGTGGACCCACCTCGAGAAGTTCCGCGGCGGCATCGGCATGCGCGGCCCCGGTGAAACGCAGCTCGAGACAGACCGCCGGCTGATCGGCCATCGCATTGGCGCGCTGAAGGACAAGCTCGCCGACGTTCAGCGCGCGCGCGCCGTGCAGCGATCCTCGCGGCGCACGAGCTTCCGCGCGTCGCTCGTCGGCTACACGAACGCCGGCAAGTCCTCGATCCTGCGCTCGCTCGCTGATGCGGCGGACATCTTCGTGGAGAACCGTCTGTTCGCGACGCTCGACCCGCTCACGCGCGAAGTGGACCTCGGCGAATCGCAGCGCGTGCTCGTCACCGACACCGTCGGCTTCATCCGCAAGCTGCCGCACGATCTCGTCGCGAGCTTCCGTGCGACACTCGAAGAAGTGCGAGAGGCCGATCTCCTTCTCCATGTGATCGACGCGAGCCACCCGCTTTGGGAGGACCAGGCGCGCACAGTGACCGAAGTGCTCGAGGAGCTCGGCGCCGGCGAGAGGCCGATGCTCGTCGTGTTCAACAAGATGGACCTTGTGCCCGAAGATTCTCTCGCGACGCTTCACGCGCGCGCGAAAGACATCGCGCCCGAGTCCGTGTTCGTGTCCGCGGTATCGGAGGATGGTCTCGAGCCGCTGCGGCGCGCATTGCTCGGCATCGTGCGGAAACTCAAGCCGGTCACCGAGCTCCGCGTCTCCACGAGTGACGGCCGGCTGCTCGCCGAGCTCCATCGCGCGGGTGAAGTGATCGACCAGCGCAACGACGGCGAGGAGATGGTGATCCGTGTGCGGCTCGATGCCGCAGCGCTCGGGCGCATGCGCGCCGCCGGCGCGAAGGGTTGATCGCCTTCGCTTGTTCGCCCTGCGAGCGGCGGTTAGCTTGCCGCATCCCTTCGTGAACCCCAGCCCGCCGGCATGACCACCTACGAGACGCTCTCTTCCAAGATCCAGAAGCGGGACATCACGTGCGGCGTGCTCGGACTCGGCTACGTCGGGCTGCCGCTCGCCGTCGAGATGGGGAAGGCCGGGCTGACAGTGATCGGTTTCGAGGTGAGCGATCGCATTGTGACCGGAGTGAACGCGGGCGAGAGCCATATCAAGGATGTGCTCGCCGCCGACGTGCAGGCGCTGCGCAAATCGGGCAAGCTCGAAGCGACGCTCGACATGTCGCGCCTGAAAGAGTGCGATGTGATCTCGGTGTGCGTGCCCACGCCGCTCGGGAAAACGAAAGACCCCGACATGAGCTTCGTCGTCGCCGCCACGGAATCCGTGGCCGCGGCGCTGCGCCCCGGCCAGCTCATCGTGCTCGAGAGCACCACGTATCCCGGCACTACGCGCGAACTGATGGAGCCGAGCTTCGAGAAGAAGGGCCTGAAAGTCGGCGACGGATTCTTCCTGTGCTTCAGCCCGGAGCGCGTGGATCCCGGCAACGCGCAGTGGCACACGAAGAACACGCCAAAAGTGCTCGGCGGCGTCACCCCGCGCTGCAGCGAACTCGGCAAGCGCGTGTACGAGCTGTTCATCGACAAGGTGATCCAGGTGAGTTCGCCCGAGGCGGCCGAACTCACGAAGCTCCTCGAGAACACCTTCCGCATGATCAACATCGGCCTCGTGAACGAGATGGCCGTGATCTGTGACAAGCTCGGCGTTTCGGTGTGGGAAGTGATCGAGGCGGCGGCCACGAAGCCCTTCGGCTTCATGAAGTTCACGCCGGGACCCGGACTCGGCGGTCACTGCATTCCGCTCGACCCGCACTATCTCGCGTGGAAGATGCGCACGCTGCATTACAAGACGCGCATGATCGAGCTCGCCGGCGAGATCAACACCGAGATGCCCGCGTTCTGGGTCGCGAAGGCGCAGGACGCGCTGAATGAGGCTGGCAAGGCGCTCAAAGGCGCGCGCGTGCTCGTGCTCGGCGTCGCGTACAAGCGTGACGTCGATGACCTGCGTGAATCGCCGGCGCTCGACATCCTCGATCTGCTCTCGCAGAAGGGCTGCATCGTGAGCTATCACGATCCGCATGTGCCCGAGATCCGCGCTGACGATCACACGCCCGAGGGCGCTGTGGGCAAGTCGGTGCCGCTCACCGACGCGGCGCTCACCGGCGCCGATGCGGTGATGGTCGTGACCGATCACAGCTCCGTGGACTACGCGCGCGTGTCGCGCCTCGCGAGCATCGTGATCGACACGCGCAACGCGACGGCGGCCTATCGCGGCGCCAAGGCTTGATGGCTGCCGAGCGCACGTTCCGAGTCGTGTTGATCGGCTGCGGCCGGATCAGCGAGCGCCATTTCGAGGCGATCGCGAGCCAGCCGAGCCTGAAGCTCGTGGGTGTGTGCGATGAGGTCGCCGCGCGCGCGAAGGAGGCTGGCGAGAAGTTCAGAGTGCCGCACTACACCAGCGCCGAGGAACTGCTTAACAAGGTGGGAGCCGATGTCGCCGTGATCTGCACGCCGAGCGGGTTGCATCCGAAGCACGGCATCATGGCGGCGAAGCATGGACTGCACGTGATCTCGGAGAAGCCGATCGCGACACGGCTGGAGGAGGCCGATGCGCTGGTGAAAGCGTGCGACGACGCGCAGGTGAAGCTGTTCGTCGTGAAGCAGAACCGGTTGAACCCGGCGATCGAGCTCTTGAAGAAGTCGATCGACAGCGACCGCTTCGGGCGCATTTATCTCGCGAACACCACCGTGCGCTGGAACCGTCCGCAGAGTTATTACGACGCGGCGCCGTGGCGCGGCACCTGGGAGTTCGACGGCGGCGCGTTCATGAACCAGGCGAGCCACTATGTGGACATGATCCAGTGGCTCGTGGGTCCGGTGGCGAGCGTGAGTGCGAAGACGGCGACGCTGGCGCGGCGCATCGAGAGCGAGGATACGGGCGTCGCAGTCTTGAAATTTCGCAACGGCGCGATGGGCACCATCGAGGTCACGATGCTCACCTTCCCGAAGAATCTCGAGGGATCGGTCACGATCCTCGGCGAGAATGGCACCGTGAAGGTGGGCGGCACCGCGCTCAATCGCATCGAGACGTGGGAGTTCGCGAAGCGCGACGATGCGATCGATCAGGCGGCCGAGGCGCAGAAGGCCGCGCCGAACCCACTGAGCGTGTATGGCTCGGGGCACAAGCCGTACTACGAGAATGTGGTGAAGGTACTGCGAGGCGAAGCCGTGCCGGGCACCGATGGCCGCGAGGGGCGGAAGTCGCTCGAGTTGATCCTCGCGATCTATGAGTCGGCGCGCACCGACCGCGAAGTCACGCTGCCCCTGCGGTCGTTCTCCGAGGAGACACCCCGCACATGAGCGAGATGAAGGATCTGCCCGGCGGCGGCCAGGCGCACGTGTCGAGCTTCGTGGACCAGGGCGCCGTGGTGGGGAAGGGCACCAAGATCTGGCATTTCTGCCACGTGATGCCCGGCGCCGTGATCGGCGAGGCATGCTCGCTGGGGCAGAACGTGGTGGTGATGCCGCGCGTGACGCTCGGCCGCAACGTGAAAGTGCAGAACAATGTGAGCATCTACGAGGGCGTGATCTGCGAGGACGATGTGTTCCTCGGCCCGTCGATGGTATTCACGAACGTGATCAACCCGCGCAGCCACGTGTCGCGGAAGAACGAATATCAGACCACCATCGTGCGCCGCGGCGTGAGCATTGGCGCGAACGCGACCGTGGTGTGCGGCACCGTGCTGGGCGAGTACGCTTTTGTGGGCGCGGGAGCGGTGGTGACTCGCGACGTGCCCGCCTTCGCACTTGTCGTAGGCGTCCCCGCCCAGATCGCCGGCTGGATGTGCCAGTGCGGAACGAGACTCCCACTCGACGCGCGCATCATGGGACCGTTGCAGGTGACGTGCGCAGTGTGCGGACAAAGTTATTCTGGTAGTGACGACGACGTTCAAATGATACCGCGGTCTTAACGGCGGACTGTCGGCTGTCGGCTGTCGCCTGCGACCCACGATGGACAACGGCCACTCCAAGATGGGGTGGCCGTTCGCGCTCGCAGTGGCAGGCGACAGTCAACAGCCGACAGCCCGCCGTCCGTAGTTGGTAGTTCGTAGTGGGCGCGGAGGGGATCGAACCCCCGACCTCTGGTATGTGAGACCAGCGCTCTAACCAGCTGAGCTACGCGCCCGAACGCGAGAGCGAATGGTAACGGAACCGCGACCATCTTGGTAGTGGCGGCAGCCGCACGCGCGGCGTAGAATCGGCGCGTGGCAATGCTCTCCTTCCTCGATCGCGACCATAGCATTGCGTCGCCCGGATTCAGCCGCTGGCGCGTGCCGCCGGCGGCGCTCGCGATCCACCTGTGCATTGGCCAGGTGTACGCGTTCTCCGTGTTCAAGATCCCGTTGTCGCGGCTCATCGGCGGCGCCGACGCCGCCCCCGACGACTGGAAGTTCTCGACGCATCGGCTGGGTGTTCAGCGTCGCCATCATTTTCCTTGGTGCTCTCGGCGGCGACTTTCGGCGCGTGGCTCGAACGCGTCGGCCCGCGGCGCGCGATGTTCACGAGCGCGGTGTGCTTCGCGAGCGGTTTCATGATCGGCGCGGCGGGCATCGCGACGCACCAGTTCTGGCTGCTCGTGCTCGGCTACGGCGTTCTCGGCGGCGTGGGACTCGGGCTCGGCTACATCTCGCCGGTGACGACACTCATCAAGTGGTTCCCCGACCGGCCCGGCATGGCGACGGGGATGGCGATCATGGGATTCGGCGGCGGCGCGATGATCGCGAGTCCCACTGTCCGTGGCGCTCATGAATCATTTCAAGACGGCGACGTCTCCCGGCGTCGCCGAGTCGTTCGTGGCGCTCGGTGTGATCTATTTCGCGTTCATGATGTTCGGTGCGTTCAGCGTGCGCGTGCCGGCGCCGGGCTGGCAGCCGGCGGGCTGGACGCCGCCGGCGTCGAAGCCGTTGGTCACGACCGCGAACGTTGAGGTGAATGAAGCGATGCGCACGCGGCAGTTCTGGCTCCTCTGGATCATGCTCTGTGCGAACGTGACCGCGGGGATCGGGATCCTGGAGCAGGCGAGTCCCATGATCCAGGAGATCTTCAAGGGACGCGTGCTCGCGGCCGCGGCGGCGGGGTTCGTGAGTCTCTTGAGCCTCGCGAACATGGCGGGACGATTCCTGTGGAGTTCGGCGAGCGACAAGATCGGCCGTCGCGCGACGTACTTCGTCTTCTTCGCGCTGGGCGCGGTGCTCTACGCGAGCATTCGCGACCGTGGCGACACCAGTCCGTGGCCTTGTTCGTGATCGTGTGCGCTGTGCTGCTATCAATGTACGGCGGCGGCTTCGCGACCATTCCCGCGTATCTGCGCGACATGTTCGGCACCATGCAGGTGGGCGCGATCCACGGGCGTCTGCTCGCTCGCGTGGAGCGTCGCCGGCGCCCTCGGCCCCGTGCTCGTGAACTACATTCGCGAATACGAGATCGCGCACGGCGTCCCGAAGTCCGACGCGTACGACGTGACCATGTACGTGATGGCGGGCTTGCTCGTGGTGGGTTCATCGCGAACGTTGCGATGCGCCCGGTGGACGCGAAGCACCATTTCCGCGGAGAGACCAATGGCTGAGACGAATCGCGGCGAGAGAGTTCGTGTCGCGCTCGCGTGGCTCTACGTAGGCATCCCGCTCGCGTGGGGCGTCGCGCAGACGGTGATCAAGTCGGCGGCGCTGTTCCGGTGACGGGAAGCCGTTGCTTCGTTGCCGGCCTGCTCTGTGCAGGTGCGCTCGGCGCGCTGAGCTGTACGCAGCCGGTCGCCGGCAACCCGGTGCCCCCGGGCGCATGGAGCGTCCGCTCGGCGATCCCCACACCGCGCGTCCTTCTGGGCGCGGGAGTGATCGGCGGCAAGCTCTATGCGGTGGGCGGATTCGTCGACAGCGCCGGCTACTCGGTGGGAACGGCCGTACTTGAGGTCTACGACCCGCAGAGTGATGAGTGGGCGACCAAGGCGCCAATGCCGCACACGAGCGGCGACTTGGCGGTAGGCGTAGTGAATGGGATCCTGTACGCCGTGGGCGGCCAGAGGGCGCCCTCGTATAGTACTCCGACGCTCAACGATGTTCAGGCTTACGACCCGGCGACTGACACTTGGTCCGAGAAGGCACCGATGCCGACGGCGCGACGCGCTCTTGCCATTGCGGTCGTGAATGGCAAGCTCTACGCCATCGGCGGGCAATCCGACATCCTCACCTGTACATTGGTCGCGAGCGTCGAGGCGTACGATCCAGCCACCGACAGTTGGTCCACGAAGGCGCCGATGTCTGCCCCGCGCTATCTGCTGGCGGCCGCCGCGTTGAACGGCATCATCTACGCCGTGGGCGGCTTCGATGGGACCTCGGCGTTGACGTTGGTCGAGGCCTACGATCCGGCCACGGATCAGTGGTCGACGCGCGCTGCGATGCCCGGCGGCGTCGTCGCGCCGGCGGCGGCGGCGATCGGCGAGAATCTCTTCGTCGTGGGTGGGTTCAACGGGAATTCTGTTTCCACGACCATCGGCTACAACGCGCCGGCGGATTCGTGGTCGGCATACGCTCCGATGCCCACCGGGCGCGACGGCATCGCAGGCGGCGTGATCGACTCGTTGTTCTTCGTGGTGGCCGGCGAGAAGGAAGTGAGCTTCGACTCGATCACCTGGTCGACCGCGAACGAAGTGTTCTCACCCGCCGGCACGCCGGCGAGCAACGTGAGAGTCCCACCACCATGATGTCGACCCTTCGGCAGGATATCTCGTTCGCCGTGCGCACCGCCATGCGCGCTCCGGCGTCCACAGTCGCGATCGTGATCACTCTCGCGCTGGGGCTTGCGGTGAATGCGGTGATGTTCGACATCGTCGACCGCCTGCTGCTGAGTCCGCCCAACGGAGTCGGTGATCCCGCCGGCGTGAGCCGGATCGGATTCGCGGGGAAGTATGACACCGCGTTCTGGACAACATACGGGAACTACCTCACGTTGCGTGATCACGTTGATGCGTTCGATTCCGTTGCAGCCTTCGCGGACCAGGACATGCCGGTCGGGCACGGGGAGAGCGCCTGGAAGGCGAAGGGCATGATCGCGACGCCAAGCTTTTTCACGACCCTCCAGGTGCGCCCGGCCTTGGGGCGGTTCTTCCTGCCGCAGGAGGACCGGATCCCGGAAGGGGATCTGGTGGCCGTGCTCAGTTACGACGTTTGGCAGCGACAGTATGCCGGCGATCGGAGCGTCCTGGGGCGGGAGATCGAGATCACCGGCCGGAAGTTCACGATCGTTGGCGTCGCGCCGCGAGCATTCTCGGGTGTGGACGCGGCACGCGTGGACCTCTGGATCCCGTATACCGTGGGATCGGCGCAATTCGGCGGCCCGAAGTGGTACATACGCAGCGGCTACTGGACGCAAGTCATAGTGCGCCGGCGCGCCGGCCGCGGGGCCGCGCCCGCGGAGACCGAGGCGGCGATCACGCTGCGGCAGGCGCAACAGGTGGCCGATCCGCGCGAGCCACCGGTGCGGGCGATCCTCGTGTCGATCGCCGGTTCGCGGAACGCGGACGGTTCCCCGACCACGCGCGCGCGCATCGCGCTGTGGTTGGGCGGGTTCTCCCTACTCGTGCTGTTCATTGCGATGGCGAACGTCAGCAATCTGATGTTGGCGCGCACGATCCAACGGCGCCGCGAGCTGGGCATCCGGTTCGCGCTGGGCGGCACCCGGTCGCGCGTCGCGCGTCTGCTGCTGACCGAGAGCCTCATGCTTGCGACGCTCGGCTTTGCGGTGAGCCTGATGGTCGCAACGATCGGGACGGCGTTCGTTCGAAGGGTGCTGCTGTCGGATATCGCCTGGGACGGCGTAACGCTCGGCGCGCGCGCCACTTTCCTGGGCGGAGTCGCGGCGGTCGTTATCGGTGTCCTTATTGGCGTGATCCCGATACTGCATCTCGCGCAGCGCGAATACGTCGCGAGTATCGGCAGCCAGTCCGTACGCGGCATGCGGCGTGGCGAACGTCTGCGGAATGCGCTGCTCCTCTCGCAGGCCACATTCGTGACTGTGCTGCTCGTTGGTGCGGGGCTGTTCGTGCGAAGCCTTGAGCGCGCGAATGCGACGGATCTCGGATTCGACGCAGCTCATGTGCTCGTCGCCGACGTGTGGAGCTCACATGGATTCGATTACTTGGCGTACTGGAATCGTGCGTACGCGGCACTGCGAGGCCGGCCGGGACTCGAACACGTGAGCGTCATGCTCGCAATGCCGTTCGCGACGAGCTTTTGGGGTGATGTTCGCATTCCTGGCGCGCCTGGAGCTCATCACTCCGCGGATTATAATTCCGTGTCGGAGGACTATTTCCGCGCTCTAGGCATGCATGTGCGCGAGGGACGCGAGTTCGCGGCGACCGACAACGACCATGCACCAAGCGTGGTGATCGTGAATGAGGCGCTCGCGCGCGAACTGTGGCCCGGGAAGGATCCGTTGGGACAGTGCATGATCGCCGAGTCAGACTCAACTTGTTCGACCGTCGTAGGTGTCGTCGCCGACGCGCACATACGCGAGTTGCGCGAGACCCCCCAGCCGCAATGGTTCGCTCCGATCACGCAGCGCCATGGGGAGTATCAGCCGTCAGCGCTCGTCGCGCGCACCGCCGGTGATCCCGCGCTCGCCGTGGCCATGGTGCGGCGCACGCTGCTCGAGCTCGAGCCGGGGCTTCTCAATGTGAGAGTCCGCGCCCTCCCGAGCGACTTGGAGCCGTATCTTCGCCCTTGGCGGCTCTCGGCAACCGTCTTCGAGATCCTCGGCCCGCTCGCGCTCGCAGTCGCCGGCGTCGGGCTCTACGGACTCATCGCGTTCGGCATCTCGCGTCGTTCGGCGGAACTCGCCGTGCGCTCCGCGCTCGGCGCGAGTCCGAACCGGCTCACGTGGTTCGTATTGCGCGAAGGGATCGCGCTGACGCTTTCGGGACTCGCGCTCGGATTCGCGATCGCGTTCGCGGGCGGTCCGTTGGTGGCGCCGTTGCTCTACGACGTTGAGCCGCGGGATCCCGCGATCTATTTGGTGGTCGCCGTCTTGCTCAGCGCGGTGGCACTCGTCGCCGCGGCGCGCCCGGCATGGCTTGTCTCGCGAACCGACCCGGCGCAGGCGCTGCGCGCGGCGGAGGAGTAGGACGAAGTGGGCCCTGCAGGATTCGAACCTGCGCGCGTCGGATTATGAGTCCGCTGCTCTAACCGGCTGAGCTAAGGGCCCTTCTTACAAGAACAAACTATGCATTCGAGGGCGGTCCGGGAAAGACGAGTGAAGGAGAGACAAAGCTTCGTAGCGCGCGGGAAGCGGGAAGCGGGAAGCGCCGCGGGATGTGAAACGGCGGCGGCGACAGAACGCGCCATAGCCGAATACCGCGATGCTACTCTCGCCTCGATCGAATGGCAGCTTCCAAACTCTCGGAGGCGCCATGATTCAGAATTGTCGTCAGCTTAAGGTTTGGCAAAGGGCGATGGATCTGATGGTAGAGTCCCATCGGCTCGTCGCGAAGTTGCCGCCGGCCGAGCGCTTCGATCTGTCGAGTCAGATTCGTCGCGCCTCGGTCTCAGTAGCGGCTAACATTGCGGAGGGGAACGCGCGGAGCCACACAAAGGAATACTTGCACTTCCTCTCGATCTCGCGCGGCTCGCTAGCCGAACTGGCGACACTCCTCGAGGGCGGTCGCTGCGTAGGCTACTTCGCTGAGAACGACTTGAAGGCCGCCGAGGAGATCGGGGACCACGTGAGCCGCATGCTCACCAGATTGATCGCGAGCCTGCGCGAGAAGCTGTAGTCCGCGCCGTTATCGCATCCCGCGGCGCTTCCCGCTTCCCGCTTCCCGCGTCCTTCAGTTCCTCGGCAGTTGCTCGTGCGCTCGCTCACTCAGCAGTTTCGCCGTGAACCGCTGCCCTTCTGAAATCCGCTCCGTCTCCACCGCCATGGCATCAATAGCCTGCTCCATGCGCGCGAGCCGTTCGTCGATCGCCTTGAGCTCCGCATTCCCAACAGAGGGCTGCCGCCGGTTCCGAGTCGCGATCCACGTGAACGCGATCACGCCCACGGTCAGCACGAGTGTAACAAAGGCCGCCGTATCGTTCGGATTCATTGCTGCTCACTCCCGCTCGTCGTTCGTTCGCTGAGCAGCTTCGTCGTGAAGCGCTGCCCCTCGGAGATGCGCTCGGTCTCCACGGCGATCGCGTCCACCGCCTGCTCGATGCGCTCGAGCCGCGCCTGGATCGCGGCGAGATCGCCGCTTGCGAGACCCTTCGGGCTCCGGTAATGCATCTTCATCCACGTGACGGCCATGCTGCAGACCGCCACGGTACCGACGATGAGCACGGCCGCTTCCTGGCCGGTCATCGCGGCACGATATGCTCAGCCGCGCGCTCGCTGAGCAACTTGGTGGTAAATCGCTGGCCTTCGCTGATACGCTCGGTCTCGACGGCAATCGTATCGACGGCGCGTTCCAGCGACGTCAACCGCTCCGTCGATCTCCGCGAGATCCTTCGACGCCACGCGCGGCGGCCGTCTGAGCCAGGCCACGCCGAGCGCGATCGTAATAGAGGAGACCCCGATGATCGAGAATATCGTGATGACGAAGGTGTACTTGTCTTGCATCTCAAGCTCCAGGATGTCGTGAAGCCGCACTCTCGCTCCACTGCCCGGTCATCGCGGCGCGCTGTGCTCGGCCGAGCGCTCGCCGAGCAGCTTGGCGGTGAAGCGCTGGCCCTCGCCGATCCGCTCGGTCTCGACGGCGATCGCGTCCACGGCGCGCTCCAGTTGAGCGAGCCGCTCCGCGATCTCGTCCAGGGACTTGTTGCTCACGCCGCGTGGGCGCTTGTACCAGAAAAATCCGAAGGCCAGAATGAGTGCGGTGCCGCACACCATGGCCATCCCGAGCAACTCAACGTAGTTCTGTTCTCCCATATCAAATACCCGGGGATCGAGGTGGCGTGATGACACTCTCCGTACGACCGCGGCCCTCGGGAGGTGTCACGCGCCGCTCCATGCGCGCCACGCGCCGGCCGGCCTCATGTGCGTCTCGCGCGGACAGGAATGCGATGAACAGCAACACGCCCGAGTACATCCCCCACAATCCGAGCAGCAGCCAGGCGCCCTTCCGGTTCACGTCCCACACCTCGTAGACCACCCAGATCATCCCCGCGCTGCCGGCGATCACGAGCGCGGCGATCGAGCGCACCGCGACGGTCACCACTTTGCGGGACCGTCGCGCGCAATCGGGGCAGAGCATGAGTCCGCCGATGCGCGCGCGCTCCACATTGAGTGGTCTGCCGCAATTCGCGCAATTGCCGGCGCGATTCCGCCGGATCCGCCGCTGCAGCAGGTTCCAGCTCACGGTGCTCCACGCCAACGAGCCCACGACGGCGACCGCGAGCCACAGCGCGAATCCGGTCTTCACGACTCAGCCGCCTCCCTTCACGTACGCGGCGTACTCATTGTACGCGGCGAGCACTTCGTCGGCGTCCACGGTGGCGGCGCCGAGTTTCCCGACCTCCACGCCGGCGGCGAAGTTCGCGATCATCGACGCCTCTTCTACCGTGCCGCCTGCGGCCAGTATTGCCGCGAGATACGCGGTCACAGTGTCGCCGGCGCCGACGACATCGTACACCTCGCGCGCGGTGGTCGGCACGCGAATCTGCGACGCCATTCGGGCTCACGAGCACCATGCCGCGCTCGCCGAGCGTGAGCAGCACGTGCTCGACGCCAAGCCGCTCAAGCATGCCGGGCACGGTCTTCGGGGTGATCGACGTCCATCGTGGCGCCGAGCGCCGTTTCGAGTTCGCGGCGGTTCGGCTTGAAGATCGTCGCGCCTTTGTACGCGAAGAAATTCCGGAACTTGGGATCGACCACCACTGGAATCCCGCGCGCGTTCGCCGCATCGATCGCCGCGCGGATCACGGCGGGCACGAGCAATCCCTTGTTGTAATCCTCGAGCACGAGGGCATCGGCTCGCGCCACGGCGTGCGCGACGGCGTTGAGCACGCGCGCGACATTCGGCAGCGCCGAGCTCGGCGTCCTCTTCTTCGTCGAAGCGCACGACCTGCTGCACGCGCGCGACACGCGGGTCTTTGTCGTCGTCGGACGATCGACCTCGACGAGCGCGCGCGTCTCGCCACCGTGTTCCTTGAGCATCGCGCGCAGCGCCTTGGCGCTCGCGTCGCGCCCCACGACCGCGACGAGTTCCGCCTTCGCGCCGAGCGCCGCGACATTCTGCGCGACATTCGCCGCGCCGCCGAGCGCCGAGCGACGTTCGCGCACGCGAACCACGGGCACGGGCGCTTCGGGGGAGATGCGGTCGACGTCGCCCTTGAGGTACACATCGAGCATCGCGTCGCCGACGACGGCGATGCGTTTTCCGGTTGCGGAGCGCAGGAGGGTTTGCAGGCGCGGACGGCTGAGCGAGGGGCGCATGATGGATGGTAAGGTACCGGCGAGGCGGGGGCAGTACCAGTAACGTCGCGTTCGGGAAGCGGGAAGCGGGAAGCGCCGCGGGATGCGATAACGACGCGAGGATCCAACGCGCCGTTCTCGCTCAACGCGGCGCTTCCCGCTTCCCGCTTCCCGCGCCCTCAGGAGTCCCGTACTCGGCCAGCCCCGTATAGCTTTCACTCGCATTCAACCCGGACAGCAGTGCCGCCCCTCGTCGTTCTCGCCTTATCGGTCCTCGGCATCAGTTTCGCCGGCCCGCTCATCCGGATTCTCGCATGCCGACCCGCTGGCGGTCGCGGTCTGGCGGCTCGCGATCTCCATGCTCCTCATTGGCGCGATCGTCGCCGCGATGGGCAGCTGGCGCCAGTGGCGCCGCCTCTCTCGTTTCGACCTCGCCATCGCCCTCGGCGCGGGCGCGATGCTCGCGCTGCATTTCTGGGCGTGGAACGCGTCGCTGCGCATGACCACGATCAGCGCGAGCACGCTGCTCGTCGACATGCAGCCGGTGATCGTCGCCGGCGCGAGCGCGATGTGGCTCAAGGAGTCGCCGAGCCGCGGACAGTGGATCGGGATCCTCATTGCCGTCGTGGGGGCGATGATCGTGGGGCTCGCCGATGCCGGATCGACGAGCGCCTCCGCGCCGCCGCACGCGGTGGCCGGCGACCTCCTGGCGTTCTCCGGCGCGATCACCGGCGCGCTGTACTATCTCGTCGGCCGGCGCCTGCGCCGCACGCTCGACCTCTGGCCTTACGTGGCGCTCGTCTACGGCGCCTGCCTCGTCACACTGCTGCTGTTCGCGCTCGTCGCCAGCACGCCGCTCCTGCCGCAGCCGCCGCGCGAATTCGCGATCTTCACCGCGCTCGCCCTCGGCCCCATGATGCTCGGACATACCGGGATGAACTGGGCATTGCGTTATCTTCCGGCGTACGTGGTGAACCTCACAGTCCTGGGCGAGCCGATCGGCGCGACGATCATCGCGGCGCTGCTCCCCGGGATCCGCGAGATCCGCCGCCGCTCACGCTCGCGGGCGGTGCGGTGCTGCTGACGGGAATATTGATCACGCTCATGCGCACACCTGGCGTTGCGCATGCTCCACCGGTGGTGACCGATGCGGCTTGAGCTGGACATTGTCGCGACGCGCGGCGACATGATCGAATCGCGGCACCGCGTACACGCGGCCGTCGCCGACCACACGGGCGCGCTGCGCGCATCCGCCGGCGACCCTGCGATGGCGACGGTCATGCGCAGCTGCGCGAAGCCGTTCCAGGCGTTCCCGTTCGTCGACAGCGGCGCGTACGACGAACTCGCGTGGACGGACGAGATGCTCGCGATGACCTGCGCGAGCCACGGCGGAGAACCCGAACACATTGAGATCGTGAGCCGGATGCTCGGCACGCTCCGCCTGGAAGAGGGCGATCTCGCGTGCGGTGCGCATGAGCCGCTCACGCGACGCGGGCAGAAGGCGCTCAAGGAAGCGGGCGAAACCCCCACCCGCCTGCATAACAACTGCTCGGGCAAGCACGCGGCGATGCTCGCTCTCGCGCAGGTGCAGAAGTGGCCCACGCGCGGCTACGAACAGTGCGTGCATCCGGTGCAACAGCACGTCGTTCAGGCGCTCGCGAAATGGTGCGAGGTGGACCCGTCCAGCATGAAGCTCATGACCGATGGCTGCGGTGTGGTAGCGTTCGGTCTGCCGATGCAATCGTTCGCCGCCGGTCTCGCGCGCTTCGCGGCGGCGGCGCACGCCGGCGACTCGGTGCCCGCGCGCATCTTCGGCGCGATGCGCGCGTACCCGTTCCTCGTGGGCGGCACGGACCGGTTCGACACGGTGCTCATGGAGGAGACGCAGGGCCGAGTGATCGCGAAGATCGGCGCCGAAGGCGTGCACGCGGTGGCGATACCGGAACGCGGTCTCGCGGCGGTCGTGAAGGTGGGCGACGGCGCGTTCCGCGCGCAGCACCCAGCGGTGATCCGCTTGCTCCAGTACCTCGACGTGCTGCCGGCCGACCTGCCGCCGCGGCTCGCTGCGTTCCTGCGCACGCCCATCGTGAATACGCGCGGCGCCACGGTCGGGGAGATCCGGCCCGTTGCCTAGCGCGACGGCGGTCCTTCGCGCCGAGTTTCGATGACGCAGACCTCTCCCGCTCGTGCTACCGTGCAGGGTCTGGACGACGCGACGCGCGCGCTGGTGGCGCTCGCGGTCGTGATCGCGGTGGGCGATGAGGCGGCGCTGCGCGACGGCGCCGCGCGCGCCGCGCGCAGCGGCGTGAACCCTGAATGGATAGAGGAAACGATCCTGCAGTCATTCTTGTTCGTCGGATTCCCGCGTACCCTGAATGCGATGCGCGCCTGGCGCAAAGCGTCGGGGCGGGCCGCCCCATTGGTGGACCCCGATGAGCAAGTGCGCGGCGCCGCCGACTGGCTCGCGCGCGGCGAGAGCACGTGCGTCACCGTGTACGGTCCGCTGTACGAGCGGCTGCGCGTGAACATCCGCGGGCTGCATCCCGCGCTCGACGACTGGATGATCGAGACCGGTTACGGCCGCGTGTTGGGGCGGCCTGGGCTCGATCTCAAACGGCGGGAGCTCTGCGTGGCGGCGGTGTGCGCAGCGACGGAGCAAGACCGTCAATTGCATTCGCACCTGCATGGCGCGTTGCACGCGGGCGCGTCGGCGGGCGAGATCGAGGGCGCGCTCGCGGTCGCAGGCGCCGGCTTGAGCGCGGACAGCAAGGCGCGCATTGCGCACCTCTGGTCGCGCGTGCAGGCGGTGAGCTAATGGCCTTCATCGACCGCGCGCGCGTGCACGTCGAAGCGGGCACCGGCGGCTCCGGATGCTCGAGCTTCCGGCGTGAGCATCGCGTGCCCATGGGCGGCCCCGACGGCGGCGACGGTGGCCGCGGCGGTGACGTGATCGTGCGCGGCGACAGCAATCTCAGTACGCTGCTCGACTACACCTATCGCGACCGGTGGGTGGCGGAGCGCGGCGAGCACGGGAGCGGGAACAACAAGACGGGCGCGTCGGGCGCCGACGTCGTGCTGCCGATGCCTCCCGGCACGGTGATCCGCGACGGGAAAACGAACGAGCTGCTCGGCGAGATCCTCGGTGACGGCGACACGTTCGTCGTCGCCAAGGGCGGACGCGGCGGCAAGGGGAACACCTTTTTCGCGACCGCGACGCATCAGTCGCCGCGCGAATGGCAGCCGGGCGAAGAAGGGCAGATCAAGGACCTCGAGTTCGAACTCAAGCTCATCGCCGACGTGGGCTTGGTGGGTTCGCCGAACGCGGGGAAGTCCACGCTGCTCTCGGTGATCTCGGCGGCGCATCCCAAGATCGCGGATTATCCCTTCACGACGCTCTCGCCGAACCTCGGCGTCGTGCCGCTCAGCGATCATCGCACCTTCGTGGTGGCCGACATCCCCGGCATCATCGAAGGCGCGCACGAAGGGAAGGGACTCGGCCTGCAGTTCCTGCGGCACATCGAGCGCACACGCATCCTGGCGTTCCTGATCCCGGTGGACGCGCTCGATTGGCAGGTGGAGTACGACGCGCTGCGCAAAGAGATCGCGAGTTACTCGGCCGATCTCGCGGCGAAGCCGCATTGCGTGGTGTTCACGAAGATGGACCTGATGGGCGAGCTGGATCCACCGCCCATCGACGCGCCTGAGGCGATCGGGATCTACGCGATCAGCAGCGCGGCGCGGCAGGGGCTCGATACCCTGCTCGACGCCTGGTGGACCACGCTGCTCTCCATGCGCAAAGCGGCCACCATGGCCGCGAAGGCGGAGGACGCCGCGCGACCCTGAGGCCGAAGCGCGGCGCGATGCGCTCGCGCTCTCGCTCCTGCCCGGTGTGGGAGCGGTACGATTCGCGGAATTGTTGGCGACATTCGGGTCCGTCACGCAAGCGATCGATGGTGCGGGCAGCGCGGCAGAGGCGTGCGTGCGTGCGTTCGAGCAGGCTGACGGGGTGCTTGCGCGGGCGGCCGCCTGCGGCGCGCGCGTGATCTCGTCGTTGGACGCCGGATATCCGGTGGCGCTCAAGGATCTCAACGACCCGCCGCCCGTGCTCTTCGCGATCGGCGACCTCGCCGCGATCGAACCGCCCGTCGTGGCGATCGTCGGCACCCGCCGCGCGACGCACTATGGCGAGCGCATGACGCACGCGATCGCGACGTCGCTCGCGCGTGACGGCGTTGCCGTCATAAGCGGGATGGCGCGTGGCATAGACGCCGCCGCGCATCGCGCCGCGCTTGGCGCGAATGGCCGCACCGCGGCCGTGCTCGGCACGGGCGTGGACATCGCGTATCCCGCCCAGCATGGACCGCTGCACAAACAGATCGGCGCGCGCGGCCTGCTCTTGAGCGAGGAGTTGCCGGGCGACCGCGCGAGCGCGGGGTCGTTCCCCAAACGGAACCGGATCCTCGCTGCGCTCGCGAAGGTGACGATCGTCATCGAAGCGCCGCGGGATAGTGGCGCGCTCATCACCGCGAACCATGCGCTGGACCTCGGCCGCACGGTGGCGACCGTTCCCGGCGACATCGATTCGCCGCAGAGCGCCGGCTCGAACCTGCTATTGCGCGACGGCGCGATGATGATCGCCGAGGTCGCGGACGCGCTCATGCTGTTCGACAAGACGGGCCCGAGGCGGCCCCGGAATCCGGAGTTCAAGACGGGCGCCGAGCTGGCGGTGTGGACCGCGTTGGGCGACGGCGAAGCCTATATCGATGATCTGTCGGCGCGTGCCGGGCTGCCGGCGAGGGAGTGCATGGTGGCGGTGAGTGCACTCGAGGTGACGGGCACGATCGAATGCTTGCTTACGGGGGAGATACGACGGCGCTTGTGACACCGCTGACGGCGCTTGTGACACCGCTGACGGCGCGTGTGACGCCGCTGACGGCGCGTGTGACGCCGCTGACGGCGCTTGTGACGTGTGAGACGTGTGGCAACCGCGGCGGCGCGAGTAGGGGCATCAGGTCGCGCTGTTCGGGACCGGCGCTGGCTCGGGGCGGGTCTTTCTCACGAAGACGGTCAGGATTCGCACAAGTGAGGTGTGGAGCGAGATCCGGGCGTGAGTCGTATCCTCCCCCAACGCTTCGCGGGCCTTGTAGTACCAGTCGCGGGATTCGCGCGCTGAGCCCAACGCATTCTCATAAAACCTTGAGCGATCGCGGCGGCCTCGACGACTATAGCCCTCCGCGATATTCGCACTGATCGATCGGGTCGCGCGCGCCATTTGGTTTGCGACGTCCCCGAGATCGCCGGCATGCGCAACGATCGTCGCGTCCTCGCTACCGAGTTCGCCGGCATAGAGCGCCGCGCGGTATACGCGCAGGTCCCAGAGCGGGTCAGCGCGAATGTCCTCAGGTACCTTCGCTTCCCAATCGTCGTAGGTCACTCGGCGCTCCGCGCAACAGCCGCTCCAGTCTAGGGCCCGCAGCTGCGAGTACCGTCACCGCCTCGCCGCGCGCCGAACCAAATCACCACTCGCGCCGCCGCCGTTGCCACACGTCTCACACGTCACAGGCGCCGTCAGCGGCGTCACAGGCGCCGTCAGCGGCGTCACACGCGCCGTCAGCGGCGTTACCCTCGCCGTCGTATCTTTAGATAAATGGAGCATCTCTACGTCCACATCCCCTTCTGTCGCCGGAAATGCAGTTACTGCGATTTCTCGATCGCGGTGCGGAAAGTCATACCTGCCAACGACTTCGTGCATGCCATCGAATGTGAATTACAGGCCCGCCAGCCGGAGCCTCAGACCGAGCCGCTCGCCACGGTCTACCTCGGCGGCGGCACGCCGTCGCTGCTCGGCGCCGAAGGGATCGCGCGGCTTTTCGATGTAGTCCGAAGCCGGTTCTCAATCGCACCGGATGCCGAAGTCACCCTCGAAGCCAACCCGGATGACGTCACGCTCGAGGCGGTGAAGAGCTGGCGCGCGGCGGGGGTGAACCGGCTCTCCATTGGCGCGCAGAGTTTCGATGCCAAAGTCCTCGAGTGGATGCACCGCACCCACACGCCCGATCAAACGGCGCGCTCAGTGGACCACGCGCGCGCCGGCGGCATCGGCGACCTCTCGCTCGATCTCATCTTCGCGCTGCCGTCGGCGCTCCGCCGCGACTGGGAGCGTGATCTGTCGCACGCGCTCTCGCTCTCGCCGGATCATCTCTCGCTCTACGGGCTCACGGTGGAGCCCGGAACGCCGCTCGGCCGCTGGCAGGCGCGCGGCGATGTCACGGAGGCGCCGGAAGAGAAATACGAGCGCGAGTTTCTCGCGGCGCACGAGCGGCTGGGCGCCGCCGGCTTCGAGCACTATGAAGTGAGCAATTACGCGCGCGACGGCGCGCGCGCCCGCCACAACGGGAGTTACTGGCGCCGCGTGCCGTACCTCGGCATCGGTCCGTCGGCGCATTCGTTCGATGGCGAGCGGCGCTGGTGGAACATCGCGCCCTACGCCGAGTGGTCGCGCGCGGCGCTGGGCGGCGGTGAGATGATCGAAGACTCCGAAGTGCTCTCCGCCGCCAATGAGGACGCGGAGCGCGTGTACCTCGGACTCCGCACGGTGGATGGCCTCTCGAGCACGCCGTCGCTCCTCGAAACCGCCGCGCCATGGATCGATGCCGGTTGGGCGACCGTGTCCGGCGAGCGCCTCCGCCTCACGGCGACCGGTTGGCTGCGTCTCGATACGCTCGCGACTCACTTGACCACCATCGCGAGTCGTTCCTAGCTTGCACATCATGCCGCCGCAGTCACTTACCGATCGCGAGCGCCGGGTGCTCGAGGCGGTCATCCAGAGTTACGTGGAGACGGCCGAGCCCGCGGGCTCGCGCACCATCTCGCGGCGCTTCGGCATCGGCGTGTCGCCGGCGACGATCCGCAATACGATGAGCGACCTGGAGGAGAAGGGCTTCCTCTTCCATCCGCATACGTCGGCAGGGCGTGTGCCCACGGACATGGCGTATCGCGTGTATGTCGACTCGCTCATGCACGCGCCGGCGGCGCTCGATAAGGGATCGCGCGACCGGCTGATCGGCGAGATGTCGGCGGGCGGCACGGCGATCGAAGCCATTCTCCGTCGCGCGGCGCAGGTGCTCGGCGTGCTCACGCAGGAGCTGGGCGTCGCACTCGGACCACAGTTGGCCCTCGCGCGTCTGGAGCGGCTGGAACTCGTGCGACTGTCGAGCGAACGTCTGCTCATGGTGCTCCGTCTCACCGGCGGTGCGGCGCAGAGCATCTTCGTGGAAGTACCGGGGGAGGTCGCCGAGGCCGCGATGGCCGAGGTGGCGCGCATCCTGAATGAGCGTCTTGCGGGGCTCACGCTGCGCGAGATCCGCGCGTCGCTCGCCGACCGGCTGCGCGACACCGCGGCGCCGCGCGACGCGAAGGAACTGCTCAACATCTTCGTGCAGGAGGGCGAGCAGCTCTTCGACATGACCAAGCCGCTCGACGAATCGCCGGTGCTGCTGGGGCAGACATCGGTGCTCGTCGAGCAGCCGGAATTCGCGAGCGGCGCGAGCCTGCGGCGTCTGCTCGCGCTCACCGACCGCCCGGGCGCGCTGGGCGGGCTCATGCGCGCGCGGCACGCGCAAGCGGGGCTCTCGATAACGATCGGACAGGAGCACACCGATCCGGCGCTCGCGGAGTTCACGCTCGTGACCGCGGAGTTCCATGTGGGCGGCCTGGCCGGCGTGATCGGCGTGATCGGGCCCACGCGCATGCCGTACGAGAAGGTCATCTCGCTCGTCACTCACACATCGCGGCTCATCGCCGAACTCATCGACTAGCCGGCGGCGGCGCGCGAGCGCCGCTTCCCACATCCATGGCCGACTACTACGCACTGCTCGGACTCACGCGCGACGCCTCACCGGAGGACCTGAAGAAGGCCTACCGGAAGCTCGCGATGCAGTACCATCCCGACCGCAACGACGGGTCGAAGGAATCGGAGGAGCGCTTCAAGGGGATCACCGAGGCGTACGAAGTGCTCGGCGATGAACAGAAGCGCGCGCTCTACGACCGTTACGGCGAGGCGGGGCTGCGCCGCGGCGCGGGCTCGGTGCATCACGTGGACCTGAGCGAGGCGCTCAGCGTCTTCATGCAGAACTTCGGCATGGGCGGCATCGAGGACCTGTTCGGCGGCGGCGGGCGCGGCGGCGCGACGACGGGCGCCGATGTGCGCGTGAACGTGACGCTGAATTTCTCCGAAGCGGCGGCGGGCGCGGAGCGCAGCGTGAACGTGAAGCTGCTCGACGGGTGTGAGAAATGTTCCGGCAGCGGCGCGGAGCCGGGCACTGCTGCGAAGCGCTGTCCCACGTGCGCGGGTCGCGGCGAAGTGCAGCGAGCGCAGCGTTCGTTCTTCGGACAGTTCGTGAGCGTCGCGCCCTGTCCCACATGTTCCGGCGCCGGCCAGGTGATCGAGACGCCCTGCAAGAAGTGCAAGGGCGACGGCCGCGTGCGCGGCGAGCATGCGCTCAAGGTGCAGGTGCCGGCCGGCGTGTCGAGCGGCCAGTACATGGTGATGCGCGGCGTCGGCAACGCCGGTCCGCGCGGCGGGCCGCGCGGCGACATCGCGGTGGTGTTCGAAGTGCAGGACGATCCGCGCTTCGAGCGCGACGGCGCCGAACTGTTCACCGAGGTGCTCGTGACATATCCGCAGCTCGTGCTCGGCGCGGACATCGAAGTCCCGGGCGTCGGCGGCGCGCTGTCGCTGCGATTGCCTGCCGGCACGCCGAGCGGGCATGTGTTCACGATCCGCGGCCGCGGCCTGCCGCGCGTGAATGAGAAGGGGAACGGCGACCTGCACGTGCGCGTGCAACTCTGGACGCCGAGCTCGGTGAACGCCGAGCAGAAGAAAGCGCTCGAGCAATTGCGCGCGGTGGAGTCGGCGCCGCCCGAGCGCCGGCCCAAGGATCTGTGGGGCTGGCTGAGGGAAGCACTGGGTGCGTGAGGAACGGGAGTCGTGAGTTGGTTCGCGATTCGGGTCGCGATCCCGGATGAACGGCTGCGCGCCGATGTCGTGAGCGCGCTCGTCGCCGCCGGCGCGTCCGCTGTGCAGGAAGGCGACGGCGAGCTGGTGACGCATCTCACCGGCGACTCCGATTTTGACGCGCTCGAGCAGGCGGTGCACGCGGCGGGTGGCGGCGCGATCGACCGCACGCTGCTCGCCGACGCCGATTGGTCCGCCACTTGGAAGACCCGCGTGGGTGTGCAGCGGCTCGGACGCGTGGCCGTCGCGCCGCCGTGGCTGGCCGCCGAGATCGCGGATGCGGAATGCGCGGTGGTGATCGAGCCCGCGATGGCGTTCGGCACGGGCGAGCACGAGACGACGCGCAGCGTGATCACGCTCATGCAGGACATCGTGCGCCCCGGCGACGTCGTGGCCGATCTCGGCGCCGGCAGCGCGGTGCTGGCGATCGCCGCGGTGCGCCTCGGCGCGCGCAAGGCGATCGCGATCGAACTGGATCCCGATGCGTTGGGGAATGCCGAGGAGAACGTGCATCGCAACGGTGTGGACGCGCAGGTGACGCTGATCCGCGGCGACGCGGGCGTGTTGCTGCCGCTCGTCGCACCGGTGCAGGTGATCCTCGCGAACATCATCTCGAGCGTGCTGCTGGAGATGGCGCCGGCGATGCGGCGCGCGCTATCGCCGGGCGGGCATGCCATCTTGAGCGGGATCCTGGCGACGGAGCGCGAGATGATGGTGGAGGCGCTCGCTGCCGGCGGCTGGTCCATGCACCGTGAACTCGTGGAGGGAGAGTGGTGGAGCTGCGCGATCGTCCCGCGGTAGCGACGTTCTTCGCCGGCGAGCCGATGGCTCCCGGCCGCGTCACCACGCTCGGCGAGAGCGAGGCGCATCATGCGCGCGTGTTGCGCGTCGCGCTCGGCGATCGGGTGCGGCTCGTGGACGGCGCGGGCGCGGTGGGGCTCGGGCAGATCGTGAAGGTGGCGAAGGGCGGCACGATGGTGGAAGTCGAGAACGTGGATCGCGAGGATCCGCTGCCCGTGATCCACTTGATGCTCCCGATCGCGGACCGCGACCGCATGCTCTGGCTCGCGGAGAAGGCCACCGAGCTCGGCGTGTTCAGCTGGCGGCCCGTGATGTGGCGCCGTTCGCGCAACGTGAGTCCGCGCGGTGAGGGAGTGGGATTCCAGACGAGGGTGCGCGCCCGCATGGTGAGCGCACTCACGCAATGCGGGGGCGCGTGGCTGCCGGTGCTGTATCCCGACGCGCCGGTGGATCGCGCGCTCACCGCGTGCCCCGCCGGCGCGCGCTGGCTGCTCGACGCGAGCGGAGAATCGGCGACGTCGCAGCCGGTGAAAGCGCCGATCACGATCGCACTGGGCCCGGAGGGCGGGCTCGAACCCGCCGAGCGCGCGGCCATGCTCACGGCGGGATTCACGCCGGTGTCGCTCGGCCCGCTCACGCTGCGTTTCGAGACCGCGGCGATCGCCGCGCTCGGCGTCGCGCGCGCAGCGCTCACCTCAGCGCGGGTGCATGCGCGTGGCTGACGACTGCCTGTTCTGCAAGATCGTGCGCAAGGAGATCCCCGCGACGATCGTCGCCGAGGACGCGCACTGCGTCGCATTCCGCGACATCGCGCCGAAGGCGCCCGTGCACATCCTCGTGGTGCCGCGCGAACACGTGGCGTCGCTGGATGAGGCGACCGATGGGATGATGATCGGGCGCATGGCGCTGTTCGCGGCGGAGATCGCGCGGAAGGAAGGGATCGCGACGCACGGGTACCGCGTGATCATGAACACGAACGCGGGCGCGGGGCAGACGGTGTTTCATCTGCACATGCATGTCATGGGTGGCCGCGACATGACGTGGCCGCCCGGGTGACGGCGAGACGCAGACGGCGAGTGTGACACCGCTGACCGCGCGTGTGACGCCGCTGACGGCGCGTGTGACGACGCTGACGGCGCCTCTGGTCGTTGACGTGTAGCAAGGACGCCGTTGCCACACGTCTCACACGTCACACGCGCCGTCAGCGGTGTCACACTCGCCGTCCGCATTGTCCGGTCGCTTGAAGCCCCGCGTGCGCCCGGGTAGCTTTATCGTCCTATGGCGGCTCTTCAAGACAAGCTCCAATTGGAACTGAACACGTATCGCAAGGCACAGGATAAGTTCGGCACGCTCCTGCTGAGCACCATCCTCGCCGACGTGAAGAACAAGCGGATCGAGCTGCAGCGCGATCTGACCGACGACGACATCGTGGACGTGCTGCGCCGCGGGATCAAGCGCCGCAAGGAGAGCGTCGAGATGTACGAGAAGGGCGCGCGCGAGGATCTCGCGTCGCGTGAGCGCGCGGAGTTCACCGCGCTCGAGAAGTACCTCCCCGCCTCGGTGAGCGACGACGAGCTGCGCGTGGCGATCAAGGCCGCGGTCGCGGGCGGCGCGAAGAACATCGGCGCGGTGATGGGCAAAGTGATGCCGCAGTTCAAGGGACGCGCCAATGGGTCGGTCATCAACCGCATCGCGCGCGAGGAGCTGGGCCCTCAGCCCTGACCGTGATCATTTCCGCGACACACCACGGCGCCCGGACGCGAGCGAAGTTGCTCCCGTCCGGGCGCCAGCCCTTTGTGGGGGTGGGGTCGTGAACCGGCACGCGCTCGTGGTGCTCGAATTCCCCCTGGTGCTCGACCTCGTGGCCGGACGCGCGGCCTCCGCCCTCGGCGCCGCGCGCGTGCGCACGTTCGCGCCGCGCACGGACCGCGCATGGATCGAGCGCGAGCACGCGCTGGTCGCGGCGGCGCGCACGGCCATCGCAGGATCGGACGGCTGGCGGCCGGAGGCTATCCCGGATGTCGCGCCCGCGCTCGCGCGACTGCGCGCCGAAGGCAGCGTACTCAGCGCCGGTGACCTCTTCGGCATCGGCACGCTGCTGCGCTCGTCGCGCCTCACGCGTGATGCGCTCGCCCCCGCGCGTGCAGCAAGTGGGCTCGCGCCGCTGGCGGCCGGCCTGATCGTCGCGAAACCTGAAGAGGCATCGATCTCCAAGGCGATCGCCGAAGATCACAGCATCCTCGATTCCGCATCCTCGGCGCTGCGCAAACTCCGGCGCGAGCGCACGTCGTCGCAGTCCGAGCTCGTGCAGATGCTCGAGAAGATCCTCGCCAAGCTCGACACCAACGCGCGCGTGGCCGACATGTCGGTCACGATGCGCAATGGCCGCTACGTGATCCCGGTGCGGCGCGAGGGACGCAACTCCGTAGGCGGCATCGTGCACGACGAATCCGGCAGCCGCGGCACGCTGTTCGTCGAGCCGCCCGCTGCGGTGGAGTTGGGGAATCGCATTCGTGAACTCGAAGCCGAAGAACGCGACGAGATCGAGCGCATCCTGGCTGCGCTCAGCGACGAGGTGCGCCCGCTCCGCGACGCGCTCGGCGCATCGCTCGAGGCGCTCATCGTGCTCGACACGCTGTATGCGCGCGCCTGCTTCGCCGACGAATTCGCGTGCGTGCCGGCCGCGCTCGCCGCGCCCGGCGAGGGGTTCGCGATCTTCGCCGGCCGGCATCCCTTGCTCGTGGCGCGCGCGGGTGCGGTCGTGCCCTTCGATCTCGCGATGGATGCGGGCGAGCGCACGCTGCTGCTCTCGGGACCGAACACCGGCGGCAAGACGGTGCTCCTCAAGGCGCTCGGGCTCCTCTCAGCGATGGCGCAGTCGGGAATCCCCGCAACGGTCGGCGACGAGAGCCGCATCCCGATCTTCGACGACTGCTTCGCCGACATCGGCGACGAGCAGTCCATCGAAGCGAGCCTCTCCACGTTCAGCGCGCATCTCCGGAACCTCGGCGAGATCCTCACGCGTGCGACCGGCGACTCGCTCGCGCTCGTTGACGAACTCGGCTCCGGCACCGATCCCGCCGAGGGTGCGGCGCTCGGCGCCGCGGTGCTCGAGGCGCTCACCGCGCGCGGCACGCGCACCGTGGCCACCACGCATCTCGGCGCGCTCAAGCTCTTGGCCACCGAGCGGCCCGGCGTCGTGAACGCGTCGTTGCAGTTCGACGAGAAGCGGCTCGAGCCGACGTACCGCCTGCTCAAAGGCGTGCCGGGCCGGTCGTACGGTCTGGGCATCGCGCGGCGGCTCGCGCTGCCCGAGGATGTGCTCGCGCGGGCCGAGGAGCGGATGTCGGGGCAGGAGCGCGATCTCAACGCGCTGCTCGCCGATCTCGAACGCCGGTCGGCGGAGCTCGAGCAGCGCGAGCGCGATGCGGCCATGGCGCACGAGAGCGCGGCGGCACGGCTCGCGAACGTCGGCGCGCGCGAGAAGGCCGCGCGCGAAGCGGAGCGCACGCTCGAGCGGCGCGCGCGTGAGGAGTCGCGCGCGATGCTGCTGGCCGCGCGTCGCGATGTGGAGCGCGTCGTGCAGGAGCTGCGCGACGCGGGCGCGAACGAGCAGGCGGCCAAGTCGGCGCGCCGGCGGATCGAAGAACTGGCGGGAGCGCAGGCGAGCGCGGTTCGCGAGCTGGAGCGCGAGGCGCCGGAATCACAGCCCGACGAGGCCGCGGATGTCGCGGGTGTGGCGCTCGCTCCGGGCGACGCAGTGGCGGTCGAGACGCTCGCGGGGCGCGTGGGCACCGTGATCTCGCTGCGCGATGAAGAAGCCATAGTCGCCGTGGGCGCGATGAAGCTGCGCGTGCCCGCGCACACGCTCCGGCGCACCGCGCGCGCGACGGCTCCGGCGGGCGCGGCCAGTGGCGTGCCGTCGCACTTCACGTCGATGCCCGACGAGAACCCGGTGACGGAAGTCGATCTGCGCGGACTCCGCGTAGACGAGATGGAGCAGGCGCTCATCGCCGCCATCGACTCGGCGGTGCGGTCAGACGTGAAGGAATTGCGCATCATCCACGGCAAAGGCACCGGTGCGTTGCGGGAACGCGCGGGCGAGATCCTCACCGGCGACCCGCGCATCGCATCGCACCGGCTGGGCGCCTGGAACGAAGGCGGCGCCGGCGTGACCGTCGCGGAGCTGAGGTAGCGCGATGATCACCGACGAGACCGTCGAGAAAGTGCGCGAAGCCGTGGACATCGCGCAGGTGATCGGCGAGCACGTGAAGCTGAAGAAGGTGGGCAATCAGTTGGCGTGGACCGTGCCCGTTCCATCAGGGCACGCATCCGAACTTCTCCGTCGTGCCGTCGAAGGGACTCTACATCTGTTTCGTCTGCGGCGAGAAGGGCGACGTCTTCACCTTCCTGCAGAAGCAGCTCGGCATCGATTTCCCGTCGGCGGTGAAACAGGTGGCCGAGCGCGTCGGGATCATCGTCGAGGAGACGCGGCAGCGCCGCGAAGGCCCCGACCCGCGGCAGCCGCTGTGGGACGCGAACAGCGCGGTCGCCGATTATTTCCGCACGCAGCTGTGGGACGAGAAGGAAGGCGAGGAGGCGCGCAACTATCTCGCGCTCCGCCGCGTGTCTCGCGACGTGGCCGACCGCTTCGGGCTCGGCTACGCACCGCGCGATCCGGCGGCAATGCGCGGGCACCTCAACAAGATCGGGATGAGCGACGAAGTGCTGCTCACTGCCGGCCTGCTCGTGCGGCGAGAGGAGAGCGGGGAACTACGTCCGCGATTCCGCAGCCGCCTCATGTTCCCGATCCTCGACGCGTCGAGCAATTCCGTGGGTTTCGGCGGCCGGCTCCTCGGACCGGGCGAGCCGAAGTACTTGAACAGCGCCGAGTCGCCCGTGTATTCGAAGTCAAAGCTCCTCTACGGACTCAACATGGCGAAGCACCAGATCCGGAAGGACGATCGCGTGATGGTGGTCGAGGGATACTTCGACGTCGTGCGCCTCGTCTCCGCGGGATTCGATTGGGTGGTGGCGCCGCTCGGCACCGCGCTCACCGACGAACAGAGCGCGCTGATCCGGAAGTACACGAAGAACGCATTCCTGCTCTACGATTCGGACCGCGCCGGGCTCAAGGCGACGTTCCGGTCGGGCGATCAACTGCTGCGGCAGGGGATGTCGGTGCAGGTCGTGACGCTGCCGGAGGGCGAGGATCCCGACAGCTTCGTGGACAAGCAGGGCGGCGCGGCGCTGCGCGAGCAGCTCGGTCACGCGATCAACGTGTTCGAGCGCAAGGTGCAGCTGCTGCAGCGCGCCGGATGGTTCGCCGATCTCACGACGAAGCGTCGCGCGCTCGACCGCTTGCTGCCCACCATCCGCGCGACCTCGGATCCGCTGATGCGCGAGATATACCTCACCCGAACTGCTGAAGTGGCGGGTGTGGCAAAGGAGATCGTGGGTCGCGAGGTCGATGCCATGCCGGCGCCGGGGGAGACTCGCGATAGATCGCGCGCGGTTCCGGGATACGAGCAGCGGACCAACGCGCCGGTGCCGCCGCTGCGCAGCCGCGCGCCGGTGCGATCGAGCACGCGCGCGCCGGCGTCGGAGCGCGACCTCGTCTGGCTCCTGCTGCACGATCGCGCGCTCGTCGAGGGTGCGAGCGAGCAGGTGGGTCCCGACGACCTGAGCGATCCCGACGCTGCGCGACATCATGCGCGCGATCATCGCCGCGGATCCCGCGCTGCCGAGCGGCGATCTCGCGGGCGGGATCGAGCCCGAGAGTCTGCCCGTCTTCCAGGATCTGCTCGAACGGCCGCTGATGGATGGCCTCGATACCGCTCGTCTCTTGAGCGGTTGCCTCGCCCACATCCGCGCGGCGCTGATCGAGCGCCGGTTGGATGAGATCGACGGCGAGATCCGCATCGCGTCGCCGGAAGAACAGGATGCATTGCTCGCCGAGAAGCAGCGGTTGCACCGCGAAGTCGTCGCGCTCGGCGTGCGGCGATACAAATCGTTCGCCCGATGATCAACAACCCAAGGAGGTTCTCGTGAATCCAGATCTGGTAAGCCTGTTGGCGCTGCAGCAGGATGATCTCGCCGTCCAGCAGGTACGATCGCGATTGAAGGAGATCGACGAGCAGGTCGCGGGGCTCGACCGCGCGAAGGCCGGCGCGAGTGCCGCGCTCACGCGCGCGAAAACGGCGCTGGAGGCGGAGGAGACGCGTCATCGCGATCTCACCAACAAGGTGCAGGACCACAAGGCGCTGCAAGAACATCACGTCGGCGCGCTCGATGCCGTGCGCAAGCCGCGCGAGGCGACCGCCGCAATGGCGCAGATCGAGATGACGCGCAAAGTGCTCGCGCAGGAAGAGAGCGACCTGCACGCCATGGGCTCGCGCATCATGGACCTGCGGCAGGCGGCCGGACTGCAGGAACTCGAGATCGCGGAGATCGAGCAGAAGCAGTCGGAGGAGCGCACGGCGATCGCCGAGACACGCGCGAGCGTCGAGAAGGAACTCGCCGCCGCGATCGCGAAGCGCACCGGAACGTCGTCCGGCGTCTCGAAGGGGATGCTCAGCAAGTACGAGCGGCTGCGCGACCGCGGGCAATCGGAGCCGCTGTTCGCGCTGCGCGGCCAAGCGTGCGGGCGCTGCAACACGGCGATCCCGCTCCAGCGGCGCAACGGCATCGCGGGCGGCAAGGCGATCGAGGTGTGTGAAGGGTGCGGCGTGCTCCTCTACGCAACGGCGTGATGACGGCGGTGGTGCATTCCGTGGTACGTTGACGGAATGAATCCCTCACCCGAGACGCAATGGCGCCTTCCGGCGCCACAAGACGCTGCGTCGAGCGTCTCGATCGCCGCGCTCGCGGCTGAATTGCATCTGCCGCCGGCGATCTGTGAGTTGCTCGCGCGCCGCGGATACTCCGTTGCGGATGACGCGCGGCGATACCTGCGCCCGCGGCTCGATCAGTTGCTGCCGCCATCGCGCCTGCCCGGCATGGACGATGCCGTCGCGCGGATCACGCGCGCGCTGCACGCCGGAGAGATGATCCTCCTCCACGGCGACTACGACGTGGACGGCATGGCCTCTACCGCGATCATGGTGCGCGCGCTCGGCGCGCTCGGTGGCCGGGTGACGCCGTTCATCCCGCGCCGCGTCGAGGACGGCTACGACCTCTCCATGGCCGGCGTGCGCGCGGCCGTCGCCGCCGAGGCGAAGCTGGTGATCAGCTGCGATTGCGGCACGAACGCGCGCGAGGCGGCCTGCGCGCTGCGCGACGCGGGGATCGATCTCATCATCGTCGATCACCACCTGCCGAGTGGTGAGACGCCGCCGTGTGCGGCGCTGGTGAATCCGAAGCGGGCCGGCGCCGATTATCCGGACCCTGATCTCGCCGCCGCGGGGCTCGCGTTCAAGCTCGCGCTGGCCGTTACGGCGGCCGAGGGCGGCAACGAGAACGAAGTGTTCAAGATGATCGACCTCGCGGCGCTCGCGACGATCGCCGACGTCGCGCCGCTGCGCGGCGAGAATCGCGTGATCGCGCGCTATGGCCTCAAGGTGATGGCGGATTCGCCGAACCCCGGTCTGCGCGCGCTCATCCGCGCGGCGGGACTCGACGGCAAGCCGCTCACCGCCGGACGCGTCGGATTCGGGTTGGCGCCGCGACTGAACGCTGTGGGCCGGCTCGGCGAAGCGATCCGCGGCGTCGAGCTGCTCACCACGAGCGATCCGCAGGAGGCGATGCGTCTGGCGCGTGACTTCGAGGAACTCAACCGCCGCCGCCAGGACCTCGACCAGAGAACGCTCGCCACCGCGATCGAGATGGTGGAGCGCCTCGACCTCGATGCCACGCGCGGACTCGTGATCGCGGCCGAGGGTTGGCATCCGGGCGTGATCGGCATCGTCGCGTCGCGCATCGTCGAGCGCTTCGCGCGCCCGGCGATCCTGATCGCGCTCAATGGCGCAGAAGGGAAGGGCTCGGGCCGGTCGATCTCGGCGTTCGACCTGCACGGCGCGCTCGGCGAATGCAGAGATCTCCTCGTGCGCTACGGCGGCCATCGCGCGGCGGCCGGCGTCACGCGTCGCGACCGAGACAGCTCGACGCGTTCACCGATCGGTTCAACGAGGTCGCATGCGCGCGGCTCACCGCCGACGATCTCGTGCCCGAACTCCGTGTGGATCTCGAGATCCCGCTCGCCGCGGCGACGGCCGACCTCGAGGCGCTCATGCGCCACATGGAGCCTTTCGGCCCGGGCAATCCCGCGCCGGTGTTCGTCGCGCGGCGCGTGTCGCTCGCCGGCGCGCCGCGCACGATGGGCAAGGAGAACACGCACCTCAAGCTGCGACTCGCCGACGGCGCCGCCGAGCTCGACGCGATCGGATGGGGGATGGGCGGCCGCGCGTCGTCGCTCGCCGCCGGCGGCGCGGTGGACGTGGCGTTCCGCCTCGAGCGCGACGAGTACCAGGGCGAATCGCGGCTGCAGGCGAAGATCGCCGACTTCCGCGCCTGAGCGGTGCGCATCGTCGCGGGGGAATGGCGCGGCCGCATCATCTCGGCGCCGGCGGGCGCCACCGTGCGCCCCACCGCCGACCGCGTGCGCGAGGCGTGGATGAGCATCGTGCAGGGCGAACTCAGCGGCGCGCGCGTGCTCGACCTGTTCGCGGGCTCGGGCGCGCTGGGGCTCGAGGCGCTCTCGCGGGGCGCCGTGCGCGCCGATTTCGTCGAGTACGCGCCCAAGAGCCTCGCGACGCTGGGCCGCAACATCGAGCAGCTCGGCGCCGGCGGCCGCGCGGAGGTGCATCGCGCTGACGCGCTGCGCTTCATTGAAAGACTGGCCGCGAACGCGTACGATATGGCGTTCGTCGATCCGCCGTACGGACTCGGACTCGCCGATCGCGTCGCGAAGCGCTGGCTCGCCGTGCCCGTTCGCGGCGCGCATCGGCATCGAGCACGCGGCGAAGGAGACGATGCCGCCGGGCGGCGACACGAGGCGGTACGGCGATACCGCGATCACGTTCTACCGCAGCGCCGGCGCCGGCGCGGCGGCACCCACTCCTGCGAGTGACGCGACATGAGCAAGATCGCCATGTACGCCGGCAGCTTCGATCCGATCACGCGCGGACACGAGGATCTCATCTGTCGCTGCCTCGAGTTCTGTCGACCGGCTCGTGGTCGCGGTGGCGATCAACTCGACCAAGCAGCCGTTGTTCAGCGTCGACGAACGCATGCGATTCATCGAGGAATCGGTGGACAACGACGCGTGTGGACGTCGCGGAGTTCGACGGACTGCTCGTCGATTTCGCGCGCAGCGCGGGCGCGACGCTCTCATTCGCGGCCTGCGCGCCGTGAGCGATTTCGAATACGAGTATCAGATGGCGCTCATGAACCGGCATCTGCAGCCGAAGCTCGAGACGGTCTTCATGGTGCCGTCGCTCGACTCACGTACGTCAGCTCCAGCTTCGTGCGCGAGGTCGCGCGCTTCGGCGGCGACGTCTCCCGCCTCGTGCATCCGGCGGTCGGAGCGCGCACCGAAGGCGAATTTCAGCGGCGTGAACTTCCTCGCCGCGGTGCGCGAGCGCGCCACGGCGGCCGGCCGGCGCATCGTGTTCCCCGAGAGCGATGATGGACGCACCCTCGAGGCGGTGGCGGTCCTCGCGCGCGAACGCATCGTGGAGCCGCTGCTGTTGCGCGATCCGGCGAACCACCCGGCGTGCCGCGATGTGGCCGCGCTGCTCCTCGCGCGCCGCGGCCGCCAAGGAACTCTCGGCCGAGCAGGCCGCCACGCTCTCGCACGACGCCGCTGTATCTCGCCGATGCGCTCGTCGCCGTAGGACAGGCCGACGGCTGTGTCGCGGGCGCGGTGCACACCACTGCGCACGTGCTGCGCGCCGCGCTCTGGATCGTCGGCCCGGCGGCAGGCGTGCGCACCGTCTCGAGCGCGTTTTACATGGTGATGGCCCGTTTCCGCGGTCGCGGGACGAGGAGGTGCTCACTTTCACCGATTGCGCCGTCGTTCGATACCCACGGCTGCAGCAGCTCGCCGACATCGCGATCGCCGCCGCCGTCGACCGGCGCACGCATCGTCGGCGACGAACCGCTCGTCGCCCTACTCTCCTTTCAGCACGCGCGGGAGCGGCGAGGGCGAACCGGTCGATCGGATCCGTCGAGGCGGTCGCGGAGCTCCGCGCGAGCGAGCGCCGATCTCGCAGTGGACGGCGAACTGCAAGGCGACGCCGCGCTCGTTAGCCGTGGTGGCCGCCGCAAGGCGCCGGGCAGCCCGGTGGCCGGCCGGCGCCAATGTCCTGGTTTTCCCCATCGCTCGACGCCGGCAACATCGCCTACAAACTGGTGCAGCGGCTAGCCGCGCGCGACGCGCCGTCGGCCCGATCGTGCAAGGACTCGCGAAGCCGTGCACCGATCTCTCGCGCGGCGCGAGTCGCCGAAGACATTTTCAATGTGGCCGCCATTACCGCGCTTCAGGCGATCACCGTGTCGACCAATGACTCGCACCGGGAGATACGTCATGAGCTTCTCGATCAAAAAGCAGGGCGAGGTTGTGGTGGTGGATGTCGAAGGCCAGCTGATCGTGGGCAACCGCCAGGAACTGAAGCAGAAAGTCCTCGACGAGCTCGAGCGCGGCGAAAAGAAATTTCTCATCGACTTCTCCCAGACCGGCTATATCGACAGCTCGGGCCTCGGCGTGCTCGTCTCGCTCTCGAAGAAGATTCGCGAGCAGGGCGGCGAGCTTCGGCTCGCCAACCTCAACGACGACCTCAAGACGCTGTTCGAGCTCACGAAGCTCGACACGCTCTTCCAGATCGCCGACACCCGCGATCGCGCGTGCGAGCTCCAGCAGTTCTGACGTCGATGGACACCGGCAGATCGCGAGTCCGGAGCGCTGCGACGTCCGGGTCGCCACGCTGCGCCGACCAGCATCTCCGCCGTGCGCGTCGTCGAACTCGATATCCCGAGCGACGTCCGCTACATCGAAACGGTCGTCGAGCTGGTGCGCCGCGGACTGCGAAGTTCATGGCGTTCACGCAGCGCCAGTCACGCTCAACGTGCCGGTCGCGCTGACCGAAGCCCTGTCGAACGCGATCCTGCGCGGCAACAGCGACGCAATGGCCCGCGCGAAGCATGTGCACATCCGCGCCGAGGTCGACCGATGCGCGCTCGTCGTCGAAGTCGGCGGACGAAGGCGCGGGGTTCGACCTCGACCGAGTGCCTGATCGATCCGACGACGCCCGAAAATCTCGATCGCGAGGACGGCCGCGGCCTGTTCCTCATGCGCAAGCTGATGGACCGAGTCGACGATGCCTCGAAGTGGCGCGCGGCAGTGTCGTCCGCATGACGCTGCACCGCGCATGAACGATCTCTGGCGCGTGCTCGCCGGCTTCCACGACGCGACCGAATGCCAGGCCTGCCCTGTGGATCGCCGGCGTTGGCGATCGCCGGCGCCGATCGCCCACCGCTCGAGCCGCCGGGACGAGCCATCCGCCTGGTCGCCGCCCGCTTCCCGACCGCCGCCGATAGGGCCGCAGACGTCGCCGCGGCGGCATCACGAAGTACTGATCGCGGCGGTCCCGGGGCCGAGGCCGCGCGTGGCTCGCGCTCGGCCCATGCCGCCGCACCGGGCATCGATCGCTCACAAGTTTTATGCGCGTTTCTCTTGCCGGTCGTGACGCAGTATCCTGCAATCGGCGCTCGAAGTGGAACACGCGGCCAACGAACTCGCCGAGCGGTACGAGGAGATCAATCTCCTTTACACGATCAGCGAGATCCTCGGTCGGACCGTCGCGCTGGACGAAGCGGCGAAGACGATCCTCACGCGAGGTGTCGGAGACGGTCGGCGCGCGCCGCGCGTCGGTCCTCGTGCACGACCGCGCCACGTCGACCCTTCGTGCCGTCGCCGCGCTCGGTGCCGACTTGCCGCATCGGTGCCCTCCGATCAACATCGACGATCCGTGCAGCGTGAGCGCGCAGCGTCTTCCGCTACACAGCACCCGATCCTCGCCGAGGGCGACGCAGAACCTGTGTCCCGAAGAGTCGAGCTACCGCCGCGGCGCCATGCTCTCCGTGCCGATCATGTGGACGGCGCCCGCACCGCGGGGCGCCGAGCCGCTCGGCGTCGTCAACCTGTCCGACCGGCGCTCGGGCCAGCCGTTCACGCGCCGGCGACCAGAAGCTCATCGCGGCGATCGCCACCCAGATCGGCACGGCGATTCAGAACACGCGTCTCGTGCGCGCGTCCGTCGAACAGCAACGGCTCGCCCACGAGATGCAGCTCGCGCACGACCTGCAGATGAAGCTGCTGCCGCACAACGCCGTCGTCGCGCCTGAAGCGACTGGTCGCCGCGCGCGTCGTGCCGGCCGAGAGCGTGGGCGGCGATTTCTACAACCTGTTCCGTCTTGGTTCCGCCCGCACCGGCGTCATGATCGGCGACGTGTCGGGGCACGGCTATCAAGCGGCGCTCATCATGGCGCTCACGATGAGCGCCGCGGCGATCCATTCGCAAACGACCGGTCGATCCTGGCAAGATGCTCCACGCGCTCATGTCGACGCTGCGCGAAGAGCTTGCGATGACCGAGATGTTCATCTCCGCGTTCTACGCGATCGTCGATCGCCATACGGAAACGCTCATCTATTCGAACACGGGGCACCCGCACGCCTTCCTGCTGGCGGACGGCAGCGACTTCGAGCGCCTCGCGGCCAGCGATCCGCCACTCGGCATGGATGAAGAGCACGCCGCTCACGAGCGCGCCGCGATTGGAATCGCCGGCCGCGATCTGCTCGTGCTCTTCACCGATGGCGTGAGCGACGCGCGCAACCGCGTCGGGCGAGCGACTCGGTGAGGAGCGCGTGCTCGACACGATTCGCGCGCACCGCAGCGAGGAGCCGAGCGGCCATCCTCGATCGCGTCGTTCGAGAACTGCTCGACGCACACACCGAAGGCGCGCCCGGCGCGACGATCTCACCATCGTGCTGCTGCGCAGCTAGCGGCGGCAATGCCGCGCGATCGCGACGGCGGTCCGGCGCGAGCGGCGGCGCGATTTCCCGCCTGTGCGCAAGAGCCTCGGCCAGCACTTTCTTGATCGATCCGACGCATCCTCGCAGCGGATCGTCGACGCGCTCGAACTCACCGGCGCGAGACCGTCATCGAGATCGGCCCGGGGCGCGGCAGCCTGACGGAGCTGCTCGTGCCGCACGCCGGGCGCGCTGATCTCATCGAGTATCGATCGCGCGCTCGCCGCGCGGCTGCGCGACCGCTATGCGTCGAAGCCGCGCGTTCGCGTCATCGAGGACGACGTGCTCGCCGTGAACCTCGGCGACGCTGCGGGCGGGCCATATCGGCTCATCGGAAATGTGCCGTACTACATCACCACGCCCATCCTCTTTCACGCGCTCGACGCGCCGCGGGCCGAGCGCGCGTGTCTTTCTGGTTCAGCGCGAGGTCGCCGAGCGCATCGGCGGCCGCCGGGCTCCGGCACGTACGGCGCGCTCTCGGTCAACGTCCAGTGCTGTCGCGCATGCGAAGCTCCTCTTTCGCGTCGCGCCCGGATCGTTTCAACCGCCGCCGAAAGTTGAAAGCGCGGCGGTACGCATCACGCCGCGCGACGGATCCGTCGTGTCCATCGACGACGAGGCAGCGATTCCGGCGCATTTGTTCAGGCGGCGTTCGGCATGCGACGAAAGCAATTGCGCCGCGTGCTGCGCTCAGTCGCAACTTGTCTCGTGCGACGCGGCCGAGTCGCGCTGCTCGCCGGGCCAGCATCGACGCCGAGGCGCGGCCGGAAACGCTGTCGCCGCGAAGCGTTCGCGCGGCTGGCCAGCGCGAGCGGCTCAGCCTCAGTCGCGATTCGTCAGCGCGAAGCTGAGTCCCTCGAGCTCCATCGCCATGTTCACCGTCCTTGACGGTGACGTCGGCCGGGGCGCTGCAGCTGCGTCGGCGCGAAGTTCAGGATCGCCTTGAATGCCGGCCTTCACGACGCGATCGACCACGGCCTGCGCCTCTTCGCCCGGAACGGTCAGCACGACGATGTCGGCGCGGTGCTCGCGGTCGATGTCGCGCTCGAGCTGGGCGATCGCGCGCACGGGATGCCCTCGAGCTTCCGGCCGATCTTGTCGGGATTGTTGTCGTACGCGGCGAGAATCGTGAAGCCGCGCTGACGGAACCCGCGTACTGCGCGAGCGCCGCGCCGATCTTGCCGGCGCCGATGATGACGACGCGCCACTCGCTTGCCAAGGCCGAGGATCTCAGCGCAGCCGCCCGGCGAGCTCGGGGACGGAGTAGCCGAGCCCGCGCTTGCCGAACGATCCGAAGAACGACAGGTCCTTCCGAACCTGGGCCGACGTCGTGCCACCGCGCTTGGCCAACTCGTCGCTCGATATGGTCGCGAGCCCGCGGCTCTCGAAGTCTTCGAGAAATCGGAGGTACAGCGGAGAGCCGGCGGACGGTGGAATCGGCAATGCGTTTCAAGGCAGCGGAGGCTTGTGAATTCATTCACAAGTTAAGAGGCCACGCCCGCATCGCTGCGGCTGCACCAGCGCCCTTGGGCGCGCCGGCGCTCGTTCACCCCGCTTTGGTTCTTCGGCCATGCCCGCCCATTCGTCGTCCGAGATCGGCCGTCTGCGCAGTCGGTCCTCGTCCATTCGCCCGGGCCCGAGCTGCTCGCCGTCACCCCGAGCCAACCGCGGCGGACTACCTCTACGACGACATCATCGAAGCCGAGTCGGCGCAGCGCGAGCACCGGCGCTTTCTCGCCATTCTCGAGCGCTTCTCCGACTGTGTACTCAGGTGCGCACGCTGCTTGCCGACATCCTGAGCAACGCCGAGGCGCGCGAACTGCTGATTCGCGAAACGATGGACATCGTTCCGTTCGGAGCCGCTGGCGCGCGACATCAGCGCAGCTGCGACGCCCGCCGCACTTGTGCAGAATGCTCATCGAGGGTCGACGACGAGCCGCCCGGTCCGCTCGCCAAGGCGCTCAACGAAGCCGGGCTACGTGCTGCCGCCGCTGCCGAATCTCTTTTTCACGCGCGACAGCTGCGATTGTCGCCGGCGATCACGTGATCGATCGGATCGATGCGCTACGGCGATTCGCTGGACCGAAGCGATCATCATGAAGGCGCTGTTCACGCACCATCCGGCGCTCGCCAACGCGGGCATCTTGTACGACGGCGCCGCCGAGCGGCGCGTGAACTACACGCTCGAAGGCGGCGACGTCCATCCGCTGCGCCGCGATCTCGTGCGTGCTCGGCTTCAGCGAGCGCTCGAGTCCGGCGGCGATCGATCAATCTGGCGACGAGTTGTTCGAGCGAACTGAGGTGACGTGATGTCATCGTCATCGTGATGCCCAAAGAGAACACGGCGATCCATCTCGACATGATTTTCACCCAGATCGACCGCGAGTTGTGCGTCGCTGTTTCCGCCGCACTTCATCGGGCCGGAGCGGCTGCTCGATTCTGCACTGGCGCAAGGGCGAAGCAACGATTCACGAGACGCCCCAGCATTTTCGCCGCGCTCGCGGCGTGCGACCTGCCCATTGAGCCGGTCTTCTGCGGCGGCGATCGCCGCATCGTGCAAGAGCGCGAGCAGTGGGCGATCGGGCTGCAACTTCGTCGCGATGCGGCCGGGCGTGATTCTCTCGTACCCGCGCAACGAGTCGACGATGCCGAGCTGGAGCACATGGGCTTCCGCGTCGTGTGCGGCACATCGTTTCTGGCCGGCGACGAGCGGCTCGAAGGATGGAGAACGCGCCGTGATCACCTTCGAGGGCGCCGAACTCGTGCGCGCCGGCGGCGGCCCGCGCTGCATGACGCTGCCGCTGGAGCGCGACGATCCATGGGCGTGACCGCGCGCCCCGCCGAGACGCTGCTCACCGAGCGCGCCCTGGAGCTGCTCGCGCGCGGGCCCGCCCACGCGGTGCCGCTCATTGAATACGTCTGCCAAATGCCCGGCGCGCCGAGAGTGGTCGCCGAGCAGATGGCGCTGGCCTTGTTCGCCGACCGCCCCGAGTTCGCGCGCGACGCGGAGGGGCGTTGGCAACTCTGCGCCGATGTGGCGACCGTCGCAGCTCCGCCCGCGACAGCCCACAGCCGACAGCCCGCCGTTCGCAAGAAGGATCTCAATTCCCTCACGTACGCAGTGGTCGACGTGGAGACCACTGGTATGCAAGCGACCAGCGGCGATCGTATCACCGAGATCGCCGTGGTCGTCGTGCGCGACGGCCAACTCGCCGAGACGTTCGACACCCTCGTCAATCCCGAGCGGTCGATCCCGCCGTTCATCACGTCGCTCACGCACATCTCGTGGGAGATGGTGAAGGATGCCCCGCGTTTCGCCGACATCGTGGACGATCTCCTGCGCGTGATGAAGGGCCATGTGTTCGTCGCGCACAACGCCGACTTCGACTGGCGCTTCGTGCGCGCGGAAGTGGAGCGCGCCACCGGGCGCCGCCTCAGCGGGCCCAAGCTCTGCACCGTGAAGCTCGCGCGCCGCGTGCTGCCGTATCTGCCCAGCCGCCGGCTCGACGCGCTCTCGCATCATTACGGCGTCGCGAATCGACGCGCGCCACCGCGCGATGGGCGACGCGGACGCGACCGCGCAGATCCTCCTACGGCTGCTCGGCGCCGTGCGCGAGCGCGAATGCAACACGTGGAGCGATCTCCAGCAATTCCTCGGTGCGCGCGCGCGCGGCAACCGGTCGCGGCTTTCGGGGATGCCGGGGCCCGTGCGCGAGGACGGCTCCGCGTGACGGCGCCCACGCCGTTGGTCGAGCGCATCACGGTGGGAGCCTACACCGTGCATCTGTTGCAGGCGGGCGGGCAGCGGCTCGACGGCGGCGCGATGTTCGGCGTCGTGCCCAAGCCGCTCTGGGAGCGGCGCATCCCGGCGGACGCGCGCAACCGCATCCAGCTCGGCATGCGCTGCATGCTCATCGAGCACGACGCGGGGCTTATCGTGGTGGACACCGGGGCGGGGAACAAGGAGTCCGAGAAGTTCATCGACATCTACGGCATCGAGAACGCCGGCGAGGGCGGCCGCACGATGTTCGAGTCGGCGCTCGCGCAGACGGGTCACCGAGCCGAGGACATCGTGCTGGTGATCGACAGTCATTTGCATTTCGATCACGCGGGCGGGAACACGTACCGCGATGCCTCGGGCGTCGTGAAGCTCACCTTCCCGAACGCGCGCTACGTGATGCAGCGCGGCGAGTATATGTACGCGGCGGACACCAATGAGCGCACGGCGGCGAGTTATTTCCCGCACAACTTCGCGCCGGTGGTCGAAGCGGGGCGCGCCGATCTCGTGGAGGGTGAGAAGGAGATCGTGCCGGGCGTGCGCGTGATCCCCACGCCGGGCCACACGCCGCACCATCAGGGCATCCTGCTCTCCTCGCGCGGCGAGCATGCGTTCTTCCTGGCGGACCTCGTGCCCACCGCCTCGCACCTCCCGCTTCCGTGGATCATGGGATACGATGTGGAGCCGCTCGTCACACTCGAGACCAAGCGCGTCATCCTGCGGCGCGCGTTCGAGGAAGGATGGCGGCTGATCTTCGAGCACGATGCCACCGTGTCGAATGGCCGGCTCGTGCATGATGGCAAGACCTACTCGCTGGCTCCGGAGGCTCCATGATGGTCCGCGTAAGCACCGTGCTCGCACTGGTCACGTTCGCCGCCGCCGCGCCGCTCAGCGCGCAGCACTCCGACACCGCGCAGCTGCGCGCGATGGTGGACAAGGCGACCGTCACCGTGATGCCGCAAGTGATCGCGTGGCGGCGCGACATCCATCAGCACCCGGAGCTGGGGAACCGCGAGTTCCGCACGAGTGCGCTCGTCGCCGCGCAGCTCACGAAGCTCGGGCTCTCGGTACGCACCGGCGTCGGGCACACCGGCGTCGTGGGCGTGCTCGTGGGTGGGAAGCCGGGCCCCGTGGTCGCGCTGCGCGCGGACATGGACGCGCTGCCGGTCACAGAGCAGGTGGACCTGCCGTTCAAGTCCACCGTGAAGACGCAGTACAACGGGCAGGAAGTAGGCGTGATGCACGCGTGCGGGCATGACAATCACGTCGCGATCCTGCTGGGCGTCGCGACCGTGCTCGCGGGAATGAAGGCGGATCTGCCGGGCACCGTGGTGTTCATCTTCCAGCCCGCGGAGGAAGGCCCGCCCGCCGGCGAGACCGGCGGCGCATCGGCGATGATCAAGGACGGCGCGCTCGAGAATCCGTCGCCGGAGGCGATCTTCGGCCTGCACGTATGGACCAACACCACCGGCGATATCGACCTGCGTCCGGGCTCGCTCATGGCGAGCGCCGCGGGACTCAAGATCGTCGTGCACGGAAAGCAGACGCACGGTGCGCAGCCTTGGCGCGGCGTGGATCCCGATCGTGGTCGCGTCGCAGATCGTGCTCGGGCTGCAGACCATCACGAGCCGGGAGCTCGATCTGCGGAAGGGCGCGGCGGTGATCACCGTGGGCGCCATCAATGGCGGCAACCGCGGGAACATCATTCCCGACAGCGTGGTGATGATCGGCACCGTGCGCACCTTCGTGCCGGGCATGGAGAAACAGATCGCGGAGCTCGTGAAGCGCACGGCCGAGGGGATCGCGGCGAGCGCGGGCGCGACGGCGACCACCGAAGTCGAAGGCGGCTACTCGCCGACGATCAACGATCCGGCGCTGGTGGCGAAGATGCTGCCGTCATTGCGCCGGGTGGCCGGCTCGAAGGTGGATGCTGACATGACGCCGCTCACGCCCAGCGAGGACTTCTCGGCGTACGCGGAGAAGATCCCGGGCATGTTCTTCTTCCTGGGCGTCGTGCCGCCGGGCACCGATCCAACTACGGCGCCGCCCAACCATTCGCCGTACTTCTTCGCCGACGAAGCCGCGCTGCCCGTGGGCGTGCGCGCATTGGCGAGCCTCACTGTGGACTACCTGGCGAGCGGCGGGATGAAGAAGGGTGCGGTAAAGGTCAGCGGGCGTTGACTTCGAGACGGAGCGCGCTAAATTCCGCAGTCACAACAGAGTAAGTAGAGCGGCGACCACCGCTCTCACCCTCCGGCCCTCGCTTTGGCGAGGTGTGCTGCAGGAGTCGTCGGTCGGCCAGCGCCCGCGTTTTCGGGGCGGCGCGCCGTCCATCGCGGACTCCGGAGCATGGTGTCCGCGATTTTTTTGTCTTCTCAATTAGGAGCAGCGCCCATTCAGGACAGCACGAAGCGCGTACGAGTGAACCGTCAGATCCGCATCAGTCCGTTGCGTGTGATCGGCGCCGATGGGAGCCAATTGGGGATCCTCGAGCTCGAGGCCGCACTCGCGCAAGCGGAAGCGGCCGGGCTCGATCTTGTGGAAGTCGCCGCGACGGCGCGGCCGCCCGTGGTCCGCATCATGGACTACGGCAAGTTCAAGTTCGAAGCGGCCAAACAGGCGCGGATCGCGAAGAAGAAACAGCACGTCATTCACCTGAAGGAAGTGAAGTACCGGCCGGGCATCGACGATCATGATTTCGATACCAAGACCCGGCACGCGCGCCGCTTCCTGGGCGAAGGCAATAAAGTGAAAGTGACGATGATGTTCCGCGGGCGGCAGCTCGCCCACCCCGAGCTCGGCAAGGTCGTGCTCGACCGGGTGGTGAAGGACCTGGCGGACATCTCGAAGATCGAAACGGATGCGAAACTCGAAGGCAAGAACATGACGCTGATCCTGGCGCCCAAGTGAGGCGAATCGACCGATGAAGATGAAGACGCACAAAGGCGCGAAGAAGCGCTTCAAGCTGACCGGATCCGGCAAGATCAAACGCGGCAAGGCCGGCCGGAGCCATATTCTGACCAAGAAGACGTCGAAGAAGAAGCGTCATGCTCGCCGCCCCGGCACGATCGCGACGCCGGGCGACCAGAAGCGCATCAAGCGCCTCATTCAGGCGTAAGGAGACTCCCATGCCTCGCGTCAAATCGAATGTCGTCCGCCTGAAGCGGAAGAAGGGGATCATGAAGGCCGCGCGCGGCGGATTCGGCGCGCGTTCGAAGCTGTGGAAGGCCGCGAAGGAGAACGTCGAGCGCGGTTGGAAGTACGCCTACCGCGACCGCAAGAATAAGAAGCGCGATTTCCGGAAACTCTGGATCATCCGCATCAACGCTGGCGCGCGGCAGCATGACATGAGCTACAACGTGTTCATGCACGGGCTCAAGAAGGCGGGCGTGGAAGTGGACCGGAAGATCCTGGCGGATCTCGCGGTGCATGATCCGGTAGCTTTTGGCGTGCTTGCTGACAAAGCTCGCGCCGCCGTGTCCGCAGCCTAACTGCAGACTTAGACGTTAGACTGAGACGTTAGAAGGCGAAGTCCCGTCCGGCGGCAGCGCGACATTGTCGCGACTGCCGCCGTGACGCATCTTGGAGCGAGATGACACTCGATCAATTCCAAAAGTCGGCGGAGACGCTCGAGCACGAAGGGCTCGCGATGATCGCGGCGGCGAATACGGCCGACGCGCTCACGGCGGCGCGCAATGCGCTCGTCGGCCGGAAGAGCGGCCGCCTGACCGACCTCATGGGCACGCTCGGGAAGCTCGCGCCCGACTCGCGGCGCGAGGCGGGCGCCACGGCGAATCGCGTGAAGCAGGCGCTCGAGGCGGCGCTCGATGCGCGCGCGGCGGCGTTCGCCGCGGCGGCGCCGGCGGGACCCGCGCTCGACGCCAGCATGCCGCCGCGTCGCGTGTGGCGCGGCGCGAAGCATCCCGTGACGGTCGTGCTCGAGGAGATCCAGGCGATCTTCCGCGAGATCGGGTTCACGATCGCGACCGGCCCCGAAGCGGAAACGGAGTGGTACAACTTCGGCGCGCTGAATTTCCCGGCCGACCATCCGGCGATGGACATGCACGACACGCTGTACCTCGAGAGCGGCGCGCTGCTGCGCACGCATACCTCGCCCGTGCAAGTGCGCACGCTCCAGTCGTACGCGCCGCCCATTCGCATCCTCGCGCCGGGCAACGTGTACCGCCGCGATTTCTTCGATGCGTCGCATGCGCCGATGTTCGCGCAGCTCGAAGGGATGGCCGTGGATGAGGGGATCTCCTTCGTCGATCTGAAGGCCACGCTCACGCACTTCGCAAATCGGTTCTTCGGAGAAACGAAGACGCGCTTCCGGCCGAGCTATTTCCCGTTCACCGAGCCGTCGGCGGAGATGGACGTGACGTGCGGCGTGTGCCACGGCGCCGGCTGCGCCGCGTGCAAGGGCACCGGCTGGATCGAGATCCTCGGCTCGGGCCTCATGCATCCGGCGGTGCTCGACAACGCCGGCATCGACTCCACGCGCTACAGTGGCTGGGCGTTCGGCATGGGGCCGGCGCGCATCGCGCTCGCGCGCTACGGCATTCCCGACATCCGCTTGCTGTACGATTCGGACATCGCGGTGCTCGAGCAGTTCGCGCCATGAACGCATCGCACGCGTGGCTGCAGTCGTTCATCGATGCACCGCTCTCCGCCGAGCGGATGCGCGATCTCATTACCGCGCGCTGCTGCCCGGTGGACGAGCTCGTGCGCCTGCGCGACGATCTGCGCGAGGTGGTGATCGGCCTCGTCGTTGAGGCGGCGAAGCATCCGGATTCCGATCATCTCTCCGTCACGAGAGTGGACGCCGGCACGGGCGAGCTGCTCGATGTGGTGTGCGGCGCGCCGAACGTGACCGCCGGCAAGAAATATCCATTCGCGCCCGCGGGCAGCACGCTGCCCGGCGGGCTCAAGCTCGAGAAGCGGAAGATCCGCGGCGCGATCTCCAACGGCATGCTCTGCTCGGCGCGCGAACTCGGACTCTCGCGATGAACATGTCGGCATCCTCGAACTCGAGACCGACGCGGCGCCCGGCACGCCATTCCTGAAGGCGATGCCGGTGGGCGACACGCGTATCGTGATCGATGTCACGCCGAACCGGCCCGATCTCCTCTCGCATTTCGGCATCGCGCGCGAACTCGCTGCCGCGACGGACGGCGAAGTGCGGCTGCCTGAGCTCGCCGGCGTGGAAGCGGTGGATGTGGAGCCTGCCGTGCATCACGCGGGCGAGGCGGCGGCGGGCGGCGTGCGCGTCGTGCTCGAGGATCCGCGGGCGCGCCGCGCTACATGGGCGTCGTCATCCGCGGAGTGAAAGTGGGTCCGAGTCCCTCGTGGCTCGTGGAGCGCCTCACGGCGGTGGGAAGCCGCTCGATCAATAACGTGGTGGACGTCACGAACTATCTGCTGCACGAGCTCGGGCAGCCGATGCACGCATTCGACGTCGCGAAGCTCGCGGGCGCGAGCGTGATCATCCGCCGCGGGCGGGCCGGTGAGAAGCTCACGACGCTCGATGGCGTCGCGCGCACGTTGGATGAGAACATGACGGTCATCGCGGACGCCGAACGCGCGCAGGCGGTGGGCGGTGTGATGGGCGGGCGCGACAGCGAGGTGACCGACTCCACCACGGATCTCTTCCTCGAGGTCGCGAACTTCGACGCGACCGCCGTGCGCCGCACGCGGCGCGCGCTCAGTCTCACCACCGACGCGAGCTATCGCTTCGAGCGCGGCGTGGATCCCGAACTTCCGCCGCGCGCGCTCGTGCGCGCCGTGCGCATGCTGCTCGCGCTCGCGGGCGGCTCCGTGGACGGGGCCCCCGTGGACCTGCATCCGCGCGCCCGGCCGCGCCTCCGCATCGAACTGGATCCCGAACGCATCGGCGCGATGCTCGGCGAGACGCTCCCAACGCCGCGCATCGCGCAGCTGCTGCGCAGCGTTGGCTTCGAGGTCGCCGACGCAGGGGCGAAGCAGCTCGCGGTGATCGTTCCTGGTTGGCGGCCCGATGTCACCGCGTCGGTCGACCTGCTCGAAGAGGTCGCGCGTCTGCACGGCTATGACGCGCTGCCCAGCGACCTCCGCGCGTTCCGCCCCAGCGCGGTGCCGGATTCGCCGGTGGAGATCGTCAGCCGCCGCGTGCGCGAGGCACTCGTGGCGGAGGGCCTCTTCGAAGCGCGGCCGCTGCCGTTCGTCAAAGGCGCCGCCGAGGGCTATGTGCGCGTGACGAACCCGCTGGCCGCCGACGAGCCGTATCTGCGGCGCTACGTGATCGAATCGCTCGTGCGTGCGGGCGAGCACAATCTTGCGCAGATGCATCGCGACGTGCGCCTGTTCGAGATCGGCGCCGAGTTCGCGCCGGGCGATGGGCCGCTGCCGCGCGAGGAGATGCGCGCCGCCGCGCTGATCATGGGGCACCGCCGTCCGCCGCACTTCACTGAACCCAAGCCGCCCGATTTCGATGAGTGGGATGCGCGCGCGCTCGCGGAGGTCATGGTGAGCGCGGCGTTCCCCGGCGCCGCCGTGGAATTCCGCGGATCATCGGCGCCGGAACTTTGGCAGATCGTCGTGAATGGCGCGAGGCAAGGTGTGATCCTGCGCCTCACCCTCGACGCGCCGGTGTGGGCTGCGCCGGCGTTCGGCGTTGGCCTCACACTGATGCAGGTGGACAACTCGCCCGCCAAGCGCCTGGCGCCTAGCGCCGAGAGCGGCCCTGCCGAAGTCCGCCGCTATCGCCCGCTCGCCACGACGCCCGCCGCCAGCTTCGATCTCTCGCTCCTCGTCGCGAACGACATGCCCGTGGCGCGGGTGGAGCAGGTGATGCGCGACGCCGCCGGCGAGTTGCTCGAGTCGCTCGAGTTGCTCAGTGAATTCCGCGGCGCGGGCGTACCCGGCGGGATGCGCAGCCTCGCGTGGCGATTGACGTTCCGTCATCCGGAGCGCACTCTCAAGGAGAAGGAGATCGCCGGCCGGCGCGACAAGGTGATCAAATCCCTCGACGGAGAGCTCGGTGTCCGACAGCGAACGACCTGACCAGGCCGCACTGGAGGAACTCGACCAACTCATTCGCGCGCTCGGCGACGAGATGGCCGCGTGGCGCCGCCGCGCGCATGAAGCGGAGGCGCGCCTGAAGGAAGTCGCGCCCGGCGCACTCAAGCATCTCGGCACCGGCCCCGGCATTGACGCGCTCGAGAAGGAGAACCGCGAGCTCAAGCACCGGCTGGACGCGGCGAAGAAGCGCACCAAACAGCTGCTCGACCGCGTGCGCTTCCTCCGGCAGCAGGGAGCCGAGCGATGACCAAGAAGAATTCGGTGAAAGTCACGATCGTCGGCGAGGACTTCACGCTCCGCAGCGACGATCCACCCGAGCACACCACCGCCGCCGCGAAGATCGTGGATCACGCGATCCGGTCGGTGCAGAGCGCCGGCGCCGCCGCCGACCCGCGGAAGGCCGCGATACTCGGCGCACTCCAGATCACGGATGAGCTGCTCAAGGAGCGGACGCTGCGAGTGCAGTTCGCCGAGGAACTGAAGGCGCTGAGCGCGGAAGTGAAACGGATGCTGCCGCCGGGGAAGAGATAACGGCGGACTGTCGGCTGTCGGCTGCTGCCGGCGGACAGCGAACGGCGAACGCAGGCGACAGCCGACAGCCGACAGCCGACAGCCGACAGCCGACAGCCGACAGCCCGCCGTGGTAGTTGTGAAACCCCGCCTCCTCTCGTAACTTGGAATCAGGTACCCGGCCCGATGGCTTTCCGGTCCGGTCAACGCCATGAACGCCCCATCCCGCGCCCTACGTCGGCGCCGGACCGGCCGTTCGGGGTTGATCGCGGTGAGTCGCCCGGCCGACGTGTGACCCCATTTTGCGCGGCCTGTCCGCGCTGGAGTCGTATCGCATGCAGAATGCCGCGCTCTTGGCCGCGCTCGGGACAGTTCTTGTCGCCGCCGCGGTCTTTTTTTTCATGGGACGGTCCTCCGGCCGCCGCGCTGAGCGAAAAGCGCAAGTCGCCGCCCGCGCCACCGCCGAGGAGACCTCGCGCCGCATTCTCGAGGACGCCAGCCGCGAGGCGGAGACGCTGCGGAAGTCCGCGGTGGTCGCCGGAAAGGAAGAGACGATCCGCCTGCGCGAGGCGTGGGAGGTCGAAGGCAACAAGCGCCGCGAGGAGATCCAGGCCGCTGAGCGCCGGATCCAGGAGCGCGACACCACGCTCGACCGCAAACTCGACATGATCGAGGGGCGCGACAAGGAGATCGGCAAGCGCGCCACCGACCTCGGCCGCCGCGAGAAGTTCATCGAGGACCGCGCGCTGGAGCTCGAGAAGCTCGTCGCCGAGGAACGGCACCGGCTCGAATCGCTGGCCGGGATGTCAGCGGCGACGGCCAAGTCGGAATTGATCGCACGACTCGCCGAGGAAGCGCAGGCCGAGGCCGCGAACCAGATCCGCGAGATCCGCGAGAACGCGAAGCGCAACGCCGAGCGTGAGGCGAAGAAGATCGTGGCGCTCGCTGTGCAGCGCATCGCGAGTGAGCACACGTCGGAGATCAGTGTTTCGAGCGTGTCGCTTCCGAACGACGAGATGAAGGGACGCATCATCGGCCGCGAAGGGCGGAACATCCGCGCGTTCGAACTGGCGACGGGCGTCGACGTCATCATCGACGATACGCCGGACACGGTGGTGGTCTCGGCGTTCGAACCAGTGCGCCGCGAGGTCGCGCGCAACGCGCTGTCGAAGCTGGTGGCCGACGGCCGGATCCATCCGGGGCGCATCGAAGAGGTGGTCGCCAAGGCGCGCAAGGAAGTGGATGCGCAGATCCAGGAGCTCGGCGAGCAGGCGGCGTACGAACTCGGCGCACACGGCATCCATCCGGAACTCGTCAAGCTCATCGGCCGCATGCGGTGGCGCACGAGCTACGGCCAGAACATCCTGCAGCACTCGAAGGAAGTCGCGCACCTCGCCGGCATCATGGCGGCGGAGCTCGGGCTGGATGTCGTGATGGCGAAGCGCGCGGCGCTGCTGCACGACGTGGGCAAGGTGCTCACGCACGAGCACGAGGGCACGCACGTGCAGCTCGGCGTGGAAGTGGCCACGCGCTACGGAGAGCATCCGCTCGTGGTGAACGCGATCGCGGCGCACCACGACGACGTGCCGCACGAGAGCGAGATGTCGGTGCTGGTGCAGGCGGCCGACGCGATCTCGGGATCGCGCCCGGGCGCGCGGCGCGAGGCGTTCGAGACGTACGTGAAGCGCCTCGAAGGGCTCGAGCGCATTGCGTCGAGCTACACCGGCGTGGAGAAGGTGTTCGCGATCCAGGCGGGCCGCGAGATCCGCGTGATCGTGAACTCCGACGCGGTGAACGAACAGCGCATGACGTCGCTCACCGAGGAGATCGCGCGCCGCATTGAGGGCGAGCTCCAGTATCCGGGGCAGATCAAGGTGGTCACGATCCGCGAACAAAGGGCGGTGGACTTTGCCCGCTGAGCGGATCGACGGCACTGCGATCGCGCTCGCGATCCGCACTGAAGCCGCGGAGAAGGCGCGCGCGCTCATCGCGCGCGGCGTGAAGCCGGGACTCGCCGTCGTGTTGGTGGGCGAGGATCCCGCGAGCGCCGTGTACGTACGCGCGAAGGGGAAGGCGACCGAGGAGGCGGGGATGCACTCGGTGACGATCCGGCTGCCCGCCGTGTCCACGCAGGCGGCGTTGCTCGCGCAGGTGCAGGCACTGAATGCCGACAAAGCGATCCACGGGATCCTCGTGCAGATGCCGCTGCCGAAGCACATCGATCCTGATGTGATCATCCGCGCGATCAGTCCCGAGAAGGACGTCGACGGATTCCACCCGGTGAACGTCGGGAAGAACCTGATCGGCGAGCGCGACGGCTTCGTGCCGTGCACGCCGGCGGGCGTGCTCGAGATGCTGATCCGCAGCGGCGTGCAGACGAAAGGCGCCGAGTGCGTGATCGTGGGGCGCAGCAACATCGTGGGCAAGCCGATGATGGCGCTCATGGTGCAGCAGCGCGAAGGCGCGAACGCGACCACCACCGTGTGCCACAGCGCGACGAAGGACCTCGCGTCGCACACGCGCCGCGCCGACATCCTCATCGTGGCCGCGGGCAAGCCGAACATGGTCACCGGCGACATGGTGAAGCCGGGCGCGGTGGTGATCGACGTGGGCATCGAATCGCATCGCGGACGCCACCGCCAAGAACGGCACGCGGCTCGTGGGCGACGTGGATTTCGCGAGCGCGAGCGCGGTGGCCTCCAAGATCACGCCCGTCCCCGGCGGCGTGGGCCCGATGACGATCGCGATGCTGCTGCAGAACACGGTGCGCGCCGCGGAGCGGAGCGCCACGGCATGACCGCGCGCGCGTCGCTTCCCGGCGCAACGGCCGAGAGCGCGCTCGGGGTCGGCGCGTTCCTCGGCGCGGCCAAGGAGATCATCGAAGGCGCGTTCGAGGCGATGTGGCTGCGCGGCGAAGTGGTGGAGTTCAAACCGCATCGCAACGGCCATTGGTACTTCACGCTCAAGGACGGCGACGCCACGCTGCGATGCAAAGTGTGGAAGTACGCCACGTCGCGCATTCCCGCGCCACCGGCCGTCGGCGACCAGATCAGCGCGTACGGCAGAGTGAATTTCTGGGAGGCGACCGGGGAATTCAGCTTCGTCGTCACCGCAATGGAAGCGGCCGGCGAGGGATTGTGGCGGCGGCGCTTCGAATTGGCGCGCGCGCGCCTCGAGGCGGACGGACTGCTCGCGCCTGGGCGCAAGCGCCGGATCCCGCAGATCCCGCGGGTCGTAGCGGTCGTGACGAGTCCCGACGGGGCGGCGTTGCACGACATCGTCACGGTGATCAAGCGGCGATGCCCGAGCGTGACGATCGTGGTGGTCGCGGCCAAGGTGCAGGGCGAGGGCGCCGTCGAAGAGCTCATCGCGGCGATCGAGCGCGTCGGCCGCTGGGGGAAGGCGGACGTCGTGATCGTGGGGCGGGGCGGCGGTTCGCGCGAGGATCTGCAGGCGTTCAATGAGGAAGCGGTGGCGCGCGCGCTCGCGGCGTGTCTCGTGCCCACGATCAGTGCGGTGGGGCATGAGACGGATATCTCGCTCTGCGATCTTGTAGCCGATCTGCGCGCCGCTACGCCGAGTGCGGCTGCCGAGGCCGCGGTGCCCGACGTCGCGGCGCTGCGGCGTGACATGTCGCAACGCGCATCGCGCCTGCGCGCGGCGCTGGTGCGGCGCGCGACTGCGATGCGCGAGCGCGTCACGCGGGCGCAGCGCGACATTCGCACCGCGGCCACGCGTGGTCTCGAGCGGCGGCGCGCCTCGCTCGGCGCCGCGGGCGGACGCCTGCACGCGCTCAGCCCGCTGGCCACGCTCGAGCGCGGTTATGCGGTGGCGCGCGACGCCGCGACGCACCACCCGATCACCAGCGCCGCGGCACTCCCGCGCGGCGCGCGATTCGATCTCGTGCTGCGCGACGGAGCGGTGCGCGCCACGTCCGACGGACCCACGGAGTAATCGATGGCATTCGAAGATGATCTCGCGCGGATCGAGGCGATCGTCGCGCAGCTCGAGCGGGAGGAGATGCCGCTCGACCGCGCGCTCACGCTGTTCGAGGAGGGTGTCGAGAAGCTGCGTCTCGCCGCCGCCGCGCTCGCCGACGCCGAGGGCAAGGTGCAGCGGCTGGTCGAGAAGGCGGACGGCGGCGTCTCGCTCGCCGGCGACTGAGCGCTTGACCTCGCTGGCGGGCGACCGCGCCGCGGTCGATGCCGCGCTCCTCGCTCTCTGCGACCGCGCGCTCACGAATGTTCCTCCGGTCGTCGGGCAGGCGGTGCGATACAGCCTGCTCGGGGAGGGGAAGCGGCTCCGTCCGCTGCTCGTGCTGGCCGCGTACCGTGCCTGCGGCGGCACTGCGAACGCGACGCTCCTCGCCGGCGCGGTGGAGGTCGTGCACGCGTACTCGCTGGTGCACGACGATCTGCCGTGCATGGACGACGACGCCGTGCGACGCGGCCGCCCGACGACGCACGTCGTGTACGGCGCGCCGGTGGCCACGGTGGCGGGCGTGGCGATGGTGCCGCTCGCGGCCCGTGCCGCGCTCGAGGGCGCTCTCGCGCTCGGGTTGCCCGGTGCCCCGCGACGCGCCATTGTTCGTGAGCTCATGAGTGCTTCGGGAGCGGGCGGGATGGTGGGCGGTCAGTTGCTCGACCTCGAGACGGAAGGGCGCGATCTGAGCGTGCGCGAGCTCGAGCGGATCCACCGTGCGAAAACAGGCGCGCTGATCCGTGCGGCGGTGCGCATTGGCGGACTTGCGGCATCGGTGAGCGACGGCGGCATGGAGGCGCTCACGAAGTACGGCGAGGCGGTGGGCCTCGCGTTCCAGATCGCGGATGATGTGCTCGACGCCACGGCCACCACCGAGGCGCTCGGCAAGACGGCGGGACGGGATGCGGAGCGCGGCAAGCGCACGTATCCCGCGCTGCTCGGAGTGGATGGAGCGCGCGCGCGCGCGGCCGCGCTCGCCGAGGAAGCATGCGCCGCGCTCACGGCCGGCGGCGTGCAGGCCGAGGACCTCGCGTATCTCGCGCGCTACTCGGTGGCGCGTCCCAGCTGAACCCGAACCTTACTGCTGATGTCCGTTCTCGACCGCGTCAATCTGCCCGCCGATCTCAAGCCGCTCACGCGCGATGAACTGCGCGTGCTCGCGGATGACGTGCGCGCCGCGCTGATCGATTCCTGCTCCCGCACCGGCGGCCACATTGGCGCGGGACTGGGCGTCGTGGAGCTCACGGTGGCGCTGCACCACGTGTTCGACACGCCGCGCGACCAGCTCGTGTGGGACGTGGGGCACCAGGGTTATCCGCACAAGATGCTCACCGGGCGCAAGGCGGCGTTCGAGACGCTGCGTCAGGAAGGCGGCATCTCCGGATTCCTCAAGCGCGACGAGAGCCCCTACGATTCCTTCGGCGCCGGCCACGCGGCCACCGCGATCTCGGCGGCGTTCGGCTTCGCCGTCGCGCGTGATCTCGCCGGCCAGGATCACCGCGTGGTCGCGATCCTCGGCGATGGCGCGCTCACGAGCGGACTGTCGTACGAAGGATTGAACAACGCCGGCGCGAGCGGGCGCGACATCATCGTCGATCCTGAATGACAACGACATGTCGATCGCGCCGAACGTCGGCGCCATCTCGCGCTATCTGAACAGCGTGCAGCGCAATCCGATCTACAACCGGTTGCGCGAGAAGATCGGGAGCATGGTGAGCGATTTCCCGGCGGTGAGTCATCTCGTGAAGCGGTGGGAGGAGAGCGTCAAGAATTTCCTTACGCCGGGCGTGCTCTTCGAGGAACTCGGCTTCCGCTACTTCGGTCCCGTGGACGGCCACGACATGGACATGCTCGTGGACACGTTGTCGGCGGTGAAGTCGATGCATGGTCCGCGCCTCGTGCACGTGATCACGAAGAAGGGAAAGGGATTCCCAGCGGGCGAGCATCACGAGAAGTGGCACGCACTGCCGGCCGGACACGATCCGGCCACCGGCAAGCAGAAGCAGCCGTCGCAGGCGAATCCGGCCTACACCGCGGTGATCGGTCAGGCGCTCACGGAGCTCGGCGCGATCGAGCCGAAGCTCGTCGTGCTCACGGCTGCGATGCCCGCGGGCACGGGCGCGGGCATCTTCGCCAAGGCGTATCCCGACCGGTTCTTCGACGTGGGCATTGCCGAAGGGCACGCGGTGACGTTCGCGGCGGGTCTCGCGGCGGGCGGACAGCGTCCGGTCGTGCGCGATCTATTCCACGTTCCTGCAGCGCGCGTACGACAACATCATCCACGACGTGGGCATCCAGAAGCTGCCGGTGATCTTCGCGATGGATCGCGCGGGTCTCGTGGGCGAGGACGGCCCGACGCACATGGGGCTGTATGACATTGCGTACCTGCTCGCGGTGCCCGGCATGGTGGTGACGGCGCCGAAGGACGGCACCGAGATGATCGCGCTGCTGCGCGCGGGCCTCGCGCATACCGGTGGCCCGTTCGCTCTGCGCTATCCGCGCGATGCCGTGCCCGATGCGCCGGTGAAGGCCTACGACATCCCGGCAACGCCCTTCGCGACGTGGGAAGTGCTGCGCCAGGGCAAGGAGTTCGCCGTGCTCGCCACGGGCACGATGGTACTGCCGGCGCTCGCCGCGGCGAAGGCGCTGGCGGCGGAAGGGCTGAATCTCACCGTGGTGAATTGCCGGTTCATCAAGCCCTACGATGAGGTGACGCTGCACGCGATCGCCGCGACGCACAAGAACATCCTCACGGTGGAAGAGGGCACGGTGGTGAACGGATTCGGAGCGTACATGTCGAGCGTGATCGGCGCGATCGATCCGGCGATCCGCGTGAGCGTGCACGGCGTGCCCGACCGGTTCATCGAGCAGGCGCCGCGCAAGGTGCAGCTCCAGTGGACCGGTCTCGACGCGGCCGGCATCGCGGCCCGCGTGCGCGCGCTGCTCGAGAGCGAAGCGGTGGCGGGGTGACGCGGATCGGCGTCGTCGGGAACCTTCGTTATGAGGGACTCCCGGCCATCTTGCGACTCCTCACCGCGCGCGCGCCGCAACTCGGCATGACGCTCGTGCTCGAGAGCGACCTCACGGGCGCGGCGCCCGGCGCTGAGCGTCTCGACGCCGCCACACGCATCGATATCCTGCTCACCCTCGGCGGCGACGGCACGATGCTGCGCGGCGCGCGGCTCGTGGGCGCGCGCCAGGTGCCGATCCTCGGCGTGAATCTGGGACGGCTCGGCTTTCTGACCGCGACCGGCGGCGAGGATCTCGACCGCGCGCTCACCCTGCTCGCGGCGAACGATTTCATCGTCGAGCCGCGCATGGCGCTCGAGGCGCGCACCAACCGCGAGCCCGACACGCGGTGGCGCGCGCTGAACGACGTGGTGCTGCACAAGAGCGGCCGCGCGCGCGTGGTGCGGCTCCGCGCGACGGTGGACGGCGAGCTCATTGGTGCGTTCGCCTCGGACGGGCTCATCGTCGCCACGCCGACCGGCTCCACGGCGTACAGCCTCTCCGCGGGCGGGCCCGTCGTCGTGCCCACGGTGGATTCGATCATCCTCACGCCGATCTCGCCGCACACGCTCGCGGTGCGCCCGGTGGTGCTCGCGCCCACCGCCGACATCCTCCTGCAAGCGGATGATTCGCCGGACGAACTTCTGGTGACGATCGATGGGCAGGTCGGCACTACCTTCGCGCCGGGCGATTCGCTCTCCGTGCGCCGCGCCGACCGGCCGGTGCTCGTCGTCCGCTTCCGCGACGGTTCGTTCTTCGCGCGCATGCGCCGGAAGCTTGGTTGGGGCGGTCTGCCGGAACGCGACGAGGACTAGCCGTGCTCATCGAACTGCGCATCCGCAACTTCGCGATCATCGACGGCCTCACGCTGCCGCTCGCCGGCGGGTTCAACGTGCTCACCGGCGAAACGGGCGCGGGGAAATCGATCATCGTCGGTGCGCTGGCGCTCCTGCTCGGCGAGCGCGCGAGCGCCGACCTCATCCGCACCGGCGCCGACAAGGCCACGGTGGAAGGAGTATTCGACGCCGAGGGCCGGCGCGAACTGCTCGCGTTGCTCGATGAGCGCGGCGTCGAGATGGACGGCACCACGGTGGTGCTCAAGCGCGAGATCGCCGCGAGCGGCCGCGGGCGCGCCTGGGTGAACGGCGGCACGGTCACTGCCGGCGTGCTCGCCGAGATCGGACGCGCGCTGGTGAACCTGCATGGGCAGCACGAGGCGCAATCGCTGCTCGATGTCGAATCGCAGCGGCGCATCCTCGACCTGTTCGGCGGCGCGTCGCCTCTGCGCGCAGCGCGTGCGCACGGCGCACGAGACGCTCTCAGGCGTATCGCGCGAGATCGAGCAGCTCACAGCCCGTCGCGCCGAGGCCGAGCGGCGCGCGGACTATCTGCGCCATCTCGTGCGCGAGTTGGAGGACGCCAAGCTCGTCGCCGGCGAAGAGGCGAAGCTGGAGGACGAAGCGCACCGCCTCGAGCACGCGGATGAACTGCGCACACTGTCGTCGGGCATGGCCGCCGCGCTGGAAGGCGAGGAAGGCTCGGCGCTCACGCAGCTCGCGCACGTGCAACGCTCGCTCGCGAACATCCAGCGCATCGATCCGTCGCTCGCGCGGCTGCAGGAGATCTTCGACAACGGCTTCTATGCGCTGCAGGAACTCTCGCGCGAACTGGACGTGTACGCGCGCGGCGTGGATCTCGATCCCGCGCGGCTCGAGGCCGTGCAGACGCGGCGCGATCTCCTGTTCAAATTGCTGCAAGAAGTACGGCCCCACGGTGGAAGAGGCGATCGAGACGGCGCGAACGGCCCGCGCCGAACTCGATCTCGTGGACACCGCGTCGCTCGACCTGCGCCAGCTGGAAACGAAGCGCGATGCCGCGCGCGCCGCGCTCGCCACCGCCGCGGCGGCGCTCAGCGAGAAGCGCGTCGAGGCCGCCGCGCGTCTCGCGCGTGAGGTAGATGCGATCCTGCCCGAGCTCGGCATGCCCGACGGCCACTTCCGCGCCGCGCTCGCGCCGCGCGCGGAGATCGCTTCCACCGGCGCCGAGGACGTGGAGTTCCGCGTGGCGCTCAACGTGGGCCACGATGCGCGGCCGCTCGCGCGGGTCGCGTCGGGCGGCGAGCTGTCGCGCGTGATGCTCGCGCTCAAGACCATCCTCGCGCGGCTCGATCGAGGTGCCCACGCTGGTCTTCGACGAAGTCGATGCCGGCATCGGCGGCGCGGTTGGCCTGCAGGTAGGAGACACCATGCGAAGGGTTGCGGCGCCATCATCAGGTGCTCGCGATCTCCCACCTGCCGCAGATCGCCGCGCGCGCGCACCACCACATCGTGGTGAGCAAGGGCGCGCGCGGCGGGATCACCACCGCCGACACGCGCGTGGTGGATGGCGATGATCGCGTGACTGAGATCGCGCGCATGCTCGGCGGCGATGCCGAGAGCGCGGTGAGCCGCGCCCACGCGAAGGAGTTGCTGGCGAGCGCCGCGGCGCGCGGCGCGGAGGCTACTTCTTCGGCTGCGGCTTCCAGCCGCCCCAGAGCCGCGCCCAGAAGCGGATCGTCACCACGTCCGTGATCGCGTTGGGCGGCGTGGCGCCCGTCGCGCTCACCGTCCAGACGTGCTGGTAGCTCACTTCGATCGGGAATCCGGCGCCGCGCTCGAGATAACTCGCCACGGTGGAGTAGGTGATCATCCCCGAGAGCGTTTGCGCCGTGGCGGCGGTGCCCGCGTTGAGCGTGCGAAGCATCGACGATCACCGGATTGCCCGCGATCGTATCCGTCTTCATGCCCACGTATGAGTTCGCGGCCTTGTTCAGATATTGGTACTGGAAGCCGACCATGAAATACGGGCCGAGCACCGCGCGCGGGGTCGCCTCGAGCACGTACGAATTGCCGCCGCTCACCTGCGCATCCATCACGCCGTAGATGTTCGAGAGCGGAAGGCCCGGCGGATGCACGAGCACAGGCACCGTCGCGGTCTGCGGCGCGATGTAGCGCCCCGCCGCGGTGATCCAGAAAATGTGGCCGATCATGAGATCGGTCTGGGACCCGAGCGTGTAGGCGGGGCGCAGGCTGCCGGTGCCCACGTCGAACGGCACCTCGGGATAGTCGCCCGTGCCGGTGGCGAACCGCCACGAGCCCGAGAGCGAGCTGCGCACGTGCACGCCCGTGAGGTTCAGCCGCTCGTACTCGCCGGGGCCGCGCAGCCATTGGACTTTCGCACCGACCTCGAAGTCGCCGATCCCGTTGTGCGAAGTGTTCACGAACGAATCCACGGTGAATCCGAAGTTCGACCGCCACTCCGTGGCCGCCAGTGTGCCCGCTTCCGGCGCGATAGCGATCAGCGAGAGCCGCGGAGCGATGCCGAACTCGGCGCTCAGCGTCGTGTACCGCACCTGCACATAGCCGTTGGCCGACTGCGGCGGCTGATCGAGGTTCTCGTAATAGCTGTTCCACGAGTTGCCGATCCGCGCGCGTACCACGCCGGGTGGGGCGACGGTGGCGTCCTCACTCGGGCCGAGCGACGCCTGCGCGGCGAGCGATGGTACGGCGACAGAGATCGCGAACGCGGCGCGGAGAGTGCGAAGCATGAGAGGGAAGTGTAACGCGCGCATCGCACCGTGTACAACCGCGCGTTATGTTCGTTCCGTGCCTCCGATCCCGATCCCCGATGTGCCGTGGCAGGTGACGGGCAATCATTGGCTCGCCCTGCCGTGCATCCATCCGGCCGACGCCTCGCTCCACGCGCTCGGCCTGCTGCATTGCGGCGCCCGCGCGGCGCTCGAGTTCGCGGGCGACGCCGATTTTCTGGGCGGAGCCCGAGCGCCGCTCATGCGTCCGGTATTGAAAATCGATGGCGAGGAGCGCCCGATCGGCGCGCAGGCGCTCGCGTGGGAGCGCGCGAGCGGCTGGCTGCCGGCGTTCACCTGCACTGTGGATGGCCTGGTGCTGCGCGGCACCGTGTTCGCTCCGCATGGCCGCGACGCCGACATCGCCGGCGCGGTGTACGCGCTCGCGGTGGAGAATCGCGGCAAGCACGAGCGCCGGATCACGTTGTCGCTCGAGGGGACGCTCGGTCATCGCCAACTGCGCGTACGCAGTCCGCGCGCGGCCGACGATGCGCATCGCGTCGTGAGCGCGCCGGGGCAGGTGGTGGTGCTCGAAGGGAGCGCGCAGCCCGGGCTCGCCGCGCTCGCGATCGCCGCCGACGGCGACGCGCGCATTGAGACGGATGCATCGAGCAGCCCGCGCTTCGCACTTCACCGCGATCTCGTCGTCGCCGCCGGTGCGAGCGTGAGCACGGCGTTCTACATTGCCGCCGGCCCCGAGCGCGACGGCGCCGAGGCCACCGTGGAAGTGATGCGCCGGCGCGGCTGGAGCGAACTGCTCACCATCACGCGCGACGCGCTGCAGGGGATGGAGCAGACCGTCGGTCACGATGGGATCGACCGGCTCATCAACCGGAACCTGCTGTTCGCGTATTTCTACGCCTGCGGCCGCGCGATCGACGACGCGCATTTCTACCTCGTGCGATCGCGCGCGCCGTGGAATGGGCGCGGCATCACCGTCACCGATTGGGAGGCGCTGTCGTGGACGCTGCCGGCGGTGCAACTCGCCGACGCGCCGTTCGCGCGCGAGCTGTTGCTGCGCGCGGGCGAATTGCACGGCTACGCGCCCGGGAATGGCACGCATTACATGGACGGCACGCTCTTCGAGCCGGGATTCTCGCTCGAGGGCGTCACCGCGTTCGCGCTCGCGGCGGACCGGTACATTCGCGACACCGGCGATGATGCGCTCGTCGAGGAACCCGTGGTCGCCGACACGCTGTACAACGCGTGGGAGGACTGAACGCGCGCCGCGATGAGCACATCCCGCTCTTCCGCACCGAGGTCACGCTCGCGGGGCGGCCGGCCACATTTCCATACGCGTTGCACGGCAACGCGGTGGCGGCAGTGGCGCTCGAGGTGTTCAAGCGCACGCTCGATGAGGAAACGGCGCGCACGGTGCAGGATCCGGAAGCGGTGCGCGCCGCGCTGCGGCGTCATTTCGCGGTGGAGCGCGATGGCAAGGTCGTGTTCGCCTCAGCGGTGGACCTCGCGGGGAAACACGATCTCGCGGAAGATGCGACCGCGTCGGCGTACTGGCTGCCGCTGTACGACGCGGTGGAGCGGCACGACTCGGTGTACCGCCGCACGCTGCGCGCGGCGACTGAGAGCGCCGAGGCGATACCGCGCCCGGCGGCGAACCGCTCGCCCGGCGCTGCGCGATGCTCGTCGGGCCCGACGCCGCGGCCGCGCTCAAGTGGCTGCGCCGCGCGCCGCTCGACAACGGCCTCGCCGCGGAATTCGTCGACGCCGAGGGCAACGCGGTCTCGAATGGCGGCGACGCCGCGCTCGCGGGGCTCGTCGCGTGGTGCGCGTGGTACGCCGTGCACGGGCTGGGCGCGCGGCCGTGACCGCGGTGAGCGGCGCCGATCGCGCCGCGGCGCTGTTCAGCAGCACCTTCGGCGGCGCGCCGAGCGTCGTGGCGTCGGCGCCTGGACGTGTGAATCTCATTGGCGAACACACCGACTATAACGGCGGCGAGGTGCTGCCGATGGCGATCGGCGAGCGCACATGGGTCGCGGCGCGCGCGAACGGCGGCACCACGGTGCGCGCGGTGAGTGCGACGCGCAGCGAGGCGGGCGAATTCCCGCTGGTTAATGCGCGCGCCGCCGGGAAATGGTGGGACTATCCCGCGGGCGTGGCCGTGCAGCTCATGCGCGAGGGCGTGACGCTCTCGGGCGCCGATCTCGCGATCGTGAGCGACGTGCGCGCCGGCGCGGGGCTCGCGAGTTCGGCGTCGCTGGAGATCGCGTGCGGCCTTGCGCTCGCGAGTACGGCAGGGCGCGACGTGTCGCGTCGCACGCTGGCGCTGTGCGCGCGGCGCGCGGAAGAAGAGTTCGTGGGCGTCGCCGTGGGGATCATGGATCAGCTCGTGTGTGCGCTCGCCACCGAGGGTCACGCGCTGCGCATTCGGTGCGACACGGCCACGACCGCCAATGTCCCGTTCGCCGGCGACGTTCTGATATTCGACACGGGAGTATCGCGCGCGTTGCGAGACGCTGCGTTCAACGAGCGGCGCGCCGAATGCGAACGCGCGCTCGCGCTGCTGCGCCGCGCGGATCCGGGATTGGCTTCCCTCGCGGCCGCGACGCCGGAGCAGGTGGCCGGCGCGCGGCTGCCGGCGCCGCTCGACCGCCGGGCGCGACATGTCGTGACCGAGACTCGGCGCGTTGCGCGCATGGTGGCCGCGCTCGAGCGCGGCGAGCCGATCCCGGGCGATGAACTGCTCGCGAGCCATGAATCGCTCCGCCGCGACTACGAGTGTTCGTGCGAAGAGCTCGACTGGTTCGTGGAGCGGGTGATGCGCGAGCGCGGCGTGACCGGCGCGCGTCTCACCGGGGCGGGGTGGGGCGGCTGTGCGATCGCGAGCGGCGCCGCGGAGTCGCTCGCGGCCACCGGCGAGGCCGTGAACCGTGACTACCAAGTGCGATTCGGGCGCGCGGGGAACTGGCGGATCGCCCGCGCGTCGGCCGGGGCAGCCGTAGGTGCGTTGGCCGTGACACGGTAGTGATTTAGCGGGCCTGTACGAACGGCGCATTGAGAGGTACTGTTATGCGCCGATGGCCGGCATTCGCTCGCACGATACCATTTCCGACGGTCGCTTCCGGCGGCCCCTCGTCCCGCGAAGGAGGACGCAGATGAAACTCGCCCGTGCTGCTTGGTGCGTCGCGCTGCTGGCCGGTGTGATGCCCGCGGTCGTCCAAGCGCAAGGATTCCAGCTGAACGAGATCGGGTCGTGCGCCCTCGCGCGCGGTCAGGCGGTGACCGCCGCGCCGTGCAACGATCCGTCGGCGATCTACTGGAACCCGGCGGCTACCGTGCAGCTCTCCGGTTGGTCGCTGTACTTCGGCGCCGCGTGGATCAACGTCCGCGGCGGATTCACGGCCGACACGACGGGCACGTCGACGCCGGGCGCGGTGCCGCCGAGTTTCCCGCCGAACATTTTCGTCAACTACACCACGCCGGATCACAAGTGGGCGGCGGGCCTCGGCGTCTACGCGCCGTTCGGACTCACATTGCAGTGGCCCAACGGTTTCCAGGGGAACTTCATTGGGCAGAAGGCGGCGCTCGCGACGGTGTACGTCCAGCCGAACTTCGCGTATCAGATCACGAAGAATTGGTCGGTGGGCGCCGGCTTCGTGTTCGGCTATTCCACCGTGCAGCTCAAGGAAGCGCTCGATCTCTCGACGCAGTTGGCCGCGCCGGGCGTCACCTTCGGCATGCTCGGCATCCCGCAGTTCACGCAGTTCGGCCTCGCGACCGTCAACGGATCGGGCACGCAGTACGGCTACTCGCTGGGCGTGCACGGGAGGGTCGGGTCCGATTGGCAGGTGGGCGCGCGCTATCTCTCGCAGATGAACTTCAAGTATGACAACGGCAAGGCGAACTTCACGCAGGTGACCACGGGTCTCGCACTCGCCGGCGGCAACCCGCTCGGCTATCCGGCGGGGACACCGATCGACGCGCTGCTGACGCCGCAGTTCCTGGTCGGTGGACCGCTCGTCTCCCAGGGCGCGACGACGCAGCTCAATCACCCATGGCAGGGTGAACTCGGCATTGCGTACTCGGGCATCACGAACTGGCTCCTCGAGCTCGACTACCAGGTGACCGGCTTCTCGTCCTTCAAGAACATTGATCTGCAATTCACCGGTCCCGCGGCGGCGGACAGCCAGAACCTGATCGAGGACTACAACAATTCGTGGACCATTCGCGCGGGCGCGGAGCACGCGTTCGCGTCGGGGCTGAAGGGGCGCATTGGGCTGAGCTACGTGAGCACGCCGGTGCCGGATGTCACCGTGACGCCGCTGCTCCCCGACCAGAACCGCGAGAACATCATGCTCGGCATCGGTGCGCCGCTGGGCGCGACATGGACGCTCGATGCCGCGTACGAATATGTGAATACGCAGGGCCGGCGCGGACGTGTGGTCGATCGCACGAGCGAATCGCAGACGGCGGCCGACTTGAACGGCGGGTGGTACCAACTCTCCGCCAATATCCTGTCGGTCAGCCTCAAGGCCAATTTCTAACCGCCACCTTTGAAAACGGGAGAATCGCCGATGTCTCGCAAGCAATATCTCGTTGGTGGCGCGGCCGCGCTGATCGTGGCGGCTGTGATCACCGGATGCACGGATACGAAGCAGGTCACGAAGCAGGTCGCGATGGATCCGCTCTTCCAGAGCTATGTCGCGCTCGGGAACAGCCTCACCGCGGGCTGGCAGAGCGGCGGGATCAACAGCATCACGCAGGGTGAATCGTACGCGTTCCTGTTCGCGCAGCAGGCCGGCACGCGGTTCGCGATCCCGGCGATCCAGTTCCCGGGCTGTCCGCCACCGGTGGATACGTTCCCGTCGCACCGCGTCACGCCACCGGGTTATCCGGCGTCGACCGGCACGACGTGCTACCTCCGGGTGGCGACTTCGGTGACGCCCGTGATCAACAACGTCGCGGTGCCGAGCGCCGCGACGATCGATCCGGTGTCGCTGACCACGACGAACTCGAACGCGCTCACCCTGTTCATTCTTGGCGGGAGCACGCAAGTCGCGCGCGCGGCGCAGGCGCAGCCGACGTTCATCCCGATGTGGATCGGCAACAACGACGTGCTGGGCGCGGCGGTGAGCGGTCTGCTCACGAAGACCATTGTGACGCCCCCGGGGATGCCGCCCGACACGCTCTCATTGGGCGTGACGCCGCAGGCGACGTTCGTGAAGAACTACCTGGCCGACGTGAACGGACTGCGCGCCATTCCGTCGCTCAAGCAGGGCGTGCTATTCGCCGTCGTGGACGTCACGAACATCCCGCTGCTCTTCCACTCGGATCTGCTGTTCGTGCCCGAGGTGAAGGCGGGGTTCGACGCGGCGGCGGGTGCCGTCACGACGGTTGACCTGTCGTGCGCCAATGCCGTGCCGCTCGATCAGTTTCCAGTTGGCAGGGGCGATCAGAGCCGGTTTGCACCGGCCCAACGTCACGTGCAAGGCGACGCCGACGGCGGGTCCATACCCGCTCGACGGGTTGTACGGCCAGATCTATGTGCTTGACTCGGTCGAGGTTCCGGCGGTCATTGCCGACGTCGCGAACTACAACGCCTACATTCACGCGAAGGCCGATTCGCTCGGCTGGGCGTTCGTCGATGTGAATCCGTCGCTCCTGGCTCTCAGGCAGGCTGGCTTCGTGCCGCCATTCCCCGACTTGACGTCGCCGACCCAGACGTTCGGCCCTTACTTCGGTCTCGACGGCGTGCATCCCAGCCCGCAGGCGCACCAGCTCATCGCGCAACTCATGATCGATTCCGTGAACGCAAAATTCGGGACGAGCATACCGTCGCTCCCGTAGACCGCCTGGCGGGATGAGAGAAGGTGGGGCGCGCCGTTCGAGAGTGAGCGGCGCGCCCCGCGTATTTTCGGGGCTCTTGTCGTGATTTCCGCGCCGGACTAACTTGCTCTCACGCGGGAATAGCTCAGTTGGTAGAGCACAACCTTGCCAAGGTTGGGGTCGCGGGTTCGAGTCCCGTTTCCCGCTCTCGAGCGTCTGTTGCAGGGCGGGAGGGGTCGATCACCGGCCGCTCCCGCTTTGTTCTTCGACTGGCCCGGGTGGCGAAAGGTAGACGCGGGGGACTTAAAATCCCCTTCCGGCAACGGAGTGCGGGTTCGAGTCCCGCCCTGGGCATAGATGACGCGGACCCGTGCTAATCGCGCAGGCTCACGACGACGACCACGAAGATGAACACCACTATGAGCGCGAGGTACAGGACCTTCTGAAGTTCGCTCGGCACAGGCCGCTCCTTCTTGGAGGCCCGCCAATAGACGCTGCGGAGCGCGACGAAGAGGACGACAAGACCGAGCCCGACCCCGATGCTCGTAGTGATTTGGTCCATCCGAACTCCCGGGTGGGGATGACTGAGGATGCACAAAGGGCCTCCCATGCGGGAGGCCCTTTGCTATTCACTCACCGCGATCCGCCTACGGATCGAACGGATCCTCGTCGTCCTCGGGCGCCATTTGCGTTCCATTCCCAACGAGATTCTCCACGCGCAGTACCTGATGCTGCGCCGCGCCCTTCCATGTCATCGTGACCATGTAGTCGCCCGTCTCGACGGGTCCGCCGCCGCGCCGGCCGCCGAATCCGCCGCCGGGCAGCGCCTTCGCCGCGCGCAGCGCTGTCAACACTTCACGCGCCACGTCCTCGCTCACGGTCGGCTCCGACGCTCCGGCGCCGCCGGCCGCCTTCGCCGTGTCAACGCCGGCCTTCTTCGTCGTATCAGCCGCGCCGCCACGACGGCCGGCGCCTGCCACTCCGCGCGGCAACGGGCCTTCGCCCGAGCGCTCGGTGTTGCGTCCCGCACCGCCACCGCCACCACCAGCGCCGCCCAACAGGTCGAATATCGTGCCCTTGTCGATGTGATCGCGGATGATCGCGATGCTCCGCCTTGGTGGCCGTGCCCGCCTTCTCGAGCGAATCGAGCACATGATCGATCTTGCCCGCAGTGATCAGACTGTCGCGGCGCCCCGCGGGGGTGAGCGGCTTCGCCTTGGGAGGCTTGCCCGACAGATCCCACGTCACGCGGTGCATCCCGACTCCGCCGCGGCCGTTCAGCGTCGTGATCGTGTCGCCTCTCATGTTCGTGATCACGATCTTCACGGTGTCCTTCGCGGTGCCGCCCGCCAACCGGTACGAGATATCCGCACCGTAGGGTGGATTGCGCGCTTGGAACGTACCCTGGCCCTCGGAGATCTCCGCGCCCGGCGCTTCGCCGAACGCACGCGCCGTGCGCGGCGCGAACAGGTACGCGTCCTTCGACATCAGACTGTCATTCAGCTGCTGGAGCACGGACACATCCGCGATCCAGATGCCGCGGCCATGCGTCGCCGCGATGAGTTCATGATCGCGCGGATGGATCTTGAGATCGTGCACGGGCACGGTGGGCAGCCGCGCCATGAACTTCTGCCAGCTCTGCCCGCGGTTCCGCGAGACGTACGCGCCCACGTCGGTGCCCACGTACAGCAGGTCCTTGTTCACCGGATCCTCGCGGATCACGTGCAGGAAGTCCGGGCCGCCCGTGGGCAGATTCGCCACGATCGACTTGAACGTCTTCCCGAAATCGGTGGTCATATAGAGGTACGGCGCGAAATCGTTGGTGCGATGACCTCGAACGCCACGTAGAACGTGCGCTGTCGGCGTGCGACGGTTCGATCGCGTACCACGTACGTCTTGGGCGGCACACCGGCGAATCGCCCGGTGAGATTCTCCCACGCCGCACCATCATTGTGCGAGATCCACACGTTGCCATCATCGGTGCCCGCGAACAGCAGCCCCGGCCGGATGTACGACTCGGCGAGCGACGTGATCGTGCCGTACGTCTCGGCGCCGGTCGCGTCGTTCGTGATGCCGCCGGTGGAATCGATGCTCCAACGGATCTTCGCGGCATCGCGCGTGGAGAGATCCGGCGAGATCGGAACGAGATCTCGTCGCCGCGATCGCTCGAACTTGCAGCACGCGATTGCCGCCGGCATAGATGACTGCCGGGATTGTGCGGCGAGATGAAGTACGGCGTGTTCCAGTTGAAGCGCATGTCCAAGTCGATCGAGTCCCGCACCGGCATCGCGCGCAGCGTCGGACAGGTCGCTTCTTCTGCGCCGAGGTCGCCGGCTTCGTGCTGTCGCCTCGGTCAGCGACGATCGTGTCCTCCACGCGCCGATACGTCGGCCGCCACGCGGGCTTCACGAGCGGCTTGCTCTCGCCCGTGCGATAGTCGACGCGCGCGATGTCCCGCCCTGCGACTCGGCATAGATGATGTTCGGATTGGTCGGGTCCTGCGCGGTGTAGAAGCCATCGCCGCCGCCGACCGTGAACCACTCGAAGTTCGTGATCGGCCGCTGCGCACCTTCCGGCTTGGACCGCACCAGCTGCCGTTGTCCTGCAGGCCGCCGCACACGCTGTAGGGCACGGCGAAGTCGTAGCACACTTCGTAGAATTGCCCGATCACGATCTTGTTCAGGAAATCGTAGTTGCCGCCGCGGTCCCATGTTTGCGCCACGCCGCCGTCGTCGCCGACCATGAAGTGCTCGCCGTCGTTCGGGTCGATCCACATCGCGTGATGGTCCACGTGGACGCCGTTCGTGGCCGTGCGCACCGTCTTGCCGCCGTCATCGGAGAACTTGCATCGGCGTCGACGACCAGTACACGCGGTTCGGCATTCTTCGGATCGACGCGCACCTGCGAGTAATAGAAGGGCCGCACGTCGCTGTCGTTCATCCAGCGTCCAGGTCTTGCCGGCGTCTTCGGAACGGTAGAGTCCGCTGAGCAGGCGCTGCTTCACGGGCGCCTTCACCTTGGCAGTCACGGAATCGCTCGCCGGCGAGAACAACGCATGGTTCGCCGTGCGGATCGAGTCTGCCTCGACCAGCGCGTACACGACGTTCGGGTTGCTCGCGCGCGACGGCGACGTTGATCCGGCCCTGCTCGTCGCGGGGAATCCGCCGCCCTTGATCTTCAGTCCACGTCTTCGCCGGCGTCGGTGGTCTTCCACAGCGCGCTGCCCGGGCCGCCGCTCTTGAGGAACTACGGTCCGCGCACGCGCTCCTAGCTCGTGGCGTACAGGATGTCGGGATTGCTCGGATCGATCGCGACGTCGATGAAGCCGGCCTTGTCGCTGACGAACTTGATGAGCTTCCACGTCTTGCCGCCGTCGGTGGTCTTGTACAGGCCGCGCTCGGGATTGCGTCCCACGCGCGACCGAGTGCGGCGACGTAGACGATGTTCGGATTGCGTGGGGTGCACCACGATGCGCCCGATCTGCTGCGTCTTCTCGAGGCCCATCAGCTTCCAGGTCTTGGCCGCCGTCGGTGCACTTGTAGATGCCGCCGCCGGGCGAGATCGAATTGCGCGTGTTCGGTTCGCCGGTGCCGGCCCAGACCTGCATCGTGTCGCCGGCGCGATCGCGAGCATCCCCATCGCGACGACCCGCTCGTTGTCGAACACCGGGCGGAAGGTCACGCCCGCCGTTGGTCGTCTTCCAGATGCCGCCGCCGGCCGCGGCGACGAAGAACGTCTTGGACGGGCTCGGGATGCCGGCGATGTCCGCCACGCGTCCGCCCATGTCGGCGGGGCCCACGTTGCGCCAGCCGAAGAAGGAGAGGGTCGCGGAGTCGAGTGTGGTGGAGGGCTGCTGCGCGTTGACCGATGCTGGGGCGACCAACAGCCCGGCAGCGAGGATGGCCAAGGCGATCGGACGATGTGGGATCATGAGAGTGGCGCTGCTCCAGTATGGAACGGGGGATTCTTGCCGGGAACACAGGAATACGCGCCGGATCGCGAGAGCGTTGCTCCGGCGCCGAGTTCCGGGCGGGGGCCGATGGTCGTCCTGCGGGCATGAACATCATCCCGCCTGAGCCCACGCGCAATCCGGCGCCATTCCCGCCGCCGCCGGATGCCGGCGCCGCGCCCGCGAGCTGGACATTCTCCCGCGTGCTCGCGCTGCTGGGGGGCGCGGCGCTCTCCTACATCACCATCCGCTATTCGCGCGGGATCGGGCTCGCGGGATTCCTCGGCGTCCTGCTGCTCGTAAAGGTCCAGACCCAGCGCGGACGGAGGGCTTCGCGCGCCGGCGCCTGGCTTGCCGCCTGCCTCATGTGCGCCGCGGCGGTCGCCGTCGTCTTCGGCTATGGTTTTTCCAAGCTCCCGGCGGGCTACGTCTCACGGATGATGGACAGCGTGCGCGCACAACAGAAGCGCTCGCCGCCACCCGTGCTACCGCCGGCGCTGCAGCGGCTCCAGCCGACCGACTCCGCCTCGCGCGCGGCGCAGCGGGCGGTGCAGGAGCAGTCGATGGCGATGGTCCAGTCGCCCGGTTTCCTCGCGTGGATCGCCGTGGTCACGGTGATGCTGATGAGCACCATTCTCGGGGTACTCCTCGGCACCATGAGCTGGGGCGGCGCGTCGATGCTCGTGCGCGGTGTGCGCGGCTATTGGCCGCTGGCGGCGCCGCCGGAGTAGCGCGCCGGGAGAGGCGCGCCCTGCGCCTTCGAAGTAGCTTTCCCTCCCATGACCGACGTCGTCGCGCTCGCCGCCGAGCTGATCGCGCTCGAGTCGCCCACCGGCGCCGAGGGCCCCGCCGTCGATTTCGTGACGCGCTGGCTCGTCGCCCGCGGGTGGAACGTGCACGTGCAGGAGGTCTCGAAGGGACGCGGCAACGTGTGGGCGACGCGCAGCGGCGGCGGCGTCGCGCTCTCCACGCACCTCGACACCGTGCCGCCGTTCATTCGCCCCGTGCTCGACGGCAACCAGCTCAAGGGCCGCGGCGCGTGCGACGCGAAAGGGATCGCCGCGGCGATGCTGGCCGCGGCCGACCGCCTCGCCACCGAGGGCGAAGAGCGCGTGGACCTCCTGCTCGTCGTGGGCGAGGAGAAAGGATCGGACGGCGCGCGCGCGGCGAATCACTTGCCCGCCACGAGCCGCTTCCTCGTGAACGGCGAGCCCACCGAGAGCCGGCTCGCGAGCGGCGCGAAGGGTTCGCTGCGCGTGACGCTTCGCACGAAGGGCCGCGCCGCGCACTCCGCGTATCCGGAGCTCGGACAGTCGGCGATCGAGCCGATGCTCGATCTCTTGCCCACGCTCAAGCGCATCGATCTGCCCACCGACAGCGTGCTCGGCGCGACGACGGTGAACATTGGCACGATCCACGGCGGCACCGAGGCGAACATCATCCCGGATCGCGCCGAAGTGGAGATCATGTTCCGCCTCGTGGGCGACGTGCACGATGTGAAGCGCAAACTCGAGACGTGGGCCGAGGGCAAGGCCGAGATCGAGTACGGATCGTTCATCCCGGCGCAGAAATTCCACACGATCCCGGATTTTCCGTCGGCGCCGGTCGCGTACACGAGCGACATCCCGCTGCTCGGGCGGTGGGGAACGCCGCTGCTCTTCGGGCCCGGCTCGATCCACGTCGCGCACACGCCCGACGAATTCATCGACGTGCGAGAGCTGCGGTCCGCGGTGGACGCGTACGTGAAGATCGTGCGCACGCTGCTCGCCCCGTGAACGCGCCCGCTCGCAAGCATCCCCGTGGCCGTGCTCGGCGCGACGGGCGCGGTGGGGCAGGCCTTCGTGCGGCTGCTCGCGGCGCATCCGTGGTTCGAGCTCGCGGAACTCGCGGCGTCCGAGCGGTCGTCGGGCAAGTCGTACGCCGCGGCGGCTCGCTGGCTCGCGGGCGAGCTTCCGTCGAACGCTGCGCGGCTCGAGGTGCTCGCGTGCGATCCCGCGCATCGTGCGCGCGCCGCTCGTCTTCTCGGCGCTCGATTCGGCCGATCGCGGGCGAGGTCGAGGCGGCGTTCGCGAGAGCGGGGCGGGTCGTGCTCAGCAACGCGCGCAATTTCCGCATGGAGCCGGATGTGCCGCTGCTCATTCCGGAGATCAACCCCGATCACCTGGGACTGCTCGACGCGCAGCGGCGCCAACGGAATGGAGCGGCGCGATCGTCACGAATCCGAACTGCGCCGCCTCTGTCGTCGCGATGGCGCTCGCGCCATTGCATCGCGCGTTCGGCGTGACGCAATGCTTCGTGACCACGATGCAGGCGGTGTCGGGCGCGGGATATCCGGGCGTGGCCTCGCTCGACATCCTCGGCAACGTGATCCCGTTCATCGGCGGCGGCGAAGAGGCGAAGATCGAGTCCGAGACGCCGAAGATGCTCGGGAGCTTCGCGAACGGCGCGGTCGACCGCGGCGCCCATCGCGATGAGTGCGCAGGCCACCCGCGTGCCGGTGGAGCATGGCCACATGACGTGCGCTCGCGGTGAAGCTCGCCAAGCGTGCCTCCGCCGAGGAAGCGATCGCCGCGCTCGACCAGTGGAAGGGCGAAGTGCATGCACTCGGCCTGCCGAGCGCGCCGGCGCGGCCCGTCGTGGTGACTCGTGACGATGCCCGTCCCCAGCACAAGCACGATGTGAACGCGGGCAACGGCATGACGGTCACCGTGGGCCGCGTGCGCCACGATCCGATCCTCGACCTCCGGCTCGTCGCGATCGGCCACAACATCCATGCGCGGCGCGGCGGGCGCCTCGGTGCTGAACGCCGAGCTCGCCGTGGCGCGCGGGATCGTGCGCGCGTGATCGTCCTCAAGTTCGGCGGCACGTCGGTCCAGGATGCGTCGGCCATCGATCGCGCGGCCGCCATCACGCGGTCGCGCGCGAGCCGCGCGCCCGTGGTCGTGGTCTCCGCGCTCGGCGGCACGACCAACGCGCTCCTCGCGATCGCGGAGCAGGCGGCGCGCGGACAACTCATCGTCGCGCTCTCCGGCGTCGAAGAGCTGCGCGACGCGCCATCTGCACGAGTGCGAGGCGCTCCTCGGCAAGGCGTCGGCCGCGCGAGACCGGCGCGGAGCTGAGCGCCATGTGCGACGAGGTCGCGCATCTCGCGGAGGCGCTGAGCGTACTCGGCGACCTCACGCCGCGAAGCCTCGACGCCATCGCGGCGCAGGGAGAAGCTCTCGAGCGGCACGCTCGTGCACGCGGCGTTCCGCGAGCGCGGACTCGCCGCCGATCTCGTCGATGCGCGCACGGTGATGGTCGACGGACGACCATCATACGCGCGCGGAGCCGCGGGCGGATGACATCGCGCGCCAGCGCGCGCGACGTGATCTTGCCGCGTCGTGCGCGAGGCGCGCATCCCGGTGCTCGGGGGCTTCATCGGCCGCAGCCCCGCGCGGCGTGACCACGACCCTCGGGCGCGGCGGCGGCGACTACACCGCGTCGCTGCTCGGCGCCGCGCTCGGCGCGGATGCGATCGAGATCTGGACCGACGTGGACGGCATGCTCAGCGCCGACCCGCGCGTGGTGCGCGGCGCACGCCTCATCGAGCAGATCCGCTTCGACGAAGCGGCCGAGCTCGCGCGCTTCGGCGCGAAGGTGCTGCACCCGAGCACGATCGCGCCCGCGGTGCAGCGCGGAATTCCCGTGTTCGTGCTCAACGCGCGGCGGCCGGAGGGGAAGGGAACGCGCATCACCGTTCGACGCGCCGCGGCGCGCCGGTCACGGCGATCGCGGGCAAGACGGGCGTGTCGATCATCAAGGTGCGCACGCCGCGCATGCTTTTCGCCACGGGCGTCGTGCGCACGATCTTCGAAGTGTTCGAGCGGCATCGCACGTCCGTTGACGTGGTCGCGACGTCGGAGGTCTCGGTGTCGGTGACCACGGACGACGCGTCGCGCCTCGACGAGATCCTCGTCGAACTGCGCGCGCTCGGCGACGTGGCGCTCGAGCGCGTCGCGCGCGATCGTCGCGATCGTCGGCGCGGGGATGGGCGACGGCGCGACGCGATGGCGCGCGCGCTCGGCGCGCTCGGCGGCACGTGCGGTGCACATGATCTCGCTGAGCGCCACGGGGATCAATCTGACGCTCGTCGTGGACGCCGCCGCGATGGAGACCGCGATGCGGCGCGCTGCACGCGGAATTCTTCGGCGCGGAGAAGGGCGCATGAACGCGCCGAGAGTGGCGATCATCGGCGACGGCAAGATGGGGCGCGCCGTGAACGACGCGGCCGCCGCGCGCGGCTGGCCGGTGGTGGCGCGTGCTCGGCCGCGTGCATGCGCGCGCATCACGCGCGAGAGCCTCGGCGGCGCCGATGTCGCGATCGAATTCACGACGCCGGCGGCGGCGCCGGCGAACGCCATCGCGTGCGCCCGCGCCGGCGTGCCCGTGGTCGTGGGTACCACCGGCTGGGATGCCGAGCGCGAGCGCGTCGAACGCGAGGTGCGTGCGGCGAATGGAGCGATGCTCGCGGCGCCGAACTTCGCGCTCGGCGTCGCGATCTATCTTCGAGGTCGCGCGAGCGGCTCGCGGAACTTGCGCGGACACGCGCCGGGATTCAACGCGCGCATCGTGGAGACGCACCACGCCTCGAAGGTGGATGCGCCGTCGGGAACGGCGAAGGCGCTCGCGCGCATCGCCGGAGCGGCGTTCGGCGGCGAGATCCCGATCGAGAGCGTTCGTACCGGAACCGTGCACGGGCGTTCACGAACTGATGTTCGACGCGCGAATATGAGCAGATCCGCTCGACGCACGAGGCGCGCGACCGTCGCGTGTTCGCGGAGGGCGCGCTCACGGCGGCCGCGTGGCTCATCGGCCGGCACGGCGTGTTCACCATGCGCGATCTCATGGAAGGCGGATCCGACTGATGACAGCGGCGATCGTCTCTTCGGTTGCGGCACGGCGCTCGTCACGCCGTTCCGTGCGGATGGCGCGGTCGACGAAGCGGCGCTGCGCGCGCTCGTCGATTGGCAGATCGCCGAAGGCATCCATTTTCTCGTGCCCGTGCGGCTCGACGGGCGAAGCGGCGACGATGACGCCGGCCGAGCACCGCCGCGTGGTGGAGATCACGGTAGAGCAGGCGCGCGGCCGCGTGCCGATCATGGCGGGCGCCGGCGCCAACGACACGAAGCGCGCCGATCGCGATGTCGAAGGAGATGAAGGCGGCGGGCGCGACGCACCTGTTGCATGTGAGCGCCGATGTACAACAAGCCGCCGCAGCGCGGGATCATCGAGCACTACAGGGCGATCGCCGACGCGACCGATCTGCCGGTGATCGTCTACAACGTGCCGGGGCGCACGGGGAGCAACATTGAAGCGAAGACCACGCTCGCCCTCGCCGCGATCCCGCGACATCGTCGCGGTGAAGGAGGCGTCGGGAATCTCGGCGCAGATCCAGGACATCCTGCGCGACCGCCCGGCCGATTTCTCCGTGCTCTCGGGCGACGATGGTCTCACGCTCGCGGTGATGGCGGCCGGCGGCGATGGGATCATCTCCGTGATCTCGAACGCGACGCCGAAGCTGATGGCGCAGCTCGTGCGAGCACGCGCGCGATGGCGATTACGCCGCGGCGCGCGCGGCGCACGAGAAGCTGCTGCCGTGGATGCACGCGGCGTTCGTGGAATCGAATCCGCTGCCGGTGAAGGCGGGGCTGGCGATGATGGGCCGCCTCCAGAACATCTTGCGGTTGCCGCTCGTTCCGATGCTCGCGTCGAACGAGCCGGCGGTGCGCGCTGCGCTGGTGGCGGCCGGAGCGCTCGCATGAGCGGCGGCCATGAGCTGGAGGGCGCGGTGGCCGCGATCGTCGCCGCGGGCGACCATCCGCCGGCCAACGCGGAGCGCACCATTGACGAACTGCTCGACGCACTCGAGCGCGGCGAGGTGCGCGCCGCCGAGCGCGACCGCGACGGCGCGTGGCACGCGGTGGCGTGGGTGAAGCAGGGGATCCTGCTCGCCTTCAGGTTGGGTGACGTCGTCGACATGTCGCCGATCGAAGGCTCGCCCTTCCAGTTCTACGACAAGCACACGCTGCCGACGCAGGACATCCCGCTCGAGAATGGCGTGCGCATCGTTCCCGGCGGCTCCACGGTGCGGCGCGGCGCGCATCTCGCGCGCGGGCGTGGTGTGCATGCCGCCGATGTACATCGAACGCCGGCGCGTGGGTCGGCGCCGGCACGATGGTGGATTCGCACGCGCTCGTGGGATCGTGCGCGCAGATCGGCGAGCGCGTGCACTTGAGCGCGGCGGCGCAGATCGGCGGCGTGCTCGAGCCGGTGAACGCGGCGCCGGTGATCGTCGAGGACGACGCGTTCATCGGCGGGAATTGCGGCGTGTACGAAGGCACCGTCGTGCGGCGCCGCGCGGTGCTCGCGCCCGGCGTGCTGCTCACGCGCGGCACGCCCGTGTACGATCTCGTGCACGAGAAGATCTACCGCGCGGGCGACGGCCGGCCGCTCGAGATCCCCGAGGGCGCGGTGGTCGTCCCCGGCGCGCGGCGCATCGGGCAAGGGCTGGGGGGAGATCCAGGGCCTTTCGCTCGCGACGCCGGTGATCGTGAAGTATCGCGACGAATCCACGAACGCGGGCACCGCGCTGGAGAGCGCGCTGCGATGACCACCGCCGGTCCGGTCGCCATTGTCGGACTGGGCTGCATTGGCGGCTCGCTCGCGCGCGCACTCAATTCGCAAGGCATGCCGGTGCGTGCGTGGAGCGAGTCCGCCGCCGACCGCGATCTCGCGGCCGCCGCCGGCATCCCCGTGAGCGCGGACCTGCGCGCGGCGCTTCAAGGTGCGACGATGGTGGTGGTCGCCGTGCCGCTGCTCAAGATCGCGTCGATCGCGGCCGACGCGATGGTGCTCGCGCCGCAGGCGGTGGTGTTGCACACGGGCAGTCTGCAGCGCGCCAAAGCGCTCGACCTCAAAGTCACGCCGTCGCTCAACTTGCGCGTGATCGGCACGCATCCGCTCGCCGGTTCGCACCTCAGCGGCTTCGCGGCGTCGCGCGCCGATCTCTTCAAGGGCTGCGGGGTGAGCATCGAGACGCGCGCGAGCGAGCGCGTGCGCGCGGCCGCCGAGTCGCTCTGGCGAGCGGCGGGCGCCGCGCGTTTCGACTATCGCTCCGCCGACGAGCACGACCAGCTCATGGCGTGGGTGAGCCATCTCCCGCAACTCGTCGCCACGGCGCTCGCGGGATCGTTGGACGCGGCGGGCATCGATCCGTCGGCCGCGGGCCCGGGGGCGCGCGATACGGCGCGACTTGCCGAGAGTCCGCTCGCAATGTGGGCGCCGCTGCTCGGCGTCGCGCCGGCGGATCTGGATCTGGCGCTCGCTGGCTATATCGCGCGATTCGGCGAGCTTCGCGACGCGATGCGGGAACACAATACGAAGCGATTGGACGAGTTGTGGGAGGCGGCGGTCGCCTGGCGCCGGCGCGCGGGAGGCGGCGAGTGATCGTCGGCGGCATCGTGCACGTGCCCGGCGACAAGTCCATCTCGCACCGCGCGCTGATCCTCGCGGCGCTCGCGGATGGCGAGTCGCACATCCACGGCATTCTCCAGAGCGCCGACATCGAGAGCACGGCGAGCGTTCTGCGCACGCTCGGCAGTGGCGGTGCCGCCGCTTGGCGCGGAGATCACGATCGCGGGCAAAGGCCGCCGCGGGCTCACGGCGCCGGCGCGCGATCTCGATTGCGGCAATAGCGGCACCACCGCGCGCCTGATGGCGGGCGTCGTGGCCGGCCAATCGTTCCGTGCGCGATTCACCGGCGACGAGAGCCTGAGCAGCCGGCCGATGGCGCGCGTCGCGCGGCCGCTCGAAGCGATGGGCGCGCGCGTGACGTTCGAGGAGGGGGAGCATCTCCCAATGACCGTGCAGGGCGGCACGCTCAAGGCGCTCAAGTGGGAGACCGAGACCGCGAGCGCGCAGGCGAAGAGCGCCGTGCTGCTCGCCGGTCTCGTGGCGGGCGTGCCGGTGGTGCTGCGCGAGCCCGGCCGTTCGCGCGACCACACCGAGCGGTTGCTGCGCGCCACGGGGGTGGACGTGGACGTCGTAGGCGATGTCGTGCGGCTCGAGCCCGTGGCGCGGCTCGCACCGTTCGATCTCCGCGTGCCGGGCGATCCATCGTCGGCCGCGTTCATGACGGCGCTCGCGGTGCTCGCCGGCGGCGGCGCGCTCTCGGTGGCCGACGTGTGCCTCAATCCCACGCGCATCGGATTCTACCGCGCGCTGCAGCAGATGGGCGCGCACATCGATTTCCACGTGAGCGCGCCACAGGGCGGGGAGGACATTGGGTCCATCTTCGCGTGGCCGTCGGGGCTGCACGCCGTGGAGGTGGGCGGCGACACGGTGCCGTCGATGATCGACGAGCTGCCGCTCCTTGCCTGCGTCGCCGCGCGCGCGAGCGGCGTGACCGTCATCACCGGCGCCGCGGAACTGCGCGCGAAGGAGAGCGACCGGATCAGCGCCGTCGTCTCGAACTTGCGCGCGATCGGCATTGCGGCGGAGGAGCGGCCGGATGGGATGACGGTGACGGGCTCCGACGCGCCGCTCTCGGGCGCCGTGATCACGCACGGCGATCATCGCATCGCGATGGCGTTCGGCGTGCTCGCCGCGCTGCCCGAGAGCACGATCACGATCGATGACCGCGATTGCGTGGCCGTCTCGTATCCATCGTTCTGGGAAGACATGCGCGCGGCGATCACCGCATGACATCGCCCACGCCGCCGTTCTCGCCGCGCGTGCGCGCACCCGGCGCGCCGTTCGTCGTCGCGATCGACGGCCCCGCCGCGTCGGGCAAGAGTTCCACCGCGCAGTGGGTCGCGAACGAGCTCGGCTTCCTCCACATCGATTCGGGTTCGCTCTATCGCGCCGTGACCGCCGCGGCGCTCGAGGCCGCGCCCGGTGCGCCGCTCACCGAAGACGCTGTGCTGCGCGCGGCGGCCGGGATCTCGCTCGCGCCGGCCGGCCGTTCGTACGTGCCGGTGCGCGACGGACACTCGATGGAAGAGGCGATCCGCGGAGCGGGCGTCACGCAGCACGTGAGCGAAGTGGCGCGCATGATGCGCGTGCGCGACTGGGTGAACGCGCGCGTGCGCGACGCGGCCGCCGCGCGTGACGTGGTGGTGGATGGTCGCGACATCGGCACCACGGTCTTCCCCAACGCCGACGCGAAGATCTACCTCGTGGCCGATCCGTGGGAGCGCGCGCGGCGCCGTCTCATGCAACGCCTGCGCCGTGCGCCGCACGACGCCGAGATCGCCGAGGAGACCGAGCGTCTCGTGCAGCGCGACGCGCGCGACGCCGCGCAGTCGGTGCCCGCGGCGAAGGCGATGATGATCGACACGACGTACCTCACGCAGGAGGAACAGGTCTCGCGCATCGTGGCCTTCGCGCGGGCCGTGCGCGGACGCTAGTGGTCGAGCCCGGGCGGGCGAGCCGCACTGCGCTCGGCGCCGCGGGGCATCGCGCCGCGCATCAGGTGCTCGAGGGGGGCCGGATCTTCTCCGATCCGCTTGCCGTGCGGATCCTCGGCGAGTACGCCGACGCTCTCATCCAGAAGGCGAGGGACGAGCCCGAGCGGCGCGGCATGCGCACGTTACATCGCGATCCGCACGCGATTCGCGGAGGATGCGCTGGCGGCGGCGATCGCGCGCGGCGTGCGGCAGCTCGTGGTGCTCGGCGCCGGCCTCGACACGTACGCGTACCGGGCGCCGGCGAGTCCGCCGCTGCGCGTGTTCGAGGTGGACTACGCCGCCACGCAGCAGTGGAAGCGCGAGCAACTCGCCGCGGCGGGATCGCGATCCCGTCGTCGCTCACCTTCGTGCCGATCGATTTCGAGCGCGAGACGCTTGGCGACGCGCTGGCCGCTCAAGGCTTCGATCCGGCGCAGCCGGCGTTCTTCACGTGGCTTGGCGTCGTCCCGTATCTGACCGAGCCGGCTGTGGATTCGACGCTGAAGTACATCGCGTCGCTGCCGGGCGGCGCCGACGTGGTGTTCGACTATGGCAATCCGCCCGGCGAAGCGGGCACCGAGTACGCGGCGCGTCACGAAGCGCTCGCGGCGAAGGTCGCGGCCCTCGGCGAGAGCCTCAAGAGCTACTTCGAGACGGATGCGCTCCACGCCAAGCTTCGGGGGATGGGTTTCCGCGCGATCGACGACCTGGGGCCGCTGCGGATGAGGGGCCGCTATTTCCCCGAGCGCGACGCGCCGCCCACCGACCAGGGCGGGCACGTGGTGCACGCGAGCACTCGGGATTCGGCACTCGGGACTCGCTGACCGCTTTCAACCCGGGCGCGAGTCCCGAGTCCCGAATCCCGCGCCGTTGCGGTAATTAGAAGCGTCTCATATCTTTAACGGCTCTCCCGCCCCGTCGTCCGACGGGGCAGGAATTCACCCCATCCTCGGCGCGGCGAAGGAAAAAATCCGCGATCTGGAGAACCGTACTTCATGCCCGAACTCGAAGAGAACACGATCGACACCCCGCGCAAAGACCCCATGAAGGGGCAGCTCCGCCTGCTCGCGCACGGCGACAATCGCTGGGACGACGACGAGTATTCCGCCGACGAAGAAGCGGCAATGATCGAACTGTACGCCGGGACCCTCGCCTCGATCGACGAAGGCGAGATCGTCAAGTGCACGGTCCTGCAGATCAGCGACAACATGGTCATCCTCGACATCGGCTTCAAGTCCGAGGGCGCTGTGCCGTTGGAGGAGTTCAAGGACTTCCCCGACCTCAAGCCCGGTGACGAAGTCGAGGTCCTGCTCGAGCATCTCGAGGACAACGAAGGCTCGGTCGTCCTCTCCAAGAAGAAAGCCGACTTCATGCGCGTCTGGGAGAAGATCCGCATGGCGTACGAGTCCGACCAGCCGGTGGAAGGCACGCTGGTCAAGAAGATCAAGGGCGGCGTGGTCGTCGACCTCATGGGCGTGGACGCGTTCCTGCCCGGTTCGCAGATCGCGCTCCGCCGCGTGCCGAACATCGACGAGCTCCTCGGCCAGAAGTACGAGTTCAAGATCATCAAGCTCAACAAGCGCCGCCGGAACATCGTCGTCTCGCGCCGCGTGATCCTGGAAGTCGAGCGCGCCGACAAGCGCGAGCAGCTGATGAAGGAGCTGCAGAAGGACCAGATCCGGAAGGGCGTCGTCAAGAACATCACCGACTTCGGTGCGTTCATCGACCTCGGCGGCGTGGATGGTCTCCTCCACATCACCGACATGTCGTAGGGCCGCATCTCGCACCCGTCGCGAGATGGTGCAGATCGGCGAGGAGCTCGAGGTGAAGATCCTCGACATCGACTGGGAGCGCGAGCGCATCTCGCTCGGCCTCAAGCAGCTGCAGAGCTATCCGTGGAAGAACGTCGCGGACAAGTACCCGGTCGGGTACGCGCGTGCAGGGCAAGGTCGTATCGATCACCAACTACGGCGCGTTCGTCGAGCTCGAGCCCGGCATCGAGGGGCTCGTGCACATCAGCGAGATGAGCTGGACGCGCAACGTGCGCCACCCGAGCAAGCTCGTCTCGATCGGCGAGAGTGATCGAGGCGGTGGTGCTCAAGGTCGATCCGAGCGAGGAGAAGATCTCGCTCGGCATGAAGCAGACCGAGCAGGATCCGTGGGTGGTGCTGCCGCTCAAGTACCCGGTGGGCACGCGCCTCAACGGCAAGGTGCGCAACCTCACGTCGTTCGGCGCCTTCGTGGAGATCGAGCCCGGCATCGACGGACTGATCCACATCTCCGACATGAGCTGGACCAAGCGCGTGCAGCACCCGTCGGAGGTCGTGAAGAAGGGCGACGCGGTGGACGTCGTGATCCTGAACATCGACGCCGACAACAAGCGGATCTCGCTCGGCCTCAAGCAGGCCGAGGAAGATCCGTGGCTCAAGATCGGCGAGACGTACCCGGTGGGCACCGATCTGCCGGGCAAGGTCGTGCGCCTGATGGACAAGGGCGTCGTCGTCGATATCGGCAACGATATCGAGGGCTTCGTGCCGATCTCGCAGCTCAGCGTCGGCAAGCCCGTCACGAATCCGGCGGACGCGGTGTACGAGACGATGAATCTCGACCTCCGCATCCTCGAGGTGGACCCGATCCACCGCCGCATCGTGCTCGCGGTCACGAACGTTCCGGAAGACCAGCCGCCGCGCCCCGAGACGCCCTCGAAGGTGATCCCGATGGAAGCCGAGGAAGCGATCGTGGAAGTGCCGGCGGATGCGATGGACTCTATAGACGATTAGTCGATCTGGCTTCCGCAGTCCAGCGAGACTGACGGGAAGCGGGAAGCGGGAAGCGCCGCGGGACGCGAGAACGAACGAGGAGCCCTCGTCAGTTCTCGCATTCCGCGGCGCTTCCCGCTTCCCGCTTCCCGTCAGTCGTGAGGTCCACGCTCGCGGCAGACAGGCTCCGACGCTAGGTTTTGGCCATGAGCATGCGAGAAAAGCTCGAGCTCCTCGAGAAACGCCGCGCCGAGAGTGAACTCGGCGGCGGGGCCGCCCGCCTCAAGGCGCAGCACGACAAAGGAAAACTCTCGGCGCGCGAGCGGCTGGATGTGCTGCTCGATGAAGGCACGTTCGTCGAGCTCGACCGCTTCGTCGTCCACCGCTCCTCGGATTTCGGACTCGAAGAGCAGCGCCCCTACGGCGACGGCGTCGTCACCGGCTACGGCCGCATGCACGGACAGCTCGTCTACGTCTTCTCGCAGGACTTCACGGTGTTCGGCGGCTCGCTCTCCGAATCGCACGCCGAGAAGATCTGCAAGGTCATGGATCACGCCGTGCGCAATGGCGCACCGGTGATCGGCCTCAACGATTCCGGCGGCGCGCGCATCCAGGAGGGCGTCGTCTCCCTCGGCGGCTACGCGGAGATCTTCAAGCGCAACACGCTCGCGAGCGGCGTGGTGCCGCAGATCTCGGCGATCCTCGGCCCGTGCGCGGGCGGCGCGGTGTACTCGCCGGCGATCACCGACTTCGTGTACATGGTGCGCGGCACGTCCTTCATGTTCGTGACCGGCCCGAACGTCGTGAAGACCGTCACGCACGAGGACGTGACGATGGAGCAGCTCGGCGGCGCCGACACGCACGCGAGCATGAGCGGCGTCGCGCACTTCGCGCACGACTCCGAGTTCGCGTGTCTGGGTGCCATCCGGGAATTGCTGCAGTTCATTCCTGCCGAATAACCTGGCCGAGGCGCCCCGCGGGCCCGGCGACCGATCCGCGAGATCGTCGCGATGAGGCGTTACTGGACGTTGTACCGGACAACCCGAACAAGCCGTACGACATGCACGAGGTGCTGCGCCGCGTCGTGGACGACGGCGTGTTCTACGAAGTGCACGCGCGATTACGCGCGGCAACATCCTCTGCGGCTTCGCGCATCTCGGCGGGATCTCGGTGGGCATCGTCGCGAACCAGCCGGCCGTGCTCGCCGGCGTGCTCGACATCGACGCCAGCATCAAGGCCGCGCGCTTCATCCGCTTCTGCGACGCGTTCAACATTCCGATCATCACGTTTGAGGATGTGCCGGGCTTCCTGCCCGGCGTCGCGCAGGAGCATCACGGCATCATCCGCCACGGCGCGAAACTGCTCTACGCGTACTGCGAGGCGACGGTGCCCAAGCTCACGGTCATCACGCGCAAGGCGTACGGCGGCGCGTACGACGTCATGAGCAGCAAGCACATCCGCGGCGACTTCAATCTCGCGTGGCCCACCGCCGAGATCGCGGTCATGGGTCCCAAGGGCGCGGTGGAGATCCTCTTCCGCAAGGAGATCGCGGAGAGCAAGGACGCCGAAGCCGCCACCGAGCAGAAGATCAACGAGTACCGCGAGAAGTTCGCGCATCCGTACATTGCGGCAGGCCGCGGCTACTTGGATGACATCATCGATCCCCGCGAGACGCGCCCGCGCCTCATCGATGCACTCGAGACGCTGCGCGCGAAGCGCGATCGCAACCCGCCCAAGAAGCATGGCAACATCCCGCTCTGATGGCCGGGCCGAGCGCGACGCTCCACATTGGCGACACGGCGCCGGCGTTCACGCTCACCGATGCCGCGAGCGGCGAGCGCACATTGCTCGCGGACCTGCTGCGTGAGCGGTCCGGCCTCCTGCTGGTCTTCCACCGCGGCTTCTGGTGAGCCAACTGCCGCGGGCAGCTCGGGGAGCTGCGCGACGAGTGGCCGCTCTATGAGCGCGCGACGATCGGCATCGCTGTGGTCCTGCCGCAGTCGTGCGAGCGGATGGGCGACGCCATCAAGGGATCGAAGCGAGGATATCCGTTCCCGCTCCTCTGCGATCCGGACCGCGCCGTGATCAAGCAGTACGGGGTGTGGCATCCCATCGGGCTCGACGCGTTCAACGTCGCGCATCCGGCTTGCTTCCTGATGGACACGAAACGCATCGTGCGATTCAGCTTCGTGGGACGCACGCAATTCGCGCGCGCGCCGCTGGAGCGCATCCTCGCCACGGCGCTGGAGCCGCGTGATGTTCGATAAGGTCCTGATCGCCAATCGCGGCGAGATCGCGCTGCGCATCGTGCGCGCGTGCCAGGAATTGGGACTGCGCTCCGTGGCGGTGTACAGCGAGCCCGACGCCGGCGCGCCGCACGTGCGCGAGGCCGACGAAGCCGTGGCGATCGGCCCGGCCGCGTCCACGGAGAGCTATCTCCGCGCCGACAAGTTGATCGAAGCCGCGAAGCGCACCGGCGCCGGCGCGATCCATCCGGGTTACGGATTCCTCGCCGAGCGCGAGCACTTCGCGCGCGCGGTGCGCGACGCGGGTCTCGTGTTCGTCGGGCCGCCGCCCGAGGCGATCGCCGCGCTCGGCAGCAAGACCGCCGCGCGCACGCTCGCCATGGGAGCCGGCGTGCCCGTGGTGCCCGGCACCGCCGAGCCGCTGCGCGACGCGACCGAGGCGGCGCGCATCGCGAAGAGCTTCGGCTATCCGGTGCTGCTCAAGGCGGCGGCCGGCGGCGGCGGGAAGGGGATGCGCGTCGTGAAGTCCGAGGGCGAACTCGCCGGCGCGCTCGACAGCGCGCGGCGCGAGGCGAAGAACGCCTTTGGCGACGATGCGGTATACGTCGAGAAGTACATCAGCGGGCCGCGCCACGTGGAGATCCAGGTGCTCGGCGACATGCACGGCACGATGCTCTCGCTCGGCGAGCGCGAATGCTCGGTGCAGCGCCGCCATCAGAAGATGATCGAAGAGGCGCCGAGCGTGGCGGTCACGCCGGAGTTGCGGAAGCGGATGGGCGACACTGCGGTGAAGGCGGCGCTCGCGGCCGGTTACGTGAACGCCGGTACCTGCGAATTCCTGCTCGACCGCGACGGCAGTTTCTATTTCCTGGAGATGAACACGCGGCTGCAGGTGGAGCATCCGGTCACCGAGCTCGTGACGGGCATCGACATCGTGCAGTGGCAGCTGCGCATCGCGCGCGGCGAGCGGCTCCCGTTCACGCAGGAGCAATTCACGCCGCGCGGCTGGGCGATCGAGTGCCGCATCACGAGCGAGGACCCGGCCAACGATTTCCTGCCGTCCACCGGCCGCATCTCGTATCTGCACGCTCCCGGGCGGACCCGGCGTGCGCTGGGACGGCGGCATCGGGATCGGCACGGAGGTAGGGCTGCACTACGATCCGATGCTCGCGAAGCTCATCGTATGGGCGCCGACGCGCGACGCGGCGATCGCGCGCATGCATCGCGCGCTGCTCGAGCTCACGGTGGAGGGCGTCGAGACCTCGCGCGATTTCCATCTGCGCGTGATGGAAGACGACGATTTCCGGAAGGGCGCGATCGACATCCAATGGCTCGAGCGTCGGCTCGCGTCGCTGACGAGCGTCGCACCGCCCGCGGGCGGCGACCTCGCCGCCGCGATCGCGGCCGCGCTGCTCGCCGAGGAGGAGCGTACCTCGCGCCGCGTGCCATCATCCTCCTCGACCTCTGGCGTAGCGAGCGACGCCTGGCAGATCGCCGCCCGCCGCGAGGCCCTCCGCGAATGAGGACCCACCGCCGTTCGCCGACAGCCGACAGCCGACAGTCGACCTCCGCTGTTGTCGACATCACCGCGATCGCCGCCGGCGGCGACGGCGTGAGCCGCCACGAGGGCCTTGTCGTGTTCACGCCGCGCACCGCGCCCGGCGACCGCGCGATCATCGAGTTCGTTCCGGGTCCGCGCTTCGCGCGCGGGTCGCTGCGCTCGCTCGAGGCGCCGTCGGCCGATCGCGTGGACGCGCAGTGCGTGCACTACACGCGCGACAAGTGCGGCGGCTGCCAGATCCAGCACCTCTCGTACGACGCGCAGCGCGCCGTGAAGGCCCGCATCGTGAGCGATTCGCTCAAGCGCATCGGGCACCGTCGATGTCGCGCCGCCGGAGGTGCGTCCGTCGCCAGCGGCGTGGCGCTATCGCGGCAAGCTCACGCTCGCGATGCGCCGCCGCGGCGCACAATGGTACGCCGGCATGCATCCGTACGACGCGCCGGGCCGCGTGTTCGCGCTCGAGGATTGTCCCATCACCGACGAACGGATCCTCGCCGTGTGGCGCGATGTGCTCGCGCACGGCGCCGATCTGCCCGACGCGATCGAACTGCGCGGCGCGGTGCGCACTCGATCGGCGAGCACGCATCGTTCGCGCTCGAAGGCGGACTGTCGCTGGCCCGCGAGCGACAAGTTCTTCGCGCGCGTGCCCTCGATCGCGTCGCTCTGGTGGACGCCGGAGGGCGGCGTGCGGCGCCGCATCGGGCACCGCGGCGCGACCGGCGCGCCCGGCGCGAGTTTCGCGCAAGTGAACGCGGCGATGGCGCCCGCATCTGCAGCGGCACGCGCTCGAACGCGCGATGGCGCACCGGCCCGCGACGCTCGTGGACGCCTACGCCGGACTTGGCGAGACGGCGGCCGCCGCCGCGTCCGCCGGCGTGCGCGTCACCGCGATCGAACTCGATGAGGATGCCGCCGCGTGGTGCGCGCAGCGCCTGCCGCCCGGCTCGCGGGTGGTCGCCGCGCGCGTGGAGGACATGCTCGCGAGCGCGCTGCCCGCCGACGTTGATCGTGCTGAACCCGCCGCGCGCCGGCGTCGACGCCGCGGTCACGACATTGCTCGAGACCGGCGCCGCCGAGACGCGCGCCGTGGTGTACGTCAGCTGCGACCCCGCGACGCTCGCGCGCGATCTCGCGCGCATGCCGCGGTGGCGGATCGCGTCGCTCGTGTGCTTCGACATGTTCCCGCAGACGGCGCACGTCGAGACCGTGTGCGAGCTGGTCCCGGAGGCCGCATGAAGTACATCGTGGATGTGCGCGGCACGCGGATCACCGTGGACCTCGAGCCGGGTCGCGCCACGGTGGATGGCGTCGCACGGGCCGCCACGCTGCGCGCCGTGGAAGGCACGCCGGTGCGTCTCGTCACGATCGGCGCCGAGGTGCATCGCGTGGTCGTGCGCGCGCGGAAGGGGCGCGGCGCCTATACGCTCTGGATGGATGGCTTCAGTTACGACGTGGAGGCGCTCGACGAGCGCACCCGCACCATCCGCGATCTCACCGCCGCCGCGGCTGGGCCCACCGGACCCATACCGCTGCTCGCGCCCATGCCGGGCCTCATCGTGCGCGTGAACGTGAGAGCCGGCGATACGGTGGAGGCCGGGCAGGGGCTGATAGCGATGGAAGCGATGAAGATGGAGAACGAACTGCGCGCCCACGGCGCCGGCGTGGTGAAGTCCGTGCGCGTCGCGCCCGGCGACGCCGTGGAGAAGGGCGCCGTGCTCGTCGAGATGGAGTGACGCCGCCGCGCCCCACAGTTGACGTTCACGCGCGGACTCTTTTATACATTGACGGCGTAGGACCGCGGGTGCCGGCCGGCATGCCGCGGATCACTCTGAACACGGAGCGCACATGAGAATCAAAACAGCGATGCTCGCGGCGACCTTGCTCGTCGGAGTTTCCATGACTTCATCCGCCCAAGGTTGGGGCGGTGTCTATATAGGCGTGAATGCGGGATACGCGTTCGGGTCGGCGAAGGTCGCGACCAGCACGGTGTTCGACAACAGCGGATATTTCGCATCGAGCAGCGTCGATGAGGTGAACGCCGACGGCGCGGGCACGTTGAAGCCCTCGGGCTTCACGGGCGGCGCGACGGTCGGATGGAACATCGGGCATGGCAGTACGCTCTTCGGCATCGAGGGTGACTACAGTTCCATGAGCAGCACGCAGTCACGGAGCGTCACGAACACCTACTCGTGCTGCGACAACTCGTACACGCTCGACCAGACCCTGAAGACGGATTATCTCGCCACCGCGCGGCTCCGGCTCGGCATCGCGAAGCCGAAGACGCTGCTCTATCTCACGGGCGGTGCGGCGATGGCCAGCATGAAATTCAGCGAGCAGTTCACCGATGACTTCGGACCCGCGGCCCAGAGCGGCGAGAAGACCCAGACGCAGACCGGCTGGACGGCGGGCGCGGGCGTCGAGCAGGCGCTCGGCTCCGGCAAATGGTCGGTGAAGCTCGAGTACCTGTACGCGGACCTGGGAACGTTCACCTTCCAGGGCGGCGTGCTCACCGATGATGGCGATCCAGAGCCGCTGAATCCCTTCACCAACAGCGTGAAGCTCACGACGAGCGTCGCACGGCTCGGCCTGAACTTCCACTTCTAGACCGCGGGCGCGAGTCCGCGGGATCGGTTCCTCGGCGAGGGTGGGGAGCGGCGCGCGTGCACGCGTGCGTCGCGCTCCACCCTCGCTGATTTCGCAACGAGTTCGCACCGCCGCACGTTCTATCCGTGACCACCGGCGCGCCGCGAGCCCGGAACGCCGCGATCCACTACGCCCTTCGGAGAGTCTCATGCGATCCGCTCGTCTCTCGCTCGCCATCTTTGCGCTCGCCGCTGTCACATTCGCCGGCAAGGCCCAGTCGGCCTTCGGCGGTTTCTATGTCGGCGCCACCGCCGGATACAGCCTCGGCTCGCTCACCACGGGCGAGCACGTGAGCGACAGCGCGGGCGATTACTTCGCCTCGAGCAGCCTCACCGCGATCAACGCCGCGGGCGGCCACAGCTCCAGCCCCGGCAGCGTCATGGGCGGATTCACGGCGGGCTACAACCTCGTAGCGAAGCAATGGGTGCTGGGCTTCGAGGTGGACTACAGCGCGCTCAGCCTGAGCAGCTCGCACAGCACCACCCAGACCTACCCCTGCTGCGACGCCGATTTCACGATCGACCAGACGGTGAAGGCCACCTCGCTCGGCACCGTGCGCCTGCGGCTTGGCTACGCGATGCCACAGTGGCTGTTCTATGGCGCGGGCGGCGTCACGTTCGGCACGGTGAAGTACACCGAGCATTTCACCGATACGTACCTCAGCGCGGATGAGTCGGCTTCGCAGTCCTCGGCGCAGACCGGCTGGACGCTCGGCGCGGGGGCGGAGTACCTGCTGGGCGCGCAGAGCAAATGGTCCGTTCGCTTCGAGTATCTCTACGCGAGCCTCGGCACCATGACCGGCACCAGCAACAACATGTCGTCGTCCGACGGCGAGGACGGCACCGTCTCATACCCGAACGTCATTTTCACGCATTCTGCAGGCGTGAGCATGAATGTGCTCCGCGCGGGGATCGACTACCACTTCCGGTAGGTCACGGAGTAGGGGATTCCTGCTGGACCAACGGGGGCGACGTTGGACGTTAGCGCGCGTGGAAGCTGGCTGCTGAGAGTGGTTTTCTACTCTTTGCGACCAGCTTCCACGCCTTCCAACGTCCAACGTCGCCCTTCGTTCCTCCAATACCCACTATCTGTAACTGTTGACACGACTTACCTCCGTCGCTAGCTTGCAAGTCTGTCCCAAATGCCGTCCCCTACTATGTCTATGAACAAGACCTTCTCAGCCAAACCGACGGATATCACCGCGAACTGGTTCGTGGTGGACGCCGAGGACCTCGTCCTCGGGCGCCTCGCCACCGAAGTCGCGCGCATCATCCGTGGCAAGCACAAGCCGATCTTCACGCCCCACATGGATACCGGCGATCACGTCATCGTGATCAACGCCTCCAAGGTGCGCGTCACCGGCCGCAAGGCGGAGCAGAAGCGCTACTTCCGCCACACCGGCTACATGGGCCACGAGCGGTTCACGCCGTTCGCCTCGATGCTCGCGAAGCATCCCGAGCGCGTGATCGAGAAGGCCGTGTTCGGCATGCTGCCGAAAACAGCGCTCGGCCGCCAGAAGCTGCGCCTCAAGCTCAAGGTGTACGCCGGCGCGGAGCATCCGCACGTCGCGCAGCAGCCCAACGTCGCTCACCCTCAAGAACAGCGAGAGCAAGTGAATGGCCGACGTAACACGCACGCGATCGGCCGCCGCAAGGAAGCGTCTGCCGCGTCTATCTGCGCCCGGGTTCGGGCAAGTGGGACGTCAACGGGCGCACGCTCGGCGACTACTTCCCGCGGCCCACGCTCGTGTCGTCCATCCAGCAGCCGTTCACGGCACCGACACCTCGGCCGCTTGGACGTGAAGGCGAACATCGACGGCGGCGGTGTCGAGCGGTCAGGCGGGTGCGCTGCGGCTCGCCGTCGCGCGCGCGCTCGTGAAGATCGACGAAGCGCACCGTCGCAAGCTGCGTGACCTCGGGCTCCTGACGCGCGATGCGCGCGCCGTCGAGCGCAAGAAGCCGGGCCGTCCGAAGGCGCGCAAGCGGTTCCAGTTCAGCAAGCGGTAAACAGTTCACTCGCGGCGAGCGGCGGACTGTCCGTCGCTCCCGCGCATCTCACACGTTCCCCGAGCTGCGGTGGGGGTGCCGTTCCACCCGGTCCACTAAGGCGCCGACGGGAACGGCGGACTCAACCAGGAAGGATGAAACGACGAATGACGCACCCACGCTCGAGCAATCTGCTCGCATGCCGGGGTCCACTTCGGGCACCAGACCCGCCGTTGGAATCCGAAGATGCGCCGGTTCATCTTCGCCGAACGCAACGGCATCCACATCATCGACCTCCAGAAGACGCTCCGGCAGATCGACCTCGCGCAGAAGCTCGTGCCGCGACGTCGATCCTGCAGGGCGACAACGTTCTCTTCGTCTGCACCAAGCGGCAGCTCGAAGGCATCGTGCAGGCCGAGGCCGAGAGCTGCGGCGCGATGTTCGTCACCGAACGCTGGCTCGGCGGCCTGCTCACGAACTTCCAGACGGCGAAGAAGCAGATCCGCCGCCTCAAGGACCTCGAGGCGGGCAGCGAGGAAGGCGGCGACTTCGGGAACTACACGAAGAAAGAACAGCTCATGATGACGCGCCAGCAGCGAGAAGCTCGCGAAGAACCTCTCGGGCATCAAGAACATGGGCCGCGCTGCCGGGCCTGCATGTTCGTCGATCGACGCCAGAAGGAGAAGATCGCGGTCACCGAGGCGAACAAGCTCGGCATCCCGATCGTCGCGATCGTGGATACGAACGCGGATCCGGATCTCATCACGGTGCCGATCGCCGGCAACGACGACGCGATCCGCTCGGTGGAGCTGATCACGCAGACGATCGCGAACGCGATCGGCGAAGCCCGCCGCGAAGCGCCGGTGCACGAAGAGTCGAGGATGAAGAGGGCGCTACGACGTACAGCTCCGACCGCGGCAGCGAGCCCGCGGACGATGGCGATCGCAAGCGCCGAAGCGCGACGCGCCGCCGCCGGGCGAAGCCGGAAGCGATCGCCGCGCGCTTGAAGACGGGTGAACCGGGTGAGCCGGCGCGGAGGCGGCCGAGTCCGCCGACGCAGGGACAACTGAAGAAGCGGCCGAGTAGACAAGGGCTGCACCCGGGGACCCGTGCCGGGCCGGTTATTTGGTAAACTGTCTACGCCGCCGGCCTCTCGCCGGCGGCGTTCTCACGAGGAACTACGCGATGCCGCGGAGCTGTGCCGGCGCATCGCTTCGAATCACGCACTTGGGGTGCAGGACGAATGACAATGACGAGGAACGAGACGGATATCAGCGCGAAGGACGTGCAGGATCTCCGCCAGCGCACCGGCGCGGGCATGATGGACGCGAAGAAGGCGTTGCGAGGAGATGAACGGCGACATGGACACAGGCCGCCGAGCACCTTCGCGCGCAAGGGGATCGGCGAAGGCCGAGAAGCGCGCGGGCCGCGCGGCGCAGCGAAGGGCTCGATCGGTCACTATATCCACCACAACGGCAAGGTCGGCGTGATGGTCGAAGTGAACTGCGAGACCGACTTCGTCGCGCGCACCGACGAGTTCAAGCAGCTCGTGAAGGACATCGCGATGCACATCGCGCAGCGGCCGGCGCCCGTGTCGGTCGACAAGGACGGCGTGTCGGCCGATCTCGTCGCGCGCGAGCGGGCGATCTTCGAGCAGCAGGCCGCGTGAGAGCGGCAAGCCCGAGAACCTCGTCGCGAAGATCGTCGACGGGAAGGTCGAGTCGTTCTACAAGGAAGTCGCGCTGCTCTCGCAGCCGTGGGTCCGCGAGCCGAAGAAGACGATCGGCGATCTCGTGAAGGAGGCCTCGGCCAAGCTCGGCGAGAACGTCGTGGTCAAGGCTTCATCCGCTACCAGATGGGCCAGGAGTGATCGACGACGAAGCCGGCGCTCCGCTACCAGCGGGTGCTGCTCAAGCTCTCCGGCGAAGCACTCGCCGGAGAGCATGGCGCCGGCTTCGACTTCGACTCGATGCTCGACCGTCTCGCGAACGAGATCAAGGACGTGCACGAGATGGGCGTGCAGATCGGCCTCGTGATCGGCGGCGGCAACATCGTGCGCGGCACGCGCTCTCGCAGATGGGCATGGACCGCGTGGGCGCCGACTACATGGGCATGCTCGGCACGGTCATCAACGCGCTCGCGCTGCAGGACGTGCTCGAGCGCAAGGGCGTCGAGACGCGCGTCATGACCGCCATCCGCATGGAAGAGCTCGCCGAGCCGTACATCCGGCGCCGCGCGCTGCGCCATTTCGAGAAGGGGCGCACGATCATCTTCGCCGGCGGCACCGGCAATCCGTATTTCTCCACCGACACCGCCGCCGCGCTGCGCGCGATCCAGATGAAGGCCGACGTGATCATCAAGGCGACGAGCGTGGACGGCGTCTACTCGGCCGATCCCAAGAAGGACACGCAGGCGCAAGCTCTTCGAGGAGCATCAGCTACCGCGACGTGATCCTGCAGCGGCTCGGCGTGATGGACCAGACCGCGATCACGCTCTGCGAGGAGAACAAACTGCCGCTGATCGTGCTCAACATTCAACAGGCCGGGCGCGGTCGCCGGAGCCGATCCGCGGCGAACGCGTCGGGACACTCGTTCGATGAGCACGATACCCGAAGATCCTGAAGGACTGCCGCGCGTCGATGGACAAGGCCCTCGAGAGCTCGAAGCGCGAGCTCGCGTCGATCCGCTCGCGGCAAGGCCTCGCCGTCGCTGCTCGACACCGTGCGCGTCGACGCCTACGGCCAGATGCTGCCGTTCACTCAGGTCGCCAGCGTGGCCGCGCCCGAACCGCGGCTCATCATCGGTGACGCCGTGGGACAAGGGACTCACCAGGGCGATCGAGAAGGCGATTCGCGAGTCGCACCTCGGTCTCGATCCGGCGACGCAGGGCGGCATCATCCGCGTGCCGCTGCCGTCGCTCAACGAGGAGCGCCGCAAGGAGCTGGTGAAGGTCGTGCACAAGCTCGCCGAAGAGGGCCGCGTGGCGATCCGCCATGCCCGCACGAACGCCCGCGACACGCTCAAGAAGCTCGAGAAGGTCGCCGAGGACGACAAGAAGCACGCCGAGAAGGACCTGCAGAAGGCGCACGACGAGCACATTGCGAAGATCGACGAGCTGGTGAAGAACAAAGAGGCGGAGATGATGGAGGTCTGAACTGCGCGGGAAGCGGAAGCGGGAAGCGGGAAGCGCCGCGGGATGCGAGAACTGACGGGGACGTGCTTCCCGGTCGTTCCCGATTCCCGCGGCGCTTCCCGCTTCCCGCTTCCCGCGTCGTTTGTTTGACTTCACCTTGGCTCCCGGTCAAATTCAAAAAGCCATGGAATCCGAAGAACTGCTCTCGCGTATTCGCCTCAACGGCAGTATCCCGCGTCACGTTGCCATCATCATGGATGGGAATGGTAGGTGGGCACGCGAGCGGAATCTGCCGCGGCCGCTGGGCCACCGGTCGGGGATGAAGGCGGTGCGCGAGGTCGTCGAAGGGGCGATCGAGGCGGGGCTGGAAGTGCTCTCGCTCTTCGCGTTCTCGCAGGAGAACTGGCAGCGGCCGCCGATGGAAGATCCAGGCGCTGATGTCGCTGCTCGAGGAGTACATTGCGCGCGAGGCCAGCGAGCTGGCGGAGCAGGGGGTGCGCGTGCAGGTGCTCGGCGATCTCGCCCGCCTCACGCCCGCCGCCGCGGCGGCCGCCGCCACCCTTGTGGAGCGCACCGCGCACAACGACCGGCTCACGCTCAATCTCTTCATCTCGTACGGCAGCCGCGCCGAGATCGTCGCGCGCGGCGCAGCGCATTGCCGAGGATGTGCAGGCCGGGCGGATGCGCCCCGACGACGTCGATGAAGAAGCGATCCGCTCCCGCCTCTACACCGCCGACGGCCCCGATCCCGATCTCCTCATTCGCACGTCGGGCGAGCAGCGGATCTCGAACTTCCTGCTCTGGCAGCTCGCGTACGCCGAGCTGTTCATGTCGCCCGTGCTCTGGCCGAATTTCGGCCGGCGCGAGTTGTACGAGGCGATCCTCGATTTCCAGAATCGCGACCGCCGCTTCGGGCGCGTCACCGCGTAGTGGCCCTGTCCAATCTCGCGACCCGCGTGCTCTTCGCGGTCGTCGCGATCCCGGTCGTCGGCGCGGCCATTCGGGCTCGGCGGCGCGGCGCTCGCGACGCTGCTCGCCGATCGCGTCCGCACTCGCGGCGTGGGAGTGCTGCCGCCTCGCCACCGCCGCCGGCTACGCGCCGTTCAGCGGCGTGGTCATCGTGATCGCGGCGCTCACGCCGCTGGCCGTGCACGGGTACCTCATTGGCGCGTTCACGCCGCCGGTGCTCGCGCTCGGCGCAATGCTCGTGCTCGCATTGCTCGTGGGATCGCTGTTCCGCCGTGCGCCTGGTGCGCGGCCGCTCGGCGCCGCGGCGGTGAGCGTATTCGCGGTGCTCTACACGGCCGGCATGCTCTCGTTCGCGTACGCGCTCCGCTATCACGACTACGCGATTGGCGCGCGCGCGGGCACGGCGCTGCTGTTCTACCCGCTCATCATCGCGTGGAGCACCGACATCGCGGCGTATTTCGCGGGGCGCGCGCTCGGCCGCCGGAAGCTGATGCCGTCGGTCAGCCCGGCGAAAACGGTCGAAGGCGCGATCGGCGGACTCGTTGCCGCGATGCTCGTGAGCTTGGGCTACGTGAACTGGGTGCTCGTGCCCAACGCTAGCCTCGCGATGGCGCCGGCGGTCGCGCTGCTCGTGGGCGCGGCGCTCTCCGTGGTCGCGCAGGCGGGCGATCTCGCCGAGTCGCTCCTCAAGCGCGAGGCAGGCGTGAAGGACAGCTCGCGCATCATCCCGGGACACGGCGGCGTGCTCGACCGCATTGATAGTCTGCTCTTCGTGGTCCCCGCGGCGTATTTCCTGTTCACCTTCCCGCACGTGCTGCTGCCGGTGGTGCGGTGAAGAAGACGCGCGGCGTCGCGATCCTCGGCTCCACGGGGTCGATCGGCACGACCGCGCTGCGCGTGCTCGCGCGGCATACCGACCGATTCCATGTCGCGGCGCTCACGGCGTTCTCCAATGCGGCGCTGCTGGGCGAACAGGCGGCGATCTATCATCCGTCCTTCGTGGGTGTGGTGCGCAACGGCGCCGCGCATCCGGCGGGATGGCGCGAGGGTGCGGGCTGTCTCGTGGAGGCCGTGCAGCAGAAGGACGTGGCGATCGTGCTCAACGCGATCGTCGGCGCCGCGGGACTCGACGCGACGCTCGCGGCGGTGCGGGCGGGGAAGCGCGTGGCGCTCGCGAACAAGGAGACGCTCGTGGTGGCCGGCGAACTGGTGGCCGCGGCGTGCCGCGCGGGCGGCGGCGAGATCGTGCCGGTGGACAGCGAGCACAGCGCGATCCTGCAATGCATCGCGGGGCGGCCGGCCACCGACATTCGCCGCCTGCTCATCACCGCGAGCGGCGGCCCCTTCCGCGATTGGACGAAAGAGCGCCTCGCGCGGGCGACCGTGGCCGATGCGTTGCAGCATCCCACCTGGCGCATGGGACGCAAGATCACCATCGACAGCGCGACGCTCGCGAACAAGGCGCTCGAGGTGATCGAGGCGCATTTCCTGTTCGGCCTCCCGTACGACCGGATCGAGATCGTCGTGCATCCGCAGAGCGTTGTGCATTCGATGGTGGAGTTCGTCGACGGCAGCGTGTTGGCGCAGATGGGCGCACCGAGCATGGAGCTGCCGGTGCTGTATGCGCTCACGCATCCTGAGCGCGTGGCCGACACGGGCGTGCCGCCCTTCGACCCGGTGGAACTCTCGCCGCTCACCTTCGAGCGGGTGCGCGCGAGCGATTTCCCCGCGCTGCAGCTTGGCATCGATGCGGGTCGCGCCGGCGGTGCGCTCCCGGCGATATTCAATGCGGCGAACGAACAGGCGGTCGCGCTCTTCCTCGAGGGGCGCGCCACCTTCGGCGACATCCCGCGCGCCATCGCGCGGGCGCTCGAGACGCTGGGCGGTTCACCCGGCGGCTCGCGCGAGGCGCTGCTCACGGCCGATCAGGAGGCGCGACGCGTGGTGCGAGAGTTGTTCCCGTGATCGATTTCGTACGCTCCGTTGGCGCGATCGCGCTCGTGTTCGGGCTCGTGGTGTTCATCCACGAGCTGGGACACTTCATCGCGGCGAAGCTCATGGGCGTGTACGCGCCGCGCTTCTCGATCGGATTCGGCACCGCGCTCATCAGCCGCAAGTGGGGCGAAACGGAGTACATGATCGCCGCCGTGCCGCTCGGCGGGTACGTGCGCATGGCGTCGAAAGACGATGAGACGATGGCGTTCATCGAAGGCGGCGCCGAGCAGCCGGTGGCGGAGGGCGACGCGAAGAAGCCGCGCTACTGGGACCCGAACGGCATGGCGCCGTTCGGTCCCAAGCCGGTGCCGGCCGACCGCTGGTTCGAGTCGAAGAGCTTCCTCGCGCGACTGTTCATCCTCGTCGCGGGCGTGACGATGAACGTCGTGCTCGGTTTCGTGCTGTTCACTGGGCTCGCGAAGGCGGAGGGGCGTCCGATATTGCTCACGCGCGTCGTGGGCGGCGTGAACGCGCCCGCGAGCATGCCGCAGCTTGCGGCGCTCCAGCCCGGTGACAGCCTACTCGGCGTGGGCGCGCGTCCGGTGGCCAATTGGAACGAGTTCGCGGCGGCCGTCGAGTCGCTGCCGGGCGACACGCTCGTGCTGCGCACGCAGCGGGGCGTGGTGTCGGTGCCGGTGGGACCGCCGCTCGATTCGACGCGCGGTCAGCTGCTGCTCGCCATCGACTACTTCATCCCGCCGGTGATCGACGATGTCGTGCCCGGCCAGCCGGCGCAGCGCGCCGGACTCGATGGCGGCGACAGCATTGTTTCGGTGAACGGCCAGCCGGTATCGTCGTGGCGCGAGGTCGTGACGCAGATCGAGAGTTCGCCGGGCAAACAACTGAAGATGGACGTGATGCGCGGAGGCAAGACGGTCTCGCTCGTCATGCGGCCGGACAGCACGGTGAAGCATCGCGGTACGCCCGTGCGCGACACCGTTGTCGGACAGATCGGTGCGCTCGCGCTCACGCCCACGAGTCAGATCCCGCTCGGGTGGGGCGGCGCGATCGAGCAGGGCGCGGCGCTCACGTGGAACGCCGGCGGTCTCGTGCTGCGCACGCTGCGTCAGCTCGCGACGGGCGGCGCATCGTTCAAGGAACTCGGCGGACCGATCGCGATCGGCGGCGCCGCCGCGCACGCCGCGAAGCGCGGGTGGGCCGATCTCGTCACGTTGCTCGGCCTGCTCAGCATCAACCTCGCCGTGTTCAATCTGCTGCCGGTGCCGCTGCTCGACGGCGGGCAGATCGTGGTGCTCACCGCCGAGCAGACTCAAGGGCGGCGCGCTGAGCCTGCGCACGAAGGAGTACCTGATGCGCGCGGGGCTCGCGTTCATCCTGCTCCTGCTGGCCGTCGTGATGTTCAACGATATTCCGCGGCTCTTCCGCATGTTCATGAAGCAATGACGCGACGCTTCCTGGTTGCGCTGGCGATGCTGGCAGTCGCAGCAGCGCCGCGCGCCGCGCGCGCGCAGCAGGGCGCGTTCCGATTCGAGATCAGCGCCGTGGGCGACAGCACCATCACGTTCCGCGTGAGCGACGTGTCGTGGGTGAAGCCCGGCATGGGCGGCATCGCGGTGGATCCGTCGAAGCACGACCAGCTCGTCGCGCGCATTAAAGTGCTGCGCGTGTCGGGATCGCTTGCCACCGCGGTGGTGACCGGCCAGACGACGCGCATCACGACGGATTTCGTCGCGCTCCTCGAGCCGCCGGGGAAACACTGGTACCAGCAGCCGGCCGTGTGGATCGGGACGGGGCTGGGGATCGTGCTGGGAGTGGTGATCGCGAAGTAAATGCTCCCGACCGCAGAAGGGGAAACGGGAAACGGGAAACGGGCGAGCGTAGGCCGTCCCGTTTCCCGTTTCCCGTTTCCCTTGTTGCCGTGGCAGTTACTTGCAGATGAGCCTGACTCTCTCCCGTCTCGTCTTCCCCGCCGCTATCGTCGCCGCTCCCCTGAATTCCGCGCAGTACGGCGCCGTCACGTGCAGCGTGTATTTCCCCACCGGCACGACGAGCGGTTTGACTTTCGCCACCACGCCGTGCGCGGCGATGCTCCCGGTGGGGCCGGCGAGCGTGAAGTTCGCCGCGGCGGGCAGCGCGTCGAGTGAGAAGTAGCCGCATTCGCGCGGCGTGATCGTCACGTTGGTGATCCCAGTCGCCTGCACCTTGGTCTTCACTTCCTGGCGCGCGGAATTGCAGCCGGGGATCGCATGCACCGTCGCGGCTACCACGTGCGCACCCGGCGCGATCGAGTCGCTCTTCCAGCTGCCCGTGCCCACCACGTTGCCATTGATGCTGACCTCGGCGCCCGCGGGCGCGTGCACGCGCAGCAGGTGCGCGGCCGCCTTCTCCACGGCGGCCGGCGCCGAATCGGACGCGCTCATGGCCGGCGCGCTCACCGTCACGGGCGCGAGCGCCTCGCCTCCCGAAGTGACCGGCGCAGGCGCCGCCGGCCGCAGCGCGTTCCACACGAGCGCGGCGACCCCGATCAGCACGGCCACTCCCACCGCGACCGTGCCGCGGCGGTAGCGGCGCCACTTCTCCTTGTTGTGCGTCGTATCGAACGCCGCGCTGTCGTTCGGATCGCCCAGCTTCTCCAGCTGCGCCACCGGCGTGCTCGCGCGGCCCAAGAGCTGCACGAACTCCGTGCGCAGCGCATCGCCGGTGGGATACCGGTCGTTCGGATCCTTCTCGAGGCACTTGAGGATGATCCGCTCCACCTCGTCCGAGAGCGCGGGATTGAACTCGCGCGGCCGCGGCGGCCGGTCCTCCACATGCTGCCGCGCGATCTCGTACCAATCGTCGCCGCGGAAGGGGAGCACGCCGGCGCTCGCGCGGAAGAGCGTGACGCCCAGCGAATAGATGTCGGCGCGGCCGTCGAGCGTCTGCCCGCGCGCCTGCTCGGGGGAGAAATACTGCGGTGTGCCCACCACCATGTTCGTGCCGGTCTGGTCCACGTAGCCGCTCACCGCGCGCGCGATGCCGAAATCCGCGACGATCGCGTTGCCGTGCTCATCGAACAGGATGTTGTCGGTCTTGATGTCGCGGTGGATCACGCCCTCGCGGTGCGCGAAGGCGAGCGCCGCGGCCACGTCCATCCCCATGCGGATGAGCAGCGTCTCCGGCAGCGTGCCCAGCATCTCGAGGCGGCCGTCGAGCCCGGTGGGCAGGAAATCCATGACGAAGTACACCGCCGTCCCCTCGCGCCCGACGGCCAGGATCCGGATGATGTTCGGGTGCCGCAGCTTGGCCGCGATCGATGCCTCGTGCCGGAAGCGCGTCTCGAAGGTCGCCTCGCCCGCGAATTGAGGCTTGAGGACCTTGATCGCCACGGGAATGTCCAGTTCCGGGTCGTAGCCCTTGTAGACCCAGGCGAAACCGCCGGAGCCGACGATGGCATCCACGCGGAAGCGGCCGAGATGGCGCCCGAGGTAGCGATCAGGCACGGAGGGGAGACTTTACAGGGAAGGCCAAGGGGAGTAAATTCCTATGCTACAACGGATTCGGCGCACAACGCGCAGTGGAAATACCGGCGGAGAAATACCTGTTATGGCGTTCGAAAAAGCAGCGCTCATCGAGAAGCATCGTACCCACGAGAAGGACAGCGGCTCCACAAAACTGCAGGTCGCGCTTCTGACCGAGCGGATCAATTACCTGACGGAGCACTTCCGCGCCCACAAGAAGGACAACCACGGCCGCCGCGGGCTGCTCAAGATGGTCGGCAAACGCCGCCGTCTTCTCGACTACATGAAGCGGACCGACGTGACGGGATACCGGAAGCTCATCGACGAGCTTGGTCTCCGCCACTAACCCACCGGCCTTTCGGCCAGCGCGCGGGCGCCCCATGCGGTCCCCGCGCGCTTTTGTACATCCCTGAGACGAGAACACGAAATGCAGCGCATTGAAAAGGAATTCGCCGGGCGCAAGCTCATCATCGAGACCGGCAAAATGGCCAAGCAGGCCGCCGGCTCCGCCATGGTCCAGTACGGCGAAACCATGGTCATCGCGGCCGTCACGGTCAGCGACAACATCAGCCATCTCCCGTTCTTCCCTTTGACGGTCGAGTACAAGGAAAAGTCATACGCCGCGGGCAAGATCCCCGGCGGCTTCATCAAGCGCGAAGGTCGTCCGCACGACGATGAGATCCTCTCCGCGCGCATCATCGACCGCTCGATCCGCCCGCTCTTCCCGGAAGGCTTCAAGAACGAAGTGCAGGTCTTCGTCTATGTCGTCTCCGCCGACCAGCAGAACGACGCCGATGTGCCGTCGCTCCTCGCGGTCTCGCTCGCGCTGAACGCCTCGAAGATCCCCTTCGGCCAGCCGCTCGCCGGCGTCCGCATCGGCCGTCTCGAAGGCAAGTGGGCCATCAACCCCACCTTCCAGCAGCTCGAGTACAGCGACATGGACCTCATCATCACCGGATCGAAGGATTCGATCGTGATGGTGGAGGGCGGCGCGCTCGAAGTCACCGAAGATGACGTGGTCGAAGGCATCACGCTCGCGCACAAGTCGATCCAGGAACTCATCGCCATGCAGAACGAGATCCTCGATAAGGCGCGCAGCCCCAAGATGTCGTGGACGAAGTCGGTCCCGGCCAATGCCCTCGTCGCCCGCGTCGCCGAACAGACGAAGGAGCGCATCCGCACGGCGATCAACCAGAAGGACAAGCACGCGCGCATTGAGGCCGTCGAGGCCGTGAAGCGCGAGGTGATCGCGGCGCTCGGCGCCGAGTTCCCCGAGAACGCCAAGGAGATCGGCAATCTCGTGGGCGACCACGAGTACAACGAACTCCGCGCGCAGGTGCTCGACACGAACGAGCGCGTGGACGGCCGCAAGCTCAACGAAGTGCGCCCGATCACGATCGAGACCGGCATCCTGCCGCGCGCCCACGGCTCCGCGCTCTTCACGCGCGGCCAGACGCAGGCGCTCGTCGCGGTCACGCTCGGCACCGCCAAAGATGCGCAGCGCACCGATTCGATCAATGACGCCGCCGAGACCACGAAAAGCTTCATGCTCCACTACAACTTCCCCCCGTTCTCCACGGGCGAAGTGCGGCCAATGCGCGGCACCAGCCGCCGCGAGATCGGGCACGGCAATCTGGCCGAGCGCGCGATCCAGGCGCTGCTGCCCACGAACGAGGAGTTCCCGTACACCGTTCGCATCGTGAGCGACATCCTCGAGTCGAACGGTTCGTCGAGCATGGCGTCGATCTGCGGCGGCTCGCTCGCGCTCTTCGATGCCGGCGTGCCGTATCCGGCCGCCGTCGCCGGCGTCGCGATGGGACTCATCAAGGAAGGCAGCAAGTACGCGATCCTCACGGACATCCTCGGCACCGAGGATCACCTCGGCGACATGGACTTCAAGGTCGCGGGCACGGACCAGGGGATCACGTCCATTCAGATGGACATCAAGATCGAAGGCCTCGATCTGCAGATCATGCGCGAGGCGCTGGCGCAGGCGAAGGAAGGCCGCCTGCACATCCTCGGCGAGATGGCGAAGGCGCTCGCGGAACCGCGCGCCGACCTGTCGCAGTGGGCGCCGCGCATCGTGACCGTGAAGATCAGCCCCGAGAAGATCGGCGACCTGATCGGACCGAAGGGCAAGACGATCCGCGGCATCCAGGACGAGACGGGCGCGCAGCTCACCGTGGACGACAACGGTGTGGTGACGATCGCCGCCGTGGGCGCCGAAGCGATGGAGCGCGCGAAGCAAATGGTCGCGGCGCTCACCGTGGAAGCCGAGATCGGCGCGATCTATGAGGGCACCGTGAAGAACACGACGGCCTTCGGCGCATTCGTCGAGATCATGCCGGGCACGGAAGGTCTCGTGCACATCTCCGAGCTCGCGTGGGGCCGCACCGAGAAGACGGAAGACGTCGTGAAGCGCGGTGACACCGTGCGCGTGAAGGTCCTCGATCGCGATGAGCGCGGGAAGATGCGCCTGTCAATGAAAGCGCTGATCCCGAAGCCCGAGGGCATGCCGGACGAGCCCGAGCGCGCGCCGCGTCCTCGCCGCGAAGATAGCGATCGCGGCAGCCGGCCGAGGAGCGGAGGACGCGACCGGCGGTGACCGTCGTGTCGTCCGCGCCCGAACTCGGGCTGAGACGCACCTCGCTGCCGAATGGCCTGACCGTACTCTCGGAGATGGTTCCGGGAGTGCGGTCGGTCGCATTCGGGGCCTGGGTGCGCGCCGCATCGGTGCACGAGCCGCGCGACCGCATGGGCATGTCGCACCTCTTGGAGCACATGGTGTTCAAGGGGACGGCCAAGCGTACCGCACCGGAGATCGCGCTGTCGCTCGAGACGCTGGGCGGCTCGCTGGACGCGTACACGGCGCGCGAGCACACGGCGTATCAGGCGCGCGTGCTCGACATGCATCTCGAGATCGCCGCCGACGTGGTGGGGGATCTCGTGTTCGAGCCGCTGTTGCGCGCGAGCGATCTCAAGCTCGAGCGCAAAGTGGTGCTCGAGGAGATCGGCATGGTGGAGGACACGCCGGACGATCTCGTGTTCGAGCTGCACAACGAGGCGATGTGGGGCACGCATCCCTACGGCTATCAGATCCTTGGCACGCGCGACAGCGTGGCGAAGCTCGGCGTGAAGGAGTTGAAGGAATTGCACGCGCGGGCGTACCACCCGCCGCAGATCGTGGTGGCGTGCGCCGGCAACGTCGAGCACGATGCGCTGCTCGCGGCGCTCGAGCGCACAGGCTGGGCGGACCGCCCGCGCGGCGAGACGAGCGCGCTGAAGGCGCCGGCGCTCGCACCGACGAAGCCGGGCGCGCAGCACGTGCAGCGCGAAGGCGCGCAGACGCACATTGTGTTCGGCTCGCCCACCGTGGCCTACGGCGATCCGCGGCGCTACGCGGTGGCGCTCGTGGACACGATGCTCGGCGGCGGCATGAGCTCGCGACTGTTCCAACGCGTGCGCGAAGAGCTCGGCCTCGCATACGACGTGCACACCTTCCAGACGTTCCATCCCGATACCGGCGTGCACGGCGTGTACGTGGGCACCGGCCCCGACACCGCCGCTGCCGCGGCGAACGCTGTGCGCGAAGAACTCGCGCGCCTCGCGGCCGATTCGCTGACGGATGAAGAGCTCGCGTCGGGCAAACGCCAACTCGCCGGTTCAGTCACGCTGTCGCTCGAGAGCGTGACCTCGCGCATGTACCGCGCCGCGAGCTCCGCGCTGTATGATGAGCCCTACCGCACGCTGGATGAAACGCTGGCGCTGATCGATTCGATATCAGCCGAGACCGTTCGCGAAGTCTGCGCAGAATTCTATGAGCCCGGAAATCAGACCATTCTGAGCCTCGGCCCAACGCCGGCGGTACCGTAAGGAATGGTAGTTGTAGTTCCAATCATGTAAATCATGTTAATCCTGTCTAGTATTTTTTTTGTCGTAAATTCCTGAAGTGCTTTGACAGGATTAACAAGATTGACATGATTTTTCTAAAGGCGTGAGTTGTCTCCCCTAGCGCCCATGAATCCGGCGCGCAGATTCATCCTGTCTCGCACTACACCCTACCGACCAATCCCATGAAGATCGGCGTACCGAAAGAGATCAAGACCAACGAGAATCGCGTCGCGCTCGTGCCCGCGGGCGCGGAAGCGCTCGTCTCGGCCGGCCACAGCGTGAGCGTCGAGAGAGGCGCGGGCGAAGGCTCGGGCTTCTCCGACGAGATGTTCACGAAGGTGGGCGCCAAGATCGCGCCGAACGCCGACGCCGTATGGGCGGACGCCGACATGATCATGAAGGTGAAGGAACCGATCGAGCCCGAGTGGAAGCGCATGAAGAAGGGGCAGACGATCTTCACCTACTTCCACTTCGCGGCCGACGAGAAGCTCACCAAGGCGCATATCGCGAGCGGCGCGGTGTGCATCGCGTATGAGACCGTGGAGCTGCCGAGTGGGGAGCTGCCTCTGCTGACGCCCATGAGCGAGGTGGCGGGGCGCATGGCGGTGCAGGAGGGGGCCAAGTACCTCGAGAAGCTGCACGGCGGGCGTGGCGTGCTGCTGGGCGGCGTGCCGGGCGTGCCGCCGGGCAAGGTCGTGATCCTGGGCGGCGGCGTGGTGGGCACGAACGCCGCGAAGATGGCGGCTGGACTCGGCGCCAAGGTGACGATCCTGGATCTCTCGCTCGAGCGGCTGCGCTATCTGAGCGACGTGATGCCGGCGAACGTGCAGATGGTGTACTCGAACCGGCACACGATCCTCGAGCAGATCTCGACGGCCGATCTCGTCGTTGGCGCGGTGCTGGTGGTGGGCGCCAAGGCGCCGCGGCTCATCCGCCGTGAGGACCTCAAGGTGATGCAGCCGGGCTCGGTGATCGTGGATGTCGCGATCGACCAGGGCGGCTGTGTCGAGACCATCCACGCAACGACGCATGAGAATCCGGTGTACGTCGTGGATGGCGTGATCCATTATGGCGTGGCGAACATGCCGGGCGGCGTCTCGCGCACGAGCACGCTGGCGCTCACCAACGCGACCTTCCCGTACGCGATGAAGCTCGCGCAGAAGGGATGGAAGAAGGCGCTGAAGGAGGATGCGGCGCTGGCGAAGGGGCTGAATGTGGTGGAGGGGGCGGTCGTGTATCCGGCGGTGGCGGAAGTGTTCGGCATGAAATCCGAGCCGCTGAGCAATACCTCGACTAACTGCGGGGGCGCGTTTGGTCGTACGCGTTTAGAACTGCATGTTGCCTCCGATCCTTTGCTATCACAAAGTGGAGCCGCGTCACGAGCTGGGTGTGACGCGGCTTTCTCCTATCCGGTTCGCGCGGCAGATCGAGCGGCTGCGCGCGGGCGGGTGGCGCACGCTCTCGTTGCGCGAGGTGATCGCGTGCGCGAAGGGCGAGCGCGCCGTGGGCGATCGTGAACTCGCGATCACGTTCGATGATGCATATCGCGGCCTGCGCGATCACGCGTTCCCGGTGCTCGCGGCGCATGGATTCTCGGCGACGTGCTTCGTGATCACGGACTATGCCGGCAAGCTCAACCGCTGGGATGTCGCCTACGGCGGCCGGCGCTTCGCGCACCTCGCGTGGCGAGACATTGAGCGTGCGCGAGGGCGGGGAATCGACTTCGCGTCGCACACGGCGACGCACGCGCGCCTCGATTGGCTGAGCGACGCCTCGGCCCGGCGGGAGCTGGTGCGTTCACGCGAGACGCTCGAGCGGGCGCTCGGCGCCCCCTGCGATGCGGTGAGCTATCCGTTCGGCATCGCGCGCGCCCGAGAATGCGCTTTGGCGCGAGACTCCGGCTATGCGAGCGGCTTCACGCTCGTGCGCGCATGGCGCGGCGACGCGATGGCGATCCCGCGCACGCCGGTGTACGTGTGGTCGCCGCCCACGCCGGTCGTGGGCTGGCTGGCGCCGGTCGAGCGACTCGGCGCCGCCGGTGCCAACCGATGCGCCGTGGGGACGTCGTACATCCAGCGCCTATCCGCGCTGGCGCGGGCGTAGTAATGAGTCCAGAGCTGCTGGCGAAGAGCATTGTCGCGATCGGACTGGCGGCAAGTGTTCGTCCGCTGCGTCAAGTACACCTCGGATATGCAAGCCGAAATTGGTCGCGCGTTCCGGGACGGATCTCAGACTCGACGGCTGAATTCTATCTCAGCATAGGGAACAAAGGTCCGATGCGGACCGGGGCGTCGCCATTTGTCCACTACTCGTACTCTGTCGCCGGCCGGCCGTTCTCCGGCCACCGCGTGCGCTGGGGCGGCCTCACTGGCTGGACGACGCAAGCGGTCGTGGCCAAGTACCCATCGGGAATGGAAGTCACGGTCGCCGTGGATCCCTCTGATCCGGCGCGCAGCGTCCTCGAACCGGGGCCGTCTACGAGCGCGGTCCTCCACCTGATCTATTCCGCCGCCATCGCACTCGCGGGCGGCCTATGGCTCGCGAGTCTCTAGGAGCTGCGCGGCGACTGTTCCTCGCTATTTCCACAAGAACTTGAACCACTGTCCGAGGTTCTTCCGCGCCACATAGCTCTTCGTGACTCGCAGATCACGTGAATCCGCCACGAGCTGCTTGATCCGGCTCAGCTCCTTGGTGGGAAGGAATTCGAGCGTCTTCCAGCGCGCCGGTTCAATGTAGTAGAAATCTTTCATCGTCCGGTAGTTCGTCTCGTCCACGGCGAGCCACTTGCTCAGGAAATCCTTGTCGACGTCCCCATTGTGCCCCCAGTTGGCGAGTTTGAACCGGAGTTCCGATTCCGTTCGCGCCACGGAGTCGTGCAGCACGATGCTGTCGAGGTAGATCGCCCGTTCGTCGGTCCGCCGCCCATGCTTGTAGTTCGGGCAATTGGTGGCGAACGCCGACTTCATCGGCCGGTCCACGTAGAGGATCCCGTGGTCGGTGTACTTGTAGATGATGAACCAGAACGCGAAGATCTGGACTCTCGTGCGCTCCGGATCATCGAGATAGGAGTCGTAGCGCCGGAGCTCGCTGACGAATCGCGGGAAATCGATGAAGTATTCGTCCGCGTCCACCTGGATGAGCCAATTGCCGAGGCCCATGCGCTCGGACAGCATGGCGCGCTCGCGAGTCTCGTTCTCCATCGGCGAGAGCGCCGGCCGGTAGAAATCGTCCTCGTAGATCTCGATCTTGCGGTCGACATTGAAGGCTCCGAGCCAGTCATAGAACTCGGGATCGATCGTGAACGCGTTGCCGCGCCACGTGCGGAGCCCTTGATCCCTCGCGAGGAAGATCCGGTCGGCTGCCGCGTACACGGGCGGCAACGACGCGCGCAGCATGTCGTAGTCGTACGACAGCAGGAATCCGGCGTGGAACTTCTTCATGCGCTCCTCTGGGCGGCACGCGGCGCGCGTGCTCGATTCGCCTTCTACTGCTCGCGCACGCGCGTGGTTCCCAGGAGCGGCGTTGCTCGGCGTCGCGAAGTAAGATACGATTAATCGGCGCGCGACGGCGGCTGCATTCTTGGCGCGATCGCTCACTCGTCACTCGGTGGAACGCGGACATGGCCGACACGATCGGACTCCTCGCCAACCTCGCCCTCGCGCTGTCGTTCATTGTCGGACTCGTGTTCGGCATCCAGCAGGTGCGGGTCGCGGCACGCGATCGCCGGGAACGTCTCACCGTGGAGACGCTCACCGCGTTCCAGACGCGCGAGTTCACCGAACTGATGTACTGGATCCTCAATCACGAGATGCCCGTCACCCGCGATGCGATGCGCGCGATGCCGGCGAACGATCAGATCATGCTCATGCAGCTCGCGCAGGAGATGGAGTCGCTCGGCATCATCGTGGCCGAGCATCTCATCAGCATCGACCTTGTGGACAAGACGCTCGGCACCTTCGTGACGACGGCGTGGGCGAAGTACCGGCCGCTCTTCGAAGAAGTTCGTGTGGCCTCACCCGACCCGTTCCTAGGCGAGTACTTCCAATGGCTCTCCGAGCGGATCGAGGAGCGAATGCTCAAGCATCCGCGCAAGCCATTCCATCTCACGGCATAGGAGGACCTCAATGCCAAAGAAAGCGAGCGCGAACACCATTGGCGCCTCGATGCTGCCGGAGTTCGATCTGGAGATGGCACCGACCCGCCGTGTTTTGGAGCGGGTGCCGGGCGACAGAGCCGAGTGGAAGCCGCATTCGAAGTCATTCGCGATCGGCCACCTGGCGCAACTCATCTCGTGGATGCCCGGTTGGATCGCGAACACGCTGCAGGAGGACAGTCTCGACCTGGCCACCGCGCCGCCATACGCCTTCCTGCCGACGGCCACCCTGCTGGCGGCGTTCGACGCGAACGTTCGCGACGCCCGCAAGGCGCTCTCGACCGTGAAGGATGCGGCGTTCGACAAAACGTGGGCGCTCAAGCGCGGCGACATGGTACTATGGTCGGCGCCCCGTCGCGTGATCCTGCGCAACCACATCAATCATCTGGTGCACCACCGCGGCCAGATGACGGTGTATCTGCGGCTGCTCGATGTGCCGGTGCCGCCGGTATACGGACCCACGGCCGACGAGCGAACGTTCTAGCGGCGTTTCCGGGTCTTCGGCCGCTTCTTGGGCTTGGGCTCATCTCGGATGGCGTCGCGGAACCAGAGCGGCACGCCGTAGTCGTACATGAGCTCTTCACCCGCCGCGATGTCGCGGAGCGCGATGACCGACATCGTCTCCGGCTCGGGACCGTCGTCGAACTCGACGTTCGGCGATGCGGAGTGGTTGTAGATCATGAGCAATCCGCAGCCCATCGCCATCTCACGCTGCGCTTCATCGCTCCAGTAGAGCAGGTAGTGGTCCGGCACCGTGTCGCGATGTCCGGGGTCGAGCAGATCGTCGGCGGGCACGACGATCACCGGCGCCCGCTCGACCTCGGTGCCCTTTGCGCAATCGACGCGCGCGATCACCCCGCGGCCCTTGCCGGGGATCGCGCCCCAGGTGACCAGACCATGCGGGCGGTCGGAACCGATGACGGCGCGCATCGCGCCCGGAGTAGCGTTCTTCGTTGTGGACCGCGAGGCGTCGTTCATGCGTCGAGAATCGCATGGCGCACACCGCGAAGCAAGTGCGCACGAGCAACATTGCCGCAACGGTCTGCGCGGTGCATCATCGTGTCCGCGAATGATACGTACATCCTTCTGGCTCATCGCTGCGCTGGTGGTCGCGGGCCGATCGCATGCCCAAGCGGCAAGCGACTCGCTGCTCGGCCGGCTCATCGGCGAATGGCGCATGTCCGGTCAGGTGCGCGGCAAACCTGTGGCCTACGCGCTGGCCGCAACGTGGGTGCTTGACCACAAATATGTCGAGCTGCACATGACCGACCTCGGGCGGCCCGCACGATACGAGGCGCGCGTGTTCGTCGGCGCCGATACCGCGCCGGCGCATGTGCTCGTGCACTGGCTCGACGGCTTCGGCGCCGCGTACTCAGTTCCCGCCGGCGCGGGCGCGATCCGCGGCGACACGCTGGAATTCACCTTCCAATATTCGGACGGACCGTTCCGCGACGTCTGGATCTATCGCGGGCCCGCGATCGGTTGGCATTTCCGCCTCGAGAAGGGCGATGGCCACGGCGGCTGGCGACCTTTCGCCGAGTACGAAGTGATACCGGCCAAGGGGACCCCACGCTGATGGGAGTCGCCGCGCGCAAGGACCGGATGGGTGCGATTAGGATCTGTCTGGCCGGCGCGACCGGCTGGGCGGGCTCCGAACTCGCGCGCGCGATCGCGGGCACGAGCGACCTCTCGATCATCTCGGCCGTGGGCCGCACGCACGCGGGCCGCACGCTGGGCGAGGTGATCGGCGCGCCGACGCTCACGGCTCGGATATTGCCGACCGCCGCGGAAGCGCTCGCCACGCCGTGCGATGTGTTCGTCGAGTACACCTCGCCAGGATCCGCGAAGGCGAACATTCTTGCCGCGCTCGAGCATGATGCGCATGTGGTGGTCGGCACGTCCGGCCTCACCGAGAGCGATCTCGCCGAGATCGACGCGGTCGCGCAGCGCCGGCGCCGCGGCGTGCTGGCGTGCGGGAATTTCGCGCTGACTGCGGTGCTGTTGCAGAAATTCGCCGAAACCGCCGCGCGGCTGATCCCGCAGTGGGAGATTATCGACTATGCGAGCGACGCGAAGGTGGATGCGCCGAGCGGCACCGTGCGCGAGCTCGCGCAACGATTGTCGAAGGTGCGGAGCCCGGAGCACACGGTGCCGTTGGACAAGACAGTGGGCCCGCGCGAGACGCGCGGTGCGACCGTCTCCGGATCGCAAGTGCATTCGCTCCGAGTTCCCGGCTTCGTGATCAGCGCCGAGGTGATCTTCGGAATGGACGACCAGCGCCTCTCGATCCGGCACGATTCGGGGAACAGCGCGCGCCCCTATGCGGACGGCGCGCTCTTGGCGATCCGGAAGGTCTCGACGCTCGTTGGCGTGCACCGCGGGCTGGACTCGGTGCTGGAGATATGACCGTGCCGGGGCCAAAGGCAGCTCTGAGGATCCGACGGGCGCTGAGGTGGACCGCGTGCGTGTTCGTCGCGTTCGTGCTAGTCACAATTGTCATCGGCTTTCCTCCGAATGACTTTGTCGGCAACCCAGCCCAGAGGTGGCAAACCTTCGGCTTCGCGTTATGGAATCTAGAAGCCTTGATTGGCCTTATGAGTGGAGTCACGGTGTGGATCCTGGCTCTGCTCGATATCGCTCTCAACGCCCCGATGCAGATCGGGCTCAAGGTGGTCACCTTCATGTCGGTGCTGTTGACGACGATCATCGGCGCTCTTCTGTGGACGGTTTTATCTTCCTATGTGCGATGGATCGACCTTCGCAACTCCAGCCGCGCTCGCGCCGTAGGGAGCGACGGTCTCTAGCGCGGGGCGCTCATTTTCGCCAATCTCTGAGCGCAGCAACCGTAGCATCGCGGCACTCACATTTCGGAGGCATCATGAATCGGAAATCCATTCTGGCCGCTATCGTGCTCGTCGCTTCGGCAACGATGGCGTCCGCCCAGCAAGCGCCGCAGCCGAGCGCGCCGGGTACCGTGATCACCTCGGCGATCCACGGATTCGGCATGCAGTATGGCGCGTGGCTCATGACGGCGTTCGATTCGATCCCGGCCGACAAATACGGGTTCAAGCCGACGCCGAAGCAAATGTCGATCGGCGAAGTCGCCGCACACCTCGAGGGCGCGAACTACCTGTTGTGCACCAAGTTCAGCGGCACGGCGCATCCGATGACAGCGCGGGACTCGACCGCCGACTCGGTGAAGGGCATGTGGCCCAAGGATACTCTGGTCGCGCGGCTCAAGGCATCATTCGCCTTCTGCCACACGGCGCTCAGCGCTGTCACCGATGCGCAGCTGACGGACTCGATGCCGGGCTTCGGTGGGCGGAAGATGGTACGCGCGCGTCTGGTCGACATCTTCGTGCTCGACCTCGTCGACCACTACAGCCAGATCGCGATCTACATGCGGCTGAACGGCATGATCCCGCCGTCGGCGTATCCACGGAAGCAAATGTAGGGTCGCCTGCGAGTGATGAGATCCTCGAGCAGCACTGCCACGGTCGTGGTGATCCTCGCCACGACCGCGGCAGCGCAGGCGCCCGCGACGGCGCCCGCGCCCCAGACCGAAGCCGACGGCTACACGCGCTATGAACTTCTCGCGCCACCCGCCGGCACGGGGAAGTTCCGGATCCTCTATGAAGTGACGGCCGCAACCGCCGGTGCCACCGCGTACTTCAATCCGATCCGCAAAGGCAGCATCGCCACCGACGAGCACGTCACCGATCGCGCGAGCGGCAAATCGCTCAAGTTCGACGTGGTGGGAAACCCCGTCGCCGTCGCCGGCGGCGTTCGCGGCGGCGATTCCATGCAGACGTACATCCGCGTCATGCTCGCGCATCCCGTGCCGCCCGACGGCGGCGAGGCGCGCATCCTCATCGACAAGACCTACGAGGATCCCAAGAGTTATTTCTTCAAGAGCGACACGCTGGTGTTCGACCGGCCGCTCGGCATCAAACGCAACACGGTGGTGCTGCCGCCGGGCTACGAGCTCATCTCATGCAACTATCCGTCGCAGGTGCTGCAGCAGCCCGACGGCCGCATCGCCATCAGCTTCTGGAACAACACGCCGGCCGAGGCGCCGCTCATCGTGAAGGCGCGCGCGGCCCCGATGCCGGCCGCGGCGAAGCTCGCGCCGGCGCTTGCCGCGCGGCTCGATGAACGTGCGCACCAGAACCGGAAGATCGTGTATTTCCTGCAGCAACCGGAGACGCACGCATTCGACCTCTATCACGATTACACGGAGTCGAAGCCGGGCGAGAGCACCTACGTGAATGTGGTGCGCCCCGGCAGTTCGGTCGCGAATCCGTCGGCGCGCGATCTCGATACCGGCGCGAAGCTCGCGTTCAAAGTCGTGAGGGGCGCTGCGCTCACGCCCGCGAATCTCGGCGTGCCCGCCGAGGAACTCGCGGGCGCTGGCGAGGCCGTGGTGTTCAGCTATCCCGCCGTGAAGCCCGGCACCTCGATCCGCATTCGCATGTACGAGACGTACACGGATTCGGCGCGCTATTACCTCGCCGACGATCAGTTGATCTGGAATCGCAGCTTCGGCCGCGCGCCGAACGCCGTGGTGCTGCCCGCCGGTTGGGTGCTGACCAACAGCTCCATCCCGGCGACGGTGAGCGAGATGCCCGACGGGCGGATCCGTCTCGACTTCATCAATCCGCGGCCGGATGAGATCGCGGTGCTCATCACGGCGAGAAGGGCGGGGCACTGAACTGCGCGGGAAGCGGGAAGAGGGAAGCGCCGCGGGATGCGAGCGAGGGGCCCACGCGCCGTTCACGATTCCCGCGGCGCTTCCCGCTTCCCTCTTCCCGCGTCGTTCAGCCGTTGATAGGTAGAACGCGCACGCGCTTGCCCGTCGCATTGAACACAGCATTCGCAACAGCCGGCGCCGCCGCCGGCAACGCACCCTCGCCAATGCCGAGGGGCGCCGCGTCACTCGGAACGAAGTAGACCTCGATCGCCGGCGCCTCCGCCATGCGCAGCGCGGGAAAGTCGTTGAAGTTGCCCTGCTGCACGCGGCCGTCTTCCACGGTGATCTTCTCGAACAACGCCGCCGAGAGTCCGTAGATGATCGCGCCCTGCACCTGCGCCTCGGCGCCGCTCACGTTCACGATACGGCCAATATCCACGGCGGCCACCACGCGGTTCACTTTCACCTTGCCGTCGGCCGCGACCTCCACCTCGGCGACCTCGGCGACATACGCGCCATTGTTGTGACCGCCGGCGAGACCGCGCCCGTGGCCGGCCGGCATCGGCTTGCCCCAGTCGCCCTTCGCGGCAACGAGGCGAAAGACCTCGCTCATGCGCGCGGCGTCGTAAGGTGACCGGCGCTCCATTGCGATCGGCTTCGCGAGCATTGCGAGGCGCATCTCGAGCGGATCACGACCGGCCGCGTGCGCGACCTCGTCGAAGAAACAATCGATCGCGAAATTGCTCGACGAATTGTCGATCGCGCGCCATTGGCCCAGCGGGATCACCGGCTCCAGCCGGCTCGCCTCGAGACTGAAGTTCGCGAGAAAGCCTGAGGGGAAATTGCCGCGATCGGTCTCACCGCGGCCGGCGGGCCACACTGTGGCACCCTTCGGCATCTCCCACTCGAGGAATTCGCCGCGCGCGGCGTTCACGATGTGGTACGTCCACGCGTCCAGCGCACCGTTCGCGTCGAGGCCGGCGCGCATCGAGAACAGCGCGGACGGGCGATAGAAATCGAAGTGGATGTCATCCTCGCGCGTCCACACGACCTGCACTGGCGCGTTCGCGGCGCGCGAGAGCAGTGCCGCCTCTACCGCGTAGTCGGCGTAGAAGCGGCGGCCGAACCCGCCGCCGCTGCGCGTGACATGCACCTCGACGTCGTCGCCGGCCAGTCCAGCGCGCGCTCGACCGCCTGATGGATTCCCGCCGGATTCTGGCACGGCGCCCATACCACACAGCGCCCGCCGCGCGCATCCGCCAAACAATTCATTGGTTCCATGGGCGCGTGCGCGAGCAGCGGCACCTCGTATATCGCGCTCACAACCTTGGCCGCACCGCGCATTGCGGTCGCGACATTGCCGTCGGCGAGCTGCACCGCCTCTGCCGGTTTCGCCGCAAGCGCCAGCGCTTGCTCGCGCATCTTCGACGTGCTCGCCGTCGCACCTGCGCCCGGCGTCCACTGCACGGTGAGCGCGGCGCGGCCCTTCATCGCTGCCCACGTGGACGTCGCGATCACCGCCACGCCGTTCCGCGGACGCGGATTGTCCTCGCCGAAGCTCGGCAATTTGCTCGCGTCGATCGGCACCACGAGCTTCACGCCCGGTACGGCGAGCGCCTTCGATGAGTCCACGCTCGCGACCTGCGCGCCGATCGTCGGCGCGCGCTCGATCACCGCGACGAGCATGCCGCTCACGCGCTGGTCGAGCCCGAACTTCGCCGCGCCGCGCACGATCGCGGGCGCATCCACGGATATTTGCCGCGTGCCGGTGAGCCGGAGCGCGCTCCTGGGCTTGAGCGGCACATTGGTCGGCACCGGCAAGAGGGCGGCGGCCGCGGCGAGTTCGCCGTAGCCGAGGTGGCGTTTGCTGGCGATGTGGATCACCTGGCCGTTCTCCGTGCCACAGTCCGTGGCGAGCACCGACCACTTCGCGGCCGCGGCGGCCACGAGCAGTGCGCGCGCGGTGGCGCCCGCCTCGCGCATGCGCTGGTAGCTTTCGCGCACGCTGCTGCTGCCGCCGGCGTACTGATCGCCATAGCGAAGGTTGAAGTCCGCCTGCACGATCGTCACGCGGCTCCAGTCGGCGTCGAGTTCGTCGGCGATGATGAGCGGCAGGGCGGTGCGGGTGCCCTGTCCCATGTCGGGGCGCGGCACGGTGAGCGTCACGGTGCCGTCGGGATCGATGCGGATGAAGGGGCCGGGCTCCCACGCGGCGTCGGCGCCATGATCCGAAGCGGCGAGCGCGCGCGGCCATGAGATCGCGATGATCATCGCGCCCGCGGCCGTGCCGGTCACGCGCAGGAACTCGCGCCGGTCGATCGCGGGCGACGCGCCCTTCACTTGGCCGCTCCAATCGCGCCGGCCGCGCGGTGGATCGCCACGCGGATGCGCACGTACGTTCCGCAGCGGCAGATGTTGGTCATGGCCGCGTCTATCTCGGCGTCGCTGGGATGCGGCGTGCGCGCGAGCAGCGCCGTGGCCGCGAGGATCTGCCCGGCCTGGCAGTAGCCGCACTGCGGACATCCTCGGCGATCCACGCGCTCTGAACGGCCGTGAGACCCTTCGCCGTCGCGAGACCTTCGATCGTGGTGATCCGGTGCGTGCCAACGGCTGACAGCGGGAGTTGGCAGGAGCGCGTGGGCTGCCCGTCGAGGTGCACCGTGCAGGCGCCGCACTGGCCGATGCCGCAGCCGAACTTGGTGCCGGTGAGGGCGAGGTCGTCTCTAAGCACCCACAGCAGCGGCGTGTCGCCGGGGGCGGAGACTGTGTGTTTGGTTCCGTTGACGGTCAGGGACGTCGGCATGGGGCGCGGTCTCAGTTTCGCTGCGTTCGGGAAGCGGGAAGCGGGATGCGCCGCGGGTTGAGATAACTACGAGGGAACGCGTCCCGTTGGTTCATTGCGGCGCTTCCCGCGTCCCGCTTCCCGCGCCGTTCAAACAAAGTACTTCGTCACCACCGGCAACAAAGAAGGATGCTTCACGAGCGCATGCGCAAAGACGCGCCCGAGGGTGCGCTTCTCGGTTGGAATGCGATTCACGGTCGCCGCCAGGCCGTTGAAGAAGCCGTCCTCGAATTTCCCGAGCGCGTCCTTCAGCCGGTGGAAGCGCACGTGATCGTCGCCGAGCAACGTCATCCAGGCGTCGTGGTACCCCTGGAGGCGAGCGGCGTTCGTGTCGTTGGCGGCGAGCGCATCGGCCGCGGCGTGCGCGGCGAGGCGGCCGGCCTTCATCGCGTTCACGATGCCGCCGCCTGAGAGCGGGTTGATCATGTGCGCGGCGTCACCGCACACGAGCAGTGCGTCCGTCACCGTGCGCTTGATCGTGGGATGCACGATCACGCCGCCCACGGTCATCCCGGTGATCGTCGCGCCCGGAAAGTCGCGCGCGACGTAATCGTCGAGATGCGCGCGTGCTGAACGGCCGTTCGCGCGCAGCGCCACGATGCCGAGCCCCACGTTCGCGTCGCGCTCGCTCTTGGGAAAGATCCAGGCGTAGCCGCCCGGCGCGATGGTTTGCCCGAAATGCAGCAGGATCGCGTCTGGATCGAAGTCGATGCCGCTCATCACATACTGCGCGCAACTCTCCATGTCGCGCGCCGGAACGCGCGTGTCGAGGCCGGCCCATCGTGCGGCCATCCCCTCGACGCCGTCCGCGGCGATCACGATCCGCGCGCTCACGGCGGTCTCGCCGCGCGCCGTGGACAGGTCCGCCCGCCAGCCCGCGCCTTCCCGCACCAGCGCCGTCACCTCGGTACCCACCCGGATCTCGGCGCCCGCCGATCCCGCCTGCGCGGCGAGCGCCGGCTCGAAGCGCGACCGGTCCAGCACATAGCCGACGTCCCCTTCGGCCACGCGCACGTCGGTGCCATTTGGCGCCCGGAGGATCACCCGCGTGATGCGACGCGAGACCCAGTCGGCGCCGGCCGGATCGATGAATTCGGCGAGCCCCGCGCTGCCCACGCCCTCGCCGCAGCGCACCGGCGCCCCGATCGCGCGGTCGCGCTCCACCAGCAGCACCCGCGATCCAGGCGCCCGCGCGGCGAACTCGCGGGCGGCGATGAGTCCCGCCGGCCCGCCACCCACCACCAGCGCGTCCACGCGCTCCACGGACGCGATCATGCCCGCGGGATCATCGACAGCGCGGCCACCGGACAGGGCGCGACGCACTTCCGACACCCCGTGCACGCTGAGTCGTCAATGTGGAGACCGTCGCGCCGGAGCGAGATCGCGCCGGGGGGACAGAGGGGCAGGCACAGGCCGCACGCATTGCAGGTCGAGAGCTCGACGATGGCCACTTCAGTGGCACGCGATGGGGGCATGCGGGGACGATGTCCGGGTGTGCTAGGTCGTGTCAAGGCAATGTCTTGTCGCAGTCTGCTTCCTTTGCTAGGTTAACTCCCGTCAGCGCCCGTGTCCGATCCAAAAAACTCGAAGCACCCAAGCGACTCCCACACACTCGATGCGCTGGCCGCTCTTCAAACCAGGTTCATTCTTCCCCGCGAACGCGATCGCCGTCGACCTCGGCACCGCGAACACGCTCATCTACGTGAAGGGCGAAGGGATCGTGCTGAATGAACCGTCGGTCGTCGCGATCGAGCGGTCGAGCGGAAAGGTGAAGTGGGTCGGCCTCGAAGCGAAACGCATGCTCGGCCGCACTCCCGAAGGCGTGATCGCGGTGCGCCCCATGAAGGACGGCGTCATCGCGGACTTCGATGTCACCGAGAAGATGCTCCGCTATTTCCTCACGCTCATCATCGACAATCACGTCTTCAAGGTGAAGCCGCGCGTGATCGTGTGCGTCCCCTCGGGGATCACCGAGGTGGAGCGCCGCGCGGTGCGCGACTCCGCGCTCGGCGCCGGCGCGAAAGAAGTGTTCATGGTGGCGGAGCCGATGGCCGCGGCGATCGGCGTGGGACTTCCCGTCGAGACGCCCACCGGCAACATGGTGATCGACATTGGCGGCGGCACCACCGAGATCGCGGTCATTGCGCTCTCCGGCATCGTGAGCGACACTTCGATCCGCACCGGCGGAGACGAGCTCGACATCGCGATCGTGCAGTTCATGCGCAAGAACTACAACTTGCTCATCGGTGAACCGACGGCGGAGCAGGTGAAGATCCAGATCGGTTCCGCCGCGCCGGTGGGCGACGAGCGCGAGATGGAAGTGCGCGGCCGCGATCTCGTGAGCGGCATCCCGAAAACCGTGCGCGTGCATTCGAGCGAGATCCGCGAAGCGATCCAGGAACCGATCCAGCAGATCGTGGACGCCGTGCGCCGCGCGCTCGAGATCACGCCGCCCGAACTCGCGAGCGACATCGTCGACCGCGGCATCGTGATGACGGGAGGCGGGGCGCTCATCCGCGGGCTCGATCTCCTGCTCAGCCAGGAGACGAACCTCCCCATCCATGTGGACGAGGATCCGCTGACGTGCGTCGTGCGCGGCACCGGGCGGATCCTGGATGACGAGGAGAAGTACTGGAACGTCTTGCAGACCTGACGAGAAGTGCCCGCCGCCGCCCGCACGCTCAACCGTCGGGATCTCGTTTTGCTCGGTGCGAGCCTCGCGCTCGCGATCACAGCGCTCAATCTTCCCGACCGGATCCGCGATCCCTTCGCCGCCGCGCTCCGCGAGACGGTGCTCGCGCCGCTCGTCTCGCTCCAGCACGACGCCGAGCTCGCGCGCCTCGCGTGGAAATCGCGCGAGTCGCGCACGCAGGTGGCCGATAGCGTCGCGATCCGCGCGCTCGCGCTGCCCGGCGCCGAGAGCGAGAACGCGCGCCTGCGGCGCATGCTCGGCTTGAGCGGCCGGCTCCAGTGGGGATTCGTCTCGGCTGAAGTGCTGCAGGGCCGCGGCGTCGGCGACGACTATACCGTCACACTCTCGGCCGGCAGCCGCGCGGGAGTGCGGCCGTTCAGTCCGGTGGTGGTCGCCGAGGGTCTCGTGGGGCTCGTGAAGAGCGTGGACCCCACGATGAGCACGGCGGTGCTCTGGGCGCATCCCGATTTCCGCGCGAGTGCCATGGCGGCGGACGGCAGCGTGTTCGGCATCGTGGCCGCGCATCCGGGAACGGACGCCGAGCGCTTCTTGCTCGAGATGCGCGGCGTGCCCATGCGGTCATTGATCGCGAAGGGGACGCTGATCGTGACGTCGGGACTCGGCGGGACCTTCCCGCGCGGGATCCCGGTGGGCGTCGTGATCTCGGAGGTGAAGACGCCGGAACTCTGGGCGCGAACGTATCTGCTGCGGCCGGCGGTGTCGCCGGCCGATCTGTCGAGCGTGATGGTGCTGCTGCCCGACCGGCTCAAGGCCGGCGTGGAGCCGGTATGGAGAGATGCGCGCGGCGACTCTGTGCCGGTGGCCGATTCGCTCGCGCACGCACCGGTGGACACGGCGGCAGCACGCGTTGCGAAGGCCGCGCTCGACAGCGCCGCCGCGGACAGCATCGCGCGCAAGCGCCGCCGCAAGTTCCGGCGCGACTCGATCGCGGCCGCGGAGAGTCTCGCCGCGCACCGGGACAGCGCCGCGCCGCCCGCGCCGGCCGCGCGCACGGACACGACACCGCCGCCCGCACCATGAGATCATTCGACGCGTTCCGCGTGCTCATCGCGTTCCTGGTGCTCGTGCTGCTGCAATACACCGTGCGGCCGATGCTCGGTTGGCCGTACGGGCCCGATTTCCTGCTCGTCGCGCTGCTCGTCGTGGCGGTGCGCGTGCGGCCGGGCACGGCGGCCGCGATCGGCCTGCTCGTGGGGATCGTGTCCGACTCCATCGGCACAGGACCGTTCGGCGCGGCGTCGCTCGTTATGGCCGTCGTCGCGTTCGGCGCGTCGTGGCTGCAGTCGGTGGTGTTCTCCGATGATCTCACTGTGAACGCGATGTTGTTCTTCTTCGGCGAGTGGGCGTTCGCGGCGCTCTACCTTCTCATCGCGCGCAGCCCGGGCTCGCCGATCGTGATGCCGGCGCTCGTGTGGGCCCCGGTCGCCGGCGCGATCACCGCGCTCTTCGGCGTGGCGACGCTCATGGTCCTTCGACCCATCCTGCGGCCGGTGAACGGGTGAGCCTCCACCCGAACGATCTCGCGCGGCGCGGGCGCGGCGCGTCGATCGCGCTCGGCGTGCTGTTCGTCGTGCTGCTCGGCGTCTTCTTCCGCACGCAGATCATCGAGCACTCGCGCTACTCGATGCAGTCGGAGGAGAATCGTTTGCGCGAAGTGCCGATGCCGGCGCCGCGCGGGATCATCTTCGATCGCAATCAGAAGATCATCGCGGAGAACGTGCCGGGATATTCGGTGCAGCTGCTCGCCGCGAACGTCGATTCGCTGCGCGCGACCGTCGCGCGAATGGCGCAGCTCGTGCCGATCACGCCGGAGCAGGCGGAACTGGTCACGCGGCGATATCTCCGCACGCCGAACCGCCCGGCGGTGGTATTCGCCGACGCGCCGTTCAAGGTCGTGTCGGTGCTCGAGGAGCGCCGGCTCGATTTTCCGGGGCTCGTGATCCAGTCGGCGCCCAAGCGCTTCTATCCGGCGGGCGCCGCCGCGGCGCCGGTGCTCGGCTACGTGGGCGAGGTCACGGAGTCCGAACTCAACTCCGACCGATACAAGGGATACCGGAACGGACAACAGGTCGGGAAAGCGGGCCTCGAGCGCGAGTACGAGGACAAACTGCGCGGCATCGACGGTTCGCGGTTCGTGGAAGTGGATGCGCGCGGCCGCGTCGTGCGCGAGGCCGGTGCGCGCGAGGACCTCGCGCCGCAGGCGGGGCCGCCGCTGCTCACGAACATTGATGTCGATCTCCAGAAGTACATTGCCGATCTCTTCGCCGATTCGCTGCAGGGCGGGGTGATCGCGATCGAACCGCGCACCGGCGCCGTGCTCGCGCTGTATTCCGCGCCGAGCTACGACCCGAACGCGTTCATCGGCGGCATCCCGCCGGAGCTGTGGAAGGCGCTGAACACCGATCCCCGGCGTCCGCTCTACAACAAGGCGATCCAGGGGCGGTATCCGCCGGGCTCCACGTGGAAGCTCGCGACCGCGGCGATCGCGCTGCAGGAAGGCATCGCGACGCTCGACGACAAGATGCCTCAGCCGTGCACCGGCAAGTTCCAGTTCGGCGACCGCGAATTCAAATGCTGGGACAAGCAGGGACACGGCGCACTCACGCTCGCGCGCGCGATCGAGGTGTCGTGCGACGTGTACTTCTACCAGCTCGGGCTCAAGATCGGACTCACGCGGCTCGTGGCGGGCGGCATCTCGCTCGGCGCGCATGAGCGCACGGGCATCGATCTTCCCGAGGAAGCGCGCCCCGGATTCCCGAGCGCCGACGTGAAGGAGTACTACGACCGGAAGTACGGCAAGACGGGATGGAGCCAGGCGGTGGTGCTCAATCTCGCGATCGGCCAGGGCGAGAACGATCAGACCGTCGCGGCGATGGGCCGGTTCTACACGGCGCTCGCGACCGACGGCAGCGCGGCGACGCCCGCGGTGGCGATGCGGCCGGTGGAGCGCGAGCGGATCATGCAGCTCACGCCCGCGCAGCTCGACGCGGTGCGCGCCGCGATGGCGGGCGTGATCTCGCGCGGCACCGCGAGCAGCGCGCAGATCCAGGGCGTCGTGCTCGCGGGCAAGACCGGCACCGCGCAGAACTCGCAGGATCCGCTTCACGATCACGCGTGGTTCGTGGGCTTCGCGCCCGCCAACGATCCGAAGATCGTGGTGGCGGTGATGCTCGAGTTCGGCGGTCACGGCGACCGCGCGGCCCGCGTCGCGTCCAAGATCATCCAGGCGTACTTGAAGGTCGCACCCGCCACGCTGCTCAACACGGACGGCTGATGCGCACGCGGCGGCTGCTGGCGGACCCGACGCTCTTGGTCACCGGTCTGGTGCTCTCGCTGTACGGCATCGCGATGGTGTACTCCGCGGGCCAGACCGACGTGCCCACGCCGGCGATGAACGCGTGGATCGCGCAGCTGCGGTGGCTCGCGCTCGGGATCGTCGCGGCGTTCATCGTGACGCGCGGCACCGTGCGCTTCATCGAATGGTTCGCGCTGCCGGCGTACATCTTCTCCATCCTGCTGCTGATGCTCACGCTCAAGTTCGGCGGCGGCGCGGGAACGGCGGCGAGCTCGCACAGCTGGCTGATGATCGCCGGGCACCGGCTGGGCCAGCCGTCCGAACTCGTCAAGATCACCACCGTGCTCATGCTGGCGCGCACGCTCGCGGTGTTCCGCCAGCCGCCGCGCTCTCTGCTCGAGTTGTGGCGGCCGGCGCTCGTCGTCCTCGCGCCATTCGTGCTCATCATGGCGCAGCCGGACCTCGGCAGCGCGCTCGTGTTCGTGGGCATCTTCTTCGCGATGCTCTTCTGGATGGGACTCGAGTGGCGCCTGCTCGTCCTGCTCGCATCGCCGGGCATCAGCCTCATCCTCGCGTCGCGCACGCTCTTTTGGGGAGCGTGGTTCCTCGTGCTGCTCGCGCTCGTCTTCTGGTATCGCCCGTATCTGATCGAGGGCGTGAGCCTCGTGCTGGCGAACGTCGTGATGGGCGTCGTCGCCCCGCTGCTCTGGTACCGGCTGCAGCCCTACCAGAAGAATCGCCTGCTCACGTTCCTGGATCCGTCCATCGATCCGCATCGCGCCGGGTGGCACGTGCAGCAGTCCAAGGTGGCGATCGGGAGTGGCGGGTGGATCGGCAAGGGATTCCTCGAGGGAACGCAGAAGCGGCTGGCCTTTTTGCCCGAGCAGCACACCGACTTCATCTTCGCCGTGCTCGGTGAGGAACTCGGGTTCCTCGGCGTCGCGGCGGCGCTGGCGCTCTTCCTCGTGCTCCTGCAGCGCTCCGTGCGCATCGCGTCGAGCGCGAGCGCGCCGTTCGGCAGCCTCGCGGCGTTCGGCCTCGCGTCCATCTGGGTGGTGCACATCATCGTGAACGTCGGCATGACGCTCAACCTGATGCCGATCACCGGCATTCCGCTGCCGTTCTTCAGCTACGGCGGATCGTTCATGCTCTCGTGCTGGCTCTCGATCGGGGTGCTCGAGCGGATCGCGAGCGAAGCGCGCGGCGCGCAGACGGGCGACCCGAGCTACCGCTAGCGCCGCTCTCCTTGCCGCCGGCCCGCCGCGCGGGCACATTTCGAAATGGCCTGGTTCCGCAAGGAGAAGAAGCCGCGTCAGCCGCGGCGCGAACGTCTCGAGATCCCGGCGGACACCTGGGAGAAGTGCGAAGCGTGCGGCCACACGGACCTGCGCGAGAAGTTCCTGCGCAATCTGAACGTGTGCCCGAATTGCGACTATCATCGCCGCATTCGCGCCACCGAATACCTCGCGATCCTCCTCGACGACAACGCGTACGAAGAACTCGACGAGGACATCCGGTCCAAGGACCCGCTCGGATTCCCGGAGTATCCTGCGCGCCTCAAGAAGGCGATGACGAACGCGGGTTCCTCCGACGCGATCGTCACCGTGAGCGGCGCGCTCGGCGGGATGCCGGTGAACATTGGCGCGATGGACTTCGCGTTCATGGGCGGCTCGATGGGCTCGGTGGTGGGTGAGAAGATCGCGCGGCTCGGCCAGCGGTCGCTCGAGCGGAAGTATCCGCTCGTGATCGTCTCGGCGTCGGGCGGCGCGCGCATGCAGGAGGGCGTGCTCTCGCTCATGCAGATGGCAAAGACCTCGGCGCTGCTCGCGCAGCTCGCGGAGCGGCGCATCCCGTACGTCTCGATCCTCACGAATCCGACCACCGGCGGCGTGAGCGCCAGCTTCGCGATGCTCGGCGACGCGATCGTGGCCGAGCCCGGCGCGGTGATCGGTTTCGCGGGGCCCCGCGTGATCAAGCAGACCATCGGGCAGGATCTGCCCGAAGGATTCCAGACCGCGGAATTCCTGCTCGACCACGGGATCGTGGATGTCGTTTCCCATCGCAAGGAGTTGAAGGCCACCGTGGGCACGCTGCTGCGCCACATGAGCCATCAGCCGGCCGCGGCGGGATGGGCGTCGCCCTGACGTCGTACGCCGGCGCGCTCGAGTATCTCTTCGCGCGCGTCACCGGCGGATGGAAGTTCGGACTCGACACCACGCGCGCGCTCGCCGCCGCGATGGGCGATCCGCAGAACACGTATCCCACCCTCCACGTCGCGGGCACCAACGGCAAAGGGAGCGTCGTGGCCACACTCGACGCGCTGTTGCGCGCGCGCGGGCTTCGCGTGGGGCGCTACATGTCGCCGCACCTCGTCGATTTCCGGGAGCGGATCGTCGTGAACGGCGCGATGATCCCCGAGGAGGCGGTCGTCGAGCAGATCGCGCGTTGGACCCCGGAGGTCGAGCGTCTCGGCGCGACCTTCTTCGAGGCGACCACGTGCATGGCGTTCGAACACTTTCGGCGCGAGCAGGCGGATATCGCGATCATCGAAGTGGGTCTCGGCGGCCGCCTCGACTCCACGAACATCATCACGCCGCTGGTGAGCGGCGTCACGTCCATCGGGATCGACCACGTGCAGTACTTGGGCGACACCGCGGAGAAGATCGCCGTCGAGAAGGCCGGGGTGTTCAAGCCCGGAGTCCCGGTGGTGATCGGCGAGCGCGACCCCGCGATCCGCTCGCTGCTCGCGCGGCTGGCGCTCGAGGCGGGATCGGGTCCCGTGCGCGTCCTCGGCGACGAGTCCACGCTCACCGGGATCCTGGTGTCGCCGGAGGGCACGCGATTCACGATCGCCTCGCGCGGATCCAAGCGCACGCTGACGACCCCACTGGTCGGGCGGCATCAGGCACAGAATGCGGCGACCGCGATCGCGATGCTCGAGTCGGCCGGCGGTGAATGGCGCGCCGCGGCGGGCGAGGCCGAGCGTACGCTGGCGGACGTGCGTCTGCCGGGCCGTTTCCAGCGCTGGCACAATTTCATATTCGACGTCGCGCACAATCCGGCGGGAACGACGGTGCTGTGTGAATCGCTCGATGCGGTGGCGCCGCCTCGTCCGCTGGCCTGCCTGCTGACCGTCTTGAACGACAAGGACTGGCCGGAGATGATGCAGCGCCTCGCCCGGCACGTGGACCGGTTCGTACTCACGACGCCGCCGAGCGTCCCCGCCGATCGCGCGTGGCCTCTGGCGGAGGTCTCCGCGTACGCCGCGGCGAACGCGTGGGCTGCCACCACCGAGCGGAATTTCGACCGTGCGCTGTCACTGGCGCGCGAGAGCGCGGGAACCACGCTCGTGACCGGTTCCTTCCACACCGTGGGCGACGCGATGGCGCGCTTGCCGGGGTCTCTCTCTGGCGGGTAGATTGCGTGAATGGGTCAGGGCGCACTCCCCGGATTTCGAGATTTCTACCCCGCTGAGTTCGCCGAGCGCGCGCATTTGTTCGCGGCGTGGCGGGACGTGGCGCGGCGGTTCGCATTCGTGGAGTACGACGGTCCGCCGCTGGAGCCGCTGGATCTGTTCACGAAGAAGAGCGGGGCGGAGATCGCGGAGCAGCTCTACAACTTCACGGACAAGGGCGACCGCCAGGTGGCGCTGCGTCCCGAGATGACGCCGACGCTCGCGCGCATGGTGGCGGCGCGGGCCAATGCGCTGCGGAAACCGGTGCGATGGTTCTCGATCCCGCAGCTGTTCCGCTACGAGCGGCAGCAGCGGGGCCGGCTGCGCGAGCACTTCCAGTTGAACATGGACATCATTGGCGAGCCGGACGTGACGGCCGATGCGGAACTGCTCGCGGCGGCGATCGAGATCATGCGGACATTGGGGCTGACGAAGGACGACGTTGTCGCGCGAGTATCGGACCGCCGGTTGCTGAATGCGCTGCTGAAGGGCAGTGGTTTCGCGGAGTCGCAATTCCCAGCGGCGTATGCGGCGCTCGACAAGCTCTCGCGCGATCCGCGGAACGTGCTCGAGGACCGGCTCGCGAAGGCAGGAGTGGCCGCGCCGCTCATCACGGCGCTGTTCGAACTCGCCGAATCGGCGGGAAACGCGAGAGCATTCGCAACGAAGGTGAAGCAGGCGGGCGCCGAGAGTGAGTACGCGGTGGTCGAACGGTATCTCGGCGCGCTCGATGCACTGGGTGTCGGCGCATGGGTGCGCCTCGATCTCTCGATCGTGCGCGGGCTCGCGTACTACACCGGGATCGTGTTCGAGCTATTCGATGCCAAGGGCGAACTCCGCGCGATCTGTGGCGGCGGACGCTATGACAATCTGCTCGAGTCGCTCGGCGGCGTGGACCTGCCGGCGCTCGGGTTCGGCATGGGAGATGTGGTGCTGGGTGAGTTGTTGCGCGACCGGAAGCTGATGCCGCCGGCGGTGCCCACGCTCGATTTCTGGGTGGCGTTCGGAGAGCGATCTCGACGCGGCCGATGCGATGCGCGTGGCCGGCCGGCTGCGCGCGCGTGGCCGGAGCGTTGAGTATTCTCTCGGGCCGCAGAAGCTCGCGCGGCAACTCAAGACTGCGAACACGGCGGGCGCGCGGCACGCGGTGCTGCTCTCGGCGGCGAGATCGCGCGGCTGGCGCCGCGGTGGTGCGCGATCTCGGCACCGGTGCTGAAGAACGTGTCACGCTCGACCGTTGGATCGAAACTCTGTAATGGGAAGAAATGGCTGACGACAAGAAGCTCACCACCCGCGCCGAGGATTTCAGCGCGTGGTACAACGAACTCGTTCTCCGCGCCGAACTCGCGGATTACTCGCCTGTGCGCGGCTGCATGGTGATCCGTCCCAATGGCTACGGCATCTGGGAGCGGATGCAGCGCGCGCTCGACGACATGTTCAAGGCCACCGGGCATCGCAACGCCTACTTCCCGCTGCTGATCCCGCAGAGCTTCCTCGCGAAGGAAGCCGAGCACGTCGAAGGGTTCGCGCCCGAGACGGCGGTGGTCACGCACGGCGGCGGCAAGGAACTCGAGGAGCCGCTCGTCATCCGCCCCACCTCCGAGACGATCATCTACGCGATGTTCGCCAAGTGGGTCCAGAGCTACCGCGACCTGCCGCTGCTGATCAACCAGTGGGCGAACGTCGTGCGCTGGGAACTGCGCACGCGGCTCTTCCTGCGCACGCTCGAATTCCTCTGGCAGGAAGGGCACACCGCGCACGCGACGCATGACGAAGCCGAGCCCGAGACGCGCTGATGCTCGGCGTCTACCGTGAGTTCCAGGAAGGCTGGATGGCGATGCCGGTGGTCACCGGCCTCAAGACGGACGCGGAAAAGTTCGCCGGCGCGCTGCGCACGTATTCGTGCGAAGCGCATGATGCAGGACAACAAGGCGCTGCAGGCGAGCACGTCGCACAACCTCGGACAGAATTTCGCGAAGGCGTTCGAGCTGAAGTTCCAGACCGAGGCGGGCGGCACCGAGTTCGCGTGGAACACGAGCTGGGGCGCCTCCACTCGAATGATCGGCGCGCTCGTCATGACGCACGGCGATGACAAGGGAATGCGTTTGCCCCCACGGCTCGCGCCCACGGAGGCGGTGATCGTCCCCATCTGGCGCACCGATGAGGACAAGGCGCGCGTACTCGCGGCCGCGCACGCGATCGTCGCCGAACTGGGCGACTGGAAGCTCGGCGATGCTCGCATCCGCATCGCAGCTGGACGCGCGCGACACCGTGCGCTCCGGCGCGAAGCACTACGAGTGGGAGCTGCGCGGCGTGCCCATTCGCCTCGAACTCGGACCTCGCGATCTCGACAAGCAGCAGACGATGCTCGCGCGCCGCGATGGCGGCGAGAAGCGCGCGGTGCCGCTCGCCGCGCTCGGCAAGGAACTGCGCGACACGCTCGCCGCGATGCAGGACGCGATGCTCGGCGAGGCGCGCGCGCGGCGCGAGGCGAATTCCATTCGCGGCGGCATCACGTACGCGAAATTCAAGGAAGTGATGGACGGACCCGGCGCGTTCGTGTACGCGGGATGGTGCGGCGATGCGGCGTGCGAGACGGCGATCAAAGAAGAGACCAAGGCCACGATCCGCTGCCTGCCCGACGAGGAATTCCGGTCGCCGGCGGCGCCCAAGGAGTGTCTCAAGTGCGGCAAGGCCGCGAAACACGAGGCGATGTGGGCGAAGGCGTACTGATCCCCGGCTTCGCGCGCACCGACGGGGCGCTCGCTTGTGAGGGAGTACCCCTCGACGCGATCGCTGCGGCCGCCGGCACGCCCGTGTACGTGTACAGCGCCGGCGCGATCCGCGACGCATACGAACGGCTGCGGCGTGCGTTCGCGCCGGTGCCGCACCGCGTGCATTACAGCGTGAAGGCGAATTCGAATCTCGCGGTGCTGCGATTGCTGCGCGAGATGGGCGCCGGCGTGGACATCGTCTCGGGCGGCGAGTTGTTCCGCGTGCAGCGTGCGGGCTACGCGGGCGCGGACATCGTCTTCTCCGGAGTCGGGAAGACCGAGACCGAATTGCGCGAAGCGCTCCGAGCCGGCGTGCTGATGGTGAACGTCGAGTCGGAGAGCGAATTGCGGCTGCTCAGCCGCATCGCGGGCGAGCTCAAGATCAAAGCGCCGATCGCGCTGCGCGTGAATCCCGAGGTCGAGGTCGACACGCATAGTTACATCACCACCGGCGAGCGCGGCAACAAGTTCGGCATCCCGTTCGAGAGTGCGCTCGACGTGGCCAAGCTCGCGCTCTCGCTGCCGAACATCGCGCTCCTCGGCCTCGACATGCATATCGGCTCGCAGCTCTCCGATCTGGAACCGTATCGCGAAGGACTCGGCCGGTTGCTCGAGTTGCACGCGCAGATCAAGAAAGCCGGCGCGCGCGACGTGAAGTATTGCGACATCGGCGGCGGTCTCGCCGTCACGTACGACACCGAGATGCCGATGGATGTGCAGGCGTTCGCGAACGCGGTGCTGCCGCTCGTGGCGGCGACGGGCCTCACGCTGCTCGTGGAGCCGGGCCGGTTCCTCGTCGGGAACTCCGGCGTGCTGCTCTCGCGCGTGCTCGTGAAGAAGCACAGCGGCGGACATGAGTACGTCATCATCGACGCCGGCATGAACGACCTGCTGCGCCCATCGCACTACAATGCGTTCCATCATGTGGAAGCGGTGCGGCCGCGTCCGGGGCGCGCGACGGTGGATGTGGTGGGGCCCGTCTGCGAGAGCGGCGACTTCGTCGCGCTCGAGCGCGACATGGATATGGTGGAGGAGGGCGATCTCGTCGCGATCCGCTCCGCCGGCGCGTATGGATTCGTGATGTCGTCCAATTACAACGCGCGGCCGCGCGCCGCCGAAGTGCTCGTCGATGGGGATCGATTCGCGATCGTGACCGCGCGGGAGCGCTATGAGGATCTCGTTCGCCTCGAGCCGCTCGCGCCAGACTGGAGGACGCCCTGATGCGCGTGGGAGTGATCGCGGACACGCACGATCGCGTACCGGCGATCGCAGAATTCGCCAAACGCTTTCGCGCGGCGGGCGCCACCATGGTGCTGCACGCCGGCGACTACTGCGCCCCCTGGTCGCTCAAGCCGATCATTGAAGCGGGCCTCACGCTCGCCGGCGTGTTCGGCCGCAATGACGGCGACCTCGAAGGACTGCGCATGGAAGCCGCGCGGCGGGATGGGCATCGAACTGTTCGAGTCGCCGCACAGCGTGGAAGTGGCGGGCGCGCGGATCCTGCTCGTGCACGACATCGGTGAGGTGAGCGAACGCTCGATCGCCGAACACGGCATCGTGGTGCACGGGTTCACGCACCAGCACCAGATGCGCAGCGAAGGCGAATCGCTCGTGATCAATCCGGGCGAGGGATGCGGCTGGGTGCACGGCACGCCGAGCGCGGCGATCCTGGACCTCGACACCCGGCGCGTGGAGTTCATCACACTGCCCGCCAAGGAGTGGCCGCGTTGACGAGCCGGATCCTCATCCTCGATTTCGGTTCGCAGTTCACGCAACTGATAGCGCGCCGGGTCCGTGAGGCGCGCGTATACTCCGAGATCCACCCGCCCACGCGCAGCGCCGAGTGGATCCGCGACTGGAAGCCCACCGGCATCATCTTCAGCGGCGGGCCGGCGTCGGTTTATGATGACAATGTGCCGAGCGCCGATCGCGCGGTATTGGACATCGCGCCGGTGCTCGGCATCTGCTACGGCATGCAGCTCGTCGCGCATCTCGAAGGCGGCGCCGTGATCGGCGCGGGCCGGCGCGAGTACGGCCGCGCCGAGATCACCGTGCAGGACGCGGGCGGCGTGTTCGCCGGATTCGCGAAGGGGGAGAAGCTCACCGCGTGGGCGAGCCACGGCGATCACGTGGACGAGGCGCCCAAGGGTTATCGAGTCACCGCGTCGAGCGCGACCGTCGCGATCGCGGGGATCCGGCACGAGACCAAGCCCATCCATTGCGTGCAATTCCATCCCGAGGTGGCGCACACGCCGCGCGGGCGGGAGATCATCTCGAACTTCCTGTTCAACATCTGCAAGGCGGAGCCGAGTTGGACGCCGGGCAAGTTCGTCGAGGATGAGATCGCGAAGATCAAGGCGATGGTCGGGAAGTCGCGCGTCATCTGCGGGCTCTCCGGCGGCGTCGATTCGGCGGTGGCCGCGGCGCTGGTGCATCGTGCCATCGGCGATCAGTTGACGTGCATCTTCGTGGACCATGGGTTGCTTCGCATGCACGAGCGCGAACAGGTGGAGCGCACGTTCAAGGCGAACCTCGGCATCGATCTGCGCACCGTGGACGCGTCCGAATTGTTCCTGAAGGCACTCGCCGGCATCGAAGATCCTGAGGAAAAGCGCCGCCGCATCGGCCACACGTTCATTGATGTGTTCGAGGAAGCCGCGCTCGGCGTCGGGGAAGGGCGTGGATTTCCTGGTGCAGGGAACGCTGTATCCCGACGTGATCGAGAGTGCGTCGCCGAGCGGCGGCCCGAGCGTGACCATCAAGACGCACCACAATGTTGGCGGGCTCAAGCCGGGGATGAAGTTCAAACTCATCGAGCCGCTGCGCGAATTGTTCAAGGACGAAGTGCGCAATGTTGGGCGCGAGCTGGGATTGCCGGAGGAGATGGTCGGGCGGCATCCGTTCCCGGGACCGGGGCTGGCGATTCGGATCCTTTCCGATGTCACGCGCGAGAAGCTGGACACTCTGCGCAAGGCCGACGCGATCTATCTCGAGGGGATCCGCGAGGCGGGACTATACGACGAGATCTGGCAGGCGTTCGCGGTGCTGCTCCCGGTGAAGAGCGTGGGCGTGATGGGGGATTTCCGGACGTACGAGAATGTCTGCGCGCTGCGGGCCGTCACGAGCCAGGACGGCATGACGGCGGATTGGTATCATTTTCCGCACGAGACGCTCGGGGCCATCGCGAATCGGATCATGAATGAGGTGAAGGGAGTCAATCGGGTGGTATACGATGTCAGTTCTAAACCACCTGCCACCATTGAGTGGGAGTGACTACTTCCTACTGACGGCGCCTGTGACGACGCTGACGGCGCTTGTGACGACGCTGACGGCGCTTGTGACGACGCTGACGGCGCGTCTGGTCGTTGACGTGTAGCAGCGGCGGGCGGTCGATTGCGCTCAACGCTCGTTCCCGGTTAGCGCCGCGGTATCGGGGCGGGTCTTTCGCACGAATACGGTGAGAATTCGAACGAGCGAAGTGTGAAGCGCGATGCGATCGTGCGTCGTTTCCTCCCCGATCACGTCGCGTGCCTTGTAATACCAGTCGCGTGATTCGCGTGCCGACCCCAGTGCGTATTCATAGAACCGCCCTCGGTCGCGCCGCCCTCGGCGGCTGTACCCCTCGGAGATGTTTGCGCTAATTGATCGAGTGGCGCGCGCCAGTTGCTGGGCGACGTCGGCCAGTTCGCCATGGCGAGCGATCAAGGCAGCGTCTGAGCGCCCCAGCTCACCCGCATAGAGCGCCGCGCGGTACACTCGCAGATCCCAGAGCGGATCTGTTCGGATATCCTCGGGAACCGACGCTTCCCAGGTGTCATAACTCAAGAGGCGCTCCCAATGGGGGCACCTCAATGTCAGCACTCTGCGACGACGGTCGTCATCTCCTCATCGCGCGCCGCGTCAATTCCTCCCGTCCGACGCTCGCCGTTGCCACACGTCAACGACCAGACGCGCCGTCAGCGGCGTCACACGCGCCGTCAGCGGTTAGACGCCTTTCTCTTCCAGCAGCGCGATGAACTGCTTCGCCTCCGTCAGCCCCAGCAGCCGAGAAGGCACATCCGCCTCTTTGGAGAATTGCGCGATCTTGCCGAGCACTGGGAGATACTGATTCGACACCTCCAACGGCGGCGCCACGATGAGGAAAAAGAACTGCACCGGCTTCTCATCGATCGCCTTGAAATCCACTCCCGCCGCCTTCCGCCCGAATGCCACGCGCAATTTGTTCACCACGAGCGACCGGCAGTGCGGAATCGCGATGCCACGCCCGATCCCCGTCGAGCCCAGATTCTCCCGCCGCTTCAGCATCTTGAACAGCATGCCATCCGATTTCTCGTCGAGCTTGAGCAATCCGATCAGCTCCTTGAGGATCTCGTCCTTCGTCGTCCCCTCGAGATCCAGCTTGATCGCATCGTCGGCGAAGAATTGGCGCAGTTCCATACGTCGGGGTTCCTCGGGGCTCAACAGCGGGGCAAGGCGCGCTCGGACGGCTTAACCTACGCGCGCCCCCCGCGTTAGTCAAAGTACCGCGTTGCACCGACTTGCCTGCGTCGTTAGCCTTCACCATGCGCCGTTTCCCGTTCCCGACCGCCCACGAGGTGCCCCTCTACCTCGCGCCCATGGCCGGCGTCTCGGAGTCGCCCTTCCGGCGCCTCTGCCGCCGCTGGGGCGCGGACGTGGTCGTCACGGAATTCCTCTCGGCCGAGGGCATCCGCCGCGAGAACGAGGCCACGATCTCCAAGCTCCGCTTCGGGAACGACGAACGCCCCATTGGCGTGCAGATCTTCGGCGCCGATCCCGCCGCCATGGGCGAAGCGGCGGCCTTGGTCACGGACGTCTTCGCCCCCGAATTCATCGACATCAACTTCGGCTGCCCCGTCAAGAAGGTCGTGAAGCGCAACGGCGGCTCGGGCTGCCTCAAGGACATGGGGCTCGTCACCGGCGTGATCAAGGCGGTGCGCGCCTCCACGCATCTGCCCGTCACGGTGAAGATCCGCAGCGGCTGGAGCGAGGAGATGCGCAACCCGGTGGAGATCGCGCTGCGCTGCCAGGACGCGGGCGCGAGCGTGCTCGCGCTGCACCCTCGCACGCGCGCGCAGATGTACACCGGCAACGCCCGCTGGGACGAGATCGCCGCCGTCGTACAGGCGCTCGACATCCCGGTGCTCGGCAACGGCGACATCCACACGGCCCAGGATGCGGCGCGCATGCACCGCGAGACTGGCTGCGCCGGCGTCATGATCGCGCGCGGCTCCTTCGGGCAGCCGTGGATCTTCACGCAGACGCGCGCGCTGCTCAATGGCGAAACGATGCCCGACGCGCCGCCCGTCGCCGAGCGCTTCGCGGTGGCCATCGAGCACGCGCACATGGCCGACGAATACGAAGCCGATCCTCGCGGCGCCGCCATCGAATTCCGGAAGCACCTCGGCTGGTACGTGAAAGGCCTCCCCGGTTCCGCCGACCTGCGCAAGCGGCTGCACGCGGTCACGTCGCTCGCCGAGGTCGAGGGGATCTTCGACGACTATCTGCGCATCCCTCAGCGCGACCAGCGCGAGGCGGAGCCGGCCGTCGCGTGATGCGCGAGCGGGTGCTCGCGTCTGCTGCGCGAGGTGGCGGCCGGAACGGTTCCCGCCGAGGCGGCGCTCAAGCATCTCTCCGCGCCCGATCTTGAATCGCTCCCCTTCGCGACGATCGATCATCATCGCGCGCTGCGGAACGGATATCCCGAAGTGATCTTCGCTGAGGGAAAGACGGCGGAGCAGGTCGTGGAGATCGCGGCGCGCATCGCGCACCACGGCGATGGTTTCCTCGCCACGCGCGTGGCCGAAGCGATGCGGCCCGCGATCGCCGAGCGATTCCCGAATGCGCAGCTGAACAATGTCGCGCGCACCGCCTTCCTCGCGCCGAACTCGCCGCCGCCCGCGGGGCGGGGCACGGTGCTCATCATCACGGCCGGCACGAGCGACATCCCCGTGGCCGAAGAGGCGGCGGTCACTGCCTGCGCACTCGGCAACACCGTCGCGCGCCTCACCGACGTGGGCGTCGCCGGGATCCACCGCGTGCTGGCGCAGGGCGATGCACTCGCCCAGGCGAGTGTCGTGATCGTGGTGGCCGGCATGGAGGGCGCGCTCGCGTCGGTCGTGGGCGGGCTGGTCGCCGCCCCAGTGATCGCCGTTCCCACGAGTATCGGCTATGGCGCGAGCTTCGGCGGGATCGCGGCGCTGCTGGGCGATGCTGAACAGTTGCGCCTCCGGAGTCACTGTCGTCAACATTGACAACGGATTCGGCGCGGCCTGCGCCGCATCGCGCATCAACCACGCCTGACCCCTTCCCGTGGGAATCGACCCCACGCTCTTCGAACGCCCCGCCGCTCCGCGCATCTCGATCGCCTTCCTCGTCACCGCGACGATGGCGGTCGCGGCAGCCACCGCGGTCGGTTCGTACTACGCTACGGCGGCCGCCATTCTCGCGGCCGCTTTCACGTGGCGGGTAGGTCCTCTGCTCGGCGGGCATCCTCGTCGGCGGACTTAGCGCCGCGCTGATCATGACGGATCCGCTGATCCCGCACCCGATGCCGCTGCACCTGCTCGTCTACATTGTGTCGCTGATGCTGGTCGCGATGGCCACGGGCATGGTCGCGCGCCGCGATTCCGCGCGGGCGGCCGAGACGGGCGAGCGCTCGCCCAGCATCTCGCAGCAGATGCGCGCGCGTGAGACGCCGGTGCGCCAGCAGCGCGCCGTGACCGGAGAGCATAAGAACTACAAGAGCAATCCGGAGCTGGCGAAGCTTCGGCTCCCGGTGGAACCGCTGATCCCGCCGCCGGCTCCGCCGCGGCCGAGCGCGCCGTCCGGCCTTCCCACCGGCGGCGAGACGACCGATCCCATCACCTCCGACATTGAGCGCGACGTCGTGCGCCGCTTCCTGCGCGACATGCGTGACGCGCTCGCCGCCGACGAGGTCGCGCTCTGGGAGCACGTGGAGGAGACCGACCAGGTGCGGCCCTATGCGGTGGCCGTCCAGTCGCCGCTCTCGCTGCATTGAGACGAAGCCGCCGAACGAGACGCTCGTCCTCTCTGCCGCGCTCGGCAGCCAGGCGACGAACTACGACAATGAAATGAATTACTTCCTCGCGATCCCGGCCGGCGCTGAAGGACGGCTCCATGGCGCGCTCGGCGTCTATGCGGAGGACCGGCAGACGTTCCAGCGCGACCGCGCGAAACAGCTGCTGCCACTCTACGCCGACCAGCTCGCCAAGCTGCTCCTGCTGCTCCACGACGGGAAGGAGACGCGGCGCTATCGCGGTAAGGCGGATCGCGTGCTGGATGCCGTCGAACGCATCCAGAAGCCCCAGAAGATGGAAGACCTCGCCGGCGAGATCTGCCGTGCCGCGAGGGAGGTCTCGGGCGGAAGCCGCGTGGCCTACGTGCAGTGGGATAGCACGAATAAGGAGGGTGTCGTGCTGGCGGTGCTGCCGCCGAACTCCAAGGAGCGGCCGTTCGCCGACGCGGCCAGCCGCGACTCGCTCACGGGAATGGCATGCGAGGCCTCCAAGGGAGTGATGCTGCGCGAGGTGTTCTCCAGCGCGGGGCAGCCACTGCTCATCGCGGGCGAACCGGAGCCGCGGCCGGGCTCGGCGGCGGTCGTGGCGGTCGCCAAGGAAGAGGACGTCGTGGGCGCCATCGTCGTGGAAGGGGAGAAGGAGGGCGAGATCTCCCACGTCGAAGTCAGCATGCTCCAGCTGCTCGCGAAGTTCGCCTATGTCGCGGTGAACAGCGTGAAGGAATTGGAGCTGCGCACGGGGCAGGCCACCCGCGACGCACTCACCGGGCTGTCCAACCGGCATGCCTTCGATGAGTACATGGCCAAGCTGCTCACAGCACCAGACCGCATGGGGCAGCGGGCGTCATTGATCCTGCTGGACGTCGACAAGTTCAAGGGGATCAACGACAAGTTCGGGCACGACGGAGGCGACCTGGTGCTCAAGGAGGTCGCCAAGGTGCTCATGAAGGGCGTGCGCGGCGCCGACGACCTTTGTGCCCGGATCGGCGGCGAGGAGATGGCCATCGTGCTGCCCGACACGCCACAGAAGGGTGCGCAGGATGTGGCGGAGCGCCTGCGGATCGCCATCAAGGGTTCGAGCGTGACCACGCCCGACGGCCAGGTGATCAAGGTGACGGCGTCGTTCGGCGTGGCGAGCCACCCTGAGTCGGTGATGGGGCAGGAGAAACTGTTCAAAGCTGCGGACGAGGCGCTGTACAAAGCGAAGGCGGATGGCCGCGACCGTGTCATCGTCGCAGCGCCAAAGAGCAATCCTGCATAGACTTACAGCTATCAGTTAAAGTCGCGTACTAATTCGCACAGCGTTGACTTTGGTGTTGGGATCAGGTATGCTTCGTTCACTCACTTTTCCACAATGGGGGCGACTGGCTTCGACGGGGTAGGTGAGGCTGTGGTTGCGTGCCCAGGTTCTCGGGTCCTGGTAAAACCCTCGGGAAACGCTACAACTGCCAACTCTAACTTGGCCCTGGCTGCGTAACTTCGGTTACCGCACCTGCCCATAGGGAAGCCCTCCTGAGGCGGCTTTATGGGTATCGAAAATTCGGGATAGCCGGGCGGTGCGTCTTCCGCCGACCGGCGAAAATTTAGAAGACTTGTCCAGACGTCGGCGGCTCATCGGCCAGCGGCTGGAGACCTTAACTGGTGAGCTACGCACGTAGACGCTGTGGCGGATCTTGTCTCGGACCGGGGTTCGATTCCCCGCGCCTCCATGCAACACTCGATGGGCCGGCCATACTCTCATGGTCGGCCCATTGCGCATTCACTGGTACCACGGTTCATGTTTCAAACGGATCGGACGGATGACACGGATGGGACGGAGACCGCGTGGTGAGATCATTCGATGCGGCTTCCGTCCCATCCGTGCCATTCCGTCCGATCCGTGCAAACCTTGAACCGTGATCCTTATTCGGCGCCAGGAGGCCGAGCTTGCAAGGGACAACGCTTCCGAATACCCTCCGCCATGTCCGACTCACAGCATGATCCCGGCACCGGCCTTGCCGGCGAGAAGGCCGATGCCGCCGATCAGCCGCCGAGCCGCTGACCGCGGGAAAGGCCATCATTCGCTTCGGCACGTGCTCGTGGACTGATCCCACGCTCCTCGCGGAGGGAGTCTTCTATCCGCCCGAGGCGAGCGCTCCCGAATCGCGTCTGCGTACTACTCGTCGCGCTTCCCGGTCGTGGAGGTGGACTCGAGCTACTACGCGCTGCCGTCGCGCCGGAACTCGGAGATGTGGGTGGAGCGCACGCCCGCCCGCTTCGCGTTCGACATCAAGGCCCACGCGCTCATGACGGGGCAGCCCAGCGAGGTGAAGCGGCTGCCCGCAGACCTCAAGAAGGCGCTGCCCAAGGCCGTCGGTGAGAAGGCGCGCATCTACGCGAAGGACCTCGAGCCCGAGCTGCGCCAAGAAGTCTGGCAGCGCTTCCGGGAGGCGGTGGAGCCCCTCCACGCGGCGGGCAAGCTCGGCGCGATCATGCTCCAATACCCGCGGTGGTTCTCGCCGAACGATCGCGCCCGCACGGAGCTGGCCGAGGCCGGCGAGCGCCTCGAGGGTCTCCCCTGCGCGGTGGAGTTCAGGAACGCGGCGTGGTTCGAGGGGACGGCGGCGGTCTCGACGTTGCGTCTGCTCGAGGACGACGGTCTCAGCTTCGTGATGGTGGACGAACCGCAGGGTCTCAAGTCGAGCGTGCCGCCGATCGTCGGTGTGACCGCCAAGCGGCTCGCGGTGATCCGCATGCACGGGCGTCGCGCGGAGGCGTGGGAACAACAAGGGATCCCGGTGGTCGAGCGATTCCGCTACCTGTACAGCGAGAAGGAACTCGCTGAGTGGGTGCCGCGCATTCTCGCGGTGGCGCAGCAGGCGGAACACGTGCACGTGCTCATGAACAATTGCTACGCGAACTACGGCACGACGAACGCCGCCGAGCTCGCGGCGTTAGTGAGGAGGGCGTATGCGAAAAGCTGACATCGCGGATCGCTGAGTGGGAGTCGTCCCCCGGAACGCGCTGATCCGCTGCAATCTCTTTGCGGCGCTGCTGGCGATCTCGATGTTCGCGAGCTGCCGCCCCGAGATCCCCTGGGGATGGAAGGCGCACATCGTCTCGGATTCGCTCGTCGTCTGGCTCCCGTCGAGTTACTGGACGCTTCCGCCGGCAGGCGACGGTCCGCAATTCACGGACAGCAGCCACTCGACGTATCTGCAGCGCGTGCCGGCGAAGCAACTCTACTTGCCGTGGATCGTCACCCGCGCCACACGGGAGGGTCTGCTGACCATTAAAGAGCGGAGGACGGGACACGCTCATTGTCGACGGCCGGCAGCTATTCGTGGAGCGTGCGATCGGGAGCGGTCTCCCGGGTCGTCCCGCGCGCGAGCGATTGATCGCCGTGCACATCCCATTGGATGCGCAGAGCGGGGCGGTGCTCTTCTCGGCTTACGACGGCGACGCCGATCGCACGCTCATGAAGATCGCGGCGACGGTGAAGCTGCGGGACATGCCCTAGGCAAGCGCGGCGTGCGCGGCGGCCAGCCGCGCGATCGGCACGCGGAAGGGCGAGCAGCTCACGTAATCCATCCCGCTGTCGTGACAGAAGGCGATCGAGCGCGGCTCGCCGCCGTGCTCGCCGCAGATGCCGATCTTGAGGCCGGGCGCGCGTCTGCGCGGCCGAGTGTCACCGCCATGCGCGACCAGCTTGCCGACGCCGGCGTACGTCGAGCACCTGGAACGGATCCTCGGCAAAGATCCCCTTCTCGATGTAACGCGGCAGGAAGCGTCCGGCATCGTCGCGGCTGAGAGCCCGAGCGTGGTCTGCGTGAGGTCGTTGGTGCCGAACGAGAAGAAATCGGCGGTCGCGCGCGATCTCGTCGGCGGTGAGCGCGGCGCGCGGCAGTTCGATCATCGTGCCGATGGTGTACGGGACGTCCTGCCCTCGCGCCGAGCACCTGCCGTGCGGCCTCCTCGAGCACGGCACGCTGGTGCCGGAATTCTTTCACGTTCGCGACGAGCGGCACCATGATCTCCGGCATGACACGTCCTTGCCGCGGCGCTTCGCGCGCACCGCCGCCTCGAAAATCGCGCGCGCCTGCATCTCGGTGATCTCGGGATACGTGATGCCGAGCCGGCATCCGCGGTGGCCGAGCATCGGATTCGACTCGCGCAGTGACTCCACGATCCTGGCTCGAGTTCCACGCGCGTGAGCGCGAGGCGGCGCGCGAGCCGTTTCACTCCTCGCCGCCGTGCGGCAGGAACTCGTGCAGCGGCGGATCGAGCAGGCGGATGGTGACCGGAAGCCGCCATCGCCTCGAAGATCCCCTCGAAGTCCGCGCGCTGCATGGGCAGGAGCTTCGCGAGCGCGCGCCGGCGGCCGGCCGCGTCGTCGCGCGAGGATCATCTCGCGCATGGCGGTGATCCGGTCGCCCTCGAAGAACATGTGCTCGGTGCGGCAGAGCCCGATGCCTTCGGCGCCGAAGTCGCGCGCCGACGCGCGCATCGGCGGGCGTGTCGGCGTTGGCGCGCACCCTGAGCCGGCGGGTACCGTCGGCCCACGCGAGGAGTCGGGCGAAGCCCTGGTAGCCGGCGAGTCCTCCGCGCGCAGCTGGCCGGCGGTGACGCGCACCACTTCGCTCGGCACGGTCGGCAGGTCGCCGACGAAGACGCGTCCGGTCGCGCCATCGAGCGTGATCCAGTCGCCCTCGTTCACCGTCGCGCCGCCGACGGTGAACAGGCGCCGTGACTCGTCCACCGACACCTCCTTGCAGCCGACGATGGCGCACTTGCCCATGCCGCGCGCGACCACGGCGGCGTGGCTCGTCATGCCGCCGCGCGCGGTGAGCACGCCTCGCGCCGCGACCATGCCGTGGAAATCCTCGGGCGTGGTCTCCTCGCGCACGAGGATCACGCGCTCGCCTATCGCCGCGCGCTGCTCGGCCACATCGGCGATCGAACACCGCCTGGCCGCTCGCGGCGCCTGGGCTCGCGGGCAACCCCGCGGCCACCGGAACGGCGCGCGCCGCACGGGTCGATCACCGGGTGCAGCAGCTGATCGAGCTGCATCGGCTGCACGCGCAGCACCGCTTCCTTCGTGGTGATCAGCTTCTCGCGCACCATCTCGCCCGCGATGCGCACGGCGGCGGCCGCGGTGCGCTTGCCGGTGCGAGTCTGCAGCATGTAGAGCGTGCCGCGCTCGACGGTGAACTCCATGTCCTGCATGTCGTGGAAGTGTTGCTCGAGCTTGTCCTGCACCGCTGAGCATCGCCTTGTACGCGCCGGGCAGCCGTTGCGCCATCTCGTCGATCTGGAGCGGCGTGCGGATGCCGGCGACGACATCCTCGCCCTGCGCGTTCACGAGGAACTCGCCGTAGAAGCGCCGCTCGCCGGTGGACGGATCGCGCGTGAAGGCGACGCCGGTGCCGGAGTCGTCTCCCACGTTGCCGAACACCATGCTCTGCACGTTCACCGCGGTGCCGATCGATTCCGGGATGCCGTTCACGCGGCGGTAGTCCACGGCCTTCTTGAGCGTCCACGCTCGCCACACGGCTTCGATCGCGCCCCAGAGCTGCGCGGGCGGGTCCTGTGGGAAGTCCGCGCCGGTGCGCGTGCGCACGAGCGTCTTGTACTCGCGCGACGAGCGTCCGCAGCGCGTCGGCGTCGAGTTCGGAGTCGTGGGTCACGCCGGCGGCCATCGCGCTTCGCGCGCAGCATCTGCTCGAAATCGGTCGAGGGCACTTCGAGCACGACGTCGCCGTACATCTGCATGAATCGGCGGTAGGAATCGTACGCGAAGCGCGCGTTGCCGCTCTCCGCCGCGAGCGCTTCCACGGTCGCGTCGTTCAGCCCGAGATTCAGGATCGTCTCCATCATGCCGGGCATCGATTGCGGCGCGCCTGAACGCACGGACACGAGCAACGGACGCTTGGCGTCGCCGAGCGCGCGCCCGGTCACGGTCTCGAGGCGTTTCAGGTGCTCGGCCACTTCGGCGGCGAGCGCCGCCGGCGGTTTGCGCGCGGCGAGATAGCCGGTGCAGCACTCGCAGGCGATCGTGAATCCGGGGGGCACGGGGACGCCGATGTTGGTCATCTCGGCGAGGTTCGCGCCCTTCCCGCCGAGCACCGGTTTCATCTCCTGGTGCCATCGGCCTTGCCGTTGCCGAAGAAATAGACGAGCCGGCTCATGCGCGGCGCGTCAGTTGCAGCCGAGGCGCAGCTTGTCGGTGTCCGAGGGCGGCGGCGTCGGGTAGTCGCCCGAGAAGCACGCGTGGCAGAATCCCTCGGGGCCGCCGGGCGCGGCGGCAAGCATGCCGTCGAGCGAGAGGTACCCGAGCGAGTCCACGCCGAGATGCTTCGCGATCTGCGCCTGCGAATTGTTCGCCGCGATGAGCTCCTCGCGCGATGGCGTGTCGATGCCGTAGTAGCAGGGGCCGGTGACGGGCGGCGACGCGATGCGCATGTGCACCTCGCGCGCGCCGGCCTGTCGCACGAGCGCGACGAGACCGCGCGTCGTGGTGCCGCGCACGATCGAATCGTCCACCATCACCACGCTCTTCCCCTCGAGCACTTCGCGCACCGCGTTGTACTTGATCTTCACCTTGCTGTCGCGGCCGGCCTGCGACGGCTGGATGAAGGTGCGGCCCACATAGTGATTGCGAATGAGCGCGAGCTCGAGCGGCAGTCCGGTCTCCTCCGCGTAGCCGAGCGCGGCCGCATTGGCGGAGTCGGGCACGCCGAACACGAGATCGGCGCCCGGGGCGGGGCACTCCTTGCCGAGCTGGTGGCCGAGTGCGCGCCGCGCGCGATCCACCGAGCCGCCGCCGAAGATGCGGCTGTCGGGGCGCGCGAAGTACACGTATTCGAACACGCATTTCTTTTCGCCGATGCGGTCGGCGAATCGCAGCGACCTCGTGCCGGCGGCGTCCACGACCACGATCTCTCCCGGCTCCACGTCGCGGACGTGCGTGGCGCCGACGATGTCGAGCGCGCAGGTCTCGGAGGCGAACACCGTTTCATCGTTCAGCTTGCCGATCGCGAGCGGGCGCCAGCCGCGCGGATCGCGCGCGGCGATGAGCGCGTCACCCATCGCGATCACGAGCGAGTACGCGCCGACCACGCCGTCGAGCGCATCGGCCAGCCGCTCCTCCGGTTTCTCGCGGCGCGACCGCGCCATGCGGTGCACCAACACCTCAGAGTCCATCGTGGAGGAGAAGATGGAGCCGGATTCCTCCAGCTCGCGGCGCAGCTCGGCCGCGTTCACGATGTTCCCATTGTGCGCGAGCGCGATGTAGCCGTCGCGGAATCGCGCGAGCACCGGCTGCGCGTTCTCGAGCGAGCTCGAACCCGCCGTGCTGTAGCGCGTGTGGCCGATCGCGAGCGAACCCGGGAGTTCCGCGAGCTTGTCGGGGCTGAAGCCCTCGGACACGAGGCCCATGCGCCGGAGCGCGTGCGTGCGTCCGTCGTCGCCCACGGACACGATGCCGCCGGATTCCTGGCCCCGGTGCTGCAGCGAGTAGAGCCCCAGGTGCACGAGACTGCTCGCGTCAGGAGCGCCGCGGACGCCGAATACGCCGCACATCGCTACACCTCCACCGCGTGGGCGTGCATCTCGGTCGCGGGGGCAGGCAGTGCAGTGCCCCCCATGATGTTCGGGATCGCGTCGTGGAACGCCCGCGCGAGGCGCGCGAGCGGGGCGTCGATGCGCCGCGTGCCCACGGTGATCGTGAGCGACGGCGACGACGCGCGCACGGTGCCGATGCGCTGCGCGGGCACACCGTGCTTGGCCGCGATCGCAAGCACTTTCTCCGGCGCCGCGCTGCCCACGATGATCCGCGCCTGCGCCTCACCGAAGAGCAGCGCGCGCAACGGCAGCGCGCTCCACGCCGACAGGTCGATGTCGGCGCCCGCGCGCGACTCCTCGGCGCCCACGCAGCACTCGGCGAGCGCCACGGCGAGCCCGCCGTCCGAGCAATCGTGCGCGTTGTGCACGAGGCCGGCGGCGATCGCCTCGAGCAGCGCATCGATCGCGGCGCGCTCCCGCGCGAGGTCGCATGCCGGCGGCGCGCCGGCGGTCACGCCGTGCACGCGCGAGAGATATTCGCTCGCGCCGATCTCGTTCGTCGGCTCGCCGAGCAGGATGATCGCGTCGCCGTCATGGCTGAATGCGGAGCGCGTAATGTGCTCCAGCTTCTCCACGACGCCCACCATGCCGATCACCGGGGTGGGGAACACGGCGCCGCTCGGACTCTCGTTGTAGAACGAGACGTTCCCGCCGGTGACCGGCGTGTCGAGCACACGGCACGCATTGGCCATGCCGCCTACCGCTTCACGGAATTGGAAGAAGATCTCGGGCCGCGTCGGATTCCCGAAATTGAGGCAATTCGTGATCGCGCGCGGACGTCCGCCGGCGCACGCGACGTTGCGCGCGGCCTCCGCCACCGCGATCCGGCCTCCCACGCGCGGGTCGAGATGCACGTAGCGGCCGTTGCAGTCGGTCTTGAGCGCGAGCGCCTTGGTCGTACCGCGCACCCGGATCACCGCCGCGTCGGCGCCGCCGGGCGGCACGACAGTCGCCGTGCGCACCGTCGTGTCGTACTGCCGTGTGACCCACTTCTTGCTCGCGATCGTGGGCGAAGAGAGCAGGCGCTCGAGCGTCCACACCGGATCCTTCTCCTCGGCGCGCTCGGGGATCTCGTGCACGTTTCGCGCACGCAGCGCCTTGATCGCGTCGCTCTCTCGCGCCTCGGGCGTGTACACCGGACAATCCGTGACGAGGCGCGAGCCGGGGAATTCCGCCACCACGCGGTCGCCCTCGGTCACGCGGTAGACGGGCTCGGCGATCACCTCGCCGATCACCTCGGCGGCGAGATCCCATTTCGCGAGGATGTCGCGCACGTGCTGCTCGCGGCCGCGCTTCGCGACGACCAGCATGCGCTCCTGCGATTCGCTGAGCAGGATCTCGTAGGGCGTCATCCCCGTCTCGCGCACCGGCACCTTCGTCACGTCGATCGTTACGCCCACGTCGCCGCGAGCGGCCATCTCGGCCGAACTCGACGTGAGTCCCGCGGCGCCCATGTCCTGGATCGCCACGATGTGTCCGCTCTTGATCAACTCCAGGCTCGCCTCGAGCAGCAGCTTCTCCGTGAACGGATCGCCCACCTGCACGCGCGGGCGCTTCGCGTCGCTCGACGCCGACAGATCCTCGGACGCGAACGACGCGCCATGAATGCCGTCGCGCCCGGTGCGCGCGCCGACGGCGATCACCGGATTCCCGACGCCCTCTGCTTTCGCGCGAATGAGATCGCTCTCGTGCAGCAGCCCCACGCACATCGCGTTCACGAGCGGATTCCCCTCGTACGCGGGATCGAACATGATCTCGCCCGCGACCGTGGGGATGCCGACGCAATTGCCGTAGTCGCCGATGCCCTTCACGACGCCGGCGAACAGGTAGCGCACGCGCGGCGAATCCAGCGAACCGAATCGCAGCGAGTCCAGCATCGCGATGGGGCGCGCGCCCATCGTGAATACGTCGCGCAGGATCCCGCCGGCGCCCGTCGCGGCGCCTTGGTACGGCTCGACCGCCGACGGATGATTGTGCGACTCGATCTTGAACGCGACCGCGAGCCCGTCGCCGATCGAGATGACGCCGGCGTTCTCGCCGGGACCCTGCAGCACCCACGGCGCCTTCGTCGGCAGCGTCTTGAGCACGGGCCGCGAGTGCTTGTAGGAGCAGTGCTCGCTCCACAGCGCGCTCACGATCCCGAGCTCGGTGAACGTCGGCTCGCGCCCGAGCATGGCCACGAGCCGCTGGAATTCCTCAGGCGTGAGCCCGTGCTCGGCCACGAGGGCCGGCGTGATCGCCGGATCGCCGGGACGAGGACGGACCGCTGTCATGCGCTATTCCACCGGCGGCTTGGGCGCCGTCGTGTCGGCCTTCGGCTTCGGCATCGTGTCCTTCTTCATGGGCGCGGGGCCGGCGGAGTCGCCGAGCGGCGGCGCAGATGCGGGCGCCGGCATGGCAGCACCGGGAGCCGGCGGTGGCGCCGGGATCGGCTTGGGCGCGGGCATCACTTCGGCTTTGCCGGAGGCGGGAGGCGCCTTCGGAGCCGCGGTGCCACCCTTCGCCATGGCGGCGCCCGTCTTACGCGCTTCCGCCGCGCTGATCTGCGTGGGCGAGCTGCTCTCACCCGTGTACTTCCGGTTCGGATCGCGGAAGATCGCGTCCACGACCTTGTCGTGCACCAGCACGACGACGTCGTTCATGCCGCAGGTCTTCTCGCAGCCATTCCGATAGTACATGTAGAGCGTCGTATCGGACGTCTTGAGCGACTGCGGCTGGCCCAGATGTTCGATGACCTGGGTCTTGCTCATGCCGGGGTCGATCACGTTGTCCTTCGTCTGCGCGGCGGCGGCGAGAGCGGCCGCGGCGGCGAAGGCAGAGAGAGCGGCGAGTACGAACGGGCGACGCATAGGCACCTCGGTGGTCAGGCGGAGACGCGATCGAGCAGGGATTGAAAGAGAGCGAGACCATCGCCCGAGCCCAGCAGCGGCTCGACGGCGCGTTCGGGGTGGGGCATCATGCCGAGCACATTCCCTTCTGCACTGACGATCCCGGCGATCGCGCGCATCGAGCCATTGGGGTTCGCCGCGTCGGTCGTGAGGCCGGCGGCGTCCACGTACCGGAAGAGGACGCGGCCGTCGTTCTCGAGCGCATTGAGCGTCGACTCGTCGGCGGTATAGCGGCCGTCGCCGTGCGCCACCGGCACGCGCAGCACCTGGCCGCGCTCGTAGTGCCCGGTGAACATGGTGTCGGTGCTCTCCACGCGGATGCGCACGGTGTCTCCTACGAACTTGAGCGACGCATTGCGCAGCAGCGCACCGGGCAGCATGCCGGCTTCGCAAAGGATCTGGAATCCGTTGCAGAAGCCGAGCACCGGACCGCCGCGCCGTGCATGCTCCATGACCTCCTTCATGATCGGGCTGAATCGAGCGATCGCGCCCGAGCGCAGATAGTCGCCATAGCTGAATCCGCCCGGCAGGATCACGACGTCCACGCCTTCGAGATCGTGTGCCTTGTGCCACAGGTACACGGCCTCCGCGCCGAGCGCATCGGTGACGGCGTGATGCGCATCGTAATCGCAGTTGGAGCCGGGAAAGGTGACGATGCCGAATCTCATAGCGCGCGCACCCCCGCAAGTTCGAAATCCTCCGTGACCGGATTCGCCAGCAGCCGCTCGCACATCGCCTTCACGTTCTGCTCGGCGCCGTGCTGGTCGGCGGCGTCGACGTCGACGATGATATGACGACCCACGCGCGCGTCGGCGACGCCGGCGAAGCCGAGCGTGTGCAGCGCATTGGCCACGGCTTTGCCCTGTGGGTCGAGGATCCCCGGTCGCGGCACGATATGCACGGACACGCGGAAGCGGTTCATGGTCCGGTCTCCGGCGGTGTGTGGAACGGATTCATCGCCTCGCGCACGCGGCCGAAGCGCCGGCGGCCCTTGCCGCCTGGCCGCTCGGCGAGCGACGTAGGACGCATCTCGACATCTTCGCCCTCCTCGTCCTCCTCGATGTCGTTGAGCGGATCGCGCCCCGGCAAGCCCTCGACGAGGCCGAGGAGGATCGTCTTCGCGAGACCGTAGCTCACGTAGACCATCATCGCGGGGAATGCGTACTGCCGCGGATGGATGGCCACGAGCGCGAGGATCGCGACCACGAACAGCGACGCGATGATGCTCTTGATGCTGCGCAGGCTGATGACCGGCAGCGCGGGATACAGCACGTGGCTGATCATGAGGAAGCTCAGCACCGCCATGAGCCCCGGGATGACCGTGTGCCACGGCCACGTCTCCACCACCGTGTTGGTATACAGCGGCGTCTGGCTGAACCAGTAGTACGTGGCGAGCGTCATGCCCGCGGCGGGGCTCGGCAGTCCGTGGAAGTGCGTCTTCGCGCGGCCGCCCTGCTCGATGTTGAATCGCGCGAGACGCATCACGACGCACGCGATGTAGATGAAGCAGAAGAGCCACGCCCATCCTTCCTGATTGAGCACCGCGAAGAACATGATGAACGCCGGCGCCACGCCGAAGCTCACGGCGTCCACGAGCGAGTCGAGCTCCACGCCGAAGCGGCTGACGGTGCGCGTCATGCGCGCCACGCGGCCATCGAGCGCGTCCATGAGCCCGCTCAGCACGATGCACCACCCCGACCAGTCGAAATGGCCGCGGTACGCCGAGACGATCGCGAACACGCCGAAGAAGAGATTGCCGAGCGTGAAGCCGTTCGGCAGCAGCACGATCGCGCGGCGCATGTTGGGGCGGCGGACTTCGTCCACGCTACTTGAGCTCCGCCAGCACCGTGGTGCCGGCTACGGGAAGGTCGCCGACCTGCACGCGCAGCGCGGCGTTCTCCGGCACGTACACATCCACGCGCGACCCGAAGCGGATGAGCCCGAGACGGTCGCCCTGCACGACGGTGTCGTTCATGTGCGGATACGTGATGATCCGCCGCGCGATGAGGCCGGCGATCTGCCGCACGAGCACGCGGCGCGTGCCGTCCTGGATGCCGATGGAGCTCTGCTCGTTCTCGATGCTGGCGCGCTCCGCGTGGGCGTCGAGGAATTTCCCGGGCACGTACTTCAGGTACGCCACACCGCCGCCGATGGGATAGCGGTTCACGTGCACGTTGAAGATGTTCATGAAGATCGAGATGCGCGTCGCGCGGCCGCCGAGGAATTCGGGTTCGTCCACGGTGGTGATCATGACGACGCGCCCATCGGCGGGGGCCACGACGAGCTTCGCGCCCCGCTCGCCGGCGCGCTCGGGATCGCGGAAGAAATACGAGACCCAGAGTGCGATCACCGAGAGGAGCACGAACGCGATCCACATGGGCCACGAACGCATGAGAAGCGCGGCGACGAGCGCCGCCGCCGCGATGGCGGCGGAGCCGAAGATGTACGGCATCCCCTCTTGCGCGAAGTTCACGACGGCTCCGGGATCGCGAGTTCGCTGCCGGTGACGCGGCGATAGGCGTCGACGTAGCGGTCGCTGGTGGCGCGCACGACTTCCGCGGGCAGCGGCGGCGGCGGCGCCTCGCCGTTCCACCGGCCGGCCTTGCGCTGGCCATCGAGATAGTCGCGCAGCGGCTGCTTGTCGAAGCTCGGCTGCGTTCCGCCGGGGCGGTACGCGTCCGCGGCCCAGAAGCGCGAGCTGTCCGGCGTCATCACTTCATCGATCAGCAGGATGCGGCCGTCTGGCGCGCGTCCGAATTCGAATTTCGTATCCGCGATGATGATCCCCCGCGTCGCCGCGAGCGCCCGCCCGCGTTCGTAGATGAGCCGTGAGAGCCGTTCCAACTCCGCCGTGTCCTTTGCGCCGATCACCTCGGCCATGCGTGAGATGGTGATGTTCTCGTCGTGCCCTTCTTCGGCTTTCGTCGCCGGACTGAACACCGGCGGGTCGAGCCGGTCGCTCTCTTTCATGCCCGCCGCCAGCCGCTCACCCGCCAGCGTGCCGCTCGCCTTGTATTCCTTCCACGCCGAGCCCGAAATATAACCTCTTACGACGCATTCGATGGGAAAGACCTTCGTGCGCCGGCAGAGCATGGCGCGCCCGGCGAGTTGCCGCTCCTGGCCCTTCAACGCCGGCACGGCGCGCACGATCGCGTCCGCATCCGCGGCGATCATGTGATGCGCCACGTCGCCCTCGAGTTGTTTGCACCACCACGCGCTCATCTGCGTGAGCACCGCGCCTTTTCGCGGCACCGCTTCGCGCATCACCACATCGAATGCGCTCACCCGGTCGGTGGCCACGAGCAGCAGCCGCTCCGCGTCCACAGCGTAGATGTCGCGGACCTTGCCGCGCCCGATCCGTTCGAGTGGCAGGTCGCTCTCAGTCATCAACGTCATACGCGGAGACTCTCCGTGGCGGTGGTAGCGGGTGAGGATTCGAGAATGGGTCGGGCGACCTCGGCGAGGAACTCGTCCACCTGGGCGGCCGAGCGCCCGGTGAACGCGGGCGCGTCGAGCACCGCGCGCATGTCGGCGAGCGGAACGCCGAACTTCTTATCGGCCGCGAGGCGCTCCAGGAGATCGTTGCGCGCGCCGCCGTCCTTCAGCGCGCGCGCGGCCGCGATCGCATGGCCCCGGATGATCTCGTGCGCCGCCTGACGGTCGCCGCCGGCGCGCACGGCGCGCACGAGCAGCAGCTCGGTGGACATGAACGGGAGCTCGGCATCCACGCGCGAACGGATCCGCGCAGGATGCACCTCGAGCCCGCCCGCGATGTTCTCGTACAGGATGAGCATCGCATCCGCGGCGAGGAACGATTCCGGGATCACCAGGCGGCGGTTCGCGCTGTCGTCCAGCGTGCGTTCGAAGTACTGCACGCTGTGCGTCTGGTTCGCGTTGGGTTCGAGCGAGAGCACGAAGCGCGCGAGCGATGCGATGCGCTCGGCGCGCATCGGGTTCCGCTTGTACGCCATCGCGGAGGAGCCGATCTGCTCGGACTCGAAGGGCTCCTCCATCTCGCCGAATGACTGGAGCAAGCGGACGTCGCCGCTGAATTTCGAGGCGCTCGCCGCGATGCCCGCCACGATGCTGAGCACCTGCGCATCGAGCTTGCGTGAGTACGTCTGCCCCGACACTGGGATCGCCGCGCCGAACCCCAACTTCGCGACGACCAGCGCTTCGAGCCGCCGCACTCTCGCGTGGTCGCCGTTGAAGATCTCGAGGAAGCTCGCTTGCGTGCCGGTGGTGCCCTTCACGCCGCGGAGCGGAAGCGCGGCGAGCCGCGCATCGAGGTCCGCGATGTCCAGCACGAGGTCCTGCATCCAGAGCGTGGCGCGCTTGCCCACGGTGGTGAGCTGCGCGGGCTGGAGGTGCGTGTATCCGAGCGCCGGCTCGGCGCGCCATTGCGATGCGAACTTTGCGAGCGCGCGCAGCACCGCCACGCACTTCGCGCGCAGGAGCACGAGCCCCTCGCGCATCAGGATCAGGTCGGCGTTGTCGGTGACGTAGGCGCTCGTCGCGCCGAGGTGGATGAACGCCGCGCGCCGCCGGCGCCGCCTCGCCGAACGCGTGCACGTGCGCCATCACATCGTGGCGGAAGCGCCGTTCGAACTCGCCCGCGGCCTTGAAGTCGATGTCGTCGAGATGCGCGCGCATCTGCGCCAGCCCTTCGTCGGTGACGGCGGCGACGCCGAGCTCTCGCTGCGCCTCGGCGAGCGCGAGCCACAACCGGCGCCAGAGCGCGTGGCGCCGCTGCGGCGACCAGAGCGCGATCATCGCGCGCGAGGCGTAGCGTTCGGAGAGCGGAGACGCGTAACTCTCGTGATCGGTCATCGGACCATGAAATCGGTGGAGTAGATGCGGCCGCCCCGCTCGAAGAACATCCGGATCACGCTGTTCGAGCCCGCGGCGAGCAGGGCGGCCTGCGCGTCGTTCGCATTCTCGATAGGTGTGCGGTTGATCTGGACGATCACGTCGCCCTTCTCGAGTCCGATCTCGTCGGACACGCGCGGGCTCAGCTTGTAGATGAGCGCGCCCTTCGGGCTGCGCAACCCTTTCTCGGCGCGGATCTGCGGCGTGAGCGTGACCAGCTCGAGTTCCTTGAGCACCGCCACCTTCGGCGCGTTCTCCTCGGGGAGATCGGTGACCACCACGTTCAGCGCCAAGTGCTTGTCGCCGCGCTTCACCGTGAGCACGAGCGGCTCGCCCACGCGCAGGTCGAGCAGCTCCGCCTCCCAGTCGAAGGCGGTGTGGATCGCACGGCTGCGCGATTTCTCGAGGATGTCGCCCTTCTCGATGCCGGCCTTGTCGGCGGGCGATCCGGGCACCACGGAACTCACCACCATGGCCGCGCGCGGCCCACCGCGCAGCGAACTGGCGGTCGCCGCGGGGATCTCGAGCTTGAGGCCCACCCACGGCCGCCGCACGACGCCGTGCGCCAGCAGGTCCTCCGTCACGCGCTTCACGCGATTGATCGGGATCGCGAAGCCGAGGCCGATCGAGCCGCCGCTCGGCGTGAAGATCGAACTGTTCACGCCAACGACCTCGCCGAGCGCATTCACCAGCGGACCGCCGGAATTGCCGGGATTCACCGCGGCGTCGGTCTGGATCATGTCGACGTAGATCGCCGCGCCCTCGCTGCGCGCCACGAGATTGCGCCCCGTGGCGCTGATCACGCCGGCGGTCACGCTCGGTTCCGAGTTGCCGAGCAGGAAGCCGTACGGATTGCCGATCGCGATCGCCCACTCGCCGATGATCAGATCGTCGGAGTTCCCCAGCGGCGCGACGGGCAGGTCAGTCGCATCGATCCGCAGCACCGCGAGATCGTTGATCTCATCTTTGCCCACGAGCCGCGCGGGGTAGGTCGTGCCGTCGCGCAGCGCGACGGCGATCGACTGCGCGTCCTGCACGACGTGCGCGTTCGTGACGATCACGCCGTCCTTGCGCACGATGATCCCGCTGCCGATCCCGGGCACGACGCGCTCGCCGCGGCCGGCGAAGATGTCGAACGGATTCGTGGATTTGTCGAGGATCTCCGTCTGCACCGTGACGACGGCCGGCGCGACGCGCGCGACCGCTTCGGTGATCGCGGTATGACGCTGCGCATCCACGTCATGCTGTGCGCCAGCGGCCGCGGGGAGTGTGGCGGCGAGCGCACCGGCGAGCAGGGCGGTCAGGTGAGTGATCGTCATGCGGGCACGACATAAAGATCGCTCGGGTACCGCACAGAGTCCAGGAACAATCCGTGCGCGGGCGCCGGCGGCGAGGTCTCCTGGTTGTGGGTGGCAGCGAGCAGCGCGGCGATGCTGCCGGGGCGCGGCGCCCGCTCGCGGCGTCCACCATGGTGCCCACGACGAAGCGCACCATGTGATGCAGGAAACGGTTCGCCTCGATGGTGAATTGCAGTCCGCCCGGACGATCGGTCCACGCGGCATGCGTCACCGTGCATTTGTGCGAATCCGTCGCCGGCGCGGTGCCGGCCACCGCGAACGCGAGGAAGACGTGTTCGCCGCAGAGGGCGCGGGCCTCGGCGTCGAGCACGGCGCGGTCGAGCGCGCGCGCGGGCGCCCATTCCCAGCGCCGGCGGAAGGGGGACTGCGCATCCTCGTCGAGCCCGATCAGATAGCCGTACCGCCGCGCGGTCGCGCTGAATCGCGCGTGGAATTCCGGTTTCATCTCGTGCGCCGCCGCGACCCAGAGATCGGCGGGGAGCACGGCGTTGAGCGCGCGGCGGAGTTCGGCGGGCGTCCATTTCGCCGGCACGCGTACGCCGGCCGATTGCCCCCGGGCGTGAACGCCCGCGTCGGTGCGGCCGGCGCCGAGCGCCGCGACCGGCGCATTGCACAATCTCGCGAGGGCGTCTTCGAGCGCCGATTGCACCGTGCGCTGATCGGGCTGGCGCTGCCAGCCCGCGAATCCTGCGCCGTCGTACTGCAACACGAGCTGGACGGTGCGCTCCGGCATGCACGAAAGTTACCGGCCGCGTAGGGGCCAAGCAAGCGACGCACGAGCGCCGAACCGATTGACACGGCGCAACCTACGTCCCTACATTCGCTCTCCCGCGCGCGCCACTGCGGCGGCGCTCACGAGACCAAATGCCCCCACGTACCCTCGCTTCGCTTGCGCACGCGCTCGGTGCGGCCTCGGATCTCGACGCCGCGCTCGTCGCATTGGGTGAAGCGCTCGCCGATGTGGACCGCACGGCGGTCGTGGCGCTCTTCACGTTCGACGCGCGCCGCCAGATCCTGCGCGAGCGCCTCACCCCCGACGGCTCGACGGTGCGGCGCGTGCGTGCCGATACGACGCTGGATCATTTGCCCACGCGCATCCGCACGCAGGTCTCGAGTGGCGGCCAGTTTGCGGATCTCGGCGACCAGTCCGACGAGTACGCGCGATTGCTCGGGCTCGCGTCGTCGCTGAACGAGGAGGGTCTGCTCGCGCTGCACGGCGTGCAGACCGACGGGCATTTGTCGGCGGTGGTGGCGCTGTTCGAGCCGCGGCGCTTCTTCGGCACGCGCGTCGTGGAGCGCTTCGCGCCGAACGTCGCGCTCTTCGATCTCGCGTACGCGCGGTTCGCCGAACAGGAGGCGCGCAACGAGGCGGTGCGCACGCTCGAGGACGTCACGCAGCGCGTGCACGGCGAGTACGTGAAGCATCTCGCCGCGCTGGAGCAAGCGCTCGCGCAGGCGCGGAACACCCCGACCGGCGGCGCCGCGACACTCTCGCCGGAGCGGCTGGTCGCACTCGAGAAGGAGAGCGCGAGCAGCAAGGAAGAAGCCCGGCGCGCGACGCGTCGCGCCGACGCGGTGGAGCAGCAGGTCGCCGCCGCGGTGGGCCAGCTGGAGCAGGCGCACATTGAGCTGCATCGCCGCGGCGAATCGCTGCGGGAGAAGACGCGCACGCTCTATCTCATTGAGCGCGTGCTCGGGCTCGACGCGGTGACCGAAGACCCCCGCCAGCTCGTGGATGGCCTGCTGGCCCTCGTGGGCGACGACATGCAGGCGCAGCGCTGTTCGCTCATGCTGCGCGCGCCGGGCACTCAGGAACTCTTCATTGCCGCGTCGAAGGGGCTCGCGCCCGAGATCGCCGATGGGAAACGGATCTCGATCGGGGTGGGTGTGGCCGGCAAGGTGGCGAAGAGCCGCGAGCCGCTGCTGGTCACGGACGTCGAGCAGGCGGGCGGTCACCCGCTGCTCGGCGACGAGTATCTGACCACCGGCTCGTTCATCTCGTTCCCGCTCGTCTACCACGGCGAGCTGGTCGGCGTGCTCAACCTCACGAATCGCGTGCAGCGCGGCGTATTCGTGGACGAGGACATCGAGCGCGTGAAGCTGCTCGCGCTCGTGATCTCGCTCGTCGCCTCGCGCGCGGCGCTCCCGGAGCGCCTCCTCGAGAGCATCGGTGTCCGCTGAAGCGTTGCGCGGCGCGCTCCGCCGGCTGGCGGCGGGCGAGTCGCTGTCCTCAGAGGAAACGGCGGGTGCGTTCAGCGCGGTGATGCGCGGGGAGGGCACGTCTGCACAGGTCGCGGCGCTCCTCATGGCGCTGCGCGTGAAGGGGGAGACGGCCGCCGAGATCACGGGCGGCGCGATGGCGCTGCGCGACGCGATGGTCACGCTGCCGGCGTCGAGCCCCGAGGATCTCGTGGACACGGCGGGCACCGGCGGCGGCAAAGTGGCGACGTTCAATATCTCCACGGCCGCCGCGCTCGTTGCGGCGGGCGCCGGCGCGCGCGTCGCCAAGCACGGCAATCGTTCGTTCACGACCCGGAGCGGCGGCGCCGACGTACTGGAAGCGCTCCGCGTCCGCATCGAACTGAGCGTTGACGAGATGCGCCGGGTGTTGGATGAAGCGGGCATCGTGTTCATGTTCGCGCCGTTGATGCACCCCGCAATGCGCCACGTAGGCCCGGTGCGCCGCGAACTCGGCGTGCCGACGGTGATGAACGTGCTCGGTCCGCTCGCGAATCCCGCGGGGGCGGGGCGGCAGGTCGTGGGCGTCGCCGACGCCGGCCGGCTCTCGCTGTTGGCCGAGGCTCTCGCCGCGTTGGGCAGCGTGCACGCGCTCGTGGTGCACGGCGAGCCGGGGATGGACGAAGTGTCGCCGCTGGGGATCACGCACGTGCTGGAGGTGCGCGACGGTCAGGTGCGGCCGTGGACGATCGATCCGGCGAAGTTCGGGCTGGCGGCGGGCAGCGCGGCGGGTCTCGCGGGCGGCATGCCGTCTGATAACGCGCGGATCATCGAAGCGGTGCTGTCGGGGAAGGAACGGGGCGTCGCGCGGAGCGCGGTGATCTTGAATGCCGCGGCTGCGATCTACGTGGCCGGCCTGGCGCCCGACATCTTCGAGGCCGCGAAGCTCGCCGCCGGCGCGATCGACTCAGGGGCGGGAGCGGCGGCGCTGGAGCGTCTGAAAAGCGCTAGCGCGAAGCGCTAGCAGGGGTATCTACACGCTCAACTGCCACACGCGCCCCTGCAGTTGGAGTATCCATACGCTCAGCTGCCATACGCGCCGTTCCAGCAGTTAACAGCGTCGCAAGACACCCACGACGACACCCTGAATGGTGACGTCATTCTCGTGCACGTAGATCGGACTCATCGTCTCGTTCGCGGGCTGCAGACGGATCCGCCCGTCCCGTTCGCGGTAGAACTTCTTGACCGTGGCCGCGCTGTTGTCGATGAGCGCGATGACCGTCTCACCGTTGTCGGCCGTCCGGCGCTCGTTGATGACGACATAGTCCCCGTCGCGGATCTGCTCGTCGATCATCGAGTTCCCGCGCACGCGCAAGACGTAGTGATTGCCCGCGCGGCCGATGAACGTTTCCGGGACGCAGAGCGTTTCACCACTGGAGATCGCTTCGATCGGCGTGCCGGCCGCCACCGATCCCAACAGCGGCAGCTCGACGGCCTTCGGGAACACGTCCGACGGCAGGATCTCGATCGCGCGGCTCTCGTTGTACGACCGCTTGATGTAACCCTTGCGCTCGAGGTTGCTGAGATGCTCGTGAACCGTGGCCAGCGAGTTATAGTTGAACTGACGCGCGATCTCCTCGAAGCTCGGAGCGTAGCCGTTCTGCTCCGAGTACGCCGCGAGGTAGTCGAGGATCTCCCGCTGCCGTTTGGTGAGCGCCATGCGTCAAGTCCCGTAGAGGTGATAGCTTAACGAATGAGTGGTGCCCGAAGTAACGCCGAATTGCACGATAACCGAATAATTCCCGAAGCGCAAGCGTCGATGTCAACCTGGACCCCGCCTGGCGGTACGCTGGGCAAGATCATCGCCGAATCCCGAGAGCGGGTCCGGGCACTCTCAGCGAGCCGGCGAGCCGAGCTGGAACGCACGGCCGCTGCGGCGCGCCACCTGCCGGTCCCCGCCTTCGCCGCGGCACTCCGCGCCGGCGGCACGATCGCCGTCATCGCCGAAGTGAAGCGCCGCTCGCCCTCCCAGGGGGAGATCAATACGGCGCTCTCGGCGAGCGCGCAGGCCATGGCCTACGCGGCCGGGGGCGCCGCGGCGATCTCCGTCCTCACCGAGCCCAAGCACTTCGGCGGATCGCTCGCCGACCTCGCCGATGCACGCGCCGCGGTGTCCGTTCCTCTCCTTCGGAAGGACTTCGTGGTGGACCGAACGCAACTCTGGGAGGCCCGCGTCTCAGGCGCCTCCGCGGTGCTGCTCATTGCTCGTGCGCTCGAGCCCGCGTTGCTCGATGAGCTCGCCGCCGAGGCGATCGCGCTTGGCCTCGAGCCACTCGTGGAGGTGCGCACCGAGCAGGAGTTGGCACGCGCGACGGCCACGCGCGCGCCGGCGATCGGCGTGAACCAGCGCGACCTCGAGACGCTCGTGGTGGATCCCGCCGTCGCGGAGCGGCTGCTGCCGCTGGTGCCGCGCGACCGCGTGGCGGTGAGTGAGAGCGGCGTGCGCGATCGCGCGGCCGTCGAGCGCGCCGCGGCGAGCGGCGCGGATGCGGTGCTCGTCGGTTCCGCGCTCTCGGCGTCGGCCGATCCCGCCGCCGCGGTGCGCGCGCTCGCCGGCGTCGCGCGCGGAGCCGATCGCGGTGGCGACTATGCCCGCTGAGCTCAAGTTCTGCGGCCTGACCCTCGCGGCCGACGCGCGCGCCGCGGCGATGTGCGGGGCACAGTATGTCGGCGTGGTGTTCGCCGGTGGGCCCCGCAACTTGGATCCTTCAGCCGCCGCCGCGGTGCTCGACGGCGCGGGCGCGACCGTGGAGCGCGTGGGCGTCTTTCGCGACGCCGATGTGCCGGCGATCGCGAGCGTCGTCCGCACCGCACGGCTGGACGTCGTGCAACTGCACGGCGATCCCACGGCGCGCGAAGTGCGACGCGTGCGCGAAGCGACGGGCGCGCGCGTGTGGGCCGTGCTGCGGATCAGCGGCGCCGCGTCGCCCGATCGCGTGGACGAACTCGACGGGGAGGCCGACGCGCTCGTGTACGACACGCTCGTGCCCGGGCGGCTCGGCGGCACGGGACGTTCGTTCGAATGGAAGACCGCGGCCGATGGCGCGCGTCCGGCGCGCTCGCGGCTCGTGGTCGCCGGCGGACTCACCCCCGAGAACGTCGCCGAGGCGCTCGCAGCGCTCGCGCCGGATATCGTCGACGTCTCCTCCGGGGTAGAATCGAGTCCGGGGATCAAGGACCACGAGCGCATGCGCGTCTTCGCCGACGCGGTGCGCGGCATGAGAGGGCCGTGAATGACGGACGTGAGCGCACCTGACCGCTTCGGCCCCTATGGCGGCCGCTATGTGCCCGAGACGCTCGTGCCCGCGCTCGACGCGCTCGAGGCCGCGTATGCTGAAGCGCAGCGCGATCCGGCCTTCCAGCGGGAGCTGGATGGATTGCTCAAGGGCTACGTCGGTCGTCCTTCTCCGCTGACCGACGCGCCGCGTTTCTCCGAGGCCGTGGGGGCGCGGGTCTTCCTGAAACGGGAGGACCTGAACCACACCGGCGCGCACAAGATCAACAACACGGTGGGTCAGGCGCTGCTCGCGCGGCGCATGGGGAAACGGCGCATCATCGCCGAGACGGGCGCCGGACAGCATGGCGTGGCGACGGCCACGATCTGCGCCCGGTTCGGATTGCAGTGCGTCGTGTACATGGGGGAGGAGGACATGCGGCGCCAGGCGCTGAATGTCTTCCGAATGAAATTGATGGGGGCGGCCGTGATGCCGGTGACGTCGGGCACGCGCACGTTGAAGGACGCGACGAGCGAGGCGATCCGCGACTGGGTCACCAACGTGACGGACAGTCACTACATCATCGGTTCCGTGGTGGGACCGGCGCCCTACCCGCGCATGGTGCGGGATTTCCAGTCGGTGATCGGTCGGGAGGCGCGAGCACAGATGATCGAACAGGCGGGTCGGCTTCCAGCGACGGTGGTCGCGTGCGTGGGCGGTGGGTCGAACGCGATGGGCATCTTCCATGCGTTCGTGAACGACCGCGAGGTGGAGCTGGTGGGCGTCGAGGCCGCGGGCGAAGGCCTCGACAGCGGACGCCATTCCGCCTCTCTCACGCGCGGGCGCCCGGGCGTGCTGCACGGCGCACTGAGCTATCTGCTGCAGGATGACGCGGGCCAGGTGCATCCCGCGCACTCGATCTCCGCGGGTCTCGACTATCCCGGCGTCGGCCCCGAGCACTCCCACCTGAAGGACTCGGGCCGCGCGCAGTATGTCTCGGTAGGCGACGAAGAGGCGCTCGCGGGGTTCGTCATGCTCAGCCAGCTCGAAGGGATCATCCCGGCGCTGGAGACGGCGCATGCCGTCGCGTGGATGGCCGCGCAGAAAGGGCGGTGGCCGTCGGACGCGCCGGTGCTCCTCTGCGTGAGCGGACGCGGGGACAAGGACGTCGCCGAAGTGAACGCCCGCCTGCAGGCGCACAGCTAGTCGTGCCGACGTCCACCTCGATCCCGGCGGTGCACGCGGCCGATGACGCGCTGCCCGCGCCATTGTTCCCGCCGCCGCTGGTCGAGGAGCTGTTGAAGCACCTGAGCCGCTCGGTGAAGACGCTCGGCTTGTACCTCCCGAACAATCCGATCTACCAGAAGTCGATCGACACGCTGCGCGCCGCGTTCGCGCCGGTGTGGCGGCACACGCCCGAGATCGTGCTCACGATCACGGAGTCGGACGTGAAGTGGGAGGGGCGCTCGGTGTACCACGATCCCGGCCGCGCCGAGAGCGTCGCGTGGCTGTTCTACAAGGACGGCATCCGCGAACTCACGCTCACGCAGGGGGTGGAGCAGGAGGAGATCGTCGCGATGCTGGAGATCATGCGGCGCGTGAAGAACGCGGCGCCCGAGGAGGACGACCTGCTCACGCTGCTGTGGGAGCAGGAATTTGTGCACATGCGCTATCGGTTCGTCGACCTCTCCTTCGACTCGGTCGCCGCGATCGAGCCGAGCGACAAGGCGGCGGAGGAGCGCCAGCTGCCGCTCGTGGAAGTGAAGCGCGAGATCGAGGAGGCGCCGCAGGAGCCCGAGGCGCGCAAGAAGGCCGGCCTCGTGAGCATGGAGGACCTCGACGCGACGCTCTACTTCCTGGATGAAGCGGAGATCGAGTATCTGCGCACCGCGCTCGCCGACGAGTCGCACCTCGATCTGCACAAGGACGTGATCTCGATCCTCCTCGACATCTTCGAGACGCAGCCAGAGGGCAAGGTGCGCGAAGAGGTGCTCGGCATCCTCGAGACGTTCCTGCTGCATTTGCTCGCGGCGGGGTCGTACGGCGGCGTCGGCTTCTTGCTGCGCGAAGCGGCGGTGGCGGTACAGCGCGCGCCGGCGCTCGCGCCGGCGATGTCTGACCGCCTGCAGCGCCTGCCCGAGCGGCTGAGCGACGCCGCGGTGTTGCCTCAATTGCTGCAGGCGCTCGATGACTCCGAGGTCATCCCGCCTCAGGAGGAGCTCGACTCGCTCTTCGGCGAGCTCAAGCAGGGCACGCTCGCCACGGTGCTCGCGTGGCTCAAGCAGGCGCAGAACGTGCGCCTGCGCTCGGCCCTGGAGAAGACGGCGCAGCGGCTCGCGTCGGCGAACGTCGGTGAGATGCTGAAGCTCATCGCGAGCGAGGACCCGTCGGTCGCACTCGAGGCGATCCGGCGCGCGGGCGAACTGAAGGCGCAGGCGGCCGTGGCGCCAATGGCCAAGGTGCTCCAGACCGGCCTGCCCGACGTACGGCTCGCCGCGGCGCAGGCGCTGGCCGAGATCGCCTCGCCCGGCGCGATGCGATTGCTCGAGACCGCGCTCGCCGACACGGACCGCGACGTCCGCGTGAGCGCGGTGAAGGCGATCACGGCTCGCGGGCACCGCGCGGCGCTGCCGCGTCTCGAGGCCGTCGTCTCCGGCAAAACGCTCAAGGAAGCCGATCTCACCGAAAAGAAGGAATACTTCGAGGCGTACGGCGCGCTCGCGGGCGCGGCGGCGATCACGCCGCTCGCCGAATTGCTCAATGGCAGGAGTTTCTTCAAGCGGCGCCCGAGCCCCGACATCCGCGCCTGCGCGGCGTTCGCGCTGGGCCGCATTGGCACGGAGAATGCGCTCGCGGAACTCCGGAAGGCCGAGAAGGACAAGGACGTGCGCGTGCGGAGCGCCATCAACAAGGCGCTCCGCGGAGGCGCCGCGTGAGCACGGCCACGACCGGCACGCACCCGGCCGCGAAGGAATCCACCGGCCCGGTCGCCGAGCGCGGGAGCGACGGCTTCGTCCGCAAGGCCGGTCGCGACCTGCTGCTCTCGATCTATGGCGCGCTGCGCACGGTGAAGTTGTATCCGCCGGACAATCCCGTGGTGCAGAAGACCATGGACGAGATCGTGCGGCTCTGCCAGGAATTCATCAAGCGGGAGCACGAACTCGAGTTCCGCGTGTCGGGGGAATTCCTGTTCGTGAATTCCACGCGGCTCCGGCTCGATCTCGACAACTACGCAAGCTTCAGCCGCATTCTCACGGTGTTCCGCGAGGCCGGCGTCGGTCTCTGCCGCGTGCGCGAGGACTGCTCGGCGCGCGACTGGGTGGTGTTCCTCAATCTCATCCAGTCCGCGAACGTGGGCGACATGGATGGCCGTCTCTACGCGCTCGCCGAGAAACTCGCCGGCGCGCGCGTGATGTCGATCGACATTGGACCGCCGTCGGAAGTCGATGAGGCGATCCGGCAGAAATCGAAGGAAGCGGCGAAGCGCACGTACTCCCAGTCGGTGTCGGTGACCAAGGAGGTCATCAACTCCGTGCGCATGGGGAAGAGTCCGAACATCAAGAAGATCAAACGGGTGGTGCAGGGGATCGTCGACCAGATCCTGAACGAGGAGACGTCGCTGATCGGACTCACCACGCTGCGCGATTACGACGAGTACACGTTCACCCACAGCGTGAACGTGTGCATCTTCTCGGTGGCCCTCGGCCGGAAGCTCGGACTGTCGCGCCTGCAGCTGTATGACCTCGGCGTCGGCGCGCTCATGCACGACATTGGGAAATCGCGCATCCCGCTCGACGTGCTCAACAAGCCGGGCGCCCTGAGCGAGGACGAATGGCGGATGATCTGCCATCACCCCTGGCTCGGCGTGCTGCAATTGTTCCAGATGCGGGGACAGAACGACGTGCCGTACCGCGCGATGATCGTCGCCTTCGAGCATCACAAGAAGACCGATCTCACCGGATATCCGAAGCACATCCGCGACCGCCAGATGAGCATGTACAGCAAGGTGGTGGCGGTGGCCGATTCGTTCGACGCGGCCACGTCGCGTCGCGTGTACCAGACGACGCCGCTCACGCCGGCCGACGTGCTGCAAGAGATGCGGATGAACCCGCGCCGCGGCATGGACCAAGTGCTGGTGAAGGCCTTCATGAGCCTCGTGGGTCACTACCCCGTGGGCACGTTGGTCGTGCTCGATACGTTCGAACTCGCGCTCGTGCACGCGGTGAACCCGACCGCCGAGGCGATCTCACGGCCGCTGGTGCGGATCATCAACGACGAGCGCGGTAACTTGCTCTTCCCCGGCCACGTCGTGGATCTGAACGCGCTGGACGCGAACACCGGCCATTTCGCGCGCACGATCATCAAGGTCGCGGACCCCGACCGGTACGGCATCAAGGTCAGTGACTACTTCGTCTGACCCGTTCGCCGCGCGCTTCGCCGCGCTGCGAACGGCCGGCCGTCGCGCGCTCGTGGTGTACATCACCGCCGGATTCCCCGATCGCGCCGGCTCACTCGCGCTGCTCAAGCGATTGGAGGGCGCGGGCGCCGATGTGATCGAGGTCGGCGTGCCATTCTCCGATCCGATGGCGGATGGGCCGATCATCCAGGCGAGTTCGCAGCGCGCGCTCGAGGCGGGCATGACGTTCGATGGCACGCTCGAGCTCATCGCGCAGGCGAAACTGACGGTGCCCGTGGTGCTCTTCACCTATCTCAATCCGCTGCTCGCGGCGGGGGACGGCGCGCTCGGGCGCGCGGCGAGCGCCGGCGCACACGGCGTGCTCGTGACGGATCTGCCGCTTGGCGCCGATCCCGCGCTCGAAGCGAAGATCGCCGCGGGTCCGCTGGCGTTCATCCGGCTCGTCGCGCCCACGACGCCGGCGTCGCGCATGCGCGAGATCGCGCGCCATGGGGGAGGGTTCGTGTACCTCATCAGCCGCCTCGGTGTGACGGGCGTCCAGGAGGGGATCGCGGCCGACTTGCCCCAGACGATCGCGCGGCTCCGCGGCGAGACGAAGCTGCCCATTTGCGCGGGATTCGGCATTTCGACGCCGGCACAGGCCGCGGCCGTCGGCAAGCTCGCCGACGGTGTCGTGGTGGGCAGCGCGCTCGTGCAAGCCGCCGGTGAGAGCGCCGACGCGGCCGTGCGACTCGTCGCGTCGATGCGCGCGGCGCTCGACGCCGCCTAGCCGCTACTCCGAGCGGCGCAGCGCGCGCTCGAGCGCCGCGCTCGGCCGCGCGTTCACCGTCTTCACGTGATCCACCATCACGAGCCCCGGCGCTCCGCCGCGCGGCTTGCGCACATGCTTGCGGCGCGTCCAGTCCACCGGCGTCACCGTGTTCCCGCGCGACTTGCTGTGCCACGCGGCGATCGCGGCGGCTTCCGCGAGATCGCGCGCGGGCGGCGGATCGTCGCGCGTCCAGCGGAGCACGACGTGCGCGCCGGCCACGTCGCGCGCGTGCATCCAGACATCGTCGGGGCTCGACGCGTGGAAGGTGAGCGCGTCGTTCGATGCGGCGCCGCGCCCGACCCAGATGTCGAGACCGCCCGTGGAGCGATACTCGCGAAACGGGCGCGCGACGCGCGGCGCACCGCGCTGCGCCTTCGCGGGCGGCGCCGCGGCCACCGACGGTGATGGCGCGGCTCGCGTCGCCGCGATGCGAGCCGGCAGTCCTTCGAGTGCACGCTCCATCGACCCCGCCTCGTCGTGGAGCCGCTCGGCGGCGTGCGACGCGCGCTCGCCGGCGCGCGGCGCCACATCGAATGGGCCGTCCGGCAGCTCAACGTGCCGGGGCGCCGGCGCGTCGCCGAGTGCCTGGAGCGCACGCGCGGCCGCGCGAACACGCGGCGCTTCGGCGGCATCCGCGAGCTCGCGCTCCATCCGTGCGATCGCGCGGGCGCGGCGTCCGTCGAGCGGTGGCGGGGCATCCGGCGCCGCCGCGAGAGTCCCGAAGAGTGGGCCGACGCACGCCGGCGGATCGTCCGGCAGCGCGCAGATCGTCGCGTATCGCTCGGCCGCGCGAGCGGGTTCGGCGCGCAGCCACTCGATCACCGGTGCGCTCATCGATCGGCCGCCGAGCAGCGCGGCGCGATCATCGTCCCGCAACGCGCCCTCCAGCGACGCGCCCGCGAGAACGGGGCGCGGTTCTCCGGCGGGCGGGAGACGGGCGCCGATCCGCGTCTCGCCGCCGTCACCGCGCAGGCGGGCGCCCCGTGCGGCGGGCACGAAGCTGATCTCGAGCGTGGCGCGCCGTTCGGGCGAGCCGCGAAAGCGACCCGCGCGAACGAGTGAGATCGTGAGCCGCCGGTCGTCCTCGGGCGCCGACACCGACGCGACGGTCCATCCCGCGAGCGCGCCGGCGGTGAGGGGCGCGGGATCCTCCACCGCCGCGGCAGCCGTGGGAGCGATCGCGAAACGCACCGGGCGCCGAGCCGTCCACCGCGACGACCACGGCGCGCGCGTCGCGGTCGAACGCGATCGCGATCACGCGATGCGCTCGCCACCGTGCGTCGAGCGCGCGCGCGAGGTAGTGCGCCGTCAGACTGTCCACGCGCGCTCCGGGTTTGACACGCGCGCACGATGCCGGTACGTTCCGCCGCTGTCAACGGATGCCTGACACCGCCTATATCGCGCTCGGGTCGAACCTCGGAGACCGGGCGGCCCATCTCGCTGCGGCGCGCGCCGCACTCGAGGCGCTACCGGATAGCCGTGTCATCAGCGCATCTTCCGTGGAGGAGACCGAGCCGCTTGGCCCGGTGCCCCAGGGCCCCTTCCTCAACCAGATGGTAGCCGTGGAGACGACGCTCTCGCCGCGCGCGCTGCTGGATGCGCTGCTCACGATCGAACGGGCCGAGGGGCGCGTGCGCACGGAGCGTTGGGGAGCGCGCACGCTCGATCTCGACATCGTGCGCTTCGGCGCGCGAACGGTGAACGAACCCGATCTCATCGTCCCGCACCCGGAATTGCCGAATCGCCCGTTCTGGCAGCGCGAGCTGGCGGAGCTCGGAGCGACTCCATGAAACGAAAGTCTGCGAAGCGCGCCTCGGCGCCGCGCGATGCCGCGCCGCGCGCCGTGACCGTGCGCGATTTCGTGCTCCGCAAGCAGAGCGGCGACAAGCTCGTGCTCGTGACCGCCTATGACGCATTGTTCGGCCGGCTGGTGGACGAGGCGGGTGTGGATGCCGTGCTCGTCGGCGATTCGGTGGGGAACGTCGTCGCCGGGCTCGACTCGACACTGCCGGTCACGCTCGATCAGATGATCTACCACGCGCGCGCGGTGCGGCGCGGCGTGAAGCGTGCGCTGCTCGTCGTGGACATGCCCTTCCTCACGTACCAGGTGACGCCCGAGGACGCGCTGCGGAATTGCGGGCGCGTGATGCAGGAGACGGAGGCCCAGGCGGTGAAGCTCGAGGGCGCGGGCGATGTCGTCGCGCGCGCGGTGCGCGCCGTGACCGCCGCCGGCGTGCCGGTGATGGGGCATCTCGGCTTCACGCCGCAGTCGGTGCACGCGCTGGGCGGATTCCGCGTGCAAGGACGAGAGAAGGACGCGACGGCGCGGCTGGTGGAGGAAGCGCGCCGGCTCGAGGATGCGGGCGCGTTCTCGATCGTGCTCGAACTGCTGCCGCGCGAGGTCGCATCCGCGATCACCGACGCCGTCGCGATCCCGACGATCGGCATCGGCGCCGGCCCCGCGTGCGACGGTCAGGTGCTGGTGATCACCGATCTCCTCGGGCTCAACGACCGGTTCAGTCCGAAGTTCCTCAAGCGGTACGCGCATTCTCGCGGACGATGTGCGCGATGCCATCCGCGCGTTCGGCAGCGACGTGCGCCGCGGGCGCTATCCCGATGCCGATCACAGTTTCTAGCGCCGGCACCGGCGCGCCGCCTGCGACGAGAGTGGTCACGCGCGTCGCGGAATTGGCGGAGGCACTCGCCGAGCCGCGCGGCCGCGGGGTGGCGGTGGGTCTCGTGCCCACGATGGGCTTCCTCCACGAGGGACATTCTGCGGCTGGTGGACGTGGCGCGCCAGCAGAGCGCGTTCGTCGTGATGTCGATCTTCGTGAACCCGCTGCAGTTCGGTCCGCATGAGGACTTCGCCCGGTATCCGCGAGATCTCGAGGGCGATGTGCGCAAAGCGGGGGCGCACGGAGTCGACCTCGTGTTCGCGCCGCGCGCCGAGGACATGTACCCGGGCGATCGCGTGGTCTCCGTCACGCCGCACGCGCTCGCCGACCGGTGGGAGGGGGCCGTGCGCCCCGGACATTTCGGCGGGATGCTGACGGTGGTCGCGAAGCTGTTCAATCTCGTGCAGCCGCAGGTGGCGGTGTTCGGGCAGAAGGACATCCAGCAGGCGACGCTCGTGCGCGCGATGGTGCGCGACCTCGATTTCCCGGTCGCGATCGAGGTCGCGGCCACGGTGCGCGAAGACGACGGCCTCGCGATGTCGAGCCGCAACGGATATCTGTCGGGCGACGACCGCCGGCGCGCGCTCGTGCTCTCGCGCGCCCTGCGCGCGATCGCCGACGCCGCGGAGTCGGGAGAGCGCGACGCCGCGGCGCTCGAGACGCTCGGCTACGATGTGCTCGCCGAGGAGGCGGGCGTGAGCGTCGACTATCTGGCGCTCGTGGATGGCGAACGCCTCGAACCCGTGGCCGTCGCCGATCCGGGAACGATCGTGATGGTCGCCGCGCGCGTGGGCCCCACGCGTCTCATCGACAACATCATCCTCGGCGCGTCGTGACCTGGAACGCCGTGGTCGCCGCGCTCGACGACGGCGACACGTTCAAGTCGAGCGTGAGCCTCTACCTGCACCCGCTCGCCGGGCGGCCGGTGCTCTGGCATGCGCTGCTCGCGCTCGCGGAGATGGAGGAACTTCCGGCATCCGTTCGCGTGCTGCACCGCGCCGCGTCGCCATTGCTCGTGCCTGATGCTTTCCCGGTGCCCCTGCGTCTCGAGCCCGTGAACGCGGGTGAGGAGCTGATCGCGATGCGGGCGGCGGTCACGCCGCCCGGACTCACGATGCTCGTGGACGGCGCGGCGCCGCTCATCCCGCCGCCGACGATCGCGCGATTGTTGCGCGCCGCGGACCGCGGCATGGTCGCGCTCCGCGCACCGGGCGAGGACACGGCGTGCGCCGCGGTCGCGGGGGAAGGTCCCGCGCTCGCCTCCGCCGACGACCCGCGCCGTCCGCACGGCGCCGTGTCCATCGCCGCCACCGCGCCGGAAGAGGCGCTGTTGCTCACCGACCGGCATGCGATGGCGGTGGCGGCGCTCGCGATCCACGACCGGCTCATCCGTCGGCACGAGGCGGGGGGCGTCAGCTTCGTGCTGCCCGCCACGACGTGGGTGGACGCCGACGTCACGATCGGCGAGGACACGGTGATCTATCCCGGCGCGGTGATCGAGGGACACACCTCGATCGGCCGCGAATGCGTGATCGGACCGTACTCGCGGCTCGCCGACGCGATGCTCGGCCGCGGCGTCGAGCTCAAAGGCTGGAACTACGTCGCGCGCACGAGTGTGAGGAACCACGCGGTGCTGGAGCCCTATGTCCGCCGCGGCTTCGATTGATCTGCCGCCATGGGCGGTGGCGGGCGAGAAGCGCCGCGCGCACATTGCGCGCGTGACCGCGTTGCTCGATCAGTGGGCGCGTGCGCTGCGAGTCGACGATGCCACGCGCGCGGCGTGGCGGGACGCGGGCCGGTTGCACGATGCGCTGCGCGACGCGCCGGAACCGCTGTTGCGCCGGCTCACGGGCGACCGGCTCACCGCCGCGCCGCTACTGCACGGACCCGCCGCCGCCGTGAAGCTCGAGACCGAGGGCGAGGAACGATCGGACGTGCTCGACGCGGTGCGGTGGCATACGGTGGGGAGCAAAGATTGGGCGCGCACCGGGCGCGCGCTGTTCATGGCCGACTTCCTGGAGCCGGGCCGCAAGTTCGACCGCGAGATCCGCGCCGAGCTCGCCGCCGACGTGGCGGATGATTTCGACGGCACGTTCCGGCGCGTCGTGCAGAACCGCATCGCGTGGACGCTGCGCGAGGGCCGTCCGCTGGATGCGGAGACGTCGCGTCTCTGGGACTCGGTGCGATGAAGTGGCGGCGCGCGACCTTCGGCGCGATCGCGCTGCTCCTCGCGCTCGCCGTGGTCTACCGCAAGATCGGCAGCCCCCTCACGGACCGCGCGCCGAGACCGGCGCCGTCCGGCGCGCTCCTGCCCGCCGGCCCGCGCGTGCGGGTCGAAGTGCTCAACGCCAGCACCGTGCACGGCCTCGCGCGGCGCGCCACGCTCCACCTGCGCGATGAGGGATTCGACGTAGTGCAGACCGGCACGACGAACGAGCGGCGCGACAGCACGCTCATCCTCGACCGCACGAATCATCCCGACTGGGCCGCGCGCGCGGCGCGCGCGATGGGCGGCGCGAGGATCGAATCGCGCCCCGACACGCTACGCGACGTTGATCTGACCGTCCTTATCGGCGCCGGCTGGCGCCCGCCGGCCGAGCCGTTCTACCCGTAGCTGGCCGCACGCGGCCGAGATGTCGGTGCCGCGGCTCTTCCGGATCGCCATCTCGACGTCCGCCTTCTTGAGCTCCTTCGTGAACGCGCGCACGCGCTCGGGCGTACTCGGCTTGAACTCCTGCGCGCCGCCGGGATGCAGCGGAATGAGGTTCACGAACGCTTTACACTCCTTCGCGAGCCGCGCGAGGTTCATCGCGTGTTCGGGCGCATCGTTCACGCCGCCGAGCAGCACGTACTCGAACGTCACGCGGCGGTCGAATGCCTTGGCCGCGGCGATCACATCGGCGAGCGGATACTTCACGTTCACCGGCATAAGCTGACGGCGCAGATCATCGCTGGGCGCGTGGATCGAGATCGCGAGGCGGAATTGCTCGGGACGCTGGCCGAGCGAGATGATCCCGGGCAGCACGCCCACGGTGGACACCGTGATATGCCGGGCGCCAATGCCCAGCGCGTCGGGGCGGTTCAGCAAGGAGAGCGCGACCGCTACGCGCGGCCAGTTCATGAGCGGCTCGCCCATGCCCATGAACACGACGTTCGTGACTCTGAGCGGCGTCTCGAGGAATCCCATCTCGCGCACTTGGCCCGCGATCTCGAACGCCGTGAGATTGCGCTGGAATCCCATCTTACCGGTGGCGCAGAACGCGCACTGGAGTGCGCAGCCCGCCTGCGAGGAAATGCAGAGGGTGAGTCTGGAATCCTCCGGGATCGCGACCGTCTCGATCTGCTGGCCGTCGGCCAACTGGAAGAGGAACTTCTGCGTCCCGTCGGTGGAGCGCTGATGCGCCGCGATCGTGAGCCGCGGCATGGCGAAGTGCTCGTCGAGCTTTGCCCGGAACGCCGCCGGCAGCTCGGTCATCGACGCGAAATCGCGGGCCGGATTCTTCCACAGGCGCTGCGCGACCTGGCCGCCACGGTACGCCGGCTCGCCCTGCGCGACCGCGAAATCGCGCAGCTGTCCCTCGGCGACGTCGGGGAGGAGATCCAGAAGATTCGGTTTGTCGGTCACCCTGAGCAATCTAGCGGGTGAGGGAGCGCCGCGCCGGAACACCGCAAGTATCCACCGGTCTTACAGTTGGAAGCGCGCGGACGCGTTCCGCGCTGAATCCGCTCGGCTACCGTGCACCCCCGCTGGAAGTTAACTTTATCGTTTGCCGCTAAAGACCCTGGAGACTCCTTGCTGCTCTCAGAGCTGCTGTCGGCGGACCGCGTGAAAGTGCCGCTGGGCAGTCGCACGAAGAACGATGTCTTGAAGGAACTGGTCGACCTCGTTGCCAAAGGCCCGCACGCCCCCGACGCCGCGCCGATCCTGGCCGCGGTGCGCGAGCGCGAACTGGTGCTCAGCACCGGTATCGGCGCGGGGATCGCCATCCCGCACGGCAAGACGCCGCACGTCGATCAGCTCGTCGTGGCGGCGGGCGTCGCGCACGACGGCATCGATTTCGACGCGCTCGACGGCAAGCCGGTGTGCTTGTTCTTCCTGCTCGTGGGCCCGGAGAGCGCGGCGGGCGCGCATGTGAAGGTGCTGAGCCGCATCTCGCGCCTCCTGCGCCGCGATCAACTGCGCAAGGATCTCATGACCGCGCCGAACGCCGCGGCGTTCCTGGACATCGTGCGCTCCTCGGAGGCCGCGTGATGAAACGGCTCTGGCTGCTGCCGCTCCTCTGGGCGGTGTGCATCCTGATCGCGACCTCGATCCCGGGCTCGTACATCCCGCGCGTGAACGTGCCGAACCTGGACAAGGTGGTGCACTTCACGTTCTACGGGATCTTCGCGGCGCTGCTGCTGCCGGCAATGCCGGGCAAGCTCTCGCAGCGCATCGCGCTCGTGCTGCTGTTCATCGCGGTGTTCGCCGCGCTCGATGAATTCCACCAGAAGTTCATTCCAGGGCGCACGATGGACCTCGCGGATTGGATCGCCGACGTCAGCGGCGCGGCGTTCTCCATGGTCGCGCACCTCTTCACGCGCGAGCGCGTGAGCGCATGACGAAGCCGACCTCGCTCCGTTCGGATACGTGCGGTGGGCTCACCGCGGCCGACGCGGGCAGACGCGTGCGGCTGGGTGGCTGGGTGCAGCGCCAGCGGCCGATGGGCGGCATCGTCTTCCTCGACCTCCGCGATCGCAGTGGGCTCGTGCAGGTCTCGTTCGATCCGGCCTTCGTGGACGCGGACACGATCCGCGCCGCCGGCTCGGTCGGCCGCGAGAGCGTCGTGCTCGTGGAGGGTGAGGTCGTCGCGCGCCCGGCCGCAATGCGCAACGCCGAGATGGCCACGGGCGAGATCGAGGTGAAGGCGTCGTCGCTGCGCGTGGTCGGGCCGGCGGACACGCCCGCGATTCCCGTGGTGCTCGGCAAGGGCGAGACGCTGCCCTCCGAAGAGCAGCGTCTTCGGCATCGCGTGCTCGATCTGCGGCGCCCCGAATGCAGCGCCAGCTCATCCTGCGGCATCGACTCATGCAGGTCACGCGGCAGTATCTCAGCGCGCTCGGTTTCCTCGAGATCGAGACGCCGATCCTCACGAAGCCCACGCCGGAGGGTGCGCGCGACTACCTCGTGCCCAGCCGCGTGCATCCGGGAGAGTTCTACGCGCTGCCGCAGTCGCCTCAGCTCTACAAGCAGCTGCTCATGGTGGCGGGCTACGATCGCTATTTCCAGATCGCGCGCTGCTTCCGCGACGAGGATCTGCGCGCCGACCGGCAGCCGGAATTCACGCAGATCGATATCGAGGCGTCGTTCGTGGGACCGGAGGACGTGTACGAGTTCACCGAGGGGATGGTCGCGGCGCTCTGGGCCGAGGGGGGACACCCCGCGACGCCGCCGTTCCCGCGCATGACATACGCCGAGGCGATGGAGCGGTTCGGCAGCGACCGTCCGGATCTTCGCTACGCCCTGGAGTTGTACGACGCGAGCGAGCTCTTCCGCGCGACCGATTTCACGATCGCGCGCTCGGCGCTCGACGCGGGCGGCCGCATCCGGGGACTCTCGGTCCCCGGCGGCGGCGCGCTGTCGCGCAAGCAGGTGGATGAACTCGAGGCGATCGCGAAGAGCGCCGGCGCGGCCGGACTGCTGCGCGTGAAGCGCGAGGCCGGCGCGCTCACCGGGCCCGCCGCGAAATTCCTCGGCGCCGGTGCGGGCGACGCGCTCAAGCTGCGCGACGGCGATCTCGCGCTGCTCGTCGCGGGTCCGGAGCATGTGACCAACCCGGCGCTCGATCGCGTACGTCAGGAAGTGGCGCGGGTGCTGGGCATGGTGCCGGCGAACGCGCAACGCTTCGTCTGGATCACCGACTTCCCGCTATTGGCGAAAGACCCATCAACAGGCGCACTGACTGCGGTGCACCACCCGTTCACAGCGCCGAACCCCGAGGATCTGCCGCTTCTCGAGCGAACGCCCGAACGCGCGCGCGCGCTCGCGTACGATCTCGTGCTGAACGGCACCGAACTCGGCGGCGGGAGCATCCGCATCTCCGACCCCGCGGTCCAGAACCAGCGTCTTCACGCTGCTCGGCATCGATGACGAGACGGCGCAGCGGCGCTTCGGATTCCTGCTCGAGGGACTGCGCTCAGGCGCGCCGCCACACGGCGGCATCGCGTTCGGCTTCGACCGCATCGCGATGATGCTGTCGGGCGCCACGTCGTTGCGCGAGGTGATCGCGTTCCCGAAGACCACGGCGGCGCGCGCGCTCTTCGAGGGCTCGCCCGGCCCGGTGCCGGCCGAAGAACTGCGCGACCTGCACCTGCGTCTCGAGGACGGCCGTCCATGAGCGAAGAGATCGTCACGCAGCGGATCAGCGCCGAGGGCGCCGACATGCTCACGCTCGCCGGCGTGAACGACGCGAATCTCGTGGAGCTCGCGCGGCTGTGCAGCGTGCGCGTCGCGCTCCGCGGCGACGCGCTCTCGATCAGCGGGCCGGCCGAGATGGTCGAGCGCGCGATGCCGGTGGCGGCGAAGATGGTCGAGACGTCGCGGCAGCAGCTCCCGCTCACGCCGGATGATGTGCTGCGGCTCACGCTCGAAGGGCCGGAGAACGGCAATGGGAACGGCGGCCCTCCCGGTGAGCGCCGTATCGTGCTTCCCGGACTGCGCCGCGTCATCCAGCCCAAGACGCCGGGGCAGGGCGAATATCTCGAGCAGATCGCCGACAACGACATCGTGATCGGCATCGGCCCCGCGGGAACGGGCAAGACGTATCTCGCGGTCGCGATGGCCGTGGACGCGCTCTCGCGCAAACGCGTGCGGCGCATCGTGCTCGCGCGACCCGCCGTGGAAGCGGGGGAGAACCTCGGCTTCCTGCCCGGCGACCTGCAGGCGAAGGTCGATCCGTACCTGCGTCCGCTCTACGATGCGCTGGACGACATGATGCCCGTGGAACGCGTGCAGAAACTGCTCGAGACGCGCACCATCGAGATCGCGCCGCTGGCGTACATGCGCGGCCGGACGCTCGCGGATGCGTTCGTGATCCTCGACGAGGCGCAGAACGCGACGAGCGCGCAGATGAAGATGTTCCTCACGCGGCTCGGCGTGAATTCCAAGGCCGTCATCACCGGCGACACGACGCAGATCGACCTGCCGTCCACCGAACGCTCGGGGCTGCTCGAGGTCGAGCGCGTGCTGAAGGGCATCGAGGGGATCGGGTTCCATTATTTCACCGAGGCCGACGTGATCCGCCACCGGCTGGTGCGCGAGATCGTGAAGGCCTACGCCCGCGACAGCGGGTCGCCGTAGCGCGTGGCGACGCGGGTCGGTCCGGAGCGAGGGAACGGCGGATCGGCGCCGGCGCCGGTCGCGCGCACGGCGCGCATGCGATTCCACGCCGCGCGCATCGCGATCCTCGGCGTGCTCGCGATCGCGACCTATCTGCTGTTCCCGGTGGGCGCGGCGGTCGATTCGCCGATCTTCGAAGTCGGCTCGGTGGCGACGCGCGATGTGATCGCGCCGTTCGAGTTCACGGTGCCGAAGCCGGCCGCCGATCTCGCGAAGGAACGGGACGACGCGGCGCGCACGGTGAGCCTGATCCTGAATTACGACCCCGCGGCGCTCGACAGTGCCGACCGGCTCCTCGACGCAGTCACCGATTCAGTCGGCGCGGCGGCGGCCAGGCCGGCCGGTGCCACCGAGGCGATCCAGCAGGCGTCGGCGCGTTTCGGCGCGCCGCTCACCGTCGCAGAGGCGCAGTATCTCGCGTCGGCGATGCACCGGCGCGCGATGCGGGAGGCGGTGCGCCGCGTGCTCGACCGCGAGCTGCCCACCGGGATCGCCGGCGCCGGCTCGCTCGCCGGTGAGCACGGGGAAGTGGTGATCCGCCGCGCCGGTGGTGAGCGCACGATGCTCGCGGACAGTGTCGCGACGTTCGGCACGCTGCTCGTGCGCGCCCAGGCGCATCGCCCCGAGCCGGGCTCTCCCGCGAGCGACAGCGCGTACGGGAAGATGCTCGCAGCCGTGTTCCAGCCATCGCTCGTGCTCGATCGTGCCGCGACGGAGCAGCGCCGCGCGGACGTGCGCGCCTCGATCTCGCCTTTCCTGCTGCAGGTGCGCGAGCAGGAGAAGATCATCGGGGCCCACGAGGTGGTGGGGCGCGCCGAGTATGACAAGATGCGCGCCCTGCACGATGCCACGCAGGGGCGGCAGCGCGGGGAAGCGGCCTTCTCGCGGTTCCTCGGCGCGATCCTCTATAACGCGCTCGTGCTCGCGATCTTCTGGGTCGCGATCGTGCTCTTCCGGCCGGCGCTCTACGATTCGCTGCGCGCGCTCATGTTGTTCGCGGTGGTCTTTCTCATTGTGATCGCGGCGGCGGCGGCGGGCGCACACTGGGCGCCGGGCCGGCCCGAGCTCGTTCCGGTCGCGTTCGCCGCGGTGATCTTCTGCATCGTATTCGATCCGCGCATCAGCCTCATCGCGGCCATGACGCTGGCGGTACTCGTCGGAGGGCAAGGCGCCTATCGCGGCACGAATGCCCTTTTCATCAATCTCGTGGGTGGCTCGGCCGCGGCGCTCAGCGCGCGCGTCATGCTCCGCCGCACGCAGACGTACCAGTACGTGATCACGATCGCGCTCGCGTATCTCGCCGCGGCGCTCGCCATCGGCCTCACGCTCGGTTGGAGCGCCGCCGACATCGCGCGCAGCGGGCTGCTCGGCGTGCTGAACGCGGTCGTCTCGGTGGTGTTCGCTGTGTTCCTCATTCCGCTCGCCGAGCGGATGACGGGCGTGACGTCGCACCTCACGCTCATTGAGTACTCCGACCTCAACCGGCCGCTGCTCAAGCGGCTGAGCGTCGAGGCGCCGGGCACGTATGCCCACACGATGGCGATGGCCAACCTCGTGGAAGCGGCGTGCAACGCGATCGGCGCGAACGGACTGCTCGGCCGCGTCGGCACCTACTATCACGACATCGGGAAGCTCAAGAAGCCGCAGTACTTCGTGGAGAACCAGGCGGGCGGCCGCAACCCGCACGACAAGCTCAAGCCGGGCACGAGCGTGCAGATCATCAAGGGGCACATTCGCGAGGGCCTCGAACTCGCGGCGGAGCACAAGCTGCCCGCGGCGATCACCGCGTTCATCCCGGAGCATCACGGCACGGCGCCGATCACGTACTTCTACGAGAAGGCGAAGGAGCGCGACGGCGCGAACGGACTCAGCGCCGCCGAATTCCAGTATCCGGGGCCGGTGCCGCAGTCGGCCGAGACGGCGATCGTGATGCTGGCCGACGGCGTGGAGGCTTCGGCGCGCGTGCTGAGCGATCCCACGCCCGCGCGGATCCGCGACGTGGTGGACCACATCGTGCGGCAGCGGATCGAACAGGGGCAGATGCGCGACGCGCCGCTCACCCTGCGGCAGATCTCGGTGATCAAGGATCAGTTCGTGCGCGTGCTCGTGGGCATGCACCACGCGCGCATCGACTATCCGGCCGCGGCGGGCGGTGTGTCGGCGGAGTTCTCGGCGACGTGACCCTCGCCGTGGAGGTCACGATCGACGGGGCGCGGCTCCCGCTCTCGCGCGGCGACGCGCGTGCGCTGGCGGCGGGCGTGCTGCGCGCGGAGGGTGTGCGCGACGCGATGCTCTCGGTGGCGTTCATCTCGCGGCGGGAGATCACGGCGCTCAACCGGAAGCACCTCGCGAGGCGCGGCGCGACCGACGTGATCTCCTTCGGCTTCGCGCCGTCGGGCGCGCGCGGACCGGTGATCGGCGACGTGTACATCGCGCCGGAGATCGCGCGCGAGCAGGCGCGCGAATTCGGCGTGCCGCTCCGCGAAGAACTGATGCGGCTCATCGTGCACGGCACGCTGCACGCGCTGGGCCACGATCATCCCGAAGGCGACGGGCGGACGCGATCCGCGATGTGGCGTCGCCAGGAGACGCTGCTCGCGCGACTCGGGCGGAGGGCGCGATGACCTTCCTTGCGGCGTTCATCGCGGTCCTCTCGGCGGCGATCGCGACGTGTTGCGCGGCGGCGGATGGCGCGCTGCTCGCGGGCGGCACCGCGGCGGCGAGCCTCGCCGGCACCGGCGAGGGCAGCACGCTGCCGCACGGCGACGCGCGCGATCGCACGCACCGCGCGCTCTCGATCGTGCGTGTGATCATGCACCTCATCACGGGGATCGCGGGAGCGCTCGCGCTCGGGCTGGGTGATGGCAGTCGCGTGCTCGCGCCGTTGCTCGCGCTCGTGCTCGCGCTCGTGATCGTGTATGTGTCCGAGGCGGCGCCCCGCGCGTACGGCGAGCGCTCCGGTGCGGCGACGCTGGCCCGCTTGGGAGGATTCGTCCACGCGGTGGAGCGAGCCGCGGCGCCGTTCAGTCTCGCGGGCGCGTGGCTCGACACGCGCCTCCTCAAGCTCCTTCCGCTCGCCGATCCGCGCGGCGCGACGGAACAACTGGGCGCCGAGCCGTTCCGCATGGTGTTCCGCACGCAGACGTCGCTGCCGGCCGTGCAGCGCGACATCCTGCGGCGGTACTCGGCGCTCGCCGACACCGAGGTGCAGGAGGTCATGGTGCCCCGCGTGGACATCGTGGGCATCGAGCGGCACACGCCCTGGTCCGAGGTGGTGGACCGTGTGCGCAGCTCGCAGCACGCGCGCTTGCCGGTGTACGACGAGACGCTCGATCAGATCACCGGGCTGCTGTTCGCGAAGGACATCCTGCTGCCCGTGATCGACGGCGTGGAACCGGCGGGCGGCTGGGAGACGAAGGCGCGCCCCGCGTCGTTCATCCCTGAGGGAAAATCGGCGGAAGCGCAGCTGCGCGACTTCAAATCGTCGCACCACCATCTCGCGATCGTGGTCGACGAATACGGCGGCACCGCGGGCCTCATCACCATCGAGGACATCCTCGAGGAGATCGTCGGCGACATCCGCGATGAGAACGATCGCGACGAGCCGCCCATCCGCGTGCAGGACGATTCGCGCTATTGGGTCTCGGGCAAGGTGACGCTCAATGAGCTGGCCGAGACGCTCGGCCACCATTTCGCCGCGGCCGCGGAGGAGGTGTCCACCGTGGGCGGGCTGGTGTTCCTGCAGTTCGGGAAGGTGCCGAAGGCCGGCGACGCCACGATCATCGACGGATTCGAGTTCACCGTGGAACGAGTGGTGCGGCGCCGGGTGGACCGCGTGTTCATCCAGCGTCCGGTGAACGCCGGGGAGCACGACGAATGAGCCTGCACTGGCCGTTCGTCTTCGGCGCCGTGCTCGTGGTCGCGTTCCTGAGCGCCGCGGCGATGACGCTGCGCGCGATGACGCGCATTTGGGTGCGTCACTGGGTGGAAGCGCAGCTCGGGCCGGGTGCCGGCGCGAGCTCGCGGGCCGGCACGTACCTCGCACAGTCGCATCATCTGCTCGCGGTCGCGACGGCGGCGGTGGCGTTCGTCATCGCGCTCACCGGCGCGCTGCTCGGGACGCACGTGGAGACCGTCGATGCGCGATTCCTGCTGCGCGTCGCACTGGTGGCCGCGGCGTTCCTCGTGCTCGGCCAGGCACTCCCGCGTGCGCTCGCACGCCATTTCGCGCCGCGTCTCGCCGCGCCGTTGCTGCCGATCCTGCGGCTCGCCTCGCTCTCGCTCGCGCCGGTGATGTTCCTCGCACGCGCGGCGAGCCGCCGCGGCGAGCGCGACGGCGCGACCGTCGTCGATCAGCGCGGAGAGATCGAGGGACTGCTGCGCGAGGGCGACATCGAAGGCATCAGCGAGCGGAAGGAACTCGCGTTCATCTCCGAAGTGGTGGAGTTCGGCGAGAAGCAGGTGAGCGAGGTCATGACGCCGCGCACCGCGATCACGGTCGTCGACCGCGACCTGCCCGCGGAGACGATGGCGCGCGCGGTGGCCGAGTCCGGATTCAGCCGGGTGCCGGTGTTTCGCGGCTCGCCCGACGAGATCATCGGCATCGTGCACGTGTTCGACGTGCTCGCGACTGCGGGCGAGACGTGGCCGCCGCTGCGGCCCGTGGCGCAGGTGCCGTCGGGGAAACGCTGCAGCGCGCTGCTCTTCGAGATGCTGGCCGGACAGCAGCATCTCGCCGTGGTGCTCGATGAACATGGCGGCACAGTAGGAGTGGTCACGCTCGAGGATCTGCTGGAGGAATTGGTCGGCGACATTCACGACGAGCACGACGCGGCGCCCACGGCCATCGGCGCCGGCGCATCGCCAGTACTGCTCGATGCATCCACGCCGGTGTTCGACGTGGCGGCGCGGTTCAACGCGCCGATCGTGCCGGAGCCGCACGAGCGTGCGGAATCGATCGGCGGCCTGTTGGCGCGAAGGCTCAAGCGGATCCCGGTCGTGGGCGAACGCGTCCGTTTGGGCGGACTCGAGGTCACGGTCGTGGAGGCCAGTCCATCGCGCGTGGTGCGGCTCCTCGTGCAACGCGCGGGTGGGGGCGGCGCGATCGATCTGGACGCCGCCCGATGACCACGAAGGCGTTGGCCGCCATCGACACGCTGCTCGCCGAGTTCCGCGAACGGCGTCCCGCCGCGCTCGCGCGCGCGGTATCGATCGTGGAGAATCACCGCCCGGGGAGCGACGAATTACTCTCGGCCCTGCATGGGAAGCTCGGACACGCGCGCCGCATCGGCATCACCGGACCGCCGGGCGCCGGGAAGAGCACGCTCGTGGTGCGGCTCGCCGCGCTCTGGCGCGCGCAGGGGCACACGGTGGGCATCATCGCCGTCGACCCTACATCGCCGTTCACCGGCGGCGCATTGCTCGGCGACCGGATCCGCATGGAGGAGGTCGCGCTCGACCCGGGCATCTTCATTCGCTCCATGGCGACGCGCGGCGCGCTCGGCGGCCTCGCCGCGACTTCGCGCGAGACGGCGGACGTGCTCGACGCGTACGGCTTCGACCGCATCATCCTCGAGACCGTGGGCGTCGGCCAGAGCGAGCTCGATATCGCGCGCACCGCCGACTCGAGCGTCGTGGTGCTCGTGCCGGAATCCGGCGACTCGATCCAGACGATGAAGGCCGGCCTCATGGAGATCGCGGACCTTTTCGTGGTGAACAAGGCCGACCGTCCGGGCGCCGACCGGCTGCGCAACGAGGTGGAGCTCATGCTCGGCCTTCGCCTCGGCGCAGATCTTCAAGAACATGCCGGCGCACCACGGGGTGGAGCTCAAGCCGAAGAATCCGGCGTACGCGGCGCGGAAAGCGGCGAACGCGAGCGACGAGGACCGCTGGACGCCGCCGGTGCTCGCCACCATCGCCGCGAAAGGCGATGGCGTGGCGGAATTGTCGGCGGCGCTCGACCGCCATTTCGAGTATCTTCAGAAGAGCGGCGGGTTGCGCGAGCGGCGCCGGCGGCGTCTGCGAGAACGGGTGGTGGACGCGGCCGAACGTCAGCTGCGTGCCCGCCTCTGGGATGACGGTGCGGTGAACGAATGGCTCGACGCGCAGCTCGGGCCGCTCGAAGCGGGCGTGCTCACGCCTTTCGCGGCGGCCCAGGCGCTGCTCGCTGAGAGCGCGACGCGGCTGGCCGGCGGCAAGACGCCAAGGAGTTCGACATGACGACGATCCGCGAGCCGTTGAACACGGGAAGCGACACTGACGCCGAGATCGCGCGACTGCGCGCCGAGCTCGCTGAGTGGCGCGCGCGCTACGCGAAGGGCGAGCTGCGCGATCTCGCGTTCACGAATTCTTCTGGACCCGTAGAGCCGCTCTTCAGCGCCGCCGATGAGCACGCGAGTGACGTGACGGCGCTCGGCGTTCCGGGCGCCTATCCGTTCACGCGCGGCATCCACCCCACCGGCTACCGCGGCAGGCTCTGGACGATGCGGCAGTTCGCCGGCTTCGGCAGCGCCGAGCGAGACGAACGCGCGCTACAAGTTCCTCCTCGAGCATGGGCAGACGGGCCTCTCGGTCGCGTTCGATTTCCCGACGCTGATGGGCTACGACTCCGACCATCCGCGCTCCGAGGGCGAGGTCGGGCAAGTGCGGCGTGGCGATCTCGAGTCTCGCCGACATGGAGACGCTCTTCGACGGGATCCCGCTCGATCAGGTCTCGACGTCGATGACGATCAACGGCCCGGCGATCATTCTCTGTTGCTTCTACATCGCGGCCGCCGAGAAGCAGGGCGTCCCGTCGCGACAAGCTGCGCGGCACGATCCAGAACGACATCCTGAAGGAGTACATGGCGCAGCACGCCTGGGTCTATCCGATCGAGCCCGCGCTGCGCCTCATCGTCGACGTGCTTCGAGTGGGGCGCGACGCACGCGCCGCACTGGAACACGATCTCCATCTCCGGCTACCACATCCGCGAGGCCGGCTCGACGGCGGCGCAGGAACTCGCGTTCACGCTCGCCGACGGATTCACCTATGTCGAGCGCGGCATCGCGCGCGGGCTCGACGTCGACGAGTTCGCGCCGCGGCTCTCGTTCTTCTGGGACATCCACAACGATTTCTTCGAGGAGATCGCCAAGCTCCGCGCGGCGCGCCGGATCTGGGCGCGCCACATGAAGGAGCGCTACGGCGCGAAGGATCCGCGCTCGTGGATGATGCGGTTCCACTCGCAGACCGCCGGCGTCACGCTCACCGCGCAGCAGCCGATGAACAACATCGCGCGCGTCGCGTACCAGGCGCTGGCGGCGGTGCTCGGCGGCACGCAGTCGCTGCACACGAACTCGATGGACGAGACGCTCGCGCTGCCGACCGAAGCATGCGGTGCAGGTCGCGCTGCGCACGCAGCAGATCCTCGCCTACGAGACCGGCGTGCCGAACGTGCATCGATCCGCTCGGCGGGTCGTACTATGTCGAATCGCTCACCGACAAGCTCGAGCGCGAGGCCGAGGCGCTGTTCGCGGAGATCGACGCGCCAGGGCGGCGTGGTGCGCGGCGCTCGAGACCGGGTGGTTCCAGCGCAAGATCGCCGAGGCCGCGGCGCGCCAGCAGTGGGAGATCGAGCAGCATCGCCGCGTGATCGTCGGCGTGAACGAGTTCGTCACCGAAGAGGAAGCGCTGACGATCCCGCTGCTCAAGATCGGCGAGCAGCGCCGAGCGGGAGCAGGCGCAGCGCTGGCGAAGCTGCGGGCCGCGCGCGACAGCGCGCTGTGCGCGCAGCACATCGCGGCGCTGCGCGACGCCGCGGCGCGGAACGAGAACGTCGTGCCGTTCATTCTCGACTGCGCGCGGGCGTACTGCACGCTCTACGAGATTCGGGCCGCGATCGAGAGCGTCTTCGGCGCGTATCGCGAGCCGGTGTTCTTCTAGAGCCAGAGTGGCGGGCGCGAGTGGTGGGAGACGTACTTCGACGCGCAGTACCTGCTCGAATACGAACCGTTGTTCACCGCTCGATGCACGACCGGCGCGAAGTGGCGCGCGTGCTCGAAGTGCTCGACCTGCCGTCAGCGGCGCGCGGATCCTCGATCGTGCCCTGCGGCCAGGGGCGCCACGCGCATCTGCTCGCGGAGGCGGGCTTCGATGTCACCGGCCTCGATTTTTCGGCCGACCTGCTCGAAGCGATCGCGCGAGGCGCGCGGCACGGCGGCTCGCGCACTCCGCTACGTGCGCGGCGACATGCGGCACGCTGCCGGCGAAATGGAGCGGGCGGTTCGATGCCGTGCTCAATCTCTTCACGTCGTTCGGATTCTTCGCTCATCCCGGCGGACGATGCGCGTGTGATCGAGCGAGTTCGCGCGCGTGCTCAAGCCCGGCGGCGTGCTCGTTTGGCACGGCGGCAGTCGCGACGGCGTCATGGCGCGCTTCCTCGCGCGCGACTGGTGGCGCACATGGATGGCACGATGATCGCGCACGAGCGGAGTTCGATCCGCTGTCCGGCGTGCTCAGCGTGCACGCCGAATGGCGCGGCCCGACGGACCACGGCCAGCGCGCCATCGCATTCGCCTCTATACCGCCAGCCGGCTGGCCGACTCGTGCCGAGGCCGGCCTGATCGTGGAGCAGGCCTTCGACGGGTTGGCGTCGACGCGCCGCTCACGCGCCGCTCCGCGCGAAATGCTGCTCGTGCGCGCAAGAGGATGAGTTGCCCAGCGCGTCGGCGTAGACGCTAGACTTAACGCGAGTGTGGCGCGCCACGTCCCCACTCTCGACCTGAGACTGCACGCGCCCATCCGCGTCCTCGTCGCGAAACCCGGTCTCGACGGACACGACCGCGGCGCCAAGGTCGTCGCTGCCGCGCTGCGCGACGCCGGCATGGAGGTGATCTACACCGGCCTCCACCAGACACCGGAGATGATCGCGTCGGCGGCGGTGCAGGAGGACGTCGACGTCGTCGGACTGTCGATCCTCTCCGGCGCGCACATGACGCTTTTCCCGCGGGTGCACGAGCTGCTCGCGAGCCGAGGGCCGCGGCGACATTCTCGTCACGGGCGGCGGGATCATTCCCGCAGGAGGACATGGACGACGCTGCAGCGCTGCGGATCGGAAAGCTCTTCGGACCGGGACACCCACCTCCGACCTCGTGCAATACATCCAGGACTGGTTCGCGCGCGAACCGCGGCGCGCGCAGGATGCGTGACGCGCACGCCTTCGCGAGCTCTGCCGCCGGTACGCGCGAGCTCGAGGCCGAAGCTCCGGCGAGGGCGGCGGCGCCGAGCGCGTCGAAAGATGCACGAGCAGGGAAAACTCACCGCGCGCGAGCGCGTCACGCAGCTCGCGGACGCGGATTCGCCTTTCCTCGAAATCGGTCTGCTCGTCGCGTACGACCGCTACGACGGCCAGGCGCCCGGCGGCGGGCGTGATCACCGGAGTCGGCGTGGTCGCCGGCCGCGAGTGCGTCGTCGTCGCGAACGACGCGACGGTCAAGGCCGGATCGTGGTGGCCCGAGACGATCACCAAGATTCTGCGCGCGCAGGAAATCGCCATGCGCTGCCGGATTCCGATCGTCTACCTCGTCGATTCCGCCGGCGTGAACCTGCCGTATCAGGGCGGAGTTTTTCCCGGGCCAATACGGCGCGGCGCGGATCTTCTACTACAACTCGCTGATGCGCCGCTATCTGCAGATGCCGCAGATCGCGGCGGTGATGGGGCAGTGCGTCGCGGGCGGCGCGTATCTTCCCGCGCTCTCCGACGTGATCCTCATGGTGGAGGGCACTTCCTTCATGGGGCTCGGCGGGCCGAATCTCGTGAAGGGCGCCACCGGGCAGACGTCGATGCGGAAACGCTCGGCGGGGCGGCGACGCACACCGAGGTGAGCGGGGTCGCGCACTATCGCGGCGAAAATGATGCCGACTGCACTCGCGCGGATTCGCGAGTTCGTCGCCCGGTTGCCGAACGCGCACTGCTGTCGACGACAGCCGTCGCGCGACGGCGACACGGCCGCCAGCGACGGATCCGTCGGCGCTCTACGATCTGCTGCCCGCCGATCATCGGATGTCGTACGACATGCACACCTGCTCGACTGCATCCTCGACGGCGGCGATCGCTCGACGAATTCCAGCAGGACCTCGCCGAGGAAATGTCTGCGCGGACGCGCGGATCGACGGGCATCCGGTGGGCATCATCGCCAACCAGCGCGGGCTCGTGAAGGGACGCGCCGGCGAGAAGCCGCGCTTTGGCGGGATCATTTATGCCGAGAGCGCGGAGAAGGTCGGCGTACTTCATCGACCGCTGAACCGCGCAGGGATCGCCGATTGCTCTTCGTGCAGGATGTCTCGGGTTCATGGTGGGTCCCGAGGCCGAACACGACGGGATCATCCGCGCCGGGGCGCGCTTTGTCGAGGCGATGGCGACGGCGGTCTGCCGAAGATCGTGCTCACCGTCAATCACGCATCGGGCGCCGGGCTACTACGCGATGGCGGGACAGGGCTTCGATCCAGATTTCATTTTCTCGCTGGCCCACCGGGCCGCATGGGAGTGATGGAAGGCGAAGCGGCGGTGCAGGCGGTGCACGGGCCCGCGATCGACGAAGCGAAGAAGAAGCGGGTACGCCGGCTCGCCGAGGTCGAGCGCCGCCGCTGAAGAGATGCGCGCCGACTACGAAGCACAACTCGATGCGCGATACGCCGCGGCCCGCGGATTCGTCGATGCCATCGTTTATCCCGAAGAAACGCGCGCCGTGCTCGCCATGGCGCTCCGCGCAGTCTGCAAAATCCCGGACCGCATCTCGGCGCGTTCGTTCTTCCCACACGCATGGAAGCGCAACCGAATGAGCGAACGCGATCGTGCGTGTCGCCGGGGGGCAGGGGTTTTGGGGCGACTGGCTCGAAGCGCCGCGCCGCCAGGCGGAGGGCGGCCGTCGACTACCTGATGCTCGACTATCTCGCCGAAGTCACGATGTCGATCCTTCAGAAGCAGAAGGAGCGCGATCCGAAGCATGGGATACGCGCGGATTTCGTCGGCGCGATGGAGCTCGACGCGGGCGTCGCCGAGCGCGGAGTGAAAGTGATCGCGAACGCGGGCGGCGTGAACCCCGGGCGTGCGCGGCCGCGGTTTGCGCGATCGGCGCGCGCGAAGCGGGCGTCCGGAAAAATCGGATCGGCGTCGTGACGGGCGACAATCTGCTGCCGCGCCTCGATGAACTGCTCGCCGCCGGCCACGAGCTCAAGAACATGGAGACCGGCGAGCCGCTCTCCATCGATTCGCGACCGCGTGCTCTCGGCCAACGCGTATCTCGGTTCGGCGCCGATCGTGGAGGCGCTCGCGAAGGGCGCGAACGTCGTGATCACGGGCCGCTCCACCGGCATCCGGGGGAACTCCTAAGTCGCGACGCCGCGTCGCAATAGATATGGAGTACTGCCTGAGCGCCGGTGACGGCGCAGCGGCGATGTGGGACCGCGGCCGGATCTCGACCTCGACGGCGACGGCCGGCTCGACGCGGTCGGCCTGGATTCGACGGCGACGGCCTGGCCGACGACGCCTTGGCCGATCTGGATGGCGACGGCATCGCCGACCACGCGGTTCTCGATGTCGGCGGCACCGGCGAACGGTATTTCACCGACGACGGAACTCGGGACCTGGGCGGTCGCCGCCGAACGGCCGCCGCGGCCGCCGACTGGCCTGCGCTGGTTCGGGCTGGACGGCGTCGAGCACACCGGCAGGCCGCTCACCGACTTCGGCGCCGACGACTGTCCGAGTTCGGCTGCTCACAGCGACGGCAACGGACTGGCCGACCGCGCGATCACGCTCCGGCGAAGACGGCGTCACCGGCTACGTCGACACCGACGGCGACGGCCGGTGGGACGTCAAGCTCACCGACACCGACGGCGACGGCGCCGCCGACGCGGCGAGCGCTTTAGCGCCCAAAACGTAGATCCCTGCCCGCCGCAGCTGCCCGGTACTGTGACGGCCCATGACCTCCGACCTGTCGTCGCCCGTCGTAAGCGCTGCTCTGATCGAGATCCTGCGCGACGACCTCAACATCGACATCAGCCGGGTCACCCCGGACTCCCGGCTGATCGACGACGTCGGACTGGACTCGGTGGCGTTCGCGGTCGGCATGGTCGCCATCGAAGACAAGCTCGGCGTCGCGCTGTCCGAGGAGGAGCTGCTGACCTGCGACACCGTCGGCGACCTCGAGAACGTCGATCCGGGCAAAGGTCCCGGCCGCCAGTGAGCGTGCTCGCGACCGCGCTGACGCGGGCGATGCCCGACCGTCGAGCTCACGACCTGGTCGTCCTCGACCGCGAGAGCCGACGCCTGGACACGGCACCCGTGGCCGGAAGTGCACGCCCGGGCCGAGGCAGTCGCCGCCGCGGATCACTCGACCAGCCACAGTCCGCCGCAGTCGGTCTGGTCGGCGAGCCGACCGCCGATTTCGTCGCCGCCGATCCAGGGCGACCTGGCTGGCCGGCCGGAGCGTGTCGATCCTGCCCGGACCGGTCCGCGGCGCCGACCCGCGGCAGTGGGCGCAGGCCACGCTGAACCGGTTCGCCGACATCGGCGTCGGCACGGTCTTCAGCCACGGCGCCGAACTCGGACCTGCTGCAGCGGCCAGTCGACGTCGCCGCTCGACGGTGCTCGACGTCGACCGTCGCGCACGACCGTCGATCCGAGCTCGGCGCCGGTCGAGGCGGCCACCGAGCACGCCGCGGTCCTGCAGGGCACCGCCGGGTCCACCGGCACACCCCGCACCGCCGCGCTGTCCCCGGCGGCGGTGCTCAGCAATGTGCACGGGCTGCTCGACGCGCATCGGCGTCGACCCGGCGGTCGACGCCGGCTGCACCTGGCTGCCGCTTTATCACGACATGGGGCTGACGTTTCTGCTCAGCGGCGCGCTGGGCGGGTACGCCGCTCTGGCTGGCACCGACGGCGGCGTTCACCGCGTCGCCGTTCCGCTGGCTGACGCTGGCTCTCGCGAGAGCCGGCGCCACGCTCACCGCCGCGCCGAACTTCGCCTACAACCTGATCGGCAAGTACGCCCGGCGGGTGTCCGATGTCGACCTCGGCCGGGCTGCGGTTCGCGATCAACGGCGGTGAGCCCGTCGACTGCGACGGCATTCGACCGGTTCGCCGAACGCGATGGCGCCGCTTCGGTTTCGACGCCGGCGCGCTGCGCACCGTCCTACGGGCTGGCCGAATCCACCTGCGCGGTCACCATCCCCGCTGCCGGGCACCGGACTGCGGTACGACGAGATCGCCTCGACCCAGCCGATTCCGTCGCAGCGGCACGCGATTCTCGGCGACGCCGATCCCCGGGATGGAAATCCGGATCTGCCCGACGATCGACGACACCGGCCGATGCCGGCCGCGACGTCGGCGAGATCGAGATCCGCGGCACCTCGATGATGTCCGGTTATCTCGGCGACGCCGCCGCTGGAGCCGACGACCTGGTTCCCCACCGGTGATCTGGGCTACCTCACCGACGACGGCCTGGTGGTCTGCGGCCGGGCCAAGGAGATCATCTCCGTCGCCGGCCGCAACGTCTTTCCCGACCGAGATCGAACGGGTCGCCGCCCAGATCCGCGGTGTGCGTGAGGGTGCCGTGGTCGCCGTGGGCACCGGCGACGACGTCGACCCGCCCGGGTCTGGTCATCGCCGCCGAATTCCGCGGCCCCGACGAGGCCGGCGCCCGCAGCGAGTGGTGCCACGGGTGGCCTCCGAGTGCGGCGTCGTGCCGGCCGACGTCGTCTTCGCTGGCACCGGGCTCACTGCCGCGCACCTCGTCGGGCAAGCTGCGCCGGCTGGAAGTCAAACGCAACCTGGAGGCGGTGACGCACATGACCGCATGAGCTGAGCATCGACGAATACCGGGCGCTGCTCGACGAGGTTTCGACGACCACGTCATCAGGTGGACCGCGGAAGCCGAAGCCAGCGAACGCTTTCCGCGCAAGCTGATCGAGCACCTGGGTGAGCGCGGGGTGTTCACCGCAGAAGTGGCGACGACGGCCAGCATCCCGATGTGGCCAAGCTCGTCGCGCTGGCCTTCGCGCTGGGCCAGCTGGCTCGGCCGGCATCGGTGTCGGCGTCAGCCTGCACGACTCGGCGATCGCCATCCTGCGCCGCTTCGGCAAGTCGGACTACCTCAAGGACATCTGCGAACAGGCCATCCGCGGCGAGGCGGTGCTGTGCATCGGCGCATCCGAGGAGTCCGGCGGCTCGGATCTGCAGATCGTGCGAGACCGAAGTCCGCTCGGCGCGAGGCGGTTTCGAGGTCCGCGGGATCAAGAAGTTCGTCTCGCTGTCCCCGATCGCCGACCACATCATGGTGGTCGGCCCGCAGCGTCGACCACGACCCGACCAGCCGGCACGGCAACGTCGTGGTGATCGCCGTGCCGACCGCACAGACCGACGTGCAGCCGCCGTACCGCAAAGTCGGCGCGGGGCCGCTGGACACCGCGGCGGTCCACATCGACACCTGGGTGCCCGCCGACGCGCTGATCGCCCGGCCCGGAACCGGGTCTGGCCGCGATCTCCTGGGGCCTGGCCCACGAGCGGATGTCGATCGCCGGCCAGGTCGCGGCGTCGTGCCAGCGGGTGCTCGGAATCACCCAGGCCCGGATGGTCGAGCGCGGCAGTTCGGCCACACGCTGTTCGAGCATCAGGCGCTGCGGCTGCGGATGGCCGACCTGCAGGCCCGTGTCGATCTACTTCGCCACGGGCTGAACGATCCT
>CAVTUD010000001.1:0-903495 GCA_963737845.1 uncultured Gemmatimonadaceae bacterium | reverse complement strand
GTGCCGGGCGCGATGAGCCCGAGCTCCTCGAAGCCCGCGGCGGTGGCAGCCGGGTCGCGCCGGATCGCGGCGATGCACGTGTGCATCAGCGCGCGCCGCGTCGCGAGCGGCACCCGCACCGTCATGCCGAAATCGAGGAGCACGATACGGCCGTCGGGCGACACCATGAGATTCCCGGGGTGCGGATCGGCGTGGAAGAGCCCGTCGATGAGCATCATCTGCACGTACAGCTCCACGAGCGTCGCGACGACGCGCGAGACATCCACGCGCGACGCATCGAGCCGGTCGATGCGCGTACCTTCGACGAACTCCATCACCAGCACGCGCTGGCGCGTCATCTCGCTCACCACGCGCGGCACGATCACGTTCGGGTTGCCCGCGAAGTTCGCGCGGATCTCGGTGCCATACTCGGCCTCGAGGCGGAAATCCATCTCCTCGCCGATGCGCAGCTCGAACTCATTGAGCACCACGCGCACGCGTTTCACGTGCGGATGGTCCCACCAGCGCTCCACCCAGCCGAGGATCCGGCGCGCCGCCGCGAGATCGCTGCGCACGGCATGCTCCACGTGCGGCCGCAGCACCTTCACGGCCACGGTCTCGCCGTGGTAGCGCGCGCGATGCACCTGGCCGAGCGATGCGGCGGCGACGGGCACGGGCTCGAATTCCTCGAAGAGCGCGTCCACGCGCGCGCCCGAGTAACTCTCGGCGATCACGCGCTCGACCGTCGCGTACGACACGCCGGGAACTTGATCGATGAGGCGTCCGAGTTCGCCGAGGTAGGGCTCAGGAATGAGATCGGCGCGCGCGGCGAACACCTGCGCCATCTTCACGAAGGTGGGCCCCAGCCGGATGATCGTGGCGACGAGCCGTCGGCGCGCCGCGCGTGGTCGGCTTCTGTGCGCTCGATGGGCGCCCCCCACCAGACCCATCGGTGGCGGTCGCGGAGGAAGGACACCGCGAAGGGGCCGAGCGCGAGCAGAACGCGGAGCGTGTGCACCGTGGAAAGTTAGCACACGCGCCGGGCCTGTACTGAGGCGGCGCGCCGGAGTCCCCGGCGCGCTCGCGGTCTCAGTTCACGGAGTTGATCGTGATGGTCCCCGTCATGGCCGCGCCATGCACCGAACATTCGATGTCATATGTGCCCGGCGCTTCATTGAACGTGTGGGAGAAGGTGTGCCCGTTCCCGTTGATCCCGGAGTCCATCGTCAGTCCCGCCGAGATCGACGTGACGCTGTGCTGGTTATTCCCCTTCCACGTGAACGTGAGCGTCTGGCCGTGATTCACCGTGATCGTCGCGGGCGAGTAATGATTGTCACAGAGCGCCGGAGAATCGTTCGTGCCGGAGCATCCGCCACCGCCACCACCACCGCCGCCACCGCCGCCGCCTGTTACGTTGGATCCGCCGCCGCACGCCGCGATCGCGGCAGTGAGCACGGCCAGTGCTAGAGTCTTTGAATGGGACACACGGCCCTCCTGGTAGGGGACGTCTCACGTACCAGGGGCGGACGGAATAGTTCCCGATAAGATCAAATTAATTTTGACAAATCTTGGTAACGACCGTGCGCGACGACGCGCTTCAGCGGCGCGTGTAGGCGCTAGTACCGCTGAAAAAGCGCGTATGGCAACTGAGCGTATGGTATGGCAGGGCGTGAGTGGGGTCGACAGTAGGAAGCAGTCTAACGTCTCAGTCTAAAGTCTAAGTCTGTAGTCGCCCCTACAGCGCCTCGATGTACGCCACCTCGCCGTGCAGCGACTGGTCGAGGCCCGCGGTCTCCCCTTCCTCGCCGACCTTCACCGGCGTGATCCGATCGATCACCCACAGCATTCCGTACGTGAACACGAACGCCCACACCGATCGAGAGGCACACGGCGCCGAGCTGCACGAGGAAGAAATGCGGGTTGCCGTCGAGCAGTCCGTCGGCGCCCGCGGGATTGAACGCGGGCGTCGCGAACGCGCCGCAGCGAGAGGATGCCGAGGAACCCGCCGACGCCGTGCACGCCCCACACGTCGAGCGCGTCGTCCCAGCGCAGCCGGTTCTTGAGCGCCACGGCGTAGAAGCAGACGATGCCGGAGAGCACGCCGATGACGCACGCCGACGTGGGCGACACGTAGCCGGCGGCCGGCGTGATCGTCGCGAGCCCGGCCACCGCGCCGGTGAGCAAGCCCGAGGAACTTCGGCTTTCTCGTGGTGCAGCCACTCGATGGAGAGCCAGGCGATCCGCCGCGAAGCTCGCCGCGAGGTCGGTGTTGAGGAACGCGACCGCGGTCACCGAGTCCACGCGCAGCTCGCTGCCCGCGTTGAATCCGTACCAGCCGAACCAGAGCAGCCCGGTGCCGAGCGCGACGAGCGGAATGGTATGCGGCCCGCTGTCGATCGACCTTGCGCCGCCCGACGTACAGCACCGACGCGAGCGCCGCGATGCCGGCGATGTTGTGCACGACGATGCCGCCGGCGAAGTCGAGCACGCCCCAGCTCGCCATGAGTCCGCCGCCCCAGATCATGTGCACGAACGGGAAGTAGACGAACACCAGCCAGCAGCGTCAGGAAGAGCATGTACGCCGGGAACGTCACGCGATTCGCGAACGCGCCGGTGATCAGCGCCGGCGTGATGATCGCGAACATCATCTGGTAGGCGAAGAACACGAACAGCGGGATCGTGTCGTTCGCGGCCGCCGGCGTGTTCGAGCGACACGCCGTTCAGGAACGCCAATCGAAGTTGCCGATGATCCCCGCGAAGTCGGTGCCGCTCTTGAGATCGCCGCTGAAGCACATCGAGAAGCCGAACGCCCACCAGAGCACCGTGGTCCAGCCCATCGACGCGAAGCTCTGCATCATGATCGCGAGCACGTTCTTCCGGCCGACGAGTCCGCCGTAGAAGAACGCGAGCCCCGGCGTCATGAGCATGACGAGGCTCGTGCACAGGAGCATGAAGCCGGTGTTGCCGGTATCGAGATGGAGCACGGGCATGGGCGCGGATCCTCAGGGAGCCGGGGAAAGGCGGCGACCGCCGCCGCGTCACATTATCCCACGATTCCCATGTGCCGCTAGTGGCGCTCCTTTGGCGGGCTCGACTTGCTCTCCGGCGCCGACGGACTCGCCAGCGAGAGATGGAACACCGGCCCGTAGTACATTGGCCCCTCGAATCGCACGAAGGCGGGCACGTCATCCGTGATGATCCATGCATGACTGTCGGGCGGCGCCTTTCCCGCGAGCGACGCGAAGAAATGCAGTGCCGCTCCCAGCTTCGGCCGCAGCACGTACTCGGTGGCCGATTCGGCGTGGCCGCCGATCATGACTGAGCTCGCCGCCGCTGGGGCGATCTCGAGGCCGATGACGCGCGGCTCCGGCGTGAACGCCACGATGTGCACCGTGCGCGGATCGTGCGTGCCGATGTTCTTCGCGAGCGTGATCGGCAATCCGTTCGCGACATCGGACGGCAGGTCGAGCTTGCCCGTGAATCGCTGCTCGACGGCGTCCTTCGCCTTGGATGTCGTTCGCACGGTGTAGTGACCATCGCGCGAGATCGTGGCGTCGAGCGCGAAGGGGAAGATGTCGCCGCGCTGCACCAGGTGATACTCCTGCATTGCGAACGAACCGTCCTGCGTGAAGCGCACGGTCTCGTCGAACACCGTGGACGTGTCGGCGAAATGGAAGAGCATGCGGCTGTCGATGCCGCCCTCGCGCACGACCTGCGTGAGATCGCCATGCGCGAGCAGCGCGCCCGATTCACTGCGCAGCTCGAGGAATCCATGCACGGTGCCCTCGGGGTATTTCACGGCGACGCCGGCCGGCGCCGCGGTATGCGCCACCGGCGCCGACAAGATGATGACCGCCGCCGCCAGCGTGATGATGGCGAACGTCACGCGCGCGCTCACGGGCACTCCGGCTTCAGGTGCAATTGCAGATTGCCGCCGCCGAGCGATCCGCTCACGTGGTAGCCGTTCGAGAGCGAGAGGTCGATCGTGTCGTTGCGGCCCGGCTCGCCGTTGTCGCTCACCGTGGCGGTGTACGTGCCCGGCACGCCATTGATGTCCGCGTTGCCGGTGATGCGGCGCGTGGTGGCATTGATGATCGCGTAGCCGGTGACGCCCGTGCCGGTGACCGTGAGGCCCGAGCCGTGATCGTGCCACTCGAGATCGCCGCAGAAGCCGCTCTGGCTCGTGCCGCCGGAGATCGAGAACGTCGCCTTCGCGCCGTTCACCATGATCCAGCCGCCGCCGGTGATGAAGTCGCCATTGTTCGAGGGGCACGCGCTGCCGCACACGACCTCGGCCTGCGCGCTCGCGACCATCACGTCGCCAACGCCGTCGATCATGACGTGGATCGCCGTGACCGTGATCGCGCCGGTGGTGGTCGACTGTTCGTTGAGGATCACCTGTCCGCCGCCGGAGAGTGCGACCGATTGGTTCGTGGCGCCGGATGGCGTCACCACCACGCCGTCGATCGTGAGTCCATCGATCTCGGTCTCTCCGCTCATGAAGGGGGCGCGGGAGATGCATTTCGCCGTGGCGCGCGCCTCGACGAACTGCGCGACGATCGTGTGGCCACCGATCGTGAGCGAGAGATCCGATACCGAGGCCTCGGACGACGATGCGTCGCCCTGGCCCACCGTCGTGGCATCGAGGTCGCCGGTGGCGAGCAATCCGGGGATCTGCGCCGACGGTTGCGATGTCTCGAGCGCGCCGCCGGAGGTAGGCAGGAGGCCTGTGACTCCGATCACCGCATCGGCGGCGAAGCCGGGCACGTTCGCGACGACGACGGTCGAGTGACCGCCGAAGGTGGTCGTCGAGGGCGGAACGGGGGCGCTGGGCGAGTGATCGCCGCAGGCGGCGAAGCGAGACGCGACGGCCGAGAATGTTGCGAACCGGGAGATATATGAGCGCATGGGAACCTCGCAGTCTTGAAAACAAAAAGGCGCGATGATCGTGGGTTCCGATCTTCGCGCCTTCGACTGGCGGGGCCTTGAGCCCGCCCGTCAAGCCAGCCGCAGGATCGCGGCCTATGTTGTCCTGCTGACTAGAACCTTATCTAAACCGCACGCGGGCGCAAGTTCCCTGCGCTCCAGCAGATGCCGAATGTGCAAGTCGAACCGTTGGCGTCGTCGCTTGCATATCGGCCCGAGAACCGTATCGTGAACTTCGTGGGTCGACCCTCACACGGTGGGAGGTACCATGAAACAGAACGTGCTCTGCTTGACCGTCGTCGCCATCGCGCTGGCGGCGTGTTCAATGTCGCGACAGCGCCGAACGACTCGTCGCGAACGATGATCTCGGCGCTCACGACGACTGGCACGGGATGCTCCACTATCGTGACGGACGTCGGAACGAGCCTGGCGAACCCGAATTTCAAGGTGAGCCTGACGTGGCCTCTGTGCTCGGCAGGGGATGCGCCGGCGTACGCTACGCCGACCGGTAACACCGGGCCCTATATCTGGGCATGGGAGGGATACGCGTGCGGCAACAAGCATACCACCAGCTCGGATGGCAGCAATTTCGTGATTCGGAACCCCCTCAAAGTCAACGCGACCATCGTTTGCCCTAACACTTACTACTTTCTGCTGACGATAAAGGACAGGAATGGAGCGACGATATCGCTCGGACCGGAAAGGGGCGCCTTCATGATCCCCTATCCCCTGCCGAGTCCCAACCCGCCGCCGCCGGGCGGCACGCCGCCGCTCCAGCCGGGCCAGTAGGAGGCACAGCGCGAGCCGTATCGGATCCCGACGTGAACGGAGCGCATGCCATGAGGTGTGCGCTCCGTTTCGCGTTGCGAGCAAGAAAGTCCGGCGGCCTTCGGGATCGCTCGGCACCTCAACGGATGGGGCGAGATTCGAACTCGCGAGACCCTTTCGAGCCCACACGCTTTCCAGGCGTGCGCCTTAAACCACTCGGCCACCCATCCAACGACAACGACCGCGTGAGCGGCCGCGCACAAAGTTAACCCGGTTCGCCGCGAGGTGACAGCGGCGCGCGCGAATCCCATATTCCCGCCATGACGCCCGCCGCCACCACCACCCGCTGCTGCATCGTCGGCGGCGGACCGGCCGGCATGGTGCTCGGCCTGCCTCCTCGCGCGCGCCGGCGTCGATGTCACCGTGCTCGAGAAGCACGCCGACTTCTTCCGCGACTTCCGCGGCGACACGATCCACCCGTCCACGCTCGAACTCATGTACGAGCTGGGCGCGATCGACGAATTCCTCAAGCGGCCCGCACCAGGAATTCCGCGACCATCGGCGCGCAGATCGACGACTTCTCGCTGACCGTCGCCGACTTCACGCACCTCCACACGCACTGCAAGTTCCTCGCGCTCATGCCGCAGTGGGACTTCCTGGACTTCATCGCGCAGCTCGGCAAGAAATATCCGGGCTTCCACGTGCGCATGGAGCACGAGGTCACCGATCTCATCGTCGAGAGCGGCCGAGTCGCCGGCGTGCGCGGCACATCGCCCGCGGGCCGTCTCGAGATCCGCGCCGATCTCACCGTGGGCGCCGACGGACGACACTCCATCGTGCGCGAGAAAGCCGGCTTCGAGATCCTCGACTACAACGTGCCGATCGACGTGCTCTGGATGCGCCTCGACCACGCGCCCGACCGATCCCAAGCAGACGCTCGGCCGCGTGCGCGAAGGCCGCATCCTCGTGACGCTCGACCGCGGCGACTACTGGCAGTGCGCGTACATCATCCCGAAGGGCGGTTTGGACGCGATCAAGAGCGCGGGCCTGCCCGCCTTCCGCGCGACGATCGAGCGCGTCGCGCCGTACTTCGCCGGACGCGCGCAGCGAGCTCGCGAGCTGGGACGACATCAAGCTGCTCTCCGTGGCGCTCGACCATCTGAGAGTCGTGGGCGCGCGCCGGCCTCCTCTGCATCGGCGACTCGGCGCACGCGATGTGCCCGGTGGGCGGCGTCGGCATCAACCTCGCGATCCAGGATGCCGTGGCGGCGGCGAACATCCTCGCCGAGCCGCTGTCACGCGGCCCCGTGAATCTCGACACGCTGAATCGCGTTCAGGCGCGCCGAGAATTCCCCACGCGCATGACCCAGCAACTGCAGGCCCTCGCGCACAAGCGCGTGATCGCCCCCGCGCTCGCGTCCACGGGCCCGATCTCGAGACTCCCCTTCCCGCTCTGGTTGCTGCAGAAGTTCGCGCTGCTGCGCCGCATCCCCGCTCGCGTGATCGGGATCGGATTCCGCGCGGAGCACATCCGGCACGCCGGACGTCAGCGCCGGCCGAATCCCTTGATCTCGGTCGACAAAGGAGAGATGCGCCGCCATGCCGGCGTTGCCCATTTCCATAACGTCGGGAGCCACGAGTCCGGAAGGAAGCGCAAGGAAGATCAGACGATTGTTCACCGCCATCACCACCTGCTTGCCATCTCCCGTCACGAACAGGAGTGGCAGCTCGCCCGGATTCGTGGTCGCGAAGAGCGCGACAGCCGACAGATCCGCGGCGCGCAATTCCATGACGCCGCCCGCGACCCAGACGTAGATCAGATTCCCCGACTTCGAAAGTATTGCTCGGACGCTCCCGTACGGCGCGTCGAAGCCTGTGTCGGACGCGAAGGGCGCGTTGAACAGCACTTCTCCAGTGAGCATTCGAGTGCCCGCACTGTTCACCGAGAACTGTGCTCCATTGTCGGCGCCGGGTCCGAGGAATGCGGGTTGCAGCTCGGCTGTAAAAGCGCGACGCGTAACGTCATAGACCTGAGCCGTCACAGGGTGGGTGTATCCGATCAGGCGCTCAATGAACACCTTCGACCCATCGCCTAATGCGGCCAACACGACAGCGTCCGCTCCCAATGCCGTCACGTAGCCAATGTCTGCTGTGTGTACACCACTCGCGAGGTGCACCAGTAGAAGCGCGCGCCCGCGACTACACAGCGAGCACGTGACGGAGACAATGGCCGAGTCACCGCCAAGCAATTCGGCCCCATCAGGCGCAGAGCGAACGGAGAGTCGCATCCACCAGTGGGACGGTCGTAACGATCGGCGTCACCCCACTCACATCCACGACCGTGAGCGAATAGCGTCCGTTCAGCGTGGCGAGCAGCGTATAGCCCGTCGCGGAAATGGGAGCGAATTGATGTACGCGGCGAGCGTAAGGCTAGAGATCAGCGAATACATGCCGAGGTCATACGCACGCAGCTCCGTGCCGTTCTCCGTGAGGTACAATCGTTGGCGGGCATCATCAATGACGAGCACGCCTGGGGCCGGTGAGTCGTCGACGGTATCGGCGGAGACACTCAAAACCGGATACAGCCACGTGTGGTCGCCGTTCCCCGGCGTGATCTCGACCGTACTGCCGGCCACATCCTTGGAAAAGATCCTGATCGGCAGCTGGCCGCCCGAGTTCCCGGCGACGATCAGAGTCGCAAGCACCATGATGTCGAGCGTATCCGGCTTCGTGGCCCACAGACTGTCGCGGATCGCCGGCGAACTCCCGTATTGAATGCCGACGTACTGGAAGCTCTCCTGTTGCTCGTCGCGCGGATCCCAATGCGGATCGTGTCGCCCTGCTTGAAATTGAAGTCTCCGGCGATCGGCCCAAAGCCAATGACCTGTCCGGTGACCGTAAGCGAGCTCTTCTGGGCCGGTGCGAGACCGCCGCCGCTACCGCTGCATCCTGCGGCGAAGGCCAGGGCCGAAAGGCCGAATAGAGAGCATCTTGTAATTAATGCGCGCATCGCGCCACTGGGTAGGGGTACGAGCATCTCCACCAAGACAATACGTGGCCTGCAACGTGACCGTTGTCCAGAACGAAGCTACTCGAGCGCGGACCATGCGTGGGAGAACGCTAATGCCGGCTCAGCCCCGTGATCTGATCGGCGAAGAGAGCTAGCTGTCACGCGGGCGGTCCCGATCCCAGAATGTCGGGAGCGACGACGGATCGGGGGCAGGGTTGCGAAGCGGACTTGGCTTGCCGAAAGCGCCAACTGCGCTCCGTCGCCCGTCACGGCTATGTAGCCAGTTTCGCTCGAGTTTGGGATCGGGAAGAATGCAACGGCTGAGAAGTCCGTCGCACGCAACTCCATTACGCCTCCAGCTACCACGACATAAATGCGATCTCCCGACTTCCCAAGAACGGCGGCATTACTGCCGTACGGAGCATCGAATGCGGTGTCAGTCGTAAACGGCGCGTTGAGGATGCCGCCAACCAACATCCGCGTTCCCGCACTTTGACCCAGAATTGCGCACCCCCCACCGAGCGGATCGGATGGGTGCGCCTCCGGTGTGAAGGCGCGGTGCGTGACATCGTAGACCTGATCGGTCGCAGGGCCGCTATACCCAATGACGCGCTCGATCCAACAACTTCAATCCATCGCCGGATGCCGCGAGGTCGACACCGTCCGCCGAGGCCGTCGTGTAGCCGATATCGGTGTGTGCGCCGGTCCCCAGCTGGACGAGGCGACTCGACCGCCGCGCGTGCAGACGAACGGCGAGCCGCGCGTCTCGCCCTAGAGCATCTGCGCATCCGTTCGAGCGCGCCGAGCGCCCATCCAGAGAGGAACGGTCGTAACGATCGGCGTCGCCACCTCCGCATCCGTGAGGGCGAGCGAATCGCGTCCGTGGATCGCGGCGAGCAGCGTGTCGCCGGACGCCGTACAGCCGCGCGCATCGACGGTGGCGGCCAGCGTGATGGTAGAGGTCTGTGTGTGAGTCTCGAAGCTGTACACTCGCAAGCGGCGGTACCGTCCCGAACGTAGAATCAATGATGGCCATCGTCGACGGTATGCCCATTCTCGCCGAAGAAGGTCGGGTCGTTCACGGTGTCGACCGTCACCCTGAGAATCGGATACAACCAGACGTGGTCGCCGTTCCCCGGTATGATCTCGACGGTATTCCCCGAGACGTCCTTCGAGAATATCGTGATCGGCAACTGCCCGGCCGAATTCCCAGTGACGACGAGCGTTGCCAGAGCCATCACGTCAAGCGTATCCGGCTTCGTGGAGTAGAGACTGTCGCGAATGGCCGGGAAGTCCCGTACTGGATGCCGACATACACGATGCTCTTGTTACTCGTCGCCCGGATCCCGATGCGGATCGTGTCTCCCTGCTTGAAATTGAAATCCCCGGCGATCGGTCCGAAGCCGATCACCTGCCCGGTGACCGTGAGCGAACTCTTCGGCCCGGTCGATCGGCTATCGCCGCCCCCACCGCACGCGAAAGTGAACATGACAACTGCGATCGCGAGCGTTGGGCGTGTGACGCCGAGTAGGCGCTTCGAATGCTTGCAAATGTCCATGGGAATACGTTGCGGGTCGGTCCCTTTCTTGTCCAGTCGCATGCGCATGATCTTGGCTCGCACGATGCAGGAAAAGCTAATACGAGCAGAGCCCGCGCCGATGCATTGGCGTGGGCTCCTGGAAAGCCTACGGACGGGGTGAGATTCGAACTCACGATACCGTTTCCGGTATGCCGGTTTTCGAGACCGGTGCCTTCAACCACTCGGCCACCCGTCCATTGGTGGCGTGACAAAGTTAACGGCGCGAGGGCCGTACTCCAACTCCGACGTTAGCCGCTAGGACTGCGGCGCTCGGCGAAGAACGACTTCAACAGCTCGGCGCTCGATGGCTCGCAGACGCCGGCCAGGACCTCGGGGCGATGGTTCAAGCGCGGGTGCCGGAGCAGGTCCGCCACGCTGCCCGCCATACCCGCCTTCTCGTCCCACGCGCCGTACACCACGCGATCCACGCGCGCGAGCACGATCGCGCCGGCGCACATCGCGCACGGTTCGAGCGTCACGTACAGCGAGCAGCCATCGAGCCGCCAACTCCCGAGCACGCGTGACGCCTCGCGGATCGCGAGGACCTCCGCGTGCGCCGTGGATCCTGATCGCGCACGGTGCGATTCGCGGACTTCGCGAGTACCTCATCGCGGCGCACGACGATCGCGCCCACGGGCACATCCCCATGAGTCGCCGCTTCGCGCGCCAGCACCAACGCTTCCTTCATCCACGCGACGTCGCGCTCCTGGGTCACGCGCCCGCCTTCTCGAGCACGATCTGCTTGCCGCCGTCGAGGCGCGCGAGCACGCGGTCGCCGTCTCTGAACTTCCCTTCGAGCACCGCGAGCGCGAGCGGATTCTGGATCATCCGCTGGATCGCTCGCTTGAGCGGGCGCGCGCCGTACGCCGGATCGAACCCCTCCTCGGCGAGCGCGCGCTTGGCCTCCTTGCTCACCTCGAGCGTGAGCTTCCGGTCGGCCATCGTACGCTCGAGGCGCTTGAGCTGGAGCTCCACGATGTGCTCGATCTGCTCCACGCCGAGCGGGCGGAAGACGATGATGTCGTCCACGCGATTGAGGAATTCCGGCTTGAAGTGCGTCCGCAACGCGTCGAGCACTTCCTTCTCCACGGCGGACCATTCGCGATTGGCCGCGTCCAAAATGTACGCGCCGCCGATGTTCGACGTCATGATGATCACCGTGTTCCGGAAATCCACGGTGCGTCCCTGGCTGTCGGTGAGCCGGCCGTCGTCCAGGATCTGCAGCAGGATGTTGAACACATCCGGGTGCGCCTTCTCGATCTCGTCGAAGAGCACCACCGAATACGGCCGCCGGCGCACCGCCTCGGTGAGCTGGCCGCCTTCGTCGTAGCCCACATAGCCCGGCGGCGCGCCGATGAGCCGCGACACGGCGTGCTTCTCCATGTACTCCGACATGTCGATGCGCACCATCGCCTGCTCGGAGTCGAACAGGAATTCCGCGAGCGCGCGCGCGGTTTCCGTTTTGCCGACGCCCGTAGGCCCGAGGAAAATGAACGACCCGATCGGCCGGTTCGGATCCTGCAGCCCCGCGCGCGAGCGCCGCACCGCGTTCGCCACGGCGCGCGCCGCCTCTGCCTGCCCCACCACACGGCTCGCGAGCACGCTCTCCAGCTTCGTAAGCCGTTCCTTCTCGCTCTCCATCATCCGCGTGACCGGAATGCCCGTCCACTTCGCGACGATCTCCGCGATGTCCTCGGCGTCCACCTCTTCCTTCAGGAACTGTGTGCCGCCCGTCTGGCGCGACTTGATCTCCGCCTCGGCATCCTCATCTCCTGCTCGAGCTTCGGGATCGTGCCGTAGGTCAGCTCGGCGGCCTTCTGCAGATCGCCGGCGCGCTGCGCCTTCTCCACTTCGATGCGCGCGGCCTCGATCTGTCCCTTGAGCTCGCCGACTTTGCCGAGCGTCTCCTTCTCGGACTGCCACTGTGCTTTCATGCCGGCGGACTTCTCCTTCAGCTCGGCGAGTTCCTTCTCGATCGCCGACCGGCGGTCTCTGGCGGACTTGTCCTTCTCCTTCGCCAGCGCCTGCCGCTCGATCTCGAGCTGCATCACGCGGCGCTCGACGATGTCGATCTCCTGCGGCAGCGAATCGATCTCGATGCGCAGCCGCGACGCGGCTTCATCAATGAGATCGATCGCCTTGTCGGGAAGGAAGCGGTCGCCGATGTAGCGATTGCTGAGCGTGGCCGCGGCGACGATCGCGTCATCGGTGATGCGCACGCCGTGGTGCACTTCGTAGCGTTCTTTGAGCCCGCGCAGGATGGCGATCGTGTCTTCCACGCTGGGTTCGCCCACGTACACGGGCTGGAAGCGGCGCTCGAGCGCCGGGTCCTTCTCGACGTGCTTGCGATATTCATCGAGCGTCGTGGCGCCCACCACGCGCAGCTCGCCGCGCGCGAGCAGCGGCTTGAGCATGTTGCCCGCATCCATCGCGCCCTCGGCGGCGCCCGCGCCTACTATTGTATGCATCTCGTCGATGAAGACGATGAACAGCCCTTCGCCGGCGACGATCTCCTTGAGCACCGCCTTGAGCCGCTCCTCGAATTCCCCGCGGAACTTGGCGCCGGCGATGAGGGAGCCAAGGTCGAGCGACACGAGCCGCTTGTTCTTGAGACTCTCGGGTACATCGCCGTTCACGATGCGCTGCGCGAGGCCCTTCGACGATCGCCGTCTTGCCGACGCCCGGCTCGCCGATGAGCACGGGATTGTTCTTCGTGCGGCGCGACAGCACCTGGATGACGCGGCGGATCTCCTCGTCGCGGCCGATGACGGGATCGAGCTTTCCCTTGCGCGCGGCCTCGGTGAGATCGCGCGTGAAGCGCTGGAGCGCCTGGTACTGGTTCTCGGGATTCTGGTCGGTCACGCGGTGCGCGCCCCGCACCTGCTCGAAGGCTTCGAGCAGCGCCTCGCGGTTGGCCCCAACGGCGCCCAGCAGCGCGAAGCTCTCCGTTTTCTTGACCGTCGCGAGCGCGAGCAGCAGGTGCTCGGTGCTGACGTACTCGTCCTTGAGCGCCTTGGCCTCTTCCTCGGCCTTGTCGAGCACCTGATTGAGCTCGCGGGAGAGCGTCGGGTCGCCGCCGCCGCTCTGCTTGGGATAGCGCGCAGTCTCCTTCTCGACCTGGGCTCGCAGGTCGCCGACGTTCGCGCCGATCTTCTGCAGGAGCGGAACGACGATCCCTTCTTCCTGGCCGAGCAGGGCGAGGAGCAGGTGGCCATCGTAGACGAGGGGATTGCCGGCGCGGCGGGCGAGGCCGAGGGCTTCCTTGATGGCATCGCCTGCTTTGATGGTGAGCTTGTCGGGGTTGAGCATTCTGACGTCTAGCTCCTAAACTGGTTTATCATCTCGGTCTTAAGTCAATATAGCACTGTCGGTTCTGGCGTCGGGAGTGCAGACGTTAGACTTAGACGTTAGACTTAGAATGCAACGACAATCCATTTCCCGCCGAAGCTGCAACCCTAACGCGTGGCGAATGAAAATACGTGCGGCAGCGACGATCGGTGTCGGGTTCTTCCTCGCGGCTTGTCCGCCGGCGGAGAAGAAGGCGCAGCTCGGGATGAGCGATACGACGTTCGTGCACAGCATGATCGACTTGAGGCGTAACGCTCAAGATACGACGGTCGATGCCCTCATGCGCGATTCCACGCGGCATATGATCCTCGAGCGCTACAAGCTCACGCCCGAGCAGCTCGACGCGGCGGCGCGTGCCCTGTCGGCGCAGCCAACACGGGCGGAATCGCTTTGGAAGCTGGTGGACGCGGGGGTCGGGAAGAAGTAGCGCGCACCGTTCCTCGTTCCTCGGGCATCGTTCCTCGGCACTGCGTTCGCGAGGAACGAGACACCAGGAGCGAGGCACGCTTCACCGTACCACAACCATCTTCCGCGCCGTAGCACGCCCGTCGACTTCGATGCGGTACAAGTACACGCCCGGCGGCACGGGCTGCGTCGTGTTGAGGAAATTGCCGTTCCAGAAGGCGATGTAGTTGCCGCAGCGGAGCGCGAGTCCGGACAAGGGCCGGCCGTTCGCGAATTCGCCCGTTTGCAACACGGGGATCGCCATGAGCTGCGCGAGCACGTTGAAGATGCGCAACGTCACCGTGTACTCGCGGCCGCCGTCGGTGCAGCCGGGCGGATCGCCGAGTGTGAACGGGATGATGGTCGTTTGCGTGAACGGGTTCGGGCTATTCTGTTGGAGCTCGAACCCGGGGCTCCGTGGGGGGGCGGGCGGCGCCGGCGGTGCCGGCGGATTGACCGGGGTCGCCTGGGCCCTCACTGTCCCCGGCGTGAGCGCACCGAGGGCGAGCACGAACAGCAGTGCTGCCCAACGGACCTTCATGTGCCTTCTCCGGACTGACGGGATAGGGACCTTTCCGCTGCTCCGCGATACAGGGGGTGTTTGGCGGCGAACATAGGGGGACGGGACTTAAACGTCAAGAAATACAGACGTTAGACTGAGACTCTAGACTTAGAATGCAACTACGACTGCAACTTCAACTGCCCCTCCATTTACACGAGTGAGCGGCCGTCGGGGTGACGGCGGGTGACGCTGGTGCGATCGAGGTACTCAAGCAACGGGATCAGGTACTTCCTTGAGACACCGAGCAGGGTGCGAAGGTCGCTCGGCGGGTAAACCTGACCCGGCGCGAGGGTGGAGCGCAATTGGCCGATGAGCGTATCGAGCGCCTCTTTGGCGTAGTAGCGGTCTTGCTCGACGGCCACCAGTAGACCTTCCCGATCCAGCATGCGCATGAGGGGAGCGAGGCCCTTTCCCAGGCGGGATTCGAGTTCAGGGACTGTGGGCGGCTCGCGGCCGGCGGCGCGCAGCGCGTCGAGGATCTCGGTGCGCCGCTTGGATTGGCCGTCGTCGAGCTTGGGACGGAAGCCGGCGCGGCGGATGAGCGCGCCTTCCACCTCGAGCGTGCGGTCGCGCGTGCGGCGTGCGAGCGCGTGGTCCACCAATGCATTGGCGGCAGTGAGTTTCGCGCGGATCGACTGCAGCTGCGCGCCGGCGTCGAGCGGGTACTTCGTGTGGTGGGCATCGACGAGCGCGATGAGGCGGCGGTCTAGGTCGTCCAGGATGCTCGCGGAATAGATCGCGCCTGATACCTCGAACGTCGAGGCATCGAGCCCGCGGGCGAGCGCTGCCGCCTCCTGCGGCGAGATTCCGGTGCGCAATGCGAGTTCCGCGAGCGGCACGCCGCGCGTGCCTGCGGTGTCCACGGCGCGCGCGAGACGCGCGGCCGGCGAGAGTGCGCTCGCGGGCCACGGGCGCGCACGCCGGCCGGGCGGCGCGGGATCGTTCACGATGCCGCCGCCGATCGTGGTGAGCGGCGAACCGCCGCGCAGCACGAAGCGGTCGCCGGCGCGCGCGACCACCCGCCGGTCGAGCATGATGCGCGCCTGTGCCGACGCGCCCACCGCGAGCTTGCCGCCGGGACAGACGACACGCGCGCCGACTTCTTGCGTGCCGAGGTGGAACCGCACGGCGGTGCGCGCGCCGAGCGCGCGTGGCGCGCTCTCGAGCAGCGCGACCTCGGCGAGCAGAACTTTGGACGGTGACCAGGCCGCGCCCGCCACGAGCGTCATGCCGCGCGAGACTTCCGCGACTTCCACGCCGGAGAGCGCGATCGCAGCGCGCGATCCGGGAAGCGCCCGGCCGGCCGCGCGGCCGTGCGACTCGATGCCGCGCACACGCGCCTCTTTCTCAAGGGGCAGCACTCTCACCACCGCGTCGCGCTCCAGCGTGCCGCTCCACACGGTGCCGGTGACTACCGTGCCGGTGCCCTTCACCGTGAAGGCACGATCGATCGGGAGACGGAAGAGGTCCGATGCATCGCGCGCGGGCAGCGCAGTGGCGGCAAGCGCGATCGCGGCACGAAGCGCGTCGAGGCCTTCGCCGCTCGAGACGGATGTAGCGATGATCGGCGCGGTCGCGAGCGGAGTTCCCTGCACTGCCGCGCGCACATCGTCGGCCACGAGCGCGCGCCAGTCCGCGTCGCCGAGATCGCACTTCGTGAGGGCGATCACGCCGCCGCGAATGCCCAGGAGCGAGAGGATCGCGAGATGCTCGCGCGTCTGCGGCATCACGCCTTCGTCGGCGGCGACCACGAGAAGCGCGAGGTCGAGGCCGGTGGCACCCGCGAGCATGTTGCGCACGAACGCCTCATGGCCCGGCACATCCACCACGCCGAGCGTGAGATCGCCGATGACGAGCGGCGCGAATCCCAGTTCGATCGTGATCCCGCGGCGTTTCTCTTCGGCGAGCCGGTCGGTATCGACACCGGTGAGCGCCTTCACGAGTGCGGTCTTGCCGTGATCGACGTGGCCGGCGGTGCCGAGGATCACGGAGCGTCCCAGTGCCCGTGCTCCCACGCGGCGAAGGCGCGCAGGGCGCGATTGTCCGAGAGGTGGTATTCGACGAATTCGCGCAGGAGCCGCTGGTGCGCCTGGGCTTCGCGCGGCGACAGCGCGGCGGTGCTGCCCCCCTCGGTCCACGCGGCAATGCGCGCGCGGTCGGCGGCGGGGAGACTGCGGCCGCCCGGGTGTCGCGCGGCGCAGGATGCGCAGAGCGCGCCGCCGAGGGCGTGCTGGAATACGACGGTGGCGGCGGGATCGAGCGGCGTGTGGCAGGCGCTGCACTCGGCCAGCTGCGGCGCGAAGCCGAGTTCGGCGAGGAGACGCCAGGCACCGCCGAGCGCGGCCTCGCTCGCCTGCTCCGCCGGTGCGCTCGCCACGCGATCGAGCGCGAGGGCGAGCGCGTCGAAGAGCGAGACATGCGAGTCATCGGCCGCGGCGAATCTCATGACGATCTCGGCGATCGCGCTCGCGCCGGTGAACCGGCCGAGGTCGTCGGCGATCGTCGCGCGCGCGCGAGTGACGTCGAAGGCGCTGAGGGTCTGCAGGTCGCGGCCCTCGCGCAGATGCAGTTCGGCGTGCCCCTGCGCGAAGAGGTCCACCGCGCTGCCGAAGCGGCTCTTGGAGCGCCGCGCACCGCGCGCGAGCACCGACTGCACGCCGGCGTCGCGCGTCGCGAGCCGGAGGATGCGACTGGTCTCCGAATAGTCGAACGCGTGGAGGACGATCGCGTCGGTCTCGAGGAGCGGCATTCTTAAAAGATAGTCCGTAAACCTCAAACGTCGTCATCGGTCACCCGAACTCCGTCAGTGACGAGTCGTGCGTGGTACCACGAACGACTCGTCACTGACGGAGTTCGGGTGAGCGACGACGCTTTTCGAGGTTCGCCGTCTTAGTAGCCTACCCCGAGACGGATCCCAACGAGCAAGGTGCGTCCCGGCGCCGCGAATCCGACGGTCTGCTCGTATCCGTGATTGAAGATGTTGTTCGCGCGCCCGGTGATGCCGATGAAGCGGCCGTCGGCGTCGGACTTGAGCGTGAGCAGCATGCCCGCGTTCAGGAGGAAATACGAGGGCAGCGTGACGCGCTCATCGGTCGAGAAATCGACGTCGGCGCGGCTGCCCACGTACTGCCCCTGCACGTTCAGATACAGGTGCTTGGCCATGTCGTAGCTAAAACTCACGCTGCCTTCGTTCGCCGGCCGGCGCAGCAGCGGCTGACCCTGGATGAGCGTGGCGCCGGGGTCGCCGCTCGAGAGGGCGTCCACGACCTTCGTCTCGAGCCACGTGTACGCGAAGTCGAGGAACCACTCCTTCGACACCGCCAGCCGCAGTTCGGCCTCGATGCCGCTCGCGTCGGCCTTCGCGATGTTCGAATAGTTCGGATCGCCGAATGGCACGCCGGGGTCGTACTGGATCATGTTCGTGAACTTCTGCGAGAAGTACGTGACGCCCATCACGCCACGCCCATCGGAGATCGACTGCTGCAATCCGATCTCCCACGACATGCCGGTCTCGGGCTTGAGATCGGGATTCCCGGTCGTAAAGCCGGTGGAATACTGCTCGTAGAACGACGGCTCGTTGAACGCGCTGCCGATGGAGCCGCGCACGATCGTCTTGGGCAGCAGCACGTAGCCGGCGCCCACGCGATAGCTGGTGTTCGTGCCGAAGAGATCGCTGTTCGTGATGCGGATGCCGGCGTTGTACGAGAACTTGGATCCGATGTCGCCGGTGGCGTTCGCGTAGTACGCCGTGTTCGTGCGCGAGTGCGCGAACGACGAGGTGTCGTTGAAGTCCGCCGAGAAGCTGGAATCGGAGCTCTTGATCTGCTGATCGTCGTACTCGCCGCCGAGCGTGATCGCGGTCGAGGCATTCGCGTGGATGGCGAGCCGCGCGTCGATGCTCCACTGTTTGGTGGTGCTGGGGTCGACGTAGAAGACACCCATGGTATCGGCACCGCTCTCCTGGAGCCTCTGCGACGTGCTCTGGTTCTCCGTGCCGGCGGCCAGCACGCGGAACTCGACTTTCTTCCCCATATAGAATCCGCCGTCCACGGAGGCGACGGTCAGCCGGCTGGTGGTCCACTGGCTGCTGTCCACCTGCGCGCCCGTGAAATCGGTGGGGAAATTGTACACCGACCGATTCTGCCGGCCGGCGATGTCGAGATGCGCGCTGCCTGGACTCCCGAAGTGGATGACCCCGCTGTACACGTCGTTCTTCGCGGCGTTGTTGAACGAGTAGATCCCGTTGGTGTTCGAGCGCGACGCATTGAGCGACGCCGAGATCGTCTCCTTGCCGAATCCGCCGCCGAGCTGGTAGTCGCGCGTGCCGTAGCTGCCGCCGCTCGCCACGACGTTGGCGAAATCGGCGGTGGTGCGGCGCCGCGTGAAGATCTGGATGACGCCGCTGATCGCGTTGGAACCGTAGAGCACGCTTCCGGGACCGCGCACGATCTCGATGCGGTCGATGTTGTCAGTGGTGAGGTTCGCGAGATCGGCGAAGCCGCCCGGGTCGTTCACCGGCGATCCATCCACCATGATGAGCGTGTAGTTGCTCTGGCCGCCGCGCGTGAAGAGCGACGTGGTGGCGCCGAACGAGCCCGCCTGCACGGTGGTCATGCTCGAGATCACGCTGAGCGCCTGCGCGAGCGAGATGATCCCCTCCGCGCGCAACTCCTCGCCCGAGATCACGGTCGTGGATGCGGTGGGCGCGACCTGCGTCACCGAGTCGCGCGTCGACGTGACGACCACCGGCCGGAGCACCGCCGTGTCCTTCGACGGCGGCTGGAAGACCGAGTTCTGCGCGCACAACGCGCCGGCGGCGGAGGCGAGCGCGACCACAACACACGATGCGAGGCGACGGATCACAGGATGCTCACTTGGTCAGGAATGCGTGGGCGGACGGCGGAGCGGCACGAGCGCCGGGGCGCCGACCGCAGGATCGCGGGTGATGACGAGCGGCCAATCGTAGACTCGTTCCAGGACGTCGCCGCGCATGACGGCAGCGGGCGCGCCCGCGGCGGCCACCTGCCCGCCGTGGAGCAGCACGATGAGGTCGGCGAAGCGCGCGACGAGATTGAGTTGATGGCTCACGAGCAGCACGGCCATCCCGTCGCGCGCGAGACGCGCGAACAGCTCGAACATCGCCATCTCGTGCGCGACGTCGAGGAAGGTGGTGGGCTCGTCGAGCACGAGCGCGCGGCCGCCCTGCGCGAGCGCGCGCGCGATGCGCACGCGCTGCCATTCGCCGCCGCTCAGTTCGAGCGTACTGCGCGCCGCGAACTCCGATATGCCGGCGAGCGACAGCGCACGATCGACCGCGCGCTCATCCTCGGCGGTCGCGGCGTGCCATGGCCCCTCGTGCGGATAGCGCCCGAAGGCAACGTACTCGCGCACCGGCAGCGGGAAGACGAGCGCCTCGCGCTGCGGCACGATCGCGACGCGACGGGCGAGCGCGCGGCGGTCGAAGCGCTCGAGCGGCTCGCCCTCGATGTTCACGCCGCCGCCGGCGAGCGGCTCCAGGCGCAGCAGCGCGCGGATGAGCGTGCTCTTGCCGCTGCCGTTGGGGCCGCACACCGCGGTGAGCGCGCCGGGCAGCGCGCGAAAGGTGACGTCGTCCACCGCGTTCACGCGCGCACGCGGATAGCGGATGACGGCATGTTCGAAGGCGATCATGCGAACCGCCGCAGCTGCACGAGGAAGAACGGGACACCGATCAACGCGGTGACGGCGCCGAGCGGCAGTTCGGCGGGCGCGCGTACGGTGCGCGCCGCGAGGTCGGCCGCGACGACGAGCGCCGCGCCGGCGAGCGCGGCGCCGGCGATCAGCGGACGGTGGCGCCGCACGCCCGCGCCGCGCACGAGATGCGGCACGACGAGTCCCACGAATCCGACGAGCCCCGCCGCCGCCACGGTCGCGGCGGCGAGCAGCGAGCTCACGAGATAGATCCGGCGCCCGGCGCGCTCGACATCCACGCCGAGGCCGGCTGCCGGTTCCTCGCCCAATGCGAGCACGTCGATGTCGCGCGCGAACCAGATGAGCGCGCCGCCCGCGAGCACCACGTACGCCGCGAGCCACCGCACCCGAGGCCACTCGGCGTCGGCCACGGATCCCATCATCCACCAGAGCGCGCCGCGCACCTCGTTGGGCGGCGCGTTCGCGAGGAGCGCCATGATCGCCGCGTTCGCGAACGCGCCGATGATGACGCCGGCCATGAGCAGTGCGCGCGCGTCGGCGCGGCCGCCCGCGGCGCGCGAGACGAGCAGCGCGGCGCCGATCGCGAGCGCGGCCCCGGCGAACGCGGCGAGGGGGAGCGCACCGGCGCCGCTGAACCCCACCGCCACGGCGATCACCGCGCCCACCGCCGCGCCGCCCGACACGCCGAGGAGATACGGCTCGGCGAGCGCGTTGCGCAGCGACCCTTGGAGCGCGGCGCCGGCCATGCCCAGCCCCGCGCCGACGAGCAGCGCGAGCGCGACGCGCGGCAGCCGCAGCCCGCGCACGATCGACACCGTCTCCGCGCTGCCCTGCCCCGCGAGCGCGCGCGCGACGTCGCCCAGCGGAAGCGCGACCGATCCATACGAGATGGCGACGAGCGCGAGCAACGTGAGCGCGGCCGCGGCCGCGAACCACCAGCCGGCGCGTGTCACTTGATGGCGCCGGGATGGAGCAACTTGGCGAGACTCAGCGCTGCTTCGCCCAGGCGCACCGACGGGCGGCCGACGAGCATCGTGTCGACGACCAGTACGCGATGCTCGCGTACCGCGCGCACGCCCTGCCATTCTTCGTTCGCGCGGATGTGCGCGGCGCCCTCGGGGCCGGCGAGGATGAAGCGCGGGTCGCGCCGCACGATGTCCTCGAGCGACACCTGCGGCGAAGGCGCGTCGATGTCGGCGTACACGTTCTTCGCGCCGGCGATAGCGAGGAGTTCATTGAGGTAACTGCCTGCGCCAATGGTGTAGATGGGCGCGTCCCACACGTGCCAGAAGACCGTCGGCCGCTCGAGGGCGCTCGTGGCGGCGCGCACGCGATCGAGCGTGCGCTGCACGGAGTCGACCACGAGCGCGGCCTGCGCGCTGTCGCCGGTGGCGAGCCCGAGGAGCATCGCGGCGCGGCGGAACGCCGCGATGCGGTCGATCTTGAGCGAGATCACGGGAACGCCCGCCGCGCGCAGCTGCGCGTCGGCGGCGCGATTGTCGGCGCTCGCGTACAACACGACGAGATCCGGCCGGCGCGCGAGCACCGCCTCTACGTTCGGCCGGAGTCCGGCGCCCACATCGGGCACCGCGCGCGCTTCGGCCGGATACGTGTCCCACGTGGTGCGGCCCACGACGCGAGGGCCCGCGCCGATCGCGAAGAGCAGCTCCGTGGTGGCCGGGCTCAGCGAGACGATGCGCGCGGGATGGCCGGCCGAGCCGCGCACGATCGTCGCACCGAAATCATCGGTGAGCGCGCTGGAGGCCGCATCGCTGCGCGAACGGCACGCGGCGAGAGCGCACAGCATGAGTACGACGGCACGGCGGAGCAACAAGAAGGGCACCCTCCAATTCGGAGCGGTGCCCGGGTGCACGCGCGAGTGGAACGGCTCGCGCGGCCACCAGCCCTTTCTCCGAGGGACTGAGTTCGTGGCGCGGACGCGAGGCGTCTCCTGGCTTCGGGCAGCGCGCCCGCCTTCCCAGCCGGTTTGGCCAGTGGCGTGGTGAGCGCACTCATGTGCCCGTTACAGTGGCGGGACCGCGCCGGATTCGCACCGGCTTCCGGGACCCGCATCCGCAATTCAATTGTGCGTCGAAGCTACCGCGGCTCGCGGCGCGCGTCAACCGCCGCGGCGACGTCCGATGATGAGCGCGGCGAGCATCGCGCCGCCCATCGCGATCACGAGGCCCGTCACCGCGTACGTCATGCGATCGCGGCGCGGCGCCCCGCCGATCCTCGCGACCGCATTGCGCGGCGCGTTCGGTGACAACCAGCGCGAGAGATGATGACCGTTCACGGTCACGCTATCGGTGCGCTTGAGCCCCGCGCCCGCCGCCTCCGCACCGGGCTCTTCGAGCAGCACCTCGAACACCAGACTATCGCGCGCCGGCGGAAGCGTGACCGGGAACGCGCCGGATGGGAGCGAATACGTGAACGTGACTTGCTTGAGTCCCGGCGCGAGCGGCGCGAACACGTCCACCTTCCCGCTTCCGCCGATGATCGATGCGGCCGACACGTCGCTCTCACCCGCTTGGAAACCCGACGCCGCCTCGGGGATCGCCGCGCGCCACACGGGATCGGCGAAGCCCGCCGCGACGCGCGTCGTGATGCCGGTGTTCTCCAGCTCGTACACTTCCACCACTTTGCGCGTGCCGTCCGCGCCGGGGGCGAAGACGATCACGTGGCGGCCGCGCTCGTGCAGCGGTTCGCCCGCGGACGACGTGTCGTACACCGTGATCCCCGCGTCGGGGCCCGTGACGCGCGCCCCTTGCAGCGGCGCGGAGAAATACGCGACGCCGTCATGGCGGACCGCCACGAAATAGATCGCGTCGGCCACTCCGAATGCGCGATACGCGATCCGGTAGCGGCCGTTCGCATCGGTGCGCACCGAATCGAGCGGATGCGCGGTGTCGGATCCCACGCGATGCAGCACGACCCATGCGCCCGCGACGGGGACCGCAGGGCTGTGCACGGCGACGGGGCGCGTGACGCGGCCCTCCACCACCCGCGCGGCGCCCACACCGGCGCCCTGCAACAGCCACAGCGCGAGCGCGGCCGCCGGCGCGAGACGCGCCGCGATCACAGTTTGAATTTCCCGAAATCCTCCGGGCGCATCTTCTCCAGATATTCCTTGAGCGCCTCGGCCGACAGATCGCGGCTCTCGCCGAGCGCCGGACCCTCCACCGAGAAGTTCGGCCCCTCCGGCTCCTCGGCGCTCTCCTCCACTTCCACCTCGGTGAGGAGCGACTCCTGCGCGAAGATCGGCGCGGCGAATCGCAGCGCGAGCGCGATGCTGTCGGAGGGACGCGCATCCACCTGCACCATGCGGTCGCCCAGTTGCAGCTGCAGCTCCGCGTAGTACGTGTTCTCCTCGACGCGCGTGATCTGGACGCGCCGCAGCGTGGCGCCGAGGCCGGTGATGAGACGCTTGCAGAGATCGTGCGTGAGCGGGCGCGGCGGCTTGATCTTCTGCAGCTCCATGCCGATCGACTCGGCCTCCGGCTGCCCGATCCAGATCGGGAGCAGGCGCTCGCCGTCCTTCTCCTGCAGGATCACCACGTAGGAGTTGGACGTGCTATCCAGCCCGAGTCGCATCACGGTGACTTCCACCATACCCGCGCCTCCCAAGCCCGCTCAGGTGCCCATGTCCCACGACGCGAGATACTTCTTCTGCGCCGGCGTGAGCAGATCCACCGCGGAGCCCATCGCCTGCAGCTTGAGCCGCGCGATCTCGCGATCGACGGCCTCGGGCACGCGATGCACTTCCTTGCCGAGCTTCTTGGCGTTCTTGAGCAGGAACTCCGCACCCAGCGCTTGGTTGGCGAAGCTCATGTCCATCACGCTCGCCGGATGTCCTTCGGCCGCGGCAAGATTGATGAGGCGTCCGTCGCCGAGCAGGAAGATGTGCTTGCCCTTCACGACGAACTCCTGGACGAACGGGCGCACCTCGCGCGACTTCCCGCCCGCGAGCTTCTCGAGATCGGGGATGTCGATCTCGACGTTGAAGTGGCCGGAGTTGCAGATGACGGCGCCGTCCTTCATCGCCGTGAAGTGCTCGGCGCGCAGCACCGACACGTTGCCGGTGAGCGTGCAGAAGATGTCGCCGATGGGCGCGGCCTCCGACATCGGCATCACGCGATAACCGTCCATCACGGCCTCGAGCGCCTTGAGCGGATCGATCTCGGTGACGATCACATTCGCGCCGAGGCCGCGCGCGCGCATCGCGACGCCGCGCCCGCACCAGCCATAGCCGGCGACGACGAACGTGGATCCCGCGAGGAGCAGGTTCGTCGCGCGGATGATCCCGTCGATCGTGGACTGGCCGGTGCCGTAGCGGTTGTCGAAGAGATGCTTCGTGAACGAATCGTTCACCGAGATCACCGGGAATTGCAGGATCCCATCCAGCGCCATCGCCTTGAGGCGGATGACGCCGGTGGTGGTCTCTTCGGTGCTGCCGATGACCTTCGCGAGCAGCGCCTTCCGCTTCGCGGCGGGGAGCTTCTCCACCCATTTCCGCACGGGCGGCTGCAGGTCGTCGAGGCGGCCGAGCGCGATCATGTGGATCGCGCCCACGACGTCGGCGCCGTCATCCATCGTGACATTCGGGCTCGTGCGCGATCGCCGCGCGGATGTGCTCGTAATACGTCTCCTCGTTCTCGCCCTTGATCGCGAACACCTTGATGCCGTGATCCTTCACGAGGTGCGCCGCGACATCGTCCTGCGTGGAGAGCGGGTTCGAGGCGCAGAGCGCGACGTCGGCGCCGCCGGCCTTGAGCGTCACCATGAGGTTCGCGGTCTCGGCGGTGACGTGCAGGCAGGCCGACACCTTGATGCCGGCGAGCGGCCGCTCCTTGGCGAAGCGCGCGCGCACCTGACGCAGCACCTGCATCGAGCGCTCCGCCCACTCGGTGCGGCGCAGCCCCTGCTCGGCGAGGGCGAGATCCTTCACATCGTACGAGGCGCTGGCGGACGCTTTCTTGGGCGTCGAGGTGGTGGCCATGAGAGTCGGTTTGGATTGAAGGGGCGCGGAGCGGAGTGCGCGGCGATGCGCCCCCGAATCCGGATGATATCGGCGGCGACTTAGCCGGGCAACCCGCTGAATTCCGCGACGCCGCCGGCGAAGGCCTCGTTCAGGCACGCGACGAGCGCGGCCTGCGCCGCCTCGGCGCTCTTCGACTCGAGAGCGATCGCGGCCGCCGCGGCGGCCGCCTTGGCGGACACACCGCGCACGAGCCGCTTCACGAGCGTCACCGAGCGCGGCGCCACCGAGAGCGTGCGTACGCCGAGGCCGATGAGCGCGAGCGCCATCACCGGCTGCGAGGCCATCTCGCCGCAGACCGTGACGTCGATCTTGTTGGCGAGGCCCACCTCCACCGTGCGCGCGATGAGGCGCAGGACGGCGGGATGGAGCGGCGTGAAGCGCTCGGTGAGGTTGACGTTGCCGCGGTCCACCGCGAGGGTGTACTGCGTGAGGTCGTTCGTGCCGATGCTGAAGAACGACGCGGCGCCGACGAAGCTGTCGCACGCGATGGCGGAGGCCGGCGTCTCGATCATGACGCCGAGCGGCACGTCGGCGCGATGTTTCACGCCGCGCTCCTTGAGATCGGCCGCCGCGCGGTCCATGAGCGTGCGCGCGGCCTTCACTTCATCCACCGTGACCACGAGCGGCAGCATGATGCGGACGTCGCCGTGCACCGCCGCGCGCAGCAACGCGCGCAGCTGCACGAGGAAGAGATCCGGCTCGTCGAGGCACATGCGGATCGCGCGCCACCCGAGGAAGGGATTGGCCTCGTGCGGATAGCCGCCCACCGGCAGCTTGTCGCCGCCGATGTCGTAGGTGCGGATCACCACCGGCGCACCGTGGAAGCTCTCGACCACCTTCTTGTACGCGCGGTACTGCTCGTCCTCGTCGGGCATCGTGGCGCGGCTGATCACGAGGAACTCCGTGCGCATGAGTCCGACGCCCACGGCGCCGCTCTCGGCGGCGAGCGCGGCCTCCTCGGGAATGTCGACATTCGCGCGCAGCGTGATCGGCACGCCATCGGTGGTGACCGATTCGAGGTCGCGCAGGAGCGCGAGTTCGACGTTGAACTGCACCTCGCGCGTGGAGCGCTCGCGCGCGCCGCGCATCTCGTCGAGCGTGGGATGCTCGAGGATCGTTCCAGCGCCGCCGTCGAGGATGATCATCTCGCCCGAGCGAAGACGGCGCGTCGCGTCCTTAAGGCCTACGACGGCGGGGATCCCGAGCGAGCGCGCGAGGATCGCCACATGCGACACGCCGGTGCCCGCGTCGGTGGCGATCGCCGCGATCGCCTCGCGGTCGATCTGCACCGTGAGGCTCGGCGTGAGATCGTCGGTCACGAGGATGGCGTTCGCGCCCTTCGGCACATCGAGCGGATCGTGGTCCGGCAGGCCGAGCAGCAGCGAGAGGACGCGGATCTGCAGATCCGTGATGTCGCCGATGCGCTCGCGCATCATGGACGACGCATGGCGCGAGAAATGATGGCGCCACTCGAGCATCGTGACCTCGAACGCCGTCTCGGCGGAGAGATTCTGCCGCACGAGCGACTCCACGCGGCCGATGAGCTCGGTGTCCTGCAGCAGGAGGATCTGCAGGTCGAAGATCTTGGCCTCCTCTTCTCCCGCGTGCTTCTCGGCGCGATCGCGTACGAACTGCAGGCGGTCGCGCGCGCGGAGCAGCGTCGAGTGGAACCGCCGGATCTCGGCGTCCACTTCATCGGTGAGGATGATGCGCTGCGGCACTTCAGGCATCGCCCAGTGCAGGATGTGCACCGGGCCCACGACGATGCCGGGCGACGCGCCGATCCCGACGAGTCGGCGCTCGGTCACTTCTTCTCCCCGAACTTGTTCGCGATGAGGGCGGCGAGCGCATCCACGGCCTCCTGCGCGTCGGGGCCGTCGGCGCGGATCGTCAGCTGCGCGCCGCATTCGGCGGCGAGCATCATCACGCCCATGATGCTCTTCGCATTCACTTCGAGGTCGTCACGGACCATGGTGATCTCGCATTTGAATTTCCCGGCGACCTTCACCACTTCGGCCGCCGGCCGCGCGTGGAGGCCATTCTCATTCACGATCGTCACGACGCGCTCGGCAGTCATCGCAGCACGGAGTAGATGACGAGGAGCGCGAGGACACCGAACGCGAGCTTCCAGCCTTCCACCCGTCCGCGCAGCCGCACGAGCGCGACCGAGATCACGACCGCGCCCGCCGCGATCAGCCAGCGCAATCCGGTCGAACCCAGCGGAGCGCCGGAACCGATGATCCGCGCCGCCGCGAGCGGCAGCGCGAACCCGGCGATCACCAGCGTCGCCGCGGCGATCCGCCGCGGCCCCTCGCGCAGGATCGGATGCGCGAGCGCGCCGGCAACGCGGAGTCCGGATCGGAATCCGGCGTCGAGCCCCCAGATGCGCATTGCAATATGGCCCGCGTTGTATGCTCCGAGGAAGAGCATCACGACGAAAAGCGTCGACGCGCCCGATCCGTACGCGAGGAGTGCGATCATCGCACAGCACGGAAGCCAGCCGGCCCAGAAGAGCTGATCCCCGACGCTCCCCAGTGGTCCGACCAGCGCGTTGCGGAAGCGCTCGATCGTTTCCGGCGGCGTGGCGTCCAACTCGGCGCGCGCCAACGCGCCCACCGCGAGCCCCGCGAGATACGGATGCGCGTTGAAGTACCGCGCCTCGCGCGCCATCGCCGCGCGATACGCGTCGCCCTGCGGACCGCCGGGGAGACGGCGCAGCACGGGTTCGAGCGCGAAGGCGGTGCCGTTGCCGATCAGGGTCTCGTAGTTCCAAGAGGATTGGATGGCGAAGAGACGGGTGAGGACGGCGAGGCGGACTGAGAGCGGCAGACGCTCGGCGTGTCATCGAAGCACCACGATGCCGATCCCGGCGAGGAGCGAGAGCGCGGCCACCAATCGTACGGCGCGCGACGACGGAGCGTTGCGCCACACCGCGGCGGCCGCCACCGCGACGGCGAGCGCCGCGAGCGTGGCGAGTGCGACACCGGCGGACGGGATGCAGCGCGTCGCAAGCGCATCGACGAGCGGGCGCGCGAGCAGCGCGGCGGCCGCGGTGAGCACGGCGCCGCGCACGAAATCGGCCGCGAGGCCGCGGATCTGCAGTGCATTCACGACGCGAGTGTCGCCCGCCTCGAGCGCGGCGCGCGAGCGCGTGCTCCATCTCACGTTCAGCCGCCGCAGCGCGTGCATCGACCATCCGCCGGCCCACGCGGTGGCGAGCGCGGTCATGATGCCGAGCACGAGTTCGCCCGCGCTGAACGGCGCCGCGGCGGCGATCGCGCCTCCCACCACCGACGCCGTGCCCCACTCCGGATAGCGCGACGCGCCCACCGGCAGCATCTCCATCGCCAGCATCTCGAGCACGACGCCGGCGAGCAGACCGCGCGCCGGATCGCCCGCGAGCGCGCCGCCGAGCGTGGCGGCGACGATGGGCCGCGACCACATCGCTTGCGGGAAGCTCACGACGTCGAGCCCGACGATCCCGCCGAGGAGCGCGAGGGGGAGCACGGTGGACTCGGTCACGAGGCGCTGTGTGCGGCGAGGATCGTGGCGAGCGGCAGCGGGCTGGCGGTGGGCACGTCGCGCGCGGTCACTTCCACACCGCGCTCCGCGAGCACCGAGAGCTGCTGGATCTCCTGCGGGGTGAGGTACAGATAGCGCAGGTATTCCGCGCGGCCCGCGCCCTGATGCACGCCGCCCAGGTTCACCGTTCGGAGCGCGGGCACATGCGCGGCGAGACGCACCATGGCGTCGATGCTCGACGTGAGAAGGATCGCGGGACGCGGGTCGGCGTTCCACGCGGCCCACTGCGCCGCCGCGTCGGCCACCGATGCGAACTGCACATCCATCTCGGGCGGCACGCCCATGCGGTAGAGCTCCTGCTCCCATTCGCTCGACGCGATCATGTCATCCACGAGCAGGATGCGCGCGAGCGACAGCGGTTGGCCCCACCCGACGACGACCTGGCCGTGGATCAGCCGGTCGTCCACCCGGTTGAGCTCAATCGGCACTGGGTGCGCCGGGATACGCTTTCAGGACGGCGAGTCCGCGCAACGCAGCCTCGCGCGCGGCCGCGTCGGGCGGCAGCTCATCGTGCATCGCGAAGTGGAGCAACGCGGGCAGATTCGCGCCCATGATGACGACGGCGCCGTCGCGACCGTGGATCGCGCGCATCGCCGCGGAGTTGCAGCTCCCGGCCGGCAGGTCGGTGAAGATCACGCGCGCGCCGGTGGCGTCGAGCGCGGCGACCAACCGCGCGGCGAGATCGGTGGCGCTCAACCCGTCGTTGGAGATGGCCAGGAGGCGTCCGCCGCGTCCGCTGATCGTATCGACCGCGTTCACGAGTCCATCGGCGAGCGTCCCGTGCGCGAGCACGATCGCCGCCGGACGGTCACTCATCGTCTTCCGCGAGGTAGCGGCGCAGATCGGCCGTCGCGCGCATGCGGGCGATGAGCTTGTCGTTGAAGTCCTCGGCCGCGTTCACGCCGCTGTACTTGAGCAAATGGTTCATCGCCACGACCTCGGCGACGACCGTGATGTTCTTCCCGGGATTGAGCGGGATCACCGCCTTGGGCAATTCCACGCCCAGGATGTTCGCGACGGCGCTGTCGAGCCCCGTGCGATCTCGCGCCCTTCGCTTTGTCCCACTCTTCGAGGTGCACCAGGACCTCGATGCGTTTCTGCTGGCGCACCGCGCGCACGCCGAAGATCGATCGGGATGTCGATCACGCCGACGCCGCGGATCTCCATGTGATGGCGCTGATTCTCGTGACCGCGGCCGATGATGATGTCGCTGCCGCGGCGCGACGCGATCACGAGATCGTCGGCGACCAGGCGATGCCCGCGCTCGACGAGATCGAGCACGCACTCCGATTTCCCGATCCCGCTCTGCCCGGTGAACAGGACGCCGACGCCGTAGATGTCGGCAAGCGAGCCGTGGAGCGTGGTGGTGGGCGCGAACTCATCGGCGATGAACGGCTTCACCTTCTGGAAGAAATCGGAAGTGGTGAGCGCGGTGCGCAGGATGGGCACGCCGCGTTGCGACGCGCGCTCGCGCATCTCGGCGGGGATCGCCTGCCCCTTCGTCACCACGACGCATGGCACGTCGAAGGAGAAGAACAGCTCGAGCAGCCGCCGGCGCTCGTGCTCCGGCAGCGCGACGAGATAGGTGATCTCCGTCTGCCCGAACACCTGCACGCGGTCCGCGGGGAAGCGCTCCACATACCCGGCGAGCACGAGGCCGGGGCTCGACACTTCGCTGCTCCTGATCTCGCGCTTGAGTCCGGCGTCATCGCCGATGAGTTCGAGCTGCAGCGGCTCCCGCATCATCTCGAAGAGCCGCCCCACGGTGAATGGCTGCTTCATGCGCGCGCGCCGGTGGTGCGCCGGGTCGCGATGCGGGTGCGCGCCTTGGTCACCTGCGCCTCCAGCCCCGCGATCGCCGCCGTGAATGCCGGCCCCGCGTGCCGGGCGCTGGCCGTGCCGACGAGCGGCCGCCGGCGCTTGGCGTGAAGCTCCACCTCGACGTGGACTTCCGGTCCATCGCGCTCGACGCGCACCGCCGCGTCCACCGGATGCGGCGTGCGCTCGGCGAGACGGGCGATTGCGCGCGTCGCGCGGAGGCGGAGGGAATCCGAGATCAGGGTTTGGTGAGCGTGGAAGTCGATGCGCACGGTGAATCTCCGGTTGAGCTACGCGCCCGCGATCGCCGCGAGGTGCGCTTCCGTCTGATCAGCCGCCCGGTCCCAGGAGAACCGTTCGGCGAACACCCGTCCCTTGGCGCCCAACGAGGCCACGAGCGCGGGATCGCCCGCGATCCGCGACATCGACGCGGCCAGGGCCGCGACATCGCCGTGCATCACGAGGAATCCCGTCTCGCCATCACGCACCGACTCTCGCAGCCCCGGCGAATCCGACGCGATCACGGGCGTACAGCACGCCGCCGCCTCGAAATTCGTGATCCCCCATCCTTCCTTGGGCGAGGTGAACACGAGCGCCCACGCGCGGCGCAGCAGCGCGAGCTTCTGCGTATCCGACACGAATCCAAGAAACTCCACGCGACTGTCGAGGTCAAGCGACCGCGCCAATGCCGCGAGTTCTTCGCGATGGCCGCCGGTGCCCGCGATCGCCAGCCGCGCGGTGGGATGCTTCATCGCGGCGAACGCACGGATGATCAGGTCCACGCGCTTGTACCGCTTGAGCCGGCCGAGATACACGAACAGCGGCTCAGGCGCACGATCGGCCGGCGCCGGCGTATAGAAGGCGGAATCGATGCCGGGATAGATGACGCGCACGTCGCTTCGCGGCACGCCGCGCGCAGCAAGATCGTCGGCGGTGCTCTCGCTGATGGCCTCGAACGGGATGCCGCGGTAGAGCGGCACGAGCGGCCGCTCGAGCGTCCAGACCATGGCCGCCATCGGCCACGACACTTCCTGGAACGCCGTGCTGCCGAATAGATGCGGCACCAGCGCCATCGTGCGGCGCGCGCCCCAGCGCGGCGTGTAGAGCGGCACCTTATTGATATCCTCCACGAGGATCTCCGCGTTCAATGGGGCGAGCACACGCCGGTAGTACGCGCGTGCGTGGAACTCGAACGTGTATCGCGCCGCGACGCGATGCACGTCGATGCCATCGAGTTGCGCGCGTGGCGCGCAGCCCGACCACCCACTGCTCAAGAGGGAAACCGCGTGGCCGCGCGCCGCGAGGCGGCCGAAGATTTCGTGGAGGTGGATCTCGGCGCCGCCGGCATGTGGATTCTCGCGATCGTTCCAGTTGACGACGACGATCCTCACGTCAATCGCCCCATGTGCCGCGCGAGCGCATCGAGCACGCCATTCACGAACCGGGCGCTCGCCTCGCTGCCGAAGCGCTCGGTGAGCCGCACCGCTTCCTGGATCACGACCTTGGGCGGCGTCTCCTCCATCGCGAGCTCCGCCGCGGCCACACGCAGCACCGAGCGCTCGATCGCGCCGAGTCGCTCGAGGCGCCAGTTCTCGGTGACATCGCGCAGCGAGTCCGTCAATGGCGGCGCATCGTTCGCTCACGGCGCGCACCAGCGAGGCCGCGCGGCGGCGCACGGTGCCCGTGACCACGATGTCGTCCCACAGGCGCTCGGCAACGCGCTCGAGCGATTCGGCGCCGGTCACGTCCCACGCGTACACCGCCTGCACCGCGCGCGCCCGGGCGCGGGTCTCAATCTTCATCGCCTGCCTGGAGCTGGTCGAACAGGTCGGCCATCTCGAGCGCCGCGATCGCCGCGTCCCAGCCCTTGTTGCCATGCGCGCCGCCGGCACGGTCCATCGCCTGCTCCACCGTATCGCATGTGAGCAACCCGAAGCCGAGCGGCACATTCGCCATGGCGGCAGCGTCGGCCAGGCCGCGCGCGCCTTCACCCGCGACGTAGTCGAAGTGCGGCGTCTCGCCGCGGATCACGGCGCCGAGCGCGACGAGCGCGTCGTAGCGCTCCGTCGCGAGCAGCACGCGCGCTGCCGCGGGCAACTCCCATGCGCCGGGCACCCAAACGACGTCGACGTCGTCCAGCTTCACGCCGTGCTTGAGCGAGCGCATCGAGCGCGCCGTCCACGAGCTTCTGCGTGACCGTCTCGTTGAACCGGCTCGCGGCCACGGCGATGCGACGCCCGGCGCCGGTGGGCGTGCCGCTGAACTCGGCCATCAGTGCGCCAACAGGTGGCCGAGCTTGCTCTGCTTCGCCGCGAGATAGCCGCTGTTCTCGGCGGTGCTCGGCGCGCGGATCGGCACGCGCTCACCGACACCGAGGCCGTAGCCTTCGAGGCCGACGATCTTGCGCGGATTGTTCGTCATCGGCCGGATGGACTTGAGGCCGAGATCGAGCAGGATCTGCGCGCCGATGCCGTAGTTGCGGAGGTCGGGCTTGAAACCGAGCTGCTCGTTCGCCTCCACCGTGTCGGCGCCCGCATCCTGCAGCGCGTACGCGCGGAGTTTGTTGAGCAGGCCGATGCCGCGGCCTTCCTGGTCGAGGTACACCACGACACCGCGGCCCGCCTCTGCGATCATCTGCATGGCGCTGTGCAGCTGCCAGCCGCAGTCGCAGCGCTGCGAGCCGAACACGTCGCCGGTGAGGCAGCGCGAATGCATTCGCGCGAGCACGTCCTCGCCGCCGGTGACATCGCCGAACACGAGCGCCACGTGCTCATGCGCGTCGACGTCGTTGCGGTAGCCGATGATGCGCCACTCACCCCACTCCGTGGGGAGGCGCGCTTCGGCCACACGATGCACGAGGCGCTCGTTCTGCAGGCGATGCGCCACGAGCTGCGCCACCGTGATGAACGTGAGCTTGTGCTCGACGGCGAAGGCTTCGAGTTCGGGGCGTCGCGCCGGCTGGCCATTGTCGTCGCGCAGGATCTCGCAGACGACGCCCGCGGGCTGGAGGCCGGCGAGGCGCGCGAGGTCGATCGCCGCCTCGGTGTGCCCCGTGCGCTCGAGCACGCCGCCGCGCCGCGCGCGGAGCGGCTGGATGTGGCCGCCGTGGCGGATGTCGGCCGCGGTGGTCGAGGGATCGGCCGCCACGCGGATCGTGATCGCGCGGTCGCTCGCGCTGATGCCGGTGGTGACGCCGTGGCGCGGCATTGCATCGATGCTCACCGTGTACGCGGTGCGATATGCGTCCACGTTGTTCTCGGAGACGGCGGTGAGGCCGAGCGCGTCGCAACGGTCCGACGGCAGAGCGAGACAGAGCAGCCCGCTGCCGCGCTTGGTCACGAAGTTCACCATCTCCGGCGTCATGAGCTCGGCGGCGCCGATGAGATCGCCCTCGTTCTCGCGGTCCTCATCGTCGGCGACGATGATGAGCTTGCCGGCACGGATGTCCGCGATCGCCTGCTCGACGGTGCCGAAGGGCGAGCTCACGAGATCATCCCGGCGCTGAACGGCGCCATCAGACGCTGCACATGTTTCGCGACGACGTCCGCCTCGACATGCACGCGGTCGCCAGCGGCGAGCCCGCCGAGTGTCGTATTGCGAAGCGTATAGTCGATGAGCGCGATCTGCACGACGTCCGGCGCCGGCAACGCGTTCACCGTGAGGCTCACGCCATCGATCGCGACCGAGCCGTGGAGCACGACCAGATCGAGCAGGGGGAGTGGAAACGAAAGATCGAGCAGTCTGGCGTCGCCCTCATCGCGGACCCTCCGGACCTCGGCAACACTGTCCACGTGTCCCTGCACGATATGGCCACCGAGGCGGTCGCCCACCTTCAGTGCGCGCTCGAGGTTCACGCGCGTGCCCGGCTTCCAGTTACCGATGTTCGTGCGCTCGACCGTCGTGATCACCGCCGCGACCGCGAACGACTGCGGGCCGCACTCGCGTACGGTGAGGCACGCGCCGTTCAGCGCGATGCTCTCGCCGGGCGCGAGGTCGTCGTAGCGGCAGCGGACCGTGAGTTCGGCGCCGGCCGGCGTGGCCGCGACGCGCTCGATCAGTCCGACATCGTCGATCAATCCGGTGAACACGCGAGTTCCCTCACAGCGAATACGGTCATCGTATCTTCGTCCAACGTGCGCTGCGCCACCACGCGATAGTTCGCGGCATTCGGTGCCATGGACGCCGGCAGCGCGTCGAATGGGCGCAACGCGCCCTCGCCGAGTTCGGTGGGCGCTTGAAAGATAACCAATCGGTCGACGAGTGCGCCCTGCAGGAAGGCTCCGGCCAGCTTGGCGCCTCCCTCGACCAGCATCGAGCGCATGCCCCGCTCCCCCAAGGCCACGAGCGACGCCTCGAGCGAGGGCGCGAGCAACACGTCGACGCCCGCTCGCTCGAGCGCCTGTCGGCGCACGGCCGGGGGCGACTCGGCCACGGCGATCACCGGCACCTCGCGCGCGGATCGCACGAGCTTGCTCTCGAGCGGCAACCGCGCGTGGCGGTCGAATACGATGCGCACCGGCGGCCGGCGCGGCGGCGAAACGTCACGCACCGTGAGCCGCGGATCATCGGCGAGCACGGTGCCGATGCCGACCGCGACCGCATCGTTGCCGGCGCGCATCCGGTGCGCTTCGGCGCGCGCGGCTGGACCGGTGATCCATGTGGAACTGCCCGCGGGGCCCGAGATGGCGGCGTCCGCGGAGAGCGCGAGCTTGAGCGTGATCCACGGATGCCGCGAGACGAACGAATTGAAAAAAGGCGCGTTGAGCTCTCTCGCCTGCGACGCGCCCAATCCGATGTCCACCGTGATCCCCGCTTCGCGAAGCTGCGCCGCACCGCCGGCCGCCTCAGGATTCGGATCGCGCACCGCGATCACGACGCGCGCGAGCCCCGCGCGCACGATCGCCGCGGCGCAGGGCGGCGTCTTTCCGTGATGAGTGCATGGTTCGAGCGTGACGTACATCGTCGCCCCGCGCGCGGCGTCGCCCGCAAGCTCGAGCGCCATCGCCTCGGCGTGCGCCTCGCCGTACCGCGCATGCCATCCCACCGCCACAATGTGATCGCCTTGTACGATGACGGCGCCGACCATCGGGTTCGGCGCCGTCTGCCCCCAGCCGCCTACGCGCGCGGCCCGTAGCGCGACCGCCATGTAGCCGGCATCGCCGCTGCCGTTCACTTCCCGCGGTTCACTGCCCAAACGTGATCGCCGCCGAGAGGAAGGAATGCGTGGAATTCGCGCTCGGATCGAAGGTGTTGAACGTGTTGATCTGGCCGCCGGAGCTCGCACCGTATTCGACCATCACGTGCACGTTGCTCCCGAGATCCACGCCGAAGTCGCCGAAGAAGTCCGTTTGCATGCTCGTCGCGGAGATCGAGGGCGATACCGTGGGATTGATGCCGTTCACCGACCACATGAGCAGCCCCGACGCGTCGAACTTCGTCTGCCCGCCGCCCAGCACGAGGCTCACCGCCTTGAAGTGCTTGCCGACGGTCACGCTCCACGCGGAGGTGTTCATCTTCATCTGCGACACCGCGACGGTGTTGTTGAGCACGTCGTCCGCGATGAGTGTCATCTTCGGCAGGTCACGGATGATGTAGCTCACGCCGACCGCGGGGATCACCTTCCCTTCCTGCAGCACGCCCAGGCGTCCGCCGTAGCCAATGTAGGCCTTGTGATCCGCGCTCACGGTGAAGCCGCCGCCGGTGGTGCTCGGTACGAAATTGATGTTCGCGATCGCGTCCAGCGCGCCAATGCGCACCGCCCCGAGATCGAATCCATTGAACAGGCCGAGCGCGCCGTTCACCTGCACGGCAATGTAGTCAGCGCTCAATGTCGGGATCGTCGTGGAGACGGCGGGCCCCGTTGCGATCGAGCCGCTCTCCCGCAGTGCCGGCGTCACGAGGGTCGAGTAGTTGAGTTCCAGCGCGACGCGGAACTTCGGGAATCCCCCCACGCCATCGGCTCGTCCGATCTCGGGATTGCCGGCGGCGATCACGTTCGCGTACTGCTGCGTGCTGTAGCCGAACATGTCGTACGCCTTCTGACACGGGTTCCCGCCTTCCAGCCCCGGGCCGACGAAGGCCGCATCGCTGCACGCGGGATTCACGCTGCCACCCTGCGCGGCGGCCACGGCGGCCATTAGCGTGAGCGCGACGAGCGAGCTGACGAATCGAGCGGCCATGAGGATCACTCCCGTTGTGAGGTGAGCCGCACCCGGCCCGTGCCCGGCGCGACGTGGCCCAACACCCAAGCGCGCTCGCCCGCGCTAGCCGCGGCGGCGAGTACGGCACCCACTGCATCCGGCGGCGCAATGACCACCATCCCGACTCCCATGTTGAACGCGCGAAACATCTCCATGCGGTCCACGGCGCCGGCGCGCTCGAGCGCCCGGAACACGCCCGGGATCTCCCAGCTCGCAGTGTCGACGATGGCATCCAACGATACCGGCAGCGCGCGGTCGAGGTTCCCCGGCAGCCCGCCGCCCGTGATATGCGCCATCGCGTGCACGCGTCCGAGCACCGGGCGGAGCGCCGCGAGGTACGAGCGGTGCACCGCGAGGAGGACGTCCGCCACCGAACCGCCGCCGTCGGGGAATGGCGCGTCCCAGCCGAGCTTCATCCGGTCACGCACGATGCGCCGCGCCAGGGAATAGCCGTTCGTGTGCAGCCCCGAACTCGCGAGCGCGATGAGCACGTCGCTATCGCGCACGCGCTCCGCGCCGAGGACGTTCGGCTCCTCCACGAGCCCCACGATGAAGCCGGCGAGATCGTAGTCGGGCGGCGTGTACACGCCGGGCATCTCGGCCGTCTCGCCGCCGAGGAGCGCGCAGCCGTTCTCGCGGCACCCCGCGGCCACGCCGCGCACCACGGCCTCCACCACGCTCGGCACCAATGCGCCGAACGCGACGTAGTCGAGGAAGAAGAGCGGCGCCGCGCCCTGCACGAGGATGTCGTTGGTGCAGTGGTTCACCAGATCGTGGCCGACGGTATCGTGGCGCTCCGTCTCGATCGCGATCTTGATCTTGGTGCCCACACCATCGGCGCTCGCGACGAGCAGCGGCGCCTTCGCGCCCTCGGGCACGCGGAACAATCCACCGAACCCACCGAACTTGCCGCGCGTGCCCGCCGTGAAGGTGCTCTCCACGAGGCGCGCGATGCGGTGCTTCGAATCCTCGGCCGCATCAATGTCCACGCCGGCGGAACGGTAGTCGAGCCGCTCCGTCATACCGCGGCCTCCCGCTCGAACGCGACGAGTTTGTGGATCTCGTTCACGCGCGCGGTGATCTCCGCCATCGACACCTCGAAGATGCGCGCGGCCGAGAACTTCTCGACGGCGAACGAGCCCATTGCGGAACCGTAGACGATCGCGCGCCGCAGACTCGCCTCGCTCAGATCGCCGGCGCGCGCGAGATAGCCAATGAAGCCGCCCGCGAACGAATCGCCGGCGCCCGTGGGGTCGAACACCGCCTCGAGCGGGTACGCGGGCGCGTAGAACACGCTGTCCTTGGAGAACATGAAGGCGCCGTTCTCCCCTTTCTTGATCACCACGTGCCGCGGACCGCGTGCCATGATCCAGCGGGCGGCTTTCACGAGGTTCACTTCCTCGGTGAGCTGGCGCGCTTCCGCGTCGTTCACGGTGAGGATGTCCACGTGCGTGAGCAGCGCGATGAGATCGGCGCGCCGGCTCTCGATCCAGAAATTCATCGTGTCGCACGCTACCAGGCGCGGTTTCTCGACCTGCTGCAGCACGTCGAGCTGCAGACGCGGATCGATGTTTCCCAGGAAGACGAACGGCGCGTGGCGGAATTGCGGCGGGATCTTCGGCCGGAAGTGCGAGAACACGCCGAGCCTCGTCTCGAGCGTCTCTGCGGTGTTCAAGTCGTGGCGGTACCGGCCGCGCCAGCGGAAACTCTCGCCTTCCGCGTGCTCGAGCCCGCCGAGGTCCACTCCGCGCTGCTCGAGAGGCTTGAGTTGCTCGAGCGGGAAGTCGGCACCCACGACGCCCACGAGTTGCACCGGCGCGAAGTGGCTCGCCGAGGCGGCGAAGAAGGTCGCCGAGCCGCCGAGCACGTTGTCGGCGCGGCCGAAAGGCGTCTCGACGGAGTCGAGCGCCACCGAACCCACGACGAGCACCGTCACATGCGATCCGGTGCGGAGATGCCCAGCAGCGCGAGGCCGTTGCGCAGCACCTGTCGCGCCGCGCGCGCGAGCACGAGGCGGGCGCGCGTGACCGGCCCCGGTTCGTCGAGCACGTGATGCTTGTGATACCACGCATGCACGAGCGCGGCGGTGTCGTGGAGATAACCGGCAATGCGATGCGGCTCGAGCGCGCCGACGGCGCCCGACACGAGATCGGGGAAGTCGAGCAGCGCGGCGATGAGCGCCTGCTCCTCGGGGGCCGCGAGGACGCCGAGGTCCACGCCCGCGCCCGTGACGGATTCGGGCGCGATCGCGCCCGCGCGGAAGATGCCCGACATGCGCGCGTGCGCCATCTGCACGTAGTACACGGGATTGTCCTCCGATTGCGAGCGCGCGAGATCAATGTCGAATACGAGCGAGGAGTCCGCCTTGCGCATCAGGAAGAAATAGCGCGTCGCGTCGCGGCCGACCTCGTCGATCAGTTCGCGCACCGTCACAATGTTCCCCGACCGCTTGGAGAACTTCACCTCTTCGCCACCACGCATCAACGTCACCATCTGGTGCAGCACGTATTCGGGATAGCCCGGCGGGATGCCGAGCGAGAGCGCCTGCAGCCCGGCGCGCACGCGCGTGACCGTGCTGTGGTGATCGGAGCCCTGCACGTCGATCGCGCGCTGGAAGCCGCGGCGCCACTTGGTGACGTGATACGCGACATCGGGCAGGAAGTACGTATACGTGCCGTCCTTCTTGCGCATCACGCGATCCTTGTCGTCGCCGAACTGGGTGGTGCGCAGCCACACCGCGCCGTCGTGCGCGTACGTGTGACCGGCATCCACGAGCGCCTTCACCGTCTGCTCCACCTGGCCGCCCGAGTAGAGCGAACTCTCGAGGAAGTACGTGTCGAAGGCGATGCCGAACGCCTGCAGGTCGAGATCCTGTTCCTTGCGCAGCTCCGCGACCGCGAAGGCGGTGATCGCGGCGACGTCGGCGCCGGCCGCGTCGCCTGCGTGCGCCGCGACGTACTGCGCCGCGATCTCCGCGACGTATTCACCCTGGTAGCCGCCCTCGGGCACGGGCACATCGCGGCCGGCGGCTTGCGCGATGCGCGCCTGCACGCTCAGTCCGAGATTGGCGATCTGGACGCCGGCGTCGTTGTAGTAGTACTCGCGCGACACTCTCCAGCCCGCGCTCTCGAGCAGGCGCGAGATGGCGTCGCCGAGCGCGGCCTGGCGGCCGTGGCCCACGTGCAGCGGCCCCGTCGGATTCGCGCTCACGAACTCCACGTTCACGGGCTTGCCGGCGCCGTTCTCCGAATGGCCGAAGCGGTCGCCATCCGCGATGAGCTCAGCGAGGCCGCTCGCGTTGGCCGCGGGCATGAATGGAAATTGATGAACCCCGGGCCGGCGATCTCCACCTTCTCCACGCCGGCGGCGGCGAGATCGAGGGACGCGACGATCGCGTCGGCGAGCTCGCGCGGCTTGCGGCGGAGCGGCTTCGCGAGCGTCATCGCGACGTTGCTCGACCAATGGCCATGCGCGGCGTCGCGCGGGCGCTCCATGAGCGGATCGATGGGCTCCGGCGCGCCGAGCGCGCGAGCCGCCTTCACCAACGCGGCATGGATCGTGTCGCGCGGGGTCATTCCCCGCCCTTGGGCTTCGGCGGCGCGGGGTTCGCGGGCTTCTTCTCCGGCGACGCGCCCGGCGCAGGCGACGCGGATGTGCCCCCGTCGCTCTTGCCGCTCTCGCTCTTGGGCGCCGCGGTCTCTTGCTTCTTCTTGCCGTCCTTGCCGTAGTCGGTGATGTAGAAGCCCGACCCCTTGAAGACGAGCCCCGCGCCCGAGATCAGACGCGACGCGATCTCACCGCACTCCGGACAGGCGGGGGCGGCTTCGGCGTCGCTGATCTTGCGGACGAACCGCTCGAAGCGGTGGCCGCGGGGACAGGCGTACTCATACGTCGGCATGTGGCTCTATCGCGAGGGAGAGATCAGCTAGTAAAGCTAGCCGCGATGTGCGTTCGACTCAACGGCGGGAGGCGTGATTGGTATTACTCGAGAGGCGCGTATGGCGTATGGTACTGACACGGCGTGAGTGGTCACGACGCGCGGTGGACGCCCCACGCACTGACGAACGCGTCGGAGATCTCGCCGAGAGTGGTGCGGGCGCGGACGGCGGCGATGATCAGGGGCATCAACGAGTCGCGAGCGTTCGCCGGCTTCGCGGCGGCGGATCGCAGCGCCTCGAGCGCCTGCGCGGCGGCCTTCGCGTCACGGTTGGCGCGCACGGCGCGCACGCGCTCCACCTGCTCGCGCGCGAGTTTGGAGAAATCGGGCGCCGGGATCACGGGCGGCGCTTCGCCATCGCCGAACTTGTTCACGCCCACGACGATGTTCTCGCCGGCCTCCACGCGTTTCTGGTGCTCGTACGCGCTGCGGCCGATCTCTTCCTGAATGAATCCCATCTCGATCGCCTGCTCCGCGCCGCCGAGTTTGTCCACCTCGGCCAAGAGCGTCATCGCCGCACGCTCGAGTTCGTCGGTGAGGTGCTCCACGTAGTAGCTGCCGGCGAGCGGATCGACCGTGTCCGCCACGCCGCTCTCGTAGGCGACGATCTGCTGCGTGCGCAGCGCGAGCGTCGCGGCTCGGCTCGTCGGGAGCGCGAGCGCCTCGTCGTAGCCGTTCGTGTGCAGCGACTGCGTGCCGCCGAGCATCGGCGGCGAGCGTCTGCACCGCGACGCGCACGACGTTGTTCAGGGGCTGCTGCGCCGTGAGCGTCACGCCGCCCGTCTGCGTGTGGAAGCGCAGCTCGCGCGCTCGCGTCGTTCGCGCCGAACCGCTCGCGCATCAAGCGCGCCCACATGCGGCGCGCGGCGCGGAACTTCGCGACTTCCTCGAGAGATCGTTGTGCGCCGCGAAGAAGAAGGAGAGTCGCGGCGCGAACACATCCACGGCGAGCCCGGCCGTCGACCGCGCGCGTCGACGTACGCCACGCCGTTCGCGAACGTGAACGCGAGCTCCTGCACCGCCGTCGCGCCCGCCTCGCGGATGTGATAGCCGCTGATCGAGATCGGATTCCAGTTCGGCACCTCGGCCGCGCAGAACCGGAACAGCTCGGTGATCAGCGCGAGACGACGGCCGCGGCGGATAGACGTACGTGCCGCGCGCGATGTACTCCTTGAGGATGTCGTTCTGGATCGTCCCGCTGAGCTTGTCGCGCGTGATGCCGCGCTCTTCGGCGACCACGACGTACATCGCGAGCAGCGTGGACGCCGTCGCGTTGATCGTCATCGACGTGGACACCTTGTCGAGCGGGATGTCGTCGAGCAGCGCGGCATGTCCTCCACCGAGTCGATCGCGACGCCCACGCGGCCCACCTCGCCCTGCGCGCGCGGCGAGTCGGAATCGATGCCCATCTGCGTCGGAAGATCGAACGCGACGGAGAGTCCCGTCTGCCCCGCCGTCGAGCAGTAGCCGGAAGCGCGCGTTCGTCTCCTGCGGCCGTGCCGAAGCCGGCGTACTGGCGCATCGTCCAGAGGCGGCCGCGGTACATCGACGGCTGCACGCCGCGCGTGAACGGAAACGCGCCCGGATCGCCGAGCTCGTCGGAGTACGCGCCGGGCGCGATCCCATCGGTGGGTCGATACACCGGCGCGATACGGGATTCCCGGAGGGAGTGTGGCGTTCGTCGGCCATGATCCGTGGCATTGCGCGCCGGAGCGCGCCATCGCAGCGCCGCTAGGCGCCCGCGAGCGCGGTGGCCGCCATCGCGACCTCGTCGCTGTTGCCGATGAACAGCGGCGTGCGCTGGTGCAGCTCGGTGGGCGCAATGTCCATGATGCGCCGTCGTGCCGTCGGACGCGGCGCCGCCCGCCTGCTCCACAATGAACGAGAGCGGATTGGCCTCGTACAGCAGCCGCAGTTTCCCCTTCGGCGATTTCGTGTTCGCCGGATACGCGAACACGCCGCCGCCGAGCAGATTGCGATGGATGTCGCGACCACGAGACTGCCCACGTAGCGCACGTTGAGCGGCTTGCGCCCGCCCTCGAGGCCGCGGTATTGGCGCATGAGCGTCTGCGCACGCGGATCCCAGATGCTGCTCGTACGAATCGTTCACCGACAGATAGCGGCCCGTGCTCGGCACTTCGATGTTGGGATGCGAGAGCAGGAACTCGCCGATCGACGGGATCGAGCGTGAAGCCGTGCACGCCCTGCCCCGTGGTGTACACGAGCATCGTGCTCGAGCCGTAGATCACATAGCCGGCGGCCACCTGGCGGCGGCCCGGCTGCAGCATGTCCTCGAGCTCGCCGCGCACGCCGCGCGTGATCTTCTTCACCACGGAGAAGATCGTGCCGACCGGAACGTTCACATCGATGTTGGACGAACCGTCGAGCGGATCGAACATCAACACGTACTTCCCCGAGGCGGAATCCCTCGGGGATCTGGATGATCTCCGGTTCCTCCTCGCTCGCCATCGCGCACAGGCGGCCGGCGTGATCCATCGCCTTCACCATGATCTCGTTGGCGATCACGTCGAGCTTCTGCTGCACCTCGCCCTGCACGTTCTCGGTGTCCGCCGAGCCGAGGACATCGACCAGGCCCGCGCTGCGCACCTTGTTCGCGATCATCTTCGCGGCGAGCGCCGATGATCGTACAGGATGCCCGACAGTTCGCCGGTCGCCTCGGGGTGGAGGCGCTCCTGCTCGATGATGAAGCGCTCGATCGTGACGACCGACGTGCTGGTGTGGTTGACCACGCTCATGGAGGCGGAGGACGGGACACGGCTGTCGACTGTCGACTGTCGACTGTCGCCAGCGTGCGGAATTTCCCTCTCCGCAATGGATACTGCAAGGGCGCGCGATCACGGATCGGCGGGGAGCGTCCAATCTCCGAGCGAGTCGGCGAGTACGACGCAATGTCCGTCGGTGCGCACCACGATCGTGCCGGCACGGTCGGTCCGCACGACGGCCACTCCCGAGCGCGCGAGGGCCGCGAGCGTCTCGGCGCTGAGGATGACCGTAGGAGTTTCCGGCACCCACCGAAATGATCGCGACTCGCGGATGCACCGCGGCCAGGAATTCGGGCGTGCTGCTCGTCTAGCTGCCATGATGCGCGACCTTGAGCACCGCGGCGTGCAGTGCGATGCCATAGCGCTCCACGAGCCGCTCTTCCTCGCCGGCCTCGGCGTCGCCGGTGAGCAGGAAGCGTACATCCCGGTATTCCACGAGCGTGACGACGCTCGCGGCATTCGGGTCGCGCAGCCCCGACATCCAGAGTGAATCGGGGGCGAGAACGCGCAGCGTGACGCCGTCCACCGAGAGCGTGTCGCCGGGATGCGCGCGCTGCCAGGGAACGCCGCGCGCTGTCGGCGGCCGCGAGGGAGGCGCGATACGGATCGCTCGTGCCGGCGTAGGCACCGTCCCAATACGCCGAGGGATGCAGCGCGCGCATCACCGTCGCAGCGCCGCCCGCGTGATCGGCGTGCGGATGCGTGAGTACGAAGAGCGCCACCGCGCCGCCATACCGCCGGAGGTACGGCACCACGGTGCTGCGTCCTGCGTCGCCGCCATTCCACGCGCGGCCCGCATCGATGAGCATCCAGCGGCCGCGCGGCGTGCGCACGGCCACCGCGTCGCCCTGCCCGACGTCGATCACGTGCAGTTCCATGCCGCGCGGCGGCGCGAGCACGTCGGGCGCCCACACCGCCGCGGCGAGCGCCGCGAGCGCGGCAATGAGCGCGCGTTCGGGAAAATGACTGGCGCATGCGACAAGCAGCGCCAACGCCGCCACACCGAAGAGCAGCGCGGCCGCGAGCGTTGGCGCGACATGAACGCTCGCACCGGGAACGGCCGCGCCCACGGATGCGATCGCTCCGAACGCCGCAAGCATCGGATGCGCCGCGCCGGCGACGAATCGTGCGCCCGCGGGCCACGGCGAGAGCACGAGCGCCAGGAAGAGCGTAGGCTGCAGCACGCCGACCACCGGCGTGGCGATGATGTTGGTGAGCGGCGCGATCACGCTCACGCGCCCGAAGTACCATGCGACGAGCGGCGCGCTCGCGAGTGTCGCGATGGTCGAGATGATCGCGACTGCCGCGATGCCCAAGCGCCAGCCGTCCAGCTTCGCGCACCATTTCTTCGCGAGGATCCCGCCGGCGATCAGGCTCGCCATGCCCAAGACGCTGAGCTGGTAGCCAAGATCGGTGACGGTGCGCGGATCAACCAGCGGCGCGGCCGCGCCCAGCGCGAGCACCGCCCAGGCCGACACGGGACGCTGCATCTGCCGGGTGAGCGCGGCGGCGCCGAGCATCACGCCGGACCGGAGCGCCGGCGGCGGCGCGCCGATCACCGCGAGATAGAGCGCGACTACGGCGAGCGTCGCGGCGGTGGCCGGCCCGCTCCGCAGTCGCAGCGCCAGGAAGAGCAGCCGTACCGCGGCGGCGATGATCGCCACGTGCAGTCCCGAGATCGAGAGCATGTGCACGATGCCGGCCGCGGCGAAGCGGTCGCGGATCGCCGGATCGACCGCCCGCTGGTCGGCGATGAGGAGCGCACGCACCATTGGCGCATCGGTGCCGAATAACGCATCGATTCGCGCGCCGGCGTCGGCTCTCGCGCGGATCAGCGCCGAGCCGCCCTCGTCCGGCGAAAGCGTCGCGTGCGCGATGCGCACTCCCCGCGGCGCTCGCGTCGCTTCGCCGCGCACGCGCACCGCCTCCCCGGCGCGCGCGGTGCCCCGCGCCACGGAGAGCGATGCGCGCACCGTGCATCCTTCGATCGAGGCTTCGCCCCCGACGAACGCGCCGGGTGACGCATCATCATCGGGCACGACGCGCCATTCGGTCGCGGCCACGATGCGGCGCACGCAGCGCTCGCGGGCCCCGTCGCTCGCGCCGGCCACGAGGATGCCCGCCGCGATCAGCGCGCCGAACGCGACCATCGCACGGCGCCCGCCCAGCAGGCCCGCCATGGCGAGCGTGCCGGCGCACATCGCGCCGGCGAATGGCAGATCGGCGAACCCGAGCAGCAGTCCCGCCGCGAACGATGCGACGGCGTACGCGATGATGGGCATGGCACGGCGCGCGCGGCGCCCGAGTCTCGATCTCCCACCATGCGCCGCGCCCTGGCGCGGCCCGCCATCCTACCGTTGCGCGGAGGTCCCGATCACTCCGCCGCGCGCGGCGCGCGCGGATGCCGCGGATTCATCGCCACGAGCTTGATCGCGTCGATCACGGTCACGGCCAGTTCGGCGCGTGTGCCCTCGCGCTGCAGGTCCACCGCGACGAGCGTCCGGCCGGGATTCTCCTCCACGGTGTACCGCGGATGGAGATGATTCAGCGCGTACGTGATCGCGTCGCTCTCGCAACGGTCGCAACGGCACGCTTCGGGGAAATTCTCGCGCAGTTCGCGGTAGAGCTCGCGAATGGAGCCCTCAAGGAGATTCTTCATCCGGCCATCGGCAGTGCCGCGCGTGAGGAGACGGGCGCGCCCGTGAAGGTCGAGCCCGTCGTGCCCGTGAGCTCCACGGTGAGGTAGCTCCCGATGAGCGACGCCTCGCCGGCAACGAGCACGGTCTGATGCCGCCGCGTGCGCCCCTGCAGCAGCCCGCCGCGGCGCGCGCTCTTCTCGATGAGCACTTCATGCCGCGTGCCCAGCAGCGCGCGGCTGCGCGCGCGCGTCAACTCGCGCTGCAGCGCGATCAGGCGGTCGAGCCGCTCGCTCGCGACATCGTCGGGCACGGTGAGCGCCGCCGGGAGCCGCTCCGCTGGCGTGCCCTCGCGCAGCGAGAACTTGAACGTGTACGCATCGTCGAACCCGAGCGCACGCACCGCCGAGAGCGTCTCCTCGAAGTCTTCGTCCGTCTCCCCCGGGAAGCCGACGATGACGTCGGTGCTCAGCGCCAGTCCCGGGATCGACGCGCGCAGCCGCTCGGCGCACGCGAAGTATTCGTCGCGCGTGTAACGGCGCAGCATGCGCTTGAGCGTGCGATCGCTGCCGGACTGCATGGGCAGGTGCACATGCTCGCAGACCGCCGGCGTCTCCGCCATCGCGGAAAGCACCGAACTAGAGAAGTCGTTCGGGTGCGGGCTCGTGAATCTCACGCGGCGGATCCCGCTCACCGCGCCGACGGCACGCAGCAGCGCGCCGAAATCGTGCTCGCCGTCGTGGTACGAGTTCACCGTCTGGCCGAGCAGCGTGATCTCGGTGATCCCCTGCGCCGCGATCTCATGCGCTTCGCGCACGACATCCGCCAGCCGGCGGCTGCGCTCCGGGCCGCGCGTCGTCGGCACGATGCAGTACGTGCACTTGTAGTCGCAACCGCGCTGCACCGGCACCCACGCGCGCACGCCTTCGAAACGCCGCGCGCTGAAATCCTCGTAATGCTCTTCGATGTCGAATTCCACGTTCGCCGCACGACGGCCCTCACGCGCGCCGGCGATGAGGGCGGGGAGCGCACGATAGCCGTCGGGACCCACCACGAGGTCCACGTGCGACGCGCGCTCGAGCAGCGCGGGGCCCAGGCGCTGCGCCATGCAGCCGGTCACGCCGAGGACCGTACGCTCGGTCATGTGCCGCTTGAGTTCGCCGATGCGGCCGAACACCCGCTGCTCGGCGTGATCGCGGATCGCGCAGGTGTTCACGAGGATCACGTCGGCGCCATCCGGGCCGTCCACCGGGACGAAGCCCTCCTCCGCGAGACGGCCGAGCATCAGCTCGGAATCGCTCACGTTCATCTGGCACCCGTACGTCTCGATGTAGACGGTCCCGCCGCGCTCGGCCATGCGGAAAGCTACTCCGCCCCGGTGCGGGCGAACAGAGTCGCGTCCCCGGGCTCGCCTTCCAGCCGCGCGCGCACGCGGGCGCCGCGGGCCAGCGACTGGTCGCGAAGGCGCACGGTGAGATGATCCTCGGTGAGTCCCTCCCGGCGCGACGCGCCCGCCGAGCACTACGACGTCCGCCACGCCGCCGATGCGCGAGACACGATGTGCCGCGGCCTTCCGCTCGCCGAGTGCGCGCAACTCCGCCGCGCGGCGGATGGCCGTCGGCCGCGGAACGGTGCCGCCGAGGCGCGCCGCGGCCGTGCCCGGCCGCTCCGAGTACGGGAACACGTGGAGCACCGTGAACGGCAGCTGCGACACGAGCGCGAGCGTCGCGTCGTGATCGGCATCGCTCTCGCCCGGGAAGCCCGCGATGATGTCGGCGCCGAGCCCGAGCAGCGGCGTGCGCGCGGCGAGCCGCTCGACAGCGGCCGCGTAGCTCGCGGCAGAGTACCAGTGCCGCCCCATCCGCTTCAAGAGCCGGTCCGATCCCGGACTGGAGTGGCGCGTGCAGCCACGGCGCGACGCGGCGTGCATCGCCGGCGAGCAGGTCGGCGAGCCGGTCATCCACTTCGCTCGCTTCTACCGACGAGAGCCGGAAGCGCACGCTGTCCACGCGACCCACGAGCGTCTCGAGCAGCTCGCCGAGGGAGGAGCCGAGATCGCGTCCGTACTGCCCGATGTGAATGCCGGTGAGCACGATCTCGGCGTGATGTTCGGCGAGCCGCGACGCTTCGGCGACGAGCTCGTGCACCGGCCGCGAGCGCGCCGCGCCGCGCGCCATCGTTGTCGCGCAGAAGGTGCAATGCTCGTCGCATCCATCCTGAATGCGGAGCAGTGCGCGCGCGCCGGTCTGTTCCGCGGCGCGCACCATCGCGGCCGCGGGGGTGAGTCCGAGCGCGGCGGCGATGGCATCCATCGGCGCGCCCCCAATGACGTCGCGCACGGTGGGCAGCGCCGCGATCTCGCCGCGATCGAGCGCCGCGGCGCAACCCATCACCACCGTGCGCAGCGCCGGATTGCGGCGCGCCGCGCGCCGGACGCCTTGCCGCAGGTCCGCGACCGCATCGGCGGTCACGGCGCACGAGTTGAACACCGCCATCTCCGCGCGTTCGGGCGCGCTGGCGATCTCGTGCCCCTCGCTCTCCAGCATCGCGCGAACGGCCGCGCTGTCGTACTGGTTCGCGCGGCACCCATGGGTCGCGAGGAAGACTCTCACGCCGCGGACGAACCCGCGCCCGCCGGCAGCGCGATGAAGAAGCGGCTCCCCTTCCCTTCGACGCTCTCCACCCAGATCCGCCCACCATGCGCTTCCACCACCAGCTTGCAGAAGGTGAGGCCGAGCCCGGAGCTCCGCACGCGCGGCGCGTCGGCCTTCCGCACCCGTTCGAACTTCCGGAAGATCGATTCGTGGAATTCCACCGGGATGCCGGGACCGTCGTCGGCGACGGTGAACAAGACGCCGTCGCCGGCGTCGCGCTCGGCATTCAGCGACAGCGTCACGCGCTCCCCGCCGTGCATGATCGCGTTCTGGATCAGGTTCCCGAAGACGCGCTTGAGCAGCGCCCGGTCGGCCTCGAACACCGGCGCGTCATCCGCGGCGGCGACGCTCGCCGTGGTGTGCGCGCGCTGGAACCGCGCGCCCCACTCGTGCGCGATCTCCGTGAGCAGCGCACCGGGCGCGACGGGCCGGCGCTCGAGCGCGAGCGACGTCTCCTCGATGCGCGCCACCTCCAACAGATCCTCGATGAGCGCGAGCAGCTCCTCGGCGCGCGACTCGGCATCGCCGAGCGCGCGACGCTGTTCTTCCGTGACCGGTCCGAAATCGTTGTCGAGCACCATCTCGAGCGAGGCAAGAACACTCGCGAGGGGCGTCTTCAGATCGTGCACGATCATCTTCATCAGGTCGTCGCGCACCTGCTCGAGTTCGCGAAGCCGCGCGTAGCTCTCTTCGAGCGCCTCCGTGGCGAACTTGAGGCGCAGCAAGGAGCGCACGCGCGCGCTCAGCACCTGGCGGCTGTGCGGTTTGCTGAGGAAATCGTCGCCGCCGGCTTCGATCGCCTTCACGCGGTCGCTCGTGTCGTTGAGCGCCGTGACGAAGATCACGGGGATGCGCGCCGTGCGCGGATCGCGCTTGATGCGCCGGCACACTTCGAACCCCGTGTCGCGCGCGTCGCACTCGAGCGAACCCGGCGGCATCGAGACGTCGAGGATGCAGAGGTCGGGACGCTGCGTCTGGCACGCGGCGAGCGCGCCCGGGCCGTCCACCGCGCTCACGACGCGGTAGCCGAGCGTCGTGAGTTGGTCCTCGAGCGCGGCGACGTTCGCCGGCACGTCATCCGCCACGAGGATCAGGGGCGAGCGCTCGGCGCGATCGGTCACGGGGCTACGGGCGGACGAGAATGCCGATGCTGAGGGTCCACGCGCTCTCCTTCACCGGCAGGTCGGCGGTGCGCGACGAATGGAGGACCCCGATGTCGATGCGCGCGCGATTCTGCGCGAGCGGGATGCCGCCGCCGAACGAGAAGACCCTCTCGGTGACGTTCGTCGAATCGGCTTGGAAGGGCAGTCCGCGCACGCGATATCCGAACCGGAGCGGCACGCCATTCCCGGAGAGCTCGCCCACCTTGATCTCTGCGCCAACCCCGTAGTCCCACGTGTCCACCGCGAGCACCGGGCTCTGGGCGAGCCCGTTCATCGCCGACCATTGCGTCCATTCCGCGTCGGCGGAAACGCTGATGCCGGGGATGCCGGCCCAGAGAACGCTGACGCCGGCGCGATCGGGCACGCGCGCGTTCGTCACGAGCGTATCGTTCCGGCGCGCCCGCATCACGCCACCCAGTTCGCCCGACGCGCCGATCGCCACCGTCGTGACCGGGCTCCAGGCGAGACCCGCGCTGTAGCCCGTGCCCGAGAGGTTCACGACCGTCGCCTGGCTGAATGCCGCGAACGTCGAGTCGCCGAACGTCTCGATGATGCCGAGCGTCGTTTGACCGGTGTAGAAGTGGAATCCGAAGCCGATGCGAAGCGTGTTCGTGAGACGGTACGCGCCGGCGAACCGGCCGTTGGTGATCGCGCCCCTCGAACTGAACAATTGATCGTACGCCACGCTGTCGCCGCCGCCCACGGGATAGTAGCCCTTCACCTCCGTTTGCCACGTGCGGTCCAGCAGATTCGAGAACGAGACGCCGAAGATGAGGCGCTCGTTCACGGCCAGCGCACCCGCGAAGAGCGGGAAGCGGATCACCGTCGACTCATCGTTCGTGCCGTTCGCGGTCACCGTGCGGAACTCCGGACCGAATTGGCCATAGAGTCCCGAGCGCCCCCACGTCGTGAGCGCCGCCGGGTTCACCGCGCTGATGGGATCGAGCTCACTCACCGAGCCGCCCAGCGTGAGCGCGCGCGTGGAGAGCGGACCCGCGGGATAGCCGTAGCCCTGCGTGCTCAGCGTTCCCTGTGCGGCCGCGTTGGCCGCGCCGGCAACGACCAGCGCGGTCACCACAAAAAGATATCGCGTCACGGGAGACCGATCACAGAGTGCGGGACATAGCTCACGTGCACCTTTGGCCGCAGCGCCGGAGATGCCGAGGTACCATAGAACCAGAGTTCGCGTGGTTCCGTGCCCTCCGACGCGAGCGCGAGCACCACGGCACGCTGCACCTGGGTGCCCTCGAACTTCCAGTAGGAGAACATCGTGAGGAATGCCGGGATGGTGCCGATCCCCTCCCGGATCAGCGAGACCGTGTCCACTCCGGTGCCATACGGAGGCAGGAACGCCTGTCGCAGACTCACGAGCGAGCTGGTGCCGATGAGGGTGCCGATCTTCACGCAGATCCGTGACCGCGGGGCTCGCGGTGACGGGCCAGCCGTTCATCGTGACCGAGTCGCTGTCGACGCGGAAAGCCGGGAATGGCTGCTGGTTCAGGATGAGGTCGGCGCGGACCACCGTGGTGGTCGAGTCGATCAGCCACGAGGGGAATTTGAATCGCACGAGCACGCGATTGCTCGGCAACCCTCCTACCGCGAGGACGCCGGCCGGATAGGGCGGCGACCCCTTGAAGCTCATTTGGTAATCGCGCATTGCAGAGATCGGCGGCCCGAACGTCGTGACCTGCGTATTGAGGAATACCCGGAACCCTTCCTTCAGCGTATCGGGGGCGAGGCCGCGATAGTTCAGCACCGCCTCTCCATCGCCGTTCGGCGTGCCCTCGGACGAGAGCACGGTGAGATTCACTCGCTTCTTACTCGACACGGTGATCCCGATGTTCACGGGAGTGTTCGTCAGGATCGCCTGCGTGACCACCATCGTATCGATCGGGATCTGCAGGAGCCGGTCACGGAATCGCGCGGCACCGTGAGCGTGCCGATCGGCGTGCCCGAGAACTTGGCGTGCACGACGCCCGTGTCGAGATAGGGCACGTTCGCGTACACGTTATAGGCCGTGAACATCGACGGTGTCCTGGACGTTGATCGTATCGAGCGCGCCCGTGATGGTGAGTCGAGAGGAACGACGAGTCGGCCGACGTCAACGGGACGGTCGGCGAGCCGGTATCGGCTGGGCAGGAAGCTCCGGTTGATCGAGTCGAAGCGGAACACGCCGACAGAGACGACCGAATCACCGTTCTGCGCATAGCGCGCGAGCAGGATGCCGGGCTCGGTGCCGATCGATGGGAGTCCCGGCAGCGTGACCACTGTGTCGATCACTTGATCCGCCGTGAATACGGTATCGACGAAGCCGACGGTCTGCTCGGTGCAGAGCGACGGGCAGGCGTTCCCCCCGGTCAGCTTCTCCTGACAGGCACCCAATGCCAACGCGGCGATCGCGAGGACCGCCAGCGAATGAGATCTACTCAACAAGAAAGACTCTCCGGAACGAATCGTGTGATGGCCGGGATCACGCGCGACCCAGCGATGCAGCGGTGAATGGATGCGGGAGGAGTGCCGCCAACTTCCAGCGCGCCTCCGACCCGGCAATGGTGCAACTGATCACTTCGAGTTCGGGCGCCAGCTCGGCCAGTACTTGCCGGCAGATCCCGCAGGGCGGCGTGGCCGACGATGCCTCCGTGACGATCACGATCCGTGCGAACTGCCGCGCGCCCGACGCGACGGCCGACGCCACCGCGCCCCGCTCGGCGCAGATCCCCGCGGGCCAGCTTGCGTTCTCGACGTTGCAGCCCGCGAACACCGACCCATCGCGGGCCTCGAGCGCCGCACCCACGCGGAAGCCCGAGTATGGCGCATACGCGGCGCGCATCGCTTTCGATGCCGCCTCGCGCAAACGGTCGATACCCTGATCCGTCGTCACGCGCCCACGAGCGGCGCGAGGAACGAGGTGCCGGCGCCGCGGAACGACAGTCCAAGCCACTCTGCGACGGTCGCACCCAGGTCCGCGAAGGTCGCGCGCGCGCCCAGCGAGACCGCGCGCACGCGCGGCCCGATGGCGAGCAATGGCACGTTCTCGCGCGCGTGATCGCTCGTCGGAGTGGTGGGATCGTTGCCGTGATCGGCCGTCAGAAAGAACAAATCATCCTCGCGAAGCAGCTGCACCAGCGATGGGAGGGCGCGGTCGAACGCGCGGAGTCCCTCATAGAACCCCGCTACGTCGTTCCGGTGCCCCCAGAGTTGATCGAAATCTACTAGGTTGGCGAACAGGAACCCACTCTCCATCGAAAGAAGTGCTTCCGAGATCGCCCGCACCCCCTCGGCGTTCGAAGCGGTATGCTTCGCGGTGATGCCCCGCCCCGCGAACAGATCGTCCACCTTGCCGACCCCGGTGCGCGGGATCCCGGCGGCCGCCAACGCGTCGAGCAGCGTCTCACCGGTCGGCGCGATCGAGAAGTCCCGCCGGTTGGCCGTGCGCACATACGCGCCCGCCGCTCCGGTGAACGGGCGGGCGATCACGCGCGACACATCGACCGGCGCCGTGAGCATCGCCCGCGCGGTCTCGCAGGCGCGGTAGAGCTCATCGAGCGGCACGACCCGTTCATGCGCCGCCACCTGGAAAACGGAGTCGGCCGACGTGTACACGATCCACTTACCGGTGCGTTCGTGCTCCGCGCCGAATCGCTGCAGGATCTCGGTGCCACTCGCCGCGACGTTCGCGAGCACACCGCGCCCGGTGCGCTTCTCGAACTCCGCGATCACCGCGGGCGGGAATCCTCCGGGAAACGTCGGGAACGCGCGCGCGAGTTCGAGACCCGCGATCTCCCAATGACCCGTCGTGCTGTCCTTGCCGTGCGACCGGGGCGTCATGGATCCCCACGCGCCACGCGGATGCTCCACCGCGGGCACTCCCGCGAGCGGTTTGATATGGCCGAGGCCGGCCGCGGCGAGGTTGGGCAAGTCGAGCCCGCCCACCGCGCGCGCGATGTTGCCGAGCGTGTCGCTGCCCTGGTCGCCATAGGCCGCCGCGTCCGGCGCCTCGCCGATGCCCACGCCGTCGAGCACGACGATCGCCGCACGGCGCACTATGGCGCCTCGCGGTAGCTGTGCTCGAGGCGCTGGCTGAGTCCCGTGAGCACTTCGTACGGCGACGAGGCCGCCCATTACTGCGGCATCTTCGACCGTGATCAGACTCGCGCCATCGCGCCCGATGAACGTCGCAACGTCGCCCACGGCGCACGGGACACCGGTGACATCGAGCATCGTCATGTCCATCGTGACCACGCCCGCCACCGACACGCGGCGGCCGCCCAGCAGCGCCGCGCCCTTGCCGCTGAACGCGCGGCGGTAGCCATCGGCGTATCCGATCGCGGCGGTCGCGATCGTGCGCTCGCCGCCCGCGCGCCAGGTGGCGTCGTAGCTCACGGTATCGCCCGCGGACACGGTGCGCAGCGCCACGATGCGGGCGCGCACGCTCACCACCGGCTCGGGCGCGACTCTCACGGCGAGTCCGCTCCCCACGCCGTACAGGAAGATCCCGGGGCGCGCATGACTCCACGCCGAGTGGTCGCGGCGCGCGAGGGCCGCGGAATTCTCGGTGTGCAGCATTTTCGGACGAACACGCAGGCTGCCGAGCGCCGTCTCGAAGCGGCGTTCCTGCTCGGTGACCGACGCGGCATCCGCCTCCGACGAGTGGAAGTGCGTGTACGCGCCCTGCGGCGCGGAGAGCGCGGTCTCGGCGAGCACGTTCGCCATCTCGCTCCACCGCACGCCGTCGCGGCCCATGCCGGTGTCGATCGAGAGCTGCCACTCGCCGCCGCCGGTGCCGCGCCAGGCCGCGATGTCCTCGGCGCGCGCGAGGATCGGCGTGAGGCGCGCGGCGCGGATGTCGTCGAGCTCCGATCCGGTGACCGGCGTGAACACGATGATGGGCCGGTCGATGCCCGCCGCGCGGAGTGCACGACCTTCCTCGATCGTGGCGACGCCGAAGCCCCACGGGTCGAGCCGGTCGAGCGCGCGCGCCACGCGGGCCGCGCCGAGCCCATACGCGTCCGCCTTCACCATGGGGATGAGCGCGGCCCCGCGCGCCGCCATCACGGCTCCATTCCGCAGCAACGCGCCGAGGTCGATCTCGACCCAGGCGCGTTTCAAGTGCGTATGCATTGACGCGTCATCGCTCGAACGGGTAGTATGTCGGCTCAGGAGGGGCGATGGAAGATAATCCGACATTCGATGACGCGCTCGCGATGATGCGCGACCTGCGCGCGCGCTGCGAATGGGACCGCGCGCAGACGCATGACTCGCTGCGGCCGTACCTGATCGAGGAAGCGCATGAGCTCGACGACGCGATCCGCGCGGGCGACGCCGGCCCGATGCGCGATGAGCTGGGCGATCTATTGCTGCAGGTGCTCTTCCACGCGGTGATCGCGGAGGGCGCCGGCGAGTTCCAGGCGCTCGACGTGCCGCGCGCGCTCATCGCGAAGATGAAGCGGCGGCATCCGCATCTGTACGGCGGCGGCGCGCGCGAGCCGTGGGAGAAGATGAAGTCCAAGTCGCGCGCGTCGATCGCCGAGGGACTGCCGGCGGGGCTCCCCGCCCTGCACCGCGCGCACCGGCTTCAGGAGCGCGCCGCCGGCGTGGGCTTCGACTGGAACGACACCGCCGGCCCCGCGGCGAAGGTGGAGGAAGAACTCGCCGAAGTGCGCGAGCATCTCGCCGCGCATCCGCCGGCGCAGCGCACCGACGGTGTGGACGCGAGTCCGGTGTACGACGAGGCGCACCGCGCGCTGGAGCTCGAGATCGGCGACTTGCTGTTCGCGGCCGTGAATCTCGCGCGCCGGGCCGGCGTGCACGCATCCGTGGCGCTCGACCGGGCGAATGAGAAGTTCGTGGCGCGGTTCGAGAAACTGGAAGCACTCGCGAAGGCGCAAGGGATCACGATGGGCGAAGCGAGCCTCGAAGAACTCGACGCGCTATGGGACGAGGTGAAGCTGTCGGAGTAAGTACGCGGGAAGCGGGAAGCGGGAAGCGCCGCGGGAAGCGAGAACTAACGGGGTGCTCCTCCGTGTCATCGCTTCCCGCGGCGCTTCCCGCGGCGCTTCCCGCGCCCTATGGTCGCAGCCGGTTCATCATCCGCGGGAACGCGATCGCTTCTCGGAGATGCGGCAGTCCGCAGATCCAGCTCACCGTGCGCTCGAGGCCGAGCCCGAAGCCGGCGTGCGTGAACGTCCCGTACTTCCGGAGATCGAGATACCAGCCGTACGCATCCATCGGGAGTTTCTCCTCCTTGATGCGCGCGACGAGCTTGTCGTGATCGTCCTCACGCTGGCTGCCGCCGATGATCTCGCCGTATCCCTCGGGCGCGAGCAGGTCGTCGCAGAGCACGGTGCGCGGATCGTCCGGATTCTCCTTCATGTAGAAGGCCTTCGCCTCCTTCGGATAGTTGAATACGAACACCGGCCGGTCGTAATCCGCGACGATCAGCGCTTCATCCTCGGCGCCGAGGTCCTCGCCCCACTGCGTGGTGCTCCCCTTCTTCTGCACGAGCGCGATCGCGTCGGTGTAGTTCAGCCGCGGGAATGGCGGCTTGATCTTCAGCAAATGCGACGTGTCGCGCTCGAGTTCCTTGAGCTCCGCCGGGCACCGCTCGAGCGCGCGCCGCACGAGATAGCTGACGAAGTCCTCCTGCAGGCGCATGTTGTCGTTCGAGTCGTTCCAGGCGACCTCCGGCTCGATCATCCAGAACTCGGTGAGGTGCCGGCGCGTCTTCGATTTCTCGGCGCGGAACGTGGGGCCGAAGGTGTAGATCTTCCCCCACGCCGCGGCCGCCGCCTCGCCGTACAGTTGGCCGGTCTGCGCAAGGTACGCGTTCCCCTCGTCGAAGTACTCGGTCGCGAACAGACCCGACCGCTCACCGATCGCCGCGGTGAGGATCGGCGTGTCCACGCGCAGGAAGCCGCGCTCATAGAAGAAATCGTGGATCGCTTGCTCCACCTCGTTGCGCACGCGCGCGATGGCGCGCTGCCGCTGCGCCCGCAGCCACAGGTGGCGATTGTCGAGAAGGAAATCGACGCCGTGTTCCTTGGGCTGGATCGGGTAATCGAGCGCGCTCGCGCCAACGATCGTGAGCGCCGAGACGCCGAGCTCGAATCCGCCCGGCGCCCGCGCGTCGGCGCGCACCGCGCCCGTGACCGCCGCCGACGATTCGATCGTGAGCGCACCGAACCGCTCCCACGTCTCCGCGCTCACTTCGCTCTTCACCACCACGCACTGCAGCAGCCCCGTGCCGTCGCGCAGGACGATGAACGCGATCTTCCCCGACGAGCGGAGATGCGACACCCATCCGCGCACCGTGACCGTGGTGCCGGCGTGATCCTTCAACTCATCGATGCGTGCGAATGTCATTGTCATAGCGGGTCGCGCAACTTAGTCCGTTGACTGGGGGAGTTCAACGCTGACTCATCGTTCGTGGTGCTCTGTGCGCAGCGGACTGGCATCAAGGTCGAAGTTTCGACCTGGATGCCAGCACGATACGCCTGGAGCTCGACGAGCAATGTGTCAGAACGCTCATCCCACGCGAAAGAGCTCGATCGCCCGCGCGTAGCGCTCGCCGAGCCGCCGCCGGAGCTCGGCGTGCTCGGGAGATCTCAACTCCGGGTCCTTCGCGAGCAGATCGGCGGCCGCCACCGTCGCGAGCGCGTTCAGCTCCGAATCACGTATCGGGTCGGCGATCTTGAACATCGCTTCACCATGCTGGCGCTCGCCGAACAGATCGCCCATCCCGCGGCGGCTCAAGTCCTCTCGCGCGATCTCGAAGCCGTCGTCGGTCTCCACGAATACCCGCAGGCGCTCGTGCACGTCGGGGCTCACGTCGCCGAGCAGCACGCACCAGCTCGCCTCCGCGCCGCGCCCCACGCGGCCGCGCAATTGATGCAGCTGCGAGAGACCGAAGCGCTCCGGATGCTCCACGATCATCACGGTGGCGTTCGGCACATCGATGCCCACCTCGATCACCGTCGTCGCGACGAGCACATCGATCGCGCCGTCCCGGAATCGCCGCATGATCGCGTCGCGCTCGGCCGCCGGGATCTTGCCGTGCAGCAGCGCTACGCGCCGCGCCGCGAACGCACCGGCGGCGAGCGACTTGGCCATGCTGGTGGCCGCCTTCAGATCGCGCGTCTCCGATTCCTCGATCACCGGGTACACGATGTACGCCTGCCGCCCGCGTCCGATCTCGGCGTCCACGAAATCCATCACGCTGCCGCGCGCCTTGGCGGGACGGATCGCGGTGCGCACGGGGTGCCGGCCGGGCGGCCGCTCGTCGAGCGTGCTCACGTCCAGATCGCCGTAGATCGTGAGCGCGAGTGACCGCGGAATGGGCGTCGCGCTGAGCAACAGCACGTCGGGCCGTTTCCCTTTCTCGCCGAGCGCCGCGCGCTGCTCCACGCCGAATCGATGCTGCTCGTCGATCACCGCGAGGCCGAGCCGGCCGAACGCGGTGCGCTGCTGCACGAGCGCGTGCGTGCCCACCGCGACGAGCGGCGCCGCGCTCGCGAGCCGGGCGTCGGCCTCTTTCCGCTCCGCCGCCCCGAGCGATCCGGTGAGCAGCACCGGGCGCATGCCGAGCGGATCGAGCAAGCGCTCGAAAGTGCGCGCGTGCTGCTCGGCGAGCAGTTCGGTGGGCGCCATGAACGCCGCCTGCATCCCGTTCTCCACCGCGAGCAGCGCCGCGAAGAGCGCGACGATCGTCTTGCCGCTCCCCACGTCGCCCTGGAGCAGCCGGTGCATGCGCCGCTCGCTGCACATGTCGGCGAAGATCTCGCGCGTGACGCGCGTCTGCGCACCAGTCAACGCAAAGGGGAGCGTCGCCTTGAGCCGCGTGGTGAGTTCGCGGCGGTTCACGAAGCGGATGCCGTCGCGCTGTTCGCGTGCGAGCGCCCGCGCGCGATGATGGAGCAGTTGCACCGCGAACAGCTCTTCGAACGCGAACCGGCTGCGCCCGCGATGCGCCTCCGCCACCGATGTGGGCCGGTGCACCATGCGGAGCGCCTCGGGCAGCGCTGGGACGCCCGCGGCGGCGAGCAGAGGCGCGGGCAGCCACTCGCGCGCGAGCGGCAGCAGCGCGTCGAGATGCGTCTCGATGAGCGTGCGGATCTGCTTGAACGACAGCCCCTCGGTGGCCGGATACACCGCGAGCACGCGGCCGCCGCTGGTGCCCTCGGCGTTGGCGCCGAGGTTCACGAACTCGCGCGGCGCGAGCTGGCGCCCATGATAGAAGCGCACCGGCCCCGTGAGCAGCAGCACGTCCTCCTTTTGGATCACGCGGTCCAGGAAGGGCTGCCCGGGCCACGCGACCTCGATCATCCCGCTGTCGTCGCGCACCACCGCTTGGAAGACGCGCAGCGCCTTGCGGGTGGGGATGATCCCCTTGGAGATCACCGTGCCGATGATCGTGACGTCCATGCCGGTCGCGAGACGCGCGATGGGCGTGACCGTGGTCGCGTCCTCGTAGCGGTGCGGCAGATGGTAGAGCAGATCGCCGGCGGTGCGAAGACCGAGCCGCATCAGCTGGCCGGCGCGCACCTCGCCCACGCCCTTGAGATACCGGACGCCCGTGTCGAGGGCGAGCGCCGGACGCGGCGCGGCCTCACGCGGCGGCATCAGTCGGCGCGCACGAGCTCCGCGGCGTAGCGCGCGGCATCGAACGGCTCGAGGTCCGCGGCCTGTTCGCCGACGCCCACGAACTTCACCGGCACGTCGAGCGCTTCGTGCACCGCGAGGACGATCCCGCCTTTCGCGGTGCCGTCCATTTTCGTCACGACCACGCCGGTCACGGGCACGGCTTCCGCGAACGCCTTCGCCTGCGCCACCGCGTTCTGGCCGATCGTCCCGTCGAGCACGAGCAACGTTTCATGCGGCGCACCGGGGAGCCGCTTCGCCACCACCGTCGCGACCTTCTTCAGTTCCACCATGAGATCATTCTGCGTGTGAAGGCGGCCTGCCGTGTCGATGATCACGACGTCGATGCCGCGCGCCGCGGCCGCGTCGAGCGACGCCCAGGCGACGGCGGCCGGATCGCCGCCCGGCGTGCTGCCCACGAACTGCGCGCCAGAGCGCTCCGCCCACAGGCGCAGTTGGTCGATCGCGCCGGCACGATACGTGTCGCCCGCCGCGACGAGCACCGACTTCCCTTCCGCCGCCAGCCGCGCCGCGAGCTTCCCGATGAACGTCGTCTTCCCGGATCCGTTCACGCCAACGATCAAGATCACCGTCGGCGCGGCCGCGGCAGTCGCGATCGCGGGATCGCTTTTGCCCGCGCGCAATGCGCTCTCGATCGCGCCGCCGAGCGCGGCGCGGAATTCGTCGTCGCTCTGCAATTCACCGCGTTTCGCGCGCGCTTCCACGCCCGCCACGAGGCGCACGCTCACCGGCACGCCGAAGTCCGCTTCGAGCAGCAGCATCTCGAGCAGCTCGAGCGAGCCCGCGATGCGATCGCCGCGCACCAGGGCGCCCACATCGAGGCGCGCCGTGTCCTTGAGGCGCTGCCAGAGCGATCGGGTCGGGAGGTCGCCGGCTCGGCGTTGGATACGGGCCAATTGGGGTGAGCGGGTAAGGGTCAACGCAGCCCGGCACGCCGCCGGAGGAGCCATTCGGAGCAGAGAGCGGCGATCGCGAGCACGTACGGCCATCCCCGGTCGCGGAGCGGCGGCGCATCGCCCGGAACCGGCGATCCGCCCGCGTCCGTTGTACCCGCGCGCACCACGGAAGTGCGCGGCAGCCATTCGCGCGAGGCATTCACGGCGAGCACTGCGGCGCCGCCGGGGGCCGCCACATCGTAGACGCCCGGCTCCATCGGCGCGCTCTCGGCAACGCTCGAGCCCGCGGCGAAGTGGAGCACAACCGTATCCGCGCGCGTCGCACCGCGCCGCCTGACGACCACGGTCACCTCCGCCGACTTCGCGCTGCCGCCGCGCCTCCACTGCACTGGCACGCCCGCACGCAGCAGCCCGCTCACCGGCGCCGCGGCGCGAGGATCACGACGTTCCGCCGCGAGCCAATCCAATATACCGCCCCAGAGTGCGTCATACGCCGCCGCACTCGCGCCGCCGCGGAACTTCCAGCGCCAACTGCCCATCGCGCCCGCGATCACCACGCGGCGTTCACGATCCGACCCCGCGATCGCCGCGCGCGGGTCGTAGCGACGCGCGCGCGCGACCGCGAGCGCCACCCACTCTCCCTCGGGCGCGACATCGGGCACCGCGAGCGGCGGCACGCTGTCCCACGGCACGCCAGCGAGCGCCGCCGCGACCGGTGATGCCGGCGCGGCGGACACATACCACTCACCGGGCGCTGGATTCCCTTCCGGCATGAGCAGCAGCGCGCCCGACGCCGCGGCGCGCGGCGCGCCGAGGATCGCCGTGTCTCCGTGCACGATCGCGAGCGGCGCCGCGCGCAGTGCGGCGCGCACCTCGGATTCTTGCACCGGCGCGAGCGTGCCTTCGCGACGCCACGCGCCCGGTGCCACGCGGTAGAACCCGCGAGCCGGAAGCGCGAGCGCGCCGCGCAACACCGGCACGAGATAGCGGATCTCCTCGTCGGGCGCGGAGGAGACGAATACCGCGCCCTCCGCGCGCGCGATATCCAGCGTGACGCTCGCGCTGTCGTTGCGCGGCTCAGCATCGCCCGGCGCGGTGATGGACGCGGTGAGCAGGGCGGCGCCGGGCGCCGTGGGCACGGCCACGCGCACCGCGATCACGCGCTCCGCGTCGGCTCCCATCGAATCCACCACCGCCTCGGCGAGGACGCGGCTTCCGGCGCGCACGCTCAGCACGGCGTGCGGTACCGCGTCCGCGGCGGTGCGCACGGTGATCCGCATCGCGATCGTATCGCCCGCCACGGCGCGGGGCGGCGCTTCGATCTCCGTCACCGCCGCGTCGCGCTGGGGCGCGCGCGCGAGCAGCTCCACGCGCGAGCCGGTCGGCAGCGCGCCGAGTTGGGCGGCATCGTCCACTTCGCCATCGGTGATGAGCACGACGGGCCGGCCAGCCGCGCGCGCGCGGTCCACGGCGCCGAGCGCGCGCGTCGATGCGTCCGACGGCGCGGCGAGCGTGCTGCCAGCGCGCAACGAATCGCCGAAGAGCCAGAGCGTGTCCGGAGCGAGCGCTCTTACGCGCGCGATCGCCGCACGCCAGAGCGCGCTGTCGCCGCCGCGCCGCATGCTCGACGAGACGTCGAGCGCGATGAGCGGATCGGGCGCCCGCGGCGGGCGCGCCGGCGCACCGGCCACGAGCGCGATGATGAGCGTCAGCGCGATCGCACGCAGGACGAGCGGCGGCGCGATGCGACCACGATACGAGAGGAGCGCGAGCGCGATGCCCGCGATCGCGGAGAGGACCCAGACGAGCATGGGGAGAAGCTACCCTTCGGGCGCGACGGCCGTTCCCGGCCGACGCGTGACGCTCAGTCCATCTGCCGGCGAATGAACGTCGGGATCTCCATGTCGTTCACGTCCGTCGCCTTGTCGGGCGACGAGAGTGAATTCGGCGCGACCGGCCCCGTCCCGGTGCGACGCTGCGGCTCCATACTCGGCCGCGCAGCCGGAATGCCCGCCGCGCCCATGGTGCCCGTGCGCGTCGCGGGGCGCGGGAACGGGATCACCGGCGTCTGCCCGCCGCGCGCCGACGAATCCGGCGCGGCGGAGTCGAAGGAGCGGTCGAAACCGGTGGCGATCACCGTGACGCGGATCTCGCCCTGCATTGCCGGCTCGTTCACCGCGCCGAAGATGATCTCGGCGTCGTCGCCCACGGCGTCGTGGATGATCTCGTTCACCTGGTGCACTTCGCCGAGCGTGAGATCGGTGCCGCCGGTGATGTTCACGAGCACGCCGGTGGCGCCCGCGATCGACACGTTGTCGAGCAGCGGCGACGAGATCGCCTGCTGCGCCGCTTCCATCGCGCGATTCTCACCGCGGCCGATGCCGGTGCCCATGAGCGCGGAGCCGCCGTTGGCCATCACCGTGCGCACATTGGCGAAGTCGACGTTCACGAGACCGATGACGCTGATGAGGCTCGAGATGCCCTGCGTCGCGTGGAGCAGCACTTCGTCGGCCTTCTTGAGCGCGTCGCCGATCGGGATCCCCTTCCCCACCACCGCGAGCAGTCGCTCGTTCGGCACGACGATCATCGCGTCCACGAGCCCGCGCATGTCGGCGATGCCCATCTCGGCCTGACGCATCCGCTTCCGCCCCTCGAAGAGGAACGGCTTGGTGACGATGCCGATCGGTGAGCGCGCCGCAGGATTTCGCGATCTCGCAGATCACGGGCGCCGCGCCGGTGCCGGTGCCGCCGCCCATGCCGCACGTGACGAACACGAGGTCGGCGTCCTGGAGGATCCGCTCGACTTCCTCGCGATTCTCTTCGATCGCCTGGCGGCCGATCTCCGGCCGCGCGCCGGCGCCGAGCCCGCGCGTGAGCTTCTTGCCGATCTGGAGCTTCACATCCGACTTCGATGCGAGCAGCGCCTGCGCGTCGGTGTTGACCGAGATGAACTCGACGCCGCTGAGATGTTCCTCGATCATCCGGTTCACGGCATTGCCGCCGCCGCCACCGACACCCACCACCTTCATGCGGGCGTTCTGCGAGGTGTTCTCTTCGAACTCGAAGGGCATGGCGAGGAGAGCTCCGGAAGTGGAAAACCTGAGCGGCCTATGTGCCAAGACCGCTTTCGGCGTCTGCTGGCTCGAGCCAGAACCTCCGGTAATATAATGCTTTCCGCCGCGCAAGCCACCCTCCGTGGACAAATTTCTTAATTGTGGATAAGTCGGGGTGGATAAGGGTGGATACCCTCCAACCCCCAAAAAACGTGAGTCGCACCCCGAACGCCGTAATTGGTAACCCAGACTCCGTCAGTGACGAGTCGTTCGTGGTAGAACGAACGACTCGTCACTGACGGAGTTAGGGGGACCAATTACGGATTTAGGGGTGCGACGTACGCCGTTCGGGTTGGGCGCGGAGCTCAGGTCGCCTAAAAAAAGTCCTGCAACCAGACCTTGATCCGCTCGACCAGGCCGTTCATGCTGCCTCCGCCACGGCCGCGGCGGCTGCCGCCGGCGCTGCCGGTCACGCCCTGGGCCATTCGCTGGCCGGCGTAGAGCGCGAGCCCCACCACGGTGCCGTAGCGCGGCTCCTCTACGGAATCCGCCAGTCCGCCCACGTTGTCGGCGGGCGAACCCACGCGCGCCCCCACGCCGAAACGGTCGCTGGCGAGATCGGTCACGCCGTCGATCGCGGCCGCGCCGCCGGTGAGCACGATGCCCGCGCTCAATTTCCCGGCGTACCCCGCCTGCGCGATCTTCGCATCCACCAACTCGAAGATCTCGTCCATGCGCTGGTGGATGATGTGCGAGAGCAATTCGCGCTTGATCTGACGGTCGCCCTGCGCGCCGGTGCTCGGCAGCTGGATGATCTCCGGCGAGTGCGCCCACTTGGGCTCATAGGCGCAGCCGAATTTCTCCTTCAGCCGCTCGGCGTCGGTCTGCGTCACGCCGAGCCCGTGCACGATGTCGTTCGTCACGCTGTTGCCGCCGAAGGCGACGGTGCCCAGGAAACGGATCTTCCCGTCCTGGAAGATCGCGAGATCGGTGGTGCCGGCTCCCATCTCCACCAGCGCGACGCCGAGTTCCTTCTCGTCGTCGGTGAGCACGGCGAACGCGCTCGCGAGCGGCTCGAGCACGAGCTCGCGCACACGATAGCCGGCGCGCTCCACCGCCTTGCGCAGGTTCATCGCCGGCGACACGCCGATCGTGACGAGGTACATGTCGGTCTCGAGACGCATCCCGATCATGCCCACGGGATCGCGGATCCCCTTCTCCTTGTCCACCTGGTATTCCTGCGGCATCGCGTGCAGCAGCTCGCGATCCGTGGGGATCGGCTGCGCGCGCGCCACCTCGTGCGCGCGCTCGACATTGGCGCGCGTGACCTCCTCGCCATTCACCGCGACCACGCCCTGGCTCGTCATTGCCTGCACGTGCTCGCCCGCGATGCCGGCGTACACGAATTCCACTTCGACGCCCGCCATGCGCTCCGCGTCGGTCATCGCCTGCTGGATCGAGCGCGTCGTCTCCTCGATGTCCGACACGACGCCTTTGCGCAGGCCGGCGGTGCGCGCCGAGCCGACGCCCAGCACCCGGATGCTCGGATGCTTCGGCATGTCGCCCACCACCTCGGCGATGATCGCCGTCGTCTTCGCGGAGCCGATGTCGAGTCCGGCGACCAAGCGTTCAGGATTCATTGCAGTTTGGCTATGACCTGGTCACGGAAACGGAGATCGAGCTCGGCCGGGTGCGCGCCGCGGCGCGCGAGGTCCTGCTCGACGGGAATGATATCGGCTAGACGGCTGGCGGAGATGTTCGGTTTCGCGCGCACGACGACTCCGCTCACCGCGAGCGTGATCTCGCTCGGCGACGTGCGGCGCGCCGAACTGATCTGGTCGAAGAGCGCCGGGCTTTGGCTGCGGATGTCGGCGAGGAGCTTCACGAGCGCCGTGTCGAGGCGCTCGAGCACGGGGAGATCCACGGCAACACGGCTCGGATCGAGCGGCAGGAGAGTGCCGTCGCCATCCGCCGCGCGGAGCCCAGACGCCGACGGCACGAACGCGACGGGCTGGCGCTCGGCCACCTGCACGACGAGCGTCGCGGGGAGTTTGCGCGAGATCGTCACGCTGCGCACGCCGGCGAGCGACGCGAGCCGCCGCTCGAGCGGGTGGGTGTCATCCCAAACACTGGCGGTGCTGTCGAGCCGGAGACGCCGGTAGATGTCATCGGCTTGAATGTAATGCGTGCCGTTCACTTCCACCCGCCGCACCCGGAAGAACGCGAGGTGCGCGAGGAGCGGCGGCGACCACCACGGTGCCAGGAAGAGCACGACGGCGAGCGCCGCGGCGCCGATCGCACGCCACGGGAACGGACGCTTCTCCTTCGCCGCGCGCGCCATCAGGCCGCCGCCTCGAGCTGCGCGAGCAGTTCGGGTCCCGTGTGCGTGATGTCGCCCGCGCCGAGCGTGATCACCACGTCGCCCTCGCGCACGGCGGCACCGAGCGCCGCGGCGAGCTGCTTGCGCTCGCCGCGCCAGGCGAGCGGCGCACCGGCATCGCGCAGCGCGCGCACGATGAGTTCCGCGCTCACGCCCGGCAGCGGCTGCTCGCGCGCGGGGTAGATCTCGGTGAGGAAGATGAGATCGGCGGTCGCGAGCGCCGCGCCGAACTCGCCGGCGAAATCGCGCGTGCGCGTGAAGAGGTGCGGCTGGAACGCGGCGACGAGCCGGCGTCCCGGGAACGCCGCGCGCGCCGCCGCGAGCGTGGCGCGGATCTCGGTGGGATGATGCGCGTAGTCGTCCACGATCGTGACGCCGCGCGCATCGCCGAGGCGCTGGAAGCGGCGCTCGACGCCGGTGAACGTCCCGAGCCCCGCGATCATGCCCGCGGCATCCGCGCCGAGCGCGAGGCCGGCGGCCAGCGCCGCGAGCGCGTTGAGCACATTGTGCACGCCGGGCACGAGCAGCGTCACGTCGGGCAGCACTCTGCCGTCGAACACCGGCGTGAACGTGGTGCCGCCATTCACCGGGCGCACGTCGCGCGCGACGAGGCGCGCATCGGGACTCGTGAGTCCGTAGCGGATCACCTGTGCGCCGGAAGCGGCCGGCACGGCGTTCGCACCAGGATCATTGGCGCACTGCACCAGCGTGATCGCGTGCGAGGCGAATTCGGCGAAGGCCGCGTGGATATCGCTCAAGTCGCGGTAGATGTCGAGATGATCGGCCTCGACGTTCGTGATCACTGCGATCTCGCAGCGCAGCGCGAGGAAGGAGCGATCGTACTCGTCCGCCTCCACGACGAACAGCGCGTCACCGCCGCTGCTCAGATTGCCGTGCCACGCACCCACGCGGCCGCCGGCGATCCCGGTGGGCGCGAGACCCGCCGCGGCGAGCGCCACCGTGGTCATGACCGTGGTGGTGGTCTTGCCGTGCGTGCCGGAGATCCCGATCACGTAGCTTCCCGCGACCGCCTCGGCGAGCGCCTCGGCGCGGCGGATCACGGGGATCCCGAGCGCCCGGCCGCGCGCGAGTTCGGGATGATCGTGCGGCATCGCCGACGTGACGACGAGGGCGCGCGCCGTTTCCGCGTGCGCGGGGGCGTGGCCCACGTGCACCGGGATCCCGAGACGATCGAGGTCGGCATTCCCTCCGGCGGCATCGCAGCCGGTGACCGTCGCGCCGCGGCGGGCGAACAACTCGGCCAGCGCGCTCATGCCCGCGCCGGCCGCCCCCACGAAGTGGATGGGGCGCGGATCGGAAAGATCGAGAAGTGACATTCGGCGCGACGAATATACGCCCCACGCGAGGACTACCTCAAGTACGTGAGGAGAAAAGAGTCGTGCGTCTCCTACTGCGCGAGGGTGAGTATGCGCCGTGCAATGTCCGCGGCCGCGTCGGGGCGCGCACGAGCACGCGCGGCGGCGGCGAGTGCATTGAGGCGCGAGGCATTGGCGGAGAGCACGCCCACTTTGTTCGCAAGACGGTCGACGGTGAGTTCTTCCTGGGTAAGCATGAGGCCCGCACCGGCGGCCTCGTGCGCGCGCGCGTTCACGGTCTGGTGGTCGGCCGCCGCGGTGGGCAGCGGCACGAGCACCGACGGGACCCCCCACGCGCAGAGTTCCGCGAGCGTGAGCGCACCGGCGCGCGTGAGCGCGAGATCGGCCGCGGCGTAGGCATCAGCGATCGGCGAGAGATAGGGACGCACCACGACGCGCGCCGACGCGTGCATCGCGTAGCGATCGTAATCCGACTTGCCCGTCGCCCAGATCACATTGAGCGCGTCCGGGAGCCCGCGGCCGATCCAGCCCGCCATTGCGTCGTTGATCGCGCGCGCACCCTGGCTGCCGCCGGTGACGAGCAGCACCGGCGCGCCGCTCTCGGTGAAGCCCCACGCGCGGCGCGCGGCGCGGCGATCGGGGAGCGGCACCGGCGGCGGCTCGATCGGATTCCCCGTATCGACGAGCACCGACATGTCGCGCACTTTGAGTCCGGTCGCGCCCTCGGGAACGCCCAGGAAGATCGCGCGCGCGTACTGCGAGAACCACTTCGTGGTCATCCCCGGGGCGCCGTTCTGCTCCTGGAGCGCGATCGGGATGCGCGCCGCGAGCGCCAGGCCGAGTGCGGCGCCCGATGCATATCCGCCCGTGCCGACCACCACCGCCGGCCGGTCGACGGAGTAGATGCGCGTGAGTGCGGCGAACGATGTGAACAGGCCGCCGATGGTCCGCACGTTCTCGAGCGGCTGCGTGCGATAGAGCGGGTGCAGATCGAGGAGTTGAAACTCGAAGCCGGCACCGGGCAGCACATTGCGCTCGACGCCGCGCTGCGCACCGACGAAGAACGGCCGCGCCTGCGGCTCGAGGCGCACGAGCGCGCGCGCGATCGCGAGACCGGGATAGAGGTGCCCGCCGGTGCCGCCGCCCGCGAACACGACCCGCATCAGCGCGCCACCGAGAGCGGGTCCGTGGGCACGCGCAGCGCGACGCGTTCGCGCGTGCTCCCGATGTTCACGAGGATGCCGGTCATGAGAATGGTGAGCACGAGATTCGTACGGCCGTAGCTGACGAATGGCAGCGTGAGTCCGGTCGTCGGCAGCAGACCGATCACGACGCCAAGATGGAGGTACGCGGTGCTCACGGTACAGAAGGTCATCCCGAGCGCCAGCAGCTGCTGGAAGGGCGTGCGCGCCTGTTTGGCGATGCGAAAACCGAGCCAGCCGTAGAGTGCGAACAGCGCCGTCACGCCGATCAGGCCGAGGAATCCCCACTCTTCGCCGATGTTGCTCCCGATGAAATCGTTGAAGGGGAACGGCAGGAATCCCGTCTGCTGCTTCCCTTGCCCGAACCCCACGCCGAAGAATCCGCCGGAACCGACGGCGATGAGCGACTGCTTGAGCTGATAACTCGCTTCGGTCGGCGCCTTCCCGGGGTCGAGGAACGAGGTCATGCGCAGCAGCGCGTACTGGACGCGCTCTACCAGCTTCCAAATGAGCGGCAGCGCGAGCGCTCCAAGCAGGAGGCCATGGCCGAGGCGCACGCCGCCCGCGAACAGCACGACGCCCATGAGGAGCACGAACGTCATCACCATCGAGAGATCGGGCTCGAGGATCACGAGCACGCTCATCACGAGGAGCACCACGACGAACGGCAGCAGCCCCGTGGTGAACCGGCGCAGCGCGTCACCCTTCTTCACCACGAGCATGGCGGTCCACGCGATCACGGTGAACTTCGCGAACTCGGACGGCTGGAAGGTGAGCCCGAGTCGGATCCACCGGCGCGAGCCGTGGATCTTGGGCGCGATATAGGGGATGCCCGGGATCACAGGGATCAGGAGCAGTACGATGCTCACACCGAGGAGCGGCCACGCCCATTCGCGCCAGCGCTCGGCGTCGAGCTTCGCCGCGAAGGCGAACGCGACGATGCCGATGAGCACGCCGCTCATCTGGAGCCAAACATAGTAGGCGCTCCCATGATGCTCGCTCACCGCCAGGAACTGGCTCGCGCTGTACAGCACCGCGAGCCCGAATGCGAGCAGCACCGCGCTCACGATCACGAGCGCGCGCGCCTCGACGCCCATGCGCCAGCGATCGCGCGCAAGCGGCTTCGCGGCCGCGGTCATCCGCGGGCCGCGAGACGGCGGAACGCCGCGCCGCGCTCCATGTAGTTCGTGAACATGTCGTAGCTCGAGCACGCCGGGCTGAGGAGCACGGCGTCGCCCGGCGCGGCGAGCGCGCGCGCCCGCGCGATCACCGCCTCGAAATCGGCGCCCATGCGCTCCACCGGCACGACGGAGTCGAGTTCGTACGCGATCTGTGCGCCCGCCTCGCCGTACGCGATCACCGCCTTGGCCTTTCGGCGCAACGGCTCGACGAGCGCGGCGTACGGCTCGCCCTTGTGCCGTCCGCCGAGCAGCACCACCGCGGGCCGTGTCATCCCTTCGATCGCGACGAGGGCGGAACTCACGTTCGTCGCCTTCGAGTCGTTGATCCAGACCACGCCGCCATATTCGCCGACGGTCTCGAGGCGGTGCGGCAGCGCCCGGAACGCACGCAGGCCGTTCGCGATGAGCCGGCGCGCGTCGGGCCCACGGTATTTCTCGTCGAGGTCCATCACGGCCAGCACGGCGGCGAGCGCGTTCGCCACGTTATGATCGCCGATCAACGGCAAGTCGCGCCGCGCCATCAGCGGCTGTTCGCCGTGCACGAACAGTTCGCCCGCCGCGCGGTCGTACCACGCGTCCTCTACGCTGTGCACGGAGAAGCAACTCACCGCACCCGCCGGCCGCGCGCGGAACATCGACTCCTTGTCGTCCGCATTCAGCACGGTGCGCGAGCGCGCATCCGAGTTCCGGAAAAGGAGCAGTTTGTCCTCGTAATACTCCTCCACCGACGAATACCGGTCGAGATGATCCGGCGTGAGATTCGTGAGCACGCCCACCGCCGGCTTGATGCCCGGCGTGTCGTGCAGCTGGAAGCTCGACATCTCCAGCACCATCACCGCCGGCGGCGCGGCCGCGAGCGCGAGCGCGCACACCGGCGTGCCGATGTTCCCCGCGTCCACGGCGCCGGTCACGCCGAGCGCGCGCAGCAGGTGCGCGGTGAGCGCGGTGGTGGTGGTCTTGCCGTTCGTGCCGGTGATCGCGATGTAGGGCACGCCGGGGAGATGGTGCAGCCCCACCTCCACCTCGCTCACGATCGCGACGCCCGCCGCGCGCGCCCGCGCGAGCGGCGGCGCCTCGGGCGGTACGCCGGGGCTCGCGACGACGAGCGCCGCACGCGCGATGCGCTCGAGATCATGGCGGCCGACATCCACGATGGCGCCGGCCGCGCGCAGGCGCGCCGCCGTCGCGTCGAGCTCCGCGCTCGTGCCGGCATCGGAGGCGTAGACTGTGAGTCCGTCGCGAGCCAGCAGTTCGGCGGCCGCGGAACCGCTCTTCCCGAGCCCGATCACCGCCGTCTCCCCGGCGCGCCAGGCCGCGGCGATCATCGCAGCTTCAGCGTGCTGAGCGCGATGAGCGCGCAGAGGATCCCGAGGATCCAGAAGCGCACCACCACCTGCGATTCGCTCCACCCTTTCATCTCGAAATGATGATGCACCGGCGCGCGCAGGAACACCCGGTGCGCGCGCGCGTACTCCACGCCGCGCGTGCGCTTCCGCTGCTTGAACACGGAACGCTGGAGGATCACCGACACGGTCTCGGCGACGAACACACCGCCGATCAGCACGAGCAGGAACTCCGACTTGAGCAGGATCGCCACCGCGCCGAGCGCGCCGCCGAGCGCGAGCGATCCCGTGTCGCCCATGAAGACCTGCGCCGGATACGTGTTGTACCAGAGGAATCCGATCAGCCCGCCGATGATGGCCGCGCAGAAGACGGCCAGCTCGCCCGAGCCCGGCAGATAATAGATCTGGAGATAGTGGCTCGTGTCCGAGCGGCCGATCACGTACGCGAACAGCCCGAACGTCGCGAAGGCGATCGCCGAGAGACCGGCCGCGAGTCCGTCGAGCCCGTCGGTGAGATTCACGGCGTTGCTGACGCCGGTGAGCACGAAGGCCACCCAGGGGACGTACATCCACGCGAACATCGGCACGACGAGCACGTACTTGTAGAACGGCAGCGTGCTGGAGGCGCCCGGCAGATTCGAGAGCGGATCGAGCCAGAGCCACACGCCGAGCGCGATGCCGATCGCCACCTGCCCCACCAGCTTGTAGCGCTCGATGAGCCCCTGGTTCTTCTTCCCTTCGCGCTGCTGCCGCAATTTCAGATAGTCATCGATGAATCCGATCGCGCCCATCCACGCCGTGACGGCGATCGCGATCCAGATGTACCGGTTGCTGAGGCGCGCCCAGAGCACGGTGGGCAAGAGGCCCGCGATGAGGATGATCACGCCGCCCATGGTCGGCGTGTTCCCTTTGCTCTGATGTGAGTCCGGCGTGCCTTCGCGCACGCCCTGATTCACGCGCATCGCGCGCAGACGCGCGATCGTGGCCGGCCCGATCAGGAAGACGATGAACATCGCCGTCACCGCGGCGCCCGCCGAGCGGAACGTGATGTAGTTGAAGACGTTGAACACGCCGCACATGCGGCACGCGCCGGTGAGTTGCGTCAGGAGGTAGAACACTAGCGCACAGACCAGGCGTTGAGTTGCGGAAGGAGGCGCTCGAGCTGCACGCCGCGCGATGCCTTGAGAAGGATAACCGCATCCCGCTTGAGGCGCGGCTCCAGCGCCGGCCAGAGATCGTCAATGTCGCGCGCGGTGACGACGCGCGGATCATCGCGCCCCGCATCTCTGAGCGCCACGCCGAGTTCACCGATCCCTGCGATCACTTCGGCCTTCGACGCGAGCGCGTACCGCGCCACCTCATCGTGCAGCCGCGCCGCGTGCGCTCCGAGCTCGCGCATGCCGCCGAGCACCGCCACGCGCTGGCGGCCGCCGCCCGAACCCGCGAGCAGATCGAGCGCGGCGCGCATCGACGCCGGGCTCGCGTTGTAGGCGTCGTTGATGAGCGTCGCGTTGCCCAGCGGCTCCCACGACACGCGCATCTTGGAGAGCGTCGCGCCCGCCATGCCGCGCGCCGCGTCCTCGGCGCTCACGCCGCACTCGCGCGCCGCCGCGAGCGCGAGCATCGCGTTGCGCAGATTGTGCGCGCCGCGCGCCGGCGGGCGCACGGTCGCGCCTTCGAACACGATCTCGCCCAAGCCGTCGGCGCCGATCGACCAGCGCGTGGCACGGACGTCCCCTTCATCGAGGCCCACTTGGATCACGCGGCGAACTCTCCCCTTGGCCGCCGCGGCGAGTTCCGGCTGCGCCACCGGAGTGATCGCGATCGAGGCGCCGTCGAAGATGGCCGTCTCTTCGCGCATCACGCCGTCGAGGCTGCCCAGCCCTTCGAGATGTTCCTCGGACACGCCCGTCACGATCGCGACGTCGGGCGCCGCGATCGCGCGCAGGCGCTCCATCTCGCCGGGCACGTTCATCCCCATCTCCACCACCGCGACGTCGCTGTGATCCGGCATCGCGAGCAGCGTAAGCGGCACGCCGATGAGATTGTTGAGATTCCCGCTCGTGGCGTGCACGTCGAGCCGCGCGCCGAGCGCGGCGGCGAGCAGATCCTTGGTGGTGGTCTTGCCGGCCGAACCGCCGACGCCGAGCACCGGACCGCCCCAGGCGCGGCGCCGGAAGTGCGCGAGGGCGCCGAGCGCCGCGAGCGTGTCGCGCACCGCGAACACGGGAACGCCGAGCGCGCGCGCGCGCACCGGCCGGTCGATCACCACGGCCGCGGCGCCCGCCGCCACGGCGCCCGCCAGGAACTCGTGCGCGTCGAACCGTTCGCCGCGCAACGCGACGAAGCAGTCGCCGGCCTGCAGCGCGCGCGTGTCGGTGGTGATGCCGCGGATCGCTTCGTGGCCCGCGGGCCGCGCTCCCGTGAGCTCCCGTGCCAGCGCCGCACCCACCCGGTCGAGCGTCCAGAACCCGACCGGAGCGGTCACGCGACGGCTCCCGTCAGCTCGGCGACGATCGCCTTCTCATCGAATGGGAGGCGCGCCGTGCCGCGGATCTGGTACGTCTCGTGTCCCTTGCCCGCGAGGAGGATCACGTCGTCGTTGGCGCGGGCGATCTCGAGCGCGCGCGCGATCGCGAGCCGCCGGTCCTCGAGGCGCTCGTGATTGTCGCGGCGCATCCCGCGCTCGATGCCATCCAGGATCTCGTCGGGATCCTCGGTGCGCGGGTTGTCGCTCGTGAGGATCACCATGTCGGCCTTGCTCTCGGCGATCGCGCCCATGGTGGGGCGCTTGCCGCGGTCGCGATCGCCGCCGCAGCCGAACACCACGATGAGCTTCCGGCGCGTGAAGGGACGCACCGCCGCCAGCGCGCGCTCGAGCGCGTCGGGGGTGTGCGCGTAGTCGCGCAGCACGGTGGGACATTCGTGGATGACTTCGAGGCGGCCCGGCACCTGCGGCACCGTGCGCAGGCGCGCCGCGATCGCGCTGAAGGTCAACCCCAAGTGCCACGCTGCGCCCGCCGCGGCCAGCGCGTTGCGCACGTTGAAATCGCCGATGAGCGGCAACCGCAGCGCGTGGCGTTGCGTCCCCGCGCACAGCCGCCACTCGCTGCCGCGCGGCTGGTAGTGCACCGCTTCGGCGCGCACGGTGGCCAGGCGGCCCGAGCCCGAACGTGATGACGCACGGCGCGGGCGGCAGCCGCCCCCACGCCGGGTCGTCGCCGTTGATCACCGCCGCACCGCGCGGCGCGAGATACTCGATGAGCCGCGCCTTCGCCGAGAAGTACGCGTCCATCGTCTCGTGATAGTCGAGATGGTCGCGGGTGAGGTTCGTGAACACCGCGACCTCGAACTTCAGCCCGTCGATGCGCCGCTGGTCGAGCGAGTGCGACGAGACTTCCATCGCCACCGATCGCACGCCCTGGTCCACGAGCGCACGCAGCACGCGCTGCAATTCCACGGGGCCGGGCGTCGTGAGTCCCGCGCCGCCTTCCACCGGCGTGCCGGCGCTGCCGAGCAAGACGCCGAGCGTTCCGATCGACGCCGAGCGCGCGCCCGGCGCGTCGAGCAGATGCCGGAGGATGCCGACCGTGGTGGTCTTGCCGTTCGTGCCCGTGACGGCGGCGATGCGGAGTGCGTTCGCGGGCTCCTCGAAGGCCGCGGCGGCGGCGATCGCCGCGGCGCGCCGGCCCTCACGCACGACGATGGACGGGAGCGAGGTGCGCCCCGGCTGCTCGACGATCGCGACCGATGCGCCCCGCCCCGCGGCGTCCTCGAGGTACTCGTGGCCGTCCTGCATGGAGCCCTTCACCGCGATGAACATCGCGCCGGTGGTCACCGCGCGGCTGTCGTCGGTGATGTCGCCCGCGCGCTCGGGGAGCGCCCCGTGATCTCCACGAGCAGCCCCGCCCGCTTCAGCGCGTCCGCGACGCGCGCGGTGGCGAACGGTTTCACGGCCCGCTCACGACGCTGACGATCGCGCCCGACTTGAGCGCGACACCGGCCGCCGGCACCGTACCCGACGCGGACGCGCCGACATTCCCGACCTCGACGCGGAAGCCCGCGCGATGCAACGCCAGCACCGCGGCGCGGATGCTCAGGCCTCTCACCGCCGGCACCGCGTGCGCGCTGAGCGTCGCAGCGCTCGAGTGGACTTGAGTGCCGATGTCGAAGCGATATTGCGGCGTCGGTCATCGTGCTTCGTGCATCGGGCATCGCAGGCGCACCAGCATCGGCGTCGGGACGCTTCGCGATGAACGGCGGCACGATGCGCGATGCCCGCCTCCGACGAATTCAGCGACTCCGCCGCCAACGCTTCGCGATCGAGCGACGCGTCACGCGACGCCAGCGCCGCCTCGATCACGAGCTTCGACACGGGGGCCGCGGCCCGGCCGCCGAAATATTGGCGCGGCGGATTGTCGAGCTTCACGAGCATCACGTACTGCGGATGCTCGGCCGGGAAGAGCGCCACGAACGACGCCGTGTAGTGCCCCGCCGTGTAGCCCGCATGCGTGCCGGGTGCGGCGCGGCGCGAGGTGCCGCTCTTGCCGGCGATCTGGAAGCCGTGGTCGCGGCGCTCTGCGAGGTGCCGAGGTCCACGACGTCGATCATCATGCTGCGCACCGCCGCCGCCGAGGCGGGATCGATCACGCGCCGCACCACGCGGCGCTGGTGCCGGTACAACACCGTGCCGTCGGCCGCGCGGATCTCCTTCACGAGCGCGGGCTCGAGCAGGTCGCCGCCGTTCGCGATCGGCACATACGCCGCCGCGAGCTGCAGCGGCGTGACGGCGACCTCATAGCCCATCGCAAGCGACGCCGGCGACTGCTTCGACCACGCCGCCGGTGCGCGCAGCGTGCCCGACGCCTCCGACGGGAACGGGACGCCGGTCACGGTGCCGAAGCCGAAATCGCGCAGCACGCCGTACTCCTCGTGCGACGAGAGGCGCGAGGAGAACTTCACGATCCCGATGTTGCTCGACCAGCGGATCACCTCGCGCAGCGTGAGCGAGGGCGCGGGATGTTCATCGGTGATGGTGCGTCCCGCCACGGTCCACTTGCCGCCCTCGGTGTTCATGCGCTCATCGGGCTGCGCGCGGCCCGCGCTGAGCAGCGACGCCACGATGAGCGGCTTGAGCGTCGAGCCGGGCTCGAACGGTTCGGAGAGCACCGGGCTCCCCGCCGAGCGCGGATCGCGGCGCCGGCTCGCCATCGCGCGGATCTCGCCGTCGTCCGGATCGAGCACCACGAGTCGCCGCCGCTCGCGCCGCTCGCCGCCACCGCGGAATCCAGCGCGCGCTGCGCGATCTCCTGCAGCGACTCGTTGATCGTGAGCACCACCACGTCGCCCGCGCGCGGCGGCAGCGCGGTGTCGCCGGCCAGCACGAAGCGGCCGCCACGCGTGAGCCGCTCGAGCGTCGCGCGCCCGGCCGTGCCGTGCAACACCGTGTCGAGCGCGAGTTCGAGGCCATCCACCGGCGCGCCCGCGCCATCCACCACGCCCACCACGCGCTGCGTCGCCTCGCGAGCGGTGTACACGCGCTCCAGCGTCGGCTCGGCGTACACCCCGCGCATCGCCATGAAGCTCGCCGCGCGCGCCGGCGCGTAGAGGCCGGGGAACTGCACCCATGCGTTCGACGTGTCCACCGCGCGGCGCATGAGGTCGGCCGGCACGCCCATGCGGGCCATGGCGCGCATCGCGCTGTCGGCATGCAGGATCTCGCGCGGCGCCACGCCGAGCCGCACCGCGGGACGCGTGACGGCAAGTGGATGCCCGCGTTCGTCGAAGATGTCGCCGCGCGGCGCGGGGAGTTCCACCGGCTTCAAGTGCTGCGCTTCGGAGCGCGCTTCCCAAAGTCCCCGCTGCCACAGTTGCACCTGTCCCGCGCGCCCGACGAGCGCGATAGCGAAGAGGACAAGCAGCGCGTGCAAGAGCGCGAGGCGGCTGGGGCGAAGCATCTAGGGCGTGCGCGGCGTCCGGCGAAGGATGACGAGCTCGGTGTCGTTCGGAACGTGCATGTGGAGGCGGCTCTCGGCAGCCGGCGCCAGCTTCGCCCTGCTCGAGAGATCGCGAATGTCGCTCTCGAGCTGCGAACGCTGTGCGTCCAACTGCGTGCGCCGCGTCTCGAGCACCTGCAACTCGAGCGCCTGCGCACGGCCCACTGCCCTCCTCCAAATGACGCCCAATAGCAGCAGGAGGAAACCGGCGATCACGAGCGCGACCCAGGTGCGGCCGCGCGGCGCCGCACCGCCCGCACGGCGACGCTTGCCCGTGCGCGCCGCCTCAGAGCGCGGCGGCGTCGCGCCGCCTCCCGCTACGCGTCCTTTCGCCATGCGCGGAGGCGCGCGCTGCGAGCGCGCGGGTTGCTTGCAATCTCGAGTGCACCCGCGACGACAGCCTTGCGCGTGAGCGTCGTGCCCAGCGCACGGCCCCGGCAGGTACACACCGGCTGGCGCGGCGGACATACGCAGGCCGCGCTCCATTCCCGGAACGCGTGCTTCACGAGCCGGTCCTCGCCCGAGTGATAGCTGATCACCGCGAGCGTCCCACCCGGCACGAGCCGGTCGCGCAGCATCGGCAGCGCCCGTTCGAGTCCCTCGAGCTCGCCATTCACGGCGATCCGCACCGCCTGGAAGAGCCGCGCGAAATCGGGCGGCCCGGTGCGCGGCCCCAGTGCGCCGCGGATCGCGCCCACGAGATCGTCGCTCGTCGCGTAGGGCCTCGTGGCCCGGCGGCGGATGACCTCGCGCGCCAAGCGGCCGGCCCGGGGTTCATCGGCGTATTCGCGGAACGCGTGGGTGAGCTCCGTCTCGTCGGCGCGGCCGAGCCATTCCGCGCCGCTCTCGAGACTGTCATCCCCCATGCGCATGTCGAGCGGTGCGCCGGCGCGGAAGGAGAATCCGCGCGACTCGTCGTCCAGCTGGCGCGAGGAGACGCCGAGGTCGAGCAGCACCGCGTCGAAGCCGGGTCCGGCCGCGGCGGCCACGGCATCCTCGTCCGAGAAGTTCGCCTGGATCGCCTCGAAGGCGCCGCGCGCGGTGAACGCGGCCAGCCGCTCACGCGCCGCGGCGATCGCGCGCGGATCGCGGTCGAAACCGGTGACGTGGGCGCCACGCTCGAGCAGCGCGAGCGCGTGTCCTCCTCCGCCGAGCGTGCCGTCGAGGACGCGGTGCGCGCCATTGAGCAGGCCGAGGACCTCCGCCGCGAGCACCGGCGCGTGGTACTCGCTCGCCCAACCCGGACCGTCCACCGCCGCACCCGTCATGCACGACCTCGCAAAGGCTTAAACGACGAGCGCCCGCCGGATCCCGGCGGGCGCTCGCGCGTCGGGCACTCCGGCGCCCGTCACTTGCAGAATTTCTTCAGCTGTCCGTCGACGGCGGGGGTGTATTGCTGCAGCGCACCGAGGATCTGCTGCGCCACCTTCGGATCGATCGAGCCGCCCGCGGCGACGTTGATCTGGGCGATGAGCAGGTAGTCCTGCGCCTCCTTCGCCAGATCGCACCGCTTCGCCGTCACGTTCGCGCGCACCGCCAAGTCACCCACCGAGAACGCGGCGAGGCCCTTCACGAACTTCGCCTGCGGGCTCGGCGCGATGCTGTCGTCGAGCGACAGGATCGCGACCGCGCGCTTGTAATCCTCGGCGTTCTGCGGCTGCGCGGCCTTCGCCGCCTTGAACGCCTGATTGCCGACGACGAGCAAGAGCTGCTTGCCGGCGATCGCGGAATCGGCACTGAGCTGCTGGGCCGCGCGCGTCGAGTCGGCCGCCGATTTCGCGGGGCCCTTGGGCGGCTTCAGCGCGAGGCGGATCATGGCGATCGCCTGGTCGGGCCGCTGCAGGTCGATGTTCGCCTGCGCCGCGAGGATGTACGAGTGACTGTTGCTCGAGTCGAGCTTGATGAGCTGGCTCGCCGCGTCGAGCGCCGCCTGCGGATTGCCGGCGAGGCGCTGCACCTGCGAGTTGATCGCCCAGAGCGTCGGGTTGAGCGGGAATTTCGCGAGGCCGGTGGAGGTCGTCGTCACCGCCTGCTTCACTTCCTGCAGCTGCGCGTACGCGGCCGCCTGGCGAATGAAGAAGGTGGTATCGGCGGCCGAGGTATCGACCCGCACCATGTCTTCGCCGATCACCGTCGCGCGGCGCGTGTCCACCGTGTCGCGCGTCGCGAGCAGGATCTGCCACTCGAGTTTGATGAGATCGGGGTCGCCCGGATTCTCATCCACGGCCTTGATGATGATCGGCTTGGCCGCCGCCGCGTAGCCGCTCGCGCCGATGAGATTCACGACACGCGAGACCAGCTGCGGGTTCTTCGGATCGATCGCGATCAGGTTGCCCCACGCTTCCACGGCCTTCGTGAGATAGAACCGCGCGCTGTCCTGTTGGCCGGCCGCCTTCGCCGCCTGGCCCCGCTTGCGGAACTCCTCGCCGAGGATGTCCCACGCGAGCTTGTTGCGCGGATCGAGCTCGGTGACCCGTGTCGCGACCACGACGATCGAGTCGCTTTTGAAATCCTTCTTCACCCAGGCGTTCGCCAGGCAGACGCGGCCGATGGTCGAATTGGGATAGATCGTGATGGCGGCGCGCGCCGAGAGGATCGCGCCGTCGAGATCGTTGTTCTGATACTTGTGCATGCAGTTCACGAAGTCGGGCACCTGCTTGCGCGATGCCTGGAACGACTTGGAGACCTGCGACGCGAGATCACCGAGCTTCGTGCCGCTCACGGAGGGCAGCGGCTGCGCAAAATCGATGAAGCCGGTGACGTAATAGCGGACGTCGAGCTTGTACGATGCCCCCGTCTTGTTGACGTTGCCTTCGACGTACTCTTCGGTGCGCAGGGTGGTCGCGAGCAGCCGCGCGGTGAGCGCATCGGGCGCGCTGTCGCAGCTGAAGCCCGAGGCCTCGAGGTTCGCGCACACCGTGGTCTTCGCGATCACCGCGAGTTGCTTGACGCTCACGTCCGACGCGATGTGCTGGCGGACCTCTTCGGACGCCTGCGGTCCGAGCCCCTTCTCGTTCCCGCGGAATGGCAGGACCATCAGACGCGGCACCTCGTCGCCGGACTTCTGAGCGGCGAGCGGGCCCACGGCGGCGGCCGCGGCGAGGAGCGCAAAGAGTGCGACGGGACCACGATTCATTGCCTTCACGGGCGCAAACCTCCGAATGTGTATTCTGATACCCCCGCCGCGACATCGCAGGTCCAGCGGGACTCTGAATGGGCGAAGAGGGATTCGAACCCCCGACATCCTGCGTGTAAGGCAGGCGCTCTAACCAGCTGAGCTATTCGCCCTACGCGACCGCCGGCGACGGGGGAAACTACGTGAGAATCGCCACCGGGACTAGCACGCAATAGCCGATCACGAGCAGCACCGGAGCGATGGTGTCGCCGCCACGGACGAGGTCCGCGTACCCGACGACGAGCGCGAGCGCCGCAAGCGACCACCAGAGTGCCGCCTTCATGCGCGGATTCGATTCCGTTTTCTGCATAAGTTCTAAAGGATAGACCCCCCCGCTGGCAGTGTCAAGCAACGATGCCGTGGGCAGTTAGGGCCCGTTCGTGTTGGGCGGCGGCTCGTCATCGGGGGGTGGCGCACGGTCCGGTCCGGCGGTTGCGAGCAGCGCCTCGATCGCGCTCCGCCGCGCGGCGCGCTCGACCGCCTCCTCGGCGGCACGCATCGCGTCGAGCCGGCGACGGTCGCGCCGGCGCCGCGCCGCGTACAACGGGATGAGCACCACGCCGAGGAGCGCGGTGAGCGCCGTGAGATTGGCGAGGATCGCGAGCGCGCCGTAGCGCCGCATCGTGCGCGCGCGCCACGATTGCTCGAACGACGACTTGGTGAGTCCGTACGCCTCGCGCATCGCGCGGTCCATCGAGCCGGTCGCGCGCCAGCGTTCCAGGAAGAGCGACAGTCCGCGCACGCTGTCGAGCTGCGCGAGGTCGGCCACCGCGCGGTACGACAACGCGTAGGCAGTGCCCGCCCGTACCGCGCCGCCCGTGAAGCCATCATCGAGCGAGTCGAGCGCCGGCACGCCGCCCAGCACGAGGCCGACGCTCGCGGCGAGCACTTCGTCGCGCGCCCACTCGCGCGCGCACCAGCTCGCGTAGCCTTCGTCGAACCAGCGCGGCGGCAGATCGCCCATCGTCTCGTGCAGCGCGAAATGCGCGAGTTCGTGCCGCAGCACCGACACCGGTTCGCCGGCGTCCGATCCCGCGCGACTGCCCTGCATCACGATGCGACGCTCCCCGGGGATGGCGACGGCCGCGCCCCACTCCGGCGCGCCGGCACCCGCCCATTCGCGGAATTGGCGCGCGCCGCCGGCGATCGCGATGAGCACGGCGTCGCGTGGACGGGGGAGCCCGGGGAACGTGTCGCGCGCCGCCGCGCTGTCGAGCAGCGTGCGCGCGAGCGGGAGGTCCGCATCGCCCGCCATGACGGTGAATCGTCCCGCGGTGAGGCGCGTGATCTTCGCGTCCTGCGCGGCCACGCGGCGCGCGGGCGCCGCCGCGAGCAGGAGCGCTAGGACGATCGCGAGGGCACGCCCCCGTCTTCGACGTGCTTCAGCATCTCGCCGCAGCGCTTCCCCCATGGATTGAACTTGTTGGCGGCGAGTCCGTCGCGCCACGCCTGCTTCGCATCATCCTGCTTGCCGTCGAACCAGAGCGCGCGGCCGAGTTCGTAGTACGCCTCGATGAGATTCGGTCCGATCGAGAGCGTCTTGCGGAAGAACGTCTGCGCATCCTCGTACATCTCGCGCTCGGCATACGTGAGGCCGAGATAGAAATGCGCGTAGAGCGTCGCCTTGCGATCGTTGTCCAGGCGGATCGCCTTGGACAGATGCTCGATCGCCTCGCCGAAGATCCTCTTCTTGAGGCAGATGTAGCCGAGGTTGATGCGCGCCAGCGAGTTCGTCGGCTGGCGCATGAGCACCTTCTGAAAGTTCAGCAGCGCTTCGTCGTATTTCTCCTGCAGCATCTGCGCCCAGCCGAGCAGCGACTCGGTCTGCGGATCGTTCGGCGACAGCTCGAGCGCCTTGAGCAGCGCGCGCTCGGCGCCCTCGTGATCGCCGAGCGAGATGAGGCTCCAGCCTTTCTCAATGAACGTCGATGCGCCGATGTGGTCGGCGACCACCGGCCGTTCGCTCGCGAATTCCGGCGCGATTGGATGGCGCCGACGCTTGCTGCGCTGCTTCCACCGCTCGACGAGCTTCTTCACATCGTCGCGCAGCGCCGACATCTGTGCGATCTCCAGTTCCACCTGCTTGAAGAGCGCGATGATCTCGCTCTTGATCGCGTCGCGCGCTTCCGGCGCGCCCGCGTCCTCGAGGCGCGCCACGATCGCGTCGTACTGCTGACGGAACCCGCTCGCCTCGTCAGTCATCTTTCGCCGCCTTGGCCGCCTTCTTGAGTTCGACGCGCTCGCTCGCGTTCAGCAGGTGCGGCACGTCGAGGAAGATGATGAGCCCGTCGTCCTGCCGCACGAGACCGCGCAGGTACTCGGCGCGGAGCCCGCGGAACACTCTCGGCGGTTCAGCCACGCGGTCGGCGGGAATGGCCACGACCTCGAGCACGGCGTCCACCACCGCGCCGATCCACTCGTCGCCCGATGCGAAGAGGATGATGCGCGTTTCCGGCTTCGGCTCGCGGCGCTCGAGGCCGAATCGCGTGCGGAGGTCCACCACCGGCACGACGCGCCCCTGGTGCTCGATCACACCGTCGAGCCACGCGGGCAACCCGGGCAGCGTGGTGGGCTTCACCCAGCGCAGCACGCGCTCGACCGCCGCGACATCGCCCGCGAACCGGTCATCGCCGAGGCGGAACGTCACCACCTGCTGCATCACGGCGCTCAAGCGCGGGCTCCGAGGCAGGCGCGCACGAGCGCGTCGGGATCGCAGACGGCCACGAGTTCGGTGCCGCGCGGGATCACGCCCGAGAGCACGGGTTCGCCGATGGTGGCGCCGGGCACGGCGCGTACGCTCGAGAGATCCACGATGATCACGTCCTCCACATCATCCACGATGACGCCTACTCTCCCACCCTTCCCGCGCACGACGAGCGTGACGTCCTCGTCGCCTCCATCGCGCGCCACCTCCAGCACCTGCTCGGCGCCGTAGACGGGGAGTCGCGCGCCACGATAGTGTGCGACGCCCGCCATGTCGCGCGGCATGCCGGGGAGCGAGTGGCGTTCGAGACGCTCCACCGCCTCCTCCGCGTTCGCGAGCGGCATGGCGAAATACTCCTTGCCGACGCGGAAGAGCAGGAATTCCGCGAGTCCCGTGAGCGGCGCGCCGCGCGTGACGTCGATGAGACTCATGGCGCCTCCTTGCGGGCCACCGAGCGCCGGGCGCGCGGCGCGGTGATGTCGGTGCGGCGCAGGGCGACGATCTCGGCGACGGCCGCGGCGATCTCGGTGAGCGGCAGGACGCGTGTCGCGCCGCCCGCCATTGCCGCCGCCTGCGGCATCCCGAAGATGATGGACGTCGCGCGGTCCTGCGCGATGCCGGTGCCGCCGGCGTCGCGGATCGCGCGCAACCCTTCGGCGCCGTCGCGCCCCATGCCGGTGAGTACGATCCCGATGGCCGCCTTGCCGAGGCACTCGGCCGCGGAACGGAACAGCGGATCCGCGGCGGGGCGCACGCCCCACACGGGCGGCGTGTCGTCGAGCGCGAGCGTCACACCTCCCGTGCCCGCGCGCAGGCGCAGATGACGGCCGCCCGGCGCGACGTACACGTGACCGCGCCGCAGCAATTGTCCGTCCTGCGCCTCGCTCACCGGCAGCCGGCTGTGCGCGTTCAATCGCTCGGCCAGGCTCCGCGTGAATCCGGCGGGCATATGCTGCACCACCACGACCGCGGCGTCGAGCGTGCGCGGCAGACCGGGAATGACTTCGGCGAGCGCGCGCGGCCCGCCGGTGGAGCTGGCGATCGCGACGACGCACGATGCCGCGCCGCTCCGCCGCCGGGTTCTTCGCCGCGGACGCGCCGGCCACCGCGCCGGAGAGCGCGGTCATGCCGCGCAGATTCACCGCCGCCGCGGCACGCAGCGCTTCGAGCAACGGCTCGCGTACCGTCGCGAGGTCGAGACTGATCGGACCCGACGGCTTCCGCACGAAATCCACCGCGCCCGAGTTCGAGCGCGCGGAGCACGGGATCGTGCGCGCCGCCGGTGGCCGCCCGCTCAGCATCGACGACCGGCGCGCGGCGACTCCGCTCATGATCCGCCGAGCGCGGCGAGCCCGTCGAGCTCCGGCATCTCGATGTCCATCGTCACGATGTCGGGATCGAGCGCGCGCACCTTCTTCAGCGCGTCGATGCCGTCGCGCGCGGTGCCGATCACGCGGAATTCGCCCGACCCGTCGATGAGGTCCACGACGATCTTGCGCATGAACGCGCTGTCGTCCACCACGAGGACGGTGCGGAGCGCGCTAGAGGAGGACATTGCCCTTCGCCATCGAGCGGACTTCCACGCGCCCGTCGCCACATGTGGAGGTACACGCTGCGGCCGTGCCCGCCGCCGGCATCCTCGCCGATGACCGGGATGCGCGCGAGCGCGAGCGCCTTGCGGCTCGCGAGCAGATTGCGCTCGCCGATCTGCATGCCGCCCGACGAGAGCAGCGAGGTGAACATGCTCGCGCCGCCCACGAGGCGGGCCGAGATCCGCGCGGTCGAGCGCGCCGAGCGCGCGCATCTGCTCCAGCAGCAGCGGCACCGCGCTCGAGGGGAATTTCGCGCGGTTGCTCCGGTCGCGCGCCATGGAATCGCTCGGCAAGAGCACGTGCGCGAGCCCACCCACCTTCGCCGTCGCATCGTGCAGCACGATCGCGACGCAGCTCCCGAGCCCGACGCTGGCGATGATCGCGTCCCCCTGCGCGACGGCGGCCTCGGCGACGTGCACGCGGATCTCCTTCACGAGGCGCGGCGGAAGATGCGTTCGCGCGCATCCACGATCTCGAAACGCGCGCGCGCCGCGCCCGTGAGCGTCTCCACCTTGCCCTGGAAGAGCACGCCCTGGGGCGCGAGCGCCAGGTGGAATTGCTCGAGCAGTGCTTCCTGCGAGCGGCGGTCGAAATAGATCGTGACGTTGCGGCAGACGATCAGGTCGAACGGGGCGCCGGGGGGCGCGTCGGCCAGCAGGTCGTGCCGCCGCAGGCGCACCGGTGCGCGCACCGCGGCCCCGATCGTGAAGGGACCGTCGCCCGTCACGTACGCGGAGCGCAGTTCCGCGGGCATGTCCACGAGCGTCGACGATTCGTATTCGGCGCGACCGGCGGCCTCGAGGCTCGCGGCATCGATGTCCGTCGCGATGATCTCGAACGGACGCGCCTTCTTGCCGAGCAGGGCGGCGCGGCGCTGCAGACAGGATCGCGAGCGTGTACGGCTCCTCGCCGGATGCGCACCCGGCGCTCCAGATCCGCAGCGGCGTGCGCCCCGCCGTCATGAGCGGCCCGAGCACCAGCTCGTCCAGCGCCTCCCACGCCTCCGGCATTGCGGAAGAAGCGCGTCACGTTGATCGTGAGCGCGTCGAGCAGGCGCTCGTACTCGGCGCCGTCGCTGTCGAGCACGCGGCGTAGTCGCGGTAGGTGTGCACGCCGCGCGCGCGCATGCGCACCGCGATGCGGCGGCGCAGGCATTTCTCCTTGTAGCTCGCGCAGCCGAAGCCGCGCTCGCGCGAGATCTTCGCCGTGAGCGCCGCGAAATCGGCGTCGGACATCGGAGCGCCGGCGATCATCCGGGCATCGTCCGCACGAGGTCGAGATTCGTGCGGATCACCTCGTTCTCGGGATTGAGCGCCAGCGCGCGCTCCCAGTAGGCGAGCGCCTGCGTCCTTCTCCTGCCACTTGAACCGGATGTTGCCGAGTTTGAAGTACACATCGTCGCCCAGCGCGGGATCGAGCTTCACCGCGCGCTGGAACGCCTCGAGCGCTTCGTCATAGCGCGACGCGCGATAGAGGCAGTCGCCAAGATTCTTGAACAGCTGCGGGATCGAGCCGTCCTCGTGCAGCCCGCGTTCCGCGGCCTGCGCCGCCGACGCCATGTCGCCGCGCCGCTCGTGCACCGCGGCGAGGTTGTTGTAGCAGCACGGCGGCATGCGGATGGAGCTTCCACGCCCTCGGCCACGATCTCGAGCGCACGGTCGAGTTCGCCGGTGAGCGCGGCAGCGAGCGCGGCGTAGTGGAACCACGCCGGCGACGGCGACCGCTGGCCCAGAGGAGGCGCGACGCCGTGAGGAGCGCATCGGCCTCGTCCACGTCGCCGCTCTTGAGCGCGAGCACGCCGAGCGACGTGCGGATGCGCGGATCCTCCTGGCCGCCGCGCTGGATCGCCTCCTGCAGCGCCTCGCGCGCGTCGTCGTAGTGCCCCATGCGCTCGAGCGCGTACGCGAGATTGTGGAAGACGGCCGGCCGCACGTTCGGCTGTGCGCCCGCCTCGCGGAGCGTGAGCACCGCCTCACTCCACTTCCCTTCCCGCAGTCGCGACGAGTCCCAGGATAGAATCGCGCGGGCACGTCGGTCTCGTTCAGTTCCACCACGCGCCGGAACTCGCGCGCGGCCTCGTCGAGCATCGCGGTCTTGTAGAACGCGATGCCGAGGTTGCGGTGCTCTTCGACGCGCGCCTCGCGCACGCGCGTCGTCCACGGCGGCGCGACTTGCCCGCGCGATGCAGATAGCCCGGCGGTCGACGAGGCCGTACAGCGCCTTCCCCACCTCGAACTCGCCGATGCCCGACTCCTCGATGAGCGTGGTCACGTCGCGCCGCCCGTCGATCAGCGGGATGCAGTTGCTCCTGCGCCGGCGTGAGCTGCGCCTCGCTCTGCGCGAGCCGCGTGCGATCCACCTCGAAGATGATGTCGAAGCGTCGGCACCTTCTTCTCGATCAGACTCCATTCGTCCACGCGCCGCGCGCCTTCCAGCAGCAGCGACTCGGGATTGATCGACACGAGGAAATCGCTGCTCCTCGGGGCGCATGTCCGCCTCGAAGCTGAACGTCCCCTGCGTCCACGTGAAGAGGTAGTAGACGGCCTCTTCGATCTGCACGCGGATGTAGCGGTGCAGTTCCTCGCGCGTGAGGATCTGCTGCTCGATCAGGATCTCGCCGAGGCGCTTGCCGCGATGCGCTTTGCTCTGCGCCTCGATCGCGACATCGAGCTCGAGCTGTGTCACGACGCCGTGCTTCACGAGCAGGTCGCCGAGCCGGTCGCGCCGGTTCACGATGGACGCGTACGAGATGCGGCCGCGGTCGAAGTAGATGTAGCCGAAGTTGTTTCGATCGGCGACCGAGAGGCAGCCGGTCTTCTGCCCCATGGCGAGGAGCTGCAGGACGTCGGGGAGCGACGCCTCCTTGAGACTGCCCTTGATCGCCATTACCGGAGGTCCTCGATCACGCGGCCGGCCGACGTCGGGCCAGTCCCAGACCACTTTCTCCTCGTCGAGGAAGAAGCTATCGGCCTCGCGGCCATCGATCACGCGCGCCGGCGCGGGCGCGAAGCCGCCGCCTTCCAGCTCCTTGCGCGCGAACGACGCGTTGAGCGGAACGCCCACCACGCCCGCCGCCTTCACGAGCCGGTCGACGGTGGCCGCGAGTTCCGCGACGTTCGCCACCGCGCGCGCCGACAGGAAATCCACGAGCACGCGGTCGGCGTGCTGTCCCGCGGCCGCGAACATGCGCGCGTACAGCTTTTCGCGCAGCGAGTGGTCGGGCGGCTGGATCTCCACCACGAGTCCGCCCTCGAAGCGCGAGCGCAGCCGGTCCTCGAGACGCTCGATCAGGCGCGGCGCGCGGTCGGCGCCGAGCACCACCTGCTTGCCGGCGGAGTACAAGCTGTTGAACACGTGGAAGAGTTCTTCCTGCGTGCGCTCGCCCGTCGCACAGAGCTGCACATCGTCAATAAGCAGCGCGTCCACGAGGCGGTAGCGCGCGCGCCACCGCTCGATGGTGCCTTCCTGCAGCGCCACGATGAGCTCGTCGATGAACTGCTGCGCGTTCACGCACGCCACGGGCCGCTTGCCGCCGCCCGCCGCGATCATTCTCGTTCGCGAGCGCGTTCAGCAGGTGCGTGACGCCCACGCCCGGCGGGCCGTACAGGAAGAGCGGATTGTACTTGCGGCCCGGCTCGAGCACGACGGTATCGGCCGCGTGCACCGCGAGCTGGTTCGAGGGCCCTACCTCGAACGATCACGCGTGAGCTCGGGATCGGGGCCGGGCGGCGGTTCCGCGCCGCCCATCGCCGCGCCACGAGCAGCTCCGCCTCGCCCACGCGCTCCGGATCCTTGAATACCTCCGACCCGGCGAGCACCGGATCGTAGCGCATCGCTTCCTGCTCGAGCGCGCGGAGCCGCGCGATGTTCGCCTCGTAGCCCTGCAGCAGCGCGTCGACGTCCGGCTCCTCCGACTGTTCGAGCGTGCGCTCGAGCAGCGTGGTGCCGTATCCGAGCTGATGCCAGTAGGTCATCGCCTCCACGACGCGCACACGCCACGTGTCGATGTGCTGCGCCACCACATCGCTCAGGTCGCTGAGGAAACTCGCGAATTCCTCGCCGCGCGCGGGCGCCTGCGCCATCACGGGGCCCGCGTCGGGCTTCTCGCCGAGCAACTCGCGCACGTTCCGCACAGTGACCTCGGCCTCGCCGAGCGTCTGGCACGCGATGAGACGGTTGAGCGCGCCCTGCAGTTCGCGCACGTTCGAGAAGTTCATGCGCGCGACCTCGTCGAGCACGCCGGTCTCGAAGGTCTCCTTCCGCTCCTCGCACTTCGCGCGCAGGATGGCCACGCGCGTCTCGTAGTCGGGCAGGCCGACGTCCACCACGAGACCGCCGGCGAAGCGCGGGATGAGGCGCTCGTCGAGATCGGCGATCTCGTTCGGCGGACGGTCGCTCGTGAGGACGATCTGCTCGCCGGCGCGCTGCAGCGCGTTGAACAAGCGCAGCATCTCGCTCTGCGTCTCGCGCCGGCCGGCGAGGAACTGCACGTCGTCCAGCAGCAGGATGTCCACGTCCTGGAAACGCTGCTTGTAGTTCTCGATCGTGCCCGACGAGACGGCGGCGGTGAGCTCCTCCACGAATTCGTCGAGCGTGATGTAGAGCGAGCGCAGGTTGGGCTGCAGCTGGATCGCCAGGTGGCCGACGGCGATCATGAGGTGCGTCTTGCCCAGCCCCGAGCTGCTGTAGATGAACAGCGGGTTGTACGCCGTGCCCGGCGCCTGGGCGACCGCCTTCGCGGCGGACACCGCGAGACGATTGGCGGATCCGACGATGTAGTTCTCGAAGCGGTAGCGCGGATCCAGTTCGGCCGTCACCGGTTCCCCGCGGGCGCCGCGGCACTCAGGCGCCGGAGCACGAGTTCGGCGATGCCCCGCAGCGTCTCGAACACGCCGGCGCCGTGCAGCGCATCGGCGGCGAACGACGGCACGCCGCGGAAATTGAGCGCGTCCTCCAGCGCCGGCACGCCGAGGATCATCTCGGACGGCAGGTCCTGCTTGTTGTATTGGATGACCAGCGGCATGGTGCGCACATCGATCCCATGCTCGGCGGCATTCGTGTGAAGGTCCTGCATGCTCTCGACGTTCTCCTGCAGCTGGCGCGCCTGGCTGTCGGCGACGAACACCACGCCGTCGGCGCCCTGGAGCACCAACTTCCGAGTGGTGTGATAGTACACCTGGCCCGGCACCGTGTAGAGCTGGAATCGCGTCGTGAAGCCGGAGATCATCCCGAGGTCGAACGGCAGGAAGTCGAAGAAGAGCGTGCGATCCGTCTGGGTCGCGAGCGAGACCATCTTCCCTTTGCGGTCGCGCGGCACCTGCTCGTAAATGTAATGCAGGTTGGTCGTCTTCCCCGAACGGCCGGGGCCGTAGTAGACGATCTTGCAGGTGATCTCGCGGGTGGCGTAGTTGACGAGGGACACGTCGCGCTCAGGAAGTCGGGGGGACGGACCCGTCCCCGTTGCCAGCACCGGCGGGCACGCGGCCGAACAGCGCCGCGAGACTCCGCGCGAGATCCTGCTCGAGACTCGCCGCGGCGAGCGGCGGCCCGTCGGCGCGCGGCGGCACCACGGTGGCCAGCCGCGCCGAGAGATTGCCGAAGAACACGCGCACGAGACCGAGCGAGCTCTCGTCGCCGAACGCCGTCAGGAAGATGAACGCTTCGCGCGCGGTGCGCACCTCGCCGATGAACACGTGGCGCTCGCGCCCCGCGTGATACAGCTCGCGGAACGGTTTGCCGTCCAGCTCCTTGCCGAGCTGCCCCGCCGACGCGTGGATGCCGGCGGCGAGCGCGCACGCCGCCATCACGTCCACCGCGCGCGTGAAGCCGAACTGGCCGAGCACCTGGCCGCTGGGATGCAGGAGGAGCGCGAACAACACGCGCGCGTCATCCACGAATTCCTGCAGCGGCGCCTCGACCCACGGCTCGGCGACGTGGGTCTTCATGTGAGCGTCTCCACGCTCTGGAGCATCGCGCCGCGGATGAGCCCGATGTGCGCGCGCGGCTCGGCGAGCGTCACGATCACCAGCCCCTCGCGCCCGACCACGCACACGTGGCCGTCGGTGGCCTCGAGCTGCAGGAACGTCACTTGCCCGAGACCCGCCGCCTGCGACGAGAGACGCGCGCGGCGGAAGAGCGCCGCCGCCAGGGCCGCCACGACGCTCTCGGGCACGCCCACTTGGACGTTGGAGTCTACGATGATCCCGTCGCGCTCCCCCACCACGAGGCAGCCGAGCACACCGCGCTGGCGGATGAGCGTCGCGAGGAGATCCTCGAAGGGCGAGCTCATCCGACCTCCGAGAGCCACATCGTGGCGCGCCGCACGCAGCGGTCGAGCACACGGCGCACGAATCCGAGCGGCATCACGTGCGACGCCGCCACGAGCACCATTGAGTCGTCGAGCGCCGGCGCGATCGCGACGACGGCGACATCGGTCTCGTAGAGCACGAGCTTCCACTCGCCCAGGTCGAGGTGGCGCACGGTGCGCTGCGCGTCGTCGCGCACGCCCGAGAGCTGCGCTCCCACCTCCTGCGCGACATCCTCACCGTCGCTCGAGAGATATGCGCCCGCGGTCACGAGGCCATCGGAATTCAGCAGCAGCGCCGTCTGCTCGCTGTCGCCCAGGATGTCCGCGAACAGGAAGTGCGCCTCCTCCTCGACGCGCCGCTGCGCGGCCTCGAGTTCGGCGGGGCCGGGATCGCGGGCGCCGTTGCCGGCGAGGCGCGCGTAGCGCAGCAGCCGGCGCACCATGCGGAGCGCGGTGGAGATCGACGCATTGGTCCGGTCGCCCGACGCCGCGGCGCTCAGATGATCCTCCGCCTCCTCGAGGCGGCCCTGCTTGTACAACACGTAGCCCATCCCCTTGCGCGCACCCACGTGATTCGGCGCGAGACGCAGCACCATGTCCCACTCGTCGAACGCCTGCTCGAGCTCATTGCGATCGACGCAGATGCGCGCGAGCAGATCGTGCGCGTCGGCGTTGTGCGCGTGCCGCTCGAGGCCGCGCATGGCCACCTTCATCGCGAGCTCGAGCTGCCCACCCTTCCGCAGCGCCTCGCCGAGCTGGAGGAACACGAGGCTCGACGGGTCGCGCGCGAGTTCGTCGCTGAGGCGGCGGATCTCGTCAGACATCGCCGAGCTCCTTCATCGCGTCGCGCAGGCGCGACGCCGCGTCCGCCACCGCGCGCACACGCGAGGTGTCGGCCGCGTCGGGCGCGAGCCGCTGGTAGCGTTCCCACCCGGCCACCGCGTCGGCGAGCGCACCGCGCGACGCGGCGCAGGCGCCGAGCAGCAGGTAGAGCGCGGGGTTGAGCGCGTCGCGCTCGAGCGCGGCGCTCACCGTGTCGAACGCCTCATCCACGAGGCCCGCCTTGAGCTGGGCGCGAGCGAGCACCGTGCGCGCCTCCACGGAGCCGTCACTCGCGTCGACGGCGGCCGTCGCGGCCGCCACGGCGACATCGATCTCACCGTCGCGCAGCGCCGCGTGCGCGCGCTCGAGATGCGCCACGGCGTCGTCGCCCTCGAGTCTCAGGGTCTGCGTCATGCGCGTGCTGCGCATGTTGCGAGTGGCGCGCGAGGCGCGCGGCGCCGGCGGCGGAGCCGGTGCCGGTGCCGGTGCCGCAGGGGGCGGGGCATCCGTGATGATCGGCACGCCTCTCGGCGCGGCGATCGCCGCCACACGGTGCATGCCCGTGTGTTCGAGCGAGGGCGTGTGCAGCAGCGAGCCGGGCAGCGTCACGACATCCGGCGCTTCGGCCGCGCGGGCCGGCGGCGTCGGGCGGCGCGGCGGCACTGCCGGCGGCGGAGGCGGTGTGCCGCTGCCCGGCCGCAGTTCCACGATGCCAGTGGTCACGAGACCGTAGATCACGCGCGCCACGTCGAACTCGCTCATTGACGTGCTGCTCGAGATCTCGCGCAGATCGCGCGCGCCATCGATCTGCGCGAGCACCTCCCACTCCTTCGGCAGCAGATCGAGCGCGCCCGCGTGATCGCTCTCCATCGTCGCGAGCACCGGCACCACGCCGAGGTTCGGCACCTTGCCCTCGATGAGCGACCACTCGTCGATGCGGCGCGCGCCCTCCATGAGCAGCGACTCGGTGGAGATGCGGATGTCCGCCTCGATCGGCGCGTCCGCGACCTGGCCCTCCTCGAAGGAGAAGAAGCCCTCGCGCCACGACATCATCTCGAACACGACCTCTTCCACCTGGATGCGCACCTGGCGCTCGAGCTCCTTGCGCGACAGCGCGCCCGCCTCGACCAGGATCGCCCCGAGCTGCCGCTTGTCTCCCTCGCGGCGCTGCTGCTCGCGCATGCGCGTGAGATCGCCCTCGGTGATCTTGCCGGCGCGCAGCAGCAGTTCGCCCAGCCGGTGCGGATTGCTCTTGATCGACGCCGACAGCACGCCGCCGCGATCGAAGTACACGGTGCCCTGGTTGTCGCGCAGCACCGACGTGACCGTGAGCGTGCCGGTCTTCCGGCTCAGGTCGAGCAGCTGGAACACATCGTGGATGCCGAGTTCGCGGAGCGGGCCTTCGATCGCCATCAGCTGGCCTCCTGCCGGTGGCGGAAGATCCGCAGGAGGTCGGACGCCGTGCGCGACTCACGCCGCGCGTTCTTGGCGAACTCGCCGTCGGGCTCGAGCTCCACCACGCGCTCCCATTCCCCGATCGCCTCGCGGTATCGGTGCTGGTCCGCGAGCAGCACACCGTGGAAGAAGAGCGCCCCCACGTGCCGCGGGTCGAAGCGCAGTACGCGTTCGATCGAGATCGCCGCGTCGCGCGGCCGGTCCAGCTCGAGCAGCGTCTCGGCGAGCGCGAGCAGCGCCTCCACGTTGTACGGATCGCGCCGCAGCAGGTCCACGAGCGGCGGCACCGCGTCCTTCGCGCGGCCGAAGCGCCGGCGCACCTGCGCCAGCGCGAGCGTCGCCTCCACGTAGGTCGGCACCGCGTCCAGCGCCGCGAGCAACTCGGTCTCCGCGGCGGTGGCGTCGTCTCTCTCCGCGAGCAGCCGTCCGAGTTCGTAGTGCACCACCGCGACGTCGGGGTCGAGGTCGAGCGCGTTCTTGTACGCCGCGATCGCCCCCTCCACGTCGCCCGCGGCGCGGGCCACGTCGCCGAACTGCCGCAGCACATCGGCGCGCGCGGGCGCGAGACGCCGCGCGTTCTTGAGCAATTCGCGCGCGGCAGCCGGATCGCCGGCATCGGCGCGCGCGCTCGCCACGAGCAAGATCGATTCCACCGTCGACGGATCCGCGATGAGCAGTTCCTCGGCCACCGCGCGCGCCTGCTCCGAGCGCCCCAGCAGCAGCAGCGCGCGCGTCTCGCCGGCGAGGGCGCGCGGCGCGTTGGCGGTCACGCTCCGCGCATTCTTGTAGCGTTCGAGCGCCTCGCCATGCAGCCCCTGCCGCAGGAAGATGTCGCCCAGCAGGATGAGGCCTTCGCCGGTGTTCGCGCCGCGCACCAGCGCGCGGTTCACTTCGGCGGCGGCGCGGTCGAGCATGCCCTTCGACAGATACTCCACCGCCATCGCGTACGCCGTCTCGAGCGGCACGGCGGCCGTCTCCACCGGCGCCGGCGCGAGCGGCTTCAGTTCGGTGAAGAGCGCATCGAGCCGCGCCGCGGTCGAACGCGAACGTCTCCACCGATTGCTCCACGCGCTGCGCGTCGCCGAGCGCGGGAGCGATCGACAGATCGGGATCCTCGTACTCGAGATCGATCGCGAGCTCGAACTTCTGCCGCACGTAGAACGGATCCAGCTCCAGCGCGCGCCGCGTCGCGCGCAGCGCACCCTCGAAGTCACCGAGGTTCGAGAGCGTGAAGCCGAGGTTGTAATGCGCCTCCGCATAGTTCGGCCGCGTGTGGATCGCGCGTCCGAACGCGTTGCGCGCGTCCTCGTACTTCTTGAGTTCCGCGAGCACGAGGCCGATGCCGTTCCACGCGACCGGCTGCTCCGGATCCACGGTGAGACCCTGCCGGTACGCTTCGAGCGCCAGTTGCAGCCGTTTCCCCTGATAGAGCAGCAGCGCGAGATTGAGCCACGCCTTCACGAAGCCCGGATGCGCCGCGAGCGCGGCGCGGAAGGCATCGATCGCCGCGTCGGTGTTCCCGCCGTGGTACTCGGCCACGCCCAGGTTGTTGTGCGCGATGGCGTACGCCGCGTCGAGCGACAACGCGCGACGATAGCTCTCCGCGGCTTCCTGATGCCGACCCTCCTGATGCAGCGCGACCCCGCGCTCGCACCAGAGCTTGGGGCTCTCACTCTCCTCTTCGAGCAGGCGGTCGTACAATTCGATCGCCGACTTGGGATCGCGCTTGAGCAGGTGCACCTCGGCCATCGCCTGGAGCACGAGCGCGCGGTCCTCCTCCCGCTCGAGCGCGAGGCGGTATTCGCGCAGCGCTTCCGCGTAGTACCCCTTCTGCCGGAACGCGAGGCCCAGGTTGTAATGCGCGAGGCCGCCCTCGGCGGCCACCTCCATCTGCGACGAGCGCCGCTCGTGCCGCTGCGGCACGAGCTCCTCGTACTTCGCGGCGTTGTAGCGGTCGATCGACAGATTCGCCTGCGCGCGCGAGAGCGAAGGATTCAGCTGGATAGCGCGCTTCGTCGCGGCGCGCGCCTCCTCGTGCCGTCCGAGGTCGCCCAGTACGAAGCCGAGCAGATAATGCGCGTCGGAGTTGTCGGGATTGATGTCGATCGAGCGGCGCAGCGCGACGAGCGCTTCCTCGTTCAGCCCGCGATTGTACAGCACCTCGCCGATGTAGAAGCTCATCAGCGGGCTCTTCGGCTCGAGCGCCAGCGCGCGCTCGAACCAGCGCTGCGCATGCTCGAGGTCGCCGCTCGCCTTCTCCGCGAGACCGAGCTGCACGATGGCGCCGGCGTCATCGGGATGGTGCTCGAGGATCGCCGTGAACTCCGCCACCGCCTCGGGCACATTGCCGAGCGCGGCGTAGGCGCGTCCCAACTCCCAGCGCGCGTCGCGGTCGTGCGGATGCGAACGCAGCCGGTCGCGCAGCTCGGCCACGCGGCGGTCGTAATAGCCGGTGTTGAAGTACGCGACCTCGAGATTGCGCTGCGCCACCTGCATCTTCGGATCGAGCTCCAGCGCCTGTTCGAAACTCGACACCGCTTCGGCGTACATCCCCTTGTTGTAATACAGCACGCCGAGGTTGTTATGCGCCCCCGCATCCGATGGATCGATGCGCCGCGCGAACGACCGCAGGATATCGCGGTCGCGCTGCGAGACGGGGGACGAGGGGTTGTTCACGCGATCCGGATGGCGCGCAGGATCACGCGCAGCGAGGCGAAGTCGGGCAGCAGCAGGAAGAAGCCGCGCAGGTGGTCCGCCTGGTCCTCGAACAGGAATTGCGTCTCCACGGCGAACACCATGTCGCGGTCCGCGCCGAACTGTGCGTGCGCGGTGGTGAGCACCGCGGCCGACATGTCGACCACCAGGCTCGGCGGCGACGGCAGCAGCATGAGGCCCAGGAAATCGCTGAGCGCGTTGAGATACGCGCCGCTCAGGATGTTGCCCGCCTCCTTGAGCGCGCTCTGCTCGAGCTCGGCGAAAGGCGCGGTGCCGTCGCGTGGCCGCCGCAGCATCAGCTGCGCGAGGCGCAGTGCCGTGGCGCGCGGGAACACGAGCAGGGAGCGCCCGGTCAGATCGCCGAGCATCTGCATCATGACGGCCGCGATCGGCTCCTCTTCGTCCGCGATCTGCTGCGGCACGTCCTCGAGCGCCGCGATCGTGATGTGCGGCACCGAGATCATGATCCGGCTGTTCGTCATGAGCGACAGCGCGGTCGCGGCGTGACCGGCGCCGATGCTGGCCGTCTCGCGGAGCGCGTCGAGTTCCACTTTCGTCAGCGACAGAAGATCGGACATGCGCGCTCCCCTAGAGTAGGCTGCCGACATCGAGGATCAGCGACGGCGCCCCATCCGACAGGATCGTCGCGCCGCTGAACAGCGGCATGCCGCCGCGCACCGGGTCGAACTGCTTTACCACGATGTCCTGCTGTCCCGCCAGTTCGTCCACCACGAGCGCGGCGTGCCGCTCGCCCACTTCCACGATCACCACCTGCTGCATCGGCGCGCTCGACGCGGCGAGCGACAGCCGGTTGCGCAGGCGCACCACCGGCAGCACGTCGTCGCGCAGCACGATCGCCTCGCGCCCGCGCACGGTGCGCACCCCCGCCGCGTCGAGTTCCACGGTCTCGGTCACGTGCGTCATCGGCACCGCGTACGTCTCCTCGCCCACGCGGGCGAGCATCGCGCGCACGATCGCGAGCGTGAGCGGCAGCCGCGCCGTGACGGTCGTGCCCTCCCCCGCCACGGTCTTGATCTCCACCGAGCCGCCGAGCGCGCGCACGCGCGTGAGCACCACGTCGATCCCCACGCCGCGTCCCGACAGATCGGTCACGCGCTCGGCCGTCGAGAAGCCCGGCCGCGAGATGAGCCGCACCAACTCTTCGTCGGGGAGCGATTTCACGGTGGAAAGCACCAGCCCCATCGTGCGCGCCTTCGCCAGCACGCGCGCCCGGTCGATGCCGCGCCCGTCGTCGCTCACGCGGATCGTGACCGCCGAGCGTTCGCGCGAGATCGAGAGCTTGAGCGCCCCTTCGCGCGGCTTGCCCGCGGCTTCGCGCTCGGCCGGCATCTCGATCCCATGGTCGATCGCGTTGCGCAGCAGATGCATCACCGGCTCGCCGATCTCGTCGAGCATCGAGCGGTCCAGTTCGCTCTCCTGCCCTTCCACCGTGAACGAGACCTCCTTGTGCAGCGCGCGCGCCGCGTCGCGCACGAGCCGCGGGAAGCGGTCGAACACCTGCGCCACCGGCACCATACGGCAGCGCATGATCTCGTCCTGCATCTCGCCGATGAGCCGCGCGCCCTGCGCGACGGTCTCCTCCAGCGCGGCGTCGCCCGTCACGCCCGCGAGCTGCTGCAGCTGGCCGCGCGCGATCACCAGCTCGCCCACGAGGTTCATGAGCGCGTCGAGACGCGTGAGCTCGATGCGCACGTGCCGCGTCGCGCCCGGCGCCGCGTTCTCCGGCGCATCGCTCACCGCCGCGCCGTCGATCGACACCGACGCGACATTGCCCGCCATGCGCAGCGCTTCCGCCGCGATCGACGGCTCCACGCTCGGCACGAGACGGATCGTGAACTCGCGGCCGAACTCCTCGCGTTGCAACGCGTCGATCGGCGGCTCCACTGCGAGCACGCGCCCGAAATCCTCGGCGCGCTTCACCACGAGGAACGCCCGCGCCCCCTTGAGCGCGATCCCGTCGCTGAGCACCACGCGGATCGCGACGCCCCGCTTGCCCTTGTACTTCGCGCCCACGCCCTTCGCCTTGCGATGGCCGACGGCCGATGCCCGGGCGCCGGCGGTTCTCCGGTTCCCCTCGGCGTAGTCTCTCAGTGTCTTGGCGATCACGAGCGCCGCCGGATCATTGCTCGTCCCCGCGACCGCCACCGCGATCGCCTTCTCGAGCGCGTCAACGCTCTTGAAGAGCAGGTCCATCAACTCCGGCGTCACTCTGCGCGCTCTCTGCCGCACCTGGTCGAGCAGCGATTCCATCTCGTGCGCCAGCGCCGTCACGCCGCCATAGCCCATGGTCGCGCTCATGCCTTTCACCGTGTGCACCGCGCGGAACATCCCCGCCACCGGCTCCGTGGCGCGCGGCGCGCGCTCCAGCGAGAGCAGGAGGTGGTTCAGCGCCGAGACGTGCTCGCGGCTCTCCGTGAGGAAGAGATCGGCGTAGCGCGATGAGATCCATGCGGGCGGCCCCGGAGGCTCAGCCGAGGACCCGCTGCACCGCCTCCAGCACCCGGCTCGGCTGGAACGGCTTCACCACGAAGTCCTTCGCCCCCGCCTGGATCGCCTCGACCACCAGCGCCTGCTGCCCCATCGCGCTGCACATGAGGATCCGGGCGTTCGGATCGAACTTCGTGATCTCGCGCACGGCATCGATGCCGCCCATGTCGGGCATCACGATGTCCATCGTCACGAGGTCCGGCTTGAGTTTGCGATACTGCGCGACGGCCTCCACCCCAGTCTCCGCTTCGCCGATCACATCGAAGCCGGATTGCTGGAGGATGTCGGAGATCATCGTGCGCATGAAGATCGCGTCGTCGCAGACCAATACCGTATGGGACACCGTCACCTCTCGGTTAAGCGAGCATGTGCGAAAGCAGATCATGAATGTCCAGCACGATCACGACGCCGCCTTCGCGCGTGCCGAGGGCGCGCACCGCGCCTCCGGCCTGCACGTCGAGCGGCGCCGGTTCCAGCGCTTCGTCCGGCGCGCGCTGCACTTCCAGCACCTCGTCCACCATCGCGCCCACCAGCTTCGGCCCGTGCTCGATGAGCATCACCGCGCCACCCGCCGGCGCCGTGCGCACTTTGAGCGCCACGCCGAGATCGATCACCGTCACGATCGCACCGCGCACGTTGATCAGCCCCACCACCGCCTTCGGTGCGCCGGGCAGACGCGTGGCCGGGCGCGCGCGCAGGATCTCGCGCACCGCGCCCAGATCGATCCCATACGACGTGTCCCCCAGCCGGAAGACCACCAGCCGGCGGGCAGAGATGTCAGTCGGAGAGACGGTAGAAGCCAAATTGGGCCAGCGGATCCGGGTCGAGTGGCGTATCCGTCCCCGCGGCCGCAGCGAGCGAGCGCACGAGGTCCTCGGGCAGCGGAGCGCGGAGCTCGATCGACTCCCCGGTCACCGGATGCGGAAAGATCAGCCAGGCCGCGTGGAGGAAGTGTCGCTTCGGCGGCAGCGCCAGCAATCGACGCGCTCCGCCTCCGCCGTACACGTCATCACCCGCCACTGGATGGCCGATCGACGCCAGGTGGACGCGGATCTGATGCGTACGCCCCGTGTGCAGGTGCGCGCGCAAAAGATCGGCCGCGTCGAACCGGGCGAGTCGGACGAAATCCGTCCGCGCCGCCCTTCCTGTACTGACGATTGCCATGAGCCTTCGGTCTCGCGGACTGCGCCCTACCGGACGGTCCACCGTGAGCCGGTCGGTCTCGATATGACCCCACGCCAGAGCGGCATAGCGCCGCACGATCTTCCGCTGCGCCATCGCCCCCGCGAGCGCCTTGTGCGCCCGGTCCGTTTTCGCCACCAAAAGCAGCCCGGAAGTGTCCTTGTCCAGGCGGTGGACGATGCCCTCGCGCTCGCCGCCGGCGGCCGCCGCGAGCGCACTCCCGCGCCCCTTGAGCGCGTTCACCAGCGTGCCCGTCCAATTGCCGGGCGCCGGGTGCACGACCATGCCCGCGGCCTTGTCCACGACGAGCACATCGTCGTCCTCGAAGACGACGGCGATGGGGAGCTTCTCGGCGCCCACCTCGCGCCGGGCGCTCGACGGGATCTCCACCACGATCTCCTGGCCCGGCTCCGCCTTGTAACTGGCCTTCTCACGCCGCCCCGCCACGGTGACGCACCCGTTCGCGATGAGCGTCGCCGCCTGCGTGCGCGACAGCTCGAGGCGGCGGGCCACAAGCAGATCGAGGCGGACATCGCTGTCCGCCTCGGCTGTCCACCGCTCCCGGCGCCCGGGCGTGAGCCCCGGCGCTGCGGACTCGGTCATGTGGTTCGCTCGGTCACCACGGCCGGCGTGCCGCCCGAGACGTGCGAGCCCTGCTCGTCCTCCTGCCAGAGGACCCAGGCGAGCAGCACGGCGCCGACACTCACGCCCATGTCGGCCACGTTGAAGGTCGGCCACCGGTGCGCGCCCACGCCGACGTCGATGAAGTCCACGACGCCCTGCGCCGAGCGCAGCCGGTCGATGAGGTTGCCGAGCGCGCCGCCCACGACCATCGAGATCGCCGTGACGCGGAACCAGTCGCCTTCCTTCGTGTGCGCGATCATGCGGCCGAGGATCAGCACCGCGACCACCGTGAGCGCGACGAAGATCCACCGCGACCACACGCCGAGATAGATCCCGAACGCGGCACCCTGGTTGTACACGAGGCGCAGTTGGATCCAGTCGCCGATCACCTGTTTCGGCACGTAGCGCGGCACGAGCTCGGCGACCGCCAGGCGCTTCGTGATGACATCGGCGACCACGATCACCGACGCGATCCAGAGGAAGACGAGTCCGTTACGCCTGCTTCTTGCCATTCTCTTCACGCTGCTTGCACGAAATGCAGAGCCGGGCGTGCGGCAGGGCATCGAGGCGGTCGAAATCGATCTCTTCACCGCAGCTGTGGCAGCGGCCGAAGGTCTCGGGCGAGCGATAGAGACGCCGGAGCGCCTCGTCGATGTGCCAGAGGAAACGCCCTTCCTGGCTCGCGAACAGGAACGCCTTCTCGCGCTCCATCGCGTCGGTGCCCTGGTCCGCCATGTGGAACGAGTACGACGACAGATCGCCGTCCGCGCTCTGCGGCGTGTTGTTGAACGTCTCGCTGTACTGGCCGAGTTCCTTCAGCACGCGCCGGCGCTCCTCGAGCAGACGCTTCTCGAAGTGCGCGAGCAGCTTCTTGCTCATCGGCTTGATCTTGGGCGCCTTGGGCAGCTTCGCGGCCTTCGCGGGCTTCGCCGACTTCGCGGCCTTGGCTTGCTTCGTAGCTTTCGCGGGCTTCTTAGACTTCGGCCGGGCAGACGACGGCATCTAGGATACTCGGGAAATGGCGATGTGCACGGCGGAACCATCGAGGTCATCCGTGGACGTCGCGTCTGGTGCTTCGGCCCCGGAGCCGCCGATCGCGATCTCCCGGGCCAGAACTTCGGCTGAAATGTAGTCGGTGCGCGCGCGCGCCGCCGCCTCGACTTCGGGTGCGCCGGCGATGACCACGCGCACGCGGTCGCTCACCGCCAAGCCCCCCTCTTTACGCAAACGCTGGATGCGGCTGACGAGTTCCCGCGCGATGCCTTCCTCGCGCAGCGCCGGCGTGACGGTGGGATCGAGCGCCACGAAGAAGCCGGCGGCGCCCTTGACGATGAAATCGCCACTCGCGTGACGAATCATCTCCAGATCACCCTCGTCTGACGGTGATCCTCGCCATTCACTGAGATCCCCACTCGGTGGCCTTGCTCGAACCTCATGAGCGCCTCGGGAGAGAGCGCCGCCACAGCCGCAGCCGCCAGCGGAGTCGCCTTTCCAAAACGCTTGCCGAGAGTGCGGAAGTTGGGCTTCGCCTCGAGGCGCACGAGGGAATCACCGCTCGAAATCCATTCGACGCGCTTGACGTTCAGCTCCGCGCGAAGAAGGCGGCTCAAGCGCAATCACCCTATCCCTACCTGCTTCGTCGATCACGCACACGACCTTCTCGAGCGGCTGCCGAACCTTTACGCCGGCTTCCTCTCTTGCCGCTCGGCCGAGGGTCGAAAGCGCCTGGATCTGCGTCATCGCTTGTTCGAGGTCCGTGTCCCTGCGCGTCACTCCATCGCGTGAGTACTCCGCGAGATGCACCGATCTCGCCAGTGAGCTCACGGTGCATCCAGTCCGTCAGGAATGGCGCGAACGGCGCAAGCAGCCGGCAGGTCGCGACAGAGCACCTCGTGAAGCGTCGCGAACGCAGCGCGACTATCAGCGCTCTCGACGTCGTAGAAGCGATTCCGCGATCAGCCGCACATACCACTTGGAGACGTCGTCACGACGAAGTCCATGATCGTGCGCGCGGCCTGCGTAGCGTTGTATTTTCCGAGCAATGCGGTCGTCTCGCTCCGACGGTCGCGAGCCGAGACAGCACCCATCGGTCGAGCGCCGGCCGCGCCGCGACCGCGGGATCCGTGCACCGGGCGCCCAGCCGAAATTCGCGTACTGCGCGAAGATCCCGCCGTAGATGTTCCGCAGCGTGAGCAGGAAACGCCCCGCCACCTCGCGGATCGCCTCCTCGTCGAAGCGCCGCGGCACCCACACCTGGCTCGACGCCACGAGGAACAAGCGCACGGCGTCGGCGCCGTGGCGCGGGATCACGGTGTTCGGGTCCACCACGTTGCCCACGTGCTTCGACATCTTCGCGCCCGTCTCGTCCAGCACGAGATCGTTCACCACCACCGAGCGGAAGGGCGCCGCGAGCGCGCTCGTGCCGTCCGGCGCCTCATTGTTCGGCAGCGCGCTCCCGAGTCCACTCGCGATCGCGAGCAGCGAGTAGAACCATCCGCGCGTCTGGTCCACGCCCTCTGCGATGTAGTCGGCCGGGAATTGCTTGGCGGTGAGTTCCTTGTTCGCGAACGGGTAGTGCCACTGCGCGAAGGGCATCGACCCCGAATCGAACCACGTATCGATCACCTGCGGCGCGCGGCGCATCGTGCCGCCGCAGTTCGCATGCGCGCACGTCCACGCGTATTCGTCGATGTACGGCTTGTGCGGATCGAAATCGGCGGGCAGCGGCTTTCCCCAGCGCTCAGCGAGCTTGGCGTAGCTGCCGATCGCTTCCACGTGTCCGCCATCGCGCTCGCACACCCAGATCGGAAGCGGCGTTCCCCAGTAGCGGTCGCGCGAGAGCGCCCAGTCGATGTTGTTCTCGAGCCATTCGCCGAAACGGCCGTGGCCGACCTCCGGCGGATGCCAATCCACGCGCGCGTTTCGCGCGAGCATCTCGATCGCGGAATCCGGTGGTGCGAATGAAATACGACTTGCGCGCGTAGTAGATGAGCGGCGTGTCGCAGCGCCAGCAATGCGGATACGAGTGTTCGATCGTGCCCGCTTTCCAGAGCACGCCGCGCCGCTTCAGCTCCTCCGTGATCGCAGGGTCGGCGTCCTTCACGAATTTCCCGCCCACCAACGGCAGGTCCGCCGGGAATCGTCCGCGGTCGTCCACTGGATGCAGCATTGAGAGGCCGTGCCGCTTCCCCGCCTCGAAATCGTCCGCGCCGAACGCCGGCGCCATGTGCACTACGCCGCTGCCATCCTCGGCCGACACGAAGGACTCGCCGACGATGATCTCGTGCTTCCCGTCGGGATAGGGCAGCCAGTCGAGCGGGCGCTGGTAGCTGCGCCCCACGAGCGCCGTGCCCGGGAGGTGCGACACGATCTCCCAACGATCGGCCCAATCCTCGCCGAGCACTGCGGCGGCCCGCGCCTCGGCCATGATGAGCGCGGGCTCTGATTTCCCCTTTCGTTTCAGCTCGACGAATGTGAACTCGGGGTTCACCGCCAGCGCGACGTTCGACACGAGCGTCCACGGAGTCGTGGTCCACACGAGGATCCGGGACTCGGGATTCGGGATTGGGGAGGGAGTCGATTCTGCCCGAATCCCGAATCCCGATCCCGGACAGGATCGAGCTCCAGCATCAAGTAAACGCTCGGGATCTTTGACGTCACGATATCCCTGCGCAACTTCATGGCTCGACAGCGCCGTGCCGCACCGCGCGCAGTACGGCAGGATCTTGTGCCCCACGTACAGCAGTCCGCGCGAGTGCAGCGTGGCCAGCGCCCACCACACGCTCTCGATGTAATCGTTCGAGTACGTGATGTACGGATCTGAATAATCGAGCCAGTAGCCGATGCGCGCGCTCAGACGCTCCCAGTCGCCTTTGTACTTCCACACGCTCTCGCGACATTTCTTGTTGAATGCGGCCACGCCGTACCTCTCGATCTCGGGCTTACCGTTCAATCCGAGCTGCTTCTCCACCTCGATCTCGACCGGCAGTCCGTGCGTGTCCCAGCCCGCCTTCCGCAGGACGCGCCGCCCTTTCATCACCTGGTAGCGGCAGAACAGATCCTTGATCGTGCGCGAGAACACGTGATGGATGCCGGGGCGGCCATTCGCGGTGGGCGGTCCCTCGAAGAACACGAAATCTCTCGCGCCCTCGCGCTCGCGGATCGTGCGCGCGAGCAGATCCTCCGCCGTCCACTTGGCGAGCATCTCGAGTTCCAGCGCGTCGGTGGTCTGGTCCGCGGGCGGCACACGGAAGCGCGGCGCGGCGGTCACATCGTCTCCAGCACGCCGCGCACGAGCGCCGTGAGTTTGGGTTCGGCTTCGTTCGCCACCGCGACGATGCGCTCGAGCGTCACCGGCTCCAGCGTGTCGGGCAGGCAGAGATCGGTGATCATCGAGATGCCGAGCACTCGCATGCCGCCGTGCACCGCCACGATCACCTCGGGCACGGTGGACATTCCCACCACATCGGCGCCGAGCGTGCGCAGGAATCTGTATTCCGCGCGCGTCTCGAAACTCGGCCCCGTGACGGCCGCGTATACCCCCTCACGCAGTGGCAGCTTCATGGCACCTCCCACTCTCCGCGCCAACTCACGCAGTTCTGCGCTATAGGGAGCGGACATATCGGGGAAGCGCGGTCCCAGCGAGTCATCGTTCTTGCCGATGAGCGGATTGTCGCCGAGCAAGTTGATGTGATCGGAGATCAACATCAGGTCGCCCGCGCGATACTCCGGATTCAGCGCGCCGCATGCATTGGAAACGACCAGCGTGTTTGCGCCAAGTTCATGCATCACGCGCACCGGGAAGCTCACCTGCTGTGCGGTGTATCCCTCGTACAAGTGGAAACGCCCCTGCATCGCGACCACCGATGTCCCGCCCAGCGTGCCCCCGATGAGCCGCCCCGCGTGCGACTCCACGGTCGAGAGCGGGAAGCCCGGGATCTCGGCGTACTCGATGACCACCGGATCCTTGATCTCGCGCGCGAGCGCGCCAAGTCCCGTGCCGAGGATGATGGCCACCTCGGGCGCCGCCGAGCAGCGGTCGCGCACCGCGGCGGCCGCGACGGAGATCGCGGCCCGCGTGTGAGCATGCTGGGGAGGCGCGACGGCCAGCGTGCGGGGGTCGTCGAGCCGGTACGGCGGCTTCATTCCTTGACGAGCGACTCCAGCCACGCGGGGGTCTTCACGTTGCCGCGTGTGTCGGGCGCGGCCTCGCTCTCCGTGCTCGCCCGGCGCGGCGCCGGCGGCGCAGCGGGTGCAGGCGGCGCAGCGGCCGGTGGCGCGGCGTTCGCCGGCGCGGCGGGCTTCGGCGCAGCCGGCGGCGCGTGGAGCGCGCCCAGTTCCGCCAGCTGACGCTCGATCACCGCGCGCAATTGCGCGATGTACGTCACGCGCGACTTGTCGAGTCCCACGAGCTCGGACTCGAGCCGCTTCACCTCTCCCCTCGCCGCATCCACGAGACGCTCGGCATCCGCCCGCGCTTCGCGCAGGATGAGCTGCGCCTCGCGGTCGGCCTGCTCGCGCATCTCGGAGCGCAGCTGCTGCGCGCTCACGAGCGCTTCGTTGAGCGCCTTGTCGCGCTCGCGGAAGGCGCGCAGCTGTTCGTGGAAACCCTTCGCCTTCGCGTCGAGCTCCCCGTTGAGTTTCGTGAGGCGCTCGAGTTCATCGGCCACCTGGTTCCGGAAGTCCTCCACCTTCTGCGCGTCGAAGCCGCGGAAGGCCTTGCTCCCGAAATCGTATCGCCGGATGTCGAGCGGGGTCAGATGGAAAGATTCGTCGGTCATGTGCCTCTCGCTCCGAACAGGACGGTGCCCAACCGGACCATTGTCGCTCCTTCTTCTACCGCGATCTCGTAATCGTTCGACATGCCCATTGAGAGCACCGACGCCGGATGGCCGGCGGCGATCATCACGTCGCGCGCCTCTCGCGCCCCGCGGAATACGGTGCGCAGCGTGCGCTCCTCCGCCTCCAGCGGCGCCATCGTCATCACACCGGTCACTCGAACACCGGCGCGCCGCGTGAAACGCTCGGCCTCCGCCGCGAGATCCGCGACCGCGAAGCCGCCCTTCGATTCCTCGCCCACCACGCTCACCTGCACCAGCGAGTCGATCGCGCGATGCTGCGAGACGCCGAACTCGCTGATCGCATCAGCCAACCGCGCGCTGTCCACCGAGTGCACGAGCGCGAAGCGCGCGGTCTCTTTCACCTTATTGCGCTGCAGATGGCCGATGAGATGCCACCGCACCGCGACTCTCACTTCATCCATCTTCGCGCGCGCTTCCTGCACGCGATTCTCTCCTACGTCGTGCAGCCCGGCGGCGTACGCCGCCTCGACCGCGTCGGCCCCATGCGTCTTCGTCACCGCCACGAGCGTCACGTGTTGTCCGTGACCGCCACGTGACACCGCCGCCTCGATCCGGCCCCGCACCTCCGCCAGCCGGTCGGCGAGGTCGTGGAAATCCATAAGTGACAAAGCTATCGGAACTTACACGGCGAATCAAGAGAATCGGCGGCCATCTGCTTTCGGGAGACTTTCAGGTACTCCGCCGGGCAACGGACCCACCGCATCCAGCTGCGTGCCGTTCCGTCGATCGCACCATTGGGCGGCAGCGCCGGCTCACCGAATTCCCTCACGAACTGGCCCGCCGCGAGCGTGTCCACGAGCGGCCCGTCCGGTGCCACCCGTACAGCAGACGAGTCGGCGCGCACGAACGTCAGTCCGCGCAACATCCACTCGCCGCCGGCGATCTCGCGAAGGAACGTCCCGGTACCGAAGACGACCGTGGGCGCGAGCGCCCGTCCTTGCCGGCGAGCATCCGCGTCGAGCGAGTGGAGGGGTTCGACGGTGTCGCTCACGACAAGGCCGTAGCGTCGCGCGACCCGCGCGCGAATGGATCCGTCGTAAAGAGACGCCCAGTTCAGCACGATGAGATCGGATCGCTCTCGTTCCGCGATCTGTGCGTACCAGGACAGGAAGGTGTCATTGTCCGCCATTGTGAGGAGCACCGCGCCCTTGGGCGCGCCCCACAGCAGCGCCCGCGACACGACTCGCGCCGAGTCCCGCTCGACGCTGCGTGCGCGATCCATCGCGGAGAAATTGAGCACGAGCGGGATCGCCGCGAGCGCGACGCCGGCCGCCGTCGCGCGCGAGCCGAATTTCCGCGCGAGCGAGACCGCGCCGATCCCCGCCCACGCGCCCCACATCCAGAACGCGAGCACGAAGAAATAGTCGCGCTCACGCACTTCATGGCGCACGTCCGGTGGCAGGATGCCGTATCCGAGCGAGTAGCCCGGATAGAAATTGAGATACATGACGAGGCCCAGACTCGCGCCCAGGAAGAGCACGAGGAACGCGAGCCAGCTGCGGCGGTCCAATCGGCGATGCGCCGACGCGCCCAACACGCCTAGCACGATGAACAGGACGGTGATCGCCGTACGCGCGACCGCCGGCGCCGCGCGCGGCGCGAGGCTCAGCGCCACCTGCCAGTCCGCGTACTCGAGGAAATTCACGAGTTGCAGCCACACGGGCGCATTCCGCGGCCAGAGCGCGAACGAGCCGTAGATCCGCCGGCCGATCACCCCCCAGAGCGCCTGCAATGTGCGCGGATCGCTGAAATTGAGCGCCGGATCCTGCCGCGCCCGCAGCAGGATGATGAGACACGCGGAGAACGCTACGAGAACTGCCAGCGTCGAGCGCCTCACGCCGAGCCCCGGCCGCTTGAGTCCCCCGACCGCCGCCACGCCGGCGAACATTGCGGCGCCCGCTGCCACGATCAACTCGTTCGCCCGCCCCACCCCCGCCGCGATCACGAATACCGCGCCGAGCAGCGCCGCGACGTCCCACCGCCAGCCGCCCTCCTCGCGATATGCCGCGAGCACGATCGCCGCGGGCGCCGCCACGAGCGCGCTCAAGTGGATCGGCACCGCGAGTGCCATGGCGTACGCCGTGAGCGCGAGCCATCGCGCGTCGCGCGTCGCTCCCGCGCGCTCGGCCGCGAGCAGCATCGCCATCGCGAGTAACAGTGCGGTCGCGTACGCCTCCGTCTCCGTCGCGCTCGACCACACCGTGCTCATCCCGCCCGCACAGATCGCCGCCGCGAACGCCATCGCCGTGCTCTTCGTGACGCGCGCAACGAGCAGCGCGAGCGCGCCCGCCGCGAGCGCCGTCGCGAATCCCGAGAGCAGCGTGGCCGCGCGCGCCACCGGCAGCATGCCGAGCAGCACCACCCATGATCGGCCGATGGTCACATAGAGCGGCGTGGCCGGCGGGTGCGGGATCCCCCACGACGCCATCGCCGCGATGAACTCACCGCTGTCCCAGAACGTGACGCCTGGCGAGGCGGTCGCCCAATACGCCGCGAGCAGCACCGCCACCGCCGCGCCGGCGGCGAGCGCCGCGGGCGACGGTCGTGCTATGCGCGTAGCGACACCGCCGCCTGTTCGGCGGTCGCGCGCGGCGTCACGCCACTCACCAGTCCGCGCAGCTCATTGGGCGTCACGCCGCGCCGCAGCCGCCCATGCTCGGCCACCGACACCTGTCGCGTCTCCTCGCTCACGATGATCGCCAGCGCGTCGGTCTCTTCGCTCAGGCCGAGCGCGGCGCGGTGGCGCGTGCCCAGGGTGCGGTCATCCGGATCGTTCTGCGTGAGCGGCAGGATGCATCCCGCGCCGATGATCGTGTCGCCGCGGATGATCACCGCGCCGTCGTGCAGCGGCGAGCGCGGCGTGAAGATGGTCTCGAGCAGGTCGGCCGACACGCGCGCGAGCACCGGCGTCCCCGTCTGCGCGTAGTCGCCCAGCCGCACGCCCCGCTCCACGGCGATCAGCGCGCCCGTGCCGCTGCGCGCGAGCCGCTCCACCGCATCCGTGATCTGCGTCGCCGCCTGCGTCGCCGCGCGGCGCCGCAGCAGCCGCATCGCGCGCGATTGTCCGAGGTGCGCGAGCGCGGCGCGCAGTTCCGGCTGGAAGAGCACGAGCGCCGCGAACGCGCCGTACGTGAACAGGATCCCGAACAGGTACGTGATCATCGTGAGCTTGAACATCCACGCCGCCGCGTACGCGACCACGAGCACCACGATCCCCGAGAACATCTGCAGCGCGCGCGTGCCTTCGAACAGGAGCAGCAGGCGGTAGATCACCAGCGCCACGACGGCGATCTCGAGCGCGTCGCGCCAGTTGAAGCTCAGGAAGCGCAGCAGCGCGAACCCGCTCACGGCCCGCCCCCCGCCTCGAGCACGGACCACGCGACATCCAATGCACGCCGCGCCGCAAGCACGTCATGCACGCGGAAGATCCGCGCGCCCGCCGCGAGCCCCAGCACGTTCGCCGCGATCGTTCCCTCCACGCGCTGCGACGGATCATTGTCGGGCCGGCCTACCACGCGCTTGCGCGATACGCCGAGCACGAGCGGATAGCCAAGGCGCGCGAACTCGCGCAGATGCGCGAGCAGCGTGAGCGAATGTTCCGCGCGCTTCGAGAATCCGATCCCGGGATCCACCGCGATCGCGGTCGCCGCCACGCCCGCGCGTTCCGCCAGCGCCACGCGCGCGACCAGCTCGCCGATCACCTCGGTCACCACGCGGTCGTAGTGCGCATGCTCGTACGTGGACATGTCGCTCACGGTGCCGCGCGAATGCATGACGATCACGCCCGCGCCCGCGCGCGCACACACCTCCGCCATGCGCGCGTCGAGGCGCAGACCGGACACATTGTTCACGATGTCTGCCCCCACCGCGAGCGCGGCGGCCGCGACGTCCGACTTCACGGTGTCCACCGAGATCGGGAGGTCCGGGAAGCGCGCATGCACGCGCTCGATCACGGGGATCACCCGCTTCGATTCTTCCGCGGCGGCCACGGCCCTCGCGCCCTGCGGCCGCGTGCTCTCGCCGCCGATGTCGATCAAGTCGGCGCCCTCCGCCACCATTTGCTCCGCGCGCGCCACCGCATTGTCGGGCGCGAGGAATTCCCCACCGTCGCTGAAACTGTCGGGTGTGACATTGAGGATCCCAAGAACGAGCGGCCGGTCGAGGCGAAGCGTGCGGCCGCGCATGACCCACGCCGCGCGCTCGCCCACTTGTGTCACGCGGGCGCGACCTCGGGGCCGCCGAGCAACCCGGGCTTCGGCTTCAAGAGCGCCGCGTTCGCCGGCGACACCGCGGACAGCGGTCCCGATGGCGTGACCGGCCGCGGCGGCAGTGTGCCACCCTTCACGAGGGTCTCGATATCCTCGCTCGTGAGCGTCTCGCGCTCGAGCAGCGCCTCGGCCATCCGCCGGTGCAGGTCCGCGTTCTCGGTGAGCACGCGGCGCGCGCGCTCGTACGCCTCGCCGAGCAGCCGCGTGACTTCGGCATCCACGATCTGCGCGGTCTTCTCGGACACCTCGCGCCGGTGCCCCATGTCGCGGCCCAGGAACACTTCCTGCTCGTTGTCGCCCACGAGGACAGGCCCGATCGCTTCCGACAGTCCCCACTGGCTCACGTACCTCCGCGCCAACGACGTCACCATCTGGATGTCGCTCTGCGCACCGGTGGTCACGTTGTCGGCGCCGAACGTCAGCTCTTCGGCCACGCGTCCGCCGTAGCCCATCACCATGCGCGCGAGCAGCTGCTTGCGCGAGATCGAATAGCGGTCCTCGCTCGGCAGCGTCACCGCGACGCCCAGCGCGCGGCCGCGCGGCATGATCGTGACCTTGTGCATTGGGTCGTTGCCCGGCGTCATGATCGCGCACACCGCGTGCCCCGCCTCGTGATACGCGGTCATCTTCTTCGTCTCGGCGTTCATCACCATCGATTTCCGCTCGGCGCCGAGCATCACCTTGTCGCGCGCCTCCTCGAGATCGGCGGGATACACCTTGTCGTGATTGTGCCGCGCCGCCAGCAGCGCCGCTTCGTTCACGAGGTTCGCGAGGTCCGCGCCCGACATGCCGGGCGTGCCGCGCGCGATGATGCTCACTTCCACATCCTCGCTCACCGGCACCTTGCGGAGATGCACTTTCAGGATCTCCTCGCGGCCGCGCAGGTCGGGGAGATCCACGATCACCTGGCGGTCGAAGCGGCCCGGCCGCAGCAACGCGGGATCGAGCACGTCGGGGCGGTTCGTCGCCGCGATGAGGATCACGCCTTCATTCGACTCGAAGCCATCCATTTCCACGAGCAGCTGATTGAGCGTCTGCTCGCGCTCGTCGTGTCCGCCGCCGAGCCCGGCGCCGCGATGACGGCCCACCGCGTCGATCTCGTCGATGAAGATGATGCACGGCGCATGCGCCTTCCCCTGCTCGAACAGATCGCGCACGCGGCTCGCGCCGACGCCCACGAACATCTCCACGAAATCGGATCCCGACATTGAGAAGAACGGGCGACCCGCTTCGCCGGCCACGGCGCGCGCGAGCAGCGTCTTGCCCGTGCCGGGCGAGCCCACGAGCAGCACCCCCTTGGGCAGCCGGCCGCCGAGGCGCGTGAACTTCTGCGGATCCTTGAGGAACTCGATGATCTCCTGCAATTCCTCTTTCGCCTCTTCCACGCCCGCGACATCCAGGAACGTGACCTTGGGCGACTCACCGCTCAGCAGCTTCGCCTTGCTCTTGCCGAAGCTGAACGCCTTGGCGCCGCCCGCCTGCATTTGGCGGATGATGTAGATCCAGAGGCCGAACATGAGCAGGAACGCGATCGGCAGGAGATACGTGCCGATGCCCTGGCGCCCCTCCGCCGAACGCACCGCGACGTTCTTGTTGCGCAGGCGCTCGGATTCCTTGGGGTCGTTCGCGACCGGCAGCCGCACGATGAAGCGCGACACATCCTTCGCCGCCACCTTGTCGTGCGCGGGAATGCGCACCTTCGCGCGGAAGTCGCCGGTGATCAGCTTGCCATCTTCGATCGTGACGGCGCTGATGTTGTCGGCATTGAGCTGCTGGCTGTAGGTCGAATAGTCGACCTCGGTGGCCGTCTCCCGTCCCGCCCAGCTCCACTGGTAGAGGACGATGGCGACGATCACCATGAGCAGCCAGAACGAGAGCGTCTTGGAGAAACGCCCCCAGTCGAAATCGCGCGTGGGTGGTGTGCGCGGCGTTGGTGTGCGGTCAGGCATTACTTCAGGCTCGCGATATAGGGCAAGTGGCGGAAATCCTCCGCGTGATCCAACCCGTATCCCACGAGGAATTCGTTCGGTGCATCGAACCCCACGTAGCGCACAGGATGCCGCAGGTGCTCGGCGATGTGCTTGTGGAGCAGCGCGCAGATCGCCAGCGATTTCGGCTGACGGGTGGCGAGCCGCTCCCACAGGACGCCGATGGTACGTCCTGAATCTACTATGTCTTCCACCAAAATGATGTGTTTTCCTGAGAGATCCGTTTCCGGATCGTAGACCATTCTGTACGTCACCGCTGGATGCCATCGCGTTGCCGTAGCTGCTGGCGACGACGAAATCGACCTGCAGCGGCCGGTGGATCTCGCGCACGAGGTCGCCCAGGAAGATGAAGCTCCCTTTGAGAAGCCCGAGTACGAGCAATGGTTCGTCGGGATACTCGGCGGTGATCGCGGCGCCGAGTTCGTGCACGCGCTTCGCGATCGCCGGCGCATCGTACACGATGCGGCGCACGGCGCGGCCCGCGAGACGGGGATCAGCGGTCGTCGAGAGGCTCACAGAGATATCGCACCACCGGTCGTCCGGACCGGGCGGTCGCCGCGCTGCTGCGGCGTACACCGGGCACCCACACGATCTCCTCGCCGGCAAGCACCACCGGCCAACCCGCGCGGCGCGCGGCATCCACGCCGGCATCGCGCAACAGGCCTTTCACTCGCCGCGGCGCGTCGGCGCCCATTGGGGTCATCCGGTCGCCCGGCCGCCACGGCCTCACTACTAGAGGAACACCGCCGGGCAACTCCGCGTTCCACAGCGAATCGGGCGCACCGTCGGCGGCGCGGAACCGCCAGCCGCCCATTGTCGCGCCGCCGCCTCGCAATCTCGTGGCGCGCGAGGGTGCGGCGCGTTCCGATCGACGCACGACCATCATCTCGCGGTGGATCACCGCCTCGTAGCCGCCGGAGAGCTGGATCCGTGAGCCGGCGCGGCCGCTGTGCGTGAAGCCGGCCAATCGCTCCGCGCCGCGGCGATCCAGCGCCACGCCGATCCCCGCGGCGATCGCGGGCCACAACAACGCGAGTCCTTTCGCATCATAGTCCGTGAGGGTGGCGCGGGCAACCTGCACCGCCTGCGCGTTCGCATTGACGGCCGCCATGGTGAACGCGAGGCGCTCCACCTGCTCGCGCAGGGCCGCGGCGCGCCGCGAGAGCGCGAGCATCTCGGAGGCGAATCCGGGGTGCGCGCGCTCGAGCGCGGGGCGCAGGTCGAGGCGGACGCGATTGCGCAGGTGCGCGCGCGATTCGTTGGAGGGATCGTCGATCCAGCGCACGTCCTGCCGCTGCGCGTAGCCGGCGATCGCGCCGCCATTGACGTCGACCAGAGGGCGCAGCACCGGGCCCTGCGCGAAGAGCCCGGCGAGTCCACGCGCCGCGCTGCCCCGCATGACCCGCATGATCACGGTCTCGATCTGGTCGTCGCGCGTATGAGCGGTGGCGACGCGCGCGTCCAATTCGCGCGCGAGTGCGCCGAGGAACTGCCAGCGCGCGGAGCGCCAGGCGTCCTCGGTGCGCGCCACGCCGCGCGCCCGCCCGCGGCGCACCGGCAGCCCGAGCGCCTTCGCTTCACGCGCGACAAGCGCGGCGGCGCGAGTGGCCGCCGCGCCGGTGCCGTGGTCGAACGTGGCTACCGCCGCCACGAGATCGGGGCGGAGGCGTGCCATTGCATGCAGGAGCACCATGGAGTCGCGCCCGCCCGAGACGGCCAGCACCACCGGCCGCCCCGGCGCGAAACCGGCGATCGCTTCCTCCACGGTGCGTCGTGGATCGTCCATGGGTTGTAACGTACGGTACCGGGCGGCATCGCTCCACTGGCGCGGCGATGCCAACGCATCCTACATTTCCAGCGTCAGCCGTACGCGCTCTCCCACTCTCCGATGATACTCATGGAAACCTCCGGCGGAACGCTCGGCGTGCTCTGGGTCGGCCTCGGACTCGGCGGCTTCTACATCGCGCTCATCTGGGTGAACACGCTCCTCGGCATGGTGCTGACGCCGCTCTTCCTGCTGCCCGCCACTTCTTGATGGACAAGAAGAAGGCCGGATCGAGCACCCCCGAGAAGAGCTGACACTTCCGCCACCGCGGTTTCCGTAATGCATAGCGGGGCGGGCGTGACTGGCCGCCCCGTTCGTCGTTGTCTACCTAACCGGCACAGGAGCGAGCATGAGCATGCTGATCCTCATCGGCCTCATCGTCATCGTCGGGTTCTGGTTCGTGAGCGCGTACAACGGCCTGATCTCGCTCAAGAACCAGGTGGCCAACGCCTGGAAGCAGATCGACGTCCAGCTCAAGCGGCGGCACGACCTGATCCCGAACCTCATCGAGTCCGTGAAGGGCGCGATGAACTTCGAGAAGTCGACGCTCGAGGCCGTGGTGCAGGCGCGGAACAGCGCGATCGCCGCGACGCAGGGCGGCGGCGGCGCCGCGCTGCCCAGCGCGCAGCAAGTGCAGCAGACCGCCGCCGCGGAGACGCAGCTTACGGGCGCGCTCACCCGGTTCATGGCGATCGTGGAGGCCTATCCCGATCTCAAGGCCACCGGGAACATCAAGGCGCTGCAGGAAGAGCTCACCAGCACCGAGAACAAGATCGCGTTCTCGCGGCAGCTCTATAACGACACCGCCACCGAGTACAACACCAAGCAGCAGCAGTTCCCGAACAGTCTCGTGGCCGGCGCGGCCGGCGCGAGCGCGGCGTCGCTCTGGGAGATCACCGACGCGGCGGAGCGCGAGGTGGTGAAAGTCGATCTGGGTATGACGCCCAAGACGTGAGCGACCCGGTCAACCTTTTCGCGCAACAGGAGGCCAATCGCCGGAAGTCGCGGTGGCTGGTGATCTCGTTCGTGATGTTCTTCCTGTGGCTCGGCTTCGGCGCCGACGCCATCCAGTACTGGATGGCGAAGAGCGCGCACCCCGACCGGCCGGCGCACTTCTCGCCGCTGTTCGGGATCATCCTCACGCTGATCGCGGCGGCCTTCGCCTGGTCGGCGTGGCGGAACGGACCGCGGCGCGTGCTCGCATCCACCGGCGCGTTCGAACTCATTGACGCGCAGACGCCGCAGGAGACGCAGCTCATCAATGTCGTGGACGAGATGGCGGTGGCGTCGGGCATCCCGCGGCCGCGCATCTGGATCGTGCCCGATCCGGATCCGAACGCGTTCGCGACGGGGCACGATGAGCAGGGAGCCAACATCGCGGTGACGCAGGGACTGATCGATACGCTCAACCGCGATGAGTTGCAGGCCGTGATCGGACACGAGATGGGTCACATCAAGAATCTGGATGTGCGGCTTATGACGCTTTTGGCAGCGCTCGTGGGCGCGGTGGCGCTCATCGGACAGGGCTCCATGCGCATGGGGATCCTGCCCGGCGGCAGCAGCGGCAGCCGCGATCGCAGCGACAGCAAGAGCGACAACTCGGGCCTCGGCCTGATCCTCATGGTGCTCTGGGTGCTGAGCTGGGTGCTCGCGCCCATCATCGTGCGCGCGCTCGCGCTCGGCGTGAGCCGCGACCGCGAGTATCTCGCCGACGCGATGAGCGCGCAGTTCACGCGCAATCCCGGCGCGCTCGCCGACGCGCTGCAGAAGATCGACGCGGCGAGCGAGCCGACGAAAGCGATCCCGAGCGGAACGGCGCATCTGTGCATCGCCGATCCGCTCGGGCGCGCAGTGAACGACCAGCAGGGCTTCCTCGCGAACGTCTTCGGCACGCACCCGCCCATCGCGCTGCGCATCGCCCGGCTGAAGGCAATGGCGTACCAAGAGATGAAGCGCACCGGCACGTTCCAGGAGCCCGGAACCGCTACGGCGTGAGGCGGAAGCTGAATTCCTGACGGACGAGGATCCGCACGCGGTGCCCGTTCGTGGCCGCGGGCTGGAAGCGCCAGGTGACCAGCGCGCGCCGCGCGGCACTCTCGAACAATTCGTCGCCGCCGCTCTCGAACTGCACGCTCGCGGGCTCGACCCGGCCGGCGGTATCCACCACGAATCGTGCGACTACGCTGCCCGTGATGCGCATGTTGCGCAGCGCGGGTGGATAGATGGGTGGCGCGTTGCCGCCGAACGGATGCGCGAGTTCGTCGGCCGTTTCGTACACGCAATCTGCGCAGCCTGCCTCACCCGTTCCTGGTGCGGCGCTCTCACCGCCCGGCGTCCCTACCACGAAGTCGATCGGCGGCGCCTCCGGCGAGGCGTCATTGCCGGTGATCACCGGCGTGGTCGTCACCGGCGCGTGCAGCGGAAGACAGTCCACGCACCGGGACGGCGGCGCGTGCGGCGCGGCCGGAGTATGGCGCGGGGTCGTCGGGTCTACCGGCGTGTAGATGACCATCTGAGTGGCGACCGGCTCATGCCGCCCCGTCGCCGCGCCGAGCGTGGCCAGTGCGACCCCGCCGATCACCGCCGCATGCGCGAAGATGCTCGCCGCCGTGCCGCCCGCCGTGCGTTCGCTCGCCCGTCGCGATTCGATCAATCTCGTGAACATGATGCCGTCTCCCGCGCTGAGGTGTGATGCACACTCCCCAGTGTGAGAGTACCGCGGGCACGTTTCGCCCTCGTGACGGCCGGATTACGTGAGACTCGCGAACGGATTACGTTCGCGTGAAGGCGCTGCGCGGCGCTACGTGCGCTCGAAGAGCACGAACATCGTCATGCGGCGAATGCCTTCCTTCCGTTTCGCCGAGGCGATGAACCGGAAGAACTTCATGATCCACATGTTGGGCATCTCGCGATCGAGCCGCGTCGCCTCCTCAATGGAAGAGCGCCACTCCTTCACCTTCCAGCCGTGCGGCAGGAAGAAATTCGTGCTCGCCTCCGGCCCGAACTTGAACGGGGCGTTCTTCTTGAGCGTGGGATTCTTCATCCAGCGGTCCATCATCTTCAGCAGCTGGGGGCTCGCGAGGTCGATGCACCACCACTGGAATGAAGGTGCGGCGTGCAGATCATCGGCGAGCGCCGCCACCTGCGGTTCGCTGAGGTAGATCAGGAGTCCCTCGGAGATGACGAGCACGCGTTTCGACGCCGTGCCGATGCGCTTGAAGAGCGCCTGACGCGCCGCGCCATCGGAGAGGTCAACGGTCACCGGCTCGTACACGCAGCGCGGCTTCTCGCCTTTCATCATCTCGGTCTTGTAATTCAAGATGCCCGGGAGATCGGCGTCGAACCAGCGCAGCGTCGGCGGCAATTCCATGCGCCACGGCCGCGCGTCGAGCCCCGCCGCGAGGTTCAGCACCGTATCCGCGCCATCGCGGATCGCGCCCATGATGAACTCGTCGAGCACCTGCGTGCGCACGATCATCGCCCACGCCATCTGGCGCCCGCGCTTCATGCTGTTGACGATCGCCTCGCCCTTCTCCCCGGCCAACCGCCGCGCGTACGGGTCCCTGAACAACGGATTCGCCCGCTCCGTTTCCATCGCGCGATACACCGCGACCCAGCGGGCGGTGTCGGAGACGTTCTCAACTGTCATTCGGAGCTCCGTGTGAGCGGGAAGCGGGAAGCGGGAAGCGCCGCGGGAAGCGGGAACCGCGCACGAGCGCCTCGCGCCGTTCTCGCATCCCGCGGCGCTTCCCGCTTCCCGCTTCCCGAAAGTTACTCGTGCTTGTGCCTTCCAGAAACGACAAAAGCGGACCCACCCAGGAGCCCGCTCGCGGAGTTCAATCGACCGTTAACTCTTGTGGCGGAAAGTAATCCGACCCCGCGTTAGATCATACGGACTGACTTCAATGCGCACCCGGTCGCCCGCGAGCACGCGGATGCGGAAGCGGCGCATGTTGCCGCCAAGGGTCGTCAGTACGGTATGGTCCTCGCTCACTGCTACGCGGAACGTCGCGTTGGGAAGTACTTCGGTGACCGTGCCCTCCAGCTCGATCGCGTCCTTCTTCGCCATCCGGAGCGGCGCTTAGCGGGCGTTACGCTGCGCGCGGGCGCTGCGCTGACGCGCGGCCTCCGCCTTCTTCTGGCGTGCCTCGCTGGGCTTCACGTAGAAGCGCTTCTTGCGCACGTCCTTGAGCACTCCGGCGCGGATCACCTTGCGCTGGAACTGCTTGAGCGCCACTTCGATCCGGTCGTTCTCTCCGAGAATGATCTCGACCACGATTTATCAGTCCTTGTGTAGGGCGTTCATCGTACATCGTGCCTGGTGCATCGGTACACCCGTAGACGCACAAAGCTACCCCGCGATACCCCGAAACGCAATGCAAATGGGCACTTACCCCCATCCGCCGTTACGATGCACGAGGAACGAGGCACGATGCCCTACTTCAGCATCCCCTTGTACTCCCGCTCCGGCGAACCCGTGTAGATCTGCCGCGGACGCGCGATCTTCTGCTCCTTGTCCAGCAGCATCTCCTCCCACTGCGCCAGCCAGCCCGCCGTGCGCGCGATCGCGAACAGTACCGTAAAGAAGTCGGTCGGGAACCGCATCGACGCGATAGATCAGCCCCGTGTAGAAATCCACGTTCGGATACAGTTTGCGGCTCGTGAAGTAGTCGTCGCTCAACGCGATCCGCTCCAGCTCCAGCGCGATCTCGAGGTCCTTGTCGAGCCCGACCTCCTTGAATACGTCGTCGGCCAGCTTCTTCACGATGCGCGCGCGCGGGTCGTAGCTCTTGTACACCCGGTGCCCGAAGCCCATCAGGCGCTGCCCCTTCCCGCTCTTCACCTCTTCGATGAACGCTTTGACGTTCTTCGGATGTCCGATCTCCTGGATCATGCGCAGCACCTGCTCGTTGGCGCCGCCGTGCAGCGGCCCGAACAGCGCCGCGATCCCCGCCGCCACCGCCGAGAACGGGTCCACGTGGCTCGAGCCCACCGCGCGTACGGCGTTCGTCGAGCAGTTCTGCTCGTGGTCGGCATGCAGGATGAACAGCACCTCCAGCGCCTTCGCGAACACCGGCCGCGCCTCGTACTTCGGCTCGCTCATGCGCGCGACCATCGAGAGGAAATTCTCGCAGTACGGGAGATCGTTGTCGGGATACACGAACGGCATCCCCTTCACGTGCCGGTACGTGAATGCCGCCAGCGTCGGGACCTTCGCCAGCAGCCGCACGATGGAGATGTCGCGTTCCACCGGATCGAAGATGTTCTTGGCCGACGGGTAGAACGCCGAGAGCGCCGCGACGGTGCTGCAGAGCATCGACATCGGGTGCGCGTCGTAGCGGAATCCCTGCACGAAGCTCTTGATGTTCTCGTGCACGTACGTGTGGAACGTGATGTCGTGCACCCACTGGTCGTACTCCTTCTGCGTGGGCAATTCGCCGTGCCGCAGCAGCCACGCGACCTCGAGGAACGTCGCCTTCTCCGCGAGCTGCTCGATCGGATAGCCGCGGTACCGCAGGATCCCCTTGTCGCCATCGATGAACGTGATCGCGCTGCGGCACGACGCCGTGTTCAGGAACGCGGGATCGTAGCTCATCAGCCCGGGATCGTCGCCGCCCGTGCTGAATTGCTTGAGATCGCTCGCGCGGATCGCGCCATTGGTGATCGCGATCGGCGCCGCTTTGTCCGTGCGCGAATCGGTGATGTTCAATTGTGTCGTGGGGGCCATTCGCCGATCTCCAAGGGGGATGTCGTAGCCCTAGAAAGCTATCGAGCCGCGGGCGGAGTGGTATGGGGGTCCGCAGCGTGCCACAGCCGGTCGAGCCGGAAGAGCTCGATGTCGAAACGCGGCGGCTCGCCGAGCGTGAGACCGGCGAGCAGCTCGCCCAATGCCGGCGCGAACTTGAAACCGTGCCCCGAGCAAGGACTCGCGATGATCACCTCCGGATGCTCGGGATGCCGGCCGATCGCGAAGTGGCCATCGGGCGTGTTCGTATAGAGGCACGTGCTCATCTCGCGCACGCGCCCCGCGCCGTCGGGCATGAGACGCCGCATGATCTCGAGCAGCGACGCGGTCTCGGCGTCGGTCACGGCCTCGCGCGGCGCGTCGGGGTCCACCGGCCTCCCCTCGTGGTGGATCGATGCCTTGAGCCCGTCGCCCGCGTCCGGCAGTGAATAGAAGAACCGCTCGGCCGCGTGTTCCCAGAGCAGAATGGGCAGCCGATCGGCGCGAAAGAGTTCCGGATGCGCTCTCGGCTCGAACCAGTGGCCCATCTGCCGCGTGGGCGTGAGCGATGCGGCGAGCTCGGGCACGAGCGATCCCATCCATGCGCCCGGCGCGAGCACCACGCGCGCCGCGGTGACGTCACCGCGATCGGTCGCGACCGTGAACCCTCCGGCCCCCGGCGTCCACCCGGTGACGCGCGCTCCCGTGCGCACCTCGGCGCCCGCGGCGGCGGCGAGTCCGAGCATTGTCGTGACGGCCAGTTCGGGAAAGAGCAGCCCCGCGCGCGGCTCGTGAACGGCGACGTGCCCGTCGGGCGGCGTCAGCGCGGGAAAGCGGCGCCGCACGTCGGCCGCGCCGATGAGCTCGTAGTCGAGCCCGTGGTCACGCGCACTGCGCAGCGCCCCGCGCACGAGCGTGCCCTGCTCGTCCCCGATCATCAGCCCGCCGGTGGCGAGAAAGAGGCGCGTGCGCGTCTCAGCGGCGAGTTCGTCCCACAGCGTGTACGCGCGCCGAACGAGCGGCACGTACAGCGGGTGCTCGTAGTACGCCTCGCGGATGATGCGCGTGTGCCCGTGCGTGGAGCCGTGGAGGTGCGGCGGCGCGAACCGGTCGATCCCCACCGCGCGCACGCCGCGTTTCGCGAACTGCCAGAGCGTGGCGCTGCCCATGGCGCCCAGGCCCACCACGGCCACGTCGTACGGCGCGCTCCGTTGCCGCGACGCCGGCGCGGCGGCAGATTCTCCCGAGGCGATCATCCATCACGGTATCACGGGAACCGAGCACATGCCAACCCAGTCCGCACCGATATTCCAGCAGCTCAAGCCGCCCGAGCGCGGCGAGACGATCACGATGAAGGGCACGAGCCTCAACGTGCCCGACGAGCCCGTGATCCCGTTCATCGAGGGCGACGGCACGGGGCCGGACATCTGGCGCGCCTCGCAACTCGTGTTCGATGGCGCCGTGCGAAAAGCGTACGGCACCAAGCGGAAACTCGCGTGGTTCGAAGTGCTCGCCGGCGAGAAGGCGAAGGAGCGCGTGGACAGCTGGCTCCCCGACGACACCGTGAGCGCGATCTCGCACTATCTGGTCGCGATCAAGGGACCGCTCACGACGCCGGTGGGCGGCGGCATCCGCTCGCTCAACGTGGCGCTCCGGCAGCAGCTCGATCTGTACGCCTGCGTGCGCCCCGTGCGCTGGTTCACGGGCGTGCCGAGTCCCGTGAAAGCGCCGCAAGATGTGGACATGATCATCTTCCGCGAGAACACCGAGGACATCTACGCCGGCATCGAGTACCAGGCGAAGACGCCGGCCGCGGTGAAGGTGATCGCTTTCCTCCGGAACGAGATGGGCGCGAAGAACATCCGGTTCCCCGAGACGAGCTCGATCGGCATCAAGCCGGTGAGCGAGGAAGGCAGCAAGCGGCTGATCCGCGCCGCGATCGACCACGCGATCCGCGAGAAGAAGCCGAGCGTGACGCTGGTGCATAAGGGCAACATCATGAAGTACACCGAGGGCGGATTCCGCGACTGGGGCTACGAGCTCGCCGGCCAGGAGTACGGCGCGAAGCCGCTGGATGGCGGACCGTGGATGACGCTCCCCGGCGGCATCGTGATCAAGGACGTGATCGCCGACGCGTTCCTGCAGCAGATCCTCACGCGCCCCAAGGAATACAGCGTGATCGCGACGCTCAATCTGAACGGCGACTACATCTCCGACGCGCTCGCCGCGCAGGTGGGCGGCATCGGCATCGCGCCCGGCGCGAACATCAACTATCTGAGTGGCCACGCGATCTTCGAAGCGACGCACGGCACCGCACCCAAGTATGCCGGCCAGGACAAGGTGAATCCCGGCTCCGTGATCCTGAGCGGCGAGATGATGCTGCGCTACATGGGCTGGACCGAGGCTGCCGATCTCATCATCACGTCGCTCGAGAAGACGATCGGGCAGAAACGCGTCACTTACGACTTCGAGCGCTTGATGACCGGGGCCACTCTCGAATCATGTAGTGGGTTCGCGCGGGCGATGGTCTCTAACATGTAACTGCAGACTGAGACTATAGACTGGGACGTTAGAATACATGAAACGGCCGCCCGTATCGGGCGGCCGTTTCGCAATCCACTTCGCAGTCTAAGTCTAAGTCTATAGTCTCAGTCTGCAGTTACGGCTACCAAATCTGCGCTCGTAGAGAATCCGGACGGACCATTGCGTCGCCGGCATGGCAGCTGAAAGCTGCGGCGAACTCCGGCATATTCGACAACGGACCATTCACACGCCACACGCCCGGCGCGTGCGGATCGGTGAGCAGCTGGCGGCGCAGTGCCTCGGGCCGCTGCAACTGGCGCCACACCTGCGCCCACGACAGGAAGAAACGCTGTGGACCCGTGAAGCCATCGATCACCGGCGCCGGCTTGCCGTGCAGCGACAACATGTACGCCGTGTACGCGATCTTGAGGCCGCCCAGGTCGCCGATGTTCTCGCCGAGCGTGAGCTTGCCGTTCACGTGCAGCGTGTCGATGCCGATGTAGCTCGTGAACTGCTCCTCCACGAGCTTGCGCGCGCCGGTTGTACTCGGCGGCATCGGAGGCCGTCCACCAGTCGCGCAGATTCCCCTGCGCATCGAACTGCCGCCCTGGTCGTCGAAGCCGTGCGACATCTCGTGGCCGATCACCGCGCCGATCCCGCCGTAGTTCACGGCGTCATCCGCGTTCGGATTGAAGAACGGCGGCTGCAGGATGCCGGCCGGGAAGAGATCTCGTTCCGCAGCGGGTTGTAGTACGCGTTCACCGTCGGCGGCGTCATCCCCCACTCGAGGCGGTCCACCGGCTGCCCGATCTTCGCGAGATCGCGGCGCGATTCGAACACGTCCGCGCGCGAAGTAGTTCGTCACGAACGGTCCCTTCTTGATGTCCAGTCGCGCTGTAGTCGCGCCACTTGTCGGGATAGCCGATCTTGTTCAGGAACGCGGCGAGCTTCTGCTGCGCCTGCGTCTTCGTGGCCGCCGACATCCACGGCAATGAATCGATCCGCCCCGAGAGAACGCTCTCCATGTTCTTCACCATGCGAGCGCCCGCGCCTTCGCTTCCGGCGAGAACGTGACGGCGACGTATGCCTGCCCCACCGCCTCGCCCATCGGCGGTCGGTGATCTGCAAGCAGCGCTTCCAGCGCGGGAGCAGCTCCTTCGCGCCCGTCTGCGTCTGCTGATACTTGAATTCGGTGTTGACGAACGCCGAGCTGAGCCACGGCGCCGAGCGGCTCGCGAGGTGCCAGCGCAGGTACGTCTTCCAGTCTTCCAGCGGCACGCTGGCGAGCATCGCGTTCGCGGCCTTGAAGAAATCCGGCTGCGCGACGTTCAACGACGTGATCTTCGGCGCGTCCCATACGCCGAGCATCCTGGGCAGGCCGACGTTCGGCGTCACGGAGTCGAAGGCAGCGAGCGTCATCATGTGGTAGCTCGCGTTCGGATCGCGCAGTTCGACGCGCGTGCGCGACGCCTTCGCGAGATCGGTCTCGATCGCCATGATGTGGGCCGCGCCCGTCTTCGCCGCGTCGGGCGAATCGCCGAGCAGCTGCAGCGTTTGCGTGATGTATGCGACGTACGCATCGCGGATCTTCACCGACGCGGAGTCCGGCCGCAGATAGTAGTCGCGTTCGGGGAGGCCGAGGCCGCCCTGCGCCACCACCAGGATCACGTTCGTGCTCGCCTTGAAGTCCTGCTCCGACCCTTCGCCGAAGAGCGCGTTCACGCTCATCAGGTGCAGCCGCGCGATCTCGTCCTGCAGCCCTTTCAGGTCTCTCACGTCACTGATGCGCTTGAGCTCGGCGTCGAGCGGCTTCGCGCCCGCGGCCTCGATGGCCGCGGAGTCCATGCAGCTCGCGTAATACACGCCCACCTTCTTCACGTCCGCGCTCGCGTCCGCCTTCTTGTTCATTGCGGCGTCGTCGAGCACCTCGTGCAAGACCGCCTGATTCCGATCGTTCAGTTCATTGAATGCGCCCCACCGCGAGTACGCCGCGGGGATCGTGTTGTTCTTGAGCCAGCCGCCGTTCGCGTACTCGTAGAAATCGGCGCACGCCTTGCACGTGGTATCAAGGTTCGCGAGGCTGATCGGCGGCGTCGCGGAAACAGCCGGCGTTACGGCCATCGCGGCCGACGCGGGCGCGGGTGCGCCGGCAGTCTCGGGCTTCTTCGCGCACGCGGCAAAGGCGGCGACGGCGAGCGTTGCCGCCGCGTATCGAATGAATCGTGTCGACATGTGGGGTACGGGATCCTGAGAAAGGGAACGGCGACGCCCCGAACGGGGCGGATCGATCCTCAGAATCTCGCGTAGTGCTACAGGGACTGCAACCGCAGGGCTCGGCGCTAGGCGCTAGCCGCTAAGGAAAGCCAGCGCCTAGCGCCGTACGCCTAGCGCCTGCCGTTTCACGGCTCCAGCAGCCCCGCATTGATCCGCCTTACGTCCTTCGCCCCCGCGGCGACGCCGAGACCGACGCTCGCGCCGAAGAGCAACGCGGTGCCCAACCCAACCAGCGGCAGGATCGCGGCGATCGGCCACGCCACCAGCGCCGCGATCCCGCCCGCGACCAGCGGCGCCATGCCCTTCTGCACCGCGTCGACGTACCGAAGCTTGTTGCGCACGAAATAGCGGCTGTTCACGTACCCGAAGAGTACGGTCGCCACTGCGATCACAATGTTCAGGATTCCCATAGTGTGTTTCCTCCTGCGCACAATACGTCACTTCCAAGGCCCTGGTTTCGTCGAGCGCCGCGTCACAGCGGTGTGGCGTTCGGCGTTTAGAACGGCGGAGTGTAGTTCCCGCCGCATTTGAATCGTCTAACAGATGCCCCGCCGCACGCCACACCCCAGAGCAGAGTCCCATGGCCGACGTCGCAGACCCACTCTTCACCACCAGTCCCGGCAGCGAGTCCTTCCTCGCGTGGGCCGCCGGACTCTGGCAGGTGGAGGATGACGTCTACGAGATCACGCTGCGGCCCGATGGTGGACTCGAGGGGCACATGCCGAACGGAGCCGAAGTCTCGGCTGCCTGGGTGATCTCGCGCGGACGCAAAGTGCCGACGGAGACGGGCGCGACGGAGATGTAGTGCGCGCCGCGGCGCTTCCGCGCTCCATGGCCGCTCCGTAGATTCGCGCGGGTGACACTCGCCGCCGCGCACCCCTCCCCTCCCGCTCGCATTCTCCTCATTCAGAAGGGATTGTTGGGGGATGTCGTGCTCACGACGGCACTGCTGGACGATCTCCACTGCGCCTTTCCCGCAGCGGTGATCGATTTCGGCGTCGGCGCGGCGGCCGCACCGTTGCTCGAACATCACCCGCTCATTGCCGAACGCGTCATTGTCGACGCCGCGCCGCCGCTCCGGATGGCGGGCGCCATCCGCCGCCGCGGTTATGACTGGGTGGTCGATGTGCAGTCGAGCCCGCGCACGGCGATCCTGACGCGGCTCTCGGGCGCGCCGGTGCGCATTGGTTGGCGCCAGCGCGTGTGGGGCGCGGCGTACACGCATGCGGTGGAACGCGTGCTCGATCGCGAATACGCCGTGCGCGCGCGCCGGCGGCTGCTCGAAGCGGCGGGCATCGCGGTGGGTGACACGCTGCCCCACCTCGAGATCACCGCGGCCGAACGGGCGAGCGGCGAGGCGGCGCTCGTCGCGGCAGGTGCGCCCGCCGGACGGCCGCGGATCGGCATGCAACTCAGCACCTCGGAGCGCGCGCGGAATTGGCCGCTGCGGCACTTCGCGGCGCTGGTGCGCTCGTTGCGAGATGCCGCGCTGACCCCGTTGGTGTTCGATGCGCCGGGCGACGAAGAACGGATCGCCGAGTTGCGCGCACTCGCGCCCGATGTGGTGGTCGCGCCGCGCGGACTGCGCCGCTTCCTCGGCATGCTCGCCGCGTGCGACGCGTTCGTGTCGGGCAATACGGGGCCGGCGCACATGGCCGACGCGCTCGGCGTTCCCCGTGTGACGATCTTCGGCGCCACACCCGCGCTCGCGTGGGCGCCCGAGCGCCCGACCGTGATCGCGCTCGCCGGCGCCAAGCCGCCGCACGCCGACCGGCGTGCCCGGGCGCGCGCCGCAAGCGAGGGAGAGGAATACAGCGCGGACGTGCTGCCCGAGCACGTCTTCGCGGCCGTTCGTTCGCTCGTCGCGTGACTGGCGCAGCCAGGCGAGCGCGCATCGCGGCAGCCGCCGCGTGCGTCATTGGCGCGCCGGCGGTGGCGGCGCAGGTGGAACCGCCCAACACGACGTGCGCCGGCCAGACGATCACCGCGGTCACCGTGCTCGCGCTGCCGCCGCTCGAGCATCCGTCCAAGGATTGGTGGTCCACGCCCGTGCGCGTCTTGAACAACACGCACTCCGTCACGAAAGCGTCGGTGGTGCAATCGCTCATGCTGCTCAAGCCCGGCGACAAATGCGACCGGTTCCTCATGCGGGAATCGGAGCGCATCCTGCGCGCGCAGCCGTTCATCGCCGACGCGCACATTGCCGTCGTACCGGACAGCAGTGGCACGGTGCTGCTGGTGGTGTCCACCCAGGACGAATTCACGTTCATCATCGCGACCCGCCTCTCGGGGCAGAGTCCGTTCGTCACCGCGCTCACCCTCGGCGATGGGAACATCGGCGGCAGCGGCATGAGCATCGCCGGCAGTTGGGTGCACACCACCAGCCGCGAAGGATTCGGGATCGCGTACACGAACTACGCCATCCTCGAACATCCCTGGCAGTTGCAGCTCGCGGCGGCGCGTGGGCAGGTGGGTGAGGCGAGCTATGCGGGCGACATGAGCCACCCATTCTTTTCGGACGCGCAGCACAACGCATGGCGGGGTTCGTTGGCCGATGTGACTCTGCTCGCGCCCTTCCAGCGCGCCGATACGACGTCGTTCAACATGGGCCAGCATCGTCAGTTCGCCTTCGCCGGCGACGCTGTGCGACTGGGCAAGCCGGGGGCCGTGCTGCTGCTCGGAGGCGGTCTCAGCACCGAGTTCGACGCGTCGAGCATTCCCTTCGTGGGCTTCGACAGCGGTGTCTCCTATGACAGTCTGCTCATGCGCTACGTGGCGCGGCGGAGCGTGCGGGCGAATCTCATCGTGCAGCTGCGCGGCATCCGCTTCGAACGGGCGACGCGCTTAGGCACGGTGAACGGCTTCCAGGATCTCCGCACCGGTTTCGAGTTCGACGGCGTGGTGGGGCGCGGTTTCGGCAACATTGACGGCTCGGAAGCCGACCTCTTCCTGTCGAACAAGATCTTCGCGGGCGGCGGCGGCGGACGGACGTACGCCTTCGTACAGGCGATCATGGAGGCGCGCCGCGGAGGCTCCAACGGCACGTGGAGCGATGCGCTGGCGAGCGCGAGCGCGAAGCTCTACCAGCGATTCGGACAGATCAACACGCTCATTGTCGATGCCGAGTTCGGCGGCGGGTGGCAGACGACGCGCCCCTTCGAGCTCGATCTGGGCCAGGTGGAGGGCGGCGTGCGCGGATACGGATCGTCACACGATGCCGGCGGCGAGCGCGTCGCGCTCAAGCTCGAGGACCGCTGGTTCCTTGGGAGCATATTGGACCGCGCCGACGTCGGCCTCGCCGTGTTCACCGACGTAGGCAAGGTGTACGCCGGCGACATCCCCTTCGGCACGACGACGCCCTTCAAGGCCGGCGTCGGCATCGGACTGCTCCTCGCGTCGCCCGTCGGCTCACGGCGCACCTATCGCGTGGACCTCGCGGTACCGGTGAGCCCGGATACGTACGCGCGGTGGGAGGTGCGCCTCACGGTGAGCAACATTGCGCAGCTCGGCGCGTTCCACGAGCCGCTCGACATGGCGTTCGGGCGCGAATTCGTGACGACGTCCACGAGCCTCACCTATCCGCGCTAAAATCCTAACTCCGTAAGTGACGAGTCGTTCGTAGGATCACGAACGACTCGTCACTTACGGAGTTCGGGGGACCAATAACGGAGTCAGGGTTGCGACTAACGCAGTCGCAACCCTGTTCGCGCTCGAACTATGGCTTCGCCGTCAACTGCGCATCGACCAGCGCATCTACGCCGCGATCTGCGGCGCGAATGGCCAGCACGTTGTTACCCGTCACCAGCACCGACGACGGGATCGTGTATACGAAGCTGTCACGCGTTGCGCATCCATCGTGCGATCACGAGGCCGCTGGTGATCTCAGTGCCGTTCACCCAGATCTGGATGTCGTTGTCGATCGCGACCGAGATCGAGAGATCGTGCGACCAGCCGCCGCCGACGGCGAAATTGTGGCGAAGCAGCATGTCGGTGCCAACCGGCACGGACACCCAGTTGGTGTGCACGCTCGCATCGAGCGGGCAATAGAGGTTGGCGGCGTTGTGATCGCCGAACGCGCCCTGTCCCGTGCTCCACGACGACGCATCGAACGACGGCGCCTGGAATCCGGCGTCATGCCCGGTCGGGCCGGCGAGGTAGCTGTACCCGCTGCCTTCCCACGAGATGATGTCGCCGCCGGTGGCGGTGAACGTCACCGGATTCCCGCCGATGCCCACACCGACTCCGGTCGGCGGCGCGGAGAACGCGCCGGTCGCCGTCATTGAGTTCGCACCGACGTTGATCGCCCAGCTGCCCACGGTCGCGGTCCCGTCATTGCCGGTCACCTGATCGGCGCCGGTCACGCCGCCCGAGCCGGCGGTGATCGCGAAGTGCACATGCGCGCCGTCGAGCGGCGTGTGCGCGCCGGTGGTGCGCACGCGAACGCTCGGCGCCGGCGCGACCGGAGCCGCCGCCGGCCCCGTGAGCGTCGTCGATGAAGCCGCCTCGATCACCGTGGCGGTATCGACGCCGCCGTACGGGCTGAAGCTCGACGTCTTGCCGCCCACGCCCACGCCGCCGGCATACGCGACGCGCGGCGACACGGCACGCACCGCGGCGCGGCCCAGCGCCTTCAGCGCGTTCATCGGCTCGCCCGAAGCGAAGTACTCCGAAGCCGACGGACCGTTGTAGCCCGTGAAGTTGCTGCAATCCAGGAAGCTCTGCACTGCCGGCAGGATCTCGATCCCGCTGCCGACATTGTGCGCGAGGTGCACCGACGCCGGAACGTCACCCGACGGCGCGATGAGGCACTGCGCGATGGTGATCGTCGTGTTGAGCGACTGTGCGGGTACGATATGGATCTCGAAGAACGGACCGTACTGGTCGAGTTTCGTGTTGAGCGGGCCCTTGAACGGATCGAACGTCCCCTTCACGAGCACAAGCGACACCGTCGTCGGACCGGAGAGCGCGCCGCCCGTGATGCGCGTGCCGCCGCCGCCATTGCCCGATACGACATCCTGGTCTGAGCCGGACGGGAAGACCACCTGCAGCTTGTTCGGACCGTCGAGCGGATTGCCGATGAGGAAGCTCGATCCGTCGAGCCCTACGAGGCAATACACCTGCGCGCCGAAGTTGAGCGTCATCGACTGCGTGTCCGGCGACTTGTTGCCGTTCAGCGAGCCGGCGTAGTAGGCGTTGAGCACTTCCTGCCAGAGCTGGAACATCTCCGTCTGCGCCTGCGTCGTGTTCCCCTTCTTCACGTCATTGCGGATGGCCGCGAGCTGCGAGCTCACGTCGCCGCGCATGCCGGGCGGGAAGAGCGCATTGATCTGCTGCTGCGTGATCTCGGCGCACGTACCCGGCTGGCGGTCCATCGACATGCCGCCATTGTTGGCCGGGCGGGTCGAATCGCCACCGGTACACGCCACCGCGAACACGGAGGCACCAGCAAGTATCGAAAGCACGTTCAGTCGACGCATGGTGTGTTATCCAATAGAAAAAGTTCCCGCCGTGCGCAGCGCGCGGCGGCCCGTCCTACTTCGAACTCTTGGCGAGCGCCTGGAATCTCGGGTCGTCCCGCAGATTCCGCCACATCCAATTGTTTTCACTGTTCAAGTCGCTGGCAGTAGCGGGGTTAGCCGCTACATAGGCCGCCAGAGCCTTCAAAGCCTGGTCTTTATCGCCTAACAGATTATACGCCACGCCCTTGTCCAGGGTTAGGTCCTTCGTGGGATCGAGGTCGGCGGGATCGTCGATCCGGGCGAGCAAACGGCGCGCACTGTCGGCCTGCCCGGCGCGCGCGAGTGCGGCAGCGACCAGCACCTCGCCCTGCAACTTCGCGAGCGGGCGGTCCGCCTCCGGCGTGAGCTTCTGGATGGAATCCACGATGCGCCAGGCGTGCGGCACGTCGGCCGGCACCTGCTTGGCGATCATCAGCCGCAGCTGGCACTGCAGGAATCGCACGTCACCCGGATAGCGGCGCGCGCCCTCGGCGCACCAATGCATTGCGTCGGGGATCTGCTCGAGATCGTAGCTCGACGTGAACAGCCGCCAGAGCACGACGTCGGCGTTCGAGAGGAACGCGTCCTCTTCGTACGCGCTGCGCGCCGCGAGTTTGGCCGACGAGACGTCGTTGTACTGGTAATACAGGTGGCTCAGCGTGGCCCACGCGCTCGCCTGTGACCGCGAGATCTTGGTGGACGCCTCGAGATCAGCGCGCGCGGAATCGAGCAGCGCTTTCTGCTTCTTCGGATCGGTCTCGAGATTGAGCAGGTAGCGCCAATAGCGGAGCGTGCCGAGGATCTCGAGGGCGTCGGCGTTGTTCGGCGCGATCGCCACCGCCTTCTGCGCCTGGATGAGCCCTTTGTCGATCCAGGGCGACGCGCGCAGCGGATCGGCGCGATAGAAACGCGAGGTCTTATAGTCGATCGCGCTGCGCCGGATCTCCGGCTCGGGCCACGCGTCATCCAGCGCGGCCGCGGCGGCGAGCAGCGAATCGGCGGAGAAGAACGCCTTGTGCATCGCGGTGCTATCGCCCGCGCTCATTGCCACGCCGCCGGCGCGCTCGCGCTCCTTCGCGCGCTCGAGCAGCGCCCACGCATTGGCGTTATCGGTGCCGGCGCGGTCGGCGCGCAATTTCACTTCCTCGCCGAGCCGCGCGCGAATGAGGCGCGCCACCTGCACGGTGAGCGTGTCGCGGATCGCCGTGATGTTCTTGGCCGGCAACTCGAAGCTCGCGCGCTGGAAGTCGGCGCCGCTCGTGCCCTCGAGGAGCTTCACGTTCACGAGCACCTTATCCCCTTCCCGCTCCACGGTGCCGCGCACGAGCGTGCCGGCGTCGAGCGCGCGCGCGATGCTGTCGGCGGCGAGCGCGCTGCCGCGGTACGCGCTCACGCCGCCCTGCGAGATGACGCTCAATCCGTCCACGCTGCTGAGCTGCGCGATCAGTCCGTCGGTGAGGCCGCTCGCGAGGAAGCCGAGGCTCGAATCGCGCGTCGCGTCGGTGAAGTAGAGCACGGCGATACGGCGCGGATCGAGTCCGCCGGCCGCGGTCGCGCCGCCGCGCCCCTTCGTGGCGCGATAGCCGAAGAATCCTGCGACCGCCACGACCGCCACGGCGCCGATCGCGATCCACGTCGTGGCGCGGCTTTTGGGTTGCGCGCCGCGGAAACGAGCACCTGTGCGTTCTCCCGTGCGTGCACGTCCGCCCGTGGCGCGGCGCGCGCCCGCGGGGCTGTGCGGCGCGCGCAACGCGTCGGCGAACTCGCGCGCGGTCTGGAACCGGTCGGCCGGCACCTTCTCCAGCGCCTTGAGCACGACGTCCTCGACCTCGTCGGGGATCGCGTTCCGCACGATCGTGAGCAGCGGCACCTGATCGAGTGCGTGGCGCGCCAGGATCGCTTGCGCCGTCGGGCCGACGAACGGCGGATTGCCGCTCAGCATCTCGTAGAGCACGCAGCCGAGGCTGTAGATGTCGGCGCGGCCGTCGATCCCCTTGTCGGCCATCGCCTGCTCGGGGCTCATGTACACGGGCGTGCCGAGCGTGACGCCGGTCTGCGTGAGCTTCTCTTCGCCGGCGGCGGCCGCGGCGCGCGCGATGCCGAAATCGGCCACGAGCGCGTGGCCGTCCTCGAGCAGGATGTTCTCCGGCTTGATGTCGCGATGGATGACGTTCTGCCGGTGCGCGTAGTCGAGCGCGTCGGCCACCTCGGCGGCGATGCGCACCGCCTCGGGCACGGAGAGCTGCTTCTCACGGTCGAGCTTGCCGCGCAGCGACTCGCCCTCGACGAAGGGCATGACGTAGAACAGCTGCCCGTCGGCGTCGCCCGAGTCGTAGAGCGGCAGCACGTGCGGGTGGCTGAACTTCGTCGCGATGTCGATCTCGCGCTTGAAGCGCTCGGGGCCGAGCGCGACGCCGACCTCCGGGAGCAGCACCTTGATGGCGACCTCGCGGTCGTGCTTCAGGTCCTTCGCGAGGTATACGGTGGCCATGCCGCCGCGGCCGAGCTCGCGCTCGATCACGTAGCGTCCGGCGATCGCTGCTTGCAGCTTTTCGACGGAACTCGCCATGCCCGGCCCTAGGTCCTCAGTTAGAACATGTTAAAGTACGCGCGCGCGGGGAATGTCGCCAGAGAGAATGACCTGGGGGCAGACGTCGACTCGTTCGCTTGTGCCAAGGCGAGCGGGCTGTATCGTACCCTGCCCTGGTTCGTTCCAGTTGTTCGTCGCATTCGGAGGATCCCGCTCATGACGCGTACGGCTCTCAGCACTCTGTGCCTCGCCGCACTCTCGGTCTCATGCGCCGCGCCGGGCGGACCCCATACCCGCACCTACTACGTGGCCGCCGATGAGATCGCGTGGAACTACGCGCCGTCCGGCATGAACAAGATCACCGGGAAACCGTTCGGACCGCTCGAGAATGCGTTCAACGGGCGCGGACCCGATCGCCTCGGCACCACCTACAAGAAGGCGGTCTATCGCGAGTACACCGACTCGACCTTCAAGACGCTGAAGCCGCGCGCGCCCGAGTGGGAGCACCTCGGCATCCTGGGTCCGCTGCTGCGCGCCGAAGTCGGCGACACGATCAGAGTGATCTTCCGGAACAACGGGCACTTGCCCTTCAGCATGCATCCGCACGGCGTGTTCTATGCGAAGGCTTCCGAGGGCGCGTCGTACGCCGACGGCACGAAGGACAACACGGGCGGCGTCGTGCCGCCCGGCGGAACGACGACGTACGTGTGGCCCGTCCCCGAGCGCGCAGGCCCCGCGCCCGGCGAAGGCTCGAGCGCCCTCTGGATGTACCACTCGCATGTCGCCGAGGATGCCGACCTGAACACGGGCCTCGTGGGTCCGATCATCGTTACGGCCCGCGGCGAGGCGAAGCCCGACGGCTCACCGAAGGACGTGGACCGCGAGTTCATCACAGGTTTCCTCGAGATGGACGAGAACGCGAGTCCGTATTTCGATGAGAACATCAAGACGTACGCGCTCAAGCCCGCGACGGTGAAGAAGGCGCGCCCGGGTGATTTCGCCGACCCGTTCTACGCGAGCAATCTGAAGGAGACCATGAACGGGTTCGTGTACGGCAACGGTCCGATCCCGGTGATGAGTGTGGGCGATCGCGTACGCTGGTACACGCTGGCCGACGCGAACTTCCAGGTGCACGCGCCGCACTGGCACGGCAATACGGTCGTGGCGAACCACATGCGCACCGACGTGCTCAGCCTCACGACGATGGGAATGATCATCGCCGACATGGTGCCGGACGATCCGGGCACGTGGCTGTACCACTGCCACGTCGGGCCGCATCTCATTGCGGGGATGCAGTCGCTGTATACGGTGAAGGAGAAGAACTAACGGCGTGAGTCGTGAGTCGTGCGTGAACCGCGACGGCGCGGCTCGCGGCTGGCGTCGAGGGCCGGTTTCGTCATATTCGACTCGATCGCCCATTTCCCTCTTCCCTCTTCCCTCTTCCCGGGTTCGCCATGACCTCGCGTCGCTCCTTCGTCCAAGGCCTCGCCGGCGCGGGCATCGCCGTTGCCCCCGTGCTTCGCAAGAACGCGTTCGGTCATCTGTTCAAGGCGAATGCGATCGCCGGCGAGCGGTCCGCCGCCGATGTCGCACAGGACGAGACGTACTGGAGTCTGATCCAGAGCGCCTTTGACGTCGACCGCACGATGATCAACCTGAACAATGGCGGGATCTCGCCGGCGCCGAGCATGTCCTGGAGCAGTTGATCACGCGATGCGCATTTCACGAACGAGCTGCCGGTGGAGAACATGTGGCGCGTGCTGGAGCCGCGCATGGAGAGCACGCGGCGCGATCTCGCGACGGACTTTCGGCTGCGACCCCGAGGAGATGGCGGTGGTGCGCAACGCGAGCGAGGCGAACGAGATCATGATCTTCGGTCTCGACCTCAAGGCGGGCGACGAAGTCATCGTCGACGAACCAGAACTATCCGCGCATGACCACGTCGTGGCAGCAGCGCGTGCGCCGCGACGGGATCGTGCTCAAGCAGATTTCGCTTCAAGGTGCCGCCGCCGTGCGACGCGTATCTCGTGGAGCAGTTCCGCGCAGGCGATCACGCCGCGCACGAAGGTCATCGAGGTCACGCACATCACGAACCTCACCGGGCAGATCATGCCGGTGCGCGACATCGTGCGCATGGCGCGGCCGCTGGGGATCCAGGTGTTCGTCGACGGCGCGCACGCATTCAACCACTTCCCGTTCAAGCGCGACGACCTCGAGTGCGACTACTACGGCACGTCGCTGCACAAATGGACGCTGGCGCCGATCGGCTCGGGTTTCCTCTATGTGCGCCAGGAACAAGATTCCGAGCAATCTGGTCGCTCATGGGCAGTCGTCGAGACCACAAGGCGAACATCCGGAAGTACGAGCAGATCGGCACGCATCCGCAGCCGAACTTCAACACGGTGAGCACCGCGCTGGCGTTCAGCCGCGGCATTGGCATCGACCGCAAGATCGCGCGCCTGCGTTATCTCCGCGACCGCTGGGCGATCCCGCTGCAGGCCGTGAGCGATCGCGTGAAAGTGCTCACGCCGCTACGGGCGACAAGAGCGGCGCGATCTGTCTGTTCAGTGTGGACGGAATCGATTCGGTGAAACTCGGCGACTGGCTCTACAGCAAGTACCACATTGTGAACACGCCGATCGGGCATCCGGAGTTCAGCGGGATCCGCATCACGCCGAATGTTTACACGACGCCGCAGGAGATCGATACGTTCACGGATGCGGTGTTGAAGGCGATCAAAGTTGGGATTTCCTAGGCTCCGCGGTTCACTTTCGAGTGCTGCCCGGTACCGCAGACTGAGACGTTAGACTGAGACGTTAGACTGCTACTGCAACTGCCACTGCCATCGCCATGTCGCGAGCGTTCGTCAATGAGGATGCGGCGGAGCCGGAGCCGAAGTACGATCTGCCGAAGCGGGATCATCCGGACTTCGATGCGGCGGCGGCGCGGGCGTTGATCGCGGGGGCGAACGTTGGCGATTCGCGTTCCGCGGAGAATGCGACGGGGTATCGGTTCGGAGAGCCGAAGCTGCGACCGCACGTCGAGAGAATCCTCGCGGAGGCGATCCGCGAGGGAGATGAACGCACGGAGCAGCTCGCTCGGCGCTTCCTCCGCTAGGGCAACGTCAGCGCGGCCGCCGGCTTCATTGGCGGCAGCTCCACCGGCGTGAACTCGCGCGTACGCAGCACGGTGTTCAGCCGGGGCAGATCCACCTTCTCGATCGCCGCCCAGCGCCTCTCGAGCGCGGCGAGTTTCACGTTCGCCTCCTTCAACGCGTCGCGCGCCTGCTGCGTCGGCTCGCGGTCGGCGCTCTCGACGGTGGAGAGCAGGCTCGCGAGATCATCGCCCATTGCGTGCTCGATGCTGTCGGTGGCCGCGCCGAGGTTCGTGATCGCGGCGCGCGCACCGGAATCGAGGGTCGCCGCGGGGATCGTACGCAGGCGCTCGCGCAGCGTATGCGCTGCGCTTTCCAAGGCGAACTGCATCGCCTGCGCGTTCCAGATCGCGAGTGAGAGCGCGGTCTGCGAGCGCAGCGCGGCCGGAGTCGCCTTCACTCGCGGATCGTTCGCCACCACGAGACCGCGCGTCACGGTGTCACTCCCCGCGATCACGCGCACACGGTACGAGCCCGGCAGCACGAGCGGACCCATTGGCTCGGTCTCCGCACCCTCGCCGGCCATCACTTGCATCGTGTACGCGTACATCTCCGCCGGCGGCTGCGGATAACGCAGGTCCCACACGAAGCGATGGTGCCCCGCCTGCGCGCCCGGCGGTTGCGGCCGCGGCTCGAGCCAATCGGGCGCGATCTGCGGCGGCGCCGTCGGTCTGGGGAGTTCACCGTCGCTCGAGTATCGCCGCACGATCGCGCCGCGCGCGTCGAGGATCTCGATGATCACGCTCGTCGCGGGCTTCGCGAGGTAATAGTCGATGATCGCGCCCGCGGGCGGATTGAATCCGTGCGGTTCTTCCGGCGGCACCGGCGTGTTGTCGCTCACGCTGCGGCGGATGCGCACGGCGCGCGCGGGCGCGAACAGCGTCACCGGCCGCGACATCACCGAATCGCTCATCTGCCGCAGGATCGTGACGTCGTCCAGGATCCAGAACGAGCGGCCGTGCGTCGCGGCCACGAGATCGTTGTCGTGCACCACGAGATCGCGCACGCTCGCCACCGGCAGATTCAGTTGCAGCGAGCGCCAGTGATCGCCGTCGTCGAATGAGACGTACGCGCCGAGCTCCGTGCCCGCATACAGCAGGCCGCGCTTCACGGGATCGGCCCGCACCACCTGCGCGTACGAATTCGCGGCGATGCCGCTCTCGATGCGCGTCCAGTGCGCGCCGCCGTCGCGCGTCCGGTAGATGTACGGGCTCACGTCGTCCAACCGGTGGCGGTCCACCGCCGCGTACGCGGTGGCGGCATCGAACGGCGACGCTTCGAGCATTGTCACCTTGCTCCACGGCGGCAGCCCCGCCGGCGTCACGTTCTTCCAGTGCTTGCCGCCGTCAGCGGTCACCTGGATGAGGCCGTCGTCGGTGCCGACCCAGATCGTGCCCTTCTTCACGCGCGAAGGCGCGATGGTGTAGATCACACCCCATCCCTGTTCCGCCGCGCTCGCGACGGTGGGCGGCGCGTCTGTCGCGGCGCCGGCCTTCACGCCGGTGAGGTCCGGGCTCAGCGCCGTCCAGTGCAGACCGCCGTCGCGCGTGGCGAGCAGCTTCTGCGCTCCGAAGTACAGCACGTGCTTGTCGAATGGATCGAACACCATCGGCGACGTCCACGTGAAACGCAGTTGCTTGAGCGGCATTGGCACGCCGAATGTCGAGAGCGGGAGCGGCGCGATGTCCTGCGATTGCCCCGTCGCCCACTCGTAGCGGCGCAGCCCTCCGTACGTATTGCCCGTGTACACGATGTTCGGGTCGAGCGGATCGGGTACGACGTATCCACTTTCTCCCGGGCCCACGGTTCCCCAATCACGATACGTGATCGCGCCGAGATCGCCGCGGCTGTCCACGGCCACCGCGCCGATGTCCTGCTGCGCGCCGTACACCCGGTACGGGAATCGATCGTCCACCGCCACGTGATAGAACTGCGCCGTGGGCTGATTGTACCAGCTGCTCCACGTCGCGCCGCCGTCCACGGTGACGCTCGTGCCTTGATCGCTGCCCATCACCATGCGCTTCGCGTCGAGCGGATCGATCCACAGCTCGTGATAGTCATCGCCGCCCGGGCCGCCGCGCACCGGCCGCCACGTCGCGCCGCCGTCCACCGACTTGAGCAGCGACACGTTCGGCACGTACAGCACGTCGGCGTTCGATGGATCCACGGTCACGCGCGCGAAATACCAGTTGCGGCTCGTGATCCGGCCGTCACTACCAGCCAAACGCCATGACGCCCCTGCGTCTTCCGAGCGATACATGCCCGATCCCTTCGGCGCGCCGATCACGGCGTACACGCGCGAGCCCGTCGCCGTGCGTCCCACGGATAGTCCGATGCGGCCGAGCGGGCCGTCGGGAAGTCCGTGCCCTGTGAGCGCGGTCCACGTCGCGCCGCCATCGCTCGACTTGTAGATGCCGCTCCCCGCGCCTTCGTTCGGCGGATACTGGGCCCACGGCGTGCGCCGCGCGTTGTACAGGGCCGCATAGATCACGTTCGGATCGGTGGGATCCTGCGCGAGATCGATCGCGCCCGTGTCGGCGTCCTTGAACAGCACCTTGGTCCAATGGCGACCGCCGTCCACCGAACGGAACACACCGCGCTCGTCGTTGGGCCCGTACGCATGGCCGAGTGCGGCAACGAGTACGACATCCGCGTTCGCGGGACTCACGACGATCTTCCCGATCTGCCGCGTGTCGTCGAGTCCGAGATGCTCCCAGTGCGCGCCGCCGTCCACCGAGCGGTACACGCCCGCGCCGAAGGTGATATCCGAGCGCAGCGCATTCTCACCGGTGCCCACGTAGATCACGTTCGCATTCGATGGCGCGATGGCGATCGCGCCCACCGATGATATTTGCTGCGCGTCGAACAGCGGCTCCCACGTGACGCCCGCGTTCACGGTGCGCCATACGCCGCCGTCCACCGAGCCGAAGTAGAACGTGCTCGCGTTGCCGGGCACGCCCGCCACCGCGAGCGCGCGGCCGCCGCGGAACGGTCCGATCAACCGCCAGCGCATTCCGGCGTACGCGTCCGCCGGCTGCTGCTGCGCCGGCAGCGCGCGCGGCGCGGCCGCCGCGAGGGCGAGCGCGATCAGCGCGGCCGCCCGCGCGGCGTTCGTCACTTCGCCCCTTCGAGCGTCGCGGCCGCCTTGTTCACCAGCGCCGCCTCTGCGCGCAGGGCCGCCGCGATGCGCACGATCTGCGCGTCCACATCGCTCCACTGCCCTTGATCCATCGCTTCCCGCGCGCCCGGCATGGTCTTCACGCCGTACCCCGTGTAGTAGCCCGGCGCATACAACAGATGCTGGAACCACGGCCGCCGCGGCAGCCCATCGCTCGACGTCATCGCGCGCTCGGCTTGGATGAGCTGCGCGTTCAGCGCGGTGAGCGTGGCCGCATTTGCAGTGGCACCGCCGGTCCATTTCGCATACGCCGCCTCATAGCGGGACGCCGCCTGTCCCAGCGTATCGAGCGCGTTGAGCAGCGGCGAGAAATTGAACTCCGGCGGCATGACCTGCACCGCGGGCGCGCTCGACGGATCGCGCGGATCGTTCGTCATCGCGTAGTAGCCGCTCGCGATCGCCGCATTGCGCTCGGCGATCTTCGCCGCCCGCGTGGCCCGCAGCTGCTGCAGCTGCTTCGTGTAGCGTCGCGCGGTGGCGGTGAGCGTGCTGAAACCGAACGGGAGCACATCCGCATCGGCGAGCCGCATCATCGCGATACCCACCGTCTGCGACATCGCCTTGCCGTACACGAACGATGAGTCGCTGAAGTGCGTGTACCAATAGAAATCGTCGTAGATCGAGTGATAGATGCCGCCGTCGTCCTCGCCACCGTAGCCGACGTTCAGCGATGCCACGCCCAGATGCTGCAGGAAGGGCGTGAAGTCGGAGCCCGAGCCGAGGGCATCGATGTGCAGATCGGATCCCGCGCTGTCGGCCGACGCCGCTTCATCATCGGCGTCGCCGTTGATCGCGCTCACGGCGAGCAACGCCTTATTCCGCTCGAACACGGAGACCTTTGACTCGGGGTCCCTCACGTCGCGCTCGACGCCGTTCACGAATCCCTCGAGGGTGTGCGATCCGCCCGCGAAGAAATAGCCGCGATCGTTGGTGTCAGTGTTGATGTACACGGCGGCGTGCGCCTTCAACTCCTCGGCGTGCGTCTCCACCCACTCGGTGGAGCCGAGCAGCCCCGGCTCCTCGCCGTCCCATGCCGCGTAGATGATCGTGCGCTTGGGACGCCAGCCCTGCTTGTACAGAATGCCCATCGCGCGCGCTTCCTCCAGCTCGGCCACCTGCCCAGAGATCGGGTCCTCCGCGCCATTCACCCACCCGTCGTGGTGATTGCCCCGGATCACCCACTGGTCTGCTTCTGTGCTTCCGGGCAGTTTCGCGATCACGTCGTACAAGGGCTTGAGGCTCCAGTCGAACTTCACCTTGAGATGCACCATTGCCGGACCGGAGCCGAGGCGATACGTGATCGGCAGTCCGCCGCGCCACGTCGCCGGCGCCACGGGGCCGCCCATCGCTTCGAGCATCGGCTGCGCGTCGCCGTACGAGATCGGGAGCACGGGGATCTTCGTGAGCGTCGTGACATCCTTGAGCGCGAGGCGCTTCGCATCCTTCGTCGCACCCACGCCGGGCGTGAGCGGATCGCCGGCGTACGTCGGCATGTCGGCCACGCTGCCGCGCTGCACGCCCTGGCTCGGACGCATCGGGCCGGCCGGGAACACCGCGCCGCCGGCGTAGCCATCGTCGCCCGGATCCGAATAGATGAGGCATCCGATCGCGCCGTGCTCAGCTGCGACCTTCGGCTTGATCCCGCGCCAGGAGCCGCCGTACTTCGCGATCACGATCGCGCCTTTCACCGAGATGCCGCGCCGCGCGAGTTCATCGTAGTCGGCCGGCACGCCGTAGTTCACGAACACGAGCGGCCCGGTGACGTCGCCGTCGATCGAGTAGGCGTTGTACGTGGGCAGCTGTTCCTTCGTCTGCGCCGTGGTCGGATCCTGCGGCACGACGGGCTCCTGCAGCTTCGCCGTGTACTTCACCGGCCCCGTCATCTCCACGAGGCGCTCGAGTGGCGTCGGGAAGAGCACGTCGAACGATTCGATGTGCGCGTCCCAGCCATACGACTTGTACTGCGCCAGGATCCACTCCGCATTCTGCTTATCCCAGGGCGAACCCACGTGGTGCGGGTGCGACGCGAGCAACTCCATGTTCGCGCGCAGCTTCGCCGGATCGGGGATCGCCATGAACTTCGATTCCCAGTCGCGTTCCGTTTTCGCCGAGGCGGCGGTGAATCCGCGAAGAGGAAGTGGTTCGGGCGCGGGGCGCGCGGGAATGAGCACGAGCCCGCCGATCGCGAGCAGGAGTGAGGGCGGCAGACGATGCATGGCGGATATCACACGGTGAGAGGGAATTCGTCGAGGCAAATTGGGCGGCGTGATCGGGCTTCGCCAGTGGACGCGCCTTGCGTGGCGCTCGAGGCGGCGGGAACATTACACACCGTTAATCGAGAGCGAGCTTCGATGGCCGCACCACCGATCGCACCAGGTAGAGTGCTCGCGTTCGGCGCATTGATAGAGCTGGCCACCGGGCTCGCGCTGTTCGCGCTGCCGGGCTTCGTCTTCACGCAGCTGTTCGGTGGATCGCTGCCGCTCGAGTCCGTGCCGCTCGCGCGCGTGGCCGGCATCGCCTTGATGTCGCTCGCCGCCGCTTGCTGGCCCGAGCGCGTGAGCGCCAGCATCGCGGCCATGAACGGGATGCTCGCCTACAACGCGCTCGTCGCGACCTACCTCGCCTTCGTGGGCATCGCGCTCGGCATGGGCGGCATGCTGCTCTGGCCGGCGGTCGCGCTGCACGCGGTCGTCGCCGCGCTGCTCGTCTGGTCTCGCAACGACTGAGGCGGGACTGAGCCGTTTGCCGTTGCCTTCCGAGGTGCGGCCGCTAACGTTCCCCGCGCATTCATCTTCCCCTCGCGGAGAAACCGGACCATGCGCAGGTACGCCGCCCACGCCCTCGCCCTCGCCCTCACCGCCGCCGCGCTCAGCGCCCAAACCCTGAGCGGCGCCGTGAAGGAACTCTACTCCTTCGGCTCCGGCTGCGGTGAGCAGATCTGCCTCTCGGTGGATGCCGGCACGCACCTGGACCACTTCAATCCAGCGGCCGCGGGCGCGCAGGCCGGACTCACGACGTTCTTGCAGCAGGCGATCGGCGCGAGCGCCGCGAACATTCCCATCGCCGCCACGACCAGCACCGGCATCCTCGTGCAGTCCGGCGAAGGATTGCCCACGCGCGTGAGCACGTCCGGCGGACCGATCTTCGCCGAGCGCATGCAAACGATCGGGAAGCACAATTGGTATTTCTCGTTCAACGCCACGAACTTCGATTACTCGACGCTGCGCGGGGTGCCGCTCTCGGAACTGCACTCCACGATCACCCACCAGGACACGCCGCCGGTGGGGCAGCTCGGCAATCCGAACTTCGAGAACGACGTGATCGAAGTGAGCACCTCGATGCACGTGCAAATGACCGCCTTCACCGCGGTCGCCACGTTCGGCCTGTTCGATCACGTCGACGTCGGGGTCGCGATCCCCTTCCTCTACTCGAGCCTGAACGGTTCGAGCACCGCGCTGATCATGCCGTCCGGCGTGAACGATCCGCATTTCTTCGGCGACTCGGCGAATCCGTCGCTCAGCGCGACGTCGCACGCGAGCGCGTCGGCGGCCGGCATTGGCGATGTGGTCGCGCGCCTGAAAGTCGGGATCCTCGCGAAGAAGGAGTGGGGCGTCGCGTTCCTCGGAGACATCCGCATGCCCACCGGCAACACCGAGAACTTCCAGGGATCCGGCGCGTGGGGGTTCGAGGGGATCGGCATTGTGTCGGCGCAGTACGGGCAATTCAGCCCGCACGTCAACCTCGGCTACACCACGCACAGCGGCAGTACGATCAACGACGCGGTGCTCGCCACGGTGGGCTTCGATCAGAAGATGGCGGACTGGGCGACGCTCGCGGTGGACGTGCTCTCGTCGTGGCAGGTAGGGGCGAGCACCTACGATCTGCCGCAGCCCGTGACGCTCACCTTCTACAACAACACCACGATCCCGCAAACGTCGCGCACGATCATCCCGTCGAACATCCCCGATCAGCGCGACAACACGATCGTCGGATCGTTCGGCTTCAAGTTCCTCACGCGATCCGGCGTGACGATCGTGACGAACGCACTGGTGCCGATGCTGCGCGGCGGGCTGCAGCCGGGCGCCGCGTTCACGCTCGGCGTGGACTACACGCTGTACTAGAGGGCGCTACTGTTTGACGTAGCTCTGCACGAGCTGGCGGAAGTGCCAACTCCCGTTGTCCTGCGCGGGACTCGCGAGGAAGTGCATGAGGATCTGCTGACGCTCGCGGCCGTTCACGAGCGTCATCGACACGTCGAACGCAGCGCTCTCACCGGTGGGCGCGATGTCCACCGTAGGCTGCAGCAGCGTCGCGGTCACCTGCGGATAGTCGTCGAACAGTTTATCCCACGTGGCGCGGTTCGACGCCGGTAGATCGGGATACACCGCGATGATCCGCGTGACGTTCCGCGCCTGGATCGCGGCCACGAAGCTCTCGATCGCTTTCTGGATCGCGGGGCGCGGGTCCACCGGTGCGGCGGGCGCTACGGGCGCCGTCGCCGCGACGGACGGAGTCGGCGGCGCGGCAAGCGGTGGCGCGGTAGGTCCGTACACCGTGACCGTCGCGCTCGCGGAGCGGCCCTCCACGCTCGCGGTGATCTGCGTCGTGCCCGGCGCAACACCGATCGCGAGCCCGTTCGTCGCGACGGGTGCCACCTGCGCGTTCGCGCTCGACCACGACACCGGCCGGTCGGCGAGGAGATTGCCGGATGCATCGTGCAAGCGTGCGTGCAGTTGGCCGGTGCTGCCCTTCACGATGTTCAGCGTCGCGGGCACGAGTTCGACCGACGCGACCGCGGTGACCGCCGGCGCGGGCGCCGGCACCTTGGTCACCTCGAGCGCGAAACTCGCAGAGCGCTCGCCCATGGTAGTGGTGATCACCGCGCGGCCCGGCGCGATGCCCTCGAGCACGCCCGCCGCCGACACGGATGCGACGCGCGGCGCGTTGGAAGTCCACGCTGCGCTCACATCGGCCACCGCCACGCCCGCCGAATCGCGCGCGTCGGCCTTGAGCTGCACACGCTTGCCCGGCTCGAGCTGCGCGATCACCGGCGTGACGGTCACGCTCGCGATGCGTTGCGCCGGCGTCGCCGGGATCGGCGCCGCGATCGCGGGCACCGCCGGCGGAACGTCGCTGACATTCACGGCCGTATCCGGCTTCCGCGCGAACGCGAACCATGCGCCGAGCGCGAGCACGAGGACGACCGCGGCGATCGCCGATTCCTTCCAGCGCCGCTGCGCGGGCGCTGAAGGCGCAGGCCACTCGCCCGGTGGAGTCGACCCACGCGCCGACGCCGGTGCCGGCCGGCCCGGCCGCCGCAACGCATCGCGCGTGCTCGGCATGGGGCTGCGCGGTGTGCTGGGCAGACTCGCGCGCTTCTTCGCGGCGCCCGCGGTCGCGATCGCCACCATCGCCTTCCGCGCGGGATCCTCATCGCCGAGCGGCGGCGCCCCGATCGCGCGGCTCGCGTCGTCGATCGATGGCCAGCGGTCGGCCGACTGCTTCGCGATCATGCGCATGATCGCCGCCGCGAGCGCGGGCGGGCAATCGGCGCGCAGCTCCGCGATCGGTTGCGGCGCGGTGTGCATGTGCGCGTACATCATCGCCACCGGTGTCGCCGCGGCGAACGGGATCTTCCCCGTGAGCAATTGATAGCCGACGATGCCGAGCGAATACTGGTCCGACGCGCCGTTCACTGTCTCGCCCAGGCATTGCTCGGGACTCATGTACATTGGCGTGCCCACGGACGCGCCCGTGCCCGTGAGTCCCGTGGACTCCGCGTTGCGCGCGATCCCGAAATCCGTGACGACCACGCGCCCTTCATCATCGAGCATGATGTTGCCGGGCTTCACATCGCGATGCACGATCTGCCGGCGGTGGGCGTAGCCGAGCGCCGCCGCGGTCTCGGTGAGGATCGCCTGCACGACGGGGATCGAGAGCGGGCGCCCTTCCGCGATGATCGTCTCGAGCGACGGCCCGGCGACGAACTTCATCACGAAGAAGAGCAGCGAATCCGTCTCCCGCACCGAGAAGATCGGGATGAGATTCGGGTGACTCAGCGCCGCCGCCGTTCGCGCCTCGCGCAGGAATCGTTCGGCGGTGTTGTCGGCGAAGAGCTGCGGCGAGATCACCTTGATCGCGACCTTGCGATGCAGCGCGATCTCGTGCGCGAGGTACACCGTGGCCATGCCGCCGCGGCCGAGTTCGCTGAGGATCTCGTATTCACCGGCGGTCGTGTCGCGCAGCGCTTGCAATACCTGCTCGTCGAACGACGACCGCGGCGACGACGACTCCGGCTGCGCCGCCGACGACAGAGCGCCCGCGAGCGCCGCGTCCGCCGTGATCGCGAGTCCGCAGTTCGGGCACAGCTCCATGTCGGCGGAGATCGCCGTACCGCAGCGACGGCAGGTCGTGTCGGTGGTCATCAACTCGCGGCTAGTGTTCTCGAGCGCAGCGCAGACTCACAAGAATACCGCCGCGAGCACCGAGCGGCCAGTCGCGAGGGCGTGCTACGGCGATCCCTTCAGCGCGATGACCCCCCCGTTATCCACCACGTAGAGCACCGGGCCGTTCACCGGATCGTTCACGATCACGGGATCGTGCGGCGTGCCCGACGCGCCGGTCGCGGTGCCGTGCCAGAGGTCCACGCCCGTGAGCAGCGACAGCACGTGAATGCCGTTCGACGCGGTGGCGATGAGCGTGCCGCTGCCGAGCGCGGCGGCGAGGTAGGTGGTGGTCGAGCCTTGTGAATAGTAGGTGAGCCCCGACAGCGTGGTCTTCCAGACGCGCACGCCAGTCGTCGCGTTGAACGCCTCGACGTCGCTGGTCGTGCCGACGATCACGAGCCCGTTCGCGAGCAGCGGAGCCTGCGGCCCCGCATACGGAATGGTCGCCGACCACACGACGTGCAGGTCATTCTGCGCGCGCGCCACGAGCGTCGTGCTGCCCGTCTCCACGAGGTAGACCTTTGCCGAGTCCGCACTGATGTGGGAGTTCGGCGTGGTCGCGACGAATTTCACGAGCGCGCCGCTGCTCGCGGTGAACGCGAACACGCCCTTCGGATTCGGCACGGTGATCGAGCCCTGATACACCGGATCGAAGAAGAGCACGCCGTTGTTCAGCGCGAGCCCGCCCGACGGGTCCCACACGCCGATGTCGGCCTTCGTCTCGCCATAGAGATTCGTCTTCCAGCGCGACGTGCCCGTTGCCGAAAGCGAGCCGACGAACGCCTGCGGTCCATCCACATGCCAATTCTGCGACAGGTACAGTCCCGTGGCGTCGGGCAGCGTCTCGCCCCACCAATCGACGCTCGTGTTGAACGCGCGCGTGCCCTTGCTCACGTTGAGATAGCCGAGTCCGTCATCCATGTAGACGAACTTGTTCCCGTAGATCGAGCCCCAGTGGCCGATGTTGTAATCGGCGCCCCACGACGTGTTGCTCCACACGCGCGCGCCGGCGGGTGAGACGCGGTCGACATTCGTGCCCGTGCCGAATCCAAAGAAGGTGCCGGTGGATCCCCACTGGAGATAGACACCGTCGGCGGCGGCGAGTGCGTCGTAGACTACGGTGTACGGGTTGGTCACGGGTGACGGCGGCGCGAAGCGCCACGCGGTGGTGAGCGGCGACTTGAGGCTCGCTTGCGACGCGGAGGTGCGATGCCCGTCGTGTCCGTACGTGATCCAGTCATCGCGCGTCGCCGGTGCGGCCGCGATCGCGTCGAAGGTCGCGCTGTTCGTTCCCTTCGTGATCGCGGAGACCACCACCGTCGCGAGGCGCGTGCCCGCGCCCGCGCCGAGGGTGAGCGATGCCTCCGCCTTGCCGTTCCCGTCGGTCTTGGCCTTCGCCACGGTGAGCGTGCCCGATCCGAGCGTGAGCGTCCACACGACCGCGATGTTCGGCACGCCGACGCCGGCGGTGTCGGCGACCTTGATGACGAACGGTTGGCTGAGCGCCGTCGAAACGATACCGCTCTGGGCGTCGCCGCTCACTTTGGTGATCGCGGCGGGTGGCCCCGAATGGCCGTGGAGCTGTTGCAGCTGGCGGCGAGAACAGCGCCCGCAAATGCGGCGAAAGCGCGCGAGAATCTCATCATGGATCGACCCCGAGATCGGGTGGGCGTTCCGGCGCCTGAACCTGCTGGCGCGGCTCACCGTTACGACGGCTCAGCGCATGCCAGGGCAACGGGGAAAAGGCAGCTTAGAACCCCGCGCCGAGCGACACGACCCAGGTGGGGATGGTTATCCGGATCGAACACGTAGGCGGCGAGAGTATTCCGCCGCCACGTGTAGCCGACGAACAGGCCGCGCTCGATGTCGCGGTCCTGGTGGTATGCACGCGTGCGCTGGGCCACGAGCCCGAGTTGCAGCGCGCCCGTCGCCTGCCAGGTGAACTGCGACCAATTGTAGAAGAAGTCGCCGGAGGAGTTCGAGAGGTCCACCACGTACTCGCCCTCGGAGTAGAGCGAGAGCGGACCCCACGACAGGGTGATCTCCGTGCCGGGCGCGATGCCGCCGAGGTCGCCGAACACCACGCCGCCCATCACCGTCACATCGAGCCGCACCGTGTGACCGGTGCCGAGATTCACGCCCGCCCAGAGCGATCCGGTGTTCTTCGCCTCGTAGTTGTAACGGCCTTCGAGATGCAGGCCGCCATGATCGGCGGTGATCGTGGGCTGGAGGTAATCGGGATCCTCGGGCGGCGCATAGGCGTACACGCTCGCATCGAAGACTCCACTTGGGATGGGTCGTCTGCGCCGCGAGCGAAGCGAGCGGCGACAGAATGGCGGCGAGGATCAGGACGAGTCGCATGCTCAACAAAATAACCGAGGCGAAAGCCGAACGGCGTGAGTCGAACCTCAAAAAGCGTCATTGGTCACCCGAACGCCGTCAGTGACGAGTGGTTCGTGGTGCCACGCACGACTCGTCACTGACGGAGTTCGGGTGACCAATAACGTGCTTCGGGGTTCGCCGTTCTCTGGCGTCCCGACCTCGCGCGCCGTAGCGTCTTGCTTGCGCCACCGACCCATCAGCCCTGGAGAGCCTCGTATGTCCCGCATCCGCACTGTCGCGCTCGCTCTGATCGCCTCCACTTCCCTGCTCCGCGCGCAGGCCGCCCTCGATAGTTCGTCCGTCGCGTCGTTCCACTTCCGATTCGTGGGACCCGAGGGGAATCGCGTCACCTCGATCGCCGGCGTGAATGGCGATCCCACGGTCTACTACGCCGGCGCCGCGAGCGGCGGACTCTGGAAGACCACCGACGGCGGCATCCACTGGAAGCCGATCTTCGACGGGCAGCCTGTCTCGTCGATCGGTTCGGTGACGGTCGCGCCATCGGATCCCAATGTGGTCTGGGTCGGCACCGGTGAACCGTTCATCCGCAGTCACATTTCGATCGGCTGGGGGATGTTCAAGTCCACCGACGCCGGCGCCACCTGGTCGCGCGCCGGACTCGAAGCCACCGGCCGCATCGCGCGCATCGTCATTGACCCGCGCGATCCTGAGCGCGTCTACGTCGCCGCGCTCGGCCACGCCTACGGCCCGCAGCCGGAGCGCGGCATCTTCCGCACCACCGACGGCGGCAAGACGTGGGAGAAAGTGCTGTTCGTGAACGATTCCACCGGCGCCGTGGACATCGTGATGGACCCGACGAACCCGCGCATCCTCTACGCCGCGATGTGGCAGATCGAGATCCACACATGGGGCCGCGAGAGCGGCGGCGCCGGCAGCAGCATCTGGAAGTCCACCGACGGCGGCACCACGTGGAAGCGTCTGGTCGGCCACGGCCTCCCAATGAAGCCGTACGGCAAAGTGGGACTTGGGCTAAGCGCCGCGAATCCGCAGCGCGTGTACGCCTCCATCGAAACGGGCGACGGCGCGCCCTGGCACGGCAAGCCTACCGACAACGGCCATCTCTGGCGCTCGGACAACGCGGGCGAGACATGGCAGCTCATGAACTCCGACCATCAGATCGGCGGACGCACGGCGTACTACAATCGCATGGGCGTCACGCCCGACAACGCCGACGAAGCGTATTTCCTCTCGGCGAACTGGACCAAGACGCTCGACGGCGGCAAGACGATGGTGGATCCGCCGCGCGATCAAGTGGCCTACGGCGATCATCACGACATCTGGTTCGACGCCACGAACGGCAATCGCTTCATCGCGAGCCACGACGGCGGCGTCTCGATCACGAACAATCGCGGCAAGAGCTGGCTGCGGGTCGTACTGCCGATCGCGCAGATGTACCACGTCACCGTGGACGACCGCATCCCCTACTGGCTCTACGGCAACAAGCAGGATGGTCCCTCCGTCGCGGGCCCGAGCAACGCGAAGATCCCCGGCCAGTTCGGCGAGGACGTCGGCATCCCGCCGGCGCTCTGGCGCACGGTGGGCGGCGGCGAGAGCGGCTGGGCCACTCCCGATCCGGCCGATACGAATCTCGTATGGTCGAGCGCGAGCGGCTCCGGCTCCGTGGGCGGCATCGTCACGCGCTACCACTGGCCCACGAACTCGATCAACGAAGTCGAGATCTGGCCGATGGCCACCACCGGCACGGCCGCGTCCGATGTGAAGTACCGCTTCGTCTGGACCTTCCCGCTCACCATCTCGCCGTTCGATCACAATCGCGTGTACGCCGGCAGCCAGTTCGTGCACGTCACCACCGACGGCGGCAAGACATGGAGCGTGATGAGCCCCGACCTCACGCGCAACGACAAGGCGCGCATGGGACTCTCAGGCGGCCTCACGCCCGACAACATTGGCGTCGAATATTCCGGCGTGCTCTTCGCGATCGCCGAGTCGCCGAAGGAGAAAGGCACGATCTGGGCGGGCTCGAACGATGGCCTCGTACACATCACGCGCGATAACGGCAAGACGTGGACGAATCTCACCGCGAACATCCCCGGCATGCTCGGCTGGGGCACGGTGAGCAACATCGAGCCGTCGCGCTTCAATGCGGCCACCGCGTACATCACGGTGGACGGCCATCAGGTGAACAACCGCGATCCCTGGGTCTACAAGACCACGGATTACGGTAAAACGTTCAAGCTCATCACCACCGGGATCCCGAAGACGCCGCTCTCGTACGCGCACGTCGTGCGTGAGGATCCGGTGCGCCGCGGACTGCTCTACCTCGGCACCGAGGGCGGACTGTACGTGAGCTTCGATGACGGCGGCCACTGGCAGGATTTCCAGAGCGACATGCCGCGCGCGCCGGTGTATTGGCTCACCGTGCAGGAACGCTTCAGCGATCTCGTGATCGCGACGTACGGCCGCGGGTTCTACATCGTGGACGACATCTCGCCCCTGCGCACGATGAACGCGGAAGCGATGTCGGGGGACCTGACCCTCTTCCCGATGCGCAACGCGTACCGATTCCGCGCGGTGGAGGCGCCGTACAGCATCGGCATGGAGAAAGGGATCAACTATGGCGAGACCGCGCCGTACGGCGCGGCGCTCACCTTCTGGGTGAAGTCCGCCGGCAAGACGGACAGCGCAACGGTCACCGTGGCCGACGCGGCGGGCGCCAGAGTGCACACGTTCAGAGTTCCGGCCAAGACGGGGCTCAATCGCGCATGGTGGGACCTGACGGGCGATCGCACCACGGAGGCGCGCATCCGGCTGAGCCCGCTGTACTCGCCGTGGTTGGCCGTGCCGATCGAGGGCAAGCCGGCGCCCGGCTTCGGGCGCGCCGCCATCCTGCAGCCGCCGGGTAAGTACACGGTGACGGTCACCTTGGGCGGCAAGAGTGTGTCGCAGCCGCTCACGGTCTTGAAGGATCCCGCCAGCGGTGGGAGCGAGGCGGACATCGCCGCACAGGGCGCGCTGCTCAAGAGCGTCATGGCGGACATCAACACCGCGGCCGGACTCGTGAACTCGCTCGAGAACACGCGAGCCCAGCTCGCGGAGATGCGTGCCGAGGCGTCATCTGATACGACCGGCGCCGCGCACCGCGCCGGCATGGATTCGCTCGAGAAGAAATTGCTCGACGCCGAGAGTCAGCTGCGCAACGTGCTGGGCACCGGCCGCGGACAGGACGGGATCCGGAACCCGGTGAAGATCGGCGAGAAGCTGCTGTATCTCGCCAATTCGATCGGCGGCTCGGATTATGCGCCGACCGAAGCGCAACAGGCGGTGGCGAAAGAACTGCACGACCAGCTCATGGCCGCGCAGGCAACGGTGGATGCGCTCATGAAGGCGGATGTAATGGAATTCCATAAGACGATGAGCGGGGGGACCCACACACCGTAAGGCGAACCTCAAAAAGCGTCATTGGTCACCCGAACTCCGGGAGTAACGAGTCGTGCGTGGTACCACGAACGACTCGTTACTCCCGGAGTTCGGGTGACCAATGACGCTGTTCGAGGTTCGACTCACGCCGTTCGTGACCGCGTCGTGGCTTGCGCGTTTCGCCTCAACGTGGCAGAGTGTTCGCATGGTTGTGCTCGCCGCACTGAATCCTCAGTGCGGTTTTTTCACCACGCGGAGGCACCCATGCGAAATACCAGGCTAATCTCGCTCGCTCTTTCCGCCGGCATCGCCGGCCTGCTCGCCGGCTGCATGGCCGACAGTACCGCTCCTTCCACCAGCACAATGCACCCCGCGTTCAATGTGGTCGCGAACGGCAATTCGTATCTGATCCTCGGCTCTGGCAACAAACTTCCCAGCGATCTCGCCGCGCAGCTCACGGCGGCCGGAGGCACGTTGAGCGCTTCGGTGCCGCAAGTCGGCATCGCGATCGCCACCTCCAGCGATCCGGACTTCGAGACCAAAGCGAGTGCCATGTCCGGCGTCGAGTCCGTCGCCCAGGACCAGCTCGTGCAGTGGACGGATCCGAGCGAGCGCATCATCGACGCGGGCGACGCGGCCGCGTCCGGCATCACCGCGTCGAGCATTGGCAGCGATGAGACCTTCTTCAACGCGCAGTGGTCAATGCAGGCGATCCACGCGCCCCAAGCGTGGGACCTCGGCGCGCGCGGCACCGGCGTGCGCGTGGCAGTGATCAATGGCGGGCTCAACAACACGCACATCGATCTCAACGGCAGCGTGGACGTGGCGCATTCAGCGTCCTTCGTGCCGGGCTTCGCGTTCAACCAGGACGTCGCCGGCTTCTCGCACGCCACGCACGTCGCGGGCATCATCGCGGCGCGCGACAACGGTATCGGGACGATCGGCGTCGCACCCGGCGCGACGATCGTCGGCGTGAAAGCGCTGCAGAACGGCAGCGGCTCGTTCGGCGCCGTGATCCAGGGGATCGTGTACGCCGCGACGCCCATCAGTCAGGGCGGCGCCGGCGTGAACATCATCAACATGAGCCTCGGCGCCGAGTTCGACCGGCAAGGCAAGGATGCCGCAAAGCTCGCGAACGCGATCAGCCGCGCGACCACGTATGCGTACCAGCAGGGTGTGACGGTGTTCGCGGCCGCGGGCAACGACGCGACCGATCTCGATCACACCAACAACCGGATCTCCATTCCGGCGCAGTCCACGCACGTGCTGGCGATCTCGGCCACGGGGCCGGTGGGCTTCGCGCTCGGCGCCACGAACTTCTCGCGCCCCGCGTCGTACACCGACTTCGGCCAGTCGGCGATCGAATTCGCCGCGCCCGGCGGCGACGCCGCGCTCCCCGGCAATGCGGTCTGCACCGTGCCGGCGATCCCGAGCGGCGTGCTCGTGAACTTCTGCTGGGTGTTCGACCTGGTCCTGAGCCCGGGGAGCATTCCGAGCAACACGGGCTACTTCTTCGCCGCGGGCACGAGCATGGCGTGCCCGCACGCCGTCGGCGTCGCCGCGCTCATCATCTCGAAGAACGGCGGCCCGATGGATCCGGCACAAGTGGAGGCAGCACTGCGGAAATCATCCGACGACCTGGGCAAGCCAGGGAATGATGATTTCTATGGGAAGGGATTCGTGGACGCTCTGAAGGCGGTGCAATAATTCAGAAACGCGTGTGGGCCCTAGTACCGCTGAAACAGCGCGTTTAGCAACGGAGCGTATGGTACGGCAGGGCGGGAGTGGCCTCTCCCACTCGCGCCCCGCTGTACCATACGCTCCCTTGCTAAACGCGCTGCTTCAGTGGTACTAAGGCCTACGAACGCCTTGAGTACTTAGTGAGCAGTCGCCCAACTGCCACCGAGCGCTTTGTACAGTTGAACGGCCGCCACCATCTCCGCGAGCTGCGATTGGCTGAGCGCCACCTCGGCGTCGAACAGCCCGCGCTGCGCCTCGAGCACCTCGAGGAATCCCGACACGCCGCCCGTGTACCGGTCCTGTGCGAGTACGAGCGCGCGGCGCAAAGCGACTGTCTGCGTCTCCTGCGCCGCCGCCTGCTCGCGCGCACTTCGCACGCCGGCGAGCGCGTCGCCCGCTTCCTGCAGCGCCGTGAGCGATACCTGCTCGTACGCGGCCTGCGCCTGCTGCGCCCGCGCGCGCGCGGCCCGCACTTCTTCGCTCAGCTGCCCACCCGTGTACAGTGGGAACGACAGTCCGCCCTGCAGCACGTACACGTTGTTCCCCGGCGCGAAGATCTGCCCCACGGTCGTCGATTGCTGGCCGTACGACGCGACGATCGAGAACGCCGGATAGCGCGCGGCGTCCGCCACGCCGATGCGCGCCATCGCGGCCGCGTACTGCCGCTCGGCCGCCTTCACGTCGGGGCGCCGCGAGAGCAGCGTGGACGGAAGCGAGTCGGGGATGATCACCGTGCGCGACGCCAGTGTGAGCAGTGTACCGTGCGGGATCACGGCGTTCGCGTCACCCAACAGAACGCTCAACAGGTGTTCCTGCTGGGCGCGCAGTTGCTGCACCTGCGCGAGCCGCGCTGCCGGCACGGCCACCTGCGCCTCGAAGGCGCGGACATCGATCTCACTCGTGACGCCGTTCTCATAACGCTGGCGCGCGAGGTCGAGCGTCGCGCGGCGCGTGGCGAGCGTCTGCTCGGAGATGGCGCGCTCCTGGTCGAGCTCGAGCAGCGTGAGGTACGCGGTCGCCACATCGCTCACGAGCGAGAGCACCGCGGCGCGCGCGAACTCATCCTGCGCAGCGAGATCGGCCTTCGCGGCCTGCACGCCGCGCCGCGTCTTTCCCCAGAAATCGAGCTCCCACGCGAGATCGCCGGTGGCGCGGTACGCCTCGTACGTCAGGTTCGGCAGGGCGATGCGATTCGTGCTCGCGGACGCATTGATCGAGAGGTTCGGATACAATGGCGCCGCCGCGACGCCCGCTTCGGCGCGGAACTCGGTGATGCGCGCCCGAGCCACCGCGAGATCGCGGTTCTGGTGGATGGCGGTCTCGACGAGCCGCACCAGGATCGTGTCGTTCAGGATGTCGAGCCACGCGAGATCGGCGATCTGCGTCGCGAGCACCGTATGCGCGGCGGGCACCTGCGCGGTGACCGACGAGTCCATGGCGCGCGCGGCGGCCAGCGAGTCGTAGAACTTCGTGATCGAGTCGGGCCCGCGCGGCGTGCCCACATTGGTGCTGGGCGGCACTGGAGGCTGCGGCTCGTAGTCCGGCCCCACCGCGCAGGCGCAGAGTGCCGCGATCAGCACGGCCGCAACGGCGCGCGCGCTCATGCGCTCCCTGCGCTGCCCCGCTCCGCGAGGCTTCGGATCATCCAGAAGAAGAGCGGGATGAAGAAGATCCCGATCGACGTCGCGATCAGCATGCCGGCGAACACGGTCGTGCCGATCGAGTGACGGCTCGCCGCGCCGGCGCCGCTCGCAATGAGCAGCGGCGATACGCCGAGGATGAACGCGAACGACGTCATCAGGATGGGACGCAGCCGCTCGCGCGCCGACTGCAGCGCCGCATCTCTGATCGACAACCCTTGCGCGCGCAATTCGGTGGCGAATTCCACGATGAGGATCGCGTTCTTGGCCGCGAGCCCCACCACGGTAAGCAGTCCCACCTGTACGTAGATGTCGTTGGGCTGCCCGCGGAGCCAGATGCCCAGGAACGCGCCGAGTACGCCGAACGGAACGCCGAGCAGCACCGCGAACGGTAACGACCAACTCTCGTACTGCGCCGCGAGCACGAGGAACACGATCACGAGGCCGAGCGCGAACACTGTGCCGGCCGCGCCGCTCGACGCGCGCTCCTGGTACGACTGCCCCGAGTACGCCACCGCGAGCCCCTGCGGCGCGAACTTGGTGCGCACGAGTTCATCGAGCTCGTCCATCATCTCGCCCGAGCTGTGTCCTTCCTTGGGCGCGCCCGTCACGAGCGCGGACATGAACCCGTTGAAGCGCGTGATGAGCGTGGGGCCGCTGCGGAAGTCCGCGCGGATGAATGTCGAGATGGGCAGCATCACGTCATCCTTGCCGCGCACATAGAGCTGGTCGAGGTCCTGCGGGCGCTGACGGTAGGGCGCCTGCGCTTCGATCTGCACCCGGTACGTCTTGCCGTACAGATTGAAATCGTTCACGTACAGCGTGGACATGAGCGCCTGCAGCGTGCCGAACACGTCGCCGAGTGCGACACCGCGCGCCTTGGCGGCCGCGCGGTCCACGTCCACGTACAGCTGCGGCACATTCGCGCGGAAGTTCGCGTTCACGCCGGCCACCGCCGGCAGTTGGTTCGCCGCGGCGGAGAACGCCTGCACCTGCGTGGCGAAGTCCTGCACCGACAGGCCGCCAATGTTCTGCAGGTTCGCCTCGACGCCCGACGACGCGCCGAGTCCCGGGATCTCGGGCAAATTGAAGGAGAAGCCCACGGCCTCCTTCATGCCGAAGAGTTTGCCGTTCAGCCGGCCGGTGATCGCGTCGACCGATTCCTGCTTGTTGCGCTCGTCCCAGTTCTTCACGTTCACGAAGATCGTGGCGCTGTTCGGCTGGCTTGCGCGGCTCAGGATGTCGAAGCCCGCGAGCGCCACGATGTTCTTCACGGCGGAGTCCTGGCGCAGGAACCCTTCCACGCGCTCCACCACGGCGGTGGTGCGCTGGAGCGACGCCGCGTCCGGCAGCTGCACGGCGATCGCGAAGTAGCCCTTGTCCTCGGTGGGAATGAACGCGCTCGGCACGATGCGCCAGAGGATCGCCGCGAGCCCGATGATCACCACGACGGCGGCGAGCCAGGCGCGCGGCCGGCCGAGCACGCTGTCCACGGCGCCGGCGTAGCGCTCGGAAAAGCGCGCGAAGCCGCGGTTGAACGCGCCGAACGGCCCGGTCGTATGCGTCTCGACCGTCTCCTTGAGCAGCAGCGCGCAGAGCGCCGGCGTGAGCGTCAGCGCCACGAGCCCCGAGAGCACCACGGCGATCGCGATCGTGATCGCGAACTGCTTGAACATCGCGCCCGTCACACCGCCGGTGAACGCCACCGGGAGGAACACCGCCACGAGCGAGAGGACGATCGCCACCAGCGCCCCCGCCACCTGGCGAATCGCGCTGTCGGCCGCGACGCGCGCCGACACGTGCTCGGTGACCATGATGCGCTCCACGTTCTCGATCACGACGATCGCGTCATCCACCACGATGCCGATCGCGAGCACCAGCGCGAACAGCGTCAGCACGTTGATCGAGAACCCCAGGATGAACAATCCGAGGAACGTGCCGATCACACTCACCGGCACCGCGAGCAGCGGGATGAGCGTCGCACGCCAGCTCTGCAGGAAGACGAACACCACGAGCGCCACGAGCGCCATCGCCTCGAGCAGCGTGTACACCACTTCCTTCACGCTCGCGGTGACGAAGGGCGTCGTGTCGAACGGGATGCTGTACTTAATGCCGGGCGGGAACGCCTTGCTCAGCTCGGCGAGCCGTTTCTCCACGGCGTCGCGCACCTGGATCGCGTTCGCGCCGGGCCGCATGAAGAGCAGCACGAACGCCGCGGGCTTCCCGTTGAGACGCGCCGCGAAATCGTACGAGAGCGCGCCAAGCTTCGCGTGGCCCACGTCACTCACGCGCACCTCCGACCCATCGGGATTGGCGCGCACGACGATGTCGTCGAACTGCGCGGGCGTCTGGAGCCGGCCCTGCGCGGTGATCGGGATCGTCATCTCGGTGCCGGCGGGCGCCGGCTCGCGGCCGAGCCGCCCGCGCGGGATTCGTCGTGTTCTGTTCACGCACCGCCGACGCGACATCGCCCACCGTGACGCGCAGCTTGGACATGCGCGCCGGATCGAGCTGCAGCAGCATGGAGAACTGCAGGCTCGGGAACGTCTGCGCGTTGCCGATGCCGGGCACGCGCTTGAGCTCGTCCTCCAGGTACAGCTTGAGATAATTCGTGAGATACGTTCGCGTCGTAGCGCCCATCGCTCGACGTGAGCGCGGCGACGGCCAGGATGTCGGTGTTCGCCTTGAGGATCGTGACCCCGTTCTGCCGTACGGCATCGGGCAGCTGCGGCACCGCCACCTGGACCGCGTTCTGCACGTCCACCGCCGCAAGATCCTGGCTGCGCGTGACATCGAAGGTGATCTGCAGCCCCATCGTGCCGTCGCTCGCGTTCGCCGACGAGTAGTACATGAGCCCCTGCAGCCCGGGCAGCTGCTGCTCGATCGGCGCGGCGACGGCGTCGGCCACATCCTGCGCGGTGGCGCCCGGGTACACGGCGCTCACCTGCACGCCCGGCGGCGTGATCTGCGGATAGCGCGAGATCGGGCAGCAGCCGGATCGCGAACAATCCGAGCAGCGTGATGATGATCGAGAGCACGCCGGCGAGCACGGGACGCCGGATGAAGAAGTAGCGGATCTCCGGCGCGCCCTCGCCGGCGCCGCTTGGTGCCGGCGTGGTCACAACCCCGCCTTCCGCATCGTGTCGGCGCGCGGCACCGCGGCGGAGTCGGTGAGCGCCGTCGCGTGCACGGGCCGGCCCGGCGCCACTTTCTGGATGCCGTCTACGATCACGCGATCGCCGGGGCGCAGCCCCTGATCGATGATCCAGAGATTTCCGGCCCACGGCCCCGGCTTCACATCGCGCATGTTCGCCGTGTCGCCCGCGCCCACGACATACACGAACTGACGGCCGAGCGCCGACTGCACCGCGCGCAGCGGCACGGCGATCGCGGCGCGCTGCACGAGTCCCTCGAGCCGCACGCGCACGAATTCACCGGGCAGCAGCACGCGGTCGGCGTTGTCGAACCGCGCGCGGAATTCCTGCGTGCCCGTGGCCGGGTCGAGCGCCGGCGCGACGAAATCGAGATGACCCGTGCGCGGCAACTCGGTGCCGTCGGGGAGCAGCACGTGCACCGTAAGCTTGCTCCCGGCGCGCAGCATTGCGCGCGCGGCGGAATCCTGCTGCCATGCCACCAGCTGGTCCGAACTCGGACGGAAGGTCACGTACACGGGATCCAGCCGGTCGATGGTCGTGAGCAGATCGGCGGGCCCGGTGACGCGCGCGCCGACATTGAGCTGCGTACGTCCCACGCGGCCGGCGATCTTGGCGCGGATCTCCGTGTCGTCCAGATCCTTCTTCGCCTGGTCCATCGCGCCCTGCGCGCTCTCGAACTCGGAGCGCGCATTGTCCACGTCCTGCTGCGCCACCGCGTGCCGCGCGAGCAGCGGTTCGAGCCGCGCGAGCGTGCGCTGCGCGTTGTCGAAGCGCGCCTTCGCGCTGCGATACGCCGCGTCGAAGCGCGTGCGTTCGATCTGATACAGGAGCTGGCCGGGCTCGACCACCGCGCCTTCCGTGAAATCGCGCGACTCGATGATCCCGTCCACGCGCGAGCGCACTTCCACTCGGCGGTACGCGACCACCTGCCCGCTGAATTCGACGGGCTGCGCGACGGCGCCGGGTTGCACCGTGACGATGGTCACGTCGGCGGGCGGAAAGGCGAACGCGCCGCCTTTCTTTCCGCAGGCGGCGAGTGCCGCGAAGAGGACCACCACCGCGGCGCGGACGCGCGCGCGGGTTCTGCTGTTCGAAGCGGTCACTGGGGGTGTCTCCGTTCGGAGCGTCCCGAATTCTTAACCAGTCACCCCGCGAATACCAGTGACCAATGGTAAACAGCAGCGCCACGCCCCCAACGAATCGCAGGCGCACGCCGTACCATGAGTGGGAGCACAGTGCATCGCAGGGGACCGCACCCGCGCTCGTGCCCGGAGGTAATGATGTCGCATCGCATTATGCACGCACTGCTCGTTACGATCGCGCTCGGCGCAGCCGCTCCGTCAGCGGCGGCGCAGGCAAGCGTTGACTCGAGTGACAAGCCGGCGGCGATACGGTTGTATTTGGACCGCGACCGCTACGATCCTGGTGACCTTGCGACCGTGCTCGTCGCGACCCGCGAAGATGGGTATGTCGTGGTGCTGCAGATGGACGCGGACCGGGTCGCGCACGTGATCTTCCCCGCATTGCCCGGCGCGGATGCGTTCGTGCGCGGCGGCGACATGGCCGTCCATGGCGCGCACAGAAGTTCCTCGTTCGAGGTGAACGGATCGCCAGGCGCTGGACTCGTCTACGCCGCGTATTCGCGTGTGCCGTTCCAGTTCGCCGCGTTCAACCGCCGCGGCAAGTGGATGCTCGGCAGCGAAGATTCATTGCGCATTGCCGCGGATCCCGAACCCGCGCTCCAGGCGGTCGCCGAGCGGATGAGCGGTGGAGCGTTCGAGGATGACCTCGTGCAGTACGAGGTGCTTGGCAGCTGACGGCGTCGCCGGCATTGGCATGCCTCAGACACTCGTGGGAACAACGGACATCTCGAACACGGATTGCGGGCCCGACTATCAATGCGCCGTGCCCGGTGGCGGTGTGTACATTCTGCGCGGGCTGTTACGATCCGCAGACGCCGATCGACGTTCCGCCGCCGGCGACGCCACCGCCGCCCGCGCCGCCGCCATTGAATCTCGGCGGTCCGGCCACCGCGCCGCGTCACCCGTATCCCGACCCGCCGCGAGTCGCGGCTGCGCCGAGCGCGTCGACTCCGGCGCCGGCGTCACCGCGCCCCGCGCCGCCGCCGCTGATCGCATCGTTCCCACACGCATCGCCGCCGGCGTCGCCGCCTACCGCGCCTCAGCCGGCGCCGCGGTTCGATCCGCCGCGTGTGGAGCTGCACCCGGCACCACCACCGCCGCCGCCGTCGCCGCCCGCGCCGCCGCCCGCGCCGCCACCCGCGCCGGCAGCGGCGCCGCAACCAACGCCCGCGCCGCCGCCGCCACCGTCAGTGTTCAAGCCGCCGCATTCGCGCTAACTCTTCGGTTTCGGTTCCTGATACAAGCCGATGATGTTCCCGCCCGGGTCGCGGAATCGCGCGGTGATCTCGGGCGCGTCGACACCGATGGGCTGAACGATCTCGCAGCCGGCGGCTTTGACCGAAGCGACCGCGGCCGGCGCGTCGCTTACCATGATATAGAAGAGGAGCCCCGGACTCGACGCCGGCGCCCTCCCGGTGACGAACGCGCCACTCACTTCACCGGTCGTATCATCGAACGCCGTCGCGCCGTCGCCACGCGCGCGCACATTCCACCCGAACACCGTGCGGTAGAACACCGCCGACCGGCCAATGTCCGTCGCGGGGAGTTCGAGGTAGCAGATCTTTCCGTTCTTCGCGGTAGGAGACATCTCGGATCCCCCTGAAGAGTTGAGGTCGTATGCGCCGGTCAGGAACGAATACTCGGGTCGGTGACCGGACGTCCCGCTGTGGGGTACCACTCGGCGCGCCTGCCGCGGCTCCTTCGTCCCCTTTCCGTACGAGGATCAAATGGCCACAGCGAATGTCCGAGTCTCACGCGCGATCCTGGTGACAGTGCTGAGCATTGCGGCCGGTGCCTGCGGCGCTGACGCGCCCACCTCCGTCGCGCCGCCCGCACAGGCACTGCACCTCACGGTCACGCCCGATGGGGGCCGCACCGCCGCTTCGGCTCTCGAGACCGTCGGACGTGCATGGCCCACGATCGCGCGTCGAACGGTATTCCCTCCGTCCGATTCTCGCCAGCGCGACGGCTCGAACGCATCGGCGTCCACGTTCAATTCGCCATGGGATCTCTCGAACTTCGGCGGACCCGTGCTCACCGGCGGCACCAACTGGGCGGTATTCGTCAATTGCGGCGGGAGTTCCCTTGCCTGCTGGGGTTCGGGCGCAACGGGACCGTCCGACTTTCTCAAGGATCTGAACAACAGCCAGATCATCTCCGTACTCGATCAGTACGTGGGAGTGCACGTGGCCGGCAAATGGAGCGTCGACTCGCTCTTGGCCACGGACCCGAACATCGCCGGCGACAACAACGTCCTCACCCAGGGCGAGCTGGACAACCTCCTCTATCAGGCGGCGACCCTGACCGGCAGGAGCGGCTACGCGAACGTTTACCACGTGTTTCTGCCGCAGGGCGTGGACATGTGCCAACAGCCCGGCGATTGCTATTCGCCGGATTCGCCGCAGAGCTTCTTCTTCTGCGCGTTCCACGGGTCGGTCACCTTCGGGGGCGGCGTGCACATTGTGTACACCGTGGAGCCCTATCAGGGAGTGGATGGCTGTCAGAACCCTCGCTCGAGTCCGCATGGCACGATCGACGCCACCGCGTCAACACTCTCGCACGAGTTCTTCGAGGCGTCGTCCGACCCTGACCTCAACGCCTGGTTCAACGTGCTCACGGGGAATGAGATGGCCGACCTGTGTTTCGTGTTCGACAACAACGAGACCATGGGCTCTCACCAGTACCAGATCCAGAGCGAGTACTCGAACAAAGCGCGGGGCTGTACGGACCGTGCCGGGGCGCATTTCGGATTCTGACGGCCGAATGCCCCTTGCCACGCCCCTTGACGCTGCGGATTCCTAAGGTATACTAAGATATAACTTAGTACTATCTTGGAGTCCTACTATGATATGGCATGACTGCGGATCCTCCCATCACCACCGCCACCGCCACGGCCGGCGCGACTGGTTCGGCGAATCCGGATTTGCCGCGTTCGCCTTTGGACCCGGACGCGCCCGCGGATTCCGGCGTGGCGCCCGCATGTTCGACCAGGGCGATCTCAAACTCGTCATCCTGCAGCTCCTCGAAGAGAAGCCGCGTCACGGCTACGACATCATCAAGGCCCTCGAGGAAAAGTCAGGCGGCGGCTACTCGCCCAGCCCGGGCACGGTGTACCCCACGCTGAGCCTCCTCGAAGAGATGGACTACGCGAAGGCCACGCTCGAAGAGTCCGGCAAGAAGGTCTACTCCATCACGGATGAAGGCCGGAAATACCTCGCCGAGAACCGCACCACGGTGGATGACGTGCTCGAGCGGCTCGTGCAGTTCGGCGAATCGCTCTTCGGCGGCCGGCCCATGGTCGCCGCGCACGAAGCGATGGGCCAGCTCGGCCGCGCCTACGCGCGCATCGTCATGAAGGGCGGCGCGACGCCGGAGCAGATCGCGAAGATCGCCGAGATCCTGCGGCGCGCGGCGACGGAACTCGACGCGGTCGGCTGAGCCGCACATGATCACCAAACAGAAAGCCTGGCTCGGCGTCGTACTGCTCGTGCTCGGCTTGTCGGGCCATCTCGTGTCCGCGTACATCATCCGCGCGAATCCGTTGGCGTTCCCCGATCACATCAAGGGATACTTGCTCATCGCCGCGGCGACGGGGATCCTGATCGCGGGGCTCGGCTGGCTCTTCTGGCGTAAGCGCACCGACATCACGTGGCTGGTGTGGTGCGCCGTGCAGTTCGTCATGGGAATCGTCGTGATCGCGCTGACGCTGCGGGGATATCACTGACGGGTGTAGGTATTGGTACCACTGAAAGAGCGCGTGTAGGCCTTAGTACCGCTGAAACGGCGCGTCTGGCAACTGAGCGTATGGTACCACTCGGCGTGAGTAACTACGGTCGCCCACTCACGCCGCGCCGTACCATACGCTCAGTTGCTAAACGCGCATCTTCAGCGGTACTAAGACCTACACGCGCTTCGATGCGCTGAAACATCGCGCCCGACCGGGCCGTCGTGAGTGGTGACCTCACCCGGACGACCATGAACGCGATCCTTCGCGACATCCGCTACGGCATCCGCTCGCTGATCAAGAGTCCCGGCGTCACGCTCTTCGCGACGCTCGCGCTCACGCTCGGCATCGGCGTCACCACCACAATGTTCAGCATCGTGTACGGCGCGCTGATCAAAGGGCTGCCCTACGACGACGCCGCGCGGATCGTCGAAGTGCAGCGAAACGACGTTGCGCACAAGGAGGTCCGCCGCGACATCCCGTGGGGCGAGTACGTCGACTATCGCGACCAGCAACACAGCTTCGCGCTCATGGCCGCGTACACCGACGGCACGATGAACGTGAGCGGCGATGGACTGCCCGAACGCTACTTCGGCGCCTGGGTCACGGCCCCGCTCTTCCAGATCATGCACACGCCCCCGCTGCTCGGCCGCACGATCACGGCGGGAGAGGACAGCCCGACCGGCGCGAAAGTCGCCGTGATCGGCTACGGCATGTGGCAGAAGCGATTCGGCGGCGAACGTGCGGTGCTCGGACAAGTGATCCGCGTGAACGCGCAACCGTACACGATCATCGGCGTGATGCCCGAGAAGTTCTCGCTGCCCGATAACGTCGACCTCTGGCTGCCGCTGCAGGACGATCCGCTCGTCGGCAAGCGCGAGGAGCAGCGCACCGTCACCGCCGTCGCGCTCCTCAAGCCGGGCGTGAGCGTGCAGCGCGCCTCCGTCGAGATGGCATCGATCGCGAAGGGAATCGCCGAGCGCTTCAAGGAGACGAACGAGAGCATCACCGCGAGCGCGCTCCCATATACGGACGCCGAGATCGGTCCCGGTCCGGTGAAACTGCTCTGGGCGATGCTGTTCGCGGTGTTCTTCGTGCTGCTCATCGCCTGCGCGAACGTGGCGAACCTGCTGCTGGAGCGCGCCGCGCATCGCGCGAAGGAGATCAGCGTGCGCACCGCGCTGGGCGCATCGCGCGCGGCGGTCGTGCGCCAGTTCCTCACGGAGGCGCTCGTGCTCGCCGCCGCGGGCGCGGTGCTCGGCACCGGCGTCGCCTATGGCGGGATCCGCGCGTTCAATGTGTATCTCGTCGATGCGCAGCCACCTTCCTGGATCGACATCGGGCTGCATCCGCCCGTGCTCGCCTTCGTGATCGGCCTCGCGGTGCTCGCCACGCTCATGTCGGGCGCGCTGCCGGCGCTGCAGTCGTCACGCGCCGATATCAATGAAGTGCTCAAGGATGAATCGCGCGGGTCGTCGAGCATGAAGATCGGCATCGTGAGCCGCGCGCTGGTGGTCGGAGAGATCGCGCTCTCCTGCGGCCTGCTCGTCGCGAGCGGCCTCATGATCAAGAGCGTGACCAACCTGCAGCGCATGGATCCCGGCTTCCAGGTGGCGAACATCTACACCGCCCGCGTGGGCTTCCCGCTGGGCTACACCGACACGCTGCAACAGGCGCGATTCTATGAGCAGCTGCGCGTGCGGCTCGGCGCCCTGCCCGGAGTCGAGGCCGCGTCGATCTCATCATGGCTTCCCGGGATCGGCACCGACGGCGGCAGCCTCATGATCGACGGCGCCGCCTACGCGACGCCGAACGACGTGCCGCGCGCCGACTACGTCTCCGTGTCGCCCGGCTTCTTCGAGACGTTCAAGATCCGCGCGCTTCGCGGGCGGCTGGTGGATGAGACCGACCGCGCGGGCGGCAACCCCGTGGTCGTCGTGAATCAAACGCTTCGCCGACAAGTTCTTCCCGGGCGTGGACGCCATCGGGCGGCGCGTGCGCCAAGGCGGCCTCAAGAGCACGCAGCCCTGGATGACCATCGTGGGCATTATCCCATCCACGTACACCGGCGACACGGAGAAGCCGCGGGAGCCGATGTACTACGTGCCGATCGCGCAGGTGCACGCGAGCTTCGTGAGCATCGCGGTGCGCACGGCCGGCGACCCGATGGCGGTCGCGACGCGCCGTGCGGGAGAACGTGGCGCAACTCGAGCCCGACATCCCGGTGTATCGCGTGAAGACAATGGCGAAGGCGTACGCCGAGCCGACGTGGTTCATCCGCGTGTTCGGCGTGATGTTCATGATCTTCGGCGGCGATCGCGCTCTTCTTGGCCTCGGTCGGACTCTACGCCGTGATGAGTTTCTCAGTCGCGCGCCGCACGCGCGAAGTGGGCATTCGCATGGCACTCGGCGCGAAGGGCTCGCAGGTGCTCGGGCTCGTGTTCCGCCAGGGCATCTGGCAGATCGCGCTCGGGATCCCGATCGGCCTGGGACTCGCGGTCGTGGTGGCGTACGGATCGCAGGTGCTGCTGTTCGACGTGCAGCCACTCGACCCGACGATCTACGCAAGCGTGGTGGGAGTGCTCACGGCAGTCGCGCTCACGGCGTGTCTCGTGCCGGCTCGGCGCGCGACGCGGGTGGATCCGATGGTGGCGCTGCACACCGATTGAAAGGCGCGTGTGGGCCCTAGTACCGCTGAAACGGCGCGTTTAGCAACTGAGCGTATGGTACGGCTCGGCGCGAGTGGGACGGCCCCACTTCCGCCATGCAGTACCATACGCTCAGTTGCCAAACGCGCTCCTTCGGTGGTACTAAGGCCTACACCCGCCGTTCGTAGTCATTCGTCGCGCAGCGCGTTCGATGGATCCAGCCTCGCCGCCCGGCGCGCCGGCAAGTAACATGCGAGCGTCGCGATCGAGAAGAAGAGGACCGCGACCGCCGCGAACGTGATGGGATCCGTGGGCGCGACGCCCACGAGCATGCTCCGCATCACGCGCGTGAGCAGGAGTGACGCGACGAGCCCCGCGCCGATGCCCGCGAGACTCAAGCGGATCCCCTGCCCGATCACGAGACCGAACACGCCGCGCGCCGACGCGCCGAGTGCCATGCGCACGCCGATCTCCGCCGTGCGCTGGCGCACCGCCGTCGAGATCACGCCGTACAGCCCGACGCCGCTGAGCACCACCGCGATCCCCGCGAATGCGCCGATGAGCACGAGCGCGAAGCGCGTGGCCGCGCCCGCTCGCGCGACGTATTCCTCCATCGGAACGATCTGGGCCACCGGCACGGTCGGATCGAGCGCCGCCACGGCCGCACGCACCTGCGGCGCAAGGCGCACGGGGTCGCCGCTGGTGCGAACCGCCCAGCGCGCCGCGCCACCGAATCCGAACTCGCCGTCCGTCATGAAGAATGCTTCGCGGCCCGGCGAGGCGAGTCCGTCATGCCATTCGTGGCGCACCACGCCGATCACGTCCACCCATTCGGCGGTATCCGAACGCGCGCGGATCAGCAGTCGCTTTCCGACCGCGACCTCTCCCGGGAAGGCTTTCGCCGCGAGCAGATCATCGATGATCACGGATTGCGACTTCGGAGTGTTATCCGCATCGGTGAAGTCGCGGCCGGCGAGGATCGGCGTTCGCATAACGCCGAAGTAACCCGGGATCACCACGTGCACGTTGCCCTGATGGAACGTGGACGGGTCGGTGACGGCGGTGGCGGTTCCCCAGCGGGCGGTCTGGGTGGTGCCATCGAGCGGGAGTGGCGCCCCGGCGGTGACCGCCGTCGCACCCGGGATCCGCGCGAGCCGGTCGTGCAACGCGCGCTGGAACGCCGCGCGCGCGTCCTCGGTGCGCGCATTGCCATTCTGGACGACGAACGTCAGCACGCCGCGCGGATCGAAGCCGGGGTCGGCGCCGGCGATCGCGAGGAAACTCCGGAACATCAATCCGCCGCCGATCAACAACACGAACGCCAGCGTCACCTCGGCGACCACCACGGCGTTGCGCAGCACTTTCCCCGCCCCGAGCTCGGAACTGCGGCCGGCCGATCGCAGCACGCCGATCACGTTCGGACGCGACGCGCGGAGCGCCGGCACGATGCCGAACAGTGCCGCCGCGATGAGCGCGGCCAGCACCGAGAACGCGAGCACGCGCATATCGAGTTCCACCGCGCCGATCTGCGGCAGGTCCTGCGGCCCGATCGCGACCAGCATCGCGATGCCGATCTTCGCGACCGCGAGTCCGAGCGCGACGCCGCCGGCGGCGAGCACGAGCGATTCCACGAGCATCTGCCGCACCAACCGAGCGCGGCTGCCGCCGAACGCCGCGCGCACCGCGAGCTCCCGCTCGCGCCGTGAGGTCCGCACGAGTACGAGATTCGCGACGTTCGCGCACGCAATGAGGAGCACGAACACGACGCCCCCAAGCAACGCGAGCAAGGCGGGTCGCACATCCGCAATGAGGTTGGCGCGCAAGGGCTCCGTGCGGAAATAGACGCCGGCCGAGCTGTCGATCGGAAACCGTTTGCGAAGATCGACGGCGACAGCGTTCACCTCCGCGCGCGCGGCACCGATCGTGGCACCGGGCTTGAGCCGCCCCACGCAGTAGAAGATGACATTGATGCGCGACGCCGTGGCCCAGTCAATGCGCGCCGCGAAGATCACATCCGGTTTGCGCGCGACGTTGAGGCGCGGCGGGAAGAACAGCTCGAACTCGGGCGCGAGCACTCCCACGACATGCGCGTGGTTGCCGCCGCCCAGGTCGAAGGTGCGGCCGATCACCGACGGATCACCGCCGTAGCGGCGCTTCCAGAACCCATTCGAGAGCAGCACCGCGACGTCCACCGGTGGCGGCGCCGCGTTCGCCGCCAACGGCGTGGCCGGCGGCGGCGGGGTCGGCGCCGCATCGGCGTCGTTGAAGTCGCGGCCGAGCGCGACGCGCGAGCCGAGCACGGAAATGAGATTCTGCGTCGCGAAGGCGGCCGTCACTTGCTCCGGCGCGATATTGTCGCCCGAAAGCGGACTCGGAAACGTGATGACGCCGGCGATGCCGGTGAACGTCGTCGTCTGGTCGCGGAGGTCCTTCAGATCGCCGGGCGCCATGTTGAAATCGCGCACATTGCGATTCCGCATGTCGCTGGTGACGAACACCAGCCGGTCGGGATCGGGATACGGGAGCGGCCGCAGCAGCACCGCATTCACGACGCTGAAGATCGCGGTGCTCGCGCCAATGCCGAGCGCGAGCGTGATGAGCGCGGTGACCGCGAAGCCCGGACTCTTCCGGAGGGTGCGGAAGGCGAACTTGATCTCGTCGATCAGTGTGTTCACGGGGACCTCCTACTCTGCGCACGAACTGCGCGTGTAGGTCTTAGTACCACTGAAATAGCGCGTTTGGCAACTGAGCGTATAGTACTACTCGGCGTCCGTAGATACGACATCCGAATCGCGCCGTTCGTTGTCCTACTCACGCCGAGCCGTACCATACGCTCAGTTGCCAAACGCGCCCTTCCAGTGGTACTAAGGCCTACAGACGCAGTTATTTCTGTTCGGATGCCTCCGGCGGTTTCCAGCTTCCATCCAGGATCGACGGTGGTTTCTCTGTCGGCCAATACAAACGCATCATCAGGATGAACCGGCCGCTGGGCGCGGGAAGCCAATTCGCCTCCCTCGCTTTTCCCGGGTTCGCGTGTTGCACGTACACGTCCACCGAGCCGTCGGCGTTCGCCGTGAACTTGCTCCGCGAACTCACCGTGTACCGATTCAGCGGATTCGCCACGAAGAAATAGCTCGAGTCGTACATCGTGACCGACCAGAACCCGTCCGCCGGCGGCAGCTGTCCCTTGGCAAAGTGGATCATGTACTTCTTGGCGCCGTCATATTTCTCGATGATCCCGGGCCCTTCGGATGTCGGGTAGATCGCATCCTTCGGAAGGTTCGCGCCAAGGCCGATCCACGTGACCAGCGCGCGCTGGCGGTACTCGGTGCCATAGAGGCCCGTGTGGGTCGTGTAGAACCAGCCATTGTCCAGCTTCGCGACGCCGGCGAGGACCGCCTCTTTCATCCAGGAGATGATCTTGTCCTGCGCCGGCTTCGGCGCATCCGCGATCGCCTTCGCCGTGCCCGCATCCAGCTTGGAGGCGTCGAAATCCTGGCCCGGCACGATGCCGAGCGTCGCGAGCTTGGCGACCATCGCCGAGTCCGCGGCCACGGGCGGATTCGTCTTGAGGAGCTCTGCGAAGAGCGCGAAGAACGTTGCGCCGTCCATCGCGTTCACCTGCTCACGCACGGCGGTCTTCATGTCGATGTTCGGATCGATCGTGGCCGGCGGTGGCGTATATGTCTTGCCGTAGGACGAGAGCGGCACGGCTGACATCTTGTCCTGCAGATCGTGCACCATCTTCGAGTCTTCCGGCGTTCCCGTGCAGTAGATGCGGCCGAGCAGCCACACCATGCCGGTGGCGGACTTGTACTCAATGACGCCAGCGGGGAGGGTTCCCTTCCAGCCGGGACCGGTGATCGCGAACTTCTGCGCCCCCGTTCCGGTGGTGCGCTTCCCGGGATCGGCGAACACCGTGGTCCACCCATCGAGCATCGGCAGGAGGAAATAGCGCCCGTGCATGTCGGGACTGCTCACGATCCACGGTTCCTTGGAAACGTCCAACCAGATGATCGTGTAGTAGGTATCCGCGTTCGGCGCCGTGACTTTCTTGAATTCCGGCGTCGGGTAGCTCCGGAGCTTTGCCCACTGGCCCATTGGCGCGGTGCTCGTGCCGGCAGTGGCGACGTTCGTGAGCACACGCCGCGTCAGTTCCATGGTGACCAGCGGGTACGCGTACATGTACGCGTCGATGGCCGTGCTCTTCACCTCCTCCGCCTTCACATCGGTCGCGACTTCCTTCTTCACTTCACCGGCCTTCTGGCACGCGAGAATGCCCATGGCAAGCACGCCGAGTACGGCGCGGCCCATGCACAATGACGGCTTCATCTCGACTCCGATAGGAATGCGGGGAGCTTCGCTTCGCGCGAAGGCGCCACGGGATGTGGCAGCATTGATGAGTACATTACCGACCGGCCCGATGCCATTGGACTTTGTACCGCTCGAGGGACGCGTGTAGGCCTTAGTACCGCTGAACGGGCGCGTCTGGCAACCCAGCGTATGGTACTGCTCGGCGCGAGTGGGCACTACACACCACACACGCGCATTGTCGTTCCCACTCGCGCCGAGAAGTACCATACGCTCACTTGCCAGACGCGCCGTTTCAGTGGTACTAAGGCCTAGACGCGCCCTTAGCCGCCAAGCGCGATCGTTATCGCGACGAGCCCTGCGCCCACGAGTACCATTGCGAGGCCCGCCACCCACGGATTCATGCGGGACTCGCGTCCGAAGAAGAAGCCGCACAGGAACAGCAGCGCGATCGCGATCCCGTTCGAGATGCGCAGCGCGCGCATCGCGTCCTCCTTCATCACGATGAACGGGATCACGACCGGGAAGGTGCTGAGGAACACCCAGAGGAACGACGCGAATGCCGCCAGCCAGTCCGCTCTCCCGAGACGCGGATGCGCCGCCGGATCGGGCATCTCCTTGATCCGCTGCCGCACGGCGTCGAGCGCCACGGGCGGCATCAGCGAGGCCAGCATCGGCGAAAGCGAGTCGGCGATCGCGCGCCGCGCCACGTCCGCGTCCGTTGCGGTGTGCACCGCGAGCAGCGTCCCGATCCCTTTCGCCCGCTCGCTCAATCGTGCCATGAGATAGAAGATCGCGTCGATGAGGCCCCACGCGAGATTGCAGCCGAGCGAGCCGATGAGCATGGTGCGGATCTCGGAGTGCCCCGCCTCGGCCGCGCTCAGCGATCCGGTGAACGTGAGCACCATGATCAATCCGAAGAGCGCCTCGGAGATGCGGTCGATCGGATCGAGCGCGCGCCAGGACGGCTTCGCAGCGGCGGCTTCGGTCATCGGTCCACTCCTATAGGGGCCGGGGAGGCAGCAAGAACAGTGTGACCGCGAAGATCGAATACACCATGAGCATCAGCACGCCGACGAACCACGCCGACTTCCCGCTGCTCGTGGCGAGCGACGCCGTGAGCGTGCCGATCATCATCATGAGCACGGCGCCGGGCCAGAAGAGCAGATCCATGGGCGTAGGCCCAACGAGGTAACTCACCAGCACGAGCACGGGCGCAACGAACAATGCGATCTGCGACGCGCTGCCCATTGCGATGCCCACGCTCAGGTCGAGCCGGTCCTTGCGCGCGCCCGAGAACGCGGCCGCTCCCTCCGCCGCGCCGCCGACGAGTGCGACCACGATGAATCCAACGAACGCCGGCGACATGCCCAGTTCCGACGATGCCTGCTGCACCGACTCGACGAAGATCTCGCTCACGAGCGCCACGAGCACGGTGACCGCGGCCAGCGTGGTGAGCGCGACGGCCATGGGCCACGGTGCCTCGCCTTCCTCCTTGTGCGCCTTGCCCGCGAACGTGCCGCGATGCGTCACGAGCGAGAAGTACATGCCGAGCGCGTAGCCGGCGATGAGCAGCACCGACAGCGACACGCTCAGCGTGTGCGTGAAGACCGCGGCCGAGTCGCCATCCACCTCGCCCACCGCACTCGGCACGAGCAGCGCGACCGTCGCGGTGAACAGGAGTCCGGCCTGGAAGCGCGCGGACGCACCGTTGAATTCCTGCGTGTGGTGCTTGAGCCCGCCCAGTAGGAACGACGCACCCAGCATGAAGAGCGAGTTGGTGACGATGGCGCCGGCCAGGCTCGCCTTCACGAGCATGTACTGCCCGGCGCTCAGTGCCGTGAGCGCGATGATGAGTTCGGTGAGGTTCCCGAGCGTGGCATTGAGCAGTCCGCCGATCGCGTCGCCCGTCTTTGCACCCACCGATTCGGTGGCGTGACTCAGGAGCGCGGCGAGCGGCACGATCGCGATCACGGAGATCGCGAAGAGCGCGGTGTGCGCCTCGGGCCGGAAGTGCTCGTACACGAAGAGCACCGGCACGAACACAAGCAGCCAGAGCAGCTTGTTGTGGCGGATCTCCAGGAACAACAATCTCATCGCTTGGCCCTCACTCGAACCCACATGCGCCTGTAGGTACTCGTACCGCTTGAGGAGCGCGTCTGGCGACTGAGCGTATAGTACGCCAGGGCGCGAGTGGTTTCCGCGGCTACTCACGCCGAGGAGTACTATACGCTCAGTTGCCAAACGCGCCACTTCAGCGGTACTAAGGCCTATACGCGCTGTGCTCTGTCAGTTGACGTGCACCGGCACGGTGATCGTGGGCGGCGGCGGTGTGAACGGACCCGGCGGCGGCGGACCGGGCGGATTCGGCGGCGGACCGAACGTCAGCGCCAATTCACCGGGCGCGGATGGCGTGTACTCGAAGTCATAGATCTCGCCGGGATCGAAGATCAGCGTGGCGGGCCGCGAAGTCGCTTGCGCCGGTGGCAGCGTGTAGCCGTCCTTCGCGACCGCTCGCCACATGACCGGATCTTTGCCCGAGTTGAGGGCGACGATCGTCGCCACGTCTCCCGCGAGATTGAGCAGCCGGAAGCGATAGCGCGTGCCGGCCTTGAGGTCCATGGGATACGGCTGCGCCTTGCCGTTCATCAGGATCGCCGGGAAGGGGCCGTAGATCGGGTTCGTACCGACTCCGGCCGCGCCGAAGAAGAGGATCTTGTCCGTGGCCGGATCGTACTTCTGCCCCGGCTCGAGCACGATGATCGGTCCGTAGGCGCCGCCGCCGATCTGTTTCACCTCGCTGAAGTGCGAGTGATACATGAAGGTACCCGCGCGCGGCGGCGTGAAGACGACGGTGAGCGAGTCATGCGGCGCGATCGCCGGCATGATATGCGAGCCCGAACCGCTCCACCCCGGCACGCCGTCGGGATAACTCTGCAACTCGATGCCGTGCCAATGGATGGTCGCGTGATCATCGGTGGTATTCACGATCGTGACCGCAACGGGCTTGCCGCGCTCGAGGATGAGCGGCTCGCCGGGAATGGACATTGACGTCGAGTCCCGCTCGCCCATCGTGCCGGCGACGACGAAGGAATAACCCGGCTGCGAGCCGTAGACGTTCGCCTTCTCGCGCACGAAAATGCGGACCTTGCGTGGATCGGCGGGCGCCTTGGCCTGTTCGCCCTTCGGCGCGATGCGGACGCCCATGACGAGTCCGAACATCTGGTGCGGCGCGTCCGATGTGTGGCCGACGTTCATCGGCATGTCCATCGTGCCGCCTTTCGAATCGAGCGCGACGTAGTTCGAGAGATGCATCGCATAGTGGCAGTGGAAGATCCAATTCCCGGCGCGATCCGCCTTCCAGGAGATCGCCATCGTCTGGAACGGATTGACCACCTCGGTAACGGCCATGCGCTGCTGATCCGCGGAGAGCAGCGTGTCTCTCGTTCCGTCGCCCTTGGACTCGACGCGGAAGTAGAATCCGTGCAGGTGCATCGGGTGATCGGACTCGGTGAGATTGATCACGCGCCAATGCACGGAATCGCCCTGCGTGTAGTCGAGCCGCTCCGTATGGGGCCACGACAAGCCGTTGATCGTCATCGTGAACACGCCGATGCCGGTCTTGCTGGCCGAGTCGACGTCGCCGTTCCACGAGATCACCATCACGCGGTCGTTCGGGACCCTCGGCGCGTTCGGCGGATCCACGATGAGCGCGCCGTTCAGTTGCTGGTCGCCATTGGCACGCAGGCCAAGGTAGTCATACCCGCGAAGGCCGGAGTAGTAGTAGGTGCCGGGTGTGGACGCCGTGAAGGTGAACTCGGCAGTCGCATTGACGGGCACGATCATGCTGTCGGAATTGCCGCGCAACTTGCCGAGTCCGAACACCCGGAGCGGCTTGTCGAGCGCGTTGTGCACCGTGCCGCGCACCACCGTTCCGGCGGGAACGCGGATCATGGGACCGGGCGCGGACATTGGCTTCCCCGCCTCGGCGAAGGCGGCGACCTCCAGGGCGGTCCCGTGCTCCCCCTCCGGATACCACACGCCAGTGCGCGCTTCGAGGTTCAGCGTGAGCACGCCGTTGGCGACCGTACCGGCCGCGTGGCGATTGTCGTTCGGCGCGACCGGTTCCGCGCCGTGCGAACGCGTCATGGCAGCGACGAACACAACGAATGCCGGGACGGCGAGCAGCTTGGCGATGCGTGTCATGATCCGCCGCGAAAGAGTTGTGGCAACGCGCTCATGCTGGGCGCGAAAATACGACTCCGCGCAGTGCGGCACCAGAGCGGATTCACCGCTAGCCGCCGATGCCCTTGCACCACTACTCTCGCGTGAGCGTCACGCGCGCGAACGGCCGGCGCACACCGGCGCTGTCGTTGTCCATGTGCCATTGCCACGAATCCATTGCGGCGTTGTAGACGAATGTAGTGTGGAAGCTGGTGGTCGCCGTGTAATGGAACACGAAAGGGATCGAGTCGCCCGCCACCATGCCGCGGCCGGTGCCGGCTGGGTCGAACGCGCTGGTCGCCGTGTCGTCCATCCAGAGGCACGCGTACTCGCCCGTGCGTGGATCGCGGCCGAAGAGGACGATCGCCTCATAGGCGGGCTTCCCGTTCGGAGCGCGCTCGCGCGATACCTCATGCATCCGGACGTACTCGCGGCCGAGCATCCATTCGAAGGTGACGTCATGCGTGGTGCTCTGCTTCGAGATCGTGCCGCGCAGCACCCAGTGGCCGATGAGCCGATCGAAGAGCGAGTCCGCGGGCAACGATTGCGCTGCCATTGGAGCGGCGGCAAGCATCAGGAGAATGGACAGACGAGCGATCGCGTTCATGGTCGCGGATCCTCCGAAGCGTGTTCCGATCCGTGTACTCGGCTCGCGCCTTTCGACGACCCCCGCTAAGCTTGAAGAGGCGCTTGGCGCAGCGCAACAGATGACTGGAGGATCCGATGAACGCACGTGCCGGTGGTGAGGAACGCGAGACGCGGAAGGAACTCGAGGATGCAGCGCGCGAGACGGCCGCCCGCATCGCCGCGCGCGGCGTGTCGCTGCGCGGCCACGAAACGCCCGGCGAGCTGGCCGCGATCGAGGATGCGATCGAGCGCTTCGAGACCGCGGTGGAATCGCGCGGCGGCGATCTCATGGTGGACGAAGCGCCGCGAGGGCAGCGCGGCGAGCCGGATGACCCCCGCTTCGCGTTGCCGAAGCGAGGGGCGACGATGTCCGTCGCCGATTATGTCATGCTGCTCGCCCGCGCGACCGACGACATTCGCCGAAAGCGATAGCGCCGAGAGTCAGCGCCGCATTTCCGCGGCAATGTAATGTTCTGTGACCGGCGCCGGATGTGACAGCACGTTCGCTTCGTGGACGAACTCCCGATCCGTGCCGGTCTGCCGCTCCGCATGCTGCCGTTGGTGTTCGTCCCACGTCGGCACGGTGAAGATCTCGACGAAGCAATGAGTGTGCTCTACGTCGCGGAACAGGCCCCAGGTGGTAGCGCCGGTGCGGAGCCGCGAGAGGCGCACGCGCTCCATGGCGCGCAGGAATTCCTCCTCGCGCTCCGCCGCGATCTCATACGCGGTGCGCACCACGACCGGGCCGTCGTCCGCCGCGGCTTCCGCCGGGAGCCGGGGTTCCTCCCAGTAGACGACGCGACTCCGGTCCATCCCCTTTGTGTCGAACAAGGGCCATAGACGGATCGTGCACGCGCCCGCGGCCATGAGTGCCGCCGCCGCAAGGAACGCCGGCGCCAGGCCGACGCTATTCGCCACCGCTCCCCATAGGAGAGCCCCCAACGCCTGGGCGCCGAAGAACACCATCTGATAGACGGACAATCCGCGCGCGCGCACCCACGCGGGCAAGAAGAGTTGGACCTCGGCGTTGAGGCCCGACAGCGACGCGATCCACGCGACGCCGGCCGGCAGCAACACGGCGAGCGTCACGAGCGGATTCCGCGCGAGCACCACCGCCGCGAGCGCGGCGGCGAACACCGCGCTGGTGGCGGCCGCCATCCTGTTCTGTGACAGGCGCGCACGGAGACTCGGCAAGAGGAATGCACCACCGACAGCGCCCGCCCCGAGCGCGCCGAGCATGGCGCCGTAGAATCCCGGGCCCTTCCCCAGCCGCTCACGCGCGACGAGCGGCAGGAGCGCCCACATGGCGCTGCCGGGCACGAGGAAGAGCGACGCACGCAGGAAGATGCGCCGCACGATCGGCGCGTACCGGATATAGCTGGCGCCGGCGCGCAGCGCCGAGCCGAACTGTTCGGGGAGGCGCGGCGCCGCCTCCGCCTTGGGCCGCCACGCCGCGATGACGATGGCGAACAGCACGAAGGTCGCCGTGTTCACCGCGAACACCGACGCGACGCCCGCGCGCGCGATCATGACGCCGGCGAGCGCCGGGCCGATGGCGCGTGCGAGATTGATGCTCACGCCGCTCAGGACCGCGGCCGATGGAAGCTGCTCCCGCGGGACGAGCTCGGGCACGATCGCCTGGAAGGCCGGGTTCACGGGCACCGAGCCGAACCCGAGCATCAGGGTGAACGCCAGCAGCAACTCCGGCGGCATCCGGTGCGCATAGGTCAGGACCGTGAGCGCGCCACAGGTGATGGCGAGTCCGAGCTGCACGACGATCAGGAGACGCCGCCGGTCGCACGTGTCCGCGAGCACGCCGCCGACCATGCCGAAGAGGAGATCGGGCACCATGTCGGTCACGAGCACGAGCGAGACGAGGATCGCGGCATGCGGCACGGCCACGAGGAGCCACTGCGCGCCGACCGTCTGCATCCAGCCGCCGATGTTGCTCGCGACATCCGCGAACCAGATCGCGCGGAACGGTCCGGTGCGCAACGGCGCCAATGTGGACGCGGCGGGGGCCGGCTCGTGCGGTGCGCTCGGCATGCGGGAAGTTACAAGCGGCGATAGAATGCGGCGATGGCGGGCCCCAGGCTTACCGCACGATCATTCCGGTCGCGCGTCTCGCATCGCCTTCACCAGCCCCGCCTCCCACTTCCCCGTCGAGTAGCACACGACGGTCTGCGATGTGTAGCCTTTGTCTTCCGGGGCATAGCCAGGCGGATAATCGATCGTCAACTCGACGTTCGCGCGCACGGCGACAGAATCGCCGAGGTCGCTGATCTTGACGTTCACCGCTGCGAAGAGCCTCGGCGGCGGCGGATTGCCGAACCCGGCCGGCGGCTCCTTGCCACAGTTGACCCACCGCGCGCTGTCGGCGTTGGTGAGCTGGTACGCACGCGTCGCCATCGTGCCGGCCGACGAATCGATCTTCTGGATCGGGAAGTGCGTTTCTCCGAACCACGCGATCGCCGCCGACCAGGCCAATGCGGGGCGCGCGTGGATGATCGCCTGCGTCGGCGGCACGGGCGTGGGAGGCACGTACCGCCCGTGCGCGCACGCGACGAGCACTGCGGCGAGTGCGACCGCGGCGATGATCCTGCTGCGCATGGAATTCTCGCGGACGGAGGAACGCGACGCTTCGGGACGCGGGAAAGCTAGCACACCCGAGGGGGCCGAGTCACGTCGTACGCGGTCACTTCTTCGGACAGGCCGACACCGGGATCAACTGGAAGGCATAGCCCTTATCCGTAACCTCCATGCGCACGGCCGCGGGCGGCGTACTCTTCGGTTGCGTCTTGGCGTTGGACGACAGCACCACGGCGAGATCCTTCTGCGATTTCTCCGAGAGATCGCCCGCCAGCACCTCAACAGCGCCCACGTCGCCCGTCGAGTCGAAGGACAGCTCGACGATGGTGTACCCTCGCGGCATGCCGGCCCACAAGCTCTGCGCGAGCGTGCTCACCAGCGCCGTATCGAGGAAGTCGCTCAATTCGCCGCGAGGGCGGATGGGCGTCGCGCACCGGAACGCCTCCGATGTGTCCGGCTTCAGGCCCGGGAATTGCACCGTCCAGAATAGCTGGCGCATTTGCGCGAGCGCCGTTCTGTCTCCACCGAGCGCCATGTATACCGGGGGAAGGTCGCGGAAGCTCGCCCAACGCGCGATGACCAAAGTTGGATCGGGGTGCCCGTAAGTGGAGAGCGTCGCCGGGCGATTGCCGATGACAGCAATGCAAACGGAGAGTGGCGTGGGAGCGCTGAACATCTGGAGAGAATCGTACTTGCCCAGCCATCCCACCACGACGCCGTGCCGGTGCGCCGCGTTGCCGCGGTAAACATAGGACGCGAGATGGAAGCTCGTGTCGATCTTCCCGATCACGTAATCCTTCGGGTGGCGGAACGTCATCACGGGCAGCATTTCGGCTTTCCATGTGCTTACATTTGCGGTCTGCGGGTCGCACATGCTGTCGCGGGGCGCGATGCCCGTCGCGCGCGCTCGAGGCGTCGCGTCCAGATGAGGGGAGCCGAGCGACGCCGCCGCGAGGACCGCCGCGAGCGCGAGCGTGAACGCAATGATCGTTCTCAATCTCGACTCTCCGGGTAGGCGCGGCGCTGCGCGGCGCGTGTGCGCCACGAGTCTACGCTCGCCGCGGACAACCTGCCAGAGCAAACTCGTGGCGGAGAGAGGCGGACTGTTAGAGCGCTCTCACGCGCGCGCCTTCTTCTCCCTTGCCGCCTTCTCCATGCTCGCGATGAAGAACGGATAGAGCGGCACGCTGATGAGCAGCGCCACCATTGCGTTCACCACGGTGCCCGGGTTCCCGCCGATGATCGTCCACAGGCAGTACACCACCGCGACGATCGCGATGCCCTTGAACGTCTGGAAGGTGCGGTTCGAGAGCTTGTGGTCGTGCACGACCTTCACCACCGCGACGGCGGAGTAGATGTACGGGATCACGATGAGGATCACCGCCAGATCGATGATCCGGTTGAATTGCCCCGCGATGGTGGGCGACATGGTCGCGAACAGCACGACGGTCATGAGCACGCCCACGATCACGAGGCCTGCCCCGGGCACGCCGTTCTTGTTCACTTTGCCGAAGATGGCCGGAAACATCCCGTCGTCCGCCGCCGCCTTGGCGCTCTGCCCCACGAGCAGCATCCACCCGCCGAGCGATCCGACGGACTTGAGGATCGCACAGATCGAGATGATCACCACCGCCGGCGTGCCGAGCGCGATGCGTGCCGCATCGGCGAACGGCGCGTGCGACGATTGCAGCTGCGCGTTCGGCAGGAGCCCCATGATCACGGTGGAGCTCAGCATGTACACGACCGCCGCGATCGCGAGACCGATGAGCGTCGCGAGCGGAACATTCCCTTCGGGATTCTCGATGACGCCGGCCGACACGGATGCGCTCTCTACGCCCATGTACGCCCAGAGCGCGATCGACGCGGCGCGCGAGATCGCGTGCGCGTTGCTCTGACCGGTCACGTTCCAGCTCGCGTGGAAGATCGCGGGATCGAACCAGAACCATCCCAGGAACGCGATGCCGAGGATCGGGATGAGCGCGAGCAGCATGGTGTACGTCTCGAGCAGACCCACCGCTTTCGCGCCTTTGATGTTCGCGAACGTGAGCAGCCAGATCACGCCCGCCGTCGCGAAGACGCTCGCCGGCGGACCGCTGATCGCGGGAAGAATTCCGCGAGGTAGCCCACCGCGGCCACCGCGATCGCGACGTTGCCTATCCAGTTGCCGAACCAGTAGACGTAATTCGTCTGGAAGCCGACGTACGGGCCCAGGAAGTCGCGGGCGTAGGCGTACGGGCCGCCCTCCTGCGGATCAAGCTCTCCGAGCTTCGCGAAGCAGAGCCCGAGCGCGCCGGCGCCCACGGTGGCCACGATCCATCCGAACACCGCGATACCGCCCACCGACGCGAGCGAACTCGGCAAGAGGAAGATGCCGGTGCCGATCATGTTGCCGGCCACGAGCATCGTGGCCGGCACCAGCGTCATCTTCTTCCCGGGTTCGCTCAAATCGCGATCAGCCCTTCGCCGTGGCGCCCTTTTTCAGGCACTGAACGTAGTAGGCGCCTTCGCGGTTTTCGACGCCGTGTGTGTCGTGCCCGAAGCCCGGGAATCGCCGGTCCCACGCCGAGAGCGCGCGCAGGTAACTCAGGTACGGCCCGTCGGCCGCGCCGGTTGTTTCACCCGGCATGAGCATTGGAATGCCCGGTGGATACGGAACGACGCTTGTGGCCAGCACGCGGTCCGCCAGGTTCTCGAGCGCGACGTGCTCGATGTTGCCGCGCACGAGGTGCTGGTACGCCGCCTCCGGCGTCATCAGAGGCGTCGGCAGCGTCGAGAAGGCCTGCGCGAGCCAGTGCGTCTGCCGCGTCTCCTTGAGCTGACCGAACATCTGATCGGACAAGATCGCGGAGCCCGAGCGCGCCGTAGGCATCGGGGTAACTGCCTCGCGAGCATCCGGCAGCACTTCGGCCAGCGGGACGTTCGCGTCGTAGTCGCGCTTGAATTCGAGAAGGGCGTTGAGAAGCGTGCCCCACTTTCCCTTGGTGATGCCAATCGAGAAGAGAAAGAGGACCGTGAAGTCCGTCGTCTTCTCGACTTCAACGCCGCGGTGGTGAAGATAGGCGGTGACGAGTGTCGCGGGAATGCCGCGTTTGTCGAGACCTCCGCTGTCTGCCACTCCAGGCGTGACGACCGACACCTTGATCGGGTCGAGCATGCGTAGCCGTCTTCGAGATCCCCGAACCCGTGCCAGCGTTCGCCGGGGTGCATGCACCCACGCACTCGGGATCAGCAGCCAGGAATTCTGGCGACGCATCCGCGAAGGCGAATTCGGCGGCCCTTCTTCGTCTCCTTCACCCGGTCCGCGTTCCAGGTATTGAAGAACCAATCGCCCTTTTTCTCGAACTGGCGGTTGACGCGTCCAATCGTCTGGCGAAATGCGACCGCTTCCGCAATCGACTCGGCCGTGAGGGTAAGGCCGCCAGGCGCTTCCATCATCGCGGCCGTGATGTCGTTCGAGACGATGATCGGGTAGAGCGGCGAGGTCGACGCAGTGCATCATGAACGATTCGTTGAAGCGCTCGTGAGGAATCGGGCTGCGGCCGTCGCGAATGTGCAGGAGCGACGCCTGCGACAGCGCCGCGAGCAGCTTGTGCGTGGAGTGCGTAGCAAAGACGGTGGGTCCGGTGTGATCCTTCGGATCGCCCTGCATGGCGTGGCGGTCGCGATAGATAGGATTGAAGCGCGCGTAGGCGTACCACGCTTCGTCGAAATGGATCCGGTCGACGCTCGGGTCGAGCAGCTCCGGCGACGCGTTTCGCGTTGTAGCAGAGCCCGTCGTAGGTGGAATTCGTGACGACCGGGTACACGGCCCGGACGTCCGCGCCCGCTTGTGACGAGCTGTTGGCCTTGATCGCGGCGCGATGGCGTCCTTGTCGAGGCGCGCCGGCGGGATCGGCCCGATGATCCCGTAGCGGTTGCGCAACGGCACGAGATACGTCGGAATGCCGCCCGTCATCACCAGGCCGTGCTCGATGGATTTGTGGCAGTTGCGATCGCAGAGCGCGATCTGGTCGCGGCCGACGGCCGCCGTGAAAATCATGCGATTCGATGTCGACGTGCCGTTGGTGACGCAGTACGTGCGGTGCGCGCCGAACACCCGCGCCGCATACTTTTCGTGCTCGCCGATCGGCCCGCTGTGGTCGAGCAGCGAACCCAGGTCGCCCACGCTGATCGAGAGATCCGAGCGGAGCAGATTCTCGCCGAAGTAATCGAAGAAGATGCGGCCGACCGGCGACTTCAGAAACGCGGTGCCGCCCGCGTGTCCTGGCGTGTGCCAGGAGTATTCGTATTCCTGCGTGAACTTCGTGAGCGCGGCGGCGAGCGGAGGGAGCATGCAGCTCGATATAGCGGCGGATCGCCGCGACGACGCGTCCGCCGACGAAGGCCGCCGTGTCCTCGAGCGTCCAGATGAACTCGTCCACCAGCGCCATCACGTCGGTGGGAATCGACGAGGCCTCGTCCGCGCTCCGCCATCAGAAAGATCGGGATCTTGTCGTTGCGCGAGCGGACGAACTCCATCAGCTTCGCCGCCTTCGCATGCCCCTTGTCGTCGTCCAGCGTCCAGTCCATGAGGACCGCGTGGAGCGCGGAATCGGAGATCACGACGGACATCCCGTCGTCGGCGGAGACGGCCTCCACGACGTCGATGCCCCGCGATTGCAGTTCCTGCACGAGGGCGCGCGCGGCCCGGCCATCGGCGGTGGCGGCGGGCAGCTCGTCATCCACGACGAGCGCCCGCAGGCTCACTCGCTTGCTTCCGCCTGTCAGCATCTCACACTCTCCCAGTGATCTCGATCATTCCGGCAGGGCATTCCACCGGAAGAAGTTCATGACGTTCATGTTCGGGTTCCCGAACCACTTCATGTACATGGTGCGGAAATCCTGCGTCCAGTATAGCCGGCTCAGCGAGCGGTCCACCGCCAACAGGAGCTCGCGGTCGCCCCGAGCCATCGGCAGCGCGAGTGACTCGTACGTGAAGAACCGTGAGAGCACTTGGAGGTTCTTCCCCTTGTCATTGTGGATCTTGGCATCCAGCAGGATCGCGCGGTCGCCGAAGAAGACGTTGGTCGTGCCGTCGAGCACCTGCTGCACGCCTTCGGCGTACGTGCTCACCGTGGCCACCTTCGCCGTGAGGTTCAGCGTGGTGAGCTTCGAGGCGATCCATGGTTCCGCGGTCGTGCCGTTCACGACGGCGAACTTCTGCACGTTGATCAGCTGGCCGGCCTGCGCGCGCCACACCGGACTCGTCTGCGGCGTGCCGCTCAGGACCTCGACGAGCCGCGGCGGCGCGTCCACGCGCACGAGCGCACCGACGCCGCTCGGAAAGATCGGGATCGAGAACGTCATCGTCTCGCGCTTGGTGAGCGAGATCGTCTCCGCGCCGCAGAGGAGATCCACTCTTGTCGGTCTCCACCGCCGGGAGCCGCTCGTCGAGCGTGAGCGGCACCCACTCGATCTTCAGATTCGTGAGGTTCAGTTCGGTCTTGAGCCCCTCGGCGATCTTCTGGCAGAGCTCCACCGAGAACCCGGCCGGGTTCCCCGACGGGTCCTTGAACGAGAACGGACTCGCGTCGTTGCGGTAGCCGAAGCGCACGGTGCCGGTGGACTTGATCCGGTCGGAGACCGGGTTCGACGTCGTGACCTTCACCGCCGGCTTCGCTGCGGGCTTCGCCGCCTGCGCCGCCAGCGTGAGGGCGACGGTGAGCGACATGATCGCGCAGGCAGTATGGCGTGCAAGGCGTTCGATGCGTGACATGGAACCTCTCCTTTCGACGGTTGCGGTGCGCATGGTCATGCCTTCGCGGACGCAGTGCCCGCAGCCGGAGTCTTCGAGATGAACCGGGGCGCGATGAAGCCCCAGATGATGTAGGCGACGCCCATGACCAGCATGCCGCCCATGACCGCGTCCTTGCCCGACGCGTAGAGCGCGAACACGCTGTACAACATCGCGACGAACGTGATGGCCACGTTGCGTGTGTAGGTGCTCTTGTCCACGCCCGCGCTCTTCATCATCACCGACGATCGCGGAGAGCGACACCACGTACGGGATGACGTTCGTGACGACGGCGAGGTTCACCAGCACGCCGAACTGCTCGCTGAGGCTCGGCGAGATCGTCGACAGCGCGAGCAGCGACTGCACGACGCCGAGCACGATCATGCCGGTGATCGGCGCGCCCATCTTGTTGATCTTCGTGAAGAACTGCGGGAACATCTTCATCTCGGCCGCGTCCTTCCCCGTCTGCGCGATCGTGAACTGCCAGCCGAGCAGCGAGCCGACGCACGCCATCACCGCCAGCCCCATGACGATCTGAGCCGACGAGTCGGATCGAACATGTGCGCGAACGCGAGCCCGAACGGGCCGGTGGACTTCGCGAGTTCGGCGTTGGGCACGATGCCCTGGATCACCGCCGTCGACAGGATGTAGATCACCGCCGCGCCGAGCGTGCCGAAGAGGCAGGCGAGCGGCACGTCGCGCTTGGGATTCTCGACGGCCGACGAGTTCTGCGCCGCCGATTCCATGCCGAGGAACGCCCAGAGCGTCAGCGAGATGCTCGAACCCATGCCCGGCGCCGATGCTGAGCCCCTGCGGATTCCACGCTGCCGTGAACGTCGCGCCGCTGAACCAGAACCAGCCGGCGAACGACAGGAAGCCGACGGGCAGGATCACGCCCCAGACGGTGACGGAGCCGATCTTCCCGGTCACCGTCGGGCCGCCGAAGTTCGCGACCGTCGTGAGCCAGAGGAGCCCGATCACGCTGATGCAGGTGACGATCGGCGTACTCGACATGAAGGGGAAGAACGTCGAGAGATAGCCGACCGCCGAGATCCCGATCGGCGACGTTGCCGATCGCGAGCGAGAGGAAGTAGAGGAAGAACACCTGGAAGTAGCCGTCCTTGCCGTAGGCGTCCTCGGCGTAGGCGGCCATGCCGCCGGCGCGCTGATTGAAGATGCCGGCCTGCGCGAAGCCGTACGCGATGGCCATCGAGCCGACCGCCGTCACGATCCACGACAGCAGCGAGATCGCGCCCACCTGCGCCATGTTCGCCGGGAGCATGATGATGCCGGAGCCCATCATGTTCACCGCGACGATGAACGTCAGCTGCACCACTGACATTTTCTTCTTGGTCTCTTCCACGGTCTCCCCCTCTTTAGGTGCCGTCCGCCGGATCGGGAACGCGATCCCTACTTCGTGAGGCAGTAAATGTGGTATTCGCCCTTCACTTCCTCCGTCCCCTCCACTTCCTTCGCGAACCCGGGGAAGTGTTCGCCGAATTCCTGGCAGGCGCGCAGATACGTGAGCCACGGGCCATCGTTCGGCGCCGGCGCTCTCGCCGGGCATCACGATTGGGATGCCGGGCGGATACGGGATGACGCCCACCGCCACCGTGCGCCCCGCCATCTTCGAGAGCGGCACCTTCTCCGCCTTGCCGGCCATGAGGCGCTGGAACGCGCGGCGCGGCGTCATCATCGGCGTGGGCAGCTGCGCGTACGCCTTCGCCTGCCACTCGCCCTGTTTGCTCTTGCGCATGTGGCCCCACATCTCGTTGGCGAGATCTCCGAGCCCCATGCCCGCGTAGCGCGCGCCGCCCGCCGCCGCGATGTGCGGCACCACCTCGGCCAACGGCGCGTTGCGATCGTAGTCTCTCTTGAAATCGAGGAGCGCGTTGATGAGCGTGCCCCACTTCCCCTTCGTCACGCCCACGGAGAAGAGGAAGAGCACCATGTGATCCGTGGTGCGCGAGGGGACGATGCCGCTGCGGCTCAAGTACGCGCTCACGACGTCGGCGGGGATGCCGCTCGCATCGAGCTCACCGTTCTTCTTCATGCCCGGGCACACGATGCCGAACTTGATCGGATCGAGCATGCACCAGCCGTCGGGAATGCCGTCGAAGCCGTGCCAGTCCTCGCCGGGGTGCAGCACCCAGCAGTCGGGATCGTGCGCGAGGCGGTGCGCCGGCACTTGGTGGAAGGGCACGCGCTTGCCGGTCTTCTTGTCTCTTGATCGTTTCCGCGTTCCAGGGAGCGAAGAACCATTCCTTCTTCGCCTTGAACTCCTGCTGGATGCGCGCGACCGCGAGACGGCATGCCACCGCTTCGTCGATCACTTCCTGCGTGAGCACTTCGCCGGCGGGCCCGTCCATCATCGCGGCGGCCACATCGTTGCTCGCGATGAGCGCGTAGAGCGGCGACGTGCTCGCCTGCGAGCAGTAGGCCTCGTTGAATCGCCCGTGATCGATCGCGCCCTTGCCGTCGCGGATGTGGATGTACGATGTCTGTGAGAGCGCGGCGAGCAGCTTGTGGGTGGAATGCGTCGCGAATACGGTCGGGCCATCCTTCGGATGCTTCGCCGGATCGCCCCGCATCGCGTACCGCTCGCGGTACATTGGATTGAAGCGCGCGTAGCCGTACCACGCCTCGTCGAAGTGGATGCGGTCGGTGCTCTTCGCCAGGCGGTCCTGCGCATCCGATGCGTCGTAGCACATGCCGTCGTACGTGCAGTTGGTGAGCACGGCGTACACCGGGTTGTCGCTCACGGCGCTCTTCGCGAGCGGATTCGCCTTGATGCTCTTCGCGATCGCCGGCGGCTCGAGCGACTCGGGCTTGATGGGGCCGATGATGCCGTAGCGATTCCGCGTGGGACTCAGGAAAACGGGAATGCCGCCGGTGAGCACCAGCGCCTGCTCGATGGACTTGTGGCAATTGCGATCGCAGAGCGCGATCTCCAGATCGCCCACGCACGCCGACATGATCGATCGATTCGAGCCCGACGTTCCGTTGAGCACCGAATACGAACGGTGCGCACCGAAGACGCGCGCCGCGTAGCGCTCGCTCTCGCCGATCGGCCCCGTGTGGCCGAGAAGGGAGCCGAGCGCGCCGCGCTCGATCCCCATGTCGGTGCGGAAGAGATTCTCGCCGTAGAAATCGTAGAACGCGCGGCCCACGGTGGACTTGAGGAACGCCACGCCGCCCTGGTGGCCGGGCGCCGCCCACGAGTATTCGGTGTCGCGATCGTAGCGCGCGAGCGCCGCCGCGAAGGGCGGCAGCAGCTGCGCGATGTAGCGCTCGACCGCCGCCACCGCGCGGCCGCCGACGAACGCGGCCGTGTCCTCGAGGATCCAAATGAACTCATCGGCGATCCGCGCGACCTCGATCGTGATCGTGCCGGCCAGCGCGCGATCCGCCATGAGGAATACCGGCACTCTCGCGTTGCGCTTGCGCACGGTGCGCAGGAGGTCGGTCGCCTTCTTGTGCGATTTCTTGTCGTCGCTGCCGAGCGACCAGTTGATGAACACCGCGTGGATCGCCGCGTCGGAGATGATCGTGGCCGTGCCGTCCTCGTACGACATGGCCTCCACCACCTCGAGCCCGCGCCCGCGCATCTCCTCCGCGAGCCCGCGCACCGCGCGGCCGGCCGCAGTGCCGGACTCCGTCAATCCATCATCCACCATGAGGACGCGGCGCATCCTCGGCCGCCCGCCCTGCGATATCACCGCACCACTCCGCCGGCGCTCCGGTCAGTACGCGTACGTGACATAGATCATTCCATAGGTGAAGTTCGACGTGCGGTCGTATACCTCCTGCACCGCCTTCTGGGGACTGGCGATGGAGAGCACGAAGCTGAACGTGAAGTTCTTGTCCGCCTTCCAGTCGGTGTACGCATTGATCTCGTTGACGAGCGCGTTCGACGTCGCGAGCGGCGAGAAGCTCGCCCGGTTGTCGAGCGTGAAGATGTATCCCATGAGCCCGCCCGACACCGAAGCGCTGGGCGTGACGTGAATGCGCAGCCGCGACGAGATGAGGTTGGAATTCGCGAGGAAGTACTCGCCCGCGATCTCGCCCTGCCACCAGGTGCCCCAGTCGTAGAAACCGGGGAGCAGCGGATCGAAGTTCTCGTTCGTGGTGGTGTTCGGGTTGTCGCCTTGGAAGAACGCGTAGCGGTACGAGATCGTGGGCTTCCACGTCACCTTGCTCAGGGCGTACGACGCTTGCGCGTTCCATGCGGTGGAGCTGAGCAGGCTCCCGTTCTGCTCCTTCGCCCACTCGAGTTCGAATGACGAGGTCAGGCAGGCTCTTGAATGGCGCGGTGAATGCGCGCAGGTCGTACAGATTCTCACCGTCGCGGTCGGGCTTCACGTCCGGGTTCGCCAGGATGTGCGCGTACGTGGCGCCGAGCGTCGTGACTTCGGTAGGCGACCACTCATAGTTCAAGCCGTACAGACGCGTGTCGGTCTTCGCCTCGGGCAGCTCGGCGCGGTCCAGATAGAACCCCGTGAGATTGTTGTGCGCCGGCGCGAACGTAGCGAGTCCGGCGAAGGCCCACGCTTTGCGCGCGTTGCTCCAGAAGCCGCCGTAGCTGCCACCTTCCGCCGCGCCATCCCAAATGACCATGCCGTGGCCGATCGTGTACGACGCACGGCCGGCCGTGAACGAAAGCGCATTCTCGCCGATGTCGAGCGATGTGCCGGAGTTCCACTTGATGTAGGCGTCCTCGAGTCCGAACGATTGCGCCTCGCCGCCGACGATCGGCGGCGGCGCGGAGTAGGTCCCCTCGCCCACGACGCTCAGCTTGCCCACCCACTCGCTCTTGCCCGTGTGCCACACGCCGGTGAGCGCCGGCTTCGCGAAGGCCTCGATCCAATTCTCGCTCAGATTGCCCGACGGATCGGGGCGCACGTTCGTATAGAGAGAATTCCCGAATCCGAAGTAGCCGGCGCCGGCGTCGAAGTTGAAGGTCCACTCGACGGCCTTCGGGAGGCCGGTGGACCGCGCGGCGGTGGTATCCGGCGCGGCGGCGGCCTGCGCGCTGAGAGTTGAACCGAGCGCCACGAGGGCGCCGATCGCACTGTATGTCCGGACGCGCCGGGAGACTCCGGGCGTGAGGCTGCAAGACATTTGTCGACCTCCGCGAGAGGAAAGCGCGCATCGCCAGCGAACTGCGATTGCTCTCTAGTACAGCAGCGGCGCAAGGACCACACTACGCCATCAAACTCTCATTCGTCCGTTCATGCGACGGCGCGCGGAGGCGCGCGTTCGAGGAACACATTGTCAGCGGGGCCAAAATGCCGCAAGGGTGCCGATGTGCCTACGGGAAATGCTGCGCGATCGTGTAGGGAACTTTCTCTCACGCGTATTGTATTGCGTCCGCCCGCGATCGCATGCAGCGCCATCCCGGAGCGTCAGCGCCGCGAAGTCATAGCGCCGCGCGGTTCGCCGGGATGCTCTCGGCGACGACCCACGCGCCGGCGGTCACCGCGCACGAGACGACGAACTCGGTCCACGTTCCCAGGCTGATCTGCGGCGCGAAGAGCGCGGGGACCCACACCGCGAGCGTGAAGATCGCGAGCATCGTCGCTTCGAGCCGTGCCGCCAGTCGCGGGAGCACCGAGAACAACACGCCGAGTCCCGCGGCGCAGTGCGCGGTGCCGGTGAAGTAGACCAAGCCGGTGTGGAACGGGAAGAGAGATGGAATGAGTCCGGCCGTTTGCGGAACGTACGCGAAGTGCGCGACGCCGAAGGCGACGAGCGAGAGGCCGAACATGATGCGCGCTGCGAGCGGGACGCTCGCGCGGGCCAGCGTCGCGAGAATGACCCACGCGCCGGCGGTGAGTGTGCCGAGCTCGGCGGCGTTCTCCCAATTCACCGGCACGAGCGGGCCGTCGATCAGCGTCGGCACTCGCATGCACAGCCAGACGGCGAGATAACCGAACAGGACGCGCGACGCGATCGTGGCCGTCGGCGCGAACAACAAGCCGGCGCCGGACGCGAGCAGGATGACGCCCGACGCGTAGGTGACGACCGCACGCCACGGCACCCAGGTGGGCACCGAGTACCACGCCGAACCGTGAACGCCGTACGCGAGCGCGAGCAAGCCGAGGCCGATCATCGCGACCGCGAAGAGGAACTGGGCAGCCTGCTGGTTCCGGCTCATGCGTGAGGCCTCGGTGGTTGGAGACATTCCGCGGGGATCAGAAGCTGGACGATATCGATGATTGTACGCTCAAGTGATGACACAGTTTCACCGGCCGCCCGCGCACCCGTACTGGCACTCCGCCCCTCAGCGAGCCACTTTGAAATGTTGCACCCGCCCCTCTGAGGAGCCACTCATGCGCCCGTTCTTCAAACTCGTCCTCCCGCTGGCGATCATTGCCGCGCCGCTCGCCGCACAACAGTCGGCGGACTCGATCGTCGCACAGTACATCGCGCGCTCCGGCGGCGCCTCGACGATCGCCGCCGTCACGACGCTCCGGCGCACGGGCCGCTTCATTGGCGGCGGCGGATTCGAAGCGCGCATCCTGTACGAAGCCAAGCGCGCGAACATGGTGCGCGAGGAATTCGGTTTCGGCGGCATGGTCGGCATCACCGCCTACGACGGCTCGAAAGGCTGGAAGGTCGAACCTTTCAATGGGCGAAAGGACGTGCAGCCGATAGGCGAAGATGAGATGCGCGGACTCATCGAGGATGCCGAGTTCGAGGATCCCCTGCTCTCCTACGCGCGCGAAGGGAACAAGCTCGAATATCTCGGCACCGACGAAGTGGACGGCACCAATGCCTACAAGCTCCGTCTCACGCTCGCCAGCAATGGCGACGTGCGCACCTACTTCATCGACAAGGACTACTACCTCCCCATCAAGTACGATGTGAAGCGCGTGATCCGCGGCGCGGAGCGGGAGTTCGAGGTCACCGTCGGCAACTTCAAGCCGGTGAACGGCTGGTACCTCCCGTACAGCGTCACGATCGGCGACAAAGGGAGCCCGGCGTCGGATCGCGTGACCTACGCATTCACTTCGATCGAAGCGAATGTCGCGCTGGACAACGCGCTCTTCACCGAGCCCGCGGCGGGTGTCTCGCCCGTGCCGCAGCTGAACGTGCTGCCGCCTGTGGCCGCGGCCGCGCCCGCGGCGAATCCCGCGGCGCCGCCCGCGGCGATGGGACCCGCCGCCGCGACGCGCGTGGATTCCGAGACCACCGCCGGCCTCGGCGCGCGCAATATCGGCTCGGCCGCGATGAGCGGCCGCATTGCCGCGCTCGCCGCGCGTGCACGAATGGCGACCAGCCTCACGGTGTACGTCGGCGCGGCGAGCGGCGGCGTGTGGAAATCGCATGAACGGCGGCACCACGTTCAAGCCGGTGTTCGACAAGCAGACCGTGCAGTCGATCGGCGCCATCACCATCGATCCCGACCAATCCGCAAGACCTCTGGGTCGGCACCGGCGAAGTCGTGGACGCGCAACTCGGTGTCGATCGGCGACGGCATCTACAAGTCCACCGACGGCGGCGAGACCTGGACCAACATGGGGCTGCGCGAGATCCGAGCGCATCGTGCAAGATCCTCGTCGACCCGCCGACGGCAACACCGTGTACGCCTGCGTGCCGGGCAAGCTGTGGAGCGACAGCCACGACCGCGGCGTGTACAAGACCACCGACGGCGGCAAGACGCTGGACGCAGATTCTCAAGGGCAGCGAACCTCTCCACCGGCTGCTCGAGATGGCGATGGACTCCGCAGAACCCCGAACACGCTCTTCGCCGGCATGTGGGACTTCCGCCGCCAGGGCTGGACGTTCCGCTCCGGCGGCGACGGCCCCGACGCGCCGAGCGGCAGCGGCCTGTTCAAGAGCGACCGACGGCGGCGCGACGTGGAGCGCGCTCGACGCCAGCAGTCAGCGAAGGGGCTGCCGGCGAAACCGTGGGGGCGCGTGGCGGTCAGCGTCGCGCCGTCCAAGCCGAACGTCGTCTACGCGTTCATCGAAGTCGACCGCGCTCAACGGCGCTCTCTATCGCTCCGACGATGGCGGCGCGACCTGGGAAGCGCGCGATCGCAGCCAGAACATGGTCTGGCGGCCGTTCTACTTCGCCAACCTGATCGTCGATCCGAAGAACGAGAACCGGATCTTCAAGCCGGACGGCCGCCTGATCATCAGCGACGGACGGCGGCACGAGCTTCAACATCGTCGGCGGCGGCACGCACGGCGACTCGCACGACGTGTGGATCGATCCCGAACAACACCGATCACCTCATCGCCGGCGACGACGGCGGCCTGTGGTATCTCGTACGACGGCGGCAACAGGTGGTGGAAGGCCGACAACCTGCCGATCTCGCAGTTCTATCACGTCAGCCGTCGACATGGACCGGACCGTACCACGTCTACGGCGGACTGCAGGACAACAGCTCGTGGGTCGGCGACTCGCATACCCGGGCGGCATCACCAACGCCGCTGGGAGAACATGTACGGCGGCGACGGCTTCTGGATGTTCGCCGATCCGACCGATCCCGACTACGTCTACGCCGAGTCGCAGGGCGGCAACATCGGCCGCGTGAACCGCAAGACGCACGAGACGCGCGACATCCAGCCGCTGGCCGGCTACAAGGAGGGAAAGCTGCGCTTCAACTGGAACACGCCGATCATGTGAGCCCCACGCAGAAGGGCACCGTCTACATCGGCGCGCAGTTCCTCTTCCGCTCGCGCGATCACGGGCAGACCTGGCAGCGCATCTCGCCCGACCTCACGACCAACGATCCCGAGAAGCAGAAGCAGGAAGCATCGGGCGGCGTCACCGTCGACAACTCCGTCGCGGAGATGCACACCACCATCTACGCGATCTGCGAGTCACCGCAAGGATCGCGAACGTCGATCTGGGTCGGCACCGACGACGGCAACGTCCAGCTCACCCGCGACGCCGGCAAATCTGGACCAACGTGGTCGGCAACATCAAGGGTCTGCCCAAGGCTGCCTGGGTGTCCTCGGTCGAGGCCAGCCATTTCGCCGCCGGCACGGCCTACGCGACCTTCGATCGCCACATGTTCGGCGACATGACGCCGTACGTCGTACCGCACCGACCGACTTCGGCAAGACGTGGACGTCGCTCGGTCGGGTGCCGACGCGCCGCGTCCGCGGCTACGCCCACGTCGATCAAGGAAGACCTCGGTCAATCCGAAGCTGCTGTTCCTCGGCACCGAGTTCGGATCTGTGGATCTCGCGTCGACGGCGGGCACAGTGGGCACAACTTCAAGGGCGGCGGCTTCCCGAGCGTCGCGGTGCGCGATCTCGCGATCCATCCGCGCGACAACGACCTGGTCATCGCCACGCACGGCCGCGGCATCTGGATCGTCGACGATCTCACGCCGCTGCGCTCGCTCACGAACGAGACGCTCGCGCAAGCCGGTGGCGATCATGCCGTCGCAGCCCACCGTGCTGCGCATGCCCGCGTCCGGCGGTTGGGGGGTGGGCGACGCGGTATTCGTGGGCCCGAATCCCTCGGACGACGCCATCATCACGTACTTCCTGCAGAAGCGCCACGTGTTCGGCGACATGACGCTCGAGGTGCGCGACTCCGCGGGCAAAGTGCTCGCCTCTCTCCCCGCGACCAACATTCGCGGGCTCAATCAGGTGACGTGGTCGATACGCAGACCGCCGGCGCGGATCCCGCCCGCGGCGCAGGCAGGCTTCGGCCCGGGTCCCCGCTACCTGCCGGGGACGTACACTGTTCGGCTCGTCGAAGGGAGCAATGTGGCGACGGCACCGCTGCATCTCGTGCCCGATCCACGCGCGACGTACACGATGGCCGACCGCCGCGCGCAGTACGCGCTCGCGAACCGGCTGTACGCGCTGCTCGACACGATGACCACCGTCGTGGACCGGATGAACGGCACGCGGATGGCGCTCGAAATGAACGCGGCTGGGCTCAAGGATGATGCGCTCGCAGCGAGACTCCGAGCCGCATCGGCGCAAGTGGATTCGCTGCGCAAGAAGATCGTGGCCACGAAGGAAGGAGGCGCGATCACGGGCGAGGAGCGCCTGCGTGAGAATCTCCTCGGCCTCTACGGCGGCGTGACCAACTACGACGGCCAACCCACGGACATGCAGGTCCAGCGCGCGCAGGCGATCAGCAAGGAATTCGCGGATGTCAGCCGCGCGTTCAGTGCGTGGGAAGCGAAGGAACTGCCGGCGCTGAACAAAGCGCTCACGGACAAGGGAATGAAGGAGATCGCGGTGCCGAAGATGTGAGGCGGATCGCCGGTCCGGCCGGTGAGGCACGACTGCCGTTGCGCGGGGTATTCGCCGTACTAGTATCAACGCATCGGCGCGCTCGTTCCGCGAGTCGGCCCGTCCGATCCTCTCGAGAGACCTCATGCTCACGTCTCCGATCCACCGCGCCCTGCGTGCCGTCGCGATCATCGCGACGGCGCTCTGCGTCGTCCCACTCGGCGCCGCGGCGCAGCAACCCGGCGACATCGGCTGGCCGCGACAGCTCAAGACCGACTCCGCGAAGATCATCATCTACCAGCCGGAGCCCGAGTCGCTCAAGGGGATCAACCTCACCGCCCGTTCCGCCGTGTCGGTCACGCGGAAGGGGAGCACCACCCCGGTGTTCGGCGTCGTGTGGTTCTCGGCGCGTGCGCAGACCGACAAGGATTCGCGCACCGTGCACATCGATCAGGTGGTCGTGGCGAACGTGCGCTTCACCGGCATCACGCCGGAGAAGGAGAAGAGCTTCCGCGCGATCGTCGGTCCGCTCATCGAGAGCTGGCGTTTCGAGATCGCGTTCGACCGCTTCTCGTCGAGCCTCGAGCTCGCCGCCGTCGAGGAACGCTCGGCCGACAGCTTGAACACGACGGCGCCGGTGATCCTCACGTCGAACGTGCCGGCGGCGCTCCTGCTGTATGCCGGCGAGCCGATCCTGCAGAAGATGCCCAACACCGCATTCAAGCGCGCGGTGAACACGCCGATGATGGTCGTGTGGGACTCGGCGGCGTCGGCGTTCTACCTGAATGGCGGTCCATTGTGGTATGGCGCACAGAGCGCGCTCGGGCCATGGGAGAAGATCACCGCGCCACCGGCGCCGGTGAAAGCGCTAGTCCCTGATTCGTTGCAGCGCGACAGCGCGCCTCCGGGCGCTCCGCCCAAGATCGTGGTCGCCACCAAGCCCACAGAGCTCATCGTATTCGAGGGCGCTCCGAGTTGGTCGCCGATCACGGGAACCGATCTGCTGTACGTGAAGAACACCGATCGTGTCGTGCTCAAGGACCTCGGCACGCAGCTCACGTACGTGCTGTTGTCGGGACGCTGGTTCTCCGCGAAGACGTTCGACGGTCCGTGGAAGTTCGTGTTCCCCGACTCGTTGCCACACTCGTTCGAGAAGATCCCGCCGGCCAGCGCGAAGGCGGAGGCGCTGGCCTCGGTGCCTGGCACCCAGCAAGCGAGAGATGCGGTAATGGACGCGCAGATCCCGCAGACGGCCGCGATCGACCGTGCGACGGCGAAGGTGACGGTCACGTACAATGGCGATCCGAAATTCTCGGCGGTGACGGGCACCGACATCCAATACGCGACCAACACGCAGTCTCAGGTGCTGAAGATCGGCTCGCTGTACTATGTGTGCGACAAGGCGGTGTGGTTCACGGCCGTCGGACCGCAGGGACCGTGGACCGTGGCCGACTCCGTGCCGAACTCTGTGCAATCCATCCCGCCAAGCTCGCCGGTCTACAACGTGAAGTTCGTGGAGGTGTACGACACGACGCCCACCGTGGTCTACGTCGGCTACACCTCGGGCTACACGGGGATGTATCCGTACTATGGCACTGTGGTGTACGGCACCGGATTCTACTATCCGCCGTACGTGAGCCCGTATGCGTACTACCCGTATCCCGTGACGTTCGGCGTCGCGGTGCGCTGGAATCCCTATACGGGATTCACCGTGGGCTTCGGATTCAGCACGCCGTTCTTGCACGTGGGCATCGCGTTCGGCGGGTACGGAGGATGGTACGGTCCGTATGGGCGTCCAATGTATCCACCGCCGTACTACCGGCCGCCGTACGGCGGCTATCCGGGCTACGGTGGCGGAGTGGGTGGAGTGGGTGGAGTTGGCGGAGTTGGTGGTGTTGGTGGAGTGGGCGGAGTCGGTGGAGTGGGAGGAGTCGGTGGCGTCGGCGGTGTGGGTGGACCCGGTAAGCCCGGCGGCGTGGGTGGAGCGGGCGGAGTTGGCGGCGTCGGTGGACCCGGCAAACCCGGCGGCGGTGGCGCGGGCGTGAGCAACAACATGTATCGCCAACCGGGCAGCGAAGGCCGCGTAGCGAATCAGCCATCGACTCGCGATCTGTCTTCCGGCGGGAGCGCCGCGAATCGCCCGAACAATGTCGTCGCCGGGAAAGATGGGAATGTCTACCGGCAGAACGGGAACAACTGGCAGTCGAACCAAGGCGGCAAGTGGCAGGACGCCGGCGGCGCCGGCGGTGCGGGCGGCGCTGCGTCGAAGGGGCGCGTGCCCGCCGATGTTCCGAAAACCCAGCAAGCGCGCCAGCAAGGGCAGCAGCGGACGCAGAATTACAATTCCGCGCGCTCCGGCGGAGGATCACGCGGCGGTGGATCCCGCGGCGGCGGTGGCGGAGGAAGGCGACGGTAGCGGCGAACGAGACGAAAAGAGAAAGCGCGCTCCCTCGGGAGCGCGCTTTCTCTTTTCGCATCACATAGCAGCGGCGGGACTCGAACCCGCGACTCCCGGATGATTAGAAACGTGTCGCTCCCAGGGATCGAGCGCCGCTTGGAGATGCGAGGCAGGATTTCACCCAAAAGCGGGCGTCAGATGGGTCCTTAGTTCCAAAATGGGCGGCTCGGCTTCGGTCGGGTCGGGAGCGCGCCGCGCGGACGCCGTGTAGCTTGCAACTAGGGCCTCGCCTTAGTGTCTCCGCCCGAACAGCATACCATAGGTGGCCGGACGCGCTTGGTTAGACCGACATCAGCACTCTCGACCGAAGGTCAGAAATGGTTGAATTGACGTTGGTTCGTCGCACTAGCTACGCCGACTATTTCCGAGAATACAAGATCAAGGTTGACGGTGAAATCTGCGGCACGATCCGCCGCAACGAGAGCGTCGTCGTCCAAGTCCCAGAGGGTGAGCATGCTCTCTGGCTCTCTATCGATTGGTGCAGCAGCAACCGCCTGACTATGCGATTCAGTGGCAGCGCGCCCTTGAAGTTCGAGTGCGGGAGCAGCCTCGCCGGTTGGCGTATCCTTCTGGGTGCGTTCTACGTCGTTCTTCTTCCGGGAAGCTATCTCTGGCTCCGAGCATCGGCGGCAGCTGTCTAACTGCCGTGGCAGTCGACGGGAGAACCACGTTTTGATTGTTGTGCTCGCATGATAGTCAACCGCATCTGAATAGCTGTTCGGTTGATAGCACACTTGCCCTGTGATCGATGCGACCAGAACGGCGAGGGATTTTCGCGATCGGCGTAGTTGGCGCTCTGGCGGTCGCGTGCCAGGCGAGGCCGGCCCAAGACATTCGAGTGGTACTCGCGAGCGCACCCGTCACGCTCGTCAACCAATGGCGGGAACTGCCGGTCGCGAGCGCACTTCAAGCGGGATCGGAGAATGACGGACTATGGCTTCATTTCGCGGCTGGATACCGGCCCATATTGATACCTGAGCAATTTCCAGCGCTCGTGATCGACCCAAGCGGGCGCGATTCGACCACGCCGTTTGCCGAGGTGACGCTGGTCGACGGTCGTATCTTGGACCTTCCGTGCGATGGCATCACGCCCGAATCTGAAGGCGACGGCTGGATCGTATTCTGCTCGTCCGATTCACTTTCTCATGGAAAGGTCCGCGTGAAGTCAGTTCGAGTGAAATCGAACGGTTCGTTGCCCGTGTCCAGTATCACCTGGGAAGCGCATACCGTAACGGATTAGCAATCGCTGGCACATATCACTGGACGTGACCCTTCGTTCAGCCGGAGATCGAGTTGATGCGCACCTATAGTCGTCGTGAGCGAATCCTACTGGGCATTGTGACCATGGGCTTGTTCGGCCCGGAAAACGCAGTGCTGACATTCTGGATCGTCACAGACTCTCGCTTCCGCACTGTCCCATTCGTCCTGGCGGTGTTAGGCGGATCGATGGTCGTCGGTGTCTTTGGTAAGATCGCACTAACGGGTCGCAGTAGTCCCTATTGGGAGCGACCTGTGTTAGGCACCAGCGCGCGCTCCGAAGACACTACTGATGACCTAGCGAGGCAAGCCGAGTGAATCTATATGAGACGAGATCCCTGGGAGCGCACGCGCGAGCGAGGATCTTGGCGTTTCCTTCTCCGCTTCGGCGGTGGCTACGCAGCGCTCATGTTCGTGGTCTCCAGTTTCCTCGACCGCCCGGAAGCTCGTTGGAGCTCGCCGCATCTGCGCGTACGCATCATTGCGTGGGCAGGATTCTGCATCCTTATGAGTTTGCTTGTCTGGTCCACGAATGAGTGGCAGTATCGGCGCGCCAAGGACAAGGCGACCGGTACCGTGGGCTGATCGAACTGCCGTCGCACTTGGCGTATGGTCAATCGTGATTAATGGAACCTCTTTGGCTGATCGGAGAAACGAGATGAGGAATCGGCTGTGTTGGATCGTATTGGGAGGACTTTCGTTCTGGCTCCCGATGATCATCACCGCTGGCTTCCACCAGGATATGGGCCTCTGGACGTTGAACCTAATTCCTCTGGCTGGTGTGACCTTACTCGGCGCGGCGAGTTACATGCTCACCGGACGGATGCCGAGATGGGGCTGGGTCTTGGCGGGCATTTATGCCTTGGGGCCCGTTTCCATGCTGATTCCGTCGCAATTCATCAATGCCCCATTTGCAGCGAGCGTACCGGGAGAGTGGGCGTGGGTGCTGCTCTTCTGCCTGTTTCCGCCTATGACGCTGTGGCTAGCGCTGCTGAACGGAATGATCTACGCGGTGCTGGTAGCTACATTGGCGATGTCCATCCTCGCCGCGTATCAAAGGGGTTGGCGCCCGAGTAGCGCTTTCGCCTAGGCCGCGCGCCGGAGCGTCGGCGCGGAATGACCCGCAATCAAGCCACCCGCTCGCGCGCGGCGTAAGCTACCATTCATCATCCCCTGCTCGGAGCTGACGATGGCGCTATTGCGCGAAGACGACCTTCGCCTTGCCCGATGGACCGCAAGCCCGCTTATGCGATTCGTCGTTGCGATAGCGACGATCGCGCTATTGCTGAGTTCCCAACTGGTACGGAGTGCGTTTCGGGAACGCGAGATTTGGGTTGGACCGGTTGCGTTCTTTCTCGCGTTAGTCGCAGTCAATTGGTTCAGCTTGGTTCTTGCCCTGCTTATCAGGATCGAGCAGAATACGCGCGCAGGTGGCGCACACGACACGGCCAAATCGTGATGCTCGCTGAACACTCGCCGTGCCCGCACTGCCGCGGCAGTAGACTCTATACGACGACGACGTGGGCGAATACGGTGCGCGGGCTGAAGCTGCTGCCGGGTCTTGGGCGGTTCCTTGCTCCGGCGCGCTTGCAAGTCGTCATCTGCGCAGACTGCGGACTGACTCGATTCTTTGCGCGCCCAAATGAACGCGCGCAGGTGGGCAGTTCCCCCCGGTGGCTTCGGATCTAGCGGCACGAAATGACATCCTGGACTGCCAAGGTGCCTCCCGACGACAAAGCGCGCCTCTCTCGAAGCGCGCTTTGTCGTTGCTCTTTAAAGTAGCAGGGGCGGGACTCGAACCCGCGACCCCGGCATTATGAGTGCCGTGCTCTAACCAGCTGAGCTACCCTGCCGCAGTTGAACTAACGGCTAACGACTAACGACTGTTTTCTAACGTCTAAGTCTAACGTCTAAGTCTGCAGTTACAGAATCTAAGCCCGTCGGGGCGCGTCGAGAAGCCGTACGCCCAATGTCCCGCTTGCTGGCTCTGCGGTTCAGCCTGCATCTTCGCCTTCCGGGCATGTACGCCGATGTCGGCACGGCCGTGAGTCACGTCCTGCGGCAGCGAGGTTGTCATCGTGAGGTCACACCTTTCCCTCGCCGCGGCGATCGCGGCCCTCGCGGCGCTCGCCGCATGCGGCAAGAAGGAAGCGCCCAAGGCGCTCCCCCCCGAAGTCCTCTACGCCGCGGTCACACAACAGGACGTTCCCATCGGCATTGAAGCCGTGGGACAGACGCGCGGCTCCGAAGAAGTGGAGATCCGCCCGCGCGTCTCGGGATACCTCACGTCGAAGAATTTCGACGAGGGCACGCCCGTCAAGAAAGGCCAGCTCCTCTACGTGATCGACGAGAGTCCTTTCAGGGCCAAGGTCGCGCAGCTCCAGGGACAATTGACCGAGGCGCAAGCGTCGCTCACGAAGGCGAAGCAAGACGTGGCGCGCTACAAGCCGTTGGTTGAGCAGAAAGCCGTGAGCAAGCGGGAACTCGACGATGCGGAGGCCTCCGAGCAGACGGCCCTTGGCGCCGTCGCCGCGGCGAAGGGCGCGCTCGAAGCGGCGCAGGTGGATCTCGCCTACTGCCGCATCCTCGCGCCCACGGATGGCGTCGCCGGCATCTCCACGAAATCGGTGGGCAATCTCGTGGGCCCCGCCGATCCGCAGGCGCTCACGACGGTCTCCAAGGTCGATCCGATCTGGGTGAAGATCAGCATTCCTGAAGTGCAATATCTGGAACTCGCCACGCGCATCTCGAAGGCATCCAAGAGCGACACGGCGAAGCGGCCGATCCAGATGATCCTCGCGAACGGGCAGACCTTCCCCTACCCCGGCAAGTTCCGCGCGATGGACGCGCGCACGGACGCCACCACCGGCACGGTGTCGATCGACATCGCCTTCCCGAATCCCGACCGCATCCTGCGCGCCGGACAATTCGCGCGCGTGCGCTCGGTGAGCGAAACGCTCAAAGGCGCGCTGGTGATCCCCACGCGCGCGCTCACGGAGCTGCAGGGCACGCAGCGCGTCGCGCAGATCGGCGCCGGCGACACGGTGCACATCAAGACGGTGAAGACCGGTCCGAACTCGGGTAACATGACAGTGATCGTCGATGGTCTGCAGGTGGGCGACAAGGTGGTGGTGGACGGCCTACAGCGCGCGCGCGATGGCTCGGTGGTGCGCCCGACGCTCGCCCCGCCGCCCACGGACTCCACCGCCGCGCAGGCGACAGCCGCCAGCCCACAGCCGAGCGCCCCCGCGCCGGGTGCAGATAGCACGAAGAAACCCGCTACACCGTAGGGGCGCGCACCATGGGCCATTTCTTCATTCGCCGCCCCATCGTGGCGATGGTGATCTCCATCGTCACGGTCCTCGTCGGCCTCGTGAGCCTCCAGCGGCTCCCGGTCTCGCAATACCCCGAGATCACGCCGCCCGAAGTGCAGGTCACGGGCACGTACACCGGCGCCGACGCCGTGAGTGTGGAGCAATCGGTCGCGACGCCGCTCGAGCAGAAGGTGAACGGCGTCGAGAACTCGATCTACATGCGGAGTATCAACTCCAACGACGGCTCGATGACGCTGCGCGTGGCGTTCGAGGTGGGCACGAACCTCGACATCAACAACGTGCTCGTGCAGAACCGCGTGAGCGAAGCGACGCCCAGCCTGCCCGAGGACGTGAAGAAGTTCGGCGTCGCGGTGAAGAAATCGCTCTCCTTCCCGCTGCTCATCGTCACGCTCCGCTCGCCCAAGCGCTCGCTTCGACACGCGCTTCCTGAACAACTACGCGTCGATCAACATCACCGACCAGATCGCGCGCATCCGCGGCGTGGGCCAGGTGACGCTGTTCGGCGGCGCCGACTACGCGATGCGCGTGTGGGTGAGTCCGGACCGGCTCGCGCAGCTCAAGCTCACGGTGCCGGATCTCACGAAGGCGATCCAGACGCAGAACGTGATCGTGCCGGGCGGACAGATCGGCGGACCGCCGGCGCCTCCGGGACAGGAATTCACGTACGCGGTGCGCACGAACGGCCGCTTGGCGACACGGCGGAGTTCGGCGCGGTGATCGTGCGCACGAATCCCGACGGCTCGCAGGTGCATCTGCGCGATGTCGCGCGCCTCGAACTCGGCGAACAGAACTACAACTCCATTGCGCGCCTCAGCGGCGACGCCGCCGCGGCGATCGCGATCTACCAGATCCCCGGCACGAACGCGCTCGACGTCGCCGGCCAGATCAAGAAGACGATGGAGGATCTCAAGACCCGCTTCCCGAGCGACATGGAGTACGCGATCTCGCTCGACACCACGCTCCCCGTGAGCGAGGGCATCACCGAGATCGTGCACACGCTGCTCGAAGCGATGGTGCTCGTCATTCTCGTGGTGTTCATCTTCCTGCAGGACTGGCGCGCCACGCTCATCCCGCTGCTCACGGTGCCGGTGTCGCTCATCGGGACGTTCGCGATCTTCCCGATGCTCGGCTTCTCGATCAACGTGCTCTCGCTGTTAGGCCTCGTGCTCGCGATCGGCATCGTGGTGGACGACGCCATTGTCGTCGTCGAAGCCGTGGTGCATCACATCGAGCACGGCATGACGCCCAAGGAAGCGGCGAACAAAGCCATGGACGAAGTGTCGGGCCCGGTGGTCGCGATCGCGCTCGTGCTGAGCGCCGTATTCGTGCCCGTCGCCTTCATGGGCGGCATCACCGGCCGCCTCTACCAGCAATTCGCGATCACGATCGCGATCTCGGTATCCTCTCGGCGATCGGTGCGCTCTCGCTCTCGCCCGCGCTCTCGGCGATGCTGCTCCGCAAGGCCGAACCCAAGAAGGGACCCCTGGGCAAGTTCTTCATCTGGTTCAACAGAGTGTTCGACAAGTTCACGGGCGGCTATGTGGGCTTTACGGGCATCCTCGTGCGGAAGATGGCGCGCAGCATGATCTTCATCGGGATCCTCTGCGTCGGGATCGTCATTTTGGGCAAGAAGATCCCCGGCGGATTCGTGCCCGAAGAGGACCAGGGCTACGTGCTCGCGAACTTGAAGATGCAGGACGCCTCGTCGCTGCAGCGAACGGACTAGACCGCGAAGAAAATGGAGCAGATCCTCTTGGCGACGCCCGGCGTCGCGAGCGTGGTCACGATCACCGGCTACAGTCTCGTGACGCAGTCGTACGCGTCGAACACGGCGTTCTTCTTCGTCACGCTCAAGCCGTGGGAGGAGCGAAAGGCGGCCGCCGAGCATGCGAAGGGCGTGGTGGGCGTCGCGAACGCGACCTTCCAGCGCGACGTGCCCGAAGCGCTCGCCTTCGCCTTCGGTCCGCCCGCGATCCCGGGACTCGGCACGGGCGCCGGCTATTCCATTTTCGTGCAGGATCGCACGGGCGAAACGCCCGGCGGCGCTCGCGAGCAAGACGCAGGATTTCATTGCCGCCGTGCGCAAGCGGCCGGAGATCGGGAACGCGGTGACGCTCTACAGCGCGTCGGTGCCGCAGATCTTCGCGAACATCGACCGCGACAAGGTCATGACGCTGGGCGCTGCAGCTCATCGGACGTGAACACCACGATCGGCGCGTTCCTGGGCGGCCAGTACATCAACGACTTCAACCGGTTCGGCCGACTCTACAAAGTGTACGTGCAGGCGGAGCCGCAGTACCGCGCGACGCCCGACCAGCTGCAGTTCTTCTACGTGCGCAACGCGAAGGGCGAGATGGTGCCGCTCTCGACGTTCGTGCACGCGTCGCGCACGAATGGACCGGAGTACACGAACCGCTTCAACCTCTACCGCGCCGCCGAAGTGACGGGCGGCCCGCGCCGGGCTACAGCTCCGCGCAGGCGCTGCAAGCGCTCAAGGAGGTTGGCGACAGCATGCTCGTGCCGGCCGGATTCGGATACCAGTTCAACGCGATGTCGTACCAGGAGGAAGCGGCGGCAGGCAAGGGCGCGGCCGTGTTCGGCATGGCGCTCGTGTTCGTCTTCCTGATCCTCGCGGCGCAGTACGAGAGTTGGTCCCTGCCCTTCTCGGTGCTGCTCGGCACGCCCTTCGCGGTGTTCGGCGCCTTCCTGGGACTGTGGCTCGCGCGATTGATCTCGCCGAGCTACGAGAACAATGTGTTCGCGCAGATCGGGCTCGTGATGCTCATCGGACTGGCCGCCAAGAACGCCATCCTGATCGTGGAGTTCGCGCGAGAGAAAGTGCATGGGGGAATGGAGATCGATCCCGGCCGCGATGGAGGCTGCGAAGCTGCGCTTCCGGCCCGATCCTCATGACCGCGTTCGCGTTCATCCTGGGCGTCGTGCCGCTGCTCACGGCGAGCGGCGCCGGCGCGGAGGCGCGAAAGGTGATGGGCATGGCGGTGTTCAGCGGCATGCTCATCGCGACGATCTTCGGCGTACTGCTCGTGCCCGTGTTGTTCGTGCTCATCGAGAAGATCGGAGGCGGAAGAAGAGGAACCAGCCGCCGCTCCGGCAGCGCCCGCTTCGGGAGGTCACTGAGGATGCGTGGCATGAGATTCTCGCGCGCCGCGGTCGCGGCGCTCGCACTCACGGCATGCATGGTGGGACCCGCCTATCACCGACCCGAAGTCCCCACGCCGGCGGGATTCCGCGGCGCCGACTCGACGGTGATCATGGATTCGGCGAAGAGCATCGCCGACGTCGCCTGGTTCGAGTACTTCCAGGACACCACGCTCAAGTCGCTCATACACCAGGCACTGCTCGCGAACTTCGATCTGCGCATCGCGAGTGCGCGAGTGGCCGAGGTGCAGGCGCAGTACGGCATCGCGCGCTCGGGACTCTATCCGCAGATCGATCTCGGCGCGGGCGCGTCGGCAACCAGATCACCACGCAGCAGGCGGCCGCGGCCAATACGAACCGCTATCCCGCCTCGTACGGCGCCAACCTGAACCTGTCGTGGGAGCTCGACCTCTGGGGACGCGTGCGCTCGCTCAGCGCGAGCGCGCAGGCGCAGTATCTCGCGACGGTGGAAGCGCGCACCGGCGTCGTGATCTCGCTCATCGCGGAAGTGAGTCAGTCGTACTTCAACTTGCGTGAGTTGGATCTCGAACTGGAGATCTCACGCAATACGCTGCTCATCCGTCAGAACACGGTGGTGCTCTTCCAGAATCGGGTGAAGGGCGGCGTCGCATCGGGGCTCGAAGTCGCACAGGCCGAGGGCGACGTGGCGGTCGCGGCGGCCGCGATCCCGGATCTCCAGCGGCAGATCGCGCAGTTGGAGAATCAGATCAACTTCCTGCTGGGCCGCGGACCGGGCTCGATCCCGCGCGGCACGCTCTTGAGCAACGAGTACATCCCACCGCAGGTGCCATCGGGATTGCCGAGCACGCTGCTCGAACGGCGGCCGGACGTGCTCGAGGCGGAGGACCAGCTGATCTCGGCGAACGCCGACATTGGCGTGGCGAAGGCGGACTACTTCCCGCGCGTGTCGCTCACCGGACTCTTGGCATTGCGAGCGCGAGCTTCGGGAATCTCGGATCGGCCGACGCGGTCATTGCGTCGGCGGGCGGCAGTCTGCTGCAGCCGATCTTCGCCGGCGGCCGCATTGACGCGACGTACGAAGCGACGCTGGCGCGGCGCGACCAGGCGATCTCCGCGTACTTGAGGGCGGCGCAGAATTCGTTCCGCGAAGTGAGCAATGCGCTCATCGCCACGCAACGGACGGCCGAGGTGCGCACCGCGACCGACAGCGGCGTGGTGGCGCTGCGCGAGGGCGCGCGGATCGCACGCGTGCGGTATGACGGCGGACTGTCGAACTACCTGGAAGTGCTGGACGCCGATCGCCGTCTGTTCCAGGCGGAGCTGGACCATGCGCGCGCGATGGGCGCGCAGGTGAACAGCTACGTGGAACTCTATCGCGCGCTGGGCGGCGGGTGGAACGCGGACACGCTCGCGGATTCACTCATGCACGCGATGCCGGACTCGGTGCGGGAGGCAAAGCAAGATTCCGTCATGAAGGCGAAGCCGGACACGACGCACCACTAGGGCGCGGGTGCGGGCGCCCACTGCTTGAGGATCGACTCGCAGTCGTTCGGCGGCACGTTGCCGGCGAAGATGCTCAGCATCCACTGCACCATTGGGGCCGCGGCCTGCTTGCCGGCACCAATGTGGCCGACGTCGGGCAGCAGGAGGAAGCGCACCACTTCGCCGCGATCGCAGAGGCGCGCCGCGAAATTCTTCGTGACGCTCGGCCGCACGATGAGATCGGACGCGCCCTGCACGAGGAACATGGGCGCCGCGGTGCGCTCGGCGCCGGCGCGATTGCCCTCGATCAACCCGCGATAGGGCTGCACGGAATCCGGATCCGCGAACAGGAAGTTGCGGCCGAGTGGGAGTGCATTGACGGCCACCGAGTAGGTCTCGCCATAGGTCTGGATGCAGCCGCCGGCGATCTCATCCACGGTCGTGATCGCGGTGGGACGCACGATGCTGTCGATGGGCGTCTCGTAGACCCGCGACCAGCTCCATACCGAATACGAGACCAGCACGCGGCCGGCGAGAGAGTGGATGTCGTCCTGCAGGAGCACGGCGAGATTCGTGGCGGGCGCCGCGGCGCCGACGGCCACGAGCGCGAGCTCGGGTGAGTACGACGCATTGAGCTGGCCGGCGAAGAGGGCCGCCTGTCCGCCCTGCGAGTGGCCCCACACGGCGAAGCGCGGTCCGACTTTCTCGCCCGGCAAATTGCGCGCGGCGCGCACGAGATCGAGCACCGCGCGGCCTTCGCTGATGCCCACGAGATAGGGATGCGGCCCCACGGTGCCGAGGCCGGGATAATCGGTGGCGGTCACGACGTAGCCGCGCGCGAGCAGCGCTTCGAGGCCTTCGATGTTGCCGAGCGGATCCTTCTTGAGCGACGGCGCGCAGTACTGCGCGATGCCGGTGGTGGGATGCGCCCACGCGACGACATCCCATCCGCCCGAGGGTGGCGCGCCGTACGGAATGACCACGACGCCGGAGACCGCGATCGGCCTGCCGTCGAGGCCGGTAGACGAGTAGAGGACCCGATACGCCTGCGCGCCGACGGGCGCGCCGGCGATCGGCTCGTGGCGGATCACCTCGCCGGGCTTGGCGGGGATCGTCTCACGGTGGTGGAATAGAACGCGGGAGTGGGCGGTGGGGCGAAGGTGCAGCCCGCGAGCAGCGATGATCGCCGAAATGGCCGGAAGCTTCATGGTCGGTAATAATGGCGAACTGCTATCCGTCGGCGCTCGTCATGTGCTGCTCGCGGACACCCGCATTAAGGTATGAGTTTCGACCGGATCAACCGGATGATCCGGATCAACTCGGATACCTGAATCGCGCCGGATAGGATTCCGCGAGCTCAGGAGAGCGCTGTATTTGTTGTTAACAACAATTCGATTTCCTCTCTCGCGCAGTGGACCCTCCTGGCACACTCGAGTATCCGATTAATCCGTATCATCCGGTTGATCCGGTCGAAACTTCGACCTTAGATGCCCGTCGACAGTCAATGATCGCTGACGAATCGAGATGCTCAGTCGAACGATTTCGATGATGCCGCACGACCAGAATTTCGCGATATTCGCGCATGACAGAACATCGATCTGATCGAAGCACCTCTCACGCGCTCTGTGATCGGGGCCTTCTTCGAAGTGTACAACACGCTCGGATATGGATTTCTTGAGCAGGTGTATGTCATGGCGCTCGAACGGGAGTTTCTCGCGCGCGGCCATTGCGTAGCGCGCGAGGTCGGCGTGGGCATCGAGTACAAGGGCGAGGAGCTCGCGCTGCATCGCATCGACATGGTCGTCGACGAGAAGATCATTGTCGAGACGAAGTCTACCCAGGATCTGCATCGGGCTGCCGAGCGACAGGTTTACAATTATCTACGTGCAACCGGCTATCAGGTCGGGTTTCTTCTGCATTTCGGGCCCGAGCCGCGATTCTATCGAATGGTCTTCAGGAATGGGCGGTTCACGAGGCGCGCCGGACGCGAAGGGTCGCTATGAATGCGCGGACGTGAAGTGGGTCCTAGTCGGTGCGGTTTCCGTCCGATCCGTTCCATCCGTCCCGATCCGTTCAAATCATGAACTGTGATCTCTCCTGTCCACCACAGAAAAAGCCTCGTGGAGAGCGAACTCTCCACGAGGCTTGACCTATCCGAGTAGCGGGGGCGGGATTTGAACCCGCGACCTTCGGGTTATGAGCCCGACGAGCTACCAGGCTGCTCCACCCCGCGTCAGTGAGCGAAATATGACCGGGTGACACCCCAGAATCAAGGTTTGCGGCGGCCCTTGCGCTGTCCGCGGGCTCCGCGAAACGGTACAGGATCTCCTTCTGTTTGATCATCCCGAACTCCTCGCGCGCGATCCGCTCCTGTACGGCCGGATCGGTGAGCAGCGCCTGCTTCACCTTGGCGAGCGAATCCACCTGCCGTGCGAGCGAATCGATCGCGCGGTGGTCGCGCCGCTTCTCGAGGCGCAGCTTGACGATCGCCACGGTACCGTACTCCCCGCCCTGCACGGCGAAGTACGCGATGCCCGCGACAATGGCGCCCACGAGGAGCCGGCGACCGCCGACAGCCGACAGCCGAGACCCGCCCTTCGCCGTCATAGTCCGTAGATCGCGCCGCCCGGGAACTCCGCCGCTTCGCCCAAGTCTCCTCGATGCGCAGCAGCTGATTGTACTTCGCCACGCGATCGGTGCGGCTCGCGCTGCCCGTCTTGATCTGCCCCGCGCCGGTCGCGACGGCGAGATCGGCGATGAACGTGTCCTCCGTCTCGCCCGAGCGGTGCGAGATCACCGACTGAGTAGCCCGCGCACGCGCGCCATCTCGATCGGCCTCGAGCGTCTCGGTCAGCGTGCCGATCTGATTCACCTTGATGAGGATCGCGTTCGCCACGTCCTTCTCGATGCCGCGCGCGAGCCGCTCGGTGTTCGTCACGAACAGATCGTCGCCCACGAGTTGCACGCGGTCGCCGAGCGCGGCGGTCAGCTGCGCCCAGCCGTCCCAATCGTCCTCGGCGAGCCCGTCCTCGATCGAGACGATCGGATATTCGTCCATCCACTTCTGGTACAGTTCGATCATGCCCGGCGCGCTCTTCGTGCCCGCTCCGCTCTTCTTGAACGTGTACTGTCGCCCTTGTCGAACAGCTCGCTCGCCGCGCAGTCGAGCGCGAGCGCGATGTCGCTTGCCGGGCGTGTACCCCGCCGCCTCGATCGCCTCGAGGATGACCGTGATCGCCTCTTCGTCGCTCTTGAGGTCGGGCGCGAAACCGCCCTCGTCGCCGACGCCGGTGCTCAGCTTGCGCTTCACGAGCACTTTCTTCAGCGCGTGGAATACCTCGGCGCCCATGCGCAGCGCCTCGGAGAACGTCTCGCGCGCCCACCGGCACGACCATGTACTCCTGGAAGTCCACGGTGTTGGTCGCGTGCGCGCCGCCGTTCAGGATGTTCATCATCGGCACCGGCAGCGTGCGCGCCAGCGGGCCGCCGAGATACCGGATAGAGCGGCAGGCCGAGCTCCTGCGCGGCCGCGCGCGCACGTGGCCATCGACACGCCGAGGATCGCGTTGGCGCCGAGGCTTCGACTTGTTCGGCGTGCCGTCGAGCTCGATCAGCGCGTGGTCCATGCGCGATCTGGTCGGTGGCGTCGATGCCCGCGCAGCGCGGGCGCGATCGTCTCCTCGACGTTGCTGCACCGCGTTGCAGCACGCCCTTGCCGCGATAGCGCTTGGGGTCGCTGTCGCGCAGCTCGAGCGCTTCGTGCTCGCCGGTGCTCGCGCCGCTCGGAACGGCCGCGCGGCCCACGATGCCGCTCTCGAGCCGTGACGTCGCACTCGATGGTGGGATTGCCGCGGCTGTCGAGGATCTCGCGGGCAGTGATCTCGATGATGCGATCGGAGCATTGGACGTCGTGGAGAGTGGAGGAATGAGAGTGATCGGACGGCGCGCTCGAGGAGGATTAACAACTGCATTCAACCGGCTCGCCGGCATCGCGGCGCCGCGGCTGCGGACTCCACCCTTCCGCTCGAGTTCGTCCGCCATCCGCGTGCCAGACGCGCTCGATGAGTGCTTCGCGGTCGTCGTACGTGAGACCCGCGGTGGGGACGGGCTCCAGAAAATGTAAGCTCGATCGGATGCCGGTGATGACGCGACCTGCCCCTTCGGCTGGACCTCGCGCGATCCCCGTGACGCGACCACGGGCACCACCGGCACCTGCGCCGCGATCGCGAGCACGAACGGGCCCTTCTTGAACGGACGCAGCTCATAGTAGAATCCGCGCGTCCCCTCGGGGAAGACGCCCGACCGACATGCCGCCCCTCATTTTCTGCGCCGCTTGCTTCGTACGCCGCGAACGCCTGACCTGCGGTTCTGCGCGATCGATGTAGATCGCCGCGACCGCGCCCGCCGCCGGCCCGAACAGCGGGATCTTCTCGAGCTCCATCTTGCCCACGATGCGATAGCGCGGGATGCTGGTCGCGAGCGCGAAGATCGTCGCACCAGCTCACGTGATTGCACATGTAGACGCGGCTCTCGCCGTGGCCGATGTGCTCCTCGCCTTTGCAGCGTGACGCGGATGCCCGCCACCCACAGATGAACCGGCTCCACCCAGTACGCGCCGCGCCCCAGCGAAACTGTCGGGCCGGGATGTTCACGCCGAACATGGCGAGCACGAGGATCGGCACGGCGAAGAAGATCGTGACCAACGCCATGGCGGGATACGCAATGAGGGCGCGCACCTATGAAAAGTGGCTGAAGCCGCCATGCGCCGCAACGCGCGCGCCGCGGAATGTCGCGCGCACCTCCGGCAGCGCCCTGCTCTACGCGGCCCACCGGGGTGAGCGGCAGCTCGAACGCGCGCTCGAAGGCGCTCACGTCGAGCTGCGGCGGCGCCGTGACGAGCAGCTCGTACTCCTCGCCGCTCTGCGCCGCGTCAACTGGCGTGACGCCGGCGACGGTGCGCACCGATCGAGCTCGAGCACGATGCCGCACGCCGCTCGCCGCGCGCGAGATGCGCCGCGTCGCCGAGCAGGCCGTCGGAGATATCGATCGCGGCGCGTCGCGCCGTGCTCGACGAGCCAACGCGCCTCGCGCAGACGCGGCTCGGGATGCGCGAACGCGCGCGCGCGGCTCGGGCGACGGCGTTTGCCCCGCGTTCCAGCGCCCGCAGCGCGACCAGCGGACCGCCGAATCGCCCCGTGACGATAGAGCGTCGCGCCGGGCGCGCGCGCGATCGCGCCGCAGCGGCTCGGCGGCGCGGCCGAGCACGGTGATCGCGAGCGACAGCTCCGAGCCGCGCGTCAGGTCGCCGCCGCAGATGTGCGTGCGCGCGCTCACGCGAGCGACTCACCGATCCCTTCGGCGATCTCCACGGCGTGCGGCAGCCACGCCGGCGGGATCGTGAGCGCGACGACCATGCCGATGCGGCGTCGCGCCACTCGCCGCGAGATCGCTCAGCGCGGCGGCGGTCGCGCGGTAGCCGATCTCGCGCGGCGAGAGCCACGCGCGTTTGAAGTGCACGTTCTCCACCGACGTGTCGGTGCTCACCACCAGGCGCTCGCCCGCGGGCACGTCGAGCAGCGCCGCGTCGCCGCCCACGCCGTGCGCCAGATCGCCCTAGCGCGCGAGCATCGCGCGAACGAGTGTCGAACTCCTTGCCGGGCCCGAGCGCCGAGCCGCCGCTCATACGCGATCCGCGACCTCGCCCGATCGCGGGCAGTTCGGCGAGCACGTGCGGATGCGGCGCTGGAACTCTTCGAGCGCCCACACGCTGGACACCGCGGTCTCGATCTGGTCGAGAGTGATGCCGCGCCAGCGGCGTCCCCGTTCACCAGCTCCGCCGCGCGGCCGTGCACCCACGCGGCGACGGCGCCGGCGATCCGCCGCGTTGCCGAGTTGCTCGAGCATCGTGGCCGCCATCCCGCCGAGCACGTCGCCGCTGCCGGCCGTCGCGAGCACCGGCGTGCCGGTCGCGCTCACATAGCGCGCGCCACTCTCGGCGGTGATCACCGTCGGCACGCCCTTGAGCAGCACGGCGCACTTGGCCGCGCGCGCGAGTTCACCGCCGATCTCGAACGATCGCGCGATGACGTCCGTCGCGTTGGTGCCCAGGAGACGCGCGAACTCGCCCGCGTGCGGCGTGATCAGCGCGGGGCGGCCGGTGAGCAGCGCGCCGAGCCGCGCGGTGTCGCCGCGGAACGCGTTGAGCGCATCGGCGTCGACCACCACGGGCCCGCGCCACGTCGAGAGCACGCGCTCCACGAGTTCGCGCGATTGCGGCGAATCGCCGAGGCCGGGGCCGATGAGCACGACGTCCGCCCAATTGTTGATCGCGTCGCGCACTTCGTCATCGCGCGCGGCCACGCGGCCGCCATCGCCTGGGGCACTGCGGTCTGCACGACGGGGATGTTCTCGCGCGCGACCACGAGCCGCACCATGCCGATGCCGCTGCGCATCGCGCCGCGCGCGGCGAGCATCGGCGCACCGGCCATGCCGCGGCTGTCCGCCGACGATCACGAGCTTGCCGCGATCGCCCTTGTATGAATCGGCGGAGAGGATGGGCACGCGGGAGTGCACCCACTCGGGAGTGACGAGCATGGGCGCATCGCCGCGATCGGCCAGCGCGCCGAGACCGATGTCGATCACCGCGATCGCGCCCGCCGCGTCGCGCGCGCGGAGCAGGCCGCGCTTCACCGTGCCGAACGTGAGCGTCAGATCGGGGCGCACGGAGACCGCCGCTTCGCCGGTATCGGCGTTCAGGCCGCTCGGGAGGTCGAGCGAGATCGATGGGCACGCCGCGCGCGCGCGCCGCGTCGATGCTGCGCGATGGCGGCGGCGATCGCGCCGCGCGGCGCGCCGGACGAGCCGGTTCCCAGGAGCGCATCCACGATGAGCTTCGCGTCGCCCGCGCTGTGCTCGAGCGTCACTCCCTTCGCCGCGACCGCGGCGTTGCGCGCGGCGATCGCGTCGGGCGTGCCGGGCTCGCCCACGGCGATGATCCGCACGCGCGACGCCGAGCGCCGCGAGCGCGCGCGCCACGACGTAGCCGTCGCCGCCATTGTTGCCGGCGCCCGCGAAGATCGCGACGCCCGCGACGACCCATGTGCGTGAAGCGACGGTGGATCTCCGCCGCCGCGCGCTCGCCGGCGTGGCGCATGAGTTCGCCACTCGGCGTGCCGCCCGCGATGGCCGCGGCGTCGAACGCCGCCGCCTCGCTAGCCGTCGTGACGCGGACTGCTGTGGTTGGGGTGCTCATGTGAATAGCGGCGCCGAGCGCCGAGCGCCTAACGCCGAGACCTGCCGTCCGCTGTTCAAACCAGCGTCGCCGCGCTCCACGGATACTCCCGCTCGAAGGCCTCGGCGAAATCGAAGAGGCCGAAGAATTCCTCGCGGGTGTCGGTCGGTTGACTGAGGAGCATTCCGAGGTCCACCAGCGTGAACACGATGTCGCCGATGTCGCTGGTGCTGCGCACGCCCCAGTGCTCGAGCACGAGCCGGGCGGTCACGCCAAAGCGGGTGATGGCCAGTTCGCGCACGGCGGCGGCGAGCTCGGCGCCGGAGATATGACGGCGATCGGTGAGCCGCGCCTGCGAGAACTCGAGCGCCGCGAGGACGAACAGGTACGCGCCTTCGCGGTAGCGCGGCTCGCGCGCCCGAATGCGGTCCATGATCCCATCGCGGAAACAGAGCTCGACGCTCACGACAAGAACCTCCGATAGTCGCTAAAATGACGCCCTACACCCAGAATGACAACTCTTGCGCCAGAAACGGCGTTTGTGGCACCCCGAACTCCGTTCTTGGTCCCCCGGGACTCCGCGTGTGGCGTATGACATGTGGTAACCACACGGGCGGGCCTGGTAACCGACCGGGACGAATGAGCCCTAGCGCGTGCCGTTACTATATCCGCCATCGCCGGTACCACACGCAAAACGCCACACGCGGAGTTCGGGGGACTAAGTACGGAGTTCGGGGTTGGGGTACAACGGAAACCCCTTCGCGAGTTCTCGTACTTCCCCTCTGATCTTCGCGAGATTCTCGGCATTGTCCGCCCGCTCCAACGCCCGGTCGATCAAGCCAGCGATCCGGACCATCTCCGGTTCGCGCATCCCGCGTGTCGTCACCGCCGGCGTCCCGATGCGCACTCCCGCTGTCACGAACGGCGACTGCGTCTCGCGCGGCACGGTGTTCTTGTTCACCGTGATCCCCGCCGCGTCGAGCGCCTGCTCGGCCACCTTGCCGGTGAGTCCCTTGCTGCGCAGGTCCACGAGCATCAGATGCGTGTCGGTGCCGCCGGATACGATGTGAAAGCCGCGCTCCGCGAGCGCGGCCGCGAGCGCGCGCGCGTTGCGGATGATCTGCGCGCAGTACTCCTTGAATCCCGGCTGCAACGCTTCGTGGAACGCCACCGCCTTCGCCGCGATCACATGCATGAGCGGTCCGCCCTGCAGCCCGGGGAACACCGCCTTGTCGATCCCCTTCGCGTGCTGCGCCTTGCACAGGATCAGTCCGCCGCGCGGGCCGCGCAGCGTCTTGTGCGTCGTGCTCGTGACCGCGTCGGCGTGCGGCACCGGCGACGGATGCAGTCCCGCCGCGATGAGTCCCGCGATGTGCGCCATGTCCACCATGAGCACCGCGCCCGCCTCGCGCGCGATCGAGCCGAACGCCTCGAAATTCGAGCGTGCGCGCGTACGCGCTCGCGCCCGCGACGATCATCTTCGGCGCGCTCGGCGAGCGCCATCGCGCGAACTTTGTCATAGTCGATCACGCCGTCGTCGTTCACGCCGTAGTGCACCGCGTGATAGAGGATGCCGGAGAAATTCACCGGCGATCCGTGCGTGAGGTGCCCGCCCTGCGAGAGATCGAGCCCCATCACCGTCTCGCCGGGCTTGAGGAAATTGAAGTACACCGCGGCGTTCGCCTGCGCCCCCGAGTGCGGCTGCACGTTCGCGTGGTCGGCGCCGAACAACTGCTTCACGCGCGTCGATCGCCAGGTTCTCCACCACGTCCACGAACTTCGCAGCCGCCGTAGTAGCGCTTGCCCGGCAATCCTTCGGCGTACTTGTTCGTGAGCGGACTGCCCATTGCCTCGAGCACGGCGGGCGACACGAAGTTCTCGCTCGCGATGAGCTCGATCCCCTCGTTCTGCCGCGCGGTCTCCTGCGCGATCGCGTGCGCGATCTCGGCGTCGGCGGCGCGCAGCGCGGGACCCGGCGGACAGCGGTCCCAGTTCACCCAGTCGGTCACTTCTCCCCTTCGCGCTCGATCTTCTCGACGCGGCGCTCGTGACGCCCGCCCTCGAACGGCGTATCGAGCCACGTCTTGAGGATCGCGCGTCCCTGCTCTTCCGTCACGAATCGCGCAGGAAGCACCAGGATGTTCGCGTCGTTGTGCTGCCGCGCGAGCGCCGCGACTTCCGGCGTCCACGCCACCGCCGCGCGCACGTGCGGGTAACGGTTCGCCACGTAGCTCATGCCGAGTCCCGTGCCGCAGAGCAGCACGCCGCGCTTCGCTTCGCCGCTCGAGATCTCCTTCGCGAGCGGATGCGCATAGTCCGGATAATCCGTGCTGTCACCGCTCGATCGTGCCCAGGTCCTGCACCGCGTAACCGAGTTCGCGCAGCGCCGCCGCGAGCTTCGCTTTCAACTCGAAGCCCGCGTGGTCGCTCGCGATCGGGATCGTCTCCTGCTTGTCGCTCACTTATTCGGCCATTCCGGCCATGTGCGCACGAGCGCACCCACGGCCTTGAGCCGCTTCTCGGCCAGGCGGTCGGCGGCGCGATACGTTGGGATCTTGTCGGCCTTCGCGAGTTCGTACACGCCGAGCGTGGTGGCGTAGATCTCGTCCGCCTTGCGCAGCGCGCGCTGCGGATCCCAGCCGGCGATCTCGCCGTACACGTTGATCACGCCGCCGGAGTTCGCCACATAATCGGGCGCGTAGAGGATCTTTCGCTTCTCGAGCGCATCGCCGTGGCGCTCTTCGAGCCAACTGATTGTTCGCCGCGCCGGCGACGATCTCGCACTTGAGCACCGGGATCGTCTTGTCATTGATCACCGCGCCGAGCGCGCACGGCGCGAAGATGTCCGCGCGCACACCGTAGATCTCGTTCGACGCGACGGGCTTCGCCTTGAACTCATTGACGACGCGGTTCACACGCTCGCCGTCGATGTCGGTGACGATGAGCTTTGCGCCGGCGCCGTGCAGCTCCTTCGCGAGGAAATATCCGACGTGTCCGCAGCCCTGCAGCGCGACCGTCTTCCCCTCGAGACTGTCGCGTCCCCAGCGCACCTTCGCGCTGGCTTGGATCGCGCGGAACACACCGTGCGCGGTCACAGGCGACGGGTCGCCCGAGCGGCCGGCGAGTCCGGTGACGTACTCCGTTTCCATGTGCACGAAGTCCATGTCGCTCGTGCTCGTACCCACATCCTCGGCGGTGACATAGCGCCCGCCGAGTCCCTCGACGAAGCGGCCGTGCGCGCGGAAGACCATCTCGCGATTGCGCGTCTTGTTGTCGCCGATGATCACCGACTTGCCGCCGCCGAGATTGAGTCCGGCTACGGCATTCTTGTACGTCATGCCGCGCGCGAGGCGCAGCGCATCGATGATCGCCTCCTCGTCGCTCGCGTAGCTCCAGAACCGCGTGCCACCGAGCGCGGGACCGAGCGCCGTGCTGTGGATGGCGATGATGCCGCGATAGCCGGCGGAGGGCTCGCTGCAGATCACGAGCTGCTCGTGGCCCATCTCGGCGAGGCGTTCAAAGAGAGGGATAGCGGCTGGCTTTGATTTTGGCTTCGAGGGCATCGGGCTGGATCGGGATTCGGGATTCGGGAATCGAGGAACGACGAACGACGAACGACGATCCTCTAGATCTGGGCATACAATTCTCGCGCGATCACGATGCGCTGGATCTCGGAAGTGCCTTCGTAGATCTCGGTGATCTTCGCGTCGCGGAACAATTTCTCAACCGGATATTCTGTGATGTAGCCGTACCCGCCGAAGATCTGCATCGCTTGCGTCGTGACCCACATCGCGGTCTCGCTCGCGAGCAATTTGCTCATGCTGCTGAACTGCGAATTGGAACCGCCGCGGTCCTTCGCAGCGGCGGCCATGTACAACAGCGCGCGCGACGATGCGATGCGCGTCGCCATGTCCGCGAGCTTGAATTGGATGCCCTGGAACTGGTTGATCGACTGGCCGAACTGTTTGCGCTCGTTCGCGTATCGCGCCGAGTGCTCGAAGGCGGCGCGCGCGATGCCCACCGCCTGCGCGGCGATGCCGAGCCGTCCGTTGTCGAGCGACTGCATGGCGTATACGAAGCCGCCGCCCGGCTCGCCCACGAGATTCGCCGCCGGCACGCGCATGTTGTCGAAGATCAGGCTCACCGTGGGCGATGCACGCAGTCCCATCTTGTCTTCCTTCTTGCCCACGCGGAATCCCGGCAGGTCCGGCGTGATCACGAAGGCGCCGATGCCCCGCGCGCCGCGCCGGTTATCCGGCGTATCGGTGCGCGCCATGGCGAGGATCACGTCGGCGGTGCCGCCGTTCGTCACCCAGCTCTTGGTGCCGTTCAGCACCCAATGATCGCCGTCGCGCACGGCCTGCGCGGTCAACGAGGCGGCGTCGGAACCCGCTTCCGGCTCCGAGAGCGCGAATGCGCCGAGCATGTCGCCGCGCGCCATCGGGCGCAGCCATTTCTTCTTCTGCTCCTCCGTGCCCCACCGCAGCAACACCTGCGTCGGCAGCGAATTGTGCACGCTCATCGCCACCGCGATGCTCGCATCGGCGGCGGCGATCTCCTCGAGCGCCACGAGATACGTGCACGTGTCCAGACCCAGCCCGTCTTCCGTCTCGGGCAGCATCATGCCGAGCAGACCGAGCTTTCCCATCCGGTCGATCACGCTGCGCTCGAAGTGGCTCTCGCGGTCCCACTGCGCGGCGCACGGCGAGATGTGTTCGCGCGCGAAGTCGCGCACCATCTTCTGGATGGTGCGCTGATCCTCGGTGAGTGGTATGAGCGCCCAGGACATGCGCTACGCTCCGTACGTGTAGAACCCGCGCCCCGATTTCTTCCCGAGCCATCCGGCGGCGACGTACTTCTTGAGCAAAGGGCACGCGCGATACTTGGGATCGCCGAGCCCCGTGTGCAGCACGTCGAGGATCGCGACGCAGGTATCGAGTCCGATGAGATCGGCGAGCGCCAGCGGTCCCATGGGATGGTTCATCCCGAGTTTCATCACGGTGTCGATCGACTCGGCGGTACCCACGCCTTCCATGAGGCAGTACACCGCCTCGTTGATCATCGGCATGAGCACGCGGTTCGAGACGAAGCCGGGATAGTCGTTCACTTCCACCGCGGTCTTGCCGAGCTGCTTGGACAGAGCGAATACGCGCGCGGTGACCGCATCGCTGGTGGCGAGTCCGCGAATGACTTCCACGAGCTGCATCACCGGCACCGGATTCATGAAGTGCATGCCGATCACGTGCGCCGGCCGCTTGGTGCGCGCGGCGATCTCGGTGATCGAGATGGAGCTGGTGTTCGTCGCGAGAATGGCGTCGGCCGGCGCGATGCGGTCGAGCTCGCCGAACAGTTTGAATTTCAGATCGGCGTTCTCGCTCGCGGCCTCGATCACCACGGTGGCATTCTTCGCGGCGTCGAGCGACGTCGCTTCCGTGAGCCTGCCGAGCGCGGCGGTACGCGCATCCTCGGTGAGCGCGCCCTTCTGCACCTGGCGCGCCATGTTCTTCTCGATCGTGGCGCGCCCCTTGGCGAGCGCTTCCTTCGCGACGTCGATCATCACGACGTCGAGACCCGCGGCGGCGCACACATGCGCGATGCCGTTGCCCATCTGCCCCGCCCCGATCACCGCGACGCGATCAGCCATTCGCGAACTCCGGCGCGCTCGGCGAGCGCCGCTTCCATGCGACGAGCGCCGCGATCCCGGCGAACATTCCCACCGCCGCTGCCGCTCCGCCTTCCGGTCCCCACGCGCCGCCGGTGAGCCAAGCCGGACCCGTGCTCTCGGTCGCGTAGCCTGGCACGACCGGCATCGTGATGCCGCTGATCGGCGAGTGCAGCAGCGCGCCCATCGCCCAGTTCCATGCGAAATGCGCCGCCGTCGCCGCCCAGAGCGAGCCCGTGATGACCACGATCGCGCCGAGGAACACGCCCGCCAGCGCGACGAGTGACACGTCGCGCACTCCGACCCCGGGATTCCCCAAATGCAGCGATGCGAAGAAGACCGACGTGATCGCGATGGCCCACCACGGCCCGATGCTCTCGCGGATCGCGGCGAAGATGTAGCCGCGGCTCACCAACTCTTCGCTCAGCGCGGCCGGCAGCAACCCGATCGCCAGGGCGAACGCGCTGCCCGCCCACGTGCCGCCGGGATGTGCCGGAGCGCCGATCGCCAGATAGTGCGACATGAGCAACACGCCCGACGGCAGCAGGATGCCGAGCGCGCCGAGCGCGAACGCCACCGCGAGCGTGCGCGGCGCCGCCTGCGCGCGGCCGAGGCCAATGCTGCTCCACGGGCGCCGGTCCACCAGACGCAGCATGACGAAGCTGGCGGCCCACGCCGCCACGAGCAGCATCACGACGCCGGCCGACATGCTCCAGTAGAAATCAGGATGTGCCGGCCTCGCGAAGGAAATCGCGCGCGCCGCGACCCAGAATGCCGCGAAGAACACCACCGTCGCGCCCGCGATGCGCCAGGGCGCACGCAGCACGCCGCTTGGCGCGAAGAACAGTGCGCGACCGTTCACGCGCGGCGCGCGCGGCTCGATGCGATCACGCCCGCCGCCACCGACTTCGCGGCGTCGGCCAGAATGAATGGTGCGGATCCGAGCGCGGCGGCGGTTGCCACCGAACCGGTGAGCAGCGCGAGCTGCGCGACGCCGCCCACGTGAATGATCACCATGCCGGCCGCGGCCGCGCCAATGCGCCCCGCGACGTTCGGCACGCGCTGTGCGATATACCCCGCGAGCGCGGCGGCGAACGGATACGCGAGGAGATAGCCGCCCGTGGGCCCGAAGAGTCTCGCGACGCCCGGGAAGCCCGATCGGCGCGAACACCGGCAGTCCCGCCGCGCCCGCCGCGAGATAGAGCGCCATGCTCGCAGCACCGGCGCGCGGGCCGAGCAGCAATCCCGCGAGCACCGCCGCCATCGGCGCGAGTGCGAGCGGTACCGGCGTGCCGGGGATCGGCACCGCCACTTGCGACGCGAGCGCCGCCGCGGCCGCGAACGCCACCACGAGGAACGCGGTCTCGGTGCGTCCGCGCGTGAGCACCACTGTCGATTGCTGCATCAGTCGATCGCCTCCACGCTGAGGGCCACCGCGTTGCCGCCGCCCAGGCAGAGGGTCGCCAGACCCGTCCGCGCTTTGCGGTCGCGCATCGCGTACAACAAAGTGGTGAGCACGCGCGCGCCGCTCGCCCCAATGGGGTGGCCGAGCGCGATCGCGCCGCCGTTCACGTTCACGCGCTCCCAGTCCCACTTGAGCGCGTTGCCGTTCGCCAGCGCCTGCGCGGCGAACGCTTCGTTCGCCTCGATGAGATCGAAGTCGGAGATCTTCATGCCGCGTCTTCTTCATCAGATTCTGCACGGCGAATATCGGTGCGAAGAAGAGATCCCTCGGCTCGCCGCCGCCGGTCGCGTAGCCCGTGATGCGCGCCATGATGCCGAGCCCGCGCGCGCGGGCATATTCCTCGCTCGTGACCACGAGCGCCGACGCGCCATCGCTCAGCCCCGGCGCGTTGCCCGCCGTGACGGTGAGTTCGTCGGGCTTCATGTCTCTCGGCGCGTCGTTCGGGAACGCGGGCTTGAGTCTCGCGAGCACTTCGAGCGACGTATCGCGCCGCGGCGATTCGTCGGTGTTGATCACCGTCGGCCCCTTCTTGCCGGGGATCTCCATGGGCACGATCTCCGCGGCGAAGCGGCCGTGGTCCATCGCGGCCACGGCCTTGCGATGCGAGCTCAGTGCGAACTCATCCTGCATCGCGCGCGTGAGATGCGCCTTGCGCGCCGTGTACTCGGCGAGCCCGCCCATGTGCACGTCGTTGAACGAATCCCAGAGGCCATCTTTGATGAGCCCGTCCACGAGCTTCTGGTCGCCGAACTTCACGCCGGCGCGCATGCCGTACACATAGAACGCGGCGTTGGACATCGACTCCTGGCCGCCCGCGACGACGACGTGCTGGTCGCCGGCCTTGATCGACTGCGCGGCGAGCATCACGGCTTTGAGACCGGATCCGCAGACCTTGTTGATCGTCATCGCGGGCACGACGCCGGGGACGCCGCCCTTGATCGCGGCCTGCCGCGCGGGCGCCTGGCCGGCGCCGCCCTGCACGACATGACCCATGATCACTTCATTGACGTCGGCCGCCGGGATGCCGCTGCGGGCGATCGCGGCGCGAATGGCCGCGGCGCCGAGTTCGGGCGCGCTGAAGGACGAGAGACCGCCGAGGAACTTGCCGATCGGCGTACGTACCGCGGACAGGATGACGGGGAGACGGGCCTTTTCGGACATGCTCAAAGCTAGTCGGCGCGGGGAGCATCAACAACGTGCCGGGAACTCACGTGAATCATGCAAATCCTGTCAAAATGCCTTTGGATAGGATTGACATGATCGACATGATCGGTGGTGCGTGCACGAAGAGGCCAACGCCGCATTAGGGATCTCTGAAATCCCGGCGTGCGTTCGGGTTGCGCAGGGGCGCTCCCGAAGAGCATTGTACGAGAGCGTCACACCTCGAGGCCGGCGTGCGGAATCTCCAACGGTGGAAGGGCATCATATTCGTGGCAGCGGTGGCGAGCGTCGCAGGCGCCTCCACGTGCTCGAACGTACCGACCGAGCCGGTGACGCTCGACGGGACGTTCACGATCGTCACGGTCGACGGACATTTGCCGCCGATGCAATACGATTCCGCGGCCCAGACGCATCCGTATCCTCACGCCCGGATCATCGGGGGGACCGCGGAATTCGTCGCGCCGGACACGATCTGGTTGACGACGCGCTTGGATGTCGTGGACGCACCCGGTCACGTCGTGAGCACGCCAACGCCGATACCCGTTTACATCAGGTACACTCGCAGCGGCGACTCGCTGTACAACGCGGACCTCCCTGGTCCGCTTGGCGCCGTCGCGGGAAACGTCCTCCATCTACGGATCAACTACCCGGCGCCGCCGTCCACGGGATATTTCAGCATGGTGCACGACTACACGCTCGAGAAGTAGTCGCCGTAGACGCACCTCCGGCGCTCAGCGTCGGCTCAATGCGCCGCCGCTACGAACCGTGCGACTCCGATCGCGATCGCGTTCGACGTGAGCGCGACGCCGCTGTCGCTCTCGATGAACCTCGCATCCCGCTCGTGCGACAGCACCACCATCTCGACGGTGACAACGGGCACCTCAGAGAAAATCGAGCCCGTGAGTGCTCCCTGCTTGCTTCCTACATATGTCTTGGAGTCACCGAGGATGCCGCCGTCGTGGAGATAGCCCTCGAGCGCCTCGGCCATAGTTGCGTGGATCATGATCGCGGCGCCAACACTCGCCGTGCGTACGGCGGCGCTCGGCCCGGTCTTCCCCTCGGCCGTGCCCTCGCGATCGGGATAGTACACGACGAATCCGCTGTCGCGGCCGGTGTCGCAGTGCAGCCGCACGAGCAGTAAGGCGCCGGCGCGATTCGCGATCTCGGCGCGGTCGCGATTGCGCACGAGAGTATCCTGTTTGTCCTTGGTCATGCAGACGGTGATGCCGCGTGCTTCGAGATCCGCGCGAAGCTTCAACGCGACCATCCACGCGACGTGCACTTCGGTGGTGCCGTTCAGCCGCTCGTCGCCGCGGCTGACTTCCGAGGGATGACCCGGGTCAATACAGACGACGGGATTGGCGCTGGGGGCGCTCGTTCGCGCCGCCAGCAGCAGGCCACAGCCGACAGCCAACAGCCCGCCCCTGTAGTTCAAGCGGTTATCGCCCTCGTCTCCATCTCCGCCTTGAGCTTCGCGACCGCTTCCTCGACGGGCATCGTCGCCTGCGTCTTCTCCGCCCCGCGCGCGCGCAGCGTGACGGTGCCCGCCTCGGCCTCGCGCTTCCCGAGGATCGCCATGTACGGCACCTTGAGTTGCGACGCGAGCTTGATGCGCTCGCGATAATCCTCGCGAAGTTCGGCGTCGAAGCCCACGCGAAGTCCGGCCGCTTTCAATTTCTCCACGAGCGAGCGCGCCGCATCGCCGAGTTCCGGTGAGATCGGGATCACGCTCACCTGCTCCGGCGCGAGCCAGAGCGGGAAATTCCCGGCGTAATGCTCGATGAGCCCGCCCACGAAGCGCTCCATGCTCCCCACGAGCACGCGATGCAGCATCACCGGCCGGTGCATCTTGTTGTCCGCGCCCACGAACTCGAGCTGGAATCGCTCGGGCAAATTGAAATCCAGCTGCACGGTGGGACCCTGCCAGCTGCGCCCGATCGCGTCGATCAATTTGAAATCGAGCTTCGGCCCGTAGAACGCCCCACCGCCCGCGTCGATCGTGAACTTCTGCCCGCGCGCGTTCAACACATCCGCCAGAGTCTTCTCCGCGTGCGCCCACACCTCGGCAGTGCCGAGCGCGTTGTCAGGCATGGTGGAGAGCTCGATCGTGTACGGATACCCGAAGGTCTTGAGCATCTCATCCACGAGGTCGAGCAGCCGCTCGATCTCGCGCGGCACCTGCTCGGGCGTGCAGAACACGTGCGCGTCGTCCTGCGTGAATCCGCGCACACGCAGCATGCCGTGCAGCACGCCGCTCCGCTCGTAGCGGTACACCGTGCCGAACTCCGCGAAGCGTAGTGGCAGATCGCGATACGAGCGCTGGTGCGACTGGTAGATGCAGATGTGCCCCGGGCAGTTCATCGGCTTGGGACGGTAATTGTTCCCGTCCACGTCCATCGCGCTGAACATCCCGTCCTTGAAATTCACGAGATGGCCCGAGATCTCGAACAATTTCTCGCTCACGATGTGCGGCGTGTACACGAGATCGTAGCCGTGCCGCGTGATGAGATCGCGCTCGTAATTCTCGATCTCGTTGCGGATCACCGCACCGCGCGGGTGCCACAGAATGAGACCCGGGCCGACGCGCTGATCGGTGGAATAGAGATCGAGCTCGCGCCCCGAGCGTGCGGTGATCGCGCTTCTTCGCCTCCTCGATGCGCACGAGGTACGCGTCGAGCTCGTCCTTCGTGAACCACGCGGTGCCATAAATGCGCTGCAGCATCTGACGGTGCTCGTCGCCGCGCCAATATGCGCCGGCCGTATGCAGCAGCTTGAAGTGCTTGATGCGCGACGTGTCGGGCACGTGCGGGCCGCGGCAGAGGTCGAAGAACGGCCCGTCGGTGTAGACGGAGATCACCTCGTCGTTCCCCAGCTCCGAGAGCCGCTCGAGCTTGAGCGGATCGTCGGCGAACTTCTGCTGCGCCTGCGCGCGGCTCACCTCTTCGCGCACGAACGGGAATTTCTCCCCCGACGACCTTCTTCATCTCCTTCTCGAACGCCTCGAGATCCTCGGGCGTGAACGGCTGCGCGACCTCGAAGTCGTAGTAGAATCCGTCGTCGATCGCGGGACCGAACCCGATCTTCGCGTCGGGGCGGAGCCGGCGCACGGCGGTCGCGAGCAAGTGCGCCGCCGAATGACGCAGCACGTCCAGCGCGGGCGCGTCCTTCTCGGTGAGCACGCGGAACGCGCCGCTCGACCGCAGGGGCGTCACGAGGTCCTGGATGTTGCCGTCGAGCTGCACGGCCACGGCGGCGCGCAGCAGTCCGGCGCCGATGCCCGCGACCACATCGCGCGGCAACGTGCCGTAGGGCACGCGGCGCGCGGAACCGTCGGGGAGCGTGAGCGTCAGCTCGGCGTTCGGAGAGTCGATCATCGCGGGAGTATGAGACGGCGCGCCACTCGCTGAGCGCGCCACGACAAGTTATCGTTCGGCCACCCTCATCGCCACAGCGAAGTATGCCGCGCTATCGCCGGGAACCGGAAGGAATCTCGAACGCCACGCTCGCCGCCGCGCTCACGGGCGCGCTCGCCGGCGTCGCGCTCGGCCTGCTCTTGTCGCACAAGCTCGGCGGCGTGAAGGGCATCCGGAAGCGGCTGCGCTCCGCGTTCGGGAACAAGCGCTTCGACCTGGATGCGATACGCGAGTTCGCCGACGAAGCGTTCGCCGGCGCCCAGGAATTCGACTACGAGTGGGGCGATGAGCTTGAAGAGTCCGCGACCGCCGAGGATGCCGAGGCACTCGAGGCGCGCGTGCTGGCCGCGTTCATCGCGGATCCGGTGCTCAAGGATCGCGCGGTGGACATTGAGGCGACGTCGGATTCGGTGGTGGAATTGGCAGGGTGGGTCGCGTCGAAGTCGGAGCGGATGAGAGCGACGGCGGTCGCACGACGGGTGCCGGGGGTGGAGACGGTGGTGAATGAGTTGATGGTCGGGGATCCGGAGGCGATGGGCGCCGAGGAAATGAAGGAGCGCGTGTAACCCACGACTGCGTACTTGGTCACCCGAACTCCGCGTGTGGCGTTTGACGTGTAGCAACCGACACGGGCGGAGATGGCGACCCCGACTGCGCGGCGATCACCGGCGCGTGCCGCTACCAAGGCCGCGTTGCTGGTACCACACGTCATACGCCACACGCGGCGTTCGGGTAACCAGGTACGCAGTTCACTCGGTGGCGAGTAGTTAGTGGTGCCCCCTTCCGCGCACCGTTAGCTTCCTAGACAATGCCCCCCGATCTTTCGCCGCAGTACAGCGCCTCCGAAATCGAACGCGCGATCTACGACCGCTGGTTAGCCGCGGGCGTTTTCACTGCGCACGCCGATCACTCGAAACGCGCCGGCGGCACGCGCGATCCGTTCGTGATCGTCATCCCGCCGCCGAATGTGACGGCGGTGTTGCACATGGGGCACGGGCTCAATAACACGGTGCAGGATGTGATCGTGCGCTGGCGCCGCATGGCGGGGGACGAGACGCTCTGGGTGCCGGGCACGGATCACGCGGGCATCGCCACGCAGAACGTGATCGAGAAACAGCTCGCGGCTGAGGGGAAAATGAAGGAGGATGTCGGCCGCGACGCTTTCGTGAAGCGCACGGAAGCGTTCGTCACGGAGACGGGCGCGCGTCATCCTCAAACAGCTCGAAGCGATCGGCGCGAGCTGCGACTGGACGCGCACGGCGTATACGCTGTCGCCCGAATTGTCGCGCGCGGTGCGCGAGGCGTTCGTGCGGCTCTACGAGGATGGCCTGATCTACAAGGGGCACCGCGTGATCCACTGGTGCCCGCGCTGTCTCACGTCGCTGAGCGATGAAGAGGCCGAGCCGGTGGAGACCGACGGCCGCCTCTATCACATTGCGTATCCGGTGGCGGGCGATCCGAGTCGCAGCGTGGTGGTGGCCACGACGCGCCCCGAGACGATGTTCGGCGACGTCGCGGTCGCGGTGAATCCGGACGACGAACGCTACGCATCGCTCGTTGGGAAGAAAGTCATTCTGCCGATCGTGAACATCGAGATCCCGGTGATCGCCGATGCATACGCCGATCCCGCGTTCGGCACGGGCGTGGTGAAGATCACCCCCGCGCACGACGCGAACGATTTCGAGGTGGGGCTGCGCCACAAGCTCGCGATGCCGATCGTGATCGACGAGACCGGCGCGATGAACGAAGGCGCCGACGCCGCGGGGCGCGTGCCCGCCGCGCTCAGAGGCGCCGACCGATTCCATGCGCGTGAAGAGACGGTGGCATGCTGAAGGAGAGCGGCCGCCTCGTGAAAGTGGAGCCGCACCGGCACAGCGTGCGCCACTGTTACCGCTGCGACACGGTGGTGGAACCGCGCCTGTCGGACCAGTGGTTCGTGAAGATGAAGCCGCTCGCCGAACCCGCTCTCAAGGCAGTTCGCGACGGTACGATCCGCATCGCGCCCGAGCGCTGGCACGCGGTGTATGTGAATTGGCTCGAGGGCATCCGCGACTGGAACATCTCGCGGCAGCTCTGGTGGGGACACCGCATTCCCGTGTGGTACTGCGACGAGTGCAAAGGCGAACCGCATCGTGAGTCGCGCGGATGTACTGAAATGCCCCAAGTGCGGCGGCGCGGTGCGGCAGGATCCTGACGTGCTCGACACCTGGTTCTCGAGCTGGCTCTGGCCGCTCTCGACGCTCGGCTGGCCCGACGAGACCAAGCGATCTCGAGGCGTTCTACCCGACCGATGTGCTCGTCACCGCACCGGAGATCCTGTTCTTCTGGGTGGCGCGCATGGTGTTCGCGGGATTCAAGTTCATGGGGCGCGCGCCATTCCACACCGTGGCGCTCACCGGCACCGTGCGCGACATGGATCACGTGAAGATGTCGAAGTCGCTCGGCAACGGCATCGATCCGCTCGATGTGGTGCGGCTGTACGGCGCCGATGCGCTGCGATACACCGTGATCGCGGGGCTCGGCATGGGCGCGGATGTCATGCTCGATCCGAACAATCTCGAGGCGAGCTTCGCGCCGGGGCGGAATTTCGCGACGAAGCTTTGGAATATCGGGAGATTCCTTCTTTCCAGTGTCGGGGAAAAGCAGACTGAGACGTTGTGACGTTGGACTCGGGAAGACACTCCGGCTCACGAGGGCCGACGAATGGATCTTGACGCGGCTCGATACGGCGATCGCTGAGTGCGACTACGCGCTCGGGCCGGCGCGGCCAGCTGGCGGCCACTGGACGGAGTCGCAGCTCAACGCGGGACTTCGCCTCTCCGAGTTCACCGAAGTCGCGCGGCGGTTCGTTTGGAATGAAGTGGCGGACTGGTATGTGGAGACGACCAAGGCGCGGATCGCGGCGGGCGGTGAGGACGGCGACACGGCGCGCGCGGTGCTCGTGCACGTGTTCGACAACGCGCTGCGACTGCTGCATCCGGTGGTACCGTTCATCACCGAGGCACTCTGGCAGCGGCTGCCGGGACGCAAAGAGGGCGAATTCCTCGCGACGGCTTCGTGGCCGACAAAGCGCGGCATGGAGTCCAAGCGCGCGACCGAGTTCGAGCTCGCGCGCGAAGCGGTGACGGCCATCCGCCAAGTGCGCGCGGATTACAACATTCCGCCGGGCAAACAGTGGATGTGCATGTTCGTCGGCGCGAACACCTTCGCCACGACGTGCTGGCGGAGGAGTCGGCGCTCATCGGGCCGCCTGGCGCGCGCGAAGGTCTCCGCGTATTCATGCCGCAGATCGGATCGAGCTGCATGCGCAGTTTCGATGAGTATGCGATCTCTCAGGTCGCATCCCAAGGGTGCGGCAGATGTCCTTTACCGATGGCTCGCACGTGATCGTTGCGCTTGGCGGGAGTGTTGGACATCGGCAAGGAATGCGCGAAGCTCGGCGACGAACTCTCCCAGCTCGAGAAGCAACTCGCCAGTCTCGAGCAGCGCCTGGGCAACGAGAATTTCACCGCGCGCGCGAAGCCCGAGGTCGTCGAGAGCGAACGGAAGAAACTCGGCGAGTGGCGCACGCGCCGCGAGCAGCTCGCGGCGAAGAAGAGAGCGCTGTGCGGCGACTAGCGCTCGTGATCGCCGCGGCGCTCGCGGCCGCGTGTGCGCAGCAAGGGTTCCCGCCGGGCGGTCCGCCGCGGCATACGCCGGCGGTGCTCGACTCGGTCGCGCCTGAGAGCGGCGCCGTGAATTATCGCGGCAAGAACGTCACCCTGATCTTCAATGAAGTAGTGTCCGAGCGCCCCGCCGGCGCCGCGCAGAATCTCGCTGGCCTCGTGCTCATCTCGCCCCGCAATGGCGAACCCAAAGTCGGCTGGCATCGCGACCGCCTCGAGATCCACGGGCAGCGCGCCTGGAAGCCGATCACGGCGTACACGGTCACGCTCCGCCCGGGCCTCGCCGATCTCTATGGCAACGTGATCAAGCGTCCCATCGTGATCATCTTCTCCACCGGGTCGTTCATCCCCGGCACGCTCATCCACGGCGCGGTGTTCGATGACGCCACCGGGAAACCCGTGCCGAACGCCCTCGTGCAGATCTTCCTGCCGCCCGACAGCACGCAGTACATCACGCTCGCCGATTCGAGCGGACGCTATCAACTGGGCGCGATGCGCGCCGGCCCGATGACGATCCGCGGCGTGGCCGATCTCAACAGCAATCGCGCGCTCGATCCGCGCGAGCCATGGGACACCGTCGCGGTGAATCTCACGGATACGCTGTCCATGGACCTCTACACCTTCGTGCACGACTCGATCGGCCCGCGCATCTCAGGCCTCGAGATCCGCGATTCACTCGCGATCAGAGTGACCTTCGACAAACCGGTGCTCATCTCGCAGCTGCTCGACACGAGCAACTTCGTGCTGCGCTCGGGCGATTCCACAGTGCTCCCCATCCGACTCGTGCGGCCATGGCGCGAGTACGACAAGGAGCACACCGATTCCCTGATCAGAGCCGATACGCTCGCGAAGAAGGACACCGCCGCGATCCGCCGGAAGTACCAAGACTCGCTCGCCGCCGCCAAGAAGGACACGGTGCCCAGAGTCCCGCCGCCGGTGCCGACGCGGCCGCTGCCGAACAGCGAGTACCTCATCGCGCCCGCCAAGGCGCTGGCCACAGGCACGTGGTACCGCCTCGAGGCGCACGACGTGAAGAACCTGCTCGGCGATACCGCGAGTTCGTTCCGCACGGTGCAGTATCCCAAGCCGGTGCCGAAGGACACGACGAAGTCGGGCCTCGGGCGCGACAGCACCGGCAGGTTGAAGGGGATCGCACCGCCCGGACCACCGCCCGTGAAACCCCCGACGCAATGAAGCGCGATGGCGACGCGCGTCGCGATCTGCCGAGCGTGAGCGCGCTGCTCGAGAGCGCGGGCGTGCAGGCGCTGCTCGCGAACTCGCCGCGGGAGGTCGTCACCGCTGCCGTGCGCGATGCCATCGATGCCGCGCGCGTCTCGCTCGCGAACGCCCCCGCCACCAATGCCGCGTGGACCGCCACTGTGCGCGACGCGCTGGCCGCGCGCGAGCGCCCTTCCCTGCGCCGGGTGATCAATGCGACCGGCGTGATCCTCCACACGAACCTCGGCCGTGCGCCGCTCGCGCCTGCCGCGATCGAAGCGGTCGCGCAGGCCGCCGCCGGCTACACGAATCTCGAATACGATCTCGCGCGTGGCGAGCGCGGCAGCCGCTACTCGCACTGCGTGTCGCTGCTGCGCGAACTCACGGGCGCCGAGGACGCACTCGTAGTGAACAATGGCGCCGCGGCGCTGCTGCTGGCGCTCAATACGCTCTCGGATGGGCGCGATGCGATCGTGAGCCGCGGAGAGTTGGTGGAGATCGGCGGCAGCTTCCGCATCCCCGACATCATGCAACGCAGCGGCGCCCGCCTGGTGGAAGTGGGAACCACGAACCGTACCCATCTCGAGGACTATTCGCGCGGACTCGGTGCACACGCCGGCGCGATCGTGAAGGTGCACCGCTCGAATTTCTCGATGGAGGGATTCACGGCGGAGGTGGACGTGAGGCAGCTTGCGCCGCTCGCGCAGTCGCGCGGCGCCTCGCTCGTCCACGACCTGGGCAGTGGCCTCTTCATCGATCTCTCGCCGTGGGGATTGAGTGGTGAGCCGCTGGCGCTCGAAGCCGTGCGCGCCGGCGCCAATGTCATCACGATGAGCGGCGACAAGCTGCTGGGCGGCCCGCAGGCCGGGATCATCCTGGGCCGCGCGGCGGTCATCTCGCGCCTCCGGACCAACCCGCTCACGCGCGCGCTGCGCGTGGACAAGCTCACGCTCGCCGCGCTCGAAGCGACCCTGCGGTTGTACCGCGAGCCCGAGCGCGCGCGGCGCGAGATCCCTGCACTCGCGATGCTCACCACACCCGTGGACGAGATCCGCCCTCGCGCGCAGGCGATCGCCGCCAAGCTCGGCAAGCACGCAAGCGTGATCGAGAGCGAAGCCAGCGTGGGCGGCGGCGCATTCCCGGCGGCGCGGATCCCGAGCGCCGCGATCGCGATCCGTGGCGACGCCGACGCGCTCGAGGCGCGGTTGCGCGCCCAACAGGTGCCGGTGATCGGGCGTATCATCGATGGTCAACTCCTGCTCGACTGTCGCTCGGTGCCGCCGGGCGATGATCCTCTTCTCTCCGACGCGCTCGCCCGCGCACTCGCATGAGCCCGCAACCCGCGATCTTCCTCGACCGTGACGGTACGATCATCGCCGACACCGGCTACATCTCCCGTCGCGAGGATGTGTCGCTGCTCGAAGGCGTGTCGATCCCGATCGCGCGCATCAACGAGGCGGGCGTGCCGCTCATCGTCGTCACGAACCAGAGTGGGATCGGACGCGGGCGGTACACCGAGGCCGATTACGAGAACGTGAACAAGCGCGTGCTCGAGCTTCTCCTGCCGCGCGGCGGGCACATCAATGCCACGTATCATTGCCCGCATGCGCCCGAAACAGAGTGTGAGTGCCGCAAGCCCGGCACCCTGCTCTTCCGTCAGGCGGCGGCAGATCATGATCTCGACCTCGCGCGCTCATGGTTCATCGGTGACCGGCTGCGCGACATCGAGCCCGCAGCGGCGTTCGGCGCGCACGGGATCCTCGTGCCGCGACTGCAAACGCCGAGCGCCAATGTGGTGACGGCAGGGGAGCGATTCTACGTCGCGACCACACTCGAATGCCGCGGTCACGCGCGCACTCGACAGCCTGCGCGCCAGCCGCTAACATCACGCCCCATGGCGACCCGAGTCGCGGTGCTGGCATCCGGGCGCGGCTCCAATCTCCGCGCATTGCACGAATATCTCACGCACGACAGCCGCTCCCGCGGCGTTCGTGTCACACTCGTGCTCGCCGACCGTCCCGATGCCGGCGCTCTCACGTGGGCCCAAGAGCACAAGATCCACGCCGTCACCATGGATGAAGGCACCGGCGAGAGCGTGGGGCTCGCAATGCAGCTGCAGCAGGCTGAGATCGATCTCGTGGTGCTCGCCGGATTCCTGAAGTTGGTGCCGAGCGGCGTGGTGAAGGCGTACAAGGGCGCGATGCTCAACGTGCATCCGTCGCTCTTGCCCGCGTTCGGCGGCAAGGGGATGTACGGCAAGAAGATCCACGAGGCGGTGCTCGCATCGGGCGCGCGCGTCACCGGCGTCACCATCCACTTTGTGGACGAGCACTATGATCGCGGGCCGATCATCGCGCAGTGGCCGGTACCGGTGTTCGGCGATGACACCGTGGACACACTCGCCGCGCGCGTACTGCGCGTGGAGCACCTCCTGCTGCCGCGCGTGGTCGCGGCCGTGGGACGCAAGCAGATCGGGCTCGGCCCCGACGGGAAAGTCACCGGCAAGTTGCGCCACGCGGTGAGCCGCGCGGCATTCGCGATACAACCGCAGGAGGACGATGAGCTCGCCAATGAGATCGATACCGCGCTCGCTCCGTAGCGCTTTTGTGGCGGCATTCGCCGCGCTATTCATGATCGCCGCGCCGCGCGCGCGCGCGCAGGGCAGCGGCGACGCACTCGCCAGCTGGATCGGCCTCGACGCGCCCACCGGCCGCGAGGCCACGGCGATGCAGATCGTGCAGCAGACGCAGCAAGGATGGACGCGCAATGGGCTCGGCAATCTCATCATGCGCAAGGGCAAAGGCCGCCCTCGGCGCGTGGTCGCCTGCGCGATGGACACGCCGACCTTCGCCGTGAGCGAGATCACCGACGATGGTTATCTGCGCCTCCACGAAGCGGGCAACTGGGGCTCGCGCGGCATCATGTGGGATCAATATTTCGAAGGACAGCGCGTGCGCATCGTGACCAACGGCGGCTGGCTGCCGGCGGTGACGGCTGTGCGCAGCACGCACCTCTGGCGCGGCCGGCTGCCGTCGGACGCTCCCGCCACGGTAGAAGAACTCTGGGTAGATGTCGGCGCGAAGAACCGCGCCGAGGTCGCGCAAATGGGGATCTCGTTGCTCGATGGCGTCGTGCGCGATTGGCCAAAGACGACGTTCAATGGTTACACCTCGGGCCCGTTCGCCGCGGCGCGTGCGGGCTGCGCGGCGGTCGCGACACTCGCGATGGGCGCGGCGCCGAAGACCGGCGAAACGGTGTACGCCCTCACGGTGCAGGGCGGATTCGCCTGGGCCGGACTCGGCGCGGTCACCTTCCAGCTGGGCGACGTCGATTCTGTTTTCATCGCGGCGCCAAGTGTGGGCCGCGCGGACACGGCGAAGGCTATCATGGGCGACAGCACGTCGCCATTCGTGATGCGCATGGCGCCGCCGCCGTACGGCACGACGTACACGGGAGCGGCCGGCTCGAAGGGCGCGGTGACCGTGATCGCGATGCGGCCGATGAACCCGAACTCGCTCGCGGAAACGGTGCGCGATCAGGATGTGATGGCGTACGCGGCCGCGATCGCGAGAGGCCGCGGGCGTGAACGCGCCGGCGTCGATCCTCGCGCTCACGCCGCGCCTGCCCAACGAATGCGATCCGGAGAGACTCGCTCACCGAGGCGGCGGACGTGCTCGCGACGTTCTCGAACGTGTACTCGGTGTCGGGCAATGAAGGGCTAATGCGTGACGCGGTGAAGAAGCTGCTGCCCAAATGGGCGCAGGATGTCGCGACCGTGGACAGCGCGGGCAACTTGATCGTGGCCGCCGGCCCCGAGAAAGACACCGTGGTGTTCATCGCGCACATGGACGAGATCGGCTTCACGGTGCAGAAGATCGATCACGACGGCACGATCACGCTCGCGAACCGCGGCGGATTCTTCCGCTCGCTCTGGGAGGGACAGCCCGCGATCATGCACGTCGCGAAGGGCGCGCCGATGAACGGCGTGTTCCTGCCGCGGAAGACGGGCACCGCCAAGCAGCCGCCCTCCATGCAGGCGTGGTTCGGCATGGATTCTGCCGCGCTCATGGCGAAGGGCGTGACCGTGGGCACGACGATCACCGGCGTGAAGGCCGCGACGCGGCTCGCGTCGTCGCGCTTCACGGCGCGCAGCATCGACGACCGCGCCGGCTGCACCAGTTTCATTCTCGCGCTGCGGCACATTGAGCCGAGCACGCTCACGCGCAAGACGTACTGGGTGTTCAGCACGCGCGAAGAAGTGGGCCTCGAGGGGCGCGCGCATTCGCCGCACGATCATCCGCGCGGCGTGAAGCGCGTGTACGCGGTGGACACCTTCGTGAGCAGCGACTCGCCGCTCGAGAACCAGCGCTTCGCCTACGCCCCGCTCGGCAACGGCGCGGTGGCGCGCGCGCTCGACAATTCGAGCGTCACGCCGCCGGATGAACTCGCCCGCCTCATGAAGATCGTGAGAGCGGCGAACATCCCCTTCCAGTACGGGACCACGAACGGCGGGAATGATGGGAGTGAGTACGTTCGTTTTGGAACGGTGGACGTTCCCGTGGCATGGCCGCTGCGATACGCGCACTCCCCCGCCGAAGTGGTCGATCTCGCCGATATCCTCGCGCTCGGACGCGTCGTCCAAACGCTCGCCACCACACCTTAGGATTCCCATGCCCCGCGCCCTGCTCTCCGTCTCCGACAAGACCGGACTCGTCGACTTCGCGCGGGCGCTCACCGGCCTGGGCTGGGAACTCATCTCCACGGGCGGCACCGCGCGCGTGCTGCGCGAGGCGAATCTCGCCGTGCGCGACGTGAGCGAGGTCACCGGATTCCCGGAAATGCTCGACGGCCGCGTGAAGACGCTGCACCCCGCGGTGCACGGCGGGCTTCTCGCGCGGCGCGACGTGCCCGAGCACATGAAGGCCCTCGCCGAGCACAAGATCACGCCGATCGATCTCGTGGTGGTGAATCTGTATCCGTTCCGTGAGACGGCGGCCAAGCCGGGAGTGGCGGAGCACGAGGTGATCGAGAACATCGACATCGGCGGGCCGAGCATGCTGCGGTCGGCCGCGAAGAACTTCGCGAGCGTGTACGTGGTGGTGGACCCGGCCGACTATACGCGCGTGCTCGCGACCGTCGCGGCCAAGGATGACGACCTCGAGCTCCGCCGCATGCTCGCGGAGAAAGCGTACGCGCACACCGGCTCCTACGACGGAGCCATCGCATCCTGGTTCGCGCGCACGCGAGGAGAATTGTTCCCCGAGCGCGTGGTGCTGAGCTTCGAGCGCGCGCAGGGGCTTCGCTACGGAGAGAATCCGCATCAGAAGGCCGCGTTCTACACCGAGCGGAAGGGCGCCGGCCTCGCGGGTCTCGTGCAGAGAGGCGGCAAGGAGCTGAGCTTCAACAATCTGCTGGACCTCGAGGGCGCGCTGCTCGCGAGCGACATGTTCGGCGACGAGCCGTGCTGCGCGATCATCAAGCACACCACGCCGTGCGGACTCGCGACGGGCGAGAGCGCGCTCGAGGCGTACCAGAAGGCGCTCGCGTGCGATCCGCAGAGCGCGTTCGGCAGCGTGATCTCGTTCACCGTGCCGGTGGACGAAGCGGCCGCCGACGCGGTGGCGGCGCTCTTCGTAGAATGCGTGGTCGCGCCAAAGTTCAGCGACGCCGCCATCGAGATCCTCGGCCGCAAGAAGAACCTGCGCGTGCTCGAGGGCCGAGCGAAATGGGGCGAGCCCGCACTCGATTTCAAACGCGTGCGCGCGGGCGTGCTCGTGCAGGAGCGGCCGTCCACCGAGACCAACGCCGACACCTGGCAGGTGGTGACGCGCCGCGCGCCGTCGGAAGCCGAGCGCACCGATCTGCTGTTCGCCTGGCGCGCCGTGGCGAGCGTGAAATCGAACGCGATCGTGCTCACGCGCGACGGCGCGACCATCGGCATCGGCGCGGGACAAATGTCACGAGTGGACGCGAGTTTCCTCGCGGTGCACAAGGCACGCAACGCGGGACACGCGACGGCGGGCGCCGTGCTCGGCTCGGATGCGTTCTTCCCGTTCCGCGATGGAGTGGATGCCGCGGCAGAAGCGGGGATCACAGCCATCGTGCAGCCGGGAGGCTCGGTTCGGGATGATGAAGTGATCGGGGCAGCGAATGAGAAAGGCATCGCGATGGTATTCACCGGGACGCGGCTCTTCCGGCACTAACTGCGTGAACGGTGTTGTCGCACCCCGAACTCCGTTGTTAGTACCGCAAACTCCGCGTGCGCGTCGGCGTTGGTACTGGCTACTGCGGGCTCCGCAGTGCGCGCATCCCAACGCCGTAATCGACCACACACGTCGCTCACGCGGATTCGGGTAGCCAACGCCCGTTCGCGGTTCGACTCGCGCCGCTAGGCAGTTATCGGCGCTAGACTCGACGTGAGTGGCGTGTAATCTTTAGGGAATGCCCCCCGAAAATTCCGCGGAACTCGATTACCGCCCCAGTTACCTGGCCGCCGCCCTCACCGCGCTGGCCGTTTTCATACTCTACTGCCTCACCCTCGCGCCCAGCACCGCGATGTGGGACACGAGCGAGTACATCTCGGCCGCCTACGTCTTCGGCCTTCCCCACCCGCCCGGCAATCCGCTCTTCGTGCTCCTGGGACGCACCTTCGCCATCCTGCCGCTTGGCGGATTGAGTGTCGCGGTGAAAGTGAATCTCCTCGCCGCCATTTGCAGCGCGCTCAGCGCCATGATGTGGTTCCTGATCGCCGAGCGGGTGCTGGTGAATTGGCTGCCCGAGCGGTGGGAGCGGATCACCGGCGGCGTGCTCGCGGCGGTGATCGGCGCAACGGCGTTCACGGTGTGGAACCAGAGCGTCGTCAACGAGAAGGTGTACACCGTGGCCGCGCTGGGGCTCGCGATCATCTCGTGGCTCACCGTGCGCTGGAGCGACGATCCCGACAGTCCGAACGCCGACAAGACGCTCGTGCTCATCGCGTACCTCGGCGGACTCGGCTACGCGAATCACATGATGGGATTCCTCGCGGGGCCGGCGGTGCTCGCCGCGGTGTTCACGCGGCGCCCCGCGAAGATCATGCAGTGGAAGCTCGTGCTCGCCTGCGTCGGCGCGCTGTTGCTCGGCATGTCGCCCTTCCTCACGCAGCCGATCCGCGCGGCGCACTTCCCGCCGATCAACGAAGGCGAGCCCACCACGTGGAACGCCTTCTGGGACAATTTCAATCGCGTGCAGTACGCGAAGCCGCCGCTGCTCGACCGGCAGGCGCCGTTCTTCGGCTTCGATTTCAAGTGGAACGGATTCACCATGCCGCCCATCGCCGCGCATCTGTACGGCCAGCTCGGCATGTACTGGTTCTACTTCAAGTGGCAGTGGTTCCGCGATCCGATCCCGACGGCGGCCAGCGCGATGTGGCAGAGCACCCTCGCCGGCGTGTTCTTCATCCTCGGCATCTTCGGCGGCTGGGTGCACTTCAAGCGCGACCGCCGCAGCTGGTGGTACTTCGCGACGTTCATGTTCACGATCACGCTGGTGCTCATCTTCTATCTCAATTTCAAGTTCGGCAATTCGCAGGCGCCCGAACTCGGCGAGAGCATCCCGCGTGAAGTGCGCGACCGCGACTATTTCTTCATGGTGAGCTTCGCGGCGTGGGGCGTGTGGGCCGCGCTCGGCCTCGTGTGGGTGTGGGAGGGGATCGCCGAGATCTTCGGCGTCGAGAGAGTGAAGATCGGCCGTGAGACGATGGAGATCCCGGTGCGAAAGAGTTGGATGCTCGCGATGCCGGTGCTCGCGATCGCGTTCGTGCCGCTCTTCTTGAACTACAAGGCGGCATCGCGCGCACATCAGACCGACACGCGCGACTTCGCGCACGATCTGCTGGATTCCGTGGAACCGTACGGCGTGCTCATCACCGCCGGCGACAACGACACCTTCCCGCTCTGGTACGCGCAGGAGGTCGAAGGCATCCGCAAGGATGTGCTCGTGCTCTGCACGTCGCTCTTGAACACCGACTGGTACATCCGGCAGATGATCCGCCGCCCGGTGTACGACTACGATGCGGCGAAGGGGCCGTCGCTCTATCGCGGCAAGACGTGGATCAAGCCGAACGGCTCGCCGATCAAGATGACGATGGACGAGGCGAACGCGCTGCCCGAGTATCTGGAGTTGCGCGAGCCGCAAATGTTCACGAAGGACAGCATCAAGGCACGGTTGCAGCCGCAGATCCTGGAGCGCGCGAACATCGTGATCCTCAGGATCATCAAGGATGATTATCCGGCGCGGCCGTTGTACTTCAGCCGCACCATGGGGAACACGCCGACGCAGCTCGGACTCGAGCAGTACCTGCTCGGCCAGGGCCTCGCGCGGAAACTGATGCCCACCATTCCGAAGGCGACGCCGGATACGCTGCGCGCGCAGGACGGATGGCTGGATCTCAAGACGACGCTCGATCTGTGGAACAACGATTTCCTGGGGCCGGCGGCGGTGGTCAAGCGTGGATTGTGGGTGGATCGCGCGAGCGTGGGGATCCCGTACATCTACGCGGCGACGGCGGTGAATCTCTCGCAGATATCTGGCGCAGCGGGGAGATACTGCGGCGGCGCTGAAAATGATGGGGACGGCGAGGCAAGTGGTGAAGGCGACGGATCTGGAGGGGTTGTTCCAGATGGTGCCGAGGGGGAAGGATCAGTAAGCGGCGATCAATACGAGTGCGTTAGCGGGAGTAGTACTACAGGCGTGTCTAGCGTCTAGTACAGAGGAGCGGTGGCAGAGTCTGGTTTATTGCGCCAGTCTTGAAAACTGGAGGACCCGCAAGGGTTCCGGGGGTTCGAATCCCTCCCGCTCCGTTCATATGCTGCGATCCGTCGCGAGACTCTCCGCATGACCGGTCCCGTCATCTATCTTCTCGATCGACGCGACGTCGAGCACAGTGCGCTCGCGGCCGCCGAGCGGCAGCTCTCGCCGGAGGATCGCGCCCGACACGCCGCTTTCCAGCGTCCTGATCGCCGGGAGCAATTCGCGCTTGGCCGCATGCTGCTCCGCCGCGCGGCGGCGCACGCGATGGGCTGCGAACCAGCCTCGCTCGATATCACGAGTCAGGCCGATGGGCGCGCGCAGGTGACGGTACCGCATGGCTTCGTGCCGAAGTTCACTCTCTCGCACAGCGGAGATTGGATCGCGTGTGCAGTGCACCCGAGCGTCGCGATCGGGCTCGACGTCGAGTGCATGGATGCGACACGCGATCTCGGCGGGATCGGCGCGCTCACGTTCGTCGCTGACGAACATTCATGGCTGCTCAGCCAGCCATCGCTCACCTCCGCGTTCTATCGCCTGTGGACCGGGCGCGAAGCGTTGCGTCAAGCTCGCCGTCGAGCTCGGTTCACCGGCCGGCGCGACTGGCGCATTGGTCGTCGATGGATCGCTCATCGAAGCGCCTGCGCCCGCGGCTGGTTGGTTTCACACCGAGGTCCGCCCGGATGTCGCACTGAGTCTGGTTTGGGAACGCGAGAGCGGCCCCCCGCGCGTGGAACTCGTTGAGGCAGGCGACGCAAGAGAACTCGCGACTCGCTAATAGAGGGTCGCGACGTAGCTGTCGAGCGGGTCCTCTAGCAAGGACTCAGGGCTTGTGGACGTTAGGGTCATCGTCCGGCTCTCCCCTTCGATCGACGCCGCCGCAAGCTGATGCCCGGTCTTCGCGTCGAGGATCTCGAGTCGAATGGTCATGCGACTAGGCTTTCCGGACCACTCTGTCGCTCTTTGTTCCCAGTGTGCGACCGTAGGAATCACGACGTACCCGACGTTCAGTGCCCGCGCGGCCGCCATGGTGCTGTCCAGCGGTTGCACACTTGCGGCAACGTGGAGCGTCGCCGCCTTCTTGCCGAATGCAATGGCTACCGCCGTTGCCGCTGACTGTCCGGAGCCGGCGTAGGTCTTCGTCTCATAGGTGCCGTCCGCCGGTATTGCGACATATACGCCCAGTGCCGGGTCGAGGGTGACTTTCCCCGTTCCCGACAGACTATTCACATGATAGGTGGCAGTGCACCCCATGATTCCGATAGCGACCATAGCGGCAATCGCAAGTCTCACTCTCAACGTATTCCCTCGGTGCAAAAAGTAGAACTCATCGATCCCCGCTGAGGGACGACCAGGCGACTTCCAGAGTCAATCACCCCCTCCCGTAACCGTCACGCCTCCGTCCTCGGACGGGGAGAACAACGGCGTGATGAGCGCGATGCTCGTAATGCCGATGAGCATCGTCACGCCGAAGAAGTGCAGCGCCGGCGTCGCACTCAATCCGAGCAGGCCGAACGAGAGCAGTGCGCTCGTGGAAGCGAGCACGACGGCCAGCCACCCGCGCGCGCGCCGCACGCCGTGCGCCTCCTCGAGGAAGATCCCGTAGTCCACGCCCATGCCGAGGAGCAGCAGCAGGGCGAGCACGTGCATGAGCTGCACCGGCTGTCCGATCGCGCCGAGCACCGCAACAGTGAACAGGATCCCCGTGCCCGTCGGCGCGAGCGCGCGCCAAGCCCGGCGTCCATAGCGGGGCAGCAGCACGCCCCACAGGAGCACGAAGCTCACGATGACAACGCCGAGCATCTGCCGCCGGTAGCGCCCCAGCAGCGCGGATTGCGCGGCGACATTGTCGACCCAGCGCGCGCCCGGAACCGTCGCCGCGATCGCACGCAATCGCGCAACGTTCGCTGCGTTCACTCCCTGGAGATCGACCACGCTCACCCAATCGTCGCCGATCCGCCCGAGCCACCGGTGCCGCCCCGCCTCTGAGATCGGGCTCGCGAGCCACGCATCGATCGTGAGGTCGCCGCTGGTGGCCGCGACCTCGCGCCGCACGCTGTCGGCCCATGACCTCCGCTCTCCCAGGCGCGACGATAATCCGTCGAGTGCGCCGCCCACGTGGTACAGCCGCGCATCGGCGCGCGCCCGATCCGCCGCCTGCAGTGCATGCGATGGCACCCACATGGACACGGCGCTATAGCCTGCGAGCGCTCCGGTCGCGACGAGACTATCGAGCGGCACGCGCACCGCCTCCTCGCGCCCGAGAAGCGCGTCAGCGTCGGGTGCATGCATGAGCAGGAATTGGGCCGGAGCCGCGACACGCATGATGCGCCCTACTTCGCGCTGCTCATCGACGAGCGTGGCCGGCGCATTCACGAGAAGCCGGATGTCGTCATCGAATCTCACGCGCGACAGGCCGATGGCGATCACGATGATGCCGATGACGGCGATCGCCGTGCCCGATCCCGTCCGAGTCACCGCCGGCCAACGCTCGATCGAATGCCCGAGCCATTCAGCGACCGCCGTCTCGCGCGGCGGCCGGCGGTCGACGCGCGGAAACCAGAGCACCACGGTGACCCACGCGAAGAGCAATCCCGCGATCGAGAACACCGCCATTTGCCGGAGTCCCGGGAACGGCGTCAGCGCGAGACCGAGATACCCGAGCGCCGTCGTGCCGACCGCGAAGAGCAGCGCCGGGAGCAGCGCGCGCATCATCGTCTCGCCCTTGCCCGCATCGCCGATCCGGTGTGAGAAGTAGAGCACACCGTAGTCCTGCGCGACGCCGAGCAAGCTCGCGCCGAACACGAGCGTGATCAGATGGATCCGCTCGAAGACGAGCCCGCTCACCGACAGCGCGCCCACGAGTCCGACCGCGAGCGAGAGCCCGACCAGACCCAGCGGCGCCAGAGAACGGAACGTGACCCAGAGCAGCAGGAGGATGCCCGCGATCGACCCCCATCCGATGATCGCCATTTCCCGCTGGGCCGTCTGCGCCGCCTCGTGAGCGAAGAGGATCACGCCGGCGGTCATGACGCGGACACTCGGCGCGGCGGCGCGCGCCGAATCACGCGCCGCGTCGAGCACGGGGACGATCTCGCGTTGTGCGCGAATGGCGAACGAAGGGGCCGCGAGCCGGATCGTCAGCACGGCGTAGGAGATGCCGCTGTCCACTACCTGAAGTTCGCCATCGACCGGCCGCGCCGGCGTCTCCTGCGCGCGCGCGAGCAGCCAACGGCGGAAGAGGCCGAAGGGATCGTCGCGCCAGTTGCCCATGCGCCCGACGGCCAGCGGGCTCGACAGATCGCTCAGCGCCGCGTCCGCCCAATGCTCACTCGTACGCTCCGTGAGCGCGCGCCGATCGGCGGCCGTGAGCAAGCCCGCGCGATGCGACCACCAAGGGGCGAGCGCGACACTCCGGTCGCTGTCGCCGGCGTGTTCGAGCTGCAGCCACTCCGGGTGCGCACTGATCACTCGACGATACGCGTCAGCCGCGCGTCGCGCCGCGTCCCAATCGCGGGCGCCAATGAGCACGATCACGCGCGACTGTCCGAGCGCGGATACCTTGTTCAGCGCCTCCTGCAGCGCGAGATCGCGCTCCGGCGCGGGAAGGAGCGCGAGGATGTTCGTCTCGAGCGAACGCCGCTCGATGAGCGAGAACCACAGCACGTGCGCGAGCGCGAGCAGTACGACCCCCAACCATCCCAACGCGAGCCAGCGGCGCAGAGCGGGGGCAGCGCTACTCAAGCTCGTGCGCCTCCTCCGGCTGCATCGCCGCGGCGCCGGTCGCGATGCCGGAGAAGACGATGACCGTCACGTCGCCGCCGGCGTCGTGCAGCGAGATACGCCGCACATATGATCCGCCCTCGAGCTCGATGCCCTTGATCGTCGCGCGCATGCCGGCCGTGCGCGGAGACAGCGCGGCGCTCCAGCCCGCGCCGTTCACGGTCGCTGACACCACGAAGTTCGTGGCGAGGCGGCTCAGATCGCCGCCGAAGAGGGAGAACAGGAGATCATTGATCGCGCGCACACCCGGCTCCTGTTGCGCCGAGAGTCGCTGCGGCGCCTCGCCGGCGCGCGACTCCGTGATCCCCTCTCGCGTGACCAGCAGCGACGTTGGGAAGGGTCGAAGCGTGCGCCAGAGGATCCCCTTCCCCGCGGAAACGCAGAAGCGGCCGGAGGACTTCACGGGCTGCTTCACGCCCACCAGCGCCTTGCTCTGTTCGAACGTTCCGCAGAAAATGGACGGCGAGGCGAGCTGCCGCTGGATCCGCGCGAGCGCCACGCTGTCTTGCGCCTTGCTTCGCGCGGCGACGACGAGCAGCGCGATGGCGATCATGCGGCCTCGTGTCATGCGGCTGGGAGCCCGAGCTTCTCGAACAGGACCGGCGGCGAAACGAAGCACATTTCCTGCGTGACCATGCTCACCGCGACCTGCGTCGTGCTCCCCTTGCTCAACCGCGCTCCGCTCGCCGCGTCGGTGATGAGATACTCGATCCGGAGCCGCTGCTCCCATTCCACGAGCTCGGCGCGCACGATGATGCGTTGGCCGAGGACCGCGGGCTGCGCGTAGCGCACATGGAGATCGATCACCGGCCACGCGAATCCGGAATCGCGCATCTGCGCGTAGCCGTATCCGATGCCATCCATCAGCGCACAGCGCGCGTCCTCGAAATATTTCGCGTAGTGGCCATGCCACACGACTTGGAGCGCATCCACGTCGTAGAACTGCACCTGGATCTCGACTTCCGCGGAATGCCGCGTCGGCTCACTCACTGTTCCGCCCGGACTCCGGTTCCGCCCAGAAATCATAGAAGTTGAACCATTCGAACGGCGCCTCGAGGCAATAGTGCTGCAATCGCGCGGCGTATTCGCTCGCGAGCGCCGCGAGCGCACGGTCTCGGTCCCGTCGCGGCAATTCGATCTGGTCGCGGAAGAGCTCGTAGTACACATGATACTCCGCCCCGCGCCTGAGGCAGAACATCAGATAGATCGGGCATCGGAGCAAGCTCCCCAGAATGTAGGGGCCCACCGGGAACGCGGCGCGGTCGCCCAGCAGCTCGGCGAAAGCCACCCGGGGTCGCGGCGATACCGGCACGCGGTCGCCCGCCATGACGACGAATTCGCCGGCGTCCACTCTCTGCCCGATCAGGATCGCGGCCTCCGGTGTGAGTTCGGTCACCTGCATCAAGTTGAGCGCACTCTCCGGATTCAGCTCGGCGAGCATCTGGTTGAACACGCGCGCATGCTTGGTATGGACCATCACCGTGATGCGAAGCCCCGGGCGCCGCTTCGAGAGCACGCGACAGAGCTCGATGTTGCCAAGGTGCGACGTGATGATCAGGCCGCCGCGCCCGAGTTCGATCTGGGCCGCGACGGCTTCGCGTCCGTGGAACTCCACGGGGAACGTGTCGACGGTGTCGCTCCAGATGCGCACCTTGTCGATGATGCACTCCGCGTAGGAGCTGAAATGACGGAGGACCTCGAGCGCGTCCGCCTTTTCGTGTGCGCGGCCCAGTGTACGATTCACTCGGGCGAGATACGCGCGCGATGACGCGCGTGCGCGCGAGTTGGTCGCGATGTAGAAGACCACCGTCGGGAACACCACGAGACGGAACATTGTTCGCCCGAAGAGCCGGTACACCCACAACAGGAAGCGGATCCCGGCGGCGAAGGTCCGCTCATCGGCGCGCGCCCAATGCTTCGGCAGAGCGCGCGCGGTCACGCGGCCCTCCATTTCCTGGCGAGCAACCACGGCAGGCGAACGATCATCCCGAGGAACAGGCGAAGATGCATGAACATCACGAGCAGGTTGTCCCACCCCATACGATAGTGCGAGATGCCATCGGCGGGATAGCGGACTCTCGTCGGGATCGCGGCGAAGACGGCTCCGCGCCAGTGCAGCCGGATCAGCAGTTCGATGTCGAACTCCATGTGACGCCCGATCGGCGTATCCGCGTCGAGTGCGAGCACGGTCTCGATCGGATAGACGCGAAAGCCGCACATTGTATCGCGGATCTCGAACGAGAGCGTGTGCACCCAGGTGAGCATGTGCGTCACCCATCGGCCCACCGCGCGATACCGGGGCATTGACGCGTCGAATATCGGCCGGCCGAGGATCACCGCGGCGGGATGCTCGCGCGCGAGGGCGAGGAACGCCGGGATGTCGCGCGCTGTCGTGCTGGCCGTCGGCATTGATCTGCAGTGCGTGCGTGTAGCCGAGCGCTTTCGCCCGCACGAGGCCATTGAGCACTGCCGCTCCCTTCCCTCCGTTCTGCGCGCGACGCACGAGCGTCACGCGCTCGCCACTGGCCGCGGCGATCGCATCGAGCGCCTGCGCACACTCCCGGCCCGCTGCCATCATCGACGACGATGCAATGCAAGCCGGCGTCGCCAACGCTCCGCGTCATCTCGCCCACGGTCGTCGCGTGGTCGAATACGGGGATCACGGCCGTCGTCCGGATCTCGGTCATGCAGCGAAGATGATCCGCCCGCTCGAATGCCGGCCAGTGTCCGATTCGTACACGAACGCAAGCGACGCGAGTTCAGCGCGCCAATGCAACGACAGGCGCACGACCGTTCCCGGCCGGATCGGCCGCTGGAACTTGATCGCCTCGAGGCGAGTGAATCCATCCCCGACGCCGAACTGCGCGCGCGCGAAATGGATCGCCCACTGGATCTGCGCAACACCGGGCAGGACAGGAGCGCCGTGGAAGTGCCCTTCGAAGTACGCGAGCTCGGAGGCGATGCGAAGCTCCAGCTGCGCATTGGCCGAGGTGCGAGAGGTAAGCGATGCTTCCGGCAGTACCTGCAATGGATCGGTGAACAGCGCCGCAAGCGCGGCGGTGGTCGTCTTGCCCTGGGAGTCCATCGGCAATTCTTCCACGAATCGCCAGCGGCGCGGGATCGCGACGCGCTCCGTTCCGTCGGCGAGCAGCGCGCGGAATGCGTGCGTGAGCGCCGCCTTGCCGTCGCGCGCCAGTGCCGCTGCGCCCTCGTCGCTGAGCACCACCACCGCCGCCAATTGTTCGCGCGGCGCGTCGAGCGCGATCACGCGCGCCCCCCTCACCCACGGCGAGCCGGCGAGTGCTCTCTCAATGCCCTCCAATGAGACGCGCTTGCCTTCGATCTTCGCGATCCGGTCGGCGCGCGCGCCCAGCCGGAATGTGCCATCCGAAGCCAGCTCCGCGAGATCAGCGGTGATGAACCAATCGTCATTGGGAAGATAGGCCGACCGTACTGCGAGGCGGCCGTTTTCGACACGCACCGCGATGCCCGGAAATGCTGCCCACACCGCGTCGGCGCCTTCGCGTTGCCGTCGCGTCGCGACGCCGCCTGTCTCGGAGCTGCCGAGCACCTCGATGGGTGTCATGCCGAGCAGCCGCTCCGTCGCGAGTGCGGCCGACGCCGGCAACGGCCCTCCCGACGAGAAGATGGCTCGCACTCCGGTGCGTGCGGCGCTCCAGTCGATGCTATCCGGCAGCCGTCGTAAGAGCGCGGGACTCGTCATCAGTGCCGACCGCCGGCCGGTGAGCACATCTGCCAGCTCCTCAGGATATTCGATCGTACGCGACAGGAAGCTCCGCCTCGTGGCGATCGGCCAGAGGATCTTGTAGAGCAGACCGTAAATATGCTGATGCGACACGGTGGCCACGATGTCCGCGTCGCCGATCTCGGCGCCGAACGTGCGCTCCAGCGTCTCCACCTCGTGAGCGAGTTGCGCGAGACGCTTCGGGATCGCCTGAGCGTCGCCCGTGGAGCCCGACGTGAACACGACAATTCCGGGGAACTCGGCATTGAGAGCCGTGAACGCCCCAGAGGCTGGATCCTCGGCAGATGCGACCGCTTCCGCGTGGTTCGACCACTCGCCCAGGAAGGACGCCACGTGTGGCGCGAGCCGGCGCCGCGTTTCGGGGAGATCGTCGGCGGCAAGGTACACCGTGCGCCCGCTATGCCACGCGCCCAGCAGCGCCGCCGCGAATTCCACGCCATCGCTGTGATGCAACGCGACCGGGCCGCCGCCGCTCTGTTCGCACGCACGCATCCAGCATTCGCACGCGCACCCTGAACTCAGCCTCATTCACCGCGACCTGTCCGCGCCATGCGACCGGGCGCGACGCATCTGCCGCCGACGCGAGGCGCGAGAGCAGCCGGAGCGGTTCACGCATGGACGCGACGCATCACCCCGCGGCGCACCAGATACTCGCCGGCGAACAGCAGCCCCATGAGCGCGTACGCGATGAGGCCGTTGTAGAGCGACCAGACCGCCGTGCTCGCATATCGCGCAGTGAAATACGCGATCGTGCCGTTCACGATGAAGAACGCGCACCACACCGCCGTCACTTTGTTGATATAGGCGACCGCGGCGGGTGGGAGATCCGGCGTGCGCAAGCGCACCATCCGCTCGATCACGGTGGGCGGCGCGTACAGGCTCCAGGCGAAGACCGCGAAGAAGCTCGCATTCACCAACACGGGATACAGCTTCAAGGGGAACGCTTTGTTGCTGAGCACGACCACGACGGCGAGTGCGAAAATTACGACGGACATTCCGCGCACGAATCCCGCCTTCCCGAAAACGAAGCGAGCGACCGCGGCCACGCCGAGCGCCGCCGCAAGGATCCGCGGTTCCACCACTCCCAGTCCAGCGTAGACCGCGAATGGATAGAGGATCGCGATCGCGATGACGAGCGCGGTGCGCACGCGCGCCTACCTCAGGGGCGCGGCGGCGAGGGCGTCCACCACATTGCCGACCGTTCGCACGCGCTTGAACACGTCCGGCGCGATCCGCGTGCCACTCGCCTTCTGCAACTTCACCGCGAGATCGACGGCGTCAATGCTGTCGAGATCGAGATCTTCGCTCAACCGCGACTCCCGCGTGATGCGCGACGGGTCGAGTCCGAAGGTCTGCTCGAGGCCGGCCACGAGCATCGCGTATGCCTCGTCCGACGTCATCTCACGTCGCCGCGCCCTGCGAACCCTCAATGAGCGCCATGAGCGCGCGCACCGACGCGAAGTGTCGCCGGGTATCGCTCGCCTCGGCGGAGAACTCCACCCGATAGCGCTTCCGGATCGCGACGCCCAGCTCCAGCGCGTCGATCGAATCGAGACCCAGGCCATCGCCGAAGAGCGGCGCATCGGTGTCGATGTCGCCGGGCGTGACGTCCTCCAACTGCAGCGCTTCGATGATCAACCGCTTCACTTCCTCTTCAAGCGACGGCATGCGCCAGGAGTTCCTTGGTGAAGTAGTCGTGCAGTTGGTCGGTGAGCGCCCGGGCGGACAGCGCCGGCTCACCGAATCGCTCGATGAACGGGCGCACCGGGATGTCGGCGTGCACGTTGATCGTGTACTGCGCGCGACGCGACGGTACGCGCCACCACTTCGCGCCCCGGGTAAATGCGGCGGCGTGCAGTGAATGACCACCGGCGTGAGATCGCGCCCGCCGCGGACCGCCACCTGCGCCGCACCCCGCGTCAGTTGGAGCAGTTCCCCGGGCGTCGTCCGCCGCGATTCCGGAAAGAACAGGAGATTCCCTCCGCGGTCGAGCGACGCGAGGCATGCGTCCACCAACGGCAATCCTGACGGCTGATTCGGTATGTAGCCCGCCGCCCGCACCGCGCTGCGCGTGTACTTGTTCTCGAACAGCGCCGCATCGATCACACAATCCGCATTCCGAATGAAGGCCATCAGCAATACCGCGTCGATCAGCGACGGGTGGTTGGACACGATCAGGAGACCGCTCCGGTCCAAGCGTTCCAGCCCGCTGAACGAGTAGCGGATGATCCCCACGCCGCGCATCACGGCTATATGCCAACGGAAGCACCAGCGGAGCAATTCGCGCGAGGTCGCCTGCCGGCGCTGCGCGTCCGGGATCACCACGCGCAGGATCGGGAAGACGAGGAATCCGAGCACCAATCCGGCGAGCCCGAATGCGAAGAAACTGAAGCCGGTGCCGACCACCCGCCAGTAGCGGCCGAGCCTGCTAACCACGCCGGCTCCAGGTGAATCTCAGATTCTCCTCGGTGTGCTCGAGATCCTTGTCATCGCGCAAGAGGAAGCGCAGTACTTCGAGCGCGGCGGGCAGTCGCTTCCCGTTGGCCGGCGCCTCTTCGCTCGCCGCCGGCTCCCACCGCAGCGAGACGCGGCCGGCATCGGGCGGCGTGATGAGCGCCGCCCACGCGTAGGGCACGCGTTCCCGCTCTTCGAATGCCTGGTAGATCTCGGGGAGGACCCAGTCCACCGCCACGACCCCGACTCGCGGCGCACCGTCCGCGAGCAGGCCGCAGGCCTCGATCACTCCGAGCGCGGCCGACGCCTCTCCCGCGGCGATCGCGACCGAATTGGCGGCGTCGCGACGCGCGATCGAGAAAAGTCCGGCGGCTGCGTTGTGCACCGAGAGGCTGAACGAGGTGGGCGAGAGCACCTCGTCCTGCGCGAGCTGCGTGAGCAGCTCCACCGACCGCGCCGCCTCGCCATAGCGCGAACAGAAGATCAGCGGCACGTCGGTCGCACCATCCAGCGCGCGATACGCGACGTCACACGCGAGGCGCCCGATCGGGCCGGCGTGTCGCCGGAGCGCCGCCGGCATTTGGCGGAGCGCGGGCACTGTCTCGCCGATCGGGACGCGCTCGCCCCGCGCCCACTCGTCCCACTCGACGGGCGACTCGATGCCCGGCGCCCACGCGGCAATGCGCGCGATGGAGAACCGCACTTCCTGAGCCGTGCCGGGGGTCACGCGATGCATTCGCCTCTGAGTGCGGGGGTGCGCAGTAGAGATTCATGCACGCGCGCGCGCTGCGCAAGCGCTGAATCCAGCGTGTATAATATGGTGTCCCGATCCGCCGCTCTCCGCGATCTCGCTCCGCCGTCCACCGAGACATCCGCGACTCCCGATGCCCCAGCGCCGCGAACGCACGGAGATCCTGATCATCGGCGCGGGCCCCGCCGGCTCGGTGGCCGCCGGCATGCTGCGCCGCCAGGGACGCCACGTCCTCGTCCTCGAGCGCGAGACCTTCCCCCGCTTCAGCATCGGGGAGAGCCTGCTGCCGCAGAGCATGAAGTATCTCGAGGAGGCGGGCATGCTGCGCGCGGTGGTCGAGGCTGGATTCCAGTACAAGAACGGCGCCGTCTTCGCGCGCGGCGACCGGATCACGTCCTTCGATTTCCGCGAGAAGCATTCCGAGGGCTGGGGCACCACCTACCAGGTGCAGCGCGCGCCCTTCGACCATCTGCTCGCGCGCGAGGCCGAGCGGCTCGGTGCCGAGGTGCGCTTCCGCCACGAGGTCGTCGCCGTCGATGTTGCGGGTGAGCGACCCGTCGTGAGCGTGCGTTCGCCGGACGGCGAAGAGTACGCCGTGGACGCCGCCTTCCTGCTGGATGCGAGCGGGTTCGGACGCATCCTGCCGCGGCTGCTCCAGCTCGAGCGGCCGTCCGATTTCCCGGTGCGCGGCGCGATCTTCACGCATATCGAAGACCGGATCGCCCCCGACGCCTTCGACCGCGACAAGATCCGGATCATCGTGCACCCGATCCACGCGGACGTCTGGTACTGGCCCATCCCGTTCTCCAACGGCCGCTCGTCCATTGGCGTCGTCGCGTCGCAGGAATTCCTGGCGCGCTACGCCGGCGACGACACGGAGCGCCTGCGCACGTTGGTCTTCGAGGATCCGGCGTCGCGCGCGCTGCTCGAACAGCGCCGTCTGGGACACGCCGGCCAGCCACATCACCGGCTACGCCTCGAACGTGAGCGCCCTCTGCGGCCGCGGCTTCGCACTGCTCGGCAACGCCGGCGAATTCCTCGATCCCGTCTTCTCGAGCGGCGTCACGATCGCCTTCAAGTCGGCGAGCCTGGCCGCCGGCTGCCTCGCGCGTCAGTTCGCGGGCGAGACGGTGGACTGGGATGCCGACTATGCTCGAGCGCTCAAGAAGGGCGTCGACACCTTCCGCGCATTCGTCGACTCGTGGTACGCCGGCGAATTCCAGCGGATCCTCTTCCACGAGGGAGCGCAGCCCGAGGTCCGGCGCAAGATCTGTGCGATCCTCGCGGGCTACGCGTGGGACGAGAGCAACGCGTACGTGCGAGAACCGAAGCGGCGGCTCGCCGCGCTCGCGGAGATCTGCAGCTGAGCCGCATCCGTTGTGCCACCGCGCTCCTCCTCGCCGGAGCGCTCGCCGGCTGCGCCGGAGCGACGCCGCCCACGAGCGAACCGGTGCCGTGCTCGACACCGGCGCCGACGCCCGGCCGCCTGCAACTCGCGCTTCCGCCGAAGAGCTTCGGCCGTTCACTGGGCCTGCGCCAACAGCTCCAGATCACCGCCGCCGGCCACACGGTGGACCTCGACGCCGTGCTCGCCATCGCGCCCGATAGCCTCACACTCGTCGCGCTGCGATTCGACCAGCGCGTGCTCACGCTCACGCTGACGAACGGCACGCTCTGCGAGCGGCGTCATGCGAAGCTGCCCGCCGAGATCCGCGGCGCGGACATCCTGACCGACCTGCAGCTGGCGCTCTGGCCGGCCGATGCCATCCGCGCGGCACTCCCCGCCGGTTGGGCGCTCACCGACGATGGCACTCGCAGGACACTGGCGAACAACGGACGCGAGGTGGAGATCATCACCTACTCCGGCGCGCCGCGGTGGGTGGGTCGCATCACGCTCCAGAATCTGGAGTATGATTATTCCCTCGTGATCAATTCCGTCGTGGAGTCGCCGTGAAGAGCCCCGCGTTCCTGAACGCCCTTGGCATCGTGTGCGCTCTCGGCGCCGGCGCTGACGAGGTCGCGGCGCGGCTGTTCGCCGGCGACAGCGGACTCGTCGTGGATGACCGCCACTCTCGCGGCCGCGCGACGCCGCTCGGCGTGTACGATGGTCCGACGGCCGACGCTCGATGGACTGCCGCTCGGGTTGCGCAGCCGCAACAACGCGTTCGCCGCCGCCGCGGCCGAGCAGATCGCGCCGGCGGTCGCCGCCGCGGTCGAGCGCTACGGCGCGCACCGCGTCGCGGTGGCCATCGGCAGCAGCACCTCGGGGATCAGCGAGAGCGAGGGCGCGATCCGCTGCTTCCTCGCGAATGGGAGACTCCCCGCCGGATTCCATCTCGCGCAGCAGGAACTCGCGTCGCCGGCGCGAATGCTCGCGCACATGTTCGGCATGTACGGGACGGCGCACGTGATCTCGAGCGCGTGCGCCTCGAGCGCGAAGGCGCTGGCGAGCGCCGCGCGTCTGCTCGGCCTGGGAGTCGCCGACGCCGTCGTGACCGGCGGAGTGGACACGCTGGGAGCATTCACGCTCGCCGGCTTCGACTCCCTGCAATTGGTGAGTGCCCACCGGTGCAATCCTCTCTCGGCGAATCGCAACGGCATCAATCTCGGCGAAGGCGCCGCGCTCTTCCTCATGACCCGCGAGCCCGCCACCGTGGCGCTGCGAGGTTGGGGAGAGACGACCGACGGCTATCACTTCTCGGCGCCCGATCCGCAGGGAGTGGGCGCCCGCCTCGCGATGGAGCAAGCGCTCACGCGCGGCGGCGTCGCGGCGAGCGCGATCGAATATCTGAATCTGCACGGCACCGGAACACCTCAGAACGACGCCACCGAGAGCTTGAGCATCCATGCGACGCTCGGCGACGCGATCCCGATGAGTTCCACGAAACCCCTCAGCGGACACGCGCTCGGCGCGGCCGGCGCGCTCGAGGCGGCGTTCTGCTGGCTCACGATGCAAGACGAGAATCGCACCGGACGGCTCCCACCGCATCTCTGGGATGGCGTCGCCGATCCCGCGCTACCCGTGCTGCGGGCGGTCGCGCCCGGCGAGACGCTCGGACATCCGCCTCGTATCACCATGTCGAACTCGTTCGCGTTCGGCGGCGCGAACGCGGTCTTGCTCCTGGGCCGTGAGTAGCGCCGTGACGACGCTCGACATTCGGACGCTCCTTCCGCATTCCGGCCGCAGTGTGCTGCTCGATCGGTTGGTCGCCGCGGAACCGGGCGAGCTCACCGCCGAGGTCACGATACGCGACGATGCTCCTTATCTCGAAAACGGCGGCGTTGGCGCGTGGATCGGTCTCGAGTTCATGGCGCAGGCGGCCGCGGCGCTCGCGGGGTGGCAGGCGCGCGAGGCAGGGAAACCCCGTGCGTCAGGGCGTACTGCTCGGCACGCGCCGGTATGAGTGCGATCGGGCGAGTTTCCCGCTAGGCAGCGTGCTGCGCGTGACGGCGCGGCGCACCGAGGGCGGCGACGCGGAACTCTCGATGTACGATTGCCGGATCACCGGCGAAGGCGTGATGGCCACGGCGACGATCAGCATTTATCACGGAGCTGGGATCGAGACGCTCCTCGCGGGAGATGGCGAATGACCGAGTGGGCATTGGTGACCGGCTCCAGCCGCGGCATTGGCCGCGCGATCGCGCTGCGCCTCGCGCACGACGGATTCGATATCGCGCTGCACTGCCGGAACGGGCGCGAAGCGGCCGAGGCGGTCGCGCGCGAGATCGCGGCGATGGGCCGCAGTGCGCGCGTGCTGCAGTTCGACGTCACGGAGCGCGACGCCGCGGCGAAGATCCTCCTGGCCGACGTCGAAGCGCACGGATGCTATTACGGCGTCGTGTGCAACGCCGGCATCGCGCGCGACAAGTCGTTCCCGGGGATGTCCGGTGCCGACTGGGACGATGTGGTCCACACCAATCTCAACGCGTTCTTCAACGTGCTGCAGCCGCTGATCGATGCCGATGGTGCGCCGGCGCCGGCCCGGCCGGATCGTCACGATCTCGTCGGTCTCAGGCATCAATGGGAACCGCGGCCAGGTGAACTACAGCGCGGCGAAGGCCGGCATCATCGGCGCGACATTGGCGCTCGCGCTGGAACTCGCGTCAGCGCGAGATCACGGTGAACTGTGTCGCGCCGGGTCTCATCGCGACCGACATGACGCAGGGCGCGGCGCTCGATGCGATGCTGAAGGAGATCCCCGTTGGCCGGATCGGGACGCCGGAGGAGGTCGCGGCGGCAGTGAGCTTCCTCTTCCGTGGCGACGCCGGCTACATCACGCGCCAGGTGATCCGCGTCGACGGCGGCATCGCGTGAGCAAGCGCGTGGTCATCACCGGCATGGGGTGCTTCAGCCCGCTCGGACACGACTGGCACACCGTGCGCGCCAAGCTCGAGAGCTATCGCAACGCGGTCGTGCTACATGAAGGAATGGGACGAGTACGAAGGGCTGCACGCGCGCATTGGCGCGCCCGTCGCCGCGTTCGACCTGCCGCCGCACTACACGCGCAAGGTCACGCGCAGCATGGGGCGCGTCGCGCTCATGGCGACGATCGCCACCGAGCGCGCGCTCGCGGACGCCGGGCTGCTCGGCGACCCGGTCGTGACGAGCGGCCGCATGGGCATCGCGTATGGATCGTCGTCCGGCACGCCGTCGGCGCTCGGCGACTTCGCGCGCCTGCTCTACTTCAAGAACGTGGAGGGGATCACTGCCACCACGTACTTGCGCATGATGAGCAACACCGCGGCGGTGAACATCAGCGTCTTCTTCGGCATCACGGGCCGCACGATCCCCACGAGCAGCGCGTGCACGTCGGGCAGCCAGGGGATCGGCTATGCGTATGAGACCATCAAGGAAGGGCGTCAGGATGTGATGGTCGCCGGCGGCGCGGAGGAGCTGGATCCCACGCAGGTCGGCGTGTTCGACACCCTCTACGCCACGAGCGGACGGAACGATGCGCCGGCGACCACGCCGCGGCCGTTCGACGCGCACCGCGACGGTCTCGTGCTTGGCGAGGGCGCGGGCACTTTCATTGTCGAGGATCTCGAGCACGCGCTGGCGCGCGGCGCCCGCATTCACGCCGAGATCGTGGGCTATGGCACGAACTGCGATGGCAGCCACGTCACCTTCCCCAAGCAGGAAACGATGCAGGTGGCGATGCGGCTCGCGCTCGACGACGCGCAGCTGCCGCCGGAGGCCATCGGTTACATCAACTTGCACGGCACCGCGACCGATGGTGGCGATGTGGCCGAGAGCGTGGCGACGTGCGCCGTGTTCGGCGGGCGGACGCCGGCGAGCACGCTGAAGAGCTACATGGGGCACACGCTCGGCGCGTGCGGCGCGCTGGAGGCGTGGATGAGCATCGAGATGATGCGCGCGGCTGGTTCGCGCCGACGATCAATCTCGAGACAGTCGATCCCAAGTGCTCCGCGCTCGATTTCATTGTGCGCGAGGGGCGCGCGCATCAGCTGCGAGCACGTGGTGAGCAACAACTTCGCGTTCGGCGGTATCAACACGTCGCTGATCTTCAAGCGCTACGACGCGTGATGAATTTCTTCACGAAAGACACGCGATCGGCCGTCGAGGCGAAGGCGGCGGCGCAGTGGATCGCGTTCGCGCCGATGGTGTTCCAGGCGACGAAGGCACTTCGTGATCTGGGCATCCTCGAGGCCGTGGAGCGCGCCGGCGGGCACGGACTCACTCTTGAGGAAATCATCGCGCAGTTGCGGCTCCCGCCGTACGGCGTGCGCGTGCTCGTGGAGGCGGGGCTCGGGATCGGCCTGCTCATCGTGAACGACGGTCAGTACACCACCACGCGAACAGCACAATTCGTGCTGCACGACACCATGACGCGTGTGAACATGGATTTCGTTCACGATGTGAATTACAAGGGGCTGTATCACCTGACGGAAGCCGTCACGCAGGGCGCGCCGGTGGGATTGCGCGAACTGGACGGCGATCATGCGACCGTGTACGCGGCGTTAGCGACACTGCCCGAGCCGGTGCGCCGGAGCTGGTTCGCGTTCGAGCACTTCTGTTCGACGCAGGCGTTCCAGGAAGCGCTGCCGCTTGTGTTCGAAAACCCGGTGCAGCGGCTCCTGGACGTGGGGGCGAATACCGGGAAGTGGGCGCTGGCGTGCGCCGCGTATTCGCCGAGTGTCACCGTCACCATGGTCGATCTGCCGGCGCAATTGGATCTCGCGATCGGGAACGTCGCGCAGGCCGGGCTCTCGGCACGGATCACCGGCTATCCGGTGGACGTGCTATTGGAAGGAAGCGTTCTTCCCTACGGGCATGACGTGATCTGGATGAGCCAGTTCCTGGATTGCTTCTCCGAGGAGGAGATCGTTTCGATCCTCCGAAAGACCGCGACCGCGATGTCGCCGGAGGCGAAGTTGCTGATCCTCGAGACGTACTGGGACCGCCAGCTCTTCGAGAACGCCGCGTTCTGTCTGCAGCAGATCTCGTTGTATTTCACGTGCGTCGCGAATGGGAACAGTCAGCTGTACCATTCGAGAGTGATGCACGACTGCATCGAGCGCGCGGGGCTAAGGATCGAGAAGGAGACCGATCATATCGGGCTCGCGCATACGCTGACGGTGTGCGTGAGGAAATAGGAGGGTCGTTGCTCAAGTGGGTGCGGGCGGCTAGACTTCGCGGCTCGGCAACTACAACAAGAGGCGCGTATAGCGTCTAGTACACAGGAGCGGTGGCCGAGAGGCTGAAGGCACCGGTTTGCTAAACCGGCATAGGGGCTTAAACCTCTATCGAGGGTTCGAATCCCTCCCGCTCCGTCAGGAAGTCAGAGCCCGCGCGAGAGTGCGGGCTTCTTCTTTGGTGGCGGTCAACATGCCCCGGGCGGTGGCGTCTTGCCGATTCTCAAGGCGGCGCCCGTCGGCGCTTACCCGCGACGAGTCGTACCTTTACAGGCCATATTCTCAACGCGGCATCGGGGCAGTACCAAGTGGGCGCCGGCGAGGGTTGCCTCCACGGTGCCTGACGCCATTCCGCCAACCATGGGTGAGTGAGAGCCATGCATTATTCGAGAGTCGGACCCGCACTCAGCGTCAGCACGTTCCTGCTCGGCGCCATGATCTCGTGCTCCTCGAGCCCCACCGCTTCTACGCCACCGGCTCCGGCCACCGTGTTCACCGTGACGGGCCTTCCGGCCTCGCTTGCAGCCGGAACGGCCTCGAATATTTCCGTCACCGCAAAGAGCGCGTCGGGCTCCATCGCCAGCGAATACATGGGGACGGTGCACTTCACCTCGACGGATCCGGCAGCGCAGCTCCCGGCGAATTACACGTTCACTTCCGGCGACGGAGGACACCACTCGTTCACCGTCACCTTGCGGACTGCGGGGAGCGAAACGGTGACCGCGACGGACGCGAGCACCTCATCGATCACAGGGAATGCGACCGCAGACGTCTCCCCGGGTGCCGTCGCAGCACTCGCGCTCGCGTTCCCGGCCTCCGTGACCTCGGCGAGTCCGGTGAACGGTACCGTGAGAGCGACGGATGCGTCCGGGAACACGATCGCCGGCTACGTGGGAACGATCCATTTCACCTCGACGGATACTGCAGCCACCCTGCCTTCCGATTTCACCTACGCGGCGGCCGACTCCGGTCGGCATGCCTTTGCCGTAACGTTCAGGACTGCCGGCGGTTTGTCCTTCTTTGCGACGGATGTCGCCGCCAGCTCGATCACCGGCCATCAGGTCATCGGAGTCGTCCCGGGGGCAGCATCACATTTTCAGGTCGGGATACCGGACACCGCGACGACCTCCACCGCCGTCACTGGCACGTTGACCGCACTAGACGCATCGGGGAACACGGCCACGGGCTATGTGGGCTCCGTCCACTTCACATTGTCGGATGGCGCCGCGCAGCTGCCCGCTGACTACCTCTTCGTCGCGGCCGATCTGGGGCATCACGCGGTGTCGGCGACGTTCCATACCAAGGGCAGCCAGACAGCGATCGCCACGGACCAGGCGAATCCCCTGATCACTGGTAGCCGGTCCGTCTTGGTCGTTCCGCCAATGGGGCCCGTCTTCGTCGTGAATGAAATCGCGAATTCCGTTACCGGCTACTCGGCCGGCGCGCGGGGGAACGCGACGCCAACCGTGACGATCGTTGGGAGCAACACGAAGCTGAATCAGCCTTTCGCACTCGCCTTCGACCCAAGCGGTAAGCTGTTCGTCGCGAACAGGGGCACGGACACGGTCATGACCTTCGCCGCTGGGGCGTCCGGAAATGTGACGCCCGTTTCGACGATCGCCGGTCCGAGCACGGAATTGAACACCGCCAGCGGGTTGGCGTTTGACTCGGCAGGCCGTCTCTATGTCGCGAACTCCGCCATTAGCGCGGTGACCGCCTATGCAGCGGGAGCCTCGGGGGACGCCTCTCCCACGAATTTCATCATTGGCCCGAACACCTCGCTCAACGCCCCGGGCGCGCTTCTGTTCGACAAGGCCGGAGAACTCTTCGTCGCAAACTTCTTGGGCAACACCATCACCATCTACTATCCCGCGGCGGATGCGAATGCCGTCCCCGAATTGACGTTCAGCGGCTTTTCGGGTCCGGATGGGCTCGCGATGGACAGCACGGGCATGTTGTACGTGGCAAACGCGAACTCCAACAGCATTTCTTTGATCAACTACTTCGTAGCGGGCGGAGGGCCGCCTACCTCGCCGATACAGGGTCCCAACACCGGTCTGAGCTACCCGACCTCCTTGTGCCTGGATTCCACCGGCAGGCTGTACGTGGCGAACTCCGGTTCGAACACGATCACCATCTATGCTGCCGGAGCAGAGGGGAACGTGTCCCCGATCGCGACGATCTCCGGCGCGAATACCGGGCTCAATGGCCCCATCGCGATCGCGGTGCATTAAGCGGGCGAGGATAAGGTTGATAGTGGGGGAATAGACCTCTATCGAGCGTTCGAATCCCTCCCGCTCCGTCATCCAGTCAAAGCCCGCGCGCAAGTGCGGGCTTTTTCTTTGGTGGCCATCGATTTCGCCCTGGGACCGCGGCGACTTACGTATGGATACTCGCGACACTCAGTAGTCGGTCGGCATCATGCTGAGGAAGGTCCAATCCGCTTTAAAGAAGAGCACCGCTCTGGTGCCGCGAACGCCGTATGGATCGTACGCTGCGTAGTACATTCCGTTCGCGAGCCGCCACACGAAAAGCTGCCCATGCGCTGCAGGGTATCCGCGTTTGGCTTGATACGCGGTCAAGAGGCGGCCGCACTCCGAACTCGCGACGTCAACGGTTACCGCAGTCGACGCCATCTGCGGGAGGCCGAGGAGTGCGCGGTAGCGCGCCGTTGTGGTGTCAGTGCTCGAAACCATCTGCTTAATATCATACCCCACGCCGTCGGTCGACCCGCTGGCGGCTGCACAGGCGGAGGTCGACGTCGAGAGATCCCACCGCGTCATTGATCGCGGAGCGGCAAATGGAACGAGCAGAACGGAAGCGATCAGGAAATGGCGAGCAATCGACATTGATAGACCCATCAAGCAAGCGGGGAATAGCGAGCCTCCGCCAACGACAGTCCGGATCCAAATTTGGCCCAAAGAACCGGACATCTCGAATGTGTTCATTGCGACGACGGAGCGAGCACTGCATAATCTTATGGCGTCGCCATCGACATCTCGACCGGGAGGTGAGCCGTGCCTCAGAGATTCGCGGACATCGTCGGCGTATTGCTCGGCACCCTCTTGATCGGTTGCTTCACTCCAGTGCCGCGGCCGATCGGCGAACAAGTGACCGTCCGCGTCACATCCACCGACGCAGCCACGCCCGTCCGCTTTACGCTCAATGTCACCGGCGGTGAGGCGCGGCTGGTCGCCCCGCAAATGCGCGGAGGAGCCACCGACGCGCGCCTGATCGCATTCACCCCCGCGGCGGTGGTCCTCGGCCCCGGCATCACGACGGCCGACTTTCGCGCGCTCGATGATGGAAAGTTGGACGTCACTGCCGTCGCGCGAGACACGCGCCTCTGGGCCGACGGCGCCCGAGTGGAGATCGCCTCCACCGCGACCGGCCTCTCGATTCGCGACCACTAGCGACCGCGGCGATCCGTGTGGAAGAGACCTCAGGCACCTCGCGCCCGTCGATTCGTGCGTCAGCACCGTAAGGAGCTTCTTTGAGCCGGAAGTTTTCTTGGATACGGCCGGAGTTGCCGCGTGGACTTGCCTCCGACCTCTATGACTCCGCCCGTCGCCTTCTAAGACAACCCGGTTTTGCGTTCGCGACGATCGCCACGCTCGCGCTCGGGATCGGCGCGAATGTCGCCGTCTTTCTCGTTGCCGATACGGTCCTCTTTCAATCGGGGCCTCTGAGCCAACCGGATCGGATCGTTGTGCTCGAGCATGCATACGGCGCGTTCGACCGCGATCGGTCCAAGCGAACGGCTCCCGATCTCCTCGATTGGGAGCAGCTGGGCGATGTGTTCGAGAGTGTCGCCTCGTACGCGCCGGGCGCGGCCAATCTGCAGTCCGCGGACGGCGCCGAGCGGATCAAGATCACTCTGGCGACGCCCAGCTTCTTTTCGGTGCTTGGGGTCGCGCCATCGGCCGGCCGTGCGTTCCTGCCGGACGACCGCGTGCCGCATCACGGAAACGTCGTCGTGATCAGTGACGGGCTGTGGCGGCGCGATTTCGGCGATGCAGCGGGTACGATCGGCAGCGTGATCCAGTTGAGTGGCGAATCATACAGCGTCGTAGGCATCATGCCGAGAGATTTCCACTTTCCTGGCGAGACGGAAGCCTGGATTCCGCTGACGGTGCCATTCGACCCATCGCAGGTCAAGTTCCTGAAGATCGCGCTCCTCGAGACGCTCATTGGGCGCCTGCGCTCGGGACTGCGGTCTCAGCAGGCACAGCATCGAGTCGATCTCCTGACTGCACAGCTCGGCGGGCCGAACCCAGATCCACGCGAAGATCCTCGTGTGGTGGTGACCGCGCTCCGTTCGAGTCTCTCTAAGGATCGGTTGGACAGCTTGCGCCTGTTGGCGACCATGGCTGCTCTCCTCCTGCTGATCGCGACGGCGAACGTGACGAGCCTCCTCCTCGCGCGCGCGAGTTCGCGCCTGGACGAGATGAGAGTTCGCATCGCACTCGGCGGCACGCCGGCGCGGATCAGGGCGCAGCTGATGGCGGAGCCACTCGTCTTGTCGCTGTTCGGGGGGCTGGCCGGCCTCGTGATCGCTCTCATCTGTGCGCGTGGCCTGGTCGCGTCAGGCGTCGTCGAGCATTCAGATCTCGGCGACGTGCAACTCGGCGTGCGGGCGTATGCCATTACACTGGGGATCTCGCTGTTCTCAGGCCTCGTTGCGGGGGCGATCGCGGCAGGGATCTTGCGCCGCCAGGCTCAGGGCGCTCCAGGCGCTGCGCGCGCTGGGCTTTCCCGCGTGGGACTCAGGACGCGTCAAGTCGTTCTCACTGCGCAGGTCGCGCTCTGCTTCGTCCTGTTGACCGGCGCGGTGCTCGTAATCCAGAGCCTGTCGAGGCTGCTCGATCAAGATCGGGTTCTGCCCGCGAGCACTATCACGGCCGAGATCAGTTTGTCGCCCGAGAAGTACCCGACGCAGGCGCTGCGTGCCGCATTCGCGAACGACGTGCTCGCCAGGATTCGGCGCGCGCCGGGAGTCACTTCGGCGGGATTGGTAAGCAATCTCCCGTTGGGTGGTCAAGCTTCAATCATGATCTCCGCGCAGATCAGCGGCTCGACCGTTCCCGCGGCGGATCTGCAGAACCTTTTCGCCGATCTCGAGCCGATCTCGCCGGGCTACTTTCAGACCATGGGTATCGCGCTCGTGCGGGGACGGAACTTCGACGAGCGGGACGGGTTGGGCGCACCCTTGGTGGCGATCATCAGCGATGCGATGGCGGCTCGGTACTGGCCCGGGGCGGATCCGCTCGGCGCGACGGTATCCGTCGGGGGCGAACCGCGGACGATCGTCGGGATCGTTCGCACGATCCACTCGTTCTCCCTCAGGAGTAAGCCGGTTCCACAGGTCTACTACCCGTACGCGCAGCAGTCGTCCGAATACCTCAGCATCGTCGTACGAACTTGGAACGGCGCGACGAACGTACCTGCAGTGATCCGTGAATCCGTGCACGCACTCGACAATACTGCGCCGGTGTTTCGGATCCGTTCCTTCGGGCAAGTGCGCATCGAGTCCGTCGCACCGGAGCGGGACCGCGCGATCATTCTCGGGGCGTTCGGGCTGCTCGCGATCGCGCTCTCGGCGATCGGCATCTTCGGAGCGGCATCGTACAACGTGGCGCGACGTGCGTCCGAGATCGGCATCCGCCGGGCACTCGGTGCGCCGAACGGCGCGGTGGCGGGACTCGTTCTGCGCCAGAGCCTCGTGCCGGTGAGCGGCGGCCTTGCGCTCGGCGCCGTACTCGCCCTCGCCGTGAATCGCCTCTTGGCGAGTGTGCTCTTCGGCATTGGGCCGGATGACCCTGCCACCCTCGTGGCGGTCGCGGCGGGTCTGCTCGTCGTAGGACTGATCGCCACCGTGGCACCGGCCGCTCGCGCGATGCGTATCGATCCGTTGGACGCGATTCGGGCTGAGTAGGCCGCTAGAAGGGAATTTCCGCCTGAGACGTGTTCGGCCGAGACCTCACCCACCGTCAGGAAGTCAAAGCCCGTGCGGGAGCGCGGGCTTTTTCTTTGGCTGTCATATACATCGCCCGGGTCACGACGGCCGATCGCCCGCCGCCCACTCCTTCCGTCAGCGCCACACTCCGAAAAGCCCTATGATTATCCAAATCCGAATCGGCGGAGGCGCCCATTGCACGAGTACTACCTAGGCTTCGAAGCTCAGACGCTGCTCTATATCGTCATCGTCGGCATCATCGCCGGCTCTCTCGCCGGCAAGATCATGAAGGGAAGCGGATTCGGGCTGCTCGGCGATCTCCTTGTCGGCGTGGTCGGCGCGCTTCTCGGCAATTTCGTCTTCGGCCTGATCGGTCTCCACGGCTCCGGGTATATCGGCGAGATCCTCATCGCGGCGATCGGGGCTTGTTTGCTCCTATGGATGGTGAGGCGGATCAAGAAATGAGCGAGCCGGCGACGCCGGGGAGAACGGCAACTACCGAATGGTGGCAGCGCGGTCCCGTCGAGGGCGTCCCCGCCGTCTTGCAGCCCGTTGCGCACATCCTGCTTCAAGTCGACGAGAGTGTGCGCGGCCTCGTCGAGGATCTGACTGAGGCCGAGTGGAACGCGCGGCCCGGCGGAGTGGCGTCGGCCGCGTTCCACGTGCGACACATCGCCGCCGTAATCGACCGGTTGTTCACCTACGCCCGTGGGAACGCGCTCTCGGAAGAACAATTCGCGGAGATCCGTGCGGAAGGCGGTCCGCTTGCCGAGGCCGACGTCGCGCGGGTGCTCGATGCATTGACCGCGCGAGTTCAGGCCGCCGTGGCCGAACTCCGCACGATCGACGTCTCCACGCTCGGCGATTTTCGAGGCGTGGGGAGGGCGCAGCTCCCCTCGACGGTCATCGGCTGCCTCGTTCATGGGGCGGAGCACGCCATGCGACACGTAGGGCAGCTTTCGGTGACGACACGCATCGTGCGGCAGGAACGTTGAGCGCACCCGCTGGAGTCAGGGCGGCGAGGTCGAGCCGGCCGTGAGCGCGGTGTCTCCCAGCTTGCGGAGGATGTCCTCGTAGTACGGCTTCTCGCGGATGCCCGCGTGGGACGCGGGGAAGAACAGTCCGGCAAGCTCCGCCGAGCCATCCCCGCCGCGGAAGTGGGTCAGCACGATCGCAATGCGCTGATCGTCGGAGAGGCGCAGGTTGTCGATCATCGGCGCGTCGAATGGCGAGACCTCGAAGATGGACGCCGTCATCGCGTCCCCAGTCGTCCCAGTGGGCGCAAGTTTCTCCACTCTCAGATTGACGCGGAGCGTCCCTTGCAGCCGGTCCACGGAATCCACCGTGACCGTGAATCGGCGCGTGATCCCGTCCAGCGTGAGGATCTCACCAGGGAATTGCATCGGCACGCTGTCGAGCGGGACGTGGAGATCGAATCGCGCGCCGCCATCTTCCAGCGCCGCCATCTGCTGGCGGCTCACTTCGCGGCCCAACGCGGTCAACCGGCCCTCGAACTCACGCTTCGCCGCCAACGGCAGCTTCGAGCCGATGATCTCGCGCTGCACGTGATAGAAGAGCGGTGTGAGGCTGAGCGACTCGTGGAAGTTCTGCGCGAGCAGTTCCAGGTTCAGTACCTGGGCTTCCATGGCCTCCGCCTGCGAGACCGGCGACGCACCCCGATCCGTCGCGTGCGATTGGCCAGCGAGGAAGGACGTGATGATCGATTGGAACATGTCCTTCCGGAGGGCCGCCTCGGATTCCTCACGCGCACTGAGCAGTTGGGTGTAGAGGTTGAGCTTGGCCTCCCGGGTCGATCGCTGATTGAGATACTGCGAGCCGAAGAAGCCCAATCCGGCGACGGCGAGCGCCGTGAAGAGACCGCCGACGGGCTCGAGGATGATCGCCGCCTTGCCCCACCCGTCCCTGTGCGAAGCCTTGTCGGCGGAGTCGCTCATGCGACCCTACCGGCGTGTGAGTACGAACGCGCTGCCCTTCCGTTCGAGCGCGAGGCGATAGCGGACCGGCTCGTTATACAGGACCACCGGCAAGGTGGCGGTCTGATCCTGGTACACGACCTTGAGGACGCACTTGCCCGGCTGCTTCACGAAGAGCACGAAGGCCCCGGCGCTATCGGTCGTCGCCCGCGCGGTCTCGGATCCGCACGTCAGCTCCATCTTGACCCCCGGCAACTGCTTGTCGCCTTCGCGCAGGTCGCCATACAGCTGCGCGGTAAGCGAGAGCAATGCGCCGAGCGCGAGTATGCGGAGAGAGTTAAGCATGTTGGATTCGTTCAGATTGCGAGCGCGTCGAACCGAAGTCAAGCGATGACCTCCGAAGACCTCCGCGCGAGTCCGCGCCACCACGGTCGCGATCCTCAAGGCGCCGCGCCCCAGCCCCTGGCAGTTGTGCCCGTGGTCGGCCCAACCGTTCGCGAGTGTGGAGTTGTTCACGTGACGGTGAGTGACGCGCGCACACGTCCCTTTGTGCGACAGGCTCAAGCATACTAAGCTCCACTTCTGCTCTGACTCGCCTGCCCAACTCCCCACGAGCCCTCAATGCGACGGCACGATCCTCCCTGCTGGCTGCTCCTGCTCGCGCTCGCCGCGTGTGGCCCCGTGTCGCAGCCGAGGGCGTACACGCCGCGCACCAGGCGGATCACAGTGACCACGGTTCCGTTCTTGGTCAAAGAAGCCACGCGAGTCTATCCGTTCCTTGCAAAGGACTTCGCGAAGGGGGGCGTACTCGAAGGAAAAGAAGTCTACGGATTCTCGCCGAGCACGCTCACGGTCGTCGAGGGGGACACGATCCAGTTCACCTTCATCAACCCGGAGGACGACCTGCATTCCTTCGTGCTGCCTGACCTCGTCGTATCGCTTCCGCCTCAGCAGATCACGCACGCCTCCTACGTTGCCCGTCGCGCCGGAGTGTTTCCCTTCGTGTGCAGCATCGCGGCGCACTTGCCCATGATGTCGGGCCAGCTCGTGGTCCTGGCGCCTACCGCCGTCTCGAGCTCGCAACCGTAGCACAGTGCTCATCCTTCTCGCGGTCGCGGGGATACTCGCGGGCGGGCTCGCAGCGGTGAGCGGTTTCGGCATCGGCAGCATCTTGACGCCGATCCTTGCGCTCACGGTCGATACGAAGCTCGCGATCGCGGCGGTCGCCATCCCTCACGTCGTCGGAACGGCCCAGCGTTTCTGGATCTTGCGCCGGCACGTGGATCATCGGGTGCTGTGGAGTTTCGGGATCAGCAGCGCGATCGGCGGACTCATTGGGGCGATCGCCCACATTCGGATCTCGAGCCGCGCGCTTTCGACTGTATTCGGGCTCCTCCTCCTGCTCGCCGGTGTCTCGCAACTCACCGGCGCGATCGAGCGCGTTCACTGGGGTCGCACGATGGCATGGACGGCCGGCGCGCTCTCGGGCGCCCTCGGCGGCCTGGTGGGCAATCAAGGCGGCATCCGCACGGCTGCGATGCTCGGCTTCGACGTACCCAAGGAAGCGTTCGTCGCGACCGCGACCGCGGTCGCGCTGTTCGTGGACGGCGCGCGCATCCCGGTGTACCTCGCGACCCAAGGCCACGAGATCACGAGCATTTGGCTGCCGGTGCTGGTCGCCACGGCCGGCGTCGTCGTCGGGACCGCGCTGGGAGCGCGCGTGCTCGGCCGCCTGCCGGCACGCGCGTTTCGGAGCACCATTGCCGTGCTTCTCATTGCGCTCGGTGTCTACATGATGCTCCGGCCGGGATCATAGGCGGCCGCGCCGTGAGCACAGCGACCGCTGCTCGCGCTGCTCACGGCGTATAGGCTTCGTTGGCGTGCGTGATGTCGCCGCTGATCCCGCCGCTCACCGCGTACAATTTCCCGTTGATGATGCCAACGCTCAGGCCGTCGCGCCCGGTCGGCATGGAATCCTTGATGGTCCAGGTGTTCGACGATGGCGAGTAACTCTCCATTGAGCTGGTGAAGCCGCTCCCGTCGTATCCTCCCACCGCGTACAGATTGCCGCCGATGACGCCGGCGGCCGGGTAGAATCTCTCCGACGCCATGTCGGCCTTGCTGGTCCAGCTGTTCGTTCCTGGATCGTACGCCTCGACGGACTTCAAGTAGGCGGATCCATCGGACCCGCCAACTATATAGAGGATCCCGTTCACGACCCCAGCCGCCGGCACATTGCGGACCGCCGGCAGTGCTGCTTTGGCGGTCCATGTGTTCGCGACCGGATCGTAGGCCTGCAATGACGTCGTGAGCGGAGCATCGCTCCCCCCAAGCGCGTAGATGGTCCCGTTGATGACACCGGCGACGAGACTCCCTCGCGCGATCGGCAGGGAGTCCTTCGTTGTCCACGAATCGGCTACCGGATCGTAGGCTTCGACCGTCTTCAAGTTACCGGTGGAATTGTATCCGCCGATCACGTAGATGATGCCGTTGACGACGCCGACGCCGAATCCGTCGCGCGGCGTCGGCATGGAAGTCTTCGTAGTCCAGCTGTCGGTCGCGGTGTCGTACGCTTCGACGGTGCTCAGGTAACCGAGTCCGCTATTCCCGCCGATCGCATACAACGTGCCGCCGACGACTCCGACCCCGAAGGCGCCTCGTGCGGTCGGGATCGGCGCTTTCGTCGTCCAGAAATCGCTCGGCGCGGGTGGAGCGGTGGAACTCGAACAGCCGAGGATGATCACGATCGCCGTGGCGGCGATCGCCGCGATTGCTGGAAGTCGTCCTGGGCACATGCCGATGTCCTCGCGTGGATAAGAGACGTGAAGTTCAACTAACCTACGCGCAAATGCCGGCCGCTGCTGTTCGGTGACGGCCTTTTGCGGGCGACTGCCCTAGAACGTGATCTGCCAATTCAGCTGCCATCTCGCACCCTTCTCTGGACGAAGCGCCGTCACGATCTCGACCTGTGAGGCGCGCGCCCACGTCACCAGGCACGACACTACCCCGACGCCGACGAGAAGTGCCGCAACACCGGCGAAGGAGACCGCGTCGGAGGCGGAGGTCGCGAACAGCAGCGCGGACATCAGGCGTGACACGCCCAACGCGAGCAGCAGGCCGAGGAATATTCCCGCGAGCACCGGGTACATTCCTTCGCGCAGAAGCAACCACATGACCTCATGCGGCGAGGCGCCTACCCGCGAGCCTCACGCCGACCTCCTGAGTGCGTTGCGCCGTGTTATAGCTGGCCACATCGTAGACGCCGACAACGGCGAGCGCGAGCGTACGAACCCCAAGGCGCCCAGCCGGATGCCACAATGATCCTCGTCGGGAGCAGCCCGATCCGCAGTGTCGCCCACGTCATCGTGAGTCGTGCATCGCGAACATCCGGGTCGAGGGCGGTCACGGCCGCACGGATCTTTGCCGCATACGCCTCAGGAGGCCCGGCCGTCGCGACATGCAGGATCTATCTCCGGACGATAGTTCCTTGCCACGGGAGATTGATGAACGGCCTCACCTCTTCACCCAACGAGCGATATTTTCCGTCCGCGGCGACCCCGACCACTTCGAGTTCCGGACCGTCAGGCGTGAGCGCGAGGTGTTTGCCAAGCGCCGACTCGTGCGCCCACGCGACGCGCGCCAGCGCCGCTTCACGATCACGATCCCCGGCCGGCTGAGGCCGTTCATTTCCTTCCGGTGAATTGCCGGCCGGCCAACAGCGGGATCCCTAGCGTCGAGAAGTAGTGCTGGCCGACCACGTTGTAATCTGCGCGCCGGACAGCGTGTGCTCAACGTAGAAGACGCTGGCCTGGGTCGAAGGCCCGAGCGGCACGGAGTCCTTGTACACCGTCGCGTCCTGCACGCCTGAGATCGTCGTCACGCTCCGCAGAGTCACTGTAGAGTGCGGTCCCGCGCTCGGCCGTGTACGCCTTGTAATCGGGATCGTAGCGATCCCAGCACAATGTCGCGCCGGCTGAATCCGCGGATTCCACCGCCTCGGCCGCCTGCAGACTGCGCAGACAGAGGCCGGACACGATAAGCCGCCGACAGGCCCGCCCGACCTGAACCGCGACCAGGCGGTCGCAGCGCCTGAGTCGAAGCCGGCTCTGGCCTCCCCACACGGTCACGTCGCTCATGCGTCGTGATCGAACGTTCGACACGGGCAGCGTCTGCGACATGCCAAAGGCGATCCCCGTCGCGAGCGAGAGCAACAGCGTGAGGGCGAGCACCCGCGCGTCGGGCGAGAGGTCGACCGCCAATGGGGTCGGCGTCTGAGAGATCATTCGGACGATCGCGCGAGTCGCAATGAGCGCTAAGAGAAGGCCGACCGCCCCTCCGCACAACGACAGGATCACGCTCTCCATGAGCAGTTGCAGAACGATCCGGGCCCTGGTGGCGCCAACCGCCAGCCGGACGCCGAACTCACGACGTCGTGCCGTCGCTCTCGCGAGCAAGAGGTTCGCCAGATTGACGCAGGCGAGTGCGAGCGTGACTCCCGTGGCGAGCGTCAGAAAGCCCGCGACGAACGTCGCGCCGGCACGAGCTCCCGCCGGCAGGGTGTCGCCGGGTCGATCCGAACGCGGCGCGGGTCCGCACGCTGCGGCGAGGGGTAGGCGCGCTCCATCCTCGTGGCTGCGCCGCGGCCAACTCGGCTTCGATTACACGGTCGAGCCCTGCGCGCGGCCGCCATCTGTCAGGAACCCACGGCGTGATCTGCAGCGTCTTGAACATCGCCGGGATCTGCGAACGGCTGGATCGTGAGGCGGAGCGCGGCGTCCTTGTAGCGGTCCGCCTGGTCCGCCGGTCCGTCTGATAGCCCGGCCACGTTCGCGACGAGTGAAATACACCCAGATCGACCCAACGACATTCGGCGAGGCGTTGAGCTGAGTCCGCCAGATCCGCTCGCTGATGACGGCGACGGCGTTGGCGGTCGGGGCGCTGTCGTCGGCCGGAGTCAGTACGCGGCCGCGCACCAGATGGGCGGCGAGCACAGTTGAAGAGATTGCCCGACGCAGTACGCCCGCGCGTCTTCCGCCCAGTCGCTGCTTCCCACCGCCACGTTCACCACGCTGTACGCTGCCAGCCCCGACAACGCCTGCGTTTGCGCGCGATAGTCGAGGTAGTCCTCGTATGAGATCGGGCGAATAATTCTGTCCGTCCAGGATCACGGTGTGGATCATGCCACCAGATCGCGCGCCCGAGGACGCGCTGACACTCCGGTGCGCGGCGCCGACGCGCAGAAGTCCTACTGCATGAACGCCTACTTCGAGGCGAATGGGAACACAGCGACGAGAGAAACCCTTGTTGCCAATGAGGCGGCGCCAAGCGTAGCGACCTTCGCGGGCAACGCTCGAGAGCGGCATCACGCGTCGGAACGAGCGCCGGAGGACGCGATCCGGGCGGTATCCTTCGAGATCACTTGGCGGCGCCGGCAGGCCGGCGCGAATAATCCCGACGTATCCGCCCGGCACCGATCCTGTTCAGCCAATTCACGTCGAACGTCGTGATGCCGGAAACGCCGAGGCGCTCCCCCTCGAGCACGTCGCGCTGCACGGCGTTGCGCGTCTCGCCTGTCGCCACGCAACGCGAAAAGGCGCCGAGGTCCGCGACGCCAGCGGTGCGGGCGAAGCTGGCCCAATCCTTGACGCCGATAGAGTCCTGTCTCGCAAAGAGCGCATCGTGGTATGCCTCGAAGCGACCCTGCCGTCCGGCGCATTCGCTCGCGGCCGCGGCATCGAGAGCGAACGGATGGATCGTGGTGAGCGGGTAGTGGTGGATGATCACGCGCACCTCGGGTCCCAATCGAGGCGCGCCTCTCGGAGCTCCAATGTGGCCGCTGCGCAAAAGGGACACTGGAAATCCGTGAATTCGACAATGGTGCCCGGTGCCGCCGCATCTCCAAGCGCTTCCCCATTGCCGATGAGCTTGGGCCATTCATCGCGCACATCCTTCGTCGGCAATGCTGCCGACGCCGCGCGAGCCGACGCCGGCCAGTATTCGCGCCGGACGACGAGCGCGGTGACGATCAACGCGCAGACTGCCAGCACGAGGGGATGGCGGTGTTCACTTGATCCAGACGAGTCTTGGTCATGCGTCGATTCACTCGGAATGAGAATGCCGCGTCCATCCGATCAGGTGGGCGCGCCGAACGCTCGCACGGCGCGCCCGCACAGCAGTTGGCCGGTGAGTTAGAACGCCCTGCACCCCCATGGCCACGCGGAGCACTCCGCACCGCAGCAGGTCGCGCGCGTGACGCCCGCGGTGCAACAGTTCTGCGGAGGCACCGCTGCGGACAAACGCGCACCGCCCACCATGATCGTCATGACCGCCTTCGCATTCAGGCAAGCTCGCTTCATGATAGTTGTCCTCGATGAGGAGTGTCGCGATCAAAGCGGATTCGAGGCACTGCACGAGAAAAGTCCAGCCGAGCAGGTCAAACCACAACACGTCACATTGAAGAACGTGGAGTGGCAGCATGCTTGTGTTGCACGCTGCGCATACAGGCAATGTCCGGCGGCGACAATGATCGCCAACGCGGTGAAGTTAAGAGCGAGCCTCTTCATGTCGACACCTCATAAGGTGCAAGGAATCAGTGCTTAATGCATCCGGTCCGCGAGCGCGACGTGCCCGTTCGAGCCGGGACGCGTTGAAACCCTCCACCCGCCTTCGGTCTTGAATTCCGTTTCACGGTGGAATCGGCGGCGGCCGGCCTGGTGGTATCAGTGTCCTTGGCCGCAACAACGGGAGAAGCCGAACCGAACGAAAAGCCTGATCATCTTCGCGTGCAGACGCGCGCCGCCGAGGGCGATGACGGTGAGTGCGAGTCCATTGAGGATCATGCGTTTCATGTGCCTACCTCCGATAGTGGAGATGGCCTGAGCATCATTGCGCGCTGCACTGCCACCAGCCCGCGCTGCAACCGCCGGCTCCACAACACTCCACACGCGTGATCGTCGCGACGCAACAGGCCCTGATCACCGTGAATGCGTGCAGATCCCGCGCGCCCGCCACAAGAATGGCGAACGCCATCGCGTTCAGTGCGAACCGTTTCATAGACTGACTCCTGGTGAGAGTGGACTCCGCCAACCGATCGGACGCGTGCAGGTCGCTCCCCGTACGATCCGGCGATCGGCGACCCACGGTGATAGACCTGCCACGTCCGATCTACCGCGATGAAACACTCATGCGCGCAGAGATTGGCAGCGTCGCGTCACCGAAGTGTCACCGACTGCATTAGGATCCCGCCGCCATGAGCCGCATCTCGGTGTCGAGCTTGCACATGGGTGCGCGAAGGCGTGTCTGCGCGCTCGCGATGGCCGGAACGAATGTAGCGGCGGCGAATAATGGCAAGATCTTACGAGGCAGCCGACTCACTGGACCCCGTGTGTAAGGAGTGGAAACGCCAAACGAACTCCAGGCACCGGGGTACGCAAGGGGATGCCCCGGCAGTCGCGGTTCACCCTTTCACGAAGGAGAAGGACGATGCCAACTCGCTTGTCAGTGCTCGCCGCCGTCAGTCTCGTGACCGCAGGATCATCGATCGCGGCGCAGACTCCGGACCTCACGCCATATCTCATGTCCGACCGCGCCGCCGAGATCGCGCTCGCGCGCAGCGCCGCACCCAAACACGTCGGCGACTCGGCGACGGTTCTGGTGCTTACCAAGACCGGCTACATCGAGGCCGCGCGCGGGACCAATGGATTCACCTGCATGGTGCAGCACTCGTTCGACGGGAAGATCGGCGATCCCGGATTCTGGAATCCCAAGAACCGCGGCCCGGTCTGCCTGAACCCTCCCGCGGTGCGCTCGGTGCTGCCGGAGATGCGCAAGCGCGCCGAGTGGATCATGACCGGCGTGAGCCTATCCGACATCGAGCTCCGCACGAAACAGGCCTATGCGTCGCACGAGTTCATCATGCCGGAGCCGGGTGCGATGGCCTTCATGCTCTCACCGGAGCAGCACTTGTCGGAGACCAATCCGCATTGGGTGCCGCATTTGATGTTCTTCTATGACAAGTCGATGCCGGTCACGCAGTGGGGCGTGGGGGGCGCGACCAACACCACCATCGACGGCTCGCAGCTGGACCCCGATGCCCAGGTGGTCGTGATCATGATCCCCGTCCGCCTCTGGTCCGACGGCAAGCTGGCCCTTCCCACCGCCGCCAACTGACGCCCTGATCCCCGCCCCGGAGGGACTTCCGGGACTGGAGAGTTCCATGGCTTGACAAGCATATACCTCATTAGGTATATACAAGCCATGGAAACCTCCTTCGGCATCATCGCGGAACCGAACCGCCGCGCCATCCTGAGCCTCCTCGCCACGTCGGAACGATCCGTGAGCGAGATCGAGCACCGGCTCCATATGTCGCAGCCGTCGGTCTCCAAGCATCTCCGGGTGCTCCGGGACGCCGGCTTCGTCGAGGCCCGCGTGGACGCGCAGCGCCGCGTCTACCGCATTCGCCCCGAGCCGCTCATGGAGATCCACGAGTGGCTCGCACCCTTCCGGCGTCTCTGGTCCACGCACCTCGACAAACTCGAGCGCCACCTGGACCGCATGGACCGGAAGCCTCCCAAGAAGAGGAAGTCCAAATGACCACGCGCGAGAAATACTCTCCGGGCCCCGCCGCCGGCGCGAACGTGCTGAAGCAGGGCGACACCTGGACGCTCGTGCTCGTGCGCGACTTCCGTCAGCCGCCCGCGAAAGTCTGGCGCGCGCTCACGGATCCCGCCGAGTTGCGCGAATGGGCGCCCTTCGATGCGGACCGCGACATGGGCACCACCGGCCCCGTGACACTCTCCACGGTCGCGACGCCCAAGACCCAGGTCTCGGACACCATGGTCACGCGCGCCGAAGCGCCGCGATTCCTCGAGTACCGCTGGGGCGAGAACGACATGCGATGGGAGCTCGCGCCACTCGGCGCCGGTACCCGCCTCACGCTCTGGCACAGCATCGGCCGCCGCTACGTCGCGATGGGCGCAGCCGGCTGGCACATCTGCTTCGACGTGCTCGCCGGGTTCCTCGCCGGCCGCACGATCGGCCGCATTGTCGGCGGCAACGCGATGAGCTTCGACTGGAAGCGCTTGCACGCCGAGTACTCCAAGCAGTTCGGCGTCGATCCGATGGACCCACCCACCACCACGTGACGAGAGGATCTCGCCATGAAGATCAAGATCACCAGCATCTACGTGAACGATCAGGAGAAGGCGCTGCGCTTCTATACCACCGTGCTCGGCTTCGTGAAGAAGGCGGATTTCTCGCAGGGCCCGTTCCGCTGGCTCACCGTCGCATCAGCGGAGGAGCCGGATGGCACCGAGCTGCAACTGGCGCTGAATGACGATCCCGCGGCGAAGACCTACCAGCAGGCAATGTTCGAAAAGAACAAACCGGCCGCGCTCTTCTACGTGGACGACGTGCAGAAGGAGCACGACCGCATGAAGCCGCTCGGCGCGGAGTTCACCATGCCGCCCACGAAGGTCACCGGCTCCACGATCGCGATGCTGGGAGACGGCTGCGGGAACATCGTGCAACTCGTGAAGCTCGACCAGTGGAAGAAGTAGCCGGGCTCACCCCGGGACGAGCGCTTCTTTCCACTCGACGACGGACCAGCTCGCGACGACGCCATTCGCGACGAACGGATCGTCGCGGGCGAAGTCGTTGGCGGCTTCCTTCGTGGTGAACACCGCGAGCGCACCGACGTGCGGCGAGCCGAGCACGGGACCGACCATGAGCAGCGTGCCCTGCCCCGCGAACTTGTGCCAGAGTTCCCGGTGCGCGGGGAAATTCGCGGGCGCCTTCGAGAGATCGCCGTTGGTGTAGATGAGCAGGAACTTCGCCATGCGGGTCGCCTCCTGGTTGCCGGGAAAGCTATCGCGCTCTTGACGCGGCCGCCGCTCCTCGAATTCTTTAGGCATGAGCAAAGCGATCAAGCCGCCCGATCTCACGAAGGGTGTCGCACTCGGGAAGATCACGGTAGGCGGCACGCTGTTGGGGCACGCGAAAGGCGAGCCCGTGTTGCTCGCGCGACAGGGCGATGAAGTATTCGCCGTAGGCGCGCACTGCACCCACTACGGCGGCCCACTCGCCGAGGGACTGATGGTGGGCGAGACGATCCGTTGCCCCTGGCATCACGCGTGCTTCAGTCTCCGCACCGGTGAGGCGCTGCGCGCGCCGGCGCTCAAGCCGGTGGCGTGCTGGCACGTGGAGCAGCGCGGCGGGAAAGCGTACGTCGGGAAGAAGATCCGGCCGGCGGCGAAGAAACCGCCGGCGGCGAGCGATGCGCCCAAGCGCATCGTGATCATCGGCGGCGGACCGGCGGGGAACGCTGCAGCCGAGATGCTGCGGCGCGAGGGATTCGCCGGCCGCATCACGATGCTGAGCGCGGATGCCGACGTGCCGGTCGATCGTCCCAATCTCTCGAAGAGCTTCCTCGCCGGCACCGGTCCCGCGAGCTATGTGCCGCTGCGCTCGCGCGCGTTCTACAAGTCGAAGAAGATCGCTCTCAAACTCAAGACGCGCGTTGCCGCCATCGACACGGCCAAGCGCGAAGTGCATCTCGAGAGCGGCGCCTCACTCGCATATGACCGCTTGCTGCTCGCCACCGGCGCCGATCCGGTGCGTCTCCCCATCCCCGGCGCCGATCTCCCGCACGTGCACTACCTGCGCAGCTACGCCGACAGTCGCGCGCTCGTTGCCAAAGCGAAGAAAGCCAAGAACGCCGTGGTGATCGGCGCGAGTTTCATCGGCCTCGAGGTCGCCGCCTCGCTGCGCACGCGCAATGTGCCCGTTCACGTGGTCGCGCCCGAGGCGATCCCCATGGAGCGCATCCTCGGCCCCGAACTCGGCAAGTTCATTCGACGGCTGCACGAGGAGCACGGCGTCGCGTTCCATCTCGAGAACACCGCCGTCGCATTCGACGAAACGGGCGTCACGCTCAAGGATGGAGAACGGCTCGCGGCCGATCTCATCGTGATCGGCGTGGGCGTGCGGCCGCAGATCGCGCTCGCGGAGCAAGCGGGAATCGCAGTCGATAAGGGCGTGAGCGTGAACGAGTACCTCGAGACGAGCGCTCCCGGCGTGTTCGCGGCCGGCGACATCGCACGTTGGCCCGACCCGTACACCGGCGAGCGCATTCGCGTGGAGCACTTCGTGGTGGCCGAACGCCAGGGACAGACCGCGGCGCGCAATATGCTCGGGATGCGCGAGCGCTACACCGCGGTGCCGTTCTTCTGGAGCGAGCACTACGACTTCCAGCTGTCGTACATCGGCCACGCCGAGCGCTTCGACCAGGTGGAGATCACCGGCGACGTGGGCAAGCGCGACTGCACGATCACCTATCGCGACGGCGGCAAGCGCCTTGCCGTCGTCACGATCCAGCGTGATCTCGAGGGACTGCGGGCGGAACTCGAATTCGAGCGAACGATCGCCGGGCGCTAGTGCTCCAGGTACTGCTTCAGCCCCCGTAGCATTGTCGCCCAGTTCTTCTCCGATTCCTTCCGCATCGAGTCGCTCGAATTGTTGTTCTGCGAGAGCGAAACAGCGGTCTCATCCCCATTGCCGTCGAGCGTGATGGTGACCGTATGGAAGGTCGCGGCGCTCATCCCGTCGCCGGACACGGGGCTGAAGTGCACGTACTGGAGTTTCTTGCCGGGTACCGCCTCGAGGACGACGCCTTTGTCCTCGTAGCGCTTGCCATTCATCTCGCCGCGCCACGTGATGGGGCTGCCCTCTTCCCAATCCGAGCGGACGTCGGCGCCGAACATGTACTGCTTGAGCGCACTCGGCGTCACGAGCGCTTTCCAGACTTCACGCGGCGTGGCACGGATGGACGTCGTGGCGGTCGCGATCGAATTCGTTTGCATGGTCGCCTCCCAGGAGGGGGATCCCGAAAACAAAAAAGGCGCGCGGGATCATGACTGCAGATCCCGGTCGCGCCTCCGACTTTCGGGCCGTTGGCCCGGACGTCGAGGTGGCTTCTCTTAACTGATCGTTAGTTTAGCACGAGTTCGTTCCAGGTGCAATCCGACGGAAGGCCGAACGGCGGGCCGTTGGCTGTCGGCTGTCGCAGGCAACAGCCGACAGCCGACAGTCCGCCTCTGCCGTTCACGTCACTGGCACTTGATCACGCCGTCTCCCACACCGGCGATCGAGTCGGATCCGAATCCGATCTCGCACGTGAATGCCGTGGCGGGATGTGAGGTATTCGCCGCCCAACCGGTGGTCTTGAAGTCGGTGATGGAGACGACGACCGCTTCCGACGGCGTGAAGTGCATCGAGTTCTGGTCGTTCGTGTACGTCTGATTGTCGCCGAAGTACGCCTCCTCCGCGATCGTCAGATTGCGCAGGTCAGACTTGAGCGCCGCCTCGAGCGCCTTCTCCTTCGTGTTCGCGAACTTCGGAGCCGCGATCGCCACCAGGATGCCGATGATCACGATGACGATCATCAGCTCGATGAGCGAGAAACCTCTCCTGCTGGCAAGCATCATGGCGCGAGATCCGTTGAGAGTATTGAACGCGCCAATCGTCCCGAGCGGGTCACCACGGACGACGGTGTGCTGAAATGATGCACGTTTGCGGCCACGTGATGTGTCACCAGTCAACTGCTTGACCCGCATAAACTTAGCCAATGCCGTCATCTTGCCCGATGCCGCATTCCGCCCGCACCCTGCAACGGCTTTGGCAGCTTGCACGACGAAAAAGTTACTCGTGGCGTAGCGCCTCCACCGGATCCACACTCATGGCGCGCCGCGCCGGAACGTAGCACGCCCCGATCGCGACGACCACGAGCAGCACGCCGACGCCCACAAAGGTCACCGGATCGTGCGCGGAAACTCCGAACAGTTGCGCGGCGATGAGCCGCGCCAGCGCCAGCGCCGCAAGAGTGCCGATCGCCGCTCCGGCCAACGCCATGCGAACGCCCTCGCCGAGCACGAGCCGCATGACCTCCCGTCGCTGCGCGCCAAGTGCGATCCGTACGCCAATCTCGCGCGTTCGCTGGCCCACGAGATACGAGATCACGCCGTAGATCCCCACGCATGCGAGCATGAGTGCGAGCGCCGCGAACACACTGAGCAGGATCATCGACAGGCGACGCGCCGCGAACGAGGTCGCGATCACGTCGTCCATTGTCTGCGCGGCGTACACCACGCCGCCCGGTTCCACAGCATGCACGGCTTTCCGCACGGCGTTCATCGCCGCCGCCGGATCGCCGCGCGTACGCAACACCACCGCCACCGCGTTGGCCGCGAGCGGCATGATCTTCTCGGGGAGTTGCATGAACGGATAGTAGACCTGTGCCTCCACCGCCGACGACGGATCGCCATCCAGGCGCCATTGTCTGATGTGGCCCACGACGCCCACGATCTGCGCCTGCACTTCGAAGCCGCCGATATTGATGCGCTGCCCGATCGGATCGGCGTTCGGGAAATATCGTTGTGCGAACTCGGTGTCGATGTCCACGACCAGCGGGGAATGTTCGTCGTCCTGCGGCGCCACGAACCGTCCGCGCACGAGATGCACGCCCATCGCCTGCTGGAAACCGCTCTCCACGAGATAGAACATCGCCTGCGGCATGTCGTGCTGCGTGGCCGGTGTGGGCGTGCCCTCGATCCAGAATGGCAGCGAGGTGTCGTGGATCATCGGTCGCGAGCCGAGCGTGACGCTCACGGCATCGACGCCCGGCACGTCGCGCATGGCCGCGTCGAACCTGCGCAGTCGCGCGCGTGTCTCGGCACTCGTCGTGTTCGGCGTGGCCGGAAGCGAGAGCGAGAAGGTGATCGCGTGCGCCGGCTCGAAACCAGGGTCCACGCGCCAGAGCGCCTGCAAGCTGCGCAGCATGAGTCCGGCGCCCACGAGCAGCACCAGCGCGAGCCCGACCTCCACCGCGACGAAGGCGCGTTGCAGTCGGTGGCGCGCGCCGCTCCCGCCCCGCCCCGATTCCTTGAGCACCTCGCTGAGATCCGATCGTGACGCCTTGATCGCCGGCACGAGACCGAACAACACGCCGGCCAGCAGCGACACGCCGAAAGTGAACAGCAGCACGCGTGCATCGAGCGCGATATCCGCGGAGCGCGGGAGCGACGCGGGCAGCAGCGTGAGGATCGCGCGCGTGCCCCACCAGGCAAGCAGCATCCCGAGCGCGCCGCCACTCATCGCGAGCAGCACGCTCTCGGTGAGCAGCTGCTGGATCACGCGCCGCGCGCTCGCACCGAGCGCGGCGCGCACAGCGAACTCGTGCGACCGCGCGAGCGAGCGCGCGAGCAGAAGGTTCGCGACGTTCGCGCAGGCGATGAGCAACAGGAACCCCACGGCGCCGAGCAGTACGAGCAGGAACGGCTGCACGTTGCCCACGATGTCCTCCTTCATCGGAAGGATCGTGATGCCAACATTCTTGTTCGCGTCCGGGTACTGCGCAGCGAGATCGCGCGCGATCGCGTCCATCTCGGCGCGCGCGGCCGCGAGCGTCACCCCCGTTCTCAGTCGCCCCACGCCGTGCGAGCTGACTTCCACCCGCCGGTCACGAAAATTCTTGTCGGCCCATTGACCGATGGGCGTGTACACCTCGCGCTGCGGTCCGTAGAACGTGAAAGCCGGTGGCATCACGCCGACCACCGTGTACGGCGTGCCGTTGAGCGTGATCACCGTTCCCAGCACCGATGGCGAACCACCGAACCGGCGCTGCCAGAACCCGCCGCCCAGGACCGCGACCGGCGCCGCGCCGAGCACATCGTCGGCGGCGTCGAAGTCGCGCCCGAGCACCGGCGCCTGGCCCAGCGTGCGGAAGAAATCGGCGGACACCATGAAGCCGCTCAGCCGCTCGGCCTGCTCGGAGCCGGTGAAGTTGTAGTCCTGATTGCGGTACATCGCCATGGACGAGAACGCGTGCGACACGCGTTGCCAGTCGAGGAAATTCAGATAGTTGATGGGCGCCTTGGCGAAGCCGGGCGAATCACCGTAGATCGCGGCGAGCTGCCCCGCGTCGGGATACGCGAGCGGATCGAGCAGCACGCCATTCACCACGGAAAAGAGCGCGGTGTTCGCGCCGATGCCGAGCGCGAGCGTCAGGATCGCCGTGGCGGCGAAGCCCCGCGATTTGAGCAGCGTGCGAGCGGCGTAGCGCGTGTCTTGCAGAATTGTAATCATCGCGTGTGTGGAGTTGCCTCCGGCAATCTCGTACGTTGCAGGGCATTCCTCCAGGAGCACTTATGCGCCGTTCCAGTATCGCTGCCACCGCTGTGTTGACCGTCGCCACATTCACCGGCGCGGTGCAGACCACGCACTATCATGTGATCAAGACGATGCCGATGGGCACGTCCCGCGCGGATTATATCATCATCGATCAGGGCGCTCGCCACCTGTACGGCATGGGTGACGCGGTGATCGATGTCGACAAGGATGAGGTGGTGGGTCACGTGAAGGGCGGCGGCGGCGGATACGCGATCGCGCCCGACCTGCACCGCGGCCTCGTGCGGAACGGTGTCGTGTTCGATCTCAAGACGCTCGCGGTCACCGGCCAGGAAGACGTGAAGGGCGACGGCATTCGCTACGACATGTTCACGCACCGCGCGTTCGTGTGGGAGGACAAGAACGGCTGGGTGGTGAACATGACCACGGGCAAGCTCGAGAAGAAGATGATGATCGGCGACGGCCTCGAGACCGGCGTGGTGGACGGACGCGGCAAGATGTTCGCGAACGTGGAGAACGCGGGTGCGATCGAGCGTTTCGACACGAAGGCGCTGGTGATCGACACGGTGTACACGCCGGTGCCGGGCTGCGGCCGCGCGCAGGGTCTCGCGATGGATACCGCGGCGCGCCGCCTCTTCATGGCGTGCGACACGAACATGGTGGTGGTGAACGCCGACAACGGCAGCGTGGTGACGCGCATCCGCGTCGCGAGCCGAGCCGACCAGAACTGCTACGATCCGAGCACCAAGCTCGTGTTCAATCCGAATCGCGTGGACAGCACGATGAACGTGATCCACATGGATTCACCGGATACGTACACGATCACCGAGACCGTGAAGACGGGCGGCGGCGCGCGCACGTGCGCCGTGGATGAGAAGACGCACAAGGTGTACCTGTTCTATTACACGGGCACGGATCGCGCGACGGCGACGATGACGGTGGCGGTACTCGCGCCTTGACTGCGAGAGATTCAACAGCCGATTGTCGATTGCCGGGAGTCGATGATGCATAAGAACACATTCCATCACGACATCGCGCAATGTCGTGATGGAATGTGTTCTTATGCATCATCGACTCCCGGCAACCGACGATCGGCCTTTTGAAGGCCCCTTTCAGTGCGTCTGTCCAAACTCCGAAAGTCTCCGCAGCCGCACCGTCGTGTCGTTCGCCGCGTCCTGTCGCAGCCAGCCGAGGTGCCCCGCGCCGTAGATCACGAGCACCCGGTCGCCCGGCGCGGCCGCCAGCGCAGCGATGTTGTGGTAAATGCGGATGTTCCGCTGGTACCACGACGCGATGAGGTCGGATCCCGCGTACTCCCACGGCTCGCCCAACTTGTCGACCGCGAAATACAGGGCCATGTCGCGCGTCACCCGCGCGTCGGCGTTGAGGAAGCGGAACATCTCGAGCACGGTGTGCGTGCGCAAGTATTCGCCGTCCTCCGACACGAGCGTCCCCCACCCCGCGTTGATCGAATCGAGTTCGGCGGTGCGGTCGTTGGCCTTCGCATAGTTGATCACGCGCTGCCAGGGGAAATCGCCGTCGACATCCACGGCGTACACCTGCTTGTGGCCCAGCTCCTTCGCGAGGCGGTAGCCCACCTGATCGATCTCGTTCGCGGAGAGCGTGTACTTCCCGGCGAGATAGTCCGCGTACTGCTGCGCGACTCTCTTGCTGTCCACCTGGGCTTCGATCGCGATCTTGGTCGGGTGGAACTGTTTGAGTACCTCGAGGAGTTGCGCGATCTCCTGCTGGCGCTTGGACGACAGCATGTCGTCGGCCTGCATGTTATGGATGTCGTGCCCCGGATTGGCCATGTGATACGTGCCGACCACGAGGATCTCCGCGCGCGCGGGCGCCTGGGCCGAGATGGCCACGGGTACCGCGAGCATCGCCAGCACCAAGATCGATCTGCGCATCCATCCCTCCGGCATGTGAGTGTCACAGACGCGGCGAGGCGCCACGCCAACGTATTGACACGCGGCGCGTACGAAACGTTTGTAGGAGGGCGCCGCGCGGGCGGGGCGGCGCCAGGCAGGTCACCTCAACGGAGGAGACACGTACCATGCAGAAGACGCTTCGCATTCTCGTCGCGGTGTTGGTCGCTGGCGTGCTGTTCGTTCCGGCCGCCGTGGCCGCGACGCGCAATGTGGATCAGCCGCACATGAACGCCGCATTGGACGCGCTCAAGCAGGCGCAAATGCACTTGAAGGAAGCCGAGCACAACAAGGGCGGTCACCGCGCGGACGCGGAGAATCTTGTCGTGCAAGCGATCAAACAGGTGAATCTGGGGATCGTGGCGGGAGAGGAAAACGCGAAGTAGCTGCCACTGCGAGAGCCGACTGTCGATTGCAGGGAGTCGATGTGGCATAACAACACATTCCATCACGACGTCGCGCGATGTCGTTACACCATGCGTTGTCATTCCTCACCGGTTCCCGGCAATCGGTTCCCGGCGGTCTAGTGTTTGCTGAGCTTGCGCCTGCCGCCACGCCGCGATACTTATCGCCGAACATGGGTGACGCCAACGGGTTCTTGCTGCAGCACGGTTACTCGGTGCTGTTCGCGCTGGTGCTGGCGGACCAACTGGGCGTGCCGCTGCCGGCCATTCCGTTCCTGATCGCCGCGGGTGCGATCGCGCGCGCGGGGCAGCTCGACTTGTTCCTCGTCATGAGCGTCGCCGTATTCGCGTCGGTGGCGGCGCATACGGTGTGGTACGAGGCGGCGCGGCACGGACGCGGGGACGTGCTCACGCTCGTGTGCCGGCTCTCGCTCGAGCCCGACCGCTGCGCGCGGGGCGCGCGCGATTTCTTCACGAGCTGGGGCGCGGCGGCTCTCATCATCGCGAATTTCATGCCCGGATTCGCCGGCGTCGTCGTGCAGCCGATCGCGGCGATCGCGGGCATGTCGCGTCCGCGGTTCTTCGCGCTCAACTTCCTGGGCGCCGCCCTCTGGGTCGCGGCGTTCGTCGGGCTCGGCTACGGATTCAGCGCGAGCGTGGAGGACATCCTCCAGCTCGTCGTGCGCTTCGGCGTCTCGGGCATGCAACTGCTCGTGGTGCTCTGTGGCGTGTACATCGTGTGGAAGGTCGTCCGGCGCCAGCTCATGTATCGCGAGCTGCGCATGGCACGCATCACGCCGCAGGAACTCAAACGCCGGCTCGACGCGGCGGAACCGACGGTGATCATCGATCTGCGGCACGCGATGGAATTCGCGACGGACCCGGGCGGCATCCCGGGATCGCTGCGCGTCACGCCGGAAGAACTCGAGGTCAGATTCTCCGAGATCCCCACGCACGGCGAAGTGGTGCTCTACTGCTCGTGTCCCAATGAGGCCTCGAGCGCACGCTCGGCACTCCGACTCAAGCGGCACGGCGTGGAACGCGTGCGCCCGCTCGAAGGCGGGATCCAACGTTGGCGCGAACTGGGGTATCCGCTCGTCGGCGTCTGAATCACTTCGCGGCGGCAAGTGCCGCGCCGAGTCCCGCCGCGACCTTCGAAGCGCTGTCCGCCGCCCAGAAATGCATGAACAGCAGCGACGGCGACGATGACATGAGGTGGCTGTGCAGCGCCGTCACCGCGATCCCGTGCGCCGTGAGCGCCTGGAGCACCGGCGTCACCTGATCCGCGGTGAGCACGAAATCGCCGCTGGCGGCGGCGCGGCCCGCATCGAGCGGCTGGATATTGATCGCGGTGGCCAGTCCCATGGACGGCGGCACGGTCATGCCAGCGACCGTGATCGGATCGCGGCGCGCTGCGCTCACCTGATAGATGCCGCCACTCACTTTGCCGGATACACCCAGCGCGCGCGCGAGCGCGGCGGTGTCGAGCGGGAACACTGCTGCGGCCGGTGGTGAGGGAGGGCCTAGAGGCGTGGCCGTGAGTGCCAGCGCCGCGTGCACGGTCACCGCGATCTTCACCGGATCGCCGCTGGCGACGATGTGCATGTAGATGATGCGCGGCATCTCGCCCAGGAGATGATTGTGCACCGCCGCCACCTGTACTCCGCCGGCCTCCAGCGCGTGCATCACGGGCGCGACCTCGGCGGTCAACAGCACGAGATCACCCATGGCCATCGCGCCGCCGCCCTGCGGCATGAACGCGACCCAACTGCCGAGCGCCAATCCTGGCTTCACCGTCACATTGCCGACGGTCACGCTGAGATCGGAGCGCGGAAAAGCGAACTTGATCACACCGCCGGGCTGCGGCGCGCCGGATCGGCCGAGCGCCTGCTCCACCGCGTGCCAATCGGGCGCCGGCGCCGGTTGTTGCGCCGCGCCGCGCGAGGCGGCCATGATCAGAAGCAGCGCGACGAAGCGGCGACGACGCATGGCGAGTTCCTCAGTGGGTTGGCACGCCTCGCTTGATCGACGTCGTGTACAGCACGCGACCCGAGTCGTTGATGAACTGTACCTTCAACGCACCCGTCGTCAACACCGCCGCAAGGAAGCCCGTACTCGCGCGGCTGAACACCGTGTGCGCATCATGGCCCGTGGGCCGCGTCTCCGAGCCGCCGCCCGACGTGAAGTACGCGACGCTGCCGGCGTGCGCGTGTTGCAGATCGTGATCGTGTCCGTTCAGATACGCCTGCACATGGTACTTCTCCAGCAGGGGCACCACGTCGCGGATCAGCTCGGACGTATTGCCGTGCACCGGGCTCGCCGAATAGATGGTGCCGTGCCCGGCCACGAACTTCCACTGAGCTTTCGACGCGTGGAGTGCGCTGTCGAGCCACGCGAGCTGCGGCGCGGTGCTCATGCCCTTGAGTTGTGGCGCCATCTTCTTGTCGGTGTAGTACTTCTCGACGAAGGGCGAGGTGTCGATGATGAAGAACTCGGCGCTGGTCGTGTCGTCGACGCGCTCCGTGAATGAGAAGTAGCGCGCCGGCATCCGCCATCGAGTGCTCGTCTTCGTGTACTGCACCTGCACATCCGGATCACTGTGATAGTCGTGATTACCGAGCGCCACGTACCAGGGGATCTGCAGCGACTGGGCCGTGTACACCTGCTCGAACGACGTCTGCCACTGGCGGTCGGTGACGCTCTTCACGCCATCCGAATAGAAATTGTCGCCGGTGGAGATGACGAACGCCGCGTGGAGCGCCGCCGCGGTGACACCCATTTGGCGGGCGACGCGAGTCTGCGCCGAGTCGCCGTCGCGCCCCCAATCTCCCATCACGAGGAACGCGACCTGCCCCTGAGGGGTCTGCGCCATCGCGCGCGATGCCCCGCACGCGATGACACAGACCGCCATGAACGCGAACGTCGCGGCTTTCACACGAAGTCGCACGTCAGTAGCCCACGAAGCCGTAGCGCACGCCCAGGAAGAACGTGGCGCCGTAGTACTCACGCTGGATGTTGTAGTTGTCACCGGGCACGCCGTTGTTGAAGCCGAAGACCGCGTTGTTCATGTTGAGCACCTGGAATTGAAGCTGGGTGGTGCGCGTCACGTTCCACATGATCGACGCATCGAACTGCGAGTGCGGATAGAAGTACGTGTCGCCCGTCTCGCCGGAGTTCGACCCGTCGCCGTAAGAGTAGATGCTGGCGCCGTTGTACGTCCAGGCGATACGCGCCGAGACGACGCCGCGATCGTAGATGAGCGCGACGTTCCAGAGATCGGGCGCCTGACGCGGGAGCGTCGCCGTGCGCGTCGTATCGCTCCCATTCGCCGAGCAGCCGCCCACTCCCACGTCGCTGCACGGCACCACCGCCGAACTCTTCGTGTGCGTGTAGTTCGCGTCGATCCCGAAGCCGGAGGTCCAGCCCGGCAGGAAGCTGAAGTGCTGGATCCACTCCAGCTCGAGGCCGGACAGGTGTCCATCATTGCCGTTCTGCGGCTGTGTGCCGGCGTATCCCACGAGCGGTGCGTACGGACCCGCGTACCGGAAATTGCGCGTGAAGATGAAGTTCGAGATCTGCTTGTAGAAGATGCCGCCCGACAGGATCCCGACGTTCCTGAAGAAGTGCTCCACCATCACATTGTAGTTCCACGCCGTCTGCGCCTTCAGGTCCGGATTGCCGGCGGAGACGTTCGAGTAATCATTGATCAGCGCCGGATCGGCCACGCCCGACAGGCTCGGCGCGAGATCCGAGTAATTGGGCCGCGCGATGCCGCGCGTAACGGCGAACCGGTAGTTCCAATTGCTCTCGGTGGAGTATTTCAGCTGGAGGCTCGGGAACCAGTCGGCGTACGACGAACTCCCCGCCACCGGCGTGACGAACGTGTTCCCGAGCGAATCCTGCGTGACCGCGTTCCCGCTGTAGGTGTCGTTCGTCTGCTCCACCCGGAGCCCGATGTTCACCAGCATCGGTCCGAACTCCGTGGTGTTCATCAGATAGCCGGCGTAGATCTTCTCGCTGCCGGTGAAGCTCGCGAGCTGATTGCCGAGCGTATCGGTCTGGTCGTCGAACGCCCCCGGGTTCGCATTCTCATACGTCTGGGTCGATCCGAAATCGGGGACCGGGCCGAGCGGGTAGCTCGGGCTGAGTCGCGAATAGAAGTGCGGGTCGGTGAACGAGGCCAGCGCCGACGACATTGCGAACGGCGTGTTCGAGGCGAAGCTCTGTTCGTTCTGGTTGTACACCTTGTTGTCGTCGCGCAGGCGAACGCCGAACTTGAACCAGCTCGTGTGATCGCCGAGCGAATACTGGCGAAGGAGGTCGATGTTCCCGCCGACGTCGTACGCCGTGGTCCGGTCGTAGTCCGTGTCGTACCCATCGAGGGAATAGTCTCCCGCCGCGACGGCCGCGGCCGCCTGCGCCGGATCGGGGAAGTTGAAGGTCGGGTACATCCGATCCGCGTAGTTGTAATTGACCGTCATGTTGCCGCTACCCGCCGCGGCGTAGCTGCTCGAGCGATAGTTGTTGTCGATCTGCGACGTGCCGGTGTAGTTGACCTGGTAGTTGAGCGTCCACTTCGAGAACTCGTGCAGACCCCCGGCGCTGCCGCCCCACAGCTGTTCTGTCGGCGTGCGGAATTCCACCTCTCGCACCGCCTCCACTCCCGTGCCGAACCCGCTCGTGCCCGACGCCGCCGAGTCGTCACTCGATGCGACGTCGTACACATAGCGCGTGCCGAAATTCTGGAAATGGCTGTACATGCCCTTCAGGTAGATCGTATTGTGCTCGTCGAAGCGATAGTCGAGGTCGCCGCCGACTCCGATGCGCGTACGATCGTAGAGATAGTCGCGCTGGCTCCACTCCACGGGATGAGAGGTCCCGTCGCCGTTGTACGCCCACGCCGGCTCCACATCGTTGATCGCGCGGTACGACCGGTCCCACGAGGCACCGATCAGGAAGCCCGTTTGGTTCGCGGCCCCATAGCGCCCGCCATAGGTGAATCCAGCCTGGCCGCTCGTCTTGCCGAGAAGATCGATGGCGCCGAATTGACCGGACACATACCCCTGTGGCGCATCCTCCGGTGTCTTCGTGACGAGGTCCACCGAGCCGCCGATCGCATTGGCGTTCATGTCGGCGGTGAGCGTCTTGGAGACCTTGATCGCACCGAGGATGTCCGACGGAACGTCGTCGAGCTTGACGATGCGATCGGTGGACGTGCCGGGCACCTGCGCGCCATTCACGGTCACGTTGGTGAGCCGGGGTTCGGTGCCGCGCACCTGCACGTACTTCCCTTCTCCCTCGTCGCGTTCGAGCGACACGCCCGAGATGCGGCCGGCCGCTTCGGCGGCATTGTAGTTGGGGAGCGCGCGGATCTCGTCGCCCGACATCACGTTGATGATGTTCGTCGCGTTCTTCTGTTCGTTGAGTGCTTCGGCCATCGTCTGGCCCAAACGTTCGGCGGTCACGAACACCGTGGCGAGCTTGGCGGCGGTGGCACCCGTGAACTTGAGCTGCACATCGTGCCGCACGGTCTGGTTCGCGGCGACGGTCGCGGAGAACGTGTCGGGGGAGAACCCGAGTAGGCTCACGACCGTCACGCGATACGTGCCGGGCGGGACCATGATGACGCGGAACGCGCCGGTGGAGTCGCTCTGGCTGCCGAGCCGCGTGCCCACCACGTGGATGAGCGCGCCGTCGATGCCCTTACCGGAGGAATCGGCGACGCGGCCGGCGATCACGCCAACCGGAACCTGCGCATGTAATGACAACGTGAGAGACGAGAGCACGACAGCGAATGCGGCAGCGGAGGCAACGCGACGGAATAGACTGGAAGGGAACACGCGACGTGAGCGCATACGCTTCTCCGGGCGGCAAGTGAGGACTTCACGAGCCGCACGCTACTGCCCGGTGTCAGACATTGTGGTATCGGTTGCGCGGTGATCGTGTAACGTCACGGCGAAGGATCTGCATCGTGTGCGAGGGGTTTCATTGGCTCATCGCGCTCGCCGACGCGAGAGGGGTGGCGCCGGCGCGCCGGTCGAAGATTGCAAAGATGTCATAATCCGAAGAGCGTCCGGCAGTCGCGTGGCCGCTATTGTTATGCACGGAGACGTGACCGTGACAGACCGAGACCCGGACCCCCCGCGCTCCATCGGCCGCCGAGCATGGATGCTCAGTGCGGCGGCATTCGGCGTCGAACGTGTGTCGCAACAGATCAAGCAGAACCTGCGATGGACCGTCCTCGCCGCCGCGCACGCCGGCCGCGCGCGGAGTTGGTTCGATACGCTCGACACGCCGGAATTCGCCAAGTATCGCGACGCCAATCCGCGCCTCGCCTTCCGGCCGCTCCGGCCGTACATGTCCACGCGCTGGACGATCGCGCGGCGCGTGGAGGTGATCCTGGGCACGTATCGGGTCGCTGAGCGCGAAGGGGGAGCGCTTCGCGAAGCGCTGTTGCGGCCCGAGCCCGTTCCGGTTGGCCGATTCACGCTGCGCGATGGCGGCGACGCGGAACTCTTCCTCGGCATGGACGAGCGATACCGGAAGGAGGGGGAGATCACGCTGTCGGCACATTGCGCGGCGCTTGGCGGGCTGCTGATGTCGCTCGCTTTCTCGATGGAGGATGGACTCGGCGGTCGCCGGATCTGCTACGTGGGATGTGTGCAGGGCCGCGGCGGGAGTGCGTCGAGCATGAAGGCGGCGACGAAGGCGATGCATGGGCTTCGGCCGCGCGCGCTCATGGTGGCAGCGATCCAGGAGATCGCGCGATCCGCGAACTGCACGACCCTTCGCGGCGCGAGCGACCGCATCCAGGTGCACCACAAGAAGCACCTGATCGACATCCCCTTCTTCCACAGCCTGTCCGCGAGCTACGACGCGTGCTGGAGAGACGCGGGCGGCAGGCTCGCCGGCGATGGCTGGTACGAGCTGCCGCTGCGTCCTTCGCGGCGCGCAATGAGCGAGATCAGTTCGAATAAACGGAGCCAGTACGTGCGGCGGTACGAGATGCTCGACGAGCTGGCGAGCAGCTTGGAGAGAGGAATGCGAATTACAAGGATGTCATGATGCGGCGTGCGCTCGTGGTGGGGAGTGCACCAGCGAAACGAATCTCGATCGCGTATGATGAGGTCGCACGACCCGCGACCGCAGATCTCTCACTGGAAGGCAGATGAATCACCGCGCGCTGCTCGCGTCCTCCGTCTGGGCACTCCTCCGCAACAAGATGCGGAGCCTCCTCACCGTGCTCGGCATCATGATCGGGATCGCGGCAGTGATCTGCGTGGTCGCGATCGGCAATGCGGGTCAGGTGCGCGTCGAGCAGCAAATGAACAACCTGGGCGACAATCTGGTGTGGATCGAAGCAGGCGGCCGCGCCGTGAACGGCGTGCGCACCGGCACGCACGCGACGCCGACGCTCACGCTCGGCGACATGCTCGCGATCAAGGACCAGGTTCCTCTCATCAAGAGCGTCTCGCCCAACGTGGATGGTTCCACGCAGATCATCTACGCCAATCAGAACTGGTATACCGGGTACCGGGGCGTTTCGCCGGAATACTTCGACATCAAGCGCTGGACCATCGATGAAGGCACGATGTTCACGCAGGATGACGTGGACCACGCCGCCGATGTGTGCGTGATCGGGCGCACCGTGCGCGAGCAATTGTTCGGCCCCGACAATCCGATCGGGCAGATCGCACGCGTGAAGGGACTGCCCTGCCGCATCATCGGCGTGCTGCATCCGAAAGGGCTGTCCGTTTCGGGGCAGGACCAGGATGATACGATCATCATGCCGTACACCACCGTCATGAAGAAGATCAAGGGCGCGCCGTGGCTCGACGACATCCTGTGCTCCGCGGTGTCACCCGACGCGGTGAAGCTCGCGGGCCAACAGGCCGGAGCGCTGTTGCGCGACCGGCACCATTTGCGGCCGGACTCGCCGGACGATTTCAATATCCGGAATCCCGAGGACATCATCCAGGCGCAGCTCGAGGCGAGCCGGACGATGACCATCTTGCTGGTGGCGATCGCGTCGATCTCGCTGCTCGTGGGCGGGATCGGGATCATGAACGTGATGCTCGTGTCCGTCACGGAGCGCACGCGCGAGATCGGCGTACGCGTGGCCGTTGGCGCGACCGAGGAAGCGATCCAAGTGCAATTCCTCGGCGAATCCGTGATGCTGAGCCTTGTGGGCGGCGGCTGCGGCGTGCTGCTGGGCGTCGTGGCCTCGCTGATCATTGGCAGCACCCTCGGGTGGCCGATGCAGATGTCGCTCAAGGCGGTGGTGCTGGCGGCGCTGTTCTCGGTGGGAGTGGGCGTGTTCTTCGGCTACTATCCGGCGCGCAAAGCGTCGTTGCTCGATCCGATCGAAGCACTTCGCTTCGAATGAGACATATTCGCAACTAGGGAGACAGACGCGTCATGACCGCTCGGAACAAATGGATCACCGGTGCGGCCGTCGTGGTCGCCGCCGGTGTGATCGCCGCGCTGGCATTCCGCCGAGGCGATTCGCTGCAATACTTCACCGTGCGCGTGGAGCGCGGCGAGATCAACGATGCCGTGGATGCGACAGGTACCGTGAGCGCCGTGATCACGGTGCAGGTCGGATCGCAAGTGTCGGGCACGATCGCGAAGCTCAACGCCGATTTCAATTCGAAAGTGCACAAGGGCGATGTGATCGCGCTCATCGACCCCGCGCTCCTGCAGGGCGCGGTACTGCAGGCGAGCGCGGACCTCGCGAGCGCGCAGGCGAACGTGGCGGCCGCGGAGGCGAACGTCGAGAAGGCGACCGCGGCGCAAGTGCAGACCAAGGCGGCGTACGAGCGGCTCGTGGTGCTCGAGAGGCAGGGCTTCGACACGAAGGAGAACGTCGAAGTCGCACGCTCCAATGCGGACGCGGCTTCGGCATCCGTCTCGGCGTCGCGCGCGGCGGTGACGCAGGCGAACGCACAGGTGGACCAGAAGCAGGCGGCGCTCACGATCGCGAAGGCGAACCTCGCCTACACCGTGATCCGCTCGCCGATCGATGGCGTGGTGCTCGCGCGGAACGTGGACGTGGGCCAGACCGTCGCGGCGTCGCTGCAGGCGCCCACGATCTTCTCGATCGCGCAGGATCTCACGAAGATGCTCGTGTACGCGAAGATCGATGAGTCGGACGTGGGCCGCATCCAGATCGGCCACCGCGTCTCGTTCAAGGTGGACGCGTACCCCGAACAGACCTTCGAGGGCACCGTGAGCCAGGTGCGCATGGACGCGACCACCGTGCAGAACGTCGTGACGTACGATGCGATCATCGCGTTCGCGAACCCGCAGCTCAAGTTGTACCCAGGGATGACGGCCTACGTGAACATCCCCGTCGCGACCGTCGAGGGTGCGATGAAGCTCCCGAACGCCGCGCTCCGCTACAAGCCGCCGTACCCGCCCGAGCAGGTGCACGCCCTGTACGCGAAGTACGGCATGCAGGACAGCGAGCTCCCCGCCGACGCGACGGCCGCCGACAGCGCGAAGGCGGCACACGGCCGCACCGACACCGGGATCGTCTGGAAGCTCCGCGCCGATAATACGCTGGAGCCCGTCCGCGTGAGCCTCGGCATCACGGACCACGCGTTCACTGAGGTGAAGAGCGTGCTGCACGGCGAACTCAAGCTCGGTGACGACGTGGTCACCGGTTCGCTCGCCGGGAAGGGCGCGGCCGTTCCCGTCATCCGCCGCTGACGCGCGCGGGGGTGGTCATGTCGGAAGCGGTGATACGCGTCCAGGACGCGCATAAGTACTACCAACTCGGCGAGACACGCGTGCACGCGCTGCGCGGCGTGAGCGTGGATGTCGCGGCCGGCGGCTTCGTCGCGATCATGGGCGCGAGCGGCAGCGGCAAGAGTACGTTCATGAACATCCTCGGCTGCCTCGATACGCCGACGTCGGGCACGTACCACCTCGACGGCACCGATGTCGCGAGCTTGCACAAGCGCCAGCTCGCCGTGATCCGGAATCAGAAACTGGGATTCGTGTTCCAGGGATTCAACTTGATCGCGCGCACCACCGCGCTCGAGAACACCGCGCTGCCCACGCTCTATTCGACCATCCCGAAGGAGGAAGCTCAGCGGCGCGCGACCGATGCGCTGGCGCTGGTGGGCCTCGCCGACCGCTCGGACCATTTCCCATCGCAGCTTTCGGGCGGCCAGCAACAGCGCGTCGCGATCGCGCGCGCGCTCGTGAATCAGCCGTCCATTCTGCTGGCCGACGAGCCCACGGGTAATCTCGACAGCCACACGTCGGTGGAGATCATGGAGATCTTCCAGCGGCTGAACGACGCCGGGCTCACCATTGTGATGGTGACGCATGAGCAGGATATCGCGCAGTTCGCGAAGCGCGTGATCGTGTTCCGGCGACGGCAAGGTGCGGAAGGATGACGTCGTGGGTGCGCGGCTGGAAGCGCGTGAGGTGCTGAAGACGCTGCCGTCGCTGGAAGATTGAACCGCGGGCCGGCGGCAACCATGTGTGTCGCGCTGATGTCTAGCTAGGAGCACGATTCCCCAGGAGATCCGAATGCAAGACCTGCGCTGGTCACTCCGTTCGCTGCGCAAGAGTCCGGGCTTCACGGCGCTCGCCGTGGGCACGCTCACAATCGGGATCGCGGCCGCTACCGTCGCGTTCGCCGTGCTCGATGCGACGCTGCTCCGCCCCCTGCCCTATCGCGACGCCGGCCGGCTTGTGTTCATTCGCGAGCGCACGGCGAAACAGGAGCTCATTGCGCCGTCCTATCCGAACTTCGTGAGCTGGAGAGAGAACGCGCGCTCCTTCGAGAGCGTGGCCTCCGCTACGAGACTCGGTGCGCGATTCGTGTGGCCCGACGCGAACGATGGTGAGCCGGTGCACGCCACCATGCTCGGCATCTCGCGCCATTTCCTCGCGACGCTCGGCGTTTCGCCGTCCATCGGCCGCGAATTCACCGACGACGAAGAATCGCCCGGCGGGCCGCAGGCGCTCATGGTGTCGTACGAGTTCTGGCGCACGCAGATGGGCGGGCGACTCCCGCTCGGAACGCTCGGCGCGGGAGAGCGATATCCGGTGGTGGGCGTGATGCCGCCGGGATTCCAGTTCATGCAGCCGGCGGACGTGTTCTATCCGCACGAGCACTACCCGGACAACCAGCGCAACGCGTCGAACTACACCGTGATCGCGCGGCTCACCCCGGGCGTTGCGCTCGGGGCCGCGCGCGCGAACATGACCGCGCTCTCGAAGTCGCTGCTCGCCGAGTTCGGCAACGGGACGCAGGCGGTGGACGCCGACGTCGTGCCGCTGCGCGACTATCTGGTGGCGAACTACCGGACGATGCCGCCGATCGTGTTCGGCGCGGCCGCGCTCGTGCTGCTCATTGCGTGCACGAATCTCGTGAGCGCGCAGCTCGCCCGCGGCCGGGTGCGCGAACGCGAGGTCGTAGTGCGAGCGGCACTGGGCGCGTCGCGGTCACGGTTGATCCGGCAGCTGCTCACCGAGAGCCTCGTGATCGCGGCGGCAGGCGCGGCGCTGGCCTCGCTGGTATCGGTGTTCGCCATTCGCGCGATCGCGGCCGAGGGAGCGGCGATCATGCCGCGCCTCGCATCGCTGGAGATGGACACGCGCGTGCTCGCATTCGCGATCGTGGTGGCGGCAGTGGCGACGCTCGCCGTGGGCGTGTATCCGGCGCTCCGCCTAGCGAACCGGGATGCCGGTCTCGTGCTGCGCGGGAGTCGCACAAGTTCGCTCGCGGTGCGTGCGCCGGTGTGGCGCGTGCTCATTGGATTCGAAGTCGCGCTCGCGATCGTGCTCGCCACGGCATCCGCGATGCTCATCGAGACGTTCCACAACATCATGACGGCCGACAGCGGCTTCGATCCGAACGGCATTCTCACCGTCACGGCGACGGCGAAGAGCGGGGAGCTAGCGCAGTACGATCGCTTGCTCGCCGGCATCCGCGCGCTGCCCGGCGTGACCGGCGCCGCGTATACGACGCGGGCTCCGCTCGCGTGGGAGACCATGTCGTCACCCGTTCGGCGCCCCGGCGATCCGCCGGATCACGATTGGCCGGCGATGGCGGGATTCCGCGTCATCAGTCCGGAATATTTCTCCGTGCTGCGGCAGCCGGTGCTGCGCGGGCGGGCGTTCACCGACGCGGATCGAGAGGGGAGCATCCCGGTGGCGATCATCACACCCGGCATCGCGGCCAAGCTATGGCCCGGCGAGGATCCGGTGGGCAAGTCGATCTCGAGCAACATCATATTCGACCAGTGGCTCACCGTGGTGGGCGTTGTGAGCGAAGCGTCGACCTGGACGGCGCCGCGCGGCGCGCAGAACGAGATCTATGTGCCGCTGGCGCAGCATGCGAAGCAGGCCGAAGGGCCGGTCGTGGCGATGGTCCGCATCTCGAACGCGGAAGGCTCGATCGTCGCGCCCATTCGCGCGCTCATGCGCACGATCCTGCCCGGAACGCCGGCGCTCTACGGCCGGATGGAGGAGCGCATCGCCCGCAGCGCCGCCGACCGCCGCTTCGCAATGCTCGCGCTCACCGGATTCGGCGCGATCGCGCTGCTGCTCGCCGCGATCGGCATCTACGGCGTGATCTCCTACATTGTCACCACGCGCACGCAGGAGATCGGGATCCGCATGGCACTCGGCGCCAGCGCGCACACCGTGCGGATCGACGTGATGCGCGGAGCCGCGCTCACGGCGCTCGGCGGGATCGCGGCGGGCGTGGCAGGCGCGCTCTTCGCGACGCGCTATCTCGAGTCGCTCCTGTACGGTGTGTCACATTCTGGATCCAACCGTGTACGCCGCCGGCGCGGTGATCGCCATGGGCACGGCGCTCGTGGCTGCATACGTGCCCGCATGGCGGTCGAGCCGCGTTGATCCAATGACCGTGCTTCGTGGTGAGTAGGTCATCTCGCCGCCGGTCGCGGCGCCATCCCGGCGCCGGCGCCCTCGCGCTTACACGCTTCGAGCCTCGCGCATGCTGCGCGCGAGTCTCTCGCTACGCGCGGGGGCGCCTCTGCCGGGACGGCACCGCTCCCTGACATTGATCGTGGGGCCGCGAACTATTCATCTTCACGCTCATCGAAATAACAGCGGGCACCTCGGCGGCGACTCGCTACGCAAACTGAACGACTTCGCGCGACGCGCTGGTGCGACGACAGGGAGCGGCGACGGGTCCGGCGCAGCCGCGGCAGCGAAAAGCGAGAGACTCGCGGCACCATTGCGAGGCTCGAAGCGGTTTGAGCGAAAGCGGCCTAGCCGGACCCGTCGCCGCGACCGGCGGCGCGGTTGACCGCACGTGCGCCGGGCGGATATTACCACGCAGTCTGCAAGCCTCTCGGTCACCTGGAGCCTCATTCATGTCGCATTGTTCACTCGGCGCACTCTGCGCTCTCAGCGCAGCGTTCGTCTGCAGCGTTTCCGCTCAAGCCCCCGCCAAGCCGGCTGCGGATTCCGCCGCGAAGCCCGTTCCCGCCGAGTCGAGCGTGGTCACGCCCCGATCGATCACGATCGACGGCCAGGTGATCAAGTACTCCGCGCGACCGGGCACGCTGCTCATCAAGAACGATTCCAATCAGGCGATCGGCAGCATGTTCTACGTGGCGTACACTAAGGACGGCGCCGATCCGCGCACGCGGCCCGTGACGTTCATCTTCAACGGCGGTCCCGGCTCGGCGACGATCTGGCTGCACATGGGATCGTTCGCGCCGGTGCGCGTCGCCACGAACGAGCCGCAATTCACGCCGCCCGCGCCGTACTCATTGGCCGACAACGGCTCGAGCCTGATCGACAAGAGCGATCTCGTGTTCATCGACGCGATGGGTACGGGCTACAGCCGCATCGTGGGCAAAGGCACGGGCAAGGATTTCTACGGCACCGACGCCGACATTAAGATCCTTCGGCGACTTCATCATTCGCTACATGACAGTGTTCAATCGCTGGAATTCGCCCAAGTATCTCATGGGCGAATCGTACGGCACGACGCGCGCGGCCGGCCTGGCGAACCACCTTCAGGAGCGCGGCGTGACGCTCAACGGCTTGGTGCTCATCTCGTCGTGGCTCAACTCGTACGTCGATTTCGGCGGTCCGCCGAACAGTCTCGACATTACATATCAGCTGAACATCCCGACCATGGCCGCCACGGCGTGGTACCACAAGAAGCTGCCGCAGCAGCCGGCGGAATTGGCGCCATTCCTGGTGGAAGCCCGCGCGTTCGCGATCGGCGCGTACCAGCACGCGCTCGTACAGGGCAATCACTTGAGTGCGGCCGAGCGCGACAGTGTGGCGGAGCAATTGCACCACTTCACCGGGTTGTCGGTGGAGTTCATCAAGAAGGCTCACCTGCGCGTCACGCCCGAGCGCTTCCAGAAGGAGCTGCTGCGCGCCGACGAACGCACCGTGGGCCGGCTCGACGCGCGCTTCATGGGCATCGATCACGACGCGGCCGGCGAGACGACGGAGTACGACGCCGCCAACGCGGCGACGTCGGGGGCATTCGTCGCCGCGTTCATGTCGTACATCAAGACGGACCTGCGCTGGGATCCCGGGATCCCGTACCTTCCCGAAGGCAGCAATGAGGTGGGCGCTGATTGGGACAACCGCCATCGCGTGGCCGGCGATCGTTGGCCCATTCCGAACGTGAGCGAGGACCTGCGCGAGGTGATGAGCCAGAATCCGTATCTGCGCATCTTCTCAGCGAACGGCTACTACGATTTCGCGACGCCGTTCTTCGAGACCGAGTACACGCTGCAGCACATGGGCATCGACGCGTCGCTCGAGAAGAACATCACGTATGGGTACTACGAGAGCGGGCACATGATGTATCTGCACCAGCCAGTGCTCGCGCAGCTGAAGAAGGATCTCGCGGTGTTCTACGGGAGCGCGCGATGAGACATCGCGCGCCCGGTCGCGGCGACGCCTGCGGCTAGGCCGCTTTCGCTCAAACCGCTTCGAGCCTCGCGATACTGCCGCGAGTCTCTCGCTTTTCGCTATCGCGGCTGCGCCGGAGGCCTCGCCGCTCCCTGCCATCGATCGAGGGGCGCGCGAGCTGTCCGGGCAACTCCGTCAGCGCCCGCTAGCGCCTAGCGCCGAGCGCCTAGGGCTTTTTGATCGGTGACGGCGCCGTTGCGGCGCTGGAGCGCACCTCGCAGCTCACCTTGAGCGGCCAGGAGAGTTTGTTGTTGTTCACGTTCGATTCCGCGACCTGGCCGTGCGTGTCGATGAAGGCGCTGAGCGTGTAGTTGCCCGGCGGCAGGGTCACGCTCCAACTCATCGTCTGCGCCTGATTCGGTGTGAGCTTGATGGAGATCCTTCGCGGCATTGAACGTGCCGATGTCCAGGCCCACGGCCTGCGCCGAGCTGAGCGGCACGAAGTCGGCGGTGCCAATGTTCCGAATCGAGAGCACGACCGGGAAGGTGAACGAGCGATTGCACGGGCTGCCCGCCGGCTGCCTCGCGCCGGAGGTCGATTGGGGCGGAAAGACGTGGTCGACGACGATCAGCGGCGTCGTCATGCGGACGCTCACTTCGTGATTCACGTTGTTCACGTTCACCGACGCGAACGTGAGATCGGGCAACTTCTGGCGCTGCACCGCCGAAGGCGCGGGCGCGATGGACGCCGGCGACGGAGGCGTATGCACGGTGGCGGGCGCGGACGCGGTCGGCGCGCGGGTGACGGGGGGCGTTTGCGCGAACGCAGCAGATGCTGCGGCAATGAGTAGGGCGGAACCGATCGTGAGGCGGCCGGACATGGGAGCGCTCCCGGGAGCGAGGACGCCTGCAGTGTGATGCGGAGCGGCCGCTCCGTCAAGCATCAGTGCGTTCCGTAGCCACGCGCCATGCCTACCGCGGCGCATACCATGAGCACCACGAGCGCCGCCTGCGATGAAGCTGATCGCCCCGATCCGGCGTGCCTGGCTCTCGGAAACGACGTTGGCGGGCGCCCCGCCGCGGCCGAGCGCGATGCGCCAGCGGATGAGCGTGATCATCGGCCACATCTCGAGCGCGAGGATGAGCACAAGGAGCGCCATTTTGGTTCGGAACAGTGCGTTGTAGTTATAGTAGTTCGTCATCTTTTCGGTGCCGGCCAGATAGCGCCAGAGGCCGGTGGAGATCCAGAGCAGCGCGGCGATCCCCCACTCGCTGTCGGCGCGGAAGACGCGCTTGAGCGAATCGCCCGAAACAGGCTCGCGAAGCGCGATCCCGCGCGCGATCACGGCGCGAAAGCCGATCGCGAGCGCCAGGAGATGAAGGATGGCGAGCGCGAGGCGAAGCACTAGTCTACTCGAGCGAGGCCCAATTCTTCATAAGATGCTCAATGAACTCCGTGAGACTCGTGAACCGTACCGCTTCGAGACGGCCATCGCGGTGTTCGATGATGACGGTCACGCTGCGCGGGCCGCGCGCCCCCGGCGCCAAAATGATCTCGAAATCGCGGGGTGAAGTCGCGGGTCCTTCCTTGCGGACGATGCTCCCGACGGCCTCGTGCGTGCGCTCGAGCGTGGCCCCCGCGGCAACGAGGGCCGTCGCCGCGTCGCTCTTGCCCTCCCTGATCAGGCCGAGCAGCAAATGCTCAGTACCGACGAAGCTGTGGTTCAGGCCGTACGCCTCCGCCATCGCGAGTTCGAGCACCTTCTTCGCCCGCGTCGTGTACGGCAGTTCGGGCCCGGTCGGCCGCGAGGCGAGGCCAACCGTCAGCGCCGCCTCGAATTTGTCGCTGAAGGTACCCGCATCGATACCCATCGCCTTGAGTATGCCTACCGCGCTGCAATTCTCCGCGTGCGAGAGCGCGATGAACATATGATCGGGTGCCACGAACTCCTGGCGCTGCCGCGACGCCACCTCGCGAGCCTCCGCCAGGACGCGTCGTACGTTCTCGCTGAAATTGTAGCCTCGCATCATGTCACGAATCTGCGAACGAGCTATCGATCTCGTCAAATGGCACGCCGCGCGTGAGCGCGCTGAACGTGCCCTGCCCCTTGATCTCTCGCGCCGCCGCGAGGAACGCGCCCCACGCCGCGCGCGCGAGCGCGCCGCCGGTGCTGATGCGCCGCACGCCGAGCGCGGCGAGGTCGGCGACGGTAGTGAAATCGCCGCCGACGAGGACGTTCACCGGTTTCGGCGCGACGGCCTTCACGACCGCGGAGATCTCCTCCTTCGTCTTGATGCCAGGCGCATAGAGACAATCCGCGCCCGCGCCGGCATACGCGACGAGCCGCCGGATGGTCTCGTCGAGATCGGGACGCCCGACAATGAATCCCTCGGAACGGCCCGTGAGCACGACGCCGGTGCCCACATCGTCGATCGCGCGGCGCGCCGCGCGCATGCGATCTACCGAGAGCGCGAAGTCGAAGAGCGGGTCCGCCGGATCGCCGGTGGAATCTTCGATGGAGAGACCGGCGACGCCGGTGACGGCGGCTAACCCGACATTCCGCGCGACTTCCACCGGTCCCACCGCGAATCCGCCCTCGAAATCCGCGTTCACGGGAATGTCCACCGAGCCAGAGATCGACCGGAGATGATCGAGCATCTCGCGCAGCGGCACATGATTGTCCGAGCGGCCGCGGCTCCACGCGAATCCAGAGCTCGTGGTGGCGATCGCCGGGAATCCGAGCTGCGCGAGCAGGCGCGCGCTGCCCGGATCCCACGGGTTGGGCATCACGAAGCAGCCCGACGCGTGGAGTTCGCGAAAGCGCTGCGCGCGCGGCGAGATAAGACTCATGCGTGCGCGAACCACTCGACCGCGCGCTCGAGCCCCGCGCGATCGTCGTCGTCGAACGCGCGCACGCGATCGCTGTCCACGTCGAGCACGGCGATCAGCGCGCGCGATGCGTCGAACACCGGCACCACGATCTCCGACCGCGCGCGCGCATCGCACGCGATGTGACCCGGGAACGCGTTCACGTCGGGCACGATCACGGTACGACGCTCGGCCGCGGCGACTCCGCACACACCGCGCCCGAAGGTGATGTCGATGCAGCCGAGCGTGCCCTGGTATGGCCCGACTTGCAGCAGGCGCCCGGGCTCGACCACGCGATAGAACCCGGTCCAGAGGAATCCGAAGCCGTGATGCGTGAGCGCACTCATGGTGGCCATCGCGGTGATGGGGTCGCGCACGCCATCGAGCACGGCGCGCACGTTGGCGACAAGTGCGTCATATGCGGCGCGCTTCGGCAGCGCGCGATAGTCCGGCGTTTCCTCGGCCATCGCCGAAAGGTACGTCACTTCATCGTGCTCGGCACTCCCTGCAGGAACGTCCGTTCCTCCTTGAGGATGAACCGCTTCGACTGCGCGAAGCCGAAGTTCGCCTGCGCATCGGCATCGCCGCGCAGCCGCGCGCGGTATTGCTCGTACGCGGCGAGAGAGTTGAACGAGATGAGCGCGAACGCGATGTAGTTCGTCCCCTCGTACGGCAGGAAGTACCCGATGAGATCGCCGCCGCAGCGCGGGATGATCTTCGCCCAGCGGTCGGCGTATTCCGCGAACGCGTCCCGCTGCACGGGGTCGATCTCATATCGGATGAAGCAGGTGACTTGCATGGCGGCTCCGCGCGAAGAGAATGGCATGCCGGCCAGCGCGGCCGCGCCGGCGGCGAGTCGGCCGAGGAAGGACCGGCGGGGCACGAGCGGGTCGAGTGGGTCCATGCGAGAACGATGGCGCATTGCCTCGCCTCAATGGTTCGACTACAATGGAACCATGGACGACACCCCCGACATCGCGGCGATCGCCGCGCTCATTGGCGACCGCGCGCGCGCCACGATCCTGCTCGCGCTCATGTCCGGCCGCGCGCTCACCGCCACCGAGCTCGCGCGCGCCGCGCGCGTTTCGAAGCCGACGGCCAGCTCGCATCTTGGGAAGCTGGAGCGCGCACACCTCGTGGCCGTGGAGAACGCCGGCCGGCACCGCTATTTCCGCGTCGCGTCGCACGACGTCGCTGCCGTGATCGAACGCCTTGGCACGCTCGCGCACCGCGCGGGGGCGGTACGCGTGGACTCGGGCCCGAGCGACCCGGCGCTCCGCCGCGCACGGGTGTGCTACGACCATCTCGCGGGCGAATTCGGCGTGCTCGTGTACGACGGCATGCACCAGCGCGGATGGCTGCGGTCCTCGGGCACCACAGTGAGACTCACCGACGCCGGCGCACATGCGTGCAGTGACATCGGGATCGATCTCGACGCGCTCGCGCGGAGCCGCCGGCCGCTCTGCCTCGCGTGTCTCGACTGGAGTGCGCGCCGCCATCACCTCGCCGGTGCGCTCGGCGCCGCGATGCTCCGGCGCTTCTACGCGCTCGGGTGGGCGCGGCCGCATCGCGGCTCGCGCGCGGTCATGGTCTCCCCCGCCGGCGAGCGGGCGCTGCGCGCGCGTCTCGGGCCCCGCTGAGCCGGGCGTCGCGGCTGGCACGACCCGCGAGCGCGGGATAGGTTCTTGGCGTGTCCAACAAATATCTTCTCCCGCAGGAACTCGCGCGGCCGCCGATCGAGGAAGCCACCTTCGAGCTGCGCTTCAAGCCGCTGGGCGGCGACAAGGCCGAAGGGTTGCCGGGGTATTTCCGCACCGTGCTCACCGAGGCGTATCCGCGCTCGGAGTCGATCCCGGTGTCAGCCGCACCTGCGCAATTCCGGAAGACGCAGGAAGAGATGCGATACCAGCCGCGGATCCGGCAATTCAGTCCGCTCGCGGCGGTCATGGTGGGCGATCAGGCGGTGTGGCTGCGGCTCGTGGCGCCGTATCCCGGCTGGGACGAAGTGCGCGATCGCATCGAAGCGCTCACCGACGCGTTGCGCGCGAGCAAGATGGTGGGCGCGGTGGAGCGCATCTCGCTGAAGTTCGTGAACGTGCTGCGCGAGATGCCGGAGCGGCAGCTGGAAGGACTGCGCGTGGATGTGCGCATGAACGGCGAGCCGGTGCCCGAGCGCGGCATGCACCTGCGCGTCGAGTTGAACGACGAGACGTATTCGCGGGTCGTGGAGATCCAGCCGAACCCGATGGGCGCGTTCATCGATCCTGATCCCGACGTGAACGGGCTCACGCTCTCGATCGAGTGCCGCCGGCAGCTGGGCATCGACGACGATTTCTGGCGGGACCGCGACGACATGATCGAGAATCTGCACTTCGAATTGCGCGCGCTGTTCTTCCGGCTCCTGCGCACGTCGGCGGTGGAGAAGCTCGGGCCGATTTATCGCTCGGAACCGGGGGAGTAGTTAGTAGGCCGAGAGCCGCCGGTCGCGACGCCGTCTCGGGCTAGGCCGCTTTCGCTCAAACCGCTTCGAGCCTCGCGATACTGCCGCGAGTCTCTCGCTTTTCGCTAACGCGGCTGCGCCGGAGGCGGCGCCGCTCCCTGCCGTCGATCTTTAGCTGCTCCGCCTGCGTGCGAAAGCGGCCGCGCGCGCAACTCACTGGGTGCGCGGACGGCCGGCTTTCTCGAACGCGAACCTGACGGTCGGTTGAGTTATCGCGCGGGTGGCTTCGGTTCCTCCTTTGGCTTCGGCGCGGGCTTGGGTGGCGGCGCCACCTTCGCGGGCGATACCGGGTGCTTCGGCGCGTTCTCGGTGGCGTGACGCGCTTCCATTGTTTGGGTCTCCTTCTGCTGGCGCGCTTGCATCTGCGGCGGCGCCTGGCCCTTGGGCGCGCTCGCCTTCTCCTGCAGATGCTTGTCCTGGAGCTGCGCGTGTTCGAGCACCTGGCGTGATTGCACGGCGCGCTGCTGTGCGATGATGTCGGCGCGCGGACGCGGATCCACGGGCACGCGTACGGCGGTGCCCGGGCCGTTCATTCGTGTTGGCGGAACGGCCGGTGCGGCTGCCGGCGCCGCGTGCGGCGGCGGCTCCGCGTGCAACTCTGTGATATGCGTCGCGACGCGCGGCGGCGGCGCGGCGGGATGGCTGGCGACCGGCGTCTCCCGGCTCTCCGGGCGCGGCGTCACTGGTGGCGAGTGCGCCACCACCTGGATCTGACGTACGTCCTGCGGCTGCAGCGGCAGCGCCGCGGTGCGCACCGGCTTCGCGCCGACGAACGTTTCGCGCGGCACCGCCGTCACCGCGCCGGCGACCTGCACGTTCTTGTAGTGGATATTCTGCACGTTCACGTTCGTCACGTTGATGTTCGTCACGTGCACGTTCGTGATGTTCACGTTCTTCACGTATGTCGTGCTCGCGTGATACGACGGCACCCACGGCTCGCCGGGCGCCAGCGGGAACCACGCGACGCCGCCCCCGGGGCCGAACCGGGCCGAGGCACTCCAGCTCCCTCCGCCCACGAAAGCCACGAGCGCCGGCGCGTACACCGGCCGCGCGACGCGTACGCCGGGCGCCCACACCCACACGCCGCCGTAGCGCGCCCATCGTCCATAGTGGAACGGCGCGAAGCCCCACGGCTCCGCATCGATCCAGGTCCAGCCCCACGGATCCACCCACACCCAGCGGCCCACGCGATACGGCGCCCAGTCATCGCCGACGTTCGATGGGACCCACACGTCGCCGTACTCGGGCGTGTTCTGCCAATGGCCGTATGCATCGAGCGCTTCGTAGCCCGTCATCTCCATCGACACGTAGCGGCCCGCCTGCGAGGCATCCTCCGCACGCGCACGCGACTCGGCCCACGCTTCGAACTCGTCGGCCGGTTCCACCGGAAGCGGCTGGACATCGAACGGCGTGTTCGGATCGCTCGACGCGAGACCCACGTGACCGGCGAGAACGTCATAGGTACCGCCGGCCGATGCGACCTGCGCATCGCCCACGTGCACCGCGACCATCGTGCTCAGCCCCAGCGAGTCGACGACGAGCCGGTAGTCCCCGGCGCGCATGATGGACACGGTGGACGTTGGCGTCTCGATCTCCATGTGATCACTCTCGTCGAGCGAGCGCACGCGCAGCGAGATCTCTCCCTGCGTGAGGCGCAGCACGACGCGATCGTCCTCGAGGAGCACGAAGGAGAGCGCGGTGCGTTCGCCGAGCCGGACCGCGGAGGAGCCGAAGTGGAGCTCCGAGCGGCTGCCGGTGTCGGTCCACAGCTCGTCGCCGGTAGTCACCGGATAGTTCATCATGAACGCCATCCAGTCGCCCGACGTGCCATGGCGGAGCGATGCGTCGCCCGTGACGAAGCTGATGCGCGCCACGCGCGCCGGCGGATCGGCGTACAGCGACGGCGGCAGCGCCATCTGGACGGCGGCCGCCAGCGCGATCGCGGTGAGTTCCTTCGTGAAGACTCGCATGTATCAAGCGCCTCGTTGAGAGGTGGGGGTGCACGAATGAAAAAAGGCGCCGGCCGGCCCCATCGCTGGGGACCTCGCCCGCGCCCTCGACTTGCGAGACAAGTCTCGCACGTCCGGGGGACCGGTCGACCGCACCGGTCCGATTCTTCTTGTATGTAGTATAACCCCGAACGGCTTGCAAGGTTCTCGCTATCGCGCGGCCGGTCGCGAGCGGGCGGCCGGCTAGGCCGCTTTCGCTCAAACCGCTTCGAGCCTCGCGATACTGCCGCGAGTCTCTCGCTTTTCGCTATCGCGGCTGCGCCGACCGCTCGCTCGCTCCCTGACGTGGATTCCGTCGGATCAGCGTATTGGTGCACTGATTACTGTGGGTCGGCGAGGCGCGATCGGCGCTCTGATCGGTTCGCGCGCGCGCTGACTGCAATGAATCGCCCGACGCGCTAGCTTATCCCGCATGGCTGAACACGACGAGGCGGCGGCGGGCGTCGCGCATTTGCCGAAATGGACGGTCGCGGCGCCGGTGGTGGCGTGGGCCATGATCGGGGCCGCGCTCGTGATCAGCGGCGCGTGGTTCGTAGCGGTGCTCGCTCTCGCGCTCGTGGGGGCGGTGCTCGCCGCGGTGCACCACGCCGAGGCGGTCGCGCATTGCGTGGGCGAACCCTTCGGCACACTCGTGCTCGCGATCGCGGTGACGCTCATCGAGGTCGCGCTCATCGTGTCGCTCATGATCGCGGGCGGCGCGGCCACCGCCGCGCTCGCGCGCGACACGGTGTTCGCGACGCTCATGATCATCCTCACCGGCATGGTGGGGACCTGCCTGCTCGTGGGCGCCATGCGGCATTGCGAGCAGACGTTCGGCATCGACGGCGTGACCGGCGCGCTCACGACGCTCGCGACGATCGCGGTGCTCACGCTCATTCTTCCCAACTACGACACGCACGTGCCCGGCCCGGTGTATGGGCCGGGGCAGCTCGCGTTCATTGCGCTCGTCTCACTGGTGTTGTACGGGACCTTCGTGCTGGTGCAGACGGTGCGCCACCGCGGCTATTTCCTGGAGGCGTCGCCGAGCGGCGTGGCGGTGGATGCGCCGCCGCCATCGAATCGCGCGACCGCGTTCAGTGCGACGCTGCTGCTCGTGTGCCTCGCGGCCGTGGTGCTGCTCGCCAAAAAGATCGCGCCCACGCTCGAGGACGCGGTCGCGCGCGCGGGCGCGCCGCCGGCGCTGGTCGGGGTGATCATCGCCGGCGTGGTGCTCATGCCGGAAGGCATCGCCGCGGTACGCGCCGCGCGTCAGAACCGGCTGCAGACGAGCCTCAATCTCGCGCTCGGCAGCGCCCTCGCGAGCATTGGACTCACGATCCCCGCGGTCGCGATCGTGTCGCTCGCCACGGGGCTGACGCTCACGCTCGGCATCGACGGGAAGTCCACCGTGCTGCTCGTGCTCTCACTCTTCGTGACCGCGCTCGCGCTGCGCACGGGGAAGACGACGATCCTTCAAGGTACGGTGCTCATCGTGATCTTCGCAGTGTATCTGGGGTCGGCGATGCTTTCGTGAACAGCTAAGTCGTTGGTTTGAGAGTCGTACGCCATCCGTTGTCATGCCGCGGACCAAACGCGTACGACTAACGACCTTGCATTGGCGCGGCGGCCTCCGCCACCAGGCGCGGCACCCGCACCGTGAACGTCGAACCCTGGCCCAACGCGCTCGCGACGGTGATATCGCCGCCCATGAGGCGGCAGAATTGACGGCTGATCGCGAGGCCAAGTCCTGTGCCGCCGAAATGCTTGCTCGTCGAAGCATCGGCCTGCGCGAATGCTTCGAACAATTTGCCCGACTGCTCCGGCGTCATGCCGATCCCGGAGTCTCTCACCTCGTATAGGAGATCGTCGCCGGCGCGGCGCGCCGTGAGCCGGATCTCGCCGCGATCGGTGAACTTGCTGGCATTGCTGAGCAGGTTGAGGAGCACCTGCCGCATCTTGGTGACGTCGGCGCGCGCCTCACCGCCCGCCCCATTCACCGACGTGGTGAGCCGGTTGCCATTCTTCTCGATGAGCGGCTGCACCGTGGTCGCGACATTGCGCACCAGCTGTTCCACCGAGTACGTCTCGACGAAGATCTCCATGCGCCCGGCTTCGATCTTCGAAAGGTCGAGCACGTCGTTGATCAACGACAACAGATGCCGCCCCGCGGAGCGGATCTTCTCGAGGTCGGGCACATAGGCGCTCGCCCCCTCGTCCTCCGCCTGCTCCTGCAGCATCTCGCTGTAGCCGATGATCGCGTTGAGCGGCGTGCGCAGCTCGTGACTCATCGTCGCCAGGAACTGGCTCTTCGACTTATTCGCCGTCTCGGCGGCGCGGCGCGCGTCCAGCAGTTCGCCCACATCGTGATAGAGCGCCATCGCGCCGACCTTCTCGCCCGCCACGATCACCGGGATCGTGAAGTGCTCGACATCCACCAGCGCGCCGTCCTTGCGGCGGCGCTGGCCTACGCCGCGGGAGGTCTTTCCCGCCCGCGCCGCGGCGGTATGCTGCTGCGCTTCGGCACGCGTCGCATTGGTCGTGACGACCTCGTCCAGATTGCGGCCAATGAGGTCGGCCGATGCATGGCCGAACAGCGTCTCGAACGCCGGATTGGTGGACGTGATGTTGAAATCGAGATCGACGTTCGCGATCGCCACCGGATTGTTCACCACCAGCGCCTCGAACGATTGCTGCGCCGACGCGTAGAGCCGCGCGTTCTCGATCGCGATCGCCGCCTGCGGCGCGAAGAGCTGCAGCAGCCGCAGGTCCTCGTGGCCGAGCTTGCGATCCGGATCGGTGTGGACGCTCGCGATCGCGCCCACGAGGCGCGTGCCGATGAGCAGCGGCACCGCCATCACCGAGCGCGCGGTCGCCTCCTCATACTTCGAGCTCCGTCCCGTCCACTCGCCGTAATTCGGGATGATCAACGGCTCGTGCGTCTGCGCCACGTATCCCATCGCGCCCTCGCCGAGGCGCATGCGGGTACCGGTGGAGTCCATGCCGATATTGAGGCTCGCGACGACCACGAGTTCCTTGCGCGTCTCGTCATAGGTCGCCAGCTCGCCCCCCGTCACGCCGAGCAGGCCGGTCGCGCGGTTCAACACGGCCGCGAGCACGCGTCCCAGCTCGAGCTCCCCCGACAGGTCTGACAGCGTATCGAGCAAGGCCTGCTGCTCGCCGGCGCGCTTGCGCTCCGCCGTGAAGAGTCGCGCGTTCTCGATCGCGACGGCCGCCTGCGACGCGAAGAGCTTGATCAACCGCATCCCCTCCTCGCCGAACGCATGCTGCGGGTCGGAGTGCACCGCCGCGATCACGCCCACCAGCCGGGTTCCGATGAGCAGCGGCGCGGCGAGCACCGACTGGAAGGTGGACACGGCGTACTTCTGCGAGCGGCCGGCCCACTCCTGGTAATGCGGGATGACGAGCGGTTCGCGCGTCTTCGCCACGCGGCCCATCGCGCCTTCCCCGCCCTTCATGCGCGAATGCAGCGAATCGGCGCCGATGTTGTGACTCGCGACGATCTCCAGCTCGTCGGTGTCCTCTTCATAGATCGCGAGCTCACCGCCGCTGACGCCCAGCAGCGTGACCGCCCGATTCAAGACGGCGTCGAGCACCTTGCTCAATTCCAGTTCGCCCGAGAGGGCCGACAACGTCTCGAGCAGCGCCTGCTGCTCGTCGGCCCGCCGGCGCGCCTCGGCGAAGAGCCGGGCGTTCTCGATCGCGATCGCCGCCTGCGGCGCGAACATCTCGAGCAATCTCAGGTCACCCGGTCCGAACTTCCGCGCGGGATCGGAGTGCACGCTCGCGATGGCGCCCACCAGCTTCTTGCCGATGAGCAACGGTGCGACCATCACGGCGAAGACGCTCTGCGTGTACTTGCCCGACTTGCCCGACCATGATTGGTAGTCGGGGATGATCAGTGGCTCATGCGTCTGGCCGACGAGCCCCATCGCGCCTTCCCCCAGCCGCATCCGCAGGCCCGTGGAATCGCTGCCGAGATTGAGGCTGGCCATCATCACCATCTCGTTCGTACGCTCGTCGAGGATCGCGAGCTCGCCGCCGGTGACGCCGAGCAGCGTGACGGCGCGCTGCAGCACGGCCTGCAGGAGGCGGGAGAGTTCGAGATGGCCGGAGAGATCGGCGAGCGTATCGAGCAGCGCGCGCTGTTCCTGGGCGCGGCGCCGCTCAGACTCGAGGAGCATCGATCGCGCGACCGCGGCCGCGACGTGGGCCGCGGCGACCGAGAGCAGCTCCCGATCAACATCATCGAAGAGCGCGCCGGCGGCGCGCTCGACGGTGATCATCCCGGGCGCGCCGCCCTCCGGCAGAAAGGGCGCGTCCAGCCGTGCCACGCCGGCCGCAGGCGCGCCGGCGCGAACGGTCGAGGCGGCGTCGCCGGTGATGCGGACCTCGACGCCCGAGAATCCGAAACACTCGTCCATCATGCCGAACGCGAGACCGGAGAAGATGTCCTTCTGACTGGGCGCCGTCGCGATGCGCGTGGTGAGACGCAACATTGCCGAACGCTTGGTCTCGCCGGCTGGAACGCTCTTGCTCATCGAGGGAAAGTACGGAACGACGAGGGGGTCAGATAGGGCGGAACGGCGAAGTCGTTGGTCGTACGCGTTTGGTCCGAGGCATGACGACTGATGGCGTACGACTCTCCAGCCCACTCGCGCCTGATAGGAACGGTTGTCATGCCTCGGACTAAACGCGTACGACTAACGACTGCGCTTCTCAGCTCGGACCCGTTCCGGGTGCGAATACACATTCGCGCTCGAGCCGCGCAGCAGCGAGATGAGCGTGATCCCCGCTGCTCCCGCCAGTCTGATCGCGAGCCCCGTCGGCCGCGAGACCGTCGCGAGGATGGGAACGCCCGCGACGCTCGCCTTCTGCACCAATTCGTAGCTCGCGCGACTCGTGAGCACGAGGAAGCCCGTGCTCGCGTCGGTGCCGGCGCGCGCGAGCGCGCCGGTCACTTTGTCGAGCGCGTTGTGGCGGCCCACGTCTTCGCGAACCACGGCCAATTCGCCGCTCGCGGTGGCCCATGCGGCGGCGTGCACGGCGCCGGTGCTCTTGTTCAATTCCTGTCGCGCGGCCAGCGCGCCCTCGGCGCGCCAGAGTGCGGCGGCCTCCAGCGTCCACTTGGCGGCCACGGCGCGCGTGGGGCGCAGTGCATCGGCGATGGTCTGCACGCCGCAGAGTCCGCAGCCGGTCTGCCCCACGAGCTGGCGCCCGCGCTGTTCGAGTGCCGCGGCCGCACTCGCGGGGATCGTGATCTGGATCTCCACGCCCTGGCTGTACGTCTGCACGCGCACGCTCGCGATGTCGCTCGCGCGCGCGACGATCTCCTCGGAGAGGGTGAAGCCTACCGCGAACTCTTCGAGGTCCGCCGGCGTCGCCATCATCACGACGTGCGGACGCTGATTGTACACGAGCGCGACCGGGACTTCCTCCGCGACGTTCGAATGTTCCGGCGTCGCGCCGCCTTCACTGAGGCGCGTGAACTCACGCTCGAGTTCCGGCTTCGCGTAGCCGAGTCCGAACAGCGGGTGCCCCGGCGTGAGCTCGGGGGGGAGCGTCATGCGCGCGCGTCGCCGCGCGACTGCACGTAGCGCCAGCCGAACCGTCCCTTGATGCAGAGATTCCCTTCGGTGATCGACACGTCGAAGGGCGACGTCACTTTCACGATCTCGTTGTCCTGCACGTGCAACGTGAGCGTGCAGCCCACACCGCAATAGGGGCAGATCGTATCCACCTGCGCCTGCTTCGATTCGTCCCACGTGCCATTGGCGCGCTTGGTGTGCTCGCTCGTGAACATCAGCGCGCCCGTGGGACACACGGCGATGCAATTCCCGCAGTAGACGCACGCCGATCCCGGGAGCGGCGTGGCGAACTCGGTAGAGATCCGCGCGTCGAATCCGCGTCCCGCGACGGCGATCGCGAAGGTGTTCTGGAAATCGGTGCCGCACGCTTCCACGCACTTGTAGCATAGGATGCACTTGCCGTAGTCGCGCACGTAGAGCTCGTTGTCGTTCTTGAGCGGCTGACGCACGGTGGCCGCGAACGCGGGATCGGGCGCATCGTGATGGCCGGTGTGCACCTCGTCGCGCGCGCCTTCCTTCGCCGCCGGCGCCGGCGGACCGTAGCGCGCCGGCCGGCAGTCGTACTCGTCGAGCCACTCTGATACGTTCGGCGTGGTGGAGAGATCCACGCTCGACGCGAGGAACTCCAGCACCATCTTGCGGCTGTGCTTCACGCGCTCGCTGTTGGTGCGCACCACCATTCCCGCTTCCACCTTGCGCGAGCAACTGGGCACGAGCACGCGCGAGCCCTCGAGCTCCACCACGCACACTCGGCACGCGTTCACGGGATGCAGCGTCTCGAGATAGCACAGCGTGGGCACCGACTTGCCCATCGCGGCCGTCGCGTCGAGGATCGTCGAACCCTCCGGCACGGACACTTGCTCGCCGTCGATCGTGAGCGCGACCGTGCGCTTCGGCGTGCGCAGCTGGACGAGCGCGGTCATGCGGCACCCCCCGCGCTGTAGAGATTCAGGCGCTTCATTGCCGACTCCACCGCGCTGTACGCCGTTTGGCCGAGTCCGCAGATCGATGCGTCCTTCATCGCCGTGCCGATCTCGTCGAGCAGCGCGAGCTCGGCCGCGACGCCGCCGCGCGTGCGCTTCGAGGCGAGGCGGTGCAACGCCTCCTCTTGCCGCACGGTGCCGACGCGGCACGGCACGCACTGGCCGCACGATTCGTCGCGGAAGAACGATGCGATGCGCCGGATGACCTGCGTGAGATCGGTGCTGCCGTCGAACGCCATGATCACGCCGGAGCCGAGCGTGACCTTGGCCTCGCGCGCGCCCTCGAAGGTGAGCGGGATGTCGAGCTCATCGGGGCGCACGAACACTCCGGCCGCGCCGCCGAGCAGGATGGCCTTGAGCGGCCGTTTCCCGCGCGGGCCGCCGGCGAGCGCGAGCAGGTCGCGCAGCGTTGCGCCGAACTTCACTTCGTACACGCCGGGCCGCTCGACGGCGCCGGAGAGGCAGAACAGCCGCGTGCCAGTGGACTCCTTGGTGCCGGTGGCCGCGAATGCCGCGCCGCCGTTGAGCACGATGAAGGGAACGTTCGCGAGCGTCTCGACGTTGTTCACGCACGTCGGCTTGCGGAACACGCCGCTCTCCGCCGGGAAGGGCGGTTTGTTGCGCGGCTCGCCGCGGTACCCTTCGATGGAATTGAAGATGGCGGTCTCTTCACCGCAGATGTACGCGCCGCCGCCGCGGCGGATCTCGATCTCGAGACTGAATCCGTGGCCCATGACGTTCGGCCCGAGCATGCCGTGTGCGCGCGCGGTGTCGATCGCGTGCTGCAGCCGCGCGGTAGCGAGCGGATATTCGCCGCGGATGTAGATGAACGCGCGCTCGCAGCCGGTCGCGAAGGCGGCGATCGTCATCGATTCGATGATCGCGAACGGATCGCCCTCCATGAGCACGCGATCCTTGAACGTGCCGGGCTCCGATTCGTCGGCGTTGCAGATGAGATAGTGCGGGCGCACGCTCTGTTTCGACACCGCATCCCATTTGCGGCCGGTGGGGAATGCGGCGCCGCCGCGCCCGGCGAGTCTCGACTCGGTGACCTCGCGGATCACCGCCTCCGCGCCCATTTCAAAGGCGCGGCGCAGCGCGGAGTACCCGCCGCTCGCGCGGTAATCGTCGAGGCTCGACGGATCTACGACGCCGACGCGCGCGAGCAGGCGGAGATCCTGCTGTCCGCGCTGCGGGATCGCGGGCATCTCCGGCACCGTCGCCTTGTACTTGCCACCGAGCATCGCGATCAGATCCTTCTCCGTCACGTCGCCCGCGAGCGTCTCCTGCGGCTTCGCTCCGGCCACCTGCAAGAATGCGGCCGGTGCGTGTTCGCAGAGTCCGAGGCACGGACTCCGCAGCCACGCGGCGCCATTCCCGCTCACTCTCGCGTGATCGCCGTTCGGCGCGTGGTGCGCCGCCGGACCGGCCTTCTTCTCGAGCGCGGCGATGAGCGCGTCCGCGCCGCGCGTCTTGCACGCGATGTCGTCGCAGACGTGCAGCATGCGCTTGGGCCGCGGCGTGGTGGAGAGCAGCGCGTAGAACGTCACCACCCCATACGCTTCGGCGGGCGGCACGTTCAGGCGGCGGCAAATGTACGTGAGCGCGCCCTCGCTGATCCAGCCGCAGCGGGATTGCACCGCGCGCAACACCGGCAGCAACTGCGTGCGCTCATCGTGAAAGGAGAGTCCGCCGTCGGCGACGCGCGTGTCGCGTGCGGCGACGCGTTCACCTCCATCCCATCCGCTCTCCGGAGGTCCGAGCAATGCGTCCACCGCCTCGCGCTCTTCGAGCGTCGCCTCCGCCGTGCCAAAATGCAGATCCAATGCGAATTCCTCTGTAGTTGCCGTTCTAACGGCTAACGTCTGTTACGTGCGCTTCGGGCCTTGGCGGGTGCCTTCGCAGCGCTCTTCTTCCGCACCGGCTCCAACTTCACCGCACAGGCCTTGAACTCGGCGGTGCCCGACAGCGGATCCGTGGCGTCGATCGTGAGCAGGTTCACGCGTACGTCGTCCTGGAAATGCAGCGTCATGAAGACGAGGCCGGGCCGCATCGCCGGCTCGATGCGCGCCGGCGCCACGACGCTGCCGCGCCGCGACGTGACGCGCACGGCGTCGCCGTCTTTGAGACGAAAGCGCTTCGCGTCCTCGGGCGAGAGGTCGAGCGATTCTCCGCGATGGAGCGGTGAATCGTAGCCGCCCGTTTGCACGCCGGTGTTATACGATTCGAGACGGCGCCCCGTTGTGAGCTGGAACGGATAGTCGTCGTCGGGCATCTCCACCGGCGGCTCATCGTCCAGGGCCGCGAAGGGCGCGCGCGCCGTGGTCATCGGCTCGGCCCACAGTCGCGCGTGCAGGAACTGCGCGCTGGGATCCGACTCGCTCGCGCACGGCCACTGCAATCCGTGCTCCGCTTCCAGGCGCGCGTACGTCATGCCGCCGAACATCTCCGGCGCCACGGCGCGCACTTCGTTCCACACGGCTTCGCCCGTCTGCTCGCCCCAATCGTGGCCGAGCCGCTTCGCGATCTGCGCGATGATCCACATGTCGTCGCGCGCATCGCCGGGCGGCTCGAGCGCTTTGCGCACCCGTTGCACGCGGCGCTCGGAATTGGTGACCGTGCCCTCGGTCTCGCACCAGCTGGACGCCGCGGGGAACACGACGTGCGCCATCTGCGCCGTGCGGGTGAGGAAGATGTCCTGCGCGACGAGCAGTTCGAGTCCCCCGAGGCATTCCTGCGCGAGATGCTGGTCGGCCTCGCTCTGCGCTGGATTCTCGCCGATCACATAGAGGCCCTTGAGCTTCTTCTCGTGCATCGCCTCGAACATCTGCGTCATGTGCATGCCGATCTTGGGCTTCATCTTGATGTTCCACATCTTGTCGATCCGCTCGCGCACCGCGGGATCGAGGATGTCCTGGAAGCCCGGCAGGCGGTTGGGGATCGCGCCCATGTCGCCCCCGCCCTGCACGTTGTTCTGCCCGCGCAGCGGATTGAGTCCCGAGCCGTAACGGCCCACATGGCCGGTGAGCAGCGCGAGGTTGATGAGCGACCGCACGTTGTCGACGGCGTTGTGGTGCTCGGTGATGCCGAGCGTCCAGCAGATCATCGCGCGGTCGGCTCGCGCGTAGGCGAGCGCAGCGTCGCGGATGTCGGCGGCGGGAATCCCAGTGAGCTTCTCGGCGCGCGCGAGCGTATACGACTCGACGCGCTTGCGATACGCCTCGAAGCCGGAGGTGGCGTGCTCGATGAACTTGGTGTTCGCGAGTCCCTCGTGGATGATCACGCGCCCCATCGCGTTGGCGAGGGCGACATCGCTGCCCACGTTGAGACCGAGCCAGCGGTGTGCCCATGCGGCGGTGGAGGTGCGGCGCGGATCCATGGCGTACAGGCGCGCGCCATTGTGCACGCCCTTCAGCACGTGGTGGAAGAAGATGGGGTGATTCTCCCGGGGATTCGCGCCCCAGAGGAAGATCACGTCCGTCTCCTCCGCCTCGCGGTAGGAACTCGTGCCTCCGCCTGCCCCGAACACCGTCGCCAGACCGACGACGCTAGGTGCGTGTCACGTTCGGTTGCAGCTGTCGATGTTGTGCGTGCCGAACGCGATGCGGGCGAGCTTCTGCGCGACGAAATTCATCTCGTTGCTCGCCTTGGAGCACGAGAAGATCCCGAGCGCATCGCCGCCATCGCGATCGCGGATCGTGCGGAAGCCGTTCGCGGCGCGATCGAGCGCCTCGTCCCACGTGGCTTCGCGCAGTTCCCCGTTCACGCGCACCATTGGTTTCGTGAGTCGCACGTACGCTGCCATGCGGTCGCTCCACCATGAGTTCGCGGACGCGCAATAGCGCGTCCGCGCTATAAGAATGCGGGTTCGCTCATTCTCGTTCAAGGCCGAGATCTTCGTGGCACCGGTCGCGGGGCCGCCGACGGCTAGGCCGCTTTCGCTCAAACCGCTTCGAGCCTCGCGATACTACCGCGAGTCTCTCGCTTTTCGCTGCCGCGGCTGCGCCGCCGGCGGCCCCGCTCCCTGACGTCGATCAGGTGCGATCAACCACCGACTGTCCGCCTCTTGCCCGTGCGGGAAGTGTGTGGCGGGCCCGCCGCGCGAGCGGGGCAGCGAGCGCGCATGGAACGGTCACGGCGCGCGCCGGCGGCGCGCGCGCTTCAACCGCGCGCATGCATGGCGCATCGATCCGAAGGCGGGCGGCGGGCTCCGCAGAGGCGGCGTCAGCGAGAAGCGAGAGACTCGCGGCGCAGTCTGGCGCGAGGCTCGAAGCGGTTCGAGCTGTCCGCCGCCGGCGCGGAGCCCGCCGTCCGCCGGACCTGCGCGCTAAGCAGTGCCGGCGTTAACTTGCTGTCTCACTCGAATCCAAGAAGAGCCGTGACCGATCCCCAACTCCGCGTTCGATTCGCCCCTTCGCCTACGGGCTACCTGCACGTCGGGGGCGCGCGAACTGCGCTCTTCAACTGGCTCTACGCGCGCAAGATGGGCGGCAAGTTCCTTCTCCGCATCGAGGACACCGACAAAGCGCGCTCCACCGACGAGAGCACGCGCGCGATCTTCGATGGGCTCAACTGGCTCGGCCTCAACTGGGACGAGGAGCCCGTCTACCAGGGCCTCGGTCTCGCGCGCCATCAGCGCGATGCGAACGCGATGCTCGCCTCCGGCGCGGCATACCGCTGTTTCTGCACCGCCGCCGAACTCGAAGCGATGCGCAAAGCGGCGCACTCGGGCGCCGAGGCGTTCAAGTATGACCGGCGCTGTCTCAAGCTCGACGCGGCCGAGGTCGCGAAGCGCGTCGCGGCGAACATGCCGTTCGTGATCCGCTTCAAGATCCCCGATGTGCACGGCGAAACGTCGTGGAACGACGCGGTGCACGAGACGATCACCTTCCCGAACAAGGACATCGAAGACTTCGTCATCCTGCGCTCCGACGGGACGCCGATCTACAACCTGGCGGTGGTGAGCGATGACATCGAGATGAAGATCACGCTCGTGATGCGCGGCGACGATCACATCTCGAACACCCCGAAGCAGATCCTGCTGTATCGCGCACTCGGCCACGAGCCGCCGCGCTTCGCGCACGTGCCAATGATCCACGGCATGGATGGCAAGAAACTCAGCAAGCGCCATGGCGCCACCGCGGTGGGCGACTATCAGAACGAAGGCATCCTTGCGAGCGCGATGGTGAATTTCCTCGCGCTCATGGGCTGGAGCCCGGGTGGCGACCGCGAGGTGATGTCGCTCGAGGAGATGGTGCAGCTTTTCGATCTCGACGGTCTGCAGAAGAAGGCTGCGGTATTCGACACGAAGAAACTCGAGTGGATGAACGGCCAGCACCTGAGCCGCACGAGCGCCGCGGATCTCGAGCCGCGCATCACGCCGGCGCTCATCGCGGCGGGTGTCACCACCGCCGCCGACCTCGCCGCGCGGCGCGAATGGTATCTCGCGCTGCTCGACTTGCTGAAGGTGCGCGCGCGCCTGCTGCACGACGTGGTGCGCCAGGCGCTTCCCTACTTCGCCGGCACGATCGCCTACGAAGAGGACGCAGTGGCGAAGCAGTGGAAGGACCGACCCGCGACCGCGGAACTGCTCACCGCCGTTCGCGCATCACTCGCCGCACTTCCGAACTGGACCGCCGAGTCAATGGAAGAGAGCCTGCGCGCGCTCGCCGAGCAGCGCGGTGTCGCCGGCGGCAAGATCTTCCAGCCGCTGCGCGTGGCACTCACCGGCACGTCGGTCAGCCCGGGGATCTTCGAAGTCTTGGTGGCGATGGGCCGCGAGTTGTCACTGAGCCGCATCGACGCCGCCGTGAAGGCAGTGCAGTAGCTCCGGCAGGCGAGAGTCGAGAGGCAGTCGTTGGTCGTACGCGTTTAGCAGATCCAAACGCGTACGACCAACGACTGCCTCTCGACTATCGACTAGTTCTGCGGCGCCGGCGGCTGGCTCAACGACTTCAGCACATCATCCAGCGTGAACGTGCCCACCTTCTGCCGCTGCGGGAATTCCTTGAACGTCGCGAGGAACTGCCCCACGAAGGCCTGCGCCGGCACGAGCACGAAGATGTGCTCGGTCATCCACTTGTAGTACGACTCGGAGTCGTGCTCCGCCCGCTCGAACGGATCGGCGTAGAGATCCTCGATCATCGGCACGCGCAGCTGAGTCCACGGCTGCTGCCAGACGCCGAAGCCGTGATTGTCCTGCACCGCGAAGCTGATCTTCCAACGGTTATAGCGGAGCGCCACGAGACTGCCATCATCGTTGAAGTAGAAGAACTCCTTCCGCGGTGACTTCGCCGTGTCGCCGGTGAGATACGGCAGCAGGTTGTAGCTGTCGAGATGCACTTTGTACGTCATGTCGCCGGCCTTGTATCCGGTGAGCAGCTTCTGCTTGATGTCCGGCACGCCCGCGGCGGCGATGATCGTCGGGAACCAATCCTCGCCCGCGACGATCTCGTTGCTCAGCTGCCCCGGCTTGATATGGCCCGGCCACCGCACCATCGCCGGCACGCGGAAGCCGCCTTCCCACGCCGTCGCCTTCTCGCCGCGGAACGGCGTCATGCCGCCGTCGGGCCAGAACATCACCTCGGCGCCGTTATCGGTCGTGTAGATCACGATGGTGTTGTTCGCGATCTTGAGATCATCCAGTTGCTTGAGCAGTTGGCCGACCATCCCGTCGTGCTCCACCATGCCATCCGCCTCGAGGCCCAGCCCCGTGACGCCCTCGGACGACGGCTTCAGGTGCGTCCAGATGTGCATGCGCGTGCTGTTGTACCAGACGAAGAAGGGCTTCTTCGCCTTCACGGCGTTGTCGATGAACCCCATCGCGCCCTTCAGGAACTCTTCGTCGATCGTCTCCATGCGCTTGATCGTGAGCGGGCCGGTGTTCTCGATCTTGCCGTTGGACCAGCTGTGGATCACACCGCGCGGGCCGAACTTGCTCTGGAATTCCGGGATGTGCTTCGGATAGTCCGCGTTCTCCGGCTCTTCTTCCGCATTCAGGTGATACAGGTTGCCGAAGAACTCATTGAAGCCGTGGTTCGTCGGAAGGAATTCGTCGCGGTCGCCGAGATGATTCTTGCCGAACTGGCCGCTCGTGTAGCCGAGCGGCTTGAGGATCTCCGCGATCGTCGGATCTTCCTTCTGCAGCCCCTCCTTCGCGCCGGGCAGCCCCACCTTCAACAGGCCCGTGCGATACGGCGACTGTCCGGTGATGAACGCCGAGCGTCCGGCGGTGCAGCTGTTCTGCGCGTAGTAGTCGGTGAAGCGCATCCCCTCGGTCGCGATGCGGTCGATGTTGGGCGTCTTGTAGCCCATCATCCCCTGGTTGTAAGAGCTGAGATTGAACCAGCCGATGTCGTCGCCCATGATGACGAGGATGTTCGGCTTCGTGGCCGCGGCAGGGGGCTGCTTGGCTTGTGCGCTCGCGACGAAGGCACCCGCGAAGAACGCGAGCCCGATGAGCGCGGACCGCGCGATGCGGCCAACGAATGGGACGGTGATCATGTGTTTGCTCTCTGTGAGGAGGATCTGCTGCTCGGCGAAGCGCGTCTCGCACTCCATGCCCAAGGTAACCCCGCACAGCAACGTCCGGAGTCGGGAGAATCCTGAATGCCTACTCCGGCGGCGTCAGCGCGATCGGATCCACCATTGGCTTCTTGTGCACCGGCGTCTCCACCGGCGCATCCACCGCGGTCGTCGGCGTCTTTCCCGCCGCGATCTCCTTGTCGCGCTTCTCGCGTTCCTTCCGCTGGCGGATGCGTTTCACGGCGGTCTTGAAGTCTTCGGCATCGAGCGCGCGCCCCGCCTGATAGTTCACGTCCGCGATCTGGCGGCCCGACGTCGTGTACTCCTGCGACGCCGGCCCGCTCGGATGGATCGGCAATAGCGCGAGCAGCGCCGCGGGGATCTTGTAGTCGGCGATGTAGATGTTGTTCGAGTCGAGCCCGTACTTCTTGCCGCCCGCGCTGAACACGCCGTTGATCGCCCCCGCCTGCTTCTTCGCGAGATCCTGCAGATGCTGCACGGACTCATGGAACGCGCTGTCGAAGCGCGCGCTGTCGCTGAGCGGCGCGACGTTCACGGCACCGGGTGGCAGCCAGATGCGCGCGTCGGTGAGCATCGGCATGATCCCCGGCCCCGCGCCGCCCGCGCTGATCACCGGCCCCGTCGCCGCCTCGGGCACGGGCTTCGCCCCCGGCTTCGTGTCGGGCACGCCCACCGGGATCGTGATCGGCGCGACCAGCTTCGCCGGCGGCGGCACCGGTCCCTTCTGCGTCCGGCCGTTGCCGCCCGCGTGAGGCGCGGCGGTGGTCTGCTGCGCGGTGGCGATGTAGCGGATGCTCTCCTGCTGCGGGCCGACGTGATGCTGCACCAGCCATTGCTCGAGCGGCATGGGCAGTGACAATACCCACAGGATCGCCAGCCCCAGCACGATGTGCAGGGCGGCGGACGCGAACCACGCCGCGTCGCGTTCCTTCTCGTTCTGCTTCACCCGACGCCCGCTCCGAGCGACGCGAGCACGCGGCCCGCGCGCGACGCGGCCTCGCTCAACCGCGCCGGCGGCACGATGAACGACACGCGGAAGAATCCTTCGCCGCCGGCACCGAACGCCGAGCCGGGCATCACGACGACGCCTTCGTCATTCAGCAGCCGGTCGGCGAACGCGGCGCTTGGCATGCCCTCGGGCAGCGGGATCCAGAGATACATCGTGGCGCGCGGCGCCTCGCAGGCGAAACCCGCGGCGCGGAAGGCCGCGACCGCGGCGTCGCGGCGCTCGCGGAACACCGCGAGGTTGCCCGGGAGGAAACTCTCCCAGCTCTCGAGCGCCGCCACGCCCGCCGACTGCACCGCCATGAACGCTCCCGTGTCGACGAAGGTCTTGATCTTCGCGAGCGTCGCCGCGAGCGGGGCGCGCGCGGCCGCCCAGCCGCAGCGCCAGCCCGTCATGTTGTACGTCTTCGAGAGGGAGTGGAATTCGATCGCGATCTCGCCCGCGCCCTCGATCTCGAAGATGCTCGGCGGCGTGTAGCCGTCGAACGCGAGCTCGCTGTACGCGTTGTCATACACCAGGAGGATGTCGAGTTCCCGGCAGCGCGCGACGGTGCGCTCGAGATAATCGCGCGGCGCGATGGCGGCCGTCGGATTGTTCGGATAGTTCAAGTAGAGCATGCGCGTTCTTTTCAGCACGTCGCGCGGGATCTCGTCCAATTCGATGAGGAAATCCGACTGCGGGCGCAGCGGCACGAGATGCGGCGTCGCCTCCGCGAGCAGCGTGCCGCCGAGATACGCGAGGTAGCCGGGTTCCGGGATCACCGCGACGTCGCCGCGCTCGAGGTAGCCGAGCGCGAGATGCGCGAGCCCTTCCTTGCTGCCGATGAGCGGCACGATCTCGCTCATCGGATCGAAGCGCAGTTGGAATCGCTTCGACATCCACGCCGCGACGGCTTCGCGATACGCCGGCAGGCCGAGGCCGAATCCGTAGCGGCTCATCGCGGGCGTGCTCCCGGCGCGCGCGAGCGCCGCGACGGCCGCCGGCGGCGGCGCGAGGTCCGCATCGCCCGCGCCGAGATCGATCACGTCCACACCGCGCGCGAGCAATTCCCGCTTCTTCTGCGGGATCCCCGCGAGCGGATACTCGGGCAGCGATTTGAAACGCGTGGTCAGTCTCGGCATGCGGACCGGCTCGTTGTGATGGGCGGGCGACCCTACGGCGCGCGCGCCACCGGGTTCTTCACGACGCTCAGGCCGGTGATGCTCACTTCCACCAGGTCGCCCGGCTGGAGTGGTCCCACTCCTTCCGGAGTGCCCGTGGCAACGACATCCCCCGGCTCGAGGGTCATGACACTGGAAATGTACGCGAGCAGCACGGGAATCGCGAAGGCCATTTCGCCCGCTTTGGCCCGCTGGCGCTCGCCGCCATTCACCCGAGTGACGACCTCGATTTGGGACAGGTCGGCCGGCGGCGCCGAGGGCTCGCCGAGCGCGCAGAACGTGTCGAAGCCCTTCGCGCGGGTCCACTGTCCGTCCTTGTTCTGCAGGTCGCGCGCGGTGACATTGTTCACGGCGACGATGCCCCCGATCGCCTGCGCCACCTCGCTCTCCTTCGCGTGATGCAGCGCGCGACCGATCACGATGCCGATCTCCCCTTCGTACTCCACCTGCTGCGACTGCGGCGGCAGGAGGATCGTGCCGCCGTTCCCGATCACGCTCGACGGCGGCTTCAGGAACAGCAGCGGCTCTTTCGGCATCGTGTTGCCCAGCTCCTGCGCGTGCGCCAGGTAGTTGCGTCCCACGCAGACGATCTTGCCGGGTCTCTTCATGTGCGGCGTCCCTCGAGGTAGAAGCGCTGGAGTGCGGCGCGCGACTCGGCCCACGGTGCCACGATCCGGCGCGCGGGCGGCAGTGCATCGAGCAGCGCTGCACCGTAGCTCTTGGACAGTACGCGTGGATCGGCGAGAACGATGGCGCCGCGATCGGTCGTGCTGCGAATGAGACGGCCGAAGCCCTGCTTGAGTCTCAGCGTCGCATGCGGGAGCATGTACTCGGCGAACGGATCGCCGCCCGCGAGGGAGATCGCTTCGCAGTGCGCGGCGGTGAGCGGCTCGCTTGGCACACGGAAGGGCAGCTTCGCGATGAGCAGTGCGCGCAGCGCTTCGCCGGCGACATCCACGCCTTCCCAGAAGCTCGAGGTGCCCAGCAGCATTGCACGCCCCGACTCGCGAAAGCGGCGCAGGAGCGCATCGCGTGACTCGTCGCCGTGCACGAGCAACGGCCAGCGTGCGTCGGCGCCAGTCGCGCGGAGCAGCGCTGCCACCGCGCGCACTTCGGCGTGGCTCGTGAAAAGCGCGAAGAGGCCGCCATCACTCGCCTCGGCGAGTTCGCGCACGATGACCGCGACCGCCGCGCGGTGCGCGGGGCCCTCGATGTTCGGCGCAGGTATGTCCGAGGGCACCACGAGCACCGACTGCTCGGCGTAGTCGAAAGGCGACGGAAAGATCGCCGTCTCGGGCTCGACCTCGGGCTGGTCGAGGCCGAGTCGCTGGCGGAGGAATCCGAATTCGCCTTCGCTCGTGAGCGTGGCGCTCGTGATGATCGTGGTCTCCACCTTCAGGAAGAGATCCTCGCGCAGGATCGGCGCGACGTCGAGCGGCACCGCGACGGCCGCGACGTTCTTCTCCTTGCCGCGCGCCTCGAGCCAGCGCACCGTGCCGCGGTCGGCGTCGGGCGGCGGACGCAGTGCGCGCGTGAGGCCGTCGCCGATCCCCTCGAGACGCCGGGTGACCGCGCGCATCTCGGCGAGCAGCGGCGCCACGGCCTCGGCGCGGCGTTCGTCGGTCTCGAGACGCTCGCGCACGAGGCGAAGGCCTTCGCGCAGCAGCGCGATCTCGCCCAGCAGATCGGTGAGCGCCACGTCGAGCCCCGCGCCCCACGCGGGATGCGACGCGAAATCCGCGGTGAGACGGAGCGGCGACTGTCCGCTCTCGGCGAGCACCGTCGCGAGCAGGTCGAAGAGCAGCGCGCCCTTGTCGCGCGCGGCGTGCACCGCGGGCGCGAGCCGCGCGTGCACGAGATCGAGGCTGGCGGTGCTGAGCAGATCGTCGTGCGCGCTGAGCCGCTGGGTGAGCGCGGAGAGCAGGCCCTTGCCGCGGCGCTCGAGTCGCGCGAGGAGCCGCTCGAGCGCGCGGCGCGTGACGGTGCTCCCGAGATGCGAGACCGCGGCGTCTTCGAGATGATGCCCTTCGTCGATCACGAGGCGCGTGTACGCCGGGAGCACGGCCGCGTCGCCCCAATTCTGCTGCGCGCGCCGCACGGCGAGATCGGCGAGCAGGAGGTGGTGGTTCACGACCACCACATCCGCCTGCGCGGCGACCTTGCGTGCCTTGAACAGGAAGCACTTCTCGAAGTGCGGGCACTTGAGCCGGCCGCAGAGGTCGGATTCCGCGGCCACCTCATCCCACGCCTCGGGGCGCGGCGCCACCGGCAGATCGCTCAGCGAACCATCGGAAGTGCGTTCAGCCCACGCGCGCAGGCCATCGATCTCGTCGCGGCGGCCATCGTCGAACATTCCCGCGGGCGCGGCCACCGCCTGCTCCAGCCGCTGAAGACAGAGGTAATTGTGCCAGCCCTTGAGCAGTGCGAATCGCACCGGTTGGTCGCCGAGCGCGTCTCGCAGGAAAGGCAGGTCCTTCCCAACGAGCTGCTCCTGCAAATTGATCGTGTTCGTGCTCACGATCGTGCGCTCGCCGTTGGCGGCCGACCATCGCAGCGCGGGCACGAGGTAGCCGAGGGACTTCCCCACCCCGGTGCCTGCTTCGAAGAGCGCGATGCCGCCGCCATTGTAGAGCTTCGCGATGCGCTCCGCCATCGCGCGCTGGCTCGGGCGGTCCTCCCACATCGCGAGGTGCGCGGCGATCGGGCCGCCCGCGCCGAGCGCATCGCCCACGGCGCGCGGATCGAGACGCGCAACGGCACGGTCGCGTGGCACTTCGACCACGACGTACATGCGCTTGGCCGCGTTGTCGATGATCGCGAAGCCCGACGCCATCGTCGTGGATCCGCGACGCGACCGAGAGATCGGCATCGCTCGGCGTCAGTTCGCCGCTCGGATGATTGTGCACGAGCATCTCGCCACGCGAGGCGAAGCCCGGGAGCGCGAGCACGCTGCTCACGTCGCCGCGCGCCACCACGCGCGCGGACGCGACGGCGCCATCATCGCCGATCGTGGCGACGAAGCAGACCTCGCGGCCGCCGGCGAGCGCGATGGCGGCACGCATCGCGGCGGCCGCGGCGGGGCGGATCCTCGTCTCCTCGCCCGGCGGTGCGGCCGGCGCGCGCGCGGGCGTCACGTCTTGAGCGGTTTCCGCTTGGCCGCCGGGAACAGCACATTGTTCAGGATCAAACGATAGCCCGGAGAATTCGGATGGAGTGACAGGTCGGTAGGCGGATTGCCGATCGCATGCTGCGGATCCTCGGGATCGTGACCGCCGAGATAGGTCCAACTCCCTTTTCCGTAATCGCCATGGATGTACTTCACCCACGGCGCGCCGGGCTCCTCCGCGAGGATCGTGACGCCGGGCTTCAGCGTCCTTCGCGAAAAACTGGTGGTCACGCCATAAAAATCGGGGATCACCGAGCGGTGATCCTGCACGAGCATGCTCGCCACCGGATCGAACTTGGCGCTGAATGCGAAGAGCGTGAACGCGCCGAGCGGCTGGCGGCGGCTGGGCACGTTCGCCTGGTGGCCGTCGATGTCGCTCATCGAATTCACGAACTCGGCCGTCTCCACGTGCGCGTCGCGAAACGCGAAGCTCCGGTCCCACTGCATGCGCGCATCCGCGTCGGGCGCGACGGGCGTGCCGTCGGCATACGAGGCCGCGATGTCGACGTTCGCGCCGGCGATCGCGAGCTCGAGCGTCTCCGTGGCGCCGCACATCGCGAACAAGAATCCGCCGTTCTCCACGTACTGCCGGATGCGCTCGGCCACCGCCTTCTTCAGGGCGGGAACGTTCGGGAATCCGTTGGCGCGCGCTTCGGCGAGATTCGCCTCCTCCTGCTCCTGGAACCACGGCGCGCCACGGTAGGAGATGTAGAATTTCCCGAGCTGCCCGGTGAAGTCCTCGTGAAAAAGGTGCAGCCAGTCGTATTTCTGGAGCGCGCCGTGCAGCACGCTGCCATCCCACACGGTGTCGTACGGGATGCCGGCGTAGCGCAGCGCGAGCGTCACCGCGTCGTCCCACGGCGCAGAGTATGGCGCGGTGTAGATCGCGATCTTGGGCGCGCGCTCGAGCGGCACGGCCTCCATGTTGCCGCCCGCCATCTCGGCGCGGATCGCCGCGAGCGCGGCGTCGCCGGTGGGCGATACCGTGATGCCATCGAGCGCCGCGCGCCGGCGGAGCTCCGGCGTGTCGGGCAGGAGGAAGCTGCCGCCGCGATAGTTGAGCAGCCACTCACCCTTCGCGCCATCGTGCAGCGCGTTGTACGTGAGACCGTACGCCTTGAGATGGTTCGACTGCGCATCGTCCATCGGCACGAGCAGATGTTGCGCGCGCGCAGTGACCGGCGCCCACGCGAGCAACGCCGCGAGGACCAGCGCGCGTCTCACGAGGTGCTCGGCAGCGCTTGATGCGCGGCGTCGAGCTCGCGGCGCGCTTGCGGGACGAGCGCGCTCTCCGGGTACGTGAGGATCAGATGCTCGAGCCGCACGATCGCTTCGTTATCGCGATGCGCGCGGCGCAGGGCGCGCGCCCACGCGAGATCGCTGGACGGCGCCTCGGGCGACTGCGGACTCTCGGCCACGACGCGGCTCCAGAGCGCGATCGCCGCCGCATCATCGCCCTGTGCGGCGCGGATGCGCGCCGAGAGATCGAGCAGCAGCGACGCGGCCTCGGGGACTTCGCCAGCGGCCGATTCGAAGCCGCGCGCCGCCTTCGCGCTGTCGCCGCGCGCGAGGGCGAGGAACGCGGCGCCCGTGACAGGCGCGCGCGCGCGCGTCGTGCGTCCGAGCAGCGCCGCGGCCGTGAGTTCGTCCGGCTGGTGCGCGCGGTCGGGCGGAATGAGCGTGCGCGCTGCGGCGAGATCGCCGTCGTACAGCGCCAGCCAGCCGGACGCATCGCCGGCGTCGGGACCGGCCGCCTTCAATGCGGCGCGCGCCCGCGGAATGTCACCCGCGCGCAGCCACGCCCACGCGACGCGCCGTGCCATCGCCGCGCGTTCATCGGGCGTGATCCATTTGGAATACGCGGCGGCAACTTGCTCAGCCTCTGCGCCGCGTCCCAACACGCTGAGCGCATCCACGCGCACGGGCACCGCGACGCCCGCGGCGAACGCCGAGTCCATCTGCGAGGCGGCGCGCGCCGCGAGCGTATCGGCGCCGCGCGCGTCGCCGGCGCGCAACGCGGCCTGCGCGCCACGCGCCATGAGTTCGCCGTCGTGCCGCGCCAGCGCCGCGGCCACCAGCGCATCGCGCGCGACCAGCCACGCGCCGGCGGCCTCCGCGCGGTCGGCGTAGTCGCGCCACGCGGTCACCGCATCGCTGTCGGCGCGCAGATCGCGCAGCGCATCCCAGCCCAGCCGCGGTTCGCCCCACGCCAGCTGCATCTGCGCGATGACCGACCGCGCGCCCACCGTCACCGGCTTGCCCTCGAGCGCGGCGATCACCGCGGCGCGCTGCGCCGCGGGCGTCGGGAGCAGGGAGAACGCCGCTGCCTGCGCGAAATACGGGCGATCCCCCACGGCGTCGTGCCATGCTTGCGCCGCGCTCTCCCAGCGACCGAGCGATGCGCGGAGCATCGCCGTCTCGTACGCGAGTTCGCGCGCGCCGCCCGACACGCGCTCGGCGTCCTTGAGCACGCTGTCGGCGGCGCGTGGATCGTTGTCCGCGAGGAGGATGCGCGCGTAGGCGCGGAAGGGCGCGAGGTCGCCGGGCGCGGCGAGACGCCACTGCTCGTACACATCGCGCGCGGCCGCGCGGCCCTGCGTGGCGCGCACCTCGCGCAGCTGGATCCCGCGCAGCGACGGATCGCGCGGCGACTGTTCGACGGCGCGCGCGATCACCGGCAGGATGGAATCGCGCATCCCGAGCTGATCGTACACCCGCTCGAGCCCCAGCAGCGCGCCGAGCGATGTGGGCGATGCGGCGAGCGCTTCGCGATACGCCACGGCGGCCTCGCTCCACTGTTCGTGTTCCTCGAACGCTTGAGCGCGCGCCTCCGCACTCTGTGCGCTTGAGGCCACCGTCGCGAGCGCGACGGCGAGCACCGCCGCCGCGCTACGGAGTGGCCGCATGCTCGAGACGATCGAAGTAATCGAGCACCGCCTGGCGTTCATCCGCCGTGAGCGTGCGAAGCTCGTTCCACGATGGCGCGCCGTAGCGAGCGGCAGCGCGGCCGGCGATGTTGCCGTTCGACGGTGTGAACGCGCTGTCGCCGCTCGCCGAGCGCGATTCGCGCGTGCCCGTGTCCTCGCGCTCGTCCTTCTCCATCGCGAGTCCCGAATCGAGCAGGCGATGGAAGAGCCGCTCCTGCCGGCGGAGCAGTTCGGGATCCACGCGGCCACGATCGAGTTGGTCGGCGATGTCGCGCATCTCGCGCGCCATTTGCGCGGCCCGCGCGTCGCCGCCCGCGCCGGATACCTCGAGTGCCTTCGCGAGCGCGCGCTGCTGGTTCGCCAGCGCGCGCGCCTGGCTCGCCGCCGCATCGCCCATTGGCGCGCCCGGTGATGGGAGCAATCCCGCCGCTTGCGCATTGAGTCCGCCCTGCTGCTTCGCGATCTGCGCGAGCTTGTCGAGCATCTCGGCGAATCCCGATGCGCTCTTCCCGCTCGCCGCCTGCGCGCGATCGCCCATCATCTTCGCCGCGGCCTGCGCGAGCGCCTGCGACGCCTGCGCGAGCTCGGGCGCCGCCTCGCGCCCGCCGCGCCGCGATTCCGCGAGCTCGCGCGTCGCCTCGGAGACGCTCGATCTCGCCTCCGCCATTGCGCGCTGCGATTCCGGCGACACGTGCGCACTCTGTCCCGCCGCGCGGCCCAGCCGCGCGTTCAGCTTGTCCACGCCTTGCTGCACGGCGCTCTGTTCGCCGCGCAGCGAGCTGTCGCTGCCGGCTGCGGCGCGCTCCGACAGGTCGGACTCCGCCTTCGACAATTCCATCGCCTCGGCGGCGGCGCGGTCGAGCTCGGACGTGAGCCCGTTCTTCCATTCGCTGATCTGCTGCTGGCGCGCGTCGGACAGATCCTGCGCAGTGCGTTCCATTTCCGACGCGCCCTCACGCCCCTCGTTCGCCGCGCGGTCGTCCTGCGGCTGTGCCGAGGCGCTCGTCATGCGGTCCGACGAGCTCTGCGCGTGCTGCGCCGCCGAGGGCATCTTGCCCGCGGCGGCGTCGGCCTGCGCCTTCTGGAGGCGGTCGGCGAGTCGCTGCACCTGCGCGGCGAGCGCCCTGGACTGATCGCCGAGCGTCTTCGCCTCCGCGCGCGCCGCGGTGTCGTGCCGCGCGAGCGAGTCGGCCACGACGTGCGACTTCGCGGCGAGTTCGCGCGCGTCGTCGCGCAACGTTTGCATCGCGCCTTCGAGCGCCGCGCGCTTGAGCATCTCGGCGCTTCGTTCGAGCTCGGCGCGCAAACGTTCTTGCTGCTGCGCGAGCTGCTCGAGCGAACGGCGCGTCTCCTCGGGCGAGAGCTTCTTGGACGACGACATCACCGCCGCGAGCTGACGCGCCATCTCCGGTGTGAGCGCGTCCGCGAGCAGCTTCTGCGCATCCTGCAGCTGGCGCGCGAGCGCAGAATCGAGCGCGCCCGCATCCTTCAGCGCGCGCTCGAGCGCCTTGGCGTCCTGCTGCGCGTTCTGCACGCGCTGCGTGAGCTGCTCCTGCTCCTTCGCGAGCGCCTCGGCGCGCTGCGCCGTCTCGTAGCTCATGCCGCGCGGATCGGGACGTTCGCCCGAGCGCACACCGTTGATGTCCGTGTTGCGGTCGGCGCGCGTGCGCGATGCTTCCTGCGTGCGGCGCGTCAGGTCCTTCTGCGCGTCCGCCGCACTGGCGGTGCGGGCGGCAGCACTGTCGCCCAGCGCCCGCGCGATCGCACGCGCTTCCGCGAGCGTGGGCACGCGCACCACGAGTTCGCGGCTCTCGGCCGTTTGCTTCCATGGGGAATCATCCGTCACACCGAGCACGATGTGCAGCGCGTCGCCCGGCGCGAGCGAACGCGAGGAGAGATCGAGCGGGACCTCCTGCGCCCACGCGGGTGCGCCGGGCTGCGCGAGGAGCTGCTCCGATTCTGCGCCGAGGCGGCCGTCGGTCTCGCTGCGCAATCGGAGCACCACGCGCGCCACGCCGTGATCATCGCTCGCCGCGAGGCGCAGCGTGACCGTGCCGCTGGAGGCGATGAGGGTATCGGCCACCGGCGCGAGGATCTCGGCGTGCGGCGGCGCGTCGGGCACCGACTGCACCTCGAGCGGCGGCGGCACGTCGTTCACGGGACCATCCGCCGCCGCGGCGAACCAGCGCCACGTGCCGCCCGCGCCGGCGTCGAGCCGGCCGGTAGCGCGTTTGCCGCGCGCCGCGAGGCGCATCGTGTCGCGCGTCCCGTCGAGCACGAGCCCCGCCCGCGTGAGTTCGGTGGACGCGCGCGCCTCGAGACGCAATGCGGTGCCGCGCGGCACGCGGATCGCCTCGCCCGCAGGGAGCGCCTCGTTCGCGCGGTGCAGATACGCAGGATACTCCGCGAGCACACCCACATTGCCCACGAACGCCCGGTCGCGCACGTGGATCACTACCGTGTCGCTGATCGCGCGTCCGTCACTCGCGACGAGCGCGAGGTCGGCGTCGAGCGGGCCGAGCAGCGCGCTGGCGCGCCCGCCGGACACCGCGAGCGAGGCGGTGCGCCACGCGGCGCCCGTCGCGCGCGAAGAGAGCGTGATCGCGCGCCGCCCCGGCGCGGCGATGCCGATCCGCAGCGTATCGCCCCGCATCGGGGCACGGTTCGCGGCGTCGATGCCGATCGGCGGCAGCAGCGTGCCGGCGTATGCGCGCGCGGGATGCTCCATCGCACGCCATCCGTCCGGCGCGGCGCGCGCGGCCGCCGCGGCGACCAGGACCGCGGCCGCCACGATCGCCGCGGCCGCGCCAAGGCGCCGCCGCGCGGCGCCGAGTGCGGCGGGCGCGAGCACATTGCCCATTGAGTCCAGGCGCGCGGCCATGAGTCCGGATGCGTGCGCGCCGAACGCGCCGTCGCTCGCGCTCTCCGATGCCACGCGCAGCGCTCCCACGCGCAGTCCGCGCTCGCGCTCGATCGCGCGCGCCGTCTCCGTCGCGGACGCGCGGCGCTCCATTGTGCGGCGCGTGAGCACGGCGATCGCGGCGAGGATCGCGACGACCGCCGCCCATGCGATGAACGGTGCGGCGGGACGCGTGATCCAGCGGCCCGCGCCCAATGCCACCGCCGCGAGCGCGACCGTCACGAGCGCCACGCCCAGCCCGGCGAGCACGCCGGCGCTGCCGAGGGTCTCCGCGAGCCGCATGCGCTCACGCTGCACGATGCGCGCGAGCGTCATTGCACCGTGCGGCTCGTCACCGCGTACGCGAAAAGGTTCACTCCCATGCGCAACGCCGCCTCGTGGAGCTCCGGCGGATCGTTGTACGTCTTCACGTCCTCCCAGCCGTTGCCGAGATCGCTCGAGAAACTGTAGTACACCGCGAGGCGATCACCGAGGAAGATGCCGAAGCCACGCGCGGGCAGCCCGTCGTGCTCGTGGATCTTGGGGATCCCCTTGGGGAAATCGTAGACGATGTGATAGATCGGGTGCGACTCCGGCACATCGACCAGCGGCCGGTCCGGAAAGACGCGCGCGATCTCGCGGCGGAAGCTGGGGTCGAGACCGTAGTTGTCATCCACGTGCAAGAAGCCGCCGCGCTCGAGATACTCGCGCAGTCGCACGACCTCGGCGTCGCTGAAGTGGATGTTCCCGTGACCGGTCACGTGCAGGAAGGGAAAATCCCAGAGACGATCGTCCATGAGCGTGACGCGCGCTTCCGTGCGCTCCACCGGGATCGTCGTCCGCTCGGCGATGGCCGCGAGGAGATTCGGCAGACTCGAAGGATTCGCGTACCAATCGCCGCCGCCATTGTATTGCAAGCGCGCGATCGTGAGGCGCGTGCCGTCGGCCGCGGGCGCCGGGTGCAGCGCGAGCAGGAGAGCGAGCGGGATCACGCGCAACCAACGGGTCATTCTGCCTCCCCTTCGTGCGCCAACCGGTACGCCAAGTTGCGCGCGATCCCGAGCTCGGCGGCGAGCTGCTTCGCGATGTCGCGCGACGGCAGCCCTTCGCCGCGCAGCGCATTGGCGCGCGCGCGCGCCGCCACTTCGACATCCGCGGCGGCCGGCGGCGTTGCTCCGGCGATGACGAGCACGACTTCGCCGCGCGGTGGCGTCTCCTCGTAATACCGCGCGAGTTCGCCGACCGTTCCGCGGCGCGTCTCCTCGAATTTCTTCGTGAGCTCGCGCGCGACCGCGGCCGCGCGCTCGCCGCCGCCGCGCGCCGCGAGATCGGCGAGCGTCGCGGCGACGCGCGCGGGTGATTCGTAGATCACGGCCGTGTGCGGCAACTGCATGATCTCCTCCAGCGCGGCGGTTCGATCGGCGCCTTTGCGCTCGAGAAAGCCATAGAACGTGAAGCGCGACGCATCGAGACCGGATGTCACGAGCGCGGCGAGGAGCGCCGACGGGCCAGGCACCGCGATCACAGGCACGTTCGCCTCGATCGCGGCGCGGACGAGGCGCGCGCCGGGATCCGAGAGGAGCGGAGTGCCTGCATTGGAGACGAGCGCGATGCTGTCGCCTGCACAGAGTTTCGCGACGATGCCCGGCGTGGAGGCAGCTTCGTTGTGCTCGTGATGACTCGCGACCGCGGTGCTCACGCCGGCGTGATCGAGGAGGATGCGCGCGTGCCGAGTGTCCTCGGCGAGCACCAGCGACACCGACTTGAGCGTCTCGGCCGCGCGGGGCGAGAGATCGCCGAGGTTGCCGATGGGAGTACTCACCACGTACAACGTGCCGGAGGGCATGCCACAATCTAACGGCGAGAGGCGCGTGTAGGCCTTAGTACCGCTGAAACGGCGCGTTTGGCAACTGAGCGTATGGTACGGCAGGGCGTGAGTTGGAAGAACGATTCGACGCGCAATCGGGCGATGGTACTCACGAGTCCACCACAAGGCACACTCAGGCGTCCTTCGACCGAGGTGCTTCGTGAGTTACGACGAGTGGGAGGCGGCGGTGCCGGAGCATATTCGCGCGGATGCGCTTTGGGGGCTGCGGGTCTACCGATCGGCGCTGTATGCGGGCGACTTAGGGCGCACAGATGCGGCGTTCCTCTCGCGGCTCGGCGGCTACGATCACGTCGCCGATCAAATGGCCCGCGCGACGGCATTGGTGAGCGTGAACATCGCTGAAGGGTACAGTCGTCTCGGCCGGAAGGATCGTGGACGATTCTACGAGTACGCGCTCGGCTCCGCGCGCGAATCGCGCGACTGGTACTACAAATCCCGCGATGCCCTCGGCCCCGCCAACACCGACGAACGCATGTCCCTCCACACCACTCTCGCCCGGATCCTCACCGTACTGGTGCGTCGCGCGCGCGAAGAGATCGTCGCCAAGGAGTAGTTCCTACTCACGCCGAGCCGTACCATACGCTCAGTTGCCAAACGCGCCGTTTCAGCGGTACTAAAGCCCACTCACGCCCGAATGATGACGTAGGCCGCGATCTCGCCCGGCATTGAACCCTGCGCATTCGCCGGCGCGAATCTTCCCGTCCCCACCGGCGTTTGAAAGACCTTGCTTGGCATCCCCGGCACTTTGATCGTCCCGCCGGAATGCATCGTGCCCGAAACCGTCGGCACGCCGATGAATTTCCCGTCGCCGCTCCACAGCAGATCCGCGATGTGGTACACCTCGTACTTCGTGCCATTCGCGATCCCGCAACTCCCGAGATCGATGGTCGCCGCTTTGGTGTAATTCACAACGCCCACGGTCGCGAGGATCCCGGTCTCGGTGAACGGCGATGTATTCACCTTGATCACGTTCTCTGTGGGCAAGCCCATAATGAGCGTGGACTTCATGTCGCCCACGCGATTCCGCCATGGCCCGTGGTCGTTCACCACCTGGTCGAACGCCATGCTGCTCTCGCCGTCCACCGAGAACAGCGTGTCATACTTGGGCAACGCGCCGGCCGGCCGCTCGACGTCATCGTAGTACGTATTCGCGCCCCACGTCCAATCGGTGAGATCACTCGGCACGCCGGTGTTCCGCACCACTTCCCAGCATCCCGCACCGTCGGGATGTTTGCCGCCCTTCCCGCCGTTCACGGTGCCCGTCGCGACGAGCACGTTCCCGCGCATTATCGCCGAACGGAACGCGTGCACAGCGCATTCCGCCCATGAAGTGATTCTCGAGCACCTGCACGTCGTGGTTGTCGTGCGCGCTGTAGCCGATGGATGATTGCCCGTGCAGCACGCGCACGGAGAACGGTTTCATTGTCACGTTGCGCTGGAACGTTCCCGAGACGATGGGATTCCGGAACGAGCCCCAGAGAATGGGCTGCGCCCACGCGGTGTAGTCCGCGATCGCGCCGCCACGCGCTGGCGACGCCAGAAGAATGTTGTCGAGGAAATCCTGGTTCTCGAGGTTCCCGTGATGCGCGTACGAGTGGATGAGGTACGCGTTCCCCGGAGCCACGTCCTGGCCATAGGTGTTCCAGAGGATGCACGCCTGCACGGTCTTGCGGTCCTGGCCATGCGGATCGGATTGCTCGTAGATGCCGTACCCGCTGAATCCGGGAAAGCCGAGCGGATTCCCGTTATTGAACGAGAGGAGCCCGTAGTACATGACGCCGCCCTCGTTCGAACCGAACAATGAGAAATTATTGACGCCGTGATTGTCGGAGATGATGTGATAGAGGTTCGTCGCGATGGCATCCACGATCTGCACGCCGCCATCGGAGCAGCCTTTCACGCCGTCGAAGCTGCGCGTCGGATCCGAATTCGTGACGCGGAATCCGTAGAGGTCCACGTAATGGCCGCCGCGCTGGCCGAATAGATTCAGCGTCCCCTGGCTCGGCGCGATCGGCTTGCCCGGAACGTATCCGTCGATGATCGCACGCCCGAGTCCGGGGGAATCCTGCATGAGGCGAATGCGCGCCGTTGGCGTGCCGGAGACGCGGAAGACGAAACCGTGCCCGTCGGCCGGCGTGTACACCCCGTCGAGCATGCGGATCGTCGTGCCGGGCGGCGCGAAGTTGAGCGCGCTCTGGAGATCCATCGGCACGGCGCGTGAACCTTCTCCCGCCGGACTCCCCGTTGGCCCCACGAACAACGGGTTCGGCACCGCACTCCACACGACGACATTGTCCACCGTCTCCGCCGCACCCGTCGAGCCCGCGAACGCGATCCGCGTGTTCGCTCTGAGCGCCGCGCTCACGGTTCCGTCGAATGCATCATCCATCAGCCGCGCGGACCACGACCCGCCGCCCATGGTCACCAAGATCGGCATTCCGCTCGACCATTTCTTCGTCCGCGCAAGCTGCACGAATCCGCGCTGCGCGCCGTCGATCATCTCGACGTAGCACCAGACGCCATTCAGGCTATAGAACTGCGCCCAGTTCCGGTCATCCTTCATCGCGAACCGGAAGCGGCAATTCTGCTCCACGTTCTTGGAGCCCGAAGTTGGCGTGTAGCAGACGGTGTACGCCGCAGCGCCTACGTCAATGCTCGCCACTGCGTTCGCCGGGAGCGCGAGCACGTTGTTCGCGATCGCCGCGCCGCCGCTCGCGGACCACGATTGTCCCGTGAGCGCCGCGCCGACGGGGCCGTCGGCGCGGTTGAAGTCATCTCGTAGATAGGCGGTCATGCCACATTAACTCCAACGGCCGATGTTCGGTTGCCGATATTCGATGAGGAATGAGAACAAATTCCATAACTACTCTAGCAGTGACGGAATCAGTTCTCATGCCTCACCGACGATCGGCAATCGACGATCGGCAGTCAAGACAGTGAATGCGAAAAGGCGCGTGTGGACATTCCCACACGCGCCCTGCCGTACAATACGCTCAGTTGCCAGACGCGCCGTTCCAGCGGTACTAAGGCCTACTCACGCCGTTAGGCTTGAATGATCAGCGCCGTGACCATCCCGAACATCCCCAGTTCCGACTCTCCGCGTGCGACAGGATGTGGCAGTGGAACGCCCACGTCCCAACCGCCTGCGCATCCACGATCACGTCCCACCGCTCGCCGGGCGCGACGTTCAGCGTGTCGCACTTCCACGGCATTGGCTGTGGATATCCGTCCTTGGCGATCACGAGCATCGTGCATGCCGTGCAAATGCATCGGGTGGATCATCTGCCCTTCGTTCATGAAGCGGATGCGCACCCTCTGCCCCTGCTTGGCCACGATCGGCTCGGTGGCCGGGAATCCCTTGCCGTTGAGCGTGAATCCGCCGCTGGAATCGTTGATGATCATCACGTAGTCGATGTCGGCTCGTCTCGATCGCGCGCGGCACCTTGGGCTCGACGATGAACGCGCCGAGCAGGCCCTTGCCCACTTGCATCGTGGAGTTGTGGTGCGAGTGGTACATGTGCGAGCCGGAATTCTTCAACGTGAACTCGTATGTGAACGACTCGCCCGGGCTTCACCGGCGGCTGCGTGATGTACGGCACGCCATCCATGTCGTTGGGCACTTCCACGCCGTGCCAATGGATCGCCGTGCTCTCGGGCAGATCGTTCTTGAGAATGATGCGCACCCGATCGCCTTCCTTGATCGCGGATCTGCGGCCCCGGCACCTGCCCATTGTACGCGAACGCGTCGACGAACGTGCCCGGCGTCACTTCCCATTTCACCGGGGCGGCCGTGAGGTGGAAGACCTTCACCTTGCCGTCCATCGTCGGCGCGAGCGGCATGTTCCCCTTCCCTTCCGTTTTCGCGGGGAACGCCTTCACTCCCTTCTCGTGCATTCGAATCCATCTGTTCCACGGCCGCGTGCGCCGTGGCGGAGTCGGTCATGCCGGCGTGCGCGCTGTCACCGGCGGCCGCGGCGGCAGGCGCCTGCGCCGCGGGCTTGCACGCGACGAGCGCCGCACTCGCGAGGGCCGTGGCCGCGCCCGTCTTGAGGAAGGCGCGGCGCGAGCCGCGGCCGTTCTGTAATACGTCGCTGATATCGCGGTCCGACGGACGATCGGGCATGACGGGACTCCGGCGAGAGTGTGCCATTAGCGTGCGGCTTGGCGCGACGAGGCGCAATGGGACTAAGTCCTACAACTCAAACTACCGATCGTCGGTTGCCGATATTCGATGAGGAATGACAACAAATTCCATCACTGCCCACTGCAGTCACGGAATCAGTTCTTATTCCTCATTGACCATCGGCAACCGACGATCGGCGTTCTGAAGTAATAGATGCGAAAAGGCGCGTGTGGGATCTCCCACACGCGCCCTGCCGTACCATACGCTCAGTTGCCAGACGCGCCGTTTCAGCGGTACTAAAGCCTACTCACGCCGTTCAAGCATGCTGCTGGATCTTCGCCTCGTACGTCGCCTTCGGCATCGCGCCCACGACCATGTCCACCACTTTCCCGCCCTTGAAGAACAGGATCGTCGGGATCGACCGCACATTGTAGCGCGTCGACGTCCGGATGTTCGCGTCCACATCCATCTTCATGACCTTCGCCTTCCCCGCGTACTCGGTCGCGAGCTGATCGACGATCGGACCCACCATGCGGCACGGTCCGCACCACGTCGCCCAGAAATCGACGAGCGTCAGCCCGTCGTGCTTCTCCACCTCGGTCTCGAAATCCGCATCCGTCACTGCTGCTGTGTTCGACATTGAGTGCTCTCTCTCCGGCGCGGACTCGCTCGCCGCGCATCTCTCGTTAGATTCCTGTCGCCCCCCGTTCCCGGAGCGCGATCGTCGTGAAACCTGCATCCCGCCGCGGCGTGACGCTTGCCCACATCGGCATCGCCGTCCGCTCGCTCGAGACGATCTTGCCCTTGTACCGCGACGTCCTCGGCCTCGAGGACGCACCACTGGATGACGCCGACGGGGCGCACATTGCCGGCCTCGCGGCCGGCGATACGCTGGTCGAACTCCTCGAACCCGCCCTCCCCGATTCGCCCATCGCCAAGTTCATCGAAAAGCGCGGACCCGGGATCCATCATCTCTGCTTCGCGGTCCCCGATCTCGACGCGGCGCTCGCGCGCTGCCGGACCGCCGGACTGCGATTGATCGACGAGACCCCCCGTTTGGGCGCCGAAGGCAAACGCATCGCCTTCCTGCACCCGTCGTCCACGGCGGGCGTGCTCATCGAACTCACCGAATATTAATCACCGAGGCCGTGATGAGTTCCCGGCAGCTCCGCTCACTTCGTGGTGCTCTGTCCCGAGCACAGGTCCTTGAGCGGCTGCAGATCGGTCTCGCCGACGAACCAGCGGTTGTTCGGCCCGAGGAACACCTTCGTGGTGGTCTGCCGCACGAACGTCCCCTTGGTGACGGAAAGCGTCATGACGTGCACCTTCTCGCTCGCGACCACATCGTTCACGATCTGGTAGCTGTCATGCTTCAGATAGCACTGCATGATCATCGCGCGCTGCGGCAGCTGGTCCTTCGCCGGGAGGTCCACGGCCGGGCCCTTTTCGGAGCCCAAGATGAGGCCGAGCGCATCCATGTCCTGTGCGTTGATCGCGGCCATGAACGCCTTCACCGCGAGATCGGGCGTCGCGGCGCCGGGGTCGCCCGCCGTCGTTGGCGGCGCGTTCGCGGGGTTGCCCTTGTAGGCCGGCGTCGACGCGCAGCCGGCCAGGATCAGCATCGTGAGCAGTACGCGAGTCATTCGGTTCGCCCGGGTGGCAGACACGAGCGAAACTAGCGGACGTCCAACATGCGAGCAACCCTGCAGCGCCTCTATATCAACGTCGATCACGTCGCCACGATCCGGCAGGCGCGTCGCACGGACGAGCCGGATCCCGTCGCGGCCGCCGCCGTGTGCGAGCAGGCCGGCGCCGATGGGATCACCGCGCATCTGCGCGAGGATCGGCGTCACATCCAGGACGACGACGTCGAACGTGCTCGCGCGCGCCGTTCGCACGCCGTTCAACCTCGAGATGGCGCTCACCGACGAGATGCTCGCGATCGCGGAGCGCCTCCGCCGCATCAGGTCACGCTCGTGCCCGAGCGGCGCGAGGAGGTCACGACCGAGGGCGGGCTCGATGTCGCCGCGCGATCCGGCGCGGCTCGCCGCCGGACTCGCGCGCCTGAAACGCGCGGGGATGCGTACGAGTCTATTCATCGACCCCCGCGGAGGACGCGGTGCGGCGCTCGCGCGATCTGGGTGCGGACGCGGTGGAGTTCCACACCGGCGCGTACGCGCACCATCCGCACGACGGCGCCGCGCTCGCTGCCCTCGCGGAGGCTTCATCGTTGGGCGCCGCGCTCGGACTGGCGGTGCACGCGGGGCACGGGCTCACGGTGCGGAACGTCGCGCCGGTGGCCGCGATCCCCGAGATCGAAGAGCTGAACATCGGTCATTCGATCGTGAGCCGCTCGGTGTTCATTGGGATCGCCGCGGCGGTGCGCGAGATGCGCGCGGCGATGGACGCGGCACGCGGGATTTCTCGTTGACCCACCGCCGGGCGCCAGATAGCTTCGCAGGGTACCACCACCATCTGTCGGAGATCGGATGACGGCATCGGCCGGAGTGCTGGACTTCTTCATTGTCGAAGCGAGCGAGTACATTGAGCGCCTCGACAACCTGCTCACATCCGCCGGTCCGGCCGGCCCCAACGCCGATTCCTTCGGCCGCTACGCGCGCGCCCTGCGCGGCAGCGCGACAATGTCCCGCCAGTACGGCATCGCCGACATCGCCGGCGCGCTCGAGCGCGTCGCGCGCGCGCTGCGCAATCGCGCGATGGGCTGGACGCCCGCCGCGAGCGCCGCGGTCGTGGCCGCGGTGGACGACCTGCGCATCCTCGTGCGCGCCGTGCGCGATTGGACGCCCAACGAGGACCGCCTCGCCCAGGCACGGACCGCCGAACTCGACCACCTCGCACCCGGCCCCGGCGGCACGCCCTTCGTGCCGCCTCCCGTGCCGGTCGCGGACAACGAGCCCCTCACCGGCGCGAATTTCCTCGCCGCCGAGACGGCCGACCTCGCGCGCTCGCTCGAGCTGCTCGTCGCGTCGCCCGAGGACACGAGCGTCATCGCCGCACTCGCCGCACGCGTGCGCGCGCTCCGCGGCGTGGCCGACTTGAAGGACATGCCGCCGCTGCCCGACGTCGTCGACGCGGTGGAGCGCGCGCTCAAAGGACTCGAGCTCGGCGCACCGCATCCGACGCCGAGCGCCAAACAGAAATCGTTGTTCGCGACCGCCGCGGCCGTGCTGCGCCGCGCATCGCGCGACATCGGCCAGCGCGGCCGCCCCGTGCCCGGTGCGCCCGAGGTGCTCGCCTTCCACAACGCGATGGCGGCGCTCCCGGATGAAGGCGGCAGCGCCGATCGCATCGTGCCGATCGCTCAGCTGTTCTTCGACGACGCGGGTCCGCACGTGGTGAGCGCCGCGAGCGCGCCGCCCACCGACGCGCCGCCGAGCGCTTCCGCATGGAAGTGGTGAGCCTCGCCGAGCATCTGCGCCGTGTGGTGAGCGATGCGCGCGGCACCCGTGCGCCCGACGCGCGCGATCACACGGCGCGCGAACTCCGCACCGCGCTGCGCGCGCTCGGCAGCGCCGCCAGCAGCTTCGGCGAGCGGCAGGTCGCGCGCTTCGCCGCGGAGTGGAGCGTGAAGGTCGCGACGCTGAACAATGCGGGCCTCACGGCGCTCGACACCGCCGCCACGAAGCTCGCCGATCCCGAGACGCGCCCCGAACAGCTCGCGCGCTTGCTCGAGCAGCTCGCCGCGCCACGCAGTGCGCAGACCGCCGGCCGGTCCACGGTGGCGCTGCTCGCCGGCGACATCCCGCCGATGCGCACGCCGACGCCGCCAATGGCGGTGCGTCCGGTGGCTCCCGCGGCTCCCGCGGCTCCCGCGGCTCCGCCCGCCGCGCCGGCGGCGCCGCCGATGGCGGTTCCGCCGCGCCGCTCGTTCGAACGGCCGGCCGTCCCAATGTCCCAGGCGCCTGCGGGTTCCTTCCCGGCGTGGCCCGCCGCCCCGAGCGTCGAGCCCGAGCCGGCGCCGCCGAGCCCGCGCCGCGCGCCGAGCGCCGAGCCGTCGGGCGAATCGCTGCGCGCCTTCCTGCAGGATGGCATTGCCGGGCTGCGCCGCCTGGAAGACCAGCCGATGAGCACGCCGTCGATCGTGCCCAACGATGATGGCACGGTGCCGATCGACCAGCTGCTCTACCGCGGACGCGCCGCGCTCGAGCGCGCCGCCGAACTGCGCCACGAGTGGCAGGCCGCGGGAACGCCGCCCACCCCAGAAGACGTGGCCGAACTGTTCGACCTGCTCGACCTCGCGCTCGTCGAGTAGGCCGGCGTGAGCACGCGCTGGCGCACCCTGTTCGGCGTCACGCTCAGCGCCGGGCTGCTCTGGTGGACGTTCCGCGGACAGGATCCGCGGTGATCTGGGGCAATCTGCGCGACGCGAACCTCTGGTACCTGCTCGCGGCGACCGTCACCGGCACGCTGATCTTCCCGCTGCGCGCCATCCGCTGGCGTGTGATCCTTGATCCGATAGCGCCCGGCATCCCGCTCAAGGATCTCTGGCGCGCCACGGCGATCGGCATGGCGGGCAACAATGTGCTGCCGGCGCGCGCCGGTGAGTTCGCGCGCGCCTACGTGCTCTCGAAGGAAACGGAGCGCGTCACCTTCTCCGCCGCGTTCGCATCGCTCGCGGTGGACCGTGTGTTCGACGCGTTCGTGGTGCTGCTGCTCATGCTCGTGGCGATGATGTCGCCGGCGTTCCCGGATACGCCGATCGGCGGGCGGCACGTGAGCGACTATGTGGTGGGCGGCGCGATCGTCGCGACCGCGGCTCTGGGCGCGCTCTATCTCATCGTGTTCTTCCCGCAGTGGATCATCACGATGTACGAATGGGCGGTGCGGAAGGTGGCGCCCAAGTTCGAGGAGCAAGGCCGCCAGCTGTTGATCTCCTTTGCCAGCGGACTCGGCGTACTGCGGCATCCGTCGCGCTTCTTCCGCGTGCTGCTCTGGACGATCGCGCACTGGCTGCTGAACGGCGTCGCGTTCCTGTGCGCGTTCAGAGCGGTGGGGATCACGGCGCCGTTCAGCGCGGCGCTGCTGCTCCAGGGATTGATCGCGATCGGCGTGGCGGTGCCGAGCGCCCCGGGATTCTTCGGCGTGTTCGAGAAGATCGGTCAGGTGGGGCTGGGCATCTACGGCGTGGACAAAGCGCTGGCTACAAGCTGGGCGATCGGATTCCATCTGCTCACGTTCATCCCGATCACGCTCATCGGCATCTACTACTTCACGAAGCTCGGATTCCGCCTGCGCGATCTGCAGCGGGCGGAGAGCGGACGCGGCGTGACGACGCGCACCGCGCGGGTGCTCGCGCAGGCGAAGATCAATCTCGGATTGCGCGTATTGTCGCGCGAAGCATCGGGCTACCACCAGATCGAGACTGTGTTCCAGCGCCTGGCGCTCGGCGACGACGTGACCGTGCGCATCACGGACCGGCGCGCGCACGCTCGACGGTCGCGGCGTCGACATGGGCCCGCCCGAGAAGAATCTCGCCTGGCGCGCGGCGCTCGCGATGCACGAGGCCACCGGCTGGCCCGCGGCTTCGCAACTCGCGATCCACAAGCAGCATCCCGATCGGCGCAGGACTCGGCGGCGGCAGCGCCGATGCGGGCGCCGTACTTCGCGCGCTGAACGCGCTCGCGCCGCATCCGCTGAGCGAGATGGAACTCCTGCAGATCGCGGCGCCGCTGGGCGCCGATGTGCCGTTCCTCACGGGCACCGCCCCGCTCGCGCTGGCCTGGGGGCGCGGCGAACGCATGCTCTCGCTGCCGCCGCTTCCGGAGCGCAGCGTCGTTCTCGTGCAGCCCGGCTTCTCGGTGAGCACCGCGGAGGCATACGCGTGGCTCGACGCCGCGCGCGGCGAGTTCGCGCCGATCCCAGGGATGATCGCGCACGATCGCTTGGCAACATGGGAGACGCTGGCGCCGGCGACCGTCAATGATTTCGAAGCGGTCGTGGGCGCGCATCACGCCGGCTCTGGCGGGCATCACGGAATCGCTGCACCGCTCCGGCGCGTCGATCGCACGCATGACGGGGTCGGGCTCTACGATCTACGGGATCTTCGCGCTGCCGCCGGACGCCGCGGCGCTCGCACGCACGGTGCCGGGCTCGTTGATCGTCACGCGCACGGCGACGAGCGTGCAACCGGTGACGTTCGGGTAAGTTCGTGCTTGAGTGGCTGTACCGGCGGCACTAACTTCCGCGTGCTGCTGCCCCCTCGTCCAATGGCAGGACAGCGGACTTTGGATCCGGTAATGGTGGTTCGAATCCACCGGGGGCAATCGACAGGGCGACGGGTGACTGGTGAGGCAGCAACATCGCGACGGCGCGGCAGACGGCGTGCGCCTTTGACTAAAGCGCTGTAATCACTTACGTTACAAGGCTAAGCCATATGGACGGACTTGTCTGTTCCGCATGCACGGATTCGCGGGTCCTCACGGGCACCGGAAACCGGGGTCTCGCGGAGGAAATCGCGGGTCAACTCGGCGTCGATCTGTGCAAGGTCGACCATCACGCGATTCGCCGACGGCGAGATCTTCGTCCGCATCGATGAAAACGTGCGCGGTGCGGATGTCTTCATCGTGCAGCCGACCAATCCGCCGGCCGAGAATATTCATGGAGCTGTTGCTGCTGATCGACGCGGCACGGCGAGCGTCGGCCGCGCGTATCACCTGTGTGATTCCGTACTTCGGATATCGCGGCAGGACCGCAAGGATCAGCCGCGCGTGGCGATCGGCGCCAAGCTGTGGCGAACATGATCGTGAAAGCGCGGGCGCGGATCGGGTGCTGGGGATCGATCTGCACGAGCACCAGTTGCAGGGATTCTTCGATTTGCCGGTCGACCATCTGTACGCGGCGCCGGTCCTCACGGCGCACTACCGCAAGAAGCAGCTGCAAGGATCTTGTCGTGGTCGCACCCGATGTCGGAAGCGCGAAGATGGCGCGAGGATTCGCGAAGCGGCTCAACGGCTCGCTCGCGATCATCGACAAGCGGCGGCCGGAGGCCGAATGTGGCCGAAGTGGTGAACGTGGTCGGTGAAGTCGAGGGTATGGATTGTCTCATTCCCGATGACATGATCGATACGGCCGGCACGGTGACGGAAGCGGCGCGCGCGCTGAAGAACGCTCGGCGCCAAAGACATCTATGTCTGCGCGACGCACGCGATGCTCTCCGGCCCGGCGGTCGAGCGTCTCACCGCGGCGCCGATCGCCGAGGTGACCGTGACCGATACGATCGCGTTGCCGCCGTCCAAACGTTTCGAGAAGCTTCGCATCCTCTCGATCGGCGAGCTGCTGGCAAAAGCGATCCGCTATACGCACAGCGACGAGAGTGTGAGTTCGCTGTTCGAGTGACCGCCGCTCCACCACTGTTTCCGCAACCGTCAGCGAGATCGAACCATGGCCACTGAGATCCTCATCGCGCACAACCGCGCGTCGACCGGCAAGGGCACGGCCCGCAAACTGCGCGCCGACAAGAAGGTGCCCGGCATCATCTACGGACACGCGCGAGAGCCGCAGGCGATCACGCTCGACGAGCGCGAACTCGACCGCATGCTCGGCCGCGTCTCCGCCGACACCACCGTGTTCGACGTCACGATCGGCACCAAGGTCGCCCGCTCGCTCATTCGCGAGGTGCAGCGCCATCCGATCCGCCGCAACATCCTGCACGTCGACTTCCAGGAGTTGGTGGCGGGTGAGAAGGTCACAGTCGACATCCCCATTGTGCTCGTCGGCTCGCCCGACGGCGTGCGCAACCAGCAGGGCACGCTCGACCAGATCATGCGCACGATCAGCGTGGAAGTGGACCCGGCGAACATCCCGAACCACTTCGACCTGAACGTGGATGCGCTCACGCTCAACGAGTCGCTGCACGTGCGCGACCTCACGATCCCCGCGGGTCTCAAGGTGCTCGAGGACATGGACGCGACGGTCTGCGTCGTGGTGCCGCCGCGCATTGAGGTCGAGGCGACGCCGGTGGTCGCGGAAGGCGCCGAGGGTGCGGTTCCGGCGGAAGGTGCAGCGCCGGCCGAGCCCGAGCTGATCCGCAAGGTGAAGGCGAAGGACGACGAGGACGAGAAGGACTAGCGGCACGGGGCGGACGATCGCCCCGCTCCGCTGCGCCCTGTTCGCATGAAGGTCATCATCGGCCTCGGCAATCCCGGCCGTCAGTACGAAAGAACGCGCCACAACGTCGGCTGGTGGGTGGTGGACCACCTGGCCGACGTTTGGCATTTCGGGAAGTGGCGGGAGGACGGCCGCGCGCTCACCGCGGGTGGGCGCCTGGGCACGGTGCACGTTCGGCTGGTGAAGCCGCTCACGTACATGAATCTGAGCGGCGAGGTATTGGTGCCGTGGCTGCGCCGGCCGGCGTGGAGCGCGGCAACGGATCTGCTCGCGGTGGTGGATGACGTCGCGATCCCGGTGGGCACGTGGCGGCTGCGCGCGGAGGGATCGAGCGGCGGGCACAACGGACTCAAGAGCATCGAGAAGCAGGTGGGTTCGCGCGAGTACGCGCGGCTCCGCATCGGCATCAAACCGCTGGAGACCGACCGTCCGACCGTGCCGCTCGATGCGTTCGTGCTCGCGCCGTTCGCGGCGGCCGAACGGGAGGCGACGCTCGCGCTCTTCGCGCGCCTCGTAGAGGTGGCCGAGCGCTGGGTGCATGACGGCGTGACGGCGGCGATGCATTTGCAGACGCGAACGGACGTTGGACGTTAGCCGTTAGAACCACTCGAGGGATCACATGCTCCGCTTGGCCATCGTCGGACTGCCCAACGTCGGAAAATCCACGCTGTTCAATGCGCTCACGAGCGCCAAGGCGGAGGCGGCGAACTACCCGTTCTGCACCGTGGAGCCGAACGTCGGCATCGTGGAGGTGCCCGACGCGCGTCTGGCCAAACTCGCCGAGCTCGTGCAGCCGAAGCGCACCGTGCCCGCGGCCGTGGAGTTCGTGGACATCGCCGGGCTCGTGAAGGGCGCGTCGGCGGGCGAGGGGCTCGGCAACAAGTTCCTCGCGAACATCCGCGAGACCGACGCGATCGTGCATGTCGTGCGATGCTTCGAGGATCCCGACGTGACCCACGTGATGGGCGGCGTGGACCCCGTGCGCGACCGCGAAGTGATCGAGCTCGAACTGGCGCTCGCCGACCTCGCGGCGGTAGAGAAGCGCCTCGACCGCACGCGTCGCGCGGCGAAATCCATGGAGAAGGAGGCGCTGGCGGAGCTGCCCGCGCTCGAGGCCGCCTTCGAGGCGCTGTCCGCGGGACGTGGGCTGTGGGAAGTGAAGCTCACCGATGAGCAGCGCGCGCTGCTCAAGCCGCTGGCACTGCTCACCGCAAAGCCGGTGCTGTACGCCGCGAACGTGACCGACCACGAATTGACCGGCGATGAAGGCGCGCACCTGAAAGCGCTGCGCGCCGCCGTGGCGAAGAGTGGCGAGCACGCGCAGGTGGTGCCCTTCTCCGCCAAGATCGAAGCCGAGTTGGCGGAATTGCCGCCGGCCGACCGCGAGGATTTCCTCGCATTGCTGGGCCTCACGAGCGCGGGCCTGGACCGGTTGATCCGCGCCGGCTACGAACTGCTCGGCCTGCAGACGTACTTCACCGCCGGCGAGCAGGAAGTGCGCGCCTGGACCATCCATAAAGGCGATCGCGCGCCGGCCGCGGCGGGAGTGATCCACACCGATTTCGAGCATGGATTCATTCGCGCGGAGACGGTCGCGTTCCCGGATTTCATCAGAATGGGCGGATGGAAGGGCGCGAAGGAGAAAGGGGCGGTGCGCAGCGAGGGCAAAGATTATGTCGTCGCGGATGGGGATGTGCTGCTCTTCCGGTTCAACGTCTGAAGTCACTACGAACGGCGTGAGTCGCGACCCGAACTCCGTTATTGGTCACCCGAACTCCGTCAGTGACGAGTCGCGCGTGGATGACGCACGACAACTCACGACGCACGGTTGCGACGCACGACTCGTTACTGACGGAGTTAGGGGTACCAATGACGGCGTTCGGGGTGCCACTCCCTAACTGCGCCTCTAGTCGGTAGATTGTAGGCTCACAATTGATTCACAGCCCCCTCCTCTTTCTCCTGATCAGAAAGGGGCGGCCACGACCACAGGGAGGATCAGCGTAATGCCTCGCACTTATGAGGCGGTGTACATCTTCGACTCCACGCTCGCAGACACCGCCGTCACCGAAAAACTCACCAAGCTGCATACGCTCCTCAGCGTCGAGGGCGACATTGCCGTCACGCATTGGGGGCGCCGCCAGCTCGCGTACCCGATCGGGCGCCGCGAGAACGGCTACTACGTGATCGCCAAGTTCGACGCCGAGCCCGCGACGCTCCCCGAGTACGAGCGCGCGCTCAAGCTCGACGACGGCGTGGTGCGCTACCTCGTGACGCTGCACGAGCACGAAGTGGGCGCCCCGGTGCTCACCGAAGAAGAGATGGCCGCGGCGCGCGCTCGCGCCGGCGACGATGACGACGACGAGGAATAGATGATGCGACGCCCAGCAAAGACGTGCCCATTCTGCGAGACCCGCGTGCGCTTCATTGATTACAAGGATGACCGGACGCTCGGCCGCTTCCTCACGGACACCGGCAAGATCCTGCCGAGCCGGCTGAGCGGCGCGTGCGCGCGTCACCAGCGGCAGCTGTCCACGGCGATCAAGCGCGCCCGGTATCTGGCGCTGGTCCCGTACATTCGGGGTCTCTCGGCGTAATCATGTCCGGCGTGACTGCGCCGGCGCTGCGGGAACAGGGGTGGACGCGTGTGGTGATCGCCACCGCCGCCTTCCTCCTGCTCGCGCGTGCGCCCGGCGCCCGCGCCTTCCTGCCGGTGGTCGACACGTTCCTCCTGCTGTTCCCCGTGCTCTCGGCGTGCTTCGTCGCGGGTTGGGTGGAGGGCGGACCGGCATCGCTCGCGATCGTGTGGGTGCTCATGACGGCGGTGCTGTTCATGCTGCCGGCGTCGCCAGGCAACGAGTCGTATCACGGCCTCGCGCGCGCGTGGGGACTGCTCGTGGGCGGCGCGTTCGGCGTGGTGTGCGTGGCCGGAGGACGCGGATCGCTCTTCGGGCGCGCGCTGGCGGCGGCGGGGCTGGCACTGGCCGGCGCGATGGTCTTCGCCGGCGCGGCGACGCTGACGTTCGGCTCGATGGAGCAAGTGTTCGCGCAGGAGTTCGCGCTGCGCAACGCGGCCACGGCGAGCGCGCTGGCGCGGTGGCTGGCGGCGATGGGATCGGCGTTCCCCGGCGCGAGTGACTGGGCGGCGACGAGGTCGATGGCGCTGAGCCAGGCCTCATCGGCGCTGGCGGCGCCACTGGTTCCGGCGCTGCTGATCCTGGAGGCGCTGGCGGCGTGCGCGCTGGCGTGGTCGTTGTATCACCGGCTGAGCCGCACGCGGCTCGGACCGCCGTTGGCGTCGCTGCGCTCGTTCACCTTCGGTCACGGATTGGTGTGGGCGTTGGTGGCGGGAGGAGCGCTGGTGGCGGTGCCGGCATTGCGCGGCAGCGGCGCGGCGATCCTGGGGGCGAACATGGTGGTGCTGGTCGGCGCGCTGTTCGCGCTGCGCGGCGCCGGCGTGGCCGCTTGGTTCATCCCGGTGCGTCGCACGGCGGCACAGTTCGCGTCGTGCGTGGCAGCGCTGGCGCTCGCGCCGGTGACGCTGCCGGCGGCGGTCGGATTGGGTGTGGCGGACAATTGGCTCGATTGGCGCGGACTCGCGCGGCCGGCGGCGGCCGGTGCGGGTCCCACTTCAACTGATTAACTCGTTCCTACCGGAGCATTCCCATGGAAGTGATCCTGCGGCAGAGCATCGATCAGCTCGGACAGCCGGGCGACGTCGTGAAGGTGTCGGCCGGTTACGCGCGCAATTTCCTCCTCCCGCGCGGACTCGCGTACGAGGCGACGCCGGGCAATCGCAAGCGCATCGGCCAGGAGAAGGCGCGGCTCGAACTTGCCGAGAACGCGCGGCGCGACGCGGCGCAGGCGTTGGCGGCGCGGCTCGAGCAGGTCTCGCTCACGTTCTCCGCGCGTGTCGGCGAAGAAGAGAAGCTGTTCGGTTCGGTGACGGCGGCCGACATCGCGTCGCAATTGCACGCGCAGGGCTTCACGGAAGTCGAGAAGCGCATGATCGATCTGCACGAACCGATCAAGGCGCTCGGCATCTTCAAGGTGCCGGTGCGGTTGCACGCCGATGTGAAGCCGGAACTCCGTGTGTGGGTGGTGAAACAGTAAAGAACACGGCGAGCGGCGTGGAACTTTCGGCGTGATGAAGCGTTCCACGAATGAGTCCCTCTCACCTATTTAAAGGCGAATGGCCATCAGTCCGCCCGCCAATCGTTCCTCGCTCGCGCAGGTCCAGCGCGCCGCGGCGCTCTGCCTCGATCTCAAGGCGAATGACGTCGCGCTGCTCGACCTGCGCCGCGTCTCCGACGCCACCGATTATTTCCTGATCGCGAGCGGGACGTCGGACACGCATGTGCGCGCGGTCGCCGGCCACGTGATCGACGAACTGCGCGAACTCGGCATCCGGCCGTACGGCGTGGAAGGTCTCGAGTCCGGCCGCTGGGTGCTCGTGGACTACGTGGACTTCGTCGTGCACGTGTTCCATCCGGCGATGCGGCAGTACTACCAGCTCGAGCGCCTCTGGGGCGACGCGCAAGGCGTGGCCCTCGATGCGCAGGGAGCGGCGCAGTGAACGCGCGCGCGTTCCGCCGTCTCGCGGCCGCCGCCGGGCTGCTCTTCGCCGCGACGTCCGGCCTCTCGGCGCAATTCGGCAAGAACCAGGTCGAATACACGCACTTCGAGTGGCACGTGATCGAGACGCAGCATTTCTACATCCACTACTATCCGTCGGAAGCGACGGTGGCGATGGATGTCGCGCGGATGTCGGAGCGCGCGTACGAGCGGCTCGCGCGCGTGTTCCAATGGGAATTCCGCGACAAGAAGCCGATCATGCTGTTCGCATCGCGCGCCGACTTCGGCGAGAACCTCGTGACCGGCGACTTGGGCGAGGGCACGGGCGGCGTGACGGAACCGCTGCGGCACCGCATGCTCTTCTTCTTCACCGGGAACTATCGCAGCACCGAGCACGTGCTCACGCACGAGATGGTGCACGAGTTCCAGTTCGACATCTTCGGCCACGGCAAGGCCGGCGGCGGACTGAACGCGCTCGAGGCGGTGAATCCGCCGCTCTGGTTCATGGAAGGCATGGCCGAGTACCTGTCGAAGGGTCCGGGCGATCCGCACACGAACGTCGTGATGCGCGACGCGGTGGCGGAGAACAACGTGCCGTCGCTCGCCCAGATGACCAACGATCCGGGCCAGTACTTCCCGTACCGCTTCGGTGAGTCGTACTTCGGCTATGTCGGCCAGCACTGGGGCGACGACGCCGTGGGCCAGATCATGCTCGAGACGCCGAACCTCGGCATCGACCGCTCGTTCGAGCGCGCCACGAACAAGAATCCCGCGCAGATCGCCGCCGACTGGAAGCAGGCGCTGCTCGACCAGTACCTGCCGACCATCTCCCAGCTCACGCGCGCGCGCACGGTGGCCGAACCAATGCTCACCACGCATCGCACGGGCGGCGAGATCTTCGTCGATCCGGCGCTCTCGCCCGACGGCAAATACATCGCTTTCCTTTCGAACGGCAGTTTCAACAAGGGCGAGGTCTTCATCGATCTCTGGCTCGCCAATGCCATCACCGGGAAGCGCATCAAGCGTCTCGTGAAGAGCACGCTCGATCCGAACTATGAGGAGATCGGCCTGCTGTATTCGCAGGCGGCGTTCTCGCCCGACGGGAAGAAGCTCGCCTTCTCGGCGCTCTCCGGCGGCAAGGAAGTGCTGTACCTGCTCGACGTCGCGACTCGCAAGCGCATCGCCACGATCTCGCTGCCGCTCGATGGCCTCACCAATCCGAGCTGGTCGCCCGATCAATCGAAGATCGTGTTCAGCGGCGCGCGCGGCGGGATCACGGACATCTACACGGTGGATGCGGACGGGAAGAACCTCACGCAGCTCACGCACGACCGGAACGGCGACGCAATGCCGCAATGGTCGCCCGACGGGCAGACGATCGCGTTCGCGAGCGAGCGCGGCGCGGGCACGGACATCGCGAATCTCGTCTTCCCCAAGATGCGCATCACGCTCTACCACTTCGCGACGCACGAGATCGAAGTGCTGCCCGACCAGGAGGGGCTCAACATCAATCCCAATTGGTCGCCCGACGGCAAGACGATCGCGTTCGTCTCCGATCGCGGCGGCTCGCCGAACGTCTTCCTGTTCGACCTGGAATCGAAGCAGCAGTTCCGGATCACGAATTTCGTGGGCGGCGTCACCGGCATCACCAATGTGAGCCCGGCGCTCAGCTGGGCGCATGGCGCCGACCGCCTGGCTTTCGTCTACTACGAGAACAACGGCTACACCATTTGGACGATGGATGATCCGCGCAAGCTCGAGCGCGTGCCGGTGTCGGCGCAGCTCGCCGTCGCGCCGAGAGCCGACACCGCCGCGGCGGTCGCGCCGGCGCCCAAGTCGCTCGGCTCCGTGGCGGGCGACCCGGTGGCGACGTACTACAAGGGGACGCTCGGATTCCGGCCGGCGCAGTCGGTGCCAGCCTCGAGAGATTCCACCACCGAGGCCGCGATCAGCGTCGCCGCGATCCTCGACACCGGCGCCGTGAAGCTCCCGGACACGAGCACGTTCTTCATGTATCCGTACAAGCTCCGTCTGTCGCCCGAGTTCGTCGCGTCGCCCACCATTGGCTACTCGCACGACAACTTCGGCAGCGGCATCTACGGCGGCACGGCGGTCACGCTCACCGACATGGTGGGCTCCACGCGCGCGACCATCGCGCTGGCGGTGAATGGGCGCCTCGCCGATTTCCAGTTCTACGCCGCATATGCATATCTCGCGGGCCGCTTCCAGTACCAGGTAGGCGTCGAGAACGTCCCGTTCTATTTCGCCAATGGCTACACGTGCGCGAGCGATGGAAGCAGCTGCACGACGTTCACCACGCGCTATCTGAACCGCGCGGTGTTCGGCGTCGGCATCTATCCGCTCAATCGCTTCGATCGGTGGGAGGTAGGTCTCGGCCTCAACTCGCTCGACGAGCAGCTCGTGGCCATCAAGACGGACTACGTGCAGCAGTCGCAGGGGCGCATCACGATCGACTTCGGTACGAGGTACTACGCGACGCCCGACATCGCCTACGTCTCGGACAACACGCTGTTCGGCTACTTCGCACCGATCTCCGGGCGGCGCTACCGCTTCGAGATCCAGCCGGCGGTCGGCGACTTCCGGTGGCTCGCGTACATCGCCGACTACCGCCGCTACGATCCGATCATCTTCAACAAGCTGATCATCGCCACGCACCTCGCGGCGTACATCAAGACCGGGCGCGACGCGGACAGCACGCGCCAATACATCGCGTACAGCCAGGCGGTGCGCGGCTACGATGGCAGCAATTTCCTGGTCGATCCTACGGAATGCGGCAACGCGCTGAAGAGCTCCGACTACTGCAATCCCGGCGTCGGCAGCAGCGCGTACTATGGCAGCCTCGAGATCCGCGCTCCCTTCTATCGCGGCGGCGCGGGCAGCGTCGTTCCGGTGCCGCCCATCGAGTTGTTCGCCTTCGTCGATCTTGGCAGCACCTGGTTCTCGGGACAGACCGTGGTGTTCCGCGATCAGACGCTCTACGATCCGTTCTACACGCGCGGATTCCTCTGGTCGAACGGTTTCGGGGCGCGCATCAACCTGTTCGGCGCGGCGATCATGAGCTGGGCCTGGGTGATCCCGCACGACCTCGCGCTGCATCCCTACATCCAGTTCTCGCTGTACGCTCCGTTCTAGCCGCGGTGCGTGCGCGGCTTGTTCCGCGCGCGCGCTCCCGGTAGCTTAGGCACGTGCGCACGTTGCTGATGGCGCTGGGTCTCGCGCTGGCCGCGTGCGGCCGCACGGAGCGCGTTCTGCCTGCGGCCGGCGTTCCGGCCACCGCCGGGCATGGCCCCGACCTGCTCGTCCTCCGCGCTCCGCGCGCCGGCGGCCCGGTTCGCGTCTTCGCCTTCCCGCAGCTCGACTCGCTCGTGTGGACCTCGACGGCGAAAGCGCCGGCGCTCGAGCGCATCCTCGGCTTCGATGACGCGGCGGGCACGGTGCTCTCCGAGTCGGCCAAAGGATTCCCCGTGCGCATCGATCTGCGATTGGGCACGGTGACCACGGACGAGACGCCCAAGCTCCGCGCGCTCTCCACGGCCGACGGCTCCAGCGCCTACGGCGTGGTCGCCAGCGGCGGCGTGCTGCGCACGACGCCGAGCGGCACCTGGACGTTCAAGCCGGCGGTGCCCGCGCGCGATGTGCTGCCACAGCCCGATGGCCAACTCCTCGTGCTGGCCGACCGGCCTCCCGGCGTGGTGCTGTGGTCGGTGCGGCCGCCCGATTCCGTCGTGGTCGACAGCGCGGTGCTCCCGCCGATCTCGCGCGCGCTGCGTACGCCGCTCGGCGACCGCGTGTACTTCACGAGCGGCCGCTGGCTGCTCGCGTTGCGCGTGCGCGGACTCGACTCGCTTCCGGCGATCGAGCTCCCTCGCCCGGCGAGCGCCGTCGTCACCACGCCCAGCGGCGACCGGCTCTTCGCCGCGCTGGACTCGATGCCCGAGATCCTCGTGCTCGACCGCTACACCGGCAAGACCACGTCGCAGCTCACGCTGCCCGAGCCGGCGGTGTCGCTGCGCATGGATCCGTTCGGCCGCGTGCTGCTCGCGCGCCTCGCGAGCGACAGCGTGGTGGTGATCGCGCTCGGCACCGACAGAGTGATCGGCGTGATCGCGGGCACGTGGCGCTACGATCTTCCGGCCGTCGCGCCCAATGGCTGGATCGCGGTCGCCACCGGGAACGACGTGCAATTCTTCGACGGCGCCTCGCTCAAGCAGACCGCACACGTCGCGGGAGGCGCGCACGACCTGTGGACGTTCCTGCACTGGAACGGATTCCGGCCGCGCGCCGCGGGATTGGATGAGCCCGTCACCTTCCCCGAGGATACGATCGTCCCGCACGACAGCATGAACCCGTTGGCCCAAGCCGCGCATGACAGCTTGCATCCGAGAGCGGACACCGGCCTGCACGCGGCGCCGCCTGCGCCCCCGCCGGCACCGGCACCGGTGCACGACACGATCCCGAAAGGCCCGCAATTCACGATCCAGTTCGCGGCGCTGCGCACCGACTCGTCCGCGCGCGTCGCGATGCGCGCGATCCACGTCACCGGCGCGACGCCGCGGGTGGTACCCAACTCGCACGATGGTGTGGTAACGTACCGTGTCGTGATCGGTCCATTCCCGACGCGCGAGGAAGCCGAGCGCATCGCGCGCACCGCCGGCATGTCCTACTGGATCTACGCGGGCCCGCCTTGAGATGACCACACCGCCGTACGACGACCCGATGCTCTCCCCGTGGGAGGAGGAGGGGCGCCGCCAGGCGGCGGCGCTCGACGGCTGCGGCTTCGTGTTGGTGGTGGGCGGCGATCCGATCGCGGCGGCGGAATTCGCGCTCGGCATTGGACGCGTGCAGGCGCGCCGCCGGCGCGTGGCGGTGGCGGACGCCGTGGGCGAACTCGGCCCGATCGAGGATCTCGCGCCCATGAACGCGTCGCACGGCGTCACCGACGTGTTCGTACGCGGGCTGCCGCTCGAACAAGCGGCGCATCCCGTGGATGCCGCCGGGAATCTGCACGTCCTGCCCAGTGGTTCGGGCCCGATCGACCATGGCGCGCTGCTCCGCAGCGCGCGCTGGGAAGGATTGTCGGCGGAATTCCGCGAGGCGGAAGCATTGCTGCTCGTGGTGGTGCCCAACGACGAGCCGGCGGTGGACGCATTGCTGCCGCTCGTGGACGGCGTGGTGCTGCTCGGACGCGTGCAGCCGCTCGTGGGCGCGCGCGTGTTGCTCTATGTACGCGGCCCCGGATCGGGCGGCCACGATGTGGAGCGCGTCACCGGCGCGATCAGCGCGCTCACGCAACCGCAGGGCGACCGGGAGACGTCGGCGTCACGCCAGCGTCCGTCCACCGTGCGCGCAGTGCCCGCGCCGCCGCCTCGCCGATCGAGCGCGCCGGCCTGGATCGGCGCGCTCGCCGTGCTCGCGCTGCTCGCGGCAGGACTCTGGCGCTCCGGCATCCTGGGACGCACCGCCGCTCCGCGCCCCGATCCTGCGCCGGCGGACACTGCGCTCGCGGGCGCGACCGCCGGCGCGATCGACTCGGTGATCATTCCGGAGAATGGCGTCACGCCCGCGCCGGGCGCGGCGCCTGCGAGCGCGCCCGTGCCCGCCGGTTCGACGGTGACGCCGGCGATGGCGTTCGCCCAGCGCGCCGCCGCCGCGGCCGCCGACAGCGACGCGCGCGCCGCGAGCTTCGCCGTCGCGATCGCGGTCACCAACAATTCCACCAGCGCCAACGCGCGGCTCGAGGATGAGATGCTGAGAGTCCTCCCCGCGCTCACGATCTCGCCGCTCGCCGAGCCCGATGGGAATCGCACCTTCCACATCATCGCGGGCGCGTTCCGACTGCGCGAAGGCGCCGACTCGATGCTCGCGGCGCTCGTCGCGAGCGGTACCGTGATCAAGGGCCAAGGGAGCGTGATGCGCCTCCCCTTCGCCGTGTTAATACAGAGCGAAGTCACGCGCGATGAGGCATCTTTCTACGCGGCGGCGTACCGGTCGAGAGGGCTCGCCGTGTACCCGTTGCTGCAGGATGATGGACGGATGCGCCTGTACGCGGGCGCGTTCGAGCGCGCGCAAGATGCGGCCCTGCTCGCGAGCGCGCTGCACGTGAACGGCGAGACGCCGATCGTAACCTACCGGATGGGGAGATTGCCCTAGTGCGGCTGACCAAGCTCGAGATCCACGGATTCAAGTCGTTCGCGGATCACACCCATCTCGACTTCGAGGCGGGCGTCACCGCGATCGTCGGGCCCAACGGCTGCGGCAAGTCGAACGTGTCGGATGCGGTGCGCTGGGTGCTCGGCGAGCAGCGCCCGCGCCTGCTGCGCGGGCTCAAGATGGAAGAAGTGATCTTCCAGGGTTCCTCGGCGCGCCGCCCGGTGAACATCGCGGAAGTGTCGCTCCACTTCTCGAATGAGGACGGCGTGCTCCCCGTCGCGTTCAAGGAAGTGGTGATCTCGCGCCGCCTCTCGCGCTCCGGCGAGAGCGAGTACCTGCTCAACCGCGCGCCCTGCCGGCTGCGCGACATCCACGATCTCGTGAGCGGCACCGGACTCGGCGCCGACGCCGGCGTGGTGATCGAGGCGCGCATGATCGACGCGCTGCTCTCCGACCGTCCCGACGACCGCCGCGAGCTGTTCGAGGAAGCGGCGGGCGTGGCGCTCTATCGCGACCGCCGGCGCAGCACCGAGCGCCGTCTCGAGGAGACCACGGTGGACCTCGCGCGCCTCGACGATCTCATTGGCGAGGTGCAGAGCCAGGTGCGGTCGCTGTCACGCCAGCGCAAGAAGGCGGAGCGGCATGTGGAGCTCAATGCGCAGCGCTTCAACCTGGAACTCACGCTCGCGTCGCGCGACATGGCGAGCTGGCGCGATGAGCTCGCGCGTCTCGAGGTGACCGTCGCGGCGCAGCGCGCGCAGGCGCCGGAAGCGGAGCGCGCGGTGGTGGCTGCGGAGTCGGCGCGCGAGAGTGCGTACGCGGCTCGTGGCGGCGCGGAGACGCGGCGCGGCGATCTCGCGCGCTCGGTGAATACGCAGCAACAGGACATCCTGCGCCTCGAGAGCGAACTCCGGGTGGCCGAGGAGCGGCAGCGCAACGCGAGCGCGCGCCGTCTGCGCGCCGAGGAAGAGCGCCGCCAGGGCGAGCAGCTCAACCTGCAGCTCGGCACCGACCGCGAGCAGGCGCTCTCGGCGCGCTCCGGCGTGGAGGCGGAAGTGGACGAGGCGCGTCGCGCGCTGTCGGCGCGGCAGACGGCCGAAGAGCACGCGCGCACCGAGGTCGTCGTGGCGCGCGCGGCATTCGACGAGCGCGAGCGCACCGCCGCCGGCGCGCGCGACGACGCGCGCCGCGTGGCGCTCGACCGCGAGAGCGCGGACCACGAGCGCGGCGAGCTCGCGGGGCGTGCGGCCGCCGCCGCCGCGGATCGCTCGCAGCACGAAGAAGCGCGCGCCGTGGCGATGACCGAGCTCAAGACCGCGGAGCGCGAGCTGGATGAGGCGACCGCCCGCGCACTGGGCGCGGCGACGGCGCTCTCCAATGCGCGCGCGCAGGCCGATCATGCCCGGGCGCACGACTCCTCGGCGCGCGGTGCCCTGCTCTCCTCCGAGGAGCAGCTCGCCGCGCTGCAGGGCAAGTCGAACGCGCTCGAAGCACTCGAGCGCGACCGCGTGGGTCTCGCGCCCGCCACCGCGCGGCTGCTCGAAGACCGCGCGAGCTTCGGCGCCGGCGCGATCATCGGACCGCTGTCCGATTTCATCACCGCCGGCGCGCAGAGTGCCACGCTCATCGAGCGGTTCCTGGGCAACACGGTGCATGCCGTGCTCGTGCGCGATCGCGCGACCGCCGACGCGGTGCGCGAGTGGCATGCGCGCGTGAACCCCGGTTCGCTGCTGCTGCTGCCGCTCGATGGCCCGATGTTCGCCGACATGGATCGCGGCACGCTCGCGGCACGCGTGGACGCGGCCGAGATCGCGCGCGCGTGGGTGAAGAATCTCCTTGGCCACGTGCGCGCCACCGACGACGGCGCCGCGTTCGTGGACGCACGCGGCGCGATGTGGCTGCCGGGCGACGCCGGCGGTCCGGGGCCGCTCCGCCGCCGCGCCGACCTCGGTGCGCTGCGCGAACAGCTGGGCACGTCGGCGCGCGCGCGCGATGCGGCGCAATCGCAAGCCGAATCGGCGCGCGCGGCGCTCGACGCCGCAGAGCGCGCAGTCTCGGCCGCGACCGACGCCGCCGAGACCGCCCAAGGTCATGCGCGCGACGCCGCCGACGCGCGCGCCGCGATCGAACTGCGCGCGCGCCGTCACGAGAAGGAATTGGCCACCACGCAGGCGCTCGCCGCGCGGATCGCGGAACGCCACGCCGAGCTCGGCGCCCGGCTCACGTCGCTCGAAGGAGAGTCGGCGCGCGTGACCGCGTCCATCGCCGAGCGCGGCGCCGCCCTCGACGCGGCGCGCGATGCGCTCGCCGCGGCGGAGCGCCGGCAGGACGCCGCGCGTGAGGATCGCACCCGGTGGCAGGTGGAGCAGGCGCAGGCCGAGGGACGGCTGCAGGTGGCGCTCGACCGCGAGCGCCGGCTCGCCACGGAAGTCGCGACCGCCGACCAGCGCGTGGCTGCGCTCGCCGCCGAGCTCGCCGAGATCCAGCAGGCCGATCGCGAACTCGCCGCGCGCATGACCGAGTGGCAGGTGCAGGTCGAGACGCGCCGCGCCGCGCTCGCCGGCGATGAGAAACAGCTCAAGGATGCCGAACACGCCGTGCGCGACGCGGACACGCGGCTGCAGGAGATCGAGCATGCGTTGGATGCCGCGCGGCACGCCGCGACGGCGAACGCCGACGCGCTGCACCAGGCGGAGTTGCGCTACACCGAACTCGCGGGGCGCCGCACCGCGATCAAGGAGCGCCTCGAGGCCGAATGGCGCCGCCCGCTCGACGACATGTTCGCGTCGCTCGCGCCGGTGGAGATGGATGACGAGACGCTGCGCGCCGAAGTCGGCCGTCTGCGCGACGAACTCGAGGCGATCGGCCCGGTGAACGCGCTCGCGGTGGAGGAGCACGACGAAGAACAGAAGCGGCTCGACTACCTCACGACGCAGCGCACCGATCTCGTGAGCGCCAAGAATTCGCTGCACCAGGCGATCCGCGAGATCGATGCCACGGCGCAGTCGCTCTTCCTCGAGACGTTCGCGCAGGTGCGCGAGAATTTCCGGCAGATCTTCCTGACGCTCTTCGGCGGCGGTGAGTGCGACCTGCGCCTCGAGGATCCCGACCGCCCGCTGGAGTGCGACATCGAGATCCATGCGTCGCCGCGCGGCAAGCGCACGCAGCGCATCCATTTCCTCTCGAGCGGCGAGCGCGCGCTCGTCGCGCTCTCCCTGCTCTTCGGGATCTTCCTCACGAAGCCGAGCCCGTTCTGTCTCATGGATGAGGTGGACGCGCCGCTGGATGACGCGAACGTCGGCCGCTTCGTGAAGATGCTCAACCAGTTCAAGACGAAGACGCAGTTCATCGTGATCACGCACAATCCGCGCACCACGACGGCCGCCGCCGACGCGGTATACGGCGTCACGATGCAAGAACCCGGCGTGAGCAGCTTCGTGAGCGTGCGCATGCGCGGCGAGCCGGTGGACGAGTCAATCGAGAGCGAAGCGACCGCGAAGCCCGCCGACGTGCGCCGGCGCCCGTCTGCCCCGCCCGAGAGCGAGGCGCGGGCCTAGCCTCGATATGAGGGCTCGATAGGTGCGCCTCACCACGATCGGCACGGGCACCGCGAGTCCCAGCCCCAGCCGCGTGAACGCGGGGCATCTCATCGAGACGCGTGACGTGCGCCTGCTCATTGATTGCGGGAGCGGCGTGGTGCACCGCATGGCTTCGCTCGGCATCGATTGGTTCGGGATCACGCATCTCGCGCTCACGCATTTCCATCCCGATCACACGCTGGACCTCACCACGCTCTTCTATGCGTGGCGCTACGGCACGCTGCCGGCACGCACGGCCCCGCTCGAGCTGCTCGGGCCGCCGGGCACCGCGGCGCTCCTGGCGCGGTTCGCCGCCATCTACGGCGACGGCGGCACCCTCGCGGCCCCTCCGTGGCCGTTCAGAGTCACCGAGATCCCCTTCGGCGGGGGCGCCGACCTCAGCATCGGGGTACGAATGGAGAGCCTGAGAGTTCCCCATACCGAGGAGAGCGTGGCATATTCCATAGCGAGCGGGAGGGGCCGGATCGTCTTCACGGGCGACACCGGCCCGAGCGACGCGCTCGGCGATTGGGCGCGTGGCTGCGACGTCCTGCTCGCGGAGTGCTCGTTGCCGGACGCGATGGCTGTGCCGACCCATCTCACGCCGTCGAGCTGCGCGGCGCTGGCCGAGCGCACGATCCCCGGCATGCTGGCGCTCACGCACTTCTTCACCGTGGTAGAGCAGGAAGACATTCCCGCGGCGATCGCGCCGCGATACGACGGCCCCGTGACGATCACGAGGGACGGCTGGTTCACCGAGATCGAGGAATAGCATGCTGGTCGTGATGAAACATGGCGCGAAGCCGGCCGAGGTCGAGGCGGTGGTGCGCGTGATCGAGGAGATGGGCTACGAGGCGCGCCCGATGCCCGGTGCGCAGCGCACGGCCGTGGGCCTCGTGGGCAACGATGGCCGCGTGGATGCGTCGCGCATTGAGGCGCTGTCCGGCGTCGCGCAGGTCATTCACGTCACGCAGCCGTACAAGCAGGTGTCGCGCGAATGGAAGGCGGAGAGCACGATCGTCTCGATCGGCGGCACCGTGCACGTGGGTGGAAGCGAGGTGCCGATCATCGCGGGCCCCTGCTCGGTGGAGAGCGAGGAGCAGATCGTGACGGCGGCGCGCATGGTGAAAGCGGCCGGCGCATCGGCGCTGCGTGGCGGCGCGTTCAAGCCGCGGAGTTCGCCGTACTCCTTCCAGGGACTCGGCAAGAAGGGGCTCGAGCTGCTGGCGCTCGCGCGGCGTGAGACGGGGCTCGCTATCGTCACCGAAGCGATGGACGAAGAGGGCGCGGAGCTCGTGGCCGAGTATGGCGACTGCATCCAGATCGGCGCGCGCAACATGCAGAATTATTCGCTGCTCAAGTTCTGCGGGAAGCTGGGCAAGCCGGTGCTGCTCAAGCGCGGCCTCGCGGCGACGATCCAGGAATTGCTGCTGAGCGCGGAGTACGTGCTCGCGAGCGGGAACCCGAACGTGATATTGTGCGAGCGCGGCGTGCGCACCTTCGACACCATCGCGCGCAACATGTTCGACCTCACGGCGATCCCGATCGTGCAGCAGATGTCGCACCTGCCGATCATCGCGGACCCGAGCCACGGCACGGGCATTCGCGACAAGGTGATCCCGATGGCGCGCGCGGCGATCGCGGCGGGAGCGAACGGCGTGATGGTGGAAGTGCATCCGAATCCGGAGCGCGCGCTGTCGGATGGCGCGCAGTCGCTCTATCCGGAGCAGTTCGCGCAGCTCGTGGGGGAACTGCGCGCGATCGCGGCGGCGATCGGCCGCACGATCACGCCCGCGCCGGCGCTCGCAGGCGCGGCGGCGGGCAAGTGAGGATCCGAGCCGCCGGCGCGGCGCTCGCGCTGGCAGCGGTGACGGGAGTTGCGCACGGGCAGACCGCGACCGCCACGCTCGAGCGCGCGGCGGCGGTGTATTCGAAGATGAAGACCGCGCGGGTGACCTTCACGCAGACCGTGGACAATCCGCTCACCGGCCACGGCGTGGATTCCAAGGGCGAGATGCTGCAGCGCCTGCCGGGCCGCTACGCCGTGAGCTTCACGCAGCCCGCGGGCGACCGGATCGTGTCCGACGGGAAAACAGTGTGGATCTATCTGCCGAGCACGAATCCCGGGCAGGTGATCAAGATGACTGTGGGCGACGGGAGCGCGAACATTCCTGACTTCACGACGTGGCTGCTGGATTCGCCGTCGCAGCGTTTCACCATCACCGACGGCGGCGCGGCCACCGTGGGCGGGCACGCCACGCACATCGTGGGCCTCACGCCGAAGGCGCGCGGCGCGCCGTTCACCTTCGCCAAACTCTGGATCGATGATGCCGACGGCATCGTGCGCGAATTCGAAACCAGAGACGCGAACGGCAGCGTCCGGCGCGTGCGGGTAGACGCGATCGAGATGAATGTGGCCGTGCACGATGCGGCGTTCGTGTTCACGGTGCCGCCGGGAGTGAGAGTGTTCGACCAGGGGACGGCGAACTGATACGGCAACTACCGATGCTCGGTTGCCGGGAGTCGATGAGGCATGACAACACATTCCCTAACGGCATTACTCGCTGTCGTTAGAGAATCTGTTGTCATGCCTCATCGACTCCCGGCAATCGACGATCGGTAGGGTACTTACAACCGAAGCGCCGCTTCGATCTCCGCGAGCTTCGCGGGATCCGTGCCGGCATTCCGAGCGAGTCGCACCGCCGCGCTCGACAACGCCCGATAGAGCGCGAGCAATTCCGGAGTAGCCGCGAGTGCCGCCATGTGCCGCTTCACCGTCTCCACGTCGCCTCGTACGATCGGTCCCGTCAGCGCCTGCGCGCTCGGCTTCGCGCGCACGTTGTCGGCGCCGGCCGAGAAGAGTGGCATGAGCGCGGCGCGCGCATCGTCAGCACCGATGCCGATCTGCGCGAAGAGCGCCTCGCCGCTCGCCATGAGCAGCGCCGGGAAATTCGACGCGAACACGGCGGCCGCGTGATAGCGCACCTTCTCGCCGGCGGGGATCTCGAGCGTGCGCGAGCCCAGTGCCGCGGCGAGCGACGCCGCCGCTTCGCGCGCCCGCGCGTCGCCATCGAGCCCGAACCACGCGGCACCGATGCTCGCCGCGGCGCGCGCCGGATCGGCGAACGCGAGCAATGGATGCATCGTGCCGCACGGATGCCCCTTCGCTCGCAGCGCAGCGAACGCCTTGGGCTCGGCGCTCCCGCTCACGTGCAGCACCACGGCGCCCGGCGCCAACGGCGCACTCGCGAGCGAACCGAGCACCTCTTCCAACTGCGGATCGCGCACGGTCACGAGCACTACCGTCGCGCGTGAGAATGCCGCGGGCAGCGTCCCCGCGCTCACGACATCCGGCGCGCTCTGGGCTTTCCTGCCGTGCAGCCCCACCACTTCCACGCCCGCCGCGGTGAACGCCCGCGCGAGCGCGGTGCCCACCCGCCCCGCGCCCAGCACGAACACGCGCTCGCTCACGGCGCGCCGCCCGGCACGTCCTCCTTCTTCTCCGCGCGCTGGTCGGCGGCACGCGTGAGCAATTCGGTCTCGCTGCGCGCGCCTTTCGCGAGCGACAGCGCGGCGGCGACCACGCGGTCATCGTCCAGCTTCTTGCGCCACGCCTCCTCGACGCCGAGCGCATCGCGCGCGATCTCGTCGCCGAGCATGCGATCCACCGCCGCAGCCGCGGAATCGTACTGCGCACGGGTGAGCCGCACGCCCTTCGCCTGCGCGCGGCGCCACAGATCCTCCCGCATCGCCGGCGAGATGACGATCACCGTGCCGCGCACCGCGCCGCTTCGTGCCGCCGCCGCGACGTCCACGGTCGCGTCGCGGAACTTCGGCAGATCGCGCCCGAGCGCGCGCACGAGCGCCAACGTGCCGTCCGCGGAATCCTGCGGCGTCACGATGATGTCCGGCGTGATCCCGCCGCCGCCGTACACCGTGCGGCCGGCGTCGGTCTTGTACGTCGTCCGCTTCGACAGCGGCCGCTCGCGCAGCGTGTCCGCCGCGGCCGTGTCGTCGGGCTGCCGGTGCGGCCGCTGGATGCTGCGGCCGCTCGGCGTGAACCAGAGCGCAGTGGTGAGGCGCAGCGCGCGCTCGTCGCCGTCGAGATCGAAGATCGACTGCGCACTGCCCTTCCCATAGCTGGTGGAGCCCATCACCACGGCGCGATCGTGATCCTGCAGCGCCCCCGCCACGATCTCCGATGCGCTCGCGCTGCCGCCATCCACGAGCACGATGAGCAGCAGGTCGGGCCAGAGCTGCGCGCGTTCGGCGCTGATCGTCTCCGTTTGCGAAGCCGTGCGGCCGCGCAGCGACACGACCTCCTGCCCCTTATCAAGGAATTCGTCGCTCACGCCCACGCCTTGCACGAGGAGCCCGCCGGGATCGCCGCGCAGATCGAGGAGGATAGTGTGCGCGCCCTGGTCGCGCAGTCGGCCGATCGCGCGGCGCAATTCCGGCGCGCTCGAGTCGGCGAAGATCGCGAGCTGCACGTAGCCGGCGTCGGGCGTGAGCATCATCGCATGTCGCACGGGATTCACGTGGATCGCCGCGCGCGTGACGACGATCGGGATGCGCGCCGCGACGCCCGGCCGTTCGACGAGCAGCGTCACCTTCGAACCGGGCGGGCCGCGCAATCCCGCGCGCGCGTCGTCGGTGCCGCGCGATGACACGGCGCGTCCATCGATCTCGAGGATGCGGTCGCCGGCGCGCAGCCCCGCGATCTCGGCCGGCGATCCGGCGAGCGCCGCGATCACGCTCAGCCATCCATCGCGCGCGTCCACCTGTACGCCGAGCCCCTCGTATTGGCCGGCGGTGGTCTCGTTGAGCCGCTTGAGCAGCCGTTCATCGAGCAGCGATGAGTTCGGATCGTGCAGTTCGGCCACCATGCCGGTGGCCGCCTTCGCGTAGAGGTCGGCGGCATCGAGCGAATCCACGAAATTGTCCTCGACGTGCGCGAGCACCTGGTCGAACAGCCGCGCGTGCGCGACGCCCGTGCCCGCGAGCGAGCCGCGAAGCAGTTGCCCGCCCATGAGCATCACCAGCGCGAACAGCGCCAGCGCCATGAAGGCGCGGCCGCGCGTCATCGGGCTGCCTCGAAGGTGGCGGGCCAGCGCGACGCGAGCGCCGCGAGCACGCGGTCGAACACCGCTTCCTCCGCGCCCGCACCATCGATCGCGACGATCGGTCCGCACTCCGGATGTGCCGCCTGCCAATCCGGCTGCACGAAGCGCATGAACGCGGCCGCCACCCGCTCGTGGAAATCGGCGCCGGCGCGTTCGATCTTGTCGGCGTGGCCGCGCGCCTGGGCGCGCACGTTGCGCACCGCCGCGTCGAGCGCGAACACCAACGTCACGTCGGGCACGAGGCCGCCGGTGGCGAGCGCGTTCGCGGTGCGCACCGCCTCGAAGGGGAGGCCGCGTCCGTGCACCTGGTACGCGTACGTCGAGAGGAAGAACCGGTCCGCGAGCACGACGTCGCCGCGCGCGAGCGCCGGCCGGATCACACGCTCCACGAGTTCCGCTCGCGACGCCATGAAGAGCATCGCCTCCGCGCGCGGCGTGAGATCGGTGTGCTTCGGGTCGAGCAGCCAGCGCCGGAATGTCATCGCCCAGCGGCGTGCCGCCGGGCTCGCGCACCGTGGTGTGGGCGACGTCATTGTGCGTGAGCCACGCGTCGAGCCGCGCGAGTTGGGTGGTCTTGCCCGCCCCCTCCGGCGCCTCGAACACGATGAGCCGCCCGGGTGCGTTGCTCACCCCAGTGTGATGATCGGGCTCGCCGCGCCGCGGCGGATCCCATCCAGGATCCATTCGTTCACGCGCGCCATGAGCTTGTCGAAATTCTCCTGCGCCACCATCACCGCCTGGTACACCGGGCTGCCCTGCACCTTGAGGAGCAGTTCGTCCAGCTGCTGCTCCATCGCCTCGGTGGGCTGCTCGCCGCGCTCGATCATCGCCTGGGCGTCCCGGCGGATCTGCTCCATCTGTTTCAAGACGGCCACGGCATCGGTGTTGGCCGTGAGCGCCTCGTTGGCGCGCTTCACCGCCTGGTATTCGCTGCTCTGGCCGATCAGACGGCCGATCTCCTTCGCGCGGTCCTCGAGCACGTCACTCCTCTCCTCGTCTCGCCAGCAGGAAGCGTTCGCGTCCCGCGAGATCGAGTCTCACTGAGACGTCACGATAATGGCCGTCGGCGAGGGCGAGCTCCGCCGCCAGCGAGGCGCGCCGGCTGTCGACTTCGAGCGCCAACAGGCCGCCCGCCTCGAGCACCGCATGCGCCCCGTGAATGATACACGCAATGTCGCGCATTCCCGAGTCCTCGGCGAAGAGCGCGACCGGCGGCTCCCAGTCGCGCACCGAGGCGGGCAGCGCCGCCGCCTCGTCCAGCGCAATGTACGGCGGATTGGACACTACGGCGCGCGCGCGAATTCCCGCGAGCGGCGCGAGCCACGCGCCGGCGCGGAATTCCACCTCGCAGCGCAGCCGCGGCGCGCATCGCACGGCGTTCGCGCGGGCCACCGCGAGCGCACCGTCGCTGACATCGGTCGCGACCACGCGCGCGAACGTTCCCTCCTGCGCGAGCGAGAGCGCGATCGCGCCGCTGCCGGTGCCGAGGTCCACCGCAATGCCACCCGGTTCGTGTTGCATAGCATCCAGTACGATTTGGACCAGTTCCTCGGTTTCGGCGCGTGGGATCGAGCACGCGCTCGTCCACGTGCAGCGTGAGGTGGCGGAAGGCAGCGCGGCCAACGGCGTAGGCGAAGGGAGCACCCTGAGCGCGACGCGCCGCCGCGCCGCGCATCGCGGCCGCATCGGTGGCGCTCACGACTTCCCCCGCGTGCGCCGCGGCCCAGAAGCGTGGTGCATCGAGAATGGCGGCGATGATGTCCGACGCCTCGCGCCGCGCGTCGGCGATCTGCGCCGCGCTCAGCGTCGCGGCGAGATCCTCGAGCAGCGCCGCGGCGGTCGCGCCACGCAGGTCAGTCGGCGCCACCGAGCCGCTCCTCGACCTCGGCCATCGCGAGCGCCTCGATGAGCGGATCCAGCTCGCCATCGAGCGTGCGCGTCAGTTCGTGGATCGTGAAGTTGATCCGGTGATCGGTCACGCGATTCTGCGGATAGTTGTACGTGCGGATCTTCGCCGACCGGTCGCCGGTGCCCACCTGCGTCTTGCGCATGCGCGAGCGCTCGGCCTCCTGCTCCGCGAGCCGCGCGTCGAGCAGCCGCGCGCGCAGCACTTCCATGGCTTTGAGCTTGTTCTGCAGCTGCGATTTCTGGTCCTGTTGGCTCACGACCAGGCCGCTCGGAATGTGCGTGATGCGTACAGCGCTGTCGGTGGTGTTCACGCTCTGCCCGCCGGGGCCGGACGAACGGAAGACATCAATGCGCAGATCCTTCTGCTCGATCTTCACGTCCACTTCTTCGGCTTCGGGGAGCACGGCCACCGTCGCGGCCGACGTGTGGATGCGTCCCTGCGCTTCGGTGGCGGGCACGCGTTGCACGCGGTGCACGCCGACTCTCGCGCCGGAGCCGGCCGAACGCCGCGTCGCCCTTCACCTTGAAGATCGCTTCCTTGATGCCGCCGAGCGCGCCATCGGAGCGCTGCAGGAGCTCGACTCTTCCAGCCCTGCCGCTCGGCGTAGCGCGTGTACATGCGCGTGAGGTCGGCGGCGAAGAGCGCCGCTTCGTCGCCGCCCGTGCCGGCGCGGATCTCGAAGATCGCGGGCCGATCGTCCAGTGGATCGCGCGGCACGAGGAGCGGCGGAAGCTTGGCCTCGATCTCGGCGATCTCGGCCGTGAGCCGATCGTTCTCGGCGCGCGCTTCCGCGGCCATGTCCGCATCGCCGGCCGTGAGCAGCTCGGCGAGTTGGGCGCGCTCGGACTCGGCGCGCGCGAGGCGGCCGGCCAGTTCCGCTATCGGGGTGAGACGCCGGTGCTCCCGGCCGAGTTCGGCGATCCGGCCGGAATCGCGCGGCCCGACCGGATTCGCCAGCTCGCGCTCGATCTCGTCGAAGCGCGCGAGGGCCTGCGCGAGGAGATCGCGGAGGCTCAGCTCTCCCTACCGTACTTCTGACGGAAGCGTTCGACGCGACCCGCGGTGTCCATCAGCTTCTGCTTGCCGGTGTAGAACGGGTGGCAATTGGAGCAGATGTCCGTATGGATCTCGCCCTGGGTCGAGCGCGTGGTGAACGTGTTGCCACAGGCGCACTTGACGACCGCGGTGGCGTACGTGGGATGGATTTCCTTCTTCACTTTGGGATCCTCGAGTTTTCGGGTAGCCACGTAATATATCGAAAGTCCATGCCCGAATTCAAGTTGCGGCATGACGGCGTGAGTCGCACCCCGAACTCCGTCATTGGTCCCCCGAACTCCGTCAGTTGAACTTGAGTCGTTCGTGGGACCGCGAACGACTCGTTACTCCCGGAGTTCGGGGGACCAATGACGCGCTGCGAGGTTCGACTTACGCGTTTTGCGGCCCTTCGCCGTCTTTGACACTGTCTCCCGCCAGCCGTAACTTGGCTCCGCACATTTGAATCCCCCAATCCTGTGATGGCTCCCATGCGTTCGTCAGGGTCGGCAATCGCCGGGATCATGGCCGCACTCGCCGCCCTCGGCTGTGCCGGGAACCCCCCGCTCGAGCCGATCTCGCCGGCCTCCGCCACCGCGCAGCTCGGAGTGGCGACTGCGGCGTTCGCGGCCGATCCCGGCAACGTCGAGCTTCGCGTGGAGTACGGCCGCGCACAGTATCTGTCGAACCAGGATCTGGCGGCTCGCCGCACGCTCGAACCGTTGCTGGCCAGCGCCGGCAGCATTGGGGCGAACGCGAACCTCTACGCGGGCGCCGCGGCGCAGCGCATAGGCAATCTGGCCGACGCGCGCGTGAACTACCTGCGCTATCTCTCACTCGCCGGCAAGAACGCGGACGTCGAAGCGCGGCTGGGCGACATCGCGCGCGCGGAAGCAATGATCTCGGCGCAGCAGGCGATCAAGAACGAGAGAGCGCTGAATCCAGCGACGTATCCGGCGAGCGCCGTTGGCGTGGCGCCGCTCTTCGTGCCCGCGAGCGACACGACGTTGGCCCCTCTCGGCTATGGCGTGGCGGACCTGCTCATCGCCGATCTCAGCATCAGCCCGCAGCTCCAGATCGTTGACCGCGTGCGCGTGGACGCCGTGATCCGCGAGCTCGATCTCACGAAGAGCGGCCGCACCGACAGCACGTCGGCGCCGGCACTGGGCAAACTTGTAGGCGCGAGCCGGATGGTGAACGGCGAGATCCGCTCCGGCGAGAAGAACCACATCACAATGGACGCGCAGGTCACGAGCGTCACGCAGGGCGCGATCGTCGGCCGCCCCGTGTCGGAGCAAACGGCAATGGTCGAGATCCTCGACGGCGAGAAGCGCCTCGCGCTCCAACTCTACGGCGAGCTCGGCGTCACGCTCTCGCCCGCCGAGATGCAGGCGCTGCAGAAACGGCCCACGCGCTACCTGTCCGCGTTCCTCGCCTACGCGCGCGGCGCCGCCGCGGAGGCGCAGTGGAATCTCGACGCGGCCGAGTCGTACTACGTGGGCGCGCTCTCGATCGACCCGGGGTTCGTGCTCGCGCAGCAGCGACTGGCGGCGGTGCGCGCGAGCAGCGGGCGGCCGCGCGCGCACGATCTCCCGATCGATCCGGAGAACTGGAGCCAGAATATCCTGGGCGGCGTGACGCAGGGGATCAATCCGAGCCCCGGTGACGTGCTGGGCTCGGCCGGCAACACGACGAACGCGCCGCTCGACGCCGCACTCACCGCCGCGTCGCAGGGCACGATCATCATCATCATCGGGACGCCCTGATGCACCGTGCACGTCCGTCCGGCGCCGCGCTTGCGGCGCTGTGCCTGTTGGCCGCCGCACCCGTGGCGGCGCAGTTGCCGTTCGACGGGAAAACGGGCTTCACTGTGGCGCCCGTGTACCAGCAGTGGAGCTTCGGCTGCTGCTCGAACGACACCGTGCCGCTATCGCTCAAGAGCGCGCAGGAACTCACCGTCCCGCTCGCGGGTGCGTTCGCGATCGGCAAGCGTGTGCTGATCGACGGCTATGTCGCCTACGTGGACGGCACCGCCACGTCGCGCGACTCGGGCAGCATCGCGTCGCACACCGTGCGCGTGAGCGGCTTCACCGACATGACCGTGCGCGCCGGCATCCGGCTGCACGGCGACAATGCGATCATCACCGCCGGAGTGAACCTGCCCACGGGGCTCACGAATCTCGACTCCTCGCAGTTCGCCGCGATGCGCGTGCTCGGCTCGCCGGTGCTCGCGGCCGCATCGCCGGTGCTCGGCAGCGGATTCGGCTTCACCGTGGGCGGCGTGTACGCGAAGAAGATCTCCGGCTGGGCGTGGGGCTTCGGCGCGTCCTACCAGTACCGCACGCAATACTCGCCGATGCAGGCGGCGGCGCTCGGGCTCGGCACGTCGATCACCAACGTGGAGCTCGCGCCGGGCTCGGCTATCCGCGTCTCGGTGGGCACCGACGGCCTCGTCGGATCGGGGGCGATGGCGTTCAGCGTCGCCGGTACCTTCTACACGCAGGACAATCTCACGCGCACGCTGCCCGGCGATACGACGCTCTCCACGCTCGTGACGCTCGGCCCGATGATCCAGGGCGAATGGCGCTGGCGCTTGTCGGCGCCGGGATTTCGCACGCTGAACGTGTTCGCGTACGATCGCTTCGTGTCGCGCTACACGAGCGCTGGGAAGACCGTGCCGGGCACGAACGGAAATTTCCTCTACTTCGGCGTGAGCGGCATCACGCCGCTCGATCCGGATGTCGGCCTCGTGACGCAGATCCATGGGCGCTGGCTCACGGGGCTCACGATCGACAACACCCTGCCGACCGCGGCGACGTTCACAATGGGCGCGGGCGCCGGCGTCGGCTGGCTGCTGGGACGTTTCACGTTCACGCCGATGCTCGGTGCGGAGTTCGGCAACATCCAGTCGGGCACCAACACGTTCGGCGTGAGCGAATGGCAGCTCTCCCTCACTCTAGGCAGCCGCTGAGCGATACGCGGACGGCGGAATTCCTCGCGACCATTCCGCTCCTGAGCGGACTCGGCGCCGTGGAGTTGCAGCGGTTCGCCGACGACGCGCGCGAGCGGAACTATGCGAAGGGTACGGTGATCCTCTTCGAGGATGACCCGGGCGATTCGCTGTTCATCGTGCGCGGCGGGCAGGTGAAGGTCGTGCTCGTGGGGGAGGATGGGCGCGAAGTGATCCTCGGCATGCTCGGCGTGGGCGCGCATTTCGGCGAGCTGTCCCTCATCGACAGCCGTCCGCGCTCGGCGCACGTGATCGCGGTGGAGGACTCGCAATTGATCGTGCTGCGCCGCGAGGATTTTCGGCGGCGCGTCGAGGAGTCGCCGGCGGTCGCGTGGGCGCTCATGCAGGAGTTGTCGCGCCGGCTGCGGCGCGCCGACGAGCAGATCGGCAGCCTCGTGCTGCTCGACGTGGACGGCCGGATCGCGCGCCTCCTGTTGAATGCCGCGGGCGAAGGGGCCGGCGTGCGCATCGAGCGGCGCCTCACCCACCAGACGATCGCGCAGATGATCGGCGCGAGCCGCGAGACCGTCTCGCGCGCGATGCGCGAGTTCCAGGACCGGAAGCTGATCACCGTGGTGCGGCGTCAGATCTCCATCGCGGACCGCGCCGGCCTCGAGGCGCTCGCGCAGGTGAAAGTGTGACGCTGTCCCTTCGCTTCTGGGGCACGCGGGGTTCCGTGCCCGCACCGGGCGCGGCCACGGTGCGCTACGGCGGCAATACGCCGTGCGTGGAAGTGCGCACCGCCTCCGGCGCGCTGCTGATCTTCAATGCCGGCACCGGCATCCGCGAACTGGGCCGCGCGCTCACCGCGAGCGCGCAAGGCGCGCCGATCATCGCGGACATCTTCCTGAGCCACGCGCACTGGGACCACATCCACGGCCTTCCGTATTTCGCGCCGCTGTTCGCGCGCGGGAACCGGTTCACGATCTGGAGCACGCAGGCGCTCCTGCCGGCGGTGGACCGCGCGGTGCGCGAACAAATGTCGCCCACGGTATTCCCCGTCACGTTCGACAATGTGGAGTCCACGGTGGAATTCCGCGTGCTCGGCGACACGCACAAGGGAGACGGTTTCCTCCTGCGGCCGCTGGCGGTGCGTCATCCCGGCGGCGCGCTCGCCTATCGGCTGAGCGCCACCGGCGAAGGGAGCAAGTCGCTCGTGTACATCTCGGACAACGAACTCGGCGACGCGCCCGGCTACGTGCAGGCGGCCGGCTGGCGCGACGAACTCGTGGCGTTCGCGCGCGGCGCCTCCTTGCTCGTGCACGATGCCATGTACACCGTTGAGGAGTACCGGCGCCATCGCGGATGGGGGCATTCCCACATTGGCGACGCCGTGGACCTCGCGGTGGACGCGGGCGTCGACCGGCTGGCGCTGTTCCATCACAATCCGGAACGCAGCGATGCGGAGCTGGACAAGCTCGTGGAAGTCGGACGCGCCGCGGCGAAGAAGCGCGGTGCACACGTGGAGATCCTCGCGGCGGCAGAAGGGCTCACTCTCACCGTCTAGCACACGACGGAGGCGAACATGAAGGCGACTGGGTTGACTCGCAGCATCCGGATGGCGGCGGCGCTGATGGCGCTCGCGGCGGGAGCGGTGGCGGCGCAGGCGGACACGCGCCCCACGATCGCCGTGGTTCCGTTCACGAACGGCGCGCTCGGCGCGGCGCAGACGGAACTGGCGCCGCTCTCCGCCGGCATGCAGGACCTGCTCATCTATTCGCTCTCGGCGAACGCGAAGATCCGCGTCGTGGAGCGCGAGAACCTGCAGTCGCTCATCACCGAACAGAACCTCGGCGCCAGCGGCCGCGTGAGCTCGGAGACCGCGGCGCACCTCGGGAAGATCCTCGGCGCCGGCCACATGATCATGGGCGCGTTCGTGACGGACACGAAGGGCGAGATGCGCATCACCGCGCGTTCGGTGAACGTCGAGACCTCGCTCGTGGAGTACACCACCGACGTCGAGGGCAAGCAGACGGACGTGATGGTGCTCATCACGAAGCTGGGCGATCAGATCAATTCGGGGCTCAAGCTGCCGCCGCTCGCGTCGGGCACGAAGGAAGCCGCGATCGATCAGGCGAAGAAGGTGCCCTTCCAGGCGACGATGCTGTACTCGCGCGCGCTCGCCGCGAAGGACGCCGGCAACAAGGATGAAGCGGTGCAGCTGCTGCAGAAATCGCTCGCGGCGTTCCCCGATTTCGCGCCCGCGCAGCAAGAACTCAAGAAGCTGCAGCCGGCGAGCGGAACGGAGTAGCGCCGGCGGCGCGCATGAAGCCTCTCGTCATCGCCTCGCCGGGAACTCTGGCGACGCTCGCCCCGCTGCTCGGCGGTGACGGCGAGGTGGAGGCGCGCGCCGCGGACGGATTCCCCGCGCTGGGGTCTCTCGATCCGTCGCGCGCGACGGTGGTGGTGGTCGATCGTGCGATGCTCCAGCGCGCGGACGCCGCGGCGGTCGCCGGCGCCTCGCACATCGCAGCGCTGCTCGGCGCCGGCGATCCGGCGGATGCCGAGCCGCCGGCGGACTGGCCGCGCGACCGTCTCGCCGGATTCATTCCCGGCGGCGCGCGCCCGGGACTCGCCGCGGTGCAGCTGCGCGGCGCGATGCACACCGCGCTCGCGCTCGCCACCGCGCACTCGGCGCGGGCGAACGAGGCGCAGCGGTCGCGCGAACTGCGCGAGTTGGCGCAGGTGGGCGCGGCGCTCTCCACCGAACGCGACCTGCTCAAGCTGCTGGAGATGATCCTGTCACAGGCGCGCCGCGTGACGAACAGCGACGCGGGATCGATCTACTCTGGTGGAGCGCGACGAGCACGAGGCGCCGAAGGCGCTTCGCTTCAAGCTGGCGCAGAACGATTCGCTCACCGGCGTGCCGTTCAGCGAGTTCACCGTGCCGATCGATCACACGAGCCTCGCCGGGCACGCGGCGTCGACGCGCGAGCCGATGATCATCGACGATGTGTACCTGCTGCCGTCGGGCGCGAGCTACAAGCAGAACCGCAGCTTCGACGAGCGGTACGGCTACCGCACGAAGTCGATGCTCGTCTTCCCGCTCACGACGCTGCGCGACGACATCGTGGGCGTGCTGCAGCTCATCAATCGCAAGCGCGATCCCGCCGCGAAGCTCACATCGGCCGAGGCCGCCGACCGTGAGGTGCTCGCGTACGACGCGCGCGCGGTGGAACTCGTGGGCGCGCTCGCGTCGCAAGCCGCGGTGTCGCTCGAGAATTCGCTGCTCTACGAGGACATCGAGAAGCTGTTCGCCGGATTCGTCACGGCGGCGGTCACGGCGATCGAGTCGCGCGATCCCACCACTGCGGGTCATTCGGGGCGCGTGGCGACCTCACCGTGGGACTCGCGCAGGCGCTCGAGCGCGGCGGCACCGGGAACATACGCGCGGCTTCTCGCTTCTCGCGGGAGCAGGTGCGCGAGCTGCGCTACGCGTGGCTGCTGCACGATTTCGGAAAGGTGGGCGTGCGCGAACAGGTGCTCGTGAAGGCAGAAGAAGCTCTACGGCCCGACGCTCGAGGCGATCCGCGACCGCGTCGGTTACCTGAAGCTCTCCGCCGAACTGGACTTCGAGCGCGAGCGGGCCGCGTTCCTCACGGCGAACGGCCGGCGCGGCTTCGAGCCGCACGAGGCGGAATTGCGCGAGCGGTACGCAGCGCGCGTCGCGGAGCTCGACCGGTTCCTCGACTTCGGTGGTCGCGGCGAACGAACCGTCACTGCTCGCCGACACGGCGGTGCGTGGACCTGCGGGAATTCGGCGCGCGCGCCTTCACCGGCTGGGATGGCCAGCAGCATCCGATGCTCGATGCCGACGAGCTGCGGCTGCTCTGACGATCCCCAAGGGCACGCTCGACGAGGCCGAGCGGAGGGAGATCGAATCGCACGTGACGCACACCTTCCGTTTCCTCGCGCGAGATCCCGTGGACGCGCGAGCTGCGCCGCTTGCCGGAGATCGCCTTCGGCCATCACGAGAAATTGAACGGCGTGGGCTACCCGCGCGGCATCCGCGGCGAGGAGATCCCGGTGCAGACGCGCATGATGACGATCTCGGACATCTTCGATGCGCTCACCGCGGCCGACCGGCCGTACAAGCCGGCGGTGCAGCTGCCCAAGGCGCTCGACATCCTGCGCATGGAGATGAAGGGCGGGATGATCGACGCCGATCTCGTGGAGCTGTTCGTGAGCGCGAAAGTGTACGAGGCGACCGTCTCAGGGAGCTGAGGGCGCGCCGTACCCGCCACCGCCGGGCGTCTCGATCGTCACGACATCGCCCGGCTCCAACTCCACGCGGCACTTGGCCGGCAGCACGCGATCGTTGAGCCAGTTCACGCCCACCGCGCCGGGAAGACCGCCATGCGCGCCGCGCGGGCGCGCGCGTGCGGCGCTCGGTGAGCAGCGTGAGCGTGCAGCGTTCGAGCACGCGGTAGCGGCGGATCACGCCGTCGCCGCCGCGGTGCTTGCCCGCGCCGCCGGTGCCGCGCCGCACACCGTACGAATCGATGCGCAGCGGATAGGCCCACTCGAGCGCTTCGATCGGCGTATTGCGCGTGTTGCTCATTCCCACGTGCACCGCGTCGGGCCCGTCGCCGCGCGCGCTCGCGCCCTGGCCGCCGCCCAGCGTCTCGTAGAAGGTCCACCCCGCGCCGCCGAACGTGATGTTGTTCATGGTGCCCTGCCCCTGCGCCGGCACGTCCATGCCGGCGTCCGCGAGCGCCGAGAACATCGTGTCGGCGAGACGCTGCGACATCTCGACGTTGCCGGCCGCGACGGCCGCCGGCCACTGTGCGTGCACCGCGCTGCCCGGCTCCGCCTGCAGCTCGATCGCGCGCGCGATCCCGTCGTTCGTCGGCACATCATCGTCGAGCAGTGTGCGCAGCACGAATGCCGCGGCCGCGCGCGTCACGGCGAGCGGGCAGTTCACGTTGCCGCGCACCTGCGGCGACGTGCCGGTGAAATCGAAGTGCAGCTTCCCTTCGCGCACGCTCACGCTCACCACGACGGCCACGGGATCCTCGGTCACGCCGTCGCCCTCGAGGATGTCCTCGGCGTGCCCCGTGCGGTCGCCGAGCATCGCGATCGCCGCGCGTGCCCGCCGCTCGGTGTAATCGAGCAGCGCGTCGCCGGCGGCCGCCACGCGCGCCGCGCCTTCGCGCGCCACGAGCGCCCGGAGCCCCGCCACGCCCGCCGCGCACGCCGCGAGCTGGGCGCGCAGGTCGCCGAGCCGTTCCTCCGGCGTGCGCACGTTCGCGAGCACGAGTGCCAGCAATTCTTCGTCGATGATCCCTTCGCGCACGAGGCGCACTGGCGGCAGCACGAGACCTTCCTGCACCAGCTCCGTGGCGCCCTGCGGCATGCTGCCCGGACTCATGCCGCCTACGTCCGCGTGATGCGCGCGCACGGCGCCGTAGCCGGCGCTGCGGCCCTCGAGCGCGATCGCCTCCACGAGCGTGAGGTCGGGCAGATGCGAGCCGCCGTGGATACGGATCGTTGAGCAGGAACACATCGCGCGGCCGCGGCTTCATCGCGATCACGGCGCGCACCGCCTCCGGCATCGCGCCCAGATGCACGGGGATGTGCGCCGCCTGCGCGATCATGCGCCCGGTCAGGTCGAACAGCGCCGCCGACGAGTCGCGCCGCTCGCGGATGTTCGGCGAGAGCGCGCCGCGCACCAGCACGGCGCCCATCTCCTCCGCGATCGCGGAGAATCCGTGCGCCATCACCTCGAGGTCGAGCGGATCGAAGGCGTCGCTCATGCGTCACGCTCCAGCAGCCAGCCGCCGATCGGGAGCGCGCGCGCGGTCCATCCCGGCGGCACCAGCAGCGTCGCGTCGGGCAGCGAGATCACCGCGCGGCCGTGCACGGTCGCATCCAGCTCGGCCCCGGTGTCCTCCATGTTCGCGCCCCATTTGGCGGCGCCGCGCCGCGCGAGCACGAGCGGCCGCACCGATCCCGACTCCGCATGGCGCGCGCTGATGATCTCCACGTCGCGCTTGAGCGTGAAGTTGTAGCGGCGGTCGTGCATCTCGGCGAATCGCGCGGCGATCTCCTGCCCCGAGTCGCCCGGTTCGAAGGCGATCTCCAACTCGTGCCCCTGCCCCTCGTAGCGCGCGCGCGCCCACCACCGGTGCGCGTACTTGGGATCCGGCTTTCCCGAGAGGGAATGCGCGAGGCGCCGCGTGTCGCCCGGATCGAGCTCCGACACTTTGCGCATCACGCTCGTGAGGGTCTCGCGCCGCTCGGCGGCGATCGCGAGCCCGAGCGCGCTCAGCACGCCGGCGAAGGGCGGCACGAGCACCGCGCGCATGCCGAGATGTTCGGCGAGTGCGCAGCCATGCAGCGGGCCGCCGCCGCCGAAGGCGACGAGCACCGCGCGGCGCGGATCGGCGCCGCGCTCCACGCTCACGCGGCGCAGCGCGCGCGCCATCGCCGCGTCGGCCGCCGCGATCATCGCGCGCGCCGCCCGCTCCGTGTCCACGCCAAGCTGCGCCGCGAGCCGGCCCACCGCCTCGCGTGCCGCCGCCGCGTCGAGCGTGATGCCGCCGCTCATCCGCGCGTGATGCACGTTGCCGAGCACGATGTGGGCGTCAGTGACCGTCGCACCCGTGCCGCCGCGGCCGAACGCGGCCGGACCCGGCACGGCGCCCGCACTGCGAGGTCCGACGCGCAGCGCGCCGCCGTCATCCACCCAGCCGAGACTCCCGCCGCCGGCCGACACCGTCTCGACGAGCACGCGCGGCAGCGCGATCGGCACGCCCGCGACATTGCCGCCCGCCTCGGTCACCGGCTCGCCCTCGAGGATGAGTCCCGCGTCGGCGCTCGTCCCGCCGATGTCGATCGTGAGCGCCTCGTTGAATCCGGCGAGCCCGGCCACGAACGCCGCACCCACCACGCCGCCCGCGGGCCCCGAGAGCGCGAGCGCCGCCGCGTTCGTGGCCGCATCGGCGCCCGTGCGCATGCCGCCGCTGGACGTGAGCACCGCGAGCGGCGGCGCGCCCCGCGCCGCGAGTTGCTCGCTGAGCTTCTTGAGATACCGCCCGACGCCGGGCCGCAGATACGCCTCCGCGACGGTGGTCGCGGTGCGCTCGTACTCGCGGATCTCGGGGAGCACTTCGCTCGAGCGGATCGCCGCGAGCTTCGGCAGTTTTTCCTTGATGGCCTTCACCATTCTGTTCTTCGTGCCGCGGATCGAGATACGAATGCAGCAACGCGATCGCGACCACCTCCGGCTTCGTGTCGGCGACCTGCGCCGCGGCGGCGGCCGCCTCCTCCGCGGCGAGCGGTCGCGTTTCGCCCTCCGGACGCGACGCGGCCGGGCACGCCCGTGCGGCGCTCCGGTGGCACGAGTGCGGCGGGGTGATGACGCGTCAGATCGTACAGCGACGCGCGCTCCTGGCGCCGCAGATCGAGCAGATCGGTCGCGCCCTCGCTCGCGCACAGCGTCACGCGCGCGCCGGTGCGCTCGAGCAGCATGTTCGTCGCGACGGTGGTGCCGTGCACGAGGCGCTCGAGACTCTTGGGTGCGCCGCCGAGCGCATCGAGCGCGGCCAGCACGCCGGCGCTCTGGTCGGACGGCGTGCTGAGTACCTTGCGCGCCTCCGCCTGCCCCGCCTCATTGATGGCGACCAGGTCGGTGTACGTGCCGCCGACGTCGATCCCGACGGAGCGGCCGCTCATGACACAGCCCGCCCGCGCGGCGCGATGGCGAGCAGTCCGACGAGCGCGGCCATGCAGAGCCAGCCCAGCCAATCGCCCGCGATCGCGTAGAGCGTCCGGATGTCCGTCGTCTGCGCCGTGTATTGGCGCGTCGCCGAGGTGAACAACTCCGTCTCGCCGTGGATGCGGCCAAGCGGGTCGATGTACGACGAGATCCCGGTATTGGCGGCGCGGACGATGCCCACGCGGTTCTCGATCGCGCGCAGCGCGAGATGCGCCTCGTGCTGCCACGGCGCGAGGCTCCGTCCGAACCACGCATTGTTCGTGATGTTCACGAGGATCGTCGCGCCGTCGTTGCGATAGTCGCGCGCGAGCGACGGGAAGATCGATTCGTAGCAGATGAGCACGCCCACTTTCCCGAATGGGAGCGTGAACGGCGGCTGATGCCCGCCGCGCCCGAAGCCACCGAAGTAACGCAGCTTGCGGAACCAACGCGGATCGAGGAACGGCACGCGCTCCACGATCGGCACGAGGAAGCTCTTGTGGTACGGCGGCTGCGAACGGATCGAGCCAGCGGTGTCGGAGAGCATCGCGGCGTTGAAATAGTCCATCTGCCCCGGCGCGGGGAAATTCAGATCGAGCACGCCGAAGATGATCGGCGTGCGGCTCTGCATGCTCGCCGTCGCGACAGCCGTCTCCCATTCGGGATGTTGCGGCAGGAATCCCGGCAGCGACGCCTCGGGCCAGAGCACGAGCTGCGGCGGCCCAGCGGTGTCCGCATGCGGCGCGACCGCCTGCCGCGTGAGGTCGAGCAGCATGCCGAGGATCCGTCCCTGGTTCTGCTCCTGCCACTTGTCCTCCTGCGGCACGTTCGGCTGCACGATCGCGACGCGCGCGACGGACGTGAGCGCGATGCTCGCCATGCGCCAATTCCCGTACATCCACACCGCGGCGACGAGCGCGACGACCGCTCCCACGCGAACCGCAACGGCTTGCCACCGCCGGCGCGCGAGCCATGCATTGGCGAGCAAGCCGTTGGTGGCCGCGATCCAAAAACTCAGCCCATGAACGCCGAACAGTTCCGCGAGCTGCGCGAGGACCGGCGTCCGCGCGAGCGACAGCCCCAGCGGCAGCCAGGGAAAAGAGAGATCGGAGATGTGCATGAGCAACATCTCGACGGTGACCCAGGCGACCGGCAGCAGGATCGCGAGCGGGAACTGAGTGCGCCGCCGGATCTCGAAGAGGAATACGCCGCCCAGACCCACGACCGGAGCGAGTACGAGCAGCACCGCGGCGGCATAGCCGAGGATCGCGAGCTTGGTGTAGATCGCGAGCGCGAGCGCGATCCAATAGAGCGTCGCGCCATACCCGATGGCACCCGCCCAATACGCGAGGCGGAACGCATGCGAGAGCTTCCCGTCGCCGTCCGCGAGTTCGGCGATCCCCAGCGCGAACGGGACGAGACAGAGGAACGCCGGCACGACGAGCGGCACCGGCGGGAACGAGAGCGCGAAGAGCGCGGCCATACCGCCCGCCCATGCGGCCTCACGCCGCGCCGGGAGCAATCGGCGCCAGGTCACAGCGGGACTTCGGTCCCTTCGCTCGCCGAGCGGTAGATCGCCTCCACGAGGCGAATGACGGTCACCTGGTCGGCCGGCGCCTCGTACGGCTGCTCGTCGCGCAATACGGCCACGAAGTGCGCGAGCTCCGCGCGATAGCTCTGGAGGAACGGCGTCTCACGCGCGGCCGCGCCGTGCGGCGTCACGTCCACAGCGTTGCCGTTGAGGTCCTTCACGATGCTCAGCGGCGCGAGGCGCGCCGAGCCGCGCGAAGCGAGCACCTCGAACCAGAACCGGTCCTCCGCGCCGACATACTCCCAGCACACATTGATCGTGATCGTGAGTCCGCCCGCGCATTCCACCAGCGCGAACATGGAATCCTCCACTTCCTTCTCGCCGCGGCCCCGGTGCAGATGCGCGGTCACGCGGCGCGGCGCAGGCGAATCGGCGAGCCAGAGCGCGAGATCGAGCAGCGGCACGCCGTGCTCGAGCATCACGCCACCGCCGGACTCCGCGCGGCGGAACCGCCATCCCTCGGGCGCGCGCCGCGGTTCGAAGTGCCCCGTGCGGATGGCGCCGAGGGCGCCCAGTTCGCCGCTGCGCAGGAAGGCGCCCGCGGCCTGCACGTCGGTGCGGAAGCGGTGATTGTTACCCACGGCCACCTTTCGGCCTGCGCGCTCCGCCGCGGTGAGGATCCGTTCGACGCCGCGCGCCGTGAGCGCGAGCGGGCGCTCGCAGAGCACGTGCAGCTTGCGGGCGAGCACGCTGAGGACGTGCGGCTCGTGCAGATGATTGGGCGTCATGATGATCACCGCATCCAACTCGGCGCCCTCGAGCATGTCCTCGATGTCGGTGAACACGTAGCGCGCGCCGAAGCGGTCGGCGAGCTGACGGGCCTTCACGCCGTCGGCATCACAGATCGCGACGAGCTCGGTGCCCTTGAGTTTCGCGAGCGCGGGCAAGTGCGCGATCTGCGCGATCGCGCCCGCGCCGACGACCCCGATGCGCACGGTGGAATTCATCGATCCCGGTGTTGAGGATGCCGTGGAAAGTAGAGCGCACGGCGCACCGCGGCTACTCCGGCAGCGCGGTGACGACCGTGCCGGGATAGTAGGTCGCGAGGATCGTGCGCGCCGTCTGACCGGCGCGCGCACGGCCGATCGCGCCCCATTGGCACATGCCCACGCCATGCCCGTTCCCCGAGCCCGTCACGGTGAGCAGCGTCACGTGCCCGTCGGCATCGCGCTCCAGATCGAAGGAGAACATCGTGCTTGGCAGGATCTCGCTGCCGGGTGTATGGAGCACGAAGCGGATCTCGTTGCTGCGCAGCGAATATTCGCCGCGATCGGTCACGAGCACGAGCGTGCCCACGCGGCCGCTCGGCGTGCGGTGGTCGATGCGCATGTCGATCACGTCGCCGATGCTGCCGTTCACGGACACGTACGCGCGCAGATTGCGATCGAGCGCGGCCGCGAGATCCCTCCGCGTGAACGTGCGCGTCCAGTGGAAATGCGGCGCGATGTCGCAGTAGAAGCGGTCGCCGCTGCGGTTCACACGGTCGCTCACCGACTGGAGATACGCCGACTGCCCCGAGTGCCACACCTCGTCGGCATCGGCCGTGCGGCCGCCGCAATCGGCGGAATACGGCGCAGCGATCACGCGGCCCTGCCACGTGATCACGAGCGAGCGCGTGGACGCGATCGCGGCATCACTGAGCGGCGTCTCCGCGTCGACGCCGCCGTACACCTGATCGCTCACGGTGGAGAGCAGATCGTACGTGCGTGCGGCATTGGTGCGCAGATGCGCGAGTGCGTAGCTGCGCGCGGCGATCGCCTGCGCTTCCACCGCGGCGCGCTCATTGGGATTGCGGTGTCCGATCTCGAGCGGCACCACGCCGCGCAGGTAATCCTCGAGTGAGAGGCGATTCACGACGACGAGACCATCCTTGCCGGGGCGCACCACCACTTCGCCGCGGAAGGAGCGGCCGTTCACCGTCACGAAAGCGCCCGCGCGCGCCGGCCGCGCGACGAATGGCGCGTCGCGCCGCGGCGTCTTCTCGCCATCCGAACGCGCCGCGCGCAGCTTGCCGTGGTCGGAGGCAATGGTCCACTCGTCGCCCGCGTCGCCCTTCACAAGCAGGCTCGCGCCGTCGCTGTCGTAGAGCCGCCACGGCCCGGTGCCCGAGATCGTCACGCGCGGCGTGGACGTGTGCAGCGCGACGCGCACGGCGCGGCCAGCCGCGAAGTCCATGACCCGCGGCGCCTCCGCGTTCTCTCCGGGCGGCGGCGCAGGCTGCTCGGCGGCATTGTCCGCGGGCAGCGGCGGTTCGCCGGGCGGAGCGGCCGGCGGCGCGGCGGGTGCGTGCTGCGGCGGGTTGGGTCCGCACGCGCCGAGCATCAGGACGGCGATCGCGATCGCGGCGGCCGCGCCGCGCGCCGGGCGCATCAGCGGCCGAAACTCCCCTGCACGACGCCGCCCAACATTGGGAGCGCGCGCCCCGCTTTCACGGGCCCCGGCGGCGCGAGCACGACGCGCTCGAGCGTGGCGGCGAAATCGTAGTCGTCCACCACGTCATCGATGCGCACATCCACGATCGCACCGGCGGGCGCATCGCCGCGCACGCGCGTGATGCCGTCGATGTCGTCGGCCTGCCAGAGCGTGCGCGCGTCGCTCGGCGCGCCATTGACGCCGCGCCGGTCGATGATCGCGCGCATGGTGCGCCCGATCATGCTCTCGTAGCGCTCGGCCGTGATCGCGCGCTGGAGCGAGGTGATGCGCTCGAGGCGCTCGCGCTTCTCGACCATGGGAACGTCGTCCTCGAGTTCGGCGGCGCGGGTGCCGTCCTGCTCGGAGTACGTGAACGCGCCCACGCGTTCGAACTTCGCTTCCTCGAGCAGCTCGCCGAGCTGCGCGACATCGTCGGGCGTCTCGCCGGGGAAGCCGAGGATGCACGTGGTGCGGATCGCGACGCCGGGCACGGCATCGCGCACGCGCCGCACCGTCTCGCGGATCGTGCGCGCGCGCTCGGGGCGCCGCATGCGTTGCAGCACCGCATTCCGACCCGTGCTGGATCGGCATGTCGAGATACGGCACGATGCGCGGCTCGCGCGCCATGAGCTCGAGCATCCGCGGCGTGAGCCCCGCGGAATAGATGTACAAGAGGCGGAACCACGGGATCGAGGTCTCGGCGAGCAGCGACTCGAGTAGATCCGCGAGCCCCACGCCGTCGCGTACGTCGCGGCCATAGTGCGCGAGATCCTGCGCCACCAGGTTCACCTCGCGCGCGCCCTGCAGCTCGAGCATCTGCGCCTCGCGGATCACGTCGGCGCGCGTGAACGAGCGGTGGCGGCCACGCATGAGCGGGATCGCGCAGAAGGCGCAGCCGTGGTCGCACCCCTCGCTCACCTTCAAGTAGCGCACGTGCGGCAGGTCGCCGGTGTACAGTCGAACGCCGGGATGCGCCGTGTAGCCGCTGTCGATCGCGCCGCGCGCGGTGAGTTCCTGCGCGAGCGTGTCCATCTCCGAGGTGCCAAGGAAGAAGTCCACCTCGGGGAGCGCGTCGGCCAGCTCGCCCTTGTGGCGCTCCACCATGCAGCCGACGGCGGCGAGGATCCGGCAATTGCCCGTGCTCTTGAGACGGCCCGCTTCCACGATGGCGTCGATCGACTCGCGCTTCGCGGCGTCGATGAAGCCGCAGGTGTTCACGACGATCAGCTCGGCATCGCTCGCCGAACGCACCGGCTCGAGCCCGAATCCCGCCAGTTCGGCGAGCACGCGCTCGGAATCCACCGTGTTCTTGTCACAGCCCATCGTGATGACGCTGACCTTCATGCGCGGAAGCTAGCGGGGGCGCCGGAAGCGCTCAACCGCGCGGTGACCTCCGGCGGCGACTGGAGTCTCTCACAGACACCCGCCGCCGCCCTCCCCGCATGCCCTTCCTCTTCGCATCCGCGATCGATCCGAGCTGTCCGACGCTCGCCGGCGGAGCGCGCCTCGATCAGTTGGACCGCACGGGGCACTACGCGCGCTGGGAAGAGGATCTCGAGCACGCGCACATGCTCGGGCTCGATGCGCTCTGGTACGGCGCCCCGTACTATCGCACGCATTTGGCGCCCGATCACCATGAGTGGGAATGCGTGGAGGAGCCGCTGCTCCGCCTGCGCGACCTGGGCGTGGAAGTGATCGCCGATCTGTGCCGCTTCGGCGTGCCTTCGTGGCTCGGCGGATTCCAGGACCCGGCGTTCCCGGTGCTCTTCGCCGAGTACGCGCGCGCATTCGCGCGGCGCTTCCCGTGGGTGCGCTATTTCACGCCGGTGAGCGATATCATGCAGTGCGCCACGGCATTGGCGCTGCGCGGCGAGTGGAACGAGTGCGAGCGCAGCGATTCGGCGTTCGTGCGGGCGCTGCGCAATCTATGCATGGCGCACGAGCTCGCGGTGGAGACGCTGCTGAGCGAGCGGCCGGCTGCGGTGATCGTGCATTGCGAGAGCGACGTGGCGCCGCCGCCGGCGGACTGCGAGGCGGGCGAGGGCGGCCGGTGGGAGTCGCTGCGTCACCTCGCGCTGGATCTGACGCTCGGGCATGAGCTCGCGCCGGGCGCCGGCGCGTATCTGCAGCGCCACGGTGTGCCGTCGAACGAGTTGAGCCTCTTCCGCGAATCGCGCGCGCGCGACCGCCGGTGGCTCGGCGTGAGCGCACCGGCCGCGATGCACGCGAGGCACCGCCGGCCGCTCTTCCCCGTCGCGCGCCTGCGCGCGGGGGATGGCGCCGTAAGCACGCTGCGGGCCGCGTGGGACGAGTCGCTCGTGTTGCAGGCCGGTGGCGCACCGGTGCACGGATTCGCGTGGCCGTCCTTCACCGACAGCGTGGGCTGGGAGCACGGCGCGAGCGTGGCGGGCAGCGCGGTGCGCGCCGATGGGCTGTGCACGCAAGCGCGACGCGTGAGCGCGCTGGGTGAGGAATTCGCGGCGATGATGCTCGGGCGCCCGGACGCGAGCGCGCCGGCGGCGCTACACGCTCAGCGGTAGTTCCCGAACTTCAGCTCAACGCCGAAGTCCTTGCCGCGCAGGAGCGCGATCACTTCCTGCAGTTCGTCACGCGATGGCGATGTGATCCGCACCTGCTCGCCCTGAATGGACGCCTGCACCTTCTTCATCTTCGCTTCCTTGATCGCGGCCACCACCTTCTTCGCGGTCTCGCCGTCGAGCGACATCTTGAGCGCGATCTCGCGGCGCACCGTGTCGCCGCCGGCCGGCACGATCTCACCGATGTCGAGGTTCTTCACCGGCACGCCGCGCTTCACGAGCTTCGCGTGCAGCACGTCGTGCAGGGCGCGCATTCTGAAGTCGTCGTCGGCCACGAGGAGCAGCTTGTTCTCGGCGCGCTTGAATTCGAGCGCGACTTTCGTGCCTTTGAAGTCGTAGCGCTGCGCGATCTCCTTCTGCGCCTGGTTCACCGCATTGTCCACTTCCTGCAGGTCCACGCCGGTGGTCACATTGAAAGAGGCGTTCGCGGCCATGGCGCGCGGCTACCCGAGGAAGGACTCGAGCGCGCGCGCGCGTGACACGTGCCGGAGGCGCGAGAGCGCTTTCTCTTTGATCTGCCGCACGCGTTCGCGCGTGATGCCGAGCAGCGAGCCGATCTGCTCGAGCGTCATTGGCTCTTCGCCATCCAGCCCGAAGTAGAGACGCAGGATCTTCGCCTCGCGCTCCTTGAGCGATGAGAGCGATTCCTCGATCGCCTCGGTGAGCGCCTTCTCGAACGTCTGCTCATCGGGCGTGGGATTCAGGTTGTCGGGGAGATAATCGAGCAGCCGGTTGTCCTCGCCCGGCGTGAGCGGCGCGTCGAGCGAGAGATGCGTCTGCGAGATCGAGATCGTCTTCGCGACCTCTTCCTCGGTGAGGTCCATCTCCTGCGCGATCTCCTCGTGCGTGGGCTCGCGGCCGAGCTCCTGGAGCAGTGCGTTGGCGCGCTTGCCGATCCGGTAGAGCGTGCCGGCGCGGTTGAGCGGCACGCGTACGATGCGCGACTGCTCCGCGAGCGCCTGCAGGATCGCCTGGCGGATCCACCACACCGCGTACGAGATGAACTTGATGCCCTTCGTCTCGTCGAATTTGTGGGCGGCGCGGATGAGGCCGAGGTTCCCCTCGTTGATCAGGTCGGAGAGCGCCACGCCCTGATTCTGGTATTTCTTCGCGACCGACACGACGAACCGCAGGTTCGACCGCACGAGTTTGTCGAGCGCTTCGCGATCCTTCACCCGGATCAGCTGCGCGAGCCGCACCTCTTCATTGCGGTCGATCAGCGGATAGATGCTGATGTCGCGCAGGTACTGATCGAGCGAGCCTTCGTCGTACGATGACTTGCGATGCGGGGTGACAGCCATGGATCCAGCAGCTCCGGCAAACGGACAGTGCGGCCTCGCGCGTCAGCGCGAGCGAATCTCCGAGATAGCCACCGGCGCGGTCAGCGTACCCGCGTCCCGATCCTGCTCCAGCGGACGTTCGTGAGCCACGGCACCCGGCGCGTCGCATCCGGTTCGTAGCTGTAATACACGAACATCGGCCGGCCCCGCACGAGCGAATCCGGCACGAAGCCCCAATAGCGGCTGTCGGCCGAGTTATCGCGATTGTCCCCGAGCACGAAGTAATTCCCCTCTGGGACGACCAATGGACCCCAGTTGTTACGCGACGGATGCGTGCTCGCTTCGGCCGTGCGCACGAGGAACGGACGCTGCCACGCGAACTCCGCTTCGCCGGGATCCGAGTTGGGATCGGTGTGCACCACGTACGGTTCCACGAGCGACGCGCCATTGATGAACACGACGCCGTCGCGCATCTCCACCGTGTCGCCCGGCAGCCCCACGAGCCGCTTCACGTAATCCTTCTCGGGGTTCGGTGGATATTCGAAGACGAGGATGTCACCGCGCTTCGGATGTTGCAGCGCCGGCAGGCGGATGTGCACGAAGGGGACCTCCGCGCCGTACACCGCCTTGTTCACGAAGAGGAAATCGCCCACGAGCAGCGTATTCTCCATGCTGCCCGACGGGATCTTGAACGCTTCCACGAAGAACGGGCGCGCGACGAAGAACACGACCACCACCGCGCACACGACGATGAACATCCACTCGCCGAACCAGCGCAGCCGCCACGGCCGCTTGTTGAGCGCGCGCAGCGCTTCGGCGCGCTTCGCGTCGGAGACCGGGCGGCCCGGCGTGCTGGGGGTGGGAGAGGGAGAATCCATGAAGGTCAGGTGTTCCTACTCACTAAGTAAGACGAAGCATAGACAGTCACGCAAGGCACAGAAAACAGACGTTAGACGTTGGACGTTGGTGCGAGGCATGACCACAAATTGTATATGACTCTCGAGCTGTCACTCGCACCATACGATCAGTTGTCATGCATTTCGCTAACGTCCAACCACTAACGTCTGTAGTTAATAATTGTCGATCTGCGCCCGCTGCAACGACCCAGAGTAATCGATGTATCCCACCTTCGTCTCCGAATAGAACTCATACACTTCCCACCCGCCCTCGCGGTGTCCGTTCCCCGTCTGCTTCACGCCGCCGAACGGCAGATGCGCTTCGGCGCCGATCGTCGGCGCGTTGATGTACGTGATCCCGTTGTCCAGCTCGTTCAGCGCGCGGAAGGCGAGGTTCACGTCCCGCGTATATAACGATGACGAGAGTCCGTATCTCACATCGTTGTTCACCGCGATCGCCTCGTCGGCATCGCTCGACCTTGATCACCGACAGCACCGGGCCGAAGATCTCCTCCTGCTCGAGTCGCGATCCCGCTCTCACGCCGGCGAAGATCGTGGGCTGGAAAAAGAAGCCGTTCTCGAGGCCCGCGCCCGTCGCGCGCGCGCCGCCGGTGATGAGCGACGCCTGCTCGCCTTTGCCGATCTCGATGTATCGCTCCACCTTCTCGCGCGATTCGTCGTGGATGAGCGGGCCGACTTCGGTGCCCGCCTTCCGCCCGTCGCCGAGCTTGAGCGACGACGCGCGCGCGGCGAGCCGGTCGAGCAACGTGTCGTGCACGCCTTGCTGCACGATCAGGCGGCTCGTCGCGGTGCAGCGCTGCCCCGTGGTGCCGAACGCGCCCCAGAGCACGCCGTCGAGCACGAGATCGAGATCGGCGTCGTCCATCACGATCATCGCGTTCTTGCCGCCCATCTCGAGCGACAGCCGCTTGTGCATCCGGCCGCACGTCTCGCCCACGATCGCGCCCGTGGTCGTCGAACCCGTGAACGAGATCACCGGCACTTCCGGATGCGCGACGATCGCCGCGCCCACGGTCTCGCCGAGTCCGTGCACCAGCTGGATCACCTCGGGCGGCAATCCCGCCTCGAGCAGGATCTCCACGAGCACGTGGCCGGTGTGCGGCACATCCTCCGCCGGCTTGAAGATCACCGCGTTGCCGCACACGAGCGCCGGGAACGATTTCCACGTCGGGATCGCGAGCGGAAAATTGAACGGCGTGATCAATCCCGCGACGCCGATCGGACGCCGGAAGCTCATCGCCCACTTGTTGCGCAGCTCGCTCGGCACGGTCTTGCCGAACATCCGGCGCCCTTCCACCGCCGCGTAGTACGCGGTGTCGATGCCCTCTTGCACGTCGCCGCGCGTCTCGGCGAGCGGCTTGCCCATCTCGCGCGTCATGAGCGCCGCGATTTCCTCCTTCCGCTCGACGAGCAGGTCGCCCACGCGGCGCAGCACGTCGCCGCGCGCGGGCGCCGGCGTCCGCTTCCACATTGCGAAGCCCTTCTTCGCGCTCGCCACCGCTCGCTCGACGTCGGCCGCGCCGCTCTTCGGGAACTTGCCGATCATATCGCGCGTGTCGGCCGGGTTCACGTTCTGGAAATAGTCGCCGGTGCTCGGCTCGACCCACTGGCCGGCGATGAAATTCTTGAAGGTCGTCATTTCGGGGCGCTCGGAGGCGTTGGAGGCGTCGTGGGGCAGAACCAGACGGCAGGATGCTGCGGCGTCGGCTTCGCGTAACCTACACGCGGCAGCACTTCGATGGCACCCAGCACGATGCCCCACGTCACGAGCAGCAGCGAGAGGAAATGCGCGCGCGCCGAGCGATGGCGCCACGTCCAGATCGACGTCCACACGCCCGCGCCCGCGACGACGATCGTCGCCCCGAGATAGCCGAAGAGTCCGACGCCGCAACGCGCCGAGTACGGCCAGAAGAGCATGCCGACACCGAGCGCCACCGCGAGCACGAGCCGCGCGAACACGCCGAAGGTGTTGGTCTCGCGCCGCACGCCCTGCACTTTCTCCTTCTGCGCGCGGCGTTTTCGCCGAGGACGACGAGATCAGCTCTTCGTCCGAGAGCGACTCGAGCTGTTTGTCGATCTTCTTCATCTCGGCGTCCCAATTCTTCTCGGCCATGCGTCTCCTATCCTTCGGCGCGTGAGAGATGGTACCGCTCGATCTTCTTGTACAGATTGGAGCGCGGCATGTCGAGCAGCCGCGCCGTTTCCGAGACGTTCCAGTCGTGCTCGCGCAGCTTGGCGAGCAAGAAGGCGCGCTCCGCGACCTCCTTGAACTCCTCGAAGGTCTTGCACGCCGCGAGCACGCCGATGCCGGGTTCGCCGCCGCCGGCGCGCGGTCCGAGCAGCCGGTCCACATCGGCGGCCGTCACGCGGCTCCCGGTCGCGAGGATCAACAGTCGCTCGACGGTGTTGCGCAATTCGCGCACGTTGCCGGGCCACTCGCGCTCGGCGAGCCGTGCGACCGCATCGTCGCCAATGGCGCGCGGCGCCATCCCTTCCTGTGACGAGAGTTGCTGCACGAAGTGCGCGACCAGGAGCGGGATGTCCTCGCGCCGCTGGCGCAGCGGCGGCACCGCGAGCGGCAGCACGTTCAGCCGGTAGTACAGGTCCTCGCGGAATCGGCCGGCGGCGATCTCCTCCTCGAGGCGCTTGTTCGTGGCGGCGATCACGCGCACGTCCACGCTCACGGGCTTCGCGCCGCCGATGCGCGTGACCACGCCGTCCTGAGCACGCGCAGCACCTTCGCCTGCGCGGAGAGGCTCATGTCGCCCACTTCGTCCAGGAACAGCATGCCGCCCGACGCCTGCTCGAACTTCCCGGCGCGATCGGCGATCGCGCCGGTGAACGACCCCTTGAGGTGCCCGAACAGTTCGCTCTCGATGAGCTCCGACGGGATCGCGGCGCAGTTGACCTCCACGAACGGCCCGTCGCGCCGCGCCGACAACTGGTGGATGGCGCGCGCGACCAGCTCCTTGCCGGTGCCGTTCTCGCCGGTGATGAGCACGCGCGCGTTCGTCGGGCCCACGCGCTCGAGGCGTTCGATGAGCCCGCGGATCGCCGCCGACTTGCCCACGATCTCGTGCCGCGACTCGATCTTCTCGCGCAGCCGCACGTTCTCGTCCTGCAGCTTCGCGTGGCGCAGCGCGTTGCGCAGCGTGACGAGGATGCGGTCGGTGTCGAGCGGCTTCTCCAGGAAATCGTACGCGCCGAGCTGCGTCGCCTCCACCGCGGTCTGGATGGTGCCGTGGCCGCTGATCATGATCACGAGCGCCGCCGGATCGTGCGCGCGCAGCCGCTTGAGCGTCTCGAGCCCATCGATGCCGCTCATCTTCACGTCGAGGAACACGAGATGCGGGCGCCACGACTCGTAGGCCTTGAGCGCCTCGGTGCCGCTCACGACCGCGCGCACCTCGTGTCCTTCGTATTCGAGCAGCTGGCCGAGCGCGGCGCGCACGCCCTGCTCGTCGTCGGCGATCAGGAGGCGTGGGCTCATCGGCCGCTCCGGTACACGGTGATCCGGTCGCCGTGCACGCGCACGTCGGCAATGTAATTCGGCACCGCGAACGGCAGTGCATCGGGCGACATGCCCACGACCCGGGCGCGATTGAGATGATCGAGCACGCGCGGGATCATCGGCCCCGGCACGAGCAGGTCGCCGAGCTTGAGCGAGGACACGCGGTACTCACCCACGCCCGGCCGCACGATGGCGAGCGTTCCGCCAAGTTCCATCTTCGTGCGCTTCGTCAGCGCGGCGGCGAGCGGGCCGAGGTCCTTGTCCGGACCGATGTCCTTGAGTTGGATGGTGGCGTTCACGAACAGATGATCGCCGCTCACCGACGCGAGGGTGGGATCGGCCGACTCCGGCAGCTGCGGGCGCAACTCATTGAAGATGAGCGCGGCGAGGTCGCCCGGCGCGAGATTCGCGAACACCGGGCCCACCGGGTGCTGCATTGAGTCGAGCTGCGCTTGGGCGCGCGCAGCGCCCGCGGGCGTCATGACCTCCCAGTGCACCGCGGCGGATACCGCACCGTGCGCGGGCGGAGTCTCACGCCGACGTCCCGACCACGTGTCGCGCATCATCCACATGAACGCGGCGAACACGACCACCACGACCACGCAGCCGAGCCGTTTCAGGCAGCCCATCAGCCTCCCTCGTGCAGTCGGAGTGACGCGACGGTCCGGTACGCGGATGTGCGAGCGCCGAGCGTGCTCTCCATGATCTCCACCGACGTCGCCCCGCACCGCGCACGATGATGGACATTGCGCGCCGCCGCGGCCAGTGACCGCGCCGCCTCCGGCGCCAGGCCATCGCGCACGCGCCCGAGCGTGATGTGCGGACGGAACGCCCGGCCCTCCATTCTCATACCCCAAAGTGCCGCACACCGATTCGATGTCGTGGTGGAGCAGTTCCAGCTTGGCGTCCGCCTCCACCCCCATCCACACCACGCGCGGCTTCGCGAGGTCCGGGAACGCACCGAGTCCGCCGATCGACAGCGCGGGCGACGGTGCGGCCATCATCGCCGGCGCGAGCGCCGTGCGCAGCGCCTCGACCGCCGCGGCCGGCTGCGCACCGAGGAATTTCAGCGTGAGATGCAGCTTCTCCTCGGCAACCCACGCCACGGCGCCTGCCGCGTCGCGCAGCGGCGACGTGGCCTCATGGATCGCGCGCCGCTCGGCGGCGGGAAGATTAATCGCGAGGAAGATGCGCTGTGTCGCCGCCATCATCCAAGAGTTCGAGTGCGAGAATGCGTCACGCCATGCGCTCGCGCGAATGCCAGCGCCCGCTCTCGCAGGGCAGCGTCGAGCAGCGGCGCAGCGTCCCGCAGGGTGACGATCGCGAGCGCGCCGCGCTCCTCCACCGCCGCGCCCGGCAGCATCGCGGCCAGCGCACCCGCGAGCGACTCGGCGCTCATTCGCCGCGCACGCCGGCCAGCACGTTGAGCGAGCCCGAGCGGAAGCCGCGCAGATCGAGCGCGACGCGCGCGAACCCCGCAGCACGCACCGCGGCGCGAAGTGCGCGATGCCGGTCGGGCGCGAGCCACTCGATCACCAGTGCCGGTGCGAGCTCCACGCGCGCGAGGTCGCCGTGATGCCGCACGCGCAGATCGCCCGCGATCCCGAGCACGCGCAGCGCGCGCTCGGCGCGCTCCACCTGCGCGAGCCGCTCGGTCGTCACCGGCGTGCCGTACGGCAGCCGCGATGAGAGGCACGGCGACGACGGCTGCGACCACGTCGGGATGCCGCGGCGCTCCGAGAGCGCGCGGATCTCCGCCTTCGTGAAGCCGAGGTCCGCGAGCGGCGAGCGGACGGTGTGCTCCGCCGCGGCGCGCGCCCGGGACGCCAGTCGCCGAGATCGTCGGCGTTCGTGCCATCCACGATCACACGCGATGCCGCGTTCTTTCGCGATCGCGCCGAGCACGGTCCAGAGTTCCGTCTTGCAGAAATAGCAGCGGTCACTCGGATTGGCGGCGTAGCGCGGGTCGGCGAGCTCGTGCGTGTCCACCTCGAGCACCGGCAGTCCCGCGCGCGCCGCCACCTCACGTGCCGTCGCCCACTGTTCCGCGGGATAGCTCGCGCTGCGCCCGATCACCGCGAGCACGCGTCCGGCGCCGAGCGCCTCGATGGCGACGCACGCGAGGTACGCGCTGTCCACGCCGCCGCTGAATCCCACCAGCACCGACGGCTGCGCGCCGAGCCACGCGAGCAGGCGAAGTTCCTTCTCCGCGGCGGAGATCCCGGTGCGAACAGCGGTGGCGGTCATTGATGAAACGTACCAGCGCGGCGGTCGGTGGGAAGTGCGGTCACACGCCGCGATCGTCGAGCGACGCGAGCGCGCCGACCGTCGCGGGCGCGAGCGGCACGCGCGCGGCGGCCGGCGGCCAATCGTGGAGCCACTCGAGCGCGGCCCCGCACACCCGTCCCTGACACGCCCCCATGCCGGCGCGCGTGTGCAGCTTCGCTTCACGCGCATCGCGCGCGCCGGCGAGCGCGCCGCATTTCACATCCTCGCAGCGGCAGAGTACCACGTCCGCGGCCGCGAGCGCGCGCAATTCGCGCCGCGGCGCGAACGCGGCCGCGATCCGCGCGCGATAGGATCCCGCGTCCGGCGCGCGCGCGTCGCTCGCGGCGGCGAGTTCCCGTCGCGACGCGAGCGCTCTCCCGGCGCGCGCGCCCTGCGCCACCGCCTCCGCGGCACCCGCCACACCGGTGCATTCGCCCACCGCAAGAACGCCGTGCACGCTCGTGGCCTGATCGCGGTTCACCACGATGCCGTGCGCATCCACGGCGCAGCCGAGCCAGCGCGCGAGCTCGGTGTTCGGCACGAGACCATAGGCGCACGCGAGCAGGTCGCACGGTTCGCGCCACTCGCGCTGTCCGTCGGTGAGCGTCACCTCCTGCACCGTGCTCTCGCCGCTCGCGCGCGACACCCACGTGCCCGCGCGATACGGCGTGCGCCAGAAGCCGGCGCGCAGGCGTGCCGCCTCCACCAACTGCCACGGCGCGCGCCAGAGCGATCGCGCGAAGGCGTTGAGTTTCTCCGGCGGCGTTTGCTCGGCGACGATCGCGAGCAACGCGCCCCGCGCAGCGAGCGTCGCCGCCACCGGCAACAACAAAGGCCCCGAACCCGCGATCACCACCCGCTTGCCGCGCACGTCATAGCCGCTCTTCACGAGCGCTTGCAGCCCGCCCACGCCCATCACGTTCGGGAGCGTCCAACCGGGGAACGGAAGGAACAGCTCGCGCGCGCCGGTCGCGAGCACGATGTCGCGCGCGCGCACGTGCACCGTGCCTCCCGGTGTCAGCGCCGTCACTCCCTCGAGCGGCGCGCGCATCGATCACTTCGGCGCCGGCGATCACGCGCACGCCCGCGCGCGCGAGCCGCTCCGTCCAGCGCCGCGCCGCACGCGGCATCGGCGCGCCGGCGCCGCTGCGCCAGATCTGTCCGCCCGAGAACGCCGCGCGATCCAGCAGCGCGACCGAACGTCCTCCGCGCGCCGCATGCACGGCGGCCGCGAGTCCCGCGGGGCCGGCACCGATCACCGCGATGTCCGCCTCGATGCGATCGGTCATCGCGCGCTGCCCGTCTCCACGCGCATCCCGGCCTCGCACGCGATGAGGCACGCGCGCTGGTGCGGCGCACCGTTCACGGTCACGCGGCACTCGAAGCAAATGCCCATTCCGCATACCGGCCCGCGCGGCTCGCCGGCCACCGACGTGCGGAACGTCGTGATCCCCGCGTTCATCATCGCCGCGGCGATCGTCGTGCCGGGCGCCGCGCTCACCTCGCGGCCATCCACCGTGATCGTCACGCCGCCGCTCATGCCGCCGCCGTCTCCGGCATCGTGCGCGCCGGATCGAACGCCGACGCGTCGAGCGGCGACGCCGTGCCGAGGATCCCGGCCGCGATGATCGCGGCGGTGCCCGTCGCCGTGGTGATGCCCAGCCCCTCGTGGCCGGCCGCCACCCACACGCCGCGCGCGCCGGGCCACGCGCCGATGAGCGGCAGACTGTCCGGCGTCGCGGGACGGAATCCGGTCCACACGCGGAGCGCCGTCGCCTGCGCGAGCGACGGGATGAACTCCACCGCGCGCGCCAGCATGCGGCCGAGCACGCGGCGATTCACCGACGCGTCGCGCCCCACGAGTTCGCGACTCGAGCCGATGAGCAGCTGGCCGGTGGGCCGCGGCTGCACGTTGAACGCCGTGGACTCGGCGTTCATCGTGTGCGCGCTCGTGAGATAGCCCAGCTCCACCAGCTGGTGATGGCACACGCCGGCGTGCCGTTCGGTGATGACGAGATGCCCTTTGCGCGGGATCACGGCGAGTCCGGGCGTCAAACGCGGCGCGTCGATGCCCGCCGCGTTCACGATCACGCCACATGCGATCCGTTCGGACGTCCCCTTGTCGCCGCGTTCGCCGCGCACCACCACCGATCCCGACGCCACCGACACGACGTCGCAATGCTCGCGCACCACGGCGCCGCGCGCCACCGCGCGCTCCAGCAGCCACCGTGCCGCCGATGGTGGATAGATGATCCGGTCGTCGGGCACGAGCAGCGCGCCCGCGAGCCCCGGCGCGCAGCGACGGCTCCGCGCTCGCGAGCGCTCGCTCGTCGAGCACCTCGCTCGCGACACGGGCGCCCGCGTACGAGATGCGCTTCGCATGCACCGCATCCATCTCCGCCGCGTTCGCCGCCACCCACAGCGTTCCGGCGCGCGTGTCCTCGCATACGGGCGGCATTTCGCGCGCCAGCTCGGCCCAGCGCGTGCGCGACCACGCGGTGAGCGCGAGCTGCGCCGGTGAATCATCCATGACGGTGATGTGCCCCATGCCGGCGCCGGTCGTGCCGCCCCCCGCGAAGCCGGCATCGAGCACGAGCACGCGCAGGCCGCCGGCGGACAGTGCTTCGGCGCACGCCGCGCCGACCACGCCCGCGCCGATCACCACCGCATCGGGCGCGGCGCCCGCCGTCACTGCGCCCGCCACCCGCCGCGGAAAGGATCGCGATGATCGAAGCGCAGCGTCGACTCCGCCGTGATGAACGCGCGGCCGCTGATGTGCGGAACGAGCGCGTCGCCGCGCTCCGTGAGCCAGCCGGTGAACGTGCTGCCGGTGATGCTCTCCTGCACGTCAGCGCTCGCCGACCGCGAGCGCGCCGCGCGCGTGCAGCGCCGCCATCTTCGCCGCTCGTGCCAGTGCCGCACGGCGACCGGTCGTACGCGCCGCCGGGACAGAGCACGAAGTTGCGGCTGTCGGCGTCGAAGCGGCCCGGCGCGCCGAACAGCTCCACGTGATCGATCTCCGCACCGTCGGCACCGGTGACGCCGTGCGCCTTGAGCGCCGTGCGGATCGCGGTGGTCGATCGCATGAGCGCACCCACGTTCGCGCCGTCGATCGCCGGCTCGCCGATCTCCGTGAGGAAGAACCAGTTGCCGCCGTACGCGACGTCGCCGCGTCACGCGGCCCATTCCCGGCACCTCGACTTCGACATCCGCGGCGTGCCGGTACGACGCCACGTTCTCGATGGTCACGCGGCCGTCGCTCTCGATCTCCGCGCGCACGGTGCCCGCCGGCGTATCGATTTCACCGCGCCCGCGGCTGAGGCGTCCGAGATGTTCGAGCGTGCGCACCACGCCGATGAGTCCGTGGCCGCACATGCCGAGGTAGCCCACATCGTTGAAGAACACCACGCCGGCCACCGCGTCGGACGATACCGGCGGCGTGAGCAGCGCACCCACGATCGCGTCGTGTCCGCGCGGCTCGAGCACCACCGCGCGGCGCAGATGATCGAACCGGCGCCGCAGCGTCTCGCGCCGCTCGAGCATCGTGCCGCCGTCGGGCATCGGCCACCCGCGCGATCACGACGCGCGTCGGCTCCCCCTCGGTGTGCGAATCCACCACCGACATCGATTCGGGGAACCAGACGTTGTCGTTCATGCGCTATCGCCGGCTCCCGGACGCGAGCCGCTTCGCGGATGATCGCGAGCGCCATCTCGCGCTCCGCGCCCGCGAGCACGATGCCGCGGCGCACGCACGCGCTCGCTGCCCGAGGCCCACTTCGCTGCTGCACCAGCTTGATCAGCTGCACGAACTTCGGCACGGTGTCGAGGCGCAGCAGCGGCAGGAACCACTGTAGAGCGCGCGCGCCTCCTCGCGCTTCCCGCCGCCGCGTGCTCGAACAGCAGCACCGATCTCATCCGGCAGCGCGTTCACGAGGCCGGCCACCCAGCCCACCGCGCCCTGCGCCGACGCCTTCGAGGACGGCGTCGTCGATGCCCGACGAACACGCGCAGCCGCTCGCCGAGTACCGCGCGCGATCGCGGTGAAACGCCGCACGTCGCCGCTCGACTCCTTCACGGCGTGCAGGTTCGTGTGCTCGCACGAGCACCGCGAGCCTGCTCCGGCACGAAGTCGGTGCCGTACGCGATCGGATTGTTGTAGAGCATGCACGAGAGCGGCGTGGCGGCGATGCACCGCCTGACATGCGCCGCATCTCGCGGCCGTCGCCCTGGTACACGTACGGCGGCAGCACCATCAGCCCGGCGCATCCGCCTCGCTCCGCGGCCCGCGCCAGCGCCACCGCCTCGTCGGTGGAGAGCGCCGAGATCCCGGCCACCACCGGCATGCCGCTCGCCGACCGCCTGCACGCAGGTCCGCAGGATGGCGATCTTCTCGTGCGTGCGTGAGCGTCGCGCCTTCGCCGAGCGACCCGAGCGCGACGAGCCCGCGCGAGCCCGACGCGCAGCCATCCGCCGCGCGTGGCCGGGAGGAAGGCGTGATCCACCTCGCCTTCTGGCGTGAACGGCGTGGTGATCGCCGGGAAGACGCCCTGCCACTGCTCTGCGCGTCATCGCGGCATTGCGTCTCCTCAGGGATGAATCTGGACGGTGCGGATCTCGGTGTAGAACTCGCGCGCGGCGCGGCCCTGCTCGCGGCTTCCCGACGACGGAGCCCTTCGTGCCGCCGAACGGCGCGTGCGGATCGACGCCGGTCGTGTCGCCGTTGACGCGCACCAGCCCGGCGTCGATGCGCGGACATAGTCGCAGCGCCGCGCGCAGGTCGCGCGTGAACAAGCGACGCGCGACAGCCCGAACGGCGTGCGCGTTGGCCAGTGCGATCGCATGATCGAGATCGTCGGCCGACGAGCGACGCCGAGCACGGGACCGAACAGTTCGCGCTGCGCGCAGGTCCGCGTCGGGCGCGTCGAAGCGCAGCACGCATCGGCGCGAACCAGTTGCCCGGTGCGAACTCGGCGCTCATCGGGAAGCGCGCCGCCGAACACGGCTCTCGGCTGTCGCGGCGCGAGCGCGGCTCGATGCGGTGCGCGCGGCTCGCGGCGCTGATCAGCGGCCCGACCGCGCACTCGCGTCGTCACCGGCCCGAGCGGCAGCGCCGCGATCGCGCGCGTCGAGCCGCTCGAGAAACTTCCGCTTCGACCGATCGATCGACGATCACACGGCTCGTCGCCGTGCACTTCTGCCCGGCGTAGCGCATCGCGCCCGCCGCGGTGAGCGTCGCGGCGCGGTCGAGATCGGCATCGCGCGGCACGATCACGACGTTCTTGCCGCCCATTTCGGTCTGGACAGCGCATGTTGCGCTGCGGCCGCGATCGCGGCGACGCGCGCACCCACCCCTGCGAGCCGGTGAACGAAACCGCGCGCACCTGCGTCGTGCGCGAGCAACGCGGCGCCGGTCGACGCCGTCGCCGTGCACCACGTTGAACACGCCGGCGGGGAGCTCCGGCGGCCTGCGCCGTCTCGGCGAGCAGCGTGCGACATCGTGCGGCGACAGCTCGGACGGCTTGAGCACCACGGTGTTGCCGAACGCGAGCGCCGGCGCCGCCTTCCAGAGCGGAATCGCGAGCGGAAAATTCCACGGCGTGATCAGCGCGACCGGCCGAGCGGATCGCGCAGCGTGAACTGCAGCGCGTCGGCGGCCTGCGCCGGAATCACGTCGCCGACGTCGCGCACCGCTTCGCCGGCGTAGTAGCGGCAGATCACCGTCGCGCGCGCCACTTCGCCGCGCGCCTCGCTGATCGGCTTGCCGACTTCGCGCGCCATCGCCTGCGCGAGTTCCTCCTGACGCTCCGCCACCACCGCCGCCCATTGATGCAGATGCTCGGCGCGTTGCATGCCGGTGAGCGCGCGCCACGCGGGGTACGCATTGCCCGCCGCGCGCAGCGCCGCATGCACATTGTCCGGCGCGCCCTCGGGCACGCGCGCGACGATGTCCGACGCATCCGATGGATTCACGGAATCGATCCACCCATCGCCGCCACTCTTGCGCGCGGCGCCGGCGATCATGGATGCGAGTTGGGGCGCGGAACTCATAGCGAGAGAAATACGGATTTACTCACGCATTCGCAATTCTACTCACTAACTACGTGTGTAGGCCTTAGTACCGCTGAAAAGGCGGTATGGCAGCTGAGCGTATCGTACGGCTCGGCGTACGTGGGACTACGAGCGTAGTCCCACGTACGCCGAGCCGTACCATACGCTCAGTTGCCATACGCGCTGTTTCAGCGGTACTAGGGCCCACACGCGCCGTTCAATGACTATCGAGCCGCGCGATACCCTATCGCCTCCGCCACATGCTCCGGATGCACCTCCGACTCCCGTCCAAGTCTGCGATCGTGCGCGCCACCCGCAGCACCCGGTGATATGCCCGCGCCGTGAACTCCAATCGCTCGGCCGCGCCGGCCAGCAGCTCGCGCGCCGCCGTCGTCACACCGCCATTGCGGTCCAGCCATCGCGGAGGCGCGTGCGCGTTCGCGCCCACGCCCGGCACCGCGCGGAAGCGCCTGCGCTGGCGCTCGCGCGCCGCCTCCACCCGCTCGCGCACGACCGCGCTCCGCTCCCCCGACACGCCCTCGCCGAGCGCGCGCACGCCCACCGCGCCGACGTGCACGTGCATGTCCAGCCGGTCCGTCATCGGTCCCGACAGGCGCGCGCGATAGTGCGCGACCTCCGACGCCGAGCATGTACAGTTGCGCGAGGGATCGCCCGCGGCGCCGCACGGACACGGGTTCATCGCGCCCACCAACGTGAATCGTGCCGGGAACATCACCGCCATTGTCGCGCGCGCGATCGTCACGTGTCCGTCCTCGAGCGGCTGGCGCAGCGACCACCACGCGCCGCCGGAACTCGAGCAACTCGTCGAGGAAGAGCACGCCGTGATGCGCCAGACTCACTTCGCCGGGCGCGGCGGCGAGCCGCCACCGATCAGCCCCGCCGCTGATGGTGTGGTGCGGCGCGCGGAACGGCCGCGCGATCGCGAGCGGCGCGACCGGTGTGAGCAGTCCGGCCACCGAGTGGATCGCCGTCACCTCGAGCGCTTCGCTCTCGCTGAGCGCCGGCAGGATCCCCGGCAGGCCGCCGCGCGAGCATCGTTTTCCCGCGCCGGGCGGCCCCACCAGCAACGAGATTGTGTCCGCCCGCCGCCGCGATCTCGAGCGCGCGTTTGGCCGCTGTCCTGGCCCACGACGTCGGCGAGGTCGGCGCCGTATCCGGCGGAGGTGTGGCTGCGGCGGCGTGCGCTCGCGTTCGGCGCTCGGCCGCGCGAGCGCCATCGACGAGTTCCTCGAGTGTGCGCGGCGCCGACAGTGACACCGCGCTCACCAACGAGGCCGCCTCGGCGATTCGCGGGCGGCAGCACCAACGTGAGACCCGTCGGCGCGATGCGCCGCGCGATGGGCAGCGCGCCGCGGATCGCGCGCAGCGAACCATCGAGTCCGAGTTCGCCCACCGCGGCGAGGCCTGTCAACGCGGTCGCGTCGAGCTGCTTCGTCGCGACGAGGATGCCGAGCGCTATCGGGAGGTCGAAGGCGGTCCCATCCTTTCGAATGTCGGCGGGCGCGAGATTCACCGTGATCCGTCGGGGCGGCACCGCGAACCCGGAGTTCACGAGCGCCGCGCCGACACGTTCGCGGCTCTCCTTCACCGCACCGGCCGGCAGGCCCACGATCGTGAATTGTGGGAGCCCGGTGGCGGCATCCACTTCCACTGTCACGTCGTACGCATTGATCCCGATGACGGCGGCGGAGCGGACGGCGGCGAGCATGACCGCATGCTGCCGAAAAACAGTGCGGCGCGCGTCACCGGAGCGACGCGCGCCGCATTACCGCATTGCGCGCGGGGCTACGGCGTCGAGACCGGCGTCGCCGACACGACGAGCTCGTGCGTCTTGGGATCGATCGCCGCGAATCCTACGGCGGTCACCTGGCCGTTGGCGTCGAAGCGCTCGCCGTAGATCAGCGCCTTCTTCGCACCACATTGGCCGGGCTCGAGGTTCGCGGCGTACCAGCCGGACCCCACCGGGCGTTTGAACGTGTTGTTCTCGCCGTAGACAGCCATTGTGATCGCGCTCTTCACCATTGTCCCGTCCTTACACGTCACGTCACGCGTGCCGTGCGCATAGGAGACGTTGGTCAGCGTGTCCACGACGAGACTCACTTGCTGGTCGGGCCCGTGGCCCACGAAGTCCACATGGTCCACTTCGGCGGTGGGCACCTTGAAGGTCGGTGCCGGCGCGGGCGCCGGACGCAGCTTCATTTGCCCCGTCGTTTCCGCCTTCGCCGCGGGTGCGGGAGCCGGCGCGGGAGCAGGAGCCGGCGCGGGCGGCGGCGCGGGTGCCGGCGCGGAGGTCGTATCCGGAGCGGCTACGGCGGGCTTGTCCGCCGGCTTCGAGCAGCCCGCCGCAACGAGAAGCAGGGCGGCGAGCCATCGCGTGTCAGTGCGCATCATCATCCCCTAGCCAAGGATCGCTCGGCCGCTCGTGTGATCAAGTGACGATGCCCGCGCCCGCGAGGCCTGTCAACTCCGAGCGCGCTATTGGTACTGGACGTACACCGGCTGCGGGTCCAGCCCCAACACCTGGCGCGGCGTGAGCATCGGATGTCTTGCTTGAAGAACAGCTTCACGCCGGGGAACTCCACTGGCCGGTCGTGCGCGTACGCGCCGTACGATCCGTGCTTGTCCTCCGGCGGACCGAAGCCGTCCATGTCGAGCACCACCTGCACGCGCGGGTCCAGCTTGATCGCGGGCGCGTGCGTGAGCATCGGGATCGTGAAGCGGTGCACCACGAGCATCTTGGGCGGCAAGTGATAGCGCGTCACGAGTGCGGCGAGCGTGTCGATCGCGAGGTTCACGTCGCTCGCGTCGAGCGTGCCGATCACCTGCCCCGGCCGCTTGTCGGCGCGCTTCACCGAGAACTCCGGATCGAGCGCGAGATGCACGTAGGGCCGCTGCAGGTACGTCATCAGCGGCACCAGCTCCGCACCCACGGTGCTCTTCCCCACCTGCATGTCGAGCACGAGCAGTCCGTGCGCCTGCTCCGCGAGCGCCGCGAAGTGTTCGATCGTCGAATCCTTCATGCGCAGGCGGTACTTGCCACCGCCGCCCGGCGCGGCCTGCGCCACCGGCGTCACGAGCTGCAGCGCGACGATCACCGGCATCGCGCTGTCCAGCGCGTGGTACTCCTTCGCGTGCCGCGCGAGACGCGCGAGCATCGAATCGCCTGGCAGCGCACCGAGGATCCCCATGCGTTTCGAGAGCGGATTGCCGTAGTACGCGAGCACCCGGCATCCCGGGAACAGCGACCCGGGCAGCGATGCCGGTATCTGCGGCGGCGCGCGCACGGTGTCGGCGTAGGCGCGCCCCTTCTTGTTCGCGGCCGCGCGCGAGCGCGACTTTGGCGGCGCGCTGTCCGTCGCGTGTACCGCCGCGGGCGCCGCGGCCGCGGGCCGCGCCGGCACCTGCGCGCACTGCGCGGGCGGCGAGTAGCCGGCGGGCACGATCGCGCTGTCTCTCGCGACGACCAATGTGTCGGCGTGCTGGGCGGTTGCCGGATGCGTCCCGCCGCACGCCGCCGCCACGAGCAACGCCGCGCCGCACGCGACGACTCTCATGATTCCACGCGACGCAGCTCGATGCGCACGGTGGTCCCCTTGTCCACCTCGCTCGCGACGGCGATCGCGCCGCCCCACGATTCCACCAGCTGGCGGCTGATCGGCAATCCCAGTCCGCTGCCGCTCGTGCGCGTGGAGAAGTGCGGCTCGAACAATCGCGGCATCACGCTCGCGGGAATGCCGCGGCCATCGTCGCGCACCTCCACGTGCACTCGCCCGTCCTGCGGCGACACACGAACGTCCACGTGCGTCGCGCCGGCATGGCGCGCGTTCTCCAGCACGTTCAGCATTACCTCGCGCAGTTCATCCGGCCGCGCCACCGCGAGTGCGCGCTCTCCATCCTCGTGCAGCCGCCACTCCACGCTGTCGCGCCCCATCTTCTCCAACGCCATCACATTGCGCACCACCGCCGCGACATCGGTCGCTTCGGTCTGCATGCTGCTCGCGGGCGCACTGCCATAGCGGCTGAACGCGCGCGCGATCTCGTCCAATCGGTCGATCTCGGCCAGGATGCGGGTCGCGTTGTCGCCGAGAATGCGGTCGAAGTCCGCGCGCGAGTCCTGGTACGTGCGCTGCAGGTGCTGCACGCCGAGGCGGATCGGCGTGAGCGGGTTCTTGATCTCGTGCGCCACCTGCCGCGCCATCTCACCCCACGCGAGCACGCGCTGCGCGCGCGCGAGTTCCGTCACGTCGTCCAGCGTGAGCACCGCACCGCCGCTCCCCAAGCGCGTGAGCCGCGCCTGCATCTGCTGCTCGCCGAGCGCGGTCTCGAATTCTTCTTCCTCGCGCTCCGATGCGAGGAACGTGCCCACCTGCCGCGCGATCACGGCGTTCACGCGCGCCAGCGGCGTGCCCAGTGGGAGCGGGTGATCGAGCAGCGCTTCGGCGCGCGGGTTCGCGATCGTCACATCGCCGCCGGGACCGAGTGCCACCACGCCGGTGGCCACGTTGCGGAGCACCGCGCTGGTGCGCCGCTCCGCCGCTTCGAGCGCGGCGCGACTCGCGCCCAGATCAGCGGCCATGCGCCGGAACGCCGAGAACACCGGACCGAACTCGGCAGGCGGTTCGCCTTCGAGGGGCGGCTCGTGCTCGCCCGCCGCGATCGCGAGCGCCGCCGCGCGCAGCGAGCCAATGGGTTGTGCGAGCGCGCGCGAGGCGGCGCGGCTCAGGGCCAGCGCCGCGAGCGCACCCAGCACCGTGGTGAGCGCCAGCAGCACGGCGAGGTCGCGGCGGCGCTGGTCGAGCGCGAAGTCCTCGAGGCGCCCGGGCGCGCCGAGCACGTAGGCTTCACCGGCATCCACGATGCCCGCGCGATATCCGAACAGCGCGCGCTCGCCGGCCACGCGCTCCTCTTCGCCGGTGAATTCCTCATGGCCCTCGCGCAGCAGCAGGTACGTCGCGGGATCGAGCAGCCGCCCGGTGGGTGCGAGCGCGTCCCACAGCGGATCGCTCGACCAGCGCAGCAGCCCCGCCCGGTATACGAGCAGCGGCGTGCGCAGGCGGTCGCCGGTAGAATCCATGCGCGCCATGTCGCTGCTCTCCACCGCGCGCAGCGTCTCGCGCACCACGAGCTCGCGCGCTTGCCGGTCTTCCGTGAGCAGACGCTCGTAACTCCAGAGCGCGAAGCCGAGCGCCGGCAGCACGAAGAACACGAACAGCGCCAACGAGAGTCGCGCGCGATAACTCGCCATCCACCGCCGCAGTCCCGCGCGCATCCAGCGCCGGCTCACGCGGCCGGGCGCGGCGGTGAGGATCCAGAGCAGCGCGAGCAGCGTGACGTCGAGCATCACGACGAGTGCGCCGCGCTGCGCGAGCACGATCGGCGAGCGCAGCGCGATCTCGATGTGCGCGCGGCGCGGGCCGTGCATGGTGCGCACCACCCGGTCGCCGTGCAGATCGCCGCCGCGTCGGTACCATGTCGTGCGGCCGGCCTCGAGCGCGGCGCCCGGCTCCACGCCCGCGAAGGAGATCTGATAGGGCGGCTCGCCGTGCTCCCGCGGCGCCAGGCCGAGCAGCGGCATGTACGGACTCTCGGGGATCAGGCGCGTGCGCGGCGCGACCGTGACCGTGGTCGCGCCTCCGCCGTACGATGGCACCGCGAGCGCCGTGAGCACGCCCGGCATTGCGAGCACTGTTTCCACCAGCGGGCGTCCGGCGCGGCCCGCCCCGAGGATCAGATCGCGCGCGGCGTCCGCCGGCAACTCGATGGGATCGAGCGCGATGTGCGCGCGGATCTCGCCCGTGGGACTCCATCGCGTGAGCGCCACCGGGAACCCCGCGCCCACGAGGTCCGAGTGCATGTAGGCCTGCAGCAGCTCGGGCTCCGTGAGCGGCGGCGGCTGCATTGCGAGCACGCCGCCGAAGCGTGCCAGCAGCGCCGTCACGTCGGGGTCGGGCGAGGTCAACTCGTCCAGGTCGCGGTTCGCGAGCGCCGTGCGGCCGCGCACGCCCGCGTTCCACGTGAGCGTCGCGGCCCCGCACGCCGCGACGATGCCGGCGGCGAGCACATACCGTTTGTGCGGCCGGGCGATCGCGAGCGCGCCCACCGCGGCCATCCATAGTAGCGTGTACCAGGGCGGCCAATCGCCCGGCGGCTCGAGGATGATCGTGCCGGCGATCGCGCCCACGGCGGCGAGCATCGGCGCGAGCCACACCGGCAGCACGCGCGCGCGGCCGAGCGCCGAGCGGCCGGCGGCCGCGGCGGCAACCAGGAGTGTGGCCGCGGTGAGGAACAGTGACACCTCCCACGCGAGCCACAGCGTGATCGTCACGCCGCCCGGCGGCGGCGACACGCCGCGCGCGAGCGCCCGCATGAGGAACGGCGCCACGCCCACCACCGCCGCCGCCACCAGCAACGCGATGCCGCGCGTCGGCGTGCGCAGCCGCGCCCGGAGCGCCAGCATGAGCGCGAGCAGCGCGAAACCCGCCGCCACCGTGAGCGCGCCGGCGCTCGCCGTGAACGGCCCGCCGATCTTCGCGTAGTACACGGTGGGATCGAACAGCACCGAGCGCGACGAGAGCGCACTCAGCGGCGCCACCGCGACGGCGAGCAGCACCGCCGCGAGCGGCGCCAAGCGCCAGGCCACCCCGCGCCCCAGCCGCCAGGCCGCGGCCACCATGAACACCAGCGCGATCGCGACCACCGGCAGCCCGCTCGTTCTCGCGCGGTCCGATTCGATCAGCCGCGCTTCTTCCGAGTCCGGCGCCACCGCCTCCGCGCGCAGCAGGGTATCGCGCCCGTCCGCGAACGTCGCCACTTGCGGGCCGCCGTCCTCCAGCGGTACGAGCAGGCGGAATCCGCTCAACCCCTCCCGCAGCGCCACCTCGCCATCCACCGGCGACGTAAGTCGGTCGGCCGGCGGCTCGGCGTGCACCACCGCGGTGGCCAGCGCGCGCCGGTCGCCGCGCAGCGCCGTCGCGTACATTGTCGCGTAGAAAGGACCGTACGCGATCCCGATGGGCGCCGTGAGCGAGTCCGCCTCCGTGAACATCCGCCCGGCCCACGCGAGCGGTTGCCCCTTCACGTACAACAGCACGCCGCGCGCGCTGCCCGGTGCGAGCGGTCCGAGCGCGCGAAAGGCATCCACCGGGTCGGCCGGCGCATCGAGCGCGCGCGTGGCCGCCTCGCGCAGCGACGTGGCGGTGCGCGCGTACGCCCCCGTCAGCGCGAGGGCGCCGCGCTCGAGACGCGCCGTGCGATAGGCGGGCCAATCGGTCGAGATCCGCGTGAGACTGAGCTGCGACACCGACGCGAGGGCGATGAACAGCACGGCCGACGCGCCGAACGCCAGCGCCCAGCCGCGCGCCCGCAGCGGCAGCCGCGATCCGAGGAGCATTGCGACACCGGTGGCGGCGGCCGCGACCGCGAGGTACCGTACTCCAGGGTCGCGCAACCACCACGCGGCGGCCACCGCCGCGGCGGCTGCCGCAGCGGTCCAGAGCATTGCCGGCGCCCCGGAAGCGCCGGACACGCCCTCACCTCGTTCGAGACCGCGAATCGGAATGACCGCTGCCCTCCGCGCCGTCGCGTCCGCGCCACGGCGCCTCAAGGAGATGACCCCAGCCGAGGTCGCGGCCCTCATGGTCGAGGACCCCCGCCTCATCGTGCCCGTCGGCACCTGCGAACCGCGCGGCGCTCAGCTGCCGCTCGGCGCGCCGACGATCATCGTCGAACGCCTCGCCGATGATCTCTCCGCGGCCTTCGGCGTGCTGCGCGCCCCCGCCGTGGAGTATGGCGTCTTCCACGCCGGCGCGCGCCCCACGCCGGGCGACAGTTCCGTGCGCCGCAAGACGCTCCATCGCTATCTCAACGACCTCATTGCCGAGTGGGAGACCGCCGGCTTCAAGGAATTTATCCTCCTCAGCGCCAACGACCACATCTACCACCAGGAAGCGCTCATCACCTGTAGTGACGCGCTCCGCGCGCTTGCGTGTCGCCGACCTGTGGACCATCCCGATGGCGGACCTCCTGTCCACCGATCCCGGCCCCCTGCCCGGCGGCGAAGCCGAGACGTCGATCCTGCTACACCTCGCGCCCTCGCTGGTGCGCCTCGACCGGGCGCGCGACCAGCCTCTGACGGTGGCGGAGTACGCCCGTTACCGGGCCGGTCGACTGCGCGTCCCCGACGAGAACGCACGGAGCCTGGGCTGCCCCAGCTCGGCGAGCGCTCTCACCGGGCGCGCGCTGTACGAGCGGGTCCGCGAACGGGTAGGCCAGCGGCTCTTCCTCACCACCGACGGCGACGAATGAACGCCATTCCGATCCGCTGGGCCATTCTCGCCGGCGCCCTCGCGCTCGCCGCGGCGAAGCTCCCCGCCCCGGCCGCGGCGCAGGAAACGATCGTGGACGAGGGCAGCTTCACGATCTTCCGGAAAGGCGCGCGCGTGGGCCGCGAGACGTTCACCATCCGGCGTTCCGTGACGCCCAATGAGGACGTGTACGTCGCCAATGCGACCGTCGATTTCGACGCGCAGCGTCTTACGCCCGCGCTTCGCACCGACACGGGATTCGCGCCGCTCGCCTACCAGATGGAAGTGCGCACGAACGACCAGCTGCAGCTGCGGCTCAAGGGCGTGATCGCGCGCGGCCGGTTCAGCGCGCGCGTGCGCACGCCCACCGGCGAGGCCGCGAAGGAGTACATTGTGTCCGATGGAGCGCTCGTCATCGACGACGACGTCTTCCACCAGTACTTCTTCCTCGCGCAGCGTTTCAAGGGGGTCGCGTTCGCCGTGCCCGTGGTGATCCCCACGCGCAACGTGCAGCAGACGATGCATGTGCAGCCCATGGGCGTCGAGCGCGTCGTGGTCGGCGGCACGCCTACCGACGCGAAACGGCTGAATGCGACCATCACAGGCGGCGCGACGCGCGACATTTGGGTAGATTCCAAGGGCCGGGTGCTCAAGGTGACGCTCGGCGAAGTGAGTGCGGTCCGCGACGAGATGCCGCGCTGATCGGAACGCGTTTCCGAGCTCGTTCCGGCACCAACCGCGCCCCGCCTTGCACCGGCGGGGCGCGGTGCATCACGGCGTGAAACCGTCGTGACGGAGCGGCCGTACGTTCACCAGGACATCAACCAGGAATCCAACCGATGCGAGTTTCGAAGTCCGTCGCGGCCGCCAGTCTCGTTCTGGGTACCGCCATTTTCGCGGTATCTGCGAGCGCTCAAGTGGCGACCGATACGACCGGGCCGGCCCTTACGCTCGAGCAGGCAGTCGCGCTCGCGCTCAAGAATAATCCCGAATACCAGCAAGTGGTCGACCAGCGGAGTCCCGCGTCGGCGCGGAACAAGGCGGCGTATGCCGCGTTCATTCCGAACGCCGGCGTGAGCCTCTCGGGCGGCTACCTGCAGCAGGGCCCGATCAACGTCAGCGGTGTCACCGGTCTGACCACCGGCTCGGACCAGGTCCAGTCGGGGTACGGGATCAACCTGAACTATCAACTGAACGTCACGACGTTCACGAATCCGTCGCGCACCGGTCACACGCTGGATGCCGCCGACGCCGATATCGCGAGCGCGGCAGCGACGCTCCGCTCGAACGTCGCGGACTCATATCTGCTCGTGCTGGTCGACGAGGCGAACGCGTCGCTGCAGGATTCGCTGATCGTGAGCAATCAGATCCAGGTGGACCTGGCACAGGCCAAGTTGTCGGTCGGTTCCGGTACGCAGCTCGATCTCTCCAAAGCCAAAGTGGGCCTCGGGAACCAGAAGATCGCGGCGATCCGCGCGAACAATCAGACGCAGGTCGACCGGTTGGCGATGTTCCAGTTGATCGGCATCCCCGAGCCGGCCGGCGTTCGGCTGGTCACGCGCATCCCGGTCACGCGGCCCACCTTCAGCCTCGATTCCGTACTCGCGCTGGCCCGCCAGTACAATCCGGCCCTGCGCGCGCTCGAATCGCGCTTCGCCGCGGCGCAGACGGGCACGACGCAAGCGAAAGGCACCTTCCTGCCCACGCTCTCAGCGCAGGCGGGCTGGGGCGGATACGCGAACCAATACACGAATTCCGGTTTCCCGGTGAGCTCGGCCACGTCGAATTACTACGCGGGCCTTTCGAGCTGCGCCACGCAGGACTCGGTGCGCACGGGCGTCGGCATGGCGACCCTCAATTGCAACGCGCTCTATCTGCCGCCCGACACGGCGGCGATCCTGAAGCAGAACGCCGCCGTGCGGAATTGGGCGTTCACCAAGTCACCCTTCCAGGCGAGCATCACCTTGTCGCTCCCGATCCTCGATGGCTACCAGCGCGTCGCGGGCGTGGAAGATGCGAAGGCGGCGGAGAACGACGCGCGCTACCGCATCCGTTCGCAGGAACTCAGCCTCACCGCGAGCGTGACGAGCGCGTACCTCACGCTTCAGGCGGCGATCGAAGCCTACGATCTGTCGGTGGAGAACGAGGCCCAGGCGCAGCTTGCGCTCAATCTCGCCCAAGAGAAGTACCGCGTGGGTTCCGCGACCGCCGTGGACCTGTCCACGCAGCGTGACCAGTTCCAGCAGGCCGTCGAGCAGCGCTTCGCATTGATCTTCGATTATCACCGGGCATTCGCCGCGCTGGAACGCGCGGTGGGCCGTCCTCTGCGTTAACCAGGGCTCACACAAATGACCAAGCGAAAGAAGTGGATCGTCCTCGGCGTCCTCGTCGTCATCGTCGCCGCGGTGGTCGTCGTCGCCGTGAAGAAGGGCGGCAACCAGGGCACCGTGGTGCGCGAGGAGAAGGTCGGTAAGCGCGATCTGATCGCCTCGGTCACCGCGAGCGGCCAGGTGCAGCCGCACGTCAAGGTGGACGTCGCGTCCGACGTCAGCGGACGCATCCTGCGCCTCGCCGTGAAGGAGGGCGACATGGTGAAGAAGGGGCAGTTCCTCCTGCAGATCGACCCCTCCACCTACCAGGCCGATGTGCAGCGCAACCAGGCCGCGGTCGCCGCCGCGCGCGCCGATCTGGCGCGCTCGAAAGCGAATCTCGACCAGTCGAAGAGCGCCCTCAGCCGGTCGGAAGAGATCTCGAAGACCAATGCCACGCTCGTGTCGGCCGAACAGATGGAGCAGCTGCGCACCACGGTGGATGTGAACCAGGCGCTCTACGAGTCCTCGCGTCACTCGATCGACCAGGCGACCGCCGCGCTCGCGAACGCACAGTCGCTGCTCGCCAAGACCACCATCAACGCCCCAATGAGCGGCAAGATCACCCGGCTCGCCGTGGAACAGGGCGAGACCGCGGTGCCCGGCACCTTCAGCAAGGACCAGGCGCTGCTGCTCACGATCAGCGACATGAGCATGCTCGAGACGAAGGTGAAGGTCGATGAGACCGACGTCGCGCGCATTTCCGTGGGCGATTCCGCCACCATCGAGATCGATGCGTTCCCCGACACCACCTTCCGCGGCAAGGTCGTGGAGATCTCCAACTCCGCGCTCGTCGCCTCGGGCACCGCGAGCTCGACGTCGGGCGATCAGGCGGTGGACTACTCGGTGAAGGTGCAGCTGCTCAATCCGCCGGCCGATACGCGGCCGGATTACTCGGCCACCGCCAAGATCATCACCGACACGCGCACGAACGTGATGAGCATTCCGATCATCGCGCTCACCGTGCGCGAGCACGAGAAGAACGAGAACAAGGACTCCGCGGCCGTCGTGCTCGGCAAGAAGGCCGCGAAGGACGTGGGCAAGCGCGATGTCGAGGGCGTGTTCGTGGTCGGAAAGGACAACAAAGTGGCGTTCCGGCCCGTAAAGATCGGGATCGCCGGTGAAGAGTACTTCGAAGTGCTCAGCGGCCTCCAGGAAGGGGAGACGATCGTCTCCGGCAGCTTCCAGGCGATCCGCGAACTGAAGGAGGGCACGGTGGTGAGAGAGATCAAGAAGGACACGACGAGCAACGTGAAGAAGCCCGCGGCCGCGGTGGCCAAATCGTGAGCCCGAACACAGGCGAGTACGGGCTCAGCACCACGGCGGAGCGGCAGGTCGTCACCGGCGTCGCCGGTGCGGCCCCGAGCAAGGAGTGGGTGATCGTGACGCGGAACATCTCGCGCGATTACGACATGGGTGGTGAGGTCGTGCGCGCGCTCCGCGGCGTGGACCTCGCGATCCGCCGCAACGAGTACGTGGCGATCATGGGGCCCTCGGGCTCCGGCAAATCCACGCTCATGAATCTCATCGGCTGTCTCGATACGCCGAGCGGCGGCGAGTATTGGCTCAACGGCGAGCTCGTGTCCACGATGGCGGACGACGATCTGGCGCACGTGCGGAACCGGGAGATCGGTTTCGTCTTCCAGACGTTCAACCTGCTCCCGCGCGCGAGCGCGCTCGCGAACGTGGAGCTGCCGCTCGTGTACGCCGGCGTCCCGAGCGCGGAGCGCAAGCGCCGCGCCGCCGAGGCGCTCGAGCGCGTGCAGTTGGCCGACCGCATGGACCACCGCCCGAACGAACTCTCGGGCGGACAGCGCCAGCGCGTCGCGATCGCGCGCGCGCTCGTGAACCGTCCGGCGATCCTGCTGGCCGACGAACCGACGGGTAACCTCGACTCCACCACGAGCGAGGAGATCATGCGCGTGTTCGAAGGGCTGGCGCAGGGCGGCCAGACGGTCATCATGGTGACGCACGAGCCCGACATCGCGCGGCACGCCAAGCGCGTGATCCAGTTGCGCGACGGCCGCGTGGCGTCGGACGAGAACCAGGCCAAGTTCATCTCGCGCACGGTCGGCGTGTAGCTCCGTGCGGATCCTCGACGCGATCATCCTCGCCCTGCAGCAGATCAGGGTGCAGAAGCTGAAGAGCTTCTTCACACTGATCGGCGTGATCATTGGCGTGATGTTCCTGATCGCGGTGGTGTCCATCGTCGAGGGACTCAACAAGAAGATCGAGGTGGACTTCGCCGGGAAGTTCCTCGGCGTGAACACCTTCAACGTGCGGCGCATGCCGAACATCGGCATGGGCGACGTGACGGAGGCCGAGTGGCGCTCGTGGCGCCAGCGGCCGCGCATCACGGCGGCCGATGCGGACGCGATCCACGCCGGCCTGCCCGATGATGCGCGGTGGGCGATCCAGGATGCGCGCGACGTGCACGCGTCCACGGATTACACGCGCAGCGGCGGTAGTGTGCTCGCCGAGGCGGTCACGGCGGGCTACTTCGTGATCAAGGACATCGGCGTCGAGAAGGGGCGGCTCTTCTCCGACCAGGAGGACGCGCTCGGGGCGCCGGTCGTGGTGATCGGCACCGATGTCGCGAAGACGTACTTCCCGAACATCGACCCGATCGACCGCATCATCAAGCTCGAGGGCTACGAGTTCCGCGTGGTGGGCGTGATGGAGAAGCAGGGCACGTCGCTCGGATTCAATTTCGACAATCAGATCTTCGGCCCGTTCCACAGCGTCATGAACCGGGTGACGCTGTCGCACCGCGACATTGCCGGCATCGTCGTGCAGGCGCCGAACGAGCAGTCGATGGGCGAGCTGCAGACCATCGTGCGCGAGATCATGCGCCGCCGCCGCCATCTGCGCCCCGCCGACAAGGACAACTTCGTGCTCGAGACCACGCAGTCGGCGTTCTCGGCGTGGGATAAGATCAAGAAGGTGCTCGTGATGGCCGGCATCGCGCTGCCGGCGATCGGCCTCGTCGTGGGCGCGATGGTGATCATGAACATCATGCTGGTCGCGGTGGCGGAGCGCACGCGCGAGATCGGCATCCGCAAGGCACTGGGCGCGCGGCAGCGGGACATCCTCTGGCAGTTCCTCGTGGAGTCGAGCACGCTGAGCGCCGTTGGCGCGATCATCGGCATCGCGTTCGGATTCCTGATCTCGCTGATCGTCTCGGCGATGGGACTCGCGACGCAGGTCGCGCCGTGGAGCGTGGTGCTGTCCGTCGCGATCGGCGCCGGCGTCGGCATCGTCGCGGGCACATTGCCCGCGATGAAGGCCGCAAGGCTCGACCCGATCGTCGCGCTGAGGTCCGACTGATGGTGACGCAGGCGCGGAATTACATCTACGAGGTGGCCAGCGCCCTCGGCGAGGGGATCCGCATCGCCTTCGAGGGGATGTGGGCGAACAAGGTGCGCTCGGCGCTCACCGTCATGGGCATCGCGATCGGCGTATTCGTCGTGACCGCGATGAGCGCGGCGGTGCACGGGATCAACGCCGGCGTCGAGAAGGGATTCGCCGCGGCCGGGCCGACCACCTTCTACATCACCAAGTGGCCGATCGCGGTGAACAATTGCAGCGGCGAAGAGAGCTGCCCGTGGATCCGCTATCAGCCGCTCACGACCACGGAGGCAGCGGAGATCGCGAAGCAGCCGACCATCAAGGGCGTGATCGCGCACGTGAACACGTCCGCCGCGGTGAAATACAAGGATCGGGCGCTCCCCGGCGCGCAGGTGGACGCCTACACGCCCGGCTGGACCGATGTGGACGGCGGCGACATCAGCCCGGGACGGAGCTTCACCGAGAACGAGAATTCCAGCGCGACGCTAGTCGCGCTGATCGATGACAACCTGAAAGGCAGGTTGTTCGAGGATGCGGAAGCGGTCGGCAAGACGATCTCCGTGGATGGCAAGCCGTTCCTGGTGATCGGCGTCTACCACCCCACCGCGAACATCTTCGACGCGGGCTCGAAGGGGAAGTTGATCATCCCGTTCGAGACGGCACGACGCCGGCTGAACGTCGGCGTCCGCTGGCTCGACCTCACCGTGAAGCCGCGCGACGGCGTCGCGCAGGACGTCGCGATGGATGACGCGGTGGCGGTGCTGCGCACGCGCCGCACGCTCCGGCCATGGCAGGCGAACACGTTCTTCGTGAGTTCGCAGGAGAAGGTGCTCGACCTCTACAACAAGATCGTCGGCGCGTTCTTCCTGGTGATGATCGCCCTGTCGGCGATCGGGCTCCTCGTCGGCGGCGTCGGCGTCGTGGCCATCATGATGATCTCCGTCACCGAGCGCACACGCGAGATCGGCGTGCGCAAGGCGCTCGGCGCGACGAGAGGCTTGATCCTCTGGCAGTTCCTGGTGGAGGCCGCGACGATGACGAGCGTGGGCGCCATCGTCGGACTGGTCACCGGCGGCGCGCTCGCCGCGGTCGTGCGCTCGATGACCCCGATCGAAGCGAGCATCCCTCCGATCGCGATCGTCCTGGCGCTCCTGGCCAGCGCGCTCACGGGCATCGCCTTCGGCATGATCCCCGCGATCCGCGCCGCACGACTGGATCCGGTGGAAGCGCTGCGATACGAATGAAGGACGGACGTTAGCCGTGAGCCGTTAGAACGGCACCGCAGTCGCAGACCGCATTCTCACGTCTCAGTCTAGAGTCTAAGTCTGCAGTAGAAAAAACAGTGAACCCGGACTTGAGATGCACTTCCTCGACGCCATCAAACTCGCGCTCCAGCAGATCCGGGTGCAGAAGCTCAAGAGCTTCTTCACCCTGCTCGGCGTCATGATCGGCGTCATGTTCCTGGTGGCGGTGATCACGATCGTGCAGGGGATGGGCCGCTACATGGAGGAAGACTTCGTCGGCAAGCTGATGGGGGTCAACACCTTCGAGCTGCGCCGCTTCCCGAGCATCAATCTCGGCAACGTCACCGACGCCGAATGGAAGGAGTGGACGCGCCGGCCGTACATTCGCGATGCCGACATCCATCCGGTGGTCGATGGCCTGCCCGAAGGCACCAAGTGGGCCGTGCGGAACACCCAGTGGCAGCAGTACATGGAGTCGCAGTACGCTCGGCGGCGGCAGGCGCAGCTCTTTGCCGTCTCGGGCGATTTCTTCTCGATCCAGCGCATCGACATCGCGAAGGGGCGCGTGATCGCGCCGCAGGAACTCGATCACGGCTCGCTCGTGACGGTCATCGGCAACGATGTCGCGACGCATTTCTTCCCGAACCTCGATCCGCTGGGCCGCGAACTCAAGATCGGCGGGATCAATTACACGGTCGTGGGCGTCGCGCTTCCGCAGGGAAGCGTCTTCGGCCAGTCGCTCGACAAGTTCGCCGTGGTGCCGCTCAAGTCGCCCGGCCGACGGCTCACGCAGCCGCCCGGCGTGCTCGCGACGATCCTCATCCAGAGCGCGTCGGTGCCGCAGATGAAAGACGTGATGGAGCAGGTGCGCGCGACGATGCGCGGGCGCCGCAAGCTGCATCCCGGGCAGCCCGACAACTTCGTGATGTTCACCTCGCAAGCCGCGCTCGCGTTCTGGGACAAGATCAAGAGCATCATGACCATTGCCGGCGTCGTGATCCCGGGCGTCGGACTCGTCGTGGGCGCCATGGTGATCATGAACATCATGCTCGTGGCCGTCGCCGAGCGCACGCGCGAGATCGGCGTGCGCAAAGCGCTCGGCGCGCGCCGCCGCGACATCCTGCGCCAGTTCCTCGCCGAGTCCGCGACGCTGAGCACCGTCGGCGCCGCGATCGGCGTCTCGCTCGGCATCGGGATCGCCGCGATCCTGCGCGTCGCCTTCTCGCTGCCGATGGACGTCACGCTCTGGTCGCTCGCGCTCGGCGTGTTCGTCGGTACGGTCACCGGCGTCGTCGCGGGAGTGTACCCGGCGTCGCGCGCGGCGCGGCTCGATCCCGTCGCGGCCATGAGGCAGGAGTAGCATGAGCATCTCCGACCGCCTCTACTCCACCGTCGAGGGGATCAACATCGCGCTCGAGGCGCTGCGCACGAACAAAGTGCGCGCGTTCCTCACGATCATGGGCGTGGCGGTGGGCGTGTTCGTCGTGACGGCGATGGCGGCCGCGGTCCACGGCTTCCAGGCGTCGGTCGAGTCGGACATCGCGTCGGTCGGCCCCAATAGCTTCTTCGTCTTCCGCCGCGCCGATTTCTTCTCGAACTGCGACGGGTCCGACGAGACCTGCCCGTCCAGGCACAACCCGCCGATCACGCTGCATGAGGCCGAGCGTCTCCAGACGCTCCCGACGATCGACGTCGTGACCGCGCACATGAACGGCTCGGCGTCATTCAAGTACAAGGACCGCGAGCTCAAGGGCGCCGGCGTCGACGCATACACGGCGAACTGGGCCGAGGTCGACGGCGGCACCATTGAGCCGGGCCGCAACTTCACGCCGGCGGAAGCGGCGGCCGGCACCCGCGTCATGATCGTCAACGACAAGATGGCCGAAGCGCTCTTCGGCGTGTCCAATCCGATTGGGAAGCAGATCTTCGCCGATGGCGTGCCGTTCGTCGTGATCGGCGTCTACCACAGCTCGGTGGGCTTCTTCGGCACGCCCACGGAACAGGACGCCGACCGTCCGCAGGCGAAAGTCGCGTTCCAGACCGGTCACAAGTATCTCGATCTCTGGATCCGCGGGCTCGATTTGACGATCCGGCCGGCCGACGGCGTCGCACGCGATGACGCCATGGACGACGTGACGGCCGCCCTGCGCGGCATCCGCGGGCTCCGCCCCGCCGCGATCAACAACTTCGCGATCGTCGGCCAGGACAAGCTCCTGGAGAGCTTCAATCAATTCACCGGCACGTTCTTCGTCTTCATGATCGGACTCGCGTCCGTGGGCCTGCTGGTGGGCGGCGTGGGCGTGGTGGCGATCATGATGATCTCGGTCACCGAGCGCACCCGCGAGATCGGCGTGCGCAAAGCGCTCGGCGCGACCCGCGGCACGATCCTCTGGCAGTTCCTCGTGGAAGCCGCGACGCTCACGACCATCGGCGCGAGCACGGGACTGATCATCGGCGGCGGCATTGCGGTGATGATCAACAAGATGACGCCCATCCCCGCGAGCGTGCCTCCCGGCGCCGTCATCGCCGCCCTCATGGGCGCCGCCGTGACGGGCGTGATCTTCGGCATGGTCCCGGCGCTGCGAGCGTCGCAGACTTCGACCCCGTGGAAGCGCTCAGGTACGAATAACCGCAGACTGAGACATTAGACTGAGACGTTAGAAAGCGTCTACTCGCGCCCTCGCATTCTAACGTCCAAGTCTAGAGTCTAAGTCTGCAGTTGGACTCGAAGCTCAGCCTGGGCGCGTCATACTTGAATCGCCGTTAGATTCCAGGCATGCAGTTCCTCGACGTCCTGATCCTCGCGTTCGCCCAGATCCGAGGCAGCAAGCTGCGCAGCTTCTTCACCCTCCTCGGGATCATCGTCTCCGTCGCATTCCTGGTCGCGGTCGTCGCGATCATCCAGGGGATGAACGCGTACGTGAAGGAGAGCGTCGCCGACGCGATGATCGGCTCCAACACCTTCCAGGTGCGGCGTACGCCCATCCGCGTGGGCCTCTACGACGAGGACGCGATGCGGCTCGTCGCGAAGCGCCCGCGCATCACGCTCGCCGACGCGGAGATCGTGCGCGCCGCCATCCCCGACGCCGAGGCGATCAGCATCCAGAGCGGCTGGCCCACGCCGCAGGCCGACGTGGTGTGGGGCGACCGTACGCTCGCCGACGTGCTCATGTTCGGGATCTCCCCCGAGTACCAGGTGGTGCAGGACTACCGCTTCGAGAGCGGCCGCCCGCTTGAGCGGCTGGACCTCGACCAGAAGCGCCCCGTCGTCGTGGTCGGCGCCGACATCGCGGAGAAACTGTTCGAGAACGTCGAACCCGTGGGACAGACGATCCGCATCATGGGGCAGCAGTTCACGGTGATCGGCGTGATCGCGCGCAAAGGCCGCGTGCTCGGGCAGAGCTTCGACGGCTTCGTATTGTTGCCGCTCCCGCAGTTCGAGATGCTCTTCGGCAAGCGCAAGACCACCACCGTCTCGGTGAAGATGCGCGAGGCGAACGATGTGGCCGACGGGATGGCGCGCGCGGAGGAAGCGATGCGGCTCGCGCACCGCCTTCACCCGGCACAGGAGAACGATTTCTCGGTGGAGACGGCCGACGCGCTCGTCGCCTTCTGGAAGAGCCTCACCAGCGTGCTCTTCAGCGTGATCCCCGCGATGGTCGCGATCGGGATCCTCGTGGGCGGCATCGTGATCATGAACATCATGCTGATGTCGGTCACCGAGCGTACGCGCGAAGTGGGGATCCGGAAATCGGTGGGCGCCACGCGCCGCGACATCCGCAAGCAGTTCCTGGCCGAGGCGGTCATGCTCTCGGTGATGGGCGGCGCGCTCGGTGTGCTCGCCGGCGCGGTGCTCGCCGCGGGGGTCACCTTCGTCACGCCGCTCCCCGCGCGCGTCACCGCGTGGTCGGTGTTCCTCGCGCTCGCGCTCGGCGCGGGCGTCGGGATCATCTTCGGCATCCTCCCCGCGGACCGGGCGTCCAAGCTCGATCCGATCGCCGCGATGCGCGCCGAATGAAGCTGGCCGAAGCGGTCCGCGAGAATGTCGCGATCGCCCTCGACACGCTGCAGGCCAACAAGCTGCGCTCGGCCCTCACCGTGCTCGGCGTGGTGATCGGCGTCTCCACCGTCATGACGATGGCCGCCATCGTGGACGGCATCAGCGATCAGATCATCCACACGATCGAGATCGCGGGCCCCACGACGTTCTACGTGATGAAGATCTTCTCGCAGACGCCGCTGAATCCCGACCGGCTGCCGAAGTACGTGCGCATCCGCCCCGATCTCGTGGAGGCGGAGGCCCAGCGCGTCGCGCAGCTTCCGGAGATCGAGTATGCCGCGATCTGGGCGCAGCTCTTCGGCAAGCTGGAGTTCCAGTCGAACCGCTCACAGGCGCTCACCATCTTCGCCGCCGACGATCGGTACAGCGAGATCCAGGGCGGAGAACTGATCAAAGGCCGCTGGTTCAGCCGCTCGGAGATGTCGAGCGGCGCGCCGGTGTTCGTGATCACTGAGAAGTTCGCGAACAAGCTCTTCGGTCAGCAGGATCCGATCGGCAAGTCGATGAAGGTGCTCACCCGCCCCGTCACGGTGATCGGCGTGCTGCAGGAGGCGGACAACGTGTTCGCGCCGCCCGGGCAGGAAGTGGGCGGCGTCGTTCCGTTCCGCTTCGCGGATCACGCCTATCACATGGACAAGACGAACGCGCTGTTCATCGGCGTGAAGCCGAAGAAGTCTGTGAGCGCCGAGGATGCGCAGGATGCGGTGATGGTCGCGATGCGCAACATGCGCCACCTGCGCCCCGGCGAACCGAACACCTTCGATTTCATCACGCAGGACCAGATCCTCGATGTGTTCAAGAAACTCACCGGGGTGTTCTACGGCGTGATGATCGGACTCTCCGGCGTGGGACTGCTCGTGGGCGGCATCGGCGTGATGGCCATCATGATGGTCTCGGTCACCGACCGCACGAGAGAGATCGGCGTGCGCAAAGCGCTCGGCGCGCGCCGCGCCGACATCCTGTTCCAATTCCTGCTGGAGGCCGCGACGCTCACCGGCATCGGCGGCGCGATCGGCATCGTGATCGGGCTGAGTTTCGGGATGGGCGTGACGACGTTGATGGGCGTGAGCGCCCGCCCGCCCGTGGGGATCACGCTCATCGCGGTGTTCGTGAGCATCCTGATCGGCGTGACGTTCGGGATCTATCCGGCGATCAGGGCCGCGCGGCTCGATCCGGTGGAGGCGCTGAGATATGAATAACTACAGACTGAGACTCTAGACTTAGACTTAGAAAGCGATTCAGCGCGCCGTTCGAGAATCGCCTTCTAACGTCTCAGTCTAACGTCTCAGTCTGCAGTACCGACGCCGAGGGCCGCGGCAGCACGCCTTCCCTCTGCGCGCACTCGACAATGATCGTCTCCACCATCCCCGGCTTCTCCTCATGCGCCAAGTGCCCGCAGTCGCCGATCTCGACGAGTCGCGCGCGCGGGAAGGCGCCGGCGAGGCGGTCGGCGCTGCGCGGCGGCACCCACGGATCGTTGAGTGCGACGGCCAGCGTCACGGGCGTCGTCAAGTGCGCGAGGTCGCGCTGGAGCTTTACGGAATCCCAGTTCGCGAACATTGTCGTCACCGCGCCCATGTGGCGGCGCGAGCGCAGGAATCCGCCGTAGAGCGCCGCCTGCTCCGGCGACATGTACGATCCGGTGGAACGCAGCAGCGAATCCTCGAGCGAAGCGGTGGCCATCTCGGTGCCGAGTCCGTCCACGAAGGAGTTCCGCGACGAGACCTGAGCAGCGGGCGCGAGCAGCGTCCACATCTGGCGCCGCGGCGGCGTGAGCGCCGCGTTGATCCCCACCAGCGTCTTGAAGGGCACGCTCCGGTCGAGCGCGAGGCGCAGCAGCACCGCCATGCCCGCGGCGTGCGCGACGCCGGCCACCGGCGTGACGCCGAGTGCGTCGAGCAGGACGCCGACCTCCTTGGCGATGCCGTCGAGCGAGAGGAGATCGGTGCGCGGCGCGGTGGTGAATCCGTGGCCCGGCAGGTCGGGCGCGATCACGGTGAATCGCGTCGCGAGGCGCGGCGCGAGATCACGCCACGTGTGGGTCGCGGCGCCCGTCCCGTGAATGAGGAGCAGCGGCGGCCCATCGCCGAACAATTGCACGTGCCAGCGCTGCCCACCCGCTTCGACGAAGCGGCTCGCACTCCGGTTGGGCCAGAGGGCGCCGAGTTCAGACCAGCTGGGCGTATCGGGCACGACTCAATGTATAACTGCAGGGGCGCGTTTAGAACCTCGAACAGCGTCATTGGTCCCCCGAACTCCGTCAGTGACGAGTCGTTCGTTGTACCGCGAACGACTCGTCACTGACGGAGTTCGGGGACCAATGACGCGCTTCGAGGTTCGACGCACGCAGTTAGCCATGAGTATATTCCCCGCCATGCCACCGGTAACTATTCTCGCCATCGCTGCGCACCGAGATGATGTCGAACTCACCTGCGGCGGCACTCTCGCCCGCAGCGCCAAGCAGGGTCATCGCACCGCGATCGTCGACCTGACACGCGGCGAGATGGGCACGCGCGGCTCCGCCGAGCTTCGCGAGAAAGAAGCGGCGCGCGCGGCGGAGATCCTTGGGATCGCCGAACGCGTGAACCTCGGGCTTCCCGACGCCGGCATTCACAACACCGACGAGTCACGCGCCGCGCTCGTGCGCGAGATCCGGCGGCTGCAGCCGCAGGTCGTGCTGGCGCCGGCGTTCGGCGGCCGCCACCCGGATCATCGCATCACCGCCGAACTCGTGCGCGATGCGTGCTTCCTCTCGGGCCTGGCGAAATACGCGGCCGCGGGCGCCAGAGCGCACCGTCCGCGCAAAGTCATCCACTGCCTGAGTTACCGCGAGGATCACGTGAAGCCGACCTTCGTGGTGGACATCACGGATGTGTTCGAACAGAAGATGGAGGCCGTGCGCGCGTACGAATCGCAGTTCGCCGGCGCCGTGCAGGCGGGCGAGGTGTTCCCGAACACCGATTCGCTCTTCGAGATCATCCGTCATCACTCCGCGCACTACGGCTCGCTCATCCGCGCCCGCTATGGCGAGCCGTTCCACACGAGCGAAACGATGAAAGTGGATGATCTCGCCACGCTCGACGTGTCGTCGTTCTGACCGCCATGGATTATCCCACGTATCTCGCGCTCGACGAGCTGCTCTCTCTGCAGCGTGCGCAGTCCAAGCCCGAGCAGCCCGACGAGCTGCTGTTCATCGTCGTGCATCAGTCGAGCGAGCTCTGGTTCAAGGTGATCCTGCGCGAGATGGAGGGGCTCTTCGCGCGCCTCGAGGCGCACGACGTCACCGGCGCGATCTTCGTGACCAAGCGGCTCAACGCGCTCGTGCGGATCGTGGCCGACCAGCTCTCCGCGCTCGACACGCTCCCGCCGCAGCGCTTCGCGCAATTCCGCGGCTCGCTCGGCACCTCCAGCGGCTCGCAGAGCGCGCAGTTCCGCGCCATCGAGGCCGCGAGCGGGCTGCGTGAACAGACGTTCCTGAACGCGGTGAGCGAGCACGGCGCGCCGCCGGCCATCGTGCAGCAGTGGCTCTCGCGCCCGACGCTGCAGTCGCTCTTCGAGGCGGTGCTCAAGGCGAACGGGGAGACCGCGGAGTCGATCTATACCGCCGGTGCCGAGGCGACGCCGCTGTTCCTCCTCGCGGAAGAGCTTCTCGAATACGAGCAGGGTTTCGCGCGATGGCGCTTCCTGCATGTGCAACTCGTGGAGCGCATCATCGGTCCCGGCACGTCGGGCACCGGTGGCACGCTCGGCGCGAAGTATCTGTCGCGCACCGTGAGCCAGCGCTTCTTCCCCGCCCTCTGGGAAGTACGTTCGCGCGTGTTCGGCGCGGGCCCGTCGAAGTGACGCTCCGCGACATCTCCATCGCGCTGGCGCCCGGCACACCGGAATGGCCTGGCGACACGCCATATAGCTGCGGCTGGACGTGGCGGATCGCCGATGGCGCGAGCGTGAACCTCTCGGCATTCACCACGAGCCCGCACTGTGGCACGCACGCCGACGCGCCTCTGCATGTGAGCGATGGCTGGGCCGCGGCGGACGCGATGCCCCTGGACGCGTTCGCGGGCGCGGCGCGCGTGCTCACGATCGATTCCGCGCCGCGCACGCTCGAACTGCGCGACCTCGCGGCACTGGGCGCCGGGCCCGTCGAGCGGCTGCTCCTGCGCACGAACTGCTCGATCGCGGGCGGCGCCTTCCCCGCGGCATGGCCGGTGCTGTCGGTGGCGGCCATCGAGTCGCTCATTGCGCGCGGCCTCAAGTTGCTCGGCGTCGACGCGCCGAGCGTCGATGAGCGCGAGAGCAAGACCCTGCCCGCGCACCGAGCGCTCTTCGCCGGCGGCGCGTACATTCTCGAGAATCTGGACCTCCGCGGCGCCGCGGATGGTATGTACGAACTGCTCGCGTTGCCGGTGAAGCTCGCCGGCCTCGACGCCGCGCCGGTGCGCGCGGCTTTGAGACCACTCTCCTGATCCCGGACCTCTGATGCCGCCGAAGGCTCCCGCGCTCGACCATCGCCCCTCGTACCTCGCCGCCGGCATCGCGTCGCTGGCGGTCTTCCTGCTCTATCTCTACACGCTCGCACCGAGCACCGCGATGTGGGACGCCAGCGAATACATTACCGCGGCGTACACCTTCGGTCTTCCGCACCCTCCGGGCAATCCGTTCTTCGTGATCATCGGCCGCTTCTTCACACTGCTGCCGATCGGCGTGGGCGCGGCGGTGAAGGTGAATTCGCTGGCCGCGCTCGCGAGCGCGGTGTCGAGCGGCATGTGGTTCCTGATCGTCGAGCGCGTGCTCTCGTATTGGCTGCCGGAGAAGTGGCAGCGGATCACCGGCGCCGCCGTCGCGACGCTCATCGGGGCCACGGTGTTCACGGTCTGGAGCCAGAGCGTGGTGAATGAGAAACCGTATACCTTGTCGCTCGCGTTCTTCGCGATCGTGAGCTGGCTCACCGTGCTCTGGTGCGATGACCCGGACGGCCCCAAGGCCGACAAGATCCTCGTCCTCATCGCGTATCTCATCGGGCTCGGCTACACGAACCATCCGGCCGGCTTCCTGGTGATGCCCGCGGTGGGCGTCGCGGTGCTCGCGCGCCGCTGGCAGACCATCCTGCGGTGGAAGCTCGTCGCCGGCGCTTTGCTCGCGATGGGACTCGGCATGACGGTGTTCACCTTCGAGCCCATTCGGAGCGCGCATTTCCCGGCGATCAACGAGGGCGAGCCCACCGGCTGCATGACCGAGTTCCACTGGGATTGCACCTTCTCCGCCACCACCGAGCAGCGGCTCAAGGACAACATCAACCGCGTGCAGTTCGGGAAGCCCGACCTGTCCCAGCGTCAGACCGATTTCTTCGCCGGACAGATCGGCATGTGGTGGCACTATTTCACGTGGCAATTCGAGCGGGATCCGTATGAGAACCACTTCGGGCGCCAGCTGGCCTTCGCATTGGTGTTCCTCTTCCTCGGACTGCTCGGCGGCGTCGCGCACTGGCAACGAGACCGGCGGAGTTTCTGGTTCTTCGGGCCGCTGATCTTCACCGTGACGCTCGCGCTCATCTACTACATGAATTTCAAGTACGGCTATTCGCAGTCGCCTGACCTGGGCAACACCGTGCCACGCGAAGTGCGCGACCGCGATTATTTCTACCTGTGGAGTTACTCGGCCTGGAGCGTGTGGGCCGCGCTCGGTCTCGTGTGGCTCTGGGAGATCTTCGCATCGCTCTTCACGTCCGACGCCGCGGTGCAGAGCGCCAAGAACGACGGACTGCCGAGATTCCCGCGGAAGAGCTGGCTTCTGGCGAGCCCGCTGCTGCTGTTCGCCTTCGTGCCGCTCGTGTTCAACTGGCGTGACGCGCCCCGCAAGGGCGACACCTTCACGCGCGATTGGGCGGTGGACCTGCTCAACACCGTGGAGCCGTACGGCGTCGTGGTCACCAACGGCGACAACGACACCTTCCCGCTCTGGTACGCGCAGGAAGTGGAAGGCGTGCGGCAGGATGTGACGGTGGCCGTGACGTCGCTGCTCAACACCGACTGGTACGTGCGGCAGATCATTCGCCGCAAGCCGCGGCCGTACGACGCGGCGAAGGGCCCCGCGATCTACCGCGATCGCGCGTGGCCCGTGCCGACCGTGCCGCCGCTCACGCTTACGCTCGAAGAAGCGGATGCCGTGCCGGGCTACCAGGAGCTGCCCAAGGGCGCGACGTTCGTGAAGGACTCCATCACCGGCGGTGCTGCGACCGGGCGTCTACACGCGCGACCAGATGCTGGTGCTGCGCATGATCAAGGACGCGTACCCGCAGCGCCCGATGTACTTCTCGAGTGCGGGCTACGGCCAGCAGCTTGGATTCGGGCGGTACCTCATTCAGGAAGGGATCCTCACCAAGCTGAATCCGGTGCCTGCGCCGGTGTCGCCGCGCTACGTGCCGATCCAGGGATTCGGCGCGATCGATCTGATCGGATCGAAGACGCTCTGGGATTCCGTGTACGCGGGACCCGCGACGCTCATGCGCATGGACCGCTGGGTGGACCGCGCCAGTTCCGACATCCCGCTGCGCTACGTCGTGACCGCGGCCGTGCTCGGCGAAGCATTCCTGCAGCGCGGTGATACAGCGTCCGCCGCGAAGATGAACAAGCAGGCGCAAGCGCTCGCGAACGCCGTGCGCATGAACGAAGTGCTCCAGCAGCCGAAGCGCGTGGAGTGACGCGCGGCGCGACCGCACACCGGCTGAGCGCCGCCCTGCCGTGGGCGGCGGCGCTCGCCACGCTCGCGGTGCTCGCCCTCACGCGCGGCGAGCCGATGCCGGTGGGCGTTTTCTACGACGACGGCATCTACGCCGATCTCGCGAAGAGTCTGCTCGCCGGCGCGGGATATCATCATCTCGCGTTGCCGGGCGCGCCCGCGGGAGTGCACTATCCCCCGCTCTACCCGGCGTGGCTGGCGCTCTGGAGTCTCCTGCGACCGCCGGTGGCCGCGCTGGGGGCCATCGCTTGGCTGAAGGCCGGCAACGCATTGCTCGCCGCTGCGAGCATCGTGGCGTGGGGACGCTGGGGCGCGCGGCGCTTCTCGCTCGGCTGGGGCGCGCCGCTCCTCGCTGCGGCCGCCGTGCTCATGGTGCCGGCGCGCGCCGTGACGGGCACGCTCTTCTCCGAGCCGCTTTCGTGGCTGCTGCTGGGGCTGACGTTCGATCTCGCCGATGAGCCCGACGATGCCGCGCCGCCGTCGCGCGGCCGAGCGATCGCCGCCGCGGTGGTCGCGGCGCTCTTGCCGCTCGCGCGCACGATCCTGCTGCCGGTGACGCTCGCCGTCGCGTGGCGCATGGCCACGGAACCGGGGAAGCCGGTGGCCGTGCGCCAGCGTGAGGCGATGCTCGCGGCGTTCATGCTCATCCCCACCCTCGCGTGGGTGGCGTTCACGCGCCAGCACGCGCACGAGATCCCCGCGGCGTGGACCGGGAGCTACGGCAGCTACGGCGGCATGTGGCGCGAGAGCGTGAACGGCATCGGCGAATTGTTCGCGCTCATGGGTCACCAAGTGAGCGGACTGCTGCGCGTGGGACGCCAGGCGTGGAGCGCGCCCGGGATGGTGCTCGCGCTCATTGCGAGCGCGGCGGGCCTCTGGCACGTGCGCGGGTGGCGCTCCGTGGCGCTATTCGGAACGACCGGCTACCTGGCCGTTGTGCTCATCTGGCCCATCAGCCCCGACCGGTTCCTCTGGGGGATCCTGCCGCTCTTGATGATCCTGCTCGTGGGCGGCGCGTGCGCGCTCGCGGCGCTCGTGCCGGAGAGCTACGTCGCGAAAGTCCCGCGCGCCGCGATCGCCGCGGTGTTGTTGCTGCTGCCCGTGGCGACCTGCGCCCGTCTCAACGTGCGCGGATACCGCAACGACGGCTGGATCGTGCCGCAGCGCCACGAGGCGGAAGCGTACGCACCGGTGGTGACATGGGCCGCCACATTGCCGCGCGACGCTGTGATCCTCACGGCCGATGACCCGCTCGTGGCGCAGGCCACCGGATTGAAAGCGGCGCCCCTGCTCTCCCCCGACCTGCGCGAAACGCGCGGCGCGCCGGCGTTGCGCAGCGCCGAGGAACGCGTGACGATGAGCGCCTGCGCGGCGCGCGCCGGGTGGATGGTGGTGATCGACACGCTCGACGAAGCAGGCGCCGCGATCACCGCGATCCGCGAGAACGCGGCGAGTCCCGTGAAGCTGGGGACGCGGTGCACCTCGACGGGGCGAGGATGGCGGTGCAGTTTCGGTGCGACGACTGACCACGTAACGTCGACCCCGAACTCCGTACTTAGTCCCCCGAACTCCGTGTGCGGCGTTTGACGTGTGGTACCAGCGACAGCGGGGCTGGTACCAGCAACGCCGTCGCAGTTACTACACGTCAATCGCCACACACGGAGTTCGGGGGACCAATGACGGCGTTCGGGGTGCGACTCACGCCTTCATCCGGAGCGATTACAATGATTCGTGCGATCCGCTATACCATTGCCGCCGCGATAGTCTCAGTCGCGCCACTAGGCGCGCAAGTCACCGCGATAAAAGCCGGACGCTTCGTTGATGCCGATGCCGGCACCGTGTTGTCGAATCAGATCATCCTGGTGAAGGATGGCATGATCGAGGCGGTCGGCCCATCCCTCACGATCCCCAAGGATGCGACCGTCGTCGATCTCTCCGGCATGACCGTGATGCCCGGGCTGTTCGACATGCACAGCCACCTCATCGCGCCGTGGACCACCGACCCGGAGCCGCTGCACGAACTGGAGCGCACGGCGGCGCAGGAGGCGTACGTCTCCATCCCGAACGCGAAGACCGTGCTCATGGAGGGATTCACCACCGTGCGCGACGTGGGCACGTACCGCGCGCTGGTCGATGTCGCGATGCGTGACGCGATCGCGGCCGAGATCTTCCCCGGCCCGCGCATGTTCGTCGCGGGTGCGTACATCACCATCACCGGCGGCGCCGGCGCGATGACCGGCTTGGCGCCCGACATCACGCTGCCGTGGGACCTCAAGTTCGGCGAGGCGAACAGCCCGTGGGAGGGACGCCAGAAGGTGCGGCTGCTCGCGGGCCAGAACGTGAACGTGATCAAGGTGCTCGTCACCGGCGCCATCCTCACGCACAACAGCAATCACCTCGCGCGCGAATTCACCTATGAGGAACTCGCCGCGATCGTGGACGAGGCGAACAACTTCGGACTCAAGGTCGCGGCGCACGGGCACAACGTGAACGGGATCAAGAACGCCGTGCGCGCGGGCGTCGCGTCCATCGAGCACGGCAGCTTCCTGGATGACGAAGTGATCGCGATGATGAAGGAGAAAGGCACCTACCTCGTGCCCACGCTCGAGGTGCACAGCTGCATCCAGGTGAATCCGAACCTGCCCAAGGATTTCCTGATGCACGACAGCGTCGCCGCGATCCACATGGCGAGCTTCACCAAGGCGGTGAAAGCCGGCGTGAAGATCGCGTACGGCACCGACAACGCCGTGTGCGGCTTCCGCTATCCCGGGCGCGAATTCGAACTCATGGTGAAGTACGGGATGACGCCCATGCAGGCGCTGCAGGCCGCCACGGTCTCCGCCGCCGATCTCCTCGGCCAATCCAAGATGCTCGGCTCCATCAAGGCGGGGAAATACGCCGACATCGTGGCGGTGAAAGGCGATCCGATCAAGGACATTTCCCTCATGGCGCATGTGAATTTCGTGATGAAGAACGGCGTGATCTATAAACAGGACTAGCGAATCGGTACTAGCACTACGAACGCCGTCGTTTGCGAGTGGAAGCCGTCGCCAGTATTGAGTCGGCACTGGATACAGCAGCATCTGACTGGCGACTCAAGAGTCCCGACGGCGCTACTCGCAAACGACGGAGTGAGATAGTGCCAGTACCGGGTACCACTCTCTCCTACTCTCTGCGCACTCCAGGAGCCCAAGAATGAAGCGCCAGTTTCGGCTCCGCCGCGATCGCAATCCTTCTCGGAGTCTCGGCAGCCGCCGCCCAGACCACCGCCATCAAAGCCGGCAAATTCTTCGATGCCGACGCCGGCAAGATGCTCTCGAACCAGATCATCCTCGTGAAGAACGGGATGATCGACGCGGTCGGCCCGTCGGTCGCGATCCCGAAGGACGCGAAGAGTCATCGATCTCTCTGCGATGACCGTGCTCCCCGGCCTGCTCGACATGCACACGCACCTGGTGGGCCCGGCGAACGACCCCGAGCCGCTCAATGAACTCCGCCGCACCGCCGCCGAGGAAGCGTTCCGCTCGATCCCCAATCCGCGGATCGTGCTCATGGCCGGATTCACGACCGTGCGCGACGTGGGCACCTATCGGGCGTTGGTCGATGTCGCGATGCGCGACGCGATCAATCGCGGCGACATTCCCGGCCCGCGGATGTTCGTCGCGGGCGCATACATCACGATCACCGGCGGCGCTGGCGCAGTCACCGGCATGTCGCCGGACATCGGGCTCCCTTGGGATTTGCGTTACGGCGAGGCCAATAGCCCGTGGGAAGTGCGGCAGCGCGTGCGCATGCTCGCCGGCCAGGGCGTGGATCTCATCAAGGTGCTCTCCACCGGCGCTGTGCTCACGCACAACAGCAACGCCAACGCGCGCGAGTTCACCGACGAGGAACTCGTCGCCGCCGTGGACGAAGCGCACAATTTCGGGCTCCGCGTGGCCGCGCACGCGCACAACGCCGCCGGCATCAAGGCGGCCGTGCGCGCGGGCGTGAACTCGATCGAGCACGGCAGCTATCTCGACGAAGAAGGCATCCAGCTCATGAAGCAGCACGGCACCTACCTCGTGCCGACGCTCGAGACGATCGGCTGCATCGACTCCGCCGCGGGCTATCCCGCGGATTTCCTCGAGCATTCCGACCGGTTGAACCAGATCGCCATCGACAATTTCAAGCGCGCGGTCAAAGAAGGCGTGAAGATCGCCTTCGGCACCGACATCTCCGTGTGCCCCTTCGGCACGAACGCGAAGGAATTCGCGTACATGGTGAAATTCGGCATGACGCCGGTCGCCTCCCTGCAAGCCGCCACAGTGGGCGCGGCGGATCTGCTCGGGCAATCGGCGAAGATCGGGTCGATCAAGGCGGGGAAATACGCGGATATCATCGCGGTGAAGGGGGACCCGCTGGCGGATATCACGGTGATGGAGAATGTCAAGTTCGTCATGAAGGACGGGGTGATCTACAAGCAATAACGGCGTGAGTCGAACCCCGAAGCGCGTCATTGGTCACCCGAACTCCGTCATGTGGCGATGTCGTTCGTAATCGCGACGCGGCGTCTCGTCACTGACCGGCTCGCAGGTACCACATCAACGCCATCGCGAGGTTCGACTGACGCAGTTCGGGGTGCTACACGCCTTGTCAATTCCTCGCTATCTTTAAGTCCTTATGCCGGACCCCATTTACCTCGACCACGCCGCCACCACCCCCGTCCGCGCGGAAGTTCGCGAAGCGATGGAGCCGTTCTACGGCCCCCGCTTCGGGAATCCGAGCAGCACCCACCGCTGGGGACGCGAAGCGCGCGCCGCGCTCGACGAGGCGCGCGAGCGCGTCGCCAAGTGCATTGGCGCCACGTCCGATGAGATCGCCTTCACCTCCGGCGGCACGGAAGGCGACAATCTCGCCATCCTCGGCGCCTTTCGCGCGCTGAAGTCGAAGGGGAAGCGCGTCGCGGTCACCACGCCCATCGAGCACAAGGCCGTGCTCGCGGCGGTGCACCACGTGGCGGCCGAAGGCGGCGAGGAACGGATCGTGAGCGTCGATGCGAACGGCGTCGTCGACCGGAAGTCGTACGATGCCGCGACTGGGCGACGATGTCGCGATCGTCTCGGTGATGTGGGTGAACAACGAGATCGGCACGATCCAGGACATCCCCGCCCTCGCGGCCGCGGCCAAGGCGCGCGGCGCGCTCTTCCACACCGACGGCGTGCAGGCGTTCGGCAAAGTGCGCAGTCGACGCGAAGTCGCAGCCGTTCGACTACTTCGCGTTCTCCGGCCACAAGATCGGCGCGCCCAAGGGCATCGGCGCGCTGTACATCCGCCGCGGCTCGCCGCTCGAGCCGCTGCAGCATCGGCGGCTCGCAGAACCGCGGCCAGCGCCCCGGCACCGAGAACGTCGCGGCCGCCGTGGGACTCGCGCGCGCCGCCGAGCTCACCATGGCCGAGATGGACGAGGAACTCAAGCGCCTGACCGCGCTGCGCGACAAGCTGCAGGCGGCGCTCCTCGCGAACATCCCCGACGCAGTCGTGCACGCGGCCGGCGCGCCGCGCGCGGCGCACGTGCTGAGCATCTCGGTGCCCGGCACCGACAGCGAATCGTTGCTCATGGCGCTCGACCTCTCCGGCATCGCCTGCTCCTCCGGCTCGGCGTGCCAGAGCGGGAGCGTCGATCCGTCGCACGTGCTCTGCGCGATCGGCTCGCCGCGCGATGTCGCGGTCGCGGCGATCCGCATGAGCCTCGGCTCGCTGACCACAGCCGAGCAGCTCGACCGCGTGGCGCAGGTCTTCCCCGAAGCTGGTCGCCAAGGCGCGCCGCCTCGCGGGCGCCGCGAACTGATCATGCCGCGCGAGCGGGTGCTGGTCGCGATGAGCGGCGGCGTCGACAGTTCGGTGGCCGCCGCCGTGCTCGCCGAGCAGGGCTACGACGTGATCGGCGTGACCATGAAGCTCTTCTGCTACGGCGAGGACGTTCCCGACCGGCCGTGCTGCTCGCTCGACTCGATCGACGACGCGCGCCGCGTGTGCGAACGCGTGGGCGTGCCGCACTATGTGCTCAATCTCGAGACGGCGTTCAGCCGTGACGTCGTGCGCGATTTCGTGCACGAGTACGACGCGCGGCCGCACGCCGATCCCGTGCGTGCGCTGCAACACCTTCACGAAGTTCCGCGATCTCGTGCACAAGGCCGATGCGCTCGATGCGCGTTGGATCGCCACCGGCCACTATGCGCGCGCGATGAACGGCGAGCTCCACCGCGGCCGCGATCACCGGAAGGACCAGAGCTATTTCCTCTGGGGGATCGACCGCGCCGTGGTGTCGCGCATGCTGCTGCCGGTGGGCGACCTGAGCAAGGACGAGACGCGCGCCCGCGCCCGCGCGCTCGGGCTGTCGGTGGTGAGCGAGAAGCCGGAGAGCCAGGACATTTGTTTCGTGCCCGACGGCGATCACGCGAAGGTGATCGCGCGCGAGCTCGGCGCGGATACGCCGTCGCTCTCAGCCCGGCCCGTTCGTGACGAGCGACGGCCGCGTGGTGGGCGAGCATCGCGGCTATGCGCGTTTCACCATCGGCCAGCGGAAGGGCGTGCCCGGCGGAAACGCCGAGCCGATGTTCGTAGTGGCGATCCGGCCGGCGGAGCGCGCCGTGGTGATCGGGCCGCGCGAGGAACTGCTCGGCCGCGGCGTGATCGCGCGCGAGGTGAATTGGCTCGCCGACGCGCCGGCCGTCGGCGCGAGAGTGCACGTCCAGATCCGGCATCACGCGGCGCCGGCGGCGGCCGAACTGGTGCGTTCGGAGGGCGGCGAGATCGAACTGGCGCTCGACGAGCCGGTGAGCGCGATCAGCCCGGGGCAGTCCATCGTGGTCTACGACGGCACGCGGATGCTCGGCGGCGGGATCATCGAGAGCGGGCGGAACTCGCGGAAGGGATTGCCCGTACTGGCTGCGTGAGCGAGCGGCGGACTGCCGACCGCGGCTGTCGGCTGTTGGCTGTCGCAACCCACAACATCACCGCATGAGCAATCCGTACGCGCTGGATGGCGACTTCGTCGCGTTGCAGCAGGCGCTCGCGGGCGAATATTCGCTCGAGCGCGAGCTGGGGCGCGGTGGGATGGGCGTCGTGTACCTCGCGCGCGAGGTGCAGCTGGAGCGGCTCGTCGCGATCAAGGTATTGAGCCCGTTTCTCGCCGCGAAGCCGGACGCGCGCGCGCGATTCCTGCGCGAGGCGCGCACCGCGGCGAATCTGTCGCATCCGAACATCGTGCCCATTCACCGCGTTGGCGAGGCCGGCGGGTATGTCTTCTTCGTCATGACGTACGTGGATGGCGGAACGCTCGGCACGCGCGTGCGCGACCATGGGCCGCTCGCCCCCGCCCCGGCGGCGAAGCTGTTGCGGGAGGTGGCGTGGGCGCTCGGACACGCGCACGATCACGCGGTGGTGCACCGCGACGTGAAGCCCGACAACATCCTGCTCGAGCGCGAGAGCGGCCGCGCGCTCGTCACCGACTTCGGCATCGCGCGCTCCGGCGCGCACGACAGCGGCGACGATGGCTCGAAGATCATGGGCACCGCGCATTTCATGAGTCCCGAGCAAGGCGCCGGCGACGCGGTGGATGCGCGCAGCGATCTCTATTCGCTCGGCATCGTCGGGTACTACGCGCTCACTGCGAGCGTGCCGTTCGATGGCGCCAACGCCACCGCGATCATCGCGAAACATCTGAACGAACCGCCGCCGGTGCTCGCCAATGTCGCGGCCGTGCCACGGCTCCTCGGGCAGGCCGTGGACCGCTGCCTGCGCAAGGATCCGGCCGCGCGCTTCACCGACGCGAAGTCGCTCGCGGCCGCGCTCGAGACGGACGCGATGCAACGATTGGATGTGCCCCCGCCGATCAGAGTATGGCTGGAGTCGCAGAATCCCGCGCGCGTGGTCTTCAATGTCTGGATCCTGGTCGGCACACTCTCAGTGATCGACGACCTCGTGAAGAAACACTGGTCGAGCGCCGCGTACACCGCCGCCATCACGCTGCTGCCGGCGCTCGCGCAGCTCGGATTCCATCTGAGCCTGACGCGGCGCACGCTCATGGCCGGATACTCTGTGGCCGATCTTCGCCTCGCGCTCGATCGTTGGCGCGAAGCGCGCCGGGAGGAGCTGAGCTTCGCGGCGTCCGAGATCCCGCGCTGGATGCAGATCATGCGCGCCGCCACGTGGAGCGGGCTCGGGCTATTCGTCGTTGCGATCACCACCGCGATTGTCGCCGTCAGCATGCACAAGGTGAATCCAGGAAGGTTCGAGAACAACTTCTTCCAGCCCCTCGCGATAGGGGTTGGCAGCGCCTTCCTCCTTTGCAACGCGCTCGGCATTCCGATGCTTGGCCGCCGCGCCGGCGTGATGCTCGACGGCGCTCTGCGGAAGTGGTTCTGGGGCACGAAGCTCGGTGCATGGACGGCGCGTCATCTGGGGCGCGGGCGGAAGGGTCCCATGCAGCTGCTCAATCGCCCCACCGAGGCGGCATTGGGCCTCGCCGCTCTCGAGCTGTACGAGACACTGCCCAAGGATCAGCGCAAACAACTGGGCGACATCCCCGACGTAGTGAAGCGCCTTGAAGCGCGCGCCGCGAGCATCCGGATGAACGGCGACAATCTGTCGGCGCTGCTCGCGCGCGACGGCCGCGCGCCTGGTGGCGAGCTGGAGTATGCGCGGCTCGCCGAGCGCCGCGATGAGGCCAAGCGCGAGCTGGGAACGACCGTCGCCGCGCTCGAGACCATCCGGCTTGGCTTGCTGCGGCTGCACGGAGGTGGCAACGTCTTGGACACGATCTCGCAGTTGCTGGACCGCGCGCAGAATGCGGCGGATGATCTGGACAGACTCGCCGCAGGGAGGGAGGAATGATCTCGAGTGTCGGCTGTCGGCTGTCGGCTGTCGCCTTCGGTGTTGCGCTCGCGGTTGTATCAGCGAGCGCGCAGGGGGATTCCACCTGGCGCGAGCGAAGCGCGGCGGGAGACTCGGCGCGCGTGCACGGCGACTGGAAAGCGTACCGGCACTACGCCGAGGTGCTCTACAAGGAACTGAACGGTTTTCCGAGTACCATGATCGCGCAGGCACGCGCGGATGCGCAGATGCACGACACGGCGGCCGCCATGAAGTGGCTCAAGATGTACGCGGCCACGGGGCTGGTGAAGGACATGGATGCCGATTCGCTGCTCGCGCCGGTGCGCGGCGCTCCCGGATGGAAGGAGCTGCTCGCGCGCATCGCGAAGAATCGCGAAGCGGTGGGGCATCCGGTGACAGCGTTCATTGTACCCGACAGCGAGTTCGTCGCCGAGGACATCGCGTATGACTCGACGACGCGACGCTTCTTCTTGAGCAGCATTCGCGAACGGAAGGTCATCGTGCGGCAGGGCGGACAGTGGAGCGACTTCGTGCCGCCGGCACGCGACAGCGTGATGGCGATGATGGGGCTCAACGTGGATGCCGCGCGCCACGCACTGTGGGCCACGACGGCGGGGATGCCCGAAGCGTTCGCGCTCGCGCCGGGCGATTCAGGCAGCAGCGCCGTGTTGAGGCTGAATCTCACGACCGGCTTGCTCATGCGCAGCTACGACCTGGCGGACGACAGCGCCGACCATGTGTTCGGCGATCTCACCGTCGCGAGGAACGGCGACGTGTTCACGAGCGACGCGACGGGCGGCGGCGTCTACGTGATCCGCGAGGGGCGCGATTCGTTGGAGCAGCTCGTGCCGCCGGGGATCTTCCCGAACCCGCAGCAGCCCGTGGCCGCGCCGGACGGCAAACGGCTCTTCGTGGCCGACTATATCAAGGGGATCGCCGTCGTGGATCGCGCGACCGGCAAGGTGACGTGGCTGGAGAACGATGCGCACGCCGCGATCAACGGGATCGACGGCATGGCAATGGCGGGGCATTCATTGATCGCGATCCAGAATGGACTCCCGCTCGACCGCGTGATCCGACTGGATCTTGATCGCACCATGACCAAGATCGAGAAATGGTCGACGCTCGCCGCCAATCTGCCGGTGCTCAACGAGCCGAATCACGGTGTAATGGTGGGCGAGAAGTTCTACTTCATCGCGACGAGTGGCTGGGACCGCTTCGCACCGGACGGCACGGTGACGCCGGGAGCGGCGCTGCATAGACCGGTGGTCATGGTGCTGGAAGTACACTGAACGACGCGGGAAGCGGGAAGTGGGAAGCGCCGCGATCAGCGACGACTGCGCGTTGAACTCACGCGCTGTTCGCGCTCATCGCGGCGCTTCCCGCTTCCCGCTTCCCGTCAGTTGTAGTCAGCTATTCCCCGTAAGGGATCCAGATATTCTTCACCTGCGTCGCCGCACGCAGGAACTCCCGCCCTTCGCCGTCGTGTCGTCCAGTCCCGAGCGCGCCACTCGCACCATGTCCGCTTCATGTTGCCAATGCGATCGCCCGCTCGCACGCGCCGCGGCGCCCTCGTGCGTCCCGAAGTACCAGATCGCGTCCACGTCGTCGTGCTCGGCCAGCACAACTTCAGCGAGTCCTTGCGCGCCGGTGACGATGTTGATCGACACCCGCCGGCACGTCGGATCGTCTCGAGAACCTGATAGAAATCGGTCGCGGCGAGCGGATGTGCCTCGCTCGGCACCGCGACGACGGTTTCCCGGTCGCGATCGCGCGGCGCAACGAGCGAGATGAACCCGAGCAGCGGGTGCTCCGGCGGCGCCGCGACCCCGATCACGCCGATCGGCTCGTTCATCGCCAGCGTCACGCCGCGAATCGGAACCTGAGTGCACCGGCGCCGTCCCACTTGTCGGCCCATGCGGCGTACGTGAACAGCCGCGCGATCGCTCGCCTCGACTTCCGCCGCGCCGTCCGCCCGTCCCCGTCATTTGCTCGAATGCGCGCCGCGAATTCCGCCGAGCGCGCACCGAAAGATTCTCGCGCGATGTAATACAGGATCTGCGCGCGGTTGTGCCCGCTCGCGCGCGCCCAACCGCCGCCGCAGCGTGCGCGCGGCCTCGACGGCGTTGCGGATGTCCTTGCGGTTGCCCTCGCCCACTTCGCCGATCGCGCGCCGCCTGGCGCCCATGATCGGGACTCGGGAATAGCCGTGTCCGGGCGCGCCTGCTTGCCGCCGATGAAGAGCTTCGGGGTGCGGTCGACGGCGAGGCTGTCGGCTGAGCGGCGGTCGCAGGCACGGCGTTTGGCAGCGCGACACGCCGCACGGTCTCGACTTCGCCTTCCGCTCTTCGCCTTCAGGTATTCATACATCCCCTCCCGCCCGCCTTCGCGCCCGTACCCGCTTCGCGATACCCGCCGAATCCCGCGCTCGCATCGAACATGTTCGTGCAGTTGATCCACACCACGCCCGCCTTCATCTTCGGCGCGACGTCGAGCGCGAGATTGATGTTCTCGCTCCAGACGCTCGCGGCAAGGCCGAACGGCGTGTTGTTCGCGAGCGCCACCGCTTCCTCCGGCGTGCGGAACGTCATCGCCACCAGCACCGGACCGAAGATCTCCACCTGCGCGATCGTGCTGCTCGGCGCGACATTCGGTGAACAGCGTCGGCGGATAGAAGCATCCCTCCTTCGGCACCGCCCAGCTCGGCTGCCACATCTCGGCGCCTTCCTCGACGCCCTGCTCGACCAGCGTGCGAATGCGCTCGAGCTGCACCGGCGCGACGATCGCACCCATGTCGACCGACTTTGTCGAGCGGCGAGCCGACGCGCAGTTTCTCCATGCGCGCGCGCAGCTTCGTCGATGAGCGTCTCGGCGATCCCTTCCTGCACCAGCAGTCGCGAGCCCGCGCAGCAGACCTGCCCCTGGTTGAACCAGATCGCGTCCACCACGCCCTCGACCACGCTGTCGAGATCGGCGTCGTCGAACACGATGAACGGCGACTTTGCCGCCGAGTTCGAGCGAGAGCTTCTTGCCGCTTCCGGCGGTCGCCTCGGCGGATCACGCGGCCGACGTCGGTGGAGCCCGTGAACGCGACCTTGTCCACGTCCGGCATGGTCCACGAGCGCCGCGCCCGTCTGCGCCGTCGCCGGTGACGATGTTGAGCACGCCCGGCGGCAGCCCCGCTCGCGCCGCGAGCTCGGCGAAGCAGAGTGCGGTGAGCGGCGTGAATTCCGCCGGCTTGAGCACCACTCGTGTTCCCCGCCGCGAGCGCCGGCGCGATCTTCCACGCCAGCATCAGCAGCGGGAAATTCCACGGGATGATCTGCCCCACCACGCCCAGCGCCATCCGTAGCCGGCGAACTCGCTCTCCATGCAGCTGCGCCCAGCCCGCGTGGTGATAGAAGTGCCGGGCCACGAGCGGAATGTCGATGTCGCGCGTCTCGCGGATCGGCTTGCCGTTGTCGAGCGTCTCGAGCACCGCGAACAGCCGCGCATTGCGCTGCACCGCGCGCGCGAGCGCGTACAAATGCCGCGCGCGCTCGTGTCCGCCGAGCTTGCTGCCAGCGCCGGGTAGCGCCGCGCGCGCCGCCTTCACCGCGGCATCGACATCGGCCGCGCTCGCCCTGCGCGACCTCGCGCAAGCTCCTTTCCCGTCGCGGGATTCGATCGACGCGAACGCTTGCCGCCCTCGCGGCTGCGTCCACTTCGCCGCCGATGAAATGCCCGAATTCGCCGCTCGTGCGCGCGATCCAGTCGAGCGCGGGCTTCGCGCTCTCCGGCGCGGGGCCGTAGGTCCATCGTCTCGAAGATCTCGGCGACGGTCATGGACGCGTGCTCCGTGCGTGTCATCGATCAGACCATCGGCATGGCGATGTGCCGCCGCGTAGCGCCCGGTGGCGTAGTGCTCGAGCTGGCGCTCGATGTCGGTCAGCAGCGCGCTGGCGCCGAAGCGGAACAGATCGGGCCGCAGCCAGCGGTCGCCGAGCTCCTCCTTCATCAGGATCAGCCAGTCGAGCGACGTTCTTGGCCGTGCGGATCCCGCCCGCCGGCTTGAAGCCGACGGCGACGCCGGTGCTCTCGTGGTACTCGCGGATCGCGCGCGCCATCACGAGCCGAACCGGCAGCGTCGCGTTGACGCTCTCCTTGCCGGTGCTCGTCTTGATGAAATCGGCGCCCGCCATCATCGCGACCACGACTCGCGCGCGCGACATTCGTGAGCGTCGCGAGTTCGCCGGTGCGCGAGGATCGCCTTCAGGTGCGCCTCGCCGCAGGCGTCGCGGAACGCGCGCATCTCGTCGTAGAGCGCGTGCCAGTTGCCGGTGAGCACGTGCGCGCGCGTGATGACGATGTCGATCTCCTGCGCGCCCGCCGCGACCGCTCGCCTCGATCTCCGCGATGCGCGTCTGAATGCGGCTAAGCCCGGCCGGAAAGCCCGTCGATACCGCCGCGACCGGAATGTCCGCTCCCCGCGAGCGCCGTCGACCGCGGTCGCGCACGAACTCGTGATAGACGCAGACCGCGCCCGTGGTGATGCCAGAGCTGCATCGACGCCGAGCGCGTCAGATATCGTCGCGCACCGGCTGCGCGCGCCTTCGCGCACAGCCGGCGCACGCTGCCCGGCGTGTCGTCGCCCGACAGCGTCGTGAGATCGATGCAGCGTGATCGCGCGCAGCAGCCACGCCGCCTGCCACTCCTTCTTTACCGTGCGCCGCGTGGGAATCGTCGCGGCGCGGCGCTCCACCGCGCTGCGATTCACGCGGATCGCATTGATGATGTCGAGGTCGAGTGGCGCCCGGGATTCCGCGCGTCGGCGTCCTTCAGGACGAGCACGCGGGCCGCGGCGGGGCTACGCGGCGCTCAGCGGTACGACGATTCGCGCGATCCATATCTCCAATGTACAACTGACAGGCGTTCGTAGCACCCCGAACTCCGTTATTGGTCACCCGAACTCCGTCAGTGACGAGTCGTTCGTGGTACGGGCGCACGACTCGTCACTGACGGCGTTCGGGTGACCAATGACGCGCTTCGAGGTTCGACTCACGCCCCTAGTATTTCAGGCCACCGGCGGCTGCGAACTCTTGCATGAGTTTCTCCTGCTCCGGCGAGAGTTTCTCCGGCACGATGATCGAGACTTCCACGATGAGATCCCCCATCACCCCACCATGCTCGATCCCCTGCCCTCGCACGCGAAACCGCTTTCCGCCCGGCGTGCCGGCAGGGATCTTGATCGACACCTTCTTCTCGTCGAGCGTCTTCACGCTCACTTTCGATCCGAGCGTCGCCTGCGCGATGTTCAGCGGCACGGTCGCGATGAGATCGAGCGCCTCGCGCTTGTAGAACCGGTCCGGCTTCACGGTGAGGTTGACGAACATATCACCCGCCGGCCCGCCGGCGTACCCGCGGCCGCCTTGACCCTCGAGCCTGATCTTCATCCCGATGTCCGAGCCCGGCGGCACCGCGACCTGTTCATCTTCTTCGCGCGCTGCTCGCCGGTTCCACCGCACGTCTTGCACGCCTCGCTGGGCACCTGGCCTCTGCCCAGACACATCGGGCACGGCCGGTTCACCGCAAACCCGCCCTGGCCAAACGAAATCGTGCCGCGTCCATTGCACTCGGGGCACGTGCTCATCTTCGCGCCCGGCGCCGCGCCGCTGCCGTGGCACGTGTCGCACTCCTCGTTCATCTCGAGCGCGATCGGCACGTTGCCGCCCAGCGCCGCCGTACGGAAGGGAATCTCGACGTTCACTTCCACGCTCTGCCCGCGCTCGGGGCCGCGCGCGCGCGCGCCGCCGCGGCTCCCGCCGCCGAACATCGAGCTGAACAGATCGCCGAGTCCGCCGAAGCCGCCGATGTCGACGTCGTCGAATGCGCTCGCACCCGGCTGCGGACGCGGACCGCCGCCCGGCGGCCGGCTGCTCCCCCGCCGCGCGAGAAACCGTCGAACGCGCCGAGCCGGCGCATCTCGTCGTACTGCGCGCGCTTCTTCGCGTCGCCGAGCACGCGATACGCTTCGGAGATCTCCTTGAACTTCTCGGCGGCCTTCGGATCGCTCTTGTTGGTGTCCGGATGATGCTTCTTCGCGAGCCGGCGGTATTGCTTCTTGATCTCGTCGGCGCTCGCGGTCGCGGTCACGCCGAGCACGGCGTAGAAATCCTTGCCCTGGGCCATCGCTATGCGCCGCTCAGCCGTTCCACTGCTTCACGACCACGCGCGCCGGGCGCAGCAGCTGGCCGTGGAACACGTATCCGGGCTGAAACACCTGTGCGACGGTATGGTCTTCCTCCGGCGATGCCGCGGGCGCCGTGGAGACGGCCTCGTGCTTCTCGGGATCGAACGGTGCGCCCACGGGGTTGAGCACCTCGAGTCCGGCGTCGGCCAGCGCTTTCATCATCTTCTTGTCCACGACTTCCACGGCGTCGAGCACCGTTTTCGCGTCGCGCGCGCCCGGGCCCTGCGCGATCACGCGCGCGAGATCGTCGAGGGATCGATCAGCCGCTTGAGCAACTCGCCCTGCGCGCGCGGCAGCATCTCCATGCGCTCTTTGGCGGTGCGCTTGCGGAAGTTGTCGTATTCGGCGGCGAGGCGCAGGTAGCGGTCGTCAGGGGCCTCAACGGCGGCGCTAGGCGCTAGCTTCTCGGCGCTAGAAGGCGGTACATTGTCGACACCGTCGGCTTGGAGCTCGGCGGGAAAGACATCGGCCACGGGCGGCGGCGCTTCGGCGTCGACCTGCTGATCGTGATTGCGGTGCTTCTTTGACATTCACGTCACACTGGAAAGAGAGGTCTCGTTAAATCTGCGGCGACAGCGCGCGCCGCACCATATCGAGCGCGGCCTGGCTCGACCGCAGACGGATTTCCTCGCGGTCGCCGAGGAATTTCCGCCCGATCGATTGCGTCGTGCCATTCACGCGCGCGGCGATCCACACCGTGCCCACGGGCTTCTCGGCGGTCCCGCCGCCGGGGCCCGCGATCCCGGTGATCGCGATCCCGACATCCACGCCGAACTCCCGGCACACACCCTCCGCCATCTCGCGCACGACCGGTTCGCTCACCGCGCCGTGCTCGCGCAGCGACTCGGCACGAACGCCCAGCCAGCCGCTCTTTACGGCGTCGGAGTACGCGATCACGCCGCCCACGAAGGCGTCGCTCGAACCCGCGATCGCGGTGAGCCGCGCGCCCACGAGCCCGCCAGTGCAACTCTCCGCGACCGCGACGCGCAACTTCCGCTCGCGGCACAGCTGGAGCACCACGGCGGCGAGATCGGTGTCGTCCTCGCCATACACATAGCGAGCGGCGGGCGCGCGAAGTTTCGCTATGGCGGCCGTGAGGCAGGACTCGGCGGCAGGCGCTAGGCGCTCGGCGCTAGTGAGACGCAGGTCGACGCCGGGCCACGCGGGTAAGAATGCTAAAGGGAGGCCATCGACACCCTTCGCGAGGTCGCCGAGTAGCTCGGCCAGAGCCGATTCACCGATGCCGGTGGTGCGCAGTGTGCGCGAGACGACCACCGCGGGATCCTTGCCCACCATGCCGGCGACTATCGGGAGCAATTCTTCCTTCAGCATGCCGCGCATTTCGCGTGGGACGCCGGGAAGCATCGCGCACCAGCGGCCGCGATCGTCGGTGAGCCAAAGGCCCGGCGCGGTGCCATGGCGATTCGTGAGCACGCGCGCGCCTTCGGGGATCATCGCCTGGCTCACGTTGCTCGCGGGCATCTTCACGCCGAGTTTGCCGAAGCGCGCCTGCACATCGGCGAGGATCGCATCGTCACGCACGAGCTTGCGGCCGAAGACGCCGGCGATCACGTCGCGCGTGCGGTCATCGGCGGTGGGACCGAGTCCGCCGGTGGTGATCACGGCGCCCGTGCGGTCGAGGGCTTCGCGGACCGCGGCGGCGATGTTTTCTGCGTCATCGCCTACCGTGCCGCGGCGGACAATGGAAACACCCAGCGCCGCGAGCGCGCGCGCAATGTGCGCGGCATTCGTGTCGAGGGTGAAACCCAATAACAGTTCGTCGCCGATGGTGAGGAGCTCGATCTGCACGGGTATGAATCTCACTACCTAAGTGCGCATGTGGAACCCCGAACACCGTTCTTGGTCACGCGAACGCCGCGTGTGGCGTATGACGTGTGGTACCTGCCCATGCGGTGTTGGTACCAGCACCGCTTTCGCGGTTACCACACGTCGAACGCCACACGCGTGGTCAGGGGGATCAAGTACGGCGTTCGGGTTGCGACGCACGCCCTTCAGCCGTACGGTTCAATGCGCTCTCATTTCACCGGGGAGGCGAGTGGGATGCCGGAACTCATTCATAGCATTGAGATTCTCGCGAAGCCGAGAGTGATCTACCCGCTCGTCTCTACGGCGGAGGGCCTCGCCAAGTGGTGGGCGGAGGACGTCGTGCAGGTGGAGGCCGGAGTCGAGCTCGCGTTCTTCAATCGCACGAGCGTGTACCGGCTCCGCTCGCTGACATTCGCGCCGCCGGCCACCGCGTCGTGGCTCTGCGAGACCGGAAAGGAATGGGCGTCCACGCGCATCGTGTTCTATCTCGCGTCGCGCGACGACAAGACGGACGTGCGATTCCTCCACGAGGGCTGGCGCGAGGCGACGCCCTATTTCTTCTCCTGTAATTCAGCGTGGGGCGCATTGCTGTACCGGCTCAAGGCCGTGGCTGAGGGCAGCACGATCGGCCCGCTCTTCACCAAAGAGGGACTCGCGAATGGCTGAGAGAGATTTCCCCTATGACACGCGGCTGAACATCGCGTACGATCCGCTCGAGACGATCGACCTGAAGCAGGTCGCGAGCACCGTCACCCACCCGTGGTTCAACCAGACGCTCTGCGCGGTGAACGATTCGGTGGTGCGGGTGGGCATCGTGATAGGCGAGTACCATTGGCACCAGCACGACGATCTCGACGAATTCTTCTACGTGGTCGAGGGGAGACTGCTCATCGATCTCGAAGGCCGCACGGTCGAACTCGGGCCGCAGCAGGGCTTCGTGATCCCGCGGGGGGTGATGCATAGAACACGCGCGCCCGAGCGGACGGTGATGCTGATGGTCGAGGGCGCGGGGATAGTTCCAACTGGCGATCGAACTACAGACTGAGATATTAGACTGAGACTGTAGAATGCGACTGCACGCATTCTAACGTCGCAGTCTAACGTCTCAGTCTGTAGTTAATGCTTCGCCGCCTTCTCGAAATTCTCGGCGGCCTCTTTGATGCTCTTGTCCTTGGGATTCAGCGCCAGCGCCGCCTTGTATTCCGCGAGCGCCGCCGCTGTGTCGGCTTCCAGCGCGAGGATCATCGCGAGCCGGTAGTGCAGCCCCGCCGGCGATAATCGAAATCCGGTGCGCTGCGACGCGGCCGCTGCGGAATCGGCGATCACCGTCTTCAATGCGCTCGCGCCCTCCGCCAACCGCTGTCCCGACATTGCCGCCGCGCGTCCCAGCAGCGTGAGCGCCACGAGATCGCCGGGCCGCTGGGCGAGTCGCGCGTCGATCGCGGCGAACGCGCCGGCGAAGTTCCCCTGCTCCTCCAGCACCACCACCCAGCTGCCCCACGCACGGCCGTTGGAATCGGCGGGCATCTTCGACGCGGTCTCGAACGACGCCGCGGCGGCCGCGAGGTTCTTCTCGCGCTGCGCGATGTTGCCGAGCTGGATCTCGCCGCGGTACGGATCGATCGCCTTGATCTCCGCCGCCATTGCCTTTGCTTTGTCCATGCTGCCGCCCATCATGCCAGGCGCCTGCTCGTAGAACTGGATGAGGCTTTCGCGCGCCTCCACGTTGCAGCTGTCGAGCTGCACCGCGCGCTCCCAGGCATGCTTCATCTCGGGCGCCATGAATGCCTGTTTGAACGTCGACGCATTCCCCGCCACGTTCGCGAGCGCGTTCCCGTACCAGATGAATGCCAGCGCGTAATTCGGATCGAGCTTGGTCGCCGCCTGGAACGAATCGACGGCCGCCGAGAATTCCTGCTTCCCGAACGCCGCATGCCCCGCCGCCATGAGCGATGCGACCCTCACCGCCGTATCCCCACCCGCCACCGTCGCAGCTTTCGCCGTGCAAGCAGGCGCCTGGGCGGCAAGATGAGACGAAGAGAAGAGAGTCAGTCCGGCGATGATCCCCAAGCGCATAGACGAGGAAGGTCAGAGGAAAAGCAGTCCAACGTCTCAGTCTAACGTCTAAGTCTGCCCTTTCCCCTCCCCCACGATACGGACCGCCGTCCCCGATGGATCCTAGACCCGGACAGCGCCGCCAGGCAGTTGCTCGACACTGTGCCCCGCACCCTCCAGGCTCGCTACGACACCCGACAAGGACCCCGGCAGCAGTAATTCCCAGTCCATCAACCGCGCCTCATCCGCCTCCGGCGCCCTCGCGCCCGCGCCCGCCCACGTGTTCGCGCCAAGGTGGTGGTGGTACCCGCCCGCCGACAGGAAGATCGCGCCGGGATAACTCCACACGATGAGATCGAGCCCGAGCGCGTTGTGATAGAACGCGACTGAATTCTCCAGACTCTCGACGTGCAGATGCGCGTGGCCGATCACGGTGCCCTTGGGCATCCCGGTCCACGGCTCCTTCCCCGCGGCGCGCGTGAGCGAATCGACGTTCAGCGGCTCGCTCACCATGTGCAGCTCGGCGCCGCGGCGCACCCATTCCGAGCGCGGACGGTCGGCGTAGATTCTCGATCCCGAGTCCGTCGGGATCGGTGAGGTAGAGCGCCTCGCTCACCGCATGGTCCGCCGACCCGACCTGGATCCCCGCCGACTCGAGCCGGGCGTAGACTCGCCCGAGCGACGCGCGGTCGGGGAGCAGGATGGCGAAGTGGAAGAGGCCGTGGCGCCCGCGGCGCGGCACACGGCGCGCACCCTTGAGCTCGTGGAGTTCGATGAGCGGGCGGTCCACTCCGAGTTCGGCGCGGCCCGGCGCGCGCTCGAGCACGCGGAATCCGAGCAGACCCACGTAGTACGCGAGCGAGCGGTCGAGGTCCCCCACCTGCAGCCGCACACGTCCGACATGTGTCTCCGGCGGCAGCCGGAAGCCGGGCGGCTGGACGCCGAAGTCGGCCATGACCGGCGGCTAGGTCGCGAGCGCGCCGGCGATGAGCCCGCGGTGCCGCCGCGCGTACTGCCAGAGCGACCAGACGGTGAGCCCCACCGCGCCCGTCATCGACACCACGTTCGAGATGCCGATGAACATCGCGGCCGCGGTCCATCCCGCGCCCTGCAACCGGTATTCGGCGATCACCGTGGCGGCGCCGAACCAAAAGAGCGATGCGCCCACCCATGCGAGCTGCAGCCCTGTCTTCCACTTCGCCGAGCCGCTCGCGGCGATCACCACGCCGCGCCGCCGCGCCCACCAGCGGAACACCGTCATCGTCACCTCGCGCCCGAGCACGATCGCGAGGATCCACCACGGGAGTCCGATCATCCCGAAGGGCGTGACATAGGGGAACGGTCCCTGCACGCTGAGATCGAACGGCATCGCGTGCGGCGACCAGATCGAGAGCGAATTCCCGGATCCCACCAGTACGAACATTGGGATGAACGTCGCGAACACGAGCAGCTTGTCGGCCAGCGGATCGAGCATCTTGCCCAGGTCCGTGATCTGGCCGGTCTCGCGCGCGAGCTTCCCGTCGTAATAGTCGGTGATCGCGATGAGCAGGAACAGCACGAACGCGCCGAACCGCGCGGGCCACGTGGCGATGAACGGAAGCCAGGCGACCACCGGCGCCGCGACGATGCGACTGACGGTCAGCGTGTTCGGCAGATTCACGCGCGCGCCTCCGGAACTACGCGAGGGTCTTGAGTACCAGTTTGCTGACGGCCTTCAAGGTGTCGAAGACGCCCTCTCCCGTCACCGCCACTGCTTCGAAATATGGCGCGTGTTCCACCCATTCGCCTGTGGGGATCTGCTCCACGAGGTTCTCGCCGGCATGGTAGGGGTCCGGGGAGATCCGCTGGCGGGTGACGTCGCGCACCTCGAACCCGGGGTTGAGCCGCTCCTGCAGCTCCGCCACGGTGGCCGCGTTCGGGAGGTCGCGCTTGTTGTACTGCATGACGAAGGGCATGCCGGTGAGATCGTAGCCGTACTCCAGCATGTTGTCGTACAGGTTCTGCATCGCCTCGAGATTGGCCTCCATGCGCTCGATCTGCGAGTCGGCCACGAACACGATGCCGTCCACGCCCTTCAGAATGAGCTTCCGGCTCGCGTTGTAGTACACCTGGCCGGGCACGGTGTACAGGTGGAAACGCGTCTTGAAGCCGCGGATCGTGCCGAGGTCCACCGGGAGGAAATCGAAGAAGAGCGTGCGCTCCGTCTCGGTGGCGAGCGAGATGAGCTTGCCGCGCGTGTCGGGCTTCACGCGGCCGTACACATGCTCGAGATTCGTCGTCTTGCCACCCAGCCCCGGTCCGTAATACACGATCTTGCAGTTGATCTCGCGGCTGGCGTAGTTGATCATCGACATGACTGTTCCGTCTCCTATTGGAACAGCCGGTCGATCTCATCCTCGGCGCCCGCCAGGATGTTGGGCGAACTCGCCCCGTCACGCCCGCGCTCGAACATGACCGTGAACAGCCGCGCGAGCTCCTCCACCGTGGTCTTCACCTTCAGGCGGACGAGGCCGAGCGTGGTGCGATTGTCGAACAGGATCACGAGGATCACGCGGCGCGCGATGTCGACGAGGTACATCGACTCCTGCTCGCCCTGGTGGAAGAGTGAACTGAATTCCGTCTCGCCGATGAGGCGCGCGAGCTGGTCGTTGGCGCTGAAATCCGCGGCGGTGAGCGTCGCGAAGGCCGTCGGGTCGAAATGCGGCTGCTCACCGACGGTCGCGACGAGCTGCCCCGAGCGGTCCACGAGCAGCGCGCTGCGCGCGTTGCTGTCGTAGAGGAACTGCTGGAGGGAGCGCAGGATCGCGCTATAATCGTCTTCGGTGAACGACCAGCTGGCGGCGCCGACAGGCATCTAAAAAGTGATCCTCGAGAGGGTCTGAGCGCTCACAGAATGACGATTATCTAGCGCCCTTAAGCCACGATTGACGCCCTAGACCCGAACTCCGTGAGTCGCGACCCGAGGCCCGTGAGTCGTACCCCGGAATCGTGTCCGAGTCGTGCGTCGAACTGATTGTACGGCGTTCTGTACGACAACCGTGAGTCGCGACCCGAACCCCGTGCGTGACTCACGGAGCGTGGGTCGCGACTCACGCACTATAAGGCGCTCGACGCACGACTCGGCGTTCGGGTGGACCAAGTGACGCGCGTTCGGGTCCGGCGCACGCCGTTCGTCAGCGCGCTCACATCGCCCGCCGCGCGCTCAGCGCCTGCGCGATCGTCACCCCGTCTGCGTACTCCAGGTCCCCACCCACCGGCAATCCCTCGCGCGATGCGCGACACCACCGGCACCTGCCCCGCGAGTTGGCGCTGCAGGTACAGCGCCGTCGCTTCCCCTCGAGGCTGGGGTTCGTCGCAACGATCACCTCTTTCACCGCGCCGCGCGAGACACGCTCGACCAGCTGCGTGACGGTCAGGTCCTCGGGGCCCACGCCATCCAGCGGGCTCAATCGTCCGCCGAGCACGTGATACACGCCGCGGAATTCGCCGGCGCGCTCGATCGCGCCGATGTCGGCGCTCTCTTCCACCACGCACAGCACCGCGCGGTCGCGGCGCGGGTCGGTGCAGATCGCGCACGGATCCGCCTCGGTGAGATTCGCGCACACGGAGCAGCGGCGCACGCGCTCCACGAGCAGGCCGAGCGCTTCGGCGAGGCGGCGGCTCTGCGCCGGCGGCTGCTTCAGCAAGTAATACGTGAGCCGCAGCGCGGTCTTCCGCCCGATGCCGGGCAGCTTCGCGAGCTCGGCGGCGAGATCCTCGATCGCCGACATCGCGCGCCTAGAGCGGCAGCTTGAAAGGAAGCGACAGGCCGCCCGTCGCCTTCTGCATCTCCTCGGCGGCCGCCGCGGCCGCTTTCTTCTGCACTTCGGTGAGCGCGGCGAGCACCAGATCCTCGAGCATCTCGACATCCGCGGCGTTCACGACCGACGGATCGATCTTGATGGCGCGGATCTGTCCCTTGCCGTCGGCGGTGGCCGTGACCATCCCGCCGCCGCTCGCGGCTTGCACCGTGCGCTTCTCGAGTTCGTTCTGCATCTCGGCCAGCTTCCCCTGCATTTGCTGGGCTTGCTGGAGGAGCTTCATGAAATCGGCCATGGGCGGAGCGGAAAGAGTGAACAGCTAGTCGAGCAGTTCCAGGTCCAGGGAATCTACTGCCGCGTCCAGAGCCGGGTCCTTCTTCCGGATCGTCGCGAGACGCTCGGCTCTCACGCTCTCGGCGGTGATCCGCTTGGGCGCCGCGTCGGCGGTGCCCGTGGTCGCTACGCGGACGCTGAGCTTCGTCGCGCCACTGAAGAGCGTCGCGATCGCCGCAAGGACATCGGCGGCCCCACTCGCGAGCGGCTGCTCGTAGAGGGCACCGTCGGGCGTCAGTTCGAGCGTGATCGTGCCGCTCTCCGCTACGGCCACGGGTTTGGCGTGGGCGAGCGCGGCGCTGAGCATGCCTCGACCACCCGCGCTCACTGCGTTCACTACCTGCTGCCACGATCCCGCGAGATTATCGAGCGTTACGGTCTGCGTTGAGCCCAAGCTCTCCGCAGGGTTCGGGACGCGGGACGCGGGAAGCGCCGCGGGAATCAATGAACTGACGGGCGCGGCTTCCGCGGTGGTCGCGCCCTCCCGCGTCCCGCGGCGCGTCCCGCGTCCCGCGTCCCGAACGTCGGACGTGCTTGTGGAAGGTCCGCCCCCTCCGCCCGGCCGCGAACCAAGGGCCCCGAGCAGCTGCTCGATCTCAACCGTGTGATCCAGCAGCGCGAACCGGACCAAGATCGTCTCGAGCAGCAGCTGCTGCTGCCCCGAGCGGCGGAACCGCGGCTCGAGTTCCGTGAGCGCCGTGAGCATGCGCAGCACATCGCCGTTGCCCAGCGCCGAGCGCCTGTGTGCCCAGAGCCGTCTTCAGGGTCTCCGAGAGTTCCTCGCCGCCCCCGCCCAGTTGCACCGTGAGCAGCGACCGCAGGACATCGGCGAACCCGGTGAGGAATCCCGGCAGGTCCACGCCCTGATCCACGAGGCGCGCGACAGCGGGAAAAATATCGGCGGCGCGGCGCTCGAGGATGATGTCGAGCATCGCGAGGTATTCGTCTTCGGCGACGAGCCCGAGCGCTTCGCGCACGCGCGCGGCGGTGAGCGTGCCGTCGCCGAGCGAGAGCGCCTGGTCGGCGAGGGAGAGCGCGTCGCGCATCGAGCCGTCGGCGGCGCGCGAGAGCATCACGAGCGCTTCGGGCTCGGACTTCACCTTCTCGGCCGCGAGCACCGAGGCGAGGCGCGTGCGCACATCGGCGGGCCCGATGCGCTTGAAGTCGAAGCGCTGGAGCGCGGCTCAGCACCGGCGCGGCGGCCTGCGCGATCTTCTGCGGCTCCGTGGTGGCGAACACGAACACGACGCGCGGCGGCGGCTCCTCGAGGATCTTGAGCAGCGTATTCCACGCCTCGCGCGTGAGCATGTGCGCTTCGTCCACGATGTACACCTTGTAGCCGGTGTCGCTGTTCGGCGCGTACATCGCGCGCTCGCGCAGCTCACGCGCGTCGTCCACGCCGCGGTTCGACGCGGCATCGATCTCGACGACGTCGAGCGCGGTGGATCCGCTCCAGACCCGCTTGCACGATTCGCACTCGCCGCACGGCTCGCCGTCGGCGGCGCGGTTCTCGCAATTGAGCGCCATCGCGAGCACGCGCGCGAGCGTCGTCTTCCCCACTCCGCGCGGGCCGCACAGCAGGTAGCCGTGCGCGACGCGGCCGCGCGCGATCGCGCCCTTGAGCGTGTTCGCGACGTGGGATTGCACCGCGACATCGGCGAAGCGCCGCGGGCGATACTTACGGGCGAGCGAGAGATACATGGTCCTCGAAAAACTAGAGCCCGGCGCCACCGGCGCCAGGCTCTCGTTCGCGTCGAGTCGAGCGCGGGAGCGCGGCCGCCACTTGCGGCCTTCGGATCCCCACGCAGTGCTCCAGGCCGTCCGAAGCGACGTTCGCAACGTGTACCGTTGCTACCTCTCGGTCCTGGCGGGGTTGACGCACTGGCGCCCTCCGGGACCTGGAGCAGTCAATAATCTAGCGCATGGAGGGTCTCAGGCAAAGCCGAACGGCGTGAGTACCGAGTCGTGCGTGTTCGACCACAAACGTCGTGCGTGCCAAGTCGTGAGTGACTCGGTACTCACGTACTTGGTGGTCGAACACGCACGACTCGGTACTCACGTATTTGGTGGTCGAACACGCACGACTCACGCCTTCAGCAGCTTCGAGAGAGTGTCCCCCGCCTCCTCGACCATCTTGTCGTCAATATCCAAATGGAGCACCGCGCGGATCCGCGATCTCGACCACGGCGTGAGTCGCACTCCCCGCTCTCCCGCCTTCTTCACGATAACGTTCGCGTCGAGCGCGGCGGGTAAGTCCAGCATCACGATGTTCGTGTCCGGTAGCACCACTTTCGACCCTCCCGCCCCATCCACCCTCTTCGCGAACGCCTTCGCCCGCGCGTGATCCTCCGCGAGCCGCGCCAGATGATGGTCCAGCGCGTACCCCGCCGCCGCCGCGAGCACGCCCGATTGCCGCATTCCGCCGCCGAATCGTTTCCGCACGAACCATCCGCGCTCCATCATCGCGCTCGACCCCGCGAGCGCCGCACCCACCGGACATCCGAGCCCCTTGGAGAATGACACCATCACGGTGTCCGCGCACGCCGCGAAGTCCGCGAGCGATGTGCCGCTCGCCGCGCTCGCGTTCCACAACCGCGCGCCGTCGAGATGCAGGGGCAATCCGCGCGAGCGCGCCGCGTCCGCGATCGCTCTGAGATCCGCCAGCGGCGTGATCATGCCGCCGGCGCCGTTGTGCGTGTTCTCGGCGCACACCAGGCTCGCCTCGGGCACGTGCGGCGACGCCGGACGCATCGCCGCCGTGAGCGCCGCCGCGGTCATCACCGGGCCGTCGCATGGCACGGTGCGCAGCTGCGCGCCGGAGAACGCCGCGGCGCCCGCGAGCTCGTAGTGCACGATGTGCGCGCCCTGGTCGAGCAGGATCTCGGTGCCGGGCCGCGTATGCAGCCACACCGCGGTCTGGTTCGCCATCGTGCCGCTCGGGAAGAAGAGGGCCGCCTCCTTGCCGAGCATCGCGGCCACGCGTGCCTCGAGGCGCTTCGTCGTGGGATCGCCGTCGAGCACGTCGTCGCCCAACTCGGCGTCGGCCATCGCGCGCCGCATCGCCGCCGTGGGCTGCGTGACCGTATCACTCCTGAGATCGATCGCCATGACTCAGTCCTCGAAAGTCTCGCGCTGCAGGCGCATGGCGCGGCGCAGATCGTACACCTGCCCCACCTCGCCGCCGATGAGGAAGATGAGCGCCGCGTAGTAGGTCCAGAACACGATGATCACGATCGTGGAGAGGGTGCCCCCGTAGATCGTGCCCGGCCGGTATGACCGCATGAAATAGTCGAACACGAGCTTCGCGAGCTGCAGGAGCACGGTGGTCACGAGCGCGCCCACCAGGGCCGGCTGCCAGCGGATCGGCCGGTTCGGCAGGAACTTGTAGAGCAGAAAGAACATGATCGCGATCGAGAGCGTGCCGAGCGATGCGGCCACCGCGTACTCGACGCGCCCCATCATCTCATGACGCACGCCGATGGCCGCGAGCGCCGACACGCCGCGCGACGTCGCAAGCTTCAGATACGTCGCGATGCCGGTGTAGCCCACGAGCAAGATGGTCGCGAAGATGGTCACGACCACATCGTACGCTTTGCCCGACACGATCCCCTTCGATTCTCGCACGTCGAACACGCTCGCGAGCGCCGAGCGCAGCGTCGTGAACAGGCGCGTGGACAGGTAGACGAAGGAGATCAAGCCGACGATGCCGAGCGACCGCCTCGTGCGCTGGATGTCGTTGATCAGGATATCGTACGGCGACGTGGGCGACTCGGTGTGCGGCGGAAGCAGCGCGTGCAGGAAGTCCGAGACGTCGGCGCGCGACTGCATCACCGAGTGGTTCAGCCAGTACCCCAGGCCCGCGAGCAGCAGGAGCAGGAAGGGCACGACCGCGAGCAGGATGTTGAACGCGACCGCGCTCGTGAGGAAGAAGATGTCATCGTCGCGCGCATTGTCGGTGACGCGCACCACATAGTCCTTCACCGTGCGCCAGGCCCTCACGGGCAGCGGCGCACGCGTCAACGGCATCGGGTCACTCGGGCGCGCCGCGCGTGCGCGTCAGACGCCCGCGTCGTCGTCGAGCTCGTCGCCGGCGGTCGCGGTGGTGCGGCGGGCCCCCGCGCGGCTCTCCGCGAGGCGTGCCTCGAGTTCCTCGCGCGCCGCGCGCGCCGCGCCGCGGCCTTCCTTCGCCGCCTGCTTGACGTGACGCTTCTCGCGCTCGATGGCGTCTCGCGCGCTGTCGATCCCCTCTTCCACGCGGCGCTTCGCGTGATCCACCTTGTCGCGCACATCGTCCGCCAGGTCGCCCGCGGTGTCGGCCATCTTCTCGGCGGCGCGGCGCGCCCGGCGGCGGATCATCTGCCGCGTCTCGGCGCCGGACTGCGGCGCGAGCACGAGCGCGAGTCCAGCGCCCACCACCAGCCCCACCAGGAACGTCGTGATGCCGCCGCCGCGTTTCTCCACCACCACGTGCGGCTCGTCGTCGAACTCCTCATAGCGTGCCATGCGCGTTCTCCAGTCGGGGCCGGACTACTCGCCGGCGTCGGGATCGTCGGGGGCGATCGCGCCGGCGGGCGCGCGATGATGGAGCCGTGGCGGCTTCACCGTCTGCGCCACGATCGCGGCGGTCCCACCCACCTTCAATTGTTCGAAGAGGAATCCGAAGGTGCGGTCGTATGTACTCGCTAGTTCCACCCGCGTCTCCTCCGGCAGTTCCCAGAGCTCGGCCTTGAACGGCCCGAGCGCCTTCTTTCGCGTCTTGTAGTAGAACTGATCGTCGGTGTCGGTCGGCTTCCGCTCTTCCTTGGCGTTCTCGTCCAGCCAATGGTAGATGCGCTTCCGCAGCGCCGTGGGCAGATGATCGTACAGGATGTTCTGGAAGTTCGTGGCGAGATGGATCTCGGCCGTCTCGATGCGCGGGAAGTGATTGAACGCCGTCTCCGGCAGCGTGCTCGCACCGTGCTGCACGGCGCCCGCCATGCCGTAGTCGCTGCGCGCGACTATCGACAGTTCCTCCAGCGCCTTGAGGTCCAGCTTCACATCCGCGATCGAGCCGTCGGGCAGCACGACGCCGCCGTGCGATGTGCCCGTCTGCACCGAGATCTTCGAGAGCGGCGCGAGCGAGCCGTGGCCGCGCGCCTTCATCGTGCGCAGGTACCCATCCATGAACGCGCGCTCTTCGGCGACCGTGCTGTTCTGCGTGCCCACCTCGCCGATCTCGGCGCCGATCGAGATCGCGACGCCCGCGGGCTCCAGACTGCGCACGTACGCGGCGATGTCCGCCGCCGTCTCGTAGTTCAGCCGCTGCTGCTCGTCGAGCGTCTTGAGGCTGATGTTCACGAGCGTCGACGTGTCCACGTCGATGTTCAGGAAACCAGCCGTGATCGCCTCGGCCGCGAGCTGTTTCACCGAGTTCACTTCACCGGCCGCATCCGCCGAGAATTTCTTGGCGTTCACCTGGAAATGGTCGCCCTGGATGAACACCGGCCCGCGGAATCCCTCGCGCAGCGCCGCGGCGAGCATCACCGCGACGTACTCGGCGGGGCGCTGTTCCGTATAGGCGATCTCGGAGCGCGCGATCTCGACGATGAACGCTCCGGCGTTCATGCGCACGGCGGTGCGGAAGATGGCGCGCGCGGTATCGTACGCCGCGCCGCGCACATTGATCGCGGGCACCGTGAATCCCTTCGTCTCGCCGCGGCCGCGCGCGCGGTACAGCTCGTGGATGGACGACGGCCGCGCGCCCACCTGCTGCGCCAGTTCCCAGATCAGCCACCGCGCGCGCTCGCGCTCCACCGTGCCGCCGAACACCGCGTCGCGCACGAGCGCGTCCATGGCCGGGCCCTGGAGCGCGCGCTCATCGCGGATGGTGACCGTCTCGCCCGAGACCGCTACGGCGTCGCCGAAGGGCGTCGCCACGGCCGCTGCCTGCGACTTCATGTCGCCTCCTCTCATGCCACTCGTTCTCGCCGGCACGCGCCGGCGGTTGGAAAGTCGCCGCGCCCCGCCGCCGGGGCAAGGGCGCGCCGGCTACGCGCGGCGCTGACGCACGACGAACATGCCGCCCAGGGTGAGCGCCGCCACCACGATCAGCGCGCCGAACACACCTTCCCACAGCAGGCGCGTGAGCGCCGCCTCAGTGTGGCTGATCTGCGCCTGCGCGATGCTGTCCACGCCATGCAGCGCCGCGATGCGCTCCTTCGTGAGCCCCGCCATCACCGCGACCCGCTCGCTGTCGAGCGTCGCGGTGATCGCCACGCGCTCGCCGCTGATCGCGTGCAGCGTTTCCACGCGCTGGCGATCGATGTCGGCGAGCGCAAGCACACGCTCGCGGTCCACGCCTGCGAGCACGGCCACACGCTCGCGCGCGAGGAGTTCCGGCGCGCCGGCGGCGAGATCCCCCACCGCGCGGATCGTGCTCGCGCCGGGCCGCAGGAGCGAGTCGCCGCGCGGCGAGTTCACCATCTCGTCGGCGAGCAGCTGCGCGTTCCATCGCAGCTGCGCCGACAGCGTCTCGTTCAAGTAGCCGAGCCGCAGCGCGAGCCCGCGGAGCGTGCGGTCCATGTTCACCACGGTGCCAACGACGCTCTCGTTGCTCGCGCCGAGCACCGTCCAATCCGCGCCGAGCACCGACGCGCGCTGCAGATCGGGACCGGTCATCGGGTGCTCGGCCGTCCAGGCAGCGAGCCGCGCGGTAGCTTCCGCCGGAAGCTCGTTGCCCTTCATGCTCCGCTGCATCAGCCCCACCACCTCGCGTTGCATGCGCTGCGACGCGTCCACGGCAACAGGCTGGAGCGCACCGAACGTCTGGCGGCCCTCTCCCGTGGTGAAATACGCCGTCTGCTGCTCGGTGAAGGCCGCGAGGTCCACGACCGCGACGAGCGGATCGTTGCGCAGCGACGCCTCTTGCACGAGGGGCGTGGCGCTGAGCTTCCAGAGGATCGCTCGCCGCCGCACCTGCGGGTCGGAACTCGCATTGAGGATGCTGTCCGCCGCGCGCTCGATGCTTCCGTTCACCACGTGCCCCATCGCGTACGTCTGCACCTGCAATTGGTCCGCCGAGACATCCACGTTGGGCGCCTGCTGCATGCCCGCCGACGACGTCGGCACCTTCGGACAGGCGCACAATCCCAGCACCGCAACGCCGGCGCTCGCAACGCGCATCCATTGGCTGCTCATTCTCATCGCGGCGCTCCTCATGGGCGGTCACGAACAGTAGACCAAAGCCGTACGTGTGGCCGGACCCGACTAATGGTAGATTGCACCATTGAACGCGTTCCGTCGAGTCTGCCGCACGCCGAAGTCGCCGTGCCTCCCGAACCAAGAGACGTTCGCATGCCCAAGTCCGCTCGCCCATCGTTCGCCTGGCGGCTCGCCATCGTCGCCCTCTTGGGCGCCGTGTTCGCCGCGTCGGGTGCCGCGCAATCGGCCGACACCACCGCCAAGAAGAAGCCGCTGGGCTTCCTGACCGACACGGTGAAGAAATACGGGCTGGTGCCGCAGCACTTCACGATCGGCATCGGCGGGTACGTGCCGAGCGTCTCCTCGAGCGTGCAGCTGTCGTCGTCCGCGCTTGGAAGGCGACAACATCGACCTCGAGAACAAGCTCGGGCTCCATTGTCAGACGCAGAGCATCCAGGCGCTCGCCACGCTGCGGCTCGGCTCGAAGCAATTGATCACGTTCGGCTACTTCGGGTTCCGGCGCAATTCCGACAAGACGCTCAACGACAGCGTCACGTTCGGCGACACCACGTACCACGCGGGCGCCATGATCGCCGCGAACAGCAGCATCCAGTACTACGGCTTCACGTATCGCTTCTACTTCGTCCGCAAGCCGGCGTGGGAGCTCGGCGCCGGACTGGGCATCGATGCGCTGGTATTGGGCGCCGGTCTGAAGCTCCAGGCCGATGCGGGCGGCGGCGAGGGCGTGAACGTGCAGCACAGCGGCGGGTTCACAGCCCCGGCGCCAATGATCGGCATCTACGGGGATTGGGAGTTCATTCCGCGGTTCTATTTCCGCGGGCAGCTGCAGTATCTCTACGTCAACAACATTGCGACCTTCGGCGGCCATGTGACCGACGACAAACTCGCGGTCGAATGGTTCCCGCTCCACAATTACGGTTTCGGCGCGGGGTACCACTTCATTGATCTGAACATCAACAAGGATCTGAAGAACGGCGGCAACTTGGACATCAACTACAATATCTCCGGCGCGATGTTCTACCTGACGGCGGCCTTCTAGCGCGCCGTCATGGGTCCAGCGGCTCGCGCATCCAGAGCGGATCGGGCGCGTGCACGCCGAAGCGCACCGATGCCATGCGGAGCCCGACGATCACGAGGAATCCGATCACCGCGGCCGTGAACACGCTGAGCCCCGCCCAGCCGGCGGCGACCGCGACGCCGCATCCCACGGCCGAAGCGAGGGCGTAGAGCCGGCCGCCCGGGCGGAAGATGAGCGGCAGTTCATTCACGAGCACGTCGCGCATCACGCCGCCGCCGGTCCCGGTGAGCACGCCGATCAGCACGGCCACGAACGGCGAGAGCTTCGCGTCGAGCGCGAAGGCGAGCCCGGTGAGGCTGAACAGCGCGAGGCCCAGCGCGTCGATGAACACCGCGCGTTCGTGCAGCGCGCGCGCCACACGATGGAAGCGGGCGCTGTACACGAACGCTACCGTCATGGCGATGATGATCGGCACGTACTCCCAGCGCGTATCCCAGAAGAAGGGACGCCGGTCGATGAGCAGGTCGCGCACCGTGCCGCCGCCGAACGCCGCCACGAGGGCGAGCGACGCGACGCCCACGATGTCGAGGCGCTTCTGGAACGCGGTGATCATGCCGGAGAGCGCGGACGTCATCACGGCGCCCACTTCCACGGCGACCACGAGACTCGACGGCGCGCTCGTGGGGAGCATCGTCAGAAGGTCTTCGACACCGTGATGTACAGCTTCTGCAACTCGACGCGCCGCTTCGCCAGGCTGTCGAGCGGGACCTCGTAGCCCGCCTGCACGCCGAGGTCCCACCAGGGGAGCGGCCGCGAGAGCAGCCCCATGAGCGTCGCGTAATACTCGTTGCGCGTGAGGTCGAAGCGCGGGCGCCAATCGAGTGTCGCGTTGAGTTCGGGCGTCACGCGGCGCGCTGATGACCAGGCGCGGCACGATCACGTTCTTCTGCTTCGTGCCGAAGGCGGTGTCCACCGCGAACCCGTATTGCCAATAGGGCATGAAGCGGAAGTGCAGCCGGTCATCAGCGAACCAGTGGCTGATGGAATACTGCAGCTGCACGATCCACTGATTGTTGCCGATCGAGGTGTTCACGACACTGCCGAGGTCGGGCTGCAGCCCGATGCTCGCGATCTGGCGCCATGCGCCGTCGACGATGGTCTTGTTGACGCTCAGATTGATGTTCGCCGCTCCGTTCACGGTCTTCGATCCGCCCACGCTGTCCCAGTGCTGGAAGGGGATGTCGATCTCCCACGACGCCTGCTTGTGCATGAACGGCCGCGCGTAGCTGAACTGGATCTGGTCGTAGTTGTCGAACATCTGCTTCACGAACGACAGCTGTACGGTGGCGGTCGGCTTGGTGATGTGCGGATCGTCCTGGATGCGCGGCATCGCGCCTTCGGGACCATAGAGCGAATCGCGCTCGGCGGCCGCGCGCGCCGAATCCCGCGCCGCGGTCTCGCGCGCGAGCGAATCGCGGTGCGCGGCGTCGCGCGCGAGCGAGTCGCGCGTGAGCGAGTCGTGGACGAACGCGACGCGCGCGAGCGAGTCGTGGACGAACGCCGCACGTGCCGTCGAATCGGACACGAACTGCGCGCGGGCGATGGAATCCATGCGCGCCGATTCCCGCGCGAGCGCGCCGGCGCGCGCGAGCGAGTCGGCGCGAGCGGCCGAGTCACGGCGCGCGCGCTCCGCCGCACTCGGGCCCGCGAAAGCGACCGTCCGCGGCGCGGGCCGCGGCTTCGGCCGTGGCGCCGGTGCGCGGACCGGCGCCGGTACTGGAGCCGGCGCCGGTGGCTCTACGGGCGACGAGTCGGACGTGCCAGCCGCCGCCGGCTTCTGCGGCGGCTGGTCGCGCAGGTTCGGACAGCCGATCGCGGCCAGCGCGACGAGCGCTGGAACGGCGACCGCGCGGCCGATCCTCCGGCACTACGGCTTCTTCGCGGGAGCGGGAGCCATTGAGGAATCCGACGCCGCGACGAACACGAGATCGTTCGTCCGCGGATCGATCATCGCGAACCCTTCCGCCGTGACGTTCCCGTTCGCATCGAAGCGAACGCCCCAGATCGTGGATTCCGACGCACCGCACTGGCCGGCCGACAATTCCGCCGCGTACCAGCCGGATCCCACGGGCTGCTTCATGGAATTATTCGGACCGTACACCGCGAGTATTTCGGCGCCGTGCACCACCGTGCCGTCCTTGCACGTCTCGTCCTCGACAGCGTACGCGAACGCGATGTGCTGGTAATCATCCACCGTCACATCCGCCTGCTCGGCCACGCCGTCGCCGGCGAAGTCCACCTGCTCCTGCATCACGACCGCCTGCTCGTTGGGCTTGTGCGTCGTGGTGACCGCGAGCTTGCCCTTGCCCACACCGGTCACCGGCGCTTCGCCCTTCTTCGGCGGCGGCGCCTTCTTCTTGGGCGCGGCCGCCTTGGGCTCGGCGTTCGCTTCCACCTTCTGGATCGCCGGCTCGTTGGTCTTCACCGCCACGCCTGTCGCGGGCGCGGTGGTGGCCGGCGCCATCGCCTTCGACGAATCCATGGTCGTCGCAGCGGATTTGTCCGCGGCCTTGGTACAGCCGGCGGCGATGATCGTGATCGCGGCGAGCCGCCGCAGCGAGATGTTCGACATGGTGATCTCCCGAGATGAGCGTGACCGAAGTCCTGCCGCCCGCCCTCGGAGGATGAACGCGCGGGCCGGTTGAGTCAATCGGGACTTAGTCCAACGCGACGCTGAGTCCGTCGTATGCGGGTGCGATCCCCGGCGGCAGCTCGGCGGCGAGCGCGGCGTGACTGTTCTCGTGCGTGAGGTGCGTGAGGAACGTCTGCGCGGCACCGACCCGCGTCGCGGTCCGCACGGCCTCGTCGATCGACAGATGCGTGGGATGCGCATGCCGCAGCAGCGCATTCAGCACGAGCACGCGCACGCCGCGGAGCAGCGCCAGCGCCTCGTCCGGGAGCTCTTTCGCATCGGTGACGTAGCCGATCGGTCCGATCCGGTACCCGAGCACCTCCATGGGTCCGTGCGGCACCGCGATCGGCATCACGTCGACATCCGCGATCCGCACCGGCGTGCCGGACGCGAGCACATGGAATGTCCCCTCGGGCTTGTTGGTGCCGGGCGCGGGGCGGATGAGCTCGTCGAAGATGTACGGGAAGCGCTTCGCGAGGCTCTCCATGGTGGGACCCGGGCCGTACACGGGGATCGGCGCGCGCTTCCGCTGCGAGATCGCGCGCAGATCATTGATCCCGTGCGTGTGGTCCGCGTGCTCGTGCGTGTAGAGCACCGCATCCACCGCGTCGATGCCGGCGCCGGTAAGTTGTAACCGGAGTTCCGGCGGCGTGTCGATGAGCAGCCGCTTCCCCGAGTCGGTCTCCACCACCGCGCCGCTCCTCGTGCGCCGGTCGCGAGGGTCGGCGCTCTCACAGACGGCACAATGACAGCCGATCTGCGGAACGCCGTAGCTCGTTCCAGTGCCGAGGAACGTCAGTCTCACAACACTTCCACCTTCAGGAGATTGGTGGACCCCGGCACATCGAACGGCACGCCGGCGGTGACGAGCACGCGGTCGCCGGGCCGCGCGATGCCGGTGCGCGCGATCACTTCGCGCGCGCGCGTGAACATCTGATCGTAGTTCTCCGCGTGCGGCACGAGCTCCGGCTGCACGCCCCACACCAGTGAGAGCTGGCGATACGTGCGCTCCAGATCGGTGACCGCCAGAATGGGTACGTCGGGCCGATGCGACGCCACGACGCGCGCGCTCGAGCCGCCCTTGGTGAACACGATCACGAGCGGTGCGTGCAGCGAGTGCGCGGCGGCGGCGGTCGCCGCGGCGATCGCGTCCTCGGTGCGCGCCGGCGCATCGCCGGCGACGTCGCGCGCGCGGCGCGCATGCGGCGGCGCGGGGTGGCGCTCGATCTCCATGATGATGCGTGTCATCGCCTCCACGCTCAGCCGCGGATAGGCGCCGGCGGCGGTCTCCGCGCTCAGCATCACCGCGTCGGTGCCGTCGAGGATCGCGTTCGCGACATCGCTCGCTTCCGCCCGCGTGGGCCGCGGATTGGTCACCATGGACTCGAGCATTTGCGTGGCCGTGATCACCGGACGGCCGACCGCGTTCGCGACGGCGATGATGCGCTTCTGCGCGATCGGTACCTCCTCGAACGGCAGCTCGACGCCGAGATCCCCGCGCGCGACCATCACCGCATCCGCCGTTTCGACGATCGTCGTCGATGTCGGCCACCGCGGTGTCCTTCTCGATCTTCGCGATGAGCAGGAGCCCCTTGGGCACGAGCGCGCGCAGCGCGCGGATGTCGTCCGCCTTGCGCACGAAGCTCAGCGCGAGGTAGTCGAGGTCCTGCGCGACCGCGAACTCGATGTCGGCGCGATCCTTGTCGGTGAGCGATGGGGCGCTCACCACCACGCCGGGCAGGTTCAGTCCCTTGTGCTCGCGCAACGTGCCACCGTGCACCACGCGCGCACCTACCGCGTTCGAGCGCACCTCGGTGACCGTGAGCTCGATGAGCCCATCATCCATGAGCACGCGGCTGCCCAGCCGCACATTGCGCGCGAGGCCATTGTACGTGACCGGGATCTCGCCGCGCGCGGCGCTCTCTTCGGGCGCGAGCACCACCAGCTCGCCGTCCTCGAGTTCGAGCGGCGCCTTGAGGTCGCCCACCCGGATGCGCGGGCCCTGCAGGTCGCCCAGGATCGCCACGGGGCGCCGCATCTCCTTCGCGATCATGCGCACCGTCGCGATCGTCTCGGCGTGCTCCTCGTGCGTCCCGTGCGAGAAGTTGATGCGCGCGACGTTGAGGCCGGCCTCCATGAGGGAGCGGAGTACCTCGGGCGATGAGGAAGCGGGGCCGAGCGTGCAGACGATCTTCGTGCGGGAACGAACGGGCGCGGTCGCGCCCGTGGATGTGCGCTGGGTCACAGAATCGGCATCGGAGTATGGGTGACGCGAAATGTACGTTGCGGCCACGGCGCGGGCAAGCGGGACCTCTTAACGTCCTCGCGGGCCGTTCGTCAGACACCGTGAGCAGGGCACACTGAACCCGTTCACCCCATTTCCTGAGGCCTGATATGAATCGCAAGATCCTGTCGTACAGCGTTGGCGCCGCGGCCGTGCTCTTCGGCCTCGCCGCCTGCTCGAGCGACAATACCACGTCGGGCAACGGTACGCCGACCTCCGCGGAAGTCACCGCCAGCGCGCGCCAGGGCGCCGGCGAAGGCGCCGCAATGACCATCAAGGAACTCGACGACAACGAAGCCGCGTACGGCGCGGCCAACGATGTGTCGAACGGCTCGGCGAACGTCGTCGCGCCCACGACCGTGAACTGCAGCGGCCCCGACAGCAATGGTTGGTACAATTGCGTGGCCGTGGTGGACTCCGGCGTGCATGTCACGATCACGCGCTCGATCCGCTTCTGGAGCGGCACGAACTATGACCTGTGGTGGAACAATCCGTCGCCCACCGATTCCGTGAACCACAAGTGGACCGCCGACGGCACGCTGAACTCGGCCGTGCGCAATGGCCGCGACGTGACCGTGGACGATTCGAGCGCGGCGAGCCTGGTGGTCGTCCGCAGCGCCGGCGACGGCGCGCCGCCGGTCGCGAGGCCGCAGCACGTCTGGACCGGCGAAGCGGCGCAGCACCACGTCGCGACCTGGAGCGAGAACAACGTGGAGCGCATCCTCACGATGACGGGCTACGACACCGTGTCCGCCGTCACCTTCCAGAATGCCGCGCTCGGCGAATCCGTACCCGCTGTCGGGTTCGATCACGATCAGCATGACCGCGAATTTCGTGGCCGGCAGCTTCACGCAGACCGACACGCTCCACTTGATCGTGACGTTCAACGGCACGAACATCGCGACGCTGCAGGATGGAGGGGTGATCTGCGACTTGGACCTGGATACGCACGCGGTTTCGAACTGCCACTAGTGCCCATGCACTGAAGAACGCCCGCGGCGCTGAACAGGCGCCGCGGGCGTTCTACTTTCTAACCACTAACGACGTGAGTACCGAGTCGTGCGTGTTCGACCACTGAACCCGTGAGTACCGAGTCGTGCGTGTTCGACCACTTGATGCGTTCGTACCGAGTCGTGCGTGTTGGACCACTTAATGCGTGAGTACCGAGTCACGCACGACTCGGTACTCACGCCGTCGGTGGTCGAACACGCACGACTCGGTACTCACGCCGTTGGTGGTCGAACACGCACGACTCGGTACTCACGCCGTTGGTGGTCGAACACGCACGACTCGGTACTCACGCCGTTGGTGGTCGAACACGCACGACTCGGTACTCACGCATTTCGCGGTGCCGTCATCCTCACAAAGGATTCCAAATCCTCCGGATCCAAGTATGGTTCCACCCCTTCGCACCTGATCCACGCATGCGCCTCTATCGATCCCGAAGCCGCCCGGCGCACCCCGATCACCACTTCCGCCTCTCTCCCACTTCGTCGCAGCAGGAACTCGAGTACCACCGCGCGCCGCAAGCATGTGTTCCTCCAGATCGAGGGCGCGCGGTTCAGCACGCGGTCCACCGCCTCCGCGTACCGCTCCCCCGACAGCGCCTCCCGGCGCCGCGGGCGCACGCGCCGGAGCCACGCGACGACGCGCGCGGCCGGCAGCACTTCCAGAGCGGGTGGCAGCAGCGCGCAGGCGACCACGATCTCCGCCTTGTCGCGCAGCTTCATCGGATCACGCGACCGACTGCGCGGCGGGCAAGCCGCGTGACTTCCGGCGCGCCTTCTGCGCGTACATCGCATGGTCGGCCGCGTCGATCGCCTGGATCAGCTCCTCGGCGCCCGCATACGGCGCGCATCCCACGCTCACGAGGAGCGGCAGCGGCTCGGTGACCCCCGGCAGCATCAGTGGCATCGCCGTCGCGATCGCATGGCCGAGCCGGTACTCCGCGTCCTCGAGCGACGCACCGGGCAGCACGACGAGGAATTCGTCCCCGCCCCACCGGTACACCCGGTCCGACGGACGCACGGTGGTGCGCAGCACGCGCACCACATAGCGGAGCAGCGCGTCGCCCGCGGCGTGCCCGTGCGAGTCGTTCGTCACCTTCAGGTTGTCCATGTCCAGCATCGCGACGGTGCCGAACGCCGCCTTGGCGGTGTCGAGGCCCACGCCCTCGCTGAACGCGCGCCGGTTGAGCGCCTCCGTGAGCGGATCCAAGAGCGCCTCGCGCCGCAGGTGATTGTGCGCCACTTCGAGCTCGGCGTGCGCGTCGTCCACCTCGCGCTTCGCGTCCTCGAGGAGCATCACCACCATGCCGAACCCGAGCAGCACCTGCACGAGGATGTCCACGTACGAATTGTGGCGCACGACCTCGATGAGCGGATTGTGCTCGGGCGATCCCACCAGATTCAGGCCGAACGCGCCCGCGTAGAGCGCCCACACCGCGCCCGCGAGTCCGAAGATCGTGCCGGTGGTCTCGCTGCCCAGGCTTCGCCGCGACGGCGAGAGCCGCAGGAGCGTGTACGCGCAGTACGTGAAGGCCGCCACCGCCACGGGCGATTGCCACACTACGATCGCGTTCAGGTCCTGCCCGACCAGCACCGAGATGATCGAGTAGCCGATCGCGGCAATGATGGTGATCGTGAAATAACGGCGCGCCCGGAGACCGGTGGCGTACATTACGGTGCCGGCCACCAGGCATTCCAGGTACAGCAGCTTGAGGAACATGTAGCCCATGTACAGCACGCGCACGCCGGTCGCCGAGTCGCCCGAGGCGCCCGAATCGAAATTCGGCATCGCGCGGTAGCGATAGACGAGCATCAGGATCGCGAGCGTGACGAACAACCACGCCCATCCCCACATGCCGAAATACGCCTTCCGCGACATGTTGCGGCGCAGCAGGAAGAAGAACACCACGAGCAGCACCGAGCCCACGAGCTGCACGATGACGCCAATGTACGAGATCAGGACCTGGATCTGGTCAGCGCTGAGCATCGGCGGGACTCGTCATGGGGTGTACGCGGGCGTGCGGGCACCGGGCGATACGGTGAAATGGATCCACATCCCGCTCGCGCCATGTCCGGGCACGCCGCACACGAGAATGTACTCTCCCGCAGGCGAGGCGGCGAAGCGCATCGTATCCGTCTGATCGGTGAAGAGGCCGGCCGTGAGTCCGGTGGTGTACGCGCCGCCGAAGGCAGGCGTGTCCGGGATCGCCGGCAGGGCCGCTCCGGACGAGATGATGATCGCCGAGTGCGGGACCGCGTCCCTGTTCACGAACGCGACGAGCACTCTCCAGCCGAGCGGGATGGTGATCGTCGCGCCGCCGTTCGACGCGCCATTGAAATTCATCCCGCCATTGGCGCCGTCGAACGCGGCGACGATCTGCACGTGCGCGATGCGCGCCGCGGCGTCGAACCACAGGAACCGGTTCACTACGGTCGAGTCCGCGTGCGCCGGCGGCGCCGCGCCGGCGATCCAGATCGCGATGAGCGCGCTCAGCATACGGCGCTCAGCGCGGCGGCGACGCGCTCTTCAGCGAGTCCAGCGAGCGGCTGAGCGAGTCGACGCGATGCTTGCGCGCGTTCAATTCCTCGCGGATCGCCTTGAGTTCGGCGGCGATGTCCACGGGCGGCGCGGCGGGCGGCGCCGCCACGGTTGTCGCGGCAGCGGGCGCCGGGGCGGCGACGGCCGCCGCGGCCGCGGCCGGCGGCGCGCTATCCGTATGCGCCACGGTCGGCTCGGGAGTAGCCGCGACAGGCGCCGGCGATGGCGCCGCCATTGGCGCGACCGGGATCACGATCGGCGGCGCGGCGGCGCTCGTCTCGCGAGGCGGCGGCGACTCGGGCGCGGGGGGCGGCGGCGCATGCTTCGCCGGTGGCGTCGTCTTGCGCTGCAGTGTCGACGGCGCGGGGGCCGGCGTCATGGGGCGGCCGCGCGGCGCCGGCGACGCCGCGAGCGTGCGCTGATCGCCGAGCGGCGGCGGCGTCGCCCGCAGCGACTGGAGCGATGCCGGCGGATCCACACGCACCACGGTCGCCTCGCTGTCGCGCGCGACGGGCGGCGGTGCCACGACGTGCTGGGGCGGCGTGACGGCCACGGTGCCTGACGAGCTCACCGGCGCCGGCCGGCCGCCGATCGCGCGCACGGTGAGATAACTCGCGACCGACGCGCTCAGCGCGCTCGCGCCGAGCACGATCGCGATGAGCAGCCAGCGATCCGCCGGCGTGATCGCCGGACGCACCGTCATGGGGAAGCGGGGTATGCTCGCGCCCTCCACGAGCTGCGAGCGCCGCGGCACCGGCTGCGTGCTGCGCGTCGACGCGGGCGCGACCGCCGTGCTCATCGCTGGCGCCGGCGTGGGGCGCGTCTCCGGCACGGGTGCGCTCGCGCGCACGGCCGGGATCTCGCCCGAGAGGCTCCCTTCGCCCGCGCCCGCGCGCCGTCGCGTCACCCGCGGCGTCGCGTACGCGCGCGGCAGCACGGCGCCTTCACGCGACCGCCGCTGCGGCGGCGGCGCGCTCGCGCTGGGATGCACCGCCGCATCGCCCGGCGATCCGTCCGGCGCCAGCGTGCCCGGCAGCGATGCGAGGAAATCATCCCACGTGACCTCCTCGCCGCCGGCGCCCATGGGCACCAGCGCCTCCACCGCGACCCGGAGATCGGGATCCAGCACTTCTTGTCGCGCACGCTGCGGCTCGAGCTCGGCCACCGCCTTGCGCGCCTCCGCGGGCGCGATGCCGCCGACGGATCCGCTGCACGCGCAGCCCAGCTGCGGCGCGAAATCGATGAGCGTGCTCTCGCGCGCGAGCGCGTGATGCGCGAGGTCGGCAAGCGCGTCGCCGGCGTCGGTGTCCACGAGGATCCGCTTCGGCCAGTCCGCCGAGAGCCATTCCGGCGTGGGCGCGCCGCCCGGCAGCGAGTAGAACCGGCGGCGGTCGCGCGGCACGTTCGCGCCGAGATCGGGGCGCTGCGACATTGGCGTGATGCCGCGCTCCGCGAGACGGCTCAGGAAGTCGGAGGGCGACACGTGCTCGTTGATCACCTCGTTCTCCGCGCCGGGACAATCGCCCACGTACGTGATGCGCAGCGGCGCGTCGTCGCAGAGCGCGCGCAGGTAACGTGCCGCGGCCACCGGCGGCGAGATGAGATGCAGCTGGAATCGCTGCAGCGGCGCGACGCCGCGCAGCTGCTCCGCCACGAGCGGGCACGAACACAGGATCGCCGGCCCCACGCGCGTCTCGAGATTCTTCAGGCACCCGGCGGCCACCAGCTCGTCCCCCCAGCTCGCGGGGAACACGCCCTCGAACCCCGCCGCATAGCACGCATTCGCGAGCTGCGTCGGCGTGGCCGGCAGCGCGGTGAGCAGCGCATCCGAGCCGAGGATGACGACGGACGGCGGAACGGTTGCCGCCGCGGTGGACGAGCGAGTCATTCGTGGGCCGACGTGCGAGAGCGCTCCGCGAGTGCGGAACGGGGGTTTCCCCCTTCAGTACTCGACGAGCGGCCCGCTCCCGGCGTTACGGCTCAGTAGGTGAGTTTGAACCCGAGCGCGCCGGTGAGATTGAAGAACGATTCCTTCACCAGCGGGAGCGCGGGCAGGCCCGGCGCAGGCGCACCGGCCGCCGCCACGGAAGAGCTCGAGCCCCACGCCGCATTGAAACCCAGGATGATCGACGCTCGCCCGATGGACGCCTGCACGCCCGCGTTGGCATGCACGAGGTCCCAGTTCACGATCGTGCCCACCGACGTGACGCCCGGCGGGATCGCCGTGAGATCGGTCCGGAACGCGCCGTATGCTTTCCAGTGCTCGGAGAATCGGTGCTGCACGCCCACGCCCCAGTCGACCAGCGACCGGTACTGCGCGGTGAGCGCCATGGGGATCAGCGAATCGCTGCCCTGCTGCGGGAGGAATGGCTGCGCCGGGATGATCGTGAACTTCGGCACGGCGGCGAACCACTCCACGGCGACGCTGAACTCGGTGTCCTTCCACCATTTCCCGGCGCCGAATCCCACCGACGTCGGCGAATGGAACGTCGAGCCCAGGTTCGGCTGATAGTTCGTCGCGATCTGCGAGCTGGGCGGGCCGGCCACGCCTTGATCGACGTACGATCGCGTCGCGCCCACGTCGGAGCCGCCGAACAGGTCGAGTCGCGGCGTGGTGACCGTGACGCCGGCCGACCAATCGTCTCCCTTGTACTGCGCCCCGAACTTCGCGAGCAGCGCCCAGTTGTAATAGGAGAAATCGTATTCCTTCACGCCCAGCGCGACGAGCCCGTCGCCGTTCACCACCTGCGCGCTGATCGATTGTGAGAACGTCTGCGCCCGGACGGCGACGAAGAGGCTCGCCCCGAATCCCCATTGCCGGTCGCTGGACGACGTGGCGTAGGTCGCTCCACCCCACGTCTCGGTGAGGCTCTGATTCACGAGCGCGTTCCCGACCGAGGTAGTAGGCGCCGGCGGCGGAAGCGGGATGAAACTGTCGAGCGGGATCGCGCGGATCTGCGCGCCGAAGGTGAACGACTGGCGCGTGATCAACGAGAACGCCATGCGCGAATGCGAATCCTTCCCGCCCACCGGCAGCGTGCCGGCGAACATGTTCGACAGCGCGCTCCATCCCGTGCTGCTCGGGATCGTTTGCGAGACCGAGGGCACGGAGTACGAGAGATCCGAGTAGCGCAGCGCGTTGAGCGAGATCAGGAATTGCAGACTGTCGGCGAGGGCGACCGCGCCCGGATTGTAGTACACGGCGCTGATGTCCGCGTCGCTGCCGATGGCGATGCCGCCGAGCAGTCGCGACTGCGTGCCGTACGCATCGGCCCAGTACTGCGTGTCCTGTGCGGTCGCCGTGCGCGCACCGGCGGTGAGCGACACGCCGAGTGCGATGGCCAGCGCGAAAGGACTGCGTCGCGTCTCGATCGTCATGCGCGGCCCCGATGGTGGTGCGCCTAGAGTAGGGCGCATGAACACCAGCGGGTAGTGGTACCTAAGGCCTACGCGCTCGAGGCACTGCGCCCGTTGCGTGGGGTACTACGCCCAGTAGCTTAGAAGTCTGGCGCGCCCCCGCGGGCGGCCCTCACACGAGCCCCCAGAGGACCCGCATGTCGATCCAGGTGGAGCCCCGGAAATTTCTCGCGGCCCTCTTCGCAATCCTCGGCCTCGCCGCCGTCGCCTCGCTCTCCTCCGCACAGACCTACGACATTGGCTGGCCGCGCGAACTCGACACCGATTCCGCGAAGATCGTGGTCTACCAGCCGCAACCGGAATCGCTCAACGGCATCGCGCTCGCGGCACGCTCCGCGGTCGCGGTGACGCTCACAGGCAAGACACCGGTGTTCGGCGTCGTGTGGTTCAGCTCGCGCGCGCAGACGGACAAGGACACGCGCGTCGTGTCGATCGACCAGGTGGTGGTGTCCAACGTGCGATTCCCCGGGAGCACCCCGGAGCAGGAGACGAAATTCCGGAACGTCGTGAATCCGCTCATCACCAAGTGGACGTTCACGATCGCGCTCGATCGTTTCCAGGCGAGTCTCGCGGACGCGGCCGCCCAGCAGCGCTCGGCGGACAGCCTGAACACCGATGCGCCGGTGGTCCTCTTCTCGAACGTGCCCGCGGCGTTGCTGCTCTACGCCGGAGATCCGATCCTCCAGGGGATGCGCGGCACCGGCTTCGAGCGCGCGGTGAACACGCCGATGTTCGTGGTGCGCGACACCGTCAACAACACGTTCTACCTGAACGGGGGCCCGCTCTGGTATTCCGCGAGCGCGGCGCTCGGGCCATGGACGAGCATCACGACGCCGCCCCCGGCCGTGAAAGCCTTGGTGCCCGATTCGCTGCAGCGCGACAGCGCGCCGCCCAGCGGGCCGCCCAAGATCATCGTCGCGACGAAACCCACCGAACTCATCGTCTTCCAGGGCGAACCGAAGTGGTCGCCGGTCACCGGCGTCGACCTGCTGTACGTGACCAACACCGATCGCAACGTCTTCAAGCTGCTCGCGGACCAGCAGACGTATGTGCTGCTGTCCGGCCGCTGGTTCCGCGCGTCGTCGTTCAGCGGACCGTGGACGTTCGTGCGGCCGGATTCGCTGCCCGCGGTGTTCGCGAAGATACCGCCCGCCTCATTGCAGGCGGATGTGCTCGCCTCGGTGCCGGGCACCGAGCAGGCGAACGATGCGCTGCTCGATGCGCAGATCCCGCAGACGGCCGCGATCAACCGCGCCACGGCGAAGCTCACGGTGCAGTACGACGGCGACCCGAAGTTCGAGGCGATCCCCGGCACGAGCGTCAGTTATGCCACCAACACGCAGACGCAGGTGCTCAAGATCGACGGCATCTACTACGCGTGCGACAACGCGGTGTGGTTCTCATTGATCGGCCCGATCGGGCCGTGGACCGTGAGCGATTCCGTGCCCAAGGCGGTCCAGACCATCCCGCCCAGCTCGCCCGTGTACAACACGAAGTACGTCGAGGTCTATCAGTCGACGCCGCAGGTGGTGTACGTCGGCTACACGCCCGGGTACGTGGGCATGTACCCGTACTACGGCACGATCGTGTACGGCACCGGCTGGTACTATCCGCCGTACGTCTCGCCGTACGTCTACTACCCGCGTCCAGTCACGTACGGCGTGGCCGTGCGCTACAACCCGTGGACCGGATTCACCGTCGGATTCGGCTACAGTACGCCGTTCATGCACGTGGGCATCGTGGTCGGCGGACCGCGGTACGGCGGCTGGTATGGTCCGTACGGTCGACCGCCGTATCCGCCGCCGTACTACCGTCCTCCCTATGGCGGTTATCCGGGTTACCGCCCGGGATACGGTGGAGGCTATCCGGGGTACGGCGCGCGGCCGGGCTATGGCGCCGCCGGGGGCGCGCGTCCGGGCACGGGAGGCGCGCGCCCGACGCCGTACGGCGGGAACAACATGTACCGTCAGCCCGGGAATACTGGGCGCGTCACGCAGCCTACCGCGGGCACCATGCCGTCGGGCAAACCCGCATCGGGCCGGCCGAACAATGTCGTCGCCGGCAAGGATGGGAATGTCTATCGCCAGAACGGCAATCAGGTGCAGCAGAACAAGGGCGGCCAGTGGCAGAACAGCGGCACGCGCAACAACGACGTGAACCGCACGCAGCAGAACCGCCAGCACGGCCAGCAACGGACGCAGAGCTACAACAACGCGCGATCGGGCGCCTCCACGCGATCCGCGCCGCGCAGCGGCGGCGGCGGCCGAGGGCGGCCATAGCGGGATGTGAACGCGGCTCCGAACGGATCGGAGCCGCGTTCGCATCGCGCGGATGGCAGGCGAAAATGCGCAATGCTACCTTCCGCGCGTGATCATGCGCCGTGGCGTCCCCGCCCTTCTCTTCGCGACCGCGTTGGCCGCGCAGCCGGCGCGCGCACAATCCGCCGCGCCGCAGACCGTGGCGCAATGGTGGCCGGAGATCGACTACTTCCACCAGCTGAACGATCACATGCGGATCTTCTTGCAGACGCTCGGGGCGTTCGGCGGCGACGGTGAGGCGGACAATCTGCAGTATGGCGCGAACTTCGATCTCTTCCTGAAGGCGAGACCGGTATTCGGAGGAGTCTTCGGCGCGGCAAGCCTCGTGGAGGACCGGTATCGCCCGGCGCTCCTTCGCGTGGGCTATCGCTATTCCGAGACGGTGAATGGCCCCTCCAACGGGCAAGTGCAGAACCGGATCCTCGCGGAGTTCTCGATCAATCGCCGGTTCGGCCAGTTCGTCGTCACCGACCGGAATGGATTCGACTGGCGCTGGACCGACGGCGACTGGTCCACGCGGTATCGGAACCGCATCTACGGCGAGTACACCGTGGACTTCGCCCACTACTCGGTCACGCCATTCGTGAACAGCGAATGGTTCTACTCCGTGCAGAAGTCGGATTGGACCGCTGTGAAGATGGAGGCCGGATTCGAACTGCCGATCGTGCGGCGCCTCAGCAGCGAGCTCTACTATGGTCGCCAGGTGAATTGGCAGGGCGCGCCCGCCTTCATCAACGCGCTCGGCATCACACTCGTGTACTCGAACTGACGTGAGTCGCTCCGGGAAAAAGAAACGCGGCGCGCGCACGACGCCGCCGGCATCCGCCGCATCTTCGGCGAAGACCGCAGCTCCATCGCCCAGCTGGCGCCCGCTCGTGGCCGCCGTAGCGGTGGTCGTCGTGCTGCTGGGAGGCGCGGCCCTCTGGCGCTACGGTTCGCATCCATCGTGGACGCTCGGCCGCAACGCCACGGCCGCGGAGCCGAAATTCGTGGGCCGCGCGGCGTGCGCCTCCTGTCACGCGAAGCAGGATTCGCTCTGGAAGGGATCGCACCACGATCTCGCGATGCAGCCCGCGAGCGCCGGCACGGTGCTCGCAAATTTCAACGGCACGTCGTACACGCACTTCGGCGTGACGACGTCGTTCACGACGCGCGACGGCAAGTATTTCGTGCGCACCGACGGCCCCGATGGGAAGCTCACCGACTACCAGATCGCGTACACCTTCGGCGTCTTCCCGCTGCAGCAGTATCTCATCGCGTTCCCCGGCGGCCGCTACCAGGCGCTGAACGTCGTGTGGGACACGCGCCCGGCGCGCGAGGGCGGGCAGCGATGGTTCCATCTGTATCCGAAAGAGGCGATGGCGCACGACGACGTGCTGCACTGGACCGGCCCGTACCAGAACTGGAACTTCATGTGCGCCGAGTGCCACTCCACGAACGTCGCGAAGGGGTACGATCCCGCCACCGGCGGCTACCACACCACGTTCTCCGAGGTGAACGTCTCGTGCGAGGCGTGTCACGGCCCCGGCTCGGCGCACGTCGAGTGGGCGCAGGCGGTGGCGGCGGGCAAGGCATCCAAGTCCGCGCGTGACGATGGACTGATCGTGCAGCTGCGCGACTCGGTGCCCGCCACCTGGATCCGCGACACGATCACCGGACTGGCGCGCCGCAGCATTCCGCGCACCTCGAGCGCCGAGTTGGAGATGTGCGCGCGCTGTCATTCGCGCCGGTCGGTGCTCGCCGATCACTACACGCCCGGCCGCCCGCTCACCGACACGCACCGGCCATCGCTCCTCGCCGAGAATTCGTACTTCGCCGACGGACAGATCCGGGATGAGGTGTACGAGTACGCCTCGTTCCGCGAGAGCCGCATGTATCACGCGGGCGTGACCTGCACCGATTGCCACGATCCGCATCGCGCGACGATCGCGCCGCCGGTGGACAACGTGTGCGCGCGCTGCCACACGCCGGCGGTGTTCGCATCACCCTCGCACACGCACCACGCGGCGGGCAGCGCGGGCGCGAGCTGCGTGAGCTGTCACATGCCCACGCGCGATTACATGGTGGTGCACGCGCGGCACGATCACAGCATCCGCGTGCCGCGCCCCGACGTGTCGCTGGCGCTCGGCACGCCCAACGCGTGCACCGGGTGCCACACGAAGCAGACCGACAAATGGGCGGCGGATGCGTTCGCGAAATGGTGGCCCAAGCGCACCGGCGTGCCCGCTTATGCCGCGGCGATCGACCAAGGGCGCAAGGCATCCCGCGGCGCCGCCGTGGTGCTCGGCGCGCTCGCGCAAGATTCGTCCGCGCCGGCGATCTTCCGCGCGACCGCGGTCGATCTGCTCGCGCGATTCCCGTCGCGACAGACGGTCACCGACGTGCAGGAGGCGCTCGCCGATCCCGATCCGCTCGTGCGCGACGCCGCGGTCGAAGCGACGTCGCCGATCCCGATCAACGAGCGCGTGAACATGCTGGCGCCGATGCTCACCGACTCGTCGCGCCTCGTGCGGGTGGACGCCGCGCGCGCGCTCGCCGGCGCGCCGCCCGCATCGTTCCAGCCCGAGCAACTCGCCGCGTTCAACGCCGCGATCGCGGAGTACCGCGAGGAGCAGCGCGTCAATTCGGATCGCGCCGAGGCACGGCTCAATTTGGGAGCGTATTTCGCGGAGATCGGCCATCTCGACTCCGCGGCGCTCGAGTACCAGGCCGCGCTCAACCTGAACCCCTCGCTCCTCGCGACGTATGTGAACTTCGCCGACCTCGCGCGGCAACAGGGGAACAACGAGGCCGCCGAACGGATCTTGAAGGACGGACTCGCGCGCGCGCCCAAGGGCCAGAGCGCGGAGCTCGAGTACGCGCTCGGACTCACCTATGTGCGCGAGAAGCGGATGGACCTCGCGATCGGGCACCTCGCCGCCGCCGCCAAACTCTCTCCCGAATCGGCGCGCTTTGCGCTCGTGTACGCGCTCGGCCTGCAGCAACTCGGCCGCGTGCAGGAAGCGAAGGATGTGCTCGCCTTCGCGCTGCAGAAGCACCCCGACGACCGCGATCTGGCGAACGCGTACATGAGTCTCGCGAAGCCCAAGGGCGCACAGTAGTACCATACGCCAGACGCCATACGCGCCTCTGCCGTTAGAATAGCTGCCACACGAATCCCTTCCCGAAGGTGAATACCCAGCCGCCCGGCAGCACGGGGTTGGCCCATCGATACGCCACATCGGCGCGCATCACGTAGCCGGGATTGCCGGTGATGGACGCGAATCGCAGGCCCGCTCCGGCGTCGGTCCCGGAGCGCACCGGAGATCCCGCGTACCACGCGCCCGCGTGGTCCACGAACACGCCCGCGCCCACCGCGAACAATCGCAGCACGTTCGGCGCGAAGAACCAGCGATATTCGGCGTCCATCATGTACACGCGATCGCCGGTGAAGGAATGCTGCGGGAAGGCGCGCACCGCGTAGCCGAAGCCGAGGTCCCAGTTCTCTCCCGGATATCCGTTCTTCTGCGCGCCGCCGCCCAGGTAGCCGATGAGCAGCTGCGTTTCCGAGGGCTGCCAGAACGCGGTGACGGAGGCGAATACGGTGCCGGAGTCGAGACCGTTCTTCGAATACAGCGACGTGACCGAGAGCGACTCTTCGACGATCGCGGCGCCGACTCGCTCGTAGTAGGTCCCGAACAGAGTCGGCGAGACGCCCGTCGCTCCGTAGCCCCACTGCGCCGGCGCGAATCCGACGCCGAACGTGCCGGTGAATCCGAGCTGCAGATCCTCACGTCGTCCGCCGGCCTGGTAGTACCGCGTGTGCTCGAAGCTCGGCCGCGAGAACGAGATGTACGGGCCGAATGCGGCCGTGATCGTGCTGGGGATCTCGCTCGCGGGCAGCGAGTACTGCTGGAAATCGTTGCGCTCGATCTGGCCATACAGCCCCAGGCGCAGATATCCCGCGTTGCTGGACTGCAGCGAGATGGCGGGATTGAGCGAGTACAACTGGAAACTGCGGCGCATCGTGTCCTGCGCCACCGTGTCGCCGCCATAGAAGAGCAGGATGCGCCCGTTGTAGAGCTGTGAGCCCAATGTCCACCCGCGCGTGGACTCGAGCGTCCGGAACGGAAGACCGAAGGTCGCCCACCCGGTCTGCCCGTCGGAGAGCCGGTTGTAATTGATCGCCGCGTCGTACGGCGTGCCCAGGAAGAATTCGCGCGACGCGCCGAACATCAGCGAGTCGCGGTCGGGGTTCTTGCCGTACTGCATCTGGAACTGCGTGCCGCTGCCGAGCACGTTGCGGTCGTTGAAGCCGATCGCGTAGCCGATCTGCGAGCCGCTCGCCTTGATCGTGAAGACGATGCCGAACGTCCACGCATCCTGCGTGATCACGCGCGCGATCAACCCCGAATCGGTGGCGATGCTGTCGATCGTGACGACGCGGAAGAGCCCGAGCGAGCGCAGATTGCGTGCGGTCTCGCGCACGAGCGCCGTGTCCCAGCGCTGGCCCACTTTGAACAGCAGTTGCTGCTCAATGACGTACGGGCGTGTGGTGCTATGCAGGGAGTTCATGGTGCGGTAGAACGCGCTCGTCGCCTCGGCCGAATCGAAGATCCGGTGGGTCTCGATCGCGATGCCGCGGATCACGAGGGGATCGGGCGGGCTGCCCGGGGGCGGCGTGCCGCCCTGCCCCGCCAGGGCTGCCGCTGGGAACGACACGAGCATCGTCGCGAGCAGGCGCCATCGCGCGCGGGTTGCAGCCATAGTGAAAGGTAAGCTAGTTTTAATGGCTACGGCGCGCGGAAACGGATCAGGTCCCATCGCGCGCCTCCCGTCGAACTTCAACCATTGAGAGGCGTCAAATGATCCGTCGTACCGTGAGCGCGTTCGCGCTAATGTTCGTCTCCGCTGCGGCCGTGTCGGCGCAAGCGGCCCCCGCAGCCGCGCCGGCTGCGCCGACGCAGGCTCAGGTCTCCGCCGCCATTGACACGATGCGAATGGAAGTCGCCGCCGCGCGCAAGCAAACCGTCGCGTTGAACATGAACCTCACGTCCGATCAGGCGACCAAGTTCTGGCCCGTGTACGATGCGTATCGCGCGGAAATGAAGAAGGCGAAGGACAGCGAGTGGATGGTGGTGCAGAAGTACGCGGAGACCCAGAAGATGATGAACGACAGCACCGCTCAGGTGTTGATGACGTCGTGGATGGCGACGAGGAAGGCACAGATGGACCTCCGCGCGTCGTACGTGCCGAAATTCGCCGCAGTGATCCCGTGGATGCAGGTCGCGCGCTACTTCCAGATCGAGAACAAGCTCGACGTCATGCTGGACTATCAGCGCACGAAGGTCATTCCGCTGGTGAAATAACTGCAGACCTAGACGCTGGACGTTAGAAGACAGACGTTGGACGTGAGACAGGCGAACGGGGGCGCGGCAGAATGCCGCGCCCCCGTTCAGTATTCTAAGTCTAAGTCTAAGGTCTAAGTCTGTCGTTACGGCTTCGTCGGCATCCCGCCCATGCCGGCGGGCATGTCCATCTTCCTGAAGTCCGAAGGGATCTCGAACGTCGAGTTGGGTATCGACTTCTTCTCGATCGAGACCGCCTCGATCTCCGGCACCATCTTGCCGTCCTTCATGCTCCACATCTTGATCGCGCGGAGGTCCTGCGCGGCCAGTTCGCGGAACATCTCCGCCATCGAGCCCTGGGGTCCGCCGCGTCCGCGGTTCATCGACTGGAAGATCATGAAGCCGACGCCCTTCGCGAGGCACGCCTGGCCTTCGCTCACCTTGCCGTTGGCATCCGTGCTGGAGCCCTTGTAGATCGTGCAGCTCACGCCGGCGACCGTCTCCGTCTGCCCCGTCTTGGTGAAGGAGACCTTGCGGTCGTGGCTCGCAAGCGCGGAATCGAGCGACGGCATGGGGTTCACCATGTACATCTTCTGAGCGTACATGACCATCGTCATCGTGTTCGCCTTGCTGTCGTACATCATCGCCATCGGCATGCTCTCTTTTCCGTGCACGTCGATCCGCACCATGTTCCCCTTGCTCGTCTGGGTCATGGTCATGGAATCCTTGTTCAGGAACCTGAACTCGATGACGCCTTCGAACGTATTCTGCGCGCGCACCGGCGCGGCGAATCCCATCGCTGCGACCGCACCCGCGAGTGCTGCAATTCTCAGACTTCGCATAGGGCCCCCGTTCAAGGTCGGATGGTACAGGATGACGCGAGCGGAATTTATCGCCCCCTCGCGTCCAGCGCACCCCTCACCGGACGCGTCGAGACCATGCGCCGGAACTCCGCCTTCAGCCCGAAGTGAAGCAGAAGGCCAACTTCCAGTCGGCTCGCACGAAGATAGTTGAAGAGCTGCCGGTCGGCGCTTGCATGCAGCATTTCGGTCGCCTTGATCTCGACGATGACTTTCTGATCAACCACCATGTCGAGACGCTGAACCGCCAACTCCTCTTCCATGTACATGATCCGGACACCGACCTCCCGGCTCACTTGGTGACCACGTGACAGCAATTCGCGCTCAAGCGCCGTGGCATAGATGTGTTCCAGGAATCCGAACCCAAGATTCCGATGGACCTCGTAGAACGCTCCGATCACGCTGTGCGTGAGCGGCGCCGCGATCAGGTCGATGGTTTCCATCCTAGATGATCGCAGAATCTCGTTTCGCGAGTATCATCGATCGCTCGCATGCATCACCGGATCGTGCAGCGGAACTTGGTTCATCGCGCATGAGAAAGGATCACGAGAAGTGCTTCGACGCGGATTATGCGGAATCAGCGAATGATGCGGATCGCTCCGTGCGCGATGAGAGCGACTCGCGCGCGGCCGTGTCCGTGTTTTTGTGGTTAACTACAAAGACACGACGCCGACCCGCTGCCTGATTCCGCTGGGCCCCGAGGAGCGATCCGCGTAATTCGCTGAATCCGCATAATCCGCGTCGAAGCAGTGCTCGTGATGCTTCCTGCGCACTCGGATCCAGAATGGCGCACGAAAAAAAGCGGGCCAAGCGCATCGCGCCTGGCCCGCTCGTCGATCCGAGGCGGCTCAGCTCAGCCGCATTCGCTGAAGCCGCACACGTGGCACTTCACGCAGCCTTCGGCGTACTCGAGCTGCGAGCCGCAGTCGGGGCATGTGCCCATGAAGGTCTCGGAGGTCGGGCCGTCGAACTTCATTTGCGTTTGCGCGCCGCTCTGTGTGCTCGCGGTGATCTGCTCGCGCGCCGGTGCGGTGCCGGGCTTCGATGAGGCGTCGGCGAGCAGCTCCTGCTGTACGCCCTGCTTGTCGCGCCACCACTCCTCGAGCGCCAGACCGATCGCGTCGGGCATCGAGAGCACCTTGTTCGGGCCCAGGCCCACCGCGCGGTCGGAGCTGATGCCGCGCAGCTGGCGGTGGATCTCCGGCAGCGGGATCCCCGAGCGCAGCGCGAGCGAGATGAGACGGCCCACCGCTTCGGCGTCGGCCATCGCGCTGCCGCCCGCCTTCCCGAGCGTGACGAACACTTCGAACGGCTGCCCGCGGTCGTCCTCGGTGATGTGCACGAACATGATGCCGAGCGGCGTCTCCTTGCGGATCGACGTCGAGCGAAGCTTGTCGGGACGCGAGCGCTTCGCGCGGCGCTGGAGATTCTCCGCCTCCGCGTCGTACAGCGACTTCTTGAGCCGCTCGATGTCGGCGTTCTTCTCCGCGAGTTCGCCGGCGAGCTCGCCGAGTTCGCGCTTCGACTCCGTGCCGCCCTCGCGCACCGCCTTCGCCGTTTCCGTGGCGCCCGTGCTCAGCACCTGGTTGTCGCGCGAACCGTCGCGGTATACCGTGACGCCCTTCGCCTTCAGCGCGTACGCCATCTCGTAGATCTTGCGCACGTCGTCCACCGTCGCGGTGTGCGCGAAGTTCGTCGTCTTCGAGATCGCGGAATCGCAGTGCTTCTGGAAGGCCGCCTGCATCTGCATGTGCCATTCGGGCGCGATCTGGTTCGCCGTCACGAACACGCGCTGCCAGCGCTCCGGCACCTCCGCGAACGCGACGTGCCCTTCTCTCGCGATCTTCTCCATGAGCGCTTCGCTGAACCAGCCTTCGCGCTTCGCGATCGCCGTGAAGTCCTCGTTCACGTCGGGCATCATGGCGCCCGCCTGATTGCGCATGAACGCCACCGCGAAGAGCGGCTCGAGACCGGACGAGCACCCGGCGATGATCGAGATCGTGCCCGTGGGCGCGATCGTGGTCACGTTGCAATTGCGCAGCATCTGCATCGGACGGATGCGCTTGCCCATCGCATCGCGCGCGCACGTCTCGTCGGGACCCCAGATCGAGCGCTCCCACTCGGGGAACGCGCCGCGCTCCTTCGCGAGGCGCTCGCTCTCCTTCTTCGATTCGACGTCCAGGAACTCCATGACCTTCCGGCCCAGCTCCACGCCTTCCTCGGAGTCGTACGGGATGCCGAGGCGCACGAGCAGATCGGCGAAGCCCATGAGGCCGAGGCCGATGCGGCGGATCCGCTTGCCGAGATCGTCGATCTCGGCCAACGGATACTTGTTGACGTCGATGATGTTGTCGAGGAAGTGCGTCGACAGCTGGATGTCGCGGCGGAACGCCTCCCAATCCAGCGCGCCATCCTTCACATAGTAGCCGACGTTCACCGAACCCAGATTGCAGACATCGTACGCGAGCAGCGGCTGCTCGCCGCACGGGTTCGTCGCCTCGTACGTGCCGAGGTGCGGCACCGGGTTGAAGCGGTTGGCCTCGTCGATGAAGAAGCAGCCCGGCTCACCGGTGCGCCACGCGCCGTCGATCATCTTGTTCCACACCATGCGCGCGTCGAGCGTGCCCGTCACCTTCTTCGTGACCGGATCCACGAGATCGTATTCCGCGCCCGCGCGCACCGCCTTCATGAACATGTCCGTCACGGCGACGGAGATGTTGAAGTTCACGATCTGCGTCAGGTCTTCCTTGCACGTGATGAAGTCCATGATGTCCGGGTGATCCACGCGCAGGATCCCCATGTTCGCGCCGCGGCGCGTGCCGCCCTGCTTCACCGCATCGGTGCTCGCGTCGTAGAGCTTCATGAACGACACGGGCCGCTCGCGACGCCGGTGGTGGAGCGCACCATGGAGCCCTTGGGGCGCAGGCGCGAAAAAGAGAACCCCGTGCCGCCGCCCGACTGGTGGATGAGCGCCATGGAGCGCAGCGTGTCGTAGATGCCGGTGTGGCCGTTCGACAGCGAATCCTCCACCGGCAGCACGAAGCACGCCGAGAGCTGTCCGAGCGGACGGCCGGCGTTCATGAGCGTGGGCGAGTTCGGCTCGAAGCGGCGCTGCGTCATCAGCGCGTAGAACTCCTCGGCGACGGTCTCCACCGCGCCCTCGCTCGCGCCATACCGCGCATCAGCGCCCGCGACCACCGTCGCTACCCGCCAGAAGAGTGATTCGGGCGTCTCGACGGGCTTCCCCTTCTCGTTCTTCACCAGATAGCGCTTCTCGAGCACGATCCGGGCGTTGTCACTGAGCGAGGCGGGAATGGCGGGGGGCTTGGCGGGCAGCGACATGTCGGAGCTCTCCTTGAAGATGAAGCGAATGCTGCTTGAGACTTAGAACGGCAATACGAGATACACAACCGCTGACCGCTGGAATGCGGCTCGTGTATCCGCACAAAAAGGTCGGTAAACGCCTTAACGGCAATGCGTTACCGCGAGAACTGCCGATCCGGAGACCCTCGAACGACACCGCGGCGCCGTACACCCTTCGGTGCGCGCGCCGCAGAAAAGCCCGGCCGAAGCCGGAGGGAAGCATAATAACGACTACCAGACAAATGACAAGGTTACAATAGGTTACACATGTAACGATGCACGGGATTCGTACCGAGAAGCGACGAAATCATGACCGACCTTTCGGTGCAAATTGACGTGATCCCGCGCTCGACTTGCCTGGAAACACGTTCAAAAAACAAATGGCTTTGACAGGATTAACATGATTTACATGATTACTGCTTTTGGGGTTACGACTCGGCGCGAGTCGAGCCTATGCAGTCAAATCATGTCAATCATGTTAATCCTGTCAAAGCAGTTAGTTGCCCACTCCCAGCGTGAAATAGAACGTCACGGCCGGCGTCGCGACGCCGCTCTGGTTCTCGTAGGGGACGGCCACGCCGAACCGGAGCGCGTACGCGGCGTCATATGGTACGCCCACGAAGATCGTGACCTCGGCGCCCGCCGATGCGACCGGTCGTGTGCTCGCCCCGCCGGATTCGCCGGGCGCCCAGGAGCTGCCTGCGTCGCTGAACAGCGTCAGGCTGCTCCGATCGAGGAAGATCGGGAAGAATCCGAAGCCGTGATGGATGCCGGCCAGCGGCAGCACGAGCTCCACCGTGCCCGACACGATGCGCTCGCCACTCTCCACGCCGGCCGTGAAGCCGCGCACCGGGAAGTATCGCGGCGAGCCGAGCGTGACGCCGGGCAGAAGCACCACGCCGCCGCCGCTCACGCCGCCCAGATCGAAGAGCATCGGATTGCTGCCGCTCGTGGCGCCCGCCGCCACGCGCGCCCGGAGCACGGGATGCGCGAAGCTGCCATGCGCGAGCGCGACGTACCCGCTCATCGACGCTTGCAGGCTCTGCGACCAGAGGGCGCTCTCGCCGTCGAGCCATCGGAATGTCGCGGCGACGTTCGTGCTGATCCCATCCTCGGGCGACACGCCGGTGGGCGGCGTCGCCGCGTTCGCATAGCCCGCGGCCGCGCCGACGGACCAGAAGTCAGGATCGCTCGAGTAGTAAGCAGGAAGCAGCGGCAGCAGTGAATCGGGCGTGGTCGTGTAGTGCTTCTGCAGGATCCCGGCGGAGAGCGAGGCGAACGCGGTGGAGTAGACGCGCAGGCGCCGCAGGGTGGCCGTGAGATTCATCGCGCGCGTACGACGGAAGAGCGTGCCACCCGACGGACCGATGGGATCGTTGAACTGGTCCCAGTACTGCGTCGCCTCCAGCGACATGACCGGCTGGCCCAGCCCCGCGTATGCATACGCCGCGTCGAACACGTTCTGGTAGTGCCATGGGTCGAACAGCGCCTGCACATAGTAGGCGTGGCGTCCGATCACGTCGCTGCCGCTGGTATACGCGCCGAACGTGACGCCATTCAGCGTGTTCAACGCGATCGCCGGCAGCCAGTAGTGCGGCCAGAGCGCGGGAAAGGGCGAGTACGATGTGGACGGCGAGCTGTCGCTCACCGCCGCGGCATAAGGCGGCGCGAGGAACGAGCTGTCGAGCGGCGTAGGCGCGGCGCCGCTCGTGTCGAACGGCGCGATACCCACGTGGTCGCCGTCGGCGTCGTAGCGCACGGCGACGAGCGTGCGGCCGTCGGGACTGAGCGTTGGATAGAACATGCCCGTGCTCGCGTTCCCGATGCGGCGCGGCGGTGCGTCGCCCTCGACGAGCGCGATGTACACGTTCTGCGCGCCGGTGCGGTTGGACGTGAAGAGCACCGCGCGCCCATTGGGGCTCCATGAGGGCGACGCATTGAACGCGCGGTCGTGTGTGAACGTGCGCACGATCCGTCCGGCCGTGTCCATCACCACGACGTCGGCGTAGGCGCCGCGCGTCCAGCGCGTGGCCGCGATGAGCGCGCCGTTCGGCGACCAGCGCGGTTCGGCCCACTCGGTGTCGGCCGCGGTGCCGGTGAGCGGCGTGATCGCGCGGCCGTCGGCACTCACGCGCACCAGCGTCGTGGTCGCGGGTTCGTAGCGCACCGCCACGATCGCGCCGTCGCCGCGCGCGTCGGGCTGCGCGAGCCGCGCACCGTGCGTGAGCTTGGTCTTCTTGCCGGCCAGCTCCGTGTACAGATCGGATCGCACGTGGTACGGATCGGTGTACTCGAGTTGCGCGTACAATATCCCGCCGTTCGACATCGGCACCTGCGTGTCGCCGCTGTTGCGGCGCCCTTCGCTGCGCTCGGCGCCCGTGGTGTCGAGCGAGTACGCCGCGGTGAAGCTCTTGCCGAGATTCCCGGCGTAGAGGAGCGAGCCGTCGTCCGCCCAGCGGGGGCGAAGCGCGTCGTAGCCGGTGTGCGTGAGATCGCGCCAACCGTTCATCGGCTCGGCCGCGGGCGGAAGACCGTGCACCGCGAGCGCGAGCGAATCGCGCCACCGCTGCCACCCGTCGGCGAACGAGATGCCGAACGCGCCGCTCGCGGCGCCATTGTAGGTGAACGGGATGGGCCGGCGGCTGGCGCGCTCGACGAGATCGCCGAGCGATGGCTCGCCATGCACGGTGGCGAGATAGTCCAGGAATTCCGCGCCGTAATCGTACGAGATGTTGCCGTACGGATAGACCGTGGTCGCGAGGCTCCAGCGGTCATAGTATGGGAGCGCACGCTGCTGCGCCGTGGAGCGCACCACCATTGAGGAGATCGTGCCGTTCACGCGTCCGGCGTCGGTGAGCGCGCTCTCGTAATAGACGGCGAGCCCCTCGGTCATCCACGCCGGCTCGTACGTGTTCGGGAAGAGCAGCGGCGCTCGGCCAAGCACGTCCTGTCCGATCGCCCACCATCCGGCGGTGCGGTCGAGCTGGAAGGTGTGCGTGAGCTCGTGCGTGGTGATCTGCTCGAACCAGCTGTCGTAGAATTCGAGCGACGGATCGTCGAGCCCGGGCAGTGCGTAGATCGTGATGCGATTGGTGGGGAAGACCGTCGTGAATCCGTTCGAGAAATCCACGTTGTCGGCGATCACGAGGTCCACGACGCCGCGCGGCGTGTGGAGATGCGCCGCGAGCTTGGCGTAGGCGATCTCGGCTTGCGCCGCCGCCCGGCGCGCGGGGCCTTCGACTTGCGGCAGGAAATGCACGCGAAAATGCGCGGTCGTGATCGTGCGCCAGTTCCCGTCGGGCGGCACGCCCTGCGCCGCGGCGCGTCCCGCGCCGCACAACAGCACGAGCGAGCACAGCGCCGCGAGAGGCGCCCTTCCACGTCTCATTTCGCGGAGGCGAGCGAACGGAAATACCGTTCCAGGCCGTCCACCACGCCGCGAGCGTACGCGTGCTGGAACTCCGGCGTGCGCAGCGCCGCTTCCTGCTCGGGCAGCATCAGGAAGGCGCCTTCGCAGAGCACCGCCGGCATCCAGGTGGGACGCGCGAGCGCGAGGTTGTCGTAGTTGATGCCGAGGTTCCGGAGTCCCATGCGGCTCACCATGCCGAGTTGCAGCTCGCGCGCGAGCGGAATGGACTGCGGCCAGAAATAATACGCGCCGGTGCCATTCGAGACGAACGGATTCACGCCGTCAGGCAGCGCGTTCAAGTGGATCGACACGGCGGCGTTCGCGTTGGAGCGGCGGATCATGGTGGGGCGGTCGTTGAGCGCGACGGGATCGGCAGTGGTGCGCGTCATGTACACCGTGGCGCCCTCGGCCTCGAGCAGCCGTTTCACCTCGAATCCGATCGCCAGCGTGGGCACCGGTTCATACAATCCGGTGGGTCCGGTGGCGCCGATGGGCGGATGGCCTGGATCCACGGCGATGAGCATCCCCTTGAGCGGCGCGTGCGGATCCACTGCCGGCGGGCGGCGCACGCGGAGCACCACTGAGGCGCGGTCCTTGTCCCACATCACGAGGTATCCGTAGGGCGCCTGCGCGAGATGCAGCGTGAAATGGCCGCGGTCGCTCGCGTCGGGCGTCCATTGCGCCGCGCGCACGAGCGAATCGTTCTCGCCGTAGTGTATGAGGTCGGTGCTGAACTGCGTGTCATAGAGCGTGAGCACCAGATCGTGCGCGTCCTCCTCCACGAAGAATGCCGGCCGCGCGCCCGTCGGCACCACGAAATCCACCCAGCCGGGCGCCGGGATGATGCGCGCTTGCCCGGTGACGCGGCGCGGCGCCGGCGATCCGGCGGGCAGCAGTCGCGCCTCCGATCCGCTCACCCAGATCTCCAGCGATCCGTCGAGGCGAATGCGCGCGAAATCGCCGTTCCAGCCGGTGACCGGCACCACGGTGCCCGGGAAGAGGAACCACTTGTAGGTACCGGCGGGAATGGGCCGTCCGATCACGGAGCGGTCGGTGTCGCTCACGCTCGACGTATCGGCGCCGAGCATCACCAGAGTGCCGGGCGTCGGGGCGGGCGCGACGCTGCCCAACAGCACGTGCAGCGTGTCGTCGCCGCGCTCGATCACGAGTTCGGTGCGCGCGCGGAGCACCCGCGCCGGAAGATCCACCGCGAATTGCTCGGGATCGCCGCCGCTCTTCCAGCTGGGCGCGGCCACGCCCGACGTACCGAAAAGCCGCGCACCGAGTGGCGCAGCGCCGTTCACGAGCGGCGCACCGGCGCCGGCATCGCCGCGCCAGACCACGGTCGCGTTGGAGGGCGCGCGGATCGAGACGCGCACCATCTCATCGTCGCGGAGCGCGAGGCGCGCCGAGGGCGCGGGCACCACGCTGGAGCTGTCATAGGTGAGCGGCCCGAGCGGCGCGAAATGCACTGCCGGCACGGGCAGCTTGATCGTGTACGCCAGGCTCGCGGTGTCGGCGCCGGCGGTCGCCACCAGATCGTAGCGCGACGTCTCACGCGGCGGCAGCGGCAGGAAAGCGAGGAACGCTCCGTTGGGCGCGACCGGCACGGGCGTGCCGTTGATGGTGAGCGTCGCCTTGCCGTTCCCCACCGAGCCCATGACGAAATTCGAATCGCGCGACTCGATCACATGCTCAGGCGTGGGATAGACCACGCGGATCGCGAGCTTTCCAGTCACCTCGGGGATCGGCGGCAGCGCCGGCGCACCGGCTCCCGCACCCTCGCCCGCGGCCGCGGGACCGGCGGCAGGCGCCTCCGTTTTCGGCCCGCCGGCGCTCGCGCAGCCGGCCGCGAACCAGGCAGCGGCCGCCAGTCGGGCGATTCTTGGGACTCGCATGGCGAGGAAGCTAGCACCCCGGCCAATCGCGGGGGAGGCGGATGTGATATAAGTCATTTTCCGTCTTGCGGTTGGTTGACGATACTGTTGACTTGTTCGCATCCTTAAGCGTCTTACCCGGGACACCCCCCGAGGCATCAGCTTGAATCCCTGTGGTTTCTGTGGCCAGACGAACGCGCAGGATTCGCGTTTCTGCGTCGATTGCGGAAAGCCGCTCGCCAACGCGTCCGCATCATCGCCCGCGCCCGGCGATCGCTCACCGCGCATCCCGTCGCACCGGCGGCCCAGCCCGAGCGTGCGCCGTGTTACCGGCGCGCAGCCCGCGATCTCGATCGTCAATCCCACGCGGCACAATGCGCCGGGCGCCGTGATCACCTGCGGCTGGTGCTCGAACGTGATCGAGAGCGGCCTGCCCTTCTGCCCGCACTGCGGCCGCCGCACCGATGCGACGCTCACACCCGCGGCCGCGTGCCCCACGTGCGGCAATACGGTGCGCCCCGAGTTCGACGCCTTCTGCGCCGCGTGCGGAACCCCCGTCGCGCAGCCGGAGAAGAAACCCGGCACGCCCAAGAAGACGCTCGTCTTCTCGGCGAAGCGGCGCGATGTCACCGCGCGGCTGCTGGTGCTCGACGAAGCGGGCGAGCCGAAGCAGGTCGTGGACCTCGACCGCGCGACGATGACGGTGGGCCGCGGCGAATGCGACATTGCCTTCCCCGGCGACGAATATCTCTCGCCGCGCCACGCCGAGTTCATCCTGCGCGATGGTGCGCTGTACGTTCGCGATCTCGATTCGGCGAATCGCACATGGCTCTTCATTGACGAGCCGTACCGGCTGCAGGATGAGGACGTGCTGCTCATTGGCTCGCAGCTCATTCAGTTCCGAAAAGCGCCGACGCACGGCGAAGCGGCCCCCGATGAGCACGGCACACGCCGCATTGGCTCGCTGGTGCCGGCGGGCGAAGCGGGCCAGCTCGTGCAGCTGCGCTCCGACGGCACGGTGCGCGATGTGTTCCATCTGATCGACCGCGGCACGGTCACGCTCGGGCGCGACACGGGCGACTGGACCTTCGCGCACGACCAGACGATGAGCGCGCGGCACGCCGAGATCCGCTCGCAGGATGGCGAGTTCACGATCGCGGACCTCAGCAGCCGCAATGGCGTCGCGGTCGCCGCGCGAGGCGAGCGGCTGCTCGCGCCGGGAACGCGGCTGCTCACGGGCGACCAGGTGATGCGCGTGGAGCGCGTTTGAGCGCAGTGCGGATCTGTCCGCAGTGCGGCTCAGAATACGACGCCGACATAAAGTTCTGCCCAAAGGACGGCACCACGCTGCGGGTGCCGCCGGGCGCCGCGCTCATCGGCGCGGTGATCGCCGACCGCTATCACATCCTCAAGAAGCTCGGCGAGGGCGGGATGGGCCAGGTGTTCCTGGCCGAGCACGTGAAGATGGGGCGGCCGAGCGCGATCAAGGTGATGACGCCCGGCATGATGCAGGACGCCGATGCGATCAGCCGGTTCAATCGTGAAGCGGCGAACGCGAGCCGCATCACGCATCCGAACGTCGCGGCGATCTACGATTTCGGCGAGACGAGCGACGGGCTGATCTACCTCGCGATGGAATACGTCGAGGGTGCGCCGCTCACGTCGATCGTCGAGATGGCGGGTACGCTGCCGCCCGCGCGCGTGGCGTCGATCATCAAGCAGACGGCCAGCGCACTGGATGCGGCGCACGAACGCGGCATCATCCACCGCGATCTGAAGCCCGACAACATCATGATCGCCCGCAACCGCGACGGCAGCGATCTCGTGAAGGTGGTGGATTTCGGCATCGCGAAGTCGGCGCACGGCACGGGGCAGAAGGTGACGAAGACCGGGCTCGTCGTGGGAACGCCCGAGTACATGTCGCCGGAGCAGCTCGCGGGTGACACCGTGGATTCGCGCAGCGACACGTTCGCGCTCGCGCTCGTCGCGTTCCACATGCTCACCGGCAAGCTGCCGTACGCCGAGGGCTCGGCGCAGGAGACGATGATCCGGCGCCTCACCGACCGGCCGTTCACGCTCGCGGAGACGCGGCCGGACGTGCCCTGGCCGCCGGCGCTCGAAGCCGTGATGGAGCGCGGGCTGTCGCGCGAAGCGGCGTCGCGTCCGGCGACGGCGGGAGAGTTCGCCGCGGCGTTCGCCGCCGCGGTGGAGGGGATGCCGGCGATCGAGGGCGAGGCCGACGGTGCGACGCGCGTGATCGGCGCCGTGCCCGCGACGCGCGTGGGGCGCCCGTCGAAGGGCGCGATGCCGACGACGGCGCCGAGCACGCGTCCATCCACGGCGGTGGCCCCGGCGCGCCGGCGTTCGCGCGGGATGATCATCGGCGGCGTGGTGGCCGCGTCGCTCGTGGTGGGAGCGGTGATGGTGCGTGCCGGGCGGAAGAATGCGGTGTCGGCGATCGGCACGCCGACGCAGAATTTCCAGCGGCCGCTGGATACCACCGCGCATCCGGACACGAGCGCGCCGGTGGCCGATACGAAGGCCGCGATCCCGGCGCCGAAAGTGGAGACCGTGCGCGTGGCGGCGCGTCCGACGCCGCCGCCCGCGCACGCGAAGCCTCCGGCCGCGCCGCCGGCCGCGCCGCCCACGTCACCACCGGCGGCGCCGCCGAACGTCGACCCCGCGCCCGACACCGCGGCCAAGTCGCCGGAACGCGCGCGCAACGAAGTGCGCCGCGCCGCGCAGATGATCGTGAACGATCATCCCGACATGGCGATCGCGCTGATCCGGAAGGCGATGCCCGACCTCGCCAACCAGAAGGACAGCGTGACCGCCTGGTACCACCTGAGCGAGGCATTGTTGCAGCGCGCTGAGAAGGACGGCGACAGCACGGCGAAGACGCGCGCATGCGACATCCTCGAGCGGATCCGCAAGGACAGACGGCACCCCGACGCCAGCGGGATCGCCTCACTTTACGATCTGACGTGCAAGTGAGCCGTCTTTTGCGTAGGTTGGTGCTGTGAGCGAGCCCTCCAATCCCGGCCACGCCCCCGATGGGGCGCCGATGGACGTGATCGTGCACGTCTTCGGCCGCACCGATGTCGGACGCGTGCGCGACCACAATGAGGACTCGTTCCTCGTCGCGGATCTCTCGTCGGAGAACGCGTCGTTGCAGCCGGAAGTGCGCACGCACCACGTAGGTGGCCGCGGCACGTTGTTCATGGTGGCCGACGGGCTGGGCGGCGCCGCGGCGGGCGAGATCGCGAGCGATCTCGCGATCAACACCGTGTACGAGGAGATGCGCGAGCGCTGGATGCACAGCCAGCGCATGGACCCGCAGGGCTTCGCGAGCGCGCTGAAGGCCGCCACCGAGGCCGCCAACGCCAAGATCTTCGCCTACGCGCTGGAGCATCCCGAACATCGCGGACTGGGCACGACCGCGACCGTCGCGGGACTCCTGGGCGACACGCTCTACCTCGCGCAGGTGGGCGACAGCCGGGCCTATGTGATCCGGAACGGCGAGGCGATGCAGATCACGAAGGACCAGTCCCTCATGCAGCGGCTGGTGGAGGCGGGGGAGCTGACGCAGGAAGAGGCGGAACGGAGCGAGCGCCGGAACATCATTCTGCAGGCGCTCGGCCCCGAGCCCTCGGTGCGCATCGACCTCACGCATCAGCAGCTGCGGCAGGGCGACATCCTCGTGCTCTGCACCGACGGCCTCTCGGGGCTCGTGAAGAAGGAGGAGATCGCGGAGGTCGTGACCGGCACCGACGATCTCGTGGACGCGTGCCGTCAGCTGATCGACCGCGCGAACGAGAATGGCGGCCCCGACAACATCACGGCGATCGTCGCGAAGATCGATGGATCGGGGCTGCAACCGGCGGCCGCGGGGGATCGCCTGGGACACGCGGTGTATCCGCTCCCCGGGTCGACGCCGCAGGGCGGCATCGTGCGCCCGGAGGAGCCGACGACGCCGACGTATCGGCACACCTCTCCCGTGTCGGTTCCGAGCTCGGGAACTGCCGCGGCGCAGAGCGACACGCCTGAGCGTCCGTTCCAGTCGCCGCTCGGTGCGATGGACACGCGGCGTGCCGTGATCACCGCGCTCGCCGCGACGCTGGTGCTGCTCGGACTGTTCCTGCTCGCGCGCCAGCTGCGCGGCACCGGCCCGCACGCGACCGTGGCGCCCACGACCAGCGACACCACCGACACCGCGGCGCGCACGAAGAGGCCGTGACGCTCGAACTGCGGGTGCTGCGCGGCGCGCGCGCCGGCCAGCGCGAGCAGTTCGCGAAATCGCTCATCTCGCTCGGCCGGAATCCATTGTGCGATTTCCGCTTCGACGCGCAGCTCGATCTCGATGTCTCCGCGCGCCATGCCGAGATCGAGGTGGTGAACGCCGAGTACGTGCTGCGGGACACGCAGAGCACGAACGGCACGTTCGTGAACGGCGCGCGCATCCCGGGGAATTGGGTGCTGCGCGACGGCGACGTGCTCACCTTCGGCGCGCACGGCCCGCAGGTGGCCGTGCGATTGCTCGCGCCGCCGTACATGGTGCGCGACACGACGGAATTCCCCAGGCAGTCGCCGGCCTCGACGAGTCCGGCGCTGCGAGGTCTGCGACTCGAGAAGACCGGCCCCGTGGGGGCGGGTGCGTCCCGGAGCGCCGCCGGCTCGACGACCGAGCGGATCGCGGTGGCGGTGCGCGCGCATACGCAGCAATTGAAGCGCTGGGCGATCGCCGCGGCATTGCTCGTCGTGGCGGCGCTGATCACGGTGTACTGGATCGGGCGGCGTGACTCCGACCGTCTGTACGCGGAGCTCGCCGCCAAGCGGCAGGAGAATGACAGTCTGCAGAACGTGCTCGCCGATCGCGTGCTCACGATGAGCAGCCAGATGGCGGGGATCGATTCCGCGCTGAGCGCGTCGCGCTTGGAGATCGACCGGCTGCAGTCGGAATTGAAGGTCGCGGGGCGCGGGTCCGACGCGAAGGCGATCGCGAACCAGCTCTCGAAGAGCGAGACCAAACGGCACGAGATCCTCTCGGCGGCGATCAGCTATCCGGCGATCGCGCAGCGCAGCGGGCCGGCGGTGGCGCTCGTGGCGGTGCAGTGGCCCGATGGGCACAGCTTCAGCGGCAGCGGGTTCGGCGTGAACGCGGCGGGGTTCATTGTCACCAACCGGCATCTCGTGACCGACAGCAACGGGCACACGCCGCGCCAGGTGCTCGTCATCTTCAGCGATACGAAGAATTGGCTGCCGGCGCATGTCGTGCGCTCGAGCACCGATGCGGACCTGTCGCTGCTGCAGATCGACGCGCCGGGCACGTATCCGGTGGTCGGCGGCATTGCACATAGCACCGCGGACATTCCGGTGGGCGCGCAGGTCGCGATCATTGGCTATCCGCTGGGCACCGAGACGCCGATGGAGGGAACGGGCACGAAGATCATCGCGCGCTCGACGCTCGTGGCGGGCACGGTGAGCAAGCATCTCGACGATGTGCTGCAGGTGGACGCGTACGCCGGCGAGGGATCGAGCGGGAGCCCGGTGTTCGCGACGGACGGCCGCGTGATCGGGGTGGTATACGGCGGCGCGCGCGAAGCCGCGGGGCGCATTGTGTACGCGATACCGGCGGACAAACTGGCGGCGCTGATCGCTCCGCGATGAACGGCGAACTACCGGTGGTCGATTGCCGGGAGTCGATGAGGAATGAAAATCAATTCCATAACTGCACTGCGCAGGGTGGTAACGGAATTTGTTGTTATTCCTCATCGACTCCCGGCAATCGACCACCGGTCGTTCAAAGTTCTATCGCGGCGTGAACTTCCCCAACACTCTCGGCCCCGCCGCCCCCGTGGCGCTCGGCACATTCCCCGGGCGCCCCTCCAGATGCAGCCATCCGAGGAACGCGAAGGCCACCGCTTCCTTCGCGCCGTCGTCGAAGAATTCTTCGCTGAAGAGGCGCACGGTGCGCGGCGCGAGGGCATCGCGCACGGCGCGCACGAGCGCGGGATTCTTCGCGCCGCCGCCGGAGAGCAGCACATCTGGCCACGGCCGCGGGCACGAAGCGCTGGTACGCGACGCCGATGCTGCGGGCCGTGAGTGACACGGCGGTGGCAACGATGTCCTCGGGGCGCGCGGCGCGATCGGCGGCGAGACAGCGTTCGACGAACGCGTTCGCGTAGGCGGCGCTGAACTTCTCGCGCCCCGTGCTCTTGGGCGGCTTCGCGGCGAAGTAAGGATCCGCGAGCGCCGCATCCACGGGACCGGGGATCACGGTTCCACGCAACGCCATCGCGCCCTCCACGTCGTAGGCGAGCGACGGCACCAGTCTTCGCACGGTCGCGTCGATCACGCCGCACCCCGGACCGGTGTCGAACGCAAGCACGGGATCGGCGCCGCCGCGCGCCGGCACGACGCTCACGTTCGCGATGCCGCCGATGTTCTGGAGTGCGCGCGCGTGATCCGGCGCCGCGAAGAGGAGCATGTCGGCGATCGCGACGAGCGGCGCGCCTTGGCCGCCGGCTGCGGCATCCCGCACGCGAAAATCGCTCACGACATTGAGCCCCGTGCGCTCGGCGATGACGGCCGCCTGTCCGATCTGCCAGGTCCCATGCGCGCCGGCGTGCCACACGGTGTGGCCGTGCGAGGCAATGGCGCGCACGTCGGAGCCGCGCAGCCGCGCCGCGGTCATCACCGCACGCGCGGCGTCGGCGAGCCACTCGCCGAGTTCGAAATCGAGCCGCGTGATCGCATTGGCCGGCTGCTCGAGGCCGGCGCGCAGCAGGCGCTCGCGCTGCCCCTTGGCGTACTCGCGCGTGATGGTCGCGAGGAGCTGCAGATCGGGCGCGGGGCTATCGTTCTCGATGAACCGCACGGCGGCCGCGGTGATCCCGTCCGCCGACGTGCCGGACATCAACCCGATGATGACCTGCGGCGCTTCAGTCACGCTTCGCGCCGGGGAGCGCGGCGCGGATCACGCCGCCGGCATCGCGCAGCTTCGCTTCCGCCACGTCGCGCGTCGCACCGAGCTTCTGCATCACGATCGCCGTCTTCACGCTCCCGCCGGCGGCCGCGATCACCCGCTTCGCCTCGGCGCGCTCGACGCCGCACAGTTCCATCACGATGCGCTCGCCGCGATCCACGAGCTTCGCGCTCATCGGACGCAGATCAACCATCAGGTTCTCATATGTCTTGCCGATGCGCACCATGGCGCCGGTGGAGATCATGTTGAGCACCAGCTTCGTGGCGGTGCCGGCCTTGAGTCGCGTCGAACCCGTGATCGCCTCGGGGCCGGTGAGTGGAACGATCGCGACGGTCACGCGCTTCGCGAGATCCGCCGGCGGCGTGGAGCACGCGAGGATCGCGGTGCGCGCGCCGAGCTCCATCGCGCGCTCGAGCGCGCCGCGCACGTATGGCGTGGTGCCCGACGCGGCGATGCCCACCACGAGATCGTTCGCGCCGATCGCGAGCTTCGTCATGGCGGCCGCGCCGTCGGCGGCGACATCCTCGGCGCCCTCCATGGAGCGCGTGAGCGCATCGAGGCCGCCGGCGATCACGCCGACCACCATGCTGGGATCCGTGCCGAAGGTGGGCGGGCACTCGCTCGCGTCGAGCACGCCGAGGCGGCCCGACGTGCCGGCGCCCGCGTAGATGAGCCGGCCGCCGGCGCGGAACGCCGACTCCGCGAGCTCGATCGCGCGCGCGATCTCGGCGCGCTGCGATGCGACGGCGTCCGCGACCGTGCGATCCTCGGCGAGCATGAGGTGTACGATCTCCGCGGCGGTCGCGAGATCGATGCGCGTCGTGCGCGGATTGCGGCGCTCGGTGAGACGGGGATCTTCGGGCGACGGGGACAAATCGGCTCATCGCAGAGGGGGAGCGCGCGGCGCGTGGCAACGCCACGGCACGCGGGCTAACTTATCCGTCGCCGCGCAGTCGTCGCAAGAGAACCGGGGGAACCTCATGCATTCCATTCCGCGTACGTTCATCGGATTCGCTTTCATTCCACTCGCGATCGCCGCCGCTGGCGCGCAGGCCACGGCGCCGTCACCGCGCGCCAATGCGGGCGACGAGGTGGGCGCGGCGCATGCCATGATCGCATCGAACAGCGCACTCGCGACGGCCGCGGGTGTCGAGGTCCTGAAGGCAGGCGGCAACGCGGTGGACGCGGCCGTCGCGGTCGGCTTCGCGCTCGCGGTCACGTATCCGGAGGCGGGCAACATCGGCGGCGGCGGCTTCATGATCATCCGCATGGCCGACGGGCGCACGGCGGCGCTCGACTATCGCGAGATGGCGCCGGCGGCCGCGACGCGCGAGATGTTCATGGACAGCGCGAGCATCGCGAACGAGTCGAGCATCGTGGGGCCGCGCGCGTCGGGCGTGCCCGGCGCGGTCGCCGGGCTCACCACGGCGCACGCGGAATTCGGCCGGTTGCCGCTCATGCGCGTGATGGCGCCCGCGATCCGGCTCGCCGAGAAGGGCTTCATCGTGGACACCGCGCTCGCGAATTCGATCGCGAGCGGCCAGACACTGATCGGGCGTTTCGCCGGCGCCAAGCTGTTAATGCCCGGCGGCAAGCCGCTCCAGCCGGGCCAGAAGCTCGTGCAACCGGCGCTTGCGCGCACGCTCAAGGCCATCGCGTCGCACGGCGCACGCGGGTTCTATCAAGGCGAGGTCGCGAAAGCGATCGCTGATGCGCAGCTGAAGGACGGCGGACTCATCACGCTCGCCGATCTCAAAGGGTATCACCCCGCGTGGCGCGATCCGCTCATCGGCACGTACCGCGGCTACACGATCATCTCGATGCCGCCGTCGTCATCCGGCGGCATCACGACGATCGAGGCGCTGAACATCCTCGAGACGTTCGGCCCGCTCCCGCCCATGCACGGTACGATGGAGACGCACCTGCTCGCCGAGGCACTGCGTCGCGCCTTCGTGGACCGCAACTCGCTGCTCGGCGATCCGGATTTCTCCCCGGTACCGGTCGCGCAGCTGGTGAGCAAAGCGTACGCGCGGTCGTTGGCGTCGGGGATCTCACGTGATTCCGCGACGAAGACGGCGGCCGTCGAGCAGGCGGCGCCGAGCGCCGCGAGCCCCAGCCCCGAGGGTGTGCACACGACCCATTACTCGGTGGTGGACGCCAAGGGTAACGCCGTCTCGACGACGACGACGCTGAACGAATCGTACGGCTCGGGGGTGTACGTGACGGCCGCCGGCTTCTTCCTGAACAACGAGATGGATGATTTCGCGGTGCGACCCGGGCAGCCGAATCTCTATGGGCTCGTGCAGGGCGAGCGGAACGCGGTCGCGCCGGGGAAGCGCATGCTCAGCGCCATGGCGCCCACCATCGTTCTCGATTCGGCGAATCGCGTGACGCTCGTGATCGGCGCGCGCGGCGGTCCGCGCATCATCACGGCGGTGCTGCAGGTGCTCATCGGCGTGATCGACTACGGCATGCCGCTCGTGAACGCTATGAACGCGCCGCGGATCCACGAGCAGGCGCGTCCGGATACGATCCGCTATGAGCTGGGCGCACTCCAGCAGCCGGTGGTGGATTCGCTTACGGCGATGGGCCATAGCGTGCTCGTATCCACCTTTGGTTCGCACGGCTACATTGCGGACGTGTTCGCGATCGAGCGCACAACGAATGGATGGGTGGGCGTGGTGGACCGCCGAACGAGCGGCGGAGCGGCAGGATATTGAACTGCAGTCGTCGGTCGTACGCGTTTAGAACTGCAGTCGGTAGTCGTATGCGTTTAGCAGTTCTAAACGCGTACGACCAAACACTGCCTCCCGACTATATCCTTGTCCGTATCCAGTCGGGCGTCAGTGCCTGCAGGTAGCTCGCGAGAAGAGTGAATTCGTTCGTCACGAGCAGCGCGCCGATGATCACGAGGATCACGCCGCCGACGCGGTTCATCCAGAGCATCACGCCTCTGTTGCGCGCGAACCAGTCGATGAATTTGTCGACCATTGCCGCGGCGATGATGAACGGCACCGCCAATCCCATTGAATACGCGAACAACAGCCAGAGACCCTTCGACAGACTGGCCGTGCTCGCGGTGTAAGTGAGGATCGCGCCTAAGATGGGGCCGATGCAAGGCGTCCAGCCCGCGCCGAACGCGAGACCCACGAGCAGCGTGCCGAGGTAACCCGCTGGCTTGTTCGCGAGATGCACCCGGCGCTCGCGGCTGAACAGCGCGATGTCGAATACGCCGAGCAGATACAAGCCGAAGACGATGATGAGTACGCCGCCAACGCGCGCGACCCAATCGCGCGCGCGAAAGGCGACCTGGCCGAGCGCGCTTGCGGACGCGCCGAGCAGGAGGAAGATGATCGTGAAGCCCGTAATGAAAAGCAGTGAGTGCACGACGGCCGCGCGGCGGTGCTGCTGCACCTCATCGAGGCTCATGCCGGTGATGAAGGTGATGTAACTCGGGATGAGCGGCAGCACGCAGGGCGAGAGGAAGCTCACGACGCCCGCGCCGAACGCCACGAGCACTCCGATGGACGGACCGTTCACGCGCGCACCGTGCGCCCCGAGCGGCAGCTCTCGCACACGCCGTAGATCACGAGGCGGTGGCGCTGGCGCACGAATCGCTTGGACTCGGCGATGAGCGTGGTCATGCGTTCGAGGCGCTCATCCTGGAATTCCACGACGCGCCCGCACACCGTGCACAGCAGGTGCTCATGCTGCGGCATGTCGCGCGCGCTCTCGAAGCGGCGGAATCCTTCGCCGAAGTCGCGCTCCACCACGAGCCCGCTGTTCACGAGCACCTCGAGCGTTCGATAAATGGTGGCCGTGCCGATCTTCGAGCCGTTGCGCGCGAGCTCCTGCGCGACTTCGTCGGCGCTGAAGTGGCGGTCGCGCATCAGGAGGATCTCGGCGACGGCCAGGCGCTGTGGCGTCACCGGCAGATTGTGCGCGCGCAGGTACGCGGTGAACTCGTCGATCAGACCGCTCGCGTCCACGCGTCGTCCAGGAGTGCGGCATGGAGCGCTTCGCCCGAGAGGCGCTCGGGCTCCGATTCGTCGGCACTGCGGCGCAGCACGCCGCGCACGACGTCATCCACGGTGCCGCCGGGGGCGTCGGCATCTTCGGTGAGCGACATGTCCCATTTGCCGCGCTCGGCGCCCTTGAGCGTGAGGCGATACTGCGCGCGGTAGATGGTGTAGCGCGGTTTGGCGCCCGCTTCGCCCTCGAGCGCGACCGTGATCACCGCGACGCCGCTCTCGACGCCGCCTTGCTTGAGCGGCGCGAAAAGTCGGATCTCGTCGATGCGCGAGCCCGGCAGGTGCTCGGCGATGGCGCGCAGGAAGCGATCGCGTCCTTCGGCGCTCACTTGGCCGCACCCGCGGCGCCGAGTTCGCGCTCGACGTAGAGGCGCAGGATGTGCATGAAGTCCTGTGCATTGGTGACGACGCCGAACGCCTGGTGCGTGCCGCGGTCCTTGAGCTTGCTCACCACGAATTCGGAGGAATCCACGCAGATCGTGGTGAGTTCGCGCAACGAGCCGTCGGCCTCGGTGACGAACGCGGGCAGCATGTTGCCGGTGGCGATCGCGTGAAGCGCGGTGGCGACGAGGATCGCCATCGTGGCTCTCACCGTATGCGCTTTCATCGCGTCCTGCGCGGCATTCATGTCGGCGTACACACCGGGCAGCGGCCCGTCGTCGCGGATCGAGCCGGCGAGCACGTAGGGCACATGATGTGTCACGCACGCGTGCATGATCCCGTCCTTGACGATGCCGCGCTTCACCGCTTCCTCGATGGAGCCAGCGGCGCGCACCTGGTTGATGGCGCGCATGTGGAGTCCGTGCCCACCGCTGGTGGCCTCGCCGCCTGAGGTCATGCCGAGCGTCGTGGAGAAGATGGACGCTTCGATGTCGTGCACGCCCACCGCGTTGCCGGCGAGCAGCGCGCCGACGAATCCGTTGGCGATGAACCAGGTCATGTCCGCGCGCGCGCGCGAATGCACGAGTGCGGGGCCGCAGACCCAGATCGGATAGCCGCCGCGCGCGCGTTCGTCGATGAGGAGGCGCGCCATTTGCGAGTAGTCGATCGGCTTCTCGCGCGACACCTCGCTCGTCATGAACTTGAATTCGCCGGCGGCGGCCTCGCCGAGGAACGCGCTCGAGTGCACGAAGATGCCTTCGGATCCATCTTCGGCGGCGCCGACCGCCACCTGGTCGCCTTTTTTCACGCGGCGCATCTCGCGGACCCAGATCTCGCCGTCGGGCGCGAGCACGAGCGACGCATCCATGCGCGGCTCGCGCGGCATGCGCCATTTCCCCTTCACGCGGACGTACGTGGGGAGATTGGTGGTCGAGAAGAATCGATCGGGCAGGACGCCATCGGATGGGGCGGCTACGAACTTGGCGTCGGGACTGGTGGCGAACTGCTTGGTGGTGAAGTCGGGGTGAGCGAAGGACATCTTTAAAGCTACTCGCGCGATGATGGCTCCGGAACGGCGCGGGAAGCGGGAAGCGCCGCGGGATGCGTGAACGGCGCGAGGGCCCCACGCGCCTTTGTCGCATCCCGCGGCGCTTCCCGCTTCCCGCTTCCCTCGTAGTGTGGCCCTTCCCGCCCGCCACCGCGCGTCGTACTGTATCGCCCCATGACATCCCGTCGAGGATTCCTCGCCGCCATTGCGGCTGGAGGCGCGAGTGCCTGGCTCGCGGCGCATGCAAGCGAGCTGCAGGCCGCGAGTGCGTTCGCGGGCAAGTCCGCGCCTTCCGATCCGTGGCTCGTGCTCACGCCGCAGGAGGCCGCCGTGCTGGACGCCGTCACCGCGACGCTCGTGCCGACCGACGAGTTGCCGGGCGCACGTGAGGCGCATGTCGTGCGGTTCATCGACCGCTCGCTGGCGACGTTCATGAAGGACGATCGCAAGCATTTCGATGAAGTGATGACGTCGCTCGCGGCCGAAACAGAGGAATACGCGCCGGATGCCGCGTCCTTCGCGGCGCTGGATGCACTCGACCGGATCGCGGTGCTCCAACAGTTCGAGCAGTCCGATCCGCAACAGTTCAATTGGATCCGCTTCACCACGATCGCAGGACTCTTCTCCAATCCGTCCTACGGCGGGAATCACGACAAGTCGGGCTGGAAGATGATCGGGTTCGAGGACCGCTTCATCTGGACGCCGCCATTCGGGTACTACGACCGTGGCTGACCACATGCATGGCCACCAGGGCGCCGCGCACGCGCCGCTCCCGAAGATGAAGCACTACGCGCCGGGCACCGAAGTCGATTTCGTCATCGTCGGCTCCGGCGCGGCGGGCGGTGTGATGGCGCGCGAACTCTCGCGCGCCGGGTTCTCCGTCGTCGTGCTCGAGCAGGGGCCGTGGCTCACGGCCGCGGATTTCAAGCACGATGACATTTGGCTGCAGAATCAATTCGGGCTGACCAACAACCCGGCGCTGCAGCCGGTCACCTCGCGCGCCAACGAGAGCGAGACCGCCAAGAAGGCGGGCGGCGTGATCCAGTACGGACGCGTGGTGGGCGGCGGCTCAGTGCATTTCACCGCGAATTACTGGCGCTTCCCCGAGATCGAGTTCAACCAGGCGAGCAAGCTGGGCGTGCCCGATGGATCGAGCGTCGCCGACTGGCCGATCTCGTACGCGGATCTCGAACCCTACTACACGAAGGTGGAGTGGGAGGTGGGCGTCTCCGGGCTCGCCGGGAATCCGTTCGAGCCACCGCGGCAGAAAGGCTACCCGCTGCCGCCGCTGCCGATCAAATCGGAAGGCGTGATCATGGAGCGCGGCGCGAGGAAGCTCGGCTGGCATCCGTGGCCCGCGCCCATGGCGATCCTCTCGAAGCCCTACCGCGGACGCCCGGGATGCATCGCATGCGGCATGTGCATCGGCGCCGGCTGCGAAGTGAATGCGAAGTCGAGTTCGCTCGTGTCGATGATCCCCGGCGCACTCGCGACGGGCCGCTGCGAGATCCGGCCGCTGAGCTACGTGCGCAAGATCGAGATGGGCGCGAACGGCCGCGTCACCGGCGTCACCTATTTCGACGCGAAGAAGAACGAGGTCTTCCAGAAGGCGAAGGCGGTGGTGCTCTCGGCGAACGGCGTCGAGACGCCGAAGCTGCTGTTCATATCCGCGACGGGCGCAAATACCTCGGGGCTCGCGAATTCGAGCGGGATGGTCGGGCGGAACATCACGTTCAACGGCGGCGGACTCGCGAACGCGGCGTTCGAGCACGACATCAATTCGTGGAAGGGCGTCGTGGTGTCGCGCGTCGCATGGGACCAGGTGGTGTTGCCCGCGAGCTCGGGCTTGTACGGCGGCGGCGGCTTCGACATGCGCGGTATGATGACGCCGATGTTCGCCGGCATCCTCACGCCGGGATGGGGCGACGGCTGGAAGCAACGCGTGCGCGAGACACTGTCGCGCCGGATCTTCGCCTACGGTCATTCGACGCAGCTGCCCGTCGCGACGAATCGGATCGATCTCGATCCCGACGTGAAGGACGCCTGGGGACTGCCGGCGCCGCGCCTCACGTTCACGCTGCATCCGAACGATGTCGCGGTGAACGCGTGGTTCCTGGAGCGCGCGAAGGAACTGCTCATCGCCTCGGGCGGCAGTGAGATCCAACCTGCCCCCTTCGAAGCCGGATACGGCGGCCCGCATCTCCTCGGCACGTGCCGCATGGGGAACGACCCGGGACATCCGTGATCGATGCGAATCACCGCACGCACGATGTGCCCAACCTGTTCATCGTGGATGGCTCTAGCTTCGTGACGTCGGGAAGAGGACAGCCGACGATGACGATACAGGCGTTGGCGTTCCGAGCGGCGGCGAAGATCGCGGAGGCTGCGAAGAAGTCTCAGATCTGAACGGCGCGGGAAGCGGGAAGCGGGAAGCGCCGCAGGATGCATAGAACTGCGCGATGGTTCCACGCGCCTTTCTCACATCCCGCGGCGCTTCCCGCTTCCCGCTTGCCGCGTAGTTACAGCAGTGCCACCGGATCCCTATCCACGCTCACTCTCATCTCTCCCCGCGTGGGAACGTCGAACTTCTCCAGGAAATAGCGCGCCACGCGCGTAAGAGCCGCCGGATTCTCCGATTTTAGCAGCAAATGCCACCGCCACCGCCGCTTCACTCGCTCCACCGGACACGGCGCCGGGCCCACCACCGTCACTCCCTCCACTTTCTGCTCGGCGATCAGCCGCCGCAGCCACGCGGCAGCCGCGATCGTGAGTCGCGCCACCGGCTCCTCTTCCTCGCCGCTCACGATCACATTCGCGAGGCGCGTGTAGGGCGGATATACCGGATCCTTGCGCCCCGACAGTTCTTCGCGAACGAAGGTCAGATAATCGTGCGTCACCGCCGCGCGCACGGCGTGATGCGAGGGCACGCGCGTCTGGATGATCACTTCCCCGCCCTTCGCGCCGCGGCCGGCGCGACCGGCCACCTGACTCAATAGCTGGAAGCTGCGCTCGCTCGCGCGGAAATCCGGCAGGTTTATCCCGACGTCCGCATCGATCACACCCACGAGCGTCACATTCGGGAAGTCGAGGCCCTTCGCGATCATCTGCGTGCCCAGCAACACGTCCACCTCGCCGCGCCCCACCCGGTCGAGGATCTCGGTGTGCGCCCATTTGCCGCTCGTCGTGTCCACGTCCATGCGCGCAATGCGCGCATACGGATACCGCTCGGCGAGCAGCTTCTCGGCCTGCTGCGTACCGAGGCCGCGCTGGCGCACCGTGGTGCCGCCGCAGCGCGCGCACTTCTCGCTCAGCGCCTGCTCGTGGCGGCAGTAGTGGCACACGAGCCGCTCGGGACTCTTGTGGTACGTGAGCGTGATCGAACAATTGGGACACACGACGACGTCGCCGCAGGCGTCGCACTGCACGAACGCCGCGAAGCCGCGACGATTCAGCAGCAGGATACTCTGCTCGCCGCGCTGCAGCCGCTCGCCGAGCGCGGCCTCGAGCGGCTCGCTGAACACACGGCGGAACGGATCGATCACCGCCGCGCGGGGGCCCTGCGCGGCTGGACGCGCCGGCGCGCGCATGTCCACTACTTCCACCGCGGGCAACTTGGCATCCGCCACGCGATCGGGGAGCGTGAGCAGTGTGTACTTCCCCGCCTGCGCGTTCTGCCAGCTCTCCAGGCTCGGCGTCGCCGAGCCGAGCACCACCACGGCGCCTTCGTCGCGCGCGCGCACGAGGGCGACCTCGCGCGCGTGATAGCGCGGCGTCTCGCCGTTCTTGTAGCTGCCCTCGTGCTCCTCGTCCACGATGATCGCGCCGAGGTTCGCGAGCGGCGCGAAGATCGCGGAGCGCGCGCCGACGGCGATCGTCTTGGTGCCGTTGCGCAGCGCGCGCCACGCATCGTAGCGCTCGCCATCGGAGAGCCCCGAGTGCAGCACCGCGATGCGTTCGCCGAAGGCCGCGCGGAAGCGGTCCACCGCCTGCGGCGTGAGCGCGATCTCGGGCACGAGCACGATCGCGGTCTTGCCGCGCCGTTCGACGATCTCCCGCAGGAACTCAATGTACACGAGCGTCTTGCCGCTGCCCGTGATGCCGCGCAACAGGAACGCCGCACCCGGCTTGGCCGCGACGAGTGCCGCGAGCGCGTCGCGCTGCGCCGGCGTTGGAACGTGCGCCGCCGCCGGAGGAATGGCGCGCGCGAGGAACGGATCGCGCACCACCTCGCTCTCCGAGAGCGCGATGAGTCCGCGCTCCGCGAGCGCGCGGATCACCGATGGCGCGAAGCCGAGTTGCGTGGTGAGATGCGCGGTGTCGCTCGCGCCGCCGAGCGATTCCAGCGCTTCATAGAGCGCGCGCTGGCGCGCCGCGCGCGCGAAGACGCGGTCGCGTTCCTCGAGCGATGGCAGCCCCACGCTGAGCCGCGCGATGCGCTGCGTGCGCGGCGCGGGGCGCGGCACGCGCGAGCCGGTGAGCGCCGATGGCAGCATCGCGCGCAGCACGAGCCCCACCGGCGCCACGAAGTAATCCGCGATCCAGCGCGCGAGCGCGAGCAGCTCGGCGGGCACGCTCGCTTCGGCGTCGGGCGCGTCGAGAATGTCCTTGAGATTCTTCACGCCCTCGCCCGTCGCCGGGCCGAGCACTATGCCAATGGCGCGCCGCCCGCGCACCGGCACGAGCACGCGCATCCCCGGCGCGGGGAGCGCCGCGCCGTCGGGGACCGAATAAGTGAAGGTCTGGAACAGCGGGAGCGGGAGCGCGACCTCGAGGTACCGCTTGCCGCTCATGCTCTCGTGACGCCGAGCCCCGGTGCGGTGGGGATCGTGATCACGCCGCGGTCGATCGTCGCGCCCTTGTATGGATCGTTGGCCACGAGCGCGGCGCCGTCGAGGTCGGCGTAATCGAGCAGCGGTGCGAGATGCGCGGCCGTCGTAATGCCGACGCTCGTCTCGATCATGCAGCCCATCATCACGAGCATGCCGTGCGCGCGCGCGGTCGCGGCCATCTTGATCGCTTCACGCGGCCCGCCGCACTTCGCGAGCTTGATGTTGATGCCGTCCACGACGCCGGCGAGCTTCGGGATGTCGCTCGACACCAGACACGATTCATCGGCGATGATCGGCAGCGGCGAACGGTCGCGCACGAAGCGCAGCCCCTCGGGGTCGGTGGGCGGCAGCGGCTGCTCGACGATCTCCACGTCATAGCCCACCAGCATCTCGATGCTGTTGAGCGCCTGCTTGGGCGTCCACGCGCAATTCGCATCGACGTAGAGCGTCTTGTCGGGCGCTTCCTCGCGGATGATGCGAATGACGTCCTCATCGTGATCGGTGCCGAGCTTCACCTTCAGAATCGGATAGTCCTTCGCTTCGCGCAGCTTGAGACGCATCTCCTCTTCGGGCGCGAAGCCGATCGTGAAGCTGGAGCCGGGCGCTTTCGCGGGATCGAGGCCGAACAACTTGTACAGCGGTTGCCCCAGGCGCTTGCCCATGAGATCGTAGAGCGCCGCCATCACGGCGCTCTTGGCCGCGCCGTTCCCGCGCATCTTGGCGTTCATGTCCGCCTCGATGCCCTCCAGCGACCAGCCGTCGGCTCTCTCGAGGATGGGCGCGAACTGCGCGAGCGCCACCGGCACGGTATCGGCGTATTCGCCGTAGAAGCGGCTCGGATCCGCCTCGCCCACGCCGAAGGCGCCGTCCTTGTCCGTCACGGTGACGAGCACCACGCGGAATTCGCTCGAGCCACCGCGCGCGATGGTGAATTCGTGCTTCGTGCGCAGAGTGACGAGTTCGTGGCTGATCTTCATCGCACCGTTGGGGTGATGCCGAGCCGCCGCGCGAGCGTCGCCGCGCGATAGCCGTCAGGTGAGCCGAGCGGAGCGAGGAACGCGATGAGCGCGTCGGCCAGGTCGTTGCCGCGCTGGTAGCGCTCGAGCGGATTCTTCGCGAGACACTTCATGGTGATCTGAGCGAGTTCGATCGGCGTGCGGGAATTCACGACGTCGGGGCTGACCGCGTCCTCGTGCACGTGCTTGTAACCGATGGAGTACGAATCGGCGCCGTCGAAGGGCGGGAAGCCCACCAGCATCTCGTACAGCAGCACGCCCAGCGCGTACAGGTCGCTGCGGCCATCCACCATCTTCCCCATCGCCTGCTCGGGCGACATGTAGTGCGGCGTACCCATCGCGCGGCCGGTCATCGTCAGGCGGCCGTGGAAGCGCGCGGTGGCGATGCCGAAGTCGGTGATGACCGCGTTGTCGTCCTCATCGAACAGGATGTTGTCGGGCTTCACGTCGCGATGCACGATGCCGTGCCGGTGCGCGTAGTCGAGCGCGCACGCGATCTGCGCGCACACCACGCCGGCCTGCGGCCCCTCCATCGTGCCCCCGCGCACGATGCGGTCGGCCAGCGATCCGCCCGCGAGGTACGGCATCACGAGATAGACGGTCTGCTCCACCTCGCCATAGTCGAGAATGGAGCACACGTGCGGGTGGAACAACTGCGAGCTCGACTTCGGCCTCGCGCCGGAACCGCTCGCGCATCTCCGGGTCGCGCGCGAGATGCGCGAGCAGCACCTTGATCACCAGCGGACGCCCGAGCACCACGTGGCGCGCGGCATACACGCTCGCCATGCCGCCCGTCGCGACGCGGCGGTAAATGCGGTAGCGGCCGCCGGTGGCGCGGCGGATGAGGTCCATCTCCTCGTCGGGCTTCTCGGCCGGTGCGTCGGGCAGCTCGGGCAATTCGTGCGCGCAGCGCACGCAGATCACCGCCATGCCGCGATTCCAGGTGCCGCAGTCGGGACAGAACATCAGCCGGCCCTCTCGTGCGGCCACTTCACGCCGCGCATCAGCTGGAAGCCCAGCGCCCGCTGCCGCGACAGTTCGCGGATGAGCGACGTCTCGCGCTCCACGGCGCCGCGCGCCTCGCGCCATCCCCAGCGCCGCCACGCCCGGCCCACGATGTGCATCTTCTGGCGCACCGTGAGATGCGGATGCGGCGCACCGGGCGCGCTCGCGCGGCCGCCGGGTGCGCCGTCGGTCCAATCCTGCACTTGCAGTTCCACCAGGCCGGCATCGCGCATCATCTGCTTCCACTCCACGAGGAGGTGCGGCCTCAAACCCAGCCGGTCGACGATCGCCTCGCGCGTCTCGCGAGCGATCTCACTCGTCCAGGTAGGCTGGAGCAGCACCACGATCCCCATTGGCTTCACGACCCGCACCAACTCCGCCACCGCCCGCTCCGGATCGGCGCTCGCCGAGAGCGCCGCGTCACCGATCGCGACGTCGAACACGCCCGTCTCGTGCGGCAGATCGTCCAACGGCGCGTGCTCGTAGTGCACCCGCGCCTTCGCTTCCGGCTCGCGAGACCGCGCTTCCGCCACCGCGATCCGGCCGGCGTCCGGGTCCACTCCGGTCACCGCCGCACCCGTGTGCTCCGCGAGCCATTGCGACGTTTCCCCTTCGCCGCACCCGGAGACGACGATCTCCATGCGCGGCACCGCCTCGACGAGCGCGGCGACCTCGCGATACAGGTCCTCGGCTGTGGCCTGCCAGCGGTGCAGCACCGCGCGCTGCACCAGCCGCAGCACAGCCGGCACCGGCGGGATCCGCCCCGTTGGCATAGAGGGAACTTACCGTGTGTTGCGAGGAGGATTCAAGACTCGCCGAGCGCGTGGAGGTGTGCGAGCACCCCTTGTCCGAGCAGCGGCAGCGAATAGCCGCCCTCGAGCGCGCTCACCACGCGGCCGCGCGCGGAGATCTTGGCGCGCTGTACGAGGCGCCGCGTAACGCCAGCCAGGTGTTCGGGTTCGAGCGTGAAGCCGCCGAGTGGATCGCCGCGGAGCGAGTCGAATCCGGCGGAGATGAGGATGAGGTCGGGCGCGAAGCCGGTGGTGGCGCCGTCGATCGCGCGCTCGAGCGCGTCCACGTACTGCTGGGCGGCGAGCCCGGGCGGCATGGGCACGTTCCAGAGATTGCCATCGCCGCGCTCCGTGGCGGCGCCGCTGCCGGGATACCAGGGCCACTGATGCATCGAGACGAAATGGATCCCGGGTTCGTGCTCGACGAGCGCCTGGGTGCCGTTCCCGTGATGCACGTCGAAGTCGACGATGAGCACGCGGTCGGCATGATGTCTCTTGCGCGCGTAATGCGCGGCGATCGCGACGTTGCCGAAGAGACAGAATCCCATTGCGGTGTCGGCGAGCGCGTGATGGCCGGGGGGACGTACGGCGCTGAAGCTGCGCTCGGGCACATTGGCGAAGGCGAAATCCACTCCGTCGAGCACGCAGCCGGCGCCGGCGGTCGCAGCATCCCACGAGCCTTCGCTCTCGACGGTGTCGGCGTCGAGGCGGCCGCCGCCGTTGCGCGCTGTCTCCTCGACGAGATCGATGTACGCGGGCTCGTGCGCGAGCGCGAGTTCCTCGCGCGTCGCGTGGCGGCCTTCCACGTGGCGCAGGTTCTCGAAGAGCTCGAGATCGAACTTCATCGCGCTCGTGATCGCGCGCAGGCGGCCGACGTGCTCGGGCGCACCCCAGCCGGTGTCGTGGCGGCCGCAGTCGGAGTGCGAGATGAAGGCGACGGTCATGGGGCGCCTCGTGAGACGGCGGGAGGCGATCTCGGCGAGCAATGAAAGAATCATGAGCGAGAGGAGCCACCAGGGAAGACCGAAAACTACTGAGGCGGGCTGTCGGCTGTCGGCTGTCGGTGGGCCTAACGACGAGTAGAGCGACGCCAGCGGGGCGGAGTTCGAGTTCAACTGCGAGCTGCCGGCAATCGCCATCGCGGCACGGTACGCGACGCTCGAGACGAGAGCGCTCCACCACGTGCGCTCGGCTTCGGGGGCGGTGCGACCGCCGGCGAAGCGCCAGCGCCACGTGTCATCGTAGCCGAGTTGGAGCACGCGGCCGCGGCCGGCGCGGCGCGCGGCAACGGCGTGCTTGTTGTCGCGGCTCTCGAGTGGGATCGCGTCGGGCTTGAGGTTCGTGATGGCGTAGAAGCCGAGCGCGCGGCGTGGGGCGCTGTCGGCGAAGGCGAGCGATGCGGCGTGCTGGTGCGGGCCCACGGTTCCCGGAGCGAGCACGAGCATGGCGGGCGCGCGGCCGGCGTCGCCGGCGAGGATCAGGCCGCCGCCCTGGCGCACGAAATCGGTGATCGCCCTTGCATTCGCCGCCGCCGACGCGGAATCGACCGCGATGATCGCCGCGAAGTGCGCGGTATCGAGCGGACTCACCGTGCCCTGCGCCGCCGCGATGTTCGGCGCGATCGCGAAGCGCGCGCTCGCGTGCCAGCCGCGCTCCTCGAGTGCGGCGAGCACGAACTTCCCTTCCCAGCCGGCCTCGGCCAGCACGAGCACGCGGCGGGGCGCCAGGGAATCACGCAACGCGGCGCGCGCCTCCTGTGCGCGCTCGCGCGCGGAGAACGGTGCGACGAGCGCCGGGAGTGTGAGTGTCGTCGCCCATGACGCGGCGGCGATCGAATCGAGCGGGCCCGCGCGGTCGAACATCGCGAGCGTGTCGCCCCGCTGCGCGGCGATCAGCGCACGGGCTCCGCCCGCGGGATCGGCGCGCGGCGAGAGTTCGATCGCGAGCGGCGCGAGCGGTGCCGCGGCCCACCACTCCACCCGGCCGCCGGAGTGCCGAAGGGCGCGAAGCCATTCGCGCGATTCCGGCGCGGGCGCGGCATCGAAGGACACGCCGAGCCGAACGGGTTCGGGCGCGCGCGCGAGTCGCGGCAACTCGGAGGCCAGCGCGTCTCCCGTGATCGCGATCGACGCGCGCGCCGGTGCGCGGAACGCGATCACGAGCGCCCACGCCAGCAGCGCGAGCGCCAGCGCGCGCCAGCCGCGCTCGATCCAGCGGCGCGTCTCAGCTGGTGAGGGCATACACGATCACGTTGACGGCAAAACGCGTGTTGTCCACCGAGAGGAACCGCTTGTTGTCGGCGTGATAGCCCCACTCGGAACTGTAGTCCTTGTTGCTGTAGAGCACGCTGATGCGCCCGTCTCGCATCACCGCGCGCAGATGTTTGTGCACAAGATTGTCGCCCCAGCCATTGAGTTCGTGGCTCGTGGCGGGCGCGCCATCGGGGAAGGTGAAGAATGCGCGATACAACGGGCTGTCGTTCGGCACATCCACCAGCGGCCCGACGGTGCGCGCGATCTCCTCGGTGACGCTCTTGTGGAACGCGCCATCAATGTCGTGGTTGTGATCGTCCACGAACAGGAACCCACCGCGCGCGAGCCACGCGCGCAGCTGCTCTCGCTCGGCAGTACTGAATCGAACGGGGAGATGCCCGGTGAGGAACGCGAACGGATAACGCATCAATTCCGGCGACGAGAGCGGCACCACCACGCCCGCGGGTTCCACCTTGATCGACGTATAGCGCGCGATGGTGTCGATGATGTTCTCGGGCACGAGCGGCGCGGCGTCCCAGTCGCCGGACTCGTAGCGCACGGTCACGAAAGTGAATGCGGTCACGGCGCGCCTTCCCAGCTGGTACCGTTCCGTTCGACGGCGGGCGTGCCGGCGGCCACTCGCCGCGCGCGCGCGATGGCCGCGGCCGTACTCCCACCGGCGCGCGCCGAATCGATCACGGGACCGAGCGCCGCGGCGAGCGCCGGATCATGTGCGATCGCGTCGACGCGCAATATCTGCAGCGAATCGATCGCGGCCTGCGCGTGAGTGCCGAGCAGGGAGAGCGCCGTCGTTCAGCCGGCGCACGCGGCGCGCGGCGGTCGTGTCGAGCGCGTTGCGCGGCGCGCGCGTGGCGCCCGTGGCATTGTCGCGCTTGCCGGCGAGTCGCACTTTCTGAAGGTCCACCACCGCCGGCGGCGTGCGACCGCGCAGATACAACCGCTCGGCGGCGCGCGCGCGCTGGATCGCGGCGAGCGCCGCGCGCATGTATGGCAGCGCCTCGCCGGGTTCGCCGGTATTGAGCCGCGTGCTCGCGTCCCACATGGCGTTGTACGCTTCCAGCAGCGGGCGATTGAGCGCGACGATCGGCGTCTCGTCGCCCTCGCCCTCGAGCGTGCCGGCGCTCTGATTCGTCGCGGAATCGGCGGCGGCGAGCAGTTGGTCGGGGGTCAGCTTGCCCTGCGTGTCGTCGTCGCTCGCGTTGGATTCTTCGCTCTCGGTCCCGGCGCCGAGGCGCGCGAAGATGATCCGCGAGACCTCCTTGCGGAGGCGCGTCTGGTCGCGGCCGATGCTGCGCGACTCGGCAACGACGGCGTCGCGCGCGAGCTTCGGGCGGCGGCGCTCGAGATCCTCGGTCATCATGATGAGCATGCGCTCACTGAGTACCGACTTGTCGGCGTCCGGCGGCGGCGCGCCCTCGACGGCCACCGAGTCGTACTCGTCCTTGCGCGCGATGCGCAGCGTGCGTGTTTCGGAGGCGCCGGTGTCGGGACCGGTGGCGTCATTCAGGTCGCGAGCGACGGCGCGGATGTGCACGATGTCGCCAGGGCGAAGCTTGAGATCGATCGAGACGGAGCGTTCCCTGCACCGACGCCGTGCGCGCATTCTTCGCATCGACGCGGCCGATCACTCCGCTGCGGAACGTGAAGCTCTCGCCTTCGCCCGAGCTGATGATGTACTCGAGCCATGCGTCGGCGAGCCCGAAGTCATCGCGTGCTTCGGCGCTGAGCGCGAGCGTGCCACTGGGCGTGCGGAACACCGTGTCGTGCAGCGGCGCGAGCAGCGTAACGACCGGCGCGGAGTCGGGACGCGGTTCGAGGATCACGAGGCGGTGGAACGTTCGGTCGGTGAGCGAGAGCGCCGTGGCCTTCGCGGGCATTTTGAAGTCGGCTTGCCAGCGGCCGTTCTCGCTCGTGACTAGGATCGAGGTGCTATCGAGGCGCACGGAAATCCCGCCCGCTGCGCCCTTCCCCGAGACGGACACGCGACTCGCGACGAGCCCGGGGATGGAACTCGGCTCGTCGAACGTGCGCTCCGTCAATCCTGCGTATGTGGGCGGCGTGACCGTGGCACGGAGCGGCGCCAATCGATTCGGCGCGGAGCCCGCGGGCGCTTGGCCTGCACCCACACCGAGGGGCTGGCCTGCGTCGACGCAGCGCGGGCGTGGGATCGAGAACCAGAGGGTCATTGCGCCGGCGAGTATGAGCAGCGGGAATGCCGATGCTCCGGAGGAGTTCCCTCGCGATCAACGGCGCGAACCGCACCTGCTCGACAACGCGCTCCAACTCTACTGCGCTGGCCAACGCCGGCTGCTCCACCGCCGTGACGAGCGCGTAGCGCATGGACGGTGCGCGCTCCTCCAGCCAGAGCGCGACGGCATCGCGCGACCAGGCGCGGCGCGATCGCCAGAGGGCGAGGGCCAATGTGCCGAGCATGAGCGCCATCGCGAGCAGGCGCAGCGCATCGCGGTGCGGTCCTTGATCGCTGCAGATGGAGACTAGCCGCATTGTCGAGCGCGCGAGCGCGTACACGACGAGTGCCCACAGACCGCTGCTCGCGATCGCGGCGAAGACGAGTAACGATCGCGTGCCCGCGACCCGCGTCCGCGCGCTCAGACAGCCCTCCGGCGCAGCAGCGGCTCGGCCACGAGCAGCAGCGCGGCCGCGACGAGGAACCAGCGCGCGAGCGGCGGCGTGCGCGTGTCATTGCGGTTCCACGTGCGTGCGCTCGCGAGCGGGCCGAAGGCAGCGAGTTGTGCCACGATGGAATCGGGCACAGGCCGCAGATCGCGCGCGCCGCCGCAGGGGCCGGTGAGGCCATTGAACAGGCGGCGGAAGCTCTCGCGGAGGACGAGGTCGCCTGTTACGGGAATGGGGATGGCGACGGTGCGGATACAACCGGAGCCCGTGCGGGCTTCGACTGCGGCGGGCATCCCGTCGCTCCAGTACGCGATGGGTTCGGGACTCGGGACTTGGGACTCGACGGCGACATTCGCGCTGCGCGCGAATGCCGAGACTACCACGTCGTCGCCCATGACGACGGCGCCGATGGTGTCGTGTGGGGCGCCGAGCGCGACGGGCCAGATCACCAGCACTCCGCCCGAGTCGCTCGCCCAAATGCTGTCGCCGCGCGACGCCACCCCACGCACCACACGCGCCGTTCTGCCCAAATCCCGAATCCCGAATCCCGAACTCACCAAAACATCAGCCAGGTCTCCGCGCACCGAAACGCCGCGCTTCAAGGAATCGATAGCAGCGGCCCTCACCCGCACCACCCTCGCCCGCCCCGGCCAAGTCCCCCGAATATCCAGGGACGCCGCATCGATCTCCTCGCGCACGAACGGTGACACGATCACCAGCTCCACCGAATCGAATCGCTCCGCGAGTTTCCCGGCCGCCTGATGCGCCGCAATGAGCGCCGCCGAGATCGAGCCGCGAGCCGCGGTCGCGCGCATCGCACTCAGCGAATCGCGCGGCACCACGACAGCCGATGAATCGAACAGCACGAGCGCGTCGCCGCCACGCAGGGCGCCCGTCGCCGAGTCGCGCGCCTCCGCCGCGTTGGCCACGGCCCGCGAGCGATCCACGAGCACCACACGCGCCATGCCCGAATGCGCCGTGCTCCATGCCGGCCGCGCGAACGCTGCGCCCAAGAGCACGAGCGCCGCCGCGCGCAGAAGCAGCAACAGCAAGTCGCTCGGCTTGAGCGCGCGCGACGGCGCACGCGCGGATCGCTCGGGAATGAACCGCGCCGTTGGGAAGACCGCCTTGCGCGGCCGCTGGCGCGCGAGGAAGTGCAGCGCGGCCACGACGAGCGCCGCCGCGATGCCCGCCGCGAGGAACGCCGGCGCCGCGAAGTTCATGACGTCACGTCGCGCACCACGCGCAACACGGCGCTCTCCGCCCCTTCGTCCGTTACTACCTCGGTGAATCCCGCGCCGGCGTCGCGCCAACCGCGCGCCAACTCCAGCCGCCACGCCGCGAATGCGGCGATGTAGCCCTCACGCGTGGTCTCCACGAGCGCGCGCTTGATCTCGGGCAGTTCAGGATCGGTGGCCATCGCCGCCGCGGCCGGCGGATCGAGCTCCTCGCGCGCCACCACGTGCACCGCGTCTACTTCTCCGCCCGCGATGATCCGCTCGTGCGACGCGCGCAGCAACGCGTCGGCGTCGCCGAGAAAATCGGAAACGATCGCGATCCGGAATCCCGGCCGCACGTGCGCGAACGCCGGCGCCAGCGGCTCATTCCCCGCGGGCGCGATCCCGGCGAGCAACCGCGCCGCCTCCGCCACCACGCCACGCCGCGTGCGCGGGGCGAGGAATCGCAGCCCCTCCGCCGACGGCACCAGGATCCCCACCGGATCGCCGGACGCGTGCGCCACCGCCACCAAGCCCACCGCCAGCCGGCACGCCTGCTCCCACTTCGCGTTCGGCCCGCTGCGGTACGCCATGCTCGCCGACGCATTGAGGAGCACGATGGTGCCCAGCGTCGAGCGATCGGTGGTGATGCGCAGATACACGCGATCGGTGCGCGCCAGCAGCTTCCAGTCGATGAGCTTGGGATCGTCGCCCTGGCGGTACGGGCGGTACTCCGTGAATTCGGGCGACGCCCCGCGCAGTCGCGAGCGATGCGATCCGGTGGTCGTGCCACGCGCGACGCGCCGCGCCGGCCAGCTCACGCCGCGCAGCGCGTCGAGCATGGCGCCGTAACTCGTCGCGAGTGGCACGGCTAGAGCTTGATGTCGCTCCGCGGCGGCGGGACTCGCTCGAGGATCTCGTCGATGACGCGCTCGGCCGTGATCCCTTCCGCCTCCGCGGCGAAGTTCGGGAGCACACGGTGGCGCAGCACCGGATGCGCGACGCGGCGGATGTCCTCCGGCGCGATCGCGAAGCGGCCCGCGAGCATCGCGTGCGCCTTGGCGCCCAGGATCAACGCCTGGCCGGCGCGCGGGCCGGCGCCCCAGCGCACGTAGCGCTTCACGAGATCAGGCGTGTCGATGCCGTCGGGACGCGTCGCGCGCGCGAGCGCCGCGGCGTAGCGCAGTGCCGGCTCGGCGGCCGCCATCTCGCGCGTGAGCCGCTGCAGGCCGAGCGTCTGCTCGGCGTCGAGCACGGGCGCGAGATCAACTTTGTTCGCGCCGGTGGTGGCGCGCAGGATCGCCACTTCTTCGTCCGCGCTCGGATAGCCGATCCGCACGTCGAAGAGGAAGCGGTCGAGTTGCGCCTCAGGCAGCGGATACGTGCCTTCCTGCTCGATGGGATTCTGCGTCGCCAGCACGAAGAACGGCTCGGGCAGCTTCATCGTCTCGCCCGCGACGGTCACCGAATGTTCCTGCATCGCCTCGAGCATCGCGGCCTGCGTGCGCGGCGGCGTGCGATTGATCTCGTCGGCGAGCACGATGTTCGCGAACACCGGGCCGCGCACGAAACGGAATTCGCGCGCGCCGCTCGCGGTGTCCTCCTCCATGATCTCGGTGCCCGTGATGTCGCTCGGCACGAGGTCGGGAGTGAACTGGATGCGGCGGAAATCGAGTTGCATTGCTTCGGCGATCGAGCGGATCAACAATGTCTTCGCGAGACCTGGCACGCCCACGAGCAGCGCATGGCCGCCGGCGAGCATCGCCATCAGGATCTCTTCCACCACCTGATCCTGCCCGATGATCCGGCGCGCGACCTCGCGGCGGAGCCGCACCGCGGCCTCGCCCAACGCCTCGCGCTTGAGCGCAGGAACGGCGGTCAACGAACCGCCCGGCGGCGCCGGTGCGTGAGCAGGAAGGTCGAACCGTTGCGCGCGTTGATCTCCTGCAGCGTCTGGCTCTCGGCACTGATCTCGGCGCCGCGCAGCTTCATCACCCAACGGCGATGATCGGCGCCGGGCATCATCGCGGCGAGCGCGCCGATCTTCACGGCGAGCACCGTGTCCGACGGCTGCGCGGTGAGGCGCACCACGTCCCAGGTCTCGGGCATCTCCACGCGCAGCACCAGCGCGCCGGGCGCGGCACCGAGCACGATCGTGCCGGGGCGCGCACGCAGCGTGGTGACGAAGGGCGCTGTCATCCGACGTCCGACTCGGCGAGCGGCATGGGCCGGAGCGCGGTGAAGAAGCGGCCCACCTGCTGGTCGTACAGATACGTGGAGCCGCGCGCGACGGTCACGCCGTCTACCGTCGCGGCGCCGATCACGATCTCCTCGCCGCATGAACCGCGGAACGTCGCGTAGCCCGGCCCTTCTTTCTCGAGGAACGCCGCGTAGATCGCGCTGCGCGAGGGGAAGAATTCCTTCGCGGCGGCCAGCACTTCCGCGGGCGACATGGCTGTCCGGATCTCCTGGATCATCTCAGCTCGACTGGTTGACGGTTCGCGTTCGATGGCGCGGGCGTGTATTCCACAGGGAGTGACAGCGTGAATTGCGATCCGGAACTCGGCGCCGATTCCAGCGTGATGTCGCCGCCGAGCAGTCGCGCCAATTGGCGTGAGAGCGCGAGACCGAGCCCGGAACCTCCGAAGCGTCGTGTCGCGGATCCGTCGGCCTGACGGAATTCCTCGAACACCACTTCATGTGCGGCCGGGTCGATCCCGATGCCCGTATCCCGTACGGAGAAGCGCACCGAATTGTTGCGACTTTCGAGTGCGGCCAAGACGTCGCCCTCGGTGGTGAATTTGAAGGCGTTGTTGAGCAGACTGGTGAGGATCTTGGCCACCTTCCGGCGGTCGCTGCGGATCCAAATGGCGTCGCCCTCGGACATCTTGAGCTTCACGACCACGCCCGCGGCCGGCTCGCGCGCGGCGGCGAGAGCATCCTTCATCGCCTCGCGCGCGTCGAAGCTTTCCACCGTGAGGCGAGCTTCCCCGCCCTTGAGCGTCGTGAGCTCCAGGAGATCGTCGATGAGCTCGAGCAGCCGCTGGCTCGCGCTGGTCATCTGCTCGATCGTGGAACTCTGCTCACCGGTGAGCGGACCCGAGAGTCCTTCCTGCATGAGGTCGGCGTAGCCGAGCACCGCGGTGAGCGGCGTGCGCAGCTCGTGGCTGATGTTGGCGAGGAACTCATCTTTCATTCGGCGCGCCTCGAGCGCGGCGAGGTACTGCTTCTCGAGTTCGGCATTCGAATCGGTGAGCGCGGCGTTCGTGCGGCGCAGCTGCTGGATGAGCGCGGCCTTTTCGGTGGTAGCCGCCATCTGGTCGGCGACGATCTGCAGCAGCCCGCTCCGCTCCGGCGTCAGCCCGCCGGTCTCGGCGAAATAGAACGTGACCGCACCGAGCACCGTGCCTCGCGACGAGAGCGGCAGCGCGACGAGCGCGCGGAAGCCGAGTTCCTTCGCGACTTCCTGCCAGTCGGTGAGGGACTCGTCGGCGAAGACATTGGGGATCGTGATGGCGTGGCGCTCGGATACGGCTTCCCCGCTCGGGCCGAGTCCGACTTTCACGCGCATTTCACCCAGGAATGGGCGAAACTTCTCGGGCCAATTGTAGGCGGCGGCGAGGCGCATCTGCTCGTCGCCGGGCTCGATGAGGTAGATGGACGCGAAGGTGGCACCAACCAACGGGCTCACGCGCTCGAGCGCGAACTGGAAGACCTCTTCGGGCCGGTCGGCGGTGAGGAACGCGTGCGCGATCTCGCGCACGACCATCAGCTCGCGGACGGACGCGTCGGGGGTGGGCTTCGCTTTCTCCGGGGTCACGAGGGGAAATCTACGTCGTTCGACGCGTTGCAAGCCAGAGTGGGCGGACTCTGGTTTATCGCGCGGAACGTCGCGGAGCCGCCCCCGGCTAGGCCGCTTTCGCTCAAACCGCTTCGAGCCTCGCGCACACTGCGCGCGAGTCTCTCGCTTTTCGCTATCGCGGCTGCGCCGGGGGCGGCTCCGCTCCTTTGGATCGTGAACTGCACCCCCTTCACTCCCGGCAGAGCGTCGGCCTACGCGGAGCGCGCGCGCTCGGACTCGGCGATGCGCTCGAGCAGCTTGGCGAGCTGAGCGGTGAACGCGGAGCGTGCCAGCACCACGCCGGCGCCGGCGGCGCGGCCGGCGGCGAGTGCCTCGGTATTCGTGTGGCCGGCGTAGCCGACGATCGGCAACGCAGCGCCATCCGGCAGCGCGCGGAGGCGCTGGATGGCCGCGGAGGGATCGAGCGAGTCATTCTCCAGGTCCACGAACGCGATCGCAGGGGCGCCGTTCGCGAGGTGGCGTTCGAGCTGCTCCATGCTCTTCGCGGCGCGGAGGGGGAGGCCGAGTCGTGTCGTCACGTCGTCGATGCGCGAGCGGAACATCAGGTCGCTCATCACACAAAGAACCGGACGGGCGCCGGGGATCGGGGCGGGAGAAGTCATGCTGGAAGTTATGCGAAACCACGTCCGGTGCAGAGTCGTAAGTTGAGATACCTCGATCCCGGTGTTGTCGCGTGGTGCATTCCGAACGGACGCTCGATCCGGCAATGGTGAACACGGCGCCTGCGATGCAGTCGGCGCGCCCGAACGTGCCGCGCTCGGCGGCCGCGTTCCTCGTCATCATCGCGGGACTCGCGCTGATCAAAGTGCTCGTGTCGAACGTGTGGCCCGCGATGTTCGTCTCGGCGTCGCAGGCGAAAGTCTTCCAGTGGTGGTTCATTGGCGCGCTCGCGGTTTTGGGCGCGCTCGGCGTGTGGTGCGCCGCGCGCACGGGATTCCCTGAAACGTGGGACCCGCGCGTGCCGCTGCGCGATCGCATCGTGATCCCCGCCGCGATCGGCGCGGCGCTCGGCATCGTCGCGCTGCTCATCGACAACGCGACGGGATGGAGCGCGATGGAGGCGGCCGCGCTCGGGCTCAAGACGATCAACATCGCCTTCCCCGCGTCGGCGATCATCTATCCCGGCGGCGCCGCGATCGTGGACATCATCTACTACCTGGTGCCGATCCCGCTGCTGATGCTGCTCGTGTCATACGCGACGCGCGGCCGCTGGCAGACGGAGAGCTTCTGGGTGATCGGCGCGCTGTGCGCCCTGATCGAACCGGTCACGCAGGATCTGAGCATGCCGGGGCACGCGGTCATGACCACGGTGATCTTCACGCAGGACTACGCCCTGAACCTGGCTCAAGTCTGGACCTTCCGCCGCGCCGGCTTCGGCGCCGCTGTTCTTCTGCGCGTGGTGTTCTACGTCGCGTGGCACATCATCCCGTCGGCGCTGGGCCGCTAGCGTCATCTCAGACTCCTAGCAAGCTCCGGGAGCTTTAGGTCATCGCGGGTGGGCGAGGCGAGCGGGACGCTCCTCCAGCGCCCTGGCGCTTACACGCTTCGAGCCTCGCGCAACCGCGCGCGAGTCTCTCGCTACGCGCCGGGGCGCCTCCGGGAGCGCCCCACTCGCCTCTCCATCGATCCGGGAGCGGAAGCGCGAGGAAGTGAGTTCGCGCGCCGGACCACGCCGCCGGCCTCAAGGAACAATGCGAGCGAGGCCATCCCCGAGCAGCCGCCATTGCGCGTAGCGAGAGACTCGCGCGTCGTATGCGCGAGGCTCGAAGCGTGTAAGCGCGTGGGCGGCCGCGCAGCGGGGTGGCCTCGCGAGCTTGCGCGCGTGGAGCCGTCCACGCGCACGCCCAAGCAGGCGAACTACTTTTTCGGCGCGATCGCGGGGCGCATTTCGATTCGGGAGATGAGCGCGTTCTCCGGTTGCGTCACGGCGAACCAGACGGCATCTGCGACCTGGGCGGCGGTGAGCTTCCAGCTGTTGTCGCCGGCGCTGGTGTTGAGGCGCGTGTCGACCGACCCAGGCATGATCGTCGCGACACGAACATTGTGTTCGCGCACTTCGAGCATGAGGCTCTCGGCGAAGCCGATCACGCCGTGCTTCGTCGCGGTGTAGGCGGTGCCGCCGGCGAAGGGATTGCGGCCGGCGAGCGAGCCGATCATCACGATGAAGCCGCGCTTGCGCGCGATCATGCCGGGGAGCAGCGCGTGCGTGGTCGTGTAGAGCGAGTTCAGGTTCACGTCGATCATCTCGCGCCACTCGGCGCGCGTCAGGTCCACGAGCGGCTTGAGCGTGCCCACACCGGCGTTGTTCACGAGCACGTCGGCATTGATGCCCGCGAGCGCCTTGGTCACCGACGCATCATCGGCCAGATCGGCCGCGACGGCGCGGCATGCCCCGCCGGCTTGCGAGATCTCCTGCGCCAGCGAATCCAGCGCGCTCTTCGTGCGCGCGAGCGCCACGATGTCCCAGCGCTCGGCGAGCCTGACCGCCACAGCGCGGCCGATGCCGCGCGACGCACCCGTGACCACCGCGACCGGACGCGCGCTCATTTCGTGACGCGCACCATTGCGCCGTAGATCAGCTTCGTGCCGAAGGCGAGCGATGTGAGCGGGATGCGCTCGTCGTTGCCATGCATTCGGTCCTCATCGCTCTGGTCGAGCGGGAACGGCAAAATGCCGTAGGCCTGCATGCCGAGCGCGCGGAGGCGCGCGCTGTCGGTGGCGCCGGTGCTGAGATACGGAACGGTCACCATTGTCGGGTCGAGCTCCTTCACCGCATCGGCGATCGCGGTGAACATCGGCGTCGTGAAGCTCGAAGCCGGCGTATCCACGCCGCTGTCCACGACGGCAAAGTCCACCATGCTGTCGTTCACGGCTGCTTTTAGGCGTGCGATCACCGGCGCGATCGGCTCGCCGGGCAGATTGCGGATGTTGAGCGTCGCGGTCGCCTCGGTGGGGATCACGTTGCTGCGAATGCCCCCCGATACCAGCGTGGGCGAGATCCCGTTCCGGATCACCGCGTTGAACACCGGGATCGTCGAGAGCACTTTGGCGCCGGCTGCGACACGCTTTGCGTCGCCGCTCGCGACGTCGAGCATCGCCTTGCCCACCTTCTTGTCGGGCCACACCGCGCCGAGGTCGCCGAAGAACACCTTTGTGGTGGGCTTCATGACCACCGGTTCCTGGTGCGCGCCGATCGCCGCGAGTGCGCGGCCGAGCCGAGCGATCGCGTTCCCTTCGAGCGGGATCGCCGCGTGTCCGCCTGGGCCATGCGCCGTGACGGTGACGCCGTACGGCACCTTCTCGGTGTTCTGCACCGCGACATAGAGCGGCTTTCCGTTCACATTGCGCGTGCGGCCGCCCTCGTTGAGCGCGAATTCCGCTTTCACGAGCTCCGGATGGTTCGCGATCAGCCAGCCCATGCCGAATTCTCCGCCCGCTTCCTCGTCGCTGTTCGCGATGAAGATCACGTCGCGCGAGAGCGTGCCACCCTTGTCGATGATGTTCCGCTTGAGGAGCAGCATCGTCTCGAGGTTCGCGGCGAGCATCCCCTTGTCATCGATCGCGCCGCGGCCATAGAGGAAACCGTCCTTGATCTCCGCGGCGAACGGATCGACCGTCCAATGCGCGCGTTCGATGCCCACGACGTCCATGTGCCCCATGAGGATCACGGCCTGTTTGCTGCCGTTCCCCTTGAGCCGCGCGACGAACGCGGCGCGTCCGGGCGCCGGTTCGAAGAGATGCGTCTCGATCCCCTCGGCTGTGAGCACGCTGTCGAGATATTTCCCCACCGGCATCTCGATTGCCCGGCGGATTCGACGTGTTCATGCGGATCATCGTCTGGAGATGCCGCAGGGTCTCGTCGCGTGCGGCGTTCCAGTCAGGGGTCTGTGCGGTCACGGGAGTGGTGAGTGCGACGAATGTCAGGGCGAGCGAGAGTGTTGCTGCAATGCGCATGCGGCCTCTGGTGAGTCGTGCGACCGAAGTTATTGGTGCGCAGCGGGAGCGGCAACCGCGCCGGCGCGCGCTTCGGCGAGGCCCGGAAGATCCGGATCGGCGTTGTGCCAGATCGCCACGAGCGTCTGGTATGTCTGCGCGGCGGTCGCGTTGTCGCCCGCGGCCTTCGCCGATCGCGCGAGGCCGAGCAGCGCTGGCGTGCGGCGCGGCGCACGAAGCAGCGCGAGGCGGAAGGCATCCACAGCTTCCCTGGGCTTTCCTGCGGCGAGCAGCTGTTCCCCGAGCAACTCCCACGACGGCTCATTGATGGAGGGCGGCCCGAACGCCGCAGCGGTACTGTCCTCGACCGCGACGGCACGGCGAATGAGCGCGATCCCGGAATCTCGCGTGCCGCTCTTGACCGCGATGAGCCCCTGGAGCTGAAGGCGCATCGCGCGCACATCCTTCTGGAGTTCGAGCGTCTCGGGATCGGATCCGCTCTCGAGCGCCAGCGCAGCATCGAAGAGACCCGCAGCGCTGTCGTACGCCGCGAGCGCCGTGCGGGCCACGACGATGTCTCCGCGCTGTGCTGCTGCGTACCCGCGGGTGAACTGGTACTCCATGATCGTCGCCGGATCTTTGCCCGGATCGATCGACCAGCGCATCGACGTCGCTGTTCCATTGCGCTGCGTCGAGCACATACCGCGACCACATCGACACGAACGATGCGCGCGAGGAATTGTCGGCATCCGCCATCGCGTCCGTGCGACACGCCTGCACGGCCTTCTGCGACGCGACGAGGCGCCCCTGCATGCCGTAACCGTACGCGAGCCAGCTCGGGTAGTGGCCGCACGCGGCAGGCGGCCGCCCGCGCGATTTGCGGATGGAATCCACCACGCGGAGCGCGACCTCGTTCTGGCTGACCACCTCGTTCCACATGCCCATGGCAAGGAAGATGTGCGTGGTCATGTGCTGGGAATGTCCGGCGTCCGGGGCGATCACCGAGAGGGCGAGCGCCGCGGCGAGCGCGTCGGGCGCGTGCTCCGGATCGTCCATCGAGTGGATCCAGTAATGCGCCGCGCCCGGATGCTTGTGGTTCCTGGCGAAAACGCTCTCCGCAAGCTCCCCTGCGGCAAGATACGTTGGCACATTGCGCACGCCCTGGCTCAGTCCGAGCAGCGAGAGCGCATAGAAGGCACGCGCTTCGTCGTCGTCGGGGTACGCGAGGAGCAGCTGATGCATCGCAGAGGAGTACAGCGTATCGCGTTTCGGTTTCGAACCGTCGCCGTACAGCGTTTCCACCGCCGCGAGATACATGGCCTCGCGCTTCGTGCCGGCTTTCGTCCGCCGCTCCGCCGGCGTGGAGCCGAGCCTGAGCAGCACCGCGCGCGCGCCGGCGAAGTTCTGCTCGTTCCACACCGGGTGCGTGTAGGTCATGGCCTCGCCCCAATAGGCCATCGCGAATCCGGAGTCGAGCTTCTGCGCCTCGCGAAAACTCGCGGCCGCGTCGGGATACTCGAAGATGTGCAGCAGCAGCACGCCGCGAATGAACGCCGTCTGCGCGGCGGGGCTCTTCGTGGACGTCGGGAACGTGATCGTGCCGAGGCCCTGGATCGTCTGCGGCGTGGGCGCCTGGGCGGCGAGTCTCCCGCTGCACAGCACGAGCATCACGCTGATCAGCTTCCTCATGAAGTTCTTCCTTGACAACGAGTGGCCCGCGGTGCGTCGTTAGTCTGCGTCAGGCTCCAATCTGCAGAGGAATCCGCGCATGCGCATCAAGATCGCGTTACTCCTTCTCGCACTCGCGCCGGCGCTTTCGTGCCGTGCCCTCGCCGTCGGGAGCATCATCTCCTACAACGTCCACAAGACGAATGCGGAGCGCCAGCAGTTCATGGCGCAGCTCCAGCAGACGAACGCGGATCGCGAATCGAAGGGGCTTCCGCCGCTCACTTGGTGCTCGCAGGCGTATCACTTCGATGTCGGCTGGGCCGAGAGCGATCCGCAATGCGAGAAGCTCATCGAGCTATACGAGAAGGGCGACAAGACCGCGCTCGACAGCGTCGTGGGCACGGCGCCGAAGCCCGATACGACCAAGATGAATCCCTAGCCGATCACACCGCCGACAGCAGAGACTCCACCTTCCGCGCCAGTGGATCGAAGGACAACCCCTTCCCCGCCACGCGCGACGCCAGCTCGTGCGCCAACTCGCGCTGCCCCTCCGCGTACAAGTTGCCCACGATCCACGGACCCGCCTTCGGATTGCGGTACCAATCCTCGTTGAACTGCTCCACGAGCGATTCGCCGATCACGGACTGCAGCTGCCACGCGCGCAGATATCGCGCCGCGTAGAATCGCGGATCCACGTCCACGAATGCGTCGGCGGGATCGTAGCGGAACGACGTCGCGCCGGTGAGGATCTGCACGTACAGATCGGGCAGCGCTTTCCACGAGTGCTCGCCGCCGTGCAGCTCCATTTCGTAGAGAGCTTGCCGCAGTAGCGCCGCAGGAACTGCAGCTCCTCGAATCCCGCCGCGCGCTCGAACGCCGGAAGTTCCTTCTTCGTGAGCGACGTGTAGCGCAGCAGCCAGCCGGCGTTCTGCATCAGGTGATCGAAGAGCATCGCATAGCTCTCGGTCACTGAGTTGTCGCCCAGCCAGCGGTACTCGAACGGATAATCGGCGCGCATGTAGCCGAAATGCAGCGCGTGCCCCAGCTCGTGCATGAACGTCGCGTAATCCGTTTGCCCGCCGTGCGGCCGCATACGAGATAGACCTCCTCGGGGATCCGCACCGGCGCACAGAAGGCGCGCGAGCGCTTCCCTTCCCGGTCGCCGGTGTCGAACACGACACGTCCGCCGGCCATGGCGTCGATGCCCATCTCCTGCATGTTGCGGCGTGCGGCGCTCTCGAGACCCGCGCCGGGGAAGAACGCGTCGAACTCCGGCACCCGCATGAGTGCGAGCGCATCGGCGCGCACGGCCTCGCTGATCTTGATGCCGAGCTTGTCGCGCACTCGCTCGCGCACGGTGTCGTCCCACATTGGCTGCGTATCGCGCAGGAACTTCGCGCACTGCGCGGCGAGTTCGGCGAGGTCCACGCCCGAAAGCGTCACGAACGTGTTCACGTAATTCGCGCCGATGCCGAGCTTGTCCGTGAGCTCCGTCTCGCGCTGGAAATGCTCGAGCCGCATTGGCGCGAGTTCCTTCGACACGATCGCCGACCGCGCGCGGTCGAGGATCAGGCGGTCCGTCCGGTCCATCGTGTTCGCGATGTCGATCGAGAGCTGCTGGTACGGCACCACGCGCCCATCGGGCAGCGTCGCCGCCGCGCTCGATTCCCACGCGATCTCGCGCTCGTCGAGCGCCGCGAGTTCGCGCGACACCATGCCCTCCACCTGCCAATCGAGCAGCAGGCGCGCGCCGCGCTTCTCCTCACTCCCCTCGGCCGCGCCCGCGAACGCCTCGCGCACCTGCGCGAGCGCGTCGTCGCCGAGCACGCGTGGATACTTCGCGTAGATGGGCTGCAGCTCCGCCGTCGCCTTGAGCCCCGCCCCGCTCTCGTAAAATTCGCGCGACAGCGCCACGCTCATCGCCTCGCCGTCGCGGCGCAGGCGGTCCAACTCAGTGGAACTCACTTCGTGAGCCGCTCCAGGATGATCGCGCGCAACTTGTCCGCGGGCACGCGTTCCTGTTGCAGTGAATCGCGGTCGCGAATGGTCACCGTGCCGTCCTTCGTGGAGTCGCCGTCCACGGTGATGCACCACGGCGTGCCCACCTCGTCCTGACGCCGGTATCGCCGCCCGATCGCGCCGCTCTCGTCGTAGAACACCGGGAAATGCGGACGCAGCTCCTTCGCCAGCTTCTCGGCCATCTCCGGCATGCCGTCCTTCTTCACGAGCGGGAAGATCGCCCGCCTTGATCGGCGCGAGCGACGGATGGATCCCGAGCACGGTGCGGCCCTCCTCCTCGCCCTCCACTTTCTCCTCGCGGTACGCGTTCACCAGCACCGCGAGCGTCGTGCGATCCGCGCCCACGCTCGTTTCCACCACGTACGGCGTGAATCGCCGGTTGTTCGGCTGATCGAAGTACTCGAGCTTCTTCCCCGAGAGATTCTGATGCGCGGTGAGGTCGAAGTCGCCGCGATTGTGTACGCCCTCGATCTCCTGGAAGCCAAGCGTCCCGCCGAAATCGAACTGCACGTCGAACGCCGCGCGCGCGTAGTGCGCCAGCTCGTGCTTCTCGTGCTGGTGGAACATGAGCCGCTCCGGCGCGAGCCCGAATTCCTGATGCCACTTCATGCGCTCCGCCTTCCAGAACTCGAACCACGTCATGTCGGTGCCCGGCTCGACGAAGAACTGCATCTCCATCTGCTCGAACTCGCGCGTGCGGAAGATGAAATTCCCCGGCGTGATCTCGTTGCGGAACGCCTTGCCGATCTGCGCGATGCCGAATGGCACCTTCTGCCGCGTGGCCTGCTGCACGTTCAGGAAATTCACGTAGATCCCCTGCGCCGTCTCGGGGCGCAGGTACACCACGGCCGCGGTGTCCTCCACCGGGCCCATGAACGTCTTGAACATCAGGTTGAACAGCCGCGGCGCGCCGAGCGATCCCTTCGTGCCGCAGCTCGGACACTGCGCGTCGGGTTCGCCGGGCGTGCCCTTGATCTTCGGATCGTCGGCGCGGAAGCGCTTCTTGCACTGGCGGCACTCCACGAGCGGATCGACGAAGCCGCTCACGTGGCCGCTCGCCTCCCATACCTTGGGATTCATCAGGATCGCCGCGTCGAGCCCTTCGATGTCGTCGCGCGAGCGCACCATCGCGTTCCACCAGCGGTCCTTGATGTTCTTCTTGAGTTCGACGCCGAGCGGGCCGTAGTCCCACACGCTTCCCGTGCCGCCGTAGATCTCGGAACTCTGGAAGATGAAACCGCGCCGCTTGCACAGCGACACGAGCTTCTCCATGACGTCGGGATACTTGGTGTCGGCCATTGGTGGTTCGCTAATGAGAGTGCGCGTGCGCGAGGCGCGCCGCGATGAGTTCGCCGTGATGCCGTCCGTTCTCGATGAACGTGCTGTTCGCCTTGTTGCCACTCGTGAGCACGCCGGCGATGAACACGCCGGGCACGCTCGTTTCCATTGTCGCCGGATCGTGCTGCGGAATTCCAGTACTCGGCGTCGATCGGCACGCCAAGCTGCTCGAGCAGCGCAGTGTTCGGCTCGAAGCCGATCATGAGATACACGTGCCGCGCCGGGAGACGCTCGGCGCCATTCGGACCCGCGTATGACCACATGCTCCGCTTCAATGCTTGTCACGCGCGACTCGAATCGCGTCTGAATCGACCCGTCTCGCGATTCGCGCCGTGATGTCAGGCAGCACCCACGGCTTCACGTTCGTGCCGAGCGCCTCGTGGTAGTGCACGATGGTCACGCGCGCTCCGCCGCGCTGAAGCAGGAGCGCCGCTTCCACCGCTGAGTTCGCGCCGCCTACGACCACGACGTCCTGGTCGAACGCCGCATGACCTTCGCGATAGAAATGCAGCACGTGCGCGCGATCCTCGCCCGGCACGCCGAGCCGCACGGGGCAGCCGAAGTATCCGGTCGCGATCACCACCGCCGCCGCGCGCTCGACGTGCGTCGCGCCGCCGAGCGTGCGGGTATGCAGCGTGAATCCGTCTCCGTCCCGCTCGATGCGCTCGACGGTCTCGTACTGCCTCAGCTCGAGTGCGAACTGCGACGCCACACTGCGATAGTATGCGAGTCCTTCTTGTCGCGTGGGCCGCTCACCAGCACTCACGAACGGCACGCCGCCGATCTCGAGCTTCTCCGGCGTCGAGAAGAAGATCAGATCGGTGGGATATCCGTAGATCCCGCTCACGATGCACGAAGCGTCGAACGTCACCGCGTGCAGTCCCGCGCGCTCGGCCGCGATCGCCGCCGCGAGGCCGCATGGCCCGGCGCCTACGATCGCGACGTCGATCATCAATCGACGCCGATGATCTGGTCGCGGTTGGTGCCCACGCTCACGTACGTGATGGGAGTCGCGGCGAGTTCGCGCATCCGGTCGAGATATTTGCGCGCGGCCGGCGGCAGGTCGGCCATCTTGCGCGCGCCGGCGGTGGACTTCTTCCATCCGTCGAACCATTCGTACACCGGCTTCGCGCCCTCGAGCATCGTGAGATCGCCGGGGAATTCCTCGTGTCGCTCGCCCTTCACTTCGTACGCGGTGCAGATGCCGAGTTTGTCGAGCGTGTCGAGCACGTCGAGCTTGGTGACGGCGAGGCCGGTGAGCCCGTTCACGCGCGCGGCGTAGCGCACCACCACCGCGTCGAACCAGCCGCAGCGGCGCGGACGGCCGGTGGTCGCGCCGAACTCGTTGCCGAGCTTGCGCACCTGGCTCGCGAGCGGCTCCTCGAACTCGGTGGGCAGCGGGCCGTTGCCCACGCGCGTGGTGTACGCTTTCACGACGCCGAGCACCGCGTCGAGCGAGCGCGGCGCGATGCCCGACGCCGATCGCCGCGCCGCCGCTCGTCGTGTTGCTCGACGTGACGAACGGATACGTGCCGTGATCGACATCGAGCAGCGAGCCCTGCGCGCCCTCGAGCAACACGGCGGCGCCCGACTTCTGCGCGCGGCTCACCGCGAGCCCGATGTCGTCGGCGAGCGGGAGCAGCCGCGGTGCGAGACGCTCGAGCATCTTCACGGTCTCTTCGATGCTCGCGCGCATCGCGCTGCCGAACGCCGCGAGCTGCGCGTTGGCGTGCGCGATGCCGCCTTCCACAAGCTTGTGCAGCTGTTCGGGATGGCGCAGATCGAGCACGCGCACGCCGCGGCGCGCGATCTTGTCCTCATAGGCGGGCCCGATGCCGCGGCCGGTGGTGCCGATCGCCTTGCTCGCGGCGCTCTCGCCGTCCACGAGCTTGTGGTACGGCAGCACGAGATGCGCGCGGTCGCTCACGTAGAGTCGGCCCTCGACATCCACGCCGTCGGCGACGAGTTCGTCGATCTCGGTGAACAGCGTCTCGGGATCGAGCACGACGCCGTTCCCGATCGCGCAGCGCACGCCGGGATGCAGGATGCCGCTCGGGATCTGGTGGAGCACGAACTGGCGGTCACCGATCTTCACGGTGTGCCCGGCGTTCGCGCCGCCCTGATAGCGCACGACCCAGTCCGCGCGCTCGGCGATCACGTCGACGAGTTTGCCCTTCCCTTCGTCGCCCCACTGTGCGCCGACCACGACGACGGTGCGAGTTTTCTTGTCGAACATTGGAGTCCCGGCTGGCGCGAAAAAAAGGGCCCACGCTGGTGTGCGTGGGTCCTCGCTAAAGTTCGTCTTGGCGAGTGGGGTGGTCAACTGTGCATCATCGAGGCGTGGTCGCGAGCGGGGCATTGGCGCCGCCGCCCTCACGTTCACGCTTCGAGCCTCGCGATAGAGCCGCGAGGCTCTCGCGACGCGCGGGGCGCGCTCCGCCAACGCCGCGCTCGCGACCGTCCGCATCCAGATTTGACTCGGCTTGCGCTAAGCCGGCCTTTGCTCGCTGCCGGGTCTTAGAAGCTCGCATGGTACACGATCGCGCCGATCACCCAGGCGGCGATGGCGACGGCGGCGGCGATCTTGAGGGCGACGGCGGTGATGCGGCCCATCACGGCGCCCTTCGCGGCGCGGGTGGCGTGCTCTACGGCGCGGCCCAGACTACAGTTCCGCGAGCCAGGCGCCGAGGAAGGCTCCGAGGAAAGCGCCGATCAGGCTGCCGGCGATGGGGACTGGCACGCCAGCGAGGGCGCCGACGAGTGAGCCACCGAGGGCCCACCAGGCGCCGCGCGAGGATCCGCCGGCTCGCTTCGTGGCGCGCGCGGTCACGATGAATTCGGCGAGTTCGGCGATCACCGCGATCGCGATCACACCGCCGAGCGTGTAGGGGCCGATCGCGCCTTGCGGGCCGAGCCAGAAGTAGGCGCCCGTCGCGGCGACCATGAGCCAGAGGCCGGGCAGGCCGAAGGGCAGGAAAATCAGGCCGACGGCGAAGGCGAGGATGAGGAGGAACAGGGCCATTCTACTTCGTGATCAACTTCACGATCGAGGCCCGGGCATTCCCGTCCACGTCGCGCAGCGGACTCCGCACGGTTCCCCCTTTCAATCCGATCGCGTTCATCGCGGCCTTCACGCCCGCCGGTCCGAAGGCGCCCACGATGTCGCGGCCTAATGGAAGTAGTCTCGCCTGCGCGCCGATGCTCGCGGCGAGATCGCCGCGCGCGTGCGCGTCGAACAATTCCACGGCCCGCGCGGCGGCGAAGCACGCGACGCCCAGGATCCCGCCCTTCGCGCCGAGATCCAAGCTCGCGAGGAACTGCTGCGCGCTCCCTGTCACCACGGTGAACGACGGCTTCTGGCTCGCGATGTATGCGCGAATGGAATCGAGTTCGCCCGAGCTGTCCTTGATCCCCGAGATGTTGCCGTGCGTCGAGAGTCGCTCGACCATTGCCGGCGACAGCGCGAGATGCGCGTACTTCGGAATGTTGTACAGGATCACCGGCACGAAACTCCCGTCGGCCACGCGGCGATAATGCGCCTCGAGCGCCGCGTCGGTCATTGACGTCGCGTAGTAGTGCGGCGCCACCACGATCACCGCATCCGCCCCGCGCGCCGCCGCTTCGCGCGCGCGCCGGATGGTCATGCGCGTCGATTCGCCGCCCACGCCCGCGATCACCCATTTCTCGGCGGGCACCACGGCGCGCGCGAGCTCCACGATGCGCGCCCGCTCATCCTCGTCGAGCAGCGCGGCTTCACCGGTCGATCCCGCGGTGACGACACCACTCACGCCACTCGCGAGATGCGCCTTCACATTCGCCGTGAACCCCGCCTCGTCGAGATCCCCATTCTCAAGGAACGGAGTCACTTCGGGCACGAGCACGCCCCCGATGGCCGATGGCCGAGGCCGATGGCCGCGCTTCACTCAGTACCCCGCCTGCTTATCGACCACATTCCGCATCGCTTCTCCCTTGTCATACGCCCGCCAATTCCCGACGACCAACTCCGCCTCACGGTCCCAGAATCGGTTCGTCACTCCCGACACATGCGGCGTAAGGATCACGCTGCGAAGGTCCCACAGCGGACTCTCCGCCGGCAGCGGCTCCTGGGCGAACACGTCGAGCACTGCGCCGCGCAGCGCCCCGCTCTTTACGCGCGCCACGAGCGCCGCTTCATCCAGCAGCGCTCCCCGCGCGACGTTCACCACGATCGCGTTCTTCGGCAGACGATCCAGCTCCGCCGCGCCGACCATTGCTCGCGTCTCCGCCGTCGCCGGCGCGCAGATGGCGAGGATGTCTGTCTCGGGCAACAACGCCTTCCACTCGCCCGGCCCCACGATGCGCTCGAATCCCTCAGGCGTACCAAGCGCCACTCGCCTCCTCACGCCCGTGCATCGCACTCCTAGCGCCGAGAGCCGAGCGCCCAGCGCCTGCCCCAATCCGCCAGAACCGATCACGAGCGCCCGCAACCCTCCCGCCTCCCGCACCACGCTCGTCCCGCTCAAGAACGCATTGCGCTTCCACTCGCGACTCCGCTGCAGCTCCATCGCGATGTCGAGTCCGCGCACGAGCGCGAGCACGCCTGCTACCGCATGCTCCGCGATCGGGATCGCGTGGATCCCCGCCGAGTTCGTGAGGATCACGTCGCTCGCTTTCATCTCGGGGAACAGCATGCTCCCCACCCCCGCCGCGGCGCTGTGCACCCATTTCAATTTCTTCGCGGCCTCGAACAGCGGCTTCGAGATCCCGAATCCGAAATACGCCTCCGCCTCCGCGATCGCCGCCAACGACTCCGCGCTCGGCGGCGTGCCTCCGTCGCCATCGCTCACCGTGGGCGCCTTCACCATGCGCAGCGTCCAGCCGGCGGGAACCGACGCGCTCAGTCGCGCTTCGGCCTCCGGAGTGATCGCCCACTGTCCGTGTTGTGCGCGCACGTCCGCCACCATGAGCCGCGCCATCTAGTCGAACTGGACGCTGAGCACGTCGGCGCGTTCGAGCAGCCGCGCGGTGGCGACGTCGAATTGCTTCGCGGGACCGGAGACTCTCAGTTCGAACGTCGTGTCGGACTCGTGCTCGTACGGTTTGCACGCCACCACTTGGAGCCCGGTGGCGCGCAGCTCGTTCACGATCTTCTCTTGATCCGTACCACGCTTCGCTCGGATCGTGGCGCCTACGGTGCGGCTGTGCGCGAGGATCCGCCGCTCCACGCGCCGCAATCCCTCGAGCACGAGCAACACGAGCACGGTACCGCCCGTCGCCTCCACGTACCAGCCGGCGCCCACCAGCATGCCGATCGCCGCGACCACCCAGATCGTGGCCGCCGTCGTGAGACCCACCACCGCGCCACGCGCTTGCAAGATGCTCCCCGCGCCCAGGAAGCCGATGCCGGTGACGATCTGCGCCGCGATGCGCCCGCCATCGCCGTTGGCCGCGCCGTTCGCGCCGAAGCTGATGTGCATCGACAGGTCGGTCAGCATCGCCGAGCCCATGCAGATCAGGATGTTGGTGCGCAATCCTGCGGGCTTCCCCGAGAGTTCACGCTCGAGTCCCACCGCGCCACCGAGGACGACGGCCACGAGGAGGGGAAGCAGCAGGTTGAGGTGCACGCTCAAGAAGCTTTCCATGTCAGGCGAGCCCCATGATCTCTTTCACCTCGCGCAGCGTCTCGCGCGCGATCTTTCCGGCGCGCGCCGCGCCGTCGGCAAGGATGTCCGTCACTCGCTTCGGATTCGCCTCGAAGGCTCGCGCGCGCTCACGCACGGGCGCGAACTCACGCTCCATCGAGGCGGCGAGCACTTGCTTGCAGTCGATGCAGCCCCAACCGGCGGTCGTGCACTGCTGCACGACGTTCGCCACGGTGGGCGCGTCGCTGAACGCCTTGTGCAGATGATAGATCCCGCACACTTCCGGCGTACCCGGATCGGTCTTCCGCACGCGCGCCGGATCGGTGACGGCCGGCCGCAGTTTCGCCCACACTTCCTCTTTGCTCTCGAGGATCCCGATCGCGTTGCCGAGCGATTTCGACATCTTCGCCTGGCCATCGAGCCCCATGATACGGCGCGTGGCCGTGAGCAGCGGCTTCGGCTCGGGAAAGAAATCCACGCCGAATTTCTGGTTCCACCGCCGCGCGATCTCGCGCGAGAGTTCCAAGTGCTGCACCTGGTCCTCGCCCACCGGCACCTGGTCGGCGCGATACAGCAGGATGTCCGCCGCCTGCAGCACGGGATAGTTCAGAATCCCCGCCGGAACGCTCTCCTGCCGGCTGGCCTTGTCCTTGTACTGCGTCTGCCGCTCGAGTTCGCCCAGCGGCGTCACGGTATTGAAGATCCACGCGAGTTCGGTGTGCTCGGGCACCATCGACTGCACGAACAAGGTACATTTCTCCGGGTCGACGCCGGCCGCGAGCAGCGAAATGGCCATGTCGCGCGTGCGCTTCCTCAAGTCGGCCGGTTCGTACGCGCCGGTGATCGCGTGATAGTCGACGATGCAATAATGCACTCGAGCCGCGACTGGAGTTCCACCCAGTTCTTCACGGCGCCAAGGTAATTCCCGATGTGCAGTTCGCCCGACGGCTGGATGCCACTGAAGACTCTCGACATTACAGCAAACCTACGAGCGCGGAAAACGTGAAGCAAGCAGAACTCGCGAATGACGAGCGCATCCTGAGCGTGATCATGGGCGCCGCCGCCGAAGCGGCGCGCGGGATCGCCGCGCGCGCGGGCGAGCTGGCCACGCTCGAGGTGCGCACGAAGAACGCGAGCGATTTCGTTTCCGATGTGGACGTCGAGACGGAGACGCTCATCCGCGCGCGGCTCTCGTCGGCGTTCCCGGCCGCGCACATCATGGGCGAGGAACTCTCGCCCGGCGCGGCGCCGAGCGCCGGCCTCGTGTTCGCGGTGGACCCGCTCGACGGCACCACGAACTTCCTGCACGGCTATCCCGAGTACGCGGTGTCGATCTGCGCCGCGGTGAACGGTGAGCTCGCAGCCGCGGTGGTGCACAACGCCGCCATTGGAGAAGTATTCACCGCGCGGCGCGGCGCCGGCGCGTTCCGTGACGGCAAGAGAATTTCCGTCTCGAATACCACCGATCCGACACGCGCGCTCATCGGCACCGGATTCCCCTTCCGCGCGGTCGCCGTGCTCAACGAATACCTCCAGCGAGTTCCACGCGGTAGCGCGCGCGACCGCCGGCATTCGCCGCGCCGGCGCCGCCTCGCTCGATCTGTGCGATGTGGCCTGCGGACGCTTCGACGCCTTCTGGGAGCCCCTGCTCTCCCCCTGGGATTTCGCGGCGGGCGCGCTGCTCGTGCGAGAAGCCGGCGGCATTGTTTCCGATGTCGAGGGCGGCGCGATCTCGCTGCACAAATCATCCGTGCTCGCCGGCAATCCGGCCATGCACCGCTGGCTCGGCGACACGGTCGCCGCCGCCCGCGCGGAACGTCACTCCAAACTGGAAATGCGCGCCTCATGAAGCTCGTCGAATGCGTTCCCAATTTCTCCGAAGGGCGCCGCCCTGACGTCGTGCAGGCCATCGTCGACGCGATGAAGGCCGTGGATGGCGTCGTGATGCTCGATGTGTCGAGCGATGCCTCGCACAACCGCACGGTGGTCACTCTCGTCGTGCCCGCCGAGCGCGCGGTGGACGCCGCATTCGCGGGCATGAAAGAAGCCGCGCGCGCGCATCGATCTCACCAAACACCAGGGCGAGCACCCGCGCATGGGCGCGACCGACGTCGTGCCCTTCATCCCGCTCGAAGGCGCCACGATGGAAGACTGCGTGGCCCTCGCGCGCACGCTCGGCGAACGCGCTGGGCGCGAGCTCGGGATTCCCATTTTCCTCTATGAGAAAGCGGCCACCACGCCCAAGCGCGAGAATCTCGCCGATGTGCGCCGCGGAGAATTCGAGGGCATTCGCGACGAGATGCCCACGAATCCCGACCGCGTGCCCGACTTCGGCCCGCGGCACGTGCACGCGACCGCGGGCGCGACCGCGATCGGCGCGCGCCCATTCCTCGTGGCGTTCAACGTGTACATGGGCGACGCGAAGAACGTGCCCGTTGCGAAGGAAGTCGCGAAGGCCGTGCGCGGCTCGAGCGGCGGACTGCGCTATGTGAAGGGACTCGGCCTCGAGGTCGATGGCCAGGCGCAGGTGTCGATGAACCTCGTGGAGATCGACAAGACGCCGATGCACCGCGCGTTCGATGTCGTGAAGATGGAAGCCGCCGCGCGCGGCGTGGGCACCACGTGGAGCGAGATCGTGGGACTCGTGCCCGAGCGCGCGCTCTTCGATGCGGCGGCGCGATATCTCCAGCTCTCGAACTTCTCCATCGATCAGGTGCTCGAGCGCAAAGTGCGCTCGGCACTCGAGCGGCGGCCAGAGTCTCAGCGGATTCGTCGCGTCGGTGGCGAGCAGCGAGCCGGTGCCCGGCGGCGGCAGCGTGGTCGCGCATGCCGGCGCGCTCGCGGCCGCGCTCGCGCAGATGGTGGCGGGGCTCACTGTTGGGCGAAAGAAGTACGCGGCCGTGGAGGCGCGATTCAAGGAGATACAACTGCAGGCCTCGGCGCTAGGCGCTCGGCTCTCGGCGCTCGTGGAGCTCGACGCGAAGAGTTATTCCGCCGTGTCGAATGCGTACAAGCTGCCGAAGGAGACGCCCGATCAGACCGCCAAACGCGACGCGGCGATCACCGCCGCGTTGATCGGCGCGAGCGAAGTTCCGCTCGAGACGGCGCGTGCTTGTGCCGAGGTGGCGAAGCTCGCCGCCGAAGCCGCCGAGGGCGGCAACACGAACGCCGTGAGCGACGCGGGCGTCGCCGCGCTGCTCGCCGAGGCCGCCTGCCGCGGCGCGGCGTACAATGTGCGCATCAATGTGAATTCACTCAGCGACAAGAATGCGGGTCGCGCGCTGAGCGAAGCAGCGACCGAGTTCGTGAAGGAGACGAGCGCGTACGCGAAGCGCGCGATCGCCGCAGTGGAGAAAGCGCTGAACGCGTAGCGCGCTAAGGGGCTGACGACAGCATATAGCCCGCCCCCGCTTCCTGCGCGCGCATGACCGCGAAGATCCCCGACGGCTGCAGAATGACTCCGGGAATCAGATCCTTCAGCGCCGCCGCCCGCGCGCCCGCGGAATCGGTCTTCAGCTCCTTCTTGTAGGGCGCCGCGGCGAAGGTGAACGCGAGATTGCACGCGAGCACGATGCCGCCGGCCTCGAAGAACTTCGGGAGCGAGTAATCCGGATCCGTGCTCCCCGCCGTCGGCGGGAGCAGAGCCGGGTTCGATTCGGCCCATTCCTTCCCCTGCGCGTTCAATACCTTCTTCTCCTTGCCCACATTGAAGCGCTTCCAGTAGCTGTCGCTCATCGCGAGCGCGATGCCCATGTGCCGGAACACCAGCACCGGCACGATCTGCGATCGCGGCGTGCCATAGACCTGCGCGTACTGGTCGGCCCACATCATCGCCTTCCACACCGCCTCGCCGTCGGAGATCTCCGGCGAGTCGAACACGGCGCGCGCCTTCGCCTTCGCGAGCCGGTCGACCCACGACATGTCCCACGAGTCATCCACCGGCCCCGCCGGCTCCTCGGCACTCAGTCGCGCCACTCGTCGCACCGAGCAGCGAGGTCACGCCGAGCCAACTGAGGAATTGTCTGCGATGGGTCACTTGATCGGTCTCCCGTATTTGGCCATCACCACGCGCAATTGCGCGAGCGGCAGCGCGTACACCCGGCGATCGTCGCCGCCCGTCATCGTCGTCGCGGCGAGCATCGCGTTCACCATCGATTCCTCGGTCGCTTGCACCGTCGCCACGAAGAACGGATTGAGATCGTCGTTCGCGAGCATCTGCACGTTGTGCACGCCCGTCCCGTACGCCGCTCTCGCGTTGGCAGTGGAGAACGCAAGGAAGATATCGCCCGAACCGTTCTCGCCGTGTCCGCCCATGCGCCCCACGCCGAGCGCGGCGCGCACCGCCATGCGCTTGAGCTGATCGGGCAGCATCGGTGCGTCGGTGGCTACGATGATGATGATCGAGCCGGCGCCCTCATCCTTCTCCTGCCCTTCCACGATCGTGTCCTTGGCGTCGCAGTGGCGGCCATTGGGATGCGACGCCGGATCCGAGAAGCAGGGCATCATGCCGGTGAGTTCGAGACCCACGGGCACGCCCGCGATGCTCAGATCGTGCCGCGTGCAGCAATTGCACTGCACCAATACGCCTACGGTGTAGGTGCCCACTTTGCGCGACGCGGTGCCGAGCCCGCCCTTGAAGCCATGGCACGTCATGCCGGTGCCGCCGCCGACGTTGCCCTCCTGCACGGCGCCACTCTGCGCACCATCGAACGCCGCGAACACGTGCGCCGGCTTCACGTGCTGGCCGTCGATGTCGTTGAGTCCGCCGTCGTAGGTCTCGGCCACCACCGGCAGCGCGCCGCCAGGCGGGAGTTTGTCGTGGGCGATCTGCCATGCGATGATCGCGTCGCGCACGACGCCCACGCTGTGCGTGTTCGTGATCCCCACCGGCCCCTCGAGGAATCCGCTCTCCTGCACCCAGGTGGTGCCGGTCATCTCCCCGTTGCCGTTCAGCGTGAACCAGCCCGCGAACACCGGATCGTCGGCGTTCTTGCTGCCGCGCGGGAAGATCACCGTAACGCCGGTGCGCACCGGCCCTTTGCCGACGACGGTCTTGCCGCTGCCCTCGATGATCGTGGTGTATCCGACTTCGACGCCCGCGACATCGGTGATCGCATTGAGCGCGCCCGCCGTTCCCCCTATGGGAATGCCCAGTTCACGCGCGCGGGGCTTCGCCTGCGCGCTCGCACAAACGCTGATGAGCATGAATGGAACGACGAGCCAGCGGTGCACGGCGCGATCCGTCAAACGCGCGTCAGGACCCGCGGCCCCGCGTCCGTGATCGCCACTGTATGCTCGAAATGCGCCGACCGCGATCCGTCGCTCGTCACAATGGTCCAGCCGTCGGGCATCGTGCGCGTGCCGGCGGCGCCGACGTTCACCATTGGCTCGATCGCGATCGTGAGTCCGGGCGCCAGTTTGTGCCCGCGCTTCGGCTTGCCGTAGTTGGGCACCTGCGGCTCCTCGTGCGGGGCGGCGCCCACACCGTGTCCCACCAGTTCGCGCACCACGCTGAACCCCGCGCGCTCCACCACCGCCTGCACCGCGGCACCAATGTCGCCAATGTGATTCTCCACCGTGGCCGCCGCGATCCCCGCGTCCAGCGCCTGCGCGGTGATCGAGAGCAACTGGCGCGACGTCTCATCCACCGGACCCACGGGTACGGTGATCGCCGCGTCGGTGAAGAAGCCCTTGTACTGCACACCGATGTCGATCGAGAGGAGGTCGCCCGCCTCGAGCACGCGCTTCTTGCTCGGGATGCCGTGCACCACTTCGCTGTTGATCGAGAGGCAGATGCTGCGCGGAAATCCGTAGAGGCCTTTGAACGCCGGCAGCGCCCCCTCGAAGCGGCGGATGTACGCGTCGGCCACCTCGTCGAGCTCCAGGGTCGAAACGCCCGGCGCCACGCGGCCCTTTACGGCGTCGATCGCGCCGGCCAGGATGCGGCCACCCTCCGCCATCAGATCGATCTCACGCGCACTCTTGAGCTGGATCATCGCTCCACCGCCTTCAGGACTCGTGCCGCGACCTCGTCCACCGTACCCTCCGCGTCCACATGCGCCACGCGTGCACCGCCATTCTCGTGCGAGCGGTACCAATGCAACACCGGCGCCGTCTGCTCCTGGAACACGCTCAGCCGGTGCCGGATCGCATCCGGCTCATCGTCTCTCCGCCGCACCAGCTTGCCGCCGCATTTCGCGCACTTCGTTCCCGGCTCCAGCCCCTTGTACGGCGTCGAGCAATCCTCGCACACGGTGCGGCTGCCAAGCCGACGCACGAGCTCCTCGTCGTTCGCGTTGAACACCAGCACCACGTCCACTTTCCGCCCCAGCTCGGCGAGCACGGTCGTGAGCCCCTCGGCCTGCGGCAGCGTGCGCACGACGCCGTCGAGCACCACGCCCTTCGCGGCCTCGGCGCTCGACAAACGCTCCTTCATGATACCGAGGATCACCGAATCCGGCACGAGGTCGCCACGGTCCATGTAGCTCTTGGCCGCGATCCCCTGGGGCGTGCCGGCCCGCACCGCTTCGCGCAGCACGTCGCCGGTAGCGAGGTGCGGCACACCGAGGCGCGCAGCAAGACGGGCGCCTTGTGTGCCCTTCCCGACGCCCGGCGGTCCCAACAGCACGATGTTCATTGCGGGGAATATGTGCGATGCGGCGCGTGCCCGCGACCGGCGCGAGGCCGGCCGCGGGAGAGCGGCTAGTAGCCCATGCCGCCGCCGCGGCTCATGCTCGTGCGGCCCTTCTTCATGAAGGTGTCGTACTTGCGCAGCAGGAGATGCTGCTGGAGCTGCGCGACCGTATCGAGTCCCACGCCCACCACGATCAGCAGCGATGTGCCGCCGAAGCGGAACGGCACGTTGATCATGTCGGAGAGGATGATCGGCAGGATCGCGATCGCGGTGAGGAAGACCGCGCCGGGCAGCGTGATGCGCGTGACGATGCGGTCGATGTATTCCGCCGTGCGCGCCCCCGGCTTCACACCCGGAATGAACGCGCTCTGCTTCTTCAGGTTCTCGGCGATGTCCACCGGATTGAAGATGATCGCCGTGTAGAAGTACGTGAAGAAGAGGATCAGCACGGCCGTGAGCAGGTAGTACCACGGGGTGCCCGGCTGGAGATACTCCACCATCGACTGCAGCCACTGCGCCTTCCACACTTGCGCGAGCGGCCGGGCACGACCACCACCGTGGATGCGAAGATGATCGGCATCACGTTCGCGGCGTTGAGCCGCAGCGGGATGAAGTTCTTGGCCGACTCGCGCTGCCGTCCGCGCGCCATCGTGCGCTGCGGGATCTGGATGGGCACTTTGCGCGCCGCCACGGTGATCGCCACTGTGACCGCGACGACCGCCACCATGATCAGGCCCAGGAGGAGCAGCTTCACCACCGTGAGCGCGCCCGTCTGGATGAAGCCGTACGTCTGGCCGATGCTCGGCCAGATGCGCTCCACGATCGAGAAGAAGATCAGGAGCGACGCGCCGTTGCCGATGCCACGCTCCGTGATCTGCTCGCCCAGCCACATGACGAAGATCGCGCCGGTGGTGAGCACGAGCACCATCTCGAGGCGGAAGGGCAAGCCGGGATTCTGCACCGCGCCGGCGAGCGACTCGGTGAAGATCGTGTAGCCGAGGGCCTGCAGCACGGCGATCGCCACCGTGAAGTAGCGCGTCCACTGCGTGACCTTCTTCCGGCCCTCTTCGTCGCGCTGCATCTTCTCGATCGTCGGCACCACAGCGCCGAAGATCTGGAAGACGATCGATGCGGAGATGTACGGCACGATGCCGAGCGCGAACACCGTGGCGCGCGAGAGTCCGCCGCCTACGAAGAGGTCGTACAGACCGAGCACGCCGGCACCGCCCTGCTGGTTCTGGAAGAACGCCAGCAGCGCGCGCGTGTCGATGCCGGGCGCCGTGATGTGGCCGCCGACCCGGTAGATCAGCAGCGCGAGCAGCGTGAAGCCGATCTTGGACCTGAGTTCCGGCGTCTTCCAGGTCGCGGAGTTGGCTCCGAGAGGATTGGTCTCCGCCATGCTACTCCTCGACGCGGCCTCCGGCCGCGGCGATCGCCTCACGTACCGACGCGCTCATCTTCACGCCCTTCACGGTGTAGGCCTTCGTGACCTTGCCGTTGGCGAGCAGCTTCGCCGGACCCTTGGCGTCGCGGATCAAGCCCGCCTTCGCCAGCGCTTCGCGCGTCACTTCCGTGCCCGCGGGCAGCGCGTTCAGATCGCCGAGCCGCACGATCTGCGACTCCACGCGGAACGGGTTGGTGAAGCCGCGCTTGGGCAGACGGCGCGTGAGCGGCATCTGACCGCCTTCGAAGCGCGGCTTGCCGCCGCCGTGGCCGTGGTGGCCCGAGCGCGCCTTGATGCCCTTGTGTCCCTTGCCCGACGTCTTGCCGGTGCCGGAGCCCGGGCCGCGTCCCAGCCGCTTGCGCTCGCGATGCGAGAACGGCGCGGCGTGCAGGTTGTGCAGCGTGAGCTTCTCGACGGCGGTCTCTTTCTCTTTGGTCTTGGCCATGGTCATCCCTTCACCGGCGTCACCTTCACCAGGTGACGCACGCGCTTGATCTGCCCGCGGAGCGACGGCGAGTCCGTCTTCACCACGACATCCTGATGATGCTTGAGGCCGATCGCCTCGAGCGTCTGCTTCATCACCCACGAGTGGCCGATGCCGCTGCGCACCTGCTCGATGCGCACCTTGCCCTTCGTGACCTTATTGCTCGGCGTGACCTTGGGTCCACGCCCCGGATGCCAAACGAATGTGCGCGGCATTTACACGGCCTCCTTCGACTTCGCGCGCGACTTGTACTGGATGCTCGACACCTCGATGTCGCGCTCGCGCGCGATCTGCTCGACGGTGGTGAGGTGCGTGAGGCCGTGCAGCGCCGCGCGCACCATGTTGTGCGGATTGGTGGAGCCCAAGCTCTTCGTGAGGATGTCCGTCACGCCGCAGCACTCGAGGAGCGAGCGCACGGCACCGCCGGCGATCACGCCGGCGCCCGGCGCCGCGGGCTTCATGAGCACGCGACCGGCGCCGTGCTTGCCGACGATCTCGTGCGGGATCGTGCTGCCCGTGCGCGGGATGTGGATCATGTTGCGGCGCGCGGCGTCCACCGCCTTGCGCACCGCTTCACTCACCTCGTTCGCCTTGCCGGTGGCGACGCCCACCTTCCCCTGCCCATTGCCCACGGCGACGAGCGCGTTGAAGCTGAAGCGCCGGCCGCCCTTCACGACCTTGGCCACGCGATTGATCGCGATGACGTTCTCGACGAGATCGCTGCCTTCGCGCTCGCCGCCGCGGCCGCCATCACGGCCGCCGCCGCCGCCACCGCCGCCACGACCCCGATTCGGGCCGCCGCCGGGGCCGCCGCCCGGACCGCCGCGGCCACCGCCGCCGCCACCCGGACCGCCGCGTCCACGACCGCCACCCGGACCACCGCGACCGCGGCCGCCAGGACCGCCGCCGGAGCGCGCACTGCCGCCGCCGCTCCGCGCGCTGCCGCCCGTGCGTGGCGCCGGAGCGCCGCTCGGAGCGCCTGTGCCGCCGGCGCTCACCGTTTCCAGACTCGGATTCTCAGCCATTTAAAACTCCAGACCGCCCTCGCGGGCGCCATCGGCCACCGCTTTCACGCGGCCGTGATACTTGTATCCTGCGCGGTCGAAGACCACCTGCGTGATCCCCGCCTTCTTGGCCGCCGCCGCGAGCGCCTTGCCCACCGCCGTCGACCGCTCCGCCTTCTTCCCTTCGCCAACGGTCAGGTCCGACACCGTCATGAGCGTGCGCTGCGCCATGTCATCCACGATCTGCGCGTAGATGTGCTTCAGCGAACGCTTCACCACGAGGCGCGGACGCTCCGCCGTGCCTTCCACCTTCTTGCGCACACGCAGGTGCCGGCGCGAACGGCGCTCAGCACGCGTCTTGGGCTTATGAACGGACTTCATCGGTTACTTGCCTCCCGCCTTGCCGGCCTTCCGCCGGATCTGCTCGCCTACGTACTTGATCCCCTTGCCCTTGTACGGCTCCGGCGGGCGCAGGCTGCGCAGTTCCGCCGCCACCTGCCCGACCATCTCCTTGTTCGCGCCCTCGATCGTGATCGACGTGGGCTGCGGCGCCGTGAGCTTGATCCCCTTCGGCGCCTTGTACTCGATCGCGTGCGAGAAGCCGAGCGCGAGCTGCAGGCCGTACGGCTTCTGCTCCGCCTTGTAGCCGACGCCCACGATCTCGAGCTGCTTCGAGAATCCCTTCGTCACGCCTTCCACCATGTTGGCCACGAGCGTGCGCGTGAGACCGTGCAGCGCCTTGTGCTCGTTCTCGTCGCTCGGACGCGTCACGACCACCGTCTCTCCCTCGACCACGACTTTCATCGCCGACGGCAGCGAGCGCTCGAGCTCGCCCTTGGGTCCCTTCACCTTGATGTTGTGTCCGGACACGGCCGCCGTGACTCCCTTCGGCAGCTCCACCGGCTTCTTCCCGATTCGCGACATGTCGGCCCCCTTACCAGACGAGGGCGAGAAGCTCGCCGCCGGTGCGTGCCTGACGGGCCTGGCGGTCGGTCATGAGCCCCTTGGAGGTGCTCAGGATCGCCATGCCGAGTCCGTTGCGGACGCGCGGGATCTCGGTGGCGCCGACGTAACGGCGGAGCCCCGGAGTGGAGATGCGCCGGATCTCGCGGATCACGGGCTGTTCTCCCTGCGCGTACTTGAGATAGAGGCGGAGCACCGGGCGTCCGTCCTCGGCCGCGACCGTCTTCACGTCCTTGATGTAGTTGTTCTCAAGGAGGATGCGGGCGATCTCGGCTTTCAGCTTCGACGCCGGGATGTCCACGCGGCGATGCTTCGATCCGCAGGCATTGCGGATCCGCGTCAACATGTCGGCGATCGGGTCGGTCATGCTCATTAATCGATTCCTTGCTCCTACCGTATCCCTTGGGGACGTGTAGGAATGAAGTGTGTGCGAACTTTCGGGATTCGGGATTCGGGATTCGGGGGCTCTTAGCTATCCCGAATCCCGATCCCGTTCCCGCGGACTTACCAGCTGCTCTTCGTCACGCCCGGGATCAGGCCGTTCAGGGCCAATTCCCGGAAACAGAGACGGCGAGATGCCGAACTTGCGGAGGTACGCGCGCGACCGGCCACAACGCTGGCAGCGGTTGTGCTGGCGCACTCTGAACTTCGGCTTCCGCTTGGACTTCTCGACCATGGCCTTACGTGCCATTGGGACTCTCTCGAAAAAAGTTCGGGACTACGGACTGTCGACTGTCGGCTGTTGCGAGCGTTGGCGACAGCCAACAGCCGACAGCCCGCTGTTCACATCTTGACGACGATCGGCTTGTCATCCCCACGGAACGGCATTCCGAGCTCGCGGAGCAATGCGAACGACTGGTCATCCTTCGTTCGTGCTGGTGACGAAGGTGATGTCCATGCCGTGCACCTGTTCCACGGAATCGAAGTTGATCTCCGGGAAGATCACCTGCTCCTTGAGACCCACCGAGTAATTGCCGCGGCCATCGAACGACCGCGTGTTCATGCCGCGGAAGTCGCGGATGCGCGGGATCGCGACCGCGATGAAGCGGTCGAGGAACTCCCACATCCGCGCGCCGCGCAGCGTGACGCTCGCGCCGATCTCCTGCCCCTGACGGAGCGCGAAGTTCGACACCGACTTCTTCGCCTTCGTGCGGATCGGGCGCTGGCCGGAGATCGTCTCGAGCTCGCTCACGATGCCGTCGAGCAGCTTGGGCTGCTTCACCGCTTCGCCGAAGCCCACGTTGATCACGATCTTCGTGAGGTTCGGGATCTGGTGCACGTTCGTGAGCCCGAACTGCTGCTGCAGCTTGGGCCGCACGGTCTTCGTGTAGTACACATGCAGGCGGGCGGGCACGACCGGCTTGTCGACGCCGGTGTGCGGCCCGCGCGGCGCCGCGGCCGCGGCGCCCTTCTTCTTCTTCTCGCGCTTCTCGGCCTGCTCCGGATTCGCCGTCTTGGCCGGCTTGTCCGTCTTTTCTTTCTTCTCGGTGGTCGCCATGGCTATGTCCTCGCTCAGCGCTTCGCGCGGGGGATGGTGTCGCCGCTCTTCGCGCTGATGCGCTCCTTCGTCTGGTCGTCGTCGATCCGCACCCGTGTCCGCGTCGGCTCACCCGACTTCGGGTCGAGCAGCATCACGTTCGAGTGGTGGATCGGCGCCGGGAAATCGATGATCCCGCCCTGCTCATTGGCGCTCCGCGCTTTGCGGTGCCGCTTCACGATGTTCACGCCGTCGATCACGACGCGCCCCGTCTTCGGGTACACGCGCGTGATCTTCCCTTCCTTGCCCTTGTCGTCGCCGCGCATCACGCGCACGGTGTCGCCGCGCGACACCGGCATCGTCACGCGCTCGGCGTTGCCGGAGTGACGCGCCGCGTTCTTCACGCTGCGCCGCTGCGTCTTCCGGTATTTGAGGATCCGCATGTTAGAGCACCTCAGGCGCGAGCGAGACGATCTTCATGAACTTCTTGTCGCGCAGCTCGCGGGCCACCGGCCCGAAGATGCGCGTCGCCCGCGGCTCGCCTTGTTCGTTGATGATGACCACCGCATTCTCGTCGAAGCGGATGTAGCTCCCGTCCTTGCGCCGCGTCTCCTTCACCGTGCGCACCACCACGGCGCGCGCGACGTCGGACTTCTTCACGGTGCCGTTCGGCAGCGCATCCTTCACCGCGACGATCACGGTGTCGCCCAGTCCGGCATAGCGGCGGCGCGTGCCGCCGAGGACGCGGATCACGAGCGCACGCTTCGCGCCCGAATTGTCCGCGACCTTCACGATGGATTCCTGTTGGATCATGGTCCCGTCTCCTTAGCGCGCGCGCTCGAGGATCTCGACCACACGCCACCGCTTGTCCTTCGACAGCGGCCGGGTCTCCATGATGCGAACGCGATCGCCCGTCTTCGCCCCGTTGTCCGCGCAGTGCGCCTTCAGGCGCTTGCTCCGCGTGATCATCTTGCCGTACAGCGGGTGCGGAAAGCGGCGCTCGATCGCGACCACCACCGTCTTGTCCATCTTGTCGCTCACGACGAGCCCGATGCGCGTCTTGCGCGCCCCGCGATGCTCGGTCCCGGTCTGCTTCATTGTCTCTTCCATGGTGTCCTGTTATCCTGGCTAGCGTGCGGTGCGCGAATCGGACGCGCCCAGCGCGCGCTGCCGCAATACCGTATTGAGCCGCGCGATGTCCTTGCGGAGCGCGCGGAAACGCAGCGGATCGTCCAGCGCTTCCGTCGCCGCACGGAACTTGAGCCGGAAGCGCTCCTCCCGGAGCTCCGCCAGGCGCGCGCGGATCTCGTCGTCTTTCAGCTCGCGAATGTCCTCAGCTTGCATCGGTATGCGCCTCCTCTCGTGCCACGAACTTGGTGCGTACGGAGAGCTTCGCCGCCGCCAACGCCATTGCCTTCTCGGCGAGCGGACGGTCGATCCCCTCGAGCTCGAACATCACGCGACCCGGCTTCACCACCGCCACCCACCCTTCCGGAGAGCCCTTGCCCTTGCCCATGCGGGTCTCGGCCGGCTTCTTCGTGATCGGCTTGTCCGGGAAGATCCGGATCCACACCTTGCCGCCGCGCTTGATGTGCCGCGTGAGTGCGACACGCGCCGCTTCGATCTGGCGCGCGCTCACCCAACCCGGCTCCAACGCCTGCAGCCCGTAGTGGCCGAACGCGACCGTATGGCCGCGCGTGGCGATGCCACGCGTGCGGCCCTTGAACATCTTGCGGAATTTGACGCGCTTCGGACTCAGCATGGTGACCTCACGCGCCCGTCGAGTACGTTGAACCGCGGCGGCCCACCGTGTCCTCGCCGTGGAAGATCCAGACCTTCACACCGATGGTGCCGAAGGTCGTCTTCGCCGTGGACGTCGCGTAGTCGATCTTCGCGCGCAGCGTATGGAGCGGCACACGGCCTTCGTGATAGCCCTCGACGCGCGCGATCTCGGCGCCGCCCAGCCGCCCGCCGCACTTGATCTTGATCCCCTGCGCGCCCATGCGCATCGCGCTCTGCACCGCGCGCTTCATCGCGCGGCGGAACGAGATGCGCTGCGCCAGCTGGTGCGCGATCTGATCGCCCACGAGCTGCGCGTCGAGTTCCGGACGCTTCACCTCTTCGACGTTGATCCCCACTTCCTTGCCCGTGAGCTGCGCGAGTTCGTCGCGCAGCTTGTCGACCTCGGCGCCCTTCTTGCCGATCACGACGCCCGGCCGGCCCGTGTGGATCGTGGCCACGACCTTGCCCGGCTTGCGCTCGATCGTGATGTCGCTGATCGCGGCATGACCGAGACGCGCCTTCAGGTAGCGGCGCAGCAACTCATCTTCCTTCAGCAGCGCGGGGAAATCGCGGTTCGCGTACCACTTGGAACGGTGGTCGCGCGTGATCCCGAGGCGGAAGCCGATCGGATTGACTTTCTGTCCCATTAGCGACCCTTCCTCTCGGCGACCACGATCTCCACGTGGCTCGTCCGCTTGGCGATAGGTGTGCCCCGGCCCATGGCCGCCGGCATGAAGCGCTTGAGCTTCGGTCCCTCGTTCACGATCGCATGCTTCACGAACAGCTTGTCCGTATCCAGCGACTCGCTCGCGGCGCGGGCGTGCTGCTCCGCGTTCGCCACGGCGCTCTTGAGCACCTTCCCGATCTGCTTCGCGGCGTGCTTCTTCGAGAACGTGAGGAGCGCGAGCGCTTCGTTCACGTTCATGCCGCGGATCTGATCGATCACCAGCCGCATCTTGTACGGCGACTGGCGAGTGGTGCGCTGGATCGCGCGCACGTCAGCCATGATCACTTACCTCCCTTGGCCGGAGCCGCTGCCGGCGCCGCGGCCGGAACCGAACCCGGTCCGCCGCCGCCCGGAGCCCCGGTGCCGCCCGGCGGGCCCGCCTTCTTGTCCACCGCCTTCATGCCCGTGTGGCCGCGGAAGAGCCGCGTCGGAGAGAACTCGCCGAGCTTGTGCCCGACCATGTTCTCCGTGACGTACACCGGGATGAACTTGTTCCCGTTGTGCACCGCGAACGTGTGCCCCACGAACTCCGGGGTCACCGTGCTCGCGCGGCTCCAGGTCTTCATGACCTTCTTCTCGTTGGCCTTGTTGAGCGCGCGCACGCGCTTCAACAACACCGGCTGAACGAAGGGGCCTTTCTTAATGCTGCGTGCCATATGCTCGACTTCCTCTGAGTGGCTTAGAACTCGGGATTCGGGACTCGGGACTCGCCGCGGGAATCGACAGCAGTCGAGTCCCGAGTGCCGAGTCCCGCGTCTTACTGAGTGGCCTTGCCGCGCTTCCTGCCGCGCACGATCAGCTTCTGCGAGCCCTTCTTCTTGTTCCGCGTCTTCACGCCTTCCTTCTTGCCCCACGGGCTCACCACGTTCCGGCCGCCGCGTGTGCGGCCGCCATGCGGGTGGTCCACCGGGTTCATCACTTCACCGCGCACCTTGGGACGGCGGCCCAGCCAACGCGTCTTGCCCGCCTTACCCCACGACAGCAGCTCGTGCTCCGCGTTCCCCACGGTGCCGATCGTCGCCATGCACAGTCCGTGCACCAGGCGCATCTCGCTCGAGCCCAGACGCAGCGTCACGTAGTCGCCTTCCTTCGCCACCACCTGCGCGCTCTGGCCGGCCGAGCGCGCCATCTGGCCGCCCTTGCCGATCTTGAGCTCGATGTTGTGCACCGCGGTGCCGAGCGGAACTTCCTTGAGCGGGATCGCGTTGCCGAGCCGGATGTCCGAGCCGGGCCCCGACACGATCGTGTCGCCCACGTTCAGCCCCGCCGGATGCAGCACGTAGCGCTTCTCGCCGTCCGCGTACTCCACCAGCGCGATGCGCGCCGAGCGGTTCGGGTCGTACTCGATCTCACGCACGGTCGCCACGACGCCCGGCTTGTTCCGCTTGAAGTCGATCACGCGGTACATCCGCTTGTGACCGCCGCCGAGGCGGCGCATTGAGATGTGTCCGTGATTGTCGCGCCCGCCGCTCTTCTTGAGCGGCTCGACGAGCGACTTCTCCGGCTGCGTCCGCGTGATCTCGGCGAAATCCGAGACGGTGCGGAAGCGGGTGCCCTTGGTGACGGGCTTGAATTGACGGATACCCATGGTCGTTAACCCTCGAATACCGCGATCGATTCGCCCGCGCGGAGCTTCACGATCGCCTTCTTCCAATGAGCGCGGCGGCCGGCCGACTTGCCCATGCGCTTGGCCTTGCCCCGCTGGTTCGATGTCCACACACCCGTGACGTGCACGCCGAACAGCTGCTCGATCGCGCGCCGGATGTCGCCCTTGTTCGCCTGCGGATGCGTGCGGAACGTGTATTCGCCGCGCGCCTGGTACGCCTCGGAGGTCTTCTCCGTGACGACCGGCTTCACGATGATCTCATGCAGTGTCGGCATCGTATTTCCCCTTCTTCTTCTTGGGCTTGGCCTGCGCCTTCGCGGCCTTCTTCGCCGCCGGCTTCTTTGACGCCTTCTTCGCCTTCGGAGCCGCGGCTTTCGCCGCCTTCTTCGCCGGCGCCGCCTTCTTCTCCGCCTTCGGCGCCTTCGGAGCTCTGGGCGCCTTCTTCGCGGCCGAACTCTTCTTCGCCGGCGCTTCCGTGTCCGCCACCGGCGCGAGCTCGTGCCCGATCGCCGGCGCCTCGATCAGCACCACGTCGCTCCACAGCACGTGGTACGCCGAGACATCGGAGTACGGCAGCACGAGCACCTTCGGCAGATTCCGGCCCGAGAGGTACACGTTCTCATTCACGCCGTTCGTGAGCACGAGCACCTTGCGGTCGCTCATCTCGAGGCGCGCGAGCATCTGCGCCATGCGCGACGTCTGCGGCCGCTCGTACGAGAAGCGGTCGACGACGATCACCGCGCCTTCCCGCGCGCGCGCGTTGAACGCGCTCTTGCGGGCCAGCGCGCGCACCTGGCGCGGCACGTACTGCGCGTAGCTGCGCGGGATCGGACCGAAACGGTTCCGCCGCCCACCCAGTTCGGCGCGCGGATCGAACCCTGACGGGCGCGTCCCGTGCCCTTCTGCTTCCACGGCTTCTGGTTGCCGCCCTCGACGAGACCGCGCGTCTTGGTCTTCGCGTTGCCCTGGCGCTTGTTGGCGAGGAACGCCTTCACCGCCTGGTGCATCACCGGCATGTTCACCGTGCCGTCGAACAGTTCCGCCGGCAGCGCGACTTGTTCGCGCGCGGTGCCGTTGGACGTGAACGCCGAAGCGTGGATCGTATTCGTGTCAGCCATGGTCGTTAACCCTGCTTGCGGACGAGGAGGATCCCGGTCTTGGGACCGGCCACCGCGCCGCGGACATAGATCAGGTTGCGCTCCACATCGATCTTCTCGACGCGAAGGTCGGTCTGCGTCGCACGCTCGGCGCCGAAGTGGCCGGGCATCTTCTTGCCTTTGATGACACGCGACGGATCCGTGCCAGGTCCGATCGAGCCGGGCCGGCGGTGCTTCGTGTTGCCGTGCGTGTTCGGACCGCCGCCGAAATTCCAGCGCTTCACGACGCCCTGGAAGCCGCGGCCCTTCGACGTGCCCGTCACCTTCACCCGCTCGCCGACCTTGAAGATGTCGACTTTGATCACATCGCCCACGTTGTACGCCGGGATCTCCGGATCCTTGCCCGGCGCATCATCCAGACGGAAGCTGCGCAGGATCGCGGGCGGCACATCGAGCCCCGCCTTCTTGGCGTGGCCGATCTGCGCCTCGTGCGCGCGGCGCCCCTTGGGCGTCTTCTCCTTCGCCTTCGACTCGCGCTTCATCACCTGCTTGCCGAGTCCGAGCTGCACCGCGGCGTAACCCATCTTCGCCTTGTCGAGCACCTGCACCACGGGGTTCGGCTCGGCCTCGATGACCGTGCACGGGATCTGCTGCCCCGCTGCGTTGAAGATCTGGGTCATGCCCAATTTCTTTCCAATGATACCGATCATCACGTGCCTCGCTGAGTCGCAGGCGCCGGGAAAGTCCCAGCGCGCCGTTGGACCTTAGGGATCCCGCGGCGCACGATGCGCCGCGGAGTATCCCGAGCTATTCGACCTTGATCTCGACGTCCACGCCGGCCGGAAGATCCAGCTTGGTGAGCGCATCCATCGTCTGCGCGCGGGAATCGAGGATGTCGATCACGCGCTTGTGCGTCTTGAGCTGGAACTGTTCCCGCGACTTCTTGTCGACGTGCGGCGACCGGAGCACCGTCCACCGCTGCGTCTTGGTGGGCAGCGGGATCGGACCGACTCACCTGCGCGCCCGACTTCTCGGCGGTGCGCACGATGTCGGCGCTCGCCTGGTCGATGACGGCGTGGTCGAAGGCTTTCAGTCGGATTCGGATTCTTGCCATGTGACTAGCTCTCTGCTTGAAAGGTTCGGGATTTGGGATTCGGGATTCGGGCTTGTTGGGAGAGCCCGAATCCCGAATCCGCGAATCCCGCATCGTTACTTGATGATCTTCGTCACCACGCCCGCGCCGACGGTGCGGCCGCCCTCGCGGATCGCGAAGCGCAGCCCCTCGTCCATCGCGATCGGCGTGATCAGCTCGATCTCCATCTGCACGTTGTCCCCCGGCATCACCATCTCCGTCCCCGCCGCCAGCTTCACACTCCCCGTCACGTCCGTCGTGCGGAAGTAGAACTGCGGCCGGTACCCGTTGAAGAACGGCGTATGCCGCCCGCCCTCCTCCTTCGTCAGCACGTACACCTCGGCCATGTAGTGCGTGTGCGGCGTGATCGTGCCACTCTTCGCCAGCACCATCCCGCGCTCCACATCTTCCTTGCCGATGCCGCGGAGCAGCAGGCCCACGTTGTCGCCGGCCTGGCCGTCATCCAGGAGCTTCCGGAACATCTCGACGCCCGTCACGACCGTCTTCTTGTCGCTGTTGAAGCCGATCAAGGCCACTTCGTCGCCGACCACGATCTTGCCGCGCTCGATCCGGCCCGTCGCGACCGTGCCGCGGCCCGTGATCGAGAACACGTCTTCGACGGGCATCAGGAACGGCTTGTCCACTTCGCGCTTCGGCACCGGGATATAGGTGTCCAGCGCGTTCATGAGCTCGCCGATCTTCGCGCCCCACTCGCTCTTGGGGTCGCCCGATTCGAGCGCCTTGAGCGCGGAGCCCCGGATCACCGGGATCGCGTCGCCGGGATACTCGTAGGCCGAGAGGAGCTCGCGGACCTCCAGCTCCACCAGGTCCAGGAGCTCCGGATCGTCCACCATGTCCACCTTGTTCATGAACACGACGATGAACGGCACGTTCACCTGGCGGGCCAGGAGGATATGCTCGCGCGTCTGGGGCATCGGGCCGTCGGCCGCGCTCACCACCAGAATGGCGCCGTCCATCTGCGCCGCGCCGGTGATCATGTTCTTCACGTAGTCGGCGTGGCCCGGGCAGTCGACGTGCGCGTAATGGCGCGCCGCCGTGGAATACTCCACGTGCGCCGTCGCGATCGTGATGCCGCGCTCGCGCTCTTCCGGCGCCTTGTCGATCTGGTCGAAGGCCACGAATTCCGCCAAGCCCTGCTTGGACTGGATCGAGGTGATCGCCGCGGTGAGCGTCGTCTTGCCGTGATCGACGTGGCCAATGGTGCCGACGTTCACATGCGGCTTCGTGCGCTCGAATTTCGTCTTGGACATGATTCCTAGAGAGTGAAAGTCTGATGTTACAGGGAAGCGGGAAGCGGGAAGCGAAACTGCTCGCGCGATCGCGCTTCCCGCTTGCCGCTTCCCGCGTCGTTCAGGTCTTGACCTTCGAAATGATCTCCTCCGCCTTCGCCTTCGGCACTTCCTCGTAATGGCTGAACTCCATGCTGTACACCGCGCGGCCCTGTGACTGCGAGCGCAGCTTCGTGGAGTAGCCGAACATCTCCGAGAGCGGCACGCTGGCTTCGATCACCTGCGCTTCGCCGCGCTGTGTCATGCCGCCGATCTTGCCGCGCCGCGCCGAGAGGTCGCCGAGGATGTCGCCCATGTACGCATCGGGGCACACCACTTCGACGTTCATCATCGGCTCGAGGATCACCGCGTGTGCGCGCTTGGCCGCTTCCTTGATCGCCATCGAGCCCGCGATCTTGAACGCCATTTCGCTCGAGTCCACGTCATGGTACGAGCCGTAAATGAGCTCGACCTTCACGTCCACCATCGGGTAGCCCGCGAGGATGCCGTTCTCGAGCGCTTCCTTGATCCCCTGCTCCACCGGCTTGATGAACTCGCGGGGGATCGTGCCGCCCACGATCATGTCCTCGAACACGTAGCCTTCGCCCGGCTTCGCCGGCTCGGCGTTGATCACGACGTGCCCGTACTGTCCCTTGCCGCCCGACTGGCGGATGAACTTCCCTTCCACCTTCTCGACGCGCTTGCGGATCGTCTCGCGGTACGCCACCTGCGGGCGGCCCACGTTCGCGTCCACCTTGAACTCGCGCATCATGCGGTCGACGAGGATCTCGAGGTGCAGCTCGCCCATGCCGGAGATGATCGTCTGCGACGTCTCGGCGTCGGTGTGCACGCGGAACGTCGGATCTTCCTCGGAGAGCTTGTACAGCGCGATCGCCAGCTTGTCCTGGTCGGCCTTGGTCTTCGGTTCGATCGCGACGTCGATCACGGGCGCCGGGAACTTCATCGCCTCGAGGATGATCGGCTTCTCTTCGATGCAGAGCGTGTCGCCGGTGCGCGTTTCCTTGAGCCCGATCACGGCCGCGATGTCGCCGGCGCGCACTTCCTGGATCTCCTCGCGCTTGTTCGCGTGCATTTGGAGCAGACGGCCGACGCGCTCGCGCTTGTCCTTCGTCGCGTTGTACACGTAGGAGCCGGCGGTGAGCACGCCCGAGTAGACGCGGATGTACGTCAGCTTTCCGACGAACGGGTCGGTCGCGATCTTGAACGCGAGCGACGCGAACGGCGCTTCGTCGTTCACTTCGCGCGTCTCGAACGTCTCGTCGTGCAGCGGCACGTGGCCCTGGAGCGCGGGCACGTCGATCGGCGCGGGGAGGAAATCCACCACCGCGTCGAGCAGCGCCTGCACGCCCTTGTTCTTGAAGCTCGCGCCGCAGAGCACCGGCACGATGAATCCGCCGACGGTCGCGACGCGGATCGCGTGGCGGATCTCGTCGTGCGTGAGCTCGGCGCCGCCCAGATACTTCTCGATGAGCGTCTCGTCGTGCGCGACGGCGGCATCGATCACGTCGTGGCGCGCCTTCTCCACTGCGTCCTTGAACTCGGCGGGCACATCCACCACCGAGAAGGTCTTGCCGAGCGTCTCTTCGTCGAAGATGTACTGCTTGCGCTCGATGACGTCGATGTGGCCGGTGAAGAGTTCGCCCGAGCCGACGGGCAGCTGGATCGGGAACGCGTTGCGCGAGAGGCGGTTCTTGATCATCGCGAGGCAGCGATCGAAGTCCGCGCCCACGCGGTCCATCTTGTTGGCGAAGATCAGCCGGGGGACGCCGTAGCGGTCCGCCTGGCGCCACACCGTTTCCGTCTGCGGCTCGACGCCGGCGACGGAGTCGAGCAGCGTGACCGCGCCGTCGAGCACGCGGAGCGAGCGCTCGACTTCCACCGTGAAGTCGACGTGGCCTGGGGTGTCGATGATGTTGATGCGGTACTCGATGCCGTGACGGGTCCAGAAGCACGTGGTCGCGGCGGACGTGATCGTGATGCCGCGCTCCTGCTCCTGCTCCATCCAGTCCATGGTGGCGGCGCCATCGTGGACCTCACCGATCTTGTGGCTCTTCCCCGTGTAGTAGAGGATCCGCTCGGTGGTAGTCGTCTTCCCGGCATCGATGTGGGCCATGATGCCGATGTTGCGGTATTCTTGAAGCGGGATCGTGCGTGCCATAGACTCAGTTCGCCGCGGGGCGAGGTGCAGTGCCTGTCAATAAAAAATCGGCTGGACCGGGCGCTCCGTGAGGAGCCGGTATCCATCCGCTGCCGTCCGGGTGCGCTCGCCACTGTCGCGCGAACGGGGACCCAAGGGCGCGTCGCGGCACGATGCCGCGGCGATCAATTGTTCGAACCGGGTAAAGCGATTGCAATGGTTCGGGTTAGCCTTACAAAACTACACGACTAACGACGCATGTCAACCCTGGCGGCCTGCCCTGAACTGCCGGGAACCGGTTGCCGGGAACCGGTGATGCATAACAACGCATGGCATCACGACATCGCGCGATGAAGTTACGGAATGTGTTGTCATTCCACACCGGTTCCCGGCAACCGGTTCCCGGTAGTCAGTCTTTCACCGCCCGCTTCCTCTCTCCTTCCTGCGCCAAATGCAGTGACAGCAGCCTCCCGATGAGCAGCACAATGTACATCTGCCCCGTGATCGCCTCCGCGTTCGCCAGCGCGCGCGCGATCGGGTTCACCGGCACGATGTCGCCGTAACCCGCGGTCGTCAGGGTCGAGAAGCTGAAGTACAGCAGTTCCGCCGTGTACTTCACGCTGTTCACGTCCTTCGCCGCGACGGACAGAGCCCCCGGCGCCGCGATCGACACCACCCGATACGCCTCCTCCCAGATCACGCCGATCAGCAGGTAGACCGCGATCGCGCCCTTGAGCCGGGCGCCCGTCACCGGGCCCTCCGCGAGTACGCGTCCCAGCAGCACCGCCGCGAATACCGCCACCATCGCGAGCCGGATGCTCCCGCTCGCCATCGTGAACCACGGCTCCTTGTACAACAGCTCGAGCCAGAGCAGCGAGAGCGGCAGCAGCGCGGCCACCAGGATCAATCGCCGCGTGTGCTTCTCGCTCCACGCCGAGAGCACCGCGCTGATCATCACGAGCGAGAAGAACGCCGTGAGCGTCTCGTGCTCCCAGCCAGGCAGCGGTCCGAGTCCGAGCACCGGAATGACGCCGAAGATGGTGATGCACAGCAGCCAGAGCAGGACGTTCAGGCTCCGGTCGCTGGTCCAGAAGGCGCGGACGCGGTTCTCCATGGCGGGAACGGTACGAGCGGCTCGCAAACCGCGCAATCGCACGGGAACGGTGGTAGTCGAGAGGCAGTCGTTAGTCGTATGCGTTTAGAACAGCCGTCGTTCGTCGTGCTAAACGCGTACGACCAACGACTGCCCCTTCAGACCGCCCTATCACTTCTTACTATAGGGGTTCCCTCCCAACGCGTTCGATATGTCCGCGATCGCCCGCTGCGCCCGGATGCTGTTGCCCGCGTCATCCAGCGGCGGCGACACCACGGCAATGCCGAACTTGCCCGGCGACACGGCGATGATCCCGCCGCCCACGCCGCTCTTCGCGGGGAGCCCCGTATTGAACAGCCACTTCCCCGAATTGTCGTACAGCCCCGCCGTCGCCATCACCGCCAAGATCTTGGGCACGATGTTCGCCGGGATCACCTGCACTCTGCTCACCGGATTCGCGCCGCCGAACGCGAGCGTTGCCGCCATGTTCGCGAGATCGCGCGCGTTCACGCCCACGGAGCACTGCCGCGTGTAGATGTCCGTCGCGCGCGCGGGATCCGCCTTGATGTACCCGTACGCGTACATGAGCGCGCCGATCGCCTGATTGCGCTGGTTCGTCGCCGCCTCCGACTGGTACACATCGTCGAGCACTCTGAGCTGGCGGCCCGCGAACGTGCTGTACGCCGTGAGGATGCTGCCCCAGATCTCATCGGAGCTCTTGCCCTGCACCATGCTCGTCGTCGCGATCGCGCCGGGGTTCACGAGCGAATTCATCTCCGGAGCGCCCTTGCTCATCTCGACCGAGACGATCGAGTTGAACTTCATTCCCGTCGCGTCCGCGCCGATCGTATTGAGAATGGCGTCCGGCCCCTGCTGCTGCATCACCAGCGCCATCGTGAACACCTTCGAGATCGATTGGATCGAGACCTCGGTGCTCACGTTGCCGGCGCTGTACGTCTTGCCATCCGACGTGATGAGCACGATGCCGAATAGCGCCGGATCCACCTTCGCGAGCGCGGGGATGTAATCGGCGTTCTTCCCCTCGTCGAGCGTCTTGTACTTGGTGAAAGCGGCATCCACCGCCGCCTGGTATTGCGCTGGTGTTTGCGCCACCGAGGCCGCCGCGAAACCAAGCAGCAGCGCAACGAGCGCCGCCGAGGCCTGCACCCGCCAACGTGAAGCAAGGTTCTTCATGGTGCTCCCCCGCTCAGGACTGAATGCGGAACTTGGCCGCAGCGCAGGCCTGAAGCAACAAGCCCCGCGAGATCTCGTCTCGCGGGGCCAGTGTCGTTCCAAACGCGTACGACCAACGACTCGCCGTTACCAGCGGTAATGAGCAAAAGCCTTATTCGCTTCCGCCATGCGGTGCGTGTCTTCCTTCTTCTTCACCGCGTTGCCTTCGCCCTTGCTCGCGGCGACCACTTCGGCGGCCAGCTTCTCGGCCATCGACTTCTCGCTGCGCTCGCGCGCGAACGACATCAGCCAGCGCATCGCCAGCGCCGTGCGGCGCTCGGGGCGCACTTCCACCGGCACCTGGTACGTGGCGCCGCCGACGCGGCGGCTCTTCACTTCCACCACCGGCTTGATGTTCTGCAGCGCGGCCTTGAACACCGTGACGCCGGTCTGGCCGGTGCGCGTCTCAACGAGGTCCATCGCGCCGTAGAAGATCGACTCGGCGGTGGACTTGCGGCCCTCGATCATCAACGTGTTGATGAACTTCGAGACCGTCTGGCTGTCGTAGCGCGCATCCGCGAGGAGCGTGCGCTTTACGGACTTCTGGCGGCGGCTCACTTCTTACCTCCCCCGGCCTTCGGCTTCTTGGCGCCGTACTTGGAACGGCTCTGGTTGCGGCCATTGACGCCCGACGCATCGAGCGTGCCGCGCACGATATGGTAGCGAACGCCCGGCAGGTCCTTCACACGGCCGCCGCGAATGAGCACGATCGAGTGCTCCTGCAGGTTGTGGCCTTCGCCGGGAATGTAGGCGCTGACTTCGAAGCCGTTGGTGAGGCGCACGCGCGCGACCTTGCGGAGCGCGGAGTTCGGCTTCTTCGGAGTGGTGGTGTACACGCGGGTGCAGACACCGCGCTTCTGCGGATTCCCCTTCAGCGCCGGCGCCTTTTCCTTCTTGGCGACGTCGTGCCGGCTCCGCCGGACGAGCTGGTTGATCGTTGGCATGCTTCTCGTATTCGTTCGTGGATCTGATCCTACGTGGATCGCCCGATGGGCGGCACGGAACAGAACGTGGAAAGTAGACGGGGAGAGGGGTTAAGTCAACGCAGGGGCTAACGGCGGACTGTTGGCTGTCGGCCGTTGCCTGCCACTACATTCGTACTCATGAGGATCCTTCTGATCGGCGCGGCGGTGTTGGCGGCACTCATTAGCGTGGCGCAGGGCTCCGAACCCAAAGAAGCCGAGTTCGCCATCCGCTGGTCGCCTTCCGACGGCGGCCCGCAGACGCCGGTCGAGGTGTTCAAGATCCTCCACTTGCCCAAGTCGGAGGCGGAGAACTACGAAGTCCGGTACTTCGACGAGCCCCCCGCGCTCATCCCCCCGGAGAGCACCAGCATCGTGTTGCGCTTGCGCTCCATGCACGATGGCAACTCCGAGGTGCGACTCAAGTACCGGCGCGCCACGCCGTGGCCCGCCGACTGGAAATGCCCTGCCGCGCTGCGCTTCAAGCGATCCGAGCAGGTCGACGTCACGTTCCTGAACGCGGGCGCGATCGCGCGCACCTACTCGTATGAGTGCACGCTCGACGCGGGCGAGAAGCCTCCGGCGCTGGAGGCCGCGATCAAGAACTGCTCCTCGTTCATGGTGCGCTATGATGGCAAACGCGCGCGCCTCGAGGAGTGGGTCCTTCCCGGCGGGAAGGTCATTCTCGAGGTGTCGCACACGGCGGAGAACACGGACGCCGAGCTCGCGCGCTTCAGACCAATGGTCGACACGCTGCTCGCGCACCACGCGAGAGCGTCGGAGTTCAGCAAATCGAATCTGGGCAGCGAGTGTCCGAAGTGACGCGCGCGCTCACAGCGCGCCGCGTTTCATCTCTCTCACGGCGTGGTCCACGGCGCGTGCGGTGAGCGCCATGTAGGTGAGGCTCGGATTCTGGCAGCCTGAGCTCGCCATGCACGCGCCGTCGGTGATGAAGAGGTTCTTCACGTCGTGCGCCTGGTTCCACCCGTTGAGCACCGACGTCCGGGGATCGCGCCCCATGCGCGCCGTTCCCATCTCATGGATGCAGAGTCCCATCGGCGTCGGCGTGTTCTCCGATTTGATGTTCTTGGCGCCGGCCGCATCGAGCATCTCCGCGCCGCAGAGCGCGCCGTCGTTCACCAGCTTGATATCGTTCTCCCCCCACTTCGCGCTCACGCGCAGCGCGGGCACGCCCCACGCGTCCTTCGTGTCCGGATCGAGTGACACGTGGTTGTCGTGGTTCGGCAGACACTCGCCCCATCCGCCGAGCGAGAAGGTCCACGGGCCCCAAGCGCGCAGCGCTTCCTTATACGCGGCGCCGAAGCCGGGCGTGTCATCCGCGTTCGGATGTCCGCGGAGCCCCCGCCCTGCATGCCGTAGCCGCGCAGGAAATCGGGGTGCTGCTTGGACACGTTCCGGAAGCGCGGGATATAGGTGCCGTTCGGGCGGCGGCCGAACGTCTTCTTGTCGGTCCATCCTTCGAACGTGCCGCTCGACCAGCTGCCCATGGTGTGGTCCATGAGATTGTGCCCCACCTCACCGCTGGAATTCGCGAGGCCGTCGGGCCAGTCGCTCGACGCCGAGAGCAGCAGCAGGCGCGCCGATTCCATCGTGGACGCACAGAGGAACACGACCCGCGCGCGGAATTCCATCGTCGCCTTCGTCTTGGCGTCGATCACTTCGACACCGCGCGCTCTGCCCGTCTTCTTGTCCCAGGTGATGCGCGACACCACGCTGTTCGGGCGCAGCGTCATCAGCCCCGTCTTGCGCGCGGCGGGGAGCGTCGCGTTCACCGAGGAGAAGTACGACCGCGTGATGCATCCGCGCTCGCACGGCCCGCAATAGTGGCACGCCGCGCGGCCATTGTGATTCACGGTGAGCACCGCGGCGCGGCCGATCGTGAGCATGCGCTCGCCGTTGTACTTCTGCGCGAGCGTGTCGCGCATGTGCTCTTCCACGCACGTGAGCGCCATCGGCGGCAGGAACTCGCCGTCGGGGAGCTGTGAGAGTCCTTCCAGATTGCCGGTCACGCCGATGAACCTTTCGACGTGCGAGTACCACGGCGCGATGTCGGCGTAGCGGATGGGCCAGTCTACGCCGTGGCCGTCGCGCGCGTTCGCTTCGAAATCGAGATCGCTCCAGCGGTACACCTGGCGCCCCCACATGATCGAGCGGCCGCCCACTTGGCGCCCGCGGATCCACATGAACTCGGTGCCGGGCTCCTGCACATACGGATTCTCGATGTCGCTCACGAAGAAGCGCGAGCCCATCTCGTCGCACGCGTAGCATTCCTTCTGGATGTGCTGCTCGCGGTCGAGCGCCTTGCGATCGCCCATGTCGCGAAAATGCATCTGCCACGGCTGCCACGTGCTCGTTGTAGTCGCGCTCGGGCACGATGTCGCGCCCCGCTTCGAGGACGAGCGTGCGCAGACCGTGCTCGGTGAATTCCTTCGCGGCCCATCCGCCGGTCATCCCGGAGCCCACCACAATGGCGTCGAACGTGCGAGGCGCCATGGTCAGCGGTGCTCCACCGGCATGCACGCCTTGTAATGCCCGGGATCAGCACCTCCTGCCGCTCCACGGTGTACCCGATCTCGCTCGTGTAGTAGCCGGTGACGGTGAGCGAGCGCATCTGGTGCCAGAACATCTTGGCTGTGATCCGGCGGCGGCGGGCCGGCGCCGCGCTTCCATGCCTTTCGCGCGGCGCGGGCCGCGGTCAGTTCGCTGTCGAGGATCGTCGAGCAGCGCCGCGCTCTGCTCCGCGGTCGCACTCCACGAACGCGACTCCGTTCGCCTGCATCGATGCCGCGTCGAGATCCGAGACTCCTCTTCAGGAACGCCGCGCGATCGGCATCGCTGCACCACTCGGCGAGGATCACGTCGATGAACTCATCCACTTTCACGGCTTTCGCGCCCGGCGTGCCGGTGGCCGGGATGATCATGTCGCAGAGTTCGGCGATGGTCTTCTGCTGGTGCGCGTCGAGCACCTGGAAGCGATAGTCCGACGCCGCGCCGGCGCGCGGCGTGTGATCCAGATGCGGCCGGATCGCCGCGATGAGCGCCTCGGGCTCCCAACGGAGGAGCGCCGAGCCCGCCACCGATGTGGCGAGCAATCTCAGGGCGTCGCGTCGTTCCATGATGCGCCGGCGTTCAGACGGTGCACACGACCACCGCCTCGCGGAGCGAGGTCAATGGGTCGCGTGTGGGAAGGAACTCGTGCGCGACGAACCCCGTGTAGCCGGTGTCCGCGATCGCGCGCGAGATGCCGCGCCAATCGAGCTCCTGCGTGTCGTCCAATTCATGCCGCCCCGGCACGCCGCCCGTGTGATAGTGGCCGATGTACGGCGCGTTCGCACGGATCGTGGCGATGATGTCGCCTTCCATGATCTGCATGTGGTAGATGTCGTACAGCAGTTTGACGCGCGGCGATCCCACGGCGGAGATCACCTCGACGCCGAACGCCGTATGATCGCCGTGGTATCCCTTGTGGTCCACTTTGGAGTTCAGCAGTTCCACGCAGATCGTGACACCTGCCTGCTCCGCCATCGGCGCGACTTGCTTGAGCCCGTCGATCGCCGCGGCGATCGCCTCGGCGTCGCTGCGCCCGTCGCGGTTGCCGAACATCGCGATGAGGTTGGGCACACCTTTCGCCTTCGCCGCGGGCAGCGCCAGCTCATACTCCTTGAGCAGCATTGAGTGACTCGCGCGGTTGGTGAATCCGTTCCGCAGGAAATCTTTGCGGTCGGAGGCGTAGCCCATCGAGCAGATCAGGCCGGCATCGTTCACGGTGCTCCATTCGTTCGCTTGCAGCAGGTCGATGCCGGAGAGCCCCATCGCCTTCGCGGCGGCGCAGAACTGCGGCAGCGGAATGGATTCGTAGCACCAGCGCGCCACCGACTGCTTGAGGCGCCCCGCGCCGGGCGCGCGGCCCTCGCGCGCCGCCGCAGATTCCGCGGCGGCGCGCGGATCGACGAGCGCGAGCGCGCCGAGCGCGGCGGTGGCGGAGAGCATCTCGCGGCGGGTGAGATCGTTCATCGGCTGCTCAGAAATCCAGGTGCTTGAGGTATGTGTAGCTCGCGGCGATGGACTTGTAGGCGTCGCCGGGATCGTCGTGCTCCACGAAGTAGTGCTTGATGCCCGCCTCTTTGCTCATCTGGAAGACTTTCTTCCAATCGATGACGCCGGCGCCGACATCGTGCATCACGTACTTGGGCGCGGGCCCCGCATCCTTCACGTGCACCAGCGGGAAGCGGCCCGGCCATTTTTCGAACCAAGCGAGTGGGTCCTGCCCCGCGCTGGTGATCCAGTAGATATCCATTTCGAACACGACGCTCGTACCGGCGGTGCGCGCGAGCATGACTTCGAGTCCCGTCTTCCCGTCGAGCGGCTCGAATTCGTAATTGTGATTGTGGTAGCCGAGCGTGATCCCGGCGGCGGCGGCCGTCCCGGCTCGCCGTGATCAGCGTGTCGGCGGCCGCGCGATAGCTGTCCTGCGATACGCGATCGGCGTCGTCGAGCGATGCGACGATGAGATAGCTCATGCCCATCGTGCGCGCCCCCTCGAGCGTGCGCGGCCAGCTCGGATGAACGGACAGTCGCGATGTCAATGTGCGAAGAGGGCGCCGTGAGCCCGTTCGCGTCGAGCGCTGCGCGGATCTGCTTCGGCGTGCGGGCGAAATAGCCCGCGAACTCGACCTCCTTGTAGCCGATCGCGGCGACGCGCGCGAGCGTGTGGTCCACACTCTTCTGCATCTCATCGCGCACGGTGTAGAGCTGAAGGCCGATCCGCGGGATGTGCGCTGGACGCGCGCCCGTCTCGAGCGCGCTCAACAACTGCGGCGCGACCGCGCTCGCGGCGAGCGCCGCGCCGGCGCGGCGCAGGAACTCCCGCCGGCCGGTCACTGCTTGGGCGTCACGTAGGGCGGCGGCTCGGCGGACACCTCGCCCACCACGACCAGTGCGGCGCCCTTCCACATGCTCGGCACGCCGCGAATGAACGTCACCACGCCGGTCACCGGCGCAAGCACGTCGCCGGTGGCGCGGCCGAGATAGTCGGTGGTGTAGCCGACGCGCGCGCCGGCGATCACGTACTCGCCACGCAGCGCCGTCGCGTAGAACATGCCCGGGCCGGCCGCGGCGACGCGCTGATCGTTCGACACCCACACGGGATGCGCGACGGGCTTCGCGGCGCGATCGATCATCTTCATCGATCCCATCACGTTCAGGCAGCCATCGATCAGCGAGTTCACATCTTCACTCGAAGACACGCCCGAGCGTCCGGCCTCCGCGACCACCGCCAATTTTCCCTGCGACACGGCCCAGCTGCTGAGATTGCGGCGCCCTTCGGGTTTCGTGACGTCCACGTCGAAGAGGATGATGTATTCGAGACCGAACACGAGCGCGAGCTGCTTGTTGGCGGAATCGAGCTTCGCGTCGCCCGTGCGCATCCAATAGCTGTAGGGGCGCAGATCCTCATCGAGATCGCCGCCGTGCAGATCGATCACGGCGTCGGACTGCTTCACGATCTGGTCGGCGACCATCGCGAGCGCGCGCTGCGTCTGCGTGCCGGCGGGATCGCCGGGATAGAACCCGTTCATGCTCTTCCGGTCGGCGGGATTCACATGGGGGATCATGTGCTCGAAGCTCGCCGGATTGAGCAGCGGCGCGACGATCACCGTGCCCGCGAGCGTCTTGGGATCGATGCGGCCGATGATGCGTGTGAGCGCGACGATCGATGCGTACTCGGTGCCGTGCGCACCCGCGACGAGCGCGAGCACCGGACCGGACTTCGCGCCGTGGATGATCGCGACAGGCATTGACGTGGCGCTGTCCACGCCCGCTGGAACGTTGAGCGCGCCGTACACGATCTCACCGCGCTTGGCGGTCGCAGTGCCGACGGTGAACGTGGGATGAGGATCGGGGCGCTGAGCGCCGACCGGCGCTGCCATCGCGCCTGCGAGGAGCAATGCGAAGGAGAGTCTCATTCGCAGAACATGCGCCTTGCCTGTCTCAACTGCAACGACCGATCGTCGATTGCCGGGAGTCGATGAGGAATAACAACTGATTCCGTGGTACAACGGCATTAGTTGTCATGCCTCATCGACTCCCGGCAATCGGCCCGATCGGTAGTAATTATTTCCCTGCCGCGAACCCCGAAAACGTGAACTGGTACGCATTCGCCGTGGAATCGTACGCCGCGTGGAACGTGTGCGGGTACGGTCCCGCGAGGCCCGGGATCGCCGGGATCGGGAGGTCGAACGACTTCTTCTCCATGAGCATCGTCTTCGAGAGCATTGGTTCGATGAAGATCGGCTTGCCCTTGTAGTACCCGATCACCATGGAGCCGTTGAACGGCGTCGTGCTCGCGAGTTCGGTGCCGAGCATGGAGTGCATGCCCATCGACGGCACGCAGAGGCCCACGAGCGTGTCCACCTTCAGCATCTTCGCGACCGGCGGCGGCAGCGGCACGTCGGGGAGCTGGTACCCCTGCGGCAGCGCGGCCGGCTTCGAGAGATCCTTGCAATCGATGGCCGCGATGTCTTCGGGGCTGATCAGATTGAAATGGAAATCGAAGTGCGGCGTGAGATACGGGCCCGGCGGATGACCGTCCGGCTCCCAGAAGGTGGTGATGCCGGAGAATCCGGTCTGCGCCTGCGAACCGGCGGGCATTCTTGGGCGACGACTCCGACACCGGCGGCCACGTCATTGGCGCCGTCTTCGGCGCGTTCTCGATGCTGGCGAGCGGCACCGTGGCGCCGGCCTCGATCACCGTGTCACTCCGCGTGCGCGTCCACGTGCAGACCTGCGCCTTGTTGAACTCGGTGCATTCTCCCTTCACATCCACGATCGCGACTTCCTTCTTCGCGCACGCGGTGAGTACGACCGCGAGCGCGGCCAGCTGGTACGAGCGCATCGAATCTCCTTCGCTGTGGGAATTGCAACTGCTCGAACGAGGGCGAAAATACGATTTGGCGAGGCGTAGCACAATGCGCTGATGCCGACGAAACGCTAACTTCTCCCGACCCTCACACCGGCCCAACGTCACGCATGCGCCTATCTCGTCTGCTGCTCGCCGCCGCCGTCGCGTTCGCGACTGCAGGCACTGCCTCGGCCCAGCGCGACACGCTCTTCACCCACGCCGACACGCTGCGCGGATCCAACACGCGGCAGCGCGCGTGGTGGGACGCGACGTTCTACGATCTGCACGTCACGGTGCAACCGGCCGACAGCTCGGTCAGCGGCTGGAATGGCATCACCTACCGCGTGCTCGCGGCACCGAAGATGAAGAAGGAACAGATGCAGATCGATCTCCAAGTTCCGCTCGAGATCGACAGCATCACGATGAAGGGAAAGCGTCTCACGGCACGGCGCGACGGCAACGCGTTCTTCGTCACGCTCCCTTCCCCTCCGAGAACCGGTTCTTCCGGCACGATCGCCGTGTTCTTCCACGGCAAACCGCGCGCCGCCAAGCGCCCGCCCTGGGATGGCGGACTCATTCTGGCAGCACGACTCGCTCGGCAATCGCTGGACCGCCACCGCGAACCAGGGACTCGGCGCCAGCGTCTGGTGGCCGAACAAGGACTATGCCGCCGACGAGCCCGACAGCCAGCGCATCGCCATTACCGTGCCCGACTCGATGTTCGATGTCTCGAATGGACGCCTGCGCACCGTCGCCCATCACGCCGACGGCACGACCACCTTCGAGTGGTTCGTGGTGAGTCCGATCAACAACTATGACGTGGAGATCAACGCCGGTCAGTACGCGCACTTCAGCGATCTGTACTGGGGCGAGAAAGGCCCGCTCACGATGGACTTCTGGCCCCTCGCATACCATCTCGACACCGCGCGCGTGCAGTTCAAGCAGGCCGTCACCATGATGCGCTGTTTCGAGTACTGGTTCGGACCGTACCCCTTCTACGAGGATGGCTACAAGCTCGTCGAGGCGCCGCACCTCGGCATGGAGCATCAGAGCGGCACCGCCTATGGGAACGGCTACACGAACGGCTACCGCACACGCGATCTCTCGGCGACCGGCTGGGGCACCAAGTGGGATTTCATCATCGTGCACGAGAGCGCGCACGAGTGGTGGGGGAACAGCATCACCGCCAAGGATGGCGCGGACGAGTGGATCCACGAGAGCTTCGCGAACTATTCCGAGGCGCTCTATACCGAATGTCTCTACGGGAAAGTGGCCGGCGCGGAGTACCAGCGCGGCACGCGTCTGCTCATCAAGAACGACGCGCCGATCATCAACGGCCACTATGGCGTGAACCGCGGCGGCCCGCTCGACACGTACTACAAGGGCGGCAACGTGCTGCACACCATTCGCCAGGTGGTGAACAACGATTCAGTCTGGCGCGCGACGCTCCGCGGCCTGCAGGCCACGTTCTACCACCAGACCGTCACCACCGCGCAGATCGAGAGCTACATGAGCGCCCACACCGGCGTCGACCTCTCGAAGATCTTCGACCAGTATCTGCGCACCACCATGGTGCCCGTATTCGAGTACAGCATTGCGAACGGCGACCTCAAGTACCGCTGGGCGAACGTCGTGCCCGGTTTCGCGATGCCACTGCGCGTGACACTGAGCGACGCGAAGTACGGCTGGATCAAGCCCACCGCCGAGTGGCAGACGATGCCCGTGAAGCTCGAGTATCCGGACGGGTTCACGGTGGATGAGAATTTCTATGTGAAGGTGCAGAAGAACTGAACGGCGGGCTGTCGGCTGTTGGCTGTCGCCAGCGAACCGCTCTCACGGGGCCTGCGACAGCCGACAGCCGACAGCCCGCCGTTGACCGCCTCTTATCTCTTTGTCGCCTTCGCCTCCGCCAGAAGTTTGCGAACCACCGCATCCTGTTCCTCGTACTTCCCTTCCCCGAAATGGTGATACCGCACTCGGCCCTTCGCGTCCACGAAGTAGGCGGCCGGCCAGTATTGGTTGTTCCATGCGCGCCAGATGTCGTAGTTCGGATCGATGACCACCGGATACGTGATGCCAAGATCCTTCACCGCCTGATGCACGTTCGCGGGGATGCGCTCCCGCGGCAGTTCCGGCGTGTGCACGCCGATCACGACGAAGCCCTGCGCCTTGTAGTCGTCGTACAGATCGAGCACGTGCGGCAGCGCGTTCAGGCAATTGATGCATTCGAACGCCCAGAACTCGACCATCACCACCTTCCCCTTCAGTGAGTCGGCCGTGAGCGGGCCGGAGTTGATCCACTCATAGCCCGCGGGGAACGGCGGCATCGCGCCCTCATCCTGCAGCGCCGGCGCGGGCGTGACGACGATACCGTCGAGCGACTCGCCCAACACACTCGCCTCGCTCGGCGCTTTGCCGAATCGCTTCACGAGCAATTCCTCGCCGGCCGCCGTTCGGATGAAGTCGCCCTTCGCGAGGAATGTCTTGTCCCAACCCAGCGCGATGGCGACCACCGCCGCCAGTGCGACCACGCCGAGCGATACGCGCACGATGCGGTCGGCCGCGAGACTTCGGCGGAGCGCGTTCATGAGGCGCTGTCCTGCGAAGAGCACCACCGCGAGCGCCGCACTCGCGCCGATTCCGAACGCCACGAGCAACGCGAGCGTCATCGCGGTGTTGCCGGTGGCGCGGCCGCCAACGATGAGCAGCGCGAGAATGGGCCCGGCGCACGGCGCCCAGAGCAAGCCGATCGCCGCGCCGGTGAGCAGCGCCGCGGTGCGACCGCCGGTGCGGCGCGCCGCGCCGTCCAGCCCCGCGCCGAGCCGCACGAACGGACGCGTGAGCAGCACGGCGGCGCGCTCCGAGATGAGCGTGAGCGCCACGAGTGCGAGGAACACGAGCGCGATCCAACGGGCGCCCTCGCTCGCGGCGGCGATCCATCCGGCGCTCAGTGTCGCGGCGGTCGCGAGCAGCGCGAACGTGACCGTGAGCCCCGTGAACATGAGCGCCCGCTCGCCGCGCGACCGGCCGGCGTTCGAGAACGCGATCGGCACGATCGGCAGCACGCAGGGGCTGAGGATCGTGAGCAGACCGCCAAGCAGCGCGAGCACGAAGATCATCATGGGAGAGTTACTCCCGAGTCGTGGTTTCGGTTCCGCCGATCACTTCGCCGTGGCGATCTCATAGTCGAAATCGTAGAAATGTTTCCCGCCCTCGATCCGGATGATCATCGTGCCCGAGATCCCGGCGAGGCCACCCGTTCCGGAGTCGGGTACCACTCTGATCACCAGCGACTGCTCGCCGCGGTCCATCACGCCCACGTGATGCAGCACGAAGGCTCCAGCCTTTCCGTCGAGCGTGCCGTTCACGTATTCCACCGCGACGTACGCGCCCGACCCCTTCACGTGCCCCATGGCGCTCGTCATCTCGCCGCGCCCGGTCGCGTCGAGCGCACCATGATATTTCTTGTCGAGCGACATGCGGCCGATGACGTTCGTGATGTCGTCCGGCATTGCCATGGGCGCGAGCTTCACGTCGAAAGCGCCGCTCACACGGGGGCTCACTGAAGAACTCGCGAGAACCAGACAGCGGCCATTCTGATCTCGACCGCCACCAACGCCGGTGCGCAGACGCCGGCGATCGCGACACCCACCGCGATCCATTGGATCATCCCGCCGATCGCGAGCTTCACCGTGAACGCCGCTCCGAACGGCATCGTCACGAAATTCTCCGCGATGTGCGTGCCGATCATGAGCGCACCGACCAACGCACCGAAGCGCGCACCTTCGATCCACGCGACGCCGCCGCCGTAGAATTTCGCGAAGAGCGCGCTCAGCACCACGCCCGCGAGGAGCGTGCCGAGCATGCCGAGTGGCATGCGCCGCATGATGTCTTCCTGCGTGCGGAAGAGCGCCTTGTACGGCGGGAACTCGTTCTTGAGCCAGAATCCGTTCAGCAGGAATCCGAACACGTAGTAAACGATCGTCGCTCCGGCACCGCTGAGCAGCAGACGTCCGAACGTCATGTTGGCTCCGGGCTACTTGAAAGGCAACAGGAACGCGCGCATCTCCCACACTACGAGATCGCGCTGATCGAAGAATACATAATGTCCGCTGTCGACCTCGATCACGGTCGCGTTATGTGAACGCTGCGCGAACCGGAAGCACTCGGCGCGCTGTTCCTTCACATCGTCATCATAGAAGCGCTTCGCGTCGGCCCATCGCGCCGAGTCGGGCGTGAGCCAGCCGATCGCGCGATCGATGCCGCGAATGGAGCAGAGTGCGAGCGACGGCGCCGGGTTGCGCCACGGTTCGTGCGGGTGCGAGCGGACCTCGGTGCGGAGCGGCTCGGTGAGCGCGAGCCGTCGCGCGACGTCCGTCGAATCGATGTCCCACGCGTCGCGATCGGCTTGGGCCGCTGCCTTCACCGGCGCGGACCATACGGCATTGGTGTACCGGTGCGCCCACTTCTCGTAAGCCGAGCTCGTGACGTCTACCGGCACCGGCCTGCCGGGGCGCGATCCGCGGCGCGCTGCCGATGCATAGTCGAACGACGCATTGAGATAGATGGCCGCGGTGAGTTGCGCGGGATATGCCTCGCCGAACTTCGTCATGATGGCGCCGGCGATCGAGTGGCCCGCGAGGATCGCGGAGTGCGCGCCGAGCGAGTCGAGGAGCGTGTGCACGTCGGCCGCGAGTTGCGCGATCGTGTAGCCCGAATCGGGCGCACCCGACACGGGGATCCCGCGCGGCGTGAGCGCCACCACGTGGAAACGGTCGGTGAACTCCGGCGCGAGATCGTCGAATACATGCGCCGTGTTCCGGAATCCTGGCAGGAAGACCATCACCGGACCGTGGCCGCCGAAGTCGAGCAGCTCCAATCGCGCACCATTCACCTCGACGAACCGGCGCGTGTGCGGGGCGTTGTCGGGCGGCGCACTGAGTGCGATCAGCGAGGCGAGTACGGCGAGCGCCGCCCTGCCCGCGGCGTGCATCAGGCGGGCGCCGCCAGCGAGAGCCGTTCGATCGAACCGGTGATGGAGTCGCCATCGAGATCGAGGTAGAGCGAGCCGTCGGTCACCGTGAGCGAGAATTTCATGCGGCGGTCGAGGCGGCGCACGAACTCCTCGAGCAGCGCGCGGTCGATCGCGTACAGCTCCACCGACTCGGCGCGGTGGATCCGCTCCCCTTCGAACGCGCGAAGGAACAGTCGCGGATCCTTGTGCGTGTACACCGCCACGCGCGGGCTCGCCTTGCTCGCCTTGTGCAGTCGCGCGGCATCCGGCGCGCCCACCTCGATCCACGCTTTGAGCGCTCCCGTGAGATCGCGGATCACGATCGCGGGTTCGTCGGGTTCGCTCAGCCCCTTCGAGAAGGCGATCCCCTCGGCGTACTCCAGGCAATACGCCAGCACGCGCGTCGCGAGAAATTCTTCGGATTCCGACGGATGCTGCGCGGCCTTGATGACGAGACTCTCGTACACGGCGCGGTCGACGTGGCTGAGCGCCACGTCGAAGGTGAACATCGTGGAGGTCAGCGCCACGTGATCACTTTCCGGTGGCCGCTCCCTTCATTGCATGGAACACGAGCGACTGCGCACCCGCGCCCTCGAATGTCACATTATAGTAGCCATAGCTCTTGGGGTTCACTTTCACCAGCGCCGCGTTGAGCGCGGTGAGCGACGGCGTGACGCGTTCGCGGAATTGCGGCAGGTTCAAACGTTGCTTCTCGATCCCCGCGAGCGCGTTCGGGAGCATCGGATTCAAGATGGCCGTCACGAGCGGCGACCCGCGAAGCGTCATTGTCGGCTTCACGTTGTGCCAGCCGGCCGTCACGGCGTGGACATTGAGCGGCATCCCCGGCGGCGGCACGAGCGCAGTGACGATCACGTTCATGTCGAACGTCGCCGCGTAGTCGGCGCCCGCCGCCTGAACCGGCAGCATTGAAACAGGGCCCACCGTGCCGTCCGCCTTGCCGGCCAGACTGTTCCCGGCCACGTCGTAGGCGAGGTGGATCGTATCGCCCACGATCCAGCCGGTCGCGACGATGGACGGCCCGATGGTGCAGCTCGTGATCTTCGGGTGCACGGTCATTGGAATGTCGCCGGCCGGTGATTTGATCACCGGCGGATAGTTCTTCGGATTCTCGATCTCCGCAGCGAGTTCGGCGCACAATTGTGCGCGCGTCGCGGGCCACTGCGCGAGCACCTGCTGCGTGAGGAGGCGCGAGAACGTCTGCGTGTGCAAGCCGGCGCCCGTGAGCTGCACGTCGCCCGACACCGGCGCGCCAAGTCCCAACATCGCCAACAATAGCAGAGCCAATGAACGGATCATTCAGCGGAGCCTCAAGGAGCAGAGTGATGCGGGACGGAGAGTTCCCGTCAGTTCCCGCTCATCGCGGCGCGTCCCGAGTCCCGAGTGCCGCGCCGTTCCGAAATCTACCCCGCGATCACGCCGATGTCCCGCGCTAGTCCGGCAGCCACTCCAGCGGCAGTTCGGCCTTCCGCGTGTCGACATTGGCGGGCACGACGCGCGCGCGCTTGGATGCGACGGTGCGCCACCACGGGTCCACGATGCGCTCGCGTGTCGGTTCGATGGGCTGGCCGAGCTTCGGCATGACGAGCGGCGCCCCGGCGGCGGGCGCGAGACGCACGATCACCTCGGGCGGCTCATCCCACGCGTGCACCGCGAGGTTGAACGTCCCCCAGTGGATGGGCAGGAATGCGCCGCTGCCCAGCATTCGCGTACGCCTTCACCGCGTTCGCGGGGCCCATGTGGATGTCGCCCCACGACGGATGGAACGCGCCGATCTCGAGCGCCACGGCGTCGAACGGTCCGAGGCGTTTCGCGATCTCGAGATAGTCCGGCGTGAGACCGCTGTCGGCGCCGAAGAAGAACGAGTGCTTGGGCCCGCGCAGATGGAACGACGACCAGAGTGTCGCGTTGCGGTCCTTGATGCCGCGCCCGGAGAAATGCTGCGCCGGGCCGGCGGTGATCTTCACGCCGCGCACATCGATGTTCTCCCACCAGTCGAGTTCCGTGATCCGTTTCGGCGGAACACCCCAACGCTCCAAGTGCGCACCAACGCCCAGCGACGTGATGAACGACGTTCCCATGCGTGCGAGCGCGCGGATGGTGCCGCGATCGAGATGATCGTAGTGATCGTGCGAGATGAGCACCGCATCGAGCGGCGGCAGCGCGCTGAGCGGCGCCGGCGGCGGATGGAAACGCTTCGGTCCCGCGAAGGGGAGCGGCGACGCGCGGTTGCCCCACACCGGATCGGTGAGCACACGAATGCCATCGATCTCGATGAGCAGCGTGGAGTGGCCGAGCCAGGTGACGCGGAGGCCCGAGTCACTCTTCTTCGCCCAATGCGGCGCGGGATCGACGAGCGGGAACTCGCCCGCGGGGATGCGCGGCTCGGTGGCGCAGAGGAATTCACGCAGCGTCGGCCGCTCGACGCCCTTCTTAAATCCCGACGACACCGGCTGCGTGTTCACGAACGTGCGCCCGTTGAAGCGCGGCGATGCGGCGATCCGTTCGGCGCGAAGATCTCTCCCTTTGCGGCGCGCGGCCCTCACAGCTGCTTGGCCTTGAGCCACGCGAGGCACGCATCGGCCACCTCGCGCCACCCACTGTCGATCGTGAGCGAGTGTCCGCGCCCCGGGAATTCCTTCATCTCGGTGACCGCCGCCGAGTGACGATAGCGATGCTGCGTGCTGTGCGAGAGCACCGGCGGCACCGTGTGATCGTCGAGACCGGCGGTGATGAGGAGCGGCCCCCGCTTCGCGTTGGCGGTGTTCACTCTCGTGGCCGACCACGGATTGAACGCCGCGGTGGCCGCCTGGAAGAGCGGGCGCGCCGGCGACGGCATGTTGTACTTCGCGTACAATTCCTTGGCCTCCGCCACCGGCACGGCGTTGGTGAAGGCGTAGCGGAACTGTGGTTCGGTGAGCGAGACCGCCTTTCCGTAGTTCAGCGGATTCATGAGCGCGGGCGACGCCGCTTTGAGCGCCGAGAGCGGCAGCTGCCAGACGCCCTGGATCGGCGCGGGGTCGATCGCGATGGCGGCCGCTGCGAGATCGCGACCCAGCAGATTCTGCGCGAGCAGACCGCCGAAGGAATGACCGATCACGATCGGCTTGCGGCCGAATTTCGTGAGCTGCCCTGCAATGTGGTCGGCGATCTGTGACACGCCATAGCCCGCGACCGCCGTTGGATTCAGGCGCGTGGCCTGCGTGGTCTCCCCGTCGCCCGGCCACTTCGCGGCAGACGCGTCATACCCCTTCTGCGCGAAGTAGTCGATCCAATTCTTCCAGGACTCCCCGTGCAGCCAGAGACCATGAATGAAAACGACGACAGGATTGGTGCCGGTCTTTTCTGGGCCCATCTGGAGTCCTTGGGTTGTCGGAGATCGAAACAAGTGCTTTGACAGGATTAACATGATTTACATGATTGAACAACTCACGCAGTCAAAATCATGTAAATCATGTTAATCCTGTCAAAGCCTTTTTTTGTCTGTTGCCCGAAACAAAATGGCCGCGAACGTTGAGTGTTCGCGGCCATTGTGACACAGCGGAGCAGTTGTCTAGCGCCAGGAAACGGGCACCGCCTCCGGCTTGGTCGCGAGGATCGCGGAGCCCGCGGCGATCTCCTTCGCGATCCTGTCCCGAATAGCGCGCAAGTCCCCGAATCCCACCAGCTTCCCCGAATCCTCGTCCCACAGCGTGAGGCGGAGCGTCGTGATGCTCTTCCAGAGCGACAGCCTCGTCACGTTGCGCAGCTCGGGATTCTCGTCGTACGCGCGCTGCAACTCGTAGTTGGGGATGCGGCTCGCGATATGATGGATGTGATGCAGGCCGATGCTCGCCGTGCACCACTGGAAGAACCTGGGCATCGTGAGGTGCGACGCGCCCTCGAGCCCGGCGGCGTAATAATTCCACTTCTCGCGATAGCGCCAGTACGTGTCCTCGTACTGATGCTGCACGTAGAAGAGGAACACGCCGATCGATCCCGCGACGAGCGTGATCGGCAGCTGCACCTTGAGGAAGTTCACGATCCCGAGCTGCCACCACATCAGCGCGATCAGACCGAACAGCGCGAGATTGGTGATCTGCACGCCGATGATCTCGCGCTTCCAGCCGCGCGGGATGTCGAGCGGCATGCGGTGCTTCAGGATGAACTGCCACGTCGGACCCACCAGCAGCAGCACCGTGGGGTGCCGGTACATGCGATACAAGATGCGCTTGTAGCGTGAGCGGCTGAGGTACTCTTTCACGGTGAGCGTATCGATGTCACCGAGTCCGCGCACGTCCAGATTGCCGCTGGTGGCGTGATGGATCGCGTGCGTGCGGCGCCAGTACGCGTACGGCACGAGCGTGACGACGCCGAGCACTCCGCCCACGAGATTGTTCATGCGCTGCGACCGGAAGAACGATCCGTGGCCGCAATCGTGCTGCAGCATGAACAGCCGCATGATCATGAATGCCGCGGGCACGCTCAGGATGAGCGTGAGCCAGTAGCCGACTTTGAGGCTCCACACCGCGCCGAACCAGAAGGCGGCGAGGAGGAGTACGGTGCTTATGAGTTGGAAAGCGCTCTTCCACCCGACCGGATTCCGGTACGGGGCGAGCATCTTGTTCCAGTCTATTGAGTTAGGGGTGCTTTCGGTCATCGCGTTCAATATAGCTCCTTGCTCATCGTATTTGCACCCTCTATAGACGACTAAGAAGGCGACTGTGACACCGCTGACTGCGCAGGTAACACCGCCGACGGCGCGTGTAACGCCGCTGACGGCGCGTCTGGTCGTTGACGTGTAGCAACCGCGAATCGCCCTTGTGGCGTTGTTGCCACACGTCGCACACGTCACACGCGCCGTTAGAGCGGCTCCAGATTCGCCGTCAGCGGTGTCACACTCGCCGTCAGCGGTTCAGCGGTTCAGCAGTTCCCGTACTTCAGTCGGCGTCATGCCGAGTTCCCTCCGGCACACCGCCACCAGATGCGCATGACTCGCGAATCCCGCCTCATGCGCCACCGCCGACAGATTCCGCGATCCCATCTCGTTCATCGCGTGCCGAAGCCGGATCCCCACGCGATAGCCGTGCATTGTCTGCCCGGTGTGCTCGCGGAACACCCGGCACAGGTGATACGGCGACGCGTCGAGCGTGCGCGCGATCTCGCGCACCGAGCGGTTCTCGTGCGCGGTGCGCGCCAGTTCCGCGCGCGCGGATTCGGCGAGATCGCGGCGGCGCGAAGCGGCGCGCGAAGCGGCGCGCGAAGCGGCGCGCGAAGTCCGCGCCGGCCTTCCGCGCGACCCGCCATGCGCGAGCGCGAGCACCGCGCTCACGATCTCCATGCTCTCACTCTCGATCTCGACCGCACTCGCGCGCTCTGATTCCGCGCGTGCGAGCAACGCCCGCTGCCGCGCGTACAGCTCGGCGGTGCCCGCTGTGCGCTCGAAGCGGAAGGGACGATCGGGCGACTCCGCGGCCGCCGCATTGTGCGCGCCGGCCACTTCACGCGCGAGCGCATCATCCAGCGCGATCCAGTCGCAGTGGTCGCCCGCGTCGGCGATGGGGTACCGCTCGTAGCGCTGACCACGATCGTAGATGGTGATCACGTTCGGGTCGGCGACGAAACGCACCGAGCCTTCGTGCTGGATCCACACGCTGGTGCGCGGGAATACCACCACCGCGTCGCGTATGGGGCCGGTGTCACGGAAGGACGGATGCGTCCGGTCGCAGCGGAAACGGCCGATCGTCACGCCGCCGCCCTCATACACGATGGTGTCCAAGCAATGGCGTGGAAGCGTCGCCTCGCGCGCGATGCTTGATTGCGTCACCGTCATCCTGGAGGCACTCGCATGCGCCACATCCTGTTCGCGTTGATAGCCTTACGTCTCACGATCGCGCCCGGTGTCAGCGCCCAGGCCGGCGGCACACCGCCCGCCGATCAGCTGCAGCGGGCCGCGGCCGCGTTCAACGCATCGAACTGGAAGGAGGCGAATGCGCAGTATTCCGCGATCGCGAAACAATATCCCAAGAATGCGATCTCTCACTTCCGCATGGGGGTCACGCTCACGGAACTCGGCAAGCCTGCCGACGCGCTGCCGCATCTGCGAATGGGCGAGACGCTCGGCATCCCCACGGGGAACGCGGCGTTCCGCATCGCCGAAGCATTCGCCGAGTTGAAGATGCCGGACTCCGCGATCGCCGAACTCAAGCGCGGCGCGGCCACGGGCTACTTCTTGCCGCCACCTTTCCTCACGGGCGACGCGCATTTCGCGAGTCTCAAGAGCCACAGCGGGTGGACGGAAGTGATGGATGCCTATGACGCGATCGCGCAGCCGTGCCGCCACGACGCGCGATTCCGCGAATTCGATTTCTGGGTGGGCGATTGGGATGTGCGCCCGAACGGTGCGCCCGCGGGCGGGCCGTCATTGCGCAACCGCGTCACGATGGAGGAGAACGGCTGCGTCGTGATGGAGCACTGGGACGGTATCGGCGGCTCCACCGGACAGAGCTTCAACATCTTCGACCGCTCGATCGGAAAGTGGCGCCAAACGTGGGTCGATAATCTCGGCGGCCAGCATGACTACGCGGGATCGCTCGTGAACGGCAACATGGTGTTCGAGGGGACCACGCCGGCATCAGGCGGGAAACTCGGCCGCGTGCCAACGAAGCTGACATTCTTTCACATCAGCGCGGATACGGTGCGTCAATTCTCGGAGACGTCGAGTGACAGCGGGAAAACTTGGTCTGTCTCCTACGACCTGATCTACGTACGCAGAAAACCGTAACGGCGAAGGCGAATATGGCACCGCTCTGACGGCGCGTGTGACGTGTGAGACGTGTGGCACCTGCGCTCACACGCGCCGCCCGGAGTTGCCACACGTCAACGACCAGACGCGCCGTCAGCGGCGTCACACTCGCCGTCAGCGGCGTCACAAGCGCCGTTAGTTACTCGAGCGGACGATTCAACTCAGTTCGGGTACCCGCCGGATCCTTAGTAGTCTCCGGCCCGACCGTGTACAACTCCCAGAATTCTCCCGTGGTCTTGTGCCCATTCTTCTTGATCCACGCGTCGAATTCCCCCCACCCGGCACCGAGCCCTTCATAGCCTCCGTGGTACACCGTGCGGATCACACGTGCCGCGGTCAACTCACCCATCTTCACGCGCCCCGCGGGCTTCACCGGTGATGGCACCGGCACGCCGATCTCGAAGTCGAATGTCGCGGGATCCGTCTTGAAGTGATGGCTGAACCACGGCCCGGTGGGCTTGATCCCCTGCGCCGAGACCGCCGTCATGAGTTCCTTATATGCGGGCCCCATCTCTTTCTGGATGTCCGCGCGCGGGATGGTCAGATGGATCACCGCCGCGAGTTGCTTTGTCGATTGAACGATGCTCGGTGTCTCGATCATGCGCCTACCCCCGGATGCTGTGCGAGATAGATCTTCCCGCCGATCCAGCACTGTGGCACCGCGAGCACGGCGAGCGCCACCGCGTACCACCGCGGGCCAAGACCCATGTTCCACGTGAGGACTACGCCAAGCAATCCGAGCGCCGTGCCGACGATGCCGAGGATGATCGCATGTTTGAGCGGCGCGTTCGGCGCGAGTCGCGCGGTGAGCCACGCACCGCCGACGCTGATGATGAAGCGATAGCCCGTCGCGACCGCGGCCTGTGCGTCCGTGATCGGCTGATCCATGGGCGGAAAGAAGTGCACCGCGTGCAGGATGAGATCCACCACGGTCGACCCGATCACGATGACCAGCACGCCGGCGGCCACGGCCCAGAGCGATCTTCCGTTCATGCGCGAACTCTCCGTTGGTGCGAGCTAGAGATAACTGAGCCAAGGGTCGGTGCGTCGTTGCTTGAGATCCGCGAACCGGCGGCAGATCGGGAAGCACAGGAACATCACCACGATCGCCCAGATGACATACACCACCGGCAGGGAATATCCCCATCCCGGCGGGGGCGTGAACGGATACTTGCCGAGATCCGGCGACTCGAACATCCAGTGCGCGCTGCCGTAACGCACGAGGCACACGATCACGGCGAGCAGATGGATGAGGGAGAAATGGAGTATATAGTAGAATAGCGGCACTCTGCCGTAGATCAGCGCGGGCCTGAGCACGCGCGGCGTGCCACGGTCCACGGCCCAGAGGAAGAGCAGCGCCGGACCGAGTGTCATGAGCAGGAAGGAGAGCGACGGCGGATATTTGGTCACATTCAGGAATGAGAGCACGCTATAGAGCGGCGTCGCCATCGCCTTCCACGGCCGCGGATCGCCGTAGAGATTGATCCCGCGCACGATCACGAATGCCGCGGTCATGGCGAGACCGGTACGCAGCAGGAAGGCGCGCCGGCGATCGGGGTCCCAATTGTACACAGCGCCGAGCGCGTATCCCACGGCCGTCACGCCGATCCACGGGATGAGCGGGTACGCGACGAACACGACATGCTCCGCGGTGTTGAGCACGAAGCCGGGTTGATGGAGGATGTTCCAGAGCGGGCTATTGATCCGGAGACCGTCGAGCGCGTTGTGCCCGAGGATCATGACGGCGCCGATCGTCGTGATGGCGGCGAGCGGCAGCCGCACGATCAGACCGAGGAAGATCATCGCCCAGCCGAGCGCCCAGAGCACGAGGAGCATTGTGACATGGTAGTCGAAATTGAACTGGTAGCTGAGGCAGCGCAGCACCACGATCTCGAGGAAGATCAGCCAGAGTCCACGCGTGATGAGGAACATCGAGAGATCGGCGACCGTGCGGCGGCGCAGCGCGAGATAGGCGCCGGTGCCCGTGAGCAGGAAGAACACCGGCGCGCAGAAATACGTGATCCAGCGCGTGAGGAAGAGCCCGGCGCTGGCGGTGGAGAGATCGACGGGATTCTGTCCGGGGATGCCGAAGAAATCGCGCGTGTGATCGAGCGCCATGATGATCATGATCACGCCGCGCACGACATCCACCGACTCGATGCGCGCGCGCGGCGCGGCGCTCGCGGTCATCAGCCTTCCGGTGCGTACGTGAGGAGCACCGTGCCGCTCTTCTTGAAGACGCGTGTATCGGTGAGCTTCAGCTTGATGGGGCTGGGTATGCCTTGAAGGATCGGCGTTCCGGCGCCGAGTGCGACGGCGTCGATCATGAATTGGAACTGGTCGATGAGCCCGGCGGCCGCGAGCTGGGTGACAACGCTGCCACTGCCGAGGATCGTCATCCCCTTCCCTGCGCCGGCTTTCATCTTGCGAACCTCGGCCGCGATGTCGCCGGAGACGACGCGGGTGTTGCTCCACGAGGCGGACTTCATCGTGCGCGAGAAGACGATCTTCTCGGCGGCGTTCATGCCGTTCGCGACCGCGGCGTCCATGTTCTGCGCGGCCTCCGTCGGCCAGAAACTCGCCATCATCTCATAGGTGACGCGCCCGAAGATCAGCGTGCTGCCCGAACCCGCACCTTCGCGCGAGAATTCGGATTCTTCCTCGCCATGCCGGTGCCAGCTGATGTCGTCGTTCGCGCCTTTGTAGAAGCCGTTGAGCGAGAGGAAGTTGAAGACGGAGAGTTGTCGCATCGCTACATTGCTGGCCCGGGCGCGAACTGCACATCGATCGGCAGTGTGAACAGCGAGTCCGAGACCTCGCCCGGCACCTCGATGTTCTTCGCGTCGTAGATGATGACCGTCTTATCCGGGTACATGATCGTCGCGTGCACCGGGAAATTCTGTAGATCGGTCGCGAAGTAGTAGATGCGAACGACGCCATCGGCATCCACCGGGCAGTCATACCGCACGAACGGATGGCCGTCGTAGGTGCCCGTGGTGCCCTTCTTGCCGTTGGCCTTGCACGCGGCGGCACGGATCGCGAAATCGGCGGACGCCACGGCCAGCTGGCGCTCGTCGAGCGTGGGCGCCGTGAACTTCATGCCGTTCGGTCGCCCCGTGACCCAGCTGTAGGCGTCCTTGCCCACGCGCAGGATGCGGATCTGGTCGCCGTTGATCGTCGCGCCGATAAGCGCGCTGTCGCCTTTCATCCAGATGTCGAACTCGGCGGGTGCGCGCCGGCCGACGCTGCCGCCTTCGACGCGCCGGATCGCGGTCCAGTGCGCGGAGCTCCAGTCACCGGGCGCCGCCCGGACGAAGCTGTCGTTAGTCTTCGCGCCGCACGCGGCGGCGGCCAAGGTGGCGCATACGCACGCCGAGTTGCGAACGAAGTTTGTCATAGGAGATATCCTAGCGCGGGGCGAGAATGCGCGATAGCCACGCGCGCTCAGCTCGAGGGTGAACTCGCCTCTCTGACATTCGATTTTCGGATGCCGAGCCCATGCCAGAATGACGCCGGATATGTGAGCGTTGGCTTGCCGACCCATCCGCGAACGAGGTCGAGAGAGTACCCATTGGGGAGCTTCTCGTACTTCACGGCGCTGAGCGCGATCGGGTCCCAGTCGCCTGTGAACTCTAGATCCTTCAAGGATTCAGGGTACGAGCCCGTACGCGTGCGGTGCAATTCGATGAGCGCGATCGCCGTCTTGAAGTTCTGGTCGCCGAATTTGACGTCGGCGTCCCGCTGGAACTCGCAACCGGCCAGCACGATCAGCACTGCGAGAGTTCCCACGCGCGCGATCGAGGTCATAGCGTCATCTCCCTGGAGATTCCTTCGGAGCCGTATAGCCCCGCGGCTATGCGGCCTACGCGAGCCGCCGTTCCCGCGCGAGGATCCGGTTCTGCACGAGCGACACCGCCGATCCGGCGCCGAAGGACAGCACGAGCGCGCTCGATGAAGTCCACATGAGCGCCATGGCGATCGCGAAGATCACGCCGTAGCCGATGATCCGCGCGCCTGGCTGTGCGGGCGCCGCGGAGATCCCCGCGGCCATGAGCGCGCACGTGGCCGAAAGCAGCAACAGATCCGGCCGCGCGAGATCGCCCACCCAGAGGAATCGCACGCCGGCGCCGAGTCCGTTGCGAATGGCCGTGAAGAATCCCCCGGCGATCGGCATCTGCACGGCGAAATTCACGAGCGTCGCGGGGCCGAACGGACGGATCCCGTTCGCCTTGTGGAGCGCCTGCGTCGCCTGCGCGAGCTTCAGCGCATCGTGACCGTGGCGAGCCTGGAGTCTTTCGAGTTCAGGCTTGAGAGCGTCGAGCCGTGCCTGTTGCGCGTTCATCTCGCGCGCCATGCGCAACGTGAGCGGCAGGAGCGCGATGCGGATCGCCGCCGAGATCACGAGGATCCCGGCGCCGAGACTGCCGCCGCATACATGCGCCGCGCCGAAGATCGCAGCCTGGAAGAGTTCGACCACCATGCTCCACATGCCCGCCTCGCTCGAAGAGGAGTTCGCCAGCCCTCGCTCAATACTACGGCTAGTTCTCGCTCTTGGTGCCGCGCAGGGCGGCCAGCCAGTGACTCGCCGCCCACACGATCGGCAGCCCGACGAACAACACGTGCCCCGCGATCTGGATCCACCACCGCATGGTGATCGTGGGCGTCTTGTGCGTGAAGAGCGGGATCCACACGAAGGACATGAAGCACCAGATGAGCGGCCCGTACACTGTCGCCACGACCAGCACGCCTGCCGGGATCCTCGTGACACGCCGCAGAAATGCCGAGTTCGCGAGCAGGATCACGAACACGCCGGCCCACGTGAACGCGACGCAGATGTGCATCGCGATGCCGACGTAGATCATGAGCGGATTGCCGATCGCCATCGGCCCGAACATGACGCTCGCCACGCCCTGCCAGAGCCGCTCGAACGTCGAGCTGTAGCCGTACACGCTGAGCGCGCTCGCGAAGAGGAAATCGACGAGCGCGATGGTGCCGCCGGTGCGGATCCAGACGGCGAAGATGTTCCGCGGTGGTCTAAGCACGCTTCTTCCCCATGACTGCTTTCACCATGATTCAGTCTCCCACGTGGATCTTCACGTCGCGCGGCGCCGGCCGCCCCTTGCCGCTCTCCAGGTCGTCACGGAGACTCAGCAGGAACGTCGCCCACTTGGTGCTGCAGTGGTGCATGAACTCCACCGGCTCCTTCCATCTCGCGTGCGTGAAGAGGATGAATGTCTGACCGTCTTTCCAATCGAGCTTGAAGATCACTTCGGTGCCGACCCATTCCGGCGGCCCATCGACACACTTCCAGTGCACAAGCTTCCCGGGGATCGAGTCGATGACTCTCATCTTGCAGAATCCGAAATCGATCGTGCCGCCGACTTTCGTGTCGCCCTTCGTGGTATCGGTCCACCAGTGCCGCAGCCCGTCGATCGTGGCCACCGAGGCATACACCTTCTCGGCCGGTGCGTTCACTCCGACACGATGCAGGATATCGGGCATGGTGACCTCCTCTGGCGTTCGGCTCAATCATGTCGATCATGTTGATCCTGTCCAGCAGTTTGTTGAAAAGACTTTGACAGGATTAACATGATTGACAAGATGGATACGGCACGCGCTCTTGACGGACTCGCGCTCCCTTAGACATTGAACGGACGGTTCAACGGTCACATCCCTAACGCACGGAGGACATCATGTATCTCATTCGCGAGATCATGTACTGCAAGCCCGGCAAAGTCCGGCCGCTCGTCGAGAAATTCGTCGCGATGAACAAACTCGGCGCGAAGATCGGCATGCCCAAGATGCGGATCATGACGGATTTCTGCGCCGATCAGTATTGGATGCTCGTTTCAGAGATGGAAGTCGCGGATCTCGGGGAGTTCGAGAAGATGATGAGCAATCCGCCGGGGTCGAAAGAGGATATGAAGAAATTCGAGGAGATCATGAATGGGTACCATGATCTCGTGGATTCTGGGAAGCGGGAGATATATAAGATCGAAGGCTGACTGCCGATTGTCGATTGCCGGGAGTCAATGTGGCATAACAACTGATTCCGTACTACAGGACATTTGTTGTTATGCCTCATCGACTCCCGGCAATCGACCATCGGCTGTTAAGCAGTTAAGCAGTCTCGCCCCCGAGCGCCGCCCCATGCGCCTCCGGCCCAACAGCCGTGAGTATCGCGATCGCCACCGCGGCTCCCGCCGCGACCACCGCGAGCGCGAACGCATAATCCCCTCCATGCGACTCCGCGAACGCCGCCTGCCACGTGGCGTTCACCGACGCGAGCAGATTCCCGAGTTGATACACGAATCCAGGGAACGTTCCGCGCACTTCGCCCGGTGACAGTTCATTGAGATGCACCGGGATCACTCCCCACGCTCCCTGCACCGAGATCATCATCAGGAACGCGCCGAGCGCGATGAGCACCACGGTGGTGCTGAAGGCCCAGAGATAGATGATCGGGAGCGCGAGCAGTGCCGCGCCGATGATCGCGCGCCGCCGGCCGATGCGCTGCGAGAGCATGCCGAACGTGACGCCCCCGATGATCGCGCCGATGTTCGCGATGATGGTGATGAGGCTCACCTGATGCGTGCTCAGCCCGCGCTGCGCCTGCAGCATGGTGGGATAGAGATCCTGCGTGCCATGGCTGAAGAAATTGAACGCGGTCATCAGCACCACGGCGTACGCGAAGAGTCCGGCGCGCTTCCTCAGCACAGCGCCCAGCGGCTGGCGAGGCTTCTCGCGCATCTCCTGCCACACCGGCGACTCCTCCACATTGCGCCGGATATAGAGCACCAGGAGCGCCGGGAGAACGCCCACCATGAACATCCCGCGCCATCCAATGCGCTCGAACAGCAATCCGTAGGCGACCGCCGCCAGCAGATACCCGATCGCATAGCCTTGCTGGATGAATCCGCTCGCCACGCCGCGCGCCCGCGCCGGGATGGTCTCCATCGTGAGCGCCGATCCGATCCCCCACTCGCCGCCCATTGCGAAGCCGAACGCCGCGCGCAAGATGAGCAGCGTCACGAGCGTCGGCGCGAATGCCGATGCGAGCTCGAGCACGGAGAACAGGAGGATGTCCACCATCAGCACCGGCCGCCGCCCGTACTTGTCGGCGAGCATGCCGAACACGAGCGCGCCCAGCGGACGCATCGCGAGCGTGAGCGTAATGCCCAGCGCGACGGACTTCACATCGGTGCCGAACTCCGCGGCCACGGCGCGGAGGATGAACACCATCAGGAAGAAGTCGAACGCATCGAGCGCCCAGCCGAGCACGCTCGCCGTGAATGCGGCGCGCTGCCGGCGGTCGAGACTCTTCCACGTGTCGATCAGCCCGAGAGGCTGCTCGTGCTCCGGCATGGAGGCACTCATCGATCGCTATTTCTTCGACGGAACCGGAGCCGGAGCATCGCTCGTGAACGAGAGCGCCTGCACATACCAGACGCCGTTGGTCTTCTTCCACACAGTCAGGTACTTGCCCGGATCCAGCATGTCGCCCTTGGGGCCACCGAAGGTCATGTGATTCACCCCGACTTCGAACGCCAAATCTCCCGACGCGCTCATCGTGATCTGCGACGCCTTGCCCTCGAGCACTTTGAGTCCCGCCTTCGTGAAGAAGTAAGTGTAGAGGGCCGCGATCGAATCGCGCCCGTTCACCTGCGGCATGCCCGCCGGTTGGACGATCGCGTCCGGCGCCCAGAACACGATCGCTCTCGCACCGTCCAGCGCGGCTTCGGCCGCTTCGAGACTGTCGCTCCGGGCGTGCAGGGCCGACTCCGCGGCGGCGGTGTCGACCCGAGGCGCGGGATTGCAGGCGGCGAAGGAGAACAGTGCGGCAAGGATCAGTGCGCGCTGGTGGCGAAATCGCATCGAATGTCCCGGGCTGGAGTGAGCGGCAATGCTAGCACGGTGCCGTCGGCACGGTAAGGTTGTCCGGCCGGCCCGGGGCTTGCCGTGCCGCCGCAGACCGCGCACAATGTTCGCATGGCCACCGCAAAGAAGAAACGCCCCGCGAAGAAATCCAAGAAGGCCGGCGCCGCGCACTCGCGCGGACTCGACGCCACGAAACTCACCGCTACGGCGCCGCCCGCCGCCGTCGAGGCGCTCGCCAAGCGCATCGATGCCGACGGCGGCGTGGTGCTCGCCTCCTACCGCGATCCGCTGGGCAGCCGTTGGCAAGTGCTGGCCTCCCTGCCGATCGACATCGTGGAGCCCACGCCCTATCAGCGCGATCTCTCCGAAGCGCATGTCGCGCGGTTGGCCGATGCGATCGACAAGCTCGATCGCTTCCTCGATCCCATCGTCGCCGTGCCCGCCGCCGACGGGAACTACTGGTCGCCCAACGGCTATCACCGCCTGGGCGCCATGCGACAGCTCGGCGCGAAGACGATCGTCGCGCTCGTGGTGCCGGAGCCCGAAGTGGCGCACCGCATCCTCGCGCTCAATACGGAGAAGGCGCACAATCTGCGCGAGCGGTCACTCGAGGTCTCACGCCTCGCGCAGGCGCTGGCCGAGATGGATGACCGTCCAGAGAAGGACTACGCCGAGGAGTTCGAAGAGGCCGCGCTCATCACGCTGGGGCTCTGCTATCAGGAGAACGGCCGCTTCTCGGGCGGCGCCTATCACTCGATCCTCAAGCGGATCGATCAATTCCTGAGCGCCAAGCTCCCGGCGGCGCTCGAGACGCGCAAAGAGCGCGCCGCCAAGCTGCTCGAGATGAACGAGTACGTGAACGAGGCCGTGAAGGGACTCAAGGAGAAAGGCCTCGAGAGTCCCTACCTCAAGGCCTTCGTCGTGTCACGGATCAACTTCCTTCGCTTCGTGAAGGAGAAGCACCCGGATTTCGACTCTACTATAGAGAAGCTCCTCAACTCGGCGAAGAAGTTCAACGTCGGCAACGTGAAGGCGGATCAGGTGGCGCGCAGCGGCGGCGCGCCGAGCAGCGAGGAGTAGAGTCAGTCCACCGGGATCGCGGCGCCCCAGCTGCCGTCGGTCTGTTTCACCGAATACATGATCGTGATCTTCGTGATGCCGGCATCCACGCATTCCGAAGTAGATCGTCTGGCCGTCGTCCGGCATGCTCGCCTCGGCGGAGTACGCGCAGGCCGGGATCGGCACGACGGCCGGCGCACTCGTGCAGGTGAGCGCGGTCATGGTGCAGTGCGTGATCCCCTGCGGGCCGTTCCAGTACGCATCGGTGCCGGGCCCCGAGCGCCAGAATTGATCCTCGTCGCCGGTGGTGTTGATCGGTGCGCCGAGGTCCACGGGCGAGCTCCAGACGCCGCCAGACTTGGCCGACATCCAGAGATCCTTGCCCCCGTGTCCGCCCGCTCGCGTGGACATCCACACGAGCGTGTCGCCGCCCGGCGAAAGGAACGGATTGTCCTGCACCACATTGGGGACATGATCGTTGATGCCCGGATCCGTGGCGGGGCCCCAGCTGCCGTCGGAGTTCTTGATGGCGATCACGATGTTGTTGGCGGTGACGCCGTTCCCTTGCAGCCAGACGAAGGTATTCCCGTTGTCGATCTCCATGCCGCCGGCGTCACCGTAGGGGCCATTGAGTCCGAGCGCGACCGGCTCGCCCCAGGTGCCGTTCGTATTCCGCGTAGACATGTAGATGTCCGACTCATCCCACGGATTGTTGCTGTGGTGGAGGCCGGGACGGTCAGGCCCGCTGAGCACAGGTTGCTTCGTGCCGCCACTCTTGATGTACGGCGCGAAGTTGTAGCGCGAATACATGAAGTAGAGACGCTGCCCGTCGCGCGAGATGAAAGGCGAGTCCGACCAGCCGGTGCCGGTGTTGATCGGCACGGGCGTATTCGGCGAGTCGTTCGAGTTGGCGCATGCGCCGCAGAGGAGCGCGGCGGCGAGGATTGGCAACCTCCTCAGTAGAAGCGTCATATGTATGCCCCGATGCGCGTGTGCGATTCACGCAAGCGAACCTCATGCGGCGCAATACGAGGTTAAAAACCGTTGGTTTCGCGAAAAAACGCCCCAAGACGGTTCGCCCACGGGCGAATCGTATGAATCTCGCGCGCGCCGGGAAGGAGGCATCACTGCAAGTACAAGAGCCTACGCGCCTGTCTCTGATCGCCGCGGAAGCGCCGCGAGGATAATCGGCACGACCTGCTTCAGGGCCGCAGCGGCGGTGCGCCGCCGAACAAGGTCCGAGCGATAATAGTCTACTTTCGCCGGATCGAACGCTGCTCCCAGCACCAACCCGCCGGTAACGTCGAATAGAAACTGGTATCCCAGTGCTGGTCCCGAAGCATGACTCAACTTGTTATATAGTTTCACTTGTTTCCTAACAGTGCTCCACGCATCTGAATCGAATCCGAGCGACTGTGTCAAGAATTTTTTGTTTACTTTTCTGGTCAGTAGGTCACTCGCGCTGTCTACGTCAAAGTGAGCACGATTTGCCTCATAGCGCGCATACACACCCGTGCGCTCGTCGGCGCACAGCATCGCCATCGCAATCGCCTCAGTAAAATGCCGCATCATATTGCCGGACGCGATCGGATATCCATGCACCAAGTGATGCATGGATGTGACTACGCTATTGATTGAGACGTGAACGAACAGCTGCACCGTAGCGCATCGAGGTTCCTGCGCGACCTGGCGACCGAGGCGCTGAAATTCTGAGTACGCCTCGGCGAGAATCTTGATTGCCAAGTCGGTCTCGGCTCGAAAATGACGCTGATACTGTTCCGCTACCTCTGGTTCAGAACCAACGATTATCCGCCGCATCAACTGCTCCGATATCGGCGCCGTGGGACTCGCTTCAGATACCTGGCGACGGCTCCGACCGTGCGCGTTGGCCTCTCGGTCACGCATCACGGCGACATAACTACGGAGGACAGCATTCATCCGAGACTGGTATCTCGGTCCACTCTTGCGGAACCAATCAAGGATCTCGTCATCTACGCGAAGCGAGATTGCGTCCTTTCTCCCCGGCCATAGGAGTTCGGCCTCAGTCCAGAAATCGTCCGGGAGATCCGCGAGCTCCTTAGGCGACGTGCGCTGAGTCTCCGCTTCGCTCATACGACGGAGTCGACGCAGGTCGGCGCGGCCTCGGCTAGCGGCTTGCTTCCCTCTTGATGGCCTCTTCATACGCGAATCGCTCCCTTCTGTTACTCCGGCGTGCGGAGATCACACGTCGAATCGTTTGATTGGATGGCGGGTGTCGGTCCGTATAGATAACAGTTAGACACACGCCATTGGCTCTCCCAATCGCGACCATGCGGCATTCGCCGTACTCGCGGCGTCGGTCCTCCCGCTCGAGCGTCCTTCCCTCGAATATCAGAGTCGCAAACTCGAGATCGAATCCGCGCTCGACGAGGTTGGCGTCGCTCTTCCGCGGATCCCATTCGAAATCCACGAACTGAGTATACATTTGTATATACACACAGTCAAGCCCGAGTCCTCGACTGCGCGCGACTATCCGGCGCCGAACTTCTGCGCGAGGAGTCGCAGCTCGGCGGCGTACACCTTTCGCAGGAACCCGGGCACCAGCAGTCGCTCGATCAAACCGCGCAGGCCGAGCGCTTGATAGTCGGTCTCGAACGTGACGCGGCACGATGCCGCACCGGCCGGCTGCACGATGAAGCGCGTCGTGGTGCCCGTGACTTCATCCGTCTCGAGCAGCACGCGGCCGGGCTCCGGCTCGCTGATGGCGGCATGCGAAACGGTGCGCTGGCCGAATGAGAGCACCGTGAACCGGATGCGGGTGCCCGCTCCATAGCCGCCCGCCTCGACGATGAGGTCCTGGAAATATTCCGGCGGCAGGATGCTCGGATGGCCGCGATGGTAGTCGGCGATGATCCCGTAGACCGTCGCCGCCGGTGCCGGAATTTCGGATGAAGCCGTGACCCGGATGATGGACATTGCGCTACCGCTTCTTCGCGCTTGCCTTCGCCTTGGCTTCCTTCACCCGGAACTTCACGATCCGCGTGACGAGCGCATACGGGATCGGCTCGTCGAGCGGGAATCGCACCGTGCCCTTGGAAGTGGCGTAGCCCGCGAGTTCCTTCTTGAACGCCTGGACCGGCTTGCTCGTGGGGAAGAATCCGATGTGATGCTTGAAGCCGCCGAAGTACACGAGATTGCCGTGGAGTTTGAATACGGGCATCCCGTAGCTGATGCCCTCCTCCGCGCTAGGCGCGGCCTTCCCGATCGTCGAGCGCATCTTCTTGAGCACCGGCTGCACATTGCGCGGGAAACGCGCGATGTACTCGTCGATATCCTTCGCCGCTGGGCCCATCCTCATTGCGGTACCTCCATTCGGTAGCGTTCCGGCGCATAGCGCTTCGCGAGCACGCCGTTCGCGCTCGCGAGATCGAGGTCATACACGAGCACGCCCGGTTCGTTGTACGGCAGATGCGCGACGCACGCGCCGCCCGGCGCGATGATGCTCGTCGCCGCTTCCTGGAATCGCACCGCGTAATTCACGCTCGCGAAATAGATCGCGTTCTCGATGCTCCGCATCATCATCGCGCGCTCGTAATACGGTGCATCGGGGGATCCCCACGTCGTGAGCCGCGCGCCCGACCGCTCGTTCCCCGCGAGCTGCGGGTGGAAGACGATCTGCGCGCCGCGCGTCGCGGCCCACCGCACGGTCTCGGGATAGCGCCAGCCCTCGTGGCAGATCGCAATGCCGAACGTGAGTCCCTCGATCTCGAACATCACTCGCGAATCGCCTGGCAGGTAGTAGCGATCCTCGCTCGGATCGAGCTGCGTCTTGAACTGCACGCCGAGTTGCATTCCGTGCGCATCGATCACCGCGGCAGCGATGTGGCGGCCGGCGGGCGCGATCCACTCGAGCCCCACGATCACCGCGATGTGATGTTCACGCGCGAGACGCGTAACGTCGCTGAGCATGTGCTCCTGCGTCGCGGCATCCCAGGCGATCACATTGAAATCCTGCCCGCGAAGCCCGGGCAGATACGCCTCGGGAAAGCAGACGATCCGCGCGCCGCGCGACGCCGCATCGGCGATCGCGCCCTCGATCTTCTCCAGGCCGTCCCCAAGCGATGTGGCCGGCTTTGGCGACGCGAGCGCGACGATCAATTGGCGAATCGCTCGGCCGCCCGGGCACGCGCCTTCGCCGCCTCTTCTTCGCGATTCCGCGGCGGCGCATTGGTGCGGAGCGAATCGAGCAGCGTGCGCGAGATCACGGCGATCTCCTCGACCGCGGCCGAGAACGCCGCCTCGTTCGCCTTGGACGGCGTGTTGAACCCGCTCACCTTGCGCACGAACTGCACCGCGGCGGCGCGGATCTCATCGTCAGTGACGGGCGGTTCGAAATTGTAGAGCGTCTTGATGTTCCGGCACATGGCACGCGCTCCATTGAGTTCTCCGGGCGGCGCGGGGTGCGCGCGCCCGGAGATTCAATGTTATCCGGCTGCGGCGGGACTACGCCAGCGGCAGATCGCTGTCGGTGTGGGCGGAGCGGTCGTGGCGCGCGATCAGGCGCAAGGCGGTCTCGCAGGCGCGGCCGCGGCCGAGTGTGCCTATGAAGCGGCACGTCGCGTAGCGGGTGCTCGCGGCGTCGTAGCGCTTGAGCCACTCGTCGTGGGCGCGATCCGCCGCGGCGTCCTCACGCGGGAAGAGCCGGTCCGGCCGCGGGAGCCCGCAGCGCCACGGCTTGGGCGTGAGACGCGCGCGAAAGCATTCCTGCACGCGCGTCAGCTCCACGTACTTGGGATCGGAGCCGAACGCGGCGAGCGTCGCGGCGGTATCGCGCGATGCCGGATCGAACAGATCGTGCGTGACGAGCACGCGCCAGCCGGCGCGCGTGCGGTAGACGCGCAGCGCCCAATCGGGATGCGCCGCCGCGAACGATGAAATCGTTTCCGGCACCGTCGGCTCCGCGGGCGGCGGCGCGCCGCCGAACATCCGCTTGAGCAGCGCCACGAGACCGCCCTGCCCCGGCGGATCATCCACATCCACGAACATCAGCCGCGCCGTATTCAGCACCTCGGCGCCATAACCATTCCGCGTGACGAGCGCCTCCACCTCTCCCGACGGATCTCGCAATTCCTCGAGGATCTGCTCGCGGATGGGGCGCGTCGCGTAGGTGTACGACTCCGGGAAGTCCGCGCCGCTGGTCACACGCGCCGAGAGTCGCGCGAGGGCGTCTCTCGCGCGCGAGCGCGCTTCATCGAGACTCGCATCCGACCAACCGAAGCACTTGAGCGGCAGTTCCTTGCCATCGCGCGTCGAGACCGTCGCGGAGGTGGACGCCCACATTTTCGGAATGCGCATGAGGTCTCCCCTATCCGCAGAGCGCGCGAACCTGGGTCCAGCTCGCCTCGAATGTCGCGCGATAGCGAACGCCGGCGGGCGATACGAGATCGAAGTCGCCGCGCACCGGCGCGCTCGCCATCACGCTTTGGAATGTGACTCGCCCACCGAGCTCCACGGGCATGTTCTTTCCGACAGCATAGTACGCGTTACCCGTTTTGCCGTCGCGATCGGGGAAACGAAAGCTCACCGAGTCCTTTAGATTCGGCGCCTGCCAGATCGAGATCCGGATCACCGCATCCTTGCTTCCGCCGGCGAACCCATCCGCGGGAAGGGCGATCATGAACGCGCTCCCGTCCCAGGGAGCGCATGTGCTCGATACCGTCGCCTTGATGGGAGCGCCCGCCTGATGAGCTGGTGCGAGTGCCACTACGAGACTCAGAGACGACAGCGCGATAGCGGTTCTCATGTATGCTAACCCTGCCGCTTGAAGAATTGCACCGCGCGCTCGTGCTTCTCGGCTGCGGCGCGCGTACCGAACGTGCCCAGGTTGCGGCGTTTGCCCGTGCGCGGATTCTTCTTGCGCGAATACAAGCGGTATTTCCCGGATTTGAGTTTTCGGATCACGGAGTCGTCCTCGCGAGTGCCCACACATCGTTCCGATAAATGAAGCGTCGCGTGCCGTTCTCCATCACGGAATACTTGCCGCCGGTCATGTAGAGCTTGCCGTCGAACACCCACACCGCCGGCGCGCCGCGCGGCGACCAGGGTGCGCTCTCCTCCCGCCATGTGACGGCGTCGTCGCTCACCAGCGTGCTTGGCGCGAACGTCGAATTCCGGTTCGCGCCAACCATCCAAAGCTGTCCGTCGAACACGGCCGGCGTGCCGCCCCATGCGGACCCCTCACGATCCGGCGCCTTGTCCCAATGTACGCCGTCGGTGCTCGACCATGTTTCGCGTTTCGCATCCGGATTCGGATCGCGCTGTCCATCGATGACGCCGCCGCCGATCACCCAGATCTTTCCTTTGAACACTACCGCGAGATCCACGTCGCGCGCGCTCCATCCCGCGTGCTCGGCGACGCGCGTCCAGCGCACCGCGTCGGTGGACCGCCAGACATCATTGTAGTAGTGGCTCCCGTCGAAACCGCCCATGAGCCAGATCGCGTCGTCGAACACCACGGCGCCATAGAAGACGCGCTTCGGCAGATACGATGTCTTCGCGACGACCTCCCATTCCTTGAAGTCGCGCGTGAACGCGATGCGCGTCGTGAGATGCAGATCGAGATAATTGCCGCTCATCGTGCCGAGCGCGTACACCGCGTCGTGGAAGAGCACGTACTTCTGGTAGCCGGCGTTGAGCCCCGACTGCGGCAGCGGCGAGCGCACCCACGTCTTGCCGTCCGTGGACGACCAATTGCCGGCGGAGTGGAAGGCCCACATCTCGCGGCCCACCGTGAAGACCGGAAAATTGTACGCGCCGGGGAACGCGGCGCTGTCGGTGATCTTGGTCCAGGTGTACGTCGCCGGCGCGGGCGATGGAACCGCCGCGCCACCGGCGAGTGCGGCCGCAAAGGCGGAAGCTGCGACGGCTAACCTGGTCATATTCCCTTCTTCCCCCAGCGCCTGAGTGTGCTCGCAACGTCACGCGTTCGCGGAGTAGCGATCATCCGGCGCTCCAGGACCTCAGCGAATTCCACGAGTTGACGCCGCAAGATCCTCTCGTCGGCCATTGCGGTCCCCTTCGGGTGCGAGGAGCGATATCCGAGTGAGACATCGGCGACACTGCCCGCGCCGCCCCACATGCTGAGTCCGGTCGCCTCACTCTGAAACTCCGCCTCTCTCCCAGGCACGGTCAACGTCCCAAGTCGAGACGCGACGTCCGCCTGATAATCGTAGCCGTGTTTACGCAGCAGGCGCTCGATCGCCGCAAGCAATTCCCGCGGGTCATCGCTTCGCGAAGCATTCCGCCACGCGATGATCGCGACCATCACGATCACCGGGCCAAGCATGACCTCGGGGAGTCCTGGCATCGCGGGTGGCGAGGGCGATAGCATCCGGCGAAACCCATCGAACGTCAATGCGCTCCCGACCACTACGACGATCAGTGCCGGCCACGGCCACGTGGCGCGGCGCGTGTTGCTGGAGATCCTCTTCCGTATCGCTTCAAGCGCCGAGATCCCATGGTGGCCCGCGGCATCGACTAACATCTCAGTTCGAAGGTATGCCAACACGGCAATGATGAAGGCGATCACAGCGCCACTCCGATGCGCTCGCTGATCTGTCGAAGATGATGATGCAGATGCGCCACGTAGTCCGCCATGAAATAATCCAGCGTCGCGGGCTGGTCGGCGGGTACCGCGCGCCACGCGAGTTCGTCGAGATTGTGCCGGCAATGCTGCTTCATGCGCACTTCTTCGGGCACGCCGGCCATCACACGCGCAAGATGCTGGTTGTGTGACGCCCACAGAGTGACGAGATCCTTCCACGGCGCGTTCTGATAGTCCTGCGCCGCGACCCATGCATCCTGGTCATACCGCAGGAAGATGAGATCCTCCTGCCAGCGCGCGCGAACGAATCGCTGGAGATTGTTCGACGCGGAATCGATGAGATGTCCGACGATCTCCTTGGCCGACCACTTGCCCGGCCCGGGACGCCGCGCGTTCACGTCTTCGGGCACGGCAAGCAACAGCGGCGTCACCCGCGCGACGGTGACCGCGAGATCATCGACGTACTTCATTGCGGCGCGCTGAAGATCGCCGCGTGCGGCAGCGCGGGGCCATATTCGCCCCCCGGCCACGAGCGGCGGTTAAAGTCCACGCCCACTCGTTTGGTGACCGGATCGCGGAACGTGGTATCGAGTGCGAGCACTCCCGCCACAGAATCGAAGCGCGCGATGAGCACCCGGTGGTCCACGCTGTTCGACGTGACCACGATCCGGTCGGTGTGCGGCTCGCGCGCAGTCCAGTGCGGATCGTACATGGAGTCCGGCGTGAATTCGCTCACCTGCTTCGGGTGGTGCGGGTCCGCAATGTCATAGACGAGATATACTCTCGCCGCCCCCACCGGCATGATCCAGAAATGTGAGAACAGCAGCGGTACGCCGCAGGCACTGTAGCGCGGTTGCGGCAGCGATAACACATGTTCCACCGTGGGCGACGAGCCCTTGAGCCCGGAGAGATAGAAGAATCCGCAATTCCACGTATTGAGGAACGCCGAGGTATCGCCCGGCAGAAAACGAACCTCGAACGGGAGCCGCGACGTGGAGTCGCCGGCGATCTTCGGCATCGCGACGGTCTTGAGCAGCGAGAGATCCGAGAGTCGCCAAAGCTGGATCACGTCCGCGCTCGGGATGTCGCTCATTGGCGAGCTGGTCGTGACGATGCGGTCCGCGCCGGGCGCGATGTCCATCGAGTACGTGCGGATCGGCGCGCCCTTGAACGCCGCGTCCGCGGAACTCACGGTCTGCAGCAATTTTCCCTGCGGCGAGAAGATCGCGAGGCCGCCGGCATCGCCCGGCGCTCGGCCGTTGCCGAACTGCAGTGTGGCCACGACGCGCCCATCGTCGAGCCGAGTGTAGCTGTGCGGGTGCGAGAATCCCGGAATACTGTCGACGGTGGCGGCGATGCGCGGCGCGAGCGGGTCCGTGAGGTCGAATAGATATGTTCGCCCCGCCATGAACGCGTTCGCGAACAGCCATCGGCCGCCCGCGGGCATGCGCATCTCGGTGTGATGCGGCATGGTGCCCACCGCGTTCAGTGGCACGGCCGCTACTACCGTGGCGTATGACGCGCTCTTGGGGTCCGCGTCGATCACGGCGAGCAGATCGCTTCCCGTCCCTTTCACATCATCGGCGCCCGCGAACGCGAAGATGTACGACGGCGACGCGTGCGTACTTCGCCTGCCGCCGCACGCGAGCGCGCCGGCAGCGGCCATGACGATCAGGGCACGGCGAATAGTGCGCACCCTGGAATTCTAACGTCTATTGATGCGGCGCCGCGAGACTCCTGGCCAATTGCGTTCGGAGCCGCGCGCGGACGAGCGTTCCGGAATCCGCGCTCGCGGGGATGAATGCGAGCGCCGGCCTCAGTTCCGCCTGCGCCGTCTGCGCGCGCCCATGCGAGACGAGGAACGCGCAATACTCCGCGACGATCGCCGGATACGCCGCGCTGTCCACGCGCGTACCGCCGGCCAGCGCCGCGAGCGCCGCGCGATAGAGTGAGTCGGCGCCGCTCGCATCGCCGTCGGCCGCCCGCGCGCCGGCCCCGGCGGCCAGGAGCCGCGCGAACGATGGCGGGATGCGCCCGTACTTTTCCCGCACGTACACCATCACCGGCTTCGCGACGATGGCGGCTTCGTGCCCGTTGCCGGCCTGCAACCGAATGAAGGCGAGCCGCTGCCCGGCATTGAGTGCGAGCTCATGCCGCTCGCCGACGCGCCGCTGAAGCCCTCCATACGCGGCGGTCGCATTCGAGATCGCTGGACCGCGATCGCCGCGCGCCGCTTGGTACGACGCGAGCAACGAGAGACTGTTCAGCGTCTCCGGGTGCCCCGCGCCCATCACGCTCCGGAACATCTCGCTCGCGCGACGCGATGTCGCGACGGCCGCGCTGTCGTGGAACTCCATCGATCGGAACAGCGCCATGCGGTCGAGCGTGCGCGCGAGATTCAACCCACCGCCGACATCCACCTGCTCCAGGCCCGACACCGCGGTCCGCAGTCGCGGCGCAGCCGCCGCGAGATCGCCGCGCTTCATCTCGATCATCGCGAGGTTCGACTCGCCCACGAGGAATTTCACATCCAGCGGCGCGAGCACCCCGCGCCGGTGCAGTTGCGCCGCCGTGACCGCCGACTCCGCCGCCGCGAGCCGGTCCTGCGCCGAGAGCAGCGATCCGAGATCGCTCAAGCGGGAGGCGGTGATCGTGTCGTTCGCGCCGGTGAGCCGCACCTGCATCGCGAGCGACTGCCGGTACAGCGACTCCGCCGCGGCCGGCTGGTCCAGCCGCTTCTTCGCCGTCGCGAGGATGTCGAGCGCATCCGAGAGCGCCTGGCTCTCCGCACCGCCCGCTGCGCGATAGGCCGCCAGCGCGCCGGTGAGCAGCGAATCCGCTTCGCGATATTCGCCGCGGTCGTTCAAGCCCCACGCGACGGCCATCACTTGATCGAGCACTTCCTGCGATCCCGCGCCGTACACGAGGCGCGACGCCGCCAATCCCTTCCGGTGCAGACTGTCGGCCTGCGCGACGAGATCGAGGTGCGCAGTACGTGTTCCCCAGCACCTCGTACAACTCGGCGGCCACCGCGGGCTCGCTCGCCATCAGGCTATCCACCTGCTTCGTGCCGCGATCCAGCAGCTGGCGCACGGAGAATTCCCGCCCCAGCGCGATATTGGGATCCGCCTGATGCAGCAGATCCACCAGGAATCCCTTCACCCGATCGGCGCGCAGCCGCCTCGATCCGCGCGGCGCGCGCCTGATAGACGGTGCTCGCCACACCGCCGATCACCGCGAGCGCGACCAGCGCCGCGGCCGCGACGCCCACTCGGTGACGGCCCACGAATTTCCCCGCGCGATACCCGAAAGAGTCCGGACGCGCGAGCACCGGCCTGCCTTCCCGGTACCGGCGCAGATCCTCGAGCATCGCCTCGGCGGAGGCGTATCGCCGCGCGGGATCCTTCTGCAGCGCCTTGAGCACGATCGTGTCCAGATCGCCCGAGAGCAGCACGGCGCGACGGCGCATCCTGCGTCGTGTGGCTCGGCGCCTCCGGATCGGTGGTGCACACGACCCGCTCGATCTCCGCGGCGGTCCGCTTCTCGAATCGGTGCGCGCGCTGGCCCGTGAGCAATTGGTAGAGCACCGCGCCGAGCGAGTAAATGTCCGTGGCCGCAGTCACGCGCTCGCCGCGCACCTGTTCTGGCGAGGCGTACTCCGGCGTCATCACGCGCCCGTACGCGAGCGTCGTTTCCGGATCCGAGGCGCCCTCGTCGCCGAGCAGCTTCGCGATGCCGAAGTCCAGCAACTTCACGACGCCATCGTCGGTGACGAAGATGTTCCCTGGCTTGAGGTCGCGGTGCACGAGCAGATTCTGGTGCGCGTACACGACCGCGCCGAGCACTTGCTCCATCAGCGCGAGACGGGCGGGCACGCCGAGCTTGAGGTCGTCGCAGTAGCGATCGAGTGGCCGTCCCGCGACGATACTCCATGGCGAACCATGGCAATCCCGCGTCGGTGACGCCGCCATCGAGCAGGCGCGCGACGCCCGGATGCGTGAGCGTCGCAAGGATGCGCCGCTCTTCGAGGAAGCGGCGAATGAGCAGCGGATCGTGCTCGCGGCCGCGGCGGATGAGCTTGAGCGCCGCCGTCTGAGAGAACTGCCCATCGGCGCGCTCGGCGAAGAACACTTCGCCCATGCCGCCCTCGCCCAGCACGCGGACGAGGCGCCATACGCCGATCGTTTCGCCGAGTCGCACGCGCGGGCCGATCTCCTCTTCGACGCGCGATCATCAAAGGGCCCGCGACATCCGCGATCGAACGCTCGAGTGGACCGTTCGGATCCTCACCCGCCGCGAGCATTCGCTCGATGCGCCCCCGCAGTTCGCCATCCGCGCCGCACGCGCGCGCCAGGAACGAGGCGCGGTCGGCCGTCGGCAGATCGAGCGCTTGCTCCAGGATCGGCTCGATCCGCTCCCATGCGCTGAGATCGGACTGCGTCATGCGCGCTCTTCGTCAAGCGCCGCGGCGAGCCAGCCCTTGGCCTTGATCCAATCGCGACGTACGGTGCGCGCGGTGATGCCGAGCGCGGCCGCGGTCTCTTCTTCGGTGAGGCCCAGGAAGTAGCGGCATTCCACCACGCGCACGAGCCGCGGATCGAGCGCGGCGAGCCGTTCGAGCGCGTCGTTGAGTTCGAGCACCGCGTCGGCGCTCTCGTCCTGCGCGAGCGCGATGCCGCTCAAACTCACGCGCTGCCGTTCGCCGCCGTGTCGTTCCGCGTTGCGCCGCCGCGCGTGCTCCACGAGGATGCGCCGCATCGCGATCGCCGCGACGCCAACGAAGTGCGCGCGGTCCGCGAGCTCCACGCGCGTCTGGTCCACGAGTCGCAGATAGGCCTCGTGCACGAGCGCCGTGGTGGTGAGCGTGTGATCGGGCCGCTCGCGCCGCATGTAGCGCTGCGCGAGTTCGTGCAGTTCGGCGTAGACCAGCGGGAGCAACTGATCGATCGTGCGCTGGTCGCCATGCGACAGCTCGAGCACCAGATCGGTCGCGGCGTCCGGCGGCTGTGGCGGCATGGGACGAGGGGTCGAGGCCCATGGAGAGACGGCGCCCGAAGTTCCACCCGGACGCCGCCCGCTCCACTGCCCCAACATACCTGGCCCACCCGTCACGCGGTATCACCGGCCGCGGCCGGCGGTCACTTATTGATCGTGATCGTCGCACCGGACAGCGTGAGGTCGGTCTTGCTGAACCCCGACGCCGTGATCCCCGTGAGCGTCGCCTGGTATGTGCTGCTGCCCGTGCCGCCCGGACCGGTCGATGAACTCCCGCAGCTCGCGACCGTGACGCCGCACACCATGAGCAGCGCGAGCATCGCGAGCCGCCGGCGACGGCGCATCGCCGGCACCAGCAGCAGTGGCAGCACCGCGAGCGCCGCGCCGCCGCCCAGCCGTTGCGCGAGCGTGGTACTGAAGTCGTACGTCACCAAAATGTTCACGGGCGCCGTAACCGCGTACGCGGGATTCAGCGTGAGCGTCACCGAGCCATCGTTCGCCGCGAAGGCGCCGCTCGCGAGCACCGAATCCGTGCCGTTCACGAGGCCGTCGCCGTTCTTGTCGAGATAGATCCGGACCGCGGTGACATCCACCTGCTCGTTGCCGCTCCCCTGCGCCTTGATCGTCACGTTGTCCAGGTTCGCGAGCGACGCGGGCGTGAGCGCGAACTCGAGCATCGGCACGTTGGTCGAGCCCTTCTGCACCACCTGGTTCGCGGGCGAGCTGCCGCCGAGCGCGACCGTCACCGGCAGGCTGTGCAGGATGCAAGGCGCCTTGTTGTTCGACTGATTGTTGTCGGGCGGCGGATCGTCACTGTACGGCGCGTTGAGGCTCGAGACCTGGACGCCGACGCAGAACTGCGTTTGCGCCGGCGGCGGCGCGTCGGGGCCATCAGGCGCGCCGCTGTATCGAAGCGTGAAGGTGGTACTGTCGCCGGCGGGGAGATAGCCGACGATACATTTCCGCTGGTCCGTGTAGCAATTGCCGTCCGACGCGAACCAGGCGATCTGAACGTCCGGCCCATCTTCCAGGCTGTCGCCGAGCGTGGCGAGACCGACGCCGAGGGCCCCGTGCGGCCCGTGATTCACGACGCGGAAAGTGGAACTCATCGTCTGCCCGCCGTACGATGAGTTCACCAGCTCCACGCTCAGGTCTGCGTCGAAGTGCTGCTCCGGCGCCCCGCCGCCCATGTTGTCGATGAACGAGGCACCCTGAGGGATGTAATTCACGTGCGCGAAATCGACGGTGAAGGAATCCGGCCCCTCGTCGCAACAAGACCCCGCATCCGGCGCCAACGTCAGCGTTCCCGTCGCACCATATGCGATGCTGCCGTGGCAACTATGGAAATCGACGTAGGTCATCACGCCGGTCCCGGTGACCGCGGAGTGACAGCTCGCGGTCGCCGGGACGCCACCGCTGGAGGACGCCGTACCGACCGTCGCTTGGCCGGTGCCACCGGCGAGATGGCCGCCTAGCAGGCTGATATCGACGGAGAGTGCGCAGTCCGTCCACGCGACCGGCACGTCCACGATGGTCCACTTATTCGCGACGATGGTGAACGTCACATTCGTGGCGACGGCGCGGCAGGGTCCGTATACCCCCTCCACCTTCGCCAGCGTATGCGCGCCGGGGGTGAATTCCTGGGTGAAGATCTCCTGCAATCCGCTCGGCCCTTGGATCCACGTCCGGTAGACGCTGGCATCGGGCCCGGTGATGCCGTGCAGTTGCAGACTGACGAATCCGGTCTGCGCGAAGGCCACGGCCAGCGGCGCAAAACAGAGGGCGAGTGCGATGCGAATGGAATGCAGCGGTCGATGACGCATGATGGTTCTCCGGGAGGGGCCCGAACGCGGGCCGTGAATGACCTCTACCGGAGAAGCGCGAGTTCCTTCGGAAAAGCGGACATCGGCGCCGGAAGGACCCGGCGGCGGCTATCGCGCGGGCGGGGTCCCGTGCCGCTCGAGCCGCGTGAGCAAGTGCCGCTTCACATCGAACCACTCCGCCGCGAGGATGCTGAACATCACGCTGTTCCGCACGGTGCCATCGCGGCGCGCCTGATGGTGACGGATCACGCCATCGAGATGCGCGCCGAGCGCGGCGATGGCGCGTTGCGACGCGAAGTTGAAGTTGTCGGTGCGGAGGCCGACCACCGCGCACCTGAGCGTGTCGAATGCGTGGCCGAGCAGCAGCAGCTTGCACGCGGTGTTGATGTGCGTCCGCTGCCACCGTTTGCCGTACCACGTATAACCGATCTCCACGCGGTCGATCGGCGTGACGATGTCATGATAGCGCGTGCTGCCCGCGATGGCGTTCGTCGCGAGATCGCGCACCGCCCACGGCAGCATGTGCCCTGCCTGCTGGCCCGCGAGCGCGTCGGCAATGTACTTGGCAGTGAGGTCGGGCGCGGGGACCGCCGTGTACCAGAGCTCGTATAGCTTGCCGTCGGACGCCGCCTCGCGCAGCGCCGCTTCGTGCGACGCCGCGAGCGGTTCGAGTCGCACTCCGTGCCCCTCGAGAGTGATCGGCGCGAGCGTGATCATGACGGCGCCGGCGCGCTCACGCGCAGCAGCACGCGGCAGGGGAACGTTCGCGGCTGCGTCCCGATGCTGAGCGTGTCGCCGCGAATATGATAGATACGCCGCTGATCGGTGCCCACGTAACCCGGAACCGAGCCGCCCACGACGTGGTGGATCACCGTGGAGTCGGAGGTGATGGTATAGGTGCCATAGTAGCCGAGGTAGCCATCGCGCTGCATGTGGAGCTCTTCGGCAATGACCGCGTCGTCGACGATCGCATCATTCGTGGTCTTGGCCGTGCGCGAGATCTGGATGGAGAGCCGGCCATCGCGCCCATAGACGAAGAGCCCGTTGGGGTCCGCCCCGAACGGCTCGAACAGCTCGCCGAGCGTATCCACCATGCAGAATTTCGCGACGCGCCACGTGCCGGTGAGCGCGGGTGCGTTCCGGCGCGGCTGCCCACTCGTGGCGAGCAGCCCTGCGAGCACCAACGCACATGCCGCACGCACTACTTCTTCGGCGCCGCCGAGCCCTCCGTCAACGGCATGGTTCCGCTCTTCTGTGTGTTCGCGAGATGATCCCAATTCGCCATGGCGTTGAGCACCATTGCGAACGTCCCCTGCGACTCCCAGCGCCAGAGCGGACGGATCGCGAAGAGCACCACGTTCCCCTTCCCCACGGGCGCGTCGATCACCGCCGCCTTGCCCACCAACTCGCCGCCGCCGGCCAACAGCCCCGAGAGCAACAACGAATCCGCGCGCGGATAGAATCGCACGATCACTCTCGCGCGCTCGGCCTCCACCTGCTTGAGAATCGTGGAGTCGATGCCGCTGGTGATCTGCAGCGTGTCCTTGGTCTGCACCTGCAGCACCGGTGCGCCTCCGAAGTACACCGGGAAACTCGGCGCGTCGTCGTAGCCATAGAGAATGGGGCTGCTCTTCGTCACCTGCTGCGCTCGCAGGATGGAGCCCTGCGCGCGAAGGCCCCGCGCATCGGCGAGCTGCAACGTGGGATTGAAGCCGAGCGCTACGACGAAGGAACTCGTGGATCCTTCGGTGATCAGCAGCCCGCCGCGCTCCACGAACTGTCGGAGCGCGTTCGCGCCGGCGAGCCCCATGCCGCCGCGAATATCATCGGTCTCGTCCCACAGTCCGAGATTCGGCGTCGCCGCCGTCTTCTTCCACGGCACCGGCGGCCCGATCATCGGCCGGCCATTGAGCAGCGTGCTCGGCGCGCCGTTCACGTGCGGGAACATCACCACGTCGAACTTGTCGAGCGCGCCCGCCTTCTTGAGCGACTGATCGGAGATCGACGTGTACGGCACGCCCATTTGGTCGAATGCGTAGCGCACCCAGCCTTCATTCTGCGTCTCGAGCCACGTGTGCACGACGGCAACGCGCGGCACGGAGAGCGTGTAGCGGCTCACCGAGATCGTCTGCTTCGTGGTCACGCCACTCAATCCCATCGCGGCGATCGCCTTCATGCGGTCGGTGCTCAGACCGGAGACCATGAACGTGCCCGCCGGGAATTGCTGGCCGCCCACCGCGAACGAGCCCTCCGCGACGGCAACCGTCGCGCCGCCGACTTTCCACGGCAGCGCGGCGGCGCGCCAATCGCCCGTGTTTCGTATGATCGCGACAGCGCCATTGCCGCCGGAATCCGCGACGAATGTGCCCATCGCCACGGCATCGGCCGCGAGCGGCGTCATGTCCTTGGCGAGCACCGCGGAATCGCCGATCGGATACGCGATCACGTGCCGAAGCAGGTCCAGCGTCCATCCGGTGTCGTCGTACGGCGGTGGCTCGTTGGATCCGAATCGCTGCATCGCGAGCAGCGTACGCACGGTGCCGGTGTTCGGCTGGTCCATGCGCACGATCCAGTCGCCCTTCTTCACGATCATTTCCTTCGGCTTGCCGAACATCTTGTGCATGCTGTCAGCGCGAGCGCTGTCGGCCGGGAGCATGGGCGGCGCACCGGGTTCGGTGGGCCGCATGTTGCTGCCCACTTCCACCGGCCGCGGCGCATCGAAGGTGGTGAAGTCCGCGCTGGCGACATCCACGACCGTGCCCTGCGCACGGAAGAGATTCACCAGCGCCGCTGCTTCGCCCGCGTGCCGCTGATCGTGGGGGATCACGTACGCATACGGCGCGCTCGTTCGGCCGCGGTGCACCATGCGGTCCACTTTCGCCGCGTAGTTCTCGAGGAACGTCTGCCGATGGTCGGCCACGTAACGCAGCGCGATCAGCACGCCCGACTGCTGATAATTGATGTTCGTCCGGATGCACCACTTGATGCCGTTCACCGGCGGATTCATCCGGTCCCACTCCTTCTGCACCGCGTCACTCGCCAGATGCACGGTGTGACACTCGGCGCCCTGCGATGTGTACGTCTCGTAGAAACGTCCGATGGAATTGTGCAGGCTCGCCACCGAGAGGATCGTGTAGTTCGGCGCCCAGCCATCGTAGAAACCGTGCGTCCACACGCCGGGGAGTCCGCGGCGCGTGAGCTCCGTCATCTCCTGGTACGCGAGCGTATGGAGTTCGTCAGTGAGGATCGCGTCGAACTCATCGTTGTATGGACCGGTGCCGGTGCTCGTGTACAGGAACGGCACCGACTCGTGCAGGTCGTGCGCGACGGTGGGATGCCACGACAGGAATATCTTCACGACGTTCTGCGTGAGCTTCTGCGACAGCACCATCGCATCGCGATTGTTGTCGTGCGCGGTGTACTTTCCCCAGTAGATGAGCGGCACGCCATAGTTGCCGATCTTGAGCGCGCGGCTCTCCGCAAAAGCGTCCACTTCGCGATCGCGCCCGTCGGTCTCGAGCACCGGCGTGATGAGCGTGATCACGCCCGCGCGGATCGCCTTGATGTGGTCCGATTCATCCACCGCCAGACGATACGCGAGCTCCATCAGCATCTCGGGACTGCCGGTCTCGGGCGAATGGATCGACCCGGTGAGCCAGTACACCGGCTTCGCGTCGCGGATGAGCGTCGCACGCTCGGCGGCGCTCACGTTGCGCGTGTCGGAGAGTTTGGCGAGCATCGCGCGATAGTCATCAATGTGCGCGATGGTCGCCGAGTCGCCGATCGCGACGGCGAGCATCTCGCGCCCTTCGTCGCTCATGCCGGCCGAGTAGAGTTTGACGCGTGGCGACGCGGCGGCGAGCGCGCGGAAATACTTGTTGATGTCCGCGACGTGTGAGAGCCGGCCGACCGTGCCCGGCACGTAGCCGAGCACCTTCAGCGGCGACGGCACCGTGGCCGACGCCGGGAGGTAATTCACGAGCTCGGTGGTGAACACCCACTTGGGATCGGTGGGGGTGAGCTGCTTGATCTGCGCGGTGTACGCGGAGTCGATAGGCTGCTGGGCGGCGAGACCGGATGCGGCGGCAGCGAGGGCGGCGGCGATGAGCCGGGAGTGGGTTTTGATCATGGGGGAGAATATGCGCATCGGCGCGGGGAGGGCAACTGAACTGCATTGGACAGGATCAACATGACTTACGGGAATAAACCGCTGTACCATCTCGTGAATCTCGTTGATCCCGTCTAGTGCTTCTGCATTTCGATCTCGAGGCGGGCGATCTTGCCGCCCACATCGGCGATGCGCACACGAAGGCCGTCCCGAATCGGCCCACCATGGTTCTGGCTCTGGTTGAATCCCTGCGTGACTGTGGACTCTGAGTAGAAATACTCGACGCGTCCGCCGGGCGTCAACACGGCGAAGTGCTCAGGATGGTGGTCGCCAGCGTCTGCCGGTACGAAGTCTGTGACCGTACCCTCGACAATCCGGTAGCGGCCATCGCGGATCGCCTCCCGCATCCTCGCGTATTCGGTCGCGATACCCACCGCGAGAACGATCCCGACTGTACCTGAGATCGCCAAGAAGAAATAAATGAATGCGCGACTATGGCGAGAAGCTCTCGAGCGAAACATGGAGATCCCCGCCGTAAACAACACCAACGGAATCCCTAGGAGCCACCAGTATTGCGGGAATTGGTGGCCGATGTCGAACACGGTTTGGTACGCGATCGAGTCCATGGGTTGAATCTACGCGGAACTTGACGGTCCGCTCTTGCGCCCCGTCCGCAGGACGCGCGACTTGGTCATGCCAATCATCGCGGCATCGTTCACGATCCCGGCGCGCCACGCTTGGCCGAGTAGTGTGACGCCGAAACAATCGACGGTGCCCCAGTCCGCGAGGCCGCGCGAGAATTCCGCGAGCGTGCGTTCGCTCAGCGCGTCGAACGCGCCGCGATGCGCCGCGAGCACCTCGTACGCGATGAGTCGCTCGGGCCAGCCCGCATCCTCGAGCAGCGATCGCACGAATCGATGGACCCTCGCGGGCGACTCGGCTGCCAGCAGCCGCGAGTATCTCCGCCCGAGCGATCGCACGGAGGGCGTGTTGGCGCGCGGCAACGACGCGATGTCGCGCCGCGCAGCAAATGCCAACTCGAGAGCTCGATCCATGCAGGCCACAAGGGAAACGGGAAACGGGAGTCGTTAGCGCTTCCCGCTTCCCGCTTCCCGCGTAGTTATTGCTGTTGCGGCGCCACCGCCACTCCATGCGGCCCGTTGCCCGCCGTGAATGGCATGCCGGCCACGGGCACGAGCGCACCGGTGTTCGGATCGTACGTCCACGCCGACACATTGCTCGAACCGTTGTTCGCGACGTACACGTATTTCCCCGATGGATCGATCGTGATGCCGTACGGCCCCGTGCCCGCCGTGAAGGGCGAGCCACTCAACTCGGTAAGCGCTCCGGTAGACCCGCTGATGCTGTAGCCCGACACGTTGCCCGATGCATGATTCGCCACGTACACGAATTTCCCGGTCGGGTCCACCACGATGCCGTGTGGCTGGCTCCCCGACGAGAAGGGTGAACCTGAGATCTGCGTGAGCGCGCCCGTGCTCGTGTTCCGTGAGTACACCGACACGTTGCCGTCCAGGTGGTTGGTCACGAGCACATGCATGCCCGACGGATCCACGGCCACATCGAACGGTGTGTTCCCCGTCGCGAACGGCGCGCCCGCGACCGGCGTCAGCACACCGGTGCTGGGATCGATGCTGAACGCCATGATCGAGTCCACCGAGTGGTCGGTCACGTACAGATGCTTGCCGCTCGGATCCACTGCCACGCCGCGCGGACCCGTTCCGGCCGCGAATGGCGATCCTGCCACCGCCGTGAGGACGCCGTCCGATCCGATGGTGTACGCCGAGACGTCGTTCGTCTGTTCGTTGGCGGCGAAGAGGAATTTCCCGGCATTGTCGATCGTGATGCCGCGCGTGCCGGTGCCCGCACCGAAGGCGGAGCCCGAGATCTCGGTGAGCGCGCCGGTGGCGGCGTCGATCGACCACGCGGAGATGTCATCGTCGCCGCTGTTCGCCATGTACACGAACCGTCCGCTCGGATGCACCGCGACCCCGCGCGGACCGGTCTCGCCCATGTACGGCGATCCCGATACCTGCGTCAGCGCACCGCTGCTGCTGATCGCGTAATCGTACAGATCGTTGGAACTCTCATTGCTCACGAACGCGAACTTGGGCACGCCCGAAGAGCCGCCGCCCAGGACGTCGTTCGGCGACCCTCCGGAACATCCCGCTATCATCGCTGCCGCCAGCATCGAGCCGGCCGCGGCGAGCCTGACCGCGCGATCCTTGCTCATGATTCCCCCGTTGATCTCTTAGTGGCTCGATGGCCCGGTTTGTTTGCCGAAGCGGAACACGACGCCGGCGCTGATCCGCCAGTCGTTCTCCGACCCGTTCAGGAAGTGGGTGTCGATGTAGTCCACCTGCGGCACGCGGATGGCCAGCCCCGGCTTCAGGATCCAGTCGATGCCGCCGCCCACCATCCAGGTGTAGTCACTGGCCGTCTCGGAGAGTCCCTTCGCGCTCCCATTGCCGAAGAGCGCGTGCAGGAAGAAGTCGCGCTTCTCCTTGCGGAAGGTGAACGTCGGGCCCGCCGCAACGGTGTACAGGTACTGCCCGCTGCAGCAGTAACTCCCGTTGCCATCCACCGTGATGCCGAGCCAATGGCTCAGGTTCCACGAGGCCGCGAGCTCCCAGCCACTCGCGCTGAGATTGTTGTCGGCGCTCGCCGACTGGATGACCATGTAGGAATAGCCGCCGTACACATTGAACTTGGGTACGTCCTGCGCGCCAGCGCGTTGCGGCGGCGATACGATCAGCGCCGCCAGCGCCATCAAGCATATCGTCTTCCTCATCGTTGTCCCCGTTGGAGTGTTCGCGAACGATCTCCTCTAGTTCGCGGCGCCGCTCGAGAGCGCCCGGCGCGCCGCGGCCAACTGTTTTCGCAGCGCCGGGACCGCCGCGGCGGTCGCCGGATTCTCGGCCATCTTGTCCAGTGCCATGTCCACGACATCCAATCCCATCTTCGCGCTGAATCGCGTGCTCGCCTGACTCAGCGCGCCCTGGAACGAAGGATCCGCTTCGAGCTCGGTCTCGCCCAATACCTGGGCTTTCCCAACGATATCGGTGAGTACGCGCACCGCGCGCTCAGCGTTCGCCGGCGACGTGATGTCGCCCGAGCCGGTGAACTCGGCCACTTCCGGCAGGCTCGTGGCGAAGGTGCGGAGCGCCGCGGCCTGCTTGGCGTTGCGCGGGTGGTCCTGATGCATGACCGCCTGCGCCGCACCCATGATCGCGAAGGGCGCCATGGCCGCGTGGGTCATGAGGTGGCCGCCGGACACGAGGCCGCTGAGCGGCAGGCCGAGCAGCGCGAGTCCGCCCAGCCCGTGCACCAGATGCAGCGTGCGCCCCTCGATCGCGAAGAAGAGGCGGATCACATTGCGAATGGGCGCGAACGCGAGGAGGCCCGCGCCGGCGAGGGCGACATACGAGGCCGTGTGCTGGCCGGCGACCTTGAAATGGAGATACGCCATGAAGCAGCCGACGGCGACCACGAGGAACACGCCGTGCAACAGGAGACGAAGCGCCGCTCTCGCGAGCGAAGAACGCGGCGCGGCGATCGGCGCACCGGCCAATGCGGCGGGTGATGCTGCGGCTGCGCCAGCCTTCTCTGAGAAGGGGAACATGGTCGTCCTTTCCGAGACTCCCGAAGTACTACGCGCGACGGGGCCGATGGACAAGCCCCGTCGCGGAGACGCAGTCTAACGTCTCAGTCTAACGTCTAAGTCTGCAGTTAAGACCGCGGCGACGAGATCACGAACTTGAATCCATCCGGATCGCGCACGCTGAAGGACCGCGCCCCGTAGGCGTCGGCTGGCTGCGACTCGAGCATGGCGCCGCGCTTCTCGATGGCGGCGGCGAGCGCGTCGATGTCCTGCGACGTGGTGAATTGGAGCGACATCCCCTGCCCCTTCACGCGATTCGCTCCCTTGGCGCCATCGTCCTGGCCGATGACGATCCGCGTGGCGCCCGCCTTGAGCGACACGGCGCGCAGCTTCCCGTCGCGCTCGTAGGGCTGGTCGACGACGAAGCCGAGGACGTCGCGGTACCACGCGAGGCTCTTCTGGATGTCGTTCACGCTGAAGGACGCTTGGAGCGCGGTGGCGCGGAACGTCTCCGGCTGCGCGCGTTCGCGCTGGCCGGACGGTGCTGGAGGCTGAGTGCTCATCGATCTCCGGAATGGATGGAATGGCCGCATCGCGCGGCGACGAATTCTAGCACTGCCAATGGGGGTCGCGAAAGCGCCTCGCGAAAACAAAGTGGCGCGGCCGGAGTCCGGCCGCGCCACATGACGAAACGCTCGCGCGGAGCGCGGACTCAGGGCGACACGACGACCGACCCCACCATGTTGGGATGGATCGTGCAGTGGAATGGGATCGTTCCGGTCGCGGAGAAATTGATCGTCGCCGTGTGCGACGGAGCGAGCGTCCCGGCGTCGAAGGTCGTGCCGTCGTCCGAAACGATGTGGTGCGTGACCCCGCTCGAGCCATAGTTGCTCGGATCGTAGTCAAGGTTCACGAATCGCACCGCGACACTCGCTGCGCCTCCCAGCGCCACGCCCTTCGCATCAGGGCTGAAGGCGGTGTTCGTCAGCGTATGCGCGCCCTCGACGATGTCGATGTCGTTGGTCAAGGGCGGAGGCGGTTGATTCGTCGAGGAGGTGGAGCTGGAACTGCACCCCGCGATCCCCAAGGCGGATACCAGGAAAAGCGCGGGCGCGCACCGCATCGCAAATGCAGGAACTCTCATGAGACACCTCGAATACGTACCGACTGGATCGATGCCAACAACCGGCCTGAAGCCGGCGTCCTTCAATACTCCACGGCAGCGCGGTGGTTCCCGGTCACTTCCGCTTGTACGGCACCGTCGCGATCACGATGACATTGTCCTCGGGCAGGTGCGCCGCGAAGGTGTCGAAATGCTGGGGCGTTCCGATCTTCACGTACACTGAATCGCCTTTGATCACGTACTGGCCGAAATTCGACGGATCGGCACGCTGCGCCCCGGCGAAATCGAACTGCGCCGGATCGTTCCCCGGCACATTGAGCGCGTCATAGTGCCGGTACACGAGTCCGTTGGCGGAGAACAGATAGTAGTGCAGCGCGTTCTGGTAGGTTCCGTACGCCGGACCGAGCTGCAGGTTGGTCATGTATTTCTGCTTGAACCCCTGATAGAGGCCGGCGAGTTTCTGGCCGGCGGGCCCACTCGGCGCGCCGTACTCCGGCTGCGGCGCTCCCGCGCCGACTTTCACTGTGGCCAGGAACGCGTTGATCTGCGGAACGACGTGCTGCCAGCTCTGCATGCTCACGGCTTCCGCGTCCACGATCGCGATCTGCTTGCCCACGACGAGCACGACGCGCATGTGCTCGCGCCCCGGCGGGCCCACCACGATGTCCTCGAATTGCGCGCGCAGGTAGTAGTCGGTGCCGTTGAACGAGCCCGAGTCCAAATGCAGATTCACGACGCGCGTTTCCTGATAGCGCGGGTCGATCAGCTCGCGGAACAGCGTGCGCTGGAACGACGGACGCGGGTCGCCGGTCACCGGCTGGAAGGGATAGACCTGGATCGACGCGTTCACCTCGCTCGAGGAGAAATCCGCCGGCGGATAGATCGCGCTCCGGTAGAACGCCGTCGGATCGGTCCAGGTGATCTCGGGGTTCGCCGTCTGCGCGGGCGAATGTATTCCGGCGGCGAGCTGAGCATCACGAACGACAAGAGAATCCGCGTCAGTGAACGCATGGTGACATCCTCCCGATGGTTAGGCGCAACTCAGTGCGTCGAGAATCCTTGGAACAAGTGGAGATCCACCAACAAGCGCTAAGGTCGGCGGCCCGAGCTTCTGGCCAGCCACACATTGCCGCGAACCTCCGACGTAATGACGCCGACCTGCCGCCCATCGTATGACCAACTCACTAGGGTGGCCCGCGGGATGGTGCCGAGCCGTTTGGCGTGATCGGGTGCGGTGACGCGATACAAGGTGATGGACCCTGACTCTCTTACCTCAGCCATGAGCGACCCATCGCTGAGCCAGCGGGCGTCCAGAACGGGGCCGTTCAGCGTGATCCACCGGGTGGCTTGTCCCCCGGGGAAGGGAGATCGCGCTCAAGATGACCGAATCCGTCGATGGGATGCTCGCAAAGGCTACCAAGCGAGTACCATTGGGGCTCGCGTTGACATTGAATACGCGTTTCCCCGCCGGGAGGGGATAGTCGACCGGCTTTTCTCCCTGCTTCCGCTGGAATCTCACACGATCGTGTGACGGTGGGATCCAGACCCAACCGCCGCCGGCGAGCGCGTCATAGCTGGTATTGGCAGTGTCGCCCGTCGCGAAGGATCGTGCCTGCTGTCCCGTCCGGGGATCGATCAGCACGAACTGGATCCCGGTGGCAGAGCGCGATTCGTGAATGATCCACGCGCCATCTTCCGACCAGCCAGCCGCGAGCGAGTTCCCTGGGGAATTGAAATCCACCCCGGAGCCCCCCGTCGTGGGAAGGATGGACATCACCGACGCGGCTTCCGGCGGACCCCGCCTCCGAGTGCTCCACAAGCAACTGCCTTCCCGTCGGGGGACAACGCTCCACCGAGCTGCGACGTGGACCCAAAGATGTGACGTTCCGGCGAGAAGCGCCCTTGCATGGCCTCCGCCAATGGCAAGACCCACATGTCGTACTGACGGCCGCCCTCCACATAGGCGATCGTACTCCCGTCCGCCGACACGTCGAAGAAGTCGCTCGCGGCATCGAGCACGGTATCGGGTGGGAGGCGGAACTTGCCCGTTCCGAGATCGACCGGGAGGCGAACGATCCCCTGACGGCTCCCGCCGAGCGGCACCCAGGACCACGCTGCACTACCACCTATCTGAAATCCCTGACGTCCTCCGATGAAGACATCACGCTGTTGCCCCTGCCGGTCCACGATCCGCGCCTCCTAACCGTGTCGCCCCTCTCCGGCCAGCAGCAGCCACTGGTCTCCCGGGAAGGCCATCGCGTACCCGCCCCCCTTCAGCCCATGCAGACGGATGCTATCGCGCGCCTCGCCGTCGAAGGGCCGCGTCTTGAGCCAGCCCACGGTGTCCGCGAAATCACCAGCGGTCTCGACGAGAGAGTCACCGCTCCACAAGAATGCGAAGGACGACGAGTCCGAACCCACTCGCCGGGGAGCGCCGCCCAGAGTGCTGACAAGGAAAATGCCGATCTTACTCCCGTGGGTCTGCACGAAAAGGAGAAAGCGGCGATCGGGACTCCAATTCAGAAAGTCGATCGCCGATACCCCGTCGACCAGCCGCCGCTTCGCGCTGCCGTCCACGTCCTGGATATCAATGGCATCCTGGCACCCCGAACTGGTGCAGTCGTGCACGACGTACGCGATCTGGGTGCCGTCCGCGGAAAGGGCCGGTCGGGCCGCGTTACCGGTGAAGGTGACCTGCGTGCGCGCGTTGAAAGACGGCGCCGCCGAATCGCGCCGGTGACTCCGCCAGACGATCCACCCCACCGCCGCCACCACGAGCACGCCCGCCGCCACTCCTGTGACCACCGCGCGCCGGCGCGTGCCGACAGTCGCAACCTGCGGGGCCGCCGCCCGCGCCGCATCCAGCGCACGCGCGAATTCCCCCGCCGTCGGGAAGCGGTCCGCGGCCACCGTTTCCAGCGCTCGCGAAACGGCGGCGTCCACTCCCGGCGGGAGCGATGATCGGACGACGCGCAGAGACAGCGGCCGCTCCGTAAGCAACTTGGCGATCACCGCGTGCGCGGTCGCCCCGGTATGCGGCGGCTCGCCCGCGAGCATCTCATAGAGCACGGCGCCCAGCGAATAGACATCGCTTCGGGCATCGAGGGCGCGGTCGGCCGTAGCCTGCTCCGGACTCATGTACTGCGGTGTGCCGAGCGAGAGCCCCGTTTCGGTGAGCCGGTTGCCACCCGCTTGCTTCACAGCCAACGCGATGCCGAAGTCGGCCAGCATCGCCTCCCCTTCGTGGAGCAGGATGTTCTCGGGTTTGATGTCGCGGTGGATCACGCCCTGGGCGTGCGCGTAGTCGAGCGCGGCCGCGACCTGGCGCGTGATCGCCAGCGCGTCGTCCACGCCGAGTTGCCGCTCCCTCGGTCAGCCGGTCGCGCAGCGATTCGCCGCGAATGTAGGGCAGCACGTACCAGAGCGTGCCGTCGCTCTCGCCCGAATCGATGAGCGTGACGAATGTGGGGATGCTGGAGATTGGCCGTGACTTTGATCTCGGCGAGAAAGCGCTCGGCGCCAATGACCGCGGCGAGTTCCGGGCCGCAAGACCTTGAGCGCGACCGGCCGGTCGTGTTTGACGTCGTGAGCGAGATACGACGGTCGCCATCCCGCCTGCACCCAACTCCCGTTCAATGATGTACCGGTCAGCCAGAGCGGCGGCGAGGCGGGTCGTGTTGGTCATCGTATCTCAACAATGGGGCAGTGTAAGCGCCGCGGCCAGATGGCGCGGCGAAGCCCGTTGCAGTTGAATGCGCATCCTAGACCTCCATGAGGTCGCGCGCCACAATGATCTCGCCCGAGAAATACGGCCGTGCGGCGTCGATCCACATCTGCTCGGTGATCGACGGATCATCCGACGGCACGAGATGCGACAGCACGAGGGTCTTCACTCCCGCGGCCGCCGCCACGCGGCCGCAGTCCTCGACGGAAGTATGGCTGTTGATCGAGATGCGCCCTGAGCGCCGGCAGATTCGACGCGTTCGAGTTGCCGATGATCTTGTCGACGGCCGGCAGCCAGAGCGCTTCGTGCACGAGCACGTCGGCGCCGCGCGCAAGCGCCTCGAGGTTCGCCGAGCGGCGGGTGTCTCCGGAGATCACGATGCTCCGGTCGGCACTGTCGAAGCGGAACGCGTATGCGGGCACCAGCGGCGGATGATCCACGAGCGCACAGGTGACGCGCACATTCTCGTCTTGCATCACGAGCCCGGGCCCGCTGAGGTCGTGCGCATGGATGAGTGGCGCGAGCGGCACGTTCCCCTGATCCGCGATGCGCACATCGATGTCGGTCTTGCTCATCTCGAGGAAGAGCTGCGTGATCTTCTCGATCGGCGGCGGCCCCCAGGTGTCGACGCGCGTGTGCAATCCGCTGGCCCACGCGAGCAGGAGCAGGTTGCCGTAGTCCGCGTTGTGGTCGGAGTGATGGTGCGTGATGAACACGTCGCCGATCGTGTTGAGCGGTATGCCGGCGATCACGAGCTGCCGGGCTACGCCGTCGCCGCAATCCACGACGTACGCAACGTCGTTCACGATGATCACCTGCGACGACGAATAGCGCCCTTTCCGGGGGCGCGGGCCGCCGCCGGTCCCGAGGAGGATGAGCCGCGTCTTCGCCGGTGCGGCGAATCGCCAGCGTGGCAGCAACGCGAGCGCGGCCAAGCCGGTCGCGGCGCCGAGGAACTGCCGACGATCGATCTCTGACCGCGCGTTCGCGGCATCGGGTGGCATGGCCGATACGATGGCGACTTCTTAGGTGCGGCGATAGGCCTTGGTACCGCTGAAACGGCGCGTCTAGCAACTGAGCGTATGGTACGGCTCGCTGCGTGAGTGGGCGGGAGTAGTACGAACTCGCGCCGAGCCGTACCATACGCTCAGTTGCCAGACGCGCTGTTTCAGTGGTACTAAAGCCTACGCACGCATGTGGCCTTGAACCTCGGTGCATGCATGGTGTATCGTGCGTAGGGCGCCGGGACGCCGGATCCGGTCCGTGAGTGTCGCCGCCGCTCGCCCTACATCAGTTACGGATAGGGAAACCCTCACGGCGCATGCCGAACCATTCGGCGTCGCGTCGCGCTTCGCCATTCTCATTCCGACAGGAGGATCCCCATGCGGATGCCGACCCTTGGTATCGCGGCGGCCGTCGCGCTGTTCCCGGTGTGGAACGGCTCGCCCGCGGCGAGACAGCACGCCGAATATTCAGCGCACATGAACGCGAGCGCGGAGACGCCGCCGAACATGTCGCACGCCTCCGGCACGGTGACGCTCACCGTGTCCGGGAACGAATTGCACTACATGGTCACCGTTGGCGGGCTCAGTGGCCCGGCGACGGCGGCGCATATCCATGTTGGCGCGCCGGGTGTCGCGGGACCGCCGGTGCTCACGTTCACCGTCAAGTCAGTCGCCGAGGGAACGGTCGCTGACGACTCCGTCGACCTTACAAAGGAAGTGAGCAAGGGCGTGACGCGGCGATTCGCTGCGCGCGCTGATGGCCAACGGGAACGCCTACGTGAACGTGCACACGGCGAAATACCCGGCGGGAGAGATTCGCGGCCAGGTGGTGAAGCCGTAGCCAGAGGCGGGGGGTAGGCTTTAGTACCGCTGAAAGGGCGCGTTTGGCAACTGAGCGTATGGTACGGCGCGGCGTGAGTGCACTACTCACGCCGCCCACTCTCCACGCGCGCCGCGGCCGTCCCATTCACGCACAGTGGTACCATACGCTCAGTTGCTAAACGCGCCGTTTCAGTGGTACTAAGGCCTACGCGCGTCCGCAGTCAGAGCTTGCTGACTCTCGGCATCGAATTCTTGATGGCGATGCCGATGATCGCGATCGCCGGCACGGCGATCCATGCGGGGCCGAGGAAGAACCACGCGGCCACGGAGGCGCCCGTCCAGATCACGCGCCACAGCCAGGACGTGAGTCCCATGATATGGCGTACAGGAAAAGCGGTACCACGAGGATGAGGGCCATTGGATATTCTGCGGCCGACAGGTCACGGCGTCAAATCGTGCGGGCCCGCTCGAGCAGCGCGAATGAGTTGCCATGGTAGTGCGCGGCCAAGCTCGGATCATCTCCCAAACGCCGTTCTTCCACGAGACGGAAGCCGCGCTCTCCGTAGAATGCGATCAGTGCCGTGTTGCGGGCCCAGGTGTCCATGCGCAGCCCTTCGCGGCCGAGTCGCTGGCATTCGGCATCCGCCCAGACCAGGATGAGATCCACCAGGCCGGCGGGACTCGCAGCTGCACGCGCGATGCGGTGGAGATAGATGTGCACCCCACGCTCATGCGGACCCCAGATGGCCGGGTCCTCGTAGGCTACCGAGAAGATCCCTGAGATCGCGTCGCCGGCGGAAACGCGCATGAGCCGCCCCTTTTCGATCTCCGAGAGGATCGTCGCATCGCTGAATTCCGGCCACTGAATGGAATGCCGTGCGCGCTGCACGTCACGCGCATAGTCGTAGATCGCGCGCACGACCGCGAGATCGCGCGGAGTGGCCGCTTCGATGAGCATCGCCGCTATCGCAACACGCTGATCGGAGCGGTCTCGATGATCCCTTTCACACTGCGCGCGAGCTTCTTGTCGAGCGTCACGAGCGCGTTCGCCTGCAGCTGCACCAGCGCGACATACTCGGCGTCGTAGGTCGACGCCCAGCCCAACCGGTCGGCGATCTCCCACGCGCGGCGACGGAGCACCGCGTCGCCGAGCAGCCTGATCGGCATGCGCCCGATGCGCGCCAAGCGCTCACGCGCGACACTCGCCGGCATCTCTCCGCGATCCACCGCCTCGTGCAACATTGAGAGCGTTTGCGACCGCAGCAGCGTAGGCGCGAGCAGCTTGTGCCGGCGCGAGACGATGATGTTGGCGTTCGCCAAATGGAGCACGGCACTTGGATCTACGACGAACCTGGTCATTGGTCACCGGGAGCAGTTCCAGTCATGTCAATCATGTTAATCCTGTCCAATGCAGTTCACCCAACCGCATTGGACAGGATTAACATGATTCACAGGATTGGAACTGCAACTGCGACCGCTCACTCCTGCGGTACGGGACCCAGCGTCGTCTCCTTCCACGACTTCACCGTGAGCCGGAACTGCTCGGCGATCGCCACCACATCCACCTCGGCCGCCGCCGTCGTGTCGCTCACGGTGGGCGTGAGGCGCTCGACGTTCTTCACCGCCTTCACGTACGAGGAGTCACTCTGCACCGCGAGTTGGTACCGGTGCAGTGCCGCCACCGGGTGGCCCGCTTTCTCGAGCGCGATGCCGAGATTGTTCAGGAACACCGGCGCGGTGGGCCGCAGCTGCACCGCACGCGCCAACGGACCGATCGCGTCGTCGAACTCGCCGCGATCAACCAACAGCATACCGTAGTTGTTCAGCCCCCACGCGTCGGTCTCGTCGCGCGTGAGCAGTTCGCGATACGTCTTCATGGAACCATCGATGTCGCCGCTCTGCATCTGCGCGCGGGCCGTGAGACGCAGCCCGTCGCTCGATGTGGAATCGATCTCGCGCCCCTTGGTGATCAACTCGAGCGCCTCGGGCGCACGCTGCAGGTCGAGGAGCACGCGCGCCTCGTTGAAGTACGCTTTCGCGAACTTCGGGTCGAGCTCGATCGACTTGTCGAACGCTTCCTTCGCGCCGTTGAAATCGCCGGCCTTCCAGCTCGACAGGCCGAGCATGTACTGCCCGAACGCGTCGTCGGGCGTGGAGTCCACTCTCGTCTTGAACATCCCGGCGGCGACTTTGAAGTCGCCGGCCTTGTATGCCGCGTCGGCGTTCTCGAACGCGGGTGCCGGAGTCGTGACAGCGACGGGCTGCGCAACTGCGGGTTCGGCCGTGACGCCGTGCGCCTCGGCGCTGGTGATCGTCGGCTTCGGCTTGTCGCCGCCGCACGCGAGAGCGGTGACCGCCGCGACGATCATGAGGGGGGTGTGGATGGTGCGGGTCATAACTACCTCCTAGTGTGGGCGGGAATCATTTCCCGTCGCGCCATAGGAGAAGCAGACCTCGCGCCACGTCTCAGTCGCGATCCCTGCCGCGACTCAAGCGTCTGTCATTGCAAGACTTGGGCGTGTTTCCGCACTGCGCCGCACTCGATCGCTGTGTCCGATCGAACACGAACTGGCGCTCCGCGACGTGTCCGCGCGGACACACAGAGAACTGCTTGGGACAGGATCAACATGATCGACATGATTTGACTGCTCTCAATCATGTCAATCATGTAAATCCTGTCTAGTCTTTTTGGATGCCAAGCCTGCGCATGATCTTGAGCAGGCTCGCGTGGTCCGCGAGATCGACAGCGACTCGGCGGTGCGCGTGATCTGCCACTTGTGCCGCTCCAGCGCCGCGAGCACGATGCGCCGCTCGGCGTTCGTGCGCTGCACGTGGAAGGACGCGATGTCCGCGTCCACGACATCGGGCGCATCGCCGCGCACGGCGGCCGGCAGGTCCGCGGCGCGGATCGTCTCACCGTTGGCGTTCACCACCGCGCGCTCGATCGCGTTGCGCAGTTCGCGCACGTTGTTGCGCGACCAGTCGTACGCCACGAGCAGCTTCGCGCGCCTCGGGCGCGAGCTGTTTCGGGAGCATGCCGAACTCGCGGCACGCGATCTCCACGAATCGCTGGGCGAGCAGCGGAATGTCCTCACGCCGGTCGCGCAGCGGCGGCGTGTGGATCACGTGCACGTTCAGGCGATAGAACAGGTCCTCGCGGAACTCCTGCTCTCTCACCATCTCGTCGAGATCGCGATTCGTCGCCGCGACCACGCGCGCGCTCACTTTGATCGCGGCATTGCTGCCGACGCGCGTCACGGTGTGCTCCTCGAGCACGCGCAGCAGCTTGGGCTGCGCCGCGAGCGGCAGCTCGCCGATCTCGTCCAGGAAGAGCGTACCGTTGCCGGCGGATTCGAACGCGCCCTTGCGCGTGGCGTTCGCGCCGGTGAACGCGCCGCGCTCGTGACCGAAGAGTTCGCTCTCCACGAGATTCTCCGGCAGCGCCGCGCAATTGAGCGCGATGAACGGCGACGCCGCGTGCGCGCCGCGCCGGTGCAGCTCGCGCGCGACCAGCTCCTTGCCCGTGCCGCTCTCGCCGGTGATCAGCACCGCGCTCGGCACCGGCGCGATGCGGGCGATCTGCTCGTTCGAAGTTTCTCGATGGCGGCGCTCCGGCCAACGAGCGCGGAGGCGCCCAGCTCCGCGCTGCAGCACGAATACTTCGCGACGCAGCTCGTGACGCTCGATGGCGTGCTCGACTTCCTGCGCCACGCGCTCCATCGGCTCCGCTTTGTCGATGAAGCCGGCCGCGCCGAGTCTCACGGCCGCGATGCAGCGATCGAAGTCGCCCGTGCCGGTGTAGACGATCACCGGCGTCTCGTCACCGCGGTGGCGCAGCGCACGCAGCACGGCGAATCCGTCCGTGCCCGGCATCTCGAGGTCGAGGATGACGCAGTCGAAGCCGCCCGCTTCGAGCACCTTCAGTGCGCGCTCGCCGTCGTTGGCGGTCACGACCTCGTGCGCGCCGATCCGCTTGAGATCGTACGCGTACTGTTCGGCGAGCGCCGCCACATCGTCCACGACGAGGATCCGGCTCATAAGAGCAACAATCTAGCTCGGGATCTCCACCGAGAAGGTCGTTCCCTCCCCCGGCGCGGTCTCCACTTTCATCGACCCGCCGACGTCGGTGAGCAGGCGCCGCACCACCGAGAGGCCGAGCCCGGTACCGGTCGGTTTCGTGGTGTGGAAATCATTGAAAGCGAGACTCAACTCATCGCGCGTCATGCCGCGGCCGGTGTCCGCGACGGTGAATCGCACTCGGCGCTCCGAGTTCTCGCCGACCGATTCGGCGCCAATGGTCACCGTGCCGGGCTTACCGTCGAGGGCATCCACAGCGTTGGAGACGAGATTGTCCAGGATCCGGTGGAGCACCACCGCGTCGGCGCGCACGGGCGGCAGGTCGTCGGGCATGAGCACCGTGACGGTGGCCCCGCCGACGCCGTGCGCGACATCGAGCACGACGGCGCGCGGATCCGTGGGCCCGCGCGTGAGCGCAGGTGAGAGCTTCGCGTAGTTGCGCGCCAAGGCGTCGAGATATTCCACGCTCGATTCGAGCGTGCCCACACGTTCCTTGAACACCGTTGCGAGAGTGCCAGGCTCATGCTCCGCCGTCTGCACGAGGTGGCGAAGAACGTTCCGAATGGGCGCGAGCCCGTTCTTGATGTCGTGATTCACTTGTCGCGCGAGATCGCCGGTGACGGCCGCGCGCTCGGCCTCACGCAGTCGCGCCACGCTCGCGCGAAGGCGAGTCGCGAGCGCGTCGAGTGTGCGTTCGAGCGCGCCGAGTTCGTCGCTGCGGCCGGTGGCGCAATGCCCGTCGAGGCGGTCGAGATCGAGCGTTGCAGTGCGCTCCGACAGCGCGACGATCGGCGATGAGATGAGCCGGCCGAGCAGCGCGGCAATGACGAGAGCAGCGAGCAGCGTGAGCCCGAGCGTGATGAGCAGCCAGCGGGTGACGCCCGCTTCGAGCGCGCGCGTGGGGCCATCGTCGGGAACGAGAATGACGCGAGCCTGCTCCGGCTGACCTGTGGACGCTTCGTTCACGTAGGGGAGCGTGGCCGTTGCTATCGCGCCCTTGGCGAGCGGCGCGCTGTCGGTGACGAGCAACGCTGCGACCGTGGGTTCGCCGGAGAGCACGGCGACGCGCGCTGAGTCGAAGTTCGCGCCGCCCGTGACCGCATACGACTGGCCGCGCACCGTGAACGCGACCGTCGTGACGAGGGCGCGCACCGGCGCGCTCGCGGTGCGCGCGTCGAGCACGGCCGCCCGCGGCACCGTGGGCGCCACGCGATCGTAGTCGTTCCGGAACTGGCCCGAACTCAGAATGCGACCGCTCGAATCCTGCACCTGCAGCACGGCGAATCCCGTGACCCGCATCGCCGACGGCGCCCAGTCGAGCAGCCATCGGCGCTCGGCCGAGTTCGAATCGGCAAGCGCGATCCGGAACCGGTTGTCGGCCGCGAGGTCGGAGGCGAGCGACTCGAGACGGCGATGTTCCGTCTCGAGCATGGCCGCCAGCCGGTCGTGCGACGCCAAACCGGCGGCGGTCACGCGACGCGCCGCGTCGGCGTCGAGCTGCGTGGTCATCTCGCGGCGGATGCCGTAGCCGAGGATGAGGAGCGGGGCAGCCGCGATCGCGAGCATCGCGAGCGTGAGGCGCGTGCGGAATGTCACGGTGCGGCGCGTTTGAAGAAGTGGAGCGAGCCGTCAGCGCCGATCGTGAATGCCGCGCCACTTCCGCGCCGCACGATGACGTGCGCGCGCGTGTCGACGAGTGGAACGGCACCCACGTTCACGCGCGCGTTCCCCGTGGTGAAGCAGGGGGCGCGCGGGTCACGGGCGACCGGCACGACCGCGGCGGCGACGCGGCCGGCCGCGAGCGCGACGGCAACGGACTCGGCGGGCAGTTTGGCCAAGAGCAAGTAGTGCGTGGGAGGGCCGTCCTGGACGATGCTCGAGATCCACGTCCGTTTCGCGTTCGTGCCCGCGATCGAGACGACCCGTTCCGCGAGCTGCCGCGATGTTTCGTCTCCCGCCACATACGCGACGTACGCGTGCGGGCGAGTCATTGGAGCGGATGACGTCACGGCGCAGGCGGAGTCCGTTCGCCACGGGAATGGTTCCACCGAACCGCGCGCACTCGCGGTCACGGCGTTGCGGGCCAGCGCATTCCGCTCATCAATGTTCGGGCCGACGATCGGTGCGCTCGCGCTCGCCGGGACGAGCACGTATGTGAGGTTCCAGGGCAGCGCGGCGACGAAGTAGTTCGCTCGCCCCTCGGCGTACGCGATCACATTCGCGTCCGTCGTGACCAGCACGTCGAGACGATACGCGCCGCCGCCGTCGAGGAGTTCACGCAGATCGGCGCCCGGCGGCGCCGCGTAGGGCACGATGACCGGCGACGTGGCAGCGCTGCCATCGTTCGCCTGCAAGGCGCCGATCACGTAGAGCGTGTCGGCGGTGCGTGCCGTGGAGTCCACGACGACTCGCGGATCGGTCGCCCACGCGGAGGGCAGCGCGACAACCGGGGCGCTGGGCGGCGGCGCGCTGCTCGGCAAGGGAGCGCAGCCGAGCAGGACGATCGTGGCCGCGATCAGTCGCGGCGTGCGCGGGAGGCTGCCCATGAGAAGATGATACGCATAGCGCGCACGACGGGCCAACCGGCGCGACGATGCGTTACTACCGTTCGTCAGCGCGATGCAGCTGGAACGTTGCTTCCCCGCGCGCCCCAGAGCGCCCGAATCGCGAGTACGACGCCGAAGGCCCCCGATGTGCAGACCGCGAGGTCCGTCCACACGAAGAGCGGCGCGCTGGCCGTCACGATCCCCCTCCCCGCCATGTGGAGGATGGGGATCCCCGTTCCGATGATCGAGCCGATGAGCATGATGACGTAGCCCGACCGCCGTTCACCGAGCACGAGAACGCCGTAGAGCCAGACGACGAGTACGCCCACCGCGGTTAGAAGAGTGAGTCCGGAGGGCGATACCCCGCGGACGATATCATCCGTCAGGTGAAGGGTGACGAGCACGATGGTGAGCAGATTCGTGATGACGAGCGTCGAGTGCTGCTTCATTGGTCCGGCTCCTTTGGTGAGATCGCCTAGTCGCGGCCCGACGACTTGTTGAATGCAACTGCGGCCCTGATCAGCGCCTTCAGCGCCGCGGCGTTCACCTTTTCTCCCTCGTGAAAATCGATCGCGCGCCGCGTATTGCCTTCGAGACTCGAATTGAACAGTCCCGCGGGGTCCTTGAGCGAAGCGCCCCGGGCGAACGTCGTCTTCACGACCTTCTTGTAGACCTCGCCCGTGCAGATGAGCCCGTCGCGCGACCAGGCCGGGATCGCCCACTTCCATTCTTCCACGATTTGGGGATCGGCGTCCTTGATGATCGCGCGGAGCCGGGCGAGCATCTCGCCGCGCCAGTCGTCCAGCTCCGCGATCCGTTGGTCGATGAGCGCCGATGCATCGCCGCCAGTGGGCGTCTTCTTCTTCATGGGCTGCCCCTCTAGACGAATTGCGTGATTCATCATGTAAATCCTGTAAAAAGCATCTGACAGGATTCACATGATTAAGAAGATTTGAACGACGGTCACGTCGCGCTCTGGACCTTCTCCCAGATCAGTTCCCACACGAACTGCCTGCCGTCTCCCTCGTCCGCTACGGGATCGGTGCTGATGTAGAGCTTGGTTCCCTCGATCTTCACGCGCCGGACTTGATCGGTGCCGTTCCAACTCTCATTCCAGGAAATATCGACATGATGCGTGACGGTGTTTCCATCGAACGAGAACGTGCCGCCATACGCATAGATCGTATCGAACAACTCCGCGCGTTGTGCATAGCTCAACTCCACTGTCGGGGCGTGTCGCGGGCGCCCGTCACTCGCGATGATGGCCGACATGCGCCCGTCGCGCCCATAGCTCAGGAATCCGCGCGGATGCTTGCCGAAGGAATCGATCTTCTCTCCCGAGACCGTGAACCGCTTCCCGAAGCTCAGGAGTCGCCATGTGCCATACAGGATCTCAGCGGGTTTATCAATCACGTCAATCATGTTAATCCTGTCCAGCAGTTAGTTAGCGAGTGGACCACAAAAGCTTTGACAGGATTAACATGATTCACATGATTGTCTCGAACAAGCGCTGTGCATCGGTGTAGATTCGAGACAACCCCTACCACAGGGAGATCCGGGAATGCTCAAATTCTGTCTGCCGATCGCGGCACTCGTGGGCTCCGTCATCCTGTCTCCTGTCGCCGACGACAAGAGCTCCTTCGTCACCACACTCGGCAAGGATACGGTCGTCATCGAGAGCGTCACGCGCACGAGCGACCGCGTCACCGGCGACATCGTGGTCCGCGTTCCCAGCACGGTGTTGGTCCACTATGATGTCCAGCTGCGCCCCGATGGCTCCGTCGCGCGCGCCACGTTCGACCAGGATCCGATGGGCAACGCGAACATTGCGACCGCACACAGTGTGATCACCTTCGATGCCGAAGCGGTGCACATCGCCTTCGACTCGAGCGGGCGCAAGAGCAACGTCACCCACGGCATGCCGGGCGGCACCATGCCGATGCTCATGACCGGCTTCGATGCGTCGTACGGTCTCTACAGCTCGCTCGGCTTGTACGAGCTGGCGCTATCGCGAAAGAAGCCCTCGGGCAGCGATACACTCAAAGTGCCCTCGATCGACATCGCCAGCGGAGCCATCTCCACTCGCAAGTTCCTCGCGCGATCGGCCACGCTGATCGATGTCGATTACTTCAACATCCTCTGGACGCATCTCACAGTGGATGCGAGCGGCATGATCACCGCCGCCGATGCGCGCGGCACCACTGAGAAAACCGAGACGCAGCGCGGCGCGTACCTCGACGCCGCGGCGATGGCGAAAGCGTTCGCGGCCGACGACCACGCGGGCAAAGGGCTCGGCGCCGCGTCGCCCGATCTCGTCGTGAAAGGAACGATCGGCGGCATGCCGGTGAGCGTGGCGTATGGGAGCCCCCGCCGCCGCGGCCGCACGATCCTCGGCAATGTCGTTCTCTACGACCGCGTATGGCGCACCGGCGCGAACGCGGCCACCACGCTCAGCTTCTACAAGCCGATGACGATCGGCGGCGCCACCGTTCCTCCGGCCATCTACACGCTGTGGACCATCCCGAAGGCCGACGGCTCGGTCACGCTCATCATCAACCGTCAGCACGGCCAATGGGGCACCGACTACGATCCCGGCGAGGATCTTGTGAAGGTGCCGATGACCGTGAGCGCCGCGCCGTCGCCGCAGGAGAATTTCGCGATCGCGATCACGGGCTCGGGGAACAGCGGCGAGCTGCGCATGAGCTGGGACACGTTCGTCTGGACCGTGCCGATCGCGCTCAAGCAGTGAGCTAGTACGCGTACCCCATCTTGAGGTAGATGCCGTAGTTGCTCGCCTTGCCGGCGGCGTACTCGAGGTTCATCACGATGCCTTCTTTCGGCTTCATGATGTACTGGATGCCGACGCCGCCGTTCGGGTAGAGGTTCGCGTCGTCGCCGCAGTCCTTCCCATCACCGTAGAGGCATGCCAGTCCGGCGAACAGGGTGGCGGTGAATTTCTTCGCGAACCGCCACCGCTCTTCGGCTTCCACCGAGGACATGAACTCCCCGGTGTACTGCCCGATCTTGTAGCCGCGCAGCATCACCGGCGCGAGCGCCGCGGCCGGTGCGCCGCTCGTCAAATGGTTGAGCGTGCGCAGCGCGAGGGTGCTGCTGTCGCCGTGCGGGATGTAGTACCGCAGCTCCACGCGGTACACGTCGTAATTGTTGTCGCCACCGAGGTTCTCGCGAAAGGCCATGTTGTTCAGGTTCAGGAACCAACCGGTCAGCGGCATCGACTCGTTGTCGCGCGAATCGTACTGCGCCACGAGGCCCAACCCGGCGGACTTGTAGCCTTCCAGCCCCAGCAGATCGAGGACCTGGTCGTCGAACTCCGATTCGCCGGCGATCTCGAAGTTCTGCTTCATTCCCTGCGCCCCCACGAACCAGTCGCCCACCACGCGACGCGTGTACCGCCCGATCAACGAGTACAACTCGGCGGTGTTCTTGAGCGGAACGCCGGTGCCGAGGTAGTCGTCGTAGTCGTTCTTGATGTTCCCGTAGAGGATGCCGGCGATGATGCGATTGTGATCCTCGGACCAGCTGGTCCGCGCGAACGCTCCGGCGATCGCCGAGTTGGTGCTCGTGTACTGGCCGGTGAGGAAGAACATCGACGGGCGCGACTTCTCGTCGAAATAGTGGATGTAGCCACCGATCGCGCCGAACGCGGTGCCGAGCTTCGGATTCACGTTGAACACCGGCGCGAGGAGCCAGGGCGAACTCTTCTTCGGCACGGCCTTGGTGGTGTCGGCCTGCGCGAACGCCGAGACAGAGATCGCCGTCAGCGCGGCCAGCAAGAGAAGTGCGCGTGCATCAGAACGCATGGCGTTCTCCGTTGAGCCTACGGTACGTCGAACTCGGCGAACATGCCTCGTTCGGAATGCGGGTGTCCATCCGTCTTCGCCGGCACTCGGCACAACATGAAGTAGTGGCCAGGCGCGAGGTTCATCTCGATCCACGCCTCCTTGCCTGGGTATATGTCGCCGAATGCGGCGACCGGCGCCAGTGGCGGCAGCCCTTTTTCACCGGCCTCGAGCCATGCGACATACTCGCGCAGGCCGGTGGTCTGCGTCGCCTTGAACATGTCGCCCTCGTGATCCTCGCTTCCCATGTTGCGAACGTGCAGGATGTGGCGGCCGGCGGTGAGCGGCGCGTCGAACTTGTATGCGAAGTCCACGAGCGTCAGCTCACGCGTCGGCTTCGGCGGATCGGCCGTGGGTTCGTTCGTCGCGACAACCCTGAGGTCGTGCGCCATTCCGCGGGTCAGGTGGTCGCCTTTCCAGCAGAGCACAGCATAGCGCCCGGGCGCGAGGCGGAGCCACACGCCATTGGAATCGCCCGGCATCGTGAGCGCCGCGCCGCCGATATCCTCAGCGTTGCTCGGAAAGTCCACGTGCGCGCGAATGCTGTCGGCGTACGCCGCGGCGGTGCCGACCGTGTCCGTGAAGTGTATGAGCGCCGCCTCGTGGATGTCGTGCCCCGCATTGTGCAGCGTGATGTGCACGAGTCCGGCGCGCACGGAGTCGGGCATGCGGAAGCCGTACTCTTCGGACGTGATCGCGAGTTCTTGTGCCGCCGGCGCCGGCTTGCGACAGCCGGAGAGGAATGCGGCTGCGATCATGATCGACAGAGCGGCGGGCAGCCTCATTGCACCTCGTAGCGCAGTTCGACCATGGCGTTCTTGTAGGCTTTGACCTCCATCAAATGGAGGGCGATGTCCTTGTCGAGCGCCTGGAAGAACGGGATTCCCTCGCCGATGAGGACGGGCACGATCGAATAGCGGACTTCATTCGCGAGGCCGAGCCGGAGGCATTCGCCGGAGAGTTCTCCGCCGCCGACGAACCAGATGCTGCGGAACTTGGGGCGCAGCCGCTCGTTCACGAATCGCGCGAGATCGCCCGCGTAGAACTCCACCGTTTCGCGCGTACGCGGCAGCGTGCGGCTCGTGAGGACGAACGTGGGCTTGTCGCCGTATGTCCAGCCGAATCCCTGCGCTTCGAACGCCAGCGCAAGCTCGTACGTTCGCGAGCCCATGACGTAGCAGTCGATCGTTTTGAGGAATTCCTCGATGAATCCCGGCGGCATCGTCTCGCCGTCCGCGAATTCATTGGACGTCTCGAGCCAGTCGACGCTCCCATCCGTGCGCGCGATGAAGCCGTCGAGGCTCGCGACCATGTGGATGGTGACGCAGGACTTCGTGCCTGGCATCGTCGGCGTAGCCCCCTATTTCTTATCCAAGACCCGCCCCGCATTCAAGCTATCCCAGTTCATGATCGCGTTGAACACGAGCGCGTACGTGCCGATGGTCTCGCCGCGATACACTGGGTCGTTCGCGAACATCACGACGTGTCCCTTCCCCACCGGCGCGTCGATCACGACCGCGCGCTGCGCGATGTCGCGGCCCCCGTCGAGCAGTCCCGACACCAACAGGTCGCTCTGATCGGAGAATCGCATCACCACGCGCGGCCGCTGGTCGGGTGGAATGATATTCAGGGCGTTCCGCAGTTGGTCGTCGGTGATCGGGTCCGCCTGCCACGGATCCATCTTCGGCCGCACGGGCGCTTCGAAGTCCGCCGTCAGCGCCGGCCGGCCTTGCACGGTCTCCTGATCGCTCGCCGTGCCGCGACCCGTCTCGCGCGTCGTGCCGCCGTCGCCGCCGCCGCGCCGGCCGAATCCGCGCCCGCCCAGAATGTTGCTTACGCCGAATGTCTCGCCATCGTCGGTGTACGCCGCCAGGCTGTCTCTCACGCCGTACATGATGGGGCTCGTGGCGTCCACCGTGCGCGTGCGCAGGAACGTGCCCACCACTTCCTGCTTCGCGGGCTTGCTGCCGCTCACGCCGCTCGTGAATCCGAATTGCATCGCGAAGTCACTTGTGTTGGCCGACGTGATGAGCAGCCCGCCCTTGGTGACGAACTCCTTCAGGTGCCGCAGCCCGTCATAGCCGAGGCCCGGACGGATGTCGTCCGTTTGCGCCCACGCGCCGATGTTCGGCGTGTCGGCGCTCTTCTTCCAGGGCATCGGATTGCGCCACATGGGCATGCCGTCCACGATCTGCTGCGCGCTGGCGCGCGCCGGCGGAAAGACGATCACGTCGTACTTCGCATTGAGGTCCGCGATCTTGGCCACATCCTGGGTGCTGATGTAGTCGTACGGCACCTGCTGCTTGTCGAACGCCAGACGCCACCACCCTTCAGTCTGCGTGCCTTGCCAGGCATGCAGGATGGCCACGCGCGGCGCGCGCAGCGCATGCGCTTTCACGTTGGGCTCCGCCGAGAGCGCGTAGGCTGAGATGCCGAGCGCCTTCGCGGCCTTGTCGAGATCGTCGCGAGAAATGCCACGCACGACGTACGATCCGCGCGCGAACGAACGCCCCGCGCCGCTGAACGTGTCTTCCGCCACTTTGAAGTCCGCGTCGCGGAACTTGTAGCGCAGCGTGGCGAGCTGATTGTCGCCATTGTTGGCGATCGCGAACACGGAGCCCGAGCCGTTCACGCCGCCGGGCGCCACGATCTCGCCCGTCACCATGGTCATCGGCGTCTTGAGCACGGACACGTCGAGCACGCGCACGCATTCCACGGCGAAGCCTTCGGGGAAGGTCCAGCCGGTGTCGTCGTACGGAGTCTTCTGCGGATCGTTCGGCGACCAGAACTGATAGTCGAGCAACGCGTCGGCGATACGCGAATACGGCTGGTCCATGCGAATGATGTAGCTGCCCGCGGGGAACGTGCGCGATTCCATGGCGGGGCCCTTGGATTTCGCCGCGGTGTCGGCGGCCGCCCCCTTCGCGCCCTTGCCGCCGCTCTTCACCGGCACCTGCACGGTGAACGCCGCCGTGGCCCGCGAGATCTCCACGTGCTGGCGCTGCAATACATGCAGCAGATCGGCCTGCGAGCCGAGCCGAGGATCGCTGGCGGGCAGCACATACGCCGCCGGTCCCTCGGTGGCGGGTTTCGTGATCGACCGCTTGGCCTTCGTGTAGAAATTCTCGAGGAAGAGCTGCCGGTTGTTCGCGAAATACTGGAGCGAGACGAGCAATCCCGTCTGCTCGTAGTTGTTGTTGTCGCGCAGCGACCAGAGCACGTGCGGCAACGGCGGATCCTGACGGAACCACGTCTTCGCCGTTTCGCTCGGATCGAGCGTACGCATGACGGTCTCGGCGGTGCCGCCGTTGCCGAATGTCTCGTACAGGCGGCTGATGCCGTTGTGCGTGGCCGCGATGAACATGAGGTAGCCGGGCGACCAGGTGTCGAAATCGCCGTGGGCGAACACACCGGGCATGCCGAACCGCGTCATCTCCTGCACGTTGTTCCAGCCGAGCATTTGCCATTCGTTGGTGAGCAGCGGATCGACCCAGGCGTTGTACGGGCCGTCGCCGACTGTGTTGTCGTACAGGAACGGCACCGACTCGTGCAGATCGTGGAGGACTTGAGCGTTCCAGCCCACATAGGTGTTGAGCACGTTCCGCGTGAGGTCGAGCGTGGCGCCCATGGCATCGCGATTGTTGTCGTGGGCGACGTAGTGGCCCCAGTAGATGAGCGGGAGCGGCGTGTCCTTGGGGTGCGCGAGGTGCCAGCGCTGTATGTCCACTTCGCGATCGCGTCCGTCGACTTCGACGATCGGCGTGATGAGCGTGATAAGGTGATCGCGGATGTTCCTTACGTATGGGCTCTCATCGACGGCAAGGCGATACGCGAGCTCCATGAGCGCCGTTGGCGCGCCCGACTCGGGCGAATGGATCGTGCCGGTGATGTAGTAGACCGGCGTGGTGTTCGCGATGAGCTTGGCGGCCTCGGCATCGTTCATGCCGATCGTGCGCGGGTCGGCGAGCTTGGCGAGGTTGGCCTTGTTGGCGTCGAGGTTCTTCCAGAGCGATTCGGAGGCGACGCCGACGGCGATCATCTCGCGTCCTTCTTCCGTGTGGCCGATCGACCAGACTTTCACGCGCGGGCTCGCGGCGGCGAGTTTGCGCATGTAGTCGTAGACCTGCGTGGAGTACGGGAGATTCTCCTTGGCGCCAGCGACGTCGCCGAGCACGGCCATGGGCGTGGGGACCGTTTTCGAGGCCGGTAGATAATCGACCAACAGCGACGTGAAGAACGGCTGCGTGGTGTATTCGCGGATCTTGGCGGTGTATGCGGAGTCGATCGGCTGGTTGGGATCGCGGCCCGGCTTGAGTCCTTGCAGGGTGCCCTGCGAAGCGAGTGACGGCGCGATCAAAGCGAACGCGAGGATTGCGAGAGCGGAGCGGCGCATCAGGGGCCTCGAGGGCGTGTGGCGGGAGTCGGGATCGTGGCGTGGAAAGTGCTGCGTGGTGCAGGCCCACGCCAGAGTCAGCGCTTCTCGGCGCGCTTGCGTGCGGCGTCGGCGGAAGAGCGAGCTTGTTCGAGGAATTCGTCGATGACCTTGAGGTGGCGAGTGGGCCGGCGCGCCAGCCACTTGGCCGACTCCCGGGCGAGCGGCTCGAAGAGTTCACGCTCTTGCTGGGCGCCCTCCGCGGTGAGCATGATGATCCAGCGCCGGCGGTCATGCGGATCAGCGACTCGAGCCAGCAGCCCGTTGACCTCCATGCGATCCAGCAGCGTCGTGACCGCACCGGACGTGATGCGCAGATGGCGCGCGAGAGCGCCGGGCGAGCGGTGGCCGTGTCGAGCGATGAACTCCAGGGCGCGCATGTCATTGCGGCCGATCTCGAGGGCGGCGGCGGCGGACTCGTCGAGTTTGCCGAGGCTCGTGTTGAGCTCACGAATGCCGCGCGCGATCCGGAGCATGAGGTTGGGTCTCGCGTGCGTCTTCATTCGAGGTATCTTGATGATCAAGCAGTCAGATCGTCAAGATACCTCGAAAAAATCGCAGTCCACTATCGCAGCCTGTCGCGCAGTCATTTACTAGCAACGCGACTTCGCGGCGCGCAGACTGCCGGCGCGCCGGCGTCCCGCTGCGATCCTACTGGTACGGCAGTCCGCTCGGCCCCGTGATCGTGATCGTCAGCGTGTACCACGCCTCGCCGAATGGGTTCAGCCACCAGTGCACCTTGGCGTACGGAGAGTTCGAGCCCGTCCGCTCCTCCGCGAGATACGCGCCGCCGCCGGCGCCCGGCTCACCGCGGAAATCCACTTCGGCGGTGGTCCAGCCGTTCTTCATTCTCAGGTTCTGGAAGAATTCGTCATCGTTGTTGGTCCAGTTGAACGCGGTGTTCGGAGACACGGAATGGTCCACGCATGTGCCCGGCTCCCACGGACCCGTGTCGGTGAAACGGCAGCTGTTGGGCCCCTTGATGCTCGCGAAGCCTCCGGCGGCCTGCACCAGGTTCTGCAGCTTGAGGTCCAGCACGACGAACTGCATCAGCGGGTCGTACTCGAACTGCACGAGATTGCTCTTCCCGTTCGCCCCCTGGAAATACATTTCGCCGCTGAACTTCTGCAGCGAGTCCTTGAACGGCACGTAGGTCATGATCTGATTGTCGGACCAGAAGTCCACCTGCCCGGTGGTCACATCCTTCCCCGGCCCGACGATCAGGTGGACTTTCGCCTGCCCCTGCGTCGCGCCGAATCCGGAGCCATTGATCAGGATCGGATCGCCCGGCTGCCCGTGACTCACGCTGAGCGACGTGATCACCGGGCGCCGCCGCCGGAGCGCTGCCGCTCGTGGATCCGCCACCGCTGATTGCTCCCGGAATTTCCCGACGTTCTCACCCCCGGCGCCGTCGTCTTCGCCGCGGTCTTGGCCATCGGCTTCGCCGCCATCGGTGACACCGGCGGATGCTGATGGATCTGACCCATGAGCGCCTGTTTCTCGTGCGCCTGATTCATGGCGAGCTGCTGCGCGTAAGCCGCCTGCATGGGCGATACGACGTGCGTGCTCACCGCCGCCGTCGTCGCGACCGGACGGTGCGCCGACAACTTGCGCTGCACCTCGGCCTCGGCCACGCGCATGTCGCCGTGCGGATGCGTCACGGTGATCGTGCCCGATGCCACGACCGGTGGAGCCTTCCCCTTCGAAGGCGCGCCGCCGCCGCTCGAGATGATCACCAGCCAGATCGCGCTCCGCTGCACCTCGGCCGCGGTCTCGGAATGCGAGATGTTGATCGTGCCCGATCCCGTCTGCGTGAACGGCTCCGCCGTCGGTCCCGAGAGCGTTACCGTGATCGGCGAGCCCTGCGACGTGATGTTCACCGAGACGGCGCCCGGCTGCGTCACGACGAACGCGAATCCGCGATTCCCACCCTGCCGGATCTCGAACTTCTGCGGCCACGTGGGTTCGCCGCCGGCCTGTGCCTGCGCCGACAGCGTCACGGCAGCCACGCCGGCGAGAACGATCCACGCGTTCAACTGTGCTCTGCTCATCAGGCCCCCTGGTAGGAGAATCACTGATACGGAACGCCCTTCGGTCCCTTGATGATCACAATGACGGCATAGCGGAAGCTGGTGAGCGCATCCATCCACCAATGCACCTTCGCGTACGGATAACTCGTGCCCACACGGCTCTCACTCACGGAGGCGCCCGCGCCGCCAAAGCCTTCCACGTCGAACGGCCCAGCATTCACTTCGTGTACGATCCAGCCGCCCTTCAGCTGCATCGTCGCGTACCAGAATGTCATCGCCCTTGTGGCCGAGGAAGTCGTTGCTCCCGTCGCGGCATACGCCGCGATCGCCCGGACACACGGAAGCGAGGTCCGTGCGATCGATGTGAGCATCGGGCTGCGTCTCGACCGGAGCCAAGTCGACGAACTCCATGGTCGGGACGAAATCGAAGTGGATGCCGGCGCTCTTCTTGGCGTTCTGGCCGGTCGATTGCACGTAGATCTGACCCGCATAGCTTCCGACGCCCGCCACCGAAGGGACATTTACCATGATCACGGTGTCGCTTCCCACGGCATTCACGGTCGCCTTCAGGTCCATGCCCGGTGCGACGATGAAGTGCACCTCGTCGCCATAGGCGAAGCCGGAGCCGTTGATCAGCAGGAAATCGCCGGGCTGCCCGGTGCTGACACTGAGCGACTTGATCACGGGGCCGATTTGCATGCGTTTGACCGGCGGCCGCGCCCGCGCTCGCGGCGACCGGCGTCGCGGAGATCATCCGCTGCAGCCGCTCCTGCTCCGCCTTCTGCTTCGCCGCGAGCTGGGCTTCATACGTCGCCATGAGCGACGCGGCGCTCGTACCCGGCATCACCGCGGAGCGCGACACGGCCGCGGCGACGATGCTGCGTTGGTGCCTGCGCGATGGACATCTTCCCCGGCGGGTGCTGCACCGTGATCGTACCCGAGGCCACTGCCTGCGGCGCGTGGTTCGGAGCGGGCTGCGCGAGATTCACCGGCGAGATGCGCACGAGCCAGATCGCGCTCTTCTGCACATCCGCCGCCGTCGCGGCGATCGTGATATTGATCGACCCCGTGCCCGACTTTCGCATCGGCTGCGCAATCGGACCCGACAGCTCCACCGACACGGGCGCGCCCTGAACGTTCACACTCACCGAGATCGGACCGGGCTGCGACACGACGAACCCGAAGCTCGCGTTCTCACCCTGCAGCACCTGGAACTGCTGCGGCCAACTCGGCTCCTTGGGCGCCTGCGCTCGCGCGGCGGATGCGAGCGCGAGAAAGGCGGCAGCTACACAAAGGTGTGGCCTGAAGAGTGCGTTCATCTGCGTGGTCCTTTCGCGAAGTTGGGTATCCGATCCTCACCAGGGGGACTTCGTCGCCACTGTACCCGCCGCCCTAATTGCGGCTCACTTGCGCCGCTAATCTTGCTCATGCCTGGCATCGTTGCGCAATTGGACCTCGGAGCCTCGCCGTGTCGAACGCGCCGCTGAATGACCCGGACAAAAGGACCCGTCCAACGCTCCGAATCGATCCGAGAAGTCGATCAGGAGCGAGCTTGGGTACCGAAGGGCGCACTCAATGAGTGCCGCGAGCCACCTGCAACAGATATGAAGAGAATGACCGAGCACCGCGATCGCCGAGCCATTCGACGGCCACGGCGTCGACGAGGGTTCGATCATGCGTCCGCGTCAGGGGGCGATCTATCCATTAGCTCCAGTGCGAGGCGCCTCAGTCATGATGGAAGTAGAACCGGTTCCCGTCCAGATCCGCGACGGTGAACTGCGTCAGCCCCCACGGTTTCAGCTCCAGCGGTTCCACGATGTTCGCGCCCGAGGCCTGGAGCTCGCGGTACGACGCTTCGATGTCCTCGCCGTACACCCAGTGGATCGCGGGTTCGAATGGCGTCTCTCTCCGGCGGAAGAAGATCACGACGTTCCCGCGCGACACGGATCCGATCTGCTCGTCAGGATAGAGCCAACCGATCTCGAAGCCGAGCACATCGCGATAGTAATGCTGCGCGCGCTCGACGTCGGCGACGGGCAACTCCGGCACCAGCTGGCCCATCGCCGCGAGCGGTGCGTTCGCGCTCACGACGAGATATCCTGTCCGAAGCAGATGCGATAGCCGTTGCAGTCGAGCACGTCGAAGTCGCGGCAGCCATACTCCTGGTCGCAGATCTCGCGCGCGATGTTGGCGCCCTTCGCGGCGAACTCGGCGTGCAGCGCGTCTGCATCCTCGATCCACACGTAGCAGTCCCACGCCCCGCCCTCGCGCGGCGCCAGGTTGTTCGGGCGCACCGGCACTTCGCGCTCGACCTGCGCCAGCATGATCGTGACGCCACCGCGCCTCACCATGCAGAACGTCGGCGGCTCACCCCAGAAGCGATCGTACTTGAAGCCGAGCGTGTCGCGGTAATAGTTCGCGGTGACCATCACGTCGTGCACTAGGAAGCCCGGTGCGACCGACCATTGCTCTGGTCGCGGCGACGAGGCGGACATCACTAGAACGCCGGCGAAGTGCCGTGCAAGTCGTACCAGCGGCCATCGTCGTGCAGTGCGAACACGATGCCGTACGCGCTCATGCGATAGGCGCCCACCTTGTTCCTCTCCGCCGCCGGAATGTCGACGGCCCGGAACACGACGAAATGCGGCGAGGTCCTGATCGTGGGCAGTAGCAGCTGGAACAGTGCCACTGCCGCCGCCCGCACGCGCACGGTGTCGCTCAAGGCGAAGAAGGGATGATAGGTGATCAGTACTCCCGGAGGCTGATTCGGAACGACCGCCGCACCACGCGCTTGGAGCTCGACGCTGTCGCCGCCAGGGAGATGCACGACGCTGTCCGACAGATGCGCGTAGAGTTCTCCGCCTGTTTGCGCGGCGACCGGCGCCGATGTGCCGATGATCAGGGCGACGATCGATAGGACGCGACGATGCACTCGAAGGATGGGAATAATGTCCGGGCGAATCAGGAAAGCCTTCAGCCTCGCGATGGGCTCGGCCGCATCATCCGGTACACGCTCCGCAGGCCGAAGAGCACCGTTCCCCAACAGAGTCCCGACGCGAAGAACGTGAGCGCCGGATATGGGAACGACGTCGTATCGACGTGCGGATTATGCGACACGACGACCGCGAGCATACCGCCGGGGAGGCAGAGCAGCGCTACCAGTTCGGAGATCAACGCCGCCACACTGGACGGAAGCGATGAGAGCACGTGATCGATCTGCCCCGGGATCGCACTGGCAACGGCCGCGAGGACGCCCATGGGTACGCACTGCGAGAGCCAGAATCGGGTCGTGGAAGGAGGAGGAGTCATGCCAAAACGCTAGCGCACTCGGGCCGGTGATTCAATGGCGTCCGGCCGGTAATGCGAGCGCCCGGATTACTCTCTTCTCACATGCCGCCGTGGAGCCGGCCGAATACGCGCGCGAGCATGATCGCCATGACCAGAGCGCCGGCGCCGAACGTCAGCACGTGCGGCGTCTTCCGCAGATCGAAGTTGCCGACGCGGCACACCAGGAGGTACCCGACAACGATGTTCACGAACGCCCATAGAACGTTCGACATGGACGACGACAGCCCGACGCCCGGCGGCGAGGCGAACGGACTCTGGAAGGGATTCCCCGAGATCCCATTCACGAAATGCGGGATCGCGTTCGCAAGGAATGCACCGCCGAAGAAGTACGCGAGGTAGTGGTACCAGCGCATGGCATTTCCCCTTTGTGAGTAAACCACGGGCCCGGGATCGCTCCCGGGCCCGCGGCTTCATTCGATTCAGGATGCGATCACAACACCAGCGTCAGCAGCAACCGGAAGTTCGGAGCCCCGGCGAATCCGAAGCGCGCCTCGAGTTCCGTCGCCTTCTTCGCGATCATGGGGATCCCCATGCCGGCGACGATCGTACCGCCGAGATTGGTGCTGCTTCCGAATGTGACCGTGGGTGACGCGCCCGCGTAGAAGCTGAAATCGGAGTCCTTCGCCTTGAAGCGGGCGAGGAAGTCCCAGCCGACATCCACCGTCGCACCGGCGTCGAAGCCAACATGCACGTTCGGCACCATCCGGAACATGCCTACCGGCTTGCCGAGCGCGTATTGCGCGCCGATGACGATCTCGTTCGGATTGATGCCGAATCCGGCATTGACGCCGAAGCCGAGTCCGGTGGGGCTGTTCGACGCGGCATCCTGCGCGCTGGCGGCGATCGTGGGAAGGGCCACTGCGGCGAGAAATCCCAGCCCATAGGTGACGCGACGCATCACTCCCATAGAGCCTCCGTTTTCAGAGTTGCACTCTCCATACGCTGCCGAATAATCAAACAATGAAAGGCTGCCTCGGCTCGCGCAAGCGGAACGAAAGTCCTATCCCGAGGCGACGCACAGCGATAGCTTCGACCACCATGCGAGCCTTTTTGCCTCCTGGCCTCCCATGGCGCACGACGATCCGCGCCGACGTGGTCGCGGGACTCACCACCGCCGCCGTCGTGCTGCCCAAGGCCATGGCCTACGCGACGATCGCCGGGCTCCCGGTGCAAGTCGGGCTCTACACGGCCGTCGTGCCGATGCTCGTGTATGCGTTCCTCGGCACGTCGCGCCCGCTGAGCGTGAGCACTACCACGACGATCGCGATCCTCACCGCCGCCGAACTCGCGCGCGCCGTTCCCGATGGCGACGCGGCCGGCCTCATTGCCGCCGCGGTCACGCTCGCCGCGCTCACCGGCGTGGTGCTCGCACTCGCGGGAGTCCTTCGCCTCGGATTCCTCGCGAAGTTCATCTCCGACCCCGTGCTCGTCGGCTTCAAGGCGGGGATCGGGCTCGTCATCGTCGTGGACCAACTTGCCGAAATTCCTCGGCGTTCACATTGAGAAGGCCGGCTGGCTGCACAATCTCCTCGCCACGATCGGTCAATTGCCCCACGTCTCGGCGCCCACCGCGATGATCGCGGTGCTCACCGCCGCGCTGCTCGTGGGCCTCGAACATTTCCTGCCGCGCTCCCCCGCTCCGCTCATCGCGATCGGCGCCGCGATCGCGGTCTCCGCATTCATGGGGCTGCAGGCGTCGGGCGTCTCAGTCGTCGGTGCGATCCCGGCCGGACTGCCGGGCTTCGCGATGCCGAGCATCGCGCTCGTGCGAATATTGTGGCCCGGCGCGCTCGGCATCGCGCTCATGAGTTTCACCGAAACGATCGCCGCGGGGCGGGCGTTCGCCGAGAAGGGCGAGCCGCGTCCGCAGCCGAACGTCGAGCTGTTCGCCACCGGCGCGGCGAATGTTGCCGCCGGATTCTTCGGCGGGATGCCCGCGGGCGGCGGCACATCGCAGACGGCGGTGAACCGTCACGCCGGCGCGCGCACGCAGATGGCGGGATTGGTCACCGCTCTCACCGGCGCGGCGACGCTGCTCTTCCTCTCCCCCGTTCTCGCGCTCATGCCGCTCGCAGCGCTCGCGGCCGTGGTGATCGTGACATCGCTGCCGCTCATCAGCATCTCGAGCTTCCGAGCGATCAAGCGCTATCGCGTGGTAGAATTCACGTGGACCGTGGCCGCCTGCGCCGGCGTCATCGTGCTCGGCACGCTGAACGGGATCCTCGTGGCCGTCGCGCTATCAATGGTAGCGTTGATCTATCTCGCGTCGCATCCACCGGTGTACGTGATGGCGCGCAAGCCGGGCACCGATGTGTTCCGTCCGATCTCGGCAGAACATCCGGAGGACGAGAGAGTGCCGGGGCTGCTGATCGTGCGCACGGACGGCCGCATCCATTTCGCCAACGTGGAGTTCATTGGCGACAAGATGTGGCCCATCATTCTCGCCGAGCGGCCGAGAGTGGTGCTCGTGGACTGCAGCGGCATCGTGGGCTTCGAGTACACCGCGCTCATGGCGCTCACCGACGCGGAGGAGCGTCTGCGCGCGGACGGCATGGAACTCTGGCTGGCGCGATTGAGCCCCGAGGCGCTGGCTCAGGTGCAGCGAACGTCGCTCGGCGATCTGCTCGGCCGCGAGCGGATGCACTTCACGCTGAGCCAGGCGGTGGAGGCGTTTCGGGCGCGCGGTTAATCGCGTGGCGGCGATAGTCGCCCGCGCTCCTCGCTACGCCGCGCGATGCGCTGGAGCACAGCACCTGTGGCGATCATACCCAATGACGCGGCGAGCGTGAGCTTGACCAGCCCGACCGCCATCAGCCATGGGATGCCCGACAGGTTAACCGACGGCAAGACGCCGAGCGCCGCCACCCCTCCGATGATGACGCCGAGGATCTCGAGAACCTTTCCGAAGCGTCGCATGAAGTTCCTGTACCAGCGCTACGCGAGGAAGCGGCCGGCCTCTGTGATGCGGTCAGATCGCATGCGAAGTAAGTGCGGCAATGCGCCCTGACCCGCGCATCGCTTCACCGCGTCTGGTACGGATGGAAGATGTAGTCCTTGCTCTTCACCGCCACATGACATGACTGCCCGCAATCGGCTTTGGCCGAGTCGACCGTCATGGTGCCGTTCGCGACATCGTGGTCGAGGACAGCATATCCCCAGCCGCCGGTGAGCGGGAATCGCTTGCTGTCCTTCTCCATGAAGAAGGCCTGCGTCGGTGCCTTCGGTACATCCACGACGAACGGTGCCTCGGTGCTCTTCTTGAAGCTCCACTGGAGCTTCGCGATCATGCTGCCTTCAGGGAACGGCTTGCCGTTGCCCGGCGCGCCCGCCTTGTACGCCTTGATCATCGCCGGGTTGGCGACGATCACCTTGAGCACCTCATCGGTGCGCGCCAAGGAGACCACGGCCCAGTCTTCGTATCCCCTGAAGTCGGCGAATTTGATCCCGCTCGGCGATACCAGCGCGTACTTGTCGAACTTCTGTTGCGCGTAGACGGTGAAGCCTATCGCGGCAAGCGATGCGCCGGCGACCACGACCATCAGAATGTTCTTGCTCTTCATGATCGACCTCTCCTTTCTCACGTTTGTCGGCCGCTCGAACATGTGATCATGACGTGAGCTGCACGATCTGTGGCGTTGCGGGCTCATGCGGAAATCGGCTTTGAGCGAAGTGCGTAGACCACCAAGGCCGCTCCGGCGACGATCGCGAGAGTGACCGAGACTTGAAGGGCCTGCACTACCGTCTCCTTCCACGGCACGGCACCATACCCAGCGCCCGACAGAGGCGTCAGGTGACTCGTTCCCCAGGCGGCGGCAAGACAACCAGTAGCCCAATTGGCGAATGTGCCGAAAAGAAAGAGGCCCCGCGTGAGCCTCGCTTGCAATGGAGTAATCGTGAGAAGGCCCCAGCCAAGTCCGAGCGCCATCAAGATGAGCCCGTTCATGATCCCGGAGAGATGGGCTGCCAGCGCCATCCTCTGGTTGAGGAACGCCGGTATGGCAAAGCCCGTCAGCAGCGCCAGCGTGAAGAGGACGAATCCCGCTCGAACCAAGGATCTGTCCGCCTTTCCGAGCTCCATTTCGCTCTCCTGAGTGTGTGGACGAGCGGACTGATCGTACTACAAGCAGCCCCTCGGCGCCAACTCAGGCGGCTACGGCGCCACGATCGGCGCGCGTCCAACGGAACGGCCCCCATTCCATCACCAGCGTTCCGTGATGCGCATCCACTGGAACGATCGAGATCGTGAACTTCTCCACCGGCGTCTTGGCCCCCGCATGTCATCATCGGCGACTTGCCGAGATCGAATTGCGGATCGTAGCCCGTGCCCCACTGCCCCGACTGTTTGTTCACGATCAACTCCACGCCGGTCGCACTCGGCACGGTCCACAGCGTGTACATGCCGGGCGCGAGTTTCATGCCGGCGATCGTGACAGGGGCAGACGTCGAGAATTGCGTGGCCGCGTTCGCGCCGGTGCGCCACACTTCGCCGTACGGAATGATGCCGCCGAGCAGTTGGCGCCCGCGCGCGAGCGGACGGCCGTAGTCGATCCAGATGACTGCCTTGCCGATCGTCGCGCGCACGGTGTCGCGCACGCTCAGCTGCTTCATTCCGCCTTGACTCGTCTCGAGCGCCGCGAACCGCTCGCCGATCGCTTCGATGTCGGGGAGCGGTTCGCCGAGCCGAGTGACTTCCACCTTGTACGTGCTGCGCGCGCCATTGTACGTGAGCATGTGGTTGGCCGAGTCCACCGTCGCGTCGCCGTAGCCCGCGAGCCAGTCGTGCTCCAGTTCAAGATTGCCGCCGCCCTTTACGCGCACGATGCCCTCGTGCAGCGGGAAGCGGTCGAATTCCCGATCGATGTAATACTGGCGCAGCTTGATCTCGGTGCCGGCGGCCGGAGGCTGTTTCGGCGCGTGCGCGAGCGCGGCGGCGAAATACAGATCGGTGAGACCGTACATTTGCGGCAAGTGCGGCATTGCGAGCGCGCCGCCGGTCGCGAAGGCGATGCGTTTCTCGCCCGTGCGGTCGGTCTTGTCGATGATCACGGAGTCCTTGGTGACATACGCGACAACGTGCCGCGGACTCTCCGACGGCCGATTCGCTCGGCGTCCGGATGTCCATCACGAGGTGCTCAATGCTGCCGTCGGGCGCGAGCGTGATCACCGTGTGACGGCGGCGCACGCGGGGGAATCGATCCACCTCGTCGCTCACGATCGTGCGGCCCGTTCGCGTGTCGCTCTCGATGGAGATCGTGTCGCGGCCAAGCAACGCGAGATAACCGTAATGCTGCGGCGGCGGTGAGCCGCACGCGGCGAGCAGACACACGGCGCCCATCGATACTGCGCCGGCCAGCATGAGTCGAGACATTCTACCTCCCGAAGAGAAAGATCAGCGCACCGGGCAAGCGTGCCGCCCATGCGCCGGCGGTGTGTGTGGCGCAGGGCTCGACGACCAGCTTGAGCCGAGTGGAGTCGAGTCCCGCGCGTTGCAGCGCGGCGTGCATTCGCAGCACGCCCGTCACCATCTCATTGAAGGTGCCGGTGGTATCGCGCGCGGCGGGCCGCTTCGACGCATCGCAGCCGGGGCGGCTGTCCTCGTTCGTGCCCACCGCCAGGAAGATGCGCTCGGGCCACACGCGCACGCTCGGCGCGTCGGCGATCAGCTTGAAGCCGTAGACCCGGAACACCGTGCTCTCCGCCAGCAGCCGGCCGAACACGCCGGGGCGCGCTTCCACCGTGTACACGCTGATGACGCCGCCGTAGGATGATCCGCCGATGCCGGTGTGCGCGGGATCGGTGAGCGTGCGATAGGACTTGTTGATGAAGGGCATCACTTCATCGATCAGGAACGCCGGATACTTCTTCCCCTCGGGGGCGGGATCGTAGTTGGCGTTGATCTGCGCCGTGGCGCTGTCGGGCCACGGGAGATACTCGTGATCGCGTTCCGACGCGCCGGCATCGTCCACGCCCACGACGATCATCGGCGGGATCTGATGTGTCGCGACAAGGTCGTGCACGATCTCGTCGACATGCCACTCGCGCGGGCCGAACACGCCTGTCGCCGGATCGAACAGATTCTGACCGTCGGCCAGGTAGAGCACCGCGTAGCGCTTTCCGCGATTGGCCGGATCGTCGTAGCCATCCGGAAGCAGCACGCGCAACTTGCGCGTGTTGCCGAACGTCTTGCTGGTGAAGGTGTGCAGCCGCAGATCGCCGGTCACCGCAGGCGAATGCACGCGTTCGACATCCGCACTCTGTGACTCGGCGACCCTGGAGCTCGCGGCGAGCATCGTTGCGGCGAGCAGATAGTGGCGTATGCGCATGTTCACTCCGGCGTCAGCGGTGCGGCGCGGGGCGCAGTCGCGCGCTCAGCGCCCAGCCGCCGAAGAATTCGGTGACCGCATAGGTGAGCGTGTTGCTCCCGGCGTGCAACGGGAGGAAGAGCGCGGTTCCGAGCGGTTCGAAATAGCCCAGATCGTTGAAGCCCGATGCCCGAATACCGCTGAACAGCGGGCGGCCATTGAGGAATATCACCGCGTTGTCGCTGAATCCCGCGTCGAGCAGCACCGTGGTGTCGCGCGGCACGGTGATCGTCGCGCGCGCGAACACCACCTGCGACTTCGGCACGCGGTTGTCGAGCAACACCGAATCGGCGATCCCGTACGGAAGCACGTTCGGCGGGCGCCGGAGGCGATTGATGATCACCATGCCGTCGGGATCGGCGCGCAGCGAATCCCACTTGATCGTGGCGGCGGCCGGCATGGTGCCCGGAACGACCGTCGATGCATCGAATGCTTGCGAGATCTCCCACCGGTCGAGCGAACCGGGCGGCGCTGTGCCGCGCGACATGCGCGTAGCTGCGCGCGTCCGGCGTATACGACATATTCGCGTACCACGCGCCCTCGCCCGAATCCGCTCCCCCAGAGACCGATCTTGTCGCCGCCTGGATTGGCGGCAAGGCGCGGGATCACCAGCGCGGCCGCGGTATCACCTCTCAGATACACGGCGGCCGAGTCGCCGAACACTCGAAGACGCACGTGGATCCACTGGTTGCGCGGGACCGTGACATTCGCGAGCGCGCCGGGCCCATGAAAGAGCTGCCACGCGGCCGGGATCGAGTTGATCGAGGGCGCATACTGCATCGCCTCGTCTCTTCCGCTCGCGCCGGGGCGGAAGAAAACGACCTCGGCGTTCTCGGCGTCCGTCGCGCGGAACGAGATCCCCATGTTCGTGGATTTCTCCGTTGCCGCGATGTCGAATTCGATGACGCCGTTGCGCAGTCTCGCCGAACGCGAGAGCGCGACGCCTGAGTTGATGTACACGGCCGGCACGCCGAGATGCTTTTCGAAGCGGATCGAATCCGTCGCCTGCCACTCGGCGGCGGTGAGCGGGATCGGGTCGCTCTGCGCGGAGAGCAACGCAGGAATGAGCGCGGCGGCGGCCAGCGCGATGCTCCGGGCGAGTGACGGGCGATGCGGCATCGATGATCCTCGGGTTCGAGTGAGGTCCATTGGCCGGACATCGGGTACACTCCGGCCGATAACGGCCAGGGAGTCCGATTGTTCAACGCTGTCAATGCACCCGTGAGGGCCCCTACTAACAGCGCGTCTGCGAGCGATTGTGCCCTACGCTTGGCAACTACGGGTGTTCGGTCAATCGCGGTTTCAAGGCTGGCGTGCAGCTCATAGCTTTGCCGCAATTACTGCGGTAATGGTTCGGCGGCGCCGGCTACCTCCTACTCGCCGAGGCTCCACGATCGCTCCATGCCTGCCGACTATCCCCGTCGAGACAATCTCGTTACTGCGCATCCGGTCGACTGGGCACGCAACCCAACCGTCTCCGTCGGCGTAATGGAATTCGCCTACCGGGGTCATCGCGACGAGTGACCGCGCACGCGACCGTCCAGGGCTCTCGGAGCTTCATTCATCCGGATTCTGTCGGCTCATGATCGTCCTGCTGCCTCGGAAGGAGCAATCCGCATGCACACGCGATCCTTGCGCGCACGCTCTCCAGCCGTCCGCGCCTCGCCACGGACGGTAAGAATCCAGCCAATCCGCGGTGCAACGGCTCGCCTCGAACACGCTTTCGCACGACGTGGAATCCATCCCAGTCGGAGTGCATATCCGACCGCGAGAGTTCTGCTAGCTTCGGCCATTCCCCAGCGATACCAGATCTTGCACGCGAACGGTTCGGAGCCCGTGTATGATCGGTACTCCACGCCAACACAGATCGTCCTGCAGACGGTTCCGGGCAGCGTCGGATCAGTTCTCGGCAACCAACACCAGCATCGACTTCTCGACGACGAGTCCACGCAGCCAGGAAGTGCTAGGCACGTGCAAGGTAGTCAGCTACTGACCGGAAATGCGGCTCTTGGCGACAGCGTTGCGCACTGACAGGTAGTCATACGCCGACGCAACGCATGGCGACAGCTTCCAGCATCGCGAGGTCAGCTGAGACGTACTGATGGCGAGTCGCTTGCACGTCAGTGCTCCGCGATGATGTCAGAAGTCGCCAGGCACCAGTAGCGCTTGCGATCGATCTGCGTGACGTCCGTTCGGCCGCAGAACGCCATTGTCAGATCCAGTTCCTTGTGGATGATCTCGAGCACCTTGGTGACGCCGGCTTCGCCGAGCGCGCCGAGTCCGAAGTTCCAGGCGCGGCCGATGTAGGTTCCTTTCGCGCCGAGTGCGAGGGCTTTCAGAACATCCTGCCCCGTGCGGATGCCGCCGTCCATGTGGATCTCGAGCATCTAGCCGACGGCGCTCGACGATCGCGGGCAGCGCATGATGCTGCTCTCGGCGCCGTCCAGCTGTCGGCCGCCGTGATTGCTGACGATGAGCGCGTCGGCGCCGCTGTCGGCGGCGCGTCTCGCATCGTCCACATCTTGTATTCCCTTGATGATCAAGCGACCGCCCCACCGTTTCTTGATCCATTCGATGTCGGCCCAGCTCAGCGTCGGGTCGAGCTGCGCGTTCGACCAATCGGCTAGCGAGCGCATGCTGTCCACACCCTTCGCGTGGCCCACGATGTTGCCGAAGGTGCGCCGCCGGGTGCCGAGCATGCCGAGGCACCAGCGCGGCTTCGTCGCGAGATTCATCATGCTGCGGAGCGTGGGCTTCGGCGGCGTGGAGAGTCCGTTCTTGATGTCCATATGGCGCTGGCCAAGCACTTGGAGGTCCATCGTGACCATGAGCGCGCCGCAGCGCGCGGCCTTCGCGCGATCGATGAGCGCGGCGGCGAAGTCGCGGTCGCGCGTGACGTAGAGCTGGAACCAGAACGGCTTCGTGGTGGCGGCCGCGACGTCCTCGATCGAGCAGATGCTCATCGTGCTGAGCGTGAACGGCACGCCGAATCGCTCGGCCGCGCGCGCGGCGAGGATCTCGCCGTCGGCGTGCATCATGCCGGCGAGCCCGGTGGGGGCGAGCGCGACGGGCATGGCGACGCTGGTGCCGCACATTGTGGAGCGCGTGCTGCGGTGTTCGATGTTGACGCCAACGCGCTGGCGGAGCTTGATGCGATTCAGATCATCGGTGTTCGCGCGGAGCGTCGACTCCGTCCAGCTGCCGGCGGCGCAGTAATCGTAGAACATGCGCGGCACGCGCCGCTCGGCGAGGCGGCGGAGGTCTTCGACGCTGGTGATGACGGGCATCACCGACCCGGAATGGTCCCTCTCGGGGCGCCGGCCGCAATCACGATCTGAAGCGCCTGCTCCGGGGTGAAGCCACGCTTGATTAGCGCCTCGTAATAATTCCGGGTGAAGTCGGCGAGCAGCGCGGCGTTCTCCGGTTTCGCCATTGCGATGAGAGTCGCCTCGAGCATATTAGTCGCCGCCTGCTGCATCATCGGTCCCATTTGGCTCTGAATCTGTTGCATGCGACGCTGCGTCGAGTCGGGCGGCGACGCCTGTTGGGCGGCGGCAAGGCTCGATCCGATGAAGAGGAAGACCGCTGCGGACAAGAAGCGCATGTGACCTCCGATATGCAACCGTGACTGAACAAGTCTTCGCGAGATACGCAATCGCTTACGTCGCTCGAGCCGTTGCGGCAGCTAGGTGCCTGCACTACCGGCAACTGGAAACGCCGCCTCGATTCTCCGTAGGGCCTCGACGCAGGGTGGCAACTCAGTCTGGTCCAACGGCGGCAATCGAAACCGCAACCGATTGCCAAACCCGGGCTGATCCAACAACTCACAGTCCAGCGCAAAATGACCGCGTCCATTGCCCGCGAGTCTCAGCGCGATCCAGCCTTCCATCGTCTCGAGCGACGCCTCGCCATTCAGCTGAGAATAGACTGCCTCCAGCCCCTTGCGAAACGAGACGAAGTCCGTGGATCTCAGGTCCGCATCCACGCGCCCCCGAAATCCACCCACCGTTACCTCGATCGTGCAGTGAATCCAGTTTCCGTCCCAATAGTCAGTCGCGTTCGGGTGGCTCCTCCGCAACGCCTCGATGAGGAAATGATCGCCTGATTCACGGCCAATGATAAGTGTCTGCATGGCTCCGGCCCATGGCGGTCAACGAACGGCTGTGACGCTTCCACTCGCGCGCTCGACCGGCAGCGCATCCCTCGCGCGAACAGCCGACTCGAAGTCACCGAGCAAATGCGCGATGCCGTTCGCGTAGTAGCTCATCAACTCGCGACTCCCGGGAAGGACCGAATACCCGCCGCCCGTTTCCGCGAGAATGCGCCGCATCTCGAGCATCCGCCAGGCGCGGTCGAAGGTCTCGGCGATATCGCGATCGGCACGCAGCACTCGCGCGTTGAGTTCCACGAGCACGTCGCGCATCTCTGCCATGCGCGCGAGCAGCTCCGCACGCGGAATGAAATCCCGATCGAAGCTCTGGATGGCGGCGCACGCGAGCGCGACCGACGTCACCGGCACGATTGCGCCGATGCGCGCCATCACCTCGTCGCATAACTCCTGCACGACCGGCAAGCGCTGCTCACGCGGCAATGACAGCATGCCCTGATGCCGCGCGAGCCAGGGCTCGATGCGCATTGGCCGCCCCACGGTGACCGCCGCCCGGCCGTAGCGTTTCCATTTGCCCGTGAACGTGCGCGCCACGTTCCAGCCGACGTACCGCAGCACCTCGCGTGCTTGCCGCACGCGGCCCACCCGTTCCCCGCCCTCCTTCGCGCGCAACTCGCGAATGAGTGTGCGGTCCTCCAGCACGCGGTCGTAGTTGAGCGCCACCGGGATGAGCACCATGCGCTTCGCGACGTCCGGATCCTTCGCGACGCCCAGCGCGTAGTCGAGCAGCCCGATCTTCGCCGGCTTGAGCCGGCCGTCGCGCGACAGCCCGCCCTCCGGGAAGATCCCCTGCGTCACCCCGTTCCGCGTGATGAGCTGCACGTAGCGCTCGAGCACGGTGTGATAGAGCGGCTCGCGATAGTGACGCCGAATGAAATACGCGCCGAAACTCTTGAACACCCACTCCAGCGGGAACGCGCGCGCCCACTCGCCCACGGCGTACGAGATGGACACGTCGCCCGCGAGCACGTACGCGAGCAGCACGTAGTCCGCGTTGGACTTGTGATTGATGAGGTAGATGACCACGGAATCGTCGGGCAGCGCGTCGAGCGCCGGCAGGTCCTCGTAGTCGAGGCTCACCTTGTACAGGAAATTCAGCACCGCTCGGCTCGCGACGTAGCCGGCGCGGTAGTACGCGAAAATATTGAAATGCGGAACGATCTCGTCGATGTACGCGTTCACGCGCTGCCAGGTTCGCTCCACCGGCTCGCCGTGTTCTGCGGCGTGCGACTTCACGGCGATCTCGATCGCGGAGTCGGCGAGGAGCGTGGTGCGGATGTACGGCTTGCGCGTGAGTTTGAAGCGGTTGACGCGGGCTTTGAAGCGTCTCAGCGCTCGGCGGGAGCTCCGGCGAGCGAAGCGGGCGGCCAACGCCCACGCGAGGATCCCGAGCGTTAGTGCAACGAGGACTTCGAGGGCCGTGCGCGAGGTCGAGCCCAAGCTCATCCTACGTTCGGGAAGCGGGACGCGGGATGCGCCGCGGGAAGCGATTTCGCGATCAGTGCGCTGGCTCGGCTTCGAACATGCCCACGGCTCCCTTCGTGGCGTCGGCGAAGGCGTGAGTGACGAACGGGTAGGTTCCCGGCTCGCGGAGGCGCACTTCGAATATCGCGCCGCCGCCGACGGGGACGTTGACGGTCTGCACACCCTGAGCGGATTGGTGCGTGCTGCCATCGAGGTATGCTTTCTCGAGGATCGCGCCGACGATATGGAACGACGAAATGCGGTTCGGGCCGGCGTTCACGACATACAACCGCAGCAAGGCGCCGACGGGTACCTTGATCGGGTGCTTCGCGTATTGCGCGACGCGGCCGTTGAACACCACGTAATCGGGGGCCTGGTTCAGCACCTTCTCCCAATCGAGTGAGTGCATGCCGCCGGGCGCGGCGGGCGGTGAGGCGTAGAATTCGCTCTGCACGAAGACGAACTCGCGTGCGGCGGGGCGCGGCTGCGCCGGATCCACGATGATCGCGCCCACCATTCCGTTCGCGATGTGCGCCGCGACCGGCGCGGTGCCGCAGTGATAGAGGAACGCGCCGGGCACGTGCGCGACGAACTTGTAATGGATGGAATCGTTGGGCATCACGTTCGTGTAGTACTTGCTCGGCGCGATCTCGGCCGCATGAAAGTCCATGCTGTGCGGCATTGGCGCCTTGTTCACGAGCGTGAACTCCACCGTGTCGCCCTGCGTCGCGCGGATCACCGGGCCGGGACTCCGGCCGTCGAAGGTCCAGCCATCGTAGACCACGCCGGAATCGAGCGTCAGCTGCGCGTTCTTGATCTCGATGCGCACGCGAACGAGCTTGGACTTGCTCGGCGCCGGCGCGTTCGGATCGACGGGCGGCGGAGTCGCGACGTTGCCGACGGCGGCTTCGCCGTGCGACACGTTGGCGGGGGCCGTTGCGGGCGGCTGCGCTTGTTCCGCGGCGGCGGGAGGCTTCGGGGGTTGGGAGCATCCGGCGACGGCGGTTCCCACGAGAGCGCAGAGTGCGGTGCGAATTGTTGGGCTCATGCTTGATCCTGGTTCGGGACGCGGGGCTCGGGACTCGCCGCGGGATGCGGGAACCGCTCGTTACGACGTTTCCAATTCAAGTTCGGGTGGGCCGGGATAGCGGATGGTGCCGTTCGGGAGCGGCTCGGCGCCGGGGGTCAGTGATGCGGGTGCCACGTTCCCCTGCCCCATAATGTGCTGCACCTGGTCGCCGGCGGCGAGCAAGTAGTCGGTAACGATGCGGCGGTGACAGCGCCACCACACTGCCTCGGCGCACATGATCGCGGTGCGCTGCGTCGCGGCGAGTGCGCGCAGCTCGGCGAGGCCCGCGCGGAATTCGGCGGTCTCGGCGTAGTCGGCGTAATTGCGGAAGGCGTCCACCTTCCAATACGTGTTGAGCGAGCGTGGCGCGCCTTTCTTGTGATGGCGGCGTCCGCCGAGTGCGGCGAGAGGTTGGTACGCGATGCCGTGCTCCGCGAGCGAGACGGCGAGCGCATCGCCGTTGAACTGCGGCACGGCGCGCGAGCGCGGGATGGAGCGGACGTCCACCAGCAGCGTGACGCCCACCTGCTTCAACAGACCCACGAACTCCTCGATCGAACGCGTGCTGTGCCCGATCGTGAAGACCGTCATTCCCCGATGGTGGGCAGCTTGCGCGGCGGGGCGCCGGCTCCGGGCGGCGGACGATGACGCGCGTCGGCGCCGTCGAACGTCTGCCACAAGTTGATCACGAAGAGCACAGCGCCGAGCGTGAACAACGAGCCGCCGACGGTGGTGATCATGCTGCCGGCGGCGCCGATGTGCGGCGCGAGCATCCAGCCCGCGACCATGCCGGCGAGGCCGAGGTTCGCGAGCCACAGGTGCGCGATCGCCAGACTCGCGCTCCAGAGCGGGCCGCCGAACAACCGCGGCAACAATTGATAGCCCACGCCGAACAGCATCATCGTCAGGAATCCCACGACGTTCATGTGCGCGTGCGCCGGACGATACACCACCCATTCCGGATGTGCGCTCATGGCGACGCCGAGCGCGATGCCGAGGGTGAACCAGACCAGGCTCGCGCGAATGAACGCTTTGATGAACCATTCCATGCGCGACGCCTCAGGCCGTTCGGGAACGCTTCGGGACGCCGAGCAGCGTGTGCGCGGTAGCCAGGCATTTGTCCATTACTATAGTAAGGCCGCCCTCGGTGGCGATCCGTGCAGCGTCGGCGTTCGCGATCCCCTGCTGCAGCCAGAGCGCTTTCGCGCCGATCTTCACGGCGCTCTCGGCGATCGCGGGAGTCTCCTCCGATTTCCGGAAGACATCGACGATATCCACTCTCTCCGGAATGTCCTCGAGCTTGGCGTAGGCTTTCTGGCCGAGCACCCTCGTCTCGTTCGGGTTCACCGGGATCACGTGGTAGCCGACTTTGAGGAGGCGCCCGAAGATGTGGTACGAGTCGCGCTCGGGGTTGCTCGACGCGCCGACCATTGCGATGGTGCGCGCCTCGTCCATCAACTTGTACAACGCGTCCCGCGACGGCTCGACGTACGTCACGCCTTTTCCGTCAGGAAGCCATCCTTGAACTTGATGGTCGCGTGGCTGCCATTGCAGAACGGTTTATTCTGCGAGGCGCCGCAGCGGCATAGGGTCACGCGATTGCGCACCTCGTACTTGGTGCCGTCGTGCGATTCGATGGGAATGCCGCCGCGCACCCAGAGCGGGCCGCTCGCGCCGAGCACGGGATCTTCGACGACGCCGATGGACGGGGGGAGATCGGGCTCGAGCGCCTCATCCTTCGCCTTGTCCACCATCACGAGACGGCCCGCGGGACAGTGCATCGCCTCGCGGATCGCGAGGTCGCGCACCTTGGGATCGGCGGTGATGTCCATGAGCGACCAGATCTTGCCGCCCGGATCGCAGAATCGCGCGAAGGCGCAGAGGTCCTCGTCATCTTCGAGGGAGAGCTCGGGACCGTCGAAGACTTCCGAGCGATCATGGATCGGCGCGCGATCGGCGGTCTCGGTGCCGTCGAAGCCGAATTCCTTGTGCGATGAATCGCAGTACGGCTTGTTCTTGGAGTGGCCGCAGCGGCAGAGGGAATACTTGGGCTTGTCCTCGAACTTGTGGCCTTCCTTCCACTGCCAGGAGAGGCCGTCCTCGTTGGGGACGATGATCTGAATGGCCAGCGGAACTCCGCCGGTGACGAGGAGGGACGAGTCCTTGCGAACGACGATCTTCATCTCATCGGGCATATGCTACCTCCTGCTCCATAAACTAATTCCGAACTGCGTGAGTCGCACCCTGAACTCCGTACCTGGTCACCCGAACTCCGCGTGTGGCGCTTGACGTGTGGTACCTGCAAGGGCGGGGCTGGTACCAGCACCGCATTCGCGGTTACCACACGTCATACGCCACACGCGGAGTTCGGGTGACCAAGTACGGAGTTTGGGGTGCCACTCGCCGCCCTTCGGCCTTGCGGTGGGGGGCGCAGGGGGTAGCATTAGGGTAGGAAAACGGAAGGCCCGACTACCGGGCCACCTTGACGAGGGGCGAGCGGCTCTCGAGTCGAAGGCGCGATGGGATCGGCACCAAGGATCCCGTGCGCCTTTTTTTGTTGAAGTGCCCCGCTCGATGTGCGGTGGAGGGACCATGACAATCGATGATGCCGGTGCCGGACTCGCGACGCTGCCCGACGATGAGCCCGCGTCCGAGGCGCACCTTCACGCCGAGCAGCGCGCGCGTGACGCGCTCGCGTACGCCGAGAATATCATTGCGACGCTGCGGGAGCCGTTCCTCGTGCTCGATGGCAGCCTCCGCGTGCAGACGGTGAACACCGCGTTCCTCGACACGTTCCACGTTTCCGAGGAAGAGACCGTTGGGCACCTGGTATTCGATCTCGGCAGCCGGCAGTGGGACATCCCGCGCCTCCGCACGCTCCTGCTCGAAGTGCTCCCCCAGAAGCAGTCGTTCCACGACTATGAGGTCGCGCACAACTTCCTGACGATCGGCCCGAAGGTCATGCTGCTCAACGCGCGGCGGCTCGAGCCGTCGCGGCACCGCCCGGAGCTCATTCTCCTCGCGATCGAGGACATCACCGACCGGCGCCGCGCGGAATCCGTGGTGCAGAAATCCGAGGTCCAGTACCGGCGGCTCTTCGAAACGGGCAAGGATGGCATCCTGATCCTGGATGCCACGACCGGCGCGATCATCGATGCCAATCCGTTCATGAGTTCGCTGCTCGGCTACTCCCATTCCCAGTACGTGGGCAAGCAGCTCTGGGAGATCGGATTGTTCGGGGACAAAGCCGCGAACGAAGCGGCGTTCCGCGACCTGCAGGAGCACGGCTACGTGCGCTACGATCACCTGCCGCTGGAGACCCGCGACGGACGGCGCATCGAGGTGGAGTTCGTGAGCAACGTGTACCGGGTGGACCAGCGGCACGTCGCCCAGTGCAACATCCGGGACATCAGCGAGCGCAACCGGATGGAGAAGAAGCTGCAAGCGCAGAGCGATGAGCTGTCGGACCTCCACCGCCGGAAGGATGAGTTCCTGGCGATGCTCAGTCACGAGCTGCGCAATCCGCTCGCCTCGATGATCAACGCGGTGGAACTGCTCCGGCTCCAGAAGCTGAGCGAGAACGGGATCCAGCAGCGGTCGCGCACGATCCTCGAGCGTCAACTCGGCGATCTCAAGCATTCCGTGGACGACCTGCTCGAAGTCTCCCGCATCACGACCGGGCGGATCCGGCTGCGGCAGGAGCTGGTGCCGTTCGCCGACATTGTAGAGGGTGCTCTGCAGACCGTGCGGCCCATCATGGAGAACCGCCGTCACCAGTTCATCGTGAACGTGCCGATCGAGCCGGTGTGGCTGATCGCCGACCCGGCGCGCCTCGGGCAGGTGCTGGTGAACCTGCTCACCAACGCGGCCAAGTACACGGATGAGGGCGGACGCGTGTGGCTCGAGGTGCGGCGTGAGAAGGAGACGTGCGTGGTGAGCGTGCGCGACACCGGCATTGGGATCGCCGCTGAACTGCTGCCGCGGATCTTCGATCTGTTCACGCAGGCCGAGCGCCTGACGGACCGGTCGCAAGGCGGGCTCGGCATTGGTTTGTGTCTGGTACAGCGGCTGGTGGAGCTGCACGGCGGCACGGTGGAGGCGCGCAGCGTGGTGGGGGAAGGCAGCGAGTTCATTGTGCGGGTGCCGGCATCCAAGGCGCCAGCGGCGAGGTGCCAAGAGCGCCGAGACCGTGGCGGCCGTCTCGAGCCGCCGGCACGTACGGGTGCTCGTCGTGGACGATGATGTCGACATGGCCGAGAGCACCGCGATCATCCTGCGCGAATCGGGACACGATGTGCGGACGGCGCACAACGGATCGAGCGCGCTGCAATTGGCGCTCGAGTTCATGCCCCATGCCGTGTTGCTCGATATCGGCCTGCCCGGCATGAGCGGACACGAAGTCGCGCGGCGCATGCGCGAGCTCCCCGCGCTCAAGAGCACGATCATTGTCGCGGTGACGGGATACGGACAGGAGAACGACAGCCGGATCTCACGCGAGGCGGGGTTCAATCATCATCTGGTGAAACCAGCGGAGTACGAGGAGATCCATCTCATCCTCGACTCGATTGAGCCGGCATGACTACGAGGGGCGCGAGTCGGCACCCCGAACTCCGTCATTGGTCACCCGAACGCCGCGTGTGGCGTATGACGTGTGGTACCTGCACGGGCGGGGTTCGTACCAGCACCGCTTTCGCGGGTACCACACGTCATACGCCACACGCGGCGTTCGGGTGACCAAGTACGGTGTTGGGGGTGCGGCTCACGCAGTCGAAAGCAAAACGGCCCGCGGGAAAATCCCGCGGGCCGTTCGATTCTCGCTCGGCGCGAAGAACTATTCCTCTTCGTCCGTCAGGCTCTTCGGCGCTCCACTGCCCGCCAATAGCGCGGCGAATGATGTATCCGCACTCGGAAGATCCGGCAATCCCGGCAACCCTTCCGGCGCCGCGGGCACTTCCAGTCCTTCGATGTCCACATCCTGGTACCGGTACATTCCCGTCCCGGCCGGAATGAGGTGGCCGATGATGATGTTCTCCTTGAGTCCCAGGAGATCATCCCGCGCGCCGCGGATCGCGGCGTCGGTGAGCACGCGCGTGGTCTCCTGGAAGCTCGCCGCCGAAATGAACGACTGCGTCGTGAGACTCGCCTTCGTGATGCCGAGCAGGAGCGGTTCGGAAACGGCCGGCGCCTCGGTCTTCTTCGAGTGGCGCTCGTTCGTCTCGCGGAACACGCCCTTGTCGACGTTCTCTCCCTCGAGCATTTCCGTCTCGCCCGGATCAACGATCCGCACCTTCTGCAGCATCTGGCGTACGATCACGCCAATGTGCTTGTCGTTGATCTTCACGCCCTGCAGGCGGTACACCTCCTGCACTTCGTTCAGGAGATACTCCTGCACCGCGCGCGGGCCCTTGATCCGCAGAATGTCGTGCGGGTTGACCGGACCTTCCGACAACCGGTCGCCGGCGCGCACGCGATCACCCTCGTGCACCCGGAGATGCTTGCCGGCCGGCACTTCATAGAGCTGCGGCGGCTGCTGATCGTCCACGACCGTCGTGCCGTCGTTCAATTCCTTCAGCGGCTGCACGAAGATCTCGCGCTTGCCACGCTTGATCTCACCGAACCGCACGACTCCATCAATTTCCGAGATCGTCGCCGGATCCTTCGGCCGGCGCGCCTCGAACAGCTCGGCCACGCGCGGCAGACCGCCCGTGATGTCGCGGGTCTTGTACGCCTCGCGGCTGATCTTCGCGATGATCGTACCGGCCGCGATCTTCTCGCCATCGTTGATGATGAGCTGAGCGCCCACCGGGATGACGAAGTCACGCACGCGCCGCTCCTTCCCGCCCTTCTCCTGCACGATCTCGATATGCGGGTGGAGCTTCTTCTCACGGTCCTCGATGATCACACGCTGCCGGAGACCGGTGAGCTCGTCGAGCTCCTCGGATACCGACTCGTCCTCGACGATGTCCACGAAACGGATCGTTCCGTTCACATTGGCGATGATCGGCGTGGTGTACGGGTCCCACGTGAACACGACGCCGTCCTTCTTGATCTCGTCGCCGTCGTTCACCATGAGGTACGCACCCAGCGGCACCTGGAAGCGCGACACGACCGCCGCGTTCTTCTCCTTGCCCGCCCGGATGATGATGTCGCCTTCGTACGAGGTGACGATCTTCTGCCCCTCCTCGTTCGTCACGTGCACCAACCGGTCGCCGTACTCCATCACGCCCGCGACCTTGCTCTTCCGCGCCGTCTGCTCGGCGATACGAGCCGCCGTGCCGCCGATGTGGAAGGTACGCAGCGTGAGCTGCGTGCCCGGCTCGCCGATGCTCTGCGCGGCCAGAATGCCCACCGCCTCGCCGATGTCCACCATGCCCATTGTCGCGAGGTTGCGGCCGTAGCACATGCGGCAGAGCCCGCGCTTCGCTTCGCACGTGAGTACGGAGCGGATGCGCACGGTCTCGATCCCTGAATCCTCGATCGCGATCGCCGTTTCTTCGTCGATCATCTGTCCCGCTTCCACGAGCAGCGTGCGGCGTCCGCTCTCATCGACTTCATGCGGATCCTCCACATCTTCCGCGGCCACGATCCCGACGATGCGCTCGGAGAGCGGCTCGATCACGTCTTCGCCTTCCTTCAGTGCGCCCACCTCGAGGCCGAGGATCGTACCGCAATCCTCTTCCGTGATCGTCACATCCTGCGCGACGTCCACGAGCCGGCGCGTGAGGTAGCCGGCGTCCGCGGTCTTGAGTGCGGTGTCGGCCAACCCCTTACGAGCGCCGTGCGTCGAGATGAAGTACTCGAGCACCGACAATCCTTCGCGGAAGTTCGACTTGATCGGGCTTTCGATGATCTCGCCGATGCCTCCCGTCAGTTTCTTCTGCGGCTTCGCCATCAGGCCGCGCATGCCCGCCAGCTGGCGGATCTGGTCGCGGCTTCCGCGTGAACCCGAGTCGAACATCATGAACACGGGGTTGAACCCGCTCTCGGATTCGCGCATGGACTTCACCATTGCGTCGGCCACGTCATTGTTGGCGTGCGTCCAGGTGTCGATCACCTTGTTGTAGCGCTCGCCGTTCGTGATGTTGCCGGTGTTGTACGCGCGCTGGAACCGCTCCACGCGCTCTTCCGCCTCGGTGAGCAGGGTGCTCTTGTCACCCGGGATCACGAGGTCCTCGATGCCGATCGAGACGCCGCCCTTGGTGGCGCTGCGGAACCCGAACTCCTTGAGGCGGTCCAGGAACTGCACGGTGGCCGCGAGGCCCTCGCGCCGGTAGCACTGGAACACCACTTCGCCGAGCGCCTTCTTCTTCATCTCGCGGTTCTGGAAGCCCAACGCCTTGGGCACGATCGCGTTGAACAGCACGCGGCCCACGGTGGTGTTCTCCCAGCGCTTACCCGCGAAATCGTCCACGAAGAACTTGACCGGCGTGTGATGCACCACGCGGCCGGTCGCGAGCGCGAGCTCGACTTCCGCCGCCGCCGTGAAGCGCGGCGCCGTCTTCATTGCCGCCTCGAAATTCAGCGGCGCCTTGGTGACGAAATAGCAGCCGAGCACGATGTCCTGGCTGGGCTCCGCCACCGGGCGTCCGTCAGCTCGGCTTCAGGATGTTGTTCGAACTCAGCATGAGCAGCCGGCACTCGATCTGCGACTCGAAGCTCAGCGGCACGTGCACCGCCATTTGGTCGCCGTCGAAGTCGGCGTTGAACGCCGCGCACACGAGCGGGTGGATACGAATGGCCTTGCCTTCCACGAGCACCGGCTCGAACGCCTGGATGCCCAGACGATGGAGCGTCGGCGCGCGGTTGAGCAGCACCGGATGGTCGCGGATGATCTCCTCGAGGATCTCGTACACCTCGGGGCTCTCGCGCTCCACGATCTTCTTGGCGCGCTTCACCGTTTCCGCGATGCCCTTGTCCACGAGCTTGTGGATGATGAACGGCTTGAACAGTTCGAGCGCCATCGCCTTGGGCAGGCCGCACTGGTGCAGCTGCAGCTCCGGCCCCACGACGATCACCGAACGGCCCGAGTAGTCCACGCGCTTGCCGAGCAGGTTCTGCCGGAAGCGGCCCTGCTTGCCCTTGAGCATGTCGGAGAGCGACTTGAGCGGGCGCTTGCCGCGGCCGCGGATCGCCTTCGAGCGGCGTCCGTTGTCGAACAGCGCGTCCACCGCCTCCTGCAGCATGCGCTTCTCGTTCCGCAAAATGACCTCCGGCGCCCGGTGCAGAATGAGCTTCTGCAGACGGTTGTTCCGGTTGATCACGCGGCGGTACAGGTCGTTCAGGTCCGACGTGGCGAAGCGTCCGCCATCGAGGGGCACGAGCGGACGGAGATCGGGCGGGATCACGGGGATCACGTCCAGGATCATCCACTCCGGCTTGTTGCGCGTGCCGCCGGCGTCGCCCGAGTTGCGGAAGGCATCGATCACCTTGAGCCGCTTGAGCGTCTGCTTCTTCCGGTGCTGCGAGCTCTCGTCGGGAACCGAAGCGCGCAGCTCATCGCTCACCGCGTCCACGTCGAGCCGCTTGAGCAGCTCGCGCACGGCCGGCGCGCCGATGTCGGCGCTGAACTCGGTGTCCTTCTCGCTCTTCGCCTTCTCGCGGAGCGCGAGATATTCATCTTCATCGAGCAGCTGGTTCGGCAGCACTTCCTGGCTGCCCGGATCGATGACGACGTAGTTCGAGTAATAGATGATCTTCTCGAGATCACGGAGCGTGATGTCGAGCAGATTGCCCATCGGGCTCGGCAGCGTCTTGAAGAACCAGATGTGCGCCACCGGCACGGCGAGCTCGATGTGGCCCATGCGCTCGCGGCGCACGCGGCTGAGCGTGACTTCCACGCCGCAGCGGTCGCAGATCACGCCGCGATAGCGGATGCGCTTGTACTTGCCGCAATGGCATTCCCAGTCCTTCACGGGACCGAAGATGCGCTCGCAGAACAATCCATCCTTCTCCGGCTTGAAGCTCCGGTAGTTGATGGTCTCGGGCTTGGTCACCTCGCCCCAGCTCCACCAGTTCCGGAGGCCGGACATCTCCAACCGCTCGCGCTCCTTGTTGTCCCGGGGACCGCGGATCTCCTCGGGGCTCGCGATGCGGATCTGAATGAAATCGAACGTGGCGCTGCGCTGGTCGCGCACGCTGCGGAAGTCGATCATGGTCTACTCCTCCCCGTTTCCGTTGCCGTTCGAACCATCTTCGCCGGTGGCGCCGAGCTTCACCCAGATCCCGAGCGCCTGCAATTCCTTCACGAGCACGTTGAACGATTCGGGGATGCCGGGGTCCGGCAGGTTCTGCCCCTTCACGATCGCCTCGTACACGCGGCTGCGTCCGTTCACGTCGTCGCTCTTGACGGTCAGGATCTCCTGCAGCGTGTGCGCGGCGCCGTACGCTTCCAGCGCCCAGACTTCCATTTCTCCGAACCGCTGGCCGCCGAACTGCGCCTTGCCGGCGAGCGGCTGCTGCGTGACGAGCGAGTACGGCCCGATGCTCCGCGCGTGGATCTTGTCGTCCACCAAGTGCGAGAGCTTGAGCATATAGATCTCACCGACGGTGACCGGGCTCGCGAAGCGCTCGCCCGTGCGTCCGTCGCGCAGCCACACCTTGCCCACGGTCGTGAGCCCGGCCAGCCGCATCAATTCCAATGCCGCCGCGTCGACGTCGGCGTCGGCCTTCGGGCCGAGCATCGCCGCCAGCGCGGGCAATTCCATGCTCTCGAGCACGTCGGTGCGCTCGCGCGAACCGCTCTTCTCGAGCGCACGCAGCGCACTCTTGAGATCGGCCTTGTCTTCCTTGGCCGTCTCTTCGTCCGCCACCATCGCTTCGTGCACGGTCACCTGGCGGCCCGACTCCGCGAGCTCGCGGTCCGCGATCTCCTTCGCCGCCGCTTCCACGAAATCGCGCACGCGGTGGAACAGATCCCGCGTTTCCTGCGACATGGTACGGCCGCCCAGATCGTTCACGTTCGCCTGGCCGAGGTTGATGTGCACCTCGCCTTCGGCGCGCGCAGGCTTCACGTCCACGAGCAGGCGGCGGATATCCTTATCCGTTACGCTCGGTACCGCCGACGTCAGCTCCAGCGCCTTGCCGGCCCACTGCACGCCAGCGAGCCGGAGCAGCAGTCCGATCTCACGCTCGTTCGCGCCCTGGAACACGGGCGTCTTCGCGTAGAAGCCGAGCAACCGCGCGGCCCACCCGAGGTGGGTCTCGAGGATCTGGCCCACGTTCATGCGGCTCGGCACGCCGAGCGGGTTGAGCACGATGTCCACCGGCCGTCCATCCGGCAGGAAGGGCATGTCCTCTTCCGGCACGATGCGGGCCACGATGCCCTTGTTGCCGTGACGGCCGGCCATCTTGTCGCCCACCGAGATCTTGCGCTTCTCGGCGAGATAGACCTTCACGAGCTGGATCACGCCGGGCGGGAGTTCGTCGGGCTGCAGGATCTTGTCGATCCGTTCCTCCGCCTTCTCCTCGAGGCGCGCCTTCTCCTGATTCGCGGCCTCGATCACCTCGCGGATCTTCTCGTTCTGCTTCTTGTTCTCGACCCGGAACGTCTTGAGGTCGAGTGAATTGAGCTTGAGGCCGGCGAGCAGTTCCGCGGTGAGTCTCGTGCCCGCGGGGACCGCCTCTTCCACCGTGCCGTTCTTGAGCGCGAGCGCGACCGTCTGCCCGTCGAGCAATTCGACGAGCTCCGAGTCACGCACTTCGTTGACGCGGATCTTCTCCTCGCCCTCGATGCGCCGCACTTCGCCGATCCGCTCGCCGCGGTCCTTCTCGATGACCTGGTCATCGATGCGGGAGAAGATCTTCACGTCGATCACGACGCCTTCCATGCCCGGGCTCACCTTGAGCGACGAATCCTTCACGTCCTTCGCCTTCTCGCCGAAGATCGCGGTGAGCAGCTTCTCTTCCGGGCTGAGCTCCGTCTCGCCCTTCGGCGTGATCTTGCCGACGAGGATGTCGCCCGCCTTCACGTGCGCGCCGATCCGAACGATACCGCGCTCGTCAAGGTCCAGCAGACTCTCCTCGGCGACGTTCGGGATCTCGCGCGTGATCTCTTCCTGCCCGCGCTTCGTGTCGCGCACGTGCAGTTCGAGTTCCTGGATATGGATCGACGAGTACACGTCGTCGCTCACCAGACGTTCGGAGAGCACGATCGCGTCCTCGAAATTGTGCCCGTACCACGGCATGAACGCCACGGTGACGTTGGCCCCGAGCGCGAGCTGGCCGAGCTCCGTGCCGGCGCCATCGCCGATCACTTCGCCCGCCTTCACCTTCTGCCCGAGTCTCACGAGCGGCCGCTGGTTCACCGCGGTGTCCTGGTTCGTGCGCCAGTACTTCTTGATCCGGTAGCGGTCGTGCTGCGTGAGCCGCGCGAGCGGCTGGTCGGCGTTCGCCTTGCTGCGTTCCACCGGCCCCGCATCCACCACGATCTCATCGGCGGTGACGCGTGTGACCACGCCGCCGCGCTTGGCGATGATCACGGCGCCGGAGTCGCGCGCCACCTTCTCCTCGAGGCCCGTGCCCACCAGCGGCGTGCGCGGATTGAGGAGCGGCACCGACTGCCGCTGCATGTTGGAACCCATCAGTGCGCGGTTCGCGTCGTCGTGCTCGAGGAACGGGATGAGCGCGGCGGCGATGGACACGAGCTGCTCCGGCGCGACGTCCATGTAGTCGATCCGGTCCGGCGCCACGAGGGGCACATCGCCCTCATGACGGCAGAGCACGAGCTCGTCCACGAACGTCCCGTCGGTGTTCAGCCGCGCGTTCGCCTGCGCGATCGTCGCGTCTTCCTCGCGGTTCGCATCGAGCCACTCGATCTCGCCGGTCACCTTGCTGTTCTTGACCACGCGGTACGGCGTCTCGATGAAGCCGAGGTCGTTCACGCGCGCGTAGCAGGCGAGACTCGTGATCAGTCCGATGTTCGGACCTTCCGGCGTCTCGATCGGGCACATGCGGCCGTACTGCGAATAGTGCACGTCGCGCACTTCGAAGCCGGCGCGCTCGCGCGTGAGGCCGCCCGGTCCCAAGCGCCGAGAGCCGGCGCTTGTGCGTCAGCTCGGCGAGCGGATTGGTCTGGTCCATGAACTGCGAGAGCTGCGACGAACCGAAGAACGCCTGGATGACCGCGCTCACCGTGCGCGCGTTCACGAGGTCGTCCAGCGTGATCTTCTCCGGATCGGTGTTGATCGACATGCGCTCCTTCACCAGGCGCGCCATGCGGGAGAGACCCACCGAGAACTGGTTCGCGATCAGCTCGCCCACGCTGCGGATGCGGCGGTTGCCGAGGTGATCGATGTCGTCCGTGTGGCCGCGGCCTTCGTGCAGTTCCACGAGGTAGCGCACGATGGCCACGAAGTCATCCTTCGTGAGCACCGTGTGGCTCGCGGGCGTGGTGAGGTGCAGCCGCTGGTTGATCTTGTAGCGGCCCACGCGGCCGAGGTCGTAGCGCTTGGGGCTGAAGAACAGCCGCTCGAGCGCGACGCGCGCCGTTTCCGCGTTGGGCGCATCGCCCGGGCGGAGCAGCGAGTAGATCTGCTTGAGCGCGTACATCTCGCCGGCCTCGGCATCGGTCGCGAACTTCTCGCGCTCCTTGTCGGGGATCACGGCGGGGCTCGTGGGATCCTTGAGCAGCGTGTTCTTGATGAGCGTGCTCTCGGCGCGTCCCGACGGCACGAACACCTGCACCTTTCCGATCTCGTGCTTGCGGAGCTTCTTGAGCGCCGTGTCGTTGAGCACCTGGCCGACTTCGAGCACCACTTCGCCGGTCTCGGGGTCCATGGCGTCCACCGCGACCACGCGGCGCACCGGGCGCTCGCCGCGCTCGATCGCGTCGGTCTCGTCGCGGAGATCGATCGTCATGTAGCTGGCGAACACCTTGAGCGTGTCCACCTTGAGGCGGCGCAGGCGGTTGTACACCTCCACCGTGAGCTCGTCGCCTTCCTTCACGAGCATCTCGGCTTCGGAGCGCGCGCGCTCGAGCTTCGCCTTCTTGGTCTTGGCCTTCGGCGCGTCGGCGGCGGTCTCTTCGCCGGCGAGCTTGATGTCCTCGGCGACGATCGCGCCGATCACTTCGCGCGTGTCGCCGCGGCTCTCGAGCTTCTTGGTGAGGTCGAGCTCGCGCACCGCGAAGAAGAGGCGGAGGATGTCCGAGTTGCTCCCGTAGCCGAGCGCGCGGAGCAGCGCCGTGGCCGGGAACTTCTTCTTCTTGTCGATGTGCACGTACACGACATCATGGATGTCGACCGTGAACTCCACCCACGATCCGCGGAACGGGATGATGCGGGCGGAGATCAGACGCTGGCCGTTCGGGTGGGTGGACTCTTCGAACACCACGCCCGGCGAACGGTGCAGCTGGCTGACGATCACGCGCTCGGCGCCGTTGATGACGAAGGTGCCGAGGGGCGTGAGCAGGGGCAGCTCGCCGAGATAGACTTCCTTCTCGAGGATGTTCTTGGGGCGCTTGACGCCGTTCACGTCCTCGTTGACGACGAGCTGCAGCGTCGCCTTGAGGGGCGCGGAGTACGTCATGTCGCGCTCGATGCACTCTTCCACGGAATACTTCGGCTCGCCCAGCGCGTAGCGCTTGAACTCGAGCGAGTAGTTCTCGTGGACGTCCGTGATCGGGAACAGGTCCTTGAAGACCCGTTCGAGGCCCACGTCCTCGCGATTGTGGGCGGCCGCGTCCAGTTGGAGCAGGGCCTCGAAGGCCTGCGTCTGGATGTCGAGCAGGTGGGGCATGCCCATTCCCTGCTCCAGCTTGCTGAAAGAGATCTGCTTCAAAGTGTCAGGCATGGATTACTCGCGCGCAGACGAAAGAGCCCCTCCCCGGATCCGCGAAGGATTTCGCGGGAACGGGGTGGAGGGCCCGACTGAACTGATTGTGTGCAACCGAACGTGGTGAAGAGCCATTCGAGCCGGGATCAAGTGTCGACCGGAGGCGGGGGCCGGTGGAACCGGCTTGCCTCACGGCAGTTCCCGGGCGGGAGGATCCCCGCCCGGGTCCCGTGGTCGTTACTTGACCTCGACCGTCGCGCCCTGCTCTTCGAGCTTGGCCTTCATCGCTGCCGCTTCGTCCTTCGTCACGGCGGCCTTCACCGTGCTCGGGGCGCCATCGACGAGGTCCTTCGCTTCCTTGAGTCCGAGACCCGTGAGCTCGCGCACGACCTTGATGACCTGGATCTTCTTCGCGCCGGCGTCCTTGAGCATGAGCGGTGAACTCCGTCTGCTCTTCCTTCGCCGCCGCCGCACCGGCGCCAGCGCCGGCCGCGGGCGCCGCGGCCGCCGGAGCGGCCGAGATCGTCACGTTGAACTTGGTCTTGAACGCCTCGATGAGCTCGGCGAGTTCGAACACCGACAGGTTACCGATCGATTCGAGGATCTCGTCGTTGCTCAGCTTCGTGTGTGCCATTGTGATTCTCCTAGAGCGTAGCCCAGGCGTCGTCCTGGGGCGTGAAAAGTCAGGCGATCCGCCTGGATTAGTTCGAGCCTTCGCGCTGCGTGCGCAGGGCCTCGAGTGCACCGACCATCATCGTGAGCATTCCGTTCATTGCACCCGCGAACGCTGCGAGCGGCGACTGCAGTCCGGCGGCCAGTTCGGCCAGCATCTGCTCCCGTGAGGGGAGCGTCGCGAGCTTCTTCACTTCGGCCACGCCGATCTGCTTGCCATCGAGCATGCCGCCCTTCACCGACGGCTTCTGCTCGTGTTCCTTCGCGAAATCCGCGAGCACCTTCGCGGCGGCCACCGGATCCTTCCCGATGACGATGCCGGTCGGGCCCTTCAGCGCCTGCGCCGTGAGCCCGATCTCCTTCACCGAGCGCAGCGCCAGCGAGTTCTTGATCACGACGTACTCGACGCCCGCGCGGCGGAACCGGCGGCGGAGGTCCGTCATGGATTTGACGTTCAGGCCCGTGAAATCAGTATAGTAGAAGGCCTTCGCGCCCTTGATCTTCTCGGTCAGCTCGGACTGGAGCTGCTCTTTCTCCGTGCGATTCATGGTCGGTTACCGGTACGGAGTGGTGTCGATCGTGACGCCGGGGCCCATCGTGCTCGAGACCGCGACGTTCCGGACGTAAACGCCCTTGACTGGCCGCGGGCTTCGCGCGCATGATCTGGTCCATGAACGCCGTGAAATTCTCGTTGAGCGCGTCGGCGCTGAACGACACTTTGCCGATCGGCGCGTGGACGTTGCCGCTCTTGTCCACGCGGAACTCGATCTTGCCGCCCTTCACTTCCTTCACCGCGCGCGTCACGTCCATCGTGACCGTGCCGGCCTTCGGGTTCGGCATGAGCCCGCGGGGACCGAGCACGCGTCCCAGCTGGCCGACCTGGCCCATCTGGTCGGGCGTGGCTATCAGCACATCGAATTCCATCCAGCCTTCCTTGATCTTCGGCAGCAGCTCGGGGCCCACGAAATCGGCTCCGGCGGCTTCCGCTTCACGCGCCTTCTCGCCGACGGCGATCACCGCGACGCGCACCGTCTTACCGGTGCCGGCGGGGAGGACCACCGTGCCGCGCACGACCTGATCGGCGTGGCGCGGATCGACGCCGAGTCGCACCGCGATCTCGACTGTTTCGTCGAACTTGGCGAAGGCGCCGCCCTTCACGATGTCGATCGCCTGCTTCGGCGCGTAGCCCTTGGCGAGCTCGCGCTTTTCGGCGGCGCTCCGGTATTTCTTGCCGTGAGTGTGCGCCATTAGCCTTCCACCTCGATCCCCATCGAGCGCGCCGCGCCGGCGATCATCGCCATCGCGGAATCGATGTTGTCCGTGTTGAGGTCGGGCAGCTTGATCTCCGCGATCTTGCGCACTTGGGCGCGGGTGACTTTCCCGACCTTGTTGCGGTTGGGGACGCCCGAGCCCTTCTCGATGCCGGCTTCCTTTTTGAGGAGGATCGCCGCCGGCGGGGTCTTGAGGATGAACGTGAACGATTTGTCCGAGAAGATGGTGACCTCCACGGGGAGGATCATGCCATCCTGGGACTGCGTCCTGGCGTTGAACTCTTTACAGAACGCCATGATGTTGATGCCGTGGGGCCCCAGCGCGGTGCCGACCGGAGGCGCGGGATTCGCGCGTCCGGCGACGACCTGCAGCTTGACGAAGCCCGTCGCCTTCTTTGCCATCTTCCTTCCCTAGCGTTACCGCGGCAGACCAACTGGCGCCGATGCACCAGCACGATCACCGCCGCGCGGTGAACTCCCACAGTTCGGTTTTACGTCGTCGTGGTACCCGACGGCCAGGCGAAGCACTCTGCCCGGCGGCGCGAGAACGAACGCCGTGTAGCTGTATCGATTGCAGTTGCAGTAGCGGTCGCAGTTGCCTTCTAACGTCCCAGTCTAACGTCTCAGTCTGCAGTTCAATGTCCTTTCAGCTGCAGATAATCCAACTCGACCGATGTCGGCCGACCGAACAAGGAGACCGAGACACGGACCTTTCCCTTGTCAGGGAAGACTTCCTCCACCGTGCCGTTGAAATCCGTGAACGGTCCTTCCGTGATCGCCACAGCCTGGCCGACGAGGAACGGGATCTCCTCCTGCGGCTCCTCCTGTTCCTGCTCGTCGGCGATGCCCAGCAGGCGGTTCACTTCTTCCGGGCGCAGCGCCTGGGGGAAGCGTTCCTTGCCGACGAACTTGATGACGCCCTGGATGCCGTTGATCGCGTGCAGCGTTTCCTGGTCGACCGTCATCTCCACGAGCACGTAGCCCGGGTAGATCTTCCGCTCGACGTTGACCTTCTTGCCGTTCTTGATCTCCACCACTTCCTGCACCGGCACCAGCGCCTGACGGATGGGACGCTCCTCCGGCGGGAGCGGATCCGCATCGATCCGCCGCTGGATGAGCGAGCGCACTTTGTTCTCGTGCCCCGCCGTCGTTTGAATGGCGTAGAACCGGTGTGCTTCCACGGTGTTCATGCTCCGAACAGACTCGGGATGCCCTTCACGAGGATCGCTTGCAGCGAGACGTCCATGACCGCGATGAAAGCCGCGATCACCAGCACGAAGATGATGATGGTGACCGTCGCCTGTTGGAGCTGTTCCCGGTCGGGCCACGTCACCTTCTCGAGCTCCTTGCGCACTTCACGCAGGAACTCCGGCGTCCCCTTCACGGCGGTGCCGAACGCCGTGAGGCTGGTGGACAGGCTCACTTGGTTTCCTTGTGCAGCGTGTGCGTGTTGCAACGCGGGCAATACTTCTTCCACTCGACCCGCTCCGGATGCGTCCGGCGGTTCTTGTCGGTGAAGTAGTTGCGGTTCTTACAGTCGTTGCAAGCCAGAATGATCTTTTCGCGGGGCATTCCTTAATCCTTTATTGAAAGCTCTCTGTATTCGAACAAGGGATACGGGAAACGGGAAACGAAAGCGTGCTTACGGGCCCGTTTCCCGTATCCCGTTTCCCCTTGGCTTTACTTGATGATCTTCGTGACGACGCCGGCGCCCACCGTGCGGCCGCCCTCGCGGATCGCGAAGCGCAGCCCCTCGTCCATCGCGATCGGCGTGATCAGCTCGATCTCCATCTGCACGTTGTCCCCCGGCATCACCATCTCCGTCCCCGCCGCCAGCTTCACGCTCCCCGTCACGTCCGTCGTGCGGAAGTAGAACTGCGGCCGGTATCCGTTGAAGAACGGCGTATGCCGCCCGCCCTCCTCCTTCGTCAGCACGTACACCTCGGCCATGTAGTGCGTGTGCGGCGTGATCGTGCCGCTCTTCGCCAGCACCATGCCGCGCTCCACATCTTCCTTGCCGATGCCGCGGAGCAGGAGGCCCACGTTGTCGCCGGCCTGCCCGTCATCCAAGAGCTTCCGGAACATCTCGACGCCCGTCACGACCGTCTTCTTGTCGCTGTTGAAGCCGATCAGGGCCACTTCGTCGCCGACCACGATCTTGCCGCGCTCGATCCGGCCCGTCGCCACCGTGCCGCGGCCCGTGATCGAGAACACGTCTTCGACCGGCATCAGGAACGGCTTGTCGACTTCGCGCTTCGGCACCGGGATATAGGTGTCCAGCGCGTTCATGAGCTCGCCGATCTTGGCGCCCCACTCGCTCTTGGGGTCGCCACTCTCGAGCGCCTTGAGCGCCGAGCCCCGGATCACCGGGATCGCGTCGCCGGGATACTCGTAGGCCGTCAGGAGCTCGCGGACCTCCAGCTCCACCAGGTCCAGCAGCTCCGGGTCGTCCACCATGTCCACCTTGTTCATGAACACGACGATGAACGGCACGTTCACCTGGCGGGCCAGCAGGATATGCTCGCGCGTCTGCGGCATCGGGCCGTCCGCGGCCGAGACCACCAGGATGGCGCCGTCCATCTGCGCCGCGCCCGTGATCATGTTCTTCACGTAGTCGGCGTGGCCCGGGCAGTCGACGTGCGCGTAGTGGCGCGCCGCCGTCGAGTACTCCACGTGGCCGTCGCGATCGTGATGCCGCGCTCGCGCTCTTCCGGCGCCTTGTCGATCTGGTCGAACGCCACGTACTCCGCCAAGCCCTGCTTGGACTGGATCGAGGTGATCGCCGCGGTGAGCGTCGTCTTGCCGTGGTCGACGTGGCCAATCGTGCCGACGTTCACATGCGGCTTCGTGCGCTCGAATTTCGTCTTGCTCATCTCTGAATACCCAGTGAGTGAAAGTTCAGTGTGCCGGACCGAACAAGGGAAATGGGATACGGGAAACGATCTGTCCCGTCAGCCCCCGTTTCCCGTTTCCCGTTTCCCCGTAGTTCAACAAGCTCGCGATCGGGATTGAACCGATGACCTCACCCTTACCAAGGGTGTGCTCTACCAACTGAGCTACGCGAGCGAATTCACCTGCTCAGCTGCCACCCTCGTACGCATTCACAAGCGGGAGACGGGGCTCGAACCCGCGACATCAAGCTTGGAAGGCTTGCGCTCTACCAACTGAGCTACTCCCGCACGAGTTGCCGACTTCGAGTACCGTCTCCTGCCGGGACACGTCTTCTGCCCCGGTCCCTTCTAGAATGGTGGGGGAAGGATTCGAACCTTCGAAGGCGTGAGCCGGCAGATTTACAGTCTGCTCCCGTTGGCCGCTTGGGTACCCCACCGTGTTACGCAAACGGCCGACCGCCGGACGTACTCTACGCGACGCGAGCTTGCACCAGAGCTGACGGCGAGAATCGAACCCGCAACCGCCTGATTACAAATCAGGTGCTCTGCCAATTGAGCTACGTCAGCAGACGGCCGTTTTGCGCGAGACTCACAAACTAAACAAATGGTGCGCAACCGTCAAGACCGCGAAGTGCCCTATCTCTTGCTACCGCAGCTTCTTCCACCGTGTCCCCTGAGGCGTGTCCTCGATCGCGATCCCGCGCCCTTCCAGCTCCTTCCGCACCGCGTCCGCGGTCGCGAAATCGCGCGCCGCCCGGGCCGCCATCCGGGCCGCTAAACGATCGTCCACCCACGCCGCCAAATCGCTGTCCACCCGCGCCGCCTCGGGCACGATGTCCAGCACGCCGTTCACTCTCGCGAACGCCGCGCGCGCGCGCTCGAGCGCCGCCTTGTCGCTGCCGCCAGCGTCCAGCTCCGCGTTCACCCGGTTCAGGAACTTGAACAGCGCGCCCAACGCCTCCGGCGCGTTCAGGTCCTCGAACAGCGCCGCGCTCGCGTCGCGCTCGAGCTCCTCCGCCGCCTTCGCCATCGCCGGCGTTCCGCCATCCGCGGCGGCCAATCGCGCGGCGAATTCCCCGACGCGGCGTACCGCGACGATGCTCGCCTCCAGCGCCTCATCGGTGAGATTCAGCTGCTTGCGATAGTGCACGTTGAACATGAAATGCCGCACCGCCGCCGGTGAGATCCCGCGCTCGCGGATGTCCTCCACGTTCGCGACGTTCCCGACCCTTTTTGCCATCTTCGCGCCCTCGGTGAGCAGGAACTCGCCGTGGCACCAGCAGCGCGCGAACGTCACACCGTTCGCGCCCTCGCTCTGCGCGATCTCATCCTCGTGATGCGGGAAGATCAAGTCCACGCCGCCGGCATGCAGGTCGAGCGTCTCGCCCAGGTAGCGCTTGGCCATCGCCGAGCACTCGAGATGCCAGCCGGGACGCCCGCGCCCCCAGGGAGAATCCCACGCGGCGCCCGCTTTCTCATCCTCGGGTTTCGCGGCCTTCCAGAGCGCGAAATCGCGCACGTCCTCCTTGTTGTAATCATCCGCCGCGACGCGCGCACCGGCGCGGATCTCGCGCGTATCCAGCCGCGACAGCCGACCATACTCGGGGAAACGCGCGATCGCGAAATACACCGAGCCGTCCTCGGCCTTGTACGCCAATCCCTTCGCCTCGAGCGCCTGCACCATTGCGATCATCTCGGGGATGTGATCCGTCGCCTTCGGATAGATCTCGGCGCTCTCGATGCGCAGGAACTCGCGGTCGCGATGGAACGCCTCGGTGGGCGACGCGGTCACCTGCGTGATCGTGAGCCCGCGCTCGGTGGCGCGCGCGATGATCTTGTCATCCACATTGGTGAGATTCATCACCTGCATCACGTCCCACCCGCGCAGCCGGATCGTGCGCCGCAGCAGATCCTCGAACAGGAACGTGCGGAAATTGCCGAGATGCGCCGGGTTGTAGACGGTGGGTCCGCACGTGTACATGCGCACCGTCTTGCCGTCGGCGGGCGCGAATGGCTCGACGCGCCTGGTGAGCGTGTTGTACAGACGGAATTCGGTCATTGGCGCGGCGGCGGGATAAAGCTCGGCGGGGGCGATTCGGAAGCTAGGCCCGGCGTGCGAACGGGTCAACGGAGCGGCGATCACGCTCGGCGACACGGCGCGACCGATCGCGAGCGACCGGCGCGGCACTGAGCGGCGCGAGGCGGCCATCCCGCAGAAGGAACACCCGCGCGCCGACCTCGATGGCACACGTCGGATCGCGCACCGCCGCGAGCACCGCGGCGCCGCGCGCCGCCGCGCGGGCGAGTTCGGCGAGATCGGGCGCATCGTCGAGGCAGAGCAACTCCGCGCGGCTTCGGCGCACCGAGCCGAGATCCGGACGCATGAGCCCCTGCGCGCAGAGCATCAACGTGCTCTTGCCCGAGCCCGCACCGCCTGCGATCGCGACGAGCTCGCCGGATCGTACCGACAATTTCACGCCAGAGAGCACTCGAATGCGCGCCGAACAACCGGGAACACCCGCGGCGACCGACTTGTGCACCCACTCGAACCGCAACACCGCCGGCGCGGCGCCGGTCCACCGCCGCGCCGGCGACGCGACGCTCATGCCCGCGATTCCCTTCGATCCACGGCACGCGCCTGGTATGCGATCCCGATAAGCGCGAATACGAGGCCTATCACGACCCACGAGCTGTGCGAGCGGTCGTGCGCGTGCGCGATCATGCTCGATCCCGCCATGACCAATCCGCACGAGCCGATCAACCCTCCGATGATCCAACTCAGCGTCGCGCTGCGATCGAGCCACGCGCGCACAGCTCGAATTCCCTCGACGAACGCCACCAGGATAACGGCGGTGCCCGTCCCAAAATCGATGGCGGGCAACGACTTTGCTCCAAGACCAGCGCCGATCGGCGAAGCCACAACAGCCGCCAGCACGCCTGCAATGACGATGATCACTCCGGTGATCCAGGATCGAGACATTGGTCCTCCTGCGGGTCGAGGTGGCGTTCGCCTCGCGCCAAAGGAGATCCGGCGCGAGGCGGACGTGTTGCGGGTCACTCTCGCTCAGCCGGATCGCACGACGGGTCCGGTGCGAACACCCAGTGACACACGATCGGCGGCGGAAGCGCCGGCACGATGGGATTGTTGTGGCTGTCCTCATTCTGAAGACAAATCCAGTACGCCATTTCCGTTGCCTGCGCATGCGCGGAAGCGACGAAGAACGCCGCGACCGCCAGCGGCGTACCCGTCGTCTCCATCGCGACGATCGCGGCAGCCAGTGCCACCTCGGCAGCATAGTAAGCATTCGCCTGCGTCCGACATTTTCCCGAGAAGACCTCCTGCGCCGAAAGGTCTCGCGGCGAGAGTGTCCGGGCCGTGACTTCGCCGAATCGCGCGAGTGCATCTCGGACGCCGCCATTGGATGCCAGTTCGAGCGTGCCGTTGGCGGCGATTCTGATCTGCGCAGAGACCTGTCCGTCCTTCATCACGATTCGATTCACCGAACGGAGGGACCACCCACCGGGCACTGCGACCCAGTCGTAGTCGGCGCCCGCCTGCAGCACTCCATTTCGGTATAAGCGCATCGCGCTCATTGGAGCTCCATCTCGGCCGCGAACCATGACGGTGGTGATCTGGTTTCCGTAGGAATCCGTAAATGTGGCTTGGTGATCGCCGCCATTCGGCTTCATGATCGAACTCGAAATCGCAATGACGCCGAGCGGCGAAGATCCGCTCTCGTCGCTCACCACCCCGTCGCGCATGGTGCCGGTGGCCGTCCATCCGGGCAGCGCGCGCGCGATGACGCCGTTGGCGGTCCGGATGTTCACGCTGCCCATCCCCTGCAAACGGAATCGCGAGCCGTCGCGCATTCCCGAACGCGGCGCGGTGATGGCGGCGCTCGGACTCCCCGGCTGATCCGAGCATCCGACGATCACGGTCGCAAGAACGAAGGCGGCGGCGCCGCCGATTGTCGCAAGACGCATTGGTGACTCCACGTGCTGTTCCCGCGCGGCCGCGGGAGATGCCCTGCCCGACCTCGACCGGGCGCGGGCGCTGGGGCTCGCGTCCCGGCGGCGGGCGTCGGCGCGACTTCGGGCGCCACGACGCGACACGCCACCGGTGGTGGGGTCGCCAGCAGCGCACTCGGCAGCGCGCCGCTGGGATCGTGACGAGAGCATATGTGGGGACGGTCAGAAGACCGTCATCCAACCATTGCACGCGCACCCATTGGCGCGCGCGATCCGGCGGCTACCGGGAGCGCTTCCTCGCGGGGCGCTTCGTACGCCGGCGGTGGAAGCGGTCGATCGCGTCGGCGATCGGCGCGGGATCGAAGCGCACGGGATCGGTCGTAGGCAGTCCGGTGGACCGCTCCGTCTTCGCGATCGCCGCTCTCGCCGCGCGCAGCGAGAGATCGTACGTGTTGAGCGAAACCGCGATCACCGGCGCGGGGCGCAGATGCGCCACGATCGCCTCGTGCAGCTTGATGAACGCGGGCAGCGGCGGGATCGTGACCCACGTGTTGTTGCCGATGTGTTTGCGCGACGGCTGATGGCACATCACCATTGCGTGCGGCAGCGAGCCGTGGATGAGTCCCATTGTCACGCCCGAGTAGCCCGGATGGATCACCGAGCCCTGCCCCTCCACGAGCACGATGTCCGCGCCGTTCGCCGCTTCCACCACGAGGCGCTCGGCCGCGCCCGCGATGAAATCCGCGATCACGGCGTCCACCGCGGTGCCCCACCCTTCGATGAGGATGCCGGTCTGCCCGGTGCCGGCGAAGCGCACGCGCAGATCGCGCGCGCGCAATGCGTCGCGCACCTGCAGCGCCGCGGTCATCTTGCCGATGTTGCAATCCGTGCCGACGGTGAGCACCACCGTCGCATCCACGCCGCGCACCCGCCCGCCGGCGACGGGCAGATCGGCCGGCGGCTTCCGCAGATCGTGGATCGCCACGCCGCGCTCGCGCGCGCGCGCCGCGAACTCGGGATCGTCGCCGATGAAGGTGTGCAGCCCGCTCCAGATCTCAAGCCGGCGGTCGAGCGCGGCGAGCACCATTGCGCGCCACTCGGCGGGCAGCTTGCCGCCCATTGGCGCGACGCCGATGAGGAGCGCGTTCGGCGTCGGCTTCACGGCCATTGCCGCCTCGACGCTCGCGACGACCGGGATCGCGCCGCCGAAGCCGAGGATCTGCTGCGAGGTCTTGCCGGCGCGGCGCGAATCGATCACCGCGCTCACGCGCTCCGGCGTGTAGCGGATGCACGAATTCGCGGTCTTGGAAGTGAGCGGACCGAACTGGCCTTCGACGAGGATCACGAACTTGAGATCACGTTCCGCGGGCACTGCGCTCACGCCTTCTTCTTCTCCCCGGAAGCGTCCTCGATCTCGGCGTGCACGGTCTCCGCATCCTTCTCACCCGCGCCGATGCGCTTGGCCGGCGCGCTCGAGCCCGCGCCGAGCATGCCCATCTTCTGCTTGAGCGCGAGCAACTGCGCCTCGGCGCTCGCGGCGCCCGCGCCCTTCTCGAGCACCTTGAAGTCCTTGGCCAGCCGGTCGCCGCTGAACTCCTCGTCGATCTCGACGTTCGCGATCACGCGGCGCTCGTTGTCCTCGATGCGCGCTTCCATGCGCGAGAACGCCTCGAACGCCGACTTCTCGGACATCGACGACATCGTCTCGGCGATGCGCTTCTGCGCCTCCGAGCGCTTCTGGCGCGCGATGAGCAGGTTCTTCTTGCGGCGCGCCTCTTCGATCTTGTCGTTCAGGTCGCGCAGCGAGTTCTTGAGCTTCTCGGTCTCGGCCTGATGCTGCTGCCACGTGGCGTCGAGGCCCTGCGCGTGCGTCTGGTGCTCGTTGTTGCGCATGAGCGCCTGCTTCGCGAGATCGTCGCGGCCTTCCTTCACCGCGAGCATCGCGCGCGATTCCCATTCGGCGGCGAGCTTGTACTCGGCGTCCACCTGGTCCTTCAGGCGCTTCTCGTCCGCGATCGCGCCGGCCACCTGCTGCTTGGCCTTCGCGAGCTGCGTGCGCATGTCGATGATGATCTGATGCAGCATCTTCTCCGGGTCTTCGGCCCGGGAGATGAGATCGTTGATGTTCGACCTCAGCAATGAGGACAAACGGTCGAAGATGCCCATGGTCAGCGTACCTCGCGGAACTGCGCCAGCTCCCGCATGTGCGCGGTGAGGGAGAGCGTCATTGATTCGAAGCTGGCGAGGAATTCTTCATAGTCGAGATGTCCGAGCTCGAGCGCCTCGGTGAGCACCACGGCATCGCCTTCGATGCCGTAGGAGCCATGCACCAGTTCGCTCGCGTTGAACTCGAGCAGACGGCGATAGAGCTTCTCGTGCGACTTCTTGTCTCTCGGGACCTCCATGACCTTCAGCCGCAACAGGACGACCGGCGGCGAATAATGGACGACCACGTCCGCGTCGAGCGCACCGCTCGGCTTGACGATCCACATCCCGGGATCGATCTCGTTGTGGCTCGCGCCTTCGTTGGCGAGACGTTCGAGGAATCCTTCGAGGTCCTCTTTCGATACCATGGATGTTCCGTGGTTTCGGTGGTGCGGCGGGTGCAACGGGAGACTCTCTTTGCCTGTACGACCGGGCCCGGGCCCGTGTTTCGAAGATAGCGCGGGCCGGCGGATAACGACAGCGGACGCGCCGCTAGTCGCCCGCGCGCTTGAGCTGCACGAGCCGTTCGCGCGCGAGGCGGCGCCCGGTGGGCGTCGCGGCCAGGCCGCCCCCCGCGGTCTCGCGGTAGCGGACGTCCATGCCGCGGCCCACTTCGCCCATCACGTCGATCACTTCGTCCACCGGGATCGCGAAGGTGACGCCGGCGATCGCCATTTCGATCGCGGCGAGCGCGATCGCCGAACCGGTCGCGTTGCGGTATACGCACGGCAGTTCGACGAGCCCGCCGAGCGGATCGCAGATGAGCCCGAGCGTCCCCTGCTGCGCGAGCGCGACCGCGTGTCCGACCTTGCGTCGGCGTGCCGCCGAGCATCTCGACCGTGGCGCCGGCGGCCATTCGCGGCGGCGGCGCCGGTCTCGGCCTGGCATCCGCCCTCAGCGCCGGACAGCGACGCGCGCTCGGCGACCACGGCGCCGATCAGTCCGGCGGTGGCGAGCGCATCGATGAGCTTCTCTCGTCCAGACCCGCGCGCGGAGGCGACTCCGGTGAGCACGGCGGGCAGCACGCCCGCGCCGCCCGCGGTAGGCGCGGCGACGATCACGCCCATGGCGGCGTTCACTTCCTGCACGGCGAGCGCGCGCGCGAGCACGTCGCGAAAGAGCGTGTCGGCGAGCGGACCCGGCGGACCGGTGCGGAGCTTGGCCGCGTCGCCGCCGACGAGGCCCGAGGCGGAGTACAGATCGCCGACCATGCCGCGGTCCACCGCGCCGCGCATCACGTTGAGCGCGCGGCGAAGCGCATCGCGGATTTCGGACGACCGGGCGCCCCTGGTCCTTGGCCTCGGTCTCGAGCGCGACGCGCGAGAGCGGCACATGGCGCGACTTCGGCGTCTCGAATGGCGTCAGCGAGGATCGACTAGATGTATCATGTCAGCCTTACCCGAACCTTGTCGAGGCGGCGCGCCCATCGCACCCACTCGAGCTTCTCGATGTGGTCGAGCACGTGCTCGCTGGCGGCGTCGTCGCACTCGATGCACCATGAACGCGTCGCCGCCGCGTTCTAGGCGCGTGAGGCGCATCGTCGCGATGTTCACTCTCTCCTCGGCGAGGATCCCGGCGATGCGCGCCACCGAGCCGGGGCGGTCCTCGGCCACCACCACGATCGTGTGCAGGTTGCCGTTCACTTCCACCGGGATAGCCGTCCATCTCGCAGAGCACTGCGGCCGGCGCCGAGCGATGAGCCGCCACACGTGCGTTTCGTCGCCGCGCGTCACCGTGAGGCGCACGGTGTTCGGGTGCGCGTCCTCGGCGAGCGTGGTCTTCTCGAAGCGGTAGGCGAGTCCTTCGCGCTCGGCGATGTCGAGCGCATTGCGGATGCGCGCGTCGTCGGGGCGGAAACCCATCAGGCCGGCGGCGATCGCTTTGTCGGTGCCGTGCCCTTCGCCGGTGCGCGCGAACGAACCGTGAAGTTCGACGCGCGCGGATCGCGGCGTGCCGCGCACGAGGCCGCGCGCGAGCAGGCCGATGCGGCATGCGCCCGCGGTGTGCGAGCTGATGGGCCCGACCATGACGGGGCCGATGATGTCGAGGAGCGAGACCATGAGACTCAGCCTGCCTTCGCCGTGCGGCGCGCGGCGCCAGCATCGGCGTGAGATACCGCCCGGTGTACGACGCGTTCACGCGCGCGACTTCCTCCGGCGTGCCGGCGGCGACGATCGTGCCGCCGCGCGCTGCCGCCATCGGGACCCGAGTCGATGATCCAGTCCGCCGTCTTGATCACGTCGAGATTGTGCTCGATCACGAGCACGGTGTTGCCGCGGTCGACCAGACGGTGCAGCACGTGCAGCAGCATGCGAACGTCCTCGAAATGCAGACCGGTGGTCGGCTCATCGAGAATGTAGAGCGTGCGGCCGGTGTCGCGCTTGGAGAGTTCGGTCGCGAGCTTGACGCGCTGCGCTTCGCCGCCGGAGAGCGTCGTGGCGCTCTGGCCGAGGTGGATGTAGCCGAGTCCGACGTCGACGAGCGTCTGCGAGCTTCTGCGGATGCGCGGCTGGTTCTCGAAGAACTGCGAGCGCATCCTCGACCGTGAGTTCGAGCACGTCGGCGATGCTCAGCGCCGCGGAAGCGCACCTCGAGCGTCTCGCGATTGTAGCGCTTTCCCTTGCACGTCTCGCACGTCACGTAGACGTCGGGCAGGAAATGCATCTCGATCTTCACGAGGCCGTCGCCCTGACACGCCTCGCAGCGGCCGCCCTTCACGTTGAACGAAAAGCGGCCGGGTCCGTAGCCGCGGAGTCTTCGCTTCCGGCATCTCGGCGAACAGTTCGCGAATCGGCGTGAAGAGTCCGGTGTACGTGGCGGGATTCGAGCGCGGCGTGCGGCCGATCGGGACTCTGGTCGATGTCGATGACCTTGTCGAGATGCTCGAGGCCGGTCACGCGCGCGTGCGAGCCGGGAATCACGCGCGCGCGATAGAAATGGCGCGCGAGCGCGCGATGCAGGATGTCTTCGATCAGCGTCGATTTTCCGGAGCCGCGACACGCCGGTGACGGCGACGAACAGGCCGAGCGGAACTTCGACGCGTCACGTTCTGCGCAGATTGTGCTCGCGCGCGTCCTCGACGCGCAGGCGCGTACGCACGTTGCGCGGCGCGCGCCGCTGGGCGGGAATCTCGATGCGCTTTCGCGCCGCAGAGATACTGCGCCGGTGATCGACGACGGGATTCGCGATCACCTCGTCGACCGTTCCCTCGGCGATCACTTCGCCGCCGTGCTTGCCGGCGCCGGGCCCGAGATCGATGAGATGATCGGCCGCGCGCATCGTCTCTTCGTCGTGCTCGACGACGATCACCGTGTTGCCGAGATCGCGCAGCCGCATGCAGCGTGGCGAGCAGGCGCGCGTTGTCGCGCTGGTGCAGGCCGATGCTCGGCTCGTCGAGGATGTAGAGCACGCCGACGAGGCGCGATCCGATCTGCGTCGCGAGACGGATGCGCTGCGCCTCGCCGCCCGAGAGCGACTCGGCGCTGCGGCCGAGCGTGAGATAGTCGAGCCCGACGTCCACGAGAAAGCGCAGACGCTCGCGCACTTCCTTGAGGATGGGCCCCGCGATGTCGGGGTCGAGCCCGGCGGCTCTGCTCGCGCACGCGGAACGCTCTCGAAGAACGAAGTCGTTCGCCTCGCTCACCGAGAGTTCGCACGAATTCGCCGATGTTCTTGCCGGCGATCGTCACCGCGAGCGATTCGGGCTTGAGCCGGCGGCCGCCTTGCATTCGGGCCGCACGCGGCCTGCGACCATGTACTCCTCCAGCTCGCTGCGCACGGAGTCGGCTCGTCGTCTCGTTGTAGCGCCGCTGCACGTTGGCGATCATTCCTTCCCATGCGCCCTTGTCGCCCTTGAACGCGGCGGAGTCCGCGTGGTACGTGGTCTTCTTCCCGCCGAGTGCCGTGGAGCAGCACCTCGCGCACGCGCTGGGCGGCAGTTTTCCCCATGGCGTGTTGAGATCGAACTTGAGCTGCTTCGCGAGCGCGGGCAGGATCACGCTTGCGGCAGATAACCGTCGGGCTCGCCCCACGGCAGCACGACGCCTTCGAGCATCGAGATGCTCGGGTCACCGAGCATGAGTTCGTCGCTCACGGAGCGGCGCGTGCCGAGTCCGCCGCACGCGCGGACACGCGCCGAACGGCGAATTGAACGAGAAGTGGCGCGGCTCGAGCTCGGGCAGCGAGATGCCGCAGCACGGGCAGCCGTAGCTCTCGGAGAAGAGCTGCGTCTCGTCCGGCCGTCGGCGCGCTTCACGCTCGACGAGGCCGTCGGCGAGCGAGCGCGGTTTCGAGCGAATCGGTGAGACGGCCGCGATCGTCGCTTCGCGCACGCCGAGACGATCGACGACGACCGACAATGCTGTGATTCTGCTCTTCGATTCAGCTTCGGCGGCGCCGCGAGCTCGATCAGCGCGCCGTCGACCATCGCGCGCACGAAGCCCTGCTTGCGCGCGGATTCGGAACAGCTCGCGGAACTCGCCCTTGCGTCCGCGCACGATCGGCGCGAGCACCTCGATCTTCGTGCCGTCGGGCCACGCGAGCACCGTGTCGGCGATCTGCGCGGCGCTCTGCCGCTCGACGGGCCGGCCGCAGTTGGGGCAATGCGGCGTGCCGGCGCGCGCGTAGAGCAGGCGCAGATAATCGTAGATCTCGGTGACGGTGCCGACGGTGGACCGCGGATTGTGGCCGGCGGTCTTCTGCTCGATCGAGATCGCGGGCGAGAGCCCCTCGATCGCGTCGACGTCGGGCTTTTCCATGAGCCCGAGGAACTGCCGCGCGTACGCCGAGAGCGACTCGACGTAGCGGCGCTGGCCCTCGGCGTAGATCGTGTCGAAGGCGAGCGACGACTTGCCCGAGCCGGACAGCCCCGTGATCACCGTCAGACGATCACGCGGGATCGTGACGTCGATGTTCTTGAGATTGTGCTCGCGGGCACCGCGAACGATCAGGCGTTCTTCAGGCATAATCTGTAAAGGTGGCCGGGGGGCGGGGCCAAGACAAGCCGCCCCGGCTCCGCTGGCTTGCCTGGGGGGGGAGTGGCTCGTCTATAGATTGCCCGCGGCGCCCCGTGGAAGCGTAGATTGGCGAATCCCGCTCCTCAACACCCTGCCCGAGACGAATGCCCCACACCGAAGCCCTGGTCGTGCCGACCACGGTCGCGAACGCGGAGTTCGTGCCGTGAATACTCGCGCGGCAGTGGCTGCCGGCGTGATCGCGGCGTGGGCGTCGGGCATGGTGCTGCTCGCGAAGCGCGAGCTGTACCGGGGCGACACCGAGCGCCTCGCACAGGCCGCGCTGTTGCTCGCGCCGGGCGCCGAGTACTACGCGTTGACCCAGGACAGCCTGCGGATCGGCTACGCGTCATCGACCCTCGACACGTCGGCCACCGGCATCCATTTGAACGAACTGCTCATTGCCGACATACCCGACAAGCTGGGCGTGCGGCGCCTCACGGCGCGCTCGGTGGTGAATCTCTCGCGCGCGATGAAGCTCGTGAACTTCAATTTCGAACTCGGCGGCAGCTACACGCCGTACGCGGTGTTCGGCCGCGTGGAGCATGACAGCTCGGTGCTGCTCGTGGTGACCGCCGGGACGGCGCGCCCCGACTCCACGACCGTGCCGCTGCGCGGCCCGCTGATGCTGCCGACCACCGTGCCGCTCGCGCTCGTGCTCGAGCAGCGGCCGCACGTAGGCAAACGATTCACCTACACCGTGTACGATCCGATGAGCGGCACGATCGGCGAGGCGACGGTGACGGTGAAAGCGGAGTCGCTGTTCGTCGTCACCGACAGCGCGTCACTGGACGCGGTGACGCTGCGCTGGCTCCCGGTGCACCAGGACACCGTGCGCGCCTGGCGGCTGGAGCAGGCCGAGGGCGGAATGGTGAACGGCTGGGTGGATGAGAAAGGGCGCATGGTGCAGGCGTCGCCGATGGGGCAGTTCACGCTGCGTCGCTCGGCGTACGAGATGGCGTTCCAGAACTGGAGCCTGAACAACAAAGAGAATCCGCCGGTGATCCTGCCGGCTCCCGGAGCGCCGCCGCCGAAAGCCGGCACCGCGGCGCGCCGCGACTGACCTCGTCACTCTGCCCGGACCCCCGATGGAATCGATGATCCAGATCAAGGGACTCACGAAGAAGTACGGCTCCTTCACCGCGGTGGACAACATTGATCTCGATGTGCCGCGCGGGCAGATCGTGGGCTTCCTCGGGCCCAACGGCGCCGGGAAGACCACCACGCTGCGCATGATCGCGGGCATCCTGCGGCCCACCGCGGGCACGGTGAAGATCAACGGCATCGATGTCGTGGCGCAGCCGGCGGAAGCGAAGGCGATGATGGGCTACATCCCCGACCGGCCGTTCATCTACGAGAAATTGACGGGTTCCGAGTTCCTGCGCTTCGTGGCGGGGCTGTATGGGCAGGCGGGCGAGGTGGTGGAGCGCCGCGCACACGAGCTGCTCGCGCTGTTCGATCTGCTGGAGTGGCGCGATGAGCTGGTGGAGAGCTACAGCCACGGCATGCGGCAGAAGCTGATCATCTCGAGCGCGTTCCTGCACCGGCCGCAGGTGATCGTGGTGGACGAGCCGATGGTCGGGCTCGACCCGAAGGCCGCGCGCATCCTGAAGGACCTCTTCCGCGAGTACGTGGGCCGCGGCAACACGATCATGATGTCGACGCACACGATGGAGGTGGCCGAGAGCGTGTGCGACCGCATCGCGATCATCCACGGCGGACGCATCCGCGCGGCCGGCACCATGGGCGAACTCTACGCGAGCGTGGAGGCGGGCGCGCGCGGACTGGAGGAGCTCTTCCTGCGGCTCACCGGCGAGAACGCGGCGCGCGAGACGGTCGAGGTGCTGGATGCCTGACGAGACCTTCCGCCCGCGCGAGAGTGCGAGCGAGCGGGAGATCACGATGCCGCGCCGTTCGACGACGCGGCTCGCCGTGCAGAAGGCGCTCGGCGATCCGCTGCTCCTCGATGACGCGGTGGATGCGGCGGTCCCGAACCCCAGCTTCGCGCAGGTCATGCGTCCCAAGCTGCAGACCGTGCGCGCGCGCATGCTCCGCGGCGAAGCGGCGCATGGATGGCGCTGGACGATCGTGGGCGCGATCGGACTGCTCTTCTGGATCTTCGTGCTGCTCCTCGGCGTGAAGGTGCTGTTCGCGCTCAAGCAGACGCCGGAGATCGGCTCGCTCATCGCGGGCAAGCTGCTGAGCCTCGCGTTCGTCAGCTTCTTCATGATCCTCGTGCTGTCCAACGTCATCACCTCGCTCTCGACGTTCTTCCTGGCGCGCGACCTCGACCTGCTCGTCTCGGCGCCCGTGGACTGGCTCACGCTCTACGCGGCGAAGCTCACCGAGAGCATGGGCCACTCGAGTTGGATGGTGAGCGGCATGGCCATCCCGATCTTCGGCGCGTACGGGTACGTGTACCACGCCGGATGGACGTTCGTGTTCATTGCACTCGCCGTGTGGATCCCCTTCATGATCATCCCCGCGGTGATCGGCGCGGCGACCACGAACGTGCTCGTGAACGCGTTCCCGGCGCGCCGCACGCGCGACATCCTGAGCGTGGTGGCGGTGCTGTCGGCGGCCGGCGTGGTGCTGCTGTTCCGGCTGATGCGTCCCGAGCTGCTCGCGCGGCCTGAGGGCGTGCGCTCGCTGGTGGACTTCATTGCGCTGCTGCGCACGCCGTCGTCGCCGTATCTCCCGAGCGAATGGGGCGCGCGCGGCGTGATGACCTGGCTCGACGGCGGCTTCGATCCGCTGCCGTTCTACCTGCTGTGGACCACGGCCGGCGCGGCGCTCGTGCTCGGCGCGCTGGTGCACTGGCGCATGTACCCGGAGGGATTCTCCAAGGCACAGGAGAGCGCGCAGCGCTGGGTGCGAGGCACGCGGTTCCGCACGGCGATGCAGGGCGTACTGAACCCATTCGGCCCGCTCCGCCGGGAGCTGGTGCTGAAAGAGGTCCGCATGTTCTTCCGCGATCCCACGCAGTGGTCGCAGTTGATCCTGATCGCCGTGCTGGTGGTGGTGTACGTGATCAACGTGAAACTGCTGCCGCTCTCGGGGAACGGCATGACGCTGCTCATCGTGAACGTGATCCCGTGGGGCAATCTCGGACTGGCGGGGTTCGTGCTCGCGTCGATCGCCGCGCGCTTCATCTTCCCGGCGGTGAGCATGGAGGGGCGCACGCTCTGGCTGCTCAAATCGAGCCCGTTGCAGATGCGCCAACTGCTCTGGGCGAAGTTCTGGACCGGCACACTGCCGCTGCTGATCATCGCGCTCGCGATCGTGGGCGTCACCGACGCGCTGCTCCAGGTCACGGAATTCATCTTCGTCGTGTCGATCTTCTCGATCACGTTCCTCACGTTCGCGGTGGCCGGCCTCGCGCTCGGACTCGGCACGGTGTTCCCGCAATACGAGACCGAGAACGCCGCGCAGATCCCGACGTCCTTCGGCGGGCTCGTGTTCATGATCCTGTCGCTGCTGCTCGTGACGAGCGTCGTCGTGCTCGAAGCGCGGCCGGTGCTGGGCTATCTCCGCGCGAAAGCGCTCACCCTGCCGCTCGACACGGTCTCGATGTACTGGGGATTCGGGCTGGCCGCGCTGCTCTGCCTCGTCGCCACGTTCGTGCCGCTCACCGTCGCGCTGCGGCGGCTGGAGACGACCGAGCTCTAGCCCCGAAGAACCGTTCCACAATTCGAGCAGTAGCGCGCGTCGGACTCGGGGCGCGGGCCACAGGTCGGGCACATGCGCGATGTGGCGCGCGGCGCGCGCGCGATGAGGGGCTGCAGCACCCATAGTGTGGCGCCGAGCGATATCACGAGTCCCGCGACGATCGCGATCATGTGGCGCGCTCTTCGCGCAGCATCGCCGCGGCGCTCGCCGCGAACAGCGCGGCCGCTGCCCACCACCACGTGAAGAGCGGCACGAATCGCACCAGCAGCGTGACGCTTCCGGTGCCGGGCGGCTGAGCGAACGCCACGACGGCGGAGACGAGCGGGCCCGGGAAATACGCGGACACCGGCACCTCGCGCCCCACCGGTGCGCCGTCGTCGTCGATGTATTGCCGCAATTCGACGCGACCCAGGCGCGTGCGCACGCCGTGCCGCACGCTCACGAGCACGACCGCCGCTTGGCGATCCAGTTCATCGAACACCGAGAGTCCTTCACTCGTGAATCGCCACTGGGAGCGAAATGCGTCGTTCAGCTCCGCGCTCTGGGCGGCTTCGAGCGTGATGCGATGCTGCGTACGCATGAAAGAACCCGCGAACGCCGACACGGCGACCAATGCGCCGGCGAGGGCCAGGCGCTTCGCGAGGGGCGGCCGCGAGCTGTCACGGTGCAACCACACGGCAAGCGCAAGCCATGAGACGAACGCGACCCACTCGAACCAGCCCCACGCTCTCCCGGTGAGCGCCGCGCGCAGCGAGACCGCGTGCGCGACCGCGCCGAGGCCCCATGCCGCGATCCACCATTGGCGCGCGGCGTGACCGCTCGCGCCAAGCGCGGCAGCCACGATCGCCATCGCGATCACGATGAGGACGCCGAGGCGCGCAAGCGGATGGTACGGCTGCTCCCACGATGGCACGATCATCGTGCCGGCGCCGGGTGCCGCCGCAGCGCGCGCGTAAGGGTTCGCGCCGACGATCAACGGGAGCGCCGCGAACAGAAGCACGACGGCGCTTAGCATCGCGTTGGGCGTTGCGAGGGAGGAGCCGCGACCGGACGGCACGCCTCGCGCGTTCCGCAAGGCGAAGGCACCGAACACCGCGGTGAGCGTGGCGAGCACGAGCAGCTCGCCGCGCCATCGAGTGACGAGCGCGGCCAGCCGATCGACGGCCGGCATGCGCGTGGTGACGGACGAGGCAGCGAATGCGAACGATGGGTCGGGCGCCAGGAGCATCGCGGCGACGCCGGCGACCGCGACGGCGAGCAGGAGCGCGGCGGCCCAGAGTGCGCGGCGCGAACTCTCAGCGAATCCGGTCGCTCCCGCGCGGCCTGGCGCCGCGAGCAGCGTGGATCCCGCCACCGAACCCCACGCCGCGATCAGGAGCGCGGCCCACAGCGCGAGTTCTCCGGCCGCAGTCATCGGCGGCCGCCCCGCACCAACGAATGACTAGGAGTGATCGCGCGAGCTGGTGGCCTCGCGGCGCACGCTGGCCATGATGGCCTCGAGCTCGGCCTCCGCCTGTGCCCGCTCTTCGGGACTCCACGCCGCGGTGCGGCGGCTGAGATCGCGAACGCGCTCGAGCATCTCGCCCACGAGCGTGCGCAACACTTCATTGGAACGGCGGTCCGCCGCGATGCGCCGGTCGGTGGTCGGTTCCTTCGACGCAGGAGCTTTCCTCGTGGATTCAGCCATGCGGAGTGCGATCCCGGTTCGAGTGGCCAGCAGCCTCGCCGGCCGGCGCCATGCCCGAAGGAAAAGCGGCAAGAGGCACCACTGAACGACGAGAACGCGACGCGCCGCGTCACGGAGCGCCGTCCCGCGCCCAGGACAGTGCCGCGCGCACCGCCCGCTGCCAGCCCGCCACTGAAGCCCGAGCGGCCGCGGCGCCCTCGCCCGGCGCGAATCGATCGAACCGCCGCGTCGCGAGGAACGCCGCCGCATCGGGCCACACTCCGGCCGCGACGCCGGCGAGACCGGCGGCACCCAGCGCCGTGGACTCCACGACGTGCGCGCGCTCCACCGGAACGCCGAGCACGTCCGCCTGGAATTGCATCAACCATCCGTTCGCGCTCGCGCCGCCGTCCACGCGCAACACATCGAACGCCGCGCCGCTGCGCTCGCGCATCACGGTGAGCACGTCGGATGTGCCGAACGCCATCGCCTCGAGCGCGGCTCGCGCGAAATGCGCGCGGGTGGTGCCGCGCGTGAGCCCCACGATCGTGCCGCGCGCCGCCGATTCCCAGTGCGGCGCGCCGAGTCCCGTGAGCGCGGGCACGAAATACACGCCGTCGTTGGACGCGAGCGATCGCGCGAGTGCTTCCGTCTCGCGCGCGTTCGCCACGAGCCCGAGTCCATCGCGCAGCCACTGCACCGCCGCGCCGGCGATGAAGATCGAGGCTTCCAGCGCGAACACCGGTCGGCCCGCGGCATCGCACGCGAGTGTCGTGAGGAGGCCGGCTCCGCCCTCGGGGCGTCGCGCGCCCGTATTCATCAAGAGGAACGCCCCGGTGCCGTACGTGTTCTTCCCTTCTCCCGCGCGCCAGCATCCTTGTCCGAACAGCGCGGCCTGCTGGTCGCCGGCGACACCGCGAATGGGGATCGTGCCGGTCGCGCCGAACAGCGCGCCGTTCGCCGCGCCGAAGTCGCCGGCGGACGCACGCACATCGGGCAGGAGCGACGCGGGGACGCCGAAGACTGTGCCGAGCTCCGGGCTCCAGGCGCGGCGCTCGATGTCGAAGAGCATCGTGCGCGATGCGTTGGTGAAATCGGTGGCGTGCACGCGGCCGCCGGTGAGCTGCCAGATGAGCCAGCTGTCCACCGTGCCGAACGCGAGTTCGCCGCGCGCCGCGCGGGCGGCCAGGCCATCGCGCGCGAGCAGCCATTCGAGTTTCGTGGCGGAGAAATACGGATCGAGCACGAGGCCGGTGCGCTGCGCGATCTCCGCGGTGCGCGGCGCGAGTTCGGTGCAGCGCGCGGCGGTACGGCGATCCTGCCACACGATCGCGCGCGCCACCGGCATGCCGGTCGCGCGTTCCCAGAGCACCACCGTCTCGCGCTGGTTCGTGATACCGATCGCGGCGGGCACCGCGCCCGACTGCGCGACCGCGTCGCGCGCCGCCTCGAGCGTGCGATCGAGGATGTCGACTCGGATCGTGCTCCACCCAACCCGGCTGCGGATAGAACTGCGCGATCTCGCGGTATCCGCGTCCGGTCACGCGCCCGTCGGCGGCCACCATGAGCGCGGTGCAGCCGGTGGTGCCTTCGTCGATCGCGAGCACCTGTCCCAGAGGCGGCATGGGCATAACGTATCGCACCGCGGCGTGCGGCGGGAGCGCGCCGCGGGGGTTAGATTCTTCTCCGGCCCGCACGCGTTCCCCCTTGGCCAGAGCGCCGATCATGTCCTACACCGCACTCACCTTCGACGTCCGCGACCGCGTCGCGACGGTGACGGTCAATCGCCCCGACAAGCTCAATGCGCTGAACGACGCGACGATCGCGGAACTCGACCGCGCGATCGGCGAAGTGCTGGCGCGGGACGACATCGGCGGCGCGATCATCACGGGCTCCGGCCCGCGTGCGTTCGTCGCGGGCGCGGACATCGCCGAGCTGGCGACGCAGGGTTCGTTCGATGGCCGCGCGCGCGCGCTGGCCGGCCAGGCGGTGCTGTCGCGCATTCGAGCGTTCGCCCAAGCCGGTGCTCGCGGCGGTGAACGGATTCGCGCTCGGCGGCGGGTGCGAACTCGCGCTCGCGTGCCACATCCGCATCGCCTCCGAGAACGCGAAGTTCGCGCTGCCCGAAGTGAAGCTCGGGATCGGTCCCGGCTACGGCGGCACGCAGCGCCTGCCGCGGATCGTGGGCAAAGGGCGCGCGCTCCAGCTCATTCTCACGGGCGAGATGATCGATGCCGCCGAAGCGTACCGCATTGGTCTCGTGAACAAGGTGACCGCGCCCAACGAGTTGCTCGCGGCGGCCGAGGCGATGCTGCGCCAGATCCTCGCGCAGGGACCGGTGGCGGTGGCACTCTGCATCGAAGCCGTGAATCGCGGCCTCGACGGCACGCTCGACGATGGCCTGATGATCGAGGCGAATCATTTCGGACTGCTCGCGTCCACGCAGGACATGCGCGAGGGGATGCAGGCGTTCCTCGAGAAGCGGCCGGCCCGCTTCACCGGCAAGTGACTCGCACCGCCGCCGCGGCGCCGCATCGCGCGGACGCCGCGCGCACCGCGTGGCTGCACCGCCTCGCGATCCGGGATTTCCGGAACCTGGCGCGCGTGACGATCGCGCCGCCGCCCGATGGGCTCGTCGTCATCGGCGACAACGGACACGGGAAGACGAACTTCCTCGAGGCCGTGTATTACCTGCGCCTGCTGCGCTCCGTGCGCGGCGCGCGCGACAGTGAGCTCGCGATGTTCGGCGGGCCGGGATTCCACCTCGACGCCGAGCTGCACGGTGCGCGCGCCCGCTCGGTGGAGGTGGGGTTCGATGCACCGACGCGCCGCAAGCGCGTGGCGATCGACGGCAGCGATGCGCCGAGGCTCGCCGGTGCGCTCGGCGCATTCCCCGCGGTGATGTTCTCTCCCGCCGACGGCGAGATCGTGGCCGGTGCGCCGTCGCTGCGGCGCCGCTATCTCGACGTGACGCTCGCGCTCACGTCGCCGCCGTATCTCGCCGCGCTCACGACGTACCGCGCCGCGCTGGCGCAGCGCAACGCCGCGTTGCGCGCCCCACGCAGCGCGACGGCCCAAGCGGACGCGCGCGCCGCCGCGTGGGAGCCGGCGCTCGCCGAACATGGCGCCGTGCTCGGCGCGGCGCGGCGCGCGTGGGTGGACGCGCACGCCGCGCGCTACAGCGAACTGTGCGCCGCGATCGGCGAACGCGGCGCGGCCGCGATGCGCTACGCGTCGCCACTCGAGGCCGGCGCGGGCGATGCGCACGCGATCGCCGCGGCGCTCGCGCGGTCGCGCGCCCTCGATCTGCGGCGCGGCATCACCACCGTCGGCCCGCATTGTGACGACCTCGCGCTCGATCTCGGCGGCCGCGATCTGCGCTCGTTCGGCTCCGCGGGCCAGCACCGCACCGCCGCCATTGTGTTGCGTCTGCTCGAGAGCGCGACGCTGCGCGCCGCCGACGCGAGCGAACCGCTCGTGCTGCTCGACGACCCCTTCGCCGAGCTCGATGCGCACCGCGCGTCACGCATCCTCGAGCTGCTCGGCGCCGAAGGGCGCGGACAGACGCTGCTCGCCGTGCCGCGCGCCACCGACATTCCGCCGGGCCTTACGCGCCTGGAACGCTGGCGCGTCACCGACGGCGTGCTCTCGCCGGAGCGCGCGTGAGCGAGCGCAAGGGAAAGCCGCAGCGCGTGGGCGAGACGCTCGCGAAGTTCCTGGGCACCGCCGGGCTTGCGGCGCGCGTCGAGCAGGCCGGGATCATTCCCGAGTGGCCGGCGCTCGTCGGAAAGCAGATCGCGGCGGTCACCGATCCGCATCACATTGCGCGGACGGCACGCTGTTCGTGGCCGTGCGCACCAACGCGTGGATGAACGAGCTGTCATTGATGGAGCCGCAATTGCTCGCCGCGTTGAACGCGAAAGAAGGGCGCACGCGGATCGCTCGCATCCACTGGCAATTGATGCGCTAAGCCGTTGAAATGAGAGGATTTCAGGTTAGATTGTAGAGGTTGCCCGGGCGGCCGAGCTTCGGTCTGTCATTGGGTAGTGCATTCCCGCCGAATCAAGGGTGAAATGGCGAAGCCAGCGACGAATCCGGCGCAGTACGACGCCGGGCAGATCCAGGTACTGAAGGGGCTGGAGGCGGTTCGGAAACGTCCCGGCATGTACATCGGCTCCACGTCGGAGCGCGGACTTCACCACCTCGTGTACGAGGTCGTCGACAACTCGATCGATGAAGCGCTGGCCGGCTACGCCGACCGCGTGGAAGTCACGATCCACAACGACAATTCGATCAAGGTGGTGGACAACGGGCGCGGGATCCCGGTGGACATCCATCCCGACGGAGAAGATCCCCGGCATCGAGCTGGCGCTCACCGTGCTGCATGCCGGCGGCAAGTTCGACAAGAGCAGCTACAAGGTGTCGGGCGGACTGCACGGCGTGGGCGTGAGCGTAGTGAACGCGCTCTCCGAGCAATTGAAGGTGTGGGTGAAGCGCGGCGGCAACGAGTATTACATGGACTTCGCGCGTGGCGCGACCACGACGAAGCTCAAGACGCTGCGCAGCGTGCCCAAGAGCGAGACGGGCACCACGGTGTGGTTCAAGCCGGACCCCACGATCTTCACCGAGCTCGAATACAAGTTCGACACGCTGGCCACGCGCCTGCGCGAACTTTCGTATCTGAACAAGGGCGTCACGATCATCTTCACCGACGAGCGGGGCGCGGAGCCGCGCGAAGAGACGTTCCATGCGAAGGGCGGCCTGAAGGAATTCGTCGCGTACCTCAACGCGGCGCGCAAGCCGCTGCACGCCGACGTGATCTACATCGAGGCCGAGCGCGACGACGTGCAGATCGAGGTCGCGCTGCAGTACAACGCGGAGTACAACGAGAACGTCTTCTCTTTCGTGAACAACATCAACACGCACGAAGGCGGCACGCATCTCACCGGCTTCAAGAGCGCGCTCACGCGCGTGATCAACCAGCACGCGTCGAAGGGCAATTTCCTCAAGAAGGCGGATTTCACGCTCACCGGCGACGACGTGCGTGAGGGGCTGACGGCGGTGCTCTCGGTGAAGGTGCGCGAGCCGCAGTTCGAGGGGCAGACCAAGACCAAGCTCGGCAATTCGGAGGTCGAGAGCGCGGTGAAGACCGTCGTGAACGAGTTCCTCGCGGCGTATCTCGAGGAGCATCCGAAGGCCGCGAACATCGTGGTGGAGAAGGCGGTGTCGGCCGCGCGCGCGCGCGAAGCGGCGCGCAAGGCGCGCGATCTCACGCGCAAGAAGTCGTCGCTCGACGGCGGCATCCTGCCGGGCAAGCTGGCGGATTGTTCGCTCAGCGATCCGGCGCTCTGCGAGATCTACCTCGTGGAAGGCGATTCGGCCGGCGGTTCGGCGAAGCAGGGGCGCGCGCGCGAGTTCCAGGCGATTTTGCCACTTCGTGGCAAAATCATAAACGTTGAAAAGGCGCGCATCGACAAGGTGCTGTCGAACGAGGAGATCCGCACGATGATCACCGCGATCGGCGCGGGGATCAAAGAGGATTTCGATCTGTCATCGGCGCGCTATCACAAGATCATCATCATGACCGACGCGGACGTGGACGGCGCGCACATCCGCACGCTGCTGCTCACGTTCTTCTTCCGGCAGATGCGCGAGCTGATCGATGCGGGCTACGTGTACATCGCGCAGCCGCCGCTCTATCGCGTGGCCAAGGGCAAGGAAGAGTTCTACGCCTACGACGAGCCGGAGCGCGACGCGTACGTGAAGCGCCTCACGAACGGCAACGAGAAGTCGAACGTCGTGATCCAGCGCTACAAGGGACTCGGCGAGATGAACCCCGAGCAGCTCTGGCGCACGACGATGGATCCGGAAGCGCGCACGCTGCTGAAGGTCGATCTCGACGACGCCGTCGAGGCGGACCGCATCTTCCAGGTGCTCATGGGCGATGAGGTCGAACCGCGTCGCGCGTTCATCGAGGCGAATGCGAGGTTCGTGCGGAACCTCGACATTTAGCACCGAACGGCAGCAAGGGAAACGGGAAACGGGAAACGGGTACAGCTCCTGAGTAGCGAGCCCGTTTCCCGTTTCCCGTTTAGCTTCTCGTGATGGCCGCTGAACCTTCCCCGCACGCTGAGCCGATGAGCGACCCCACCCCCGCCGCCGATCTCGATGTGACGGAGCTGCCGCCCGCGCCGCCGGTGACGCGGAAGTACGACCGCTCCATCGTCGAGGGCCCGCTCGTGCCGGCGGTGTGGAAGATCGCGTGGCCGACGATGATCCACGAACATCATCGGCGGACTGCAGGGGATCATCGACCACGTCATGGTCGGCCACTACGTCGGTTTCGCCGGCAATGCCGCCATTGGCGTCAGCTGGCAGATCTTCCTCATCGTGATCGTGTTCATCTCGTCGCTGTTCACGGGCATGAGCGTGCTCGTCGCGCGCTTCGCCGGCGCGGGCGACGTCGACAAAGTCGACCGCACCGTGTATCAGGCGTTCCTCACGGCGATGATCATCTCGCTCGTGATCATGGCGCCGTTCGGGCTATCTCGCGTCGCCGTGGCTGCTGGACCTCGTGAACGCCGCGCCCGCCGTGAAGGCGCAGGCGCTCCCGTTCTTGCGCATCATGTTCTCGTTCAGCACCGGCATGCTGATCTTCTTCATGCTCGGCGGGGCGCTGCGCTCGGCCGGCGACGCCCGCACGCCGATGGTACTCGGCATCGCGATGACGGCGCTCAACATCGTGCTCAACGTGATCCTCATCCGCGGGATGGGACCGATTCCGGCGTTCGGCACGATGGGCGCCGCGATCGGCACGTGCACCTCGAGTCTGGCTCGTCGCGATCTACGCGCTCTACAAGCTGTGGACGGGCGGATGGGTGGTGTCATTCCCGCGGAAGAGCGGCTTCGCGCCCGACTGGGACGATCATCCAGTCGCTCTTCCGCTTCGGACTGCCCACGGGCATCCAGGGCATCGCGATGAACATCGGCGGCGTGTTCATGCTGTCGTACATCGGCTCGCTCGCGCAGAGCGCGGCGGCGCAGGCGGCGTTCGCGGTCTCGTACTCGGAGCTGTTCTCGCTCGTGACGTGGACCTCCGTTGGACTCATGGGCGCCGCGGCCGCCGTCGCGGGTCAGAACCTCGGCGCCGGCAATCCCGATCGCGCGGAGCACGCCGTGCACATTGCGGCGCGCATTGCGTTCGCGGGCGCGTCTTTCGTGGGACTGTTCTTCTACTTCTTCCCGGCGCAGCTGCTCGCCGTGTTCGGGATGAACTCACCCGACGTCGTGGCGATCGGCACGCAGCTGCTGCGCGTGCTGAGCGTCTCGGGATTGTTCATCGCCGTTGCGCTCACGTACACCGGCGGATTGCAGGGCACGGGCGACACCCGCAGCCCGCTCTACATCTCGATCATCTCGCAGGTGGCGGTGCCACTGGGGATCTGCTTCGTGATCCAGCATACGGGCACCTTACAGCCGATGAACATTTGGCTGGCGATACTCACGGGGCATGCGACGCGATGCGCGCTCTCCGTGATCAGGTTTCGGCAGGGGAAATGGCGCGGGATCCGCGTGGATATTGGAGCGACTGCGTAACGGCGTGAGTACCGAGTCGTGCGTGGTTGCCCACTGACGGCGTGAGTACCGAGTCGTGCGTGGTTGCCCACTCACGGCGTGAGTACCGAGTCGTGCGTGTTCGACCACTAAGAACGTGAGTAATGAGTCGTGCGTGTTCGACCACTCACGGCGTGAGTCCGCACGACTCGGTACTCACGCTGTCAGTGGTCCAACACGCACGACTTGGTACGCACGCTGTCAGTGGGCAACCATGCACGACTCGGTACTCACGCCGTGAGTGGGCAACCACAAACGACTCGGTACGCACGCCGTTCGGCTTTCAGCGCTCGTAATTCTCCAATCCCGCGCTGGTCACCCTGTGTGAAACGAGCGGCAATGGCGGCTCCGCCTCATCCGCCACCGTGATCGCCTCGCGCAGCGCTGCCCTCCCTGCTTCCACTCCCGCCTCATCCCGCGCGAAGATCGTCGCGAGCGGCTCGCCGGATTCCACCCAGTCCCCCGGCTTCGCGCTGATCACGAATCCCACCGCCGGGTCCACCTCGTCGCTCATTTTCACGCGGCCACCGCCGAGCGCGGTGATCCCCCGCCCCACCGCGCGCGGTTCGATGCGCGCAACGAATCCGCGGCGCGGCGCCTCGAACAACTCGCACGCTTCGGCCTGCGGCAGGAGCGCGGGATCGTCCACCACCGCGGGATTCCCGCCCTGCGCTTCGATCACGGCCTGGAATTTTTCGGCCGCCTTTCCCGACGAGATCGCGATCTCCATTTGCCGTCGTGCTTGATCTCCGTCCGCGGCGACGCCGCCGAGCACGAGCATCTCCGCGCCCAACGCGTACGTCACCTCCATGAGATCCGTCGGCCCCTCGCCGCGCAGCGCGAGGATCGCTTCCTCGGTCTCGAGCGCGCCGCCGCACGCGCGGCCAAGCGGGCGGTCCATGGCGGTCACGAGCGCGATCACCTCGCAATCGTGCGCCGCGCCGAGGGCGATCATGACGCGCGCGAGATCCACACCGCGCTCGAGTTCCGGGAGGAACGAACCCGAGCCGCGCTTGATGTCGATCACGAGACCGTTGAGTCCCTCCGCGAGCTTCTTGCTCATGATGCTCGCCGCGATGAGCGGGATGCTCTCGATCGTTCCCGTCGCATCGCGCAGCGCGTACATCTTCTGGTCGGCCGGCGCGATCTCCGGCGTCTGGCCGATGAGCGCGCACCCGATGCGCTCCACCTGCGCGCGCGCTTCCGCGAGCGTGAGCGCGGTGCGGAATCCCGGGATCGCCTCGAGTTTGTCGAGCGTGCCGCCGGTGTGACCGAGTCCGCGCCCCGACATCATCGGCACCGCGACGCCGAGCGATGCCACGAGCGGCGCGAGCACGAGCGACACCTTGTCGCCCACGCCGCCGGTGGAGTGCTTGTCCACGCGCTTCGCTTTCACGTGCGAGAGATCGAGGCTCGCGCCGCTCGCGAGCATTGCTTCGGTGAGGGCGGCGGTCTCGCCGGCGTCGAGTCCGCGCACGAACACCGCCATGAGGAACGCGGCCATTTGATAGTCGGGCACATTGCCGGCGGCGTACGCCGCGATGAACTTGCGCCATTCGGCGTCATTGAGTCGAAAGCCATTGCGTTTCCGCTCGAGGAGCCGGGTGACGATCATTGACCGCGGTGTGGGGTAGTCCTAGCTTGAGACGCCAACCCCAATGTCGGAGATTCCATGCTCACGCGCCACCTCGCGGCCGCCGCCGCGCTCTTCGTCGCCGCCGGCGCCGCCGCGCAGTCCGCCGCCATGCACGTCGCCGAGGGCGACAGCGCGAGCGCCGCGATGAACGCGCCCGCCGCGTACAATCACTACAAGGCCGCGATCGCGCTCGATTCCAACGATTACGCGGCGCTGTGGAAAGCATTGCGCGAAGCGGTGTCGCTCGGCGAATTCGACACGTCGAAAGTGCAGCAGAAGGCGTACTACACCGAGGGCGAGGACTACGCGCGCCGCGCCACACGGGTGAATCCCGCAGGCACCGACGGGTGGTTCGTGCTCGCGCGCGCGCTGGGCCGCACGTCGCTCACGCTCAGCAAGAAGGAGCGCGTGCACTACGCGGGCGAGATCCGCAACGATGCGCTCGAATCGCTCAAACTCGATTCGATGAACGCCGGCTCCCTGCATGTGATCGGTCGCTGGAACGCCGAGATCATGAGGCTCAGCGGCTTGTCGCGCTTCTTCGCGAAGACGTTCCTCGGCGGCAAGGTGTTCGACGAGGCGAGCTGGGACTCCGCCGTGTTCTACATGAACAAGGCCGTGAAGATCGATCCGACGCGCATCGTGCACCACCTCGATCTCGGCGAGATCTACGTGGACCGGAATCACGACGGCGACAAGGCGCTCGCCAAGCAGCAGCTGAACTTGGTGATCGAACTCAAGGCCACCGAATACAACGATCCGTACTACAAGAAGCAGGCGCAGGACCTGCTCGCGAAGCTGAACAAGTAGCGCGCCCGCCCGGCGTGACCATTGCCGGGGCGGAGGCGTCCCAGAGGTGAGGCGATGGACCGCCGCTCCGGGTGTTGCATCCGGGGCGCGGCTGTCGCGTTCCACCACCCCTCTACCTTACGGCATGACCCACGCCCGCCTCACGCCCATGAGTCTCGATGCCGCCCCCGTCGACGAGCGCAGCCGGCTCGCCGCGCGCGTCGCCGAACTCGAGCGGGAGCGCGAGCATCTCGTGGCCGTGGTGGACATCCTCACCGAGATCTCCGCGTCGCTGCATTTCGTGGACATCCTGCAGACGATCGCGAAGAAGCTCGGCGCAGACGTTCGGCCTCGACCGCTGCTCGATCTATCTCGCCGGCGAGAGCCAGGACGTGCGGCTCATGGCGACGCTACGAGGATCCGTCGCTCAGCAACCTGATCGTCGACCTCGACCGCTATCCGGAACTCAAGCGCGCCTTCGCGAGCGGCGAGACGGTGTTCATCCCCGACGCGGCGAACGATCCGATGTTCCAGGGCGTGCAGATGATGCTCGCGCTGCGCAACGTGCGGTCCATCGTCGTGGTGCCGATCCGCTGGAGGGGCACCACGATCGGCGCGATCTTCCTGCGCACCGAGCGCGATGCGGCGCCGTTCGACGAGCGCGACGTGCGCTTCTGCCAGGTGGTCGCGTCGCTCACGGCCAACGCGCTGCGCAACGCGCACCGGTTCGAGGCGGCGGTGCGCGACGAGCAGGAGGCGCAGGTGACGTCGCGCCGCGGCGAGTTGCAGCGCATCGCGCTGATCGCCTTCGTGCGCCGGCTGATCGACCGCTACACGAACGCCGAGGACCACATGTGGGCGGAGACGCTGCTGGCGACGCACGCGGACGAGGAGCTGGAGCGGCTGGTGTCGGTCGCCATGGAAGTCATTTCAGCGAAGTAAGGCGAAAGAGCTGAGGCGCAAGGGCGCGTCTGGTCGTTGACGTGTGGCAACTACATCTTTCGGCATGACGGACTCTCCGGCGGCGCTCGCGGCTCGGGCGGAGGAAATGCGGCGCGCGCTCGAACGGGCGAGCCACCAGTACTACGTGCTCGACGCGCCCGAGATCTCCGACCTCGAGTACGACCGGCTCTTCCGCGCGCTCCAGGAACTGGAAGCGGCGCACCCCGAACTCCGCACCGCCGACTCGCCGACGCTCCGCGTGGGCGCGCCGCCCGCGTCGCACCTCGCGAAGCACGAGCATCTCGTGCCGATGATCTCGCTGGGCAACGCGTTCGACGACGACGAGCTGCGCGCCTGGGAAGAGCGCATCGTGAAGCTCATCGGCAAGGGCGCGGCGGGCGGCTATACCGCCGAGCTCAAGATCGACGGCGCGGCGGTGAGCCTCACCTACGAGAGAGGCGTGCTCGTGACCGGCGCCACGCGCGGCAACGGCGCGACCGGCGAAGTCGTGACCGCCAATCTGCGCACCGTGCGCGGCGTGCCGCTGCGATTGAACGAGCCCAAGCCGCCGGCGCTCGTCGAGATCCGCGGCGAGTGCTACCTCCCCTTCGACAAGTTCGAAGCGCTGAACGCCCAGCGCGCCGCGGCGGGCGAGCCCGTGTTCGCGAACCCGCGGAACTCCGCCGCCGGTTCGCTGCGACAGCTCGACCCCGGCGAGACCGCGAAGCGCCCGCTCCGCTTCTTCGGCTTCGCGGTCGCCGCCGCCGATGGGAGCAAACTGCCGTTCAAGACGCAGACGGAACTGCTCGACACGCTCGCGCGCTGGTCGGTGCCCGTGGAACCGCATCGCAAGCTCTGCGCCACGCTCGACGACGTGATCGCGCTTCGTGCACGACGTGGAGCACCGCCTGCGCGCCGAGCTGAACTTCGGCATCGACGGCGTCGTGGTGAAGGTGAATTCGCTCGCGCGCCAGGAGGAACTCGGCATCGTCGGCGGGCGAGAGCCGCGCTGGGCGATCGCGCGCAAGTTCGCCCCCGACATCGCCGACCACGCGCCTCTTGGACATCCGCGTGAACGTCGGGCGCACCGGCGCGCTCAATCCGTACGCCGTGCTCGAGCCGGTGGAGATCGGCGGCACGGTGGTGCAGAACGCGACGCTGCACAACGCCGAACTGATCGCGGAGAAGGACCTGCGCGTGGGCGACTTCGTGCTGGTGAAACGCGCCGGCGACGTGATCCCACAGGTGATCGGACCGGTGCCGGAGCGGCGCACCGGCGCGGAGAAGCCGTGGGCGATGCCCGACGCGATGCCCGGAGTGCGGCACGCCCGTGGAGCGCGACGAAGAGGAGGTCGCGATCTACTGCCCGAACGTCGCATGTCCTGGACGTCAGCTCGAAGGGCTGGTGCATTTCGCGTCGCGCGGCGCGATGGACATCCGCGGACTCTCGTACGCGCGCATCGAGCAGCTGCTCGCGGCCGGGCTCATCGCGAACGCCGGCGATCTCTTCACGCTCACCGCGGAGCAGCTCGCGCCGCTCGACCGGCTCGGCGAGAAGAGCGCCGACGCGCTCGTCGCCGCGCTCGAGGCGTCGAAGAAACAGCCGCTCAGCCGGCTGCTGCACGCGCTCGGCATCCGTCATGTAGGCGATGGCACCGCCCAGCTGCTCGCGCGGCACTACCGCTCGCTCGATGCACTCGCGGCCGCGAGCGAGGAGGACATCAACGACGTGCACGGCATTGGCGAGACCATCGCGCACTCGGTGGCCGCGTACTTTCGCGATCCGAGCACGCGCGCGCTCGTGGGCAAGCTCAAGTCCGCCGGCGTGCGCATGGACGAACCGGCCGCCGCGGCCGCGGGGAGTGGCCTCGCGGGGATGACAGTCGTCATTACGGGGACGCTGCCGACGTTGTCGCGCGCGCAGGCTACGGCGCTCGTGACGGCCCACGGCGGACGCGTCGCGTCGAGCGTGAGCAAGGCGACCAGCTTTCTCCTGGCCGGCGCGGATGGAGGCAGCAAGCTCGAGCGGGCACGCGAGCTCGGCATCGAGACGATCGACGAGGCGGAACTGCTCCGCCGCACCGGACAATAATGGGAACTGCGATGATCCAACCGATCGACCTCACCGACCACCGGATGCTCGCGGTGAGCCGCTCCGCGCTCGCTGCGCTGCGCGCCGCCGTCGTGCGCGAGGCAGGACCGGCTGCCGCGTCCTGGCTGCAGGAAGCCGGCTACGTCGGCGGCGACAACGTGTTCGAATCGTTCCGCGCGTGGCTGCGCGCGCAAGGCAAGGCGAGCCCCGACGAGCTGGAGATGGCCGAGTTCCAGCATCGCGCGTCGCTGTATTTCCAGGCGACGGGCTGGGGGAAGATCGCCGTGAGCGCGCTCAACGATTCCGTGGTCGCGGTGGATTCGAGCGACTGGCACGAGGCCGACCCCACGAGCAAGCTCGACCATCCCGCGTGCCACTTCACGACCGGCATGTTCGCCGATTTCTTCGGCCGCCTCTCCGACGCCCCGCTCGCGGTGCTCGAAGTCGAGTGCCGCTCGATGGGGGCGTCTCGCTGTCGTTTTCTCCTTGGGAGCAGCGAAGTGCTGGGGTTCATTTTTGGCGAGATGGACGCGGGCCGCGGATATGAAGAGGCGGCGGCAAAGCTCTAAGTGCGAACGGCGGGCTGTTGACTGTCGGCTGTCGCCGGCAATGGCGAAGGGCTCCCATGAAATCGGGAGCCCTTTCGCATTTGAACGCAACAGCCGACAGCCAACAGCCCGCAGTTAGGGATTTCGATAGTCGGGTTTCACGACCAGCTCTCCATTCACAAGGATCTCCTTGTCCCAAGGAAGAACGATCGTGCTCTCCGTCTCCAGCCCCGCGAAATCCGGCGCGTAGGCGCCGGTGCGGAATCCCACCGCGGTGCGGATGTCGCGCGCGCCGGCGTTCACGATCGCGGCCACGGCGAGGCGCATCGTGTCGCCGCTGTCGCAGGTCTCATCCACCAGCAGCACGCGGCGGTCGCGCACTTCGGCCGGCGCCGCGCCGAAGATCGCCGGTGTGTCGCGCACCACGGTGCTGTGGATGCGGCGGCTCACGACGATCGAATGGAATTCGCGGTCGAGGATCGCGGCGATCACCGCGCCGGGCACGACGCCCGCCGTCGCGATGCCCACGACGATCTCGGGGTCGTACGAGCGCGCCACCTTGAGCGCGAGCGCGCGCGACAGCTCGCCGAAGAGCGGCCAATCCACTTCCATCACGCCGCGCGCCTGGTCCACGGTCTTTCGTCGAGGCGACATACGCCCTCCCTGCTCGGGGACCCGGCGGCCCGCGCCATACGCGCACCGCGGCCGGACGAGAAAGCTATGCGCGGGGGCGCCCACGCGACAGCGTGTTGCTCCCCTCGCCACGAGTCGGTAACTTTGCGCAGCGAGAGCACGTTGCGCCGGCGTCCACGCTCAACCGACGACCACCACACGATGACCTCCTGACTCAAGAACGCATGTCCTGGTGGCGCCGACTCCTCGGGCTGGCGGCTTCCGGCCGTCCGGCGCGGCCGCCGCGTCTCGATTACCTCGGCGAGGCGCTCGCGCTCGAGCGCCAGGGCAACTACGACGCGGCCCTCACGTCGTACCGCCTCGCGATGCGCGACTTCCCGAACGATCCCAAGATCGTGACCAACCTCGCGATCGCCTGCACCAAGACCGGGCGCTACGACGAGGCGCTGCGCAGCTACCGGCGCGCGCTGGAGCTCGACGGGAAACTCTCGGGCGCACACTACGGGCTCGCGTTCCTCCTGCTCAAGCGCGGCGACGCGCCGGGCGCGGAACAGCATCTGCGGGCCTTCCTCGATCATCCGCCGCGCGGCGACGAGGCCGCCCAGTGGATCGCGCACGCGCAATCGACGCTCGAGAAGATCCAGTCGGGCGGCGGCGTGGGCGATCTGCGCGAGCCCGAATAGCCGTGGGACCTGTCCTCGCGATCGTCAGCCAGAAGGGCGGCGTCGGCAAGACGACCACGGCGGTGAATCTCTCCGCCGCCTTCGCGCGCCGCGGACTCAAGACGCTGCTCATCGATGCCGACCCGCAGGGCGCCGTGCGCTTCGGCGTGGGATTGCGCCGCGGCCACGCGCCGCACGGCATTTCCGATTACCTCAATGGCTCCAAGGCGCTGCGCGATGTGATCCTGCCCACCGCCCTGCCCTGGCTGCGCGTGATCCTCGCGGGCTCGGTGTCGGGCGAGTCGGACCACTCGAGCTTCCACGAGCACATCGAGCGTGATCAGGCGCTCGCCGAAGTGGTCGCACTCGCGCGCGAGCGGTGCGATGTGGTGCTGGTCGATACGCCGCCCGGCCTCGGGCCGATCTCACACCGCGTGCTCCAGCTCAGCCAGCACGTGCTGGTGCCGCTCCAGTGCGAACCGCTCGCGCTGCAGACCACGCCGCAGATCCTGCGCGGCATCCAGGCGATCGCGGCCGCGAACCCAAAGCTGGTGTTCGACGGTATAGTGTTGACGATGACCGACGCCGCGAATCCGATCAGCATGAAGGTGGCCGAGTACGCCCGCGCGCATCTGCCCAAGGACATGGTGCTCGAGCAGACCATCCCGCGCAGCGCCGGCGCCATGGAGGCGTTCGCCGCCGGGCAGCCGGTGGTGCTCCGCGATCCCGCCGATCCCGCGTCGCAGGCGTACGTGAACCTCGCCACGCTCCTCGCTTCGCGGCTCGCATGAAGCGCCGGCGCACGCGCGCCGCGCTCGGCGTCGCACTGATCGCGTACACCGTAGCGCTCGCGTGCACCCACGTGCCCACCGATCCCAATGCCGTACTCGCGCTGCAGCTCTTCCCGCCGCAGCTGCCGTCGATGGTGGTGGGCGACTCGCTGCACGACACCCTCGGCAACGTCGTACCGCTCATGGCGACGGCGTTCAACAATCAGGGCGACTCGATCCCCGGCGCGCCGATCCGCTTCCTCGTGCTCACCGGGCGCGAGAACGTGAGCGTGGACTCGATCACCGGTAAACTGTTCGCGACCGACACGGGCAGCGCGCGCGTGCTCGCCGCCGTCGGTGGGATCCAGACGCTGCCGATCACGATCATCGTGCTGCTGCATCCCGACAGTCTGTATCCTCTTGACAGCACGCACTACGCGATCGATTTCAACAAGGCGAACGGGCGCGACACGCTGCTCCCGCTGCGGACGGTGCTGTCGCACATCACCGCACTCGATACCACGGGCCTCACGCCGTATCGTCTCCAGTACGTGATCACGTATCCGTCCACGAACACCAATCTCGATCCCACGAAACCGCAGATCGTGAACAGCACGCTGGTCCCGCAGCTCATCGACACCACCGTGGGCGGGGGGCTTTCGACGCTGCAGCTGCGACTCACACTGCTCGCCGACACGCTCACCGATTCCGTAGGCGTGAGCGTGTTCGCGTATGAACAGAACCACACCGCGGTGCCGGGCAGTCCGGTGCATTTCACGATCGATCTGCATATCCACTGACCGACGGGATCCCCATGACCGCTCCCGCAAGTCCATCCGGTTCGATGCGCACGGCGCCGGGTACGCTCAACCAGCTGTTCTTCGATGCGGTGGAGCGGCACGACCGCGACAACGCGCTGCAGGCGAAGGTGAACGGAGTGTTCCGGCCGATCTCGCACCGCGTGCTCGCGGAGCGCGTGCGCCGCGCCGCGCTCGGCCTGCGCACGCTCGGCGTGACGCGCGGCGCGCGCGTGGCGCTGCTCTCCGAGAACCGGCCCGAGTGGGCGATCGCCGACTTCGCGTGTCTCACGAGCGGCGTCACGAACGTGCCGCTCTATCCGACGCTGCCGCCCGAGCAGATCGCGTTCATCCTGAAGGATTCGGGAGCGGTCGCGCTGTTCGTCTCGACGGCGGAGCAGGCCGCGAAGATCGCGGAAGTGCGCGGCGAGCTGCCGGCGCTGCAGCACGTGATCTCGTTCGCGGACGAGCGGCTGCCGGGCGTGGAACTCTCGCTCGCGGCGCTCGAGGCGCGCGGCGCAGCGGCGGAGAATGCCGCGACGCTCGCGCAGTACCGCGCCGACGCGCTGTCGGTGCGCCCCGACGACCTCGCGACGATCATCTACACCTCCGGCACCACCGGCGCGCCCAAGGGCGCAATGCTCTCGCACGGCAACATCACGTCGAACGTGCTCGCGGTGGCGAATGCGATCCCGTTCCGCAGCACCGACGTCTCGCTCAGCTTCCTGCCGCTCTCGCACATCCTGGAGCGGATGTTCGACTTCCTGATGTTCTACGTGGGCGTGTCGATCGCGTACGTCGAGTCGATGAACACGATCCTCGAGAACATTGGCGAGATCAAACCGACGCTCGTGGTGTCGGTGCCGCGCATCTACGAGAAGATCTACGCGGCCGTGCTCGAGAAGGCGCTCGCCGGCGGCTGGGCGAAGAAGACGATCTTCCTCTGGGCGCGCGGCGTGGGCGACCGGTGGGCCGCCGAGATGCAGGCCGGGCGCGCGCCCAAGGGTTTCCTCGCGTTCCAATATCAGGTCGCCGATAAGCTGGTGTTCTCGAAGCTGCGCGAGCGCGTGGGCGGACGGCTCCGGTACTTCGTGAGCGGCGGCGCGCCGCTGGCACCCGAGATCAACAGCTTCTTCTACGCCGCCGGCCTCCTCATTCTCGAAGGCTACGGGCTCACTGAAACATCGCCCGTGATCGCGGTGAACACGCCCGAGTTCAATCGCATCGGCACCGTGGGCAAGCCGATCTCCGGCATCGAGGTCATGATCGCCCCAGACGGCGAGATCCTCACACGCGGCCCGCACGTGATGAAGGGCTACTACAACCGCCCCGACGCGACGAAAGAGGCGATCGACGCCGAGGGATGGTTCCACACCGGCGACATCGGCGAGTTCAACGATGGCTACCTGCGCATCACCGATCGCAAGAAGGACATCATCGTGACGGCCGGCGGCAAGAAGATCGCGCCGCAGCCGATCGAGAATCAGGTGAAGACCAACAAGTTCGTGCTGCAGGCCGTGATGATCGGCGACAAGCGCAAGTTCCCCGTGATGCTGGTGGTGCCCGACTTCGCGCAGCTCGAGAAATGGGCGGCGGGCGAGGGACTCACCTTCCCCGACCACGCGGCCATGGTGAACAACCCGGCGGTGAAGGCGAAGATGGAGAAGGAGGTGCTCGGGAACATCCACGGCCTCGCGCACTTCGAACAGCCGAAGAAATTCGGACTGCTCGATCATGACTTCACGATCGAGAGCGGCGAGCTCACGCCCACGCTCAAGGTGAAGCGGCGCGTGGTGGACACGCGCTACAAGGCGCTCGTCGACTCGCTCTACTCGGGCGACGCGGGCGACTGACCCGCGGCGCCCGCGGCGCGCCGCGGCGCGCGCGCGAGCGGCACCACGGTCTCCACCGGCAACTTCTCCGCCACCCAATCGCGCGCGTCGCGCGCGAGCTCGGTGAATCCTTCCGGCACCGGCGCCGACACCGGCGCCACGAGCCGGCCGCGCGCGCTCACCGCGGCGGCGGCGCTCGCCAGATAACTCGCGCCCGCGTGCGCCGCATCGAGCGCGATGCCGCGCGCCTTGCCGGCCAGCAGCGGGATCTCCCCCGCCGTGCGCGCGAGCGACACGCCCGCGCCGCTCGCGATGCCCCCCGGCGCGTCCAGCGCCAGCACGCGCACCGGCTCGGCGATCCCCGCGACCTCGGGCGCGCACTCGGCCCACGCACCGGCGAGCACCACCACGCCGCCGGGCTCGGCGAGCCCGAGCAACGCGCCGGCGCGCATCGCGAGTTCATCCGCCGGACGTGTCTTCGGAGGCGCGAGCGGTATGCCCTCACGATCATCCCGGAAATCCGCGACCGCGCCGTCGATCGGGTACGTCGCCTTGCAGTGCGGGCAGCCGAGCGATCCGCTCACGATGTCGCGCTCCACCGTCTTGAACGCGATCGCGACGAGGCCCGTGGGCTCGTGCGCGCGCACGCAGCGGAGCGATTCGACGAGTTCGGAGAACACGGCCGTGCCTACGCGCGCGAGAGGCGCAGCTCGTCGATGTTCACGCGCGGTGGCTGCGTGACCGCGTAGAACACCGCCGCCGCGACATCGTCCGCGGCGAGCATCGCGTCGCGCGACGGGAAGCGCCCTTTGCCCGCTCTGTCCACCTTGTCCCAGATCGACGTGTCCACGGACGCGGGCGACACGAGCGTCGTGCGCACGCCGGTGCCGCGCAGCTCGGCGCGCATCACCTCGTGCAGTCCGCGCGCGCCATAGCGGCTCGCGGAGTACGAAGCGTTCTCGGGATACGCCGTGCGGTCCGCCGCCGAGCCGATCGTCACGAGGTGCCCGTTGCCGCGTTCGACGAGGCGCGGCAGCACCGCGCGCACGAGCAGGAAGGGCGCGACGAGATTGGTCGCGATCGTGTCGCGGAACGATGCGACGGTGATCTCGGCGAGCGGCGCCGGCGCGAAGATCCCGGCGTTGTTCACGATGATCTCCGCCGCATCGCCGAACGCCTCGCCGGCGGCGGCCACGGCGCGAGTCACGGCAGCGTCGTCGGTGAGATCGCACGGCACCGCCAGCGCGCCGCCGCCGAGCTCCGCCGCGAGCTGGATGATCGCTTCCCCGGTCCGCGCGAACAGCGCAACGCGCGCGCCCGCGGCCGCCAGCCTGCGAGCCGTCGCCGCGCCGATCCCGCGCGAGGCCCCGGTGACGATCGCCGTGCGGCCCGCGAGCGCGTCGCTCAACGGAGCATCGACGCGCGCGACTGCGTGAGCGACAGGAATTCCTCGCGCGTGCGCGGATCGCTGCGGAAGAGGCCGCGCACCGCCGACGTGACCGTTTGCGAATTCTGCTTCTGCACGCCGCGCATCATCATGCACAGGTGGTACGCCTCGATCACGACGCCCACGCCTTTCGGATTCAGCACGTCCTCCACCGCCTGCGCGATCTGCTCGGTGAGACGCTCCTGCACCTGCAGCCGGCGCGCGAACACTTCCACGATGCGCGGCAGCTTGGACAATCCCACGATGCGCCCGTCGGGGATGTACGCCACGTGCGCCTTCCCGAAGAAGGGCAGCACGTGATGCTCGCAGAGCGAATAGACCTCGATGTCGCGCACCATCACCATGCTCGAATGCGACTCCTCGAACACGGCGTCGCCAACGACATCGTTGACATCGAGATCGTAGCCGCGCGTGAGCCACGTGAGCGAGTTCGCGACGCGCTCGGGCGTCTTGAGCAGTCCTTCGCGCTCCGGATTCTCGCCGATCAGCTCGATCATGCGATGCACGATGCCCTCGAACTCCGGATTCCGTTCCGGCGCGGCGTCGAGATCGTGCGCCCAGGCGGCGCGCGATTCGTGCAGATCGTCCAGTTCCTGCGACCGGCGCGCGCGCGGCGCGCCCGTGCCGTCGGTCTGATTGTTCGTCATGGCGTTGCCCTCATATCGGCCGTCGCGCTACCTTCCGCGGGCGCTCACTCCTCTCTACCGCGAGACGGAACGAATTGCCCGGGCTCCTTGTCAGAATCAAGCTAGCGAGCGCGGCGGCGTCCAGCGCCGCCGCCTCCGCAATGACGGCGCTCTGGACCTTCCCGAGCATGTTGCTCAGCGCCTTCCTCGTGGCGTGGGGCGCCGAGGCCGCGCAATTCATGATGTCGCAGGGTCTCGCACTCGCGATCCTCGCCTGGCTGCAGACACTGCCCGAATTCGCGGTGGAGGCGGTGATCGCCTGGCACGCGGGGCACGACGCACCGTCGTGCTTCGTGTCCCTGCCGCCCGCCGGCTGCACGTCGCATCTCGCGATCGCGAATTTCACCGGCGCGATCCGCCTGTTGGTCGGGCTCGGCTGGCCGATGATCTACGCGGTGGCGGCCGTGTACTCGCGGCGCCGCGGCAAGCGCCTCGGCGCGATCCACCTCGAGGATGAGCACGCCGTGGAAGTGCTCGGCACTGTGCCGCCGCTGCGTGTATTTCGTGTGGATCTGGTACAAGGGTTCGATCGGGCCGGTGGACGCGGCCGTGCTCATCGCGATGTACTTCGGCTATCTCGCCGTGCTCTGGCGCATGCCGCCCGAGCGCGAAGAAGGATTGGCCGAAGCGCCGTGGGTGTCGCGCTGGGCGTATTCGCGGCCGGGCAAGTGGCGCGGCGTCGCGATCACGGGATTGTTCGTCGTGGGCGGCGCGCTCATTTATTTCACCGCGCACCCGTTCCTGGAGTCGATGCTCGCGCTCGCGGCCACGTTCGGCATCAGCCAGTTCGTGTTCGTGCAGTGGGTGGCGCCGTTCGTGAGCGAGTTCCCCGAGAAGGTGAGCGCGTTCCACTGGGCGAGCCGGCCGAACAAGGCGCCGATGGCGATGATGAACATGATGTCGAGCAACATCAATCAGTGGACCGCGCTCGCGGCGATGATCCCGATCGCGTTCTCGGTGGCGCGCGGTGTGCCGGCGAGCCTGCCCTTCGACGGAGCGCAGCGCGACGAGATACTGCTCACCCTCATGCAGAGCGTGGTGGCGGTGCTGCTGCTGCTCAACATGAAATTCGAATGGTGGAACGCCACCGTGCTCTTCGTGCTCTGGCTCGCGCAATTCCTCATGCCGCACTGGCGCGTGCCGGTCACGTACGCGTACGGCGCATGGGCGGTCGGATTGGTGCTCGCGTGGCCCTGGCTCAAACCGGTCGCGCCACGGATACTCATGGAGTTATGGCGACGGCCGCGAGGCGCCGGATGACGATCGGGCCCCGTCTTGCGACGGAGCCCGAAGGGGAGGAACGAAGAGGGTTTTTGAAGCCCCGTCGAATGTATGAGGTCCTCACCACGCCTTCCGCCTTCCCCGTACGGGGCATGACGTCAGCATAGATTATCGAACCCACCCGAGAGACTTGTTGGCTCAAAAATGGAATCTCTTCGCCCCAATCACTGCTCGATGCCGAATGTAGGGAGCGGCGCGCGGGGCGTCAATCGGAGAAATTCATGACGCTGCCGCAATTGTTCTTCCGTTTCGCGTATCCGCTCGCCGCGCTCATGCTCGGCGTGTGGGCGTACGTCACCTTCTTCGGCGCGGGCTGGGGCTGGATCCACCTGCTGCTGACGCTCGGCGTGTCGCTGCTGTTCTGGCGCATCGTGCGCAGCGACGCGCGGCCGCGCGTGTGAGCGGCGTGCGCGGCACCGTGGTCGTGACCGGGGCCGCGGGATTCGTCGGTTCGCACGCATGCCGCGCGCTGGCGGCACGGGGATGGACGGTGCGCGCCATGGTGCGCGATGAGGGCAAGGCGCGCGAGCGGCTGGACGGCGTGGCCGTGGAGTTCCTGGCCGGCGATCTGCGTGACAGTTCGTTCGTGGTGAGCGCCCTGCGCGGCGCGAATGCGGTCGTTCACTGTGCCGCGATCGCGATCGAGCGCGCCGGGCAGACCTACCAATCGGTGAACACCGACGCGACGGCCGCGCTCATTGCCGCGGCGCGCGCGGCGAGCGCTTCGCGCTTCATCCACCTGTCGCAGAACGGCGCATCGAGCGCGTCACCGCACCGGTTCCTCCGGAGCAAAGGATTCGCCGAGGACGCGGTGCGAGCGAGCGGCTTGTCGTTCACCGTGCTGCGGCCGAGCGTGATCTTCGGGCCCGAGGATGAGTTCGTGAATGTGCTGGCTCGGCTCGTGAAGTTGTCGCCCGTGGTGTATCCACTGCCCGGTGGCGGCACCGCGCGTTTTCAACCAGTCGCGGTGGATGATGTCGCGCAGTGCATTGCGATCTCGCTCGAGCGCGAGAGCACCATTGGCAAGTCGTACTCGCTCGGCGGCCCCGAGCCGCTCTCGCTGCGCGAGATCGCAGAGCGCGTTCTGGAAGCGATGGGCGCGCATCGCACGTTGGTGAGCGCGCCCGTCGGGGCGCTCAAGCCTGTCGTCGCGATCGCGCAACGCGTGCTTCCGAATCCTCCGGTGACCACGGGCTTGCTAGCCCTGCTCGACAGTGACAACATCACTCCCGACAACGCGCTCCAGAGCGAGTTCGGGATCGCACCCACTGCGCTCGACGCGACATCGCTGAGTTATCTCCGCGCGCTCACCGCCGGTGACGCGCTCCGTTCCCTCTTCCGGTGAGTCCATGACCGCATTGTTCCGTCAGTCGCTGATCGGCGCCGCGCTCTCGCTCGCACTTCCGTTGGCCGCGCAGACCGCGCCGCGCCCCGTGCGCGCGAGCGATCTGCTCAAGATCAAGGCCGTGTCCGATCCGCAGCTCTCGCCCGACGGCGCGTGGGTGGCGTACACCGTCACCACGATCGACAGCGCGAAGGACAAGAGCGACGCGGACCTCTGGATGACCAGCTGGGACGGCAAAGAGACCATCCACCTCACAAGCACGCCTGAGCGCGAGAGCACGCCGCGCTGGAGTCCCGACGGCCGCTATCTCGCGTTCCTTTCCGGGCGCCAGGAGAGCAAAGGCGCGCAGGTGTGGCTGCTCGACCGCCGCGGCGGCGAAGCGCAGCGCCTCACGATGATCAAGGACGGCGTGTCGAGCATGGAGTGGTCGCCCGACGGACAGAAGCTCGCGCTCGTGGCCGACCTCGATCCCGACACCGCGAAGAAGGACACCACCAAGAAGCGGCCGATCGAGATCACGCGATACGCGTTCAAGCGCGACGTGGAGGGTTATCTCACGCCGTCGCGCAGCCACATCCTGCTCTTCGATGTGGCGAGCAAGAAGCTCGACACGCTCACGAAGGGCATGGAAGACGACGAACAGCCGCGCTGGAGTCCCGACGGCAAGCGCATCGCGTTCATCCGGTCACCCGCGCCGGAACCCGGCGTCGGCGAGGGCTCGGATGTGTTCGTGCTCGACGTCGCATCGCCCGGCACGCCGCGCAATCTCACGAATCTTCCCGGGCCCCGACCGCGGTCCGCCGGCGTGGAGCCCCGACGGCGCATGGATCGCCTTCCTGCGCACCGACGAGCCCAAGTGGTACGCCTACCAGCTCGACAAGCTCGCCATCGTGAAGAGCGATGGCAGCGCGGCGCCGCAGCGTGCTCACCACCGCGCTCGACCGCCCGCTGCAGGATCCGGTGTTCACCGCCGACGGCGCGAGCGTGATCGCGCTCATGTCCGACGATCGCACCGAGAGCATTGTGCGCGTGAACATTGCCGACGGCAAAGCGACGGTGATCACCGGCGGCCGGCGCATCGTGAACGCCTTCTCCGCGCCGCGCTCGGCGCAGGCGCGCATCGCGGCGCTCATCACGACGTTCGACCGGCCGAACGAAGTGTTCGCCGTTGACGGCGCGAACGTGCGCCAGCTCTCGCACCAGAACGATTCGTTGTTCGCGACGCTGCAGCTATCGCCGACAACGGATCAAATCTCCAAGAGTTCCGACGGCACCGAAGTACACAGCGTCGTCGTGCGGCCGGTAGGCGCCACGGGCGCGACGCCCATGATCCTCTACATTCACGGCGGGCCGAACGGCCAGGACAACTACAGCTTCAACTTCGCGCGCCAGTGGTTCGCGGCGAACGGGTACACCGTGATCTCGCCGAATTATCGCGGCAGCTCGGGACGCGGCGCGGCGTATCAGAGAGCGATCTTCGCCGATTGGGGTCATCTCGAAGTGCTCGACCTCATGGGCGCCGTGAACGAGGCGGTGCGCAGTGGGATCGCCGACTCATCGAAGCTCGCGATCGGCGGCTGGAGCTACGGCGGCATCCTCACCGACTATTCGATCGCGACCACCACGCGCTTCAAGGCGGCCGTGAGCGGCGCGGGCAGCGCGAACCAGCTCTCGATGTACGGTGTCGATGAATACGTCGTGCAATACGAACTCGAACTCGGCGCGCCGTGGAAGGCGAAGGACGCGTGGATGAAAGTGTCGTATCCGTTCTTCAACGCCGACAAGATCAAGACGCCCACGCTATTCCTGGGCGGGCAAGCTCGACGCGAACGTGCCCGTGGTCGGCGGCGAGCAGATGTATCAGGCGCTGCGCACGCTCGGCATCCAGACCGAACTCATCGTGTACCCGGGACAGTATCACGGACTCACCGTGCCGAGTTTCCGGCAGGATTATCTCGTGCGCTTCGTGGCGTGGTGCGACAAGTTCATCAAGCCGGTGGCGGCCGTGAAGCCGGGCGCTCCGCCGGTGAGTGGGACGAACTAACGCGTCAGCTGACGAAGCGAGAGGAGGCGGTGGAGTACCGCGTATGACACAGAATGCATTGTGGTGGATCCTCGCCGTGGCGTCCTACCTCGGCTTCCCTTCCGCCGCGGTTTTCCTGCTCCGGCGCTGGGGCCGCTGGGCTCTTATCGCGGCTCTTGTGTCGTGGATCGCAGTGCTTGCCGCCTACGGAAGAGTGTTGGGCTTCCCAGAACTCGCAGCCATGCTCATTGGCTTGCCACTGAGCGGTGCGGCGCTACAAGTGTACGCGCTCTCCCGCGCATGGCCGGTGGCGTTCGATGCGAGTGTTGCGGTTTGGCGCAGTACCGCGGTGGCACTCATTCTCGTGCCGCTCGCGCTCGTCCTCGGAATGGTCTGGGCACTCTCGGCATGCCACGACGGCGGTTGTCTCTGACTCAAGCGCGGCAGTTCTAGATCTCCCAGTTACTCCAAACGATCCCGCTCGCCGCGCGCGGCTCGGCGAAGCCGGCGAGGGTCATGCGCAGATCGGTCCAGCGCACGCGGGCGCCTGCCTCGATCAGCCGGCGGTATCCCTCTGGATATTCCGTCTGCGCGCGGATCGCCACGCGGCGCGCGTGATGCCGGCGCGCCAGCTCCGCGAGCGCGGAGATCGCGGTGGGAATGAGCGCGTCGCTCTCGAGCACCAATTTCAACACACGCATCTCGTCGAGCGCGCGTCCTTCCACCAGCGGCGCGGTGTGTGACAGCGCGAAACCCACGAGCCGGTCGCCGTCGCGGAAGAGCACGGTCTCGCCAAGCCCGAGCGTTTGCGTCAGCCTGATCTCGCGCGAGTAATCGCGGCCCGGGATCAGCGCGTGCGTGAGCGCGAAGCACTCTTCCACGGCGTCATCCTGCGCGCGCGCGCCGAGCCGGCTCAGCAGTTGCGGAGGGCGCACGGCCGGCGCCGCATCCACGGTCACGGTGATCGTGAGATTCCCCGGCAGATATCCCAGCGTCGAGTAGAATCCGATGTTGTCCATCGTGCGCGGCATCGTCTCGAGGCCGATGGCGCTGCACCCCGCGCGCACGAGCCAATCGCTCGCACTCGTCACCACGACGCTTTCCGATCCCTGCGCCCTGGATGTCCGGCCGCACCGCGAGCGGACCCATCCATCCCTCGCCACCCGACGCGTGCGCGATGTTGAACGCCGCGATCGTCGCCGCGCTCGTCGCGCCAGAGCTGCGCGCCGCCCGCCGCGTCCTCGATCGCGAATCTGCCAGATCGCCGGATTCAAGAACGGCACGCGCACGCCCACGAGCCCATCGCGCCGGTAGCGCTCGGTGAACGCGTCGCTGAACACCTGATTCAGCGCCGGCGCGTCCGACGCGCGCGCTTCGTGCGGACCGCTCGGCCGCGGCGAGCGGGGCGTGTGTGCGACCGCCATCAGCTCGCCTTCACGAGCACGAGCGGCGCGGCGGGATCGGCGCCGCCTTCCGCAGGCGGCAGCGTCACGCCCTCTTCCTGCGTCACCACACTCGCGCCCGTCTCCTCGTTGAAGCGCACCATCACCACGTGGTCGAGCATGTCGCGCACGCTCTCGATGTGCGTGATGAGGATCACCTGCTCGAAGCGGTCCTGCAGCCGGCGCAGCAGATCCAGCACGCTCTCGCGGTGCAGTCTCGTCGAGCGAGCCGAAGATCTCGTCGAGCACCAGCAGCGCGAACGGCTGCCCCGCCCGCTCGGCGATCATCTGCGAGATCGCGAGACGCAGCACGAGATTCGCGAGATCCTCCTCGCCGCCGGAGATCACCGGCTTCGGCACCCCGTCCTCGAGCACGTCTGATCTCGTAATTGTCGTCGAGCTCGATCTCGCCGTAGCGGCCGTCGGTGAGATCCGAAGGAACGCGCTCGCGATCTCGGACAGCTCGGGGCGCAGCTGGAAATTGAGATCGGTGCGCAGATCGGTGTACGCGCGGTCCAGCTCATCGTGCAGCCGCTTCTGATCGTTCAGATCGCTCGAGCAGCCGCTGACGGTCGGCGAGATCGCGTGCCGAACGCTCCGCGACCTCGAGCGCCGACGCGGCGTTCTGCGCGTCGCTCTCGGCCTGCACCACGGTGAGTTCCACCGCGCGCATCTCCGCTGCTCGCGCGCTCGAAGTCCTCGCGCTTCGCATTGAATTCCGCTTCGGGCACCGTCACGGCGTCGCGCCGCGTGCGCAGCGCGTCGATCCGCGTCGCGAGCGCGACGATCTGCTCGCGCAATTGCGCGTGCTCGCGCGCGAGCCCGGGCTCGCGCTCCACCTGCGCGGACAGGCGCGTCGCGCGCGCGTCGATCGGCATGAGGCGGTCGAGCTCCTGGCGCACCACCACGTGGCGCGCCGCGTCGTAGCCGGCCGGCACCGCCTCCAGCTCACGCGCGAGTTGCGCGTCGCGTTCCTCCTTCGCGGCGAGATCGCCTCCGATCTGCGACAATTCCTGCACCGCGAGCTGCACCTTCACGAGCTTCCGCTCCACCTGCCCCACTTCGGCGAAGAGCGCACGCCGCTGCTCGTCGAGCGCTTTCACGTCGTCGGGCATCGTGAGCAGCTGCTCGAGGCGGCCTTTGTAATACAGGCCGTCCACGCGCACGGTTTCCATCTGCCCGTCGAGCAAGTCGAGCACCGAGCGCAGATTCCCCGCGAGCGGCCGAGCGCATGTGGGGCACGCACCCATTCTCGCCCGCCGCTTCGAGGCGTTCGCGCTGCTGCTTCAGCTCCTGGAACTGTGTGCGCAGCGCCTCGCGCTTGGTCTCGGCTTCCTGCTTATCGCGCACCCACTCCGTGCGCCGCGCTTCGAGTTTGCCGTCCACTTCCACCAATGCTTCCTGTTTCTCCTCGAGGATCGCCGGTGTTCTCGGTCTCGAGCTTCGGCGCCGTCTCAAGTTTGCTGCGCCGCTCGCGAAGGCGCGAGATCTCGTCGGTGAGCGCGGCGCGCGTCTCGAGCAGTGTGAGACGCCGCCCTTCATCGCGCGCGAGCGCCTCGAGCTTCTGGAACTCGAGATGCAGCGCCGGATAGCCCTCGAGTTCGCGCGTGAGCGATTCCCGCTCCGCGCGCGCGTGCGCGGTCTCCGCGAGATCGCGCGCCAACCGGTCGTCGTCGCGCTGCAACGCCTGCGCCTCGCCTTCCGCCACGCGCAGCTCCGACAGCACGGCCTGCAGCTGCTCGCGCTCGCGCTGCATTCTCTCCCACGGCGGCCGCAACTCCGCTACGCGAGCGGCCGCCTGCGCGTGGCCGGCGCGCGACACGCGCGCACGCTCGCTCGAATCGGCCAGCCGCCGTTCCGCCTCGGCGAGTGTTGCCGCATCACCGCGTCGGGATCCGACATCCCCTGCCGCAGTCCCGCCAGTTCGGATACGATCGACCGCCGCTTCTCGCGCAAGATGTCCTGCGCCGCGCGCAGCCGCTCGTAGCCCAACACGTGCGAGAGGAACTGCCCGCGCTCCGACGGCCCCATCGCCGCCATCACCGAGAGTTCCTTCTGCCCCGTGAAGTACGTGTTGAAGAATTCCTCGCGCGTCATGCCGAGCCGGCGCGTGAGGAGATCGGACACGCCGCTCACCGAATCGGCGATCGGCGACGCGCGCGCCGTCGAGGAACAGTTCGGCGTTCGTGAGCCCGCGCACAACCCGGTAGCGGTGCCCCGCGAGATCGAAGTCCAACTCCACGCGCACGCTGGCACGTGCGCCGGCGCGATTGAAGCGGATCGTCTCGCGCGTGCCGCGCGCCGCGGCGTTCCCGTAGATCGCCCACGCGATCGCCTCGAGGATCGTGGTCTTCCCCGATCCGTTCGGGCCGATGATGCCGGTGAGCCCGCCGTCGAAGCTCAGCTTCGTGTCGGCGTGCTGCCGGAAATTCTGGAGGACGAGCGAATTCAGTCTCATGCGCCCGCGCCCTCCGCGCCGGGCAGCGCGCCCGATGCCTGGATGGCCTCGTCCGCCTCCTGCAGGTAGCGGAGCCCGAGACCAACCAGCGCCGCGCGGTCGATGCCCGATTCCATCGGCCGCTTCGCGAGATAGTGCTCCACGGTCTCGGGCAGTGTCGCCCGGCGGCCCGGCGCGCCGTTCGAGGACACGCGCGCGATCTCGGGGCGCCGCGTGTCGAGATGGAAATGCAGCGCGCGCCGCTTGTAGTCGCGCAGCGCCTTCTGATCGAGCTCGCGCACCACGTGGCGCGGCACATCGCGCACGACAAGCCGCACGATCTTGTCGTCGATGCCGCCCGGCGTCGTCTCGACGCGCTCCTTGATCGCCGCATCGAGTTCCGACGCCGACATCCCGCGCGCCGACACCGCGAGCAGGTTCACCAGCGGCCGGCTCGCATCGAGCTTGTGGAAGCGCGGCGCGCGCGCGTCCAGGTCGTATTCGATGAAACTCTTGCCCGCGAGATCGGCCTCGCGCTCCTCGACCAGTTCGCCCCACGGATTCGCGCTCGTGTACTCGAGCGAGCCCGAGTAGTAGCAGTTCGGCGCGATCTCGCGCTGCACGTGATAGTGGCCGAGCGCCACGTAGCTCCACCGCGCCGGCCCGATCGCGGACTTGCGGGATCTCCATCACCGCGCGGTCGACGCGCGCCATGTGCTCGGGGAGCATGCCCTCCACTTCGCCGTGCAGCACGAGCACGTTGTGCTTGATCCCCGGTTCCGGCGCGAGCTCCGGCAGCGCCCCGGTGAGATCCGGCACCGCGAGAATGGACAGCCCGCGCTCCGGGAAGGAGAAGCGCTGCACCGTCTCGTCGGCCACGTGGAAACCCAGCGGAGTGAACAGGCGCAGGATGCAGCCCGTCTCCGCGCTGCGCGGCCGGTCGTGATTGCCCGCGACCATCACCATGATCGCGTCGGGCAGCGCCGCTCTGAGCCGCGAGAATTGCTGGAACGCGTGGATGATCGCCGGGTTCATCGGGCGCACGGTGTGGAACACGTCGCCGGCGATGACCACGATGTCCGGGCGCAGCGCGATGACGCGATCGACCGCGCGGCGGAACGCCTCCGCGACGTCCGCTTCGCGCTGGTTCATCCCGATGGGCGTCAGCCGGTGGTACTGGCGGAAGCCGAGATGGAGGTCAGCGAGGTGTACGAGCCGCACACTGTAAATGTAGACGGTGGCGCGACTGTGGCGCCAGAAACCGCCCTCAGCGTCCCGATCAGCCCTTCGGCGCCGCCCCGGGTGGGGCTCGTCCGTGCGGATCCGCTCGGTGATCCGCGTGCGTACCTGCACCGGCGGCCCGCCCGTCGCCATTGCCGGCGTGATCACGGAATTGATCGTGATCACGATCTTGGAATCGTCCCACCAGCCGCGCGCGCGGTCGAGGATCACGGTGCCCGTCATCGTGCCCGCCGACGTCATGCGCGTGCCGTCTCTCAGCGCGCCGCCGGACGAATCGCGCGCGATCACGCCGCGCACGCTGATGAAGTCGCGCACGGGAGCCGCGGCCGTCGAATCGAACGTGTACTCCGCGCGGAGCCGCGCGCCTTTTCGCGTCGGCACTCTCGCCGCCCACCGGAACGGCCACCGCATTGTCCCATTTTCCGCCCACGCTCATCGGCGCCGCCGGCAGCGTAGCCGGCATGGTGCCGACGAGCGAGCCGAGGTCGCGGTCGAGGTCGGAAGGCGCCTCCACCCGCACCGCGCCGTCGGCGTGCACGTGCAGCTGGATGCGCCGTTTCTGCATCGCGCGCCGCGCGCCCTCGCTCGGCGTGATCGCCTGCTCGCCGACCGTCAGGACCGCCACCGAATCCGTGATCGCCTCGAGCAGCGCGCCGTCGCCCTCGAGGCGGAGCACGATCAGCCGCGCGATCACGAGCGTACTCGTGCGGTTCGTGAGCGTGGTGTCCTTGCCGTGCACCTTCGTGGCGGCGGTCATCTCCACGTCCTGCTCGAACCGCGTGTGCAGCGTGTCGCCGACGCGCGGGTGGATGCGCAGGGGCACGGGCGCCTGCGCGTGAAGGGCCCCCGCCGCGAGCGCGGCCATGAGGGCGGCGGCCGTGACCGCCAAAAACCGCCCGCCGGGTACCGGGAGGGGCCTCACGGTTGCATACTCAACCCCTTCCGCGTCTATGAGATGCGGCTCTTCGGGCGCCCCGCCCGTGGAGTCGTTTGGTGTGCTGGTTTCTGCGATCACGGATCCGTTGCCCGCTCCGTCGAAAGGACACGCGCCACTCGTGAGATCACGACTCGCTGTGCTCGCGACCATTCTAGTGGTCGCCACCGGATGTGACAAAGCAAACGCGTTCCTGCAAGCCGGCAAGGCTGCGGGACCGCCGCGCATCCCGCCCGGTGAGGAGCTGAACCTTGCGTCGCACCCGGTGATCCTCTTCCAGATCTTCGGTGAGACGGGCGACGCGCGCATGGTGCCGGTGGCGACGATCTCCGGCGGCAAGCTCAAACCGATCCAGCTCACCGCCGAGAATTGGCAGAAGTTCGACGCGCAGTACCTGCGCCACGGGAAGAGCTACACGATCTACCAGGACGGCCACTCGAGCGGGAACGCCGAAGTGCGGCAGGGCATGTGGGAGCGCCCCGGGAACCCGCTCTATACGCTGCCCGGCTGCCACACGCTCACGCCGCTCGCCGCGGTGCACGCCAACGCACTGCGCGTGCGCAATGACTTCACGCTGGAAATGCTCGCGTCGAACGGCACCCTGGGCGTGACGCGTACGCCGCAGCCGATGGCGCCCGCCGAGATCGTGAAGATCGCGCGCGGCGTCGCCGGCGAGGTCGCGCTGGCCGCCGGCATCAAGCCGGCCGTGCTCGACTCGCTCGACTTCCACGCGGTGAGCTTCCCCTCGGGCGCCACGAAGTCGAACACGATCGTCGCATCGTTCATCGACCCCTCGGCCGAACGTTCGTCATCCACGGGCGCGAAGACCACGCACATCCTGCTCGTGGCCGACAAGGATTCCGCGGGCGCGTGGCACGCGACGTTCGCGCACCGGATCAACGGCCCGCTCGTTACGGCGGCCTTCCGCCGTTACTTCGACCATCTCGACCTGACCGGCGACGGCGTGGACGAGATCATCCTCGAGGGATGGACCTACGGCGGCGACACCTTCCTCACGGTGCTCGGCTGGAAGAACGGCAAATGGAGCGAGGTGTACCGGGCGCGCTCGAATTGGTGCCTCGACGAGCGGCCGACGGTTGACGGCGCGCCTTCGGGGAAGCCGGCTCCCGCGGGGAGCGCAGGCCACTAGCTACTCCCCGCATGCGCGTGTGGGCCTTAGTACCACTGAAAAAGCGCGTTTAGCAACTGAGCGTATGGTACCGCATGGCGCGAGTTGGCCTACTCACGCCGAGCCGTACCATACGCTCATTTGCTATACGCGCCGTTTCAGCGGTACTAGGGCCTACATGCGCACGTCAGTTACTCAGAGCCGATGTCCCACGCTTGCTCAAGATCCTTTCTCGAGTAAGCCCGGAATGCGGTCAAAGTCTGAGTCCGCTCCAAGCCTGGCACCGCCGCGAATTCTTCGGTCACTACCTTCGCGATCTGGTCGTACTCGGCCACCCGCACGATCGCGACGAGATCCCATTCTCCCGATACCGAATAGACTTCCGACACGCCGTCCACGCCGGCGAGCTTGAGCGCCGCCTGCGGGATCCGCTTGGGATCGCATTTGATGAGCACGATGGTGGTGATCACTCTTCCGCCGGGAATGGGGGCACGTTCAGGAGCCAAACGCCAGAGAGCACATCATGTTCGTCGATCTCGACGAGCACATCGCGCGCGATACGGAGTGTGCGCGCGGCACGCCGCCCGCCAAGCCGGAAATGGACGATGCTCTGCGCCGGATTCGATTCCGCCACGAGCGACGTGTCCATCTGCAGCACCGCGACGCCCGGCTCCGACTTGCGGTTGGGCACGGTGACCTTCGCGGCCTCCACCTCCGCGGGCGCCTTGAGCCCCGCGTGCTTCCGCACATCCGGCCAGACGGCCACCTCCACGCCGCGCACCTGACCGTTCTTCACGTCGAGCACGAGCCAGGAGCCGTCGTTGCCCGAGAGTTCCACCGAGCCCGACATGCCATTGCCCGCTTCGATGTCCTCCAAGTGCGCGACGAGGATCGCGGTGTCGGCATCCCACCGGTATTCGACCGCGACCGGCATTCCCCGCGCCGGCTCGACCTGCAGTGCGATCTGCACGAGATCCTCCCCGCACCAGTGCGCCCCAAGATACGTCACGCCGCCCATCACGCCAGCCGATCGCGCCCGCCCGCGTTCACCCCGTGCGCTCGCGATACAGCTCGATCAGTTTCCGCACGCCGGTGAGCACCTGTTCGCGCGGCGCCGCGTATGACAGCCGCACCCAGCTCGGCGTGCCGAACGCGCTGCCCGGAACGATGGCGACATCGTGCTTCTCGAGCATTGCCTGCGCGAACTCGGCGCCCGGATCGCCCGGCGCACCTTCGGGCGCGATGCGCGCGAACAGGTAGAACGCGCCCGCCATTGGCACGTACTCGAGCCGCGGCTCACTCTTGAGCTCCGCGACGATCGCATCGCGCCGCTCGCGGAACTCCGCCACCATGGCGGCGATCGCCGGCTCCGCCTGCGCGCGATCGCTCAACGCCGCGAGCGCCGCGTGCTGCGATGCCGCGCTCGCGTTCGATGTCGTGTGCGACTGGAAACCCGTCATCGCCGCGGCGAGCGTGCGCGGCGCGATCGCCCAGCCGATGCGCCAACCCGTCATCGCGTAGGCCTTCGCGACGCCATCCACGATCACGAGCCGCTCCCGCCGCGTCGCTAGGTCGAGCAGGCTCGCCGCCGGCCCGTCGTAGCTGATGCGCCGGTAGATCTCATCGCTGATCACCCACCAGTCGCGCCGCTCGGCCAGCGCGAGGATGTCGCGCAGCGCGTCCGCCGAATACACCGCGCCGCTCGGATTGCTCGGCGAATTCAGCATCACGCCGCGCGTGCGCGGCGTCGCGGCGCGCTCGAGCAGCTCGGCCGTCACGGTGAGACTGCGCTTCGCATCGCCGGGCACCGGCACCGCCGTCGCGCGCGCGAGCGCCACCATCTCGAAGTAACTCGTCCAGCTCGGCGTCGGGATCAGCACCTCATTGCCCGCGCCGAAGAGCGCGAAGCAGAGATTGAACAGCGACTGCTTCGATCCGTTCGAGACGACGATGTCCTTCGCGTCCACCGGCACCGCGCCGCGGTAGCGCTCGCGCGCGTCGGCCGCGATCGCTTCGCGCAGCGGCAGGATCCCCTCGGTCGCGGTGTAGTGCGTGGCGCCGTTCTCCACCGCGCGCGCCGCGGCCGCGCTGATGAACGGCGGCGTATCGAAGTCCGGCTCGCCGGCACCAAGATCGATCACGTGACGGCCGGCCGCTTTCAATGCCTTGGCGCGGGCGGAGACGGCGATCGTCGCCGACTCCTTGAGAAACGCGATGTTGGCCGACGGATGGAAGGCGCCGGCGGATTTTTCGGTCACGCGCGCGAAGTCGTGGCTGGAGTGGGCGGGGTCACGTCGCTATACTTTACTCTCGCGCAGCGAGCGGCGCCATTGAAAATCCGGAGGCATCAGGTGGACTTGGAGCGAGCGGAGGAATCGGGATCGGAACGCGCGGGCGTGGCCCGCGGGCAGAACGTGCTGTACGTGCTTCCGCAGGACGCGGCGGCCGTGGCGCAATTCCTCGATCCCGTGCTCGCCCGCATCGCGCCCGATGCCGCCGAGACGCAGGTGCTGGTGCTCACCCCGGACGATGAGACGGCGGTGCTGATCGCCGAGGCGGCGACGCGCACGAGCGCCGGCGCCCCGTTGCGCGTGCTGCCCGTCACCGGCAGCCGCCGCGCCGCGCGATTGCTGCGCGCGCGTCCCGCGACGGTGATCGCGGGCTCGCCGCTCGAACTCCTCACCCTGCTCCACGGTTCGATCCTCAAGCTCGACACGGTGCGCCACGTGATCATCGCGTGGGCCGATGCCATGGCCGACGGCACGACCGCCGCGGTCGCGGTCGCCGACGCGCTCGCGGCAGTGATCGCCGAAGTGCCGAAGGACGCCGCACGCACGGTGGTCACGTCGCAGCTCACGCCCGCGGTGGAAGCGCTCGTCGAGCGTTACGCGTGGCGGGCGCGCCGCACCGGCGTCGTCGCGGCCGTGGACGGACTCGCGATCGACTTCGCGTACATTGCCGTCGCGCCCCGCGCGCGCGCGAGTGCACTTCGCCGGCTGCTCGACGATCTCGATCCGGAACACGCCGCGATCTACGTGCGCAGCGATGACGCCGAGCGCGAAGTGCGCGCGATCATGCTCTCGCTCGGCGTGGGCGAAGGCGACAACAGCGTCGAGGTGACGCGCGGCACGCCCGTGCCCGGCGCGACGCTCGTCGTGCTCTACGAGTCGCCGCTCGACCGCGAGACCGCCGTCGCGCTCCACGCCGCGGGCGGCACGCTCGTCGCGCTCGCGACGCCGCGCCAGCTCCCCGCCCTGCGGGCGCTGTCGGGCGGTGGACGTGTCGCGCCGCTCACGCTCTCCGGCCCCGCCGCGCGCGCGCTCACCCGCGAAGAGCAGATGCGCGAGGACCTGCGCGCCGTGCTCGCCGATGGGATCCCCGCGCGCGAACTGCTTGCACTCGAGCCGCTGCTCGCGGAGTTCGACGGCGTCGAGGTCGCGGCCGCCGCGCTGCGACTGCTCGAGCGCGCGCGCGAGGTCACGCCGAACGCCGTGCCCGTTTTCTCAGCCGGCGTGGATGGCGCCAAACGCAGCGAGCGCGGCGAGCGCGGCGAGCGCAGCGAACGCGCGGGCCGCTCGCCCAAGGGGGAGTTCACCAAGCTCTATGTGAACGGCGGCACCAAGGACCGCATCGGGCCCAGCGACCTCGTCGGCGCGATCGCGAACGAAGCCGGCATCTCGCGCGAACAGATCGGCAAGGTGGACCTGCGCGAGACGCACGCGCTGGTGGAGATCGCGAGCGATGTCGCGGGCAAGGTGGCGCGCGCGATCACCGGCGTCACCGTGAAAGGGCGCCGGCTCGCGGCGCGCATCGACGACGAAGCGCGTTCCGGCCCGCCGAGTTCGGCGAGCAAATCGGGGCTCCGGCCCCGGCGCGGCGATGGTCCGCCGCGCGGTGGCGACGGACCGCGCCGCGGCGATGGCATGAAACCCCCGCCGCGTGAGGATCGCGGCGGCTCGCGCGGTGGTCGCGGCGCCGGCGGGGCACGCGGCGGCCGTCCTTCGCGCCCGCGCGACCGGTGATCGACCCCGTCTTCCACGGCGTCCGCAGCGGATGGATCGAGGTCATCTCGGGCGTCATGTTCAGCGGCAAGAGCGAAGAGCTCATCCGCCGCGTGCGCCGCGCGATCATCGGCAAGAAGAGCGTGCAGGTGTTCAAGTCGCATCTCGATGACCGCTATCTCGGTGTGTTCTCCATCTCGAGCCACGACGGGCGCACGGTGGAAGCCGTGCCCGTGGATTCGTCGCTGCAGATCGCGCAGCAGCTCAACGGCGGCGCCGATGTGGTCGCGATCGATGAAGCGCAGTTCCTCGATTCCGGCGTGGTGGAGCTCTCGACGTCGCTCGCCGAGCGCGGGATCCGCGTGATCCTCGCGGGCACCGACACCGATTTTCGCGGAATGCCCTTCGGCGCGATGCCGCAACTCATGGCCGTCGCCGATGTGGTGGACAAACTGCACGCGATCTGTGTGGTATGCGGCGGCCCCGCGAGCAGGAACCAGCGGCTGATCGCCGGGAAGCCGGCGCGTTGGGATTCGCCGATCATCATGGTGGGCGGCCAGGAGAGCTACGAGGCACGCTGCCGGCACTGTCACGACGTGCCGCGGCGCGACGAGGACCAGGTGGCGCTGCTGTGAGGCGCTAGCCGCGATGCTCGTCGTCGGACTCACGGGGAATACCGCGAGCGGCAAGTCGAGCGTCGCGCAGCTGCTCGCGGCGCGCGGCGCGACGATCATCGACGCCGACGTGCTGGCGCGCATCGCCGTGGAGCCGGGCACGCCCGGGCACCGCGCGATCGAAGCGCGATGGGGACGCGGGATGTTCCTCGCCGACGGCACGCTCGACCGCGCCGCGCTGCGCCATCTCGTGTTCGCGGAGCCCGCGGAGCTCGAAGCGCTCAACGCCATCGTGCATCCCGCCGTCGCGAAGCTGCGCGACCAGGAGGTGCAGGCCGCGAAGGCGCGCGGCGACCGCATCGTGATCTGCGACATCCCGCTGCTGTTCGAGAAGAAGCTGCAGGCCGACTACGACGTGATCGTGCTGGTGGACGCGCCCAAGGAGGTTCGCCTCGAGCGGCTGACCACGCGCCGCGGGATGCCCCGCGACGATGCGATGCACATGATCGCCGCGCAGATGCCAGCCGAACTCAAACGGGCGCAGGCGGATTTCGTGATCGAGAACGACTCGGACCAGCGGGATCTGTCCCGGAGGGTGGATCAGGTGTGGGCAGCGCTGGAGGCGCGGGCGGGAGTGCGCGATACGAAGCGTGCGTACCGAGTCGTGCGTGTTCGACCACCAACGACGTGCGTACCAAGTCGTGCGTGTTCGACCACCAAGGGCGTGCGTACCGAGTCGTGCGTATTCGACCACTAACGCCGTGAGTCCGCACGACTCGGTACGCACGCTTTCAGTGGTCCAACACGCACGACTCAGTACTCCCGCTCCCAGTGGTCCAACACGCACGACTCGGCACTCACGCCGTTCGCCGTTGCTTGACACCTCCAGAACCGCTATCTAGACTAGCCCTTCCCTTCAATCCTGCCGCGGAGCCCGTCGTGTCGAAGATCCCCGCCGATCTGCTGTACACCGAGGAGCACGAGTACGTGAAGAGCACCGCCGACGCGGATGTCGTGCAGATCGGGATCACCGACTACGCCCAGGACCAGCTCGGCGATGTCGTGTACGTCGAGTTGCCCAAGGCCGGCGACGACTTCGCGCGCATGGATGTGTTCGGCACGATCGAGGCGGTGAAGGCGGTGTCGGAACTCTTCTCGCCGCTCGCGGGCAAGGTGGTGGCCGTCAACGAGCGCCTCGACAAGGAGCCGGCCCTCGTGAACACGGACCCGTACGGCGACGGCTGGATGATCAAACTCCGCCTCGCGAAGGCCAGCGACCGCGATCAACTACTCGGGCCGGACGAATACACTACCCACGTCGGTGAATAGGCAGTCGATAGTCATGAGGCAGTCGTTGGTCGTACGCGTTTAGCAGTTCTAAACGCGTACGACTAAACGACTGCCTCTCGACTACACCGTCTGGTATTCGTCCATCGGCGGACACGAACACACCAGATTCCTGTCCCCGTACGCGCTCTCCACTCGTCCCACTGACGGCCAGAATTTCCGCTCGCGCGTCCACGGCGCGGGGAATGCCGCCTGCTCGCGCGTGTACGGCGCGGTCCCACGCGCTCGTGACGCACGGTCTCCAGCGTATGCGGCGCGTGCTTGAGCGGATTGTTCTCGCGGTCCGCCGTCCCCTGCTCGATCTCGCGGATCTCCTCGCGGATCGCGATCAGCGCGTCGCAGAATCGGTCCAGCTCGGCTTTCGACTCGCTCTCCGTCGGCTCGATCATCAGCGTGCCCGCCACCGGGAAGCTCGACGGTCGGCGCGTGGAATCCGTAATCCATCAGCCGCTTCGCGATGTCCTCCACCTCGACGCCGGCGCTCGTCTTGAAGCCGCGCGGATCGATGATGCACTCGTGCGCCACGCGTGCCGTTCTTCCCCTTGTACAGCACCGGGTAGTGCGGCTCGAGCCGCTTCGCCATGTAGTTCGCGTTGAGGATCGCGACCTTGGTCGCCATCGTGAGCCCCTCGCCGCCCATCATGTCGATGTACAGCATCGAGATCGGCAGGATGCTCGCGCTCCCCCACGGCGCCGCGCTCACGGCGCCGATGCCCTGCGCACCGCCCACCTCGATCGACCACGTGCCGCGGCAGGAAGGGCGCGAGATGCTCCGCGACGCCGATCGGCCCCATGCCCGGACCGCCGCCGCCGTGCGGAATGCAGAACGTCTTGTGCAGGTTCAGGTGGCACACGTCGCGCGCCGATGTCGCCCGGGCGGCACGAGGCCCACCATCGCGTTCATGTTCGCGCCGTCGAGATACACCTGGCCGCCGTGCTGCGTGCACGATCGCGCAGACTCCTTGATCCCCTCCTCGAACACGCCGTGCGTGCTCGGATACGTCACCATCAGCGCGCGCGACGCTTCGCCGTGTGCTGCTCGGCCTTCGCGCGCAGATCGGCGACGTCGATGTTGCCGCTCGCGTCGGTCTTCACGACGACCACCTCGCATGCCCGCCATCACCGCGCTCGCCGGATTCGTGCCGTGCGCCGACTGCGGAATGAGGCACACGGTGCGATGCGTCTCGCCGCGGCTCTCGTGATACGCGCGAATCACGAGCAGTCCCGCGTACTCGCCCTGCGAGCCCGCGTTCGGCTGCAGCGACACCGCGGCGAATCCCGTGATCTCCGCGAGCGACGCTTCGAGCCGCTCGAACAGCGATCTGATAGCCCTTCGGCCTGCTCCGCCGGCGCGAACGGATGCAGGCGCGCCGATCTCGCGCCACGTCACCGGCACCATCTCGCTCGTCGCGTTGAGCTTCATCGTGCACGAGCCGAGCGCGATCATCGAATGCGTGAGCGACAGGTCCTTCGACTCGAGCGTGCGCATGTAGCGCAGCATCTCGGTCTCGGAGTGGTAGCGGCTGAACACCGGATGCGTGAGGAACGGGCTCGTGCGCGCGAACCGCTCATCGAACCGCGGATCCGCTCCCTCCACCAGTCCTTCCACCGCGGGCGCCGCGCCGGTGCCGTCGGCGAACACGGCCAGCAGATCGGCCACGTCGACCAAGAGCGTGCGTCTCGTCGAGCGCGATGCCGACGGTCGTTCTCGTCGAATCACGCGGATGTTGATCTCGCGCGCGCGCGCCTCGCGCAGGATCTCGCCGGCTTCCGCGCGCCGAGCTCGACGCGCAGCGTGTCGAAGAACACGTCGTGCGTGATCGTGTATCCCATCTGCTCGAGCCCCGCCGCGAGCGCCTCCGCGTACCGGCGGATGCGCGTCGCGATCCGCGTGAGCCCCTCCGGACCGTGCCACACGGCGTACATGCTCGCCATCACGGCGAGCAGCACCTGCGCGGTGCACACGTTGCTCGTCGCCTTCTCGCGGCGGATGTGCTGTTCGCGCGTCTGCAGCGCCATGCGCAGCGCCGGCTTCCCGTTCGAGTCGCGTGACACGCCGATGATCCGTCCCGGGATATGGCGCTTGAACTCGTCCTTGGTCGCGAAGAACGCGGCGTGCGGGCCGCCGTAGCCCATCGGCACGCCGAATCGCTGCGAGTTGCCGACGGCCGCGTCCGCGCCCCACTCGCCTGGCGGCGTGAGCAGCGTGAGCGCGAGCAGATCGGTCGCCACGATGACCAGCGCGTCGTGCTTGTGCGCGGCCTCGGTGAACGCGCGATAGTCGTAGACCGCGCCGTCGGCCGCCGGATACTGGATGAGCGCGCCGAAGACTTCGGCGCCGAAGTCGAACGTGCGATGATCGCCGGTGACCACCGTGATGCCGAGCGCCTTCGCGCGCGTGCGGACCACGTCGATCGTCTGGGGGTAGCATTCGTCGCTCACGAAGAACGTGTTGCGCCCCGGCTTCGCCTTGAGCGCATGCGCCATGGTCATCGCTTCCGCGGCGGCCGTGCCCTCATCGAGCAGCGAGGCGTTCGCGATCTCCAGCCCGGTGAGATCCATCACCATCGTCTGGAAATTCAGCAGCGCCTCGAGACGCCCCTGCGCGATCTCCGCCTGGTACGGCGTGTACGCGGTGTACCAGCCGGATTCTCCAGGATGTTGCGCTGGATCACGGGCGGCGTGAGGCAGTTGTAGTAGCCGAGTCCGATGAAGGAGCGGAACACCTTGTTGCGGCTCGCGAGCTCGCGGAATCCGCGCAGCGCTTCGGTCTCGCTCTTGCCGGTGGCGATCGCCAGGGGGCGTTTCAGCCGGATCGTCGACGGCACGGTGGCGTCGATGAGCGCGTCGAGGGATTTGAAGCCGGCCGCCTCCGCCATGACGCGGACGTCGGCGTCGCTCGGTCCGATGTGGCGCGGGACGAACGAGTCAGCGTCGAGCTGCGACGCGGGGATCTTGTTTGGGGACATCCCTAAAGATGCTACGGGGGACTCCCAATTTCCAACTCGCCACCGACGGCGCGGGTAGGCCTTAGTACCGCTGAAACGGCGCGTCTGGCAACGGAGCGTAGAGTGCTGCGCGGCGTGAGTTGGTGACCGCGCTACTCACGCCGAGCCGTACCATACGCTGGGTTGCTATACGCGCAGTTTCAGCGGTACTAGGGCCCACACACGCCCCTACTCTCGCCCCTGGCCCGCCGATGCCCTATCCTATCCCCTCGTGACCCTCCTCCCCCTCGAGACAGCCCGCGCCGTCGCGTGGCGCCTGTTCTTGTCCCCTCCCGCCTCGGGCGCGATCAACATGGCGCTCGACGAGGCCATGATGGCCCGCGCGCGCGCCAACGATGCGATCCTCGCGCGCGTCTACGCCTGGAGCGCACCCACCCTGTCACTCGGGCGCCATCAGACGGCGCGCGGCCGTTATGACCTCGACGCCGCCCGCCGACTCGGCGTCGGCTTCGTGCGACGGCCCACCGGCGGCCGCGCCGTGCTCCACCACCGAGAGATCACCTACTCCGTCGCGGCGCCGGTGCACGCGCTCGGATCGCTGCGGGAATCGTACCAACACATCAATCGTCTATTAGTGGACGCATTGCGCCGGCTCGGCGTGGATGCCGGGGAGGCGCAGGCGTCCGGTGCGGCGCCGCGACCGGGCGTCGCGCCCTGTTTCGAAGAACCGGTCGCGGGAGAACTCGTCGCCGGCGGTCGCAAGCTGGTGGGCAGCGCGCAGTGGCGGGACCAAGGAGCACTTCTGCAGCACGGCTCGATCCTGGTGGACGACGACCAGGCGCTCGCGAGCGAACTGCTCCGGTCGCCCCTTCCGCGGCCGCCGGCGCCCGCGACGCTGCGGGCGCTCACCGGCCGGCAGCTGAACACCACGGAATTCGCGGCGGCGTTCGCCCGGGCGCTCGAGAGCATGGAGAACGCGGCGCCCGCCGTGTTGGACGTGGATGATGACTTGATGCAGGCAGCGCTCGCGCTCTCGGCTCGCTACGAGAGCGACGCGTGGACATGGCGCCGCTGACCGCGGCGCGCACCTCATTCGCTCGGGAGCACATGCGCATTCGATCGTTCGCCCTCTGTTTGATCGTGCTCACCGCCGCATGCGGCGACGCCGCGTCGCGTGGCGCCGCCGGCGCCAACGGCGGTACGCTCGTGATCTCGTCCGGCAGCGACGCGGATGGGTTCATGCCGCCCGTCACGATCAACTCCGTCTCTGCCCAGGTCGAGGCGCAGCTGTTCGAGAAGCTCGCCGAGGTCGGCATGGGCCTGAACACCGTGGGCGATGCGGGTTTCGTACCGGTCCTCGCGACCGGCTGGACGTGGGCGCCCGACTCGCTGTCCATCGCCTTCCATATCGACCCCAAGGCGCGCTGGCACGATGGCGCCCCGGTCACCGCGAACGATGTCCGCTTCACGTGGCAGCTCTACGCCGACAGCGCGACCGGATCGCTCGTGCGCCCGCTCATCCTGAGCATCGATTCGGTCACCGTGCGCGACTCGGTCACGCCGGTCTTCTGGTTCTCCCGCCGCACACCCGAGCAGTTCCTGGACGCCGCGTGGCAGATGCGGATCCTTCCGCAGCACGTGCTCGCCTCCGTCCCCCGCGCCGAGATCAAGAACGCGCCGTTCATGCGGAATCCCGTTGGCAGCGGTCCGTTCAAGTTCGCGCGGTGGGAAGCGCGCCAGACGATCGTGCTCGACGCGAACCCGGACTACCATCTGGGCCGTCCGCATCTCGACCATGTGATCTGGAGCATCGCCCCTGACCCGAGCGCGACGCTCATGCGCTTCTTTACCGGCGACGCGAACTTCATCGAGTTCTTCCATCCGTCGGACATGCCCGAGCTCGCCAAGCATCCGGAGCTGATGGTCCAGCTGTATCCGATCATGCAGAACGGATACGTGTTGTTCAACGAGCGCGACCGGAAGGATCGCAAGGCGCCCCATCCGATATTCGGGAACCGCGAGACTCGCCGCGCGCTCAGCATGGCCGTGGACCGCGCGGCGATCGTGCAGAGCGTGTTCGACAGTTTCGCGACCGTGGGCCATGGCCCGCTCGTGACCTCCTATCCCAGCTACGACCCGACGGTGCAGCTGCTGCCGTTCTCAACTGACAGCGCGAAACGCATTCTGGACGCGCAGGGCTGGCGGGAGAACAAGACCACCGGCGTGCGCGAGCGGAACGGCCGCCCCCTGGCCTTCTCGGTGACCGTGCCGAGTTCCAGCATGCCGCGGCGCCACATGGCGGAGCTGATGCAGGCGTACATGAAGCAGGTGGGCGCGAAGATGGACGTCGAGCTCGTCGATCCGCCCACGGCGATCGCGCACAACAAGGCCGGCGATTTCGACATGACGATCACGCTCCTCGGCCTGGACCCGAGTCCCGCCAACGTGCGCGAGACGTGGGGCGGCGCGTCGGCGGGCAACGGCGGCGCGAACGACGGCTACTACCTGAGCAAGTCGTTCGACGCCTACATCGACTCAGCGTCGAAGCAGATGGACCCCGCGAAGAGCAAAGCGTACTACCGCAAGGCGTACGTGACGATCATCGGCGACGCGCCCGCGATCTGGCTCTATGAGCCGCGGGGCGTGGCCGGCATCGCGAAGACAGTGCATGTCTCGGGCCTCCGCGCCGACGCGTGGGCGACGAACATCAAGGACTGGACGGTCGCGCCGAGGAAGCCGTAGCCGCGATGCTGAAGCTGCTCGCGCGCCGCGCGCTCCAGGGCGTGGTGATCGTGTGGCTCGTCGCGACGTTCACCTTCCTCCTCGTCGCGCTCGCACCCGGCGACGCGGTGGACGCCGCGTACGGCGACGCACGCGTCCCGCAGAGCGTCCGCGACCACCTGCGCCACGAGTACTGTCTCGAACGTCCTGATCGCCGCGCGCTACGTCTGCTGGATCGGGTCCGTCGCGCGCGGCGATCTGGGTTGGTCGATCCCGCACTCGCAGCCGGTGGCCACCGTGCTCCTCGAGGCGGTGCCGAACACGCTCGTGCTGATGGTCTTCGCGATCGGACTCACGTTCGCGCTCGGCGTCGGCGCCGGCGTGCTCCAAGCGAGGCGGCCGGGCGGCGCCGTGGACCGCGGTATTGGCGGCGTCGCGCTCTTCCTCTATGCGCTCCCCGACTTCTGGTTCGCGCTCATGACGCTGTTCCTCTTCGCGTACAAGCTGCAGCTGCTCCCCGTCACGGGCATGACCGACGCGGTCATGTATCCCTCGTACGATCTCTGGGGAAAGCTCGCCGATCGTGCGAGGCACCTCATCCTCCCCGCGGGAACGCTCGCGCTCGTGGCCGCCGCGGGGATCTCCCGCTACCAGCGGGCCGCGATGCTCGACGTGATGCACGAGGACTTCGTGCGCACCGCGCGGGCGAAGGGACTCGATGAGGGCCTCATCCTCAGGCGGCATGTCTTCCGCAACGCGCTCCTGCCGGTGATCACGCTCCTTGGCCTCTGGCTGCCCGCGCTGCTCGGCGGTGCAGTGATCATCGAGCGCATCTTCTCCTGGCCCGGCATCGGCTCCCTCGCCGCCGCCGCGGTGGGCGAACGCGACTATCCGCTGCTCCTGGCGATCACGATCGCCTCCAGCGTGCTCGTCGTGCTCGGCAGCCTGGTCGCGGACCTGCTGTACGCCGCGGCCGACCCGCGCGTACGGGTGGCATAACGTGCAGGCGGCCGCCTTCATCGCATGCCTCGTCACGGCCGCGCTCGCCGTCCTCGCCGTGCGCCGCGCGGCGCGTCCTGTGGCCGGCGCCGGATGGGCCGCGAGTCCTTGGCGCCGCTCGCTCGAACGGCTCGCCGGCGATCGCAGTGCGATGCTCGCGCTCTTCGTGATCCTCGCGCTCGTGATCTGCGCCATTTGCGCGCCGCTCCTCGCGCAGTACCCGCCCGATCGGCAGCTGGACATTGTCGGGCTGCATGACAAGGCGCCCTCGGGCGACCATCTCTTCGGCACCGATTTCGCGAGCCGCGACGTGCTGAGCCGCGTGCTGTTCGGCTCGCGCATCACGCTCGCCGTCTCCGTTCTCGCGGCCCTGGTCACGGTGGTCGTCGGCGCTTCGTGGGGCGCGATCGCCGGCTTCTACGGCGGCCGCATCGACGGCGCGATGATGCGCCTCACCGATGCCGCGATGTCGGTGCCGCGCATCCTGCTCCTCATCGCGGTCGTCGCGGTCGCGCAGGAGGTCTCTCTCCCCGCCCTCATCCTGCTCATCGGCCTCACCGGCTGGTTCCCCACGAGCCGTCTCGTGCGCGCGCAGGTGCTTTCGCTGCGCGAACAGGATTTCACCGTCGCCGCGCGCGCGCTCGGCGCGCGCGACCGCGAGATCCTCTGGCGGCACCTGCTGCCGAACGTCGCGTCCACGGTGATCGTCGCGGGCACGCTGGCGCTCGGCCACGTGGTGTACCTCGAGGCCGCGCTGAGCTTCCTCGGCATTGGCGTGCGGCCGCCCACGCCGAGCTGGGGGAACATCATCCAGGAAGGATCCGAGCAGCTCACCGCGCTCTGGTGGATGTCGCTCTTCCCAGGCCTCGCGATCGTGATCACGTGCCTCTCGGTGAACGTGTTCGGCGACGGGCTGCGCGACGCCTTCGATCCGCGCCAGGCGGACGCGCGATGACGGCGCCGCTGCTCTCGGTGAAAGAGCTGCGCGCATCCTTCGCGGTGCGCGGGCGCGTCGCGCGCGCGGTGGACGGCGTCTCGTTCCACATCGCGCCGAACGAGACCGTGGGGCTCGTCGGCGAATCGGGCTGCGGCAAGAGCGTGACCGCACTCTCGATCATGCGGCTCATCCGTGCGCCGGGCACGATCGACGCGGGGAGCGCCGTCGAGTTCGAAGGTCAGAACCTGCTCACGCTCAGCGATGCGGAGATGCGCGCGATCCGCGGCGCCCGTCTCGCGATGGTGTTCCAGGAACCGATGACCTCGCTGAATCCGGTGTTCAGGGTGGGCGACCAGGTGGCCGAGGTCGCGCGCGTGCACCGCGGCGCGAAGAAACGCGAGGCGTGGGACCAGGCGGTCGCGATGCTCGAGCAGGTGGGATTGCCCGACCCCGCGGCGCGCGCGCGCGACTACCCGCACCAGCTGTCCGGCGGCATGCGCCAGCGCGTGATGATCGCGATGGCGCTCGTGCTCTCGCCCGCGCTCCTCGTCGCCGATGAGCCCACCACGGCGCTCGATGTCACGATCCAGGCGCAGATCCTGGAGTTGATCTCGACGCTCCAGGCAAAGCGCGCCATGGCGGTGCTCCTCATCACGCACGACCTGGGCGTGATCGCCGAGCGCGCGCAGCGCGTGATCGTGATGTACGCGGGCCAGATCGTGGAGGAAGCGCCGGTGGGAGCGATCTTCCGCACGCCGCACCACCCGTACACGCGAGGCCTCCTCGCCGCCGTGCCGCGCATCGGCGCCGCGCGCGAGCGACTCGCCGTGATCCCCGGATCGGTGCCCGCCGCCGGCGAGTGGCTGAGCGGCTGCCGCTTCCGCGACCGGTGCAAGTACGCGTTCGATCGCTGCACTACCGAAGCTCCACCATTGTACCAGATCGCCCCCGGGCACACGTCCCGCTGCCACTTCGGATCATGACGGACATCCGACAGCCGACAGCCGACAGCCCGCCCTTGCTGTCCGTCTCGGACCTCACGAAGGAGTTCGTCAACCGCCGCGGCCCCCCGACGCGCGCCGTGAACGCGGTGTCGCTCACGATCGCCGCCGGCGAGACGCTCGGCCTCGTCGGCGAATCCGGATGCGGGAAGACCACGCTCGGGCGTTGCATCCTTCGGCTCATCGAGCCGACATCGGGCACGATCCACTTCGACGGGAGCGATCTGCGCGCACTCTCTGCCGAGGCGATGCGCCGCCGGCGCCGCGAGATGCAGCTCGTCTTCCAGGATCCCTATGGCTCGCTCGATCCGCGCATGACCGCGCGCGCCATCGTGCGCGAAGGGATCACGATCCATCGCATCGCCGCCGGCGCCGATGCCGACGCGCGCGTCGCGCGCCTCCTCGACGAAGTAGGGCTCGGCACCGAAGCCGCCTCGACGCTACCCGCACGAATTCTCCGGCGGCCAGCGCCAGCGGCTCGGCATCGCGCGCGCGCTCGCCGTGGAACCGCGCTTCATCGTGTGCGACGAACCCGTCTCCGCGCTGGATGTCTCGGTGCAGGCGCAGGTGATCAACCTGCTCGCCGACCTGCAGCAGCGCCGCGGGCTCGCCTACCTGTTCATCGCCCACGACCTCTCGGTGGTGGAACACATCGCCGATCGCGTCGCGGTGATGTATCTGGGCCGCATCGTGGAACTCGCGGCGGTGGACGCGCTCTACCGCGAGCCCAAAATGCCCTACACGCGCGCTCTGCTCTCCGCGGTGCCGATCCCCGACCCGGGCGCGGAGCGCCGCCGTGCGGTGCTCACGGGCGACGTGCCATCGCCGGCGAATCCGCCGGCCGGCTGCGCCTTCCATCCGCGATGCCCGCACCCGGCCAAGGATGCGGCCTGCAGCGCCAGCGTGCCGCCGCTCGAGGAGAAGTCGCCCGGGCACTGGGTCGCGTGTCACAAGGTGGCTCGCACCACTGCGTGAGAGCGTCTGGCACGTTGCGGGGTAGACGGTATCTTCTCCCGCGTCCGCGCAGGCTCCGATCACCCATGAGGCAAACGTGACCGCTCCCGCCGCTCCCGCTCCCGGCGCGCCTTCGGCGCTCGACGACACCGCGCTCTTCGGCCATCCGCGCGGCCTCGCGCTGCTCTCGACCACCGAGATGTGGGAGCGCTTCTCGTACTACGGGATGCGCGCGATCCTCGTGCTGTTCCTCACCGAGGCGCTCAACTGGAACACCAAGGACGCGACGCGGCTCTACGGGAATTACACCGCCCTCGTGTATCTCACGCCGCTCATCGGCGGCTATCTCGCCGATCGCTGGATCGGCACGCGCCGCTCGCTCGTGATCGGCGGGCTGATCATTGCCACAGGACATTTCTGCCTCGCGTTCTCGAGCATGAACATGTTCTACCTCGGGCTGGGCCTCGTCATCATCGGCACCGGATTCTTCAAGCCGAACGTCTCGACGATGGTGGGCCAGATCTACAAGACCGGCGACGAGCGGCGCGACGCGGGATTCACGCTCTTCTACATCGGCATCAACCTCGGCGCGGTCTTCGGCCAAACGGTGTGCGGCTACTTCGGCGACCCCGTGCGCTGGGGCAACGGCGGCTGGCATATCGGATTCGCCGCCGCCGGATTCGGCATGGTCGCGGGGCTCATCGTGTATGTCTGGGGACGCGACAAGTATCTGCCGGGCATTGGACTTGGCACAGCCGCGATGCGTGCGAAGTCCGCGCTCGCCGGCGCCGCCGGCTCGTTGGCCGACGCCGCAAAGAGCGCGGACAGCTCGACGCTGGTGCACGGCCTGGGCGGTGCGCTCGTTGGCGGCGCGCTGTCGTGGTTCCTCGCGAGCGTCTCCTGGCCGATCAAGATCGACGACCTCATCCCGCTCGCGTTCGGCACGATCATCGGCGCGACGCTCGGGATCACCGTGCTCGGCACCCACGGCGAGGATCGCAAGCGTGTGTTCGCCCTCTTCATCGTCGCGTTCTTCATGACGGCGTTCTGGGCCGCGTACGAGCAGGCGGGCAGTTCGATGAACCTGTTCGCCGCCCGCAGCACCGACCTGAACTTGTGGGGTTTCCGCATCGCGCCGGCGTGGATGCAGAACGTGAACGCCGCCTCCATCGTGATCTTCGCGCCCGTGTTCGCGTGGCTCTGGGTGAAGCTCTCGAAGCGAGGTTGGGAACCATCCACGCCCATGAAGATGGTGATCGGTCTCTCCCTGCTCGGCCTCGGCTTCCTGTTCATGGTCGCCGGCGGCCGCCGCGCCGACGCCGGCATCCTCGTGAGCCCGCTCTGGCTCACCTGCGCGTACGTCCTCCACACGTGGGGCGAGCTTTGCCTGAGTCCTGTCGGCCTTTCGTACGTGACGAAGGTCGCCCCGCTCAAGTTCGCGTCGCTGCTGATGGGTGTCTGGTTCCTGGCGAACGCCGCCGCGAATAAGGTGGCCGGGTGGTTCGCGGGCTACACGCCTTCCCCCGGCGAAGCGGCGCAGGCCGTCGAGACCGGATTCGGCGGGTACATCCAGCACCTCAGCGCCACGAACGGCGGCTTCTGGATGATCTTCGTGGTGATCGGCTTCGGCGCGTCGGCGTTGATGCTGCTGTGTGTGCCGCTGCTCAATAGGCTGACGGCCAGCGTCAAAGCCTAACTGCAGACTGAGACTTTAGACTGAGACGTTAGAATGCGAACGGCGCGAGGAGTCGCCTTCTAAGTCTAAGTCTAAAGTCTCAGTCTGTAGTTACAGCCCAAGCTTCCGCTTCAGCTCTTCCAAGCGCGCCGCGGCATGGGCCTCGCGGTCGTTGCGCTCCGCCTCGCGACGCAGCGCGTTGTGCTCGGTGTCGCGGTCATCCAGTCCCGCCTGCGCGGCGGGCGCTGAGGGACTCGGCGGCACTTCCGCGCTGCCCTGCATTGCTTTGAATTGCGCCGTCATCTCCGCGAGCTCGCGCTCGCCGAGTGCGACCTCGGTCTCCAGCGCCGCCAGCTTGCGCTCGAGCATCGCGATGCGCTCGGCGTGCTTCTGCTCGAATCGCGTGGCGACGGCCACCGTCTCGGCGTCGTTGATCTGCGTCGCGAGCTGACCGCGGCGCCGCACCGTCTCGAGCTCGGCTTGCTCGCGCGCGAGTTGCGCCGCCGCGAGATCGCGCGCCTCGCGCGACTGGCCCACCGAGACTCTCGCCTCCACCAGCGCCTCACGCATCATCGCGAGCGAACCCGGCGCACGGTCGCGGCGCATTGCCTTACGATTTCCTCGGCGTGCGCGCGTAGAATCCGCTCAACACGCGTTCCACATTGCTGCTCTTGCACTTGGGGCACGCCGGCTTCGACTTGCCGTGATCGGAGATGTGCTCGCGCACGCTGAAGTGCTCGCCGCACTTCCGGCACTCGAACTCATACGTCGGCATGCAGGGTCCTCGCGGAATGTCGGTGCATTGGTGTAGCATACAATATGCGTCCGATCATCGCCATCACAGCCCCCCTCGCGCGACGATGAGAAGTCCCCCGCCGTGCATCTCGGAGTCGCGTACGCGCGCGCGGTGGAGCACTGGGGCGCGCTGCCGGTGCTCGTGCCGCCCCTGCTTAGAATGACGAAGCCGGCCGGATCATCGATGCGTGCGACGGTCTGCTGCTCACCGGCGGCGAGGATGTCGATCCCGCGCGGTATGGCGCGGCACGGCACGCACCGTCACCAGCGTGAGCCCCGAGCGCGACGCCACGGAGATCACTCTGCTCGAGGCCGCACACGAGCGCGCGAAGCCCATGCTCGCGATCTGTCGCGGCATCCAGCTGATGAACGTCGCCTTCGGCGGCACGCTCATACAGGATATTCCGAGCGAGCGCCCAGGCGCGCTGTCACACGACGAGGGCGGCCGCCAGTCGGCGCGCGTGCATCCCGTCGAGATCGAGGGAGGCACGCGCCTCGCTCGACATATTCAGGGCCTCGACCCTCCAGGTGAACTCGTTCCATCACCAAGCGCCCGACCGTGTCGCCGTCCAACTCGAGTCGCCGCACGCGCCCCGGACGAGATAATCGAGGCGATCGAGTGGCCCAAGCCCGACTGGTGGGCCGTGGGCGTGCAATGGCACCCTGAGGAACTCGATGGAGAGTGGGAGGCGGGATTGTTCGGCGCGTTCTTCGAGGCCGCATTGGTGCGGAAGCGGCGCTAGGACGCCTGACGCCAGCGCGATTCGTCACGCACCTGGCGCATCAGTCGCTCCGGTGAGCTGCGATCGCGGAAGAACAGCGTGTCGCTCACCCGATTGAGCGCCACCCGCAACACCACGAACCGTTCGGCCGCGTGCTCCATCAGCGAGCGGATCCCGTGGTCGTTCGCGACCCGCGTCTCGGCCGCGAGCGCGAAGCCGCGACGGCCGAGTTCGTCGTAGTAGTCGATGCTCGGGCCGCCGCGCCGCCAGCGCCGCGTCTCGATCCGGTCGGGAAAGAGTCCGCTCAGCCAGAGCGCGTAGTTCCCGAGATGCTGGCGCGCGAGGAAGCTGCGATCGGCGCTGGCGCAGTTCGCCTCCGCGAGCAGCCCCGCGAGCGTGTCGTATGTCTGATCGTCGTGCTCGGCGATCCGCTCGGCGCGGCCGCGCGCGGCGAAATGGATCAGGATGTCGGCGACGTAATCGGCGAGGGCGCGGTCATGCTCGTCTGCCTGCGCGAGCGCGTGGCGCACCACCGCCGAGAAGAAGAGCGGGAGCGATGTATGCATCCCCGCCCGCGACGCGAGCATTGCGGGCACGAGCCGCGGATCGTCGAGCAGCGCGTCGATGCCGCCATCGCGCAGCAGCGCCTCGCACGCCATCAACGATTCCGCCGACCCCCGCGCGATGAGCCGCAGCGCCAGCTGCGCGTCGTCGCGGGTGAGCGTGGAGCGGATCTGGCCGTCGATCATGCGCTTCCTCCTCTATACGGGCGACGACCGGAAATGCGCGATGCAACGTGGCTCCACGCGCGCGCAAAGCGACTGTGAGGAGGCTCACAGTCTAAGGTTGGTTACCTTCGGGATTCGGGATTCGGGATTCGCCTACTCGCCCCCGAATCCCGAATCCCCAATCCCGAACGCCAATAAGCCTGTGCGCAGTCGAACGCCGACGAATTCGATCGTTCAGGGAGCCGCCCGACGCCGCACATAGGGGCGAGTAGTCCGATCCGCCACAGCGAACCCGACGTCATAGATGAACGAAGCGACCCGCTGCACCTTCTCGAACTCGATCTTCCCGGCCTCGTCGCTCACCTTGTGGTAGTCGTCGTGCAGCCCCGTGGTGAAGAACACCACCGGCACGCCGTTCTTCGCGTAGTTGTAGTGATCGCTGCGGTAGTAGATCTGTTCGGGATGCGTCGGCGAATCCCACTCGCGGTCGATCGTGAACGGCCGCTTGAGCTGCGCGTTCACCGAATCGACGATCTTGCCGAGCACCGCGCTCTGGCCGTTCGGCGCCGCGTGCGGTCCCACGAGATAGAGCGAATCGCGCCCGTTGCGGCCGATCATGTCGGCGTTCAGCTGCGCGACGATCGAATCGATCGGCACGGTGGGATGCGACGTGAACCACTCCGAGCCGAACAATCCGAGTTCTTCCCCCGTGTGCCACACGAACAGCATTGATCGCCGCGGCGGCGGACGCTGCGCCACGGCCGCGCGCGCGATCGCGAGCAACGCCACGCTTCCCGTGCCGTCATTGTCGGCGCCGTTCGCGATCGAGTCGCCATTGTCGGCGGGCTGGATCCCGATGTGATCCAGGTGCGCTCCGAACGCCACGTACGTGCCTCGCAGCGCCGGATCGCCGCCGCGGCGCACCGCCACCACGTTGTACGCGGGCAACGACGCGCTCACGAGATCGATGTGCGCGCGCATGTGGCGTCCGTCCAATCCGCGCGGCGATGTCATGCCGGGCCAGCCCGGCGGCAGCAGCGCGGCCGCCCCGCGCACATCCGCCTCGAGCACGAGCGGAAGACTCCGCACCGGCGGCGGCGCGCCGTCGCCGAGCTGCACCGACGTATCGCTCAGCTCCGCGGCCGCCGGCGCCATCCCCTCGGCCAGCGCCCCCTGCACGATCACGATGATCCCCACGGGCCCGCGCTCCACCAGCGACGCGAGCCGCTCACCCAACGGGTGATCGCGCATCACGGCGGCGCGTGCCGCCATGTCGAGCGACGGCGGCGCGCCGAGCACGAACACGACCACCTTCCCCGCCACGCTGCGATCCGCGAGATCGCCCGCGAGTCCGTATCCGCCGAAGATGAGATCGCCGTCCGCATCGAGTCTCGGCGCCGGCACATCCTGGCCCAGCGAGAGCAGCGGCAGCAGGCGCGGCCCGACCGGAAGATTCACGCTGCCCGACGCACTCGTGATCGTCACGCGCGAGCCGCGCCCGAGGTATTCGCGCACGAGCGGCACGCGCTGCAGATATCCGCCACTGTCGCCCGCCGGCTCGAGGCCGATCGCCGCGGCCTGCTGCGCCAGGAATCGCGCCGCGCGCACCGCGTCATCCGTGCCCGCCCGGCGCCCGCGGAAGGAATCGTCGGCGAAGATGTAGAGGTCCCGGCGCAGATCCGCCGCCGTGATCCGGTCGCGCGCCGCGACAGGCGCGGGCGGCGGCGCGGCCTCGGGGGCCGATGGCGAACAGGCGAGCGCGGCCAGGGCGCACCACGCGGCGATCGAGCGACGTTCCACGGAACACTCCAGAGATGGGAAGACGCGCGACGCGCGGCGCACTCACCCTACGTCGCGCACCGCCGCCGGGCAAGCGAGCGCCGAATGTTTGCCTTCCAGACACGCCCCGGCCATCTTCCGTCATCGAGCGCGATCGCGCGCAGTCGCTCCACCGCATCACCCGAGAACCGCATGCTCACGATCTGCATCCCGTCGTTCGACGAAGCGCCAACGATCGGCATCGTCCTCTGGCGCCTGCGCAAGGTGTTCGAGGCGGATCCGCGCGAATACGAAGTGGTCGTGCTCGACGACGGCAGTACCGACGCCACCGCCGAGACGCTCAAGCAGTACGCGCGTGTGATGCCGCTCACGGTCATCCGGCACGCGGAGCGGAAGGGATATCCCGCGGCGCTCGACGCGCTCGTGCGCGCGGCCGCCGCGCGCACGCGCTATCCGCGCCGCGATGCACTGGTGTTCATGCAGGGCGACCTCACCGATCTCCCCGAGCAGCTGCCGGAGCTTCTCCGCCCCTTCGACGGCGGCGCGGACCTGGTCGTGGGCGAGTCGGCTGCGCCCGCCGGCGCACCGCCCGCCATTCTCCGGCTGCGACGCCTCGCGCTCTGGCTGCTGCGTCCGCTCGGACGCACCGTCGGCGTGACCGATCCGCTCGGCACGATGCGCCTCGTGCGCGTCGCCGTCGCGCGCGAAGCGATCAAGCGCGCGGGCAACACGCCGCTCGTCACCGCACCGGGCTGGGCCGCGAACGCACAACTCCTCGCCTGCTTCGCGCCGCTCGCGCGCCGCGTCGAGACCGTGCCACTCGCCGCGCCGCGCTACGACCTCCGCCAGCGCGAGAGCCGCGTGCGCCCCTGGGGCTCGGCGCTCGAGTTGTTCCGGTTCGCGCGCGCGCAGCGCGCCCCGCGGGTCTCGTGATCCACGCGCGCGACACGCGCCGCGCACTGCTCTCGCTCGCGATGATGGCCGCCGCGTCCGCCGGGGCGCAGGACTCGCTCGCCAACGGCAGCGTGCGCATCGCGGACCTCCCCTTCGGCGTCGGTGAGAAGCTCGAATATCATGTCACGCTCGGCGGGATCGGCGTGGGCAATGGCTCGATGGAGATCACCGGCTGGGACTCAGTGCGCGGCCACCGCACCATGCACTCCGTTTTCCTCGTGAAGGGCGGCCTGCTCTTCCTGCACGTGAACGACCAGCTCGAGAGCCACTTCGATCCGTACACGATGGTCTCGTACTCGTTCGTGCAGCATATCAACGAGGTGAACTACCACCGGATCCGCGACTATCAGTTCTATCCCGAGCGCGCGATCTACCAGCAGGAGGGGAAACCGGAGGAGCCGAGCGTCCACGAGCCGCTCGACGACGGCGCGTTCTTCTACTTCGTTCGCACCGTGCCGCTCGAGATCGGGAAGACGTACGAGTTCAACCGCTATTTCATCGCCGACCGCAATCCGGTGATCGTGAAAGTGCTGCGGCGCGATACGGTGAAAGTCGACGCGGGCACCTTCGCGACGATCGTCATCCAGCCGGTGATCAAGTCCGGCGGGCTGTTCGCGGATGGCGGCGAGGCGCTCATGTGGCTCACCGATGATCCGCGGCATCTGCTGGTGCAGATGAAGGTGAAGACCAAGGTGCCGCTGCTGAGTTCACTCAATCTGTATCTGAAGAAGTACACGCCGCCGGGCGGCGCGCCGGCCGACAGCACCGCCAAGCACTGATGGCGGACCAGGAAGCGGATCTCTCGAGAGTGCGCACCGTACCCATCGCGGTGCGTCCGAACAAGGTGCGCGCCGAAGAGTTCGCGTCGCCGCCGGGAGCCGACCGCTCCTTCCGCGCATTCCTGAAGGCGCTCCCCGACGCGCTCGTCGCGCGCGATCTGTTGGCGGTGGCGCGCGACATCGCCGCGGCCGCCGGCAAGCGCGGCGTCGTGGTGATGACCGGCGGCCACGTGGTGAAGACCGGGCTGGCACCCGTGCTGCTCGACCTGATGCGGCGCGGCGTGATCACGCACCTCGCGATGAACGGCTCGGCGGCCATCCATGACTACGAGATCGCGCGCTTCGGCGGTACGTCGGAAGACGTCGCGGCCGGCCTGCGCGACGGCACCTTCGGGATGGCGGAGGAGACCGGCCGCGCGATGAACGAAGCGCTCATTCGCGGGATGAAGGAGAGCTGGGGGATGGGCGAGTCGTTCGCGCGCGGCCTCGAAGGGGAGAAGAAGCTCGCGCATCCCGAACTGTCGCTGCTGCTGGGCGCGCGAAAGCTGGGTGTGCCCTGCACCATTCACGCGGCCATCGGCGCGGAGATCATCCACCAACATCCGGCGGCGAGCGGCGCGGCGATCGGCGACACGAGCCATCGCGATTTCCGCCGCCTCGCGGCGTCGCTGCCATCGCTGCACGACGGCGGTGTGGTGCTGAATCTGGGGAGCGCGGTGATCATGCCCGAGGTGTTCCTCAAGGCGCTCACGATCGCGCGGAATCTGAACGAGGGCCGGCCGGTGGACTTCACGGCCTGCGACATGGACATGCTGCGCCACTACCGGCCGCACATGAACGTCGTGCAGCGCCCCACCATGGGTGGCGGGCGCGGCTACGAGATCACGGGACACCATGAGATCATGGTTCCCTTATTGGCGTGGGCGGTTATTGAAAGACTAACGGCGTGAGTGCCGAGTCGTGCGTTGCTGGCGTGCGTCTAACGGCGAACGCCTGACGTCTGTCCTCACGCGCCGGTGGCTTTCTCTTTGATCTTGTCGGCGGTGGCGGGCATGAAGATACGCAGCGCGACGTATACGATCAGCCCGATGATCGCGATCTTCAGGGCCAGGAAGAGCAACACGAAGAATAGGCCGACGAGCCCGCCGAAGACCCCGAAGATGAACTTGAGCGCGATGATCCCGATGATCGCCATCACGCCAGTCGCCATCACAGTGCGGAACATTGGGTACCTCTCCGAAATAATGGACTGGCCGTCGGCCATCGCTCATCGGCCGTGGGACCTGCTCGTCCAGTCGCTCGCATATATGTACGCGTCGAGCGTGCGCCGGGTGTTTCATGAACGATGACCGCGTGATCGTCATCGGGTACGGCCTTATCGCCCTCTGTTCCGCCGCCGCGATCGCCGAGCGCGGGATGAAAGTGACACTGATCGGCGAGATCCGCGAGGGCGAAGCGTCTCCCGCCGCGGCGGGCATGCTCGCACCGGGCGTCGAGCCGAGCGCCGGCGCCGCGCACGATTTCGCCGTCGCCGCACGGGATCGTTACGTCACGTTCCTCGACTGGGTGGAGAGCGCGACCGGCGCGAGGATCCCGCTCGACCGGAATGGCATCCTCCAGCTCGCGCAGTCGCCGGGCGAGGCGGATTCTCTCCAGCGTGAGCGCGCGCCGGGCACGAAGTGGCTCGAACCCCCGCGCCTTCGCGAGCTCGAGCCGGCCCTCGCCGCCACTCACGGCGCGCTCTACCACGAATTCGATGGCGCGGTGGACAACGCGGCACTCACGGAAGCGCTTCGAGCGTTCGCCTCGCGAGCGGCGAGCATCACGGTCGTGATGGAGCGCGCCGTGGCGCTCGATAGCTCTGTCGGCGCTCCAAGCGTCCGCTGCGCTTCAGGGCGCCAGTATAGCGGCAGTACTGTTGTTATCGCCGCCGGAGCCTGGAGTGCCGAGCTCGCCGGGCTGCCAACGGCGATCCCCGTGCACCCCATGCGCGGGCAGATGCTCGCTGTCGCCGGCGCGCCCCTGCGTCACGTGGCCTTCGCCGGGCACGGCTACATTGTGCCCCGGTCCGACGGCACGACGTTCATCGGCTCGACCTCGGAGCACACCGGCTTCGACAATGCCACGACATCCGAAGCCGCCGACCACCTGCGCGCCTTGGCCGCCGCCCTCTGCCCCACACTCGGCGCCGCGCCCACCCTTCGCCACTGGGCCGGCCTCCGGCCCATGACGCCCGACTTCCTCCCGGTCATCGGACGGGATGCCAGCGTGCCCTCGGTGATCTACGCGCTTGGCCACTCGCGAAACGGCATCCTAATGGCCCCGCTGACGGGCGATTGCGTCGCCGCTCTCGTCGACGGACAGGATCCTGGCTGCGACCTCAGACCATTCGCTCCCGCGCGCTTCTAACAATCCCGTGAATCATGTGAATCCTGTCCAAATGCCTTTGACATGATTTACATGATTCACATGATTCACATGATTTGGAATAACCTATCAACACAGTTTTAACGGTTATGTACTATAGCACTCTGCGACACGGGCCTTTAGGTTGATAATCATGGGAGAAATCCTGTACCAGATAATGGGCCGCCACCGCGCTGATCCGCTCCCGGAGCGGAAGCCGTCGTGGCTGAAAGTCCGCGCGCCCGGCGGTCCGAATTATTCGCGCCTCAAGCATCTCATGCGCGACCTCGATCTGCACACGGTCTGCGAAGAAGCCCACTGCCCCAACGTCGGCGAATGCTGGGAGCACGGCACGGCGTCGTTCATGATCCTCGGCGACGTCTGCACGCGGAACTGCGCCTACTGCGCCGTCGCGCATGGGCGCCCGCCCAAGTACGACATTGGCGAACCGGCCCGTGTCGCGTCCGCGATCGCCGAGATGCAGCTGCAGCACGCCGTCATCACGTCGGTGGACCGCGACGACCTGCCCGACTTCGGAGCCTTCATCTTCGCCGAGACCATCCGGCAGATCCGCGCTAAACTCCCTGGCTGCTCGGTGGAGGTGCTCGTCCCGGATTTCCAGGGGAACGAAGCGTCGATCCGCACGGTGCTCGAGGCGCGCCCCGATATCTACAATCACAACACCGAGACCGTCCCGCGCCTCTATAAGAAATGCCGCCCGGGCGGACGCTATGAGCGCGTCATGGAGATCTTCGCGCTCGCCAAGCGCATCGCCCCCGACGTTCCGACCAAGACCGGCATGATCCTCGGCATGGGCGAGACCACCGAAGAGGTGCTCGCCGTCATGCGCGACCTCCGCAAGGTGGACGTCGACATCCTCACCCTCGGCCAGTATCTGCGTCCCTCGGCCGATCACCACCCGCTCGACCGCTACTACACTCCGGACGAATTCCGCGCGCTGCGCGATGCCGGCATGGCGATGGGTTTCCGCCACGTCGAGTCGGCGCCGCTCGTCCGCTCGAGCTATCACGCCTGGGAGCAAGTGCAAGCCGCCGGCGTCTAACGGCGGCTTGGCTTCGGTCCACCAACTACACACACATGGCAAAGAAGAAGAACGACGCGGCCGATGCCGCCCCCCTCCGCCGCGCGTTGCTCCGCGAGATGATGCTCATGCGCCGATTCGAAGAGCGCGTGGGCGAGGCGTACGCGCTCGGCAAGATCGGCGGATTCTGCCACCTCTATATCGGACAGGAAGGCGTCGGCGCCGGCGTCACCTCGGCGCTGCGCAACGACGACTACGTGATCGCGAGCTATCGCGAGCACGGTCAGGCGCTCGCGAAAGGCATCCCGCCGCGCGCGATCATGGCCGAGCTGTTCGGCCGCGCGGACGGCTGCTCCAAGGGCAAGGGCGGCTCGATGCACCTGTTCGACCGCAACGTGAACTTCCTGGGCGGCCACGGCATCGTGGGCGGCCATCTCCCGCTCGCCACCGGCGTCGGCTTCGCGATCAAGTATCGCGGCGGCGACCAGGTGTGCGTCTGCTTCTTCGGCGAGTCGGTGGTGAACACCGGCGCATTCCACGAATCGCTGAACATGGCGGCGCTCTGGAAGCTGCCGGTGATCTTCGTGATCGAGAACAACCGCTACGGCATGGGCACGGCGCTCGAGCGCGCCAGCGCGGTGGTGGACATCTCCACGCGCGCGCACTCGTACGACATGCCCGAGGAAGCGGTGGACGGACAGAATGTGATGGCGGTGCGCGAGGCGACGCTGCGCGCCGTGGAGCGCGCGCGCAAAGAGAACACGCCCACGCTGCTCGAGATCCAGACGTACCGCTTCATGGGACACTCGATGTCCGACGCGGTGAGCGGCACCTATCGCAGCAAGGAAGAGCTCGATCGCGAGATGAAGCGCGATCCGATCATGGTGCTCAAGGCCGAGATGCAGGAGAACGGCGAGTGGTCCGACGCCGACTACGCGAAGATGGACGACGAAGTGAAGGCCATCTGCGAGGACGCGTGGCAGTTCGCCGACGCGAGCCCCGAGCCGCCGGTGGAGGCGCTCTGGGAGGACATCACCACCGATACCACCAGCGACAGGGGCCACGCGGCCCCGGTGGCGGGCTGACCGTGGCGATCATCACGTACCGCGATGCGCTCAACCAGGCGCTCCGCGAAGAGATGCAGCGCGACGACCGCGTCTTCCTCATGGGCGAGGAAGTGGGCGAGTACGATGGCGCGTACAAGGTGAGCAAGGGTTTGCTGCAGGAATTCGGCGAGATGCGCGTGGTGGACACGCCGATCACCGAGCTCGGATTCGCCGGCGTGGGCGTTGGCGCGGCGATGGTGGGACTGCGTCCCGTGATCGAGTTCATGACGTGGAACTTCGCGCTCCTCGCGCTCGATCAGGTCGTGAACGCCGCGGCGAAGCTGCTCTCGATGAGCGGCGGCCAGTACAACATTCCCATGGTGTTCCGCGGACCCAACGGCGCGGCGCTGCAACTCTCGGCGCAGCACTCGCAGGCCTGGGAGAGCTGGCTCGCGCACATCCCCGGACTCAAGGTGGTGGCGCCCGGCACGCCGTATGACGCGAAGGGACTGCTCAAGTCCGCGATCCGCGACGACAATCCCGTGATCGTGCTCGAGGGCGAGATGCTCTACAACACCAAGGGCGAAGTGCCCGACGGCGATTTCACGATCCCGATCGGCAAAGCGCAAGTGAAGCGCGCGGGCGATCACTGCTCGATCATTTCGTACGGCAAGATGGTGCTCGTCGCGCAGAACGCCGCCGAGGCGCTCGCGAAGGAGAACATCTCGGTCGAGGTGATCGACCTGCTTTCGCTGCGCCCAATGGATGTCGCGACGATCGCCGCCTCGGTGCAGAAGACCAATCGTGCGGTGGTGGTGGAGGAGGGCTGGGAGATCTGCGGCATCGGCGCGCAGGTGGTGGATTTCATCCAGCGCGAGTGCTTCGACGATCTCGATGCGCCCGTGGTGCGCGTGCACCAAGCCGACGTCCCGATGCCCTACGCCAAGAATCTCGAGAAGATCGCGAAGCCCGATCTCGCGAAGACGATCGCGGCGGTGAAGAAGGTGATGTATGTCTAAGCTGGCGGGAGTCTAGTCATGGCCACCAAAGTCGTGATGGAAGCGCTTTCTCCCACCATGGAAGAAGGCAAGCTGGTGAAGTGGACGAAGAAGGAAGGCGACAGAGTCACGAAGGGCGAAGTGCTCGCCGAGGTGGAGACGGACAAGGCGGTGATGGAGATCGTCGCGCGCGGCGACGGCGTGATGCGCAAGATCATCGCCGCCGAAGGTGAGACGCGTCCGGTGGGCGAGCTGCTCGCGGTGATCGGCGCCGCGGATGAGAACATTGACGCGATCGCCGGCGGCGCTGCCGCTGCGGCCGCTCCTGCCGCTCCCGCCGCTCCCGCCGCCGCACCCGCGCCGGCTCCCGCGGCGCCGGCAAGACCGGCGCCTGCGCCTCCGGCGCCCGCTGCACCGCCATCCGCGCCCGCCGCCGCTCGCACCGAGCAGGCGCCGCATGCGATGGAATCCGGCGGCCGCCTGCGCAGCTCGCCCCTCGCGCGCCGCTTGGCGACCGAACGCGGCGTCGCTCTCGACCAGCTCCAAGGCTCCGGCCCCGGCGGCCGCATCATCAAGCGCGACATCGAATCCGCCGGCACGCAGCCGCAGGCGACAGCCAACAGCCGACAGTCCGCCCGTGGCGTCGCCTTCGAAGACGTCCCGCTATCCCAGCTTCGCAAGACCATCGCCCGCCGCCTCGCGGAGTCGATCGGCCCCATCCCTACGTTCTACCTCACCGCCGAGTACGATCTCGGCCGCGTCGCGGAAATGCGAACCGCGATGGCCGAGGCCGGCGACGAGTTCAAGGTGTCCTTCAACGACATCATCCTGAAGGCGACCGCCACCGCGCTCGCGCAGCATCCCGAAGTCAACGCGCACTGGCTCGGCGACAAGATCCGCCGCTTCAACCGCGTGCACCTCGGCATGGCCGTCGCGATCCCCGACGGCCTCATCACGCCGGTGATCTTCGACGCCGACCAGAAGCGCCTGCGCGAGATCGCGAAGGAATCGACGCGAGCTCGCGGCGCGCGCGCGCGACCGCAAGCTCAAGCCCGAGGAGTACACGGGGTCCACGTTCTCCGTGTCGAACCTCGGCATGTTCGGCATCGACCAGTTCACGGCGATCATCAATCCGCCCGAGACCGGCATCCTCGCGATCGGCGCGGTGAGCGATGTGCCGGTCGTGGTCGATGGCGCCGTTGCCGTCGCGAAACATCTGCGCGTCACGATGAGCTGCGACCATCGCGCGATCGACGGCGCCACCGGCGCGAAATTCCTGCAAACGCTGCGGCGCCTGCTCGAGAACCCGCTCATGCTCGTCTACTAACCACACCAACTCCGGCCGGAATCTCTCATGGCGACCTACGATGTGATCTTCATTGGCGGCGGGCCCGCCGGCTACGTCGGCGCGATCCGCGGCGCGCAGCTCGGGCTCAACGTCGCGATGGTCGAGCGCGAAGGGCTCGGCGGCACCTGCGTGCTCTGGGGATGCATCCCGGCCAAGGCGCTCCTCGAGAGCGCGGCGCTCGCGAACCGGTTGAAGCACGCGGCGGAGTTCGGCGTCAACGTTGGCGAGGTGACCACCGACTACGGCGTGGCCATGAAGCGCTCGCGCGCGGTGAGCCTGCAGAATTCCAAGGGCGTGGAGTTCCTGTTCAAGAAGAACAAGATCACGTGGATCAAGGGCACCGGCACGCTCGCGGGCGGGAAGTCCGTGAACGTGAAGACCGCCGACGGAAAGACCGAGAAGCACGACGCCACGAAGGCGGTGATCATCTCCACCGGTTCGCGCGTGAAGGGGCTGCCGCAGATCGGCCTCGAGATCAACAAGACCACCGTGCTCTCGAGCGACGAAGTGCTGATCGCCGAGAAGGCGCCGAAGACGATGGCCGTGATCGGCGCCGGCGCGGTGGGCGTGGAGTTCGCGGACGTGTTCACGAGTTTCGGCACGCAGGTCACGCTCATCGAAGTGCTGCCCACGCTGCTGCCGGTGGAGGACGCCGAGGTGGGCGCCGAGCTCGCGAAGAGCTTCCGCAAGCGGAAGATCGAGATCATCACCGGCGCGCGGATCTCGAGTGCGAGAGTTGGCAAGGACAGCGTGACCATCGCGCTCGATGCGCCGGAGAAGAAGGAGATCACCGTGGAGAGAGTGCTCGTGGCCGCGGGGCGCGCGCCGAACGTCGAGAACATCGGGCTCAAGGAAGCGGGCGTGCAGCTCACCGACCGCGGCTTCATCAAGATCAACGAGCGCATGGAGACGACGGCCAAGGGCATCTACGCGATCGGCGACGTGGCCGGGCCGCCGATGCTCGCGCACAAGGGCTCGCGCGAGGGCGTCGTGGCCGTGGAGTTGATCGCGGGACACGAGTCGCATCCGGTGAACTACGGGAACATCCCCGGCGCGACGTACTGCCATCCCGAGGTCGCGTCCATCGGAATGACCGAGCAACAGGTGAAGGACAAGGGGATCGCGTACAAGGTGGGCAAGTTCCCCTTCATGGCGAGCGGCCGCGCGCGCACCGCGGGCGAGACCGAGGGCTTCGTGAAGATCATTCGCGACGCGAAGTACGGTGAGATCCTCGGCGCCCACATCATCGGCGCGCACGCGACGGAACTCATTCACGAGTTGGCGGTGGCGCGCGAGAGTGAGCTCACCGTTGAAGAGATCGAGCTGGCGATCCATGCGCATCCGACTATGGCGGAAGCGGTGGCGCAGGCGGCGCTGGACTCCATGGGGCGGATGACGGATGCCTGAACTATGCGGGAAGCGGGAAGCGGGAAGCGCCGCGGGACGCGGATAGTGCGCGAGCTGCTCGTCGCCGAGCTTGGCCTCGTGCCGTATGGCGAGGCGCTGGAATTCCAGCGCTCGGCGGCGCGTGGGCGGATCTCGGGTGAGATTCCTGAGGACCTGCTCATCCTCCTCGAGCATCCACCCGTTGTGACGCTCGGTCGCACGGCGAAGGAAGCGAACATGCTCGCGACGCCGGAGGCGCTGCGCGCGCGCGGCGTGGAGGTGTTCGAAGTGGAGCGCGGCGGGGACATCACATTCCATGGGCCTGGGCAGCTCGTGGGCTATCCGATCGTGGACCTCAAGCGGCACAAGCAGGATCTCCACTGGTATCTGCGCCAAGTGGAAGAGGCGCTCATCGTCGCGCTCGGCGCGCTCGGCATTCCCGCCGAGCGGAACCCGGGCAAGACCGGCGTGTGGACCCGCGGGCGGAAGATCGCGTCCATCGGCGTGCACGCGCGCGACTGGGTCACGTGGCACGGCTTCGCGCTGAACGTGAACACGGACCTCAGTTACTTCGAACTCATCGTCCCGTGCGGGATCCCCGACGTCACGATGACCTCCATCGCCCGCGAGCTCGGCGTAGCTCGCGCCGATGATGCACAGGTGCGCGCCGAAGTCGCGCGCGCGTTCGGCTCCGTGTTCTCACTCGCGCTGCGCTCCGTGCGCCGTGAGGACCTCGCGCTCGCTGAGCACGCGGCTTCTTAGGTCATCGCGCCGCCGGTCGCGGCCCAGCGCCGGCTAGGCCGCTTTCGCTCAAACCGCTTCGAGCCTCGCGATACCGCCGCGAGTCTCTCGCTTTTCGCTAACGCGGCTGCGCCGGCGCTGGGTCGCTCCCTCTCATTGATCTTGGCGCGCGATAGCCACACGCGCAGCCAAAGAAGTCCCGCGGCACGAGTGACGATCGCGTAAGCCGCGACTCTTCTGCGCCGCACGCCACGGGACGCCGCAACACGACCGCACTTCTGATAGCCGGCCTCTTGACGTATGTAACCTAAAGATTACTTTATGAGTTATTAAGGTTACGTCACGTCAACACGGAGGAACGATGTCCGCCGTAGAAGCGCTCGATCAAAGCCGCCGGCGCATGCTGCTCGGCGCGCTCGTCAGCTTCACCGCATGGCAAGCAGCGAGCATTGCGAACGGACTTCTCGGTCCGGCGAGCATTCCTCGAGGCATGCGCATTCTGCTCGTGGGGGTAGCACTCGTCGCATGCGCGTATTGGGCGTTCTACCTGATCCAGATATTACGCTGGAGCCGGCAAGCCAGCGCCGCTGCCGCTATGGCTTCCGCACTTGATGATGAACGCATCCAGTTGATCCGTCTGAAGGCGTTCGCATTCGCGTTCTTCGCCGTGATGGCGACGCAAGCGATCCTCATCGTCACAACCCTGCTGTTCGCCACGATCCCCGCGGCGAGCGCGGCGCAGATCACGATTCTCGTCGGGTGCGCCGCCGCGATCGGTGGATTCCTGACGTACGAGCGGGAGTGATCCGAGTGCCGGGCGAGATACTCAAGAACACTCTGCGGATCGAGCGCGCGCGCCACGAACTGACGCAAGAACGGCTGGCCGAACTCGTCGGTGTGTCGCGTAAGACGATCAACACAGTCGAGAACGGCCGGTTCATTCCGTCGACCGTGCTCGCGCTGAAGTTAGCGCGCGCACTGCAGACCTCTGTGGAGGCGCTGTTCTCGCTCACTGTGAAACCCTGAGCGGCGCGAGCCCGGCTCCGGCTCGGCCGCGCCCATTCGATCGATCGCAGGGAGCGGTGACGCCTCCGGCGCAGCCGCGGCAGCGAAAAGCGAGAGACTCGCGCGTCGTGTGCGCGAGGCTCGAAGCGGTTTGAGCGAAAGCGGCCTAGCCGGAGGCGTCGCCGCGACCGGCGGCGCGATGACCCAAGCGCGATGAACTCAGTGCGTCCTACTCGCCACCGGATTCGTCACGTGGCAGTAATAGCAGATCTGCGTGTTCGCTTTCGCCATGCGATCCGCATTGAAGCCCGGACCGTGCGGATTGATCCCCCACGTGGTGGTGGAGTGGCACTTGATGCAGTCGCTCTGTTTGTGACACGTGATGCAATTCGGCAGCGACAATCGCGCCGCCTCTCCGTGCTGCAGCAGCCAGTTCGCCGAAGCGTTGTGCACCGATCCATCCGCGCGGCCCGTCGAGCCCAGCCCGAGGTTCTGGTGGCACGTGAGACAGAACGCCTGCGTGTTGTGGCAGCTCGCGCAGTCCTGCTCGCGACCGTACGCCTGCGCCGCATGCCCCATCGCGAAATCCGCGGAGTGGTATTTCAGCTTTCCCACGCCGTCGTGACAATCGGCGCAGTACGATTTCTGGTGACAGCCGAGACAATTCTGCGTCGCCGACGCCGCGGCGGCGCGGTGATTCCTCGAAAAGCCCGGATCGTGCACGCGCACGGTCCAGATGTCCGGCCGGCCGCGCGCCGGATTCTTGGACGGCGCGCGGAAGGCCACCGCCGCGAACAAGGCGAAATCACTCGCGCTGCGCAGCTGCACGCCCTGCGCGTGGCCCGGCGCCGGCGTGGGCAATTGTGCGATCACGGGGCGCGCACCGAGCTGCAAGTGACAGGTCCTGCAGCTCGCCTGCGCATGACAATTCGCGCAGGACGCCGGGTTCGCCTTGGCCGCGGCACCGTGCGCGGCCGCGAAGTCACTCGCCGCGTGACTCGCGGGCACCGGATACACCGCGTGCTTGCCCGCGATCGCCTGCGCGACCACGGCGCTATTGCCGAGCATGGCGATCTGCGCGGTCGCGGGCGGCTGCATGTGGCAGCGCGCGCAACTCTCCTGCGTGTGGCACACGGCGCAGCGCGCGACCGCCGCGCTGTCCTGCGGCGCGTGCGCCGACAGGAATCCCGGCGTGTCGTGCGACGCCGGCTTCGGGAATCCAGCGATCGCATCGGCGGTGAGCGACGTCGCGCTCGCGAGCGGCACATGGCACGTGCGGCACTGCGCCACGTCGGCGAGATGGCTCGGCGCCTCGTGCGCGTGGCATGCAAGACACTCCGACGGCACCGGCCCGCTCACCGCCATGAATTCGGTGGTGCCAGGCAACTGGTGGCAGCTCACGCACGCGCGCGTGCTGCCGGAGGTGTTCGTCTCGCGCGCGTGATCCACGTGCGAGAACTTCAGGTTCGTCGCCGGGTATTTCCCGCCCGTGTACGCCACCGGCTTGAGCACACGCCCCTCGACGGTCTGCTGGCCATCGTGACAGCCGGCGCAAGCCTGCGGCGCCGGGAACACGGTGGTCGCATCGCCACTCACGATGCCGGCGTGACACCCCGTGCACGATGGGAACACCTTGCCGTGTGCCGCGTGCGGGAAGACCGCCGGCTGCTGCGCACGCGCGGCGAACGCCACGATCGCCAACGCGGCCACGAGTGCGACGCGCGATCTCATCGCACTACTCCGCCGCCCGCGTAGCCCGGCTCCTTCCCCACGAGGAAGTCGAATCGCAGCAGCGCGCGGAACTGGTTCCAATTCGACTGCGGCGCGTTCCCCCCGTAGGTGTTCCGGAATTCGCCGACGTCCAGCGCCACGCGCCCCCAATCGTTGAGCTTCATCCCGCCGGTCACGCCGCCGCCGAACACCGTGCCGAACCCCTGCTGGTATTCGTAGGCGGTCTGGAACGCCGTCGCGAAGATCCCCGCGTACAGGTCCTCGTTCGGTTCCCAGCGTGCCGACAGATTGCCATCGCTCTCGGCGGCGCCCGGTCCGAGATCGTAGTGATAGCCGCCGCGCACGATGAGCTTCGGGATCGCCTGCCACGTGGCGTCGGCGCCGATGCGGAAGCCGTTCGTCGTGAGATCGCCCGTGCCCGCATTCGTAGGCTCGTAGCTCCGGTATCCGCCCGCGAGCTGCGCCGAGAGCACGCCGTCGTGCGACGCCCAGAACGCGCCGCCGGTGAGCTCGTTATAGCCGACGGGCGAGAACACGCTCCAGATGGAATACAATTCGAACACCGGCACGAAGTGCCGCACCTCGAGGAACACGCCGGTGCCGCGCGCGAGCGGATATTGTGCGCGCGCCTGCGCGAGATCGAACTGGTTGGTGGCGAGATCGGCCTGCACATTGGCGGTGATCGTCGTGATCCCCGCATGGAAGACGCCGTTCACCGCGAGCCGCTCGGAGTACAGGCCGCCGAAGTCGTTGCGATCGATCACCTGGAAGAGCGCCGAGATCGACGAGCCGTTCTGCCAGTGGCCGCGCACGCGCGCGCCGATGAGCCACGCGTTGTCATTCGGCAGCGGCGGCGACTGCGGATCGGTGATCACGGAGTTCGTGTACGGCGCGTTCACGCCCTCCATGAGCGCACCGCCGCCGTAGAGCTGGGCGTCGATCCACGGGCTCGCGCGCCAGAGCACCTCGAGGCCGTCGTAGTTGTAGTAACCCAGCCCGTTGGACGTGAATTGCCGCCCGAGCCGCGCGCGCCAATCGGAGCGATCGTACTCGAGATAGGCGGCGAGCGCGGAGAACGTCTGTCCCGAGAGCGGCCACGCCTGGTTCCCGCCGGTGACGCGCAGCCGCACGTCGGCATAGAACCGCAGCCCCTGCCCGAATCCGAACGCGTTGACCTCGAGGTCCTGCGTGAGCGGCGAGGTGGTGATCGTCGGGCCGGAGCGGTGATAGAAGCAGTAGCCGGTGGTCGAAGGACACCACGCCACATAGCCGTTCGACGTCTGCCGGTAGTTCCCGCTGCCGGTGGTCGCGCCGATCGGCACGCTGTCGATCACGAGCGTGGGCAGCTGGATCACCTGCCCCACGGTCGAGCCGCCGAAGCGGATCTCCTGCGCGGCGCCAGTGAGCGCGATGGCGGCCAGTGACGCCATCGCCGCGAACGCCGATCGTGCGCGCACGATCAGGTGCCCTTCTGCGCCGTGAGCCACTCCACCTGATGGCACGCCGCGCACTCCTTGCCCGGCTTGTGATTCACCTTGTCGGAGTGACAGGTGAGGCACACGTTGCGCTGCGGCTTCAAAGCCGACACCGACTGCGGCGCATGGCACTGCGCGCTCTGGCACCCGAGATGCGCTTCACGCGTGTGCGCGGCCTTGGGCGTGGCGTGGCACGACATGCAGCGGTTGTCGGGCGTGTGATGCTTCTCGTGGCAACTCGCGCAATTCCCGCTCGCCGGCACCGCCATCGTCACGGGCGTCGAGTGGCACGAAACGCAGGCCACCGAGCCGTGCTGGTCGTGCGGGAACGCGAGCACTTTCGCGCGCGGCTCCTTCCACACGGAGAGTTTCACCGTGAGCGTCTCCGCGATCGCGGTGCGGAGCTGGGACGACGCATGACAGCTCGTGCACGTGCGCGCCGGCGCACCCGACATCGCTCCGCCGGGCGTCGTCGAATGGTGGCAGCGCTGGCAATCCGCTTCTGTCTTCACGAGCAGCGCGCCGTGCGCGGTGCCGGTGCCATGGCACGACGTGCACGTGACGCCGCGATGCCGGTTGTGCGAGAACTTCTCGGAGCCCGCGTACGCCGGCGCGCCGCCATTCGAGGCGAGCCGCGCGGGCGTGCCGCCGGCGCTCGCCGTCGCGCTCGATGGACGGTCCTCGTAGATGCGCGAGTGACAGACGATGCACTTGTCGCCGCTCACCGCCCACGTGTGCGCCTGGTGGCACGTCGAGCACTTCTGCAGCGCGGCGGCAGCGATCCCCTTATGGAACGGCGTCAGCGCCACCGCGTTCTCATGGCAGCCCGAGTTGGCGCACGTCGTCCACGCGGCCTGCGGCGTTTCCTGTGTATGCGGATTGTGGCACGAGCCGCACACGCCCTTGTGCGGGTCCGCCGCGAGATCGTAGCTGCCCAGCGCTTTCTTCATGTCGTGACAACCGAGACACTGGCCGAACGTCGGATTCAGCGCCTGCTTCGCGGAATCGATGCTGATGTTCTCCGCCACCGGGAGCGTGAACTGATGGCACTTCGTGCAGTGGAGCTCGGTCTGGTCTCTCATCTTCGCGAGCTTCATCGGCAGGTTGTCGTGGCACCCCGCCTGTCCGCACGACGCGTTCTCCGGCGCGAAGTGATGCACGTCCACGCCGTGGCATGTCGTGCATTGCATGTCCTTGAGCGCCGGCTTGGTCGAGTTGAGATGCAGATGATGCCCCGCGGTGGCGCTGATCCGCTTCCAGATGCTGTCCTGTCCCGGTTTCTGGAGGTGGCACTCGCCGCATACCTTGTTCGGCACCTTCGCGTGCGGCGGGATCACCTCCGGCTTCTCCGCCACCCACAGCACGAGCTGCCGGGCGCTCACGAAGATCGATTGCACGTGACAATCGTGGCACTGCAGCTTGCTGTGCTCGCTGTGCTGGAACCGTGAGTACGCGCTCGTCATGACGTGGCAGCTGCCGCAGAATTCGTTGTTGTGCATCATGTAGTGCCAACTCACCGCCCCGAACGCGATGAACGCCGCCACGACGGCCGTGACGAGGCCGCCGATCGCGATCTTGGTGCCGCGCGACCGCGTCGTGAACCACGCCCAGATCGCCTTGCGCCGCTTCCAGAGATAGACGAGCACCACGATGCCGATCACAGCGGCGATCGCCGCACCCGTGATCTGGATCCAGGTCGGGAGGTTCATGAGCCAGCGCACGAACACGCCGGCGCTGCCGGGAATCGGCGTCTTCACCACCGTGACTTCGCGCACTGAATCCGGGAGCGACTGAGCGATCTGCTGGATCAATCGACGTCTCCCGAGCGTGGACTCCGATGCGCGGCCGGGGAGCTCAGCGCTCCCCGGTGCGGATGCGACCTGCCTCTATGAGTGCAGTCGCGGGCCCTTCCCGTCAAGCACGATCGCTCTATGGATAGTCCTGGTTCAGCTGGTTGATGCTGTTGATCAGCAGCTGCTCCATGAGCGGCACGTTGTGCACCGCCGAGCCCAGCTTGCTCACCGGGGGCGGCAGAGCGAGATCGCTCCCACATGCCTGGCCGGCCACGGCGCTCCCGGATTCCGCGGCGAGCAGATAATTGAAGCGTGCGCCGCGCGCGGTGGTCCACGGCGCACCCGACGTCGACGTGTACTGCGAGCACGGGATCTTCGCCTGGTTCGTCAGGATACCGTACATCGTCGTGAGCAGCCCGTTGAGGATGAGCACCTCGCTGTCCATCAGATTCTTCGCGACCGCGCCCGAGGCGTGGCAGGTCGCGCACGCGTTGAACGTGCGGTTCGCCTCCGCGCAATCGGTCGGCAGCGGCTTCCCGTTCGCATCGACGCACGGGATCGCGAGGAACGAGATGGCCCGTCGAGAAGAACGTGATGCCACTCGAATCGGTGCTCTGGCTCTTGAAGATGTGGCACGTGGCACAGAGCTTCGAATTCACCAGCGTGTCGCCGTGCGACCCGTGGATGTTGTCCTGCGTCATGTTCGGCGGCCGCCAGCCCACGTCGTTGTTCCCGATGAGGAGTGGACCTTCCGGCGCGTGCGGACCCTTGTTGCCGCTCTGATCGGGCACCGACCGCCGGTTGTGACAACGCGCGCACAGATTCGTGGCCACATCCACGGTGTCCACCGGGAAACGCGTCTGGCCAAGGTTCGGGCTGCCGTGCGGATCGTGACACACCGCGCACACGATCGTGAGCGCGCCGTTCGGCCCCTGCGTCGTGAGCGGATTGTTGATCTCCTTGTACACGGTGTTCGTGACGCCCATGGTGGCCGTGAGCGCGACCTGTCCCGTGTGGCACGGCTGGCACGATGTGTTGCCGGCGCCATTCGCGAAGTGCGGCACGATCCCGTGCGCGGATTGCGACCACTCCTCGACGAAGGGCTGGTGCTCGCCGGTGTGGCACCCACTGCAACTCGAATTCAGTCCCGCCGCAACGTAGATGGATGGGATCGGTTGATTGGCGATCACCTCCGCGTTCTCGACGTGATTCTGTCCCGGGCCGTGGCAGGCTTCACACTGCACGTCCTGATAGCGCTCGCTCTGCGACCCTTGGTAGCCGAGTCTCGCCACGCCCGTGTCGTTGCCGAGCGTGCTCACCGAGTGGCAGACGCCGCACTCCGGCGCAGCGTGCCCGCTCGCCTGGAGATTCGCCCACGCCTTCGAATGCTTGGCGGTGAGCCAGAGCTGCTGGTGGCCCGCATGGCAGTTGCCGCACACCGGGAGCGGGCCCGAGCCGCTCGTGTAGCCGAGGTATTCGCCGGCGCCCGACGGCGGCGGCGCGAAACCGGGGAAGTCCTTGTATACGGTCTCGGTGCAGCCGATGATCCCCAGCGCCGCGAACGCCGCCACACGGAGCAGGAGCAGACTCGAACGAGGGAATGATCTCATTGACGCTCCTCCACTGGATCTCGAGGACCACGAGCGATCGCGACCGGTCGATCTACGGCGACTCCGAATGCGGCGCCGGGCTTGCGCGCGTCCACCGACGGACCGCGATCACGATCAGGATCGCGCCACCCAGCAACATGACGAACGGCAACAGATACACCGTGAGGTTCGCGCCATGCGCCTTCGGTTCCAGCAGGATCCACTCGCCGTACTTGCTCACGAAATACGCCTTCACTTCATCGCTCGACCGGCCCGCGGCCAGCTGCTCCCGCACCACCTGCCGCATCGCCTTCGCCAGTTCCGCCGGTGAATCCTGGATCGATTCCCCTTGGCACACAGGGCATCGCAATTGTGAAGCTACAGCCCGTACCGAATCATCCAATCGGGGATTCCCTGACACGGCCGCATTCTGAGAATGCAGCGACAGGATGGACGCCGCCAGAGCAATAAATGCCCCGCCGAGCCTCCTCCGCGCGCTCACCGCGCTCCCGGCTGCTCGGCGAGCAGCTTCTCGACCGTGCCCATGATCACGTCCATCGGCACCGCGCCCACGTGCTTGTACGCCACGCGGCCGTCGCGCCCGATGAAGAACGTCTCCGGCACGCCGTACAATCCGTAATCGATCGCCGTGCGCGACGTGGGATCGAACAATCCGGGATACGATTGCCCGCCCATCTGCTTGATCCAGTCACGCCCATTCTGCGGCACGTCCTGATAGAGCACGCCGAAGAAGCGCGCGTCGGTGCCTTTGAGCGCGGTCGCGGCCTCGGAGAGCGCGGTGTGTTCGTCGCGGCACGCGAGGCACCAGCTCGCCCAGAAATTGAGCACCACCACCTTCCCGCGCAGCGTGTCGAGACGCACGGTGTCTTTGAGCAATTCGGCCGCTCTCGCATCCGCCGCCCGCGCACTCGCCGGGAAGGAGAACACGGCCAGCGCGAACTTCGGCGCCTCGCGGCCCGGCAGAGGACTCGGGATCTCGCGCGGATCGCGCGTCATCCCGAACGCGAGGAGCGCGATGATCGGGATAGCGCACAGCAACGCGACCAGTGCGCGCTTCCAGTTCACGCGGCGCCTTCCGTCGCGGCGGCAGGTTCTTCCTCCTCGACGTGCTCGTCGCGCGCGCGCCGCATGCCGGCTGGCACCCATCCGCGAGTAGCGGCGCCGGGCCACACGCAGACGAGTGCGCCAAGTGCGACGATCATGCCGCCCACCCAGATCCAGGCGACCAGCGGCTCCACGAGCACGCGGAACGTCGCGGACGAGCCATCGCGCTCGAACGCCATGAGGTTCACGTAGAGATCGGCATCCGCGCGGCTGCGCACCGCGGGCGTCGCCACCGGCTGCTCGGACGTCCGGAAATAATTGAGGCGCGGATCGAGCGTGCCGATGCGTTTGCCGCCGCGCTCCACGAACAGACTGGCGCCCACCACCACGCGCTGCGGCTCCTCGCGCCCCCACATCTCGTTGAGGCGCACGGTGTACCCCGCCAGCGTGATCGTGCCGCCGGGCTTGATCGTCGCCTCACGCTCCATGCGGAACGCGCTGCTCGCGGTCACACCGAGCGCGAGCGTGAGCACGCCGAGATGCGCGAGGTAGCCGCCATACCGCCTCCGATTCCCCTGCACGAGGCGCAGGAGCGCGACGAAGAAGTTCTCCCCCTGAGCGCGCATGCGAGAGCGCGCGCCACGCCAATACTCCCGCAGATTCGCCGTGATCGCGAACGCGCCGAAACCGAATGCCAGTATCGCGTAGGGTTGGCGGAGGCCGGCAACGAGACTGCCTACGATCACGATCACCATGACCACCGTTGGCGGGATCAGCTGGCGCTGCACCTGCTCCTTCGTCGCGCTCCGCCACGGCAGTGCCGGCCCCACGCCCATGAGCAGCAGCAACGCCGCGACGCCCGGCAGCGTCATCGTGTTGAAGAACGGCGCGCCGACGCTCACCTTCACGCCGCGGATCGCTTCCGCCACGAGCGGGAAGAGCGTGCCGAGCAACACCGTGAACATGAATCCGCAGAGCAGCAGATTATTGAAGAGAAACACCGTCTCGCGGCTCGCGATCGCGTCGAGCTGCCCCGTGCTCTTGAGCGAATTGCTCCGCCCCGCGAGCAGGATCATCGAGCCGATGAGCACGAGCGCGATGAATCCGAGGAAGTAGTAGCCCACGACGCCTTCCGCGAAGGCGTGCACCGAACTCAGGATGCCGCTGCGCGTGAGGAAGGTGCCGAGGATCGTGAGGATGAACGTCGCGACGATGAGCGTCATGTTCCACACGCGGAGCATGCCGCGCCGTTCTTCGACGATCTCCGAGTGGATGAACGCGGTGGCGGTGAGCCACGGCATGAAGCTCGCGTTCTCCACTGGGTCCCACGCCCAGTAGCCGCCCCAACCGAGCACGTCGTAGCTCCACCACATCCCGGCGACGATCGCGAAGCCGAGGAAACCCCACGCGACCATCGTCCATCGGCGTGTGGTGCGGATCCAGTCGCCGTCCGTCTCGCCCGAGAGCAGCGCGCCGATCGCGAACGCGAAGGGCACGCTCATGCCGACGTAGCCGAGATAGAGGAACGGCGGATGGATGGCCATCAGCGGATGGTTCTGCAGCAGCACGTTCGGCCCGGGGCCGTCGGGAGGCACGGGGAACACCGTGTGGAACGGATTCGCCGGGCCCACGAGCAGGATCAGGAAGAAGGTCGCGATGCCGAAGAGCGTCGCGGTCGCGAAGGGCAGCAGCTGCCCCGCGCGCCCGCGATTGAGATACACGACCGCGGCGGTGTAGCCGGTGAGCACCAAGCCCCACAGGAGAATGGACCCCTCGAGCGCGCCCCAGAGCGAGATCACGGTGTAGAGCATCGGCGTCGAGCGGCTGCCCACCTGCGCGACGTAGCTCACGCTGAAATCGTGCGTCACGAGTGCGGTGATCATCGTGCCCGCCGCGATCGCGAGGAGGGCAAAGTTCACGTACGCCGCCGCGTAGGCAGCGCGGATGAACGCCGCGTTGCGGCGCACTCCCCCGGCCGCCGCGGCCACGAGCCCCAACACCGAGACCGCCAACGCGACGATGAGCGCGCTCGACCCGATCGCGTTCAGCATCACGCGCCTCCCTTCATGAGCGACTTGTACATCTCGGCGGGATCCTGCCCCGCCTTCGGCGGTTTGTACTCGTTCGAGTGCTTCACGAGGAGATTCGTCGCCTCGAACGTGCCGTTCGCCGAGTATTTCCCCTCGACGACCACGCCGATCCCGTCGCGGAACATCTGCGGCGGCGCGCCGTGCGAGTGCACGACTACCTGCGCTTTTCCGTCCTGCATGGTGAATCGCAGATCGACGTTCGGCGCATCCCACACCACGCTGCCCGGCACCACCTGGCCTCCGAGCCGCACCGGCGTGTCGTACGCCGCCGGCCCCTTCGCGAGCAGCTCCGATGGCGTGAGGAAATACACGAGATTGTTCCCGATCCCGCCGAACAGGAGATACGCGAACGCGCCCGCGAACATCAGGCCGCCGCCGATGATCAGCGCCTTCTTCGTGGTCGTCATAGCGATCTCACCAGCGCGTCGCGCGCTGCGTCGTAGTCGCGCCGCGCCCGGATGGTGATCCGCACGAGGCGCACGGCATAGCCGAGGAAGCAGATCCACGCCGCCGCGTACGCCGCCGTCACATAGCTCCATTCACCGCTCATGACCGCCTCCCACCGAGTGCCGCTTCTTCCGCGAGCGCGCCCGCCGCGCGCTCGATCATCGCCGCATGGTAGCGCGCGAGGATGAACCATGCCGTCACCATCAGCATCACCACCGCGTTCAGTCGCAGCGACGTCACGTACGATCCCGCGACGGTGCTCGGACTCGATTGCACCTGATGCAGCGTGCGCCACCAGCGCACCGACATGTATACGATCGGGACATTGATCGCGCCAAGGATCCCCACGGCGGCGCTCCATTGCGCGCGCACGGTCGTGTCGTCGATCGCGGCGCGCAGCGACAGATACCCAAGATAGATCAGGAACAGCACCGCCGTGCTCGTAAGCCGCGCGTCCCACGTCCACCACGTGCCCCACGTCGAGCGCCCCCAGATCGAGCCCGTCACCAGTGCCAGCCCGGTGAGCACCGCCCCGACCTCGGCGGCGCTCGCCGCGATCAGGTCGTAGCGTTCGTCGCGCGTGGCGAGGTACATCACGCTCGCCACGAGTACGATGAAGAACGCGACGAAGAAGCTCCACGCGCTGGGCACGTGCACGTACATGATCTTCTGCAGGTCGCCCATGTCGCGGTCCGGTGCGGAGTGACTCACCGCCCACCACTGCGCGGCCGCGAGCGCCGCGAGCACGAGCACGGTAATGAGGATCAGGACCGCTTTGCGTTTGCTGTCGCTCATCGCATCACCCTTCGATCACGTGCTCGAACGCCAGCAGCGCGGCGACGAGGAAGATGACATTGAACACCACGAGCAGCCGCACCCACGTCGTACTGTCGCCCATCGCGTCGCCCAGGAGCATCGCCTGCGTCGCCTGCACCGCGGCGATGAGCACGGGCACGAGCATCGGGAAGAGCAGCAGCGGCAGGAGCACTTCGCGCGACCGCAGGCGGCTCGCCATTGCCGCGTAGAACGTGCCGAGCGTGACGAAGCCGATCGTGCCGAGCAGCATGACGCCGGCCACGCCCCATGGCGCGTTGGCGATCGGCATGTGGTAGAGCACCACGGCGACGGGCAGCGTCACGATCTCCACCGTGAGCACGAACGCGAGATTCGCGATGAGCTTTCCCGCGAAGATCGACCACCGCTCGCCGGGATAGAGCAGCAGCACCTCGAGTGCGCCGCCGTCGAGTTCCGTCTCGTACGACCGATTGAACACCAGCACGCCCGAGAACAGCACCGTGAGCCAGAGCATCCCGGCGCTCGCGGACTTGAGCGCCTCGGTATCGGCGCCGAGCGCGAAGCCGAACAGGAGCAGCGTGAGCGCGGCGAAGAAGAGCACCGCGTTCACGCTCGCCTTGGAGCGGCGCTCGATGGCGAGATCCTTCCACGCCACCGCGCCCATCCGCGCGAATTCGCGCGACCACGCGCGCTCAGCCACGGCTCGCCAACCGGAAAGCCGGCATCGCGCCGGTGGGCGTGAGCGACGGCTCATGGAGCATGCCGGCGTCGAGGCGGATCGCGCGGTCCATCACCGCGCGGGTGCGTTCGAGGTCGTGTGTGATCACGAGCGCCGAGCCGCCGCGCGCGCGCAGTTCACGGAGTACGTCATTCACGCGCGCGATGCCTTCCTCGTCGAAGCTCGTGTAGGGTTCGTCGAGCAACAGGAGCTGCACGTCGCGGAGCATCACGCGCGCGAGTGAAACGCGGCGCTGCTGGCCGGCGGAGAGATCGCGGGCGCGGGAATCGGCCTCGTGGGCGAGGTTCACGCGTTCGATCGCAGCGGAGATCCGCGCTTCGTCCATTGATTCGCCGACCATGCGCATCGCGAATCGCAGGTTCTCGCGCACCGTGAGGTCGGCGTACACGCCGCTCGCGTGCCCCACGAGCGCCGTGTGCTCGCGCACCGCCGCGGCGGCGGTGCGCACATCGTGACCGAACACGCGCGCCGAGCCGCGGGAGGGGCGCAGCGCCGTGGCGATCACGCGCAGCAGCGTGCTCTTCCCGCTGCCATTGTTGCCGGTGACCGCGACGATCTCGCCCGCCGCGATGCGCATCGTGATCCCACGCAGCGCCCATTTGGGGCCGAAGCGATGGGCGAGGGCAATGCACTCGACGGCTGGGTGGACGGGGCGATCCATACGCGGGGGAATTTGCGGGCTGGGACCGAACATTGCGAGGGGACAGTGCTGACAGGCGTGAGTCGAGCCCCTGACTCCGTTATTGGTACCCCTGACTCCGTGAGTTTCGAGTCGTGCGTCGAACTGACTGTGAAGCGCCATTGGAAACCCTAACTCCGTGAGTCGCGACCCGAACTCCGTGAGTGAGGCACGAACGACTCGGTATGCACCGCGATTGGGGTACCAATGACGCCGTATGGTAAGTTCGACGCACGACTCGAAACTCACGGAGTTCGGGGGACCCATAACGGCCTTCGGGGTGCGACGCACGCGCTTCGGGTTGTATCATTATCTCATGGTTCTAGACCGTCTCAGCGGTTGGTTGATCGGCCGCACCGGTTCCCGTCCGCCGCCAATGGAGTCCCCTGTGGCCGACAACGATCCCGTCGTCGACGCGCGTCCCACCGATCGCGACCGCGTGCCGCCGCGCCAGGTGAAGACCGAGAAATGGCCGGTGCTGCACTATGGCGACGTGCCGCGCGTCGATCTCAAGAACTGGAAGTTCGAGATCAAGGGCCTCGTCGATTCCCCGTTGTCGCTCACGTACGACGAGATCCTCGCGCTCCCGCACAAGGAGACGCTCTGCGACATCCACTGCGTGACGCGCTGGAGCCGGTTGGACAATCGCTTCACCGGCGTCTCCGTCTCCGATCTCTTGAAACGCGCCGGTGTGAAGCCGGACGCGTCGCACGTGTTGATCCACGCCGAGCAGGGGTTCACGACGAACCTGCCCCTCTCCGATCTCGACCGTCCCGAGAATCTGCTCACGTGGGCGCACAACGGCATGCCGCTCTCCCCCGATCACGGCTGGCCGCTGCGCCTCCTCGTGCCGCATCTCGTACTTCTGGAAGAGCGCGAAATGGGTGCGAGGGCTGGAGCTGCTCGATTACGACATGCCCGGCTTCTGGGAGCAGAACGGCTACCACATGCGCGGCGATCCATGGACCGAGGAGCGCTACGGCGGCATGTCCATTCTCGCAGGCGATGATCAACAAGAAACGGGCGGAGTCGAAGACGAAGTAGATCCGGCCCACAGGAGAGATCACGAAAACAGCTTCAACGCGGATCATGCGGAATCTGCGGATGACGCGAATCACTCACTGGGGCGCATGAAGGCGTCGATACCGGTCGTGTGCAATCGCGCCTGCTGCCGGCGTCTCTCTGATATCCCTACTCGAGAGATCCCGATGCGTGCTGCCCCGCTGCTTGCCGGCGCCGTCTTTCTCGTCGCAGATGCTTGCGCGACCGAACCCACCGCGCCACCGAGCGATCTCTCACTCGCGAGGACGCCGCACATTGTTGTCACGCTTCTCACGGATTCTTCGCGAATCGACTGCGGGTCGCCGCAAGCTCGCTGCGAGAGCACCTACGAAGGGTCAAACGCGATCTTTGTGGTCGATGGCGTTCCGCTCGACGACATTGATGCGAACTGCATTGACAACTCGGACATTGAGGACGTGCAGATCCTGAAAGGGACACAGTGCATCCCGCTGGCGAACGGCTCAAGTCCAACGGTGGCGATCTTGATCACCACCAAGAGTCACCGGCCCATTCGTTGTTCACGATCATGAGTCCGACTGCGGCCCACCGAATCCGACAACTCGCTCTTGTCACTGCGATCGCGCTGACGTCGCAAGTGCGACTCGCCGCGCAGAGCGATTCGTCCTCACGCGTCATAGTCGACACCTACACGCCGCATTGCAACATTACGAACGTCCGAAACGACAGCCTTCCGTTCTGCCAAACCATTTCACCTCTGATCGTATTGGATGGTGAGCCGGTTCGCGAGGACGAGTCCGGCCTAGCGAGGGCGAATGCCCTCGATCCGGCCGATATCATTGGCGTCGATCATTTGAGCGGACACGACGGCGTTGCTCTCTACGGCGTGCGCGGGATCGGCGGGTTACTCCTCATCACGACGAAGCACCCCCCAGCGAGCGGCTGCCACCCAGCGCCGGACACGTCCGCAACTGCGACGCCCCCCGAATTCATCCAGATCGACGGTCCGCCCGTCTGTGGCAAGTATGACAAGTATGTTCTTGTCGTGAACGGCGTGCTCCTGGACTCCGCACAGATGACGGTGTGCGACGCGAAGCTCGATCCCGCCTCCATCGCGACGGTGCGCACCCTCAAGCCGGCCGCCGCGGCCGCCGTCTACGGCTCGCGTGCCTCGACCGGTGCGATCGTCGTCACGCTGAAGAACGGGATCAGATCACCCTGCGACCCGTGAGAACTCGTTAACTTCCTACGATTCGCGGTCCCCGTTTCCCGTTTCCCGTTTCCCATTGCCCCTCACCGCAGTCACCCGCGGCGTCTCCTCGACGCTCGATCAGGGCCAGTTGACCTACAAGCAGCGCGAGCCCATCGACCTCAAGCTCGCGCGGCAGCAGCATCGCGCCTACGAAGAAGCCCTCGAATCACTCGGCGCCACGATCGTCCACCTCCCCGCGCGCGATGAATTCCCCGACGCGGTGTTCGTCGAAGACGCGGCGGTCGTGGTCGAGGAGTTCGCGGTGATCACCACCCCCGGCGCCGCGTCGCGCGCCGCCGAAGGTGAGTTGCTCGCCGACACGCTCAAGCGATATCGCCTGCTGCAGCGGCTCTCGCCGCCCGCCACACTCGACGGTGGCGATGTCATTCGCGCCGGCCGCACCATTTACGTCGGGCTGAGCAAGCGCACGAACCCCGCGGGTCTCGAGCAATTCCACACGATGCTCACGGCGCTCGGCTACACGGTGATCCCCGTCGCCGTGAAAGGCGCGCTGCACTTGAAGACCGCCGTGACCTACGCCGGCCGGAACACGGTGCTCGCGAATCCCGAGTGGACCGATCTCAAGGCCTTCAAAGGCATGCGCGTGATCGAGGTGCCCAAGCACGAACCCTGGGGCGCGAGCGTTCTCGATGTGAACGGCACGCTCATCCTCCCCGCATCCTTCCCCGCCACGCGCGCCGTGCTGGAGCGCTCCGGCTTCCAATGCCGCGCGCTCGATCTCTCCGAATTGCAGAAAGCGGAAGGCGGCCCCACCTGCCTCTCGATCCTCTTCCCGGGGTAGTTCGCGAATCCTGAATCCCGAATCCCGAGCGTTACATTTCTTAGAATGTCCACTGCGCCGGATTTCTCCCAGGAGTTGAACCCCGGCCAATTAGAGGCCGCGACTCACGGCGATGGCCCGTTGTTGATCGTAGCCGGCGCCGGCACCGGAAAGACCCGCGCCCTCGTCTACCGCGTCGCCCACCTCATTGGCCGCGGCGTTCCGCCCAATCGCATTCTGCTCCTGACATTCACGCGCCGCTCCGCGCAGGAGATGCTCGCGCGCGCGGAGCGCCTCGTCGGCGCGGCCACCGGACGCGTGCACGGCGGCACGTTCCACGCCACGGCGCACCGCCTCCTCCGCGCCTATGGCCCGCACGCCGGCATCGCGAAGGACTTCACGATCCTCGATCAATCGGACGCCGAGGATCTCACCGGCATGTCGCGCGCGCACCTCGGATTCGCGCAGCGTAAATCGCGCTTCCCCAAGAAGGAGACGCTGCACCACATCTACTCACGCCACGCGAACACGGAACTCGGCGTCGACGCGATCGTGCGCGATGAGTTCCCGCAGTTCGAGGCCGACATCCCCGACATCCTGCGCGTCTTCGCCGACTACACCGCGCGGAAGGCCGAGCGCAATCTCGTCGATTATGATGACCTCCTGCTCCTCTGGGCGATGATGCTCGAGCAAGCCCCCGAACTCGGCGCGCGCATCGCCTCGCTCTACGATCACGTGCTCGTGGACGAATACCAGGACACGAACGTGTTGCAGGCGCGCATCCTGCGCGGCATGGCCGCGACGCACAAGAACATCACCGTCGTCGGCGACGACGCGCAGAGCATCTACAGCTTCCGTGGCGCCACGGTGCGCAACATGCTCGACTTCCCCAAGCAGTTCGAGAATGCCACGATCGTCACGCTCGAGCAGAACTACCGCTCTACGCAGCCGGTGCTCGACGTGAGCAACGCACTCATTTCCCGCGCACGGCAGCGCTACACCAAGCAGCTCTTCACGACGCGCACCGGCGGCGACCGGCCGTTGCTCGTTGCCGCGCGCGACGAGCACGAGCAAACCCAGTACGTCGTGGACCGCGTCCTCGAACTCCACGAGGCCGGCACGCCGCTGCGCGAGATCGCCGTGCTCTTCCGCGCGGGCTATATGTCCGCCGACCTCGAGATCGAACTCACGAACCGCCAGATCCCCTTCGAAAAATGGGGCGGCATCAAGTTCCTCGAGGCCGCGCACGTGAAGGACATGCTCGCGTTCCTGCGCATCCTCGAGAATCCGCGCGACGAAGTGAGCTGGTTCCGCGTGCTCACGCTCCTCCCCGGGATCGGCGACATCACGGCGCGCCAGGCGCTCACGCTCATGGCCGAGCGCTCGTGGGATCCCGCCGCGTTCGCGCAGTGGACGCCGCCGCCGCGCGCGCGTGTCGCGCACGCATTGCTCTCCCTACTCCTCATGGTGCTCAGCAAACCCGATCCCGCGGGCGCCGAGCGCACGGTGAGCGAGGAGATCGCCGCGCTGCGCGCGATGTACGACGAGATCCTGCGCGAGCGCTACGACCGCGCCGAGCCGCGCCTCGCCGACCTCGCACAACTCGAGGTGATCGCGGGATCATTCCCGAATCGCGCGGCCTTCCTGAGCGAACTCGCCCTCGAGCCGCCCTCCGCCACGCAGGATTTCTCGAGCGGCGCGAACACCGAAGAGGACGCCCTCATCCTCAGCACCGCGCACAGCGCCAAGGGACGCGAGTGGGACGCCGTGTTCATCATCTGGGCCGTCGATGGCTGGTTCCCGTCGAACCGGTCCCTCGGCTCCGACGAAGACACCGAAGAAGAGCGCCGCCTCATGTATGTCGCGATGACGCGCGCGCGAAAACATCTGCACGCCGTGTATCCGCTCAACGCCTATCAGTCGCGCTTCGGCACCGAGTACTCGGTGGACCAGCTCAGCCGATTCATCGACACTGGTGTGCGCGACCTCATGACCCGCGTCGCCGCCGCCCCCGATGTGCTGCCCGGCCCCGGCGCGAATGCCGCGCCCTTCACGGGCCAGCCCGTGGATCTACGGGCGCTACTCCGCGGGCGCTTCGGTACCTGACGGCGCATGTAGGCCCTAGTACCGCTGTAAAAGGCGCGTCTGGCAACTGAGCGTATGGTACGGCTCGGCGTGAGTGGGATACTACGCCCCGCACTCGCGCCCTGGAGTACCATACGCTCAGTTGCTAAACGCGCCATTACAGCGGTACTAGGACCTACACGCGCCTCATCTCAGCGACTCGTGCACCGCGGCGAACGGTTCCTTGGGCCGCGCGCGCGCCAACTCGGTGATCTTCGCGATCGCGCGATTCAAGTCGTTCCCCTCGTGCGCGTACACCGCGTCGAAGTCATCGAGCCCGGTGCGATAGAGCCGGCGCGACATCACCGTCACGTTGTCCAACCGCAGGCCCAGCGGCGCCCCCGGCGGCACCCCGGGCACATTGGGCCGCACCTCGCGCGTGAAATATTCGCGCATCCGTGTGAACACGGTGTCGCGCGCCGCCAGCCGTGCCGCGCGATCGCCCGGATGCGCCTTGAACGCCGAGTCCACGGAGTTGTACACGGTGGTCCAGAAGCGCCCGAGATATTTCTCGCGTTCCCATTCCACGCGCTCCTTCGCCGCCTGCGCACTGTCGCCCCGCGCCGCGAAGAACCGCTCGGCGCCGCGCGAGCCCACGAAATTCGCAAAGCTCTCGTTGAACGCCGATGAACCCGGCGCGTAGAACGTGTTGTGCAGCAGCTCGTGGATCACAGTATTCGCGAGCGATGTGCTGTCCTCGGCGAGCGTCGTGGAGAGCAGCGGGTCGTTGAACCATCCGAGCGTGCTGAACGCCGACGCCGGCCGGACGATCGTGTCGTAGCCCTCACGATCGAGCGACGCCGCCTCGGCGAGCGCGTCGGCCGCTCGGAAAAATCCCTTGTACGGCACGCTGCCCACGATCGGGAACCACCACGTGTGGAAGGCGAGCGTGTCGCGGTACGCGGCAGATACCACGAGCACGAGCGTGTCGTGATCCAGCGCGCTGTACGTGGTGAAGCTCTCGCGCGCGTCGAGGTGCAGGGAGTCCGAGGCGAAACCGCGCGCCGCAAGCACGAGGCCGAGCTTCGCGCGCGTGGCCGCGTCCGTCGCGGGGTCCGCCACGAGCGCCGCGATCGAATGGCGGCGCCGCAGGATGCGAGCCTCCGCCCATCCGGCGCGCGCGAGATACCGTCCCGTTGGCGTCGCCACGGCGAAGAGCACGAGCGCGGCGACCACGAGCAGCACGCCGCGCACGAGCCAGCGGCGCGCGCCGCGCCAGGATGAGAAGGAGCCCGGCGACTGCTGCCGCCGGGCTCCCTCGTTCGTGCCGTCGATCATGCCGTCACGGACACGCGGCCGCTGACGGACAGCGGAGGATGCTCAGCTGCGCCGTGTAGCTGGACGGGAAGGTTCCGCCGCCCTGTTTGGCGAAGTGCAGCTGCATCGAGCCGCCGCTCGACGGCATCGTGAGCTTCCAGTACTCCATCGTTCCGATGAGCATCGTCGATGTGGCCTTCCCGCCCACCGGCATCGTACGAGCCACGACCGGGAATGCTGTCGGCAAACTGCCGCCCGACGTCGTGAACAGGCGGTTGTAGATCTGCCGCAGATTGCGCGACACGAACCTGTCGCGCGCCACTACGGTATTGCGCGGGAAGCCGGGCAGACTGTCACCGAATACGGCGGCCGTGAAATCACCGAAAAGCGCCTCGAACGGCTCGCCCGCTTGCGTCGCGACGTTCGTCACGCCGGTGAGCGATGTCTGATCGATCTTTCCGAGGATCAGGCTGTCCTTCTGGTCCGCGAGCCAGCGCAGGAAGAGCCACGCGCCGCCGCGCTCCTCGAGCGAACCCGAGCTCGCGAATTGCGTGATCGACGACCCGGGCGACGACTCCAGGAACGAGTACGAATTCTCCAAGTCGCCGCTGATGAACCCCTCCGCGGAATCGGGGAAGATCTGCGAGGGATCGGTGCGCATACAGCCGCAACTGATCGGATACTTGTTCTCGTAGTAACGCGATCCGAGTTCTTCCGCGATGTGGCTCATCCCCTCATTGAGCCACGTCTCCTCGGCCGTACCGGGCGTCGGGCGCAGGATCACATGCTGGTTCCACGAGATCATGTGCTGGAACTCGTGGATGAATGTCGGCAGGATGATCGGGCCGATGCTCGCCGCGGAGTGAATGCAGCTGAACGTCCCGAGCGAATCGGGTACGAGCGAATAAAAGATCTCGCCATGGTTCGAGAACGCGGCGTTCGTCAAGTCGTTCCCGTAAAAGAAACCAGCGACGAATCCGAGCGTCGCGCACTGGTTCGACGGCGTGATCGCATTCACGTACGGCGTCATGAGCACGATGACGCGGCCATTTCCATCAAGATCCGACGGGGCACCGAAAGCGACGGTATCGATTGGATAGAGGTCCGTATCGAAGGTATTCCCCATTGCGGTGATCTGACCCGCCGTGAATCCTCCGGCAGGCGTGCGATTACTGACGAAGATCATGATGTGATTGCCTTGGTACTTGAGCGTCGCCGTGTCGAGCTTGAACGAAGTGCAACTAAGATTGTTGCACACTTCGAACGTGTCGGTGATGCTCACGGGGAGCGTGCGCAACGAGAGTGTGGGCCGCCGCCGCGACGCCGTGATGTTGTGACCCGAAGCGGCGATCGCGCGCTCGCGCTCGCGCAGGCCGTAATCGAACTTCTCCTGGAGCCCGTGCCCGCGCCGCCCCAATATCGCGTTGTGGATCGTATTGCCGGCCATCACGTACGGTGCGCGATCCTGCTGCGGCGGCGCGACGGCGCCGATCTCATAGCCCACGGTACTCGTCGGCCCCACGCCGCTCCCATACTGCGGCGTCACGATGTACGTGGCCCCATCCGGCGGCATCGTCGCGCACGGCGCGTCCGTCGCGGGAATGGTCGTGACCTCGTTGTCCGTCATTGTGAACGGCGTTCCCGTACACTGATCGGTCGTCTCGGTCGACGACGGAGGGCTGTTGCAGGCCGCGAGCACTGAGGCCGCGATGACGATCGGCGCACATGAAGAGAGTCTCATTAGTGGTCCAGTGGTTAGTCGTACGTGTTTAGAACTGCCGTCTTCGGACATTGGATCGACCCTCACCGGCACCTGCTCCGAACGCTATAATATAACTCCCGGAAGTTGCCGAGCGCCTAGCGCCGAGAGCCGAGACCCGCCCTTGTCCTTCGTCCATCTCCACTGCCACTCCGAATACTCGCTGCTCGATGGCGCCAATCGCATCGACAGCCTGATCGCGCGCGCCCAGGAGTTCGAGATGCCGGCGCTCGCGATCACCGATCATGGTAACCTGCACGGGGCCTGGGAGTTCCAGGAACATTCGAAGAAAGCAGGACTGAAGCCCATCATCGGCATGGAGGCGTATGTCGCGCCCGGCTCCCGCCGCGAGCGCGCGCGCGCCGCCCCGGGCCGCAAGCCCTATTTCCACCTCGTGCTGCTCGCGCGCGACGCCACCGGCTACAAGAACCTCGTGAAGCTCTCTTCACTTGGCTATACCGAGGGCTTCTATTCCCGCCCCCGCGTGGACCGCGAGCTCCTCGAACAGTACGGCGAAGGGATCATCGTCAGTTCCGCCTGCATGGCGGGCGAGGTCGCGGTGCATTTGCTCGACGGCCAGCACGACGCGCGAAAGCCGCCGCCGAGTGGTACGCCGAGCATCTTCCCGGGCCGCTACTATCTCGAGGTGCAGGCGCACGACGCCGCCGGCCAGCAGAACAAGCTCAACGCGCTGGTCTTCGCGCTGGCCGACGAACTCAGCCTGCCCGTGGTCGCGACCAACGACGCGCACTTCCTGCGCGCGCAGGATCATGATGCGCACGATGTGCTCCTCTGCATCGGCCTACAGAAGGACCGCGGCGATCTCGACCGCATGAAGTACGACGAGGGCTGTTCTTCAAGAGCGCGCCGCAGATCGCCGACTATTTCCCCGGTCGCCCCGACGTGCTCGAGAACACGCTCAAGATCGCGAGCGAAGTGAACATCCTCTTCGAGAAGAAATACTTCCTGCCGGCCTTCCCGCTTCCCGCCGGCGTCAAGACGGAGAATGATCTGCTCGTCACGCTCGTCGAGGCCGGCGCGCGCGAACGCTACGGCGAGCACGCTCCCCGCCAATGTGCGCGAGCGGCTCGACTACGAGCTCGGCGTCATCACGAAAACGGGCTACGCGGGCTACTTCCTCATCGCGTGGGATTTCATCAAGGCCGCGCGCGATCGCGGGATCCCGGTCGGACCCGGGCCGCGGCTCGGCCGCCGGCTCGCTCGTCGCGTACTCGCTGCGCATCACGGATGTCGACCCGCTCCAGTTCGATCTCCTCTTCGAGCGCTTCCTGAATCCGGAACGCGTCTCGATGCCCGACATCGACGTGGACTTCTGCTTCGAGCGCCGCGGCGAGGTGATCGAGTACGTGCGCCAGAAGTACGGCCGCGATTCGGTGGGCCAGATCATCACCTTTGGCACGATGAAGTCGCGCGCCGTGGTGAAGGACGTCGGCCGCGTGCTCGGCTTCACCCCCGCCGAGACCGACGCGCTCGCGAAGCTCATTCCCAACCAGCCGAACTTCTTCCTCACGGTCGCCGACGCGGTGAAGACAGATCGGCGAGGTGAAGCAGCTCTACAAGAACGAAGAGCGCTACACGCAGCTGCTCGACTACTGCATCGCGTTGGAAGGTCTCTCGCGCCACGCGGGCGTGCACGCGGCCGGCGTCGTGATCGCGCCGGGACCGCTCGTGGACTACGTGCCCGTGTGCACGCAGACCACCAAGGGCTCCGGGCGCCGGCGACGAAGAGACCGTCGTCGTCACGCAATACGACATGACGTCGCTCGAGAAGGCCGGCATGCTCAAGATGGACTTCCTCGGCCTCACGACGCTCACCGTGATCCACGACGCGCTCGCGATGATCGAGGCGCGCGGCGGCGGCAAGCTCGACATGCAGAAGCTCCCGCTCGACGACGCGCCCACGTATCGCATGCTCCGCGCGGGCCGCACCGCGGGCGTATTCCAGTTCGAGTCGGCGCTCGCCACGGACCAGTTGCGCAACATGCGCTGCGACCGATTCGACGATCTCGTCGCGAGCAACGCGCTCATGCGCCCGGGCCCGCTCGACGCCGGCATGCACAAAGTGTTCGCCGCGCGCAAACGCGGCGACGAACCGGTGAGCTACGCGCTGCCCGAACTCCGCGAGGTGCTCGAGCCCACGTATGGCGTGATCACCTATCAGGAACAGGTGATGCGCATCGCGCAGCAGCTCGCCGGCATCTCGCTCGCCGAAGCCGACGTGCTGCGCAAAGCCGTTGGCAAGAAGGACGCCGCGCTCATCAAAGCCGAGCTCGACAAATTCATCGAGAAAGCGGTGGCCAAGGGCCACTCGCGCCGGATCATCGAGGAGATCGCCGGCCAGCTCGAGACCTTCGGCCGCTACGGATTCAACAAGTCACACTCGGTGGCGTATTCCATCCTCGCCTACCAAACGGCGTGGCTGAAGACGCACCACCCCGCCGAGTTCATGGCGGCGCTGCTCAGTTCGCAGATCGGCGACGCCGACTCCGTCGTGAAGTACATCAACGAAGCACGCGAGCTCGGACTCGAAGTGCTCCCGCCCGACGTGAACGAGAGCGGCTACAAGTTCACGGTCGTCGGCGACAAGCGCGTGCGATTCGGACTCGGCGCCATCCGCAACGTCGGGCGCGGCGCGATCGATTCCATTCTCGCGGCGCGCGACGGCGGCACCTTCGATTCCTTCTTCGATTTCGTGGAGAAGGTGGACCTCCGCATCTGCAATCGCCGCGTTTTCGAGGCGCTCATCGCGTCGGGCGCGCTGGACTCACTCGGCGGTCACCGCGCGCAGTACACCAACGCGCTCGACGGCGCATTGCAGGAAGCCGCGCTACGCCAGGAAGAGCGCGTGAGCGGACAAGGTTCGTTGTTCGGCGATGCGCCGCCGCCGCCGGTACGACGCACGCGCCCTTGGTCCGCACGCTCCCCAATGTCCAACCGCTTACCGACGTCGAGCGGCTCGCCGAAGAGAAGAAGATCCTCGGCTTCTACATCAGCGGCCACCCGCTCGAGCCCTTCCGCACCGAGGCCGAGCTGTTCGCGAGCCACACCGTGAGCCAACTTGGCCCGTGGACCGACCAGACGATCACCCTCGGCGTCGTCGTCACCGCCATCAAGAAGCAGATCAGCAAGCGCAGCGGCGCCGAGTTCGCGCGGTTGACAGTCGAGGATTTTTCGGGATCTTCGGAAGTCCTCGTCTTCCCCGAGGCGTGGACGCTGCTCAAGGACCGCGCCAAGCCCGACGTGCCGGTGCTGCTCAAGGGGAGTTATTCCAAGCGTGATCAGGGCGTGGAGCATCCGACGTTCATCATCGAGACGCTCACGCCGTTCGTCGAGTTGCGCGCCATGGGCAACGTGGCGGTGGCCATCGAACTGCCGCCCGGCCATCGGGGTACAGCCGGCGATGATGAAAGAGGTGCGTGATCGTGGCCGAAGTGCATCGCCGGCTCGCGCGCCGCTCGAACTGCGCTGGCGCGACGACAGCGGCGCCACAACGCGGCTGCGGTCTCGCACGTTGAAGATAGCGGTCACCAGTGCGGCGCTCTCCGAACTCCGCGCGCTCGTGGGCGACAGTCACGTTCGGCTCGTCAAGGGGAACTAGCATGGGCTCGACGATGGAGTTCGAACGGCCGATCCTGGAGCTCGAGAAACAGATCGAGGAGCTCAAGAAGACCGGCGCGCAGGGCCAGGTGAACATGGACGCCGAGATCGCGCCGCTCGCCGCGAAGCTCGACGAACTGCGCCGCATCGTCTACGGGAATTTGTCGCCGCTGCAGCGCGTGCAGGTCGCGCGCAATTCCAAGCGGCCATTCACGCTCGACTACATCGCGCTCGCGTTCACCGATTTCATCGAGCTGCACGGCGACCGCGCCTTCCGCGAGGATCCCGCGATCGTCGGCGGCTGGGCGCGTCTCGACGGCGAGACGGTGATGGTCATCGGCCACCAGCGCGGCCGCGACACGAAGGAGAATCTCAAGCGCAACTTCGGCATGCCGCACCCCGAGGGCTACCGCAAAGCGCTGCGCCTCATGAAGCTCGCCGAGAAATTCCAGGTGCCCGTGCTCACGCTCATCGACACGCCGGGCGCCTGGGCCGGACTCGGCGCCGAGGAGCGCGGACAATCCGAAGCGATCGCGCGCAATCTGCTGGAGATGAGCCGGCTCGAAGTGCCGATCGTCGCCACCGTGATCGGCGAAGGCGGCTCCGGCGGCGCACTCGCACTCGGCGTGGCCGATCGTGTGCTGATGCTCGAGAACGCGATCTACTCCGTGATCACCGTGGAAGGCTGCGCCGCCATCCTGTGGAAGGACGGAAAGAGCGTCGAGATGAAGGAACGCGCCGCCAAAGCGCTGCGCATCACGGCCACCGACCTCCTCGAATTCGGCGTGATCGACGAGATCGTGCCCGAGCCACTCGGCGGCGCTCATATCGACCAAGCGACCGCGGCTAAGTCATTGCAGGCGGCACTCACGAGTGCGTTGGATGATCTGCGGCGTGTAAAGCCGGATAAGCTGGTCAGACGCCGGCGCGAGAAGTTCTTCGGATGGGCATGGTCACGGAGTAACTGCTCGAACGGCGCCTGTGACGACGCTAACGGCGAGTGTGACGCCGCTGACGGCGCGTGTGACGTGTGAGACGTGTAGCAACGGCCGCGGCGTGAGTAGTTGCCACACGTCTCACACGTCACACGCGCCCCCAGCGGCGTCATACTCGCCGTCAGCGGTGTCACCCTCGCCGTCGCGGTTCCAGTTCCGCCCCTCGCCCTCCCGCGAGTAGATTGTAGGCGTGCCACATCTCACCGAAGTCTCCTTCAAGGGCAATAGAAAGGAATTCTTCCTCTGGGAGGGAGAATCTCCTCTCGCGGCACGCGCCAGCGTGATCGTGGAGGTCGACCGCGGCGAGGACCTCGGCAAGGTGCACGCCACCGGCGAGGCCGCTGAGAAGCGCTGCGCGGGCTGCGCGCACGGGCTCGGCGCCACCGCCACGCCCAGCCACAAGTCCTGCGCACCGCCAGCGGCGAGGACGAGCGCAAGCACGCCGAGCTTCGCGCGCTCGATGAAGAGGCGCGTCGCAAGGCCGCCGAGCGCGTGCGCGAGCACAAGCTGCAGATGAAGATCAGCGACGCCGAATGGCAGTGGGACAAACGCAAGATCACGCTGTATTTCACCGCCGAGAAACGCGTGGACTTCCGCGCGCTCGTGCGCGATCTGGCGGGGCTGTTCCGCACGCGCATCGAACTCAAGCAGATCGGCGTGCGCGACGAGGCGAAGCGGCTCGGCGGCATCGGCCGCTGCGGCCGCGACTATTGCTCGCCAGCTGGCTCCCCGATCTGCGCCCCGTGAATCTGCAGGCGGCCAAGGATCAGAAGCTGTCGCTGAATCCCGCCAGATCAGCGGCGCCTGCGGCCGTCTCATGTGCTGCCTGCGCTACGAGCACGAGTTCTACGCCGCGGCGCGCAAGCGATTCCCGAAGGAAGGGAAGGTCGTCACGACCGCGCTCGGCGAAGAGAAGATCGTGCTCGAACGACATTTTCAACGATCGCGTGACGTTGCGGAACGCCGAGGGCGAGACGCGCATCATCACGCTCGTGGAATACAAAGCCGAGATTGCCGGCGTCTCGCAGCCCGTGGCCGTTCGAAGAGGAACGCCGCGAGGACACGGGAACTCACGCCATCGTCGTCGGACGGCGAATCGATCCTCGAGGATGAGCCTCGCTCGCGCCAGTCCCACCGACAGCCGACAGCCGACAGCCAGCAGTTCGCCGTCATCCGGACGCCCCCCGCCGCCGTCGCCGCGGGCGCCGTGGCGGCCGCCGTGAGGGCGGCGGAGGCGGAAGCCCGCGCGCCCGCTCCTCCCGCGTCATAGTCCGCGTGGCCCCTCGAGCAAGTTCTACGTCACCACCGCGATCGATTATTCCAACGGCGAGCCCCACATTGGGCACGCGTATGAGAAGATCGCCGCCGATGTGATCGCGCGGTATCACCGGTTGAAGGGTGACGACGTGTGGCTGCTCATCGGCATGGATGAGCACGGCCAGAAGGTGGAGCAGGCCGCCGCGGCCGCGGGCGTTTCGCCGCAGCAGCAGACCGATCGCATCGCCGAGAATTCCAGGCGATGTGGAAGCGGCTCAACATCTCCTACGATCAGTTCATCCGCACCACCGCGCCCGCGCACGTGGAGGGGTGCAGGCGCTGATCGAGCGGATCTTCCAGACCAATCCCGGCGATTTCTACGAGAAGGCGTACGCGGGCAACTATTGCGTGGGCTGCGAGAGCGTTCAAGCAGGACGCCGAGATCAAGGACGGGAAGTGCATGCTCCATCCCACGCTCACGCTCGAGTGGGTGGAGGAGAAGAACTGGTTCTTCAAGCTGAGCGCGTACACCGCGCGCGTGCTCGCGCACATCGAGAAGCATCCCGAGTTCGTGCAGCCCGAGAGCCGGCGCAACGAGATCCTCGCGCTGCTGCGCGGCGGTCTCGACGACATCTCGGCGAGCCGCTCACGTCTCAAGTGGGGCGTGCCCTTCCCCCGCCCCACGAGCGACGGCGACCGGCAAACGGTCTATGTGTGGTTCGACGCGCTGCCGAACTATCTCACCGGCACCGGATTCCCCGACGCGGGCTTCGAGAAGCGCTGGCCCGCGCAGCTGCACGTCATCGGCAAGGACATCACGCGATTCCATTGCGTGATCTGGCCCGCGATGCTCATGGCCGCGGGTCTCCCGCTGCCCGAGAGAGTGTGGGCGCACGGCTTCGTGCAGCTCGCCGGCGAGAAATTCTCCAAGAGCTCGGGCGTCAAGCTCGACCTCGGCGAAGCCATCGACAAGTACGGCGCCGATGCGTTCAGATATTTCCTGATGCGCGAAGTGCCGTTCGACACCGACGGCAATTTCAGCTGGGAGCGGTTCGACGACCGCTACAACGCCGACCTCGCGAACGCGCTCGGCAATCTCGCGAGCCGCACCATTGCGATGGTCGAGAAGTACTGCGACGGCGTCGTGCCCGTGAACGCCAAGCGGAGCTTCGAGCACTACGATGCCGCGATGGACGGCCTCATGCTGCACGAAGGCCTCGCGAATCTCCTCGCGCGCGTGGCCGCGATGAACCAGTACGTCGACCAGCAGGCGCCCTGGAAGCTCGCGAAGGACCCCGCGAAGCGCGCCGAGCTGGAGGAGACCCTCGCGACGCTGATCTACGTGATCGCGAGCGTCGCCCGGTGCATCTCGCCCTTCATCCCCGAGAAGTCCGCCGAATTGTGGAAACAACTCGGCGCGCCGGGGCGCGTGGACGAGCCGGGGTCACTCGGCAAACTCATCGAGCCGAAGGGCTGGCGGGTGAAGAAGGGCGACGCGCTGTTCCCGAAAGCCGAAGGCGAGCGGACGTAGCCTACCGTTCCTTCCTGATCCGCCGGCGGACCCACTTCGCTAAGTCGGCCTCGGTTGATGCGCCGGCCGCCACGCGCAGCATCACCGTTACGACCTCCGCCTCAGTCGCGTCGAGCGCCAGCCCGTTCAAGCCAAGGAAGATGACCATTGCGAGGAACGCGATTCGCTTGTTCCCGTCGCGCCACGGATGGTCGCGCGCGATGCCGAAACAGTAGGCTGCCGCGAGTGAGGCGAGATCCGCCTTCGGATCGTAATGCCACTTCTGCCGTGGGCGGTTGAGCGCCGCCTCGAGCGCGTTCTCGTCTCGAAGTCCCGCGAGCCCGCCGTGTTCGCGCAACTGATCCACATGCACCGCCTCGAGCACCAACCGCGGCACCCAGACCGGTTCGCGCACGCCCTACTTCGCGAGCTCGCGAAGAGCGTTCCGGTACCTCTTCGACGCCTCGGCAGCGATCGCGAGCGCCCGCTCCACCGTCGCGTCATACGGACTCAGCAGGATCCCCCGCTCCGTCTCGATGACGAGCACCCGATCACCGGCCTCGAGGTGCAGGCGCTCGGCCATGTCCTTGGGCAGTGTCGCGCCGATGGAACCGCCAACCTGGCGCAGTGTGATCTCGCGGACCATTTTGGTCACTCGGGAACGAGTAGCACAACAGTTCTACAATGGTAGCATTATTGTGCCACTGAAGCAAGGCCCGCCCTGCCGCAGTCATGCCCGCCCGAGCAACTCCGCCCCGATCGCGGTCACCGCGTCGAACGTCTCCTTCGCGGACTCGACCACGGCATCCACCTGATCGACGGCGACAGCTGAATCGAGCTCCGCGCGGAACGCCTGCCACTTCGCGGTCTGCTCGTCGCCATACGGATCCAGGAACGCGGTGCCCTGCGCACCGTCGAGCCCATACGCCTTCCGCACAGCGCGAGCGATGAACTTGCTGCCATTGGTGCTCCCCTCCAAGACGTACAGGGGTCCCACCAACTCCGCGCCTTCGGCCGCGCCCCACTTCCCGATCAGCCCAACGAACTCCCATGTGCTCGGCAACGCCTCGCGCGACTTGGCCGGCAGCCCGAAGAACGTCAGATCGGCGTCGAGGTCCGCGGTCCGGTCGCGCTCGACGGAAAAGATCGCCCCGCTTCCGCGTCGCGCATTGAATTGCGACGCCAGCGCGCGGTAGACGAACCACATTCGCTCCAGCCAGCCGATGTATCCGGCCTTGTCGAGCTGGCCGCTCACGAGCTTCCGCTGGAAATCGGACCGCTCTGCGTTCTTATGGTTGTCAGCCGTGCGCTCACGGAGCGCGAGGGCGGGCGACTGGGCAGGGACAGCGGTCTGGTTGCTCAAGGGCACCCCTTCATGGCGAGAAGCGCAGGCAGGGCCAGCCAGAGCAGCCCCTTGAGCAAGAAGAGCAGGAACGCGGCGATGGACAGGTTCCTGGTCAGTTTCCGCATGCAGGCTTAGATGAGAATGGCTTTCAACTACAACTGGCGCATGAAGATCGGTATCCCGATAGACTTTGTCAACTTTGGCCAGAACCCTATTTCAGGACTGATGCGAATGGCGCCAAACTGCCGTCATTCGGCGCCGGCTTCACTCCCAGCAGGTCGGCAAGCAACGAATACACGTTCACGTTCTCAAACGCCGGAATCGTCGTCCCCGGCTTGAATGCCGGCCCGTGCGCAATGAAAAGCGCCCGCATGTTCGGGTCTGCGTTATCGTATCCATGCGCGCCGCCCAATTTCGATGGCTTCGCGTGGCGCCACGTAATGCTCCAGCCGTCGTCGGTCACGGCTACTACGGCGGTGATTCGCTGATTGCAGCAGAAATGGAGGCGAGCCGGGATGCTGTCGCGCGGCCAAACGGTGAGGTGGGGAAGCTTTCGCAGCTGGCGAACGAGCGCCGAGTCGTTCCCGTCGCGCGCGCTGATCGTGAGCACGGGGGACGTCTCACCGACTACGCGCACGCTGGCGGAATCGACCACATTGTCCAGGTAGATCACGCGATCTTTCGATACGGCCGACATGCCGTGATCGGCGACCACGACGAGATTCACCTTGTCATACAGCCCGCGCGCTTTCAGTCCATTCACGAACATCGCGAGCATGCTGTCGGCGCGCAGCACCTGCGCCGCCGTCTCCGGCGCGTCGGGCCCGAACTCGTGTCCCGTGTGATCGGGCTCCTCGAAATATCCCATGATCAATTGCGGCCGCACCGAGTCCGGCAGCGAGAGCCAGCTCAGCATCTGCACGACGCGCGACTCGAATTGGATCCGCTTGTCGAATGGGACGAAGATGGTCGGCTGGATCCCGCCGATCGGCGCTTCGCTCCCCACCCAGAACATTGACGCGCTGCGGAGCCCCTGCTTTTGCGCCGTCGCCCAGATCGGTTCCCCGCCCCACCACCGTGCTTCCTTCGCCATCGCGCCGGTATAGATGAACATGGCGTTGAACGATGGGTCCCAGAACCGGTTGTTCACGATCCCCGTATGCGCCGGGTACAAGCCGGTCGCCAGCGTGTAGAAATTGGGAAAGGTCAGCGTCGGGAAGCTCGGGATCATCGCGTCGGCGAGCACTCCTTCTCGCGCAAGCATATGGAACGTGGGCGCGGAATCCTGATCCAAGTAGCGCCGGGCGAAGCCGTCGAAGGCCAGAACTACGACTGCAGGCTGTCGGCTGTCGGCTGTCGCATGCGGCGCCTGGGCCGAGGAACCCGAGGCCGCCGAGATGGCCCAAAGGCCAACTACCGCCAGGGCGCGAAGTGGGGTATGCATTGCTATGATGTCGGAGGGATTTCGGAGGTTGTCAATCCGGGAACCTGCGGCGAGCGTATGGATTCATATGGCGTACCAAGACCACCACCCAACACAACGATGACCAATCCCGACAAGGGGAGCGAGCCCAAATTCGCTCCCTCCACCCGCCGCGCGTTCCTCGCGGCCGGCGGTGTGCTGGCGGCCACCGCGATGCTCGCGGCCTTCCGCCGCCGGATCCCCGCCCAGACCATGACCGAGCCCGAGATCACTCCCATGACCGACGTGCTGATCGTCGAATTCGCCGCCGACGGCAAGAACCTCGGCGCGAAAAAGGTACCGAAGGTCGTGAAAACGGACGCCGAGTGGCGCACGCAGCTCTCGCCCGAATCGTACATTGTCACGCGGCAGGAAGGTACCGAGCGCGCGTTCACGGGGCAGTACGACGAATTCAAGGACGTCGGGATCTACCGGTGCATCGATTGCGACACCGCGCTGTTCAGCTCCGCCAACAAGTTCGATTCGGGCACCGGCTGGCCGAGCTTCTGGCAGCCGATCGCGAAGGAGAACGTGCTGGAGACGCCGTACACGGGCTATGGTGCGTTGGCGGAGATCAAGTGCAAGCGATGCGATGGGCATCAAGGGCATGTATTCGAAGACGGGCCGAAGCCGACTGGACTGAGATATTGCATTAACTCGGTGGCGCTGAAGTTCGTGAAGCTCGCGACTGCCTAACGGCGCGTGTGGCACCCGAACTCCGTACTTGGTCACCCGAACTCCGCTTGTGGCGTTTGACGTGTGGTAACTGCAGGGGCGGAGATGGTAACGGCTACTGATCCGGCGGAGGGCCTCCGACCGGTTCGATCGGTGGCGCCGGATGAGAACAGTGAGAATGCGCGCGATCGATGTGTGCAATGCAATGCGTGCGTTCGTGGCGTTGGGGCCGAGGGTGTCGCGAGCCTGATAGTACCAGTCGCGCGATTCGCGAGCGGAGCCGAGGGCATATTCGTAGAATCGGTTCCGGTCGCGCCGGCCATGGCGGCTGTATCCCTCGGCCATGTTCGCCGGGATCGATGACGTCGCGCGTCGCAGTTGCTGCGCGAGGTCTTCGAGACCGGATTTTCGCGCAAGCCAGGCAGAATCGCGCCTCCCCAATGAGCGGCGTACATCGCGGCCCGATACACCCGTAGTCCCCAGAGTGGATCCTGGCGAATGTGGTCCGGCACCGACAACTCCCATGCTTCGTAACTCATTGCCGCTCCCGTAGCGTCCTGGCACGATAGTCGCGAGTCGCTGATCGCCGACCAGCATCGTATCACGCTGCGTCGCATCGATTTCTTTGCGCGGTGCATTCGCCGTGACCAAGGACGCCGTTGCCGGTACCACACGTCAAACGCCACACGCGGCGTTCGGGTGACCAAGAACGGAGTTCGGGTCTCGCCGTCCAACAACCAGGAACTCCGTCGAGCAGAAAGTGTTTGTACAATGCAGTCGACCATCAATTCCGAGGACCAGAAAATGCGTGCAACATTGCCTCACTTCGCGATGATCCTGGCCATGCTCCCGCTCGCCCTCGCCATGGGCTGTGGCATTGCCGGCGCCACCGTTCCCGTCCCCGATCCTGAAAAGAACACCGCACTCACGACGGCTCCCGGCCGCGACACGGCCGTATTCGCCGGCGGCTGCTTCTGGGGGATCCAGGCGGTGTTCGAGCATGTGAAGGGCGTGATCTCCTCCACCTCCGGCTACGCCGGCGGCGAGGCGGGCACGGCCGACTATGAGACGGTGAGCACGGGCACTACCGGCCACGCGGAATCGGTGCAGGTCATTTACGATCCGAGCAAAGTCACCTACGGCGATCTGCTCAAGGTGTTCTTCTCGGTCGCGCACAATCCCACGGAGCTCAACTATCAGGGCCCCGATCACGGCACGCAGTACCGCTCGGCCATCTTCTACATGACGCCCGAGCAGGAGAGTGTCGCGAAGGCCTACATTGCGCAGCTCACGGCCGCGAAGACATTCAACGGCAAGATCGTCACGGAAGTCACTCCGCTCAAGAAGTTCTACAAGGCGGAGGATTACCATCAGGGCTACCTCGATAAGCACCCCGACCAGCCGTACATTGTGTACAACGATATTCCCAAGGTCGAGGCGCTGAAGAAGGAGTTCCCCGCGCTGTACCAGTAACATGGGGCGTGACTCCGAACCTCGAAGTGCGTCATTGGTGACCCGAACTCCGTCAGTTGGACTTGAGTGGTTCGTGCGATGACAGGAACCACTCGTCACTTACGGCGTTCGGGTGACCAATGAACGCGGTTTGAGGTTCGACTCACGTAGTCGGGCCCGTGACCGCAGTCTCCCGCCGGGAGTCTTCAGGGTGTAGTATTGACCCCGAGTCCCGACTCCCGCATCCCGCGCAGTTGTGCCCTCTCCCCGCCGCTGGACCATCCTCTCGTTCCCCATGGTGGGGAACGTGCGCCGCGCGAGCTCCAGCTTTCGGAGCGGGGCGCGCGTTGGATCATGTTCGGACTCGGCGCACTGGCGCTCGCCGCCGTGGTCGGGCTGACGATCGGCATCCACAGCATCAGCAGCTTCGCGCGCGGGCAGGACGACGCGAGCTTGCGCGCCGCGGTCACGACCCTGCGCGCGCAGATCGACACGCTCACCGGAACGCTCGATGAGATCGACCGGCGCGACACGGAGATCCGGCTCCTCGCGGGCCTCTCCTCCGACGACACGTACGCCGCGCGCCACGATTCCACGAAGCGCGGACTCACGGCGCTCGGACTCAACACCGACCAGCCCGACATTGACGGCATGATCGTCCGCGCCAAGACGCTCTCGGCGAGCTTCGCCGAAGTGTCCGATACGCTCCGCGCCGGCGCCGCGAAATTCCAGTCGATCCCCAGCATCATGCCCACCGCCGGCTGGCTCTCGAGCAGCTTCAGCCGCTCGCGCTTCCATCCCATCCTGCACATTGCGCGGCCGCACGAGGGCATCGACGTGAGCGCGCCGATGGGCGCGCCGATCGTCGCGCCCGCGGGCGGCGTCGTCATGGCCGTGCGCCGCGAGACGGGCTACGGCAACGTGCTCGAGATCGATCACGGCTTCGGCATCACCACGAAGTACGCGCACTGCTCGCGCATCGTCGTGCGCCCCGGCCAGAAGGTGAAGCGCGGCCAGGTGATCGCGAACGTCGGCAACACGGGACTCTCCACCGGGCCGCACCTGCATTACGAGATCCACGTGAACGGGCGGGCGGTGGATCCACTGACGTACGTCCTTCCCGGCACCGCGATTCCCGACTAACGACTAACGGCGTTCGTACCGAGTCGTGCGTGTTCGACCCCGCACGGCGTGCGTACCGAGTCGTGCGTGTTCGACCCCGCACAGCGTGCGTACCGAGTCGTGCGTGTTCGACCCCACACGGCGTGCGTACCGAGTCGTGCGTGTTCGACCCCGCACGGCGTGCGTACCGAGTCGTGCGTGTTCGACCCCGCACGGCGTGCGTACCGAGTCGTGCGTGTTCGACCCCGCACGGCGTGCGTACCGAGTCGTGCGTGTTCGACCCCGCACGGCGTGCGTACCGAGTCGTGCGTGTTCGACCCCGCACGGCGTGCGTACCGAGTCGTGCGTGTTCGACCCCGCACGGCGTGCGTACCGAGTCGTGCGTGTTCGACCCCGCACGGCGTGCGTACCGAGTCGTGCGTCTCGCGCGGATGCGGTGACTCGGTACTCACGTAGTCAGTGGTCGAACACGCACGACTCGGTACTCACGTAGTCAGTGGTCGAACACGCACGACTCGGTACGCACGTAGTCAGTGGTCGAACACGCACGACTCGGTACTCACGTAGTCAGTGGTCGAACACGCACGACTCGGTACTCACGCCCTTCGCAGCTATGAAAAAGCCCGGGTCACCATTGACCCGGGCTCTTTCATTTCGTGCGTGGCACTACCGGGAGTTCAAGTCCCCGGCCGGTTCACCTGCCCGGCGCATGCTGCTCCCACCAAGTCCACCAGATTCTTCGGATTGGTCGGATTCGCGGCGTTGTTGCCGTTCATTGGCTGTCCGCCCGGGATGGTCGCCGGAACGTTCGGGTTGGCCGACTGTTCCGTGATGCCGATCGGCAGCCGCGCGGGCACGTACGGCCCCACGCTTCCACCCGGCGAGATCATGTTCGCCGTCATTGGCACGTTCGGATAGCAGGTGCGGAGGTAGTCATCCCACACTTCGATATTGAAGAAGATGTGGATGTACTTCTCACGAATGATGTTCTCGTGAAGCACCGCGCCCGATGAAGCGAGCGCCGCGCCTCCCACGGTCGCACGATACGCGTTCAGGATCGCCAGCGGCGTACCGCCCACCGAAGTGCCGTTGATGAGGTTGGCTTCCGCCAACAGCATTCGGTTCTCGACGTACGTGACGATCGGCACCGGCGTCGTGGCTTGTGTCGCGAACGCCGCCACGCCCGGCAGCGACTGGTCGGGCGCCGAGCCGAAGGTGCTGTCATTCGAATTCGGCAGGTAGTAGACGGGCAGCAGCCCCGTCTCACCCGCCTGCTTGATCAGATTGATGTGCATCGCGCTCGGCTCCACGTCACCCTGACGGCTGAACAGGAAGCTGAAGAACAGGTTCTGTTCTCCCGGCGTACCCGTGTGCGTCGTGGACAGGTCGCCCGCCGAGCTGGCGATCCCGATCTGCGCGTACTTGATCACAGAGTCGAGGATCGCCGCGTCGTACGTGGTGGTGCCCGTGCGCGCGGTGTGCATGAAGAACCGCGCCTTCAGCGTGTTCGCGGCCGCTACCCACTTCGTGTAGTCGTTCTCGAAGAAGAAATCGGCCAGCGGTCCGGCGTTCGCCGTCGAAGGTGCCGTGTTGAGGTCATTGATCGCGTTGTTCAGCGTCGTCTGCACCTCGTCGTACACCATTGCCTGCGAGTCGTACGTGGGCTGTGGGGTGAGCGCGGTGCTGTACGGGATCGCGCCGTAGATGTCGGCCGACGTTCCGATGTACAGCGCCTCGAGCACCTCCGACTCACCACGCAGCTTCAGATTGCCGGCCTGCGTGGACATCGTGTCCACCTGCCGCAGGTCCACGAGCCCACCGGGGCCGTACGTCTGGTTGAAGGCGCCGTCGCCGGTGTTCTGATCGGTCCCGGCCTGGAAGTCGGCATAGTTCTGCCACTGCCGGTTCACGCCGGAGATCTGCTGCGCCCACAGGAAGAACAGCATGAACGGGTAGTTCTCCCACTCCGCCATCACCGCCACCTGCGAACCGACCCAGAGCTGGTCGGCAGTGGCGGAGGTCGGCTGGTTGGGATTGTTGTTCAGGCCAGGACCCTTGAGGAAGTCCGTGCAGCCGGCCAGCAGCAGCACCGAAGTCGCCGCTGCCAGTGCGAGCTTGAGTTGCTTCTTCATTGTGCTCACCTCTGGTTAGCGGTTGAGGGTGATGGACATCACGAACGAACGCGCCTGCGGATTGCTGAACCAGTCCACCCCCTGCACCAGCGCCACGCCCTCGAGATTGAATTCAGGGTCGATGCCGGTGTACTTGGTCCATGTGTACAGGTTGCGGCCGGCCAGGCGCAGCTGGAGGCTGCTCAGGCCGAGGTTGTGCGTCACCCAGCGTCCGTCCCACGTGTAAGCGAGGGCGATCTCGCGGAGCTTGGTGAATCCGGCATCTTCCACGAAGCTGGCGGTGTTATTGCCGAACGACCCGCCGTCTCCCTGGAACCAGTTCGCGTCGATGAGCACGGACTGCCCGGCGCCCGGTCCGGCCACGGCGCCCGGATCGATCGACGTGCCGAAGATCAGGTTCTGACCGCGCACGTCGGTGTCCTTGTGCGTGCCATAGACGTAGAGCGCGCCGCGGGTGCCGTTGTAGGCCTGGCTCCCGTTGCGAATGTCGAACAGGAACGAGAACTGGAGGTTCTTGATCGGCGTGAGCGAACCGCGGATCGCGCCCGTCCAATTCGGCTGGGCACTGCCCAGCGGGATGTTCGAGTCGGTATTGATGATCGGGAAGCCATCGGCGCCGATGTACATGGCGTTCTTGGCGTAGCCCGTACCGCAGCCGCCGCCACTCGTCGCCGTATTGTCGATGTCGACGCCGGCGATGGTCTCGCCCTTGCCGCAACGATAGAAGTCATATCCGTAGATCGAACCGACGGGCGAGCCGACGATCGCCACCGCGTTCACGATCGAGTTCGGAAGGAAGACGATCGAGGCGTTGTGGATGGCGTCGACATTGTTCCGGTTCTGGGCCCAGAGGAGGCCAAGCGACCACTGCATACTCGCCTGCGCCTTGGAATTGAAGTTCCACTGGACCTCGTAACCCTTGTTCGAGATCGTCGCGCCGTTCTGCACCTGGCTCTGGTAACCGCTCGACGGGGGGAGCGGCACCTGGAAGATCACGTCGTACGTCTTGCTGTTGTAGTACGAGAAGCTCATGTCCGACATGCCATTGAAGAAGCCCAGGTCGAAACCCGTCTCCCATTCCTTCGAGCGCTCCGGCTGCAGCGCATCATTGCCGGTGCGCGCGGAGGATGTGAGCCCCGGGACTCCCTCGTAAACGCTATTGAGGAATCCGACGCCGCCGTACTCATAGATCTTGTTCACCTGATAGTTGTTCAGGGTGGAGTAGGGTGTCGGCTCCTTCCCCGTCTCGCCGTACGCGGCGCGCACCTTGCCGTACTGCAGCCAGTCGGTCGTGCCCGACGTCTTGGTGAACGTCCACGCCGCGCTCGCCTTCGGGTACCACGCCCGCGGATCGTTCTGGGCGAAGGTCGAGAAACCATTGTTGCGGATCGCGGCGGTGAGGTAGAGCTGGTCCCACAGGTCCGCGGTCGCCTGCGCGAAGTACGACTGGCGGTGCACCAGCGTCTCATTGTCGTTCGGGAACCAGCTGACCGTGTTCGAGATCGTGTACGGCAGCGAATTGATGAGCGTGAAGCCCTGAATGAAATTCTGGTTGAACGACTGGCTGTTGAGATCGTTGCCCAACGTGATCGTGCCCGAGAAGTTCGGGTTGAACGTGTGCGACCCGATGATCGTCAGCAGGCTCGACACGATGAAGCTGTTCATGTCGGTGCGGAAGATCTGCCCACTCGGGAAGCCCGACGCGGTCTGCGGGAAGGCTTCCAGACGCTGGTCGGCGTAGTAGTCGACGCCCGGCGTCCACTGGATCGTCAGGTAATCCTGCGGCGTCCAGTTGAACATGAAGTTGCCGTAGAACCGGTTCAGGTCCTGCGTCGCCGGCATTGAATTCGCCACCCAGATCGGATTGTCGAATCCACGGCCGGTGGTGGTGGAGAACGCGCTCGGATTCGGGAACCGGTACGCGCGCTGCAGCCCCGACGCGCTGTCGAGGTAGTAGAAGTTGTTGAATGCCGCCGGCGTGCGCAGCGAGCCCAGCATGATGCCGTCCACGTTGTCGCCACGCTGGATGAAATTGCCGGTGACGTTCACGTAGTTGAAGTTCGCCGAGATCTGCATCTGGTCGGCGATCATCTGCGACCCCTTCAGCTTGAACGTCGCACGATTGTAGTCGTTCTGATTGCCGACCACGTCGCCCGCGTTCGCCGAATATCCCGCCGAGAAGTAAAAGCTGCGGCGGTCATCGCCGCCCGACATTGACAGGATGTTGTCCCACAGCGTGCCGGTGGTGAACATCTCACCGAAGTGATCGTAGGTCGTCGTGCCGGCCGCGAGCGCCGGTCCCCACGAACGCGCGGTGCTCATCTGACAGTCGCTGCCGCCGTCGACGCTGCCGGGAAGCGACGTCGCGTCGCACGTCGCGGCCACGCCGTCCGCGCCCAGGCCGTACGAGGTCTGCAGCGGATATCCCTGCGTGACGTCGTTCAGCGAGAGCGAACTCGTGAACGAATAGCGCGTCTGACCCGACTTGCCGCTCTTCGTGGTGATCAGCACCACGCCCTGCGACGCGCGCGCGCCGTAGATCGCGGCGGCCGCGGCGCCCTTGAGGATCGTCACCGATTCGATGTCGTTCGGATTGACGTCGGCGATGCGGTTCGAGGTGACCACGCCCTGCCCCTGGTTGCCAATGGCGTACTGGTCGGTGCTGATCGACGAATTGTCGAGCGGCACGCCGTCCACGACGAACAGCGGCTGGCCGTCGCCCGTGAAGGACTTGAGGCCGCGGATCTGGATCGAGGTGGAGGATCCCGGGTCGCCCGAGGACGATTGCACCTGCACGTTCGGCGCCTTCCCCGAGAGTGCGTTGGTCACGTTCGTCTCGTTGGATCCGGTGATCGCGTCCGCCTTCACCGTGTTCACGGTCTCGCCGAGCTTCTCGTTCGTAGTCATGATCCCTTCACCGGTGATCACGACCTGCTGCAGCACCACGGCCTGCGCGCCGAGCACGAAGTCCATGGTCTGCGTGGTGGGCTTGAGCGAGATGAGCACGGACTTCGGCTTGAAGCCGATCAGCTTCACGCTCAACGACGCCTGCTGGCTGTTCGCGCGGCCGGCGGGGATCACGATGCGGTACGTGCCATCGTCCTTCGTCTGCGTGCCGAGGTTCATCTTCTCGATGTAGACCTGGGCGCCGGCCACCGGGGCTCCGGCATCGCTGGTCACCTTCCCAACGATCAATCCTTCTTGTTGCGCCGCCGCCGCGAGGGGCAGCAGCGCAAGCACCGCGAGCGCTGACAGAACTCGCCACTTCATACGCGCCTCCTGGATTGGAGAACTCACTTGCGGAACCTTTCCGGAACGTTCGAGTAGCACGTCCTGTCGGCCGCACCTCCTTTCCAGAGGTCCAGAACGACGATCGCGCCGGGATCTCCGTCGCGATCGCTCGGGCTGGAGCTGTCTGTCATTGCGAGCTTACGACTTCGTAACAGGGCTGTCAAGAACGCCCCGGCCGTATCGTAAGAATCCCCTGCGCTATCCTAAGAATCCCCTAATTCGAGGAATTCGCGCGGCGGCGCGCCAGGGCGGCGCGCAATGAGGGGGCGGGGTCCACCGGATTCCCCCATTTCCCTATGTGGATCTCGAAGTGGAGATGCGCGCCCCACTTCTCGGCGTTCCCGGAATCGCCGACGTACCCGATGATGTCGCCGGCCTCCACACGGTCGCCGTTCTTCAGATTGCGCGCGTATGCGTAGCGCGGCGCGCCTTTGTTGTCGCTCGTGCCGGGATCGTCGTTGTTGAGATGCTCGTAGAGATAGACGTTCCCGTCATCGCCCCTCAGCAGGATGTGATAGCCCTTCGGCTGCTTCGGCGGCGCAGTCAGGATCCAATCCACCGTGCCGTTCACCACCGCCATGATCGGCGTCCACTTGGGACAGAACATGTCCTGACCGTGATGACTGCGGCCGCCCTCGCGGTCGTCGCCCCATCCGCTCGTGAATCGCACCGAGTCGATCACGAGCGGGAAGAGGATCTTCACCACCGGCGCCGGCGCGCCGGGTGAACCCGGCGCCGGGCCGCCGGCGCACGCGGCCATCACCACCGCCGCGCACGCCGTGACGAATGCCCTCACGCGCGGCTCTCGCATCATGCTGTCACGCACGACTCACGACTCACGCCCGCTGTTCTCGGATTATGGAACCTTCTTCGATGGAGCCGGCGCCGGCGCCGGAGCGGGCGGCGGCGGGGCCGCGCCCGGCTTCGAGAAGTCCACGGTGGGCGCGGTGCCCGCACCGGCGGTGAGCGTCTCGAAGTACGGCTTCGCCTTCGCGCCGATCACCTTCGCCGTGAGCACGGTGGGGAATTGCCGGATATACGCGTTGTACGCCTGCGCGGCTTGATTGTAATCGCTGCGCGCGACGGCGATCCGGTTCTCGGTGCCGGTCAATTCATCCTGCAAGCGGATGAAACTCTGGTCCGCCTTGAGCTGCGGATAATTCTCCGAGATCGCGAGCAGCCGCCCGAGCGCGCTCGTGGTCTGCGCGTTCGCCGCCGCCATCTGCTCGGGATCGTGCGTGCCGATGGCGCCCACCAGCGCGCTGCGCGCCTCGGCGACCTTCGTGAACACCTCGTCCTCGTGCGCCGCGTATCCTTTCACCGTGCTCACGAGATTCGGGATCAGGTCGGCGCGGCGCTGCAATTGCACCTCGATCTGGCTGCGCGCGGAATTCGCCGCTTCGTCCATGGTCTGGATGCGGTTGTAGCCGCATCCCGCCATCGCGAGCGGGAGCACGAGAGCCAGCCACTTGTTCTTGCGCATCAGGGGATCTCCGAATCGAAAGAAAAAGAGCGTGAGTCGTGAGTCGTGCGTGAATGCGATCGCGCGATCACGACGGCCGGAAGGCGAGTTGCACGATGTACTTGCCCGGCTTCACCGCGCCGGGCTCCGGCTTCCACGCAAGCGGCGCCTTCTCGTTCAGGCAGGTATTCACGGCCTTGCCGGCCTTGGACGTCCAGCTGTCGGCGCGCACGTGCGCGTCGGTGATGCCGCTGGCTTCCACGGTGACCACCATGGCCACGCCGCCGGCGAGCGACGGGTCGGCCTTCTGGCCGAACTCCTGATAGCAGAATTTGCTGAACGATTGCTCGCGCTGCACGGCCTCCAGCAGCGCCGGCGGCGCGGGCGGGATCGGCGTGGCCACCTTGATCGGCGTGAAGGTGTCGGGCGCGGCCGGTGCGATGGCCGTCTTCACCGAATCGAGATTCAGCGGCGTCGTGTCCACCGCGACAGGCGCGGGCTTGGGTTTGTCCGGGCACGCCGCGAGGACGAGCGCGAACAACAGCGCGAGCGGGAAGAGCGCGAGTCGTTTCATGTTGCTCCCATGCGATCGATGTAGTGCGCCAATTGCGTGGCGCCCGCGAGGTACGCCGAGAGGACGGCCGGAGCGTCGGCCGCCGGGATCTTCTCGCCGCGCGCGTGGCGCAGCGCCAGGTGGAACGAGGCGGGATCGAAGCCCACGCGCGCGGCGGCGGCGGTGACGAGCGCCGCCGCGTCGGCGGGCACCGCGTCGCCGTGCACGCGCAAGAGCGCGCGGAAGAGCACGAGGAATGCGCCCACGCTTTCAGAGAGGAGCGCGAGCTGCCGCTTCTTCGCACCACCCGTGGCGAGGATGCCGCGGCGCAGGCGCAGGAGTTTTCCCATCGCTTCATGCTCGAGATGCAGGCGCAGATCGGCGCGCTCCACCTGCATTGCGTCGAGCGCGATCTCGCCATAGAGCACGCGGTGCGCGTCGAGCAGATCGGCGTACTCGATGGGGAAGATGTCGGCCGAGCCGTGGAATTCGTCCGACGTCATCGTGAGCAGCGGCGGGTGGCCGGCCTCGGTCCACGCGGCCGCGATCGCCGCTTCGCGCGCGAGCGTCTCCATCGTGATGCGCGCGACCACGACGAGCACGTTGCTGCCGCGCGGCGTGGCGCCCGACGTGTCGCGCGCCGCGGAGCCGTAGAGCACGACGGCCGCGAGCTCGGCGCCGAAGGCGAGCTTCAATTGGGACACGAGTTCGTCGAGCGTCATCTTGGCCATGGTCACCAACTCCCGCTTGCGCCGCCGCCACCGAACCCGCCGCCGCCACCGAATCCGCCGAACCCGCCGCCGCCTCCCCCGCTCCAGCTGCTGCCGCCGCCCCCGCCGCCAATGAACATTGGCGCCGCGCAGCCGACGCAGCCGCGCCGGCCCATGAGCAGCCGCACCAAGTTAATGACGATTATGATGACGAAGAATATCCAGAACGGATCGATCCTCGGCAGGCGCGCGGGCGGCACGCGGATCGGTTGCGGCGCGATCGCGAGCGATGAATCGAGCGGGAAGTTGAACTCGCGCGCATAGCGCTCGGCCACGCGCGAGACCATCAGCTCGATGGCGCCGCCGTAGTTCTGCTGGCGGAAGAGCGGGATGGCCTCGTCGCGGATCTGCCCCGCGTCGCCGTCGGTGATGAACCCTTCGGTGCCGGTGCCGGTGGCGATCGCGACGTGGCCGCGGCCGTCGGAGCTGGTCTCCTTGGGCACCACGAGAATGATGATGCCCGTGTTGCGCGCCGCATCGCCCGGCGCGGCCTTCTTGCCCACCTTCCACTGGCGGCCGAACTGGAGCGCCAAGTCGTTCACATCGCGGTCGCCGATGCTCGGCATCGTGATGACCACGATCTCGCCGCCCGACTTCGCGCGCACATTGTTGATGATGGCGCTCATGCGCGCGGCGTCATTGGCGGGAATGACGTTCGCGAAGTCGTTGACGTATCCGCGGGGGTCCGGCAGCGCCGGCGCCGCTTGCAGCACCCAGAGGGCGCCGATACCTTGCAGCGCTCTATGCCACACTCAGTGTGCGCCCTCATTGGAAGACTGCGGCGCGCCGCCCCCGCCCTGGCTCTCGCCGCGATCGCCTGCGCGCGCAGCGGCACCCTGCGCGTGGTGCTGGATTCTACCACGGTGCCCGGAGGCGTGGAAGTGCTCGCGACCCCGGTGGACCCCGCCCTGCTCGATCGTGAACGACCCGGCGCGTCATTCGGCGGATTCGCTCAACGCCGTGTACCGGCGCGTGCGCACCGTGCTCAACGCGCGCGCCGATTCCATGGACAAGACCGACCGCCGGACGCCGGGATACGCAGCGGCGTACGCCGCGTTCGCGCGCGACGCCGCGAGCGCCGAGAGCCTCCGGATGCGCCGCGACAGCCTGCGCCAGCATGCTGGACCGGTGCGCGCACTCGATATCGAAGAACTCACGAAGGAAGCGGCCGCCAAAGGCCGCACGCTCGCGCGCGAGAAGATCGTGAACGAGCGGGTGTCGTTCACGCTGAGGGAGGGGACATGGTACATTGTCACCCTCGGCGCGCGGGGGGAAGCACTCGCTACTCCCAGGAAAGTCGAGATCGTCGCGGACAAAGTCGACACACTCGCGATTAACAACTGACGGCGTGAGTACCGAGTCGTGCGTGTTCGACCACAAACTGCGTGCGTGCCGAGTCGTGCGTGTTCGACCACAAACTGCGTGCGTGCCGAGTCGTGCGTGTTCGACCACAAACTGCGTGCGTGCCGAGTCGTGCGTGTTCGACCACAAACTGCGTGCGTGCCGAGTCGTGCGTGTTCGACCACAAACTGCGTGCGTGCCGAGTCGTGCGTGTTCGACCACAAACTGCGTGCGTGCCGAGTCGTGCGTGTTCGACCACAAACTGCGTGCGTGCCGAGTCGTGCGTAGGCGAACGGCGTGAGTACTGAATCAGTACGCACGCCGTCAGTGGTCCAACACGCACGACTCGGTACCCACGTCGTCAGTGGTCCAACACGCACGACTCGGTACTCACGCCGTTAGTAGTTACTTGGAGAACGAGAACGAGAAGGAGTATGTCCCTCCCCCTGCTTCGGACGGCGGGAATCTCCATCCCGCGATCCGCTGCTTGATGCAGTTCTCCGCCTCCGATGATCCGGCGCCGCTCCAGGTGCGTTCGCTGATCGCGACGTCGGTCACGTTCCCCTGGCCGGTGAGGGTCACGGCGGCGGTCACGGATCCGGCGAGGCTCGGGTTCACCTTCAGTCCGTACTCCTCGTAGCAGAACCGCAGCTGCGAGTCGCGGCCGCGCACGTAGTTGCCGAGGTCGGACGTGTTGCGCCCGGGGCCGCCCGCGTTGGTCGCGTGGATCACCTGCGGCGCCGCCACGAGCACGCCGGAGTATCCGACGCCCGTGCCGCCGACGCCGCCGATCCCGCCGCCGCCGGTGCCGAGTCCGGTGCCGAGTCCGCCGCGCCCCGGCGTGCGCGATCCCTGCCCGCCCTGGCCGTAGCCGATCACCGCTTTCCCCTGCATGCCCGGGCGAGCCGCCGGTGGACGAACTCACATCCACGCCGCGCAGCGCATTGGTCACGTCGCCCACCATGCCGCCGCCGCCCTTCGAGGCGCCGCCGAACGCGTCGCCCATCTTCGATGTTCTTCTGATTCTGTCCTTCGTTGCCGCCGGCGGGCTTGGGCGCGGGAGCCGCCGCGGCAGGCGCCGCCACGGGCGCGGCGGTCGGCGTCGGCGCCGGCTTCGCGTCATTGAACTTCACTTCCACCGGCGTCTCCTCCGGCGGCAGCAGGCTGATCAATGACTGCGGCGACGGACCGAACCACACCATGAGCAACCAGATGAGGCCCATGGATCCGGCGAGCACATAACTCCACAGCAGCGCGCGCCCTTCGGCATTCGGCGATCTCGAAGCGCATGTTGCGCGTGAACGAGACCTCGTCCACACGCTTGCGGATCTCCGGCGGGCGCGGCGGCGGCTTGTTCATGTCAGCGCCCTCCCGTCGGCGGGGCCGCGGGCGGCGGAGCGGCGGTGCTGTCCGTCACGGTCGCCGCGTCGGCCGTGCGTTTCACCTGCAGCGAGATGTTCTTGAAGCCCGCGAGCCGCGACGTCTGCATCAGCCGCGCGAGCAGGTCGTAACGCATGCTCTTGTCGGCCTGGATCGCGAGCGGCGCATCCACCGGCTGGTCGGCCGCGATCCCGTGCGCGACCTTGATGGAATCGCCCGCTTCCTTGAGCGCGGTGAGCAGCACGGGGATCATCAGCGGCTGCGTGGGATCGGTCGACACCGCCGCGGCCGCATTGAGCGTTCCGGTGACGCGAGCGCCGCCCAGCGTGAGGTCCCGCCCAACGCCCAGCGTGAGCTGCTGCAGCGCACTGCTGCCCACCGACGCCTCGGGCAGCCGCACGCCGGCGGCCACCGGCGCGAGTTCGCCCACGGTCGCGCTGGTGAGCGCGAAGAACACGATGGACACGAACGTGTCCACGAGCGGCACGAGGTTCAGTTCCGTGATCCGGAACTTCGCGAACTGCGCGGCGCGCCGTTGGGCGCGGGCATCACGGCCCCGGGCGGCCATGCTACGCTCCCGGCGCGGCGGCGCCGCGCGAACGGGTGCCCAGCGAGATGCCGGTGAAGTGCGCGAGTTTGAGGCGCTCGAGCACGTGCACGAGGTTGTCGTAACTGACGTCGTCGTCCGGGATCACGGTCACGTCGCTGTTCTGCGGATACTTCGAGCGGATCTCGGTCATCAGCGCCTGCAGCTGCACGAGCGACGCCGAATCGACCCCATTGATCTGCCGATGGAAGCCGCCCTCCTCCGAGTGCTCGACGAGCATCTTCTGATTGTCCACGCGCACGGTGAGCAGCAGGTCGAGCGCCTGGTCCGACTTCAGCTTGCTCATCTGCTCCGGCGTGGTCACCACCACCGGCGGCAGCGCGAGGTCGAAGCTCGTGAGCGCCGCGACGTCGGCGTTCTGCAGCGTGATGAGCGAGAAGAAGACGATGGACGTGAGGATGTCCACGAGCGGCACGAGATTGATGTTCCCGTGCGCCGTGAGGGGCGCGGCCGCCTTGCGCCGGTTGGTGGATCGATGGAATAGCGAAGCCATATCGGATCAGCTCAGGTAAGTCGGACTACGGATGGACGCCGGCCGCCGCCGGACATGCACACCGTCACTACCGGTTCCCGATGCGCACGTCGGGCCGGTCGATCAGCGCATTGATCAACCGCACCTGGAACTCGTCCACCTGTTCGATGATCCCTTCCGCCTGGCTCACGAGATAGGCGTGTCCCACCGACAGCGGGATCGCCGTGAGCAGACCGAAGCCCGTCGCGTACAGTGCCACCGAGATGCCCTTCGCCAGCTCACCGCTTCGTGCGGCCGCGCTCGCGAGTCCTACCGACGCGAAGGCCGCCTGGAGGCCGAAGATCGTGCCGAGCAGCCCGATGAGCGTCGCGACGTTCGCGAGCATCGGAAGATAGTGGAGCCGGCGCGTCAGACGCGGCAGCACCGAGAGCGCGGCGGCGTCCGCCACGTTCTGCAGGTCCGCCTCGTCGCGGCTCCGGCTGCGCAGGATCAGCATGCCCATGTCGGGCAGCACCGCCTTCGATTGCTGGCAGAGTTTGATCGCGTCGTCGGCCTTGCCCGCGCGGACGAGCTGGATCACACGCTCGATGAATGCCCGGCCGTTGATCTTCGACCGGATCACGATCGTGTACAACCGCTCGAAGAATATCGCCATCCCGACGATCGCCGTCGAAGAGGATGGGATACATGATCGGGCCGCCGTTCCGGAAATACTGGATGAGATTCATCGACGCGGATCCTCCGTAGGATTTCGAACGCGGTCAGGGTTCAACGGGAGCCGCGCGGCGGCTTGCTGCCGGGCGTCCCCTTCTTCGTGGTGTCGGCCTTCACGGGCGCGGCTTTCTTGCCACCCAGGTTATTCACTTCCCGCTGCAGCGAATCGAGCCGCTGCATGCGGTAATTCAACTCTTTGCGGATCGCTTCGATCTCCGCGACGCGGGCCGCCGAGTCGGCGGCGGTCATATGCTTAGCGCCAGCAGGCGCTGCGCCGAGCGCGGCCTGATGCGCCTGGTTCTCGTTCAGCGCGCGCTGGAGCGAATCGAGACGTCCTTTGCGCATCGCGAGCTCCTTCCGCATCGCTTCGATCTCGCGCGGCACTCCCGCCAGGCACCGGGCCGGGCGCGGCTCCGGGCGCACCCGCCGCCGCGCCGGCCGCCGCGCCACCCACGAGCGCCACGCCGCCCACCGTGGCCCCGCCGCGCGCGATCCCGGCGGCGCTCGTGTCGAGCGGCAGCCGTCCAGCCAGCTGGTTCGCGGGCGTGATCGCGTAACCGGCCGTCACCGAGGGCCACGACCCCGACACCATCACGGCGCTGGGCAGCCCGCCCGCCTTGTAGTCGGGCACTTCGCGCGGACGCACGGTGACCACCTGCGGCGTCGGAGCCTGACCGCGGATCTCGATGGTCTGCCCCGTCGTTGCCGGCTTCTTCACGGTCGGCTGCTGCGCCTGCGCACCACCCGCGACGGCCACGACCATCACGAGCGTCAGCGCGACGATCAGCCGCGCACGCGTGCGTATGCCGGTGCTCATCGCCCACCTCCCGCCGTTGGCGGCTTCACCGGAGCCGCCGCTGGCGGCTTCACCGGAGCGGCCGTTGGCGGCTTCGCCGGAGCAGGCGCTGGCGGCGCGGGCTTCGCCGCAGCCGGCGCGGCCGGCGCGGGCGTCGCCGCTCCGGGCGTCGCATCCACCTTGCCCGAGAGCGCTGCCTGCGCACGATCCACCCATGCGTTGGTGAACTTCTCCTTCACCGACTTGTCCACGAGTGCCTTCCAGAGCTTGTTCGCTGCCTGATAGTACGCTTCTCCCTGCTTCGCCGCACCTGCCTGGGCCGCTTGGCTCTCCTCCGGCGACAGATCCTTTGGAAGCGTTACGTTCGCCAGGAAGTTGCCGTACTCCCACTGTGCGAGGCCGGCGTAGTAGCTGCCCGCCGACACCCACTCGGGCGAGCCGGTCTCGATCGCCTTCGCGAACTCGCCGTTGATCTTCGCGAGCAGGTCCTTCTTGGGCTGCGAGAGCCGCGCCACTCCGGCGCGCGTCAGGTTGCTCTTCCTTGGAATCACGAGCTGCATGGCCTGGTATTTCGCCCAGAGCGCCTGGCCGCTCGCGAACGCCGCCGCACCCGCGCGCGCCGCGCACTCCGACTTCAGCTGCGCGGTCGGATGACCGCACAGCTTCGCCAATTCCGCGTCGGCCGCCGCCGACGCGCCGGTCGCCTTGAGCAGCGCGATCCGCTCGGCGGTCGCGTCCGGCGCACGCTTGTCGCGCGGATTCACCTTCACGAAGGCGCCGAGCGCCCGTGCGGCGTTCGCGCTGTCGCCCGCCTGGAGATACGCGGCGGCGGCGTTGTACTGCGCGTCGGCCGCGCGCTTGTCCTTGGGATACGACGCCGCGAACCGCTCGTACGCGTCGGCCGATTCCTTGTATTTGCCCAGCGAGTCGAGGTCCACCGCGATGCGCACCATCGCGTCGGCGCGCCCGGCCACGTCGGATTCTCCTTCACCAGCGTGGAGAGCACGGCGGCGGCGCTGTCGCGATGGCCCAGTTCGCCCAGCAGCTGCGCCTGGAGCGCCTGGTACTGCACCTTGTACTTGTAGGTCGGATAGTCGCGGGTGATGCGATCGGCGACGTCCAGCGCCTTTCACGTGCCGCTTCGACGCCGCCGTATCGTGCTTCGCGCAGCGCCGCGCTATCGGCCAGCATGTACACTTCCACCGCGTTCCGCAGCGCGTCCGGCGCCTTGTCCGACTTCGGATTCCGGTCGGCGTAGCCAATGTACACTTCCTGGGCGGCGCGGTTGTAGTCGCCCGCCTTCACGAGAGAATCGCCGAACGTGACCGTGGCCGCGTTCCGGATGCGCGTGATCGAGTCGGCGAGCACCTTGTTGCCGGAGCTCGCGGCCATGGCACCCGCCGATTCCCACTGGGCCTGTGCCTTCCCGTACTGGCCCTGCTTGTACATTGCGTCGCCGACCAGCTTCTCGGCGGTGGGCACATACTTGTCGTTCGGATACTTCGCGATGTACGCGCGGAAGGTGGCTTCCATCACGTCCCAGCGCTTCGCCTCCGACGCGCGCTTGCCCTTCTGGATGAGCGCCGTCTTCGCGACCGGGCTCTCGGGGAACGCGCTGACGTAGCGGTCCACGCTCGCGAAGAGCGAATCCTGCGCGGCCTTGTCGCCGCGGCCGTGCGCCGTGGCGGAATCGTACGCGACGATCGCGTCCTGTCCGGCCTTGTCGGCCAGTTTCGCATCCGAACTCTTGTAGGTGTACGCGGCGAGGGAGTACGACGCCCCGGCGTCCGGATAGTCGCCGGCGCCGAAGAGCGCTTCTCCTTCATAGAACGCCATGGCCTGTGCGCTGTCACTCGTCGCGAACTCGGTGAGGTAGCGCCCGTAGAGCGCGGCCGCTTCCGAGTAGCGCGTCTTGGCCGGCACGTTGTCCTTGGACTTCTTGCGCTGCGCCACCGACAGGGCGTACTGCGCGCTCTGCCGGAGCGCCTGTTCACGCGCCGCGGTCGCGGCCGGGAGCAGGTTCGGGTTCGCCTTCCCCCAATTCGTGTTCGGACCGAAGTCGCTCACCAGCGCGAGCCGCGCGGCCTGCGCGCTGTCGGGCTCGAGCACACGGTTCTGGTAGATGTCGATGATGTCGGACTGCACCACGAGCGCCGTGGAGTCGAGCGGCGCCTTCTGCTGGATCTCCTTGTACGCGAGCACGGCCTTCCCGAAATCGCCCTGGTCGCGCAGGCTGCCGGCGAGACGCCGCAGCACCGTGAGTTCGAGCGTGGTGCCCGCGGCCGGGTGCGCCGCGAAGTACTTGTTCGACGCATCCACGCCGCCCACCTGCGTGAGCGACACGGCCATATAGTCGATGGTTTCGCGTCGCAGTCCGAGGCGAGCCTGCTGCGCGGGCGTCAACTGATCGTACTCGGTGACGAGGCGGCCGAACACTTCGACGGCCTGCGTATACTCCGGCTGCATGGCCTTGGTCGCCTGATTGTAGTACGACCAGCCCAGCTTGTAGAGCGCGAGGAAATAGATGTCGCCGCCCGGAGGCGCGGTGTGCGTGGCGCTGTCGTACGCGACGGCGGCCTGTACGAACAGCGCCTTGCGCGCATCGCCGCGCGCCTTGGCCGCGAGCTCGAAGTCGGCGTCGCCCAGCCGGAAGAAGGACTCGGGCCGGAAGTGCGATGAGTGCTGCAGCGTGACGGCGGTGAACATCTTGACCGCATCCGAGAAGCGCTGGTCGGCCGTGTAGAGCGTGCCGAGCGTGTACTGCGCCGCATCGAGACGGTCGAACTTCGGGTACTTCGCGATCAATTCCTCGTAGCGCGCGATCGCCGGCGCATAGTCGGGCCGGTCCTGGGCTCCGTTGCCGCCCGATGATGCCCGCTGCGACGCGGCGAAGGTCTCGTCCGCGCGGCGGACGAGCAGTTCACCCAATTCGAAGAGCGCGTCGGCGCGAAGCGGACTGGCCGGATAGCGCGTGATGAACGTCGTGAGCTTCTCGATGGCGGCATCGAGCGGCACGGCCGGAGCCGCGGTCCTGTTGGTCGCGAGCTGCGCCGGCTGCCCCGACGGCGCCGTTTGCGCCGCCTGTGCGTGCAGGCCCGCCGCGCACGCGGCGGCGACCACGAAGAGGAGAGAGCGGGCGCGCATCGGCTACTTCTCCGGCGACGGCGCGGGCGTCCGGCCCCCGTTGGGGGTCGCGCCGGACTTCGCGTCGATCACGAGGAAGAATGCCGCGTTCGCGGATCCGTAGTCGGCGGCTTCGCGGCTCGCCTTGAGCGCGTCCACCATCTGCGTCGCACGGGCGCGCAACTCGCCATCCAGGAGCGAGAACATCTGCAGCTCAGCGATCGCGCGGCCCTGCTCAGCGGCGGACAGTTCCTGGCGCGCGCCGCGCGTCCGGTCACTCTCCGTCGCAGCCAGCCGCGCCAGTTCAGCCGCGACCAGCGCGCCGTTCGCGACCAGCAGCTGCTGCCCCTGCTCCGACAACGCCTTGGCCCGGGCGAGACGCACCGTGATCGAGTCGTTGAGCGCGAAGGCCGGGTGGCGGCCGATCGCGGAATCCGCGCCGCGCGTCACCATCTCCGCCAAGCGGCGGTATGTGGCCGCCGTCTGCGCCTCGGTGGCCAGGACGTCCGACTCCACCGGGTTCACGGCCGAGCCGAGCGAAGCGCGCACGCTGTCGAGGCGCGCCAAGTTGTCCGTGGCCGCCCTCGATGTGGCCGCCGCCTGCACCAGAAGTGCGTGGTGCATTTGCTGGCGCGCCGCGACGAGGTTCGCCGTCATGTGCGACAGCGAATCCTGCGTGAACGCGATCTGCTTGTTCATCTCGGTCAGGTTCGCCGTGCCTTCCGTGATCAGCAGCTGGAGATTCTTGAGCGCCACGATCCGCATGGCATAGTCGCCGGTGGCGGCCTGCATGCGGTAGCGCGCGACCGCGACGTTGAGATCGGCCTCCAGGAGATTCTGATCGCGCTGGAAGTAGTCGCCGAACACCGCCGGCCCCGACGCGTTGGCGTAGAGCGGGCGCATTGTGATGTCGGTCGGCAGCGGGGGCGCGACGGCGGCGAAGCGCGTCTGCAGATCGCCCACGGTCACCAACGAGGGGGGCGCCGAGTCGGCACGCGCGGGCGCCGGCAGCCCCGCGAAGGTCGCGACGAGCACATCGCCTTCCGCGCCGGCATTGGGCCCCAGCATCATCGACTTGCCCGTCGCCGCCTCACGCACGAAGAGCGCGCCGGAGGCGCGCGACGCGACCAATCCGCGCGCCGCCGCGGCCATCGCGGCGTTCAGCTTGCTCTGCAGTACGGTGATCTCGGCGCCGAGCGAATCACCCACGAGCGTGAAGTACGCATCGGCATCGGCCGCGTGGTGCTGCTCGAGCAGGATCTGCCCGTGCATGAGCCGCGCTTCGTCGCGTCCCGGCAGCTGCGGCCACTTCGTGGCGAAGTCGCCGAAGATCGCCGCGGACGAATCGAATTGCCCCGCGCGATACAGCGACCACGCGCGCGCCAGCGTCGCTTCGGGCGCGAGGCCGCTCGATGCCGGCACCTGCCCGGCGAGCTGCGCCGCGATGTCGAACTTGCCCGATTGGAACGCGAGCCGCGCCGCCGCGAGCCGCAGCTGGTCGGCGAACGGTCCGGAGGCGCTCGTCGCGAGCGGCCGCAGCGTCTCGAGCGCGGCCGCGGCCTTCGACGTGTCCCCCTGCATGGCCGCGATGGCATCCATGTACTGCGCGTATGGCGTGTACGCCGGGTTCGCCGCCGCGATCACCTTGGCGAACGAGGCACGCGCCGCCGCGAAATCCCCGCCTTGGTACGCCGACAGCCCGGCCACGAAATCCGTGAGCGATCCGTCGGGCGCTCCCGCCGCCTTGGCCGCTTCGGCGCGCGCGCCCGCATAGTCACCGCGGCGGTACGCGTCGAGCGTCAACTGCAGCTGGATCAACGGCACGTAGTGGCTGGTGGGCGCGAGCTTGATCAGCTGCGACGCCGCGGCGCGGAAGCTCATGCTGAGGCCAAGCCGGTAGTACGACTGCGCGAGCAGGAACAGCATGTCCTCGCGCGTGCGCTGGCCCGCGCCCGGCGCGGTGTTCAACGCGCTCTTGGACGACGCGAGCCATTCGAGGCGGCTCAGCGCCGTGAGCGGACGGTCGGCGACGAGATCGAACAATGCGGCGCGCAGCGCGGCATCGACGCCGCGCGCCTGGTCGGGCGCCGGCGTGACCGCGGGCATCAGCGCGCCGGAACCCGGCGCCGGATGCGGCGCCGTGTCCGCACGCGCGGGTGCGCTCGCGGGTGCGCTCGCGGGTGCGCTCGCGGGCGCCGGCTTCTGCGCTGCGAGCGGCGACGCCGCTCCGAGCGCGGCGACTGCACAGAGCGTCAGGATTCGCATCGACTGCCGCCGGATAATCAGGGCGTCGTACCTTGGCTCGTCCACGTCGACGAGATGACCTTGCCGTCCTTCACCGTGAACTGGACGTACGTGACCATGTTCGGGGCGGTCTGCACGTTGAGCGCCGCGCTCACGGGCTGGCCGCCTAGGGTCGCGCTCGCCTGCACGGTGTGGACCGTGGGCAGCATCTCGGCGTTGTACAATTCATCCACCGCGCCCTGGTGCAGCGCGGTCTGGGCGATCGTGGAGTAGGTGCGCGACGCCGCACTCGCGTTGTCGATCGTGAGTTCCACGGCGGTCGCGATGCCCATCGGCGCCGAATCGGCGCGGAAGAGCACCACCAGCGCCGCGCCGGAGCGCTTGCGCACCGCGTCGCCGAGCGCCGTCATGCGGTCGCGCTGCGCCGACATGTTCTCCTGCGCCTGCGCCAGCACCGCGTCGAGCTGCAAGCAGCGCGTTCAGGTCGCCGCTCAGCAGCAGCTGCTGCGCGCGCTGCTCAGTGCTCTGCGCGAGCACATTATCGATGTGCGACTCGAGCCGGACGCGCTGCGACCGCAGCGAGCCGAGCGAGTCCTGCGTCTGCTGCAGGTCCTTGAGCAGTTCGGTGCGACGCTGCTCGTAGGCCTGCTGCATGGTAGTGGAGTCGGCGTGCTGTGCGGGCAGCGCCGCCGGCAACAGCACGGCGACGCCGAGAACACGCAGACTGCGAAGAACGGCCTGGAGGTGCACGGGGGGGATCCTCATCCCTGGGGCGGCTTCGCCGGGGTCGTCGGAGGTGGCGCGTTCTGTTCGAGCTTCTGCAGACGCTCCTCGAGCGCCCGCAGCGCGTCCTTCTCCTGCCTGAGCGCTTGCTCCGCCGCCGCGCGGCGCTGCTCGAGTTCGAGCAGGTTCTGCGCCTCGTAGCGTTGGATCTCGAGTTCGAGCGACGCGATCCGCTGCTGGCGAACGGCGATCTCACCCTTGAGCGTCTCGACCTGCTTGGCCAACTCCGCATGCTGCTTCTGCAGGAAGTCGCCGTGCACCAGGCCCAGGAAATTGCTCTGCCAGCTGAGCGACAGCGCGAACTTGCTGTAATTGTACAGCTGCCCCGCGACGCCCGTGTCGGCCTGCCCGGGGAAGAGATTCATCCAGTACGCGCCGATGCGGAGGCCGCGATAATCATAGTTCGCGCCCAGGTTCCACTCCCACGCGTTCTGCTCGACCATGAACGACAGCACGCTCGATGTGGTCGGATACAGATCGACCTTGATGCCGCCGAAGAGGCCGCCCGTCGACTGATTCGAGTAGGCACGGCCGAGGCCGCCATCGTTCGAGAAGAGGCCGTCACCATAGCCGAGGGAGATGCTGATGTTCGTCATCCCCCACGTCGGCTTGATCTCGTTGAGGGCGAACGATTTCGTGACGACGCCGTACAGCGTCATTGCGGTCTTGAAGTTCTGGTGCAGCGAATCCGCCTCGTGCACCACCACGGGTCCCGCCGGCGGACCGGGGAAGAGTTCGTAGCCGATCGTGTAGCGGTCCACGTGATCGTACGGACCCACGTTGCGCACGCCGATCGCGAGGCTGGGGATCCAGTGCGACGCGCCGCTGTTCATCCGGTAGCTCTCCTCGTTCAGCACGAGACCGCTGGCGAAGAATCCCCATTCCGGATTGTTCGAGTAGATGGCCAAGCCGAGTTCGAGGCGGCTCCACAAGGACAACGAGAAGGCGCCATTCGTGTTGAAGCCGTCGAGCGCCGCGAGCTGCGGCGACGCCACGGCGCTGTTGAACGTCTGGCCCGAGAAGGAGACGGCGAAGTCTCCCGAGACCGGCGCCACCCAGGCCACCGGGATGTCGATCAGGCCAGCGCCCCAATAGAGTGTCTGCGGGTAGGATTGCTGCGCATCCACGCGCGGCGCGAACGCCGCGAGCATGAGCGCCGCCGCTCCCACCAAGAAGATCGTCGCGTTGCGATTCATACGCTTCGTCCGTGGCACAGGGTTAACGCGGCGGTGTGCCGCCGGCCGGTGGCGGCGGCGGGGTCGGTTTCTGCGCGCCCTGCAATTGCTGCAGCCGCTCTTCAGCCCGGCGGATCGACTCCTTCTCTTCCTGGATCTGCGAGTCGAGCTGCTCCCGGCGCTTGGACACTTCCGCGAGTCCGCCGGCCTGCGCCTTCGTGAGCTGCTTCTCGAGGTCCGCGATCTTGGCGTTGCTCTGCGAGATCGAGGCGTTCAACTGCGCCTGTTCGCGCTGCAGGTCGGCCACCTGCGACCGCAACACGGTGCCTTCCTTGATGAGGAAGATGTTCGTATTGATGCCGATCTCGATGCTGAACTTGGTGTAGTTGTAGACCTGGTACATGGCGCCCTTCGTGGGCGATTGGCTGCCCTCTTCGAGCTCGGTGGCGTAGAAGCCGAGGTACAGCCCCCGCCACTCGCCCACCACGCCCGCGTTCCAGTCCCAGCCGTTGTTCTCGAGCACGAAGTTGAGCGCGGTGCTCTCCGACGGTCGGAACGCGTAGCGTCCGCCCAGGAAGAGCCCTTTCACGATCGTGCCCTTGTCGTTGTAGTTCGCGCCGAGGCCGCCGTCGTCGCTGAAGATCCCAGTGCCGTATCCGAGCGTCGCGCCCACGGTGCCGGTGCTGCCAACTTTCCAGTCCTTGGTCGCGACGGCGTAGAACGTCGGCGCGGTCTTGAACCCTTCCGACCAGCCCGGATTGGTCGGCTTCACGCCGCCCATGGAATCGATGGTCACGTCGTGACCGATCAGGAACCGTTCCTCGTGCGTGTACGGTCCGAGGTTCCGGAAACCGATCGCGATCGCGGGCCGGGCGCTCCCTTCTTTCTCGGTGAGCGCGAGGAACTGGCCGTAGAATCCCCACTCGGGGTTGTTGCTGTAGATCGACAACCCCAGCGTGAAACGCTGCATCCAGTGCGTTTCGAACGAGAGGTTGGAATTCCACTTTTCATCGCCGTTCAGGTCACACGGATTTCCGCACGCGGGAATATCCGTGCCCGACGCGTTGACCCACACATCGCCGTTATAGGGCGAGATCCACGCGACTGGGATATCCACCAACCCCGTGCCGAACTGCCGCGTCATGGGGTAAGACGGCGGCGGCGTGACGCCGGTGCCCTGAGGCTCCTGCGCCGCGGCGCCAAGCGCGCCGGTGATCGTGACCATGAGTGCGCCGGCGACGAGGCTGACACCCGACCGCATCGTGCGCATGTAGCCTCCGCAATCAGAAATGGAACGGAACGAGAGCCTCCGCTGCGGGCGGGGGCCGTCTGTTAGACTTTCAAGGTACCCTGGAAGTCAAATCCCGGTAGTGCACGAAGCACCAATCGCGGCGAGGCTACTGCTGGTTGCAGCCGCTGTGGCACCCGCCCTGATTGAATACTCCGTTCAATGCGCCCGATCCCTGGAGCGCCAAGGCGGCGACGACGACGATGCCGGCGAGCAGCCCCGTCTTCGGCCACGAGAACGTCTTCACCTGCACCGACGAGATATACGGCTTCGGGATCGTCACCGTCTCGCCCTTCCAGTACTGCTCCATGCCGTCGTGCATCGTCACCTGCTTGACGCCGATCTCCAGTCCATCGTCATTCGCGAGCACGAGCTTCCCGTCGATCGTCGCCACGTTCGGCCCCACGAACCGGGCGAGCGAGTCGCCGCCCGTGCCCGTCAACTCCACGCGCAACGACTTGCCCGGCTCCGGAGTTGCGACTGTGTATGGAGCATAGGTGTAACAGCCGGCCAAGGCCACGACGAGGACGAGCGGGGCGAATCTGCGCATGGCATCCTTTGGGGTGATAAGAATATCGTATGCTTGAAGTTGCCTTACGTCGCGGCAGTCCGTCAAGGCACCGCGCCGCGCGGCCGGCACATACCTAAGATGTACGACAGCCCGGCCCGAACGTTCCGGGCCGGGCTGCCTTACTTTCTTCGACTAACCCAGCTGCCAGCGAAAGTGCTTCTCGCCGTCAGCTCGTGCAACCCTGGCGCGTATCGGCCGGGTTGAACGGCGTGTTCGCCGGCACGTTCGGGTTCGTCTGGATCTCGGTGATCTGGTACAGGATACGCGACGGCACCGTGTTCCCGAACGTGGCGTTCGCGGTGACAGGCAGGAGCTTCGGGAAGCAGAGACGCTTCCAGTCGTTCCACACCTCGACGTTCTGGAACAGCGCAATGTACTTCTCCGTGCCAATGGTGCTGTCGTTGGCGACAGTCGCCAGCGGAACGGTCACCGCGTTATGCCAGTTCGTGGCGGTACCCCATGAGACCTGCTCGTTCTTGAGTGTCGCGAGTGCTCCCGCGGCGTCGCCCGTATGCAGCTTCGCCTCGGCAACGATGAGCAGGGTCTCGTTCCACGTGGCCAACGGCTGCTGGTAGCCGGCGTTGAGCCGGAACGCAGTCAGGAACGCCTCGTTCGCGTTGTTGGCGTCGAAGTACTCGCCAAGACGCGGGTCGGCGGCAGCGCGAAGGATCTTCACGATCTTGCTCGTGTCCTGCGGCAGACCGCCCGAGGACGACGTCGCGATGCCTGCAATGATGTCGCCGGCACGGCCGGTGCCACCACTGCCGTCCATCTCCTGCCACCAGTTGTTGGACGAGTTCTGGATCCCATCAACGAACCAAACGATCGTGTAGTCGCCCGAGTTCGACGCAATGCCCTGACTCGCTTCCGTCAGGATATTGGCATACGTCGAGTTGCCGGCGAGCACTTCGTGGAGCATGAAGCGCGCCTTGAGCGTATGGGCCAACGCGGTCCACTTCGCCGAGTTGCCGTTATAGACGAGATCGACGCCCGGGCCGGGACCAACACCGCCCAACGCGATCTCGCTGATCCCCTGGTCCAGCTTCGCCTCGACGCTGTCGTACGCGACCAGCTGTCCGTCGAAGGTTGGCGTGGGATACACGAAGTAGTTATTGGCCTGGGTGTACGGAATGTCACCCCACCAGTCGGCCGCATTGCCCATCAACCAGGCTTCCATGATCAGCGCGATGCCGTTGTACTTGTGATCCGGCGCCGTGCCGCTCAGGGCCTGCGTCTGGAGCTGGCGGAGGTCAACGAGACCGCCGCCAGTGTAGATCGTATTCCAATCGCCATCGTAGCCAGCCGTTCCCAGCTGCTGATTGGAATAGTTGTACACGCCGACCTGCTGCCGCGCGTGACCGTACAGTGACTGCATCCACTGCGCGATCGACCACGCGACTTCGGAGTTCTGCTGCGCAACGAAGTTCACCTGGATCGGGATGAACAGGTTGTCGTTCGTGGCGCTTCCCTGGGTGGCGTTGTTGGGGTTGTTCGTCAACTCGCCGCCCTTCAGGAAGTCGCTGCAACCGGCCGCCCAGACAACGGGCAGCGCGGCTGCGAGGGTGATCTTTATGAGTTTATGCACCTGGGGTCTCCTAGCGGTTCAGGCCAATGGACAGAACGAACGACCTGGTCTGCGGACTGTTGAAGTAGTCGACGCCCTGGAACGTGGCACCGGCTCCCGCGAGGTTCGTCTCGGGATCAACGCCCGTGTAGTTCGTCCAGGTGTACAGGTTGCGACCAGCGACGCGAAGGTCCACGCTCGACAGACCGAGATTGTGCGTGACCCAGCGACCGGAGAAGGTGTACTGCACCCCGATCTCGCGGAGCTTCGTGTACGTGCCGTCTTCCACGTTCTGAGCCGACGGACCGCTGAAGCCTGAACCGTCGCCTTCGAACCAATCCTGATCGATCAGCACCGCCGTGCCCGCACCCGGACCGACCGTCGGACCCGGGAACCAGCCAGCCGTACCGAACGTCTGGTTCGTGTTGCGGATGTCCGTGATCTTGTGCGTGCCGAAGTACTCCAGCGCGCCCTGCGTTCCGTTCCACACCTGGCCGCCCTGCTTGTGGTCCACCAGGAAGGTGACGGTCAGCTTGTCGAAGCGCATGGAGCCATGGAGCCCGCCGATCCAGTTCGGATTCGGATTCGCAATGATCTGCTGGTTCGGATCCGTGATCGGGAAGCCGTTCGAATCAATGTACAACGCGTTCTTCGGAGCGCCATCGCAGTACGACGCGATGGTCGGATCGGTCGCATCCTCGAGACCGCGGCCGCAGCGGACGAAGTCCTGTCCCTGCATCACGAGCCCGTTGTTCAGGTACATCGCAGCCACCGCGCCGGTGAACGTGCCGCCGGCAATGTCGTAGAACTGCGCGCCGCCCAGACTTGTGGCGGTCGTGAAGTTCTGACCCCACGTGACACCGAACTCGAGCGACGTCTTCGCGGTGGTCAGCGGACGCCAGTTCGCCGTCACTTCAAAGCCCTCTGTTCTCGATCTGCCGCGGCGTTGGACAGCGCGCCGAAGAAGCCGGTGGAAGGCGGAATCGGCAGCGCCTGGATGACGTCGCTCGCGTTCTCCTTGTACCACGTGATACCGGCATCGACCGTCTGATTGAAGAAGCCGAAGTCCACACCGGCTTCCAGTTCCTTCTCACGCTCGGGAAGAATGTTGTTGTTGCCGAGATTACCACCGGTCAACAGACCACCCTTGCCGTTCTGCGTGCCGAGGAGCAGGTCGCCGTAGCCGGAGCCGAAGAAGCTCGACGCGCCGGCCGCCAGCACGGTCTGCGTCGAATACGGAGCGGGCGGCTTGCCCGTCTCGCCGTAACCCACACGCAGCTTGCCGAAGCTCAGCACACCCTTCTGCTCCGTATTGCCCAGCGCGTTCGTGAAGGTCCACGCCACGTTGGCCTGCGGATACCAGGCATACGGCTCGCTCTCACCGAACGTCGAGAACCCGTCGCGGCGAACACCGAGCGTGACGTACAGCTGGTTGTACAGGTCCGCCGTCGCATGCGCGTAGTACGAGAGCGAATGGATCAGCGAATTGAACGTCGCCGGCACATAGACGACGGTGTTCGTGAGCGCGAACGGCGTCGGCGCGACCAGGGTCTGGCCGGTCGTGAAGTTCTGCGTCACGCTCTGCGACTGCGCGTCCGTTCCGAGCGTCAGCGAACCGCTGAAGTTCGGGCTGAACGTGTGCGTGCCGGTCGCCGTGAGGTAATTGTCAATGCTGTAGATCGAGTTGTTGCCGATCGTGACCGAACCGGTCGGGAAGCCGGACGACGACTGCGCCAGCGCTTCCGTGCGCTGGTCGTTGTAGTAGTCCCCGCCCAGGTTGTCCTTGAGCGACAGCCAATCGTTGACTTCCCAATCGACCGCCACGTTACCGAACGCGCGGTTGAGCTGCGACGTCGCCGGATCCTCGTTCAGCACGAAGAACGGGTTGTCGTAACCACGCGACGATACCTGCGAACCCGGCCAGTACGCCGGATGACGGAAGGAACGCTGCAGGCCGGTCAGCGTGTCGAGGTACGGCTGGTTGTTGAACGCCGGCGGCGTGCGCAACCCACCGAGCAACAGACCGGACACGTTCGAACCGCGCTGGATGAACGAGCCATGCGTGTCGACGTACGCGATGTTGCCGCTGACCACCACGCGGTCAGCCAGCCGCTGCGACGCCTTCACGCGCAGATTGTACTGGTCGTACCAGTTGTTCGGGCCCGTGATCACACCCTGCGTGTTCGAGTAGCCCATCGACAAGAAGTACGTCGTCTTGTCGTTGCCGCCCGACAGCGTCAGGTTGTTGTTCCACTGATCGCCCTCGCGGAACAGCTCCGCGTAGTGATCGTACGTCGGCGTGCCCGTCGCGAGCTGCGCGCCGTACGTGATGCTCGTCGCCGTGCACGCCGTCGTGAGGTTCACGGAGCACGGATCGGTGACGTTGCCACTGCCCTGCGACCAATCCGTCTGGAGCGGGACTTCGTGGCTCACGTCGTTGAGCTGCAGCTGCGTGTTGAAGCTGAAGCGCGTCGCGCCGGACTTGCCGGCCTTGGTCGTGATCAGGATCGCGCCGTCCGACGCCGCCGCACCGTAGATCGCGGCCGCCGCCGAACCCTTCAGGATGTCCACCGACTCAATGTCGTTCGGATCGATGTCCGCCGCGCGGTTCGGGGCCACCGTGCCGCCCGTCATCGCCGTGGTGGAGATCGTCGAGTTGTCGATCGGCGTGCCGTCGACGACGAACAGCGGCTGTCCCGTACCAGACAGCGACCGGAGGCCGCGGATCTGGATGTAGGAAGACGAGCCCGGGTCACCCGACTGATTCGTGATCTTCACGTTCGGGGCCTTCGCCGCGAGCGCGTTCACAATGTTGTACTCATTGGAGTTGCTGATCGCGGTCGAATCGACCTGGTTGACCACGACGCCGAGCTTGCCGACGGTGGTCTGCGTACCAGCACCCGTGACCACCACTTCGCCGAGGCGGAGCGGATTGGTCGCCAACACGAAATCCTGCGTGATCGCACCGGCCGCGAGCGTGATCGTCGCGGACTTCGCGCGATACCCGATCAAGCGTGCGGTCACGGTCACCTGCTGCCCCTTCACGCGGGCCGCGGGCACGACGAACGTGTACCGGCCATCTTCCTTCGCCAGCGTCCCAATGTTCATGCCCTCGAGGAACACGTTGGCGGAATTCAGTGGTGCACCGGCCTCACTCGTCACGCGCCCGCTGATCGTTGCGCCTTCCTGCGCTGCCGCCAGAGCGGGCAACGCGATCAGTGCGCACGCGATCGCGAGAACTGACTTGACAAGACGTCCCATGCTTCCTCCTTTCGAACTCGTTCCAATGAACGTGTGGATCTAACGATCCAACCGTGGGAACCACGCTGCGCGCACACGCGTCGCAGCCAACCGCACCGGGTTCGCGATCTCCGGAGCACCTCCCTGGTTGAGTTTCGAAAGCAGAGTTACATCGATTAGCTGCGAGCCCAACGGACGCCCCCAAAAAAAGAACTCTGGGCGGACGACCGTTCGGACCCACTGCCTTGTCTGTCGAGTATAGGAAAGGGTCCAGACCGTGTCAAGAAGCGGTCACAGGCTGTCCACGAGACTGGACAGCGGCACCTCGTACGCTATCCAACCCCGATCGCCGGCTCTTCCCTACTATACTTACCCGCCCCTCACCCGCCCCGACACCAGGCTACCCCGAATGAACCTGCTGCGTCCGCCTCCACATTCGCGCCACCGCCGGTTCATCTCGAGCGGTCCGACCCGCCGCCGTTCAGCCGCGATCGCCCTCGTCGTCGCGAGCACCCTCGCGACGATCGCCCCGCCGGCCCATTCGCAGGCCGACACGGTCTACAAGGAGCTGGGGCGCACGCCGCGCAAGAAATCCATGGCGGTCCTCGGTGCGCTCCTCGGGTTCGGCGTCGGACTCGCCATCGGCTCCTCGCAGAAACCTGCGGCGTACTCCATTCCAGCCGCCGGTTTCCTGCTCGGCGGGGTCGCCGGCTACCTGCTCGGCAAACAGTACGACGAGATCCACGCCGTGCAGTACCGCGGCGTGCGGCCGCTCCCGGTGCGGAGCAGCGAGATCGAGATCGAGGGCGATCCGGTCGCGCTCGCCGCGCATGACTCGCTGGTCGACGTCGCCTCGAGCGAGGGCGTGCAGACGTTCTTCTCGCAGAACAGTCTCCTGCCCGGAGACCTGCGCGCACGCGGCCTGATCGGGATCACGACCGTGGGCATCACGCCGACCACGAATTGGCTCGTGGTGGGCACGGGCAGCGGGCTCTACCTCTTCCCACCGCGCCGCGGGCGCGGCGTGCTCGTGCACACGGGCGAGGTGGCCGCCATCGTCACGACGAGTGGCCGCGTGATCGCGGCGTCGGCCGACCGCGTGACGATCACGCCGGTGAATGCCGACAGCGAGATGGCATGGCCCGGCGTGTCGCTCACGTCGCCGGTGCGCGCGCTCGCACTGGACCACGAGCGGTCGGTCGTGTGGGCCGCCACCGACGACTCGCTTGTCTCCTTCCGGCTGGACGGCGACTCGCTCCAGCGGCTCGCGGCGCTGCCGATCGATGGCGGCGCGCGCAAGATCGCGGTGGGCGGCGGGCGCGTCGCGGTCGCGGTCGGCGAGCGCGGCGTGCGCATGTTCAACGTCGCCGACCCGTTGCACCCCACCGCCGCCCACAAATGGACCGTCGCGCGCTTCGCGTACGACGTCTCGATCCAGGGCGCGCGCATGTTCGTCGCGGCGGGCCCCGACGGCGTATACGTCGTCGATCTGAAGCAGGACATGCTCATCACGATCGGGGTCGCGCGCGACCTCGGCTTCGCCGCCGCCATCGTATCGGCGGACGGCTATACTTATCTCCTCGACGGACGCACCGATGTGCTCCGCCGATTCGACTCCGATTTCTGAGGACCGATGACCCGATCGCCGCTCCTGCTCGCCCTCGCGTTCACGCTCGCCGCAACGCCGGCGGGCGCCCAGAAGGCGGCCGCCGATTCGATGGCGCGCCGCGCCGACCACGCCCGCATCGAGGGCAGTCCCACCGCCACGGTGTGGCTCGTCGAGATCAGCGACTTCCAGTGCCCCTACTGCAAGATGTGGCACGACTCGACGTACGCCGCCGTGAAGAAGGAGTACGTGGACACCGGGAAGATCCGCCTGGCGTACGTGAACTTCCCGCTGCCGATGCACAAGAACGCGATGCCCGGCCGCGCAGGCGGCGATGTGCTCCGCGGCGCAGGGGATCTTCTGGCCGATGGCCGACCTGCTCTTCGATAACCAGGAGAAGTGGGAGAGTCTCGCGAACCCGGCGCCGGTGTTCGAGTCGCTCGCGCAGCGCGCGGGGGTGAACGTCGCGGCGATGAACGCCTGCATCAAGTCGGGTGTGATGATGCCGACGATCCAGGCCGATATCGACAAGTCGGCGGATCAAGGCGTGACCTCCACGCCCAGCTTCCTGATCGGCGGCCGCAAGCTCGCGGGCGCCGCGGGGATCGCAATATTCCGCCAGGCACTGGACGCCGCGCTCGCCGGCGCCACGCCCAAGCCCTAGCGCACGACCCGCGTGCACAAGCTGGTCGCGCTGTTGTACGAGGGGGCCGCGCGCGCGGCCCAGCTCGGGGCTCACATCGCGCCGGCCGGCGGCAGCAAGACCCAGCGCACGTTCGCGGCGCGCCACGGCCTCGTCGCGCGATGGGCGCAGTGGGCCGCCGCGCATCGTGATCCGTCGCGGCCGCTGCTGTGGGTGCATGCGCCGTCGGTGGGCGAGGGTCTGCAGGCGCGGCCGGTGATCGAGCGCATCCGGCGCGCGCGGCCCACGACGCAGATCGCGTACACGTTCTTCTCGCCGAGCGCGGAATCGTTCGCGCGCGGCCTGGACGTGGACGCCGCCGACTACCTGCCCTTCGACCGCGCGGCCGACGCGCGCGCGATGCTCGACGCGCTGCGCCCGCGCGCGCTCGTGTTCAGCAAACTGGACGTATGGCCAGCGCTCACGCGCGAGGCCGCCGCGCGCGCGGTGCGGCTCGGGCTCATCAGTGCGACGCTAGCGACACGTCGGGACGCCGCTCGCCGTTCGCGCGCGCGGTGCTCGGCGATGCGTACGCGCAGCTGGATGCGATCGGCGCCATCGATGAGCGCGATGCGACCGGCCTCGCGGCGCTCGGCGCCCGCGCCGGCCGCGTGCGCGTCACGGGCGACACGCGCTACGATCAGGTGTGGGCGCGCGCCGCGGGCGCGGACCGGCACGGAGCGCTGCTCGCGCCGCTCGCGTCGCCGCGGCCCACGCTCGTGGCGGGCTCGACGTGGCCGGCCGACGAACGCGCGCTCTTCGCCGCGTGGACCGCAGTGCGGTCGCGTGTGCCGGCGGCGCGTCTCATCATCGCGCCGCACGAACCGACCGCGGCGCACCTCGAGCCGCTCGAACGCGCGGCGGCCGAACAGGGTCTCACGTGGGCGCGCCTTGGCGCCGACAGTGCGCGAGCGGCCGACGTCGTGATCGTCGATCGCGTGGGCGTGCTCGGCGAACTCTACGCGCTCGCCGCGGCGGCGTTCGTGGGCGGAGGGTTCCACGCCGCGGGGCTGCACTCGGTGCTGGAACCCGCGGCCTTCGGCGCGCCGGTGGCATTCGGCCCGCAGTTCGCGATGAGCCGCGACGCGGGACTGTTGATCGCGTGCGGAGGAGGGGCGAGCGCAGGGGATGCGAACTCGCTGGGAGTACGGCTCACGAGGATGGCTCGCTGAGCCGGATGAATGCGAGCGCGCGGGGAGGGCGGCGCGGGAGATGGTACGATCAGGGTTGGGAGCGGCGGAGAAGTCGGCGGGGATGGTGATGGAACTGCTCGATTAACCACTGACGGCGTGCGTACCGAGTCGTGCGTGTTCGACCACGCACTGCGTACGTACCGAGTCGTGCGTGTTCGACCATACACTGCGTAACTATCGAGTCGTGCGTCTAACGCACGACTCAGTACGCACGCCCTCGGTGGTCGAACACGCACGACTCGGTACGCACGCCCTCAGTGGTCGAACACGCACGACTCAGTACGCACGCCCTCAGTGGTCGAACACGCACGACTCAGTACGCACGCCCTCAGTGGTCGAACACGCACGACTCGGTACGCACGCCCTCAGTGGTCGAACACGCACGACTCAGTACGCACGCCCTCGGTGGTCGAACACGCACGACTCGGTACGCACGCAGTTTGTGGTCGAACACGCACGACTCAGTACGCACGCCGTTGATGCAACAAGGGGAGCGGCGCCAAGCGCCGCTCCCCTTGTTCGCATCACCGATGCTCTGCCGCGCGTTATTTCGTCTTGAACGCCAGCGAGATCCCGAATCCTGTATCCGAGCTCCCATTCCCCACCGCCCCGAACGTGAACGCCGCGCGGCCGCTCATGGCGCTCGTGATATCATAACTCGCGCCGGTGTCGAAGTTCAGGTTCGCGTTCGTGCCGCAATCGCTCGAGCAGAAATCGATCGAGAGGCGCGGATAGGCGAAGATCTTGAGCGCGTGCTTGTTGTCGAGGATGAACGTATGGCCGACGTTGAGGCCGATCGGAATGCGATACACCGAGCCATCGCCGAACGCGCCGTACACGCCAAGCGTCGCCATCAGATCGATCGGCCGGTCAGGCGTCGGCGCCAGCAGCATGACGCCGCCCGCGATGCCGATGTCGAACAGCGTCGAGCCGGTGGGCGTGGACACGCCGACATCGGCCCAGAGTTGCGTGCGCTTGTCCAGCGTCCACCGATACTGGCCGACGAACGATTCGCCGTAATCTCCACCGAAGCCGGCGATCAGGACGTTGATCTCGTTCGGTTCCTGCGAGGCGGGCTGCATGGCGGGGTAGTGCCACGCCTGCGCGCGCGCCGGTGCCGCAAGAGTGAGAAGTGCGCCGACCGCGACCGCGGCCAGCGTACGAGTGCGGGCAATCAACATGGTATCGTCTCCGGAGAACGTGAGTGAACTACCGTGCGGCAGGACTCGCCTTTTCGGTCACGACGCGAACGACGTCATCCACCACCTGCAGGAATCCGCCTTCGACCGCGAACCGCTCCTCCGCTGCGCCGTTCATGACGCGCAACGTGCCGCTGCCCAACAGGGTCATGAGCGGCGCGTGCCCCGTAAGTATACCTACCTCCCCATCGAATGCGGGAGCCACCACCGAAGTGGCGCTCCCCTCGTACAGGGTCTGCTCAGGGGAGATGACGGAGATCGTGAGCACGAGGCCGTCTACTTGATGGTCTTGGCTTTCTCGACGGCCTCGTCGATGCCGCCCACCATGTAGAACGCCTGCTCCGGCAATTCATCGAACTCGCCGTTCACCACGCGCTCGAAGCTCTCGACGGTGTCGGCCAGTTTCACCTGCGCACCCTTGATGCCGGTGAACTGCTCGGCCACCGAGAACGGCTGCGAGAGGAACCGCTGCACGCGGCGCGCGCGGCCGACGAGACGCTTGTCGTCCTCCGACAGCTCGTCCATGCCGAGGATCGCGATGATGTCGAGCAGCTCCTTGTAGCGCTGGAGCACGCGGAGGACTTCACTCGCCACCTTGTAATGGCGGTCGCCCACGTACTGCGCCGAGAGGATGCGCGAGCCCGACGAGAGCGGGTCCACCGCGGGGTAGATCCCGATCTCGGTGAGCGCGCGCGAGAGCACGATCGTGGCGTCGAGGTGCGCGAACGCCGCCGCGGGCGCCGGATCGGTGATGTCGTCGGCCGGCACGTAGATCGCCTGCACCGACGTGATCGACCCGTCCTTCGTGGACGTGATGCGCTCCTGCAGGTCGCCCATCTCGGTCGCGAGCGTCGGCTGGTATCCCACGGCGCTCGGCATGCGGCCCAGCAGCGCCGACACTTCGGAGCCCGCCTGCGTGAAGCGGAAGATGTTGTCGATGAACACGAGCACGTCGGCGTGCTGTTCGTCGCGGAAGTACTCGGCGACGGTGAGGCCGGAGAGACCGACGCGCAGTCGCGCGCCCGGCGGCTCGTTCATCTGGCCGTAGATGAGCGCGCAGCTCTTGATGACGCCCGACTCCTGCATCTCGAGGTAGAGATCGTTCCCCTCGCGCGTGCGCTCGCCCACGCCGCAGAACACCGACTTGCCGCCGTGCACCTTCGCGACGTTGTTGATGAGCTCCATGATCACGACCGTCTTGCCGACGCCGGCGCCGCCGAAGAGGCCGATCTTGCCGCCCTTCACGAACGGGGCGAGCAGGTCGATCACCTTGATGCCGGTGACGAACTGTTCGGTCTTCGGCTCGAGCGCCATGAACGCGGGGCTCGCGCGGTGGATCGGCCAGCGCGGCGTGTTCGCCGGGATCGGCGCGCCGTTGTCCACCGGATCGCCGAGCACGTTCAGGATGCGCCCGAGCGCTGCGTCGCCGACCGGCACGGAGATCGCGGCGCCGGTGTCGGTCACTGGCATGCCGCGTTCGACGCCGTCGGTGGAGGACATCGCGACCGCGCGCACCTGGTTGCGGCCGATGTGCTGCTGCACCTCGACCGTGACGTTGAGCGGCTCGCCGTCGGCCGACGTGCCGCTCAGCGTGAGTGCGTTGTAGAGCTCGGGCAGCTGCTCCGCCTCGAACTCGACGTCGAGCACCGGCCCGATCACCTGCACCACTCTCCCGATGTTCTGCTTGACCATGGTTCGGATCCCCTTGAGTGCTTCGTATTCGCGCCGCGGGTGAGGCTCGCGCCTCAGCCCTTGAGCGCTTCGGCGCCGCCGACGATCTCCGCGATCTCCTGCGTGATCTGCGCCTGGCGCGCGCGGTTGTAGGTACGGCGAAGGATGTCGAGTAGATCGCCTGCGTTGTCGGTCGCGTTCTTCATCGCGGTGCGCCGCGCGCCCTGCTCACCGCACGCCGTCTCCACGAGCGCGCGATACACCGCGTTGCGCACGTAGGCCGGCAGCAGTTCGGACAGGATCGACGAGGCATCCGGGAACAGCAGATAGTCGCGCGCCGGTCCGGTGCGCTCGGGCGGAGTGACCGGCAGCACGAGATCGGTGGCGGGCGGCGTGGAGACGGCCGAGTTGAACTTGGCGTACACGACGTAGACGGCGTCGAGCGTTCCCGCCATGAACGCTTCGGTGAGCGGCTTGACGAGCTCCACCGCCTCGCCAGAGGTAGGCCGGTCACCGATGTCGATGCGCACGCTCGCCGGCTTGCGGCCCACGAAGCGGAAGTAGCCCGCGGCCTTCTTCCCGACGACGTGCAGCTCGACCTCCGCACCCTCGGACTCGAGACGCCGGTAGAGCGTGACCGCCTCGCGGATGAGATTCGCGTTGAAGGCGCCGGCGAGGCCGCGGTTGCTCGTGAGCAGCAGCACGGCCGCGCGCTTCACCGTAGCCGGCTGGCGCAGCAGCGGGAACTGTTCCGCGAGTTCCGGCGAGTAGAGGTCGGCGATCACCGCGGCGAGCGCCTTGGCGTACGGGCGCGCCGCCACGACGCGGTCGAGCGCACGCTTGAGCTTGCTCGCGGCCACCTTCTCCATGGTGGACGTGATCTTGCGCATGCCCTCGTAGGACTTGATCCGTCCTTTGAGCTCCCGTCCCGAGGCCATGCGTTACGCGGCCGGCGCGCCGGCGGGCGTCTTCTTGAACGCCTCGATGCCGGCCTTGAGTGCGGCCTCGTTCTCCTTCGAGAGCACCTTTTCCTTCTGCACCGCCAGGCCGACCTGCGGATAGCTCTTCTTCATGAAGCCGAGGAAATCCTTCTCCCACGCCTTCACGCGCGGAACGGCGATGTCATCCAGATGCCCGTTCGTCGCGGCGTAGATGATCATCACCTGGTCCTCCACCGGCATCGGCTGGTACTGCGGCTGCTTGAGCACTTCGACGATGCGCGCGCCGCGCTCGAGCTGCGCCTTGGTCGCCTTGTCCATGTCGGACGCGAAGGCGGCGAACGCTTCGAGCTCGCGGAACTGCGCGAGGTCCAGGCGGAGACGGCCGGCCACCGAGCGCATCGCCTTGATCTGCGCCGAGCCGCCCACGCGGCTCACCGAGATGCCGGCGTTGATCGCGGGGCGCGTGCCGGCGTTGAACATGTCGGACTCGAGGAAGATCTGGCCGTCGGTGATCGAGATGACGTTCGTCGGGATGTAGGCGGACACGTCGCCGGCCTGCGTCTCGATGATCGGGAGCGCGGTGAGCGAGCCGCCCGGTTTGAAGATCGTCTTGTTGTCCACGACCTTCGGATCCTCGCTGATCTTCGCGGCGCGCTCGAGCAGGCGCGAGTGCAGATAGAAGACGTCGCCCGGATACGCTTCGCGGCCCGGCGGGCGGCGCAGCACGAGCGTGATCGCGCGGTACGCGGCGGCCTGCTTGGAGAGGTCGTCGTACACGCAGAGCGCGGCCTTGCCCTCGTGGTACATGAAGTACTCGGCCATCGCGCAGCCCGTGTAGGGCGCGATGTACTGCATCGGCGCCGGATCGGACGCGGCGGCGAGGACGACGATCGTGTAGTCCATCGCGCCCATCTCGCGCAGCTTGTCCACCGTGGCCGCGACCGTGGATTTCTTCTGGCCGATCGCGACGTACACGCAGATGACGCCGGCGCCCTTCTGATTGATGATCGTGTCGATCGCGATCGCCGTCTTGCCGATCGCACGGTCGCCGATGATGAGTTCGCGCTGGCCGCGGCCGATCGGGATCATGGAGTCGATCGCCTTGATGCCCGTTTGGAGCGGCTCCTTCACGGGCTGGCGCACGATGATGCCGGGCGCCTGCGACTCGACCTTCCGCGTCATCTTCGCGTTGATCGGGCCCTTGCCGTCGAGCGGATTGCCGAGGGCGTCGACGACGCGGCCGACGAGCTCCGGACCGACCGGCACTTCGAGCACGCGCTTGGTGCGGCGGGCCTCGTCGCCTTCGCGGAGCTTCAGATAGTCGCCGAGGACGACGGCGCCGATGTTGTCCTCTTCGAGATTGAGCGCGAGGGCCGTGACCGTTTCGCCCGTCTCGGATGATTTGATCTCGAGCATCTCGCCGGACATTGCCTTGGTGAGGCCGTAGATGCGGGCGATGCCGTCCTTCACTTCCAGAAGCGTCCCGACCTGTTCGACATCGAGTTCATGGAGGTCGGCCGCGTCGATCTCGCGGAGGAGGATGTCCTTGATTTCGGCGGGGCGGAGCGCGGAGTCGGAGGCCATAACTCGGAGTTCGGATGGAGGTCGTGTTCCAGCTTGTGAAATTTGTCACAAGGACGGGATTCCTGCAAGGAGCGGCCTGTACCGACGTGCTACCGGGCCGCGACGAGCGCCTGTGCCCGCGAGAGCACGTCCCGCGCATTCGCATACGACAGCCGCTTCATCGCGACGTCCGCGCCCACGAACTCGCACTCCGTGATCCCCTCCGCCCGCTGTGGCGTGGTGTCGCCTTCCGCGCCCTCGAACAAGAAGAAATGACAGAACTTGTGGATCCGCCGCCCGCGGAACCGGAACCACCACTCGATCGTGCCGAGCTCGCCCTGCAGCTCGAGTCGGGTGAGCCCCGTCTCCTCGCGCGTCTCGCGAGCCGCCGCGTCCGCCGGCGCTTCGCCCTGCTTGAGGTGCCCTTTCGGGAATCCCCAGTTCTTGTAGCTGTCGCGGATGAGCAGATACTGCGGCGAACCCGCGATCATCCGGTACACGACGCCGCCGGCCGATGTCTCCTCGCGAGTCGCCGGCGCCTTCATCAGAAGATCTTCACATTCACATAGCGCGACGGGTGCGCCTTCACGTCCGAGGCGAGGTTGCGCAAGGCGACCAGCAGCGAGTCTGCGTCGCGGTAGAGGCGCGGGTCATTGACCATGAGCCCGAGACTCCCCTGCCCGCGGTTGATCTTCACCATGACCGAGTCGGTGTGGATCATCGTGGACGAGAAGCTCGCCGCCGTGGTGTCGATCTCGCCCGCCGACTTCTTCAGCCGCGACGCCATCTCGCGCAGATCCTCCGACGCCAATCGTATGTTGGTGACGAGCTCCTTCACCTGCCCGTTCGCGGTCGATGAATCGATCCGGACCGCCGTGCGATCGATCGCATCGGCGGCCGACCCGATCGTCCTGATCGTCTCGTTCAGTTGCACGGTGATCTTGTCGAGGTTCTTCGAGCCTTCGACCGCGGCGCCGTTCAGCGTCGTCGAGAGATTGTTGATGTTCTTGATCGTCGCACGCAGCTCGCGCGCGGCGCTGTCGCTGAACGCGGTGCCGAAGCGGTGCGCCACGGCCTCGACGTCGCCGGCGATACGGCCGGCCACCACCGATAACTCGCCGATGCCGGGCAGCACGGCGCCCGGGATCGAGCCGTTGATCTTGGCCGCCGGATCGTCGAGCTGCGCCTGCACGTCGGTGTTCGGCGGCGCCGCGTTGCGCTCCTCGAGCGTCGCTTGCCACTGGCCGAACATGCTCGCCTCGCTCAGCAGCAGCACCGGATTCAGCGGCAGAGTGATGCCCTTGTCGAGGGTGATCTTCACGAGCACCCAGCCGGTCTTCTCATTGAGATTGATGCCGGTGATGCGGCCGGCAGCGACGCCGCGGATCACGACCGGCGATCCGACCTGTGCGCCGCCCACCTCGCGGAGCCGCGCCACGACGGGCGCCGAGCGCGCACCGAATTGCGCGCGGCTGAGCCAGAGTGCCATGCCGGTCACCGCCACCACGGCGGCGATGACCACGAGTCCGACCACGAAATCATTCTGGCGTCTCATCGCGCTCCTCCGGGCACTCCGGTCCGTGCGGAATTCTCTTGATCGATGCTCGCGCGGCCTTCGATGAATTGGCGTACGATCGGGTCCTTCGTTTCCTGGATCTCCTTCACGGTGCCCACCTGCTGGACTCTCCCCTCGTACAGCATTGCGATCCGCGACGCCACGCGATAGGCGCTCCGCATGTCGTGCGTGATCACCACGCCGGTGACGCCGAGCTGCTTCTGCATGCGGATCATGAGTTCGTCGATCACGGCGCTCGTCACGGGATCCAGCCCCGTGGTGGGCTCGTCGTACAGGATGTACTTGGGGCGGAGCGCGATGCCGCGCGCGATGCCCACCCGCTTCCGCATGCCGCCCGAGAGTTCCGCGGGGAACCGTTCCTGCGTGTCGGGAAGATCCACCAGCGCGAGCGCCTCGGCCACGCGTTTCTGGATGTCCGCTTCGCCGAGCGTGCCTTGCTTGCGCAGCCCCATTGCCACGTTGTCGCCGATCGTGAGCGAGTCGAAGAGCGCCGCGAACTGGAACACGTAGCCGATGTGCGAGCGCAGCGCGTACAGGTCCTTGCGCGGCAGATTGGGCACATCTTCTCCGTCCACGGTGACCGTGCCCGAATCAGGATCGAGCAGCCCGACGATGTGCTTGATCGTCACCGACTTCCCGCCGCCCGAGAAGCCGATGAGCGCCACGGTCTCGCCCTCGTTCACGTCGAGCGAGAATCCTTGCAGCACCTTCTTCTCGCCGAAGGCCTTGTAGACGTTGTCGAGTCGGATCAATGGGACCTCGCCTGCAGCCAAGTCATTGCCCAGAACGCGTCGAGCACCAGGATCATCACCGCCGAGTAGACCACGGCGTTCGTCGCGGCGCGCCCCACGCCTTCCGCGCCGCCCTCTGCGCGGAATCCCGCCATGCATCCGATGAACGATACCGCGAAGCCGAAGCTCGCCGACTTCACAAGCCCGTAGGCAATGTCGAAATTGCCGTAGAAGAGCCGCACCCCCTGTTCGAACTCCGCGGTGGTGAGGCCCACGATGCCGAGCGCCGCAATGTAGCCCGCGATCATCGCGACGACCATCGCGCAGCCCACCACGATCGGGAACATCAGCGTGCCCGCGATCACGCGCGGCACGACGAGATACGCGTACGGATCGTAGGCGAGCGTCTCGAGCGCATTGACCTGCTCGGTGACGCGCATCGTGCCGATCTCGGCGGCGATGTTCGCGCCCACGCGGCCGGCGAGCGCGAGTCCGGTGAGCACAGGCGTCAGCTCGAGCGTGATCGTCTTCTCAAGGAGCGTACCGACGAAGTAGAGCGGCACGGCGCCGGTGAGCGCGTAGTTCGCGAGCAGCGCGAGCACGATACCGGTGAAGGCGGCGATGAGCAGCCCCAGCGGCATGGAATCCACGCCGAGGCGGCGCGCCTGCTGCATGGCGTTCACCGTCCACGTCTTGAACTCAGGCACCCCGCGGCCGGTCTCGGCCATGAACTCGCCGACCTGACCCAGCGAGGTCACTCGTTGCCGCACCGCTCGTCCAATGGATTCGATCACGTCACCAATCTGGCTCGCGGGGACGCGCGCGGCAAACCGCACTCCAGCGTGGTTCGGGGGTAGCACGTAGGGAACGTGAGGCGCGCGGGGCCGCGCCCCTCGACAATAGAGCGCCCCTCCGGTGAGATTTCGCGAATGCGCCGACTGCTCCCTTTCTTCCTGATGATCGTGTGCGCCGCCGGCGCGCTGGCCGCGCAGGTGCGCCCCGGCGCGGTGGCCGCGGCGCCGGCCGCGGGACCGCCCGCCGTGAGCGGCACCGTGTACGACAGTCTGGCGGGGCGGCCGCTCGCGGGCGCGACCGTCGTGATCGATGGCCTATCGATCACCGCGACGACGGACGCCAAGGGCCGCTACACCATTCCGCTCGACAGCATTGGCGCGGGGACGCGGCGGTTCTCGTTCTTCCACGCCGCGATCGACACCATGGGCATCGCCGCGCCGCCGCGCACGGTGGTGCTGGAGCCCGGCGTGTCGGTCACCGTGGACCTCTGGATGCCGTCGGCGCGCACGATCGTGCGGATGTTCTGTCCGAGCGACACGACCGGCGATCACACGCTGATCATGGGCGACGTGCGCGATGCGGACGCCGACAAGCCGCTGGCCGGCGCGCTCGTGGTGGTGCAGTGGAGCACCATGGCGATCGGCAACAGCACGATCTCGCGGCTCCCGCAGGCCGCGAGCGTGTTCGCCGACTCGAGCGGACTGTACCGTTTGTGCGGCGTACCGGCGCGCGTCGCGCTGCGGGCGCAGGCGCGCAAGCGGCCCAAGTCGAGCGGATTCATTGATCTCACGCTCGAGCCGTATGGCGTCGTGATCCAGGAATTCCTCGTGGGTGACCGACCGCAATCGGCGGGCACGACCGCGACGACAGCGAACCCGGCGGCCGGTGCGGCGACCGGTGCGGCGACCGGTGCCGCGGCGGGCCCGCCGGCGCCGCTCGGAAAATCCGTACTCACCGGGACCGTCATGGGTCCCGACGGCGCGCCGCTCGAAGGCGCGCAGGTGCTCCTCGTGGGCACCTCGCTCAGCGCGAAAGCCGACTACAAAGGGGCGTTCCGCATGACGGGACTGCCGGCCGGCACGCAGAAAGTGGAAGTGCGGCTGCTGTCATACCAGATGAAGAGCTACGTGGTGAACCTGTCGACCGTGCGCGAGGCGCATTTGAACGCGGTGCTCGACGCGCGCGCGCAGGTACTCGATCCGGTCATCGTGACCGCCAACGAGACGACCGACATTCCCGGGTTCGACGAACGCAAGAAGCTCGGCCTCGGCACGTACTTCACGAAGTCGCAGATCCAGGATGCGAACTCGGGCGCGATCACCGACATCTTCCGGCGCGTCCCGGGCATGAAGGTGATGTTCTCGAACGGCCAGTACATTGTGGTGTCGAACCGCCTCAACCAGTCGTGCGTCTCGGCGCAGTGGTACGTGGACGGCGCGCCGTACCAGATGACCGACCAGGACGACCCGGACGAGCTCTTCCCGCCGATCGAAGTGGAAGCGATCGAGGTCTACAACAGCGCGACGACGACGCCGGTCCAGTACCAGGGCAATCAGTCGGCGTGCGGTACGATCCTGATCTGGACGATGCACGGGCACATGACGAAGAAGCCCAAGAAACCGGCGACGACGTCCACGTCGTCGGACAGCACGAATAACTGACGGCGGACTACGAACGCGGGCTGTCGGCTGTCGGCTGTTGCCGGCAACTCCAGGATGAACGAAGCGGCGCGAGACGGTAATCCTGTCTCGCGCCGCTTTCACTTCATGGTGCCTGTCGCGCGACTACGCCGCGAACGAACCCAGCGCCTTGCCCACATTGCCTTCGCGCAGACGCTTGAGCGCACGGTCGCGGAGCTGGCGGACGCGCTCGCGCGTGACGCCGAGCATCGCGCCGATCTCTTCGAGCGTGTGCTCGCGGCCGCCGTCGAGTCCGAAGTAGAGACGCAGGACCTTCGCGTCGCGCGCCGGCAGCGTGCCGAGCGCGGCTTCGATCTCGTCGGTGACGAAGCGGTTCATCGCTTCCTCTTCCGGATCCGGGACTTCATCGGCGACGAAGCGCTCGATGAGCGAGCGATCGCCGTCGGGATCCATGGGCGCGTCCAGGCGCACGTCGCCCGTGTTGAGCGCCGCGAGCGACTGCACGACATCCACGCTGAGGCCGGTGAGCTGCGACAGCTCTTCCGGACTCGGCTCACGGCGCAGCTTCTGGCGCAGGATCTCGGAAGCCTTGATGATGCGCGAGAGGTCGGCCGTGCGGTTGAGCGGAACGCGGACCGTGCGGCCCTGGCGCGCGAGCGCCGAGAGGATCGCCTGGCGGATCCACCACACGGCGTAGGAGATGAACTTGACGCCCTGGTCGGGATCGAACTTCCGGGCGGCGGTGAGCAGGCCGACGTTCCCTTCACCGATGAGATCGATGAGGGGGAGTCCGCGGTTCTGGTACTTCTTGGCGACCGAGATCACGAAGCGCAGGTTGCGCTTGACGAGTTCCTGGAGCGCTTCCTGGTCGCCCGCGCGGATCTTGCGGGCGAGGTCGAACTCCGCCGTCCCCTTGAGGAGGGGATAGGTGGAGACTTCGTAGAGGTACTGATCGAGGATGTCGCGATCGGGCTCGTTCGGCGCGATCCCCGTGGGGGTCGTGCGACGGCGGCGGCGCTTGACTTCGGTCATTGTGGGAACCTCAACTTGCGGTGGTGCATCTGATGGAGATAGTGGCGGCGGACCGTCACGATCGGCGGGATCTGTAGCACTCGGGACCGTAACTGACTGGCGGGTCGGGAGGCCGAGCTAAAATACACTTTTTTTCGATTTCCGCCAGAGCGAACTGCGATATTTCCTTGACAGAGCATATACCCGTATCTAGCCTTATGGGTTCCCGGCGGGAGCCGGGGGGGTCTCCAGGGGGCGTAGCTCAGTTGGGAGAGCGCTTGAATGGCATTCAAGAGGTCAGGGGTTCGATTCCCCTCGCCTCCACTGGATCACTGAACCGCTGGCGCTCGGCACTGCGGGAATAGCTCAGTTGGTAGAGCACAACCTTGCCAAGGTTGGGGTCGCGGGTTCGAGTCCCGTTTCCCGCTTTCATCAATCACTACGCGTTAGACACCGGTTTTGTTTACGGGGTTTTCGAACTGCACTAGACGTTGGACGATTAGACGTTAGAAACTCTCTGCGCGTTAGGCTACGCCGGGCGGTTAGCTCAGTTGGTTAGAGCGCCACGTTGACATCGTGGAGGTCACAAGTTCGAGTCTTGTACCGCCCATACTGCTCGGGACTCGGCACTCGGGACTCGATGACCACCGAGTCCCGCGGCGAATCCCGAGTCCCTAGTCCCGAGCCGTGATTTCGCTTGATTCTCGCTCCACGCGAGACTAGGTTGCACGTCCACGGCGGCTGCGTCTTCCGGACGCTGCCGCCGGTTCAGTTTGCACGATCGAAGCGATCACGACGGGCGCCCGTAGCTCAATTGGATAGAGCATTCGACTACGGATCAGAAGGTTGGGAGTTCGAGTCTCTCCGGGCGCACCATTCGCCACCGTTCGAATGGAGAGGTGGCACAGGCGGGGCGTGGCGCAGTCCGGTTAGCGCGCCTGGTTCGGGACCAGGAGGTCGGTGGTTCAAATCCACTCGCCCCGACCATAAGTGAACGGAGCAGTGGACCGCTCCGGGTAAGCGTTGAGCGCGGGTAGCTCAGCTGGATAGAGCGTCGGCCTCCGGAGCCGAAGGTCGAGGGTTCGAATCCCTCCTCGCGCACTCCGCGAATGCAGAACACTCGAAGGCCGCCTCGGTGAGGCGGCCTTCGTCGTATGGCAGACTACGGGAGCCGGGTTCGCAGCGTCGCGCGACCACCCGTGGCGCGGCGGAATCCGGGCGCCTCGACGGTGATGAGTCCAGTGGTCGATCTTAGCGCGACCGAGGTCTCCGCGCGCGCGGCGGCTGCATTGAAGTAGGCCATCTCCGACGTCGTCATCAATCGGCCGTACGTCAGCACGATGACGGCCGTCGCGAACGCCTTGGGAGCCGCGGCGCTCGCGGGGACACGCACACCTTGGCTCGCGAGGTAGTCGCCGATCGTGTACGTCGCTGCGGGCGACGTCATGCCGTCGGTGAGCGTGTTGGGATCCAAAGTCACCGGCAAGACGTACATTGTGTCGACTGAGTCGGGCGGCAAGAGGCCCATCACATAGAGATCGAGTGGAGTGAAACGGTCCGACTGCGCCACCAGATTGATCCGGACCATCCCGCCTCCGATCGGCGTCAGCAACCATGGGAATTGTCCGCCCTCGCCGCCCGCGAGACTGAATCCCATCACGCCGTGCGCCATTGTCGATGGCGGCCAGTGGGCGACGCCCGGCGCGAGGATCGGGTCGCCGGTGGCGTAGTTGATCCAGGCGTGACCGGTCTCGTGGATCAATCCGAGTTCGGCCCCATCGAAGAACGTGTCGATCGGGAAGTTGATCACCCCGCGCAGCGTCCCTCCGCCACCCCACTCCGCACTATAGTCGAACACGTCCAACCCAATTCCGCGGACGTCGTTTCGGAGCCCCTGGTAGGACCGATTGGTGTACGTGGTGACGGTCGCGATGACGGCGATGAAGTCGAACCGATCGCCGCCGATCAGCTGCAACGCGCGTGAGACGACCGCCGGATCCGGGACATTGTCGGTGCATTGACACGCAGATTGAGAACGTACGCGCTCCGCTGTGCGTCAGCAGCGAGCGCCGTGGTGGGGACATTGGGCATCGTCGCGTCACGCACATTGACCGACAGATTGGCGATCTTCGAGGACGAACCGGAATACCGCAGACGTCCGACGACATTGTGAAGCGTCCCGGTCTGATAGTTTGCCAGAGCGGAAGCGGCCTCCACATTGAACATGAGGACTCCGTTGCCGATCGGAACAAGTGCGACGTCATTGCCGCTGACGGGCAGGTAGGTCACCGTCGTTCCCGTCGGCGGGACGAGGAGAATTCGCGTGCGACCCGGCCGCGTCGCGTCCACCACCCGTGGGATCGGAACGAAGTAGTCCTTCGTGGTGAGATCGGGAATGAAGTAGATCGTCGACGAAGCTTGGAGCGTCGTGTCGGAGCTGAGCACGGCGCTCACCACGACGGAGTCTCCCTCTGGGATCGTCGCCGGCGCGGTGTACTGTCCGCCGGACGATACGACGCCCACATTATTCGAGCCGGCGGCGAGGCCGTTCACTCGCCAAGTGACCGGCTGAGCGGCACCGGCGTGATCCTGCGCGGCGAACTGGACGGCGACATTGGGCGCCGCGGCGGCGATGCTCGGGGACACGATCAACGCCGCGCCGCCACCCCCGCCACCGCCCCCGCCACCGCCGGTCATCGAGTCCGCGCCGCTGCACGCTAGTTGTGCCGCCAACGTGATCGCCACGAGAGCGGAACTCCAACTTCCGAGTTCGCTGTGTCGGCCGAGCGCTGATGCTGCCACGTGCGATCCCGCGGTTGTCGAGGGTATGAACCAAGGTAGGTGCGCCCGATGGCGGTCGCAACATTGCGCGAGCGTGCTCATGAGCGCGCCTGGTTCGGGACCAGGAGGTCGGTGGTTCAAATCCACTCGCCCCGACCATAAGTGAACGGAGCAATGGACCGCTCCGGGTAAGCGTTGAGTGCGGGTAGCTCAGCTGGATAGAGCGTCGGCCTCCGGAGCCGAAGGTCGAGGGTTCGAATCCCTCCTCGCGCACTCCGCGATAGACATTGGAAGCCCCGCCCGGGACAACGGGCGGGCTTCGTCGTTCTCGCCAGTCGGCTGGTCACGGATCCGCTGTCAGGTCGTCCCCGTATCGTCGGTCATATCGTGCAGCCGCCGATGACATCCATTGTCCGGAGGCGCGTTCACCCGGAGGTTCGCTTGCCACGAGAGAATCATTGCTGGACGTCAACGGCACTCGCTTTGTCGATCGGGCTCGCCCTGTCGCTTTCGGCATCCGCTCAAACCGCCACACCGGTGGGAGCGCGTCAGGGATTCTATATCAGCGCCGGCTTGGCCTATGCCTCGGTCGACGCGACCGGCAGCGAAGGCGGGTTCACTCCTTCTGAGCTCAAGACCGGCCTTGGCGGTTATCTCGCGCTCGGCGGAACGATCAACTCTCACTGGCGGATCGGTTTCGAGTCGGACGCATACTCCAAGCAGTTCCAGGACCTGACCGTCACCGCGGCGCTCTATGCGGCGTCCGTGAGCTTCTACCCCAGCGACGAGATGAACCTGTGGTTCAAAGGGAATCTCGGTTACGCGCAGGTGACGGAGTCCGGTGACGGAGCGAGTACCTCGGAAGGGGGATTCGGCGTCGGCGTCGGCCTGGGGTACGACTTCCTTCCGGGACACGGAAAGTTCGCGATCATCCCGTATGCGATGTACGTCGCGCAGATCACGGGCGGCACGTTCGACGTTGACCCCGGCGAGACGTGGACAGCCCACATGTTCCAGATCGGCGTCGGGTTCGGCTACAAACACTAAACCGAATGGTCCGATCGCAGCGAAGCCCCGCCCGACGAACTGGGCGGGGCTTCATGCATCGGCGTGCGTTCAGCGACCATTGTCGTTCTGGACTCGGCGGTGCGCCCCACGTATCGTCTGCGAGCCAACCTCGCCGCGAGCGAAACGAATGCAGAGCCAGTCATCACCGAGTCCGCGAATTTACCGACTAAGTCTCTCGACCGCGTACAGTCGAGAGTGGTGCCGACCGTAGTCGTTCTCGTCCTCGGCGTGCTCATTGGTATGGCCGCGACCGAGCACACGAGTCGCTCGTTCCTGGCCACGTTCGGAGTATTCTGGCTTGTGGTTGTTGCCGCGGCAATCTGGAGCTTTCAGCACGCATCGCGCTGGCAGTTGATCCTCACCGAGGATGCCATCGAGGTGCGCGACGCCTTTCCCTTGAAGCCGAGGCGATTGCGACGCGAAGAGATCTCCGGCTTTCGCGTCGGCGGCGGCGCCCGCAGCGGTGGCCGGTGGCTGATGCTTGTGCCGACGAGCGCGGCGCTCCAGCGCGTCACGTTTTATCCTGGAAGTCTAGATGTGGACGCGACACTGCGCGATTGGGTGATCGGATTCCCCTACCTCGACACGCAGAGCCCCAGTCAGCCGCCGGAGTCGCCGCGGTACCTGACCGCCGACGAATGGAACGCCGTCACATTGCTCAGCGGACAAATGCGGAGGCAATAGCGCCGGAGTGAGGAGATAAGACTGCATCGACCGCGCACTAGCCCGCGATCGGCATCGGCGCGAACGTCAGAATGAAGATGAGGATCGCGAACCAGCCGAGCATCATCCGGTTCCGGTCGATCGGGATCGCCGGCGCGAGCACGTCGGGATGCGCGAGCTTTCCCCGCCCAACCGCCAGCGCGACCACGGCCCACAACCACCAGCCCGGCCACAGCACGCCGAGTCCCAATAATGAGAGCCACACATAGATCGCGGTGAGCCGCTGCGCGCGCCCGCTCATCGCATATCAGGATGTGTCCGCCATCGAACTGCGCGAGCGGCAGGAGATTCAGCGACGTCACCAGCAGACCGACCCACCCGGCGACAGCGACGGGATTCAGCAACAGCGTGCCGCGCACGCCGACGAGCTCGCGCGCGAGGGACATCAGGATCGAATTGCCGAAGTACAGCGGAGATCCGCCCCACAGGATGATCTGGTCGGCCATTGGCCGCCCGGCGATCATCGCCGGCGTACTCAGCGCGACGCCCGCCACGAGCACGGGCAGCGCGACGGCCATCCCCGCGAGCGGACCGGCGATCCCCACGTCGAACAGCGTGCGCCGGTCGAAGATCGGTGAGCGGATCCGGATGAACGCGCCGAGCGTGCCGAGCAGATTCCAGTCGGGCCAGAACGGGATGAAGTACGGCGGGCTCGCGTTCACGCGATAGCGACGCGCGGCGAAATAGTGACCCGACTCGTGCGCGAGCAGGATCGCCGCCACCGGCAGCGAGAACGACAATCCCGTGCGCAGTGACGCGAACGACCATGTACTCCACTCGAAGCCGTGCCCCGCGATCGCCACACCGGCCACGGTCATCGATGCAACCGTGATCGCGAGCAGCAGCGCGTGCAGCCACCATCGTTCGCGCGGCGGCTCGCTCGCGTAGACGATCTCGAGTTCCTCGACCGGTGCGTCTTCCACTATTGACCCTCCATCGGCTCCGACATAGCTTGGCCGTGCGCCACCCTCCGCCACTCCCCCGCCGCCCGCTCCCCCGCCCTTCCGCGCCGCGCGCACATCCCGCGTGCTCGTGCCCCGCACCGCGACGCTTCCGCTCCCCGCCCCGCCCCCCGCCGTGGACATCGCCGAACTCCGCCGCAAATCCGTTCCCGATCTGCAGACGATGGCCTCCGGGCTGAATATCGCCGGCGTCTCAGGCCTTCGGAAGCAAGACCTGATCCTCCGCATCGAGCACGCGCTGCTCAAGACGGACGCGATGCTGCGCGCCGAGGGGACGCTCGAGATCCTGCCGGAGGGCTACGGCTTCCTGCGCAGCCCCGACTGGAGCTATCTCGCGGGACCCGACGACATCTACGTCGCGCCCGTCGCAGATCAAGCGCTTCAATCTGCGCACCGGCGACACGATCGCGGGCCAGGTGCGCCCGCCCAAGCCGTGGGAGCGATATCTCGCGCTGCTGAAGGTCGAGACGGTGAACGGCGCCGACCCGGAAACGATGCAAAGGCGCGCCCCACCTTCGACACCCTGCGGCCGCGCTATCCCGACCGGCGCCTCCGCCTCGAGTCCGCGAACGGCGACCTCTCGATGCGGGTGATGGACCTCATCGCGCCGATCGGGAAGGGCCAGCGCGGCCTCATCGTCGCGCCGCCGCGCGCGGGCAAGACGATCCTGCTCCAGAAGCATGGCGACGCGATCGCCGAGAACCATCCCGAGGTCGCGCTCATCGTGCTGCTCATCGACGAGCGGCCCGAAGAAGTGACCGACTTCAAGGCGTCCGTGCCGCAAGCCGAAGTCATCAGCTCCACCTTCGACGAGCCCGCGAGCCGGCACGTGCAGGTCGCCGATATGGTGATCGAGAAGGCAAAGCGACTGGTCGAGAACGGCCGCGACGTGGTGATCCTGCTCGACTCGATCACGCGCCTCGCGCGCGCGCACAACACGGTGACGCCGCACGGCGGGAAAGATCCTCTCCGGCGGCGTCGACGCGAAGGCGCTGCAGAAGCCGAAGGCTTCTTCGGCGCCGCGCGCAGCATCGACGGCGGCGGCTCGCTCACGATCGTCGCCACCGCGCTCATCGAGACCGGCTCGCGCATGGACGAAGTGATCTTCGAGGAGTTCAAGGGCACCGGCAACATGGAGCTCGTGCTCGACCGCGAGATCGCCGACCGGCGCGTCTTTCCCGCGATCGACATCAACAAGTCGGGCACGCGCAAGGAAGAGCTCCTGCTCGACCAGAAAGAGCTCAACCGGATGTTCCTGCTGCGGAACTTCCTCGGCGACATGCCCCGAGGCCGAAGCGATCGAGTTCCTGCTCAAGCGCATGCCGCGCACGAAGAACAACAAGGAATTCTTCCAGACACGATGGCACGAGGGCGATGGACGCGTGCCCGACCGCGGCCGCATCCTGGCCATCGACTATGGCGACGAGCGCATCGGACTCGCGATCAGCGATCCGACGCGGCACGATCGCGTCGCCGCCGGGCCATCATCGCGCGCCGCGCGGGCAAGCGCCCGCCGATCACCGCGCTCGTGCGGCGCGCGGCCGAGCACGAAGCGAGCGGCTTCGTGATCGGCCTTCCGCTCGATGAGCACGGCGACGATACGCCGCGGGCGACGGAGGTGCGCGCGATCGCGGCCGAGCTCGAGAAGCGCACCGGTCTTCCGGTGTCGCTCGTGGATGAGCGCTACACGACGGCGGCCGCGCTGCGCGCGGTGCGCGAGATGGGCGGCTCGACGCGCGGGCGCAAAGGCGATGTGGACGCGCTCGCCGCCACGATCCTGCTCCAGCATGCGCTGCGTCTCGCCGAGTAGCGTGCGCCGCGCGATCGCCGCGTGCGCGCTCGCAATGGCGGCGTGCACGAGCGCGCCCCCCAGCGGCCCGATCGCGCACGTGACGATCCCCGCGGGCGCGAGCCTGCGGTCCACCGCGGATTCCCTCGCGGCGGCGGGCGTGGTGGAGTCGGCCGCGCTGTTCAGCTGGTACGCGCGGCTGAGCGGCGGCGCGAAGGACATCAAGGCGGGGAACTATGCGATCCACTCGGACATCAGCTGGCCCGCGCTCGTGCGCGCGCTGCGCGAAGGCGAGGGGATCGAGAACCGGCTCACCATTCCCGAAGGCTGGGCCCTGAGCGCGATCGTGCCCGCGCTCGCGCAGGCATTGGGCGCGCCCGAGGATTCCGTGGACGCGGCGGTGCGCGACAGCACGCTGCGGAACGAACTCGACGTGCCCGCGAGTACACTCGAAGGCTACCTGTTCCCCGACACGTACATCTTCGGCTACGGCACCGCACCGCGCACCGCCGTGCGCGAGATGACCAAGCGGTTCGAAAGCGTATGGCAGCCGGCATGGGACGACCGGCTCACCGAGCTGGGCATGAGCCGGAACCAGATCGTGACGCTCGCGTCGATCGTTGAGAAAGAAGCGGTGCTTCCCGAGGAGCGGCCGGTGATCGCGGCGGTGTACCTCAACCGGCTGAAGAAGCACATGCTGCTGCAGGCGGACCCCACCGTGCAGTACGCGCTGGGGCTGCATCGCGACCGGCTGCTCTACCGCGACCTGCTCGTGGACTCGCCGTACAACACCTACAAGTATCCAGGGCTGCCGCCGGGTCCGATCGCATCGCCGGGGCGCGCGAGCCTGGAGGCGGCGCTGTACCCGGCCGGAGTGCCGTACCTGTATTTCGTGGCAATGCCGGATGGGCATCACGAGTTCCGGTCGAACTCCCGGCAGCACGCGGAGGCGGTGCGCATGGCGCGGCGCGCGCGCGCGTCGAAGCCGAAGCCGTGAGCGCGGCGGCGCTAGTCGCGCAAGAGATCCGGGCGGAGGACGCGCGCGCCGTCGAGGTACACGTGCTCGATCGCGCTGCGCGGGCGGTGCGTTTCAATGTGCAGCAGCACGCGAATGCAGCGTGGGAGCGCGCCGGGCACGGGGATCTCCACCGTGCAGAGCAGCGGAACGTCGAGCCATCCGAGTTCTCGCGCCGCGCGCGCGGGGAATTCACTGCGCAGGTCGGACGTGACGGTGAACAGTGCGCTGATCACATCGGTGGGCTGGATCGCGTTGCGCGTGGCGATCTCGCGCAGGAGAATCTGGGTCGCGACGCTGATGGCGCCCGCCGTGTCCTCATTCACCGTGGTGGCGCCGCGGATGGCGCGAACGTGTCGCTCGATCATGGCGGGGCGGAGTGATGGACGCGGGCACGCTGAGACTGGTGGCGATCACCGACAATGTGCGCGACGGCGCTTCCGGCCTCATCGCGCGCGCGCTGGCCGCGGTGCGCGGCGGCGCGACGATGATCCAGTTGCGGCTCAAAGATGCGGACGCGCGGTCACTGGTGGAAGTGGCGCGCGCATTGGCGGTGGCGCTGCCCGCGGGCGTGCCGCTCGTCGTGAACGACCGGCTGGACGTCGCGCTCGTGGCGAGCGCAGCCGGCGTGCACGTGGGACCCGACGATCTTCCGGCGGCCGCGGTGCGGCGGCTGGTCCCGCGCGGATTCATCGTCGGCGCATCGGTGGGGAGCGACGCCGAGGTGATCCTCGCGCAGGGCGCGGACTATGTGGGGATCGGACCGCTGTACGACACGAGTTCGAAGGCCAATGCGGGGCGCGCGATCGGCCCGGTGGCGTTCTCCCGTCTCGCGCGCGCGTGCCGGGTGCCGGCCGTGGCGATCGGCGGGATCGACGCGCGGAACGCGGCGGCCGCGATGATCGCCGGTGCGGCCGGCGTCGCGGTGATCCGCGCGGTGATGGGCGCGCGCGATCCGGAGGCGGCGGCGCGATCGCTGCGCGCGGCGATGGAGGGACCGGGATGAGCGACGCTGTGGTGTCGGCGCGCGGCGCGCGCCGCTGGGCCGCGGGGCATCCGTGGATCTTCCGGAGCGATCTGGTGACCGAGCCGGGAGAACCGCCGGGTGCGGTACGCGTGCGCGAGAAGGGCGCGTCGGTGTTGGGCTGGGCGTTGTGGAGTCCGCGGTCGGAGATCGTGCTGCGCCGTCTCGATCCGTCGCCGGGCGCGGTGATCGACGCCGGCTGGTGGCGCGAGCGGATCGCGCAGGCGGCGGCGCGGCGCGCGCCCCTGCTCGGCGAGACGAATGCCTACCGCGTGGTGCACGGTGAGGCCGATGGCTGCCCGTCGCTCGTGGTGGACCGGTACGATCAGTGGCTCGTGGTGCAGCTCTTGAGCGCGGGGCTCGAGCGATTCCGCGCGGAGATCGTGAACGCGCTCACCGAGATCGTGCGACCGGCGGGCATCCTCGCGCGCAACGACGCGCATGTGCGCGACAAGGAGGGATTGCGCGCGAGACCGTGGCGCTGGCCGGCGACGTGCCGCGCGAGGTGGAGGTGAATGAGCACGGCGTGCGATATCTCGCGGCGCCGTGGGAGGGGCAGAAGACGGGAGCGTTCCTCGACCAGCGCGAGAATCGCGTGCTGATCGGCGCACTCGCACGCGGGCGCGCGCTCGACTGCTTCGCGTACCACGGGTCGTTCGCGCTGCATCTCGCGAAGCGCGCCGAACGCGTGACAGCGCTGGACACGAGCAGCGCGGCGCTCGCCCGGGCGCGCGCCAACGCGGAGCGGAACGCGCTCACGAACATCGACTTCGTGGAACAGGATGCGTTCGAGTTCCTGCGCGCGCAGGAGAAATCGCGCGCGCGCTACGACACGATCGTGCTCGACCCGCCGGCGTTCGCGAAATCGCGGAGCGCGCTGCCGGCCGCGATCCGCGGGTACAAGGAGATCAATCTGCGCGGCATGCGCCTGCTCGAGCGCGGCGGGCTGATGTTCACCGCGAGCTGCAGCTTCCATTCTGTCGAAGGCCGCATTCCTCGAGATGCTCGAGAGCGCCGCTGCGGATTCGGGGCGACGCATGACTCTTCGCGAGATCCGCGGACAACCCCTGGACCATCCGGAAGTGCTCACGATCCCCGAGACAGGATATCTCAAGGGAGCCATCGTCGAAGCGATGGACTGAACGACAGGATTTCCAATCATGTCAATCATGTGAATCCTGTCCGAACTGCCTTTGACAGGATTCACATGATTGACAGATGATGGGTCAGCGAAGCTGGCATCCGGGGCAGAAGAAGGTCGAGCGGCCTGCCTGTGTGATGCGGCGAATGTTCTCGCCACAGCGTCTGCATTGCTGCTCCCTCGCGATCGTACACGCGCCAGTTCGTCACCCGGTCGCTCATCCAGTAGCGGCCACTCGGCGCGCGGCGCAGCACATCCCGTATCGCTTTCACCAACCGCACGCGACGCGGCGCGCCGAGCTTGGAAGCGCGCACCCGGGGATCGATCTTCGCGAGCCAGAGTGCCTCAGCCACGTAGATGTTCCCGAGTCCCGCGACGACGCGCTGGTCGAGCAGCGCGGGTTTGATCGGACCTTTCTTCCGGGCGAGCGCGACGCCGAGCGCGTCCGGGGTGAACGCCGGATCGGTGGCCTCGGGGCCCATGCGCGGGAGCAGGTCGGCGGCATTGAGAGCGAATTGGAACGTCGAGAGTGCGCGCGAATCCACGAGCGACACGCGATCGCCGTTCGCGAGCGCGATGATCACGCGCGAGAAGCGAGGCGCTTCGTCGCCGGCGCGGCCCACCTCCCACTCGCCGTTCAAGCGAAAGTGAACGACCAGCACGCCGCCGCCATTGAACGTGATGATCTGGTGCTTCCCGCGACGCGCCACGCCGAGCACGACGCGTCCCGCGAGCGCGCGCGCGGTATTGGCCGGCAGGCGCCGCGCGAACGCCGGGTGCGACACCGTCACGCCGGCGATCGTCGCGCCTGAAAGCGCGTCGCGCAACTGGGCGGCGGCCGCTTCGATCTCGGGTAGCTCAGGCATTCGTGAACGGTCGGCACCGCGCGCGCAAAGGTCAACCACGGTTGACCCGCACCTCGCCTCGGGACACACTTCGCGCGTGTCCGCGCCCACGCAATCCTCGCCGCCGCGCCCCGACGACGCCGGGCGCACGCGCGGCGTGCGCTCCACGCTGCTCCTCATCCTCGCGCTCAACGCGATCGTCGTCGCCGTGAAGATCGCCGTCGGCGTGCGCACGAACGCGCTCTCGGTGCTCGGCGCCGCGCTCGAATCATCGCTCGACCTGCTGAACAACGTGGTGGGGATCGCGCTGGTCGGTCTCGCGGCCCGCGGTCCGGACGACGAACACCCGTACGGGCACGCGAAGTTCGAGACGCTCGGCGCGCTGGCGATCGTCGGATTCCTGTCGATCTCCTGCTTCGAACTGCTGCGCGAAGGCGTGCGCCATCTCATCTCGGGCGACCGGCCGAACACGCCGTCGCTGGCATCGCTGGTGCTCGTCGGCAGCACGATGGTCGTGAACGTGTTCGTGGTGCGCTTCGAGCGCCGGCGCGGCGAGGAGCTGGCGAGCCCGTTCCTGCTCGCCGACGCGGCGCATACCAGCAGCGACATCTTCGTGACGGCCGCGGCGCTCTCGTCGCTCCTGCTCACCCGGCTCGGCTGGGGCGCGGTGGATCCCGCGCTCGCGATCCTCGTGGCGCTCGTGATCGCGTGGAACGGGTATTCGATCGTGCGCGGCACTGTGCCGGTGCTCGTCGATGAGCGCGGCGTGGATGCGCGGGAGCTGCGGCGTGCGGCGCTCGAGGTGAGCGGCGTGGTAGACGTTCGCGCGGCGCGTTCGCGACGGTTGGCGTCGGGGCTGATGAGCGCCGAGATCACGATCGGTGTGCGAGCGGCCATGAGCGTGGCGGAGGCACACGCGGTCGCCGACGAGGTCGAGCGGCGCGTATCGCAGCAGTTTGGCGCCAGCGATGTGCTGGTGCACGTCGAGCCGGCATAGAGGCGCAAAGTCTTGCGCGGCTAAGGGACTGATATAGCTTGACTTGTCGGCCCTTACTTCATACGCGGTGCTATGGCCCAACGCCAACAGTCGCTGAAGCACGAGTATGAGATATTTGTCGAGCGTGAGATCGAGAATTACAAGGAGTCGGTGCCGCGTCGCGTGATCCTCGCGATCGGCGACGAGGCGGTGAAGTCGCTGGAAGACGCTGCGCAGCTGGCGCTCACCGAACTGCTCCTCTGCGCCGAAGTGGATCGCATCGTGAAGGCGCGTCTCCGGCTGCCCAGCTATGACGCATGGCGAAAGCGCCGCGTGAAAGCGCTCGCCGAATTCCAGCGTCCCGAGCGCTGGGGCATGCGCGCCGACAGCGCGCTCGTGCGCGAAGTGCAGCGGTCGCACGACCGTCACATCCTGGTCGCCGGCGCGAGCGCCGATGGCCCGACGCTCTACCTTGCCGCGAACGGTTGCGACGTGACCACGCTCGACCGCGAGGAAGAGGCGATGGAGCGCGTGTACGCGGCGGCGGCGGAAGTGGGACTGACGGGCAAGATCCGCGGGTTGGTGGCGGACCTCTCGAGCTGGTCGCCCGACATGCCGCTCAATGCCGTGGTGTGCGCGGCGGCGGCGTTTTCCGGACTTACTGACGATGAGCGGCGGCGCGCGATCGCGCTGCTGCAGAGCGCGACGACCGCCGGCGGCGTGCATCTGGTGGAGACGAGCGCGCATGGCGTGCGGCTCGTCCCGATCGAAGAGTTGCGCTCGGTGTATCGCGGGTGGAACGTGAGCATCGAGCGCGGCGGGACGAGCGGCGAGACGTTCCTCGCGCGGAAGTTGGTGGCGTAAGGACACGAATCGTTGCCGGCGTGACGTGTCGTTTCGCAACGACACAGGCGGGCTGTTGGCTGTCGACTGTCGCCAACTCATTTAATACGAACGACTTACGAATCTGCCGTTTTCTGGCACGGGGGATGCTTTACTCACTGGCGAGCCCTCGACCGTTCCGGGGGCTTTTCCTTCGAGGAGAGTCCCTATGGCCGCACGCAAAGAGATGCATCAGACCCCTGAGCCCCTCGGCATCGTCATCTCCAATGGAGATCGCGACGAGACTCCGCCGCTGTTCTGGGCTTACGAATGGAGCGCGGTCCCGGAACTCCCGGCGCCGACGACGAAGAAGCGCGTGGCTTGAGGCGGAACTGAACCACATAGATCGAAAAGGCCGGACGAGCGAGACGCTCGTCCGGCCTTTTCTTTCCGGGAAGCGGCAAGCGGGAAGCGCGTCCGGAATTCCGGGATCGCTTCCCGCTTCCCGCATCCCTATAACAGGGTCTTAGACCGCCTCGCTGAGCGACGTGAAGTTGAAATCCTTCACCTTGATCGCCGGCATCACGATGTCGCCGCCCTGCTCCGTTCCGCCGATCCGCTCGGCGGTGCCGAGCATCTCGAGGTTGTTGAGCATGAACAGCGGTGAGTCGTTGAAGCGGAAATTCCGGATCGATTTGCTGATCTTGCCGTCCTCGATCAGGAAGGTGCCGTCGCGGGTGAGGCCCGTGTAGAGAATCGTGCGCGGGTCCACCTGACGGAGATACCAGAGCCGCGTGACGAGCACGCCGCGCGGCGTGGACTTGATGAGATCATCGACCGTGGTGCCGGTGGTGGAACCCGCCATCTTGATGCTCTGCGGATTGCCGGTGGCGGGCTTCTTCATCTTCTGCGCCCAGTAGCGCGAGTAGTACAGCTCGTTGAGCACGCCCTTGTCGATGAACACCTGGCGGCCGAGCGGCAGACCGTCGCCATCGAACGGCTGGGAACGCAGCTGCGGATCCTGCGGATCGGCGAAGATCGTGACGCGTTCGTCCATGATCTTCTCGCCCACCTTGTTGCCGCCCTCCTTGCCCTGCTTGGAGAACGGGCTGCGCCCTTCGTCGGCGGAGCGCGCGTCGGCCTGGTTGCCAATGAGCTGGACCAGATCGCCCGCGGCCTGCGCCTCGAAGATCACCGTGTAGCGACCGGGCTCGATCGCCACCGGATTGCGCGACAGCATCGCCTTCTGCGTGGCGCGCTCGGTGACGCTCTTGAAATCGAAGTGCTCCCAATCCTGCGTGTCCTGCGCGGCCCAGCCGGAACCGGAGCCGTCGCTGGTACGCACGGTGAGCTGGTAGTTCGCGCTCGTGGAGCGGTAGTACGCGAACATCCCCTTGCTGTTGCCGATCGCGGACGACTGCGCGCCCGTGAGCAGGAAACCCGACGCCATGAGATCGCCCGCGCCGCGCGCCTTGCTGAGCGCGTGGAGTGCGACCTTCGCGCGGTCCGTAGGCGTGAGCTTGGCGGTGGACTCGAACCACGCGTTCACCGGCAGATACTTCTGCATCCCCAGCGGCGGCATCGCTTCCGGATCATCCGGCGCGAGCTTGGCGAGCGCTTCGGACTCCTTCACCGCCGCCGCGATCGCGTCGTCGGTGAGTTCGTTGGTGACCACCACCGCGTGCTTCGTGCCGTAATTGCTCTGCACGACCAGCTGCACATCGGCGACGCTGCCCGACGTGGACATCTGGTTCGCGGCGAAGCGCGTGTTGCCCGTGATGTTGGACCCGATCTGCACTTCGATCGTGTCCGCCTTGGACAGCTTGCTGCAGCGCTCGACGATGCGCTGCGATTCGTCCGACGAGAGCACCGCCGATTCCGCGGGAGCGTCGCGCTCGATCAGACTGAGGGGTCGAGTGCGGGCGCTCATACTTTTCTCCCGGTGTTGATGACGTTGATCTGCTTGAAGCGCGACGGCACGGCGCCGTGGCTCACGGCATTCACCTGGCCAGGCTGGCCCTTGCCGTCGAAGAAGGAACCGCCGAGTTCGTAGCTCGCCTTGCCGCCGATCATGTCCATGCTGTTCCAGAAATCGGGCGTGCGCATCTGGTACGCGACGTCCTTGAGCATGCCCACGATCTTGCCGCCCTTCACTTCCCAGAGCGGTCTGGCCGCCGAACTGGCCGTTGAAGCGCTGCTGGTCGATCGAGAACGATCCGTCGCCGATGATGGCGATGCCGTTGTCGGTCGCGGCGATGAGATCCTCCCACTTGAGGTCCTTCTCACCCGGAAGGAGCGACACGTTCGGCATGCGCTGGAACTGCACATTGTCCCAGCCCTGCGCGTAGGAGCAGCCGTGCGAGCGCGTCTCCATGTTGTTCTGCTTGTACCACCAGCTGATCCACTCCGCCTGTTCACGCGTGGTCTGGTAGTCGTTGAAGATGCCGTTCTTGATGATGAGGAAGTCGTTGGGCTTCACGCCTTCGTCATCGAAGCCGATCGTGGAGAGGCCGCCTTCCTGCGAGCGGTCGCCCTGGATGTTCATGAACTCGGGCCCGTACTTGAGCTTGCCGAGCACTTTCTCCGGCGGCGAGACGAAGCTCGTGCCGGCGTAGTTCGCCTCGTAGCCGAGCGCGCGATCGAGCTCGGTGGGATGGCCGATCGACTCGTGGATCGTGAGCCAGAGGTGCGACGGGTGCAGCACGAGATCGTACTTGCCCGGCTCCACCGGCTTGGCCTTGAGCTTCTGCGCCGCTTCGTCGGCCCACTTGGCCGCGTTGCCGGGGAGATCCGCGCCGAGCACGTATTCCCAGCCGCGTCCCATCGGGGGCACGACGTTGCCGCGGTTCTGGAAGTCCGAGAAATCAGGCGCGACCGCGGTGATCTGCATGAGCGGCCAGCTGCGGATGGTCGTCTGCGACGTGATCGAGCCATCGCTGTTGGCGTAATCGCGCTGCTGCTTCACGAAGAAGAGGCCGCTGAAGACGTATTTCACGCTCGGCGTCTTGAGCGCGATCGCGTTGGCGCGAAGGAGCAGGTCGGCTTTCTCTTCCACCGATACGTCCCACGGATCGGTCTTGTACGCGCTCTTCCACACCGCGCTCGGCACCACCGGCGCCGGCGCGAGGATGGCGGAACGGTCGAGCGCCATCTTGTTCGCCTTGCCGATCGCGACCGCTTCCTTCGCGGCCGCCGCGACCGCGGCGCTGGTGAGATTGCGCGTGGCCGAGAAGCCCCACGCGCCATCGACCAGCGCGCGCACGCCGCAGCCCACCGAGTCGGTGTCCACGACGTTGTTGATATGGTCATCGCGCGTGAAGACGAAATTCTGCTGCTGGCGCCCGATGCGCACATCGGCGTAGCTCGCGCCGGCGGATTTCGCGGCGTTGAGCGCGTCCATCATCAGGGCCTTGATGGTCGCATCGGGAAGCGGCGGCGCGGCGGGCGCGGCCGACGCGGCGAGGAGCTCGCCCGCGCCACCGGTCACCTTCCAGGCGTTGGCCGCGGCGATCGCGGCCGCTACCTGCGCGCTGTGTTTGAGGAACTGTCGACGGTCACTCATCAGAATGGCATCACTCAGGCTGGTGAACGTGAAGTCGTGCGCCTTGATCGGCGGCATGACGATGGCGGAACCGGGACTGCTGTCCTCACTCGCGCTCACACGCACCGACTCGCCCATCGCTTCGAGATTGTTGAGCATGAAGACGGGCGATTCGTTGAAGCGCAGGTTCTTGATCGGACGCGTGACCTTTCCATTCTCGATGAGGAAGGTGCCGTCGCGGGTCAGGCCGGTGAAGAGCACCGTGCGCTGGTCCACGGGACGGATGTACCAGAAGCGGGTGACGAGGATGCCGCGTTGCGTGGACGCGACGAGATCCTCCACCGTGCCGGTGCCGCCCGCCATGTGCATCGAGCGGCTGAACGGCGTCGGTTCCTTGCCCTGCTTCTGCGCCCAATAGCGGTCGTACGAGAGATTCGTGCACACGCCGTTGGTGATCCACGGCGTGCGCACGATCGGAAGCCCGTCGGGCGCGAACGGGTACGCGCGCGCTTCGGGGTCCGCGGGATCGGACCAGATCGAGACGCGCTCGTCCATGACTTTCATGCCGATCTTGTTGCCGCCGCCCGGCTTGGTGAAGAAGCTGCGGCCTTCGTCGGCGGCGCGGCCGTTGAGCGCGAAGCCGAGCAGCTGGACGAGGTTGCCGACCGCGGTCGGCTCGAGCACGACAGTGTACTTGCCCGGCTCGATGGCCACGGCGTCGAGCGAATTCTTCGCCTTCTCGATCGCACGCTCGCCGAGCGCGCGCGGATCGATGCGCGACCAATCCGAGTGCGACGCGCCGGCCCAGCCGCTGCCGCGGCCGTCGGGCGTGCGCACGGTGGTGGTGAATGCCGCGCCCGTCTGCCGGCCGAACGCGAACAAGCCCTTTGTTGTTCGCGATGGCGAGCACGTCGGCGTCGGCCTCGCAGAATCCGGTGGCGACGAGTCCCGCATTGAGCGCCGGCGTCGCGACGCTGCGCACGGCGGCCGCGCGGCCCGCCGCGTCGAGATTGGCGGTGGAGGCGCTCCACCCATCCACCGGGATGTACTGCTGCGGGTCCGAGCTCCGGCATGATCTCCGGATCCTCGGGCGCGAGGTGGGCGAGGCGTTCCGAGAGCGCGACGACGTTCTGCAGCGACGTTTCGTCGAGCTTGTTCGTGCTCGCGCTCGCCGCGCGCTTGCCGAACACGCTGTGCACCGAGATCGACGGTGTCGCTCGAATCGCCGGCGGTGCTCACCTGGTTCACGGCGAAGCGCGTATTCCCCTGCGAACCGTTCCGGATCGTCACTCGGCACTCTTCCGCCTTGGAGAAACCGATGGTCCGCTTCGCGAGCGCCTGGGCGTCGTCGCGCGAGAGCGGGGTGTTCTCTGGATCGAACAGGGAGCGCGGCGTCATGAGTTCGCCTTCCTCCCGGTATTGATGACGTTGATCTGTTCGAACCGCGACGGGCACGCATCCATGGCTCACCGCGTTCGACTGCGCCGGCTGTCCCTTGGCGTCGCCGAACGCGCCGCCGAGGATGTAGCTGCTCTTGGCCGCCGATCATGTCCATGGAACCCCAGAACTCCGGCGTCCGCATCTGATAGGCGACGTCCTTGAGCATGCCGACGATCTTGCCGCCCTTGATCTCGTAGAAGCACTGGCCGCCGAACTGGCGCGTTGTACCGCTGCTGGTCGATCGAGAACGACCCGTCGCCGATGATCGCGATGCCGTTATCCGTCGCGGCGATGAGATCCTCCCACGACGTAGTTCCTTCTCGCCCGGCAGGAGCGAGACGTTCGGCATGCGCTGGAACTGCACGTCGGCCCACGCTCTGCGCGTACGAGCAGCCGTGCGAGCGCGTCGGCTTCGTCCGACTGCTTCTTGTAGTACCAATCGAGCCAGAGCGCCTGCTCGCGCGTGGTCTGGTAGTCGACGAAGATCGCCCTTCTTGATGATGTCGAAGCGTGTCGGGCTTCACGCCCTCGTCGTCCCATCCGATGGCGCCGAGCGAGCCGACCTGGGTCCGATCGCCCTGGATGTTCATGACCTCGGATCCGTACTTGAGTGTGCCGAGCACCTTCTCCGGCGGCGCGACGAAGCTCGTGCCGGCGTAGTTCGCCTCGTATCCCATCGCGCGGTCGAGCTCGGTGGGATGCGCGACCGATTCGTGGATCGTGAGCCAGAGGTGCGACGGGTGCAGCACGAGGTCGTAGCTTGCCCGACGTCCACCGACTTGGCCGAGAGCTTCTGCACCGCTTCGTCGGCCCAGCTTCGGCGCGTTCTCGACGAGCTTGGCGTCGCGCACGTGCTCGTAGCCGAGTCCCTTCGGCGCGACGTCGTTGGACTCGCGCGTCTGGAAATCGGCGTCCTTCGCGACGGCCGTGACCGTCATCGACGGCTGCGTGCGGTAGATCGTCTGCACGGTGAACGTGCCGTCGCTCGACGCGAACGTCTTCTCCTCGCGCAGGAAGAACATGCTCGAGGTGACGAAGCGCGCGCCCTTCACCTTGAGCGCGGCGTCGTTGGCGGCGAGCAGCAGCGCCGACCTTGTCTTCGATGGCGACGTGAACGGATCGATCTCGATCGGGCTCTTCCACGTGCCGTTGGGCGCGGCGTCGGGCGCGAGCACCACCGGGCGCACGAGGGCGCTCGGTTGGCCTGCGCCTGCGCGATCGCGCCGCTTGGCGAGCTGAGCACCTCGTCCTTCGTGAGTTCGCGGCTCGCGGCGAAGCCCCACGCGCCGTTCGACGAGCGTGCGAACGCCGAAGCCGTAGGTCTCGTTGTCAGAGACGCCTGCACGCGCTGTTCGCGCGTGGAGATGCGCTGGCTGCGGTTCCGGACGAATGCGCACGTCGGCGTACTGCGCGCCGGCGCTCTTGGCGGCATCGAGGCCGAGCAGCGCGAGCTCTTTGACGTTGGCGCATCGCCGGCGGACGATCGAGTGCGCACGGGGAGGACGAGGCGTCGGTCGCAAGCGACCGTGTAGCGACTGGCGGCGATGCCTAGCCACCGCCGCGGCGGCGTTGTCGACTTGATAGAACTCTCGTCGAGATGGGACCCACGCGTTTCGTGCGCTGGGAGAGGGTAAACAGATATTGCGTGAGTCATGTGCTCTCACGCGAATATGGAATAGCAAGTTCGCACGCAATGGCGCACATGCGGGCTGTCGCGCCGTCGACTGTGCGCATGCTGATGCATCAGTTCGGCTGAGCAGTGCGAGGTTTCGATGGCGCTGGTGCGCGGTCGACTTCGCCGGCACCGCATCTCATATCGACGGCATGCGCGTGAAAGCGCTGGTGAAAGAGCGGGCGGGACCGGGATTCGTGCTGAAGAACGTTCCCGAACCGACGATCCGCGACGACGAAGTGCTGATCCGCGTGCGCCGCGCCGGCGTCTGCGGCACCGACGTCCACATCTACGAGTGGGACGCGTGGGCGAGCGGGCGCTGCAAGCCGCCGTTCATCGTCGGCCACGAGTTCGCCGGCGAAGTCGTGCGCGTCGGCAGCTCGTGCACCGACGTGCGCGACGGCGATCGCGTGACCGCCGAAGGCCACATCGTCGACGGCACGCTGCCTGCTCTGCCGCACCGGCAACTCGCACGTCTGCCCGCACACGCAGATCATCGGCGTCGATCGCGACGGCTGCTTCGCCGAGTTCATCGCGATGCCGGCGACGAACGTCTGGCATCTCGACGACAACGTCTCGTTCGACATCGGCGGCATCCACGATCCGATGGGCAACGCGTTCCATACCGCGCTCACCGCCGACATTCCCGGGCGCGACGGTGCTCGTCACCGGCTGCGGACCGATCGGCATCTTCGCCGTCGGCATCTGCAAGGCGGCCGGCGCGTCGCGCATCATCGCGTCCGACGTGAACGACACGCGCCTCGCGCTCGCGAAGCAGATGGGCGCGCACGACGTCGTGCATCCCGAGCGAAGCCGAGGCCGTCGTGAAGCGCGCGACCGACGGGCTCGGCGTCGACGTCGTGCTCGAGATGTCGGGCGTTCCGGCGGCGGTCCACCAGGCGTTCGCGCTCGTGCGCGTCGGCGGGCGCGTGCAGATGCTCGGCATTCCCGCGAAGCCGATCGACATTCGACTTCGCGACCGAGATCATCTTCAAGGGACTCACGATCTACGGCGTCGTCGGCCGCCGCATGTACGACACGTGGCTGCCGATGACGCGCTTCCTGCGCTCGGGGCAGTTCGATCCCACGCCGGTGATCACGCACCGGTTCCCGCTCGAGGAGTTCGACGACGCCATTCGCGCGATCAAGTCCGGCGAGGCGGGCAAGGTCATCTTCGAGATCGCATGACGAGACGACCACGTGAACGCGAACTTCACGCGCGACGCTCGAGCGGCCGATCGAGCAGCTCAAGCACGACAAGGTCTACAAGCGGCTCAACTATCCTCGATTCGCCGCAGTCGGCGCGCGTGCAGATGGAAGGGCGCGGCGAGGTGCTGATCCTCTCGTCGAACAACTACCTCGGCCTGTGCGACGAGCCGAGCGTGATCCGACGCGGGGCATCGACGGCGCTCGACAAGTACGGCGCGGGCACGGGCAGCGTGCGGTTCATCTGCGGCACGTTCACCGTGCATCGCGAGCTCGAGGACGGCGCTCGCGCGGTTCGTCGGCACCGAGGCGTCGCTGACCTTCGTGTCGGCGTGGAACGCGAACGAGGGCTTCACGGCGACCATCGTCGCAGGAGGGCGACTTCATCATCTCCGACGCGCTCAACCACGCGTCGATCATCGACTCGATGCGGCTCGCGAAGGCGATCTCGAAGTGCACGACCGCCGTGTACAAGCACGGCGACATGGACGACCTGCGCGCCAAGCTCGTGAGGCGAAGAGCGCGCGAAGCGGCGGATCATCTGGACGGACGGCATCTTCTCGATGGAAGGCGCGATCGCGAAGCTGCCGGCGATCCTGCAGATCGCGCGCGATCACGACGCGATCGTCGTCGTGGACGACTCGCACGCCACCGGCGTGCTGGGCACAGACGGGCCGCGGAACCGCCGAGCATTTCGGCGTGCTCGGCGAAGTGGACGTCATCACCTCGACGCTCGGCAAGGCGCTCGGCGGCGCGGCGGGCGGATTCGTCGCCGGATCGGCCGCGCTCACCGACTACCTCACGCAGCGGTCGCGCCCGCAGCTCTTCTCGAACGCGCTCCCGCCGACCGTGGCGGCGAGCTGCGCTCGCCGCGGTGCGGTTCATCGAGCGAGACATCCGGAGCGCGTCGCAGCAGCTGCACGAGAACGCCCGCTACTTTCCGCGAGCGATCACCGAGGCGGGATTCAAGCCGCTCCCGGGCGAGACGCCGATCATTCCGATCATCGTCGGCGAAACCGCACGCGGCGATTCAGATGAGCGACATGCTGCTCGACGAGGGCGTGTTCGTGACGGGCTTCGGATTCCCGGTGGTGCCGCAGGGTCACGCGCGGGTCCGCTGCCAGATCTCGGCGGCACACACGCGCGACGACCTCGACCAGGCGGTGGCGGTGTTCAAGCGCGTGGGGATCAAGAGCGGACTGCTGAAGTAACCTCAGTTGCTCGCCGGCCGTCCCAGGAAGTGGACGCGGATGATCAGGCGGCGCCAGCTCGGGGTCTCGTCCGACCCCACCTTCTCGACCTGGGCGCTGCAGCGCCCGCCGCCGAGCATCCACGGGACGAGCCAGCCACAGATCGCGAAGGGGAGGTGGCCAACGACATTGCCCCCTCGTGCGTGTACCCAGACGGCTGGATTGTCGGTGCCGGGCGCGTCAGGCACGAGGATGAGCCGGTCGCCGGCGTTCAGGCGGTGCACGACATCCATGCGGCGACCGAATACGGTGCCGTAGACCGCGCTATGGAACTGGTCCAGCGCGGGCGACGCGGCGAGCGGCGTCAGGGGACGCTCAGACGATGGATCACGTGGGCAAAGTGGAGGCGGTGGGGGCGGTGGTCAAGCGGCAGGGTTGGGGGTCTGTTCGTGAGAGCGGGCAAGTCCGTGACGCATTGGGACTTCGCCTCGTCCGTTTCATGATCGACCTCGTTATCCGGCGTTCGGTGCCCTGCTCCGCCCGCTCGCACTCTGAGCGGCGACAGACGGGCGACAGCATTTCTTTCTGATCTTCAACACCACACGTACGAGGAGCTTCACCATGCGCATGGTCCGGTGGCTCGCATCCGGTCTCGCCCTTGTTGCACTGGCGCCGTCGGCCAGCTCCGCTCAGGGAGGGCGCCTGTTCAACGATTCGTGGTTCTGGGGATTGAACGCCGGCGCGATGTCGTTCTCGACTGCCACCGTCTCGAATCAGACGGCGCCGGTGGTGAACGCCGAGTGGTTCATCACGAAGACGCGCGGCGGCCTGTACCTCTCGATCGGCCAGGCGTTCTTCACCGCCAACGCGGCCGTGACGGACAACAACGGCGTCCCTACAACGTGCAGATCCACGACATGACGCAGGTCATGGCGGACGTGGTCGCCCTCCCCATTGCCTGGGGCGGCCTGCACCTCTACGCGGGCGGCGGGTTCATCATGAACTTGTCGCATTCGGCGATCATCACGGACTCGATCCTGAATCCGAACGTGGCTCAACAGGTGCAGCACAACCTGAACGAGCAGAAGGACGGGATCCAGTTCAATCTGCTCGTCGGCTTGCATGCGCAGCTCAAGCGCGTCGCGATCTTCGGCAACCTGATCTACATGCCGACGCCGAGCAACTTCATCCTGAACGGCCGCGCGGCGTATCTGCTGGAAGGCGGCGTGCGGATGAACTTCGGCCCGTCGCAGGATAGCGGGCACTAGCTCCGCGGGGGCGCGATGCACAGAGTGGCGGCGCGAACCGGATCGCGCCGCCGCTTTTTTATTGGCACGAGGCGAGTCGTACCGCTGGAGACAGCGTCTGTAGGCCTTAGTACCACTCTAACAGCGCGTCTAGCAACTGAGCGTATGGTACGACTCGGCGTGATTAGGAAATGCGACCCACTCACGCCATGCCGTACCATACGCTCAGTTGCCAAACGCGCCGTTTCAGCGGTACTAAGGCCTACACGCGCCCTTCAGCTTCAATGCGCCTTGAGGACTTGTTTCATCACCCGCATCATGTTCCCGCCGATCATCTTCTGGATGTCGGCCTCGGAGTAGCCGCGGTCGAGCAGGCCCTGGGCGATGCGGGGCAGCATCGAGACATCCTCCATTTGCTGCGGCGCGACATCGATCCCGTCGAAGTCGCTGCCGATGCCCACGTGATCGACGCCCGCGACCTTCGCGATGTGATCGAAGTGGTCGAGCAGCACCGAGAGCGCGGGGAGCGGCACGGCCGCGACCGCCGCGTCGGTGCGCTTGGCAGCCTCGGCGCGCACGGCGGCGCTGTCGGCGCCGGGCGCCTTGAGCGCGGAATCGCGCCACTTGGCGACCGCGTCGGACGCGGCGGCGGTGGCCTCGCGGTAGCGCGTGTCGATGAACGCCGGATAGAAGTTCACGTTCACGACGCCGCCGTTCTTCGCGATGGCGCGGAGCTGATCATCCTTGAGATTGCGCCGGTGGTCGGAGAGCGCGCGCGAACTCGAGTGCGACGCGATGACGGGCACGCTCGACGCTTTGATGGCGTCGTAGAAGGTCTGCTCGGAGACGTGCGAGACATTGACGAACATGCCGAGGCGGTTCATCTCGTGGACGACCTGCACGCCGAACGGAGTGAGGCCGCCGGTGCTCGTGTTGTTGACGCCGGCCGCGGCGCCGGCCCACTCGTTCCCGTTGTTCCACGTGAGGGTCATGTAGCGCACGCCGCGCGCGTAGAGATCGTCGAGCTTGGCGAGCGAGTTCTCGATCGCGTGGCCGCCCTCGACGCCGATGAAGATCGCGATCTTCCCTTCCTGCTTGGCGCGCTCGACATCGCCGGCGGTGGTGGCGAACAGCAGCGTGTTCGGATTGCGCGCGACGAGCGCGTGCACGGTGTCGGCGAGCTCGACGGCGCGCGCGTAGGAGGAGTTCGGGTTGGTGAGCGCGTACTTGGCGTCCACGAAATCGGAGGCGAACACGGCGGTGACGCCGCCGTCGAAGAGGCGCGGGATGTCGGTCATGACCGGGCCCGCCGGATGCCGGTCTTCGAACTTGACGTGCTCGTCCGCCATCTTCGACGGGAAATCGTTGTGCGTGTCGATCACGATCGCATTGCGCCAGATCTTCATCGCGCGTTCGGAGACGCCGGCAGGGTGCGACGGACGTTGGATTCATCGGGGCGGCCGGGGTCTGGGCGAGCGCGCGCACGGCGAGCGCGGCGGTGAGTGCGAGCAGCGGGATGTGTCTCATGGGACGGTCACTCTCCGGTGGTGGCGCGTGGCGGGACGGCGAACGGCCTTCGATACGAATTCACTGTCGCGGACGATGAAGCGCAATGGCCAGTCCGCCGCCTTGGCGATGCCGATGCGCGGCGTGATCGCGACGTCGCGATCGCGCACGGGCGCGCCCGCGCGGATCGTGAGAGCGGAATCGCGGAGCGAGACGCCGTTGAGCGCGCCGGTGATGCCGAGCGCGGCGCAGAGTTTGCCCGGTCCGTTGGTGAGATCGCGCGTCGCGCGCGCGCCGCGGCGGCGCGAGCGCATCAACTCGACACCCTCGATGGGTTCGATCGCGCGGATGAGCACGGCACTGGGCAGCCCCTGGGCGCGCGTGACGGCGTTCACGCACCAGTGCATGCCGTAGATGAAATACACGTACGCGCGTCCGGGCTTCCCGTAGAGCACCTCGGTGCGCGCGGTGCGGCCGGCGGCGGCGTGGCACGCGGCGTCGTGCTCGCCGATGTACGCCTCGGTCTCGACGATGCGCCCGCTCGCGACGCCCTCCGGCGTGACACACCGGAGGACTTTGCCGAGCAGGTCGCGGGCGACGAGCTCGGTGTCGCGATCGTAGAAGGCGGCGGGGAGCGGAGCGCCCACCGCGCTATTCGGCGCCGGGTTCCTTCTTCTTCCGCGCGCGGCCGCCGCGGATGCCGCGACGGCGTTTCACGGGCGCTTTCTCGCCGGCGACGCGGCGGCGGCCGGCGCATCATCGCCGTCTCGTCTCGTCGGCGTCATCGCGGCGAGGCACGTCCGCGACGGGCGGGCGTGCCATTCTCGATGATGCCGAGGTTGAGCAGTCCCGGCGGCAGTTCGCCGGCACCGCCTCGCCCACGCCCGCGCCCGCGGATCCCGCGGCGCAGCGAGGCGGCGTTGGACGCACTGCGTCCGGCCTGGCTCGCATTGGCCGCGGCGACCGCGACCGCTTCCGACGCCGCCAACTGCTCGGCGATGGGCGGCGCGTCGGGCGACGGCGACACTTCGTAATCATCGCCGCGCTTCCGCAGATCGATCTGCTCCGCGTCGTGCATGTCGCGCAGGATGCGGTGGAAGTGGCGCTCACTGAGGGTCTCGCTGTCACGGCCGAGCAGCTCGCGCGCTTTCGCGCGCACGCGGCTGGCAGACACGGAGTCGTCGGGTCCGCTCGAGAGCGACTCGACCGCGCGGCGGATGAGCGTGAACGCCTCGTCGCGGCTGAGACGCATGCCGGTCATCTCCGCATCAACAGCGCGGGACTCGGGACTCGGGACTCGGGCTTCGATCGCGACCTCGCGCGGTTCCAAATCGAACTCCGGCGCGGCGTCGGGAACGAGTTCCGGGGCGGTCTCCGACATCTCCGGGCGCGGCGCGCCGTTCTCTTCGCGGTCGCGTCCGCGGCCACGTCCGCCGCGGCGGCCGCGGCGGCGATTCTCCGGCGTGCCGGCGGCGGTGGCCACCCGGCGCTCCGCGCTCGGCAGCACCGAGGGCGACTGCGGCAGCGACGGCGTGCCGTCGGGCACGTCGATCTCCATCTGGCCGTTCTCGAGCCGCGAGATCTTGAGCAGGCCCTTCGCGGCGGCTTCCTGACAGAAGCGGGAGAACTTGGCCATGCCGAGGTTGCCCTCGTCGAAGCTGTTGTCGATCTCCTGCATGACCTGCTTGAGGCGGTCGGAGCGCATGACGTCGCCGTTGCGCATCATGCGCTGCACCGCTTCGAGCACGAGCTCCCACGGATCGCGCTTCGTGCCGGCTCCTCGTCGCCCGACTTCACGAGGCCGGCGAGCGCGTTGTAGCTGTAGTACTCGTCGCAGTTCTGACGAGCAGATCGCTCGACGATCTCGCGAATGCCGACGCCGATCACGTACTTGCCGTACTCCTTGAGCTTGATGACCAGGCTCGAGAAATCGGAGTCGCCGGAGAGCAGGATGAACGTGCCGATCTCGGGGCGTGTGAACACCAGCTCGATCGCGTCGACCGCGAGGCGGATGTCGGTGGCGTTCTTCTTCGATGTGCCGTACGCGGGAGCCAAGATCATGTCGATCGAGCTCTCGGCGAGCGGCACGATGTACTGCGGATAGCGGCGCCAGTCGGCGTAGGCGCGCTGCACCGCGACCTTGCCCTTGATGATGTCGCGGAGAGGAGGTTGCGGAGTTCGTGTCCCGAGTCGGAACGGATCCCCATTGTGACGTTGTCGAAGTCGATGAGGAGCGCGGCGTTCGAGTCGCTGTGGAACGCCGAGGGGGCTGCAGGAGCGGTGCGGACGAGGATGTTGGCCTGGGGTCCGCGGTGCATCGGGGCGACGACTGGCGGATGGCCGCCGGACGGTGCGCGGCGGCGCCCAGTGGCCGCTTGGATCGTGGTGTCATTTACCTGGTGGTGAGACGGTGTGAAAAGGCGCGGCAGGGCGCCCGGTGAACCGCCGCTTCCCCTGAGCGCTCCATGGGAGCGAGACGGGCTCGAAGCAGCGGGTGCGGGCACGACCATTGGCGGTGTCCGCGGCGGGCGATTGTCTGGCCGCAGGCGCTCCCACGTTGCTGCGTGATGCCGGCCGACCCGCAGCGGTGGGCGCGAGCGCGGGAGAATGTCCCGCGTACTGCGCGCCGTCGCTTTCGAGGGTCGAGCGGAACGGCATCAAGCTGTGTTCGTGGTGCGCATTGGTCCTTCAAATGTAACCGGTTCAACGCGCTAGGGCAAAAGGCAGACTCTAGACTCTAGACTGAGACGTTAGACTGCGATCCTTCGGACGGCCCCCACCACTTCGCACGAGGGGCACCTCACCTATAGATTGGCCTGTCGCAGAAAGAAACGCCTTGGACGGAGCGCCATTGACGCAGCCCCGGTTCCGAACGCGAGTGCTGATCTATCTCGCGCTGTTCGCGATGGTGCCGACGAGCGTACTGCTGCTGGGCGGGGCGGCGGGCGTGGTTCGGTGCTGCCCGCGCTCAGCGGGAAGCGGCCGTGGGAGCTGGTGGAGGTGAGCGGGCGCCGGGTGCTCGACGCGATGAAGGGCGCGCCGCTCACGGCAGCGCAGCGCACGGCGCTGGACGACCACGAGCGCGTGCTGGCGACTTCGCTCATCGAGGCGCGCCGGTACGAGTATCTCACGACACGCGTCGCGGGCGGCGATCGTGATCCTGGCGATCGCGGGCTCGCTCATTCTGTCGCTGCTGGCGTGGCGCGCGGCCGGGCACTTGAGCCGGCAATTGAGCCGTCCGCTCAGCGAACTCGTGGAATGGACCGAGCTCGTAGCGCGAGGCGAGCCGCTGCCCGCGGGGAAACCGCAGCGCGGCGCGCCGGAATTCGAGGTGATGCGACGGCGCATGCGGCAGATGGCCGACCGATCAGTGCGGCGCGTGCGCGGGAGATCGAAGCCGAGCGGTTGGAGGCGTTCCGCGAGACGGCGCGGCAGGTGGCGCACGAGTTGAAAAATCCGCTGACGCCGATCGGCTTCGCCGATCGCGCGGCTCAAGCGCGACGCCGACCGGAATTGGCGGAGATCGTGGACGTGCTGTCGACCGAGACCAAGCGCGATCGACGCGATGGCGCGGAGCTTCGCGCAGTTCGGGACGGCTGCCGGAGGGTCCGGCAGCGGCGATCGACGTGGCCGATCTCGCGAACGAAGCGGCGCGGAGCCTGAGCGGCGGCACCGTGTCGGTACCGTGCAGGCGGACGAGAACGTCCCGCACATCACCGGGCATTACGAGGCGCTGTCGCGCGCGCTGAGCAACGTGCTGTTGAATGCGGTGGAGGCGTGCGGCGCGGCGGCGGGTCGCGGCGCGGATCCACGTGGCGCGCAGCGTGCTCGATGGGCGGCCGGCCGTGGAGTTGCGCGTGCTGGACACCGGCAAGGGGATCCCGCCGGCGCGGCTCGCCGCGATCTGGGAGCCGTACCACACGACGACCGCGGGCGGCACGGGACTGGGGCTCGCGATCGCGCGGCAGACCGTGCTGGCCCATGGCGGCGCGGTGAGCGCGACGAGCGACAAGGAGGCGGGCACGGAGATCCGATTCATCCTGCCGGTGAGCGGCGTGCCGGTGGACCACAAACTCGAAGGGGAGCGCGGCGCATGAACGAAGACATTGTAATCCCGATCGCGGGCATGATCTTCACACTGGGGCTGTTCATCGGCCTGCCGCTCACGATCGCGTACATCGAACGCGCGAACAAGAAAGCGGAGCTGCCGCCGATCCCGCCCGAAGCGCTCGCGCGCCTCGAGCGCATGGAGCAGGCGATCGATTCGATCGCGGTGGAAGTGGAGCGCATTCGGAAGGCCAGCGGTTCATGACCAAGCTCCTGTCCGAGCGCCAGGGCGCGGAGAAGAAATTGAATGGCTGAGATCCTGATCATCGACGACGAGCCCAACATTCGCCGGATGGTGGGCGCGCTGCTCGGCTCCGAGGGATTCGAGCGTGCGCGAGGCGCGCCGACGGCGCCGCGGGCTGCGCGCGGCGCCCGAGTTCGAGCCGGACCTCGTGCTCGCTCGACCTCATGATGCCCGGCGCGATGGACGGCATGGCGACGCTCGAACGGCTGCGCGAGCGCTACCCGGAACTGCCGGTCATCATGATGAGCGGACGCGCGGGTCTCGCGCGACGCGGTGCGCGCCACGCAGCTCGGCGCCTTCCAGTTCCTCGAGAAGCCGCTCACGCCCGAAGGCGTGCTGCTCGCGATCGCGATCGGCGCTCGAACTGCGCATGGCGCGGCGCGAGTCGCACGGCGCTGCGCGCAGGACCTTGGCGCTCATCGGCGAGATGGTCGGCGACGAGCCGCCGCGATGCAGCGAGTGCGCGACGATGATCGCGCGCGTCGCGCCGACCGATGCGCGCGTGCTGCATCACGGGCGAGAGCGGCACCGGCAAGGAACTCGTCGCCGCGCGCGATCCACCGCGGCAGCGCCAGCGCCGCGACCGGCCGTTCGTGCGCGTGAACTGCGCCGCGATCCCGCGCGATCTGGTCGAGAGCGAGATGTTCGGCCACGAGACGCGGCGCGTTCACCGGCGCGACCGAGCGCCGCATCGGGCGCTTCGAACTCGCGCACACCGGCACGCTGCTGCTCGACGAAGTCGGCGACCTGGGCGCGGAGGCGCAGGCCAAGCTGCTGCGCGCGATCGAGGCGAGCGAGATCGAGCGCGTCGGCGGCGGCAAGCCCATCAAGGTCGACGTGCGCATCCTCGCCGCGACGAACATGGACCTCGACGCGCGGCGTGGAGGATGGGACAGTTCCGCGAAGACCTGTACTACCGGCTCAACGTGATCCCGATGACGCTGCCGCCGCTGCGCGAGCGGCCCGGACGACATCCCGCCGCTCGTGCGTGCACTTCTCGGCGCTGCTATCGCGCGCGCGCGGGACAGGCCCGCGCCGGCGTGGAGTGAAGAATCGCTCGCGATGCTCTCGCGGCACCGCTGGCCGGGCAACGTGCGCGAGTTGGCGAACATCGTGGAACGGCTCGCCATCCTGCAGCAGGGGAATGAGGTCACCGCGGCGGATGTCGCGGCCGTGCTGCCGGCCGTGCGCGATGCGAAGGGCGCCGCCGGCGCACCGCCGCTGCCCGAACCGTCGCTCGACCGGCCGCTGAACGATGCGCTCGATGATTATGAGCGCACGCTCATCACGCGCGCGCTGAGCGTGGCGCAGGGGAACGTGGCGGATGCGGCGCGGCGGCTGAAGACCGACCGGCCGAATCTTTATCGTCGGATGAGGAGGCTGGGAATCGAGTGGGGAAGTCCATGAAGCGTGAGTCGTGCGCCGTGCGTGTGGCGCTCGCCGCCATGCTGGCGCTCGCGCCGCATGCCCTTCATGCGCAGGCGGGCGACAGCGTGCGTGACACGACGCGCGCGGCGGCGGTCGCGGGTGAGGCGGCGTACCGGTACAACATGCCGGCGGCCGTTCGCGCGCTCGGGAACACGACCATTGCTGCCGGCCGCACGGTGGACGGGAACGTCGCGGTGCGCGACGGCTCGCTCGTCGTCGCGGGTTCGGTGCACGGCGCGGTGGTCGTGATCAACGGGAGCGTGGAACTGCGTGCGACCGCGCACGTGGACAGCGGCGTGTTCGTGGCCGGCGGCACGGTGAGCCGAGCCGACAGCGCGTTCGTGGGCGGCAAAGTGACCGCGTATCCCCAGATGCTGGCCTACCGCATGCAGGGCGATGCGATGGTCGCGGTGCTCGATACGACCAGCGCCGAGGAGGGATGGTTCCGCCGCTGGGAAACGCGCTACGATTCCGCGCGCACGCGCTTCGCGCTCCGGGCCGGCACGTACGATCGCGTGGAAGGGCTGCCGGTGATGGTCGGCATCGATCTCCGCCGCAATCCGTCGTTCGGACAGTTCACCTTCACCGGCCTCGCGATCTACCGGTCGGTGAACAGCTTCGCGTGGACGAGCGCGAACCTCGGCTACGACATTCAGCGCCGAAGTGAAGCAGGGGAAAGCGCACGGCTTCGCGTACGGCGCGCGCGGGTTCGATCTGGTGGCGCCGGCGGAGGATTGGCAGGTGTCGAACGCCGAGATCTCTCTCTACAGCTTCGGCGTGCGCGACGACATGCGCGACTACTACAACGCGCAGGGCGGCAGCGCGTGGGCGTCGCTGCTGCGCGGACCGCTGACGTACACGCTCAAGTTCACGCAGGCATGGTGGGCGCTGCGCACGGCGCAGGACCCGATCTCGCTGTTCCACACGTCGAATCCGTGGCGCGACAATCCGGAGCTCGACGCAGGGCTGCTGCGGCGCGTGGATGCCGGCGTCGAGTATGATACGCGGAACAGCGACGCCGATCCGTACCTCGGCTGGCTCGTGAACGCCGATGTCGAGGTCGGCTGGACGAATTCGCTCACCGAAGGGCCGGCGAGCGACATCGCGCGCGTGAACACCGCGACGCCGGAGGCGCTCACCTACGGGCGCGGCTGGATCGACATCCGCCGCTACAACCGCGTGTCGCCGCAGGGGCATCTCAATCTGCGGCTGGTGTTCGGCACGGGGATCGGCGGCGGCGAACTGCCGCTGGAGCGGCGCTTCTCGATGGGCGGGCCCGGATCGCTGCCCGGTTACAATTTTCGCCAGCCGATCACTCCCAATGTGTTCACATGCGCCGACAGCAGCGCACCGGCCGGGAATCCCGCGCAATGCTCGCGCATGATGCTCGCGCAGGTGGAATACCGCGGCGACTTCACGCTGCGGCTGTTCCCGCGGCAGCGCTCGGAGGATGAGACCAAGTCGTACCGGCTGAGCAAGACGATGTCGTGGGTGGTGTTCACCGACGCGGGGCGCGGCTGGGTGACCGGCTCGACCGAAGGCGGCGTGCGCTATGGCGCGTGGACGCTGCCGCCGCTGTACACCTTCCGCACCGACGCCGGCGCCGGCCTCGACATGGGCTGGCTCGGGATGTACATGGCGAAATCGCTCACCGACTGGCAGACACCGCTGCAGTTCGTGGTGCGCCTGCAGCACCGATTCTGATGACGCGCCGCGCATACCTCCTGCTCGCGCTGCTCGCGCTCCCGTTCGGGATCGCGGCGCAAGCGCCCAAGAACGCGACGCCCTCGGAGCCGGCGCTGGAGATCATCCTGCCGGCGGATTCCGCGCGCGCGAAAGAAGCGCCCGTGGTGCGCAGCGTGCGCATGCTGTCCGACCGCACGACGCGCGAGCTGCTGTTCAGCGGATTCCCCGCGCGGCTGCATTTCCGGCTGGAACTGTGGAAGGCGAACCGGTTCTTCGACGATCTCGTGCGGACCATCGAGTGGGATGTCGTGGTGAGCTACGATCCGCTCGCGCGGCATTACACCGTGACGCGGATCGCCGGGCCGCTGGCAGTCGCTGGGCACGTTCGCCGATCTCAAGGACGCGGAGGATGCGGTAGCGCGCCCGTTCGTGCCCGGCATCCAGCCGCCCACCGGGCACTCGAAGCATTACTACTACGCGTCGCTGGACCTCGAGATGCTCTCGGTGCACGACATTGACGAGGTGAAGCGCTGGCTCGGCGGCGACGCGGACTCCGCGATGAAGGGCCGCGAGAATCCCGGCACCGCGCTCGGCCATGGCGCGAACACGCTGGTCACGCGGCTGCTGGGCGGGCAGACGCGGACGTACCATGCGCGGAGTGCGGTGTTCCGGCCGCAGTAGCGGCCGGCGCGATCAGGCGCGAAGGATCTTCTCGCCGCGCGTGTGATGCGGGCGATGCTCCAGCTCTTCCACCTGGTGGAGCGTCTCGGGGCCGTAGAAGAGCTTGATGTACTTCGACTGCGCCGGCGTGAGGCGGCGCACCGCCCAGCTCAGGTGCACGAAGTGCGGCTCGACCGGCGGCACGAGCGGGTGCATGCCGATCTCTTCCGCCATGCGATTCCCCTTGCGCGTGTTGCACGGCGAGCACGCCGTCACGACGTTGGTCCACTCGTTCGTGCCGCCGCGCGAGAGCGGCACGAGGTGGTCGCGCGTGAGCGACTCGCGCGGGCGCAGGTCCGATGGTGCCGCGTCCGCAGTACTGGCAGCGGTAGCGGTCGCGCGCGAAGAGGAAGGTGTTCGTCACCTGACGGCGGAACCGGCGCGGCACGTGGATGAACTTCACGAGCCGGATGACGCGGGGCGCGGGAGCGCGAGCCGCTCCGAGCGCACGACGCTTGCCGGTGTCCGCTTCCACGATCTCGGCCTTGCCATCGAGCACAAGCCGGAGCGCCCGACGCATGGGCACCATGGTCAGTGGTTCGAACGAAGCATTCAGCGCAAGACAGCCGACGATCACGCTTGAGCCTCCTGAAAAAACGCCCGCCCCGATGGACCGGGACGGGAGTCGGTCACCGCGCCGCGCCCCTCATCGGGCGGCGGCGGCCGTTTCGGGGACCATTGTCAGCCACCCGTAACGGTCTTCTTTCTTGCCGTGCGCAATGCCCAGGAAGTCCTCCTGGATCGCTCGCGTCACGGGTCCCGGTTTGCCATCCCCCAACTGTACACGATCGACGGATCGTATTGGTGTCAATTCCGCCGCCGTGCCGGTAAAGAATGCCTCATCCGCAATGTACAGCATTTCCCTCGGGAGCGCCTCCACGCGCACCTCGTAGCCGAGGTCGGCGGCGATGCGCATGCAGGAATCGCGCGTAATGCCGTGCAGGATCCCGGCCGACAGCGGCGGCGTGTATACCACCCGGTCGCGCACGAGGAAGATGTTCTCGCCCGCGCCCTCGGCGATGTGGCCGGCGCTGTCGAGCATGATGCCTTCGGCGTACTTGTCGCCGCGCGCTTCCATCTTGGCGAGCGACGCGCTGAGATAATTGCCGCCGGCCTTGGCGAGCGCCGGGAACGTATCCGGTGCGGCGCGGCGCCAGCTGGAGACGCAGGTATCCACGCCATCCTTGAGCGCATCCTCGCCGAGGTAGCGGCCCCAATGCCACGCGACGATGAAGGTCTCGACGGGAATGTCCGCGGCGAAGACGCCCATCTGCTCGCCGGTACGCACGACGACCGGGCGCAGATAGCCGTGGCGGATGTCGTTCGCGGCCACGGTGTCGACGCAGGCTTGCGCGAGCGTCTCGGCGCTGTGCGGCACCGCAATGCGGTAAATGCGGCAGGAGTCGATGAGGCGCCGCATGTGATCGTCGAGGCGGAAGATCGCGGGGCCGCCGGGGGTCTCGTAGAAGCGGAGCCCCTCGAACACGCTGGAGCCATAGTGCACGACGTGGCTCATGACGTGGAGGGTGGCGTCCTCCCACGGAATGAGCTTGCCGTCGCGCCAGATCTTCTGGGTGGCGCCTTTTACTACGGGATTGTGCATGCTTTAAGATACCTGAGCGGGCTGGGAATTCGCTAGAACTGCAGACGTTCGCAGACCTAGACTGTGGGCTGTCGGCTGTTGCCTGCTACTGCGGTCCGCCGCGAAACGCCCTCAGCGCGGCAGAGATCTGGGTCAGGCGGGCACTGAGATCTTCATCTCTCTCGATCAGCTTTCCGTCCCACAGCCTCGGCTTGCCGGCGACTATCGTGGCGAGTGCGGGGCGTGGGGTGGCGAGGGCGATGCGTGGGGTCGGCGGGATCGCCGGGCAGCATCGGGAAGGCGGCGAGGTCGGCGTCCTTGCCCACCGCGAGCGTGCCGATGCGATCGGAGAGATCGAGTGCGCGCGCGCCGCCGATCGTGGCGAGTTCGAGCGACTTCGCCGGCGGCGCGGCGGCGCGGCGCGCTTCCTCCAGGATGTCCATCGCGTCGTTGCTCGCCATGGAATCGGAGCCGAGTCCAATGCGAATGCCGAGCGCGAGCATCGTGGCGAGCGGGGCGGTGCCGTGTCCAAGGTGCGCGTTCGACGCCGGGCAGTGCGCCACGGCGCAGTCGTGGGCCGCGATCATGCGCAGGTCGGTGTTCGACGCGCGAATGCAGTGGATGAGCAGCGGCCGCGCCGCGAGCACGTCGAGCTGCTCGAGCAACGAGATCGGCGAGATGGCGCGCGAGACGACGGTCATCCCGCGCGCGCGCAGCGCGACGGCGAACGGACCGGCGCCGTCGCGGATGAGCGCGGTCTCCTCTTCGCTCTCGGCGACATGGATCGCGAACGGGCGGCGCATGTGCGCGACGAGCGCGAAGAGCGGATCGCTCACCGTGTAGGGCGCGTGCGGCGAGACGCCGATCCGCTGGAGGTCCGTGGCGAGCGGATCGAGCGCGGCGAGTTTTCGCTCGAGTCCGCGCATCGCTTCGGCGACGTCGGCGGGATCGGGCGACGGGCCGAAGACTTCCTGGTACATGATGCCGCGCACGCCGGCCTCGCGCATCGCTTCGAGCGCGACGCCGGAATCGCATGTGTCGGCGAAGGTGGTGATGCCGGCGCGGAGACCATCGGCAATGCCGGCGCGCGCGGAGTCGAGGTATCGTTCGGGCGTCATCACCGCTGTCTTCGCGGCCTGGAGCGCCACGATCCATTCGCGGAACGACGGCGCGCTGATGAGGCCGTGGAACGCGGTGAGTTCGAGATGCGTGTGCGTGTTGACGAGACCGGGCATCAAGTACGCGTCGCCGAGGTCGCGATCGTCGCCGGGCGGCGCATCGGCGCGCGGACCGGCATAGACGATGCGACCGTTCTCTTCGACGACGGTGCCGCGCTCCACGGGCGGGCGCGAGATGGGGAGCACCCAGCGCGCGTGGTAGCGGATCACGGGCTCAACGCGCCGGCGGAGGGGAGCCGGGGATCTTGAGCTGCGGGATGACGAGCGTATCGAACGGCGAGACCGTGCCCGTGGGCGTGTGCACATCGCACTCTTTCGTGGGCTCCGTGCCTTCGATGTAGTACTCGTTCGTGACGAGTGCCACCGGACAATACGGATTGCGCAGGAGTCCGGTGGAGTCGTCGATCTGCCGCGTGATGATCGCCTCGGGCCGCGGCCAGTCGGGCGGATGCGGCCGCCGCTGGTAGACCTCGGTCATGAAGCTGGTCCAGGCCGGCGCGGCGAGGCGCCCGCCCTGCGCGTTGGCCTGGATCTTCTGCGGGCGGTCGAAGCCCATCCAGACGCCGGCGAGGAGATCGGGCGTGTAGCCGATGAACCAGACGTCGGTGTAGTCGTTCGTGGTGCCGGTCTTGCCGGCGGCGGGGATCCTGAAGCCGGAGGCGCCCACGGATGCCGCGCGGACCCTTGCTGAGCACGTCCTTCATCATGCTCACCATGAGCCACGCTTCTTCGCGCGAGAGGACGTCGTAGCGCAGCGGCACGCCTTCCCAGAGCACGTGGCCCTTCGCGTCCTCGACGCGCACGATGCCATGCGGCGCGGTGCGCACGCCGAGCGTCGCGAAGGCGGAATAGGCCGCGATCATCTCGAGCGGATAGACGTCGGCCGAGCCGATGAAGATCGACGGATACGGCGGGATCGGCGTCGTGATGCCCAGTTTGCGCGCCATCGTCGATCACGCTCTGCGGCCCGAGCTCGATGCCGAGGCGGATCGCCGCGAGGTTGCGCGAGAGATAGAGCGCCTGCCGCAGCGGCAGGATGCCCATGAACTTCAAGTCGTAGTTCTGCGGCGTCCAATCGGTGCCGCCGAACTGCGGCAGCGTGAGCGGCGAATCGTCGAGCAAGTGCGAGGCCGAGAGGCCCGAGTGGATCGCGTCGGCGTAGACGATGGGCTTGAAGGTGGAACCGGGCTGGCGCAGCGCCTGCGTGGCGCGGTTGAACTTGGAGTCATCGAAATCGCGGCCGCCGATCATCGCGCGCACCGCGCCGTTGCGCGGGTCCATCGCGACGAGCGCGCCCTGCAGATAGGGCGACGATTCATTGCCCTCGCTGTCGGAGAGGCTGCGGCTGAGGTACTGCTCGAAGGTGGGATGCTTCCAGGCGCCCCACTTCCCCGCCTCGATGGCGCGGAGCTGGCGCTCGAGATTGCGCTCGGCGGCCTGCTGGATGTCGATGTCGAGCGTCGTGAAGATCTTGAGCCCGTCGGAGTACAGTTTCTCGCCGAACTGTTCCTCGAGCTGCTGGCGCACCCATTCGACGAAGTACGGCGCGAGCTCGCCGGATTCGCTCTTCTTCGCGAGGTCGAGCGGATACGCCTGCGCGAGGCGCGCGCCGGAATCGCTGACGACGCCCTCGTTCCGCATGAGCGCGATGATCGTGTTGCGGCGCTGGATCGCGCGGTCGGGATAGCGGCGCGGGTTGAGCCGCTCGGGCGCCTTCGGGAGCGCGGCGAGCGTGGCGGCCTCCGCGAGATTCACATCGCGCACCGATTTCCCGAAGTAGCGCTGCGCCGCGGTCTCGACGCCGTACGCGCCGTTGCCCAGGTAGATCTGGTTGAGGTACAGCTCGAGGATCTTGTCCTTGGGATAGAGCGCTTCGATCTCGAAGGCGATCTTCGTCTCGCGCAGCTTGCGGATGAGCGTCTTCTCGCGGGAGATCTTCTCGGGGAAGATGTTGCGCGCGAGCTGCATCGTGAGCGTGGAGAAGCCCTGGGCGAATCCGCGCGAGACGACGTTGTGCGCGGCGGCGCCGAACACGCGCACCCAGTCGATGCCGTGATGCTCGTAGAACCGTTTGTCCTCCGTGATGATGAAGGCGTCGCGCACGACCTGGGGGATCTCCTTGAGCTGGACGAGCGTGCGGCGCTCGAGTCCGATCTCGGAGATGAAGCGGCCGTCGGCGGCGTACAGCTTGGAGGTCTGGCGTGGGGCGAACTGATCGAGCTGGCGGGGATCGGGGCACGCGCCGCCGCGGCAGACGAGCGTCCACGCAGCGACGGCGGCGCCGGTGCCGAAGCTCAGGCCGAAGAGCGCGACCAACACCACTCTGCGCGTGAGAGTGGGGCGGGCGCGCCAGAAGGACGGACGGAGCGGGTTACGGGTCAATGCGACGGCACGAGGGAAGCGGGAAGCGGGAAGCGCGAGTGCAACGGAAACTATCTAGGGGCCGCGAGGCGCGCGAGATGACAGCGCGCCAGCGGCGCTCTATGTTTGTCGCATGACGGCCAAGAATTCATTGCTCGACGAGCTGACGTGGCGCGGGCTGCTCTACCAGAATACGGAGACGCTCGGCGCGGCGCTGCAGGCAGGCACCGTGACGGCGTACTGCGGATTCGACCCGAGCGCGCCGAGTCTGCACGTGGGGAATCTGGTGCCGGTGATGGTGCTGGCGCACTTGCAGCGCAGCGGACACCGGCCGATCGCGCTGGTCGGTGGCGGCACGGGCATGATCGGCGACCCGAGCGGCAAGACGGCCGAGCGCCAGTTGAACACGCCCGAGGTGGTGAAAGCGAACTCCGACGCGATCCGCGGGCAGCTCGCGCGATTCCTGGATTTCTCGCCGGGGAAGAGCGGCGCGCTCATGCGCGACAACGCGGAATGGCTGCTGCCGCTGAGAGCGGTGGAGTTCATGCGCGACGTGGGAAAGCACTTCACGATCAATTACATGATGGCGAAGGACTCGGTGAAGTCGCGCCTCGAGGGCGGCATCTCGTACACCGAGTTCAGCTATATGCTGCTGCAGGCGTACGACTATCTGCAGCTGCACCGGCGTGAGAGCTGCACGCTGCAGATCGGCGGGAGCGATCAATGGGGGAACATCACGGCGGGGATCGAGCTGATCCGGCGCGTGGACGGGCACGAGTCGCACGCGCTCACGATGCCGCTGGTGACCACCGCGACGGGCACGAAATTCGGCAAGACCGAATCGGGCGCCGTGTTCCTCGATGCGAAGGAGACGAGCCCGTACCGCTTCTATCAGTACTGGGTGAACGCGGACGACCGTGACGCGGGGCGATTCCTGCGCTTCTTCACGCTCTTGCCGCGTGCGGAGATCGAGTCGCTGGAGAGCGCGATCGCCGCGCGGCCGGAGAAGCGCGAGGCGCAGCAGGCGTTGGCGCTCGAGGTGACGGCGCGTGTGCACGGCGCCGACGCGGCGCGCGCGGCGGTGGAGGTCTCGGCGCTGCTCTTCGGCAAGGGTGACGCGGGGTCGCTGTCGGCGGCGGCGCTCGCGGCGCTCGCGGAGGAAGTGCCGTTCGTGGAGATCGGCGCGCCGGGCGACGGATCGCTCGAGACGTCGGAGCTGTTCGTGACCGCGAAGCTCGCGGCGAGCAAGGGCGCGGCGAAGCGGTTGCTCGAGCAGGGCGGGCTCTCGGTGAACGGCAAGCGCCTGGCGGCGGAGGACAAGGCGATCGCGACGAGCGCGATGCTCGCGGGCCGGCACCTCCTGCTCAAGAAGGGCGCACGCGACTATGCCCTCGTGCGCGTGAAGGGCTAGAGCGCCTTCACCCTCCAGAGCTGACGCATCACGACGCCGCCGGGACGGACCACTTCGAAGAAATAATCACCGGGCGCCGCCGGGGTGAATTCGAAGTCGTACGTCTCACCGACATTCGCTTTCACGGCCGCCGGACGCGGAGTGCGATCGCGCGCGGGAACCGGGAATCCGTCCTTCGCTATGGGAGTCCAGTCCGCCCGCGCGGCGCGAAAGGTGATGGCGCTGGACATCGAGTTGTTCTCGAGGATGTTGATGATCCGGACCCGGTACGTCTTCCCCGCCACGAGCATCCGCGGGGACGGCGCGAGCGAACCGTTCAGATATGGCGCCGCGCCGATGCCCAGCTCCCCGCCGCCGTAGAGTTGCACGAGGTCGCGCGTGCTGTCGAAGGGGGCCGCGGGCTCGCTGACGATCAACGCGCCATAGAGGCCGCTCGCGAGATGATGGCCGTTCTCGAGGTGCGAGTGATAGATGAAGGTGCCGGCGCGCGGCGGCGTCATCTCCACGGCGAATGAGTCGCCGGGTGCGATCATCGGCGCCAGGTGCGCATGATCGCCGCTCCAGCCGGGCACGCCATTGAAGTAACTGTCGAGTTCGATGCCGTGCCAATGGATCGCGGCCTCGTTGGACATACGGTTCACGATCCAGATGCGCACCGGCTCGCCGCGCGTGAGCACGAGCGTCGGGACGGCGAGATCGTAGCGCGCGGCGCCATGACCGAACGTCACCGTGTCGCCGAATGCGACCGAGATCGCAGGCTCCGAGTCGACACGGAACGGAAGCTGGCGCAGCACCATGCGGACCGTCTGGCGCGCGGCGGCCGGCGGCACGGGCAGTGCTCCCGCGCTCGGCGTGATCGTGATGCCGAGGATGAGCCCAGACATCTCCCATCGGGCGATGGCCCGTGGCGGATGCGTAGTGCGGGAGCGAGTCGCCTGGGAACGGATAGAGAAGGTCCGGTTCCACATGCGCGAAGATGTGGCAGTGCATGAGCCAGTTCCCCGAGCGCTCGGGGACCCAGATCATGGAGATCGCGGTGCCTTGCTCGATGCGCTCCGTCACGACCCAACGACGCTCAGCGGGCGCATACGCCGTGTCGGCGAGCTGCGAACTACGGCTGTCGACACGGAAGTAGAAGCCGTGCAGGTGCATCGGGTGGAACTCGTAACCGCCGTCCACCCAGCGCATGCGCACGGTGTCGCCCTGCGTGTACGTGAGGCGCTCGGTGTACGGCCAGGCGCGGCCGTTGATCGCCACCGTGAAGCGCTCGAAGTTCGGTTTGGGCTTGGTGGAGTCGCCGTCCACATTGTACTGCGTGATCACGAAGATGCGGTCCTGCGCCGGCGGCGCCCCGGCGGGATCGACGACGATCACACCGCGGAGTTGCGAGTCGGCGCCGCGAAAATCGAGGATCGTGACCTTCGGATCCGTAGAGGCCCAGTAGAGATACGTCCCCGGCGCGCCCGCCTTGAAAGACGTCACTCTCACTGCTCCGGCGGCGATCTGGATCGTGTCATCCTTCGCCGCGGGATGCGGCATCAGCCCGTGCACGGTGATCGCGGAGTCCGCGAGCGCATTGCGAAGCGTCACGACGATCACCGAGCCCTCGCGCACGCGGATGAGCGGGCCAGGGATGCTGGGCGCTCCGCCCAACTCCGCGAATGCGTAGACCTTCACCGGCGGGCTCGCGGTCGAGTCAGGGCGCCAGACGGCCGGCCGCGCCTCGACCGTCACGCTCAGCGTGTCGTGCGACCAGCGGCCGGCGGGATGGCGATTCTGGTTCGACGTGGCGTCGGCGATGGGAGCGGGCGCAGGCGGGATGAGCGCGAGCGCCAGGAGCGGCAGCGCGGCGGCACGGAGCACGAGGAACCTTGTGATCGGGTTGCAGGTGAATATGGCACGCGTTTGCCGATGTCAATCACCTGCGAACGAAATCGCGGGCCGTGCGTAAATTGTCACCATGCCCATGTCCCGCACCGCCTTCGCGCTCTGGCTCGACGTACTGCTGCTGCTCCTCTTCCTGCTCATCCAGTCGCCGCGGATCACGGGCGTCGCGGCGCATGAGATCATCGGCATCGCGATCGCCGTGCCGCTGCTGCTGCACATGCTGCTGTCGTGGCACTGGATCATCTCGAAGGCGAAGCGCCTGTTCGCGAAGGGCAGCCTGCGCACGCGGATCAACTATGCGATCAACGTGGGGCTGTTCCTCGCGATGGTGCTGGTGATCGTCTCGGGGATCATGGTGTCGCGCGTCGTGCTGCCATGGGCGGGCATGCCCACGATCTATGATGGGGATTGGTTCGAGCTGCACGACTCGACGTCGAACGTGCTGTTCGTGGCGGTCGGGCTGCATCTCGCGATGAACTGGGGGTGGGTGCTCGCGGCGCTGCGGCGTCGCGCGTTCACCGCGGAGGAGATGGAGGCGAGCGATGAGTAGCCGGATGCGGCTCGCTCCGTCGTGGCCGGAAGGATTCGCGCGCGGTGCGATGGTCGTCGCGGTGTGCACGCTCGTGTGGCTCGTCACGATCAAGATCGTCGGCTGGCCATCGCGCGAGCGCGCCATTGAGGAGGGCGGCGGCGGACCCTATGGACCGAGTCCCTTTGGCCTCGTGCAATTCTTCGGGCAGGGAGCGCTGCTGGCGGCGGGGGTGTACGTCGGGCGGAGATGGCTTCGGATCAAGCTCTGACGGCGCGTGTGCCACCGCGGACGGCGCGTGTGACACCGCTGGGGGCGCCTGTGACGCCGCGGACGGCGCTTGTGACGCCGCGGACGGCGCTTGTGACGCCGCGGACGGCGCTTGTGACGTGTGCGACGTGTGGCAACGGCTGCGGCGCGTGCAGTTGCTACACGTCTCACAGGTCACAAGCGCCGTCCGCGGCGTCACACGCGCCCCCAGCGGTGTCACACGCGCCGTCAGCGGTTCCTAGCCGCCCAGGACTTCCAGCGCGCGCGTCATCTCGGCCGCCGTGTTGTAACAATGCGGCGACAGGCGTATCGCGCTTTCGCGCAGGCTGTGGATGATCTTCGCCTTCTTGAGGCGTGCCGAGGTGGCGACGGGATCCGGCGGCGCGATCGAGACGATGGCCGCGCGGCGCGCGGGATCGGCCGGCGTCACGAGCTTCATGTCTCTTCGCGACTGCGCCCAGGCGACGGCCTCGACCACGAGCGCCGCGTCGTGCGCCTCGATGTTCTTGAGGCCGAGCTCGATCATCATCTCGAGGCTCGCATTCAAGCCGGCGAAATCCTGGAACGGCACGGTGATCACCTCGAAGCGGCGCGCGTCGTCGTGGTACGCGAACTCATAGTCCACGAGCCGCGTGAAATCTTCGGACGCGCGCATCGCCATCCAGCCGACGGCCTCGGGCTCGAGCTGCTGCACGAGTTCGCGGCGCACGTACACGAAGCCGGACCCCCATGGCGAGAGCAGCCACTTCTGTCCGCCGCACGCGAGGATGTCGATCTGGCACGCGCGCGCGTCGAGCGTCGCGGCGCCGAGTCCCTGCATCGCGTCCACGACGAAGTAGATCCCGCGCTCGCGGCAGGCGCGGCCGATGCGCGCAAGATCGGCCTTGTATCCCGTGGCGAAATTCACCCAACCGATCGCGACCGCCCGCACGTTCTTCCCATTGAGCGCGGCGATGAGCGCGTCCTCGTCGGGGAGCTTGTCGCGCGTGGGGATGCGCTCGAGGGTGATGCCTCGCTTCGCGAGCGCCATCCACGGATAGATGTTCGCGGGGAACTCGCGGTCGAAGGTGAGCACCTTGTCGCCGGACTTGAGCGGCAGACACCGCGCGGCGACGTTCACGCCGTACGTCGTGTTCGCCATGCACGCGATCTCATCGGCGCCGGCACCGATCAGCGTGGCGCACAGCTCGCGCGTCCGGCGCAGGATGGCGAACTGCGCGTCATTGGTGAGGCGCCACGGCTCGGCGCGCAGCGCATGGAAATCGGCGGTCGCACGCACGGTGCGCGCCGGGAGCGCGCCGGTGGACGCGTTGTTCAGGTAGACGGCGTCGCCGCGTTCGGCCCAGGGATATTCGCGCGCGCGGAGCGCGGTCACGTCGTAGGTCATGCGGTCACGGGGCGGCCGCAGGGCGTGCGCAGCGCGCAGCGTGCGCAGCGGCGCGGGTCGTCGTGGTTCGCGTCGACATTGGTGGCGTCGAGGTCGTCGCGCAATGCGTTCACGGTGCGGAGCACTTCGTCCCTCATGGAGTCGGTGAAGTCGATGCGAAAGGTACGATTGGCGTAGCGGAGATAGCCATAGCCGGCGAAGCGCTCGTGCGTTTCCTCCACGAGCAGGCAATACGCGGCGAGCTGCACGACGTCGCGCAGCCACGGGCGATCGCTCTCGCGCGTGGGCTTCACCTCCACGGGCGCGATGCGGCCGTTCTCGACCACGAGATAGTCGGGCTTGCCGGAGATCCCGTGCCGCGCGGAGCGCAGCACCCGCGACGGGCGCGAGACGGGGCCATCGCTCGCGACGATGCGGCCACGGATGCCGGCGCGACGGTAGAGCGCGAGGCTGGCGATCGCGAGAGCGACGGCGGTGAGAACGAGCGCCGCGACGATCATCGCGCGAACCAGATCCAGAACGCGGCCGCCGCCGCGAGCAGCGCCGCGACGATGGCGAGCGCGCGCGCCGCGAGGATCCCGTACGCGTGCCGCTCGTGCGCGGCGCGTCCTTCATTGAAGCGGGTGCCTTGCAGGTCCGAGTGCGCGCCGCGCACCGCGCGCAGCCACCACGCGCGGCGGCAGTAGGCGTACTCGCCGAGCTCGGACGCGGAGACGAACCGCTCACGATGCTGCGACCGCGGCGCGCGCGGCACGGTCACAGCGTGGGGTCGAGCAGCTCCGGCGGCGTGGTGTCGGGCTGGCGCTTCCACCGCTTGTGCTGCCAGAAATACTGCCCGGGTGCGCGGCGCACCTGGCGCTCGAGCGCCTCGGAATAGCGCGTGAGCAGCGCGTCGGTGTCGCGCTCGAGATCGCCGGTGCGCGTCACCGGGATCTCTTCGAACATCATCCGGAACTTGCCGCCGGGCAGATGCGTCGCCACGCCGAAGATCACGGGCGCCTCGAAGCGGATCGCGAACACGGCGGGGCCGCGCGGCGTTTTCGCCGGGCGCCCGAAGAAGGGCACGAAGGTGGACGCGAGGTTGAGGCCCGATTGATCGGCGAGGAACGCGACGGCGCCGCCCGCGCGCAGCGTGCGCGGCACGCGGCGCACGGCGTCGGAATCGGGAACGATGTTCATGCCGAGGCGCAGCCGCGTGCGCGTGAGATAGGCATCGAACACGGGATTCCCCATGCGGCGCGCGATCGCGTCGAAGGCGATGCCGCGCGCGGCGACGATCGCGCCGGCGAGTTCCCAGTTGCCGAGGTGGCCGGTGAGGAAGACGATCCCTTTGCCCTGCGCGCGGGCGCGCTCCACCGCGTCCCAGCCGTGGATCTCGTCGAAGAGCGCGATGACCTGATCGGGCCCGAGTCGCGAGAGATGCGCGGCCTCGACGGCGACGCGGCCGAGGTTGTCGTAGGAGGCGCGCGCGATCGTCGAGACGTCTCGAGCAGAGAGCCCAGGGAATGCGGCGGCGATCTGGCGCTCCACCACGCGGCGCCGTATGCGGAAGGGCGAATAGCCGAGCCGGCCGATGAACCCGGCGGCCGCAGTGGAGATCCGCCAGGGGAACGCGCCGAACACCGCGAGCATCGCGCGCAGCGCGCCGTACTCGAGGCGGTGCGCGAGCGTGGCGCGTCGTTCGTCAGACAGGGACGGCACGCTCCCGGTCGCCGAACTGCATGGCGTGCAGACGGTGGTAGGCGCCGCGGCGCGTGAGCAGCTCCTCGTGCGTGCCGCGTTCGATGACGCGGCCGCGATCGAGCACGAGGATCTCGGTGGCGTGCTGGATCGTCGACAGGCGGTGCGCGATGACGAACACCGTGCGGCCTTCGAGCAGGCGGTCGATCGCCTCCTGCACGAGGCGCTCGCTCTCGGTGTCGAGTGCGCTCGTCGCTTCATCGAGGATGAGGATAGGCGGATCGATCAGCAGCGCGCGCGCGATCGCGATGCGCTGGCGCTGGCCGCCGGAGAGCCTCGCGCCGCGCTCGCCGAGCACCGTGGCGTAGCCGCCAGGCAACTCGGCGATGAAGGCGTGCGCGTTGGCCGCGCGCGCCGCCGCTTCGATCTGCGCGTCGCAGTACTTGTCGTTGCGTCCGTACGCGATGTTCGCGCGCACGCGTCTCGTTGAACAGCACCGTCTCCTGGCTCACGATGCCGGTGAGGTTCGACGCAGCGAGGCGAGCGTGATCTCGCGCATGTCCACGCCGTCGAGCATGATGCGGCCGCGCGTGGGCTCGTAGAAGCGCGGGATGAGATCGACGAGCGTGCTCTTCCCCGCCCCGCTCGCACCGACGAGCGCGATCGACTCGCCCTTCTGCGCGGCGAACTGGATGTCCGTGAGCACCGGCTCGTCGTCATACGCGAACGAGACACTGTCGAACACGATCGACCGGCGGAAGCCTCGACCATGCGCGTGCCCTTGTCGAGCGCTGCTCGGTGGGTTCGTCGAGCACTTGGAAGATGCGTTCGGCGCTCGCGAAGGAATTCTGCGCGACGGCCGGGATCTGCGAGAGCTGCTTGATCGGCGGCAGCAAGCGCATGACGAACGCATGAACACCATGAGCTGCGACGCTTGGAGCGACATTGTCGAATGAGCACTTCGCGAGCGCCGATCCAGAGCAGCACCGCGACGATCGACATGCCCAGGACTTCGGTGAGCGGCCGAGCGAGCTGGCGATGCGCGTCATGCGCACCATGCCGCGGGAGTACTTGACGCTGGCGCCGGTGAAGCGCGCGTCCTCGTACTGCTCGCCGCCGAACGATTTCACGAGGCGAATCCCGCTCACGCTCTCCTGCAGTACGCTCGTCATCTCGCCGTAATCGTTGCGCAGCACGCCGATAGCCGTGACGCAGCCGACGCAGCAGCGGCTGCAGCACGAGTGTGAGTAGCGGCGCGATCACGAGCGAGATGAGCGTGAGCCGCGACGAAATGCCCAGGAGATACGCGATGTACACGATGACGAGCGAGGCCGAATTCACCGCGCGCGTCACGACCTCGGTGACGATCGCCTTGGTCTGTTCCGTGTCGCTGAGAATGCGGGACATGATCTGCCCGGCCTTGGTGCTGCGTGAAACAGCGGATGCGGCAGTGTTGCATGTGCCGGAACACCGCGTCGCGCAGGTCGCGCGTGACGTTTCCTGCAGCTCCGCGCCGAGTACGTCGGCGAGCCAGATGAACATGTTCTTGACCGCCACGACGGCGAGCATGACGACGATCACATTGCGCAGCGACGCCATCGGATGGGCCGCGTCGAGCAGCGCACCGATCGTGCAATTGCAGGAAGTTGTTCACCCAACCGCGGCCGACCACGAGCGGCGGCTGGTTGAAGAGCGCGTTCAGGAAGGGAATGAGCAGCGCGAACGAATAGCCGTCGAGAGCGGCGCCGATCACGTTGAAGATGATGTTCCCGGCCATGCGCCAGCCGTGCGGCCGCAGGAACCGGATGAGCCGCGGATAGAACTTCGTGGCGCGCATCAACTCTTGGGCGTGAGCAAGGCCACCGGCAGGATGCATTCCTCCGGCGTCACGCCGCCGTGCAGGAACGACCCGCGATAGCGCGACTGGTACTCGCGCAGCTTGGTGGGATACACGAAGAAGGTGTCGCCCATGGCGAGCAGCGTGTTGTCGCCGAGTCCGCGGCGCGGGAGGCGCAGGTCATCGGATTCCCGAACAGCAGCGCCTGCTCCGGGCGCTCGGCGCGCAGGTCCTCGCCGAACTTGTAGCGGAGGTTCGCGGTGGCGTCGCGCTTGGCGAACACCGTCGCGGGCGTGTGGCAGTGGATGGAGCCGTGATCGCTGGTGACGAGCACCGGGATGCTTGCGGCGCGCCGCCTCCTTCAGCAGCGCGAACAGCGCCGAGCGCTCGAACCACTGCTTCGTGAGCGCGCGGAGCGCGATCTCGTCGCTTCGCGACCTCCTGCAGGATCGCCGACTCCGAGCGCCCGTGAGTAAGCAAGTCGACGAAGTTGAACACGAACGCGCTCACGCCCTCGTGCGCGATGGCGCCCGAGACGCGGCGCTCGAGGTCGGCGGTGTCGTTGGCGCTCGAGATCTTATCGTAGCGCACCGGCACGTCGATCTGATGCTCGGCGAGATGCGCTTCGAGCAATTGTTTCTCGTGCGCATTGAGCGTTTCGTCTTCGCGCTCGCCCCACCAATCGGGGAATCGCGCGGCGATCTCGCCGGGAAAGAGCCCCGAGAAGAGCGCGTTGCGCGAATAGGGCGTGGCCGTGGGGAGCACGGCGAAGTGGTGCGTGGTCTCGACGTCGAACAGCGGTGCGAGGATGGGCGCGAGCATCATCCACTGGTCGAGACGCAGGCAGTCGACCACGATGAACACCGCGGCGCGCGAGCGCTCGAGGATCGGCAGCAGGAACTCGGACACGACGTCCACCGAGAGCGGCGGCCGGTCGCCTTCGAGCTCGCGCAGCCAGCGCGGATACTCGCCGCGCATCCAGTTCGCGAATTCCTTTCGGAGCGCGGGATAGAGCCCCTGCAGCGAGTCATAGAGGCCCTGCTCCTTCGCATCCGCGAGCGCGATGTCCCACTCGGCGAGCTCCGTGTAGCGCGTCGATCCAGCCGCGCCAGTCGAGCGTGAGCTTCGGCTCGAGCTCGATCTCGCGGAACCGCTCGACGAACGCGCGCGACAGCGCCTGCGCGCGAATGCGCGGGCCCTCGAGGACCTTCGTGATGACCGTGAGCACCTGGCGCGGATTGATCGGCTTGACGAGATAATCGCGCACGTCCACGCCGATCGCCTCGCGGAGTACCGCGTCCTCCTCGCTCTTGGTGACCATGACGATGGGCAGGAGCGGATCGAGCTCGCGGATCTCGCGGTACGCCTCGAGGCCGCGCTTGCCCGGCATCTGCTCGTCGAGGAGCACGATGCCGTACGGGCGCCGCCGAAGCATCTCGACCGCGTCATTGGCGTTCGTGGCGGCATTCGACCTCGAATCCCTTCTCGCGAAGATAGATCCGGTGCGACTCGAGGAGATCGGCCTCGTCATCGACCCAGAGGACCGACTTGAGGGGTTGGGCCATCGTATCGGAATGTAGCCGCGAGCGTCTTACACCTGCAACGATGTGTTGCGCGGGCTTGCCCGTTTTTCGCGCACTTCTATACTCCGTTCCTCATGCCCAGACGCTCGCGGCTCACCCAACTCGTGAAGCGCGTGGACGCCATCGCCGACGGCGCGCCGCCGGCGAACACGGTGCCCACCGGCTTCCCCACGCTCGACAAGAACCTGGGCGGCGGCGTGCGCCGCGGCGATCTCGTGGTCCTCGGCGGCGACGTGGGCGTTGGGAAATCGGCGCTGGCGCTGGCGTTCGCGCTGCGCGCGGCCGAGAGCAGGCGCGGCGTCGAGTTCTACACGGGCGAGATGGACGCCGAGCGGGTGCTGGAGCGCGCGCTGGCGATCGAAGGGCGCGCGAGCATCGACGAGTTGCGCACCGGCATCATGGACGAGATCACGCGCGCGAACGTGGGCGCCGCGACGCTGCGCTTGCACGACCATCTGCCCAAGGTGGCGCGCATGCCGGCGGGCGGAGCGGATGGATTGCTGAAAGCGATCGGCAAGACCGCCGGCACCGCGTTGGTGGTGGTGGACCCGCTGCAGCACGTGCCGCACGGCGCGCTGGCGCAGGACGAGGAACTGGCGCACGCCGTGCGCCGCCTGAAGGACGCGGCCGTGAGCGCGAACGTCGCGCTGATCGTGACCGCGCACTTGCCGGCGCTGCCCGCCGTGCGCGAGAACATGCGCCCGGTGCTTGATGATTTCGGCGCGCTGGGCGCCGTGAAGCAGTTGGCCGATGTAGTCCTCGGCCTCTATCGCGACGAACTGTACAATCCCGCGTTCGGCCAAGAAGGCGCGACGGAGCTCGCGATCCTCAAGAACCGCACCGGCGCGACGACGTATATCGACCTCTTCTACTACAAGAAGTGGCTGCGATTCGAGGATATGGTTGACCCGGACAGATAGAGACGTCGTTGCAGTCCCATCATGTAAATCATGTTAATCCTGTCCAAGCAGTTCTTTGCAGTTCAGGATCCCGAACAGCTTTGACAGGATTAACAAGATTTATATGATGCGGGTGTCGCATTGCGCGCATCGCGCGCGACGGCGGGGAACCCCATATTCCCGCCCATGAACCTCATCCGATTCATCGTTTCGTTCTTGAAGCACGCGCTGCGATTCATCGTGTATGGGGTCATCGGTGCGGTCGTCATGCTCTTCGCCGGAATCCTCTACATTGGCGTGCATTGCGTGCCCTCGCTCAAGCCCTGGCACACGGCGCAACTCGGCGAGGAGTTCACAGCGGCCGACAGTTCGCGTGTCGTCGACGTTCGACCAGTACCGCGCGCTCGAGGACCGGTTGTTCAGCGAGCTGCGTCACAAGGTGTACGACCGCACGGCCGAGTCCGATCGCCGTCGTCTCAACCGGTATTCGCTCGGCAGCCTCTCCGACGCCACGTCGTACGCCGAGAACGGGAATCGATCCTATGAGTTGCCGGTGGAGAAGCCGAAGTGCGGCGCACTCATGGTCCACGGGCTTACAGATTCGCCGTACGTACTGCGTGCGATCGCCGCGAATCTGCACGACCATGGCTGCTGGGTCGTGGGGCTGCGACTTCCGGGCCACGGCACCGCGCCGTCGGCGCTCAAGACGATCCGTTGGCAGGACTGGGCCGCCGCAGTGCGCATGGCGGCGCGGCACGTACGCGGCAAAGCCGGGCCGGACGCGCCCGTGTATCTCGTCGGCTTCTCCACCGGCTCCGCGTTGTCGGTGCAGTACGCGCTCGCACGGCTCGAGGGCGAGCAGTCGCCGCGCGTCGATGCGCTGGTGCTCTTCTCCCCCGCGATCGGCGTCGATCCCATGGCGTTCCTCGCGGTGTGGCAATCGCGGATCTCGCGGCTGCCCGGACTCGGCAAGCTCGCGTGGCTCGACGTCGTCCCCGAATACGATCCGTACAAGTACAACTCCTTCCCCGTGAACGCGGGGCAGCAGATCTACGAACTCACGCAGGAGATCGAGGCGCAGATGGCGCGCCTCCGGGCGAAGGGGCCGGTGCACGGATTCCCGCGCACGCTGGTCTTCCAGTCGGTGGCCGACGCAACGGTGTCGCCGGTGGCGATCATCGAGATCTTCATGTCGCACCTCGCCCCGGAAGGGCACGAAGTGGTGGCGTTCGACATCAACCGCTACGCCGACGCCGGCCCGCTGCTGCGGCCCGACAGTCGCGACCCCGCCGAGCGGCTGTTGCACGCGCCGACGTGGCCGTTCGAATGTCACGCTCGTGACGAACCGGGATACGCTGAGCAGGGAAGTCGTCGCGTTGCGGCGTGCGGCCGGCGACAGCACGGTGCGGAGCGAGCCGACGGGTCTCGCGTGGCCGAACGGGATCTTCGCACTCTCGCACTCGGCGGTGCCCGTCGCGCCCGACGATCCGCTCTACGGAGCGACGCCGCCGTTGAAGCACGGACCGCTCTACCTGGGCCGGCCGGAAGTGTTCGGGGAGAAGGGCGTGCTCGCGGTGCCGGCCAGCGCGCTGGTACGGCTGCGGTACAATCCGTTCTTCCCCTACGTTGTCGAGCGGACGGACCGCTTCCTCTTTCAGTAGCCCGGCGGCGCCTTCGACCAGGGATATCCGTTCACCGCGAGATCGTACCCGAACTTGAACAGCGTGCGCATGAATCCCGTGTCGAAATCATCGGGGTGCGGCGCGTTGAACGTGGCGGGGATGAACGCGAGGTTGAAATCGACGGAGTCGCGCAGCGCCGCGCTATGGATGCGGAAGAGATCGCCGCGCCCCTGCGTCTGGATGAGCGACGAGATCGAGCGGCCCGCGATCGAGTACACCTTCCGCTCGACGTTCTCCCAATCGGGGTCGAGACGCGCGTTGCGAATGACGTACATCTTGCGCTCGCGGTGCACGCCCGCGGTCGCGGCTTCCTGATTCAGCCGTATCGAGATCGGGTAGACGAAGACCTGCGACACGGTGCCACCGTCCACGTGCATCTCGCTGTATTTCTTTCCGCCGGCCTCCACTTCGATGAGCACCGGCGGGAACGCGCCCGGGATCGCCGCCGAGGCGATGAGGATGCTCTGGATGAGGTGGAGCGCATTCGGACTCCCGCTGGCCGCGATCTTCCCAATGTTCCACACCGTCGGATGCATGTTGTCGAGATTCGCCGTGCCGATCAGCAGGAAACGGCCATTCGCGTACGCGGCCGCAATGTCGTGCATCATGGAATCGTTCACGTACTTGTTCATCAGCGCCCAGAGCGGCGCGTTGTCCGCCATCGCATCGTCGGTGATCGCCGCCAACGGCAGGCGCTTCTTCATGATGTCTTTGTTCGAGATGTTCGTGTACACCGCCTGCAGCTCCGAATCGTACTTGGGCCCGAGGAAGGCGAAGGGCGCGATGAGCGCGCCGGTGCTGACGCCCGTGACCAGCTTGAATTCGGGACGTGTGCCCTGCTTGGTCCATCCCACGAGGATCCCCGCGCCGAATGCGCCTTTGTCTCCGCCCCCCGACAACGCGAGGAAATTCGCGGTCGGCAGCGGCCCTGTGTGACCGGCCGCCTTGAGCGCATCGCGCTCCTTCTGGATGCCATCGCGGAAATCCTGCTCGAGCACGGCGGTGCTACCGGCGGCCCGCACGCCCGGCATGCCGGGAACTTCAGCCTGGCCCTGTAACTCCTCGGGCACCGCCGGCAGCCGGTCGCCGCCTGAGCACCCGGCAAGCGCCGCGACAAGCATCGCCGCGGCACCGGCATGAGCGGGTATCCATCTGGACATTGATTGGGACTTCTGCACGAGCGACCTCCCGAAGGATCCGGCATCGCCGCGGTCGGTGGACCGGGGCCGAGAGAATATGCCCGCGGTCCGGGCGAGTGCAAGCACACCGGAGCGCCCGCCTCATCTTCTCACGGCGCCCCGCGAGCCTTATCCTTGTAACGTCATCACGGATCACACGCATTGCGCGGAGCGGTCGCATGGCTGGTCACAGCAAATGGAAGCAGATCAAGCACTACAAGGCCGCCACGGACAAGAAGCGTGGCGCCATGTTCACGAAGCTCATCCGCGAGATCACGGTCGCGGCGAAAGCGGGCGGCGGTGATCCCACGGGGAATCCGCGCCTGCGCGTGGCGATCGAGGCCGCGCGGGCATTGTCGATGCCCAAGGAGAACATCGAGCGCGCCGTGAAGAAGGGCACGGGCGAGCTCGAAGGCGTCGATTACGTGGAAGTGATGTACGAAGGCTACGGCCCGGGCGGCGTCGCGCTCCTCGTGCACGCGCTCACCGACAATCCCACGCGCACGGTGGCGGAGGTGCGCTTCGCGCTCACGCACGCGGGCGGGAATTTCGGCGCGACGAATTCGGTGGCGTGGATGTTCGACCGGAAGGGGCAGATCTACGTGGACGCCGCGAAATTCCCCGAGGACGTGACGATGGAAGCCGCGCTCGAGGGCGGCGCCGAGGACGTCGTCACCGCCGACGGCCAGTACGTGATCACCACCGACCCTTCGGATCTGCACGCGGTGCGCACGGCGCTCGAAGCGAAGAAGATCGCGGTGCAGGAAGCCGAGATCACGATGCTCCCCAAGAATTCCGTGAAAGTCGAGGGGAAGAGCGCCGAGGCGGTGCTCAAGCTGATGGAAGAGCTCGAGGACCTGGACGACGTGCAGAAGGTGGAATCGAACTTCGACATCGACTTGGCTGAGATGGCCAAGGCGTGAGCCGGCACCCGTGATCGTGCTCGGGATCGACCCCGGCACCGCGATCACCGGCTACGGCGTCGTGGCGGGCGAGGCGCACGGCGCGCCCAAGCTCATCGAATGCGGCGTGATCCGCACGCCGGCGCGCGATCCCTGCCCGTCCGCCTGCGCGGCATCCATGAAGCGATCGCCGAACTCATCGCGCGGCACAAGCCGCACGCGCTGGCGATCGAGGATGTGTTCTACGCGAAGAACGTGCGCACCACGGTGGTGCTGGGGCACGCGCGCGGCGTCGCGCTGCTCGCGGCCGAGCAGGCCGGGGTCCCGGTGCACGAATACGCACCGGCAGCGGTCAAGAAATCCGTGTGCGGCAACGGCGGCGCCACGAAGGTGCAGGTGCAATTCATGGTGACGCAGCTGCTGCGTCTCACGCGCGCGCCGGAACCGGCCGACGCGGCCGACGGCGTGGCCGCGGCGCTCGCGCATCTCATGGGCGCGCATCTCGCGCGCATCGCCGCGCGCGCTGAACCCGCACCGCGCGCGCGCCGCGCATGATCTCACAGCTCAAAGGCACGCTCGTCGCGAAAGAGCTCGACCGCGTGGAGATCCTCACCAGCGGCGGCGTCGCGTACGAGCTGCTCATCCCGCTCGGCGTCTACGAGACGCTCCCCAAGGTGGGCGAGCCGGCGCAGCTGCACACCCATCTCGTGGTGCGCGATGACGCGCTCTTCCTCGTGGGCTTCGCGAGCGCGTTCGAGAAGCGCGTGTTCCAGAAGCTCATTGGCGCGAGCGGTGTGGGGCCGGCGCTCGCGCTCGGCATGCTGTCGGCGCTGAGCGCCGAGCGCGTCGTGCGCGCGATCCGCGAGAGAGACCGCGCGACGCTGCAGGGCGTGCCGCGTGTGGGGCAGAAGATGGCCGAACGTCTCTTCCTGGAACTGGGCGACAAGTTGGACGATCTGAGCCCAGCCGCGCGCGACGGGGGAGCGCCGCGCGCGGAGAGCGCGAACGCGGAAGACGCCGTGCGCGCGCTGGTGTCGTTGGGTTACAATGCGGCGGACGCCGAGAAGGCGGTGCGCGCCGCGCTCGACGCGAACGGGCGGCCGGCGTCGGCCACCGAGCTGATCCGCGCCGCACTCACTCGAGTGGGAGGTCGCAAGTGAGCACTGCCCGCCGCACGCATACGTTCACCGAGAGCGTGATCCGCGAGATGACGCGGGTCGCGAACGAGCACGGCGCGCTGAACCTCGCGCAGGGCTTCCCCGATTTCCCGATGCCCGATGCGATGAAGGACGCCGCGTGCGCCGCGATCCACGGCGACATCAACCAGTACGCCGTGACGTGGGGCGCGGCGCCGCTGCGGCTCGCGATCGCCGAGAAATACCGCCGCTGGTACAACATGCCGGTGGATCCCGACAAGCACGTGACGGTGACGTGCGGAGCCACGGAGGCGATGGCGGCCGTGTTCCTCGCGATGATCGACCCCGGCGACGAGGTCATCATCTTCGAGCCGTGGTACGAGAACTATGGCCCCGATGCGATCCTTGCCGAGGCGAAGCCGGTGTTCGTGCCGCTCGAGCCGCCGAACTGGACGCTCGACCTCGACCGGCTGCGCAAGGCGGTGACGAAGAAGACCAAGGCGATCGTCGTCAACACGCCGCACAATCCCACGGGGCGCGTGTTCACGCGCGCCGAGATGGATGCGATCGCGGCGCTCTGCATCGAGCATAACTTGTGGGCGTTCACCGACGAGATCTACGAGCACATTCGTTACGCGGGCGATCATCACGTGTTGGCGACGTGGCCCGGGATGGCCGAGCGCACGGTGACGATCTCCGGCCACTCGAAGACGTTCGCCTGCACGGGATGGCGGCTCGGCTACGCGATCGCGCCGGCCAAGGAGAGCGTCGCCATCCGCAAAGTGCACGATTTCCTCACAGTGGGGGCGCCCGCGCCACTGCAGCAGGCCGCCGCGGTGGGAATGGCCTTCGGCGCCGAGTACTACAACCAGATGGGCCTCGAGTACCGCGCGCGCCGCGACGTGATGGTGAAGGGGCTCACGGAGGCGGGCTTCGCGTTCAGCGTGCCCGAAGGCGCCTACTACATCATGGCCGATTTCTCGACGATGAGCGATCTGGACGACACGAAGTTCGCGCATTGGATGACGCGCGAGATCGGCGTCGCGACCGTGCCGGGGTCGAGTTTCTATCACGCGAACGGCGGGAAGACCATTGTGCGCTTCGCATTCTGTAAGCAACTCGCGACGCTCGAGAAGGCAGCGGAACGGCTGGCGAAGTGAGAGCGCACGTCTAGACTGCATCGGCGAGTGCAAGAAGGGAAAAGGGAAACGGGAAAAGGGAGCGAGTGGTAATGGGTGCGCTCGCTCCGTTATCTCGATCATACGTGTGGCCCCTTCTCCCTTTTCCCTTTTCCCTGTTCCCCGTCGTTCATGACCCGCGCCGAGATCACGACCCCCGAAGCGATCCCCGAGGAGACCGTCGTCGAGCTGTCGCTGCGGCCGCAGCGGCTCGCGGAGTTCATCGGGCAGGGGAAAGTGAAGGATGCGCTGCGCATCTACATTGACGCGGCCACCGCGCGCAAAGAGCCGCTCGATCACGTGCTCTTCTACGGTCCGCCGGGGCTCGGCAAGACGACGCTGGCGGAACTGATCGCGCGCGAGATGGGCGTGAACATCCGCGCGACGTCCGGGCCGGCGCTCGAGAAACCGGGCGATCTCGTGAGCACGCTCACGAACCTCCGCGCCGGCGACATCCTGTTCATCGACGAGATCCACCGGCTGCGGCCGATCATCGAGGAATTCCTCTATCCCGCGATGGAGGACTACAAGATCGACATCCGCCTCTCCGACGGCCCCAAGGCGCAGACCGTGACCATGCCGATCGAGCACTTCACGCTCATCGGCGCCACCACGCGTTTCGGCCAGCTCACGCCGCCGATGCGGGCGCGATTCGGCATCGTGCAGCGGCTCAACTACTATCCAGTGGAGGATCTCGAGCAGATCGTCTCGCGCTCGGCCGAAGTCGTGGGCGTGGAGGTCGAGAAGGGCGGCACGCTCGAACTGGCACGCCGCGCGCGCGGCACACCACGCGTCGCCAACCGGCTGCTGCGCCGCGTGCGGGATTACGCGCAGGTGAAATCCGATGGCCGCATCACGCACGCCGTCGCGCAGCAGGCGCTCGAGATGCTCGAGGTGGATGAATTCGGCCTCGACGACATGGACGCGCGCGTGCTGCGCCTCTTGATCGAGAAGTTCGACGGCGGCCCGGTGGGGATCAACACGATCGCCGCGGCGGTGGGCGAGGACGCGAACACGATCGAGGAAGTGTACGAACCCTTCCTCGTGCAGAACGGCTTCCTGCAGCGCACGCCGCGCGGGCGCATGGCGACGCCCCAGGCTTACCGCCACTTCGGCTACGAAGTTCCACGTCCGGGCGACCCGGAACAAACGCGCCTTCTCTAGCCGCGCGAAGCGCGCGCGGCGTCGCTTGACAGTGCGCGGCCCTCAGCGCATTTGATTCATCATGCGTGGAATGTCGTCATTCTCCGCGGCGGCCCTCACCGGCGCCGCGATCTTCGCGTCCGCGGCATCCGTGCCCGCGCGACTCGTGGCGCAGGTGGGCCAGGACCAGGTGATCCTCGCCGATTCGCTCCTCGGCGCGGGTGACAGCATGGCCGCGCGCCGTGCGCTCGACGAGGCGGTGATGCTCCACAAGGACGACGCCGCGGCGTGGAACGCGCGCGGCCTGCTCGCATGGCACATGGCGCGCGCCGAGGATCGCATCGGCTACATGAAGCGTGTGTCGAACGATACGCTGCTCCTGGTCGCCGACAGCTCCCTCCGCCGCGCGGTGAAGCTGGCGCCCGACATGCCGCGCTATCTCGTGGACCTCGGACGCTTCGATCTCACGTCGAACTCGGCGGGCACGCGCGGCAACGCGCGCGGACTCTTCGAGCACGCGCTCGAGATCGCGAACCGGAAGGGCGACTCGCTCGCGATCTCGTATTCGTCGGACGAGATGGGGCTCGTGTGGTGGCGGAAGTACGTGGACCAGGCCGACCGCACGATCTACAGCGCGGTGATCAAGAACGTGAAGGACCGCAACTTCCTGAGGGATCCGCGCTCGATCGCCTACTTCGTGGACAACGAGGACATTCGCGCGTCGGCGCAGGATTGGTCGGGACAGGTCGAGTACCTCACGGCGGCGCAGTACTTCGGCGCCGCGCTCGCGAACGATCCGCAGAACCAGCGGGCGTTCCGGCACGAGTTGATGCTGCTCGTCGACCGGAAACGGTCGATGGAGGCGCAGCACAACGCGCGACTGCGGCTGCTCTCCTATCCCAAGGATCCGTGGGCGTGGATGGCGGCGGGGATGGCGGCGCACCGCCTGCATGACGCGCCCGCGGCGGCCGCCGCGTTCGACTCGGCGCTCAAGTACATGACCCCCGAGATGCATTCGCGCTTCGACCGGATCTCGCGCGTCATCACGCCGCGCGATTCCGCGATCCAGTCGCGGCTCCCGGCGTCGGACCAGGCGGCCGACGCGCAGATGTACTGGCTCATGGTGGATCCGCTCTGGGCGACGCCGGACAACGAGCATCACCTCGAATTCCTGAGCCGCGTCGTGTTCGCGGAGCTGCGATATTCGGTGGAGGAATTCAACGTGCACGGCGCGGACACCGATGAAGGCGAGGTGTATGTCCGGTACGGCCCGCCGCCCGCGGTGATCTCATTCCCGCCGGATCCGACGCACCAGAACGAGATGCAGCTGCATCAGCTCTGGTGGTACACGAAGGACGAGGCGTTCCTGTTCCGCCAGCTGCCCACGTACGGGATCGCGCGCCTCGAGCCCGAGGACGAGAAGGAACTCGAGCGTCTGCGCGACACGATCCCGGTCGTGTTCACGAACGTCGGCGAGCGGAACATGGTGGACTCGATCGCCGTACAGCTCGTGCGCTTCCGCGCGGGCAGCGATTCGGGCGATGTGTTCGTCGCCGCGGCGCTGCCGATCGCGCACATGATCGAGGACGTGGACCTCGCGCGCGGCGCGATGGACATCTCGATCAGCGCATTCACGTGGCGCGGGCGCCCGGTGTTCGTGCGGCACATCCACGAATCGATCGACTTCACGCATACCGATCCCGTGGAAGTGCGCGCGTGGCGCACGCGGCTGCATGCCGGTTCGTTCCTCTACCGCGTGGAGGCGCTCCAGCCCGACGCCCGGCGGGGCGCGCGCGCCGCGAGCCGCATCGAGATGGTGGGAGAGTCCGGATTCGGCCTCAGCGATCTGCTCGTCGCCGAGCAGGTCACGCCGCGCAAGGTGGGCGCCGAGCGGTGGTCGGATTTCCTGATCGCGCCCAACATGGGATTCGTGAAGAAGGGACACGCCTTCTCACTGCTCTGGGAGACGTACGGCCTCACACCGCAGCGCGGCAACGACCGGTACACTGTGACCGTGACCGTGCAGCGCGTGCGGCCCGGCGGCTTCGGCGGCTTCGTCGCAAAGATCGTGGGAGGGGTCGCGGGCGCGGTGGGTCTCTCCGCGAGCGGCGAGGACAAAGTATCGCTCACCTTCCCGCGTGAGACGCCGGCGAGCGACGTGAACGTGGACTTCGTATCGCTCGAGCTCGGCGAGGCGCCGGCCGGCCGCTACACCGTCACCGTGGACGTGACCGACCTCGTCTCCAACGCCACCACGCGGCAGACCTCGTCGATCACCGTTCTCGAGTGAACGCGCCGGACGCGCGCGGACTCCGCAGCGCGGACTATGAGTTCACGTTGCCGGAGGGCCGGATCGCCCAGTCGCCGGCGGCGCGCCGCGACGCGAGCCGGCTCATGGTGCTCGACCGCGTGCACGGGACTATCGCGCACCGCGCATTCGGAGAGATCGAATCGCTGATCGCACCGGGCGACGCACTGGTGGTGAACACCACGCGCGTGATGCGCGCGCGATTGCTGGGCACGCGCGACTCCGGTGCGCCGGGCGAGGTGATGCTGCTGCGTGCGCTCGACGGAGAACGGTGGGAAGCGATGGTGCATCCCGGCGCGAAGCTGAAGCCGGGGCGCGTGCTGCACATTGCGCCGGGATTCGACGTCGAGATCGCCGAGACCACCGAACGTGGGACGCGCGTCGTGCGGCTGCATGCGGCTGAAGGTGCGGCGGCGGCGATCGAGCGGCATGGACACGTACCGCTGCCGCCGTACATCGCGCGGCCCGACGGCGCGGCCGACGCGGAGCGGTATCAGACCGTGTACTCGCGCGAGCTGGGGTCGGTGGCGGCACCCACGGCGGGACTGCATTTCACGCCGGAACTGCTCGGGCGTCTCGAAGCGCGCGGCGTGAAACGTGTGGAAGTGCTGCTGCACGTGGGTGCGGGCACGTTCAAGCCGGTGGAAGTGGAGGATCCCGCGGCGCACGTGATGCACGAGGAACCATACGAAGTGAGCGAGGATGCGGCGCGCGTGATCGCGGAAGTGCGCGCGGCAGGCCGGAGAGTGTGGGCGGTAGGGACCACGAGCGCGCGTGTGCTGGAGAGTGCGGCAGCTGGAGGGCGCATTGTGACCGCCGGACGCGGAGAGACGCGGCTGTTCATCAGGCCGGGGTATGAGTTCAGGGTCGTCGACAAACTGCTCACGAATTTCCATCTGCCGCGATCGACGCTGCTCATGCTGGTGGCGGCGATGGCGGGATACGAACTGACCATGCGCGCGTACGAGATCGCGTTGGCGGAGGGGTACAGGTTCTACTCGTATGGCGACGCGATGGTGATACTCTAGGGGCGGCAGTCGAACCTCGAAGCGCGTCATTGGTCACCCGAACTCCGTCAGTGACGAGTCGTTCGTGGTACCACGCGCGACTCGTCACTGACGGAGTTCGGGTGACCAATGACGGAGTTCGGGGTGCGACGCACGCCGTTCGTTCGCGCTGAAAGCGCAGTAGATTGGGCCCATGCCGGCGCCCTTCGAATTCCAGATAGAACAAACCGCCGGTCACGCACGTGCCGGGACGTTCCTCACGCCTCACGGTTCGGTAGAGACTCCCGCTTTCATGGCCGTCGGCACCCTCGCGACGGTGAAAGCGCTCGATCCCGATGAACTGAAGTCCGCCGGCGCGCAGATGATCCTCGCGAATGCCTACCACCTGCATCTTCGTCCCGGCGAATCCCTCGTGCGCGAGATGGGCGGCTTGCATGCCTTCATGGGATGGAACGGGCCGATCCTCACGGATTCCGGCGGATTCCAGGTCTTCTCGCTCGAGGGGATGCGAGATGTCACCGAAGAAGGAGTTGCCTTCCAGAGTCACATTGACGGCTCGCGCCGCGCCTTCACGCCCGAAGGCGTGATCGCCATCGAGCGCGCGCTCGGCGCCGATGTCATCATGCAGTTCGACCACGTGGTGCCCGGACAATCGGAGCGTGACCTCGCGCTCGACGCGAGCGAGCGCTCGCTCCGCTGGCTCGAACGCTGCCGCACCGCCTTCGCCGACACGGAGTTCGCGCGCGAGGGCCTCGCACCGCAGGCGCTCTTCCCCATCGTCCAGGGCGGGATCCACTCCGATCTCCGCGTCGACGCCGCGCGCCGCATTCGCCGCGATGCAGGATTGGCCCGGCATTCGCGATCGGCGGCCTCTCGGTGGGCGAAGCGAAGCCCGACATGTACGCGATGATCGACGTCGTGAACGGCGCGCTTCCCGCCGGCCCGGCGCGCTACCTCATGGGCGTCGGTTTCCCCGAGGATCTCATCGAGGGCGCGCGCCGCGGCGTCGATCTCTTCGACTGCGTGGCGCCCACGCGCATGGGACGCAACGGCACGGCCTTCACGAGCGACGGCCGGCTCAATCTGCGCAACGCCGCCCTGCGCAACGACGCGCGGCCGCTCGATGAGACGTGCGCGTGCTCCACCTGCCGGCGCTTCACGCGCGCGTACCTCCGCCACCTCTTCACGGCCGACGAGATGCTCGGACCGCGCCTCCTGTCCCTGCACAATGTACATTTCCTCGTGTCGCTCATGCGCGACGCGCGCGCCGCGATCGCGGCGGCACCTTCGAGGCGTTCAGTCGCGATTGGCTCGAACGCTACCATTCCCGTCCCGTCCCCGTCCCGTGATGATGAATCTCTCTTTCGCACTCGCGCTCATGCAGAACGCACCCGGCGGCTCGTCGAGCCTCATGCCCTTCGTGTTCCAGATCGGCGCGATGGTCGCCATCTTCTACTTCATCATCATCCGCCCGCAGCAGAAGCAGCGGAAGCAGCAAGAAGCGATGCTCCTCGCGCTCAAGAAGGGCGATGAGATCGTGACGTCGGGCGGCATTGTCGCGCACGTCGTCCACCTGCAGCAGAGAGTCACGGACGGCACCTCGGTCGCGACGCTCGATGACCTGATCACGATCCGCTCGGGCGAAGCGAAGCTCGTGGTGGAGCGCGGCAAGATCGCGAAGGTCACGCCCAAGACCGCCGAGGCCGCGCCGAGCTCGTGAGCCTGCTCGACATCTACCTGCTCGACGCGCCGATCCTACGCGAGGTGACGCGGCCGGTGGCCGCGGTCACCGACGAATTGCGCCGCCTCGCGGAGGACATGTTCGAGACGATGTACGCCGCGAAGGGGATCGGACTCGCCGCGCCGCAAGTCGGGCGCCGCGAACGGCTCTGCGTGGTGGATGTGGACGGCGCGAAGCACGTGCTCTTCAATCCGGAGATCACCCTGGCCGAAGGCGCCGAGGTGGGCGAAGAGGGCTGCCTGTCGATCCCCGACGTGTACGGGGATGTGGAACGCGCCACGCGCGTCGTCGTGCGCGCGACGGGGCTCGATGGCGCGCCGGTGGAGGTCGAGGCCACGGATCTGCTCGCGCGATGCCTGCAGCACGAGATCGACCATCTGCACGGCAAGCTCTTCATCGACTATCTCAGCCTCCTCAAGAAGCGCGCCGCGATCTCGAAATACCGGAAGGGGCACGGCGAGGATCGCGCGCTCACGCGCAAGATCATCCCGGGCGAAGCAGCGGAGCATCACCACCGCGACGAGGAGCTGTAGTGCGCACCCTTTTCTGGGGAACGTCGTCGTTCGCGGTGCCCTCGCTGCGCGCATTGCTCGGCGAGGGATTCGATGTGGTGGGCGTCGTCACGCAGCCCGACCGCGCCGCCGGCCGCTCGCGCTCCACGCTCGTACCGTCGCCGGTGAAAGAAGTAGCGGTGGAAGAGGCGCTGCCGCTCTTCCAGCCCGAGAAGCCGCGCGGCGACGATTTCCTGAACGCGCTGCGCGCGCTCGAGCCGGAAGTCTCGATCGTCGCGTCGTACGGGCACATCCTCAAGCAGGACGTGATCGATCTCCCCGCACAAGGCACGCTCAACGTGCACGCGTCGCTCCTGCCGAAATTCCGCGGCGCGGCGCCGATCCAGGCCGCGATCCGCGATGGCATGCTCGAGACCGGCGTGACGATCATGCGCATGGTGCTCTCGCTCGACGCCGGCCCCATTGTGTTGCAGGCGCGCACGCCCGTGGAGCGCGACGAGACCGCGGGCGAGCTCGAGCTGCGCCTCTCCGAACTCGGCGCGCTCGCGCTCATCGAGTCGCTCACGCTGCTGCAAGTCGGCCAGGCCACCGAACGGCCGCAGGACGACACGGCCGCGACGTACGCGCCCAAGATCGAGCGCGAGATGGCGCGCGTGAATTGGCAGGAGGGCTGCGGCGTGGTGGCGCGCACGATCCGCGCGTACGATCCGAAGCCCGGCGCCTTCACCGCGCATCGCGGCGCGGAGGTGAAACTCTTCGGCGCGACAGAGACCGACGAGGCCGGCGACAGCCGTGACGCGCCCTATGGCACGGTGCTCGCCGTGGGCGACGCCGGCATGCTCGTCACCTGCGGCGACGGCGCGGTGCGCGTGCATCAGGTGCAGCCCAGCGGCGGCAAGCGCGTGACGGCCGCCGAGTGGTTCCGCGGGCGCGGCGTGCGGGCGGGGGACCGGTTTGGCAGCTGAGATCCCGGTCATCCACGCCATCACCGATGACGAGGTCCTGGCGCGCGACGATGCCCTCGAGCGCATGCGCTCGGTGATGCGCGCGCTCGGACCGCGCGGCGCGCTGCACCTCCGCGGCGCGCGCACGACGGCGGCGCGGCTGTTCGACCTCGGCGTGCATCTCGCCGCCGAGCAATCGCGCGGCGGCGCGTGGCTCGTGGTGAACGACCGGGTGGACCTCGCGCTCGCGCTCGGCGCGCGCGCGGCGCAATTGACGTCGCGCTCCATCACCGTGCGTCAGGCGCGAGCGCTGGCGCCGGCGGCCACGATGCGGCTGGGTGCGAGCGTGCACGACGCGACCGAGGCGGCCTTCGCGGCGAAGGACGGCGCCGACTGGCTCGTGGCGGGCCACGTGTTCGAGACGCCGTCGCATCCGGGCGCGCCGGGCCGCGACGTGGGGCTCATTCGCGAGATCATCGCGAGCACGTCGGCGCCGGTGATCGCGATCGGCGGCGTGACGCCGGAGCACGCGCCGCTGCTGCGCCGGGCGGGCGCGTGGGGCACCGCGGCGATCCGCGGCATTCTGGGGCGCGGACGATGCCGCGGCCGCTGCTGCGCGCTATCTTTCCGCCTATGACGACGCGTCCCGCACCGGCTCCGGCTGACCGTCCGCTCTCGCAGGTCACCGACGCGCGGCGCGCGGCGGCGGAACTGTGCGCGGACATGCGGCGCGGCGAGATGCTGGATCCGGCCTTCGAGACGCGCGCCGCGCCGCTCGACGCGCGCGACCGCCGCTGGCTGCAGGAGTTGGTGTTCGGCATGCTGCGCCGACGCGCGGAACTCGACGCGCACATCGCGCCGCGCGTGACCGGCGGGCTCGCGCGACTCGACGCCGACGTCGTGGACCTCCTGCGGCTTGGCGCCGACCAGCTGCTGCACATGGGTTCCGTGCCGGCGTACGCGGCCATCGCGCAGACGGTGGAGCTGGTGAAGGAGCGGCACGGCATCGGCGCGAGCCGCCTCGCGAACGCGGTGCTGCGCCGCATCGATCGCGAGCGCGGCGAACTCGCGTTGCCGGCGCCCGCGGATCCGGTGGAGGCGCTGGCGCTCGCGCACTCGCATCCGCGCTGGCTCGTGGCGCGCTGGGTGGCGCGCTGGGGTGCGGCCGACACCGCGGCGCTGCTGGCGCAGAACAACATCGAGCCGCCCACGGTGCTGCGGCCGTACGGCGTGGTGCGCGAGCAGCTCGAGTCGATCCTAAGCGCGGCAAGCGTCGCGACGCGGCGCGTTCCACTCGTGAACGGGAGTCTCGAGATCGAAAGCGGGGTGTCGCTCACCGGGCTCGGCGCGTACGCGCAGGGGCAGTTCTTCGTGCAGGATCCCGGCGCGACGCTCGTGACCGAGTACGCGGGCATCGCACCGGGCTCGCGCGTGGCCGACCTGTGCGCGGCGCCCGGCGGCAAGGCGCTCGAGCTCGCGCGCGCGGCGCGCGTGGTGATCGCGTGCGATCGGAGTCCGGCGCGCGCACCGCGGCTCGCGCAGAACATCGCGCGCGTGGGCGCGAAGAACGTGCTCGCGGTCGTGGCCGACGCGCGATTCCCGGCGGTGGCCGAGGTGGACGCGGTCCTGCTCGACGTGCCGTGCAGCGGCACCGGGACTTTCCGTCGGCATCCCGACGCACGGTGGCGCCTCAAGCCGAGCGATCTCGCGGTGATGAGCGCGCTGCAGCGCGCGCTGCTGCGGGCCGCGGCGAACGTCGTGCGGCCCGGCGGACTGTTGGTGTACTCCACCTGCTCGATCGAGCCCGAGGAGAACGACGCACAGATCGAGAGCTTCCTCGCCGATGCGCGCGGCGCGTTCACGCTCGAGCCGCCGCCGGCAGGCGCCGTGCCGGCGGAAGTGCTCGACGCCGGCCGCCTGCGCGTGCTCCCGCAGCGCCATGGCGTGGACGGCGCGTTCGCGGCGCGTCTGCGCCGGAGCGCCGCATGAACGAGAACTTGAAGAGCATCGGGCGCCGCATTTGGCCGTACTTCGCCGTGAGCGGCGGCGGCTTCGTGCTCGCATACGCCATCGTCGGACTGTTCATCTTCCCGAACAGCGGGAACAAGACCGACTTGGCGGTGCCGAACGTCACCGGCCTGCCGTTCGAGCAGGCGAAACAGATCCTCACCGATTCCGGCTTCGTCGCGCAGCGCGGCGAGCAGCGCTATGAGAGCACCGTGCCCGCGGGCAGCGTGCTGAGCCAGTCGCCCGCGCCGCAGAGCGTGCACTCGCGCGGTGCGCGCGTGGTGCTCGATCTCTCGCGCGGCCAGCGCACGGTGGAAGTGCCGCCGATCACCGGGCTCACGCAGCAACAGGCGGAGGCCACGCTCACGAACAGCGGACTGGACATCGGCGACGTGATCGCGATGGACAGTCCGTCGCCGCGCGGCACGGTGCTCAGCGTGTATCCCGCGTCGGGTGCGCGCGTGCCGGCGGCGAGCGCGATCACGATCACCGTGAGCGCGGGACCGTCGCTCGTGACGGTGCCCGACGTGACGGGCCAACAATACGCCGCCGCGCGCGCACTCCTGGAACAACTCGGCTTCCTCGTCGCGCCGGCGCACGATACGCTCGCCGACGCGCCCAACGGCGTCGTGATCGGGCAGGACCCGGCGCCGACGCGCGCCGTGAACTCGGGCACTGCCGTCACCCTCATCGTGGCCAACCATCCGTGACCGTGCGCATCGCTCCATCCATGCTGAGCGCGGACTTCGCGCAGCTTGACCGGGAAGTGGCGCGTCTCGAGGCCGGCGGCGCCGACTGGCTGCACGTGGATGTCATGGACGGCCGCTTCGTGCCGAACCTCACGTTCGGCGCGAAGGTGATCGAGACGCTGCGGCGGCTCACGAAGCTCCCACTCGATGTCCACCTCATGGTGGTGGAGCCCGAGCGCTACTTCGAAAGCTTCGCTGCGGCCGGCGCGAACCACATCACGATCCACGCCGAGGTCGCACCGCATCTGCATCGCCAGCTGGGCCGCATCCGCGAGCTCGGCTGCATGGCGGGCGTCGCGCTCAACCCGAGCACGCCGCTCGACATGGTGGCCGACGTGATCTCCATGGTGGACCTGCTGCTCATCATGAGCGTGAATCCGGGATTCGGCGGGCAGACGTTCATCGAATCCAGCGTAGACAAGGTGCGTCGCGCGCGGGCGCTGCTCGACGGCGCACACAGCCGCGCGGCGCTCGAGGTGGATGGCGGGATCAACCGCGACACGATCGCGCGCGTGCATCGCGCCGGCGCCGATACCTTCGTTGCCGGGCAGGCGGTGTGCGCCGCGGCCGATCCCAAGGACGCGATCTCCACGCTGCGCCGTCTCGCGATGGAGCAGGCGTGACGCTGCGCGCACAATGGGCGGTTGCCGGCGTGGTGCTGGTGGGTCTCTTGGGCACGGCCTTGTTCGCGGCGCGGCGGCTGGGCGGTGGATCGAACGCGGCCACGGTCGGCGCGCAGATGCCCGACTTCGCCGCGCACACGATGGACGAACCGGCGCTCGCGAAGCACTTCTCCGATTATCGCGGACGCGTGGTGCTCGTGAACGTCTGGGCCACGTACTGCATTCCCTGCCGGGAGGAAATGCCGAGCCTCGAGCGGCTGAGCCGCGCGCTCGGGCCCAAAGGACTCGTGGTGGTCGGCGTGTCGATCGATAATCCCGGCCTCGAGCCGCAGATCCGCGAGTTCGTGAAGCAGTACGGACTCACCTTCCCCATCCTGCAGGAAGGCACGGGACACATTGAGGAGCAGCTCGATGCGTTCGGGATCCCCGCGACATTCGTGGTCGCGAAGGATGGGATGATCCGCCGGAAGGTGATCGGCGCGCAGCGGTGGGACACGCCCGACAACCGCGCGATGGTCGAGCGGCTGCTCGCCGAATGATCGCCATCAAGCGGCGCACGATCCCGCTGCGCGTTCGCGCGGCGTTCACGGAACGCCTCCCGGCCAAGATCGCGGCGCTCGTGCTCGCGATGCTCATCTGGCTCGTGGTGACGCTGCAGGACCAGGCCGAGCAGTGGGTGGACGTGCGGCTCGATCTCACGGTGGATTCCGGCTTCGCGCTCGCCGACGCGCCGCCGCGCGTGCGCGCGCTCGTCGCCGCGCGCGGACGCGACCTGCTCGAACTCGCCACCGCGCATCCGGTGGCGCACATGCAAGCGGCCGACGCCGGCGGCAACGTCGCCGTGATCGCGTTCGCGGCCGACGACATCGAGTTCCCCTCCGGCGTCGACGCGCGCGTGCGCGACATCCGGCCGCGCGTGGTGCGGCTCAAACTGCGCGCCGCGCCATGACGCGCATTCTTGGGGCTCGAGACGTCGTGCGACGAGACCTCGGCCGCCGTGGTCGAGGGCGAGGGCGATCGCGTCGCGACCCGCTCGCTCGTGATCCTCTCGCAGGACGTGCATCGCGTATTCGGCGGCGTGGTGCCCGAGATCGCGTCGCGCGCGCATCTCACGAGCATCGTGCCGGTGGTCGAGCGCGCGCTCGCCGATGCGAGCATCGCGCCGGGCGAGCTCGATGCGGTGGCGGTCACGCACGCGCCGGGTCTCGTGGGCGCGCTGCTCGTGGGCGTCAGCTTCGGCAAGAGTTTCGCGTTCGCGCACGGCCTGCCGGTGCTCGGCGTGCACCACATGGAGGGACATCTCTTCGCCACATCGCTCGAGCACGAGCGCGCCGTGCCGCCCTTCACCGCCCTGCTCATCTCCGGCGGACACACCATGCTGCTCGACGTGCCCGCGTGGGGCACGTACAACCTGCTCGGCGCGACGCGCGATGACGCGGCGGGCGAGGCGTTCGACAAGGTGGCGAAGCTGCTCGGCCTCCCCTATCCCGGCGGTCCGCAGATCGAGCGCGCCGCGCGCGACGGCGATCCGAAAGCGTTCCGCTTCACGCGTCCCATGGTGCGCGCGAGCGCCGAGCCCGGCGACGACGATTATTACGACATGTCCTTCAGCGGTTTGAAAACTGCGGTGTTGAACGTCGTGCGTGCGAACAGCACGAACCTCGAGACCGCGCGCGCGAGCATCGCGCGCGGATTCCAGGACGCGATGATCGCGACCCTCGCCGAGAAGACCGCGCGCGCCGCGGAACGGTTCGGGCGCAGCCGGGTGATACTCGGCGGCGGTGTCGCGTGCAATCGGACGCTGCAAGAGGCGATGCGCGAGCGGCTGGCCGCGAGTGGGGCGGAGCTGTTCGCACCGAGTCCGCGGCTCGCCACCGACAACGCGGCGATGATCGCGCGCGCCGGACTGTTCCGCTTCGAGCGCGGCGAACGTGCGTCGCTCGACCTGAACGCTTATGCTTCCCTACCCTTGCCCGGACTCGTGGCCGCATGACCGTAGCGCATCCGTTCGAGATCCACGTCGGACCTCTGACGTTCACAGGCTTCGGCCTCGCCGTGCTCATGGCGTTCATGGTCGCGCAGACCGTGAGCGAACGCGGGCTCGAGCGCAAAGGCTACGACGCGAGCTACATCGGCGATCTCGTGCTCGCCGCCGTGGTGGGCGGCCTGTTAGGCGCGAAGATCTACTACGTGATCCTCACGCAGGACATCCACAATCTGTTCAGCCGCGGCGGGTTCGTGTTCTGGGGCGGACTGATCGGCGGGATCCTCGCGGTATCGATCACGATCCGCGCGCGGCGGCTGCCGTTCTGGAAGATCGCTGACGTCGCAGGCCTGGCGATCGCCGCCGCGTACGCCGTGGGGCGCACGGGATGCTGGGCCGTGGGCGACGACTACGGCCGTCCATGGAAGTCCGCACTCGCGGTGAGTTTCCCGCAGGGCGCGCCGCCGAGCACCGCGGCGAACATGCAGGCGATGTTCGGCGTGCCGATCCCGGCGGGGGTGCTGCCGAACACGGTGTTATCGGTGTATCCCACGCAATTGTACGAGGTGACACTCGGCATCGTGATGTTCGTGATCCTGTGGCGCATGCGCGATCACAAACATGCCGACGGATGGTTGTTCGGCGTCTACATGGTGCTCGCGGGGATCGAGCGTTTCGTGATCGAGTTCCTGCGCGCGAAGGACGACCGGTTCATCGCGGGGCTCACCGTGGCGCAGGTGATCGCGCTGCTGTTCGTGGTGGGCGGATTCATTTGGATGCGGGCGCGGAGGGACTACCGGGCAGCGCAAGCACACTGAGCCGCGTGTGCAAGCGAGGGGACGCCGCGGCGTCTCCTGTCATGCGATTCTCGCTCCTCACTGTGGCTCTTTTCCTGGCCGCCTGTCACGCTGCGACGGTGACGAGTCCATTGCCGGGTTGTGGTGCGGAGTCGGCTGCCGTCCTGAGTCGTGCTGACAGCGCCGCGGCGCTCACCGGCGTGTTCAAGGTCACGGCGTTCGAGGAGGGCGAGGTTCCAGAGATGCGCGGCGCGGCTACTTCTGGCTGACGACGCGACCCTCTATCGTCGGCGGCCCGGGCAACGACATGGCACGGCCGATCTCGCTCGTAGGCAGGGCGGCATGGGGGCTCACCGCCAAGCCGCCGTGGCAGCTCGTCCCGTGGGGACTCGATCCGTTCATCTCCGATGAGTGGCGAAATGCACTCACATACGGGGGCGGATCATCCGCGAGGGGTCCTTCCCCTCGTACAGCCGCGGCGACACGGTCTTCGCGGCGGGGAGCGACGCCTCGTATACCGGCTACTCGGTACGACGGATCGGCTCGCGCTCCTTTTCGGGGGCGTGGTGGCAATACGGCCTCATGATCCGATTCGATCGGAACGGCAACCGGCTCGCGAATCCGCACGGTACGTATTGCGCCGAGCGCGTGACCGAGAGCGAACCGAGCGGACCGAGCGCCGCGCTCAGAATCTCCGTCACGGACACTGCTGGGCGCCGACTCACCAATGTGTCCGTCACCGCGGTCGAGTGGCCGGCGGGCCCGGCTGCCGGTTCCCTGCGCTGGCACGGAGACGACGCGCCCGAGAGCGGCGAGACGCTCGAGCTCGCGCCCGGAACGTACTTCATGCGCGCAGATGGCAACGGCACGTGGGGAGGCGCGCGCATCGTGCGCGTGTCGCCGGGGCAACGCGACTCCGTCCATTTCTCGCTGGGCCCGTTCCCTTGGACGCCTACGCGAGCGTCCGACATGGTCGATCCGCGGCCTCACCTGGGGCCGCCGATCGGGACCGCCATCTCCGACACCGGCGCGCAGACGCCAGAGTATACGGCGACGCTCGATGGCGCGGCAATCACGGCGGGACTCCCGCTGATGCGGCGCGCTGTGTTGCCCGCCGGCGTGCGGCAGATCCGCCTCTGGGCCGGATTCGGGAACGTCGAGCCCGACGACATGATCGATCTCGTTCAGCGAAACGGCGAGGTCACGGGGCGGCAACTGTATTGGTTCAAGAACCCGAGCGAATACGACACGCTCATGCCCGGCGGTCACGATTTTCAATTCCGATTCGCCCAGCGGATCAAAGAGTGCGGTGATGTCCGACGGCGAGACGCCGATACGACGGAGGACGGGTTTACCCACTGGATCACCTGCGCTCGGCGCCTTCGCGCGACGCCAAATGGGCGCGGCTCTGGAACCAGATCGATTCGCTCGGCGTGTGGTCCCTCCCGGCAGATACCACGCTCATACAGTACCGCGGCATCGTCCATACCGACGGGGTCTCGCTCGTGGTCGAGTTGCGCGAAGGCGATCGCTACCGCACCTACTTGTATTCGGATCCCGGCGGTCAGCCCGCGCCCCAGAGCCGCGTTCGCGAACAGGATCTCGCGTCTCGTGCTTCGAGGCGACACGTTTCTCACTCCGGCCGGATCCCGACAGCGCGCGATGATCCAAATGCTGGCAAACGCCTCGCGCCATGCTAGCTTTTTTCTCACCATGCCGAATCCGCCACTCACCATCCGCCTGAAGAAGACCCCCGACGCGCCGCCGGTGCTCACCGGCGTGCGCGCCGACGGCACGGCCACGTGGCAGCACTCGCACGTCGCGTTCCCGGTGCACGATCTCGTGCATTACAGCGTGGAGTCCACGCTCGGCATCGGCAACGCGTTCTTCGGACTCGTGGCGCAGGGCTGGAGCTTCGAAGATTTCGGCAACGGATGGCCGCGCGGACCGATCCCTGCGGAGGCGCTGGAGGTCGAGTCGATCGTGGGCGAAGTGTGGCGCACGTTCCTGCTGCGCGAAGAACTCACGGCGGCGGAATTGAACGAGCGCACGCAAGCGTATACGCGGACTCGAAGGGCATCGCGCGCCCGCGCGCCGTGACCGAGCAGCAACTCGCCGCGATCCATTCGCGGCTCGGCGAGCTCGCGGCGAAATGGCGTGCGCTGCCCGCGGGTGGCACGCTCGAATTGGAATTCCCGGGAGGCGCGTGACGCAGCCGCCCGATCCCGATCGACGAGAGCTCGGCGAGTCGTTCCCCGCGAGCGATCCGCCGTCGTGGGAGCCACTGCACACGGGCCCGCCATCCGGCAGCCACCGTGCCTTCGCGGGCTGGCCGACGCATCGAAAGATCCTCGTGATCATTGTGCTCGCGCTCCTGGCGAGTCTGCCCCTGCTCTGCGCCGCGCTCGCGAAACGCGGCGGCTCGCAGTAGAATCACGTTCGCCCCGCCACGGAGTTCGCACATGTCCGCCCGCACCGTACGCATCGCTCTCGTCGCGCTCGTCATCTCGGGCGCGCTGCTCAATATCAGCGCAGACGCCGTACCCGCATCAGCCCGTCGGGATCGGCGACACCGCCACGATCCAGACGTCCGCGACCCGCGAGGTGCGCATGGCCCCCGACCGCGCGACGCTGATCCTCGCGGTGGAGACGCGCGCCGCGTCGGCCGGCGCCGCCGCGCAGGCGAACGCGCGCGCGCAGCGCGCGGTGCTCGACACGCTGCGCGCGATCGGCATCGCGCCCAGTCAGATCGGCACAGCGGGCTTCACGGTGCAACAGGCGTATGAGACCAATGCGAAGGGCGTCGCGGAGCGGAACGGATTCCTCGCGAACAACGCCATCACCGTGCGGCTCACGCAGCTCGACCGCGTGGGCGCGGTGATCGATGCCGCGCTCGCGAAGGGCGCGACGAACGTGAGCGATCTCACGTTCGATGCATCGAACACCGCCGATGCGCGCCGCGCGGCGCTCGCCGACGCGGCGGCGCAGGCCAAGTCGGACGCGATGGTGCTCGCGAAAGCGATGGGCGGAACGCTGGGACCGCTCATCTTCGTGGCCACGAACGAGGAGGCTCAGGGGCCGCGCCCGATGATGCGCGCGTCCTTCGCCGGCCCGCAGCCCGAGACCCCGATCGTCGCCGGCGACATCTCCATCTCCGCGAGCGTGCAGGCCAAGTGGGCGTTCGTTCCGAATCCCTAGCGCCGTGAACTGAAGAACAGCGCCATTCCCACCAAGTTCGCGAGCACGATCACCGAGACGATCTTCACCGTGAACCCGAACGGGTTCGGCACGTCGATGATCGGGAAGGTGTTCATCACGCAGTACACGGCGGTCACGACGAATCCCGAGAACGATGCCGCGCGCAGCCACAACGGCGGACGCACACCGAGCCGGGCCGGCGCGATGAGCGGGAGCGCGAACATCACGAGGTAGCTCACGGCGTACAGGATGCCGCCGGCGCTGTCGAGCAATTGAAAGGCCTCCTGCTGGCCGGCGTCCACGAGGCCGAGCCCCGAGAACACGAGCACCACGCCCGCCACGAAGAGGATCGCGTTGCGCGGCGTGCGCCAGCGCGGATGCAATCGCGTGAACCAGGCCGGCAAGAGTCCGTCCCACCCCGCGACCATTGGCAGCCGAGAATTCCCCGCGAATACGAAGCTGGTATTCGCCAAGAGCCGGATCACGAGCATCACGGTCACCATCATCACCACCGCGCCGCCGACACCGGTGCTCGTCCAGCCGAGCAGCAGCGCCTGCGGCACCGGCGCGATGAGATCGATCGAACTCTTCGGCGTGAGCGCCACCACGCTCGCGGTGCCGAAGATGAACATCGCGCCGATGATCGGCGTCGAGATCATCACCGAGCGCGCGATGGAGCGCGCCGGGTCCTTGGTCTCGCCGGCCATGAGCGCGACGTACTCCAATCCGCTGAACGCGCCCATCGCCATCTTGCCGAAGATGTTCAGCGAGAGCAGTGACATCGCCGGCAGTACGAATTCCACGGGATGCGCATTGATCGCGACGCCGCGATGCAACGCGATCGCCGGCGCGGCGATGAGCGCCGCGAACGCCGCGAGCTGCGCGACGCCGCCGATCCCCTGCACCCATTTCCCCACGCGCAACCCGAGCACGGTGATGAGCGCGACGCCGACGATCAGCACGATGGTCACGAGCGCCGCGTAGGCGCGCGTGTCGGTGAACGGCGGCGCGCCGAGCAATGGCGCGAGATTGCGCGCGACGATCAGCCCGAACGCCGACAGGATGAGAATCGCGTACACCCAGAGATTCCACGCCGTGAGGAATCCCGTGAAATCGTTGAAGCCGAGCTTCGCCCACTGGTAGAGCCCGCCTTCCAACGGCATCAACCGATTCAGCCAGATCACCACCGCAGCCTGCGGCAGGAAGAAGAGCGTGATGGCGAGCAGCCAGAAGATCGTGTGCCCGTGGCCGAGCTTCGCCGCGGTGCCCACCCAACCGGTGCCCACGACGTACATGATCTGCGTGAGCGACGAGCGCGGCGAGCCCGACTTCCTTGCGGAGGGCGGTGGAATGCTGCTGGACCTCGGCGATGTCGGATTGCATTGGGGAGAAGTAGGGGAGCAGGCAAAGTGCGGAAGGGCGGACTGTCGGCTGTCGACTGTCGCCCGCCTCGGCGTATCATTGTTCCATGCCAGAGACACTGCTGACGACAGAGAGGCTCCTGCTTCGCCGATTCACGCCGAACGATGCGGCCGACGTCGAGCGGCTCGCCGGCGCGTGGGAGGTCGCCGACACGACGCTCCGCATCCCGCATCCTTATCCGGCGGGTGGCGGCGCCGCGTGGATCGCATGCACCTCCTGCTCGTCGAAGCACGCGTCGCGACCGTGTTCGCGATCACAGAGCGGCAGAGCGGCGCGCTAGTCGGCGCGATCGGCATCGAGATCGACGCGAAGGCGGCCGCGAGGGCGAACTCGGCTATTGGGTCGGCGTGCCGTACTGGGGGCGCGGCTACGCGACCGAAGCGGCGGGCGCCGTGTCTCGCTCGCGTTCGGCGATGCGTGGTCGCTCGAGCGCGTCACCGCGCGCTATTTCATTCGCAATCCCGCTTCCGGTCGCGTGCTCGAGAAAATCGGCATGCGCGACATCAAGCCAGTCACAGTCCAGAAAGCGATGGCGCATGAGCATGCCTTGTCCCTCGCGATCACAAATGCCGACGAATGGCGAGCCGCAAAGGCGATCGCGATCGACTCGCGGAATGCTCCGCTCGATCGCCGCACACGAATGGCGCGCTAGATCGCGGCCTTCATGAGATCCCAGTAGCTCGACTTCCAGCCCTTCCGCAGGTGCGGCACCTGCGACGCCGGCGCGCCGTGCTGCGAGAACATGATCTCGGTCTTGCCCCCCGCCTTCGGGCGCAGCTCGTACGTCACCACGGACCACGCGCCCTTCGGCCAGTCCGATCCGCGCCACGCCTGCACGATCCGTTTGTTCTTCACGAGCTCGATGTTGAACCCGAGCACGTACCCGCCCCACACATTGAACGCCCCGCCCGCGCGCGCCTCGATCTTCGCCGGCGCACCCGTGAACTTCGCGTGCGCACGCGCATTCGTGAGCATCCGGTACACCACCGCCGGCCGCGCCTTGAGAATGACTTTTTGCTTGATCGCATTAGACATATTCGTCCCCCGTGCAGTCGCAGTCTAACGTCTCAGTCTAGCGTCTCAGTCTGCAGTTCGGCAACGTATCCAGCGAATGCCCGACCACGCCAGCGTCCACACGCTCCGGCTCACACTCTCGAATGCGTATCTCGTTCGGGGCGAGCGGGCGATCCTCGTGGACGCCGGCGCGCAGGGCGACGCCGACCGCATCCTCTCCGCCGTCCGCGGCAAGGGCGTCGAGCCGCACACGCTCGCGCTCATCCTGCTCACGCACGGCCACCTTCCCGTCACCGGCGCCGCCGCGGAGATCCGCCGCCGCACCGGCGCGCCGATCGCGATCCACGCGGCGGACGCCGAGATGCTGCGGCTCGGACAGAACGCGCCGCTCCGCCCCACCGGATTCATCGCGCGGCTCGCCGCGCCCATCGTGCAGGCCACGCGTGGCGAACCCGCGCATCCCGATCTCGTGCTCGACGGTCCGCGCTCTCTGCAGGAATTCGGACTCGATGCGCGCGTGATGGAGACGCCGGGCCACACGGCCGGCTCGATCTCGCTCATTTTGCCGAGCGGCGAGGCGGTCGTGGGCGATCTGCTCATGGGCGGATTCCTCGGCGGACTCGTGCGCCGGAGCGTGCCGAACATCGCGTACTTCCAGGACGACGACGCCGACGCCAAGCGCTCGCTGCGCGCCGTCCTCGCCGCGGGGGCGCGCAAGCTCTACGTGGGTCACGGCGGCCCGCTGAGCTGCCGAACGGGTCGTCACGCGATTCGGCATGGGGCGCGCCGGGGGATAGCGTGACCGCGGCACCGCGGGCACATTCTGCGCTATGAAAAAGCTCACGATGCCCCACCCGCTCGTCCTGCTCACCGTCGGGATCTTCCTCGCGGCGGGACTCACGTGGATCCTGCCCGCCGGCGCGTACGAACGGCGCGACGATCCCGCGAGCGGCAAGACCGTGGTCGTGAACGGCACGTATCACGCGGTGGCCGCCGCGCCGGTGAGCGCGCTGGGCGCGCTCGTGGCGGTGCCCAAGGGGATCGAGGCGGGAGCGGACGTGATCTTCTTCGTCTTCCTCGCCGGCGGCGCGCTGCTGGTGCTCGACCGCACCGGCGCGCTGCGCAGCGCGGTGGACGGACTCGCGAGCGTCCTTGGGCCGCGCGAGACGCTCGCGATCCCGGTGTTCTGCGTCGTGTTCGGATTCCTCGGCGCGGTGGAGAACATGCAGGAGGAGATCATCGCGCTCATTCCCATTCTCCTGTTCGTGACGCGGCGCGCAGGCTTCGATGCGCTCACCGCGGCGGCGATGAGCGTGGGCGCCGCGATGGTGGGTTCGGCGTTCAGCCCGATCAATCCCTTTCAGGCGGTGATCGCGCAGAAGCTCGCGGGACTGCCCGTGGGCTCCGCGAGCGGATTCCGCTTCGTGATGCTCGTGCTCGCGATGGCGCTCTGGATCACGGCCACGATGCGCTACGCCGTGCGCACGCGCGGCGCGCGCGTGGAGATGGCCGACCCGCCGCCCTCCGGCACGTCGCCGGCGCGCACGCGCGCGGTGATGGTACTCACGGTCGTTCTGCTGGGCGTGTTCGTCTGGGGCGTCACGCTCGGGAATTGGGGCTTCGAGGAGATGGGCGCGCTCTTCCTCGGGCTCGGCATTGCCGGCGGGTTGGTGGGCGGACTCGGCGCCGGCGGCACGGCCGAGGGGTTTGCTGAAGGATTCCGGTCGATGGCATACGCGAGCATGCTGATCGGCTTCGCGCGTGTCATCAGTGTGGTGCTGCAGCAGGGGAACGTGATGGACACCATCGTGCACGGGCTGTTCACGCCGCTCGCGCATTTGCCGCGTGGCCGCGAGCGCGACCGGCATGGTGGCCGTGCAGGGATTGATCCACGTGGCGGTGCCGAGCGTGAGCGGGCAGGCGGCGTTGACGATGCCGGTGCTGGTGCCGTTGTCGGACCTGCTTGGCCTGTCGCGGCAGGTGACCGTGCTCGCATATCAGACGGGCGCGGGAATGTGCGAGCTGCTCACGCCAACGAATGGCGCGCTGATGGCGGTGATCGCGGCGGCCGGCGTGCCGTTCGACAAGTGGATGCGCTTCGCGCTGCCGCTGGTCGCGATGCTCGTCGCCGGCGCGCTGGTGGCGATCTACATCGCGATCGCGATCGGCCTGCAGTGAGCGCGACCGTTGGCGTGATCGGGGCCGGCCCATCGGGGCTCGCGGCCGCGGCGGCGCTCAAGGCGCACGGGATCGGCTTCGAAGTGCTCGACCGCCACCGGGACGTGGGCGGCATTTGGGACATGGAGAACGCCGGCACGCCAATGTACGAGAGCGCGCATTTCATCAGTTCGCGTACGCAGTCGGCGTTCGAGGGATTCCCGATGCCCGCGGATTATGCGGACTATCCATCGAGAGAGAAGATCCTCGCGTACATCCGCGCGTACGCGGAGCATCATGCGTTGCGCGGGAGCATCCGGTTCGCGAGCGTCGTGGAGCGTGCGGAGCCGCGGGATGGCGGATGGCGCGTGACGTTGCGCGGCGGCGCGACCCGCGACTATGCCGCGCTCATCGCGGCGCCGGGGCACAATTGGGATCCCGTGATGCCCGCGTACGCCGGACACTTCGATGGCGAGGTGATCCACTCGAGGGATTACCACCGCGCGTCGCAATTCGAGGGCAAGCGCGTACTCGTGGTGGGCGCGGGGAATTCCGGCTGCGACATCGTGTGCGACGCCGCCGCGCGCGGGAGCGCGGCGTTCCTCTCGATGCGGCGCGGCTACTATTTCCTGCCAAAGCATATCTTCGGCCAGCCGACCGACGCGTTCTTCCGCAGCGGCCCGCACATCCCGCCGCGCATCGCGCAGCCGGCGCTCACACTGCTGCTGCGCATGCTGGTGGGCGACATGACGCGATTCGGCGTCCCGAAGCCGGATCACAGAGTGCTCGAAACGCACCCGATCGTGAGCAGCCAATTGGTGCACGCGTTGCAGCACGGCGACGTGACGGTGAAGCCCGACATCGCAGAATTGAAAGGGCGCCGCGTGCGATTCACCGACGGCAGCGAGGAGGCGGTGGATATGATCGTCTACGCGACGGGCTATACGAGCGCGATGCCATTCCTCGACGCCGGCGGCGTGACGCTCGGCGGCGCGCCCGGGCTGTGGATCAATGTGTTCGCGCGCGCGTACGAGAATCTGTTCGTGATCGGATTGTTCGAGACGGATGGTGCGGCATATCCTGTGGTCTCGCGGCAGGCGGAGTTGGTTGCACGATATCTTGCGTTCAAGACTTCGGCGCCGGAGAAGTTCGCGAGACTCGACGCGATGCGGCGGGGGGAGTCGCCTGATCTACGCGGCGGGGTGAGGTATATGAAGACAGATCGGCATACTACGTACGTGCAGTTCGATGAGTATGTGCATTTCCTCGACAAACTGCTCAAACGAACCGCGTAGGCCACCAGGCAGGGAGGGTTGCAGTCAACAGTCAGGAGTGACTCAGTAAACGACAGTCATCAGTCATCGGTCATCAGTCATCAGAAAGCGGGCCCCTGTACCAGGAGGTTTCCTGGCGCAGGGGCCTGTTTGCTGATGACTGATGACCGATGACTGATGACTGTTGTTTACTGAGTCACTGTTGACTCTTGACTGCAGTCCTGAATGCGCAGGTGGCCGACAGTTGTTCGTAGTCAGTTGATCGGCATCGAGAGGCGGAAGATGACATTCCGACCAGGCGCATACGCGAACGTCTTATATCTCGACAAATAATCCGTATACGTCACATCCGTGAGATTCGTGCAGCGGATATCCAGCGAATACAACCGCCCGCCGAGCTTGCGCGAGATGCCGGCGCCCATCTCGAAGATGGTGTAGGCCGGTTCCGGCACGTCGTACGCCGCGAGCCGCGTTTGCGCGGCCACGATATGCGTGCCGAACGACACATACATCATGCGCGTATCCGGCGTGTGCAGCTCCACTTCGAGATCGCCGCGCTGCGGCGGCATGAGCGGGAGCGGCGAGTGGATCGCATCGTTCTCGCCGTTCACGAGATCGAAACGTCCACGGAACGTGAGGATCGGCATCGCCGCCCACTCGGCGCTCAAGTCCAGACCGGTGAGCGTCGCGTGCGAGGTCTGCATCGTCTGATAGATCGGCAGCGTGTCGCAACAACCTTCGTCGTTCGGCACCGCAATGCTGTCGCCCGTCGCCTGCACGAACAGATAGTGATCGATCGAATTGCGGTACAGCGACAGCTCGGCTTTGAACTTCGGGCTCTCCCAGCGCACGCCGGCGTCGAGATCGAACGTCACCTGCGGAACGGCGCTCGGCAGGCCGACGAGATATTGCCCTTCGGCGGGCAATGGTCCGTTCGCGAAATACTGCAGCAGCGTCGGCGCCTGGTAGGCACGCCCCACGTTGAACGAGAACGCCAGCTGCGGCCGCGGCCGGTAAACGACGCCCACGTCGCCGGTGAAGGCGTTCTGCGTGTGCGACTGCGCCCCGAGCGCCAGGTCCGCATTGCTGTCGGCGCTCACTCCACCCAGATCGCCGCGAATGCCGGCGAGGAAGCTCCACTTGCCCTGCGTGTAATTCTCGAAGCCGAAGAGCGCCGCGTCGTACGTCGTCGCGTTCGGCACGAGCGGATCCATGCCGCTCGTGGTATTCGTCTGGTACATGCCAGACACGCCCACCGTGCCCGTGAGCCATTCGCCCTGCTGGTGATGCAGCGCGACATCTCCGGTGAACGTGCTGAGATACAGATCGATCGGCGGCTGCTCATCGCCGACACGGCTGTCGCCCACGACCTCGATCAGCGAATGGCCTTGCCACTGCACCTTGGCATCGATGCGCGCATCCTGATCGAAGAATGAAGTTGCCGGCCGCCTGAATGCGGTTGTCCTGCAGTTTGCGGAGCGGGCCGCTCGTGTTGTCATCCGGCACCGGCGGTCCGTCGAGCAATCCGAAATTTCCGCCGTAGTGCTCGAAGCGCAGCGTGCCGGACGACGTCGCGCCGGTGAGTCCCACCGCGAGGTTGCCATTGATCGCGTCGTAGCCGGTGTCGTAAATGTCGCCGGTGGGCGTCTCCGGATTCCCGGTGGGCGTCTGGAAATTCCCGGCTTTGCGGCCGATGCCCGTCGCCATCCAGCCGAACGCGCCATCCGCGCCTTCGAGATGCAGGACGCCGCCGTATTCATTGTTGTTCGTCGCGCCATAGATCTCGGCGCCGGCGTGCACGAACGGCGAGATGCCGATCGCGTTCGGCACCGGCGGATTGATCACGTTCATCACACCGCCCAGCGCGTTCGAGCCGTACATGAGACTCACCGGGCCGCGTACGACTTCGACATTGTCGGCCGTGCGCGGATCCACCGATGGCCCATCCTCGGTGCTCCACGAGTAATCCTCGAGACGCAATCCGTTGTCGAGCACGAGCACGCTCGGCCCCGAGAGTCCGCGGATCACCGGCGTGCCCACCTGCTGGCCCGTCGTGATGTCGCGCACACCCACCGTGCCATTGAGCGCGTGCGCAAGCGACACTGACGCGTCGCGGCGCAACGCGTCGGCGGGCACATCGCCCACCGGCATCGGAGAATCCATCGGATCCGTGGGCTTGCGTGCTGCGGTCACGGTCACCGGCGCGAGACGCAGCGCGGACGCGTGCAGCTCGATGACGACCGGCGCCGTGGATGGCACGGTCGCCGCGGCGCTCGTGGTCGCGAAGCCGAGCCGGCGCACACTCAGCGTGTAACGGCCCGGCGCGATGTCAGGGAAGACGAAGGCGCCGTCGGCGCCGTTCGCGACCGTGCGCGAGAGCTCGACGATCGTGATCGTCGCGGCATCGATCGGCTTGCCGGCGGTGTCGCGTACGACGCCGCGAAGAGAGTCGCCCGCGACGGCGGCATGCGCCGCGCGTGGGGACATGGCCATGGCGAGCACGGCGCATGCCGCGGCGCCGATTGAACGGACGGATCGGAGGGTCATGCCTCTATGAACGGTTACAGGTTTGAACGAGTGCGCGGCGCAAGGCCGCGCGCGCCGCGAAAAGTACTATGGGATACGTTCGAACGGGAGCGATTGTTGCACTCAGGAACCCTCGCGGCCGCCGCGGTCCTGGCGCCATGGGAAGTTCATCTTCCGGCGGCCCACGATGCTCCCGCCGCGCAATATCCGCGGCTCCTCCACGGTCACGAATGCATCCGGATCCCACCGCTCCACGATCTTCGAGATGTCATCCAGATACTGCCGCTGCACGACGGTCTGCACGAGCTCCACGCCGCCGTCGCGCCCGTAGCCCGGTACCTCGGTCACGCCGAATCCGCGCTCGCGCATCGCCTCCGCGATCTCCACACCCCCGTGGCGCGACACGATGTGCACGCTCGCCAATCCGTACGCGAGATACTGCTCGATCATCACGCCCACGAGCGTGCCCGCGGCGAATCCGCCGGCGTAGCCGAGGATGTGCCACGCGCTATCGAGGTGCTTCATCGCGTTCCCCACCGCGAAGATCCAGATGAGCGCCTGGAAGAATCCGAGCGCCGACGCGACCCAGCGCGCGCCGCGCACGGCGAAGAGCACACGCAGCGTGTCGAGCGACACGTCGCAGATGCGCAGGCCGAAGATGAGCAGCGGCCCCCACGGCAGCGCGAACAGCGCGTTCATGTCCATCGGCTACTCGCGCTCGAGGATCACCACCGCGCCGGCGGTCGTCTCGCTGTGCGAGAGGGTGAGATGCAGGCGCGTCACCTGGAGCGCGGCGGCGCACGCCTTGGCGCGCCCATGCAGCGCGAGCGCCGGCTTGCCGTCGGCTCCCGTGACCACTTCCATCTCGCGCCAGCCGATGCCGCGCGCGCCGTCGGCGGCCGACAGCGCCTTGAACGTCGCCTCCTTGGCCGCCACGCGCGCCGCGAGATGCAGGAAGGGACGCGGCCGCGTGGCCGCGTAATCGCTCTCGCCCTTCGTGAACAGGCGGCGCAACGCGCGGTCGCCCTTCGCCGCGATGAGCCGCTGCACGCGCGCGATGTCCACGAGATCCAGTCCCACGCCGGCGATCATGCGTCGGCCTCGCGCCGCCGCCGGAAGATCCGGCGCCATCCGCGCGGCTTCACCGGCACCGCGGCGAACGCCGGCTGCAACTCGAGCCAGGATTCGTCGGCGCGCTCGAACACGCGTTGCAGCGCCGCGGTCCACGCGCGCCAGCGCGCGAACCGGTCGAAATCGGCGCTGGCGTCGAACGCGCGCTGCTCCTCCTCCAGCGCGGCGATCGCGCTGAACAGCGGCGCGGCGGTGTCCACCGCCTCCGCCTCGAGCGCGCGCCGCTCAGGCGGTTCGTCGGGCCACCGCTCGTGCGCCATCTCGCGCAAGCGCCGCGAGAACGCGGCGCGGAGCGACGCCGCATTCGAACGCCGCGCGCGCGCCGGCGAAATTCCCCGCCCGTTCGGCGCCACGGCGCGCCTCGAGCAACGGCCGGAAGAACCGGTCGTGGTCCGCACCCGGTCGCGTGAGATGCGAGCCCAGCCCACGCAGCGCGCGGGTGAACTCGGGCAGCGTGCACGCGCGCCGCAGCAACTCGTCCGCGAGCGCGCGCAGCGACGCGGCGCCGTTGATGCCCGCGAAGAGCATCACCGTGTCGCCGCCCTCGACCGACAGCTCCACCGCGCCGCTCTCGTGCACGCGGGCGCCGTCGAGCGATGCGATCGGCAGCGTGTGCCGCGCGGCACGCGTCACGAGCTTCCACCAGGTCGCCGCGCAGCGCGACCGTCGCGCCGCCCTGCAGCTCATGGCCGCGCAACAGTCCGTTGATCGTCACCGCGATCGGCGGCGCCGGGTCACTCATCGCGGATCGCGCGCATGACGGCGGCCGTATCCTCGAGCGACGCGAACACCGCCGCCGGCGCGTGCTGCGCCAGATCGTCCACCTTGAAATGTCCCGTCGCCACGGCGATCGCGCGCGCGCCGATCCCGCGGCCGCACGCGATGTCGGCCGGCGTGTCGCCGATCACCACCACGCGATCGCCGGCCACCGGACGCCCGTGCGTTTCCGCGAAGCGCCGCTGCGCGATCGCGGGCAGTTCGGGACGGTCGTGATGATCGGACCCGAACGCGCCCACGCGGAACCGCGAGAAGTCGAGACCGGCCGCGCGCAATTTCAGCTCGGCGCCCGTGCGCACGTTGCCGGTGAGCAGGCCGAGCGTGAGCTCGGTGTCCGCGTCCACGCGCGTCGAGGAGATCGGCCACGCCGGGAAACAGGCGACAGCGCGGCGCTCGCGCAGATCGTCGGCGAGCAACGCGAGATACCGCGCGATGACGCGCGGGATCATCGCCTCGATCTCCGCCGGCTCCACGCCGCACGCGATGAGCAGATCGCGCACGATCTGGCCGTCGGTCTTGCCATCGTAGCGATAGCCGGCGGGGCCCGGCCGAGCCCGCCGCCTCGGTGAGCGCGACGGTCATCGACCGCCGCCCCGCACCGTCGCTCCAGAGGAGCGTGCCGTCGATGTCGAAGAGCACGAGCCTCATGTGCGCGTCAGCACGACGCCCGCGATGATCGTGCCGGCGCCGAGCGCCTGCCACGGTGTGGGCACCTCGCCCAGCCACGCCCACGCGGCGCCGAGCGCGATCACGGGTTGGAGATTCGAGTACATTGCCGTGCGCGTGGGTCCGAGCACCTGCACGCCGCGATACCAGAACAGATAGGCGATCACGAGCGCGAAGATGCCGCTGTACACCATCGCGGCCCACGTCACGGCCGAGACGCCGGACCAATCGGTATGCGCGATCGACGGCATGCCGGCGAGGATCATCACCACTGCGCCGCCGGCCATCGTGAACGCGGAGATCGAGCAGGATGTCGAGATGGTCGGCGCGCGGCTTGAGCAGCACGCTGTAGAGCGACCACGCCACCGAGCCGCAGAGCACGAGCGCGTTGCCGGTGAGCGTCGCTGCGCCGCCGCCGGATTCGCATCGCCGGCCGTACGACGACGAACGCCATGCCGGCGAGCGACAGCAGGATGCCGACGACGCCGCGCGCGGTGATGCGTTCCACGCCGAGCACGCGCCCGAAGATCGCGATGAACGCCGGCGATGCGGCGAGCACGAGCGCGGCGTCGCCCGCGCGCGTGCGCGCGACGCCCTCGATGAAGAGCAGCTGGTAGATGCCGTTGCCGAGCACGCCGAGCGCGAGGAGCGTGATCGTGTCGCGCCGCGAGGGGAGCGGGCGCTTCGTCCACCAGACGACCGCGAGCAGCGTGACCGCGGCCATGGTGACGCGCACGCCGTTGTACGCGAGCGGTGCGATCACGCTCGTGCCGTACTTCACGACGGTGTAGTTGATCCCCCAGATGAGGCTCATCGTCACGAGCAGCAGATCGGTGAGCGACGGGCCGGGGATCTCACGCTCGCGCACGGGGGCGGCGGCCAGGGCATCTTCGGCGAGCGTGGACATGGCTGAAACTTAGACGTTCCGCGCGTGCGGTGACAGCGGTAACTTGCGACGATGCACGTCTCCTTCGCGCTCTTCGCCGACGGCGCCAACCTATCGCAGGAGGGGAAGCTCAACATCCTTGGCGTGTTCGACGCCTTGCAGGTCGCTACGCTTCCCGAGCGTGCATCCGCGCGCGCACCTCGTGGTGCGATTGAAGGGCAGCGCGCCGATGTCGGCGCGCATCAAGTGGTGCTGTCGTGGAAGAACCCGCAGGGCGCCGAGCTGTGGAATTCGAATGGCCAGCTGGACATTGGCGCGCCGCCGCCGCAGGTGACCGAGATCGATATGCCACTCATCGCGCCGATCGACCTGCCCCTCGACGGACCTGGCGTGTACACGATGACGATCACACTGGACCGGGAGCGGCAAGGGGAGCTGAGGCTGCATGTGCGGGATGCTTCCGACTCCCGTGCCGGGGGCGATGCTGAGCTAAGTACCAATGGCGTGAGTAGAACCTCTCACTGTGTCACTCGGATCCCTCAACGCCGTCAGCGACGAGTTGTCCGTGGGACAACGAACGACTCGTCACTGACGGAGTTCGGGGTACCAATGACGCGGTGCGAGGTTCGACTGACGCAGGTCAGAATCAGTCCGCGAGTCCTGGGTATGCCATCGCGTCCCCTCGCCATCCTGACCGCCC